>JAGOBA010000033.1 GCA_017983635.1 Alphaproteobacteria bacterium
CTGCGCGCGCCGGCCGGCGTCGCGGCTCGTCGGCATGTCGGTGCGCTGGATCGGCATCGCGAACGTCAGCGCCAGCGCGTCGCCGTCGTCCGGCGAAGCCACACCGCGGCGCTTCATGTCGTCCTTCTTTTCGAGCAGGATGCGCCCGTCCTTATCGAATGCGTACTCCGGCCCCTGCAGGTCATCCGAGAGTTGCTGATCGGCGTCGATCACACCCGTCGCGAGCCAGTCGCGCAGGTCGCCCCACATCTCTGCACGCTTGTTGGCGTACTGCAGTTCCTTGCGCGCTGCCGAGCCGAAATTGACTTCGATCACCCGGTAGCCGCGCGACTTGAGCAGATCGACAACACCGCCGCCCACCCCGCCGCCGTCGATAAACACCGCTTGCGGGTTGTACTTGTCGATTGCCCATGCGATCTTGCCGGCCGAGAACACGGTATCCCTGTCGCGCCACTTGATAGGCGGGATGACGCGGCCATTGCGGCCCTGGCGCCCGCGTATCACGCACTGATCATCGCCAAATCGCGCGATGTCCACGCCGAGCACGAGCGGCGCACCGGGGTCCGGCACCGGCAATGCGCGCGTCTGCGCGGCCTCGACCACATCGCCGCTGATGAACTGCACCGCGCCCGCACGCGGGAAGACGCCCCGCACGCGCACGCGGACGAAATCGGAATCTTCGCCGTATGTCTCGACAAGTTCGTTAAGGTATTCCTTGTTTGTGCCCTCTACCGTGCGGCTGTCTATGTGCCGCGTGCGCCATAGGTGGCGCTGCTTTGCGAAGCACTCTCGAAACCTGCCGGTGTTCTGCGTCGGGTTTCCGAACGCAAGCCAGATGATTTCGGTGTCGGTGTCAGTTAGCGCGCCCTCGGCGACTTCCCACACCTTGTCGGCGATCTTCGATCCCTCATCGAACACAAGGACGATGCGCTTACCCTCGTTGTGCAGACCGGCGAACGCCTCTGTGTTGTTCTCGCTCCACGGTATTGCGTCACCGCGCCATGACTTTTCGGCGCCAGGGTCAGACGAATAGATCGACATGGCCGGGACTTGCCACAGATGCGACGTGCTCGATAGTTTCGACCACTTGGACACCTCGGGCCATGTTTTCGTGCGTAGCTGATTCTCCGTGTTGGCCGTGATGACGATGCGCGTATCCTTCATCGTGGACATGGCCCAATTGACAACCATCCCGATAGTCGCTGACTTGCCGATACCGTGGCCCGACGCCACGGCTATGCGCAACGGCTGGAAGCGCGTCTCCTCATTTTGAAGGTGAGCGCCTATCTCGGATAGAGTTTCCGACTGCCACAGCCTTGGGCCTGCGTGCCGCTCAAGTTCGCCCTTGCCCCAATCGTATGCCCAACGGACCCATTCAAGCGGGTTGTGCCTATACCTGACGCACCGTTCGGCTACCGCGTCGAGTTCTGCCGGCGTCATTTGCCGACTCGTTCCTCTGCCCGCTTCAACCGCTCCCCGAAGCTCAAATCCCCTGACATAGCAATCTGTTCCTTGAACGCCGCTACGTCAACGTGCTTGCCGATCAATTCGACCATCCGAACGCGGTCTGACAACTTCACTTTGCGCACGGTTACGTAAACAGGTTTGCCTTCTGCATCCGTACCGTCGCGTTCTTGGGTGGTTTCTATCCCCGCTACAAGCCCGGTACGCCATACCTTCGGCCAGTCGTGAATAGATTTCAGATTACAGTTCTCATCGTACAGGTCCGATAGGTCGGCGGTCGCGTCATCATGGAGTCTGCGGAGAACCCATTCGGCATCAATACCTGTTTTCTCAGCCCGCGCCTTCTGTGCCGCCTCAACAGCGGAGCGCACACTAACATTGGTTAACAGCCGACTTGCCTGCTCGTTTGCCGTCCTCGCGCTATACCCCGCCCTGATCGCAGCCTGAGTAGCGTTCAGGTCGATTAGGTACTCTTGGACGAATCGTTCGGCTTTGGGCGTCACGTTGCTTTCCTTGGCCTGCCCCGCTTCACCGGCTTAACCGCCACCGGAGCCGGTGCCGGCCACTGCGGGAGTTCCTGCAATCTCGGGCTCGCGTCGGGTTCTCGGTTGCGCTCTACTCTGTGCCCTCGGACAAGATCGCATGTGGGCAGATTATCCCGCGACTTGCCGGTTTTGTCGCACCAGAGCGCGATCAGCCCCTCGCCGCGAAAATGCGCCGGTTGCACGCCGATCTCGTAGTGCTGGAGCATGCGGGCCGTGAGCTGCAACTGCATCGCATCGCCCACCGCGCGCATCGTCAGCCCGCGCTCTAGCAGCGCTTTGATTACCGCCGCCCAATCTACTGCACTCGTCATCTCAGACCCCCCACACCAACATCGCAGCATCTCGCCCATGCTCGGACGTGCGGCCCTGCCAACCGGTGAGCCGCTTGAATGCCGCCGAGTCGAGCTTGCGCCCCTTGGCCTGCGGCGATACGGGCAGAAACGGCACTCCGACCAGGCCGGATAGAAACTCCTGCCAGATCGAGCAATCGCGCTTGATCGAGCCGGCGCCCTGCAACGCCTCGCGGCCTCGCGCGCCGAACCATGTCCGCAACCGCGCATCCTCGAACCGCACCGAATGCAGCGCCTCGGCGTCGGCCATCGTGCGAACCAGCGTCATCGCCTGCGTGATGCCGAGCGTTTCTACCGTCGTCAGGCGCCGCTCGGCCAGCGACCAGACGGCGAAGCCGGTTTTCACGCCAGGATCAATGCCGACGATCATGGTTGCGGACACGCTGCCCCCATGAACTCCGCCCACGCCCACGCAGATTTGTCCGCCGGCAGCCTGAGCAGTTTGTAGTTCGCTCCGCGGTCGCTCATCGCCTTCGGCCGCTCGATCGAATCGAATACACCCAGCGTCGGCGGCGCGAAGTCGCGCGGGTCATGCGCGAAGCCAGTCTCGACGTAGATCAGCAACGCATGGCACGCCAACAGCTCGGCGGCGCAGCGCGAACGCGCCGGGCAGGAGTAACGGTCGCATGGCGCGTCGTGCGATAGCAGCGTGGCGAGCGCTTGGTCTTTGTGCTTCACAGCAGCCACCCAACGATAGGCCAGACCGCGCACTTGCCCACGGCGAACCCGGCGAGAAAGCTCGCGGCGAGCAATAGCAGCGCGAGCGAACCGAACAGGCCGAGCAACATCGCGCTCAGTGCGGCGTCTAGCGATGGCGTGGCGCGGTTCATCGCTGCGCCCTCCGCGCTTCCCAGTCCGCCGCGAATGCGTCCTGCAGCGCGATCCGTGCCGCGCGGTCATGCGCCTTTTCGTACTCGTCGAAATACGCGACCCGGGCGCGTGCCGGGCTGATCCGGTGCAGGTTTGCGATGTGCCTCGCGGTCTGGATCGCGTCGAGCCGTGGGTCGTCGGCGGGGACGGTCTGGACGCGGCCGTCGAGCCATGTCGTTACGGTTGCGGTCATGTCATCAGCCTCCTAATCGTGATCGCCAGCGCGCCGAGTTGATCGAGCTTGCGCACGTTCCACAGAGCGCGCGTGCCGTGCCATCCCTCTGTGCCTTGGTGGCAC
>JAGOBA010000030.1 GCA_017983635.1 Alphaproteobacteria bacterium
CCAAAATCCTCGCCGTCTGACACCACGAATCCGTCCAGACCGCGTCGAAATCGACAAAAACTTCATCGCGAACGCTCGAAACCGAGACAAACCCTGCGCCATTCCAAGTTTTTCAGCAGACTGCTAGCGCCGTTTCTCGATCGTCATCATGATCGCGCCCTCATCGCTCATCCCGTCGCGATGCCCGGCGGCGATGATCTCGTCGAACTGGCGCGAGAGCCCCGGATCGTTCGCGACCTTCGCGAGCTTCGCCCGCCCGTGCTCCACCGTCTCCGCGATGCTCAGCGGTGACGCGATCCGCCGGCACGCATAGTCGTAGGTCACGTCGCGCCGCGCGAGCACCGGCGCCAGCATCTCGCCCGGCGTCAGCGTATTGTTGTGCAGCATCCCCGTGCGCCGGTCGATTTCCTTGTACCAGCGATCGAGCGCATGCGAGGTACGCTGGTCGGCGATCGTGTCGTCGTACCAAACGTCCAAAATCTCGACGCCGTTGCGCGCGACGCGCATCGCCTCGTTCAGTGCGGCGCTCCAATCCGAAACGTGGTGCGGCGTGAACGAGAACACGACGATGTCGAACTCGCCGTCCGCGAACGGCAGCCGCTCGGCCACGCCCTCCACGGCCTCGAACCCGTCCATCTTGAGTTTCGCCACCTGCTCGGCGCTTGGGTCGAGCCCGCACAGCCGATCGACCTGACCCTTGATGGTCTTCAGGAACGCGCCGTCGCCCGCGCCGACCTCCAGAACCGTCCGCGGCCGCCCGCCCAAAACCCGCTTGCGGAACTCGTCGCGGTAGTCGTCGTACACGTCGCTCATCGGTTTCTCCGTTGCGCCGATCCTGAACCTGCGCCGCGCGCCGCTCAAGCGTCGAAGTTCACCGCGGTCGTGTTACCCCCACTGACGACGATACCGATCCGCTCGCCCGGTTCCGCGACGTAGCGCCCCGCAAGCAGCGCCGCGAACGCTGCCGACCCGCCGGGCTCCGCCACAATCCGGCAGGCCGACCACAACATCCGCTGCGCACGCCGAATGTCGTCGTCGCTAACCAGCACAACACGCGCCACGTGTGCCTGCGCGATTGGAAACATCAAATCGCCGACCCGTCGTGCACCCAGCGAGTCCGCCGCAATCCCACCGACCGGCGCATCAACCGGATGCCCAGCCGCTAGCGCTTGGGTGAGGGTAGGGCAACCTTCCGGCTCCACACCAATCACCCGCACGCGCCCGGCCAGCGCCGCCGAGATCCCGCCGAGCAAACCACCTCCGCCGACCGCGGCGACTACGGTGTCGAGCCCTTGCACTTGCTCTTCGAACTCAAGCCCCAGCGTTCCTGCACCCAGCAACGTCTCACGCTGATCGTAAGCATGCACCCGAAGCGCGCCGCTCTCGCGGGCCCACGTCTCGCTCGCCGCCAGGGCGTCGGCATAAGCAGCACCACCGACGACCAGATCCGCGCCATAGCTTCGGATGCGTTCGACCTTCGCCGCCGATGAAATGCTCGGCACGAAAATCTTCGCGGGCACCTGAAGCGACTTCGCGGCATAAGCAACGGCCGCCCCGTGATTGCCGCCGGACGCCGCCACGACACCCGCGTTTGGCACCGCGCGCGTCAACAAATTCGCAAACGCCCCGCGCGTTTTGAACGACCCCGCGTGCTGCAACAACTCAAGCTTGAGCGCGATCGGCCCGGCCGCGATGCCGATATCCGCACCGTCGATAGTCACCACCGGCGTGCGCCGAACATGCGGCCGGATGACAGTCTCCGTCGCCGCGATCGTTTCCCGATTGATCGAATGGTCCATGCATCGCCTCGTGACCGCGATGCTATAGCACGCCAAAGAAGTAGCGGCAGTCCGTGAACCCACGAACTGCCGCGCCCCCGAGCGTTTGTTGCAGTCTTGTTGGCCCGGAAACCGGGTTAGTTCCGCAAGAGTCGCTGCAAGTCTTCGACCTCCGCGGCAATTTCGGGATTGCTGATCATCAACTCGCCGATCCGATCGCAGCCGTGAATCACGGTCGTGTGGTCGCGCGGCCCGAACTTGCGCGCGATCTCTGGAAACGAACGGCCCGTCAGACGACGCGCCAAGAACATCGCCACTTGCCGCGGCCGCACGATCTCCTGCTTGCGGCTGCGCGACTCCAGTTCGCCCGCCTTCAGCGCATAGCGTTCCATCACGCGGCGCTTCACGTCTTCGATCGTGATCTTGCGATGCGCGCGCAGGAAGTCCGAAAGCCATTCTTCCGCCGCCGCCATTGTGACCGGCCCGGCATGCCCCGCACTCTTCATCGCGATCCGCTGCAGCGCGCCTTCGAGTTCGCGCGTGTTGTTCGTAATCCGCGCTGCGATCATGTGCAGCACGTCCGTGCCGATTGCGACACCCCGGCGCTCGCGCGCCAGCCCCTCGACCTTCGCCGTCAGGATTTTCAGCCGCAGATCGAAATCCGTCGGCCCGATCTCGACCCCGCCGCCATTGACAAGGCGCGACCGCACCCGCTCCGGCAGATGGTCGAGCAGCGACGGCGACCGGTCGGCGGTGATGATCGCCTGCTTCTTATTCGCGACGAGCGAATCCACAGTGTGGAAAAACTCCTCAATCGTCGCTTCCTTGCCGGCAAAGAACTGCGCATCGTCCAGGATCAGCATGTCGACGTTGCGCACCGCATCCTTGAACGCCGAGGTTTTGTTGCCCAGACACGCCGACACAAACTCCCGCACGAACAGCTCCGCCGTCACATAGAGAACGCGCAGGCCCGGATTGCGCTCCAGCGCCGCATGCGCGCACGCGACTGCCAAGTGCGACTTGCCGAGACCCGTGCCGCCGTAGAACACGATCGGAACCGGCGTCGGCGCCGCCGCCTGAGCGATCCGCTGCGCTTCCGTAAAGGCAACGATGTTCGACGGCCCGGTCACGAAGTTCGCGAACGTCAGCCGCGGATCGAGCGGGATGGACCCTGGCGCCAGCGTGGGGGCCGCAATCGGCGCCTCGGCAACAAAAACCGGCACCTCAAGCTTCGGCCGCGCCTCGACAACAAACTCGACCGGCCGGTTGATGCCTGAAAAATGGGCAGACAGTTGCGTGATCCGCTCCCCGAACCGCTCCGAGACATGATCTTTCAAAAAGCGCGTCGTGCCGTCCAGCACGATCCGGTCGGCATCCGCCGCTACCAGCCGCACGGGCTCGATCCACATATGGTAGCGGTGATCGCCAAGCTCACTACGCAACGCCGCACGCACGCGCGGCCAGAAATCATCGAAACGGTCGTCTGCTTTTTGTTGTTGTAGCGACATTCGGGGGCTCCTGCTCGTTGTTGGATGCGGGTCTGCGCCCGCTGTTAAAGGCACGTCGATGCGGCGCGGCGCCGGTCCTTGCGAGGGGATGGACACAGTTCGTCGATGCCGCGCGCCACGCGGCGTCGAATACGCTGGAAACCTAAGGAAAGAGCGGCGAAGGCGCCGCTTAGATCGGGGTAGTTCGTGTCGTTGGCGGCGTCGTACGGGCGCGAAAATGTTCGTCGATCATCTTTTTTGCATCCGTATTTTTTCCGGGGAACGCCCGGTGATTTGCGGGATCCGCGGGATCGCGTGAACGCAGCGATGCGGCGGGGTCGTCTCTCAAGGGTCGGCCTGATTTTGGTCAATGAACTTTCTATGTCAACCAAAAGATTCGCACCGCACCTCGCGAATAGTCCGTACACGGATTAGTGCGCCGGCGAGATTCGCGCGGATTCGCACAACGCGCACGGCAGGCGCGCAGCATTTCGCGCCTTAAAAAAAATCGCGCATTTTTTCGCGCACGCGACTCTGTCGCAGCATCGCGATCATGTTTGCGCGATGTTCTGCATCGCATTGTCGCGCGCATTCGCGTTGCAACGATGCAGCACTCACACGCCGCGTGTTGCAATGAAGCACTCGCGCTTCCACGGATCGACGATCGTGCGTGCATCGAAACCTGTTTCACGAAGAAGTGTGCGCCATGTCGCACGCGAGAACACGCCGACGTGGTGTTCGTCGACAATCGTTCGCTCTTCACGCTTGCCGTCTTTTAACTTGACAACAAATCGCGCCGTCGCGCCCGTCCTTGCTGACAGTTGTGTCGAGAGCTCGTAACGCAGCGCGCGGTCACCCTCGCGATGTCCGCCGCGCTCGTGCGTCGCGCGAAATGTTTCGCGCAATTCGTCCGGTTGAAACAGCGCGACGCCGCCGGCCTTACAATGCACGAACGCCGTCTTCATCGCGCGCTTCAGATCGCGTTCTGTCGTCATGTAACAAACCGCGTCGTGCACGAACACGAAGTCGAACTGCCGCTTCAACCGCATCGTCCGCACATCGCCGACAACATGCTCGCATGTGGGGTTGATCGTCCGGCTCAGCGCCAGCATGCGCGGCGACACATCGGTCAACGTCAACGTAAAGTCCTTTTTCAGATGCAGCGCATTGTTCCCGCCGCCCGCGCCAAGCTCGAGCATCGACGGCTTCGCTTTCATCTGCTTCGGCAACAACTGCGGCCGCACCCACCGCGCCTCGCCGGCATAGGATTTCGGATGCGTCAGCAAATGAAACCACGGCGCCAGTTCCCAATAGAGTGCCGGCCGTGCTTGCGCCCGCGCCATCCCGCTCACGCCTTCTGAGTCAGAAATCTAAGCTGATTGCCGTCGGGATCGACGATCGTCATGTCGCGCATATCGTCGCCAAGCGAGTTGCTGGGGGCATCGCGCACGGCGACACCGCGGGACTTGATCGTCTCGTAGTACGCGTCGACATCGGGGATGGAAAAATGAACTAAGCCGCCGCGCTCGCAATCGCCGCTGTGTTCCGTCAGATAAATCTCCATGCCATCGAATTCGATCGAGGCGAACACCGGGAGCTCTGGCTCAAACCTGTGCTCCCAGGAGACCTCAAAGCCCAGCCGCTCGTAGAACAGCTTGCTCGCTGCAAACGATGTCACCCTTAAGGCCGGGACGACGCGCTGCATGATCCTCTCCCTTGATGTCGAAGGCTTGGTCGTGATTGTTTGACATCTTCGCACATCATTCCAAGGGCGCAATCCAGCAATGAAGACCCTCTCCCCCCGCAAAGGTATGACCGAAGCGGAAATCGCCGCTACGGTGGAGTCCATCCTGCGGGAAGCGACGCTCGAAGAAAAAGTCGAGATGATGTCCGGCAAGGGCTTCTTCAAGCAGTTCTCTGAAAGCGGCAACCGTTGGGGTGGAAATCCCTATCGCGCCGGCGGCGGTTGCGAGCGGTTGGGCGTCCCCGCGCTCTACTTCACCGACGGCCCGCGCGGCGTTGCCCGTGGAAACTCCACCTGCTTCCCGTGCTCGATGGCGCGCGGCGCCGCGTTCGACGTCGACCTCGAACGCCGCATCGGCGAAATCTTCGGCATTGAAGCACGCGCACAAGGTTGCACGCTGTCCGGCGCCGTCTGCATGAACCTGCTCCGCCACCCCGCCTGGGGCCGCGCGCAAGAAACCTATGGCGAAGACCCGCATCACCTGGGCGAGATGGGCGCGGCCTTGGCGCAAGGCATCCAAACCCACAATGTCGTTGCAACGGTGAAGCACTACGCGCTGAACTCGATGGAGAACGCGCGCTTCAAAGTTGACGTCATCGCCGACGAACGGACGCTGCACGAAGTCTACCTGCCGCACTTCAAGCGCGCCCTCGACACCGGCTGCGCCACCGTGATGAGCGCCTACAACAAGCTGAACGGCGAGTACTGCGGCGAGAACCGCGTGCTGCTGACGGATATCCTGCGCGGCGAGTGGGGCTTCGACGGCTTCGTCCACTCCGACTGGGTCTTCGGCGTGCACAAACAATACGCCGCCGCCGCCGGCCTCGACGTCGAAAACCCCGAACCGCTCGTCTTCGGTGAGAAGCTCGTCGCGGCCGTACAGTCCGGCGCCGTCGAACCGCAAGCGATCGACAAAGCCTGCCGCCGCATCCTAACCGTGATATATCGCTTCGCGGCGGCCGAAGATCCGCTCCCCGCGTACACCCCTGATCTCGTCGCGAGCGAGCGCCACCGGGCCGTCGCCCTCGAAGCCGCCGAAAAGTCCGCCGTCCTCCTCACCAACGACGGCGCGCTCCCTCAATATAAGGAGAAGGTGAAGAAGCTCGCGATCCTGGGCCGCCTCGCCGCGCTCGAAAACACCGGCGACTTCGGCTCCTCCCGCGTCCGCCCGCCCTACGTCGTAACGCCGCTCGAGGGTCTGAAGCGCTATCTCGGCGAGAACGCAATTCTCACGGCCGACGAAAAGGACCTCGCCGCCGCCCGCAGCGCCGCGAAATCCGCCGACGCCGTCGTGGTTGTCGTCGGCTACACTGCGAAAGAGGAAGGCGAGTTTGTCCCTGGTGACATCTCGCTCGGCCAAGACGGCGGCCAACCGGACGACAACGGCCCGCCGCAACCGATCGGCGGCGACCGCGACAGCCTCGAACTCCCACCTGCGCAAGTCGACCTGATCAAGGCTGCGGCAGAAAGCGGCAATCCCGTCATCGTCGTCGTGATCGCGGGCTCCGCCGTCATCATGGAAAAGTGGCTGACCAAAGCGAACGCGATCCTGCAAACTTTCTACAGCGGCATGGAAGGCGGCACCGCGCTCGCGAAACTTCTGTTCGGCGACGTCTCGCCCTCCGGCAAACTCCCGTTCACCGTCGCCAAGTCCGCCGCCGACTATCCGTTCTTCGACAAGAACGCCGACCGTATCGACTACGGCTACTACCACGGCTACACGCTGTTCGAGCGCGAGGGCAGGGCACCGCGCTTCGCCTTCGGCCACGGCCTCAGTTACACGACCTTCGCCTACCGCGCTCTGAAGCTGCGCCGCGCGGGCGACGCCGTCGAAGTCACTGTCTCCGTCACCAACACCGGCAAGCGCACCGCCGACGAGATCGTCCAAATCTACGTCGGCTTTCCCGCCAAAGCCGCCGACCGCCCGAAGCGTCTTCTAAAATCTTTCGCCCGCGTGCACCTCGCCCCCGGCGAAACCAAAACCATCCGCCGCCAAATCCCGTTAAAGGACCTAACCTGGCGCGATCCCGCGACACACACATGGAAGCTCGAAAGCGGCCCGCACGCATTTCACGTTGGCGGTTCTTCGCACACGACGCTCACCGCAACGATCGATCTATGATGGCGTTCATCCGAACATCCAAGGAAGACGGCACGCTCGTCGTCACTTTCGCGCGCCCGCCCGCAAACGCGTTCAATCTCGCGCTCATCGAAGAACTTACCACGTGTTTCGAGGGCGCGGCCGCCGCGCCGCCGCAAGGCGGACTCGTCGTCACCGGCGACGGCGCCGTCTTCTCAGGCGGCGTCGATTTCAAGGAAGCGCCGCGCTACACGACGAATGAAAAGCGCCGAATGGTGCAGGGTATCAATCGCATGATCACCGCACTGTATGGAGTCTCGTCACCGACCGTCGCCGCCGTGAATGGCCACGCGATCGGCGGCGGTTTCGTGGTCATGCTGGCTTGCGACGTGCGCCTCGCGGTGCCTTCAAACGCCAGACTGGCGCTCAGCGAAGTCGCGGCGGGTATTCCCTATCCCGCCTGCCCGATGGAAATCGTCAAGGCAGAACTCGCCCCGGACGTGCGCCGCCGTTGCGTCCTGTCGGGCGAGGCGGCCTCGCCCGCCGAAGCGCAAGGCCTCGGGATCGTCGATGAACTCGTCACCCCCGATCGGCTCATCGCGCGAGCCGTCGAGATCACGAGAGCGCGCTCAGCGTTGCCGGCTTACGCGCGTGTCAAAGAACAGCTGAGACGCGACACGTTGCAACGTATGAAGGCGATCGCCGCTGGCGCCGACGACCCGATGCTCGACCATTGGGTCTGATCAGACCCGCCCGCCGAAGCTTTCAACCATCGGATAGAGCGAGGCGACCAGCAGCACCGCCATTGTCACGTTGAACGCGCGCAACGCCCGCGGCCGGTCGAGGAAGCGGCGCAGGACCACGCCGAACCCGGCCCACGACGCGATGCAGGGCAGGTTGATCGCCGCGAACACGACGGTGACAATCGCGACGCCTGCGACGAAGGCCTCCGGCGTCACGAACGCGGCGGTCGCGCCGAGAGCCATCGCCCACGCCTTCGGATTGATCCACTGAAAGGCGACCGCCTCAAGAAACGTCATCGGCCGCGCCGCATCGCCACCGTCGCCGAGCCCGTTCGCCGTCGCAATCCGCCACGCCAGCCAAAGCATGTAGATGATCGCGGCAACCCGCAGCACGTCGTAAAGCGGCGGGTAAGCCGTGAACACACTGCCAAGCCCCATCCCAACCGCAAACACCATCGCCGCAAACCCGAGCGAAACGCCCAGCATATGCGGCAGCGTCCGCCGGAACCCGAAATTCGCGCCCGACGCGAGTAGCATCATATTGTTCGGTCCCGGCGTGATCGACGACACGAAGCAAAACGCGGCCAGCGCCAACAGCATCGTCTCGCTCATAGCATCAACATCCCATGCATCACCGGCACGCACGCTCCCGCGACGAAAATGCGCCCACCCTCGACCGAAGCTTCGATCACGCTCGGCCGTCCCATCTCGACGCCTTGTTCGATCGTGAGCTGAAACGCCGCCTCGGTGCCCCCGATCCGCGCCAACAGTGCCGCGAGCGCGCCCGAAGCGCTTCCCGTGGCCGGGTCCTCCGGCATTTGGCCCAGCGGCGCGAACATCCGCGCCCGAACCCGGCCCGCGCTCGTTCGAACATAGAGAAACAAAGAAAAGCGATCGTCTTTGTGGTGATGCTGCCGCTCCGCCGCACGAAACGCCGCCGCATCCGGCGTCGCGCGCCCAAGCGCCTCGAGCGAACGAAGCTCCGCAATCGCAAACGGCAACCCGACGCTGGCGATCACCGGCGCATGCTGCTCGACCGCAACTTCGCCTGCATTCAATGACGCACACGAGGCGATCATCGACGGCGCAATTTCCTCGCCGAGTTCAAGTGTACGCGGCGCACGAATGCGCGCTCCCGCGACCTCACTGCCGCGGCGCATCAGCGACACCTCAACGAGCCCCGCACCTTCCTCGAACCGCATCGCGTCGCCGGTCGCACGCCCGAAGATCGACGCAAGCCTCCCGAGCACGAATGCGGTACCGACGTTCGGATGCCCGGCAAACGGTAGCTCGTTCGTCGGCGTGAAGATCCGCACGCGCGCGGTGTTCGCCGAATTCTGAGGCGGCAGCACGAATGTCGACTCCGAATAGTTGAACTCCCGGGCCACGGCCTGCATGTCGCTGTCCGAGAGCCCCCGCGCATCGGTGACCACAGCGAGCGGGTTGCCCCCGAACCGCTGTTCGGCGAACACATCGACGGTTTCGAAGGCCAGGCGCTTCATGACGAATGTTCCATAAGGATCGTCAGATATTGTAACGTGACAATCGAGAGTCAATTCGTATATTGTATCATAAGACAATTTTGAGGCCGTCCATGTGGCAACCGTCACTCCGCCCAAGCACAAAGCCGCTGCACGACCAGCTGCTGGAAGCGCTGACCCGTGACGTCGCGTCCGGCGCGTTACCGCCCGGAACGCAGTTGCCCCCGCAGCGCGATCTCGCTTACCGGCTCAAGATCGGCGTCGGCACCGTGACGAAGGTCTATGTCGAAGCGCGCCGCCGCGGCCTGCTCACCGCCACCGTCGGCCGCGGCAGCTTCATCGCCAATCCGGGTGCGACTTCCGGCACCGGCGTTATAGATCTCGGCCGCAACGTCATGCCGTTCGCCGCAGCGACGGCGCGCCTCGGCGAAACGCTGCTGGCGTTACGTCGTCGCGCTGACCTCGCCGATCACCTGTGTTACCCGCCGCCGGCCGGGATGACCGCGCACCGCCAAGCTGGCGCGAAGTGGCTCGCCGCGACGGCGGACTTCGTCCAAGCCGATTGGCGGCGACTGCTCGTCTGCGAAGGCGGTCAGCACGCGATGACACTGACGTTCGCCTCGCTATGCAAGCCCGGCGACACGGTGCTGACCGAATGCGCGACGTTCTTCGGCATGAAGGCGCTCGCCGACCAACTCGGTCTGCGCTTGCAGGGCCTGAAGATGGACGACCAAGGCCTAACCCCCGACGCGCTCGACCGCGCGGCAACGGCTGGCGCGCGCGTGCTCTACACGATCCCGACGTTGCAGAATCCGACCGGTCGCTTGATGGGCTTGAAGCGGCGCAACGAGATTGCCGCCATCGCCCGCAAGCGCGATCTCATGATCGTCGAAGACGATGTCTACGGTCCGTTCGCGCGCGGCGAAGTGCCGGCCATTGCCATGCTCGCGCCCGAGCGCACGTTCTATATCTCAACTCTGTCGAAGCTGTTGGCGCCCGGTCTGCGCTGCGGCTACTTGCAAGCGCCCGATGAGGATTTGTTCGAGCGCGTGATGGCAACCGTGCGCGCCTTCTCCTACGCACCGGCAAGCTTCGGCGCGTTGATCGGCACGCAATGGATCGAAGACGGCACCGCCGAGACGATCGCAACCGGCATCAAACGCGACGTCGCCACGCGAACGGAACTCGCTACGCGCCTCCTTGGCAAGGCGATCGAAAAGCCGCGCGTGAAGACCGCCCCGCACATCTGGCTGCCGATGAGCGAACTCAAAGCGGAACGCGTCGCCGGCGCCGCTATGCGCGGCGGCGTCGCCGTCACGCCGCCGACCGCCCCCATCGTCGACGCGAAACAAATCTCGGGCCTTCGCCTCTGCATCGGCGCCCCCGCCGACATCGCAACCCTGGAGCGCGGCCTCAAAGTCGTGGCCGCCGCTATTGCCGAGGCACCCGACGCCATGAGCGCGGTCGTGTGAACGTCAGGCCCCGACCCCGCCCATCGCAAACCAACGCGGCAGCAAGCCCGCCGTGTGGGCGTCGCGCTCAAGCCCCTCGCGGAAGTCCGGATGCGCAAGCCCGATCAGCGCCTTCGCGCGCTCCGACACGGACTTGCCCTTCAAATTGACCATCCCGTACTCGGTCACGACATACATAATGTCCGACCGCGGCGTAGTCACGATATTGCCGGGCGTCAGGTCCAGCACAATCCGGCTCTTGCGCTGCCCCTTGCGCTCATAGGTCGAGGCAAGCAGCATGAACGACTTGCCGCCCTTCGACGCATAGGCCCCGCGTACGAACTGCAATTGCCCGCCGGTGCCCGAAATATGCCTGTGCCCGTCCGATTCCGACGCCGCTTGTCCCTGCAGGTCGATCTGCGTCGTATTGTTGATCGAAACCGCCTTGTCGTTCTGCATGACGATGTGCGGCAAGTTCGTGTAGTCGGCCGGATGGCACTGCATCTGCGGATTGCGCGTGATCGCGTCGTACATATACTTCGACCCCAGCGCGAACGTGAACACGACCTTGCCCTTGTCGATCTGCTTCCGTGCGCCGGTTACGCAACCGGCTTTGACGAGATCGACGATACCGTCGGTCAGCATCTCCGTGTGGATGCCCAAGTCTTTGACGCCGCTCTTGGCTAGGATCGAACACGCCGCATTCGGCATCGCGCCTATGCCGATCTGAACGCACGCGCCGTCTTCGACTTCCGGCACGATCAAGTTCGCGACGGCATGGTCGACGTCGGTCAGCGGCGTGACCGGCAGCAGCGCGGGGCCGTTGTCGGTGCCGGGAATGACGTAGTCGATCTCGCTCTCGTGCACGCCGTTGCCGGGCCCGTTCACGTAAGGAAGATTGGGCGTGACCTCCACGATCACGCACTTCGCCCGCTCCACCACTGCCCGCATCCATGCGTTCAGCGGTCCAAAATTATAGACGCCGTTCTCATCCGGCGGTGTGACTTTGACGACCATGATGTCCGGCGGCGCGATGAACCGGCGGTAGTAGTCCGGCACCTCGCCCAGATTAATCGGCACATAGATGCCCCGCCCGGCGTCGTGCTTCATTCGCTCGTAGCCGCTGAAATGCCAGCTGAAATAGTGAAAATGCTCGCTCGCCGGATCGGCCTCCAGTACGGCCAACGCCCGCACGACGAGACACGAGCGGATTTTGACGCCCTTCAGTTCGGCCGCCCGCGCGGCGAGCGCCTTGTCGAACGCCTCCGGCTGCGCGTTGCCACCCCCGAAGTCGACCCACATCCCAGATTTCACAAGCGCGGCGGCTTCCGCCGCCGAAATGTGTTTGGCCGGTGCCGCGGCGGTGCGCTTGAGCATGAGACGTATTCCTCCTGGGTGTTTGGCGTGCAATATCAGGAACCACGCAAATGCGAAAGAACGCCCCCTATGACCGCAACAGCCAAGGCACTCCCGCCGTTCAAACCCCTACCCATGCTGCCGCCCAAAATCTACTCGCAGCGCCGAGGCGACGGCACGTACATCATTCGCTCCCTCTACGATATCGGACCCCAGCACCGCTCGATCGCACATCTCTTCGAAGAACGCGCGAACCAGCATCCCACGCGCAATCTCCTGGCGCAGCGCACCCCCCAGGGC
>JAGOBA010000022.1 GCA_017983635.1 Alphaproteobacteria bacterium
CTAGCGGGGCGGCGCGAAGATCTTCAACGCATCAGGGTGAACGGTGAAGTGGGCCGGCGTGAAAGTCACGAGGTCGCCGTCCGTGTTCACCGGCCGCGGCCGCCGCGTGCGGACCTCAAACTCTGTGCAGCGATGTGTACGGACCTCGCTCCAGAGCCCGTGGGTACCACGCCGAAAATCCCACGCCATGAGTGCTAGCTTCCACACATTTGACACCTCGAGGCTGTAGAGATCGAGGTGCCCATCGTCGATGGCCGCGGAAGCTTCAATGACGGTGCCGCCGCCATAGTGTCGCCCGTTACCGACGGCAATCTGCATCGTCTTGACCTTTTGCTCGCCGTCATTGCTGAGGATCGTGGCGCTGAACGGCCGCGCGAAGAGGAGCGTCTTCAAGGCTGTGAGGGCATAGGCGAGACGCCCCCACCGCCGCTTCACGTCGGGCGTGAGCGAACGCGCCAACTCTGCTGCTAGACCGATGCTCGCCACGTTGAAGAAGTAATGTCCATTCACACTGCCGATATCGATCGTCCGCGTGTGCCCCACGACAATCACTCGCGCCGCCTCGGTCAGCTCTAGCGGCACGTGAAGCGTCCGCGCCAGATCGTTCGCCGTGCCCATCGGCAGAATACCGGCCGGCAATCCCGTTTCGATTATGCCGCGTGCCGCCGCGTTGATCGTGCCGTCGCCACCGCAAACAATCGCTAGGTCGAAGCCCGGTCCGCGGCGGATGATATCAGGCGACACTTCAGCCGCCGACCCGAACCGCTCGATCGCAACGTCGATCCCGCCCTCGTCCAACACGCGCATCACGCCGTCGAGCGGCGCCTGGGCCAAGCGCGCGTTCGGATTGATCAGCATAAGGGCACGGCGCCGGCGCGGGGGATCGATGGGCATCCGCCTGAAATGGTCGCGGCCGTTTGAATCTCAAGCTTAGCTGTGCGCGTCAAAGATCGCGTTGAACGCTTGAACCGCGGCCGCCGGACCGTCGGCATAATCCCAAATGCCGCTGGCCACCGCCAGGAAGTCGGCGCCCGCTTCGACCAGCGGCCTGGCGTTCGCAACCGTGATCCCGCCGATGGCGACACAGGGCGCGTGCATGATGTCCTGCCACCAGGTCAAAAGCGCAGGCTCGGCGCGCGTCTTCGCCTCCTTCGTCGCCGTTGGGTAGAACGCGCCGAACGCGACATAGTCCGCCCCCGCTTCAACCGCTTCCATCGCCAGATGCCGCGAGTCATGACACGTCACGCCGACGATCGCATCCGGTCCGAGCAGCGCCCGCGCCTCAGCGTAAGGCGCATCCTCTTGCCCCACATGCACGCCGTCCGCTCCAAGCTTCTTCGCAAGGTCCGGCCGGTCATTGACGATGAACGCAACGCCCGCCTTCTGCGCCATCGGCATCAACCGCGCGCCCGCGCGCAGCACCTCGTCGTCGGACACGTCCTTCAGCCGCAACTGCAAAGACGCGACATCCCCGGCACCAAGCGCGCGCTTCAACGCCTCGTCGAACGAAGCGTTGATCCTAGGCGGGGTGATGAGGTAGAGGCGACAGCGGATTAGGCGGCTTCCTTCTCAAGACCCTGCGCCCACTTGCCGAGCGCCGCGAGGCCGTTCATCCGTGCGCGGTGCGCGAAGGCGCGTTGCGCGGCGGCGACGTTTTCGCGTTTGCCGCCCCAAGCCTTCTGCGGCGCTGCCTGCAGCGCGCGGCCGTAGGAGAAGGTGAGCGCCCACGGCAGCGGCCCAAGCTTGTTCATCGCGTCGAGATGCGCCGTCGCCTCTTCGTCGGACTGACCGCCCGAAAGGAACGCGATCCCCGGCACCGCCGGCGGCACGCAATTCTTGAGCATCTTCACCGTCTTCTCGGCAACTTCGGCAACGCCCGCGCGCTTCGCCGCCTTCTTGCCCGCAATCGCCATGTTTGGCTTCAGCACCATGCCTTCAAGCTTCACGTCGGCCTTGTAGAGTTCGCTGAACGTCTCTTTCAGCGCCCACTCGGTGATCTCGTAGCACATGTCGATGTCGTGCTCGCCGTCCATCAGAACTTCCGGCTCGACGATCGGCACGATGTTCGCTTGCTGGCAGAGCGCCGCATAGCGCGCCAGCGCGTGCGCGTTCGCGTGAATGCAATTGTAGGTCGGGATGCCCGCGCCGATATCGATCACCGCGCGCCACTTCGCAAACCGCGCGCCGCGCTCATAGTACTTCGGCAAGCGCTTCGAGAGCCCGTCGAGCCCCTTCGTGATCAGCTCCTTGGGCGAGCCGGGCAGCATCTCAGTGCCCTCGTCGACCTTGATCCCCGGCACCGCGCCGGCGTCGGCGATGATCTTGACCAGCGGCGTGCCGTCGGCCGCGTCCTGCCAGATCGTTTCGTCGTAGAGAATGACGCCCGAGATGAACTCCCTCATCGCCGGTGTACGGAACATCAGCTCGCGATAGTCGCGCCGGCTCGTCTCCGCGGACTCGACCCCGATGGCATCGAAGCGCTTCTTGATCGTGCCCGAGCTTTCGTCGGCCGCCAGAATACCCTTGCCCGGCGCCACCATCTTGCGCGCGATCTTTTCCAAATCCGTCATGCGTCTCTCCTGATTATTGCGCCAGAGCTTTCACGCCCGGCAGCTCGCGTCCCTCAAGCCATTCCAAAAACGCGCCGCCCGCGGTGGAGCAGTACGTGAACCCGTCTTCCGCGCCGGCGGCAGCCAGCGCCGCCAGCGTATCGCCGCCGCCCGCCACCGACACCAGCTGGCCGACCTTGGTCAGCATCGCCACGTGCCGCGCGATTGCGTTCGTACCGTTGTCGAACGGCGGGGTCTCGAACGCGCCGAGCGGCCCATTCCACACCACCGTCTTCGCCGTCTCCAACCGCGCCGCAATCGCCGCGATCGAATCCGACCCGATGTCGAGGATCATCCCGTCGTCCGGCGTTTGCGCGACAGAGAGCGTCTTCGCCGCCGCCATCGCCTTGAACTCTTTCGCGACCACGCCGTCGCTGGGCAGCACGATCGCGCAGCCGCGCGCCTTCGCCGCCGTCATGATCTCGCGCGCCTTGTCGAGCAGCCCGGGCTCGTGCAGCGACTTGCCGATCGGCAGCCCTTGCGCCTTCAAGAACGTGTTCGCCATCCCGCCGCCGATGACCAGCGCGTCGACCTTCGTGATCAGGTTCTCAAGCACCGCAAGCTTTGAAGAGACCTTCGCCCCACCCACGATCGCGACCACAGGGTGCTGCGGCTTCTCGAGAACGCGGCTGAGCGCCTCCAACTCCGCCTGCATCCCACGGCCCGCATAAGCGGGTAGGCGATGCGCCAGCCCCTCCGTCGTCGCATGCGCGCGATGCGCGGCCGAGAACGCGTCGTTCACATAGGCATCGCCAAGCTTCGCGAGCGCCGCGACCAGCGCCGCATCGTTCTTCTCCTCGCCGGCATGAAAGCGCGTGTTCTCAAGCAACAGCACGTCGCCGTCCTTCAGCGCCGCGACCGCGGCCTCCGCCTCCGGCCCGATGCAGTCGTTAGCGAACGCGACGCTTTTGCCCACGGCTTTCGCAAGCGCCGGCACGATGACTTTGAGCGACATGCTTTCGACGCGCTTGCCGTCCGGCCGTCCGAAGTGCGAAAGCACCACGACGCGCGCGCCCTTGGTCGAGAGATCGCGGATCGTCGCCGCCGCCTGATCGATCCGCGCCGTGTCGCTGACCGCGCCGTCTTTCATCGGCACATTCAAGTCCGCGCGCACCAACACGCGCTTCGAGCGCGCCTCAAGCGCGTCGATCGTCCGAAACGCCCGCATCAGATCAGCTTCGCCATCGCAATCGCGGTGTCGCTCATGCGGTTCGCAAAGCCCCACTCGTTATCGTACCAGCTCATGACGCTGACCAGTGTCCCGTCCATGACCTTCGTCTGATCGAGTGCGAACGACGACGACGCCGGGTTGTGGTTGAAGTCCATCGACACCAACGGCGCGCTGACGATGTCGAGCACGCCTTTGAGTTCCTGCGAAGCCGCGCGCTTCATCGCGTCGTTGATCTCGGCAACCGTGGTCGGCCGCTTCGCCACCACCTTCAAGTCGACGACCGAAACGTTCGGGGTCGGCACGCGAATCGAAATCCCGTCAAGCTTGCCCTTGAGTTCCGGCAGCACCAGGCCCACCGCCTTCGCCGCACCCGTCGACGTCGGGATCATCGACAGCGCCGCCGCCCGCGCGCGGTAGAGATCTTTGTGCATCTGGTCGAGCGAAGGCTGGTCGTTCGTGTACGAGTGCACGGTCGTCATCATGCCCTTGTCGATGCCGACCGTGTCGTGCAGCACTTTCGCAACCGGCACCAGGCAGTTCGTCGTGCACGACGCATTCGAGACGACGACGTGATCTCTCGTCAGCTTCTGATGATTGACGCCGTAGACGACGGTCAAGTCCGCGCCGTCCGCCGGGGCGGAGACCAGCACGCGCTTCGCCCCCGCGGTCAAATGCGCCGAGGCCTTGTCCTTCGACGTGAAGATGCCCGTGCATTCCATCGCGATGTCGACGCCAAGCTCCTTGTGCGGCAGTTGCGCCGGATCTTTGATCGCCGTGACTTTGATCTTGTGCGGTCCGACGATCATGTGATCGCCGTCGACCTTCACCTCGATCGGAAAGCGCCCGTGCACCGAGTCGTAGCGCAGCAGATGCGCGTTCGTCTCGATCGGTCCCAAATCGTTGACGCCGACGATGCTGATGTCCTTGCGCCCCGACTCGACGATCGCGCGCAACACGAGGCGCCCGATGCGCCCGAACCCGTTGATGGCAACTTTGACGGTCATGTCTCTAATCCCCTTACAGCCGCACCTTCGCGGCTTTGACGATGTGGTCCGGCGTGATGCCGAAATGCTGATAGAGCTTTTCGTACGGGCCGCTCGCGCCGAAGGTGGTCATGCAGGCCACCGCGCCCTCGCGCCCGGTCCAGCGGTCCCAGCCCATGGGCGAGCCGGCTTCCACCACGATGCGCACGGTCGATTGCGGAATGACCTTGTCTTGATAGACATGGTCTTCGACATTGAAAATGTCGAGGCACGGCATCGAAACGACGCTGGCGCCGATCCCGTCGGCCTCAAGCAGCTTCTGCGCCTCCATCGCAATCGAGACTTCCGAGCCCGAAGCGATCAGCGTCACCCGATGCTTGGCCCTGGCCGGCGACAGCACATAGCCGCCGCGTGCGGAGAGGTTCTCGTCCGTATGCTTCAACCGAACCTGCGGCAGGTTCTGCCGCGACAGCGCAATCACGCTGGGCGCCTTCGCCGAACGCAGCGCCAACTCCCAGCACTCGGCCGTCTCCACCGCATCCGCCGGACGATAGACGAAGAGGTTCGGGATCGCGCGCAACGACGCCAGATGCTCGACCGGCTGATGCGTCGGCCCGTCTTCGCCAAGACCGATCGAATCGTGCGTCATCACATGAATGACGCGCTGTCCCATCAAAGCCGCCAGACGGATCGACGGCCGGCAGTAATCCGCAAACACCAAGAACGTACCGGAGTAGGGCACCACGCCGCCGTGCAGCGCCATGCCGTTCATCGCTGCCGCCATGCCGTGCTCGCGGATGCCGTAGTGCACGAAGCGCCCGCGAAAATCGCCGGCCTCGATCGCCTCCATCCCCTTCGTACGCGTGTTGTTCGAACCGGTGAGATCGGCCGAACCGCCAATGGCTTCCACAACGTGCGCGTTGATCACCTCAAGCGCCATCTCCGAGGCCTTGCGGGTCGCCACCGTCACCGGCTTTTCCGTCAACGCCTTGCGATAGGCGTTCAGCGCCGGCCACAGCGTCGGATTGATCGCCCCTTCGTTCGCGCTCTCGAACGCGGCCTTCTGCGCCGACCCGCCGAACCGCTTCGACCAAGCCTCGTACTCGCCGTGACTCCGCTCGCCCGCCGCAAGCCACGCCGCGCGGATGTTGTCGGGCACCTCAAACAAACCGTGCGTCCAGCCCAACGCTTTCTTCGCGCCGGCCGCTTCTTCCGCACCGAGCGGCGACCCATGCGACGACGCCGTGCCCTGCTTCTTCGGCGCGCCATAGCCGATGATCGTCCGGCACGCGATCATGGACGGCCGGTCGGATGCCTGCGCCGCTTCGATCGCCGCCGCAACCGCCGCCGGATCGTGCCCGTCCACGCGCGAGGCCGACCAGCCCGCCGCCTCGAACCGTGCGACTTGATCGCCCGACTCCGACAGCGACACCGGCCCGTCGATCGAAATCCCGTTGTCGTCGAAAAGCACGATTAGTTTCGACAGCTTCAAATGACCCGCGAGCGAAATCGCCTCATGCGAAATTCCCTCCATCAAGTCGCCGTCCGATGCGATCACATACGTAAAGTGATCGACCAGATCGTTCCCGAACCGCGCATTCGTGATGCGCTCCGCCATCGCCATGCCGACCGCGGTTGCGATGCCTTGGCCAAGCGGCCCGGTCGTCGTCTCGACGCCGGCGCCATGCCCGTATTCCGGATGCCCCGCGCACGGCGAACCGAGCTGCCGGAAGTTCTTGATGTCGGCAAGCATGATGTCCTTGTACCCGCTCAGGTGCAGCAGCGAGTAAAGCAGCATCGACCCGTGCCCGGCCGACAGCACGAACCGGTCGCGATCCGGCCACTTCGGATTGCGCGGATCGAACTTCAGGAACTTCGTGAACAAAACCGTCGCGACATCCGCCATGCCCATCGGCATGCCGGGATGCCCGGACTTCGCCGCCTCGACCGCATCGATCGAAAGCGCACGGATGGCATTCGCCATATCGCGGTGGGGGACGGAAGGGGTCGGGGTGCTCGCCATGGGTGTTCGTGTCTCGAGGCCAAGCTCTCGAAGGCACGCCGCTCAAGGGGCTGAGCGGTTCCGTGACCTCGGAGTGCGCGAAAGGCCGGAAAAGCGGGCGGACCATGGGGTGCCGCGACCACCAACGTCAACCCCACAAACCCCCGCAATTCTGCGACATTTGGGGACGAAACCCGTAACAAGCGGAAACGTTTCAGCGGCACTGAACTTGGCGACAACGATCTGTCCCAAACCGCGTTCCGCATGTAATGAGCGAAAAACACCGCTGGGAGCGATGGAATGCCCGAACTTGCCTGCCACTGTGGCGCCGTCCGCATCGACGTCGACACAGCGCCCATGGAAGTCACATCCTGCAACTGCTCGATCTGCCGCCGCACCGGAACGCTCATGGCGTACTATTCGCCGCGTCAAGTCCGCTTCACGCCATCGCCGCCGCCGACCGACACCTACGTCTGGGGCGACAAGGCCATCGTCTTTCACCGCTGCAAGGTCTGCGGCGTCCACACCCACTGGTCGGCAGTCGACCCCACCTACGACCGCATGGGCGTCAACATGCGGCTCGCAGACCCCGCGATCCTCGCGCAAGCCCGCATCCGCAAATTCGACGGCGCGGATACATGGAATTTCTTGGATGAAGAGTGAGTCGACGCGATGCCATTGGAGGCCAAGCAGCGAAGAAGAAGTGTCTGAACCACGAAGAGCACGAATGACACGAAGCACTCAGCTTGACGACCGGCGCCTGCGCGCGTGAGCGCGCAACGAAGGCGCTTCGCGCTCTTCGTGGTTCAAAATCTTCCTTCTTCTCAGCAGAGAAGCCTTGCGCACGGTTGCAGCTGATTTCCCTGACGCTCTTGGCGCTTCAGTCCGGTCTCACCGCTCGCCGCATCTCTTCAAATCCAGCCCGAACACCAACCCCGCCGCCGGGGCGCCGTCGACGGAGTCGAGCATCATGGTGCCCGCGGCCGCGCCCTTCTTCGACATAAGCGTTAGCGTCGCGGCAAAGTTCAGCACCGCTTCGTCGCCGCAGCCCATCCGCCGCAGCACGCCGCCCCTCAAGCGTTCGTTGAACACGAAATCGCCCTCATAGGCGCCGCGCACGTCGCGCCGGAAACGCCGGCCGCGGTTGCGCTCGCCCGAGCCCGTACCATAGGCAACGCTGAGCTCGCCGCGCTGCCGATTCTCAAGCTTCGCAAAGCCTCGATAGTCGACCTGATAAACGCCGAGCGAATACCCCTCCGGCAGGTGCAAGGGAATCTCGAGCGCGCACGTCATCCGTGCGAACCCGCCATTCGCCTCGTTCGTCTGCACCGCGAAATTATCGAACAGCACGCTGACCGCGCTGCCGTCGGGTGAGGTCACGACGCTGAATGAACCTGCGGGACAGGCTTGCGCGTCGATCGTGCGCGCGCGTTCGGCCCAGAAGCCGCCTTTCGCGAACGCCGTAGAGCAAGTGGCAAAAGCCACAAAGGCAAGGGCGGCCAATCGTGTCGTCGTCATGGAAATGTCTCCTATGTTCCGCCACGATTGGCCGTGGCCCTGGTCGTCGTCAGTCGGCCGCGCTTACCGGCAGCGACGGAACTGCAGGTGGTAAACGATCGCCGCGTTGACATCTTGCGAGTCGACGGTCGCAAGTGCTTCGCGGTTGGCAACGGTGCTGACCCGCATGCTGGAGTTCGTGCGTAAATTCACGTCCGCGCCGCACGGCGACCAAACAAGGCTTTCCGCCGCCAGCTGATTGTTGATGAAGTAGTCGTTCTCGAGCGAGCCCCAGAACGAGCGGCGGAAGGCCGGCCCGCGGCCGCCGGCGAAGAAGTACTCGACGTTGAACTGCGAGGCCGCGCCCGTCGGCAGACGGTTGAACCCGCGATAGTCGATCGACAGCACCGCAACGCTATAGCCGTTCGGCACATGCACGGGGATCGCCACGTTGCACGACTTGCGGTCGAAGGACCGGCCGGTCGCACCGCCGGCGGAGACTTGATACTCGTCGAAGATCAGGCTGAGCGCTTTTGAGTCGGGGCTCAGTGTCGCCGAGACCGAACCCGCGGGACAGCCCGAACCGCCGTAACCCGGCTGTCCGAGGGCGATATCGTCGGCGCTCGCCGGCATCGCCGCTGCAAACGCACTGAGCGCAACGGCGCTCGCAAGTAAAGCTTTCATGTCGTCATACTCCTGGTTGAACCGAGCCACTGAACCCACCGACCGCTTGACGAAGCCGCCATCGATTGCGTTCGAGTGCATGGGTAAGGGCCGCGCCTTGAACGCGTTCTGAACCCGATCGTCAGGTGCTGTTCAGAAAGCGGCAGAGACCCGCGGCATCAGCCGCGAAAGTGCCCGCGTTGGCACACTTCCGCGCCGCGCCGGCACCGCGCTGCGACAAATCATTCAAGTTCACGAGCCCGCGACGGCGCCATTCATTTGACTCTGCTCAAGAGCCCGGTGCGCGTGGCTATGCCGTCAAGAAGGAATTTGAAACACGAACAGCACGAATAACACGAAGCGCTCTGCCCAATCGCCAACACCCGCGCGCGTTAGCGCACAGCGAAGGCGCGTCGCAGCAAGCACACCTCTTCGATGATCACGAGCGCTTTGCGTATTTCGTGCTTTTCGTGTTTCAATCTTTTTTTCGTCGCGCCTTCGCGTGAACCCTAAAAGACCCACCTCACGTACCAGCGCGCACGAACAACGCCTCTTGGCGCGCTAGCGGTTCAAGCTCTTCCTAAACGCGCACGTCCAACCGCGAACGCGAATCCACCACCGACAAAATCTTCAACAGATCTCCCTGCGCGAACGCCACACACCCGGCGGTCGGCTGATACCGGCTGCGCGCGATGTGCAGAAAGATCGCGCTCCCCGCGCCCGGCACGACCGGTGCGTCGTTGTAACCGGCAACGACAATGATGTCGTAGACATGATCGCCCCGCCACAGCGTCTCCGCGCTCGCAGGGTAGGGCAGACGGACCGGCCGATTGTACTGCGGATCGTTCGGCGCATCGCACCACCCATCATTCGGCCTGAGCGCGCGCAGCGGCAAGTTTGTCACCGGTGCCGCCATCCGGTCCGCGCGATAGAGCACTTCGCGAAGCGTCCAAGCCCCGGCCGGCGTCGCCCCATCGCCCTCGCGCTTCGTCGAACGAATCCCGCCGCGCCCAACCGCACACCGAAACCGCCAAGCCCCAACTCGCGCCACCCGCGAAGGCCTCACCACAACATCGATCGCCGGAGCAGGATCGGCCCAAGCAGATCCCGCCACCACCAACCCAGCCGCCGCCCGCAACACCGAACGCCGCGATATCGACATGCCCACGCTCCCGTTGGAGTGCCGTCCAAGGCTTTGCGCCGCCAAGCTTAGCGCCCTCGCCCTCGCCACAAAAGTGTTGCCGCAAGCAGCAGGGGAGCAGCGCTCACCAGAAGCATGAATCCCAGGTCCAGTGTCTCGTGGCTCATTTTCATCACCATGGAGTACGAAAAAGAAATGTGAGCCAGATAGCCATGAACGCAAACAACGCCAGGGATTGAATGAACCGAGCGCTGCGAAGGTAGTGCTTTTCTCCCTTTATATCCTGAGCTTGATCGATCGCGATGTTGACCTCTTTTTGGTCCCTACTCACGGCTCGTCGCCTTATCTCCTCCTCTCGTTTCGAGATTCTACAATCTTCGAGAGATATTGAGCGATCAACATATTCAGATATCGCCCAGATCAAGATAAGTATGGCGGCGGATCCAACTAAAGGAGGGAGAAGAGAGATGGCGTCTGTCATTGGCATTCTCCAATCGGGGCGAATTTTACCTCAAGCGAAAGTTGTGCTCTCGCTCTTTGCTGGTTGGAACTTTGGCGGCGGCGGTCAGAACACCCGGTTCTTCACGGATGAGAAGGACCTGTCGCGACTTGGGTTGTTATTTGAGCGTGGCCGAGGAGCGCGGGGCTACTCTGCGAGGAAGGTGGGCTACTGAGGTGGAGATTCTGCCGTCATTTCAGGCCTCCAAGGTACTAATTTGCCTAACCTGTAGACACTCTACCATCAGGTAGGCAGAAGTGAAGTGTTGTTAGGGCAGTGTTGCTGTCCATGTGAGGACGGTAGATGGGGAGTTGTCAATCTCCGTGAGGCAGAAAGAGAGAAAACGGCTAGAGGAAAGTACCAACTCGGTATCAAATTGACGGGTGATATCGGGGACACTTTGAATCGCGCCAAGCAACCGATGCATTCGAACGCGGGGATGTCACGTCACTAATGACCGCTGAAACGCGTGGATGCAGTTGACTTTACCGGGAAAGTTCTATATTTGTTCCTTTGTTGGAGCAGCCCTGTATGCCCAAACTGCGCCTGCTTGCCCTCCGCCCCACTTTCGCCCTCACCACGCCTGAAGCTCACCCCGTAACAAGTTACGGCGATGTAGCGGCGAAGTTACGGAATTTTTGGCTGACATCAGCGCTTGTAGCGGAGTTACGGGTGATTTTAGGCAGGATTCGCACGCACAGCGCCGAAGCGCACGCCGTGACCCGCGGATTTGCGCGCGTAATCCTCAACGCGGTCGCCGCGCTCGCGCTCATCGCCACCGCGCGCGCGGAGCCGATGCCCACCGATCTCGCGCGCAAGCTCGACGGGATCTTCGCGACCTCTCAAGCACCAGCGATGGTGGCGGTGATCATCGACGGTGAGCGCACTTATGTCATGGGCGCTGCGCGCGAAGGGACGCTCCCGAACGGCCGCACGTTGCTACGCATCAATTCGCTCACCAAAACAATGACCGGCGAGATCTTGGCGAACTTGATCGCGGAGGGGCGCGTGCGCCTCGACGAGCCGCTGTCGGCCTACGCGCCCATCGGCCGCCGCGTGCCGCGCGCGAAAGGCGGCCGCGCGATCACGCTCCGTGATTTGGCGGCCCACTTGAGCGCACTGCCGCGCGACCTGCCGCCGGGCTTGGGCACCGCCGGGCGGTGGAGCTGGCTCACGACCGTTCAACTCGCGCGCCCGCCTGGCCGCGTCGCGCAATACTCGAACGCCGCCTACATGTTTTTGGGTGACGCGTTGAGCGCCGCCGCGGGCAAAAGCTTCGACACGCTGCTCGCGCATTATGTCACCGCACCGCTCGCGCTCGCCGACACAACACTCTCGCCGACCGCCGAACAATGCAGCCGCCTGATGCCGACCGGGCGCAGCGATTTTCCGTGCGCCTCCAACGCCGCGATCGGCGCCATGGGCGGCGCCTATTCCACCGCCGACGACATGGCCCGCTGGATGCGCGCGCAGTTGTCGCCGGCGCCGGGCTCTCCCCGCGCGCTCGCGCAAAAGCCGCTCGTCGAGCGTGCGGCCTTGCGGCGCGTCATCAATCTCGACATGGCGGGCAAGGCCGACGCAATCGCGATGGGCTGGCTGCGCATGCGCCTCGGCGGGCTCCCCGTCATCCAAAAAACCGGCGGCGGCGGCGGCTTCATGAACTACGTCCTTCTCGCCCCCACCGCCAACAAAGCCCTCTTCATCACCGTCGCCCGCGTTGACATCGAAATGCTGCGAAAATTGACGGGGCAGGCCAACGACCTCATGGCGGGCATTGCCGCAGAATCACAATGAGATCAAGCTTTACGGAAATTGATCATGACATATCACCCGCGATATGAGAAAATGATTGCCGCATGAGACCGGTCCTCGATACGGACGTGATGGTCTCGGCCTTTCGCAGTCGCACGGGCGCTTCGAGGTTGTTGCTCCGGGGGTGGTCGTGTCGCAACCAGGCCCAGCCTGGCGTACTTGGATGGAGAAGAAATCGTGAGCCAATCGAACTACGCACTGCGGTTGCAGTCTTCGCTAAAGGCCGAGGCTGAGCGGATCGCGAAGGCAGAGGGCACAACGCTCAATCAGTTCATCAACGTCGCGGTCGCGCAACGAATCTCGGCGGTTCGCACCGCCGATTACTTTCGCGAACGCGCCGCGCGCGGCGACGTGAAGGAGGCGCTGAAGCTGCTCGATCGCCTCGGCACCGAGACGCCGCGCACTGGTGATGAGGTTGTTAAGCGCCCGCGTTCGAAGCGAAGCAAAACACGTTAGCGCGCTCCGCCTACGTCCCTCGCACGAACGCAGCCGCCAGCATCAATCGAGCCGGGCGCGAAGTGAGTCCGACCTGCAACCAGAAGTAGGATTTCGAAGGAGGCGCAGTGGAAACAAAGAATTAAGACATCGCGCTAAGCACGAATTGGCGTATACAGATTCGACATGTCGCGACTCGATTCGGCCATCAAACGTTTCACCGCCGCCCTCGAGCGGCTCGAAGCCGCCGCCAAGCGGACCAACGGCCATGCGCCCTCGCCATTCGATGATGGGATAGCGAACGAACTTAATGCGCTGAAGGAAGACCGCGCCCGCCTCGCCGACGAACTCACGCGGTTGAACGTCGAGAAGGTGGCGCTCGAAGGCTTCACCGAAGAGGTCGCGGGCCGCCTGGAAGGCGCCATCCGCGAAATCCGCGCCGTGCTGGCGCACTAGGCATCGGAAGGACAAGCGCCATGGCGCACGTGACCGTCACCGTCAACAATCAGAGCTACATGCTCGCCTGCGACGACGGTGAAGAATGCCACCTGACCGCGCTGGCGAAGCTGATCGACAAGCGCATGGCCGACGTTAAGAAAGACGTGGGCTCCGCCCGCGAAGGTCAGCTGCTCCTCATGACCAGCCTTCTCATCGAAGACGAATTGGCGCTCGCGAACGAACGCATTCAGGAACTTGAGGAAGAACTCGCCGGTCTTAAGGACGATCCGACCGCCCCGCCGAAGCCCACCCGCAAGGCTGTTGACGAAGAAAAGTTCGCCGGACTGCTCGAATCCGCCGCTCGCCGCATGGAAGACATTGCAGGTCGGCTCCGCTGACCCTACCTTGTCCTCGGGCGGGCACTGCCTCGCGCGTTAGAATCTAGGACCCAGGGGCCGTAATCAGACCTCATAGGGAGCTGTCCCTGGCCCGGACCGTGGTCTTGGCCAAACGGCGCCCACCTGCTTAAGCAGGCCCGTGAGGATCCATGTGTTCGACGGCTATGGCGGTCCCGCCCACCTTCATTGCAAGCGATGATGACGATCTCACCCGACAAGGCCGCTCTCCGCCCGCAAGCTCTCGCGATCCGTACGCGCGCCGCCGAGACCGCAGGCCCGAAGGCCGCGCTCCTGATCGCACGCCGCGTGCTCGGCGATTTCGTCTTCATGAAAGGCGCGATCATCGCCGGCTACGCGGCCGTGCGCGGCGAGGCCGATCCGTTCCCGCTGATGGCGACGCTGAGCGCGCAGGGCCACGCGCTTTGTCTGCCGCACACCGAGGGTGAGCGCCTCATCTTTCGCAGTTGGAAACCCGGCGACCCGCTCGTCGTTGGCCGCTTCAAGATCCCCGAACCCGACGCAAAGGCAAAGGAACGCCGCCCCGATCTGATCCTCGTGCCGTTGCTGGCCTTCGACCGCCATGGTTACCGCTTGGGCTACGGCGGCGGCTATTACGATCGCTACTTGAGCGAACATCGCGGCAAGCGCACGATCAAGGCGATCGGCATCGCCTATGAGGGCCAGGCCGTCGACGAGCTTCCGCGCGAGCCGACGGACGAACCGCTCGACGCGGTCGTGACCGAGGCCCGCGTGCTGCGTTTCGAAAGGAATTGAATGCGCATCTTGTTTTTAGGCGACATAGTGGGGCGCGCCGGCCGCACGGCCGTCGTAGAGCAGGTGCCGCTCTTGCGCCGCAAGCTCGCGCTCGACTTCGCCGTCGTGAACGGCGAAAACGCCGCCGGCGGCTTCGGCATCAACGACGAAATCTGCAAGGCGCTGTTCGCGGCCGGCGTCGACTGCGTCTCGACCGGCAATCACGCCTTCGATCAACGCGACCAGATCGAGGTCTTCGACAACGAACCGCGTCTGCTCCGTCCCGTGAACTACCCGAAGGGCACGCCCGGCAAGGGCGCCGGCCTCTATGAAACGCAAACCGGCAAGCGCGTGCTGGTCGTCAACGCGATGGGCCGCGTCTTCATGGACGCGCTCGACGACCCGTTCGCCGCCGTCGACCGCGAACTCGAAGCCTGCCGCCTCGGCTGGGGCTGCGACGCCGCCATCGTCGATATGCACGCCGAAGCAACGTCGGAGAAGATGGCGATGGGTCACTTCTGCGATGGTAGAGCGAGCCTCGTCGTCGGCACGCACAGCCACGTGCCCACCGCCGACGCGCAAATCTTCGCCGGCGGCACCGCCTATCAAACCGACGCCGGCGCCTGCGCCGACTACGACAGCGTCATCGGCATGGAAAAAACCGAACCGCTACAGCGCTTCGTGACCAAACTCTCGAGCGGAAGATTCACCCCGGCCCAAGGCCCCGCCACCGTCTGCGGCCTCTTCGTCGAAACCGACGACAACACCGGCCTCGCCAAACGCATCGAACCCGTGCGCCTCGGTGGGCGGTTGAAGCCGGCGATGCCGGAATAGACGGGGCTTGCCTGGCGGCACGCCTTGCGCTTAATCAGCGACCCGATTTTCGAGAGACCAAGCATGGCCGGCCATAGTCAGTTCAAGAACATCATGTTTCGCAAGGGCGCACAGGACGCCAAGCGCTCGAAGCTGTTTTCAAAGCTCGGCCGCGAAATCACAGTCGCGGCGAAGGCGGGGCTGCCCGACCCGGAACACAACGCCAAGCTCCGTGCCGCCATCATCGCCGCCCGCAAGGAAAGCATGCCGCGCGACTCGATCGAACGCGCCATCAAAAAGTCGCAAGGCGCCGACGCCGCCAACTACGAAGAAGTCCGCTACGAAGGCCGCGGCCCCGGCGGCGTGGCGCTGATCGTCGAAGCCCTGACCGACAACCGCAACCGCACCGCCAGCGACGTCCGCTCGCTCTTCGCCAAGCACGGCGGCCAAATGGGCGAAACGGTCGCCTACATGTTCGACCGCCTGGGCCAAGTCCAATACCCGGCCGCAACCGCCAGCGCCGACGCCATGCTCGACGCCGCGATCGAAGCCGGTGCGGATGACTGTCAGTCCACGGATCAAAGCCACGACCTGTTCTGCGCCCCCGACAGCCTGGCCGAAGTCGCCCGCGCGCTCGAGAAAAAATTCGGCCCGCCGTCCAGCGCCAAATTCATCTGGCGTCCGCAAACCAGCGTCCCCGTCGAAGGCGATGCCGCCGAAACGCTCGTCGAACTGATCGAGGCCCTCGACGACCACGACGACGTCCAAACCGTCTTTGCCAACTTCGAAATGTCCGACGCCACCATGGCGAAGCTGACCGCGTAGCGCACGCCCTGCGCGCGCATCCCGCGGCCTCACCTCAAATCCGTTGCACCCCGATTGGGGAGAGTGTGGATCGCGCTCACTTTCAACTGAGCGACGCGCCGATTCCGCGTCTGCAACCGGCTTGATCGTGCTAACAAACGCGAGCAACCAGAGGCCCCCTCGATGTCCCTTCGTTCCGCCGCAGTCGCCGCAGCTCTCGCCACCGTCATGGCCATTCCCGCGCACGCCGCCGAGCAGTACGGCGACCCCGAAGGCCGCTTTTCGGTCACCGTGCCTGACGAGTGGCAAACCGGCGTCCCCAAGGACAAAAGCGTTGCGGTCGTCATCGGCAAACTTGCCGGCAAAGACCTCACCGGGCTCTGCGTCGTTGTTGTGACGCCGACCCCGCCGACGAAGTCGATGCCGCAAGCTCAGATCGACACGGAACTGGGTGCGGTTGTAACCCCTGAATTTTGGACGAACGTTTACAAAGCCCAAGGCGCGCAAGACATCGTCATCACGGACACCGGCAAGCGAGACGGGTCCGGCGGGCGCAAGATTCAAACCGTTGCCGCGGAGTTCTCGACCAAGGGGCCGGCCGGCGCGATGGTCCGCGTCAAGGCGCGCGAAGAAGTGCACGCCGTCCCCGGCCGCATGCACGACGTCGGCTGTCTCGCACCGATCGAAAAATTCGAAGAAGTGAGGGCCGACATCGACAAGATCCTGACCTCGTACGATCCGCAAGGCGGCGTCATCGCCCAAGCGCCAGCCATCGAACCCTCCGTCGCCACGCTCTACGCGCGCAGCGACTTCACCGGCGTTGCTCGCGTGCTGAAAGGCTCGGCCGCCAGCGTCGCCGAACTGTCGTGGCCGCCGCAAACCGGCAGCATCGCGATTTCGGGCTTCGGCGAATGGCAAGTTTGCGAAGGCGCGAACTTCACCGGCACGTGCACGGTGCTGACCGGCGCGAAGACCGCGGCCCAGAATGGTGCACTTCGCGTGGGCTCCTTGCGTCCCATTATCACGTCGACGCCGGCCCAAGGCGCCGCCAGCGCCATCGCGACCAGCTCGACCAGAATCCTGAACGAAGCGCTGCAACACTTCCCAACGCAGCAATAGCCGCGACGGCCCCGCTCACCGGCGGGGCCTCACTCCGGTGTCACGGTCCCCCGCTCGACGTTGACCCGCACGCGCGCAACACCGGTACGATTGCGGATGCCGTCGCCATAAATGTGCACCGGAAACTCAAGCAGCAAGCCGCGTTGGTCATAGCTCGAGCGCATGCGCTCGAACTCGATGCCGAGAAAGCCCATCGCCTCGCGGTCGCCGACGATCCGGCAAAGCCGCCCCTCATCCATGCCCGGCGGCCCGCCGCGATCCGGCAGCAGCACCAGCAAGTGCTGGCTGCAGCACACCGGCTCGCCGCCGGTGTCCAGCAACGCCACGCGCACGTCGTTGTTGTAGAAGCTCTTGGTGTTCCGCTCCCACGGCTCCACAATTGTCCGCACGCTCGCGGCATAGTCGCACTCGCGCACTTGCGTGGCGGCAGCGGGCAGGGCCGCGGCAACGAACGCGGCGGCGGCAAAGAAAAGACGCACGAAAATCTCCTGTTGAAGGCGCGCGAGATTCTGGACGCACTGTGCGCCAATGTCTGCAACACCCGTCACCGAATCGCGCTATGGTCATAACGGAACATTTAGTGTACAACGAAGTCCAATGCCGCTCCCCCGCGCGACCAGAATTCTCGGTATCGATCCCGGCCTCCGCCGCACCGGCTGGGGCGTGATCGAACTCGACGGCACCAGGCTCTCCTTCGTCGAATGCGGCGTGGTCACCTCGGACAGCGAGATGGCGCTCGCCGAACGCCTCGTCACGTTGCACGAAGGCATCTCGAAGGTGCTTGAGCGCCTGCGCCCCGACGTCGCCGCGGTTGAGCAAACATTCGTCAACAAGGACCCCGTCGCCACGCTAAAGCTCGGCCAAGCCCGCGCGATCGCGCTGCTCGTGCCCGCTCTCGCGGGCTTGATAGTCGCCGAGTACGCGCCGAACCAAGTGAAGAAATCCGTCGTCGGCGTCGGCCACGCCGAAAAAGATCAGGTCCACGCGATGGTGAAAATCCTGCTCCCGCACTCGAACGCCAAAACCCCCGACGCTGCCGATGCGCTCGCCGTCGCCATCACCCACGCCCACATGTCCGAAACCAACGCCCGCGTCGAAGCCATGCTGGCGAGGGCGAGGTAGAGAAACTTCCACGCCAAGACGCCAAGCCGCAAAGAAGAGAAAATGTCTCACACAATGAAACAATGGAACAATGAGATGGCCTCCTTCGGCGTGCAGCGCCATCCCGGATTCCGATATGGCACCTACGGCGCCGAAATGCGCCCTCATTGTTTCATTGTTTCATTGTGTGAGACCCTTTCTTACGTCTTTGCGCCTTGGTGTCTCGGCGTGAAATCCCTTCAAGGGGCGAGCGCATGATCGGCAAACTCACCGGCGTCATCGACGAAATCGGCACCGACTTCGCCGTCATCGACGTCGGCGGCGTTGGCTACGTCGTGCACTGCGCCGCGCGCGTGCTCTCGAATTTGCCGCAACCCGGCCAGCGCGCCTCGCTCTTCGTCGAAACCCAAATGCGCGAAGACGCGATCAAACTCTTCGGCTTCACGACCAGTGAAGAGCGCGAGTGGTTCCGCCTCATGCAAACCGTGCAAGGCGTCGGCGCCAAAGTCGCACTCTCGATCCTAAGCACGCTCACCATCGCCGACCTCGCGAGAGCCGTCGCCTTCGAAGACAAGGCGGCGGTCGGACGCGCGCAAGGCGTCGGCCCCAAACTCGCCGCCCGCATCACCGCCGAACTCAAGGACAAAGCCGCCGCCATCTCCGCGCCGCTCCATGTGGCCAGAGGCGACGGCACCGTCGTTGGCTTCACGAAACCGCAAGGGGCCGCCGCCGAAGCCGTCTCCGCCCTCGTCAACCTCGGCTACAACCAATCCCAAGCGAGCCAAGCCATCGCCGCCGTCATCGCCCGCGAAGGCAAGGACCTCCCTCTCCAAGCCATGATCCGCGAAGGCTTGCGCGCGCTGTCGAGTGCGGCATAAGAAATGATCGTGGCGGCAAACACAAAACACATCGTCATGGCCGGGCTTGACCCGGCCACCCAGGGTCGCGGCCTGAGCGTTGGTCCCTGGGTGGCCGGGTCAAGCCCGGCCATAACGATTTTGTTGTTACGGGGACAGGTTCAATGACCAAACCCAACCGCCTCATCACACCCGAAACGCGCGACGACGACACCGGCGAAGCTTCGCTGCGCCCGCTGACGCTCGGCGAGTTCATCGGCCAAGACCAAACCCGCGCGAACCTCAAGGTCTACATAGACGCCGCGCGCGGCCGGAACGAGGCCCTCGATCACGTGCTGCTGGCCGGCCCCCCGGGCTTGGGCAAAACCACAATGGCCCAGATCGTAGCGCGCGAACTTGGCGTCAGTTTCCGCTCGACCTCCGGCCCCGTCATCGCGCGCGCCGGCGACCTGGCCGCAATCCTGACGAACCTGCAGCCGCGCGACGTGCTCTTCATCGATGAGATCCATCGCCTGAACCCGGCCGTCGAAGAAATCCTCTACCCCGCGATGGAGGATTTCCAACTCGACCTCATCATCGGCGAAGGCCCAGCCGCGCGCACGGTGAAGATCGACCTCGCACCGTTCACGCTGGTCGGCGCCACCACGCGCTCCGGCATGATCACGAAGCCGCTCCGCGACCGCTTCGGAATCCCGCTCCGTCTCGAGTTCTACAAAGTCGAAGACCTGATCGAAATCGTGAGCCGCGGCGCCCGCATCCTCCAACTCGCCCTAACGCCCGAAGCCGCGCGTGAGATCGCGGCCCGCTCCCGCGGCACGCCCCGCATCGCAGGGCGCCTGCTGCGGCGCATCCGCGACTTCGCCGCGGTCGCCAAACTCCCAAAGGTCGACGCCAAAGCCGCCGACGAAGCGCTGACGCGCTTGGAAGTCGACAAACGCGGTCTCGACAACTTTGACCGCCGTTACCTCAAGATCATCATCGACAACTACAACGGCGGCCCCGTCGGCGTGGAAACCCTCTCCGCCGCACTTGGCGAACCGCGCGACGCACTCGAAGAAATCATCGAACCGTTCCTGCTCCAGGAAGGCTTCGTTCAACGCACGCCGCGCGGCCGCATGGCGGCAGGCCTCGCCTATACGCACTTAGGCCTGACTCCGCCGAAAGCGATCGCGCAACAGACGCTCTTCGACGCGCCCTCGGGCGAGGATGCCGATGTCTGAACCCTATATGGGCCGCTTTGACGGCAAGACGCACATTCTGCCCGCGCGCGTCTACTACGAGGACACCGACGTCTCCGGCATCGTCTATCACGCGAACTATCTGCGCTTCATGGAGCGCGGCCGTTCGGAATTCCTGCGCCTCGCGGGCGTCCACCACATGGTGATGATGTCGGGCGATGAGCCCGTCGCCTGGACGATCCGACGAATGGAGATCGACTATGCCAGGCCCGCACGCCTCGACGACGCGCTCGAAATCCACACCCGCTACCGCGTCCTCGCCGGCGCCAGACTAACCGGCGACCAAGCCGTCAAACGCGGCAGCGACATCCTCGTCACCGCCAAAATCGAAGCCGCCCTCATCACCATGACCGGCAAACCCCGCCGCATCCCGGAAGATGTGAAGGCGAAACTGGCCGCGTATTTGGATTGAAAAATCCGTCACCACGCGAGCACCACGTCCCCTTGCAAGTTATCCGTGCAGATTCACGGGGAACCTGAGTGAACTCTCGGTCATAACGCGCTCGCGGCCCTTGGCCTCGCCACCTGTTCGGGTTAGGGAAGGCTCAAGGGTTTGGGCAAGGCCGCCGTGCGCGGCCCGGAAGCGCGCTTCTTTGCGCCCAAATTTCGACACGTTGGACGGCTCTAGTCACGCCCAATTTCCCCAAACGCCTCAAGGCCTTGGGGCGCATGGTTGCCGGGCGCGGCGCTTATTTGAGGGGAAGTGATTGTTCATGGAGTTCTCCGCGCTTGTTCATTTGCCGGATGTTGCAGCGATGGCAAAGCCATTGCTCGCCTTTGCCGACCACCTGACACACCTCGCCAGCAACGTTCAGGCGCCCAGCGCGGCGCCGGTCGATCCGATCCCCTCCGCTGCACCCGTCGCGCCGATCGAACTCACAAAGTCCGAGGGCGGCGACGCCGTCGCGATCGACATGTCGCCGTGGACGCTGTTCATGAAAGCCGACATCGTCGTCAAATCCGTGATGGGCATCCTGCTGTTCTGTTCGTTCTGGTCGTGGGCGATCATCCTCGGCAAATGGATGCGCTTGGGCAGCGTCCGCGCCCAGGCCGACAAGTTCGAGCAGATGTTTTGGTCCGGCCGTTCGCTCGACGACGTTTATGCGACGCTCCAGGCGCGCAGCGAACAGCACCCGATGGCGCACGTCTTCGTCGCCGCCATGCGCGAGTGGAAACGCTCGTTCGAAATGGGCCCGGTCGCGACGGGCCTCCTGCCCAGCGTCAAGGATCGCATCAGCCGCGTCATGAACGTCACGATCGGTCGCGAGATCGCGCGCCTTGAATCGTCGCTGGGTTTCCTCGCGACCGTCGGCGTGAACGCAACCTTCATCGGCCTCTTCGGCACGGTGTGGGGCATCATGAACTCGTTCCGCCAAATTGCGGCAAGCCACGACACGTCGCTCGCCGTCGTCGCGCCCGGTATCGCTGAGGCATTGTTCGCAACCGCCATGGGCCTCGTCGCGGCGATCCCGGCTTCCGTCGCCTACAATCATCTGTCGACGTCGGTCGGCCGCATCGCCAACCGGCTGGAAGGCTTCTCCGACGAATTCTCCGCCATCCTGTCGCGTCAACTCGACGAGAAGGCGCGCTAGATGGCGGGCGTTATCAACGGCAACGGAGCGCGCGGTCGCGGCAGTTGGCGAAGCCGCCTCCGCCCGCACTCGGAAATCAACGTCACCCCGATGGTCGACGTGATGCTGGTGCTGCTCATTATCTTCATGGTGACCGCGCCCTTGCTGACCGCCGGCGTCGCTGTGGATTTGCCGAAGACGCGCGCCAAGCTCCTGTCACAGGACAAGGAGCCGCTGACGATCACCATCGAAAAGAACGGCAAGATCTTCCTTCAGGAAACCGAGGTTCAAAGCGAAGAGTTAGTGCCGCGCCTCACCGCGATTGCCGAGAACGGCTACGACCAGCGCATCTTCGTGCGCGGCGACAAAGCGGTCGACTACGGCACGGTCATGAGTGTGATGGGCGAATTGAATGCGGCCGGTTTTCGGCGCATCGGCCTCGTAACAGAGCCCCCGCGTGGCAAGAGCAAGAAGCAACAATAGCACGCCGCAATCGGACTCGCTGTTCGGCGCAGCGATCTTGTCGGCGATCTTCCACGCCGGCGCGCTTTTTGCTGCGCTCGTTGTCTGGCCGATGGTGGCACCGCCGATGGAACTGCCGTCGGATGTTGTGCCGGTCGATCTGCTGACGGTCGCCGACCAAACGAACATCATGGCGCAACAACAAGACGAGCCACAAAAGCTCGACGAAGCGCCGACGCCCGAACCACCGCCGGAGCCGCCGCAACAAGAGGCTGAGGCGCAGGCACTGGCCCCCGAACCGCCGCCTCCGCCGCCGCCCGAAGAGCCGGCGCCCGAAGCTGAGCCCGAAAAGCCCGAGCCGCCAAAGCCCGAACCGCCGAAGCCGGAGGAGCGCCGCTTTGCGCTCGCTACCCCGCGCGCAAAGCCGAAGCCCGAGAAGCCGAAGGAAAAGTTCGACGTCGACAAGATTCTCAAAGGCCTCGACTCCCTTCCCGAAGAGCCGAAAGAAGCAAAGGCCGCGCCCTCGAAGGCCGACCGCGCGGTCAAGGCCGTTGGCGCCCAATCCGCCATGACGATGAGCGAGATTGACGCACTCAAAGGCCAACTCGCGAAATGCTGGAACGTGCCCGTCGGCGCACCGGACCCCGCAGCACTCGTATTCCGTGTAAGGGTTTTCCTGAACGAGGACGGCACGGTCGCATCGCCGCCACAATTGCTTGATCAAGGTCGCTTGGGCGATCCCTACTTCCGCGCGGCCGCCGATTCGGCTATTCGCGCGGTCCATATCTGCGGTCCCTACAACCTTCCGCCCGAGAAATACGCGAGCTGGAACGAGATCGTGATCACTTTCGACCCGCGCCAGATGGCCGGGTACTGAACCGGATGAGGAATGAGATGAAGAAATCGAACGGCTTCTCGCGCGCGATCTTCGGCGCGTTTGCTCTGACCCTCGCGGCCTTTGCGGCGCCGGCGAACGCCGCCCTCGAAATCGACCTGAACAAGGGCGTCGTGCAACCGATTCCGATCGCGATCAACGACTTCTTGGGCTCTAACCCGCGCGATCAGCAAACCGCGGCGCAAGTCGCCGGCGTCATTCGCGGCGACCTCGAACGCTCGGGGCTGTTCGCACCGATCGACCCGCGCTCCTTCATCGAAAAAATCGGAAGCTTCCAAACCATCCCGCGCTTCGGCGATTGGCGTGTCATCAATGCCCAAGGTCTCGTGACGGGCCAGGCACAACAACTGGCCGACGGTCAGCTCCAAGTCGACTTCCGCCTCTGGGACATTTTCGGCGAGAAACAAGTCGTCGGCATGAGCTTCAAGACCACGCCGGAAAATTGGCGCCGCCTAGGCCACCTCGTCGCCGACGCGATCTATGAGCGTTTGACCGGCGAAAAGGGCTATTTCGATACCCGTATCGTCTTTATCTCCGAAGCGGGCCCAAAGACGAAGCGCCGCTATCGCCTCTCGATCATGGATCAAGACGGCGCGAACCCGAGCTTCCTGACCGGCGGCGATTTCATCGTGCTCTCGCCGCGCTTTTCGCCGACGACGCAGGCAATCACCTACATGTCGTACGAGCGCCAGACGCCGTCCGTCTTCGTCTTCGACCTGCAGACCGGTCAGCGTGAAGTTATCGGCCAGTACTCGGGCATGACCTTTGCCCCGCGCTTCACGCCGGAGGGCAATCGCGTCGTCTTCAGCTACTCGCGCGATAACAACGTCGACATCTATGTGGTCGACCTGCGCTCGCGCCGGCCGACGCGCCTGACGAGCGATCCGGGCATCGACACGTCGCCGTCCTTCGCCCCCGATGGCTCGCGCGTCGTTTTCAACTCCGATCGCGGCGGCTCGCCACAGCTCTACGTGATGAACGCCGACGGCTCGAATCAACAGCGCATCTCCTACGGCCAAGGCCGTTACACCACGCCCGTGTGGAGCCCGCGCGGAGACCTGATCGCGTTCACGCGCCAGATCGGCCAGAATTTCTCCATCGGCGTCATGCGGCCGGACGGGCAGGGCGAACGCATCCTGACCACAAGCTTCTCCGACGAGGGTCCGACCTGGTCGCCGAACGGCCGGGTGATTCTTTTCACGCGTACAACCGCTGGTCGAGGCGGGCAGGGCAACTCGTCCGTTTGGTCCGTCGATCTGACCGGTGTCAATTTGCGCAAAGTCATCACGCCGGGTGAGGCCTCTGATCCCGCGTGGTCGCCGCTCAATCGTTGAGGGTACTGCGACGTTGGTCACGTGGATTAACATCGTTTTAGGCATGAATTCTTGAGCATGCGCTTGACGCTACACTTGCGCGCCGATACCGCATGAGAGCAAAGTTTGTTCTGCGCCGGACCTTGTGTGGCCCGGCAGCCTTTCAGTTCACGTGTGAGGGAGAGACCGTATGGTTCGCGTTGCGACGGCAATGAAGCTTAGCGCAGTGTTGGTGGCGGCGTCGCTTCTGGCCGCGTGTTCATCGACAAAGGAAGAGGCACCGACGGTGGTGACACAGCCGTCCGTCTCGTCGATCAAGCCGGGATCGGCCGAAGACTTCCGCGTCAATGTCGGCGACACGGTGTTGTTCGACGTCGACCAGCACTCGGTGCGCGCCGACGCGCAAGCCGTCCTGCAAAAGCAAGCCGCTTGGCTGAAGCAATACCCCGCCGTTCGTCTGATGGTCGAAGGCCATTGCGACGAGCGCGGCACGCGCGAATACAATCTCGCGCTCGGCGATCGCCGCGCCTACGCGGTGAAGGAGTTCCTGGTCTCGCTCGGCGTCGACGCCGCGCGCCTGCAGACGAAGAGCTACGGCAAGGAACGTCCGGCCTGCTCGGAGTCCGACGATAGCTGCTGGCAGCAAAATCGCCGCGGCTATTCGGTGATCTCCGCGGGTGCCGGATCGTAACGGTTCGCCGTTCACAAGAATTTGGGGGCGGGTTCCTGGCGAATCCGCCCTTTCTTTTTGACGCGCCCTGCCTCAATTTCGTCACCCATCCGGGCGATCAACGCGGGCCCTGAGGGCAAAGCCTTAGTAGCGGAGTTTCGAGCATGTCCTTCTTGTCCAAGTCACGATTGTTGAGCGCGGTCGCGCTCGCGGGCGTCGTTGCGGTTTCGCTGCTGTCGGCGCCTACGCGCGCCAAGGACGACGTCGACGACCTCTCGGACAAGATCGATCGCGTCGAACGCGATCTGCGCGAACTTCAGTTCGACGTCTACAAAGGCAACCCGCCCGCCGCCTCCGGCGGTCTCGCCGGCGGACCGGCAGGCGGCGTCAGTGGCGGCGGCGCGCGCCTCAACGACATGGAACAGTCGCTGCGCGAACTGCGCGGTCAGGTCGAATCGCTCACCTTCCAGGTCAAAACGCTGACCGAACAACTCGACATCGCGCGCAAAGAATCGAACTACCGCCTCGGCGCGCTCGAAGGCGGCGCACCCGCCACGCCGCTCCCGCCCGCATCGGCCGGACGCGCAGCCCCGGTCGCCGCCGGCGGTCCGGCCTTGCCGCCGCAAACAAAGGCGCCCGGCGGCCCCATTTCGCTGACCACCGGCAGCAACCAGGGTGGGCAAAAGCCTGGCACGTTGGGCTCGCTCCCCGCTGATGCCGTCGCCGACATCGGTCCCGGCGGCCAGTCGCCGCAACAGCAATATGACGGTGCCATGGACCTGCTCAGCCGTGCCCAATACCCGGAAGCTCAAGCAGCCTTCCGCGCCTTCGTCGCCGCCAATCCGGCCGATCAGTTGGCCGGTCCCGCCCAATACTGGGTCGGCGACATAGCGTTCACCCAGAAAGACTATCAAGGCTCGGCCAAGGCGTTCGCCGACGTGCTCAAACGCTATTCGAAGACGCCCCGCGCGCCGGACGCTATGTTGAAGCTTGGCCTCTCGCTGCTGGAGCTCGGCCAAAAGAAAGAAGGCTGCACCACGCTTGGCGCGCTCAGAGCCAAATACCCGAACGCCAACAAAGCGGTCCTCGACCGCGCGGCCAAACGCGCGTCCGAGGCCAAGTGCGTCTAGGCCCGTCAGCGCGGCCGACTTCGAGGCCGCGCTCGAGGCCTTAAACCTCGCGCCACCGTTCGCTGTCGCCGTCTCCGGCGGCGCCGACTCGATGGCGTTGATGCTCCTGACCGCACGCTGGTGCAAGCGCCGAGGCCTGCCGCCACCGCAAGCGTTCACCGTCGATCACGGCCTGCGCAAAGACTCGGATCGCGAGGCTCAAAAAGTCTCGCACTGGGCCCACATCCGCGGCGTGCCGCATCAGGCGCTCGTCTGGATCGGCCACAAGCCAGCGGAGAACATCCAAGCCCGCGCCCGAGAAGCCCGCTATCGTCTCCTCGGCGAGCGCATGCAGGCACTCGGTCTCAAGACACTGCTCACCGGCCATACGCGCGACGACCAGGCGGAGACCTTCCTGCTTCGCCTCGCGCGCGGCAGCGGCCTCGACGGCCTCAGCGGCATGGCCCCTGTCGCACCGTTCCCGCTCGCCGGATTCGCTGAGCTGCATATCGCACGCCCGCTGCTCGCCTTCTCGCACAAGCAACTGATGGGCACGCTGACACAGCTCGATCAACCCTGGATCGACGATCCGAGCAACGCCGACGACCGCTTCGCTCGCGTGCAAATTCGAAACGCGATGACGGCGCTCGAGAACGCCGGCCTCACCGGCGAACGCATCGCCGGTGCGACCACGCATTTGCGCCGCGCCCGCGAAGCCATCGAAGCCTCCGTGGCGCAACTCATCGCCGCAGCGGTCGAACTCTCCCCCTGGGGCTACGCGCTGGTCGCGGCCGACACGTTCGCGGCCGCCCCGCGCGAAGTATCGCTCCGCGCGCTCGCGAAGTTGATCGAAGTTGTGGGCGGCGGTGAATACCCGCCGCGCTTCGAACAAACCGAAGCGGCGCTCGAGTGGCTGACGGCGCACACGGGCCCGAAAGGCCGCACGCTCGGCGGTTGTCGCCTCGCGCGGCGCGAGCAGCGCACGATCCTCATCGCCCGCGAAGAAGCCGCACTCGCCAAAGAAGACCCGATCGAACAGCTTGAGCCCGGCACGCGTCGCATCTGGGATCGCCGCTTCGAAATCGCCCTGTCGCAGAAGGCAAAAGCCCCGCTCGAAGTCCGCAGGCTCGGCCCCTCAGGCCTCAAATCGGCGGGCAAGCTCGCCGCCCTGCCGCCCATCGAACCGCGCCGTATCGCCGCCGCGCTTCCTGCGGTCTGGCGCGAGGGCGCTTTGATTGCAACGCCGCTGCTTGCAGTCGATCACGCCAAAGCCCAGGTTTCCGCCCGTTTTCTGGGTCTCGCACGTTAAAGAAGCGTTGCGAAATTACCTGTGAACCAGCGCCTGCTATCATTTGCGCTGGCGAAAGCCGCCCCTGACACTTATCTGAATAGACCCACTGCGTCGCCGACCAGCGGCCTCATCCTCAAACGACGGACTTGAGCCAGACCCGAATGAACGCGAACCCGAACAACCTGCGCAACATCGTCATTTGGATCGTTGTTGGCCTTTTGGTCCTGGCGCTCGTCAACATGCTGACGCCGCAAACCCAGCGCGCGACGCCGACGGAAGTCCCCTATTCGGTCATCCTCGAAGACGCGCAGCAGGGCAAGGTCTCGGAAGTCGTGTTCCACGGCGACAAGCTGGTGGGCAAATACCGCGACACGAACAAGGAATTCACCTCGATCGGTCCGAAGGACAACGGCGAGCTGGCGGAGCAGTTCCGCGCCGCCAAAGTGCGCGTCTCCTTTATCGATGCCGACAGCGAGCAACCGACGCTGCTCTCGATCATCGTGAATTGGTTCCCGATGCTGCTCTTGGTCGGTGTCTGGATCTTCTTCATGCGCCAGATGCAGGGCGGCGGCGGCCGCGCCATGGGCTTCGGCAAAAGCCGCGCCAAGCTTCTGACCGAACGTCACGGCCGCGTGACGTTTGAAGACGTCGCCGGCATCGACGAAGCCAAAGACGACCTGCAAGAAATCGTGGAATTCCTCCGCGACCCGCAAAAGTTCCAACGCCTCGGCGGCAAGATCCCGAAGGGCGCACTGCTCATCGGCCCGCCTGGCACCGGCAAGACGCTGCTCGCCCGCGCCATCGCCGGCGAAGCGAACGTGCCGTTCTTCACGATCTCGGGCTCCGACTTCGTCGAAATGTTCGTTGGCGTCGGCGCCAGCCGCGTGCGCGACATGTTCGAGCAGGCGAAGAAGAACGCGCCTTGCATCATCTTCATCGACGAAATCGACGCCGTCGGCCGCCATCGTGGCGCCGGCCTCGGCGGCGGCAACGACGAACGCGAGCAGACGCTGAACCAGCTGCTCGTCGAAATGGACGGCTTCGAAACGAACGAAGGGGTGATCCTGATCGCCGCGACCAACCGTCCGGACGTGCTCGATCCGGCGCTGCTGCGCCCCGGCCGCTTCGATCGCCAAATCAATGTGCCGAACCCCGACATCGTCGGCCGCGAGAAGATTTTGAAGGTTCACATGAAGAAGGTGCCGCTGGCGCCGGACGTGAACCCAAACGTGATCGCGCGCGGCACGCCGGGATTCTCGGGCGCCGACCTCGCGAACCTGGTGAACGAGGCTGCCTTGCTCGCCGCGCGCCGCAACAAGCGTTTGGTCACGCAAAGCGAGTTCGACGAAGCCAAGGACAAGGTCATGATGGGCGCTGAGCGCAAATCGATGGTCATGTCGGATGAGGAAAAACGTACCACCGCCTATCACGAAGCGGGCCACGCCCTCATTGCGCTGAACGTACCGGCGACCGACCCGATCCACAAAGCGACGATCATCCCCCGTGGCCGCGCGCTTGGTATGGTCATGCAGCTGCCGGAGGCCGACAAGTTGTCGTTCTCGCGCGAGCAGATGCATTCGCGCATGGCGATCATGATGGGCGGACGCGTCGCGGAAGAAATCATCTTCGGCCACGACAAGGTGACATCGGGCGCGTCGTCCGACATCGAACAGGCCACCCGCCTCTCGCGCGCGATGGTTACCCGCTGGGGCATGAGCGAGAAGCTCGGACCCTTGGCCTATTCCGCCGATCAGGAAGAAGTCTTCCTCGGGCACTCGGTTTCGCGCACGCAAAACGTCTCACCCGCGACGGCGGAAATCATCGACGAAGAAATTCGCCGCTTCGTCGACGAGGGTTATCAAAAAGCGCGCCAGATCCTGACCGATAAGCTCGAGGACCTGCACCGGATCGGCAAAGCGTTGCTCGAATACGAAACGCTGAGCGGCGACGAAATCAAAGCGCTCCTGCGCGGCGAAAAGATCATCCGCGAAACGCCGGACGATCCGAAAACGCCGACCGCACCAGCCTCGTCGGTGCCGACCGCCGGCCGCCCCCGCGACGGCGGCGGCTTCTCCCCGGAACCGGCCTAGAACAAAAATAGGTTGAACAACGGCCCCCGCGTTTTGCAACGCGGGGGCTTTGCTTTTTGCAATGCTTCTCGCAAATTGATCACCTCACCCACGGAGATCGTTATGCGCCTCGCACACGCCCTGGCCGCCGCCATACTGCTCGCCGCCTCAACCACCGCATCCGCATCGCCGCTGAATTGCCCCGCAGAACTCGCGGCAGACGACGGCGCGGGAGGCACCGAAGCCGTCCACAAGTTCCGCTACGTGTCGTTCTTCGACGGCGATCCGTCTGAGATGGCGGACCTCGCGCCGGAAGAGGGGCCAAATCCAAAGCTCCTGGAACAACGTTGGCAGCTCACGCGCACGGCGGGCCGCCCGATCGTAATGGTGTGCCGCTATCACGGTACCGATCGAACGCTTCGCCAAGAGGTCCCACCCGACGTGCAGGAATGCCGCCTCAACGGCTTCATCGACGCCACCGGCGAAATCATCGGCTCCCCGACGCTGGAGTGCCGCTAAGCCGCTTTATTGCTCGACGTCTCGGCGCGCGCGTCTATACCTCTCCACACCAAGGAAGGCGCCCGAATGATCACGCTCGGCCTCGACAACACCTATCGTCGCTTGCCACCCCGCTTCTACGCGGAAGTCGAGCCGGCGCACGTCGCAGCCCCGCGCCTGATCGCGTTCAATCGCCCCCTCGCACGCGAGCTGGGCCTCGACGACGCCGTGGAGGCTAATGCCGCCGCACTCTTTTCCGGGACCACGCTCGCAGCCGACGCGCAGCCCATCGCGCTCGCCTACGCCGGCCACCAGTTCGGCAACTTCGTACCGCAACTGGGCGACGGTCGCGCGCTCCTGCTGGGCGAACGCATCGACACCACCGGCGCCAGACGCGACATCCAACTTAAGGGCTCAGGCCCAACGCCATTCTCCAGACGCGGCGACGGCCGCGCCGCGTTGGGCCCCGTGCTCCGCGAATATATCGTCAGCGAAGCGATGCATGCGCTCGGGATCCCCACCACGCGCTCGCTCGCAGCGGTGGCGACGGGCGAGACCGTGCGCCGCGAAGAAATGCTCCCCGGCGCCGTGCTCACCCGCATCGCCGCCAGCCACATCCGCATCGGTACGTTTCAGTATTTCGCGGCGCGACAAGACCGCGAAGCGCGGAAGCAGCTCGCCGATTACGTGATCGATCGGCACTACCCGGAACTCGCCCGCGCGCCAAATCGCTATCTCGCCCTCATCGAAGCGGTGGCCGCACGCCAGGCATTGCTCGTTGCGCGCTGGATGCACGTCGGCTTCATCCACGGCGTCATGAACACCGACAACATGACGGTCTCGGGCGAGACGATTGACTACGGCCCCTGCGCCTTCCTCGACGCCTACGACCCCGCCAAGGTGTTCAGCTCGATCGACCACGGCGGCCGCTACGCCTTCGCCAATCAACCGGCGATCGCGCAGTGGAACCTCGCCCGCTTCGCCGAAACGCTGCTCGACCTGATCGACAGCGACACGACCGCCGCCATCGCGGCCGCAACCCCCGTGATCGAAGCCTTCGCCCAAAGCTTCGAACAACACTGGCTCCACGGCATGCGCGCAAAGTTAGGCCTCAGCAACGAGGAGCCAGGCGACGCCTCGCTCATCCAAGAACTCCTCAACGCCATGCATGAAGGCAACGCCGACTACACGCTAACCTTCCGCCGCCTCTGCGATGCAGCCCTTGACGCCCGCGCCGACGAAGACGTCCGTGCACTCTTCGCCAACCCAACCACCTTCGACACCTGGGCCGCAAACTGGCGCCCCCGCCTAACCCGCGACGCGCAAATCCCAACCAACCGCGCCCAAGCCATGCGCGGCACAAATCCCACCATCATCCCGCGCAACCACCGCATCGAACAAGCCATCACCGCCGCAGAGCAGGGCGACTTCAGCGCTTTCGAGCGCCTAACTACAGCACTCGCTCATCCCTTCAAAGACAACACCACCGATCTAACCCTTCCGCCGAAACCGGACGAGCGCGTAGCGCAAACGTTCTGCGGAACGTGAGAGCGCATGGAAACTCGCTCCCCCTGGGACGGCCGGCATCCTTGCCGGCCCTTGCCGCCGCTAAGCCGCACCGACGTCAGCAAGGCAAGCAAACGCCATTAGAGTTGGTGCATAAAGGCCTTCTCAAGAGGATCGTCATGGCCCGAAACACGACACCCGCGAATGCGCCGCGCACAAAGCCGATCTCGTGGCGCGGATCGGAGCCTTCTCTGAAACCGCGCGCAAAGACTATGACACTAGCCCGGTGACGAAAGAAGAATGGGACCGCTCAATTGGTGACGGCGCCAACCGAACTGCTCCCTCACGACGGAGATAGCCCCTTCCCTTCAAGAGCACGAGATGTCGCGCCCCGCCACTCACGCCTCAAACAGCGCCGCGATCTCCGGCACCGCATCATAGCGACATTCCTCTGCCATCCACGCGGGGACACTGCCCGAAGCGACGAGCTTCGCTACGACCTTCTCGCGGCAATGCGTACAGGGGCCATCCTCGTAAAGTTTGAGCAGGGCGCCATTGCTCTCGGCCGCAGGCACCGGGGTGTGGTCAAGCACATCTAGGATTGAAGAGCCCAGGTCGTGAAGTGAAAACTCATCCTCGCTCGCTATCGCAAGCAGCTTCTCAATGACTGCGAAATCACCCTGCTGCCAGTCGCTCCTCAATAGGAGGACGCCATTTGCCACACGTTTTCCTTCCGCCATGAACTCAATTGCTAGCTTGCGAACCTCTGGATGTCTGATCCGGCTAGCTGCTCTGGCTGCAGCGCGCGCCAAACGCTCATTCTCAGCACGAGCAAAGGCGACAAGGCTCGTCACTGGTCCAGGAAAATCTCGTCGCCAGAAAAATTGGCGGAGGAATCGCAGGATCAGCTTCTCGTCCGTGGCTGCTAGCAGTTCATCCGCCGCCCACTCGACATCCTCATCGCTAGCATCCTGTATCCATGTGTAAGGGACGTGTTCGTTGCGTGCGAAGCGCTCCTTGACCATCGCACGGTCCAGGACGGGTTCTTCCTTCGCAACCGGCTGCTCGGCGCCTTCCGTCATGCGCATCAGTCGATCCAGTTTACTGTCGCGCCCACGAGCGTCCCTCACTTTTGCTCGTGCAATATCTTCGCCATCCCGCTCGACAAGCTCATCCAGCAGTGATCGAAAGGCCCACGAATCGTCACTCACTTTTGCCGCGAAGCTACGGAAGCAGAATTCGAGTCCTTCAATCCCCTGCAGTTTGACAAGAGCGTCCATGCAGTATCGTGTGAGGGTGTCAAAATCGACAGAGTGCAGCAGTCTCCGAAGCATGTTGCGGTCCAGGCCGGGATCACTTGAAGCGAGCTCGCAAAGAATCCGAAACGTTTGCATCTGATCGTGCGGATTCCTTGCCGCATCTCCGAACGCCAGCAGCAGCTCATCCCAAAACAAACGGCCTTCGCCGATTTCTTTGATCAGATTGCAGAGATAAGGCGCGCGGGAGACTTCGCATTGCTGGTCGTAGACAAGATTTGTCTTGCACGCCTGCATGAGCTGAACACGGAACTCGGGGTCGTTCCGATTTTGCCTCAGCAAAATCATCGCGCGCCCCAACCCCTTCTTCAGCGCAGCGGCGAATTTGGCATCCGGCGTCATTTGACCTTTGTAAGAGTTGGGGTCAGAACACGATTGCCCTTCTATCGTACGATCCAATCCGCCGGTCAAACACGAAACAAACGCTGCACGCCCCCTCACCCCATCGGCGGATACCGCTCGAACATCGGCAGCTCGTGCGCACGTTCCATCCAGCGGATGCGCTCGGCGACTTGGATGTGCACCTGTGCCGGGACCGCGTCGGGATCGTCGTATGTCGCGCTCTGGATATCGATGATCCCGGGCAGCACCTGCGCGTTCGTGTAGAAGAGCCCGGTCCCGCAATCGCCGCAAAACTGCCGCCGCCCGTGCGCCGAGGATGCGTAGGTCTTCGGCGCTCCCTTCGTCACCTTCACCGCCTCGGCCGGATACATCGTCCAGCCGACCATCGGCGCCCCGGCGCAGCGCCGGCAATCGCTGCAATGACAGAGCGCATGCGTCTGCGCCGCGCCCTCCGCCTCATACCGGATCGCCCCACAATGACAGCCGCCCGTGATCGTCATGTCGTTTCCTCCTCAAATCCATGATTGACTTAGATTCTCGAATGTTCTATCTTTGTTCCAAGAAGAACTCAAGTCAATGATCGACGACCCATTGAACGTCAGCTTGGTTCTGACAACCAGGCGCCGCCCCCCTCCCGTGCAGCCGCTTCGCGGCGCACGTACTCCCCCAAGCGATGCTCGGGGGAGACAGGCAACACAGTTGTCTCCCCCAACTTGTTGGGGGAGTGGGTGCGCAACGAAGTTGCTGCACCCGAGGGGGGCAGCTCAAGCGTCCGTGGGTAGTGCGCCATGAGCCCCCACATCTTCGGCATCGTCAACGCGACCGCGGACTCGTTCTCCGACGGCGGCAAATTCTTGGCGCCTGAGGCGGCAATCGCGCACGCGCTGAAACTCGCCACCGACGGCGCCGACGTGATCGATCTCGGCGCCGCCGCGTCGAACCCCGATGCCGCGCACGTGCCCCCCGATCTTGAGATCGCGCGCCTCGCGCCCATCGTCGAAGCGTTGCGCGGCCGCGTCGCGCTCTCAATCGACACCTTCGCGCCGGAGACGCAGCGTTGGGCGCTCAAACAAAACGTCGCCTGGCTGAACGACATCCAAGGCTTCCCCGACGCGTCGCTCTACGACGCAATCGCGCAGTCACCCGCGCGTCTGGTCGTCATGCACAACGTGGCGCCGCGGGGCAGGGCGGAGCGCATCGCGACCGATCCGGCTACAATCTTCGATCGCCTATTCCGCTTCTTCGATGAGCGCCTGACCGCGCTCGAACGCGCCGGCATCGCGCGCGAGCGCCTCGTCGTCGACCCTGGCATGGGCTTCTTTCTGGGCACCGATCCGGAAGTCTCGCTCACCGTTCTGCGCCGGCTCGGCGAATTGAAAGCGCGTTACGGCTTGCCGCTCCTAATCTCGCTCAGCCGCAAGTCGTTCATCCGCAAACTCGCAAATGCCGAAGTCGCCGAATCAGGTCCCGCGACGCTTGCCGCCGAGCTCTTCGCCGCCGCCCAAGGCGCGGACTTCGTCCGCACCCACGATGTAGCCGCCCTGAAGCGAGCGCTGACGGTCTGGGAAGCGCTGAATTCCGCCAGAAATCGTTAACAAGAGCCCGGCCAGCCGGTAGCGCCTGGCGGCAAACTTCAGGATTTCGTGCTATCCCTGACGCTAACAAGAACACGCCGATTTGTGGGGTTAAATGAGCCGGAAATACTTCGGAACCGACGGCATTCGCGGCAAGGCGAACACCGCCCCGATGACCGCGGAAACCGCGTTGCGCGTCGGCATGGCGGCCGGACGCTACTTCACCCGCGGCGACCATCGCCACCGTGTCGTCATCGGCAAGGACACGCGCCTCTCCGGCTATATGATCGAGACCGCACTCGTCGCTGGCTTCACTTCCGTCGGCATGGACGTGCTGCAGTTCGGCCCGCTGCCGACGCCCGCCGTCGCGATGCTCACGCGTTCGCTCCGCGCGGATCTGGGCGTCATGATCTCCGCCTCGCACAACGTCTACGAAGACAACGGCATCAAGCTGTTCGGGCCGGACGGCTACAAGCTCTCCGATCAGGTCGAAACCGAAATCGAGAAGCTCATGGACAACGGCCTCGGCGATCACCTCGCCGAACCGTCGAAGCTCGGCCGGGCGAAGCGCATCGACGACGCGCAAGCCCGCTACATCGAATTCGCCAAGCGCACTTTCCCGGCGACACAAAGCCTTGAGGGACTGCGCATCGTCATCGACTGCGCGAACGGCGCAGCCTATCGCGTCGCGCCGGAGGTGCTCTGGGAACTCGGCGCTGAAGTGATCAAAGTTGGCGTCGACCCCGACGGCTTCAACATCAACCGGGAATGCGGCTCCACCTCGCCCGCCGCCATGTGCGCGAAGGTGAAGGAGAGCAGGGCCGACCTCGGCATCGCACTCGACGGCGACGCCGACCGCGTCGTCATTGCCGACGAGAAGGGTCACATCATCGACGGCGATCAGATCTTGGCACTGATCGCGCGCTCCTGGGCGAAGGGCGGCACGCTGAAGGGCGGCGGCGTCGTCGCGACCGTGATGTCGAACTTGGGGTTGGAGCGCTACTTGAATGCGATGGGCCTCAAACTCGCGCGCACGGCGGTCGGCGATCGCTACGTCGTCGAACACATGCGCGAGCAGGGCTTCAACGTCGGCGGCGAGCAATCGGGCCATTTGGTGTTGAGCGACTTCGCCACCACCGGCGACGGCCTGATCGCGGCCTTGCAGGTTCTGGCCGTCCTTGCCGAAACCAAACAACGCGCGAGCGACGCGGCGCACCTCTTCGAACCGCTGCCGCAGATCTTGAAGAACGTCCGCTTCCGCGCCGGCGCCAAACCGCTCGAAAACCAAGAGGTCGCCACCGCCATCACCAAAGGCGAAGCGCGCCTCGGCGGCAAAGGCCGCCTTCTGATCCGCAAGTCCGGCACCGAACCCCTGATCCGCGTCATGGCCGAAGGCGACGACGAAAAGCTGGTCACGACAGTCGTCGGCGATATCGTGAAGGTGCTCGAAAAGGCCTGCGCGGCGTAGCGCGGGCGATGCGCGGCCGCGTCCTCATCATTGCAGGCTCTGACTCCGGTGGCGGCGCCGGCATTCAAGCCGACATCAAAACCGTCACCGCCCTCGGCGGCTACGCGGCCACCGCCGTCACCGCGGTGACCGTGCAAAACACGCTGGGCGTCAGCGCCATCCACCCCATCCCGCTTTCGATCGTGGCTGAACAAATCAAAGCCGTCCTCGATGACATCGGCGCTGACGCGATCAAGACCGGCATGCTCGCAACCGAAGCTGTGATCGAAACGGTGATGGCCGCACTAAGGGGCGACCGCGCCCCACTCATCGTCGATCCCGTGATGGCGGCCAAAGGCGGTGCAGCGTTGCTCGAAAGCGGCGCCGTTGCCGCGTTGACGCGTCACGTCCTGCCGCGCGCAACGCTGATCACCCCCAACCTGCCGGAAGCCGAAGCGCTCACCGGCCGCACGATCGCGACGCCTGAAGCGATGCGTGAAGCGATCAAGCATTTGCTCGATCTCGGCTCGCGCGCCGTGTTGCTCAAAGGCGGCCATCTGCCCGGCGACCAGATCGTCGACATTTACGCCGGTCCCGAAGGCACGCAGGAGTGGAACGATCCGCGCATCGCAACGCGCCACACGCACGGCACCGGCTGCACGCTTGCATCCGCCATCGCAACAGGATTCGCTCAAGGTATGAACGCCGTCGATTCGATCACCCGCGCAAGGCGCTACGTGCGTCGCGCGCTCGAGACCGCGCCGGGGTTCGGCAAAGGCCACGGGCCCTTGAACCACGCACACACGGTGCGCCCCATGACGGAGGACTGACGATGGAACTGAAACTCTGGCAAGTCGACGCCTTCGCCGACAAACCGTTCGAAGGCAACCCTGCCGCCGTCGTGCCGCTCACGCAATGGCTGTCCGACGATGCGATGCAAGCGATCGCGGCCGAAAACAACTTGGCCGAAACCGCGTTCTTCGTGCCGTCGGGCGCCGGCAAGTACGACCTGCGCTGGTTCACGCCGGAGGTCGAGGTTCCGCTCTGCGGCCACGCCACCTTGGCCAGTGCCCACGTGATCTTCAATCACCTGGCGACCGGCCTCAACCGTGTCGACTTCAGCACCAAGAGCGGCATCCTGACCGTCGAACGCGGCGATGCGGGCCTGCTCGCCATGGCGCTTCCCGCCTACAAATCCGACGTCCACCCCGATGCCGAAGACTTCCGCGAAGCGTTGGAAGAAGCGCTCGACGTCACCCCGCTCGAAGTCCTGCGCGCGAACTACGCGTTCGCCGTTTTCAAGACCGCCGAAGATGTGCTGCAGATCGAGGCCGACGCGGTCGCCGACACGATCGAAGAATTCGACGAAGAATGCCTGATCGTCACCGCCCCCGGCAGCGATATGGGCTTCGACTTCGTCTCCCGCTTCTTTGCGCCGGGCAAGGGCGTGCATGAAGATCCGGTGACTGGATCAGCCCACGCGGCGCTCGTCCCCTTCTGGGCCAAACGCCTCGGCAAACCAAAACTTCTCGCCCGCCAAGTCAGCCAACGCGGCGGCACGCTCCAATGCGAAGAACAAGGCGAGCGCGTCCTCCTCAAAGGCAAAGTCGCGCCATATTTGGAAGGCGTGATCAGAATTTAATGTAGATAAGAAACCACCACGAACCCGGCCACGATAAGCACCACCGCGGCCGTCGTCACCAGCGTCAGATGCTTCTCGATGAAGCTGCGGATCGGTTCGCCGAAGAAGTAGAGCAGCGCCGCCACCAGATAAAACCGCGCGCCGCGCGTGAGCAGCGAGGCCGCGGCGAATACCGCCAGATTGAAGTGCGCCGCGCCGCTCGCGATGGTGATGAGCTTATAGGGGATGGGTGTCATGCCTTTGATCAGAATGATCCAGAGTCCCCACTTGTTGAACTGCTCCTGGAATTGCGCGAAACCGCCCTGCAAGCCGTAGAGATTGATGACCCACTGGCCGATCGTCTCGAACAGAAAGTACCCAATCGCGTAGCCGAAGAAGCCGCCGATCACCGACGCAATCGTGCACACACCCGCGATCAGCCAGGCCTTCGCCCGCTTCGCCAGGATCATGGGGATCAGCATTACATCCGGTGGGATCGGAAAGAACGAGCTCTCCGCAAAAGACACGCCGAAAAGCACCCACAGTGACTTCGGGTGCTCCGCCATCCGGATCACCCAGTCATACAAACCGCGAAGCATAGAGCCCTCAAAGGAACGCCGGAAAGGGTTACCGGATCGGCTCGCCACCCGCAATCGATAGCTGGCCCGCATCGAGAACGTAGACGGCCGGCATTGGCGTTCGCGCCCGTTCCCCGACACTTTAGCAAGGTCAGGAAAGGAGATCGCCCATGAACGCCCCCACCATCAGAGACTGGACCTACGTCGCCGTCATCGCCGCCCTCATGCTGGCCTATGTTTCAGGTCTTCTCTCCCAGGCCGCCCGCGCCAGCGAGACCAAGGCGCCCGACATTTGCCTCTTCCACGAGGCCCACTGAATCGGCAACGCCAGGCGAGGGCGCGACCGCTTCGCCACGGATCAAACCGCGCAAGGCGTTGCCGAACCAAACTGTCCCCGTGCCCAAGTCGTCGGGCCGCAGCACCTGCTCCCTCACGCGCTGCGGCCCGTTCTCGATCAGCTCCCGCCGCAAGCATCCATCAAGCAACCCACTCGAAAGTGGCGGCGTCAACCAAACTCCATCGCGCTCCAAGAACACATTCGTGCGGCTCCCCTCGGTCACCTCGCCGCGCTCGTTGACGAACACCACCTCATCGCAACCACTCGCCTTCAGCGCGCTATCGTAGATGTCGCGCTGCGTGGTCTTATGATGCACCCGCCAATCGCCGCTCTGCATCGGCACCGGCGCCATCGCATAGCGCCACACCGTGTCGCTCAACGCGATCGGCACGGCCTCGACCTCCGTATCGCCGCGCGGCCCAAGCGTCAGCCGCACGCGCTGCACGCCCTCACGGCCCGCCACGGCCGCCTGCAGCGCCCGCCGAATGACAGCCTCGTCGAACACAAACCCAAAGTACCGGCTCGACGCGCGAAGCCGCTGCAAGTGCCGCTCGATCAGATGAAACCCGCAAGCCGCCGTCCACCGCAACGTCTCGATCAGTCGGAATGGTGCCTCCGCCTCGGTTAGAAATCGCGCCTTCAACAAGCATTCCGCATACTCGGCCGCAGGCTCGGAATCCCAAACGATCCCGCCGCCCACGCCCATCTCCGCCCTACCATCGCGCAGCGTCAGCGTGCGGATCGCGACATTGAACGCCATCGTCTCCCGCGTCAGATACCCCACGGCACCGCAATAAACGCCGCGCGGCTCGTCCTCCAGCTCGCGAATAATCTCCATCGCCCTAATTTTCGGCGCGCCCGTCACCGACCCGCATGGAAACAACGCCGGCAGAATCCGCGCGAACGAAACGCCGCGCTGCAACGTCGCCTCGATTCCGGACGTCATCGTGTGAAACCGCGGATAGGTCTCGACGCTGAACAAGTCCGTGACCGTGACACTTCCAGGCACAGAAACCCGCGCGAGATCGTTGCGCAGCAGATCGACGATCATCAAGTTCTCCGCCCGCTGCTTCTCGTCGGAGACTAGATCCGCGCGGCGCATCTCGTCGCCCGCAACATCCGGTTCGCGCCCAACCGTGCCTTTCATCGGGCGCGCAAAGATGCGCCCGCCGCGCACCGCGAAGAACAATTCCGGCGAAAACGACAACACGTCCTCATCGCCGAAGCGCAGGAACGAACACGCCCCCGACCGCGCCTTTGCTCTGAGCGCGGCATAGGTGGCAAACGGATCGCCCGCCGCCCCGCGCAGCTTGAACGTCAGGTTCACCTGATAGACGTCGCCGTCGCCAATTAGTTGACGCACCCGCTCGACCTTCGCACCATGCGTCGCCGCGGAAGCCGCTACGTCGAACGCACCGGCAATGGGTGCACCCTTCCTGCGCTCCAACAACCACTGTGCCCGCGCCGCCGAACTCAAGCGCTGCCCGTCCGCAAACAAATGAAACCGCATCAGCGGCCGCGCCGCCGGCAGCAGCGAGCGCAATCGCGGCTCGAACACATACCCAAGCTCATAGGCGCAATAGCCCGCCGCGATCAGCCCGCGCCCCACACCGGCCTCCAGCGCCGCCAGCGCCGGCATGACCTCATCCGCTGTCCGCGCTTCGATTAGGCGCTCAGACCCACGCGCTAAGAATGCCGGCCGGTCGGACCAGGTCGCGTCGTCGAACAGGGCAAAGGGCTCGGTGTCCGGATGGCTCATCGGGCGGGCGGGAGACGACTGTGCTTGACACCTGCCGCCGCCCCGCCCAAATCGAAGGGCTAGGCGAAGGCGGGGAGGGATGGTCCTTTCGCGCTGTATAGCCTGGGGCGAGTGCGATGTCGCGACCCGGTCCTTTTGGCAACCCCTATTGCCTTGGCTTCGATGAAGTCGAGCGCCTGCTTGAACGTCTGTCCAAGGGCACTGCCGACGCCTATCCGCCGCTCAACATCGAGGAGCCGGCCGAAGATCGCCTGCGAATTACATTGGCCGTCGCAGGCTTCGCCCCCGAAAGTCTTTCGGTGACACTCACTGACCGCGAACTCACCGTGCGCGGCGAGCGCCCGCAACCGCAAGACGGCCGCGTGTTCCTGCACAAAGGAATAGCCGCCCGCGGCTTCCAGCGCAGCTTCATCCTGGCCGAGGGCCTCGAAATCGACGGCGCGATCCTCAGTAACGGCTTGTTGCGCATCGAATTGAGACGCCGCCGCCAAACCCCCGAAATTCGTCAGATTCCCATCACATTGGGGTGAGAACGCGCCCTATTCAAACAGCCGTGGTTAATCCCCACATATTCGCCATGAAGGGTCGCTAGATCAGTTGCCGAAGAACGGGGCTGAAGCGACGGCTTGAAGGAGTACGAATATGTTGACGACCAAATCGCATCATGAATTCAGCGCCGAAGAAATCGCGCGCATCGTCGGCCCGAACACGGTCTACGTTCGCGAAGTCCGCGCCGAGGAGCTGAGAGGCGCCGGCGTGTTGCCGGTCGACGCACCGGTCCTGCCGCAGCAGAAGTTCTTCGCCCTGCATGCAGCCGACGGACGCCGCGTTGCCATTGTTGACAATCGCGACATGGCCTTCGTAGCAGCGCGCCAGCATGAATTGGAACCGGTCAGCGTCCATTAAACTCAGACACAAGGGTACTTGACGCGACTAACTTGCCGCTGACGCCAGACTAGCTCAGCCCCCCTGTCCGTTGTATCAGGGGTTGCAGAGGCTAAGCGGGACCGTCTTGCAGAAACAAACTGCCGAGCTGAACGAGCAGACGGTAACGCCCTATGGTGCCTACCGCATCGACCTCATTGTTCGGGAGCTTGCAGCAGGCCTCGGCAATGCGTCCGAAGACCGATCGATCGGCTCCGCCGTTCACGCGCTCGCCCGACACTTCGGCATGACAGACGTCATCATCTCCGACGTCGCGAAGGCAAAGCTCGGACACGACGACGCGGTTCTGTTCAGTTCGACGCCGCTGCCGCGCCTCTCGCTCGAGACCTTGGTGAAACATCCGATTGCCCGTCGCGCGCTCGCCGCACACGGTGCGATTTCGCTGACAGAGGTCTTGGAGTCCGTGGGCGTCGGGCGGTCCGCGCTGCCCCGTCCCCTGCGCGGCTACAACGCGCTCAGCGTCAACGTGGATGGCGATCCGGAACCGCTGATCAATTTCTTGTTTGCCGGCAAGGAGGGCAGGATCGACGGCCTGTCCCGATCTTTGCTTTCGACGATGGCGCAATTGGCTGCCGAACGCCGGCGTCACGTGAAGGAACATCCGCCCGAGCACAATCCGCTGACCGATCGCGAAGCGGAAGCGATGCGGTTGCTGGTGCAAGGGAACAACGACGCCCAGATTGCGGCGGCGATGAACATCGCCGCGCGCACCGTGCGCTTTCATATCGCCAACGCCAAGGCGAAACTCGGGGTAACGAGCCGCGCCCAGGCGATCGTTACAACCCTGCGCTCGCAATAGCGCCATGTTCACCGCTCTCATCAACGGGTTCATGGACCTCGTTCTGGCCGCCGAGTCGGTGTCGGCCGTCGGCCGTGCGTTTCTGACGACGGTGGGTCGGTTCGGATACAATGATCTCACGGTTTTTGATCTGACGAAGATGACCGAGCCGTTCTCGTCGATGCTTGTATTCGTCCAACCGGACGCAAAGAGGGAATTCACGAGCTTTAACCGTCGCGTGCGTTTCGTCGATCATCCGGGCGTCCGGTACGCTCTAGCAGTCTGCTGAAAAACTTGGAATGGCGCAGGGTTTGTCTCGGTTTCGAGCGTTCGCGATGAAGTTTTTGTCGATTTCGACGCGGTCTGGACGGATTCGTGGTGTCAGACGGCGAGGATT
>JAGOBA010000023.1 GCA_017983635.1 Alphaproteobacteria bacterium
CGATGTACGAGAACATCGCACCCTGATCGTCAAACCGCCCGCGCATCTCTAAGCCTCCCCCAGAATCAACAGGGAGACTGAATCATCTGACCTTCAAACTGGCGAGGTTTTTCAGCAGACTGCTAGACGACCGCTTACCGCTCCGGTGCGATCAACCAGCAACGCTGCTCCGCGGGGTCAAGCACCAGCGTCCAGTCCTTCAAAATCGAGAAGCCGACATTCGCGTATTCGAAACGCTCGATGAATGTGACCTCCGGGTCGATCAGTTCGATGGGCCCCACGCGCACTTTCCCCTTGATGCGCGAGAGAAATGCCTTGCGCTCTCCGCCGGCCATTTTCACCGGCTTGGCTGGCGTTAGCGGCGTCTGCAATGAAAATCGATCGGCGATTTCCAGCGGCAAGCTGAAGCCGCGGCCGTTGCCGGTGTCCAAATGCGCTTGAAGTTTCACCCCGGCGACGTCGATCTCCATGGCCGGCAGCGGGTGCGCGCCATGGTAAGAGTTGGCGGCCGCGGACGGGATCGACGACGGCGACTTTGGCATGACGACGATGCGCGACTTTGACAGCTCGAAGCGCACCAGCGATCCGCTGAAGATGTTCGGGCTCATGACGCCGGAGATTCGCGGCAATGGAACGCCAAGATCGCCGATCACCACGCGAGCACCACTAACGTCGGCGTCGCCCAAGCGCGCTGCGGGCAGGCGCGAGAAATAGGCTGGGATCGGATTCGCCGCGCCGGGGCTTGAGATGTGAACAGTGCCTTCGTCGGGGAGCCGGTGACGAGCGCCAACTTCCTTGTTCAGCACGCTGCCGCCTGCGCCGCTGTCGAAAATTACGGAAACGGGGGCCGCCGTGCCAATCGTCAGCTTGGCGGTCGGCCGCGGACCGCTTGTGTCGAGTGGAATGACGCCGTCAGCCGAGGCCGGTAGCGCGGTCGCGAGTAATAAGGCGGCCATCACGTATGTGTATTTCATGTCGTCACTCCGGAGCGGAAGGGCGAGAGAGAAGAGCGACGGCGGCGAGGACGAACCAAGCGCCCTGCAAGATCACAACGGCGCCCATGCCGTGGACGTTCAAAGTCAACGTGCCCGAAACGAGCCAGGCGAACACGCCGATCCCCACGATGAAGCCCACTATCTTGACCGCCGCGGCTAGCGCACCCTTATCCGGCCACGCGAAGGCGTAAAGCGCGATGGCGGCCGAGAAGAGTACAACGTGAAGCGTCGCGAAAGACTGGTTCAGTATCCACTCCAGCCGCAGTATGGCGTGAAGCATGTCGCGGTCCGTTCCGCTCGCGGCCAGCTGCAGCTCGATCAGTTTTGTTGCCACAAAACCGCTCATCGTTGCGGCAAGCACCACCATGATGGCCCCGAAGAGGTAGAAGAAGAAAGCAAGCGCCGCGGCTGGGCTGAAGCCGAGGTTGCGCGAAATCGCAAAGGTGCCGAACGTCAAAACGGGCGCCGACCCTATGGCGACCGCGTGCACGATGAAACCCAGACGAAGTATCCCTGCCGCCTCGGCGGCGTGGCCAACACCCGAGGGGTGAAGCGCCATCACGCCCAGCATTGCCGCGGTTCCGGCGATTAGCGCTAACGCGCCCCCACGTTCGACTTTCACAATGTCCCCCTCCGTTTCATCGTGTGTGCGTGATAGAACGGTGCGCGGGTCGCGGATAGTCACACGTGCGTGGGCGACGGGCGTTCGGAGACAAGGATAGGGGTCGTGTCTAACAATTCTTCGCCGCGCGGCAAACGCGTAAAGCCGAGGTTCGACAAGCGGATCAATCGGACCCGGATCGCGCTCGCGGAAGCACTGATGGCGCTTGGGCCGGCGCGCGGCGTCGACAACCTCGATGTGCGCTCGCTAACGGCGAAGGCCGGGGTGGGCCGGTCGACGTTCTACAAGCACTATGCCGACAAGGATGATTTCTTCATCAAATCGTTTGCGGGGATGGTCGAGGCGCGCGACTCGCACGCGCGCGCGTACCGGCGCGACTATGACACTATGCTGCCGGCGCACGAGGTGTTCCAGCATGTCGAAGAGGCGCGGGCGTTCGCGAAGTCGCTTGTCGAATCAGGGCAGTTCGGACGGACAATTGCGGCGCGCGAGGACGTATTGCGCCGTATCGCAGAAGGCAATCTCAAGCGGCTGCATCCCAACTGGCCCGCATCGCGGCGGCAAGAGACCGCCGTCGTGCTGGCGAGCACCTTTGCGGGTCTGATGCGGTGGTGGATGGAGGATGGTGTGCGAAAGGACGCCACTTACGTGGCGGGGCTTTACGACGCCATCGCGCGTCGCGTTCTGCAGAGTTAGAGCGGGCCACCGGCTTTGCGCGCCAGCGCTAAGCGGTCATCTGGAACATCAAAAAGGGCGCTCGGTCTTGCACTGACGCTTTTGTACCAGGCGCTGAGGCTGGCGCATTCGTCCGGGATGTCGAGACCGATAAAGCGGGCGAAGTCGAAGGTGGTTTGGGCGACGATGTCGGCCATGGTGTAGCGGTCGCCGGCGATGAACTGGCGGCCTGCCATTTCGCGGTCGAAGAGGCGGCAGCCGCTGGCGAAGACTTTGCGGTTCGTCTCGCCATAGTCCTTGAACTGTTGGCCGAAGGTTTGCGTCGCGACCGCGGCGGTGAACGGGTGCGTGTGCACCCAAACTTGGCCGACGGGGATCATCAGGCGGAACTCGACGCGGCGGAGCCACATGTCGATCGTCGCGCGTTCTTTCGCGTTGCGGCCGAAGAGGTTCGGCTCCGGGTGCAGTTCTTCGAGGTAGCGGCAGATCGAGACGCTTTCGGAGAGGTGGCTGCCGTCGTCGAGCTCAAGCACCGGCACTTGGCCGAGCGGGTTGCGGGCCATGTGCTCTGGCGCCTTGTGCGCACGCTTCATCAAGGGCGTGGGCACGAGTTCGAGGTCGATGCCCTTTTCCTTTAGAAAGATGCGCACGCGGCGCGGGTTCGGGGCGGGATCGGCTTCGTTGTAGAGTTTCATGCCTGGGAGCGCGGGCATCTTGCCCGCCCTTTCGTGAGGTCGAGATTCAGTAAGAGCGGGCGGGACGCCCGCGCTCCCAGACTAATTCACGCGTCTTTCTTTCCCCGCCCAGTACGGTTCGCGCAGTTCGCGGCGGAGGATTTTGCCGCTGGGGTTACGCGGTAGCGCTTCGATGAAGTCGACCGTCTTTGGGAGTTTGTAGCCGGCGATGCGGCTTCGAGTGAAGGCGATGATGTCCTCGGGCGTTGCGGTTTGGCCGGGCTTCAAGACCACAATCGCTTTCACGGCTTCGCCCCATTTGTCGTCGGGGACGCCGATCACGGCCACGTCGGCGATGGCAGCGTGGCCGAAGATCGCGTTTTCGACTTCGGCCGGGTAGATGTTCTCGCCGCCGGAGACGATCATGTCTTTCACGCGGTCGTGGATGAAGAGGAAGCCGTTCTGGTCGAAGTAACCGGCGTCGCCGGTATAGAACCAACCGTTCTTGATCGACTTTTCCGTCGCTTCGGGTTTGTTCCAATATCCCTTCATGACGGTGCCGCCTCTGATGACGATCTCGCCGACCGCGCCTTGGGGCACGTCCTTGCCGTGCTCGTCGATCACTTTGATGTCGAGGCCCGGATAGGCTTTGCCGCAGGAGCGCAGCAGGCTGTCGCGATGGTCGGCGGGCTGCAGCGCGGTGCCGGCGCCGACCGTTTCGGTCAGGCCGTAGAGTTGGAAGAAGCCGCAACCCTTGAAGATCGCTTGAGCGGTCTTCAGCAGTTCCTCGGTGATCGGCGAAGCGCCGTAGAACATACGCTTGATGGACGAAATATCGGTCGTCTTGATGCGCGGGTGTTGAACCAGCATCAAGATCACGGCCGGGACCAGGAAGATGTTCTTGATCTTGAACTTTTCGATCAGGTCGAAGATCTCGTCCGGGGCGACCGTCTTCATGACGATACCCTTCGAGCCTTGGGCCAGCGTGGTGAGCCCCATGTTCGCGCCGGCGACGTGGAAATTCGGCATCGCGATAAGGTTCGCGTCGCCGACCTCGAAGTCGGCCCATTGCGCATCTTGGCTCGACTTGAAGAACGAGACGTAGTTGCCGTTCGTGAGCTGCACGCCCTTCGGGTGGCCGGTCGTGCCGGACGTGTAGAGTTGGATTGCGTCGTCGTCGGCCACGATCTTCAAGTTCGGGTCCTTGTCGCTTTGGCCGTCGCGCCATTGCTCGTAGGCGGGCCAGCTTTTGTGGCCGCCGTCGATGGCGATGATGTGCTTCAGCTTCGGGCAGCTTGCCTTGACCGCTTCGATCAGGGGCACGAATTCGGCACCGACGAACATCGTCTCGCAGCCGGCGTCGTTGAGCACGTAGACGACTTCAGGTCCGGCGAGGCGCCAGTTGATGCCGACGAGCACCGTGTTTGCTTTGGCCGCGCCGAGGAGAACCTCGAAATAGCGGTCGGAGTTCATGCCCATGTAGCCGATGCGGGCGTCGGGCTTTTGGCCGAGGGCGATCAGGCCGTTGGCGACTTGGCTGGTGTGCTTGTCGAAGCCGGCGAACGTGGTCTCGCGGCCCTGGAACCAGAAGGCGGTCGAGTTGCCCCGCTTCTTGGCTTGCTGGCGCGGGATATCGGCGAGTGTCGCCAGCCCGTTGAAGTCGTACATTCTAGTCCTCCCATGGCGTCTTTTGTTTGGTGCCAATTTAGACGGAGAAGCCGTCGAGGCAATGGCCGATTTTCTCTTTTCGTGGTCGGCGGGCTCTGTAGAGTGGGCAAACCGCAACCAGAGAGACCTGAACCATGGCCCGCGTCCCGTACCCCGACCCCGCCGCCCTGAGCCCGGAAATTCGCGAGACCTTGGGCAAGATGGCGCCGCTGAATATCTTTCGCATGCTCGCTGGGGGCGAGGGATTGATGCCGGCCTTCCTGAAGCTCGGCAACCACCTACTGTTCAAGTCAAGACTCGATCCGGTGTTGCGCGAGATCGCGATCATTCGCGTGGGCGTGCTGTCGAAGGCCAAATACGAGGTGCATCAGCACGAGCGGATCGGGCGCGACATCGGCATGAGCGAAGCGCTGATTAAGGCGATGCATACGGGGCCGGACGATCCGGCGTTGAACGAGATGCAGCGGCTGGTCATGCGCTACACCGACGATGTCGTGAAGAACGTGCGGGCGGGTGATCCGACGTTCAAGCCGCTCGCGGAGCGGTTGTCGCTGCAGGAGATGGAGGAACTCACCATCACGATCGGGTTCTATATGATGGTGAGCCGCTTCTTAGAGACGTTCGACATCGACATCGAGCAACCGGGAACGGCGGGCGTGAAGTTTCCGGTCAGCGCGGATCGTTCGTGATGAGCGAGGACGGTGCACGACCGCTGGCCGCCGAGTCGCGCGGCGAGGCGCCGGGGCGCGGGCGGCTGAACGGTCGCCGCGTGCTGGTCGTCGGCGGGGGCCAGGATACGCGCGGGCTGGACGATCCGCCGGTTGGGAACGGGCGGGCGATGTGCGTGCTCTTCGCGCGCGAAGGGGCGCGGGTGGCGGTTGCGGATCGCGGTCTTGGTGCGGCCGAGGCGAGTGTTGCGCAGGCGGGGTCGGCCTCGTTTGCGATCGGCGCAAATGTCGTCGCGGCGGGCGACGTGTCGGCGATGGTTGCGACGGCGCGGGAGAGGCTCGGCGGCTTGGACGGGCTCGTCTACAACGTCGGGATCGGCGTCGGCGAGCCATGGCTTGCAGGCGCGACCGTCGAGAGTTGGGATCGCGTGTTTGCGGTCAATATTCGCGGCGCGATGCTGACGCTTCAGGCAGCGATACCGGTGATGGCAGAAGCTTCGTCGATCGTGCTGATTTCTTCGATCGCGTCGATGAAGGCTGGGAGCCGCCTGCCCGCTTACGACGCGTCGAAGGCGGCGCTGGCCGGGCTGATGCGGCACGCCGGAATCGAGGGCGAACGGCGGGGCATCCGCGTGAACATCGTGGCGCCGGGATTGATGGATACCTCGATCGGGCGCGCGGCGACGGCAGGACGGCCGGGGCGGGCGAAGACGCCGGTGCCGCTCGGCCGTCAAGGGACAGGATGGGAGACGGCGTACGCGGCGCTGTTCCTGCTGTCGGACGAGGCGGCGTACATCACGGGTCAGGTGCTCGCGGTCGATGGTGGCATGACGGGGTTGCGATAAGGCGTTTGGCGATGCTGCAAGAAAGAGATTTCACCACAAAGGCTCTAAGGTACTCAAAGGTTCACAAAGAAGAAGAGATTGAACCGCCAAGACGCCAAGATGCTCATGGTACTGGTCACGCGCTGGTTCGGCGCGAAGCGCCTTAAGAATGCGCGCTACGCGCGCGGGTGCCGACGAGAAGCCTGAGCATCTTGGCGTCTTGGCGGTTCAATCCTCTTCTCTATTCTTCTTTGTGAACCTTTGAGCGCCTTCGCGTCTTTGTGGTGAAAATTTCTTTCTTCCGGTAAACTCCGCGCAGACAGAAAACGGGAGATGCAGGTGGAGAACGGGAAGGTCTGGCTTGAGGGGGCTAAAGCGTTGTTGCCGGAGACGGTGACGCTCAGGCGGAAGATTCATGAGCATCCGGAGCTTGGGCTGCATTTGCCGAAGACGGTGGCGGCCGTGCGCGAGGCGTTGAGCGGGCTCGATGTTAAGATCGAGACCGGGCCATCGACGTCGGGCATGATCGTGACGCTGCAGGGACCGACGCAAGGGCGGACGGTGTTGCTGCGCGGTGATATGGATGCGCTGCCGATGCCGGAAGACACCGACGTACCGTTCAAGTCGAAGGAGCCGGGGCGGATGCATGCGTGCGGGCATGACTCGCACACGGCGATGCTCACCGGCGCCGTGAAGCTGCTGCACAAGAACCGCGCGCGGCTGGCGGGCACGGTGAAGTTCATGTTTCAGCCCGGCGAGGAGGGCTATTTTGGCGCGCGGCATATGATCGACGACGGGTTGATCGATAGGCATCCGAAGCCTGACGGCGCGTTTGCGATGCACATCACGCCGAACGTGCCGACCGGGATCTTCACGGCCAAGGCCGGCGCGTTTATGGCGTCGACCGATACGCTCGAGGTTCGCGTCATCGGTAAAGGCGGGCACGCGTCGGCGCCGCATCACACGGTCGATCCGATGCCGGTCGCGTGCGAGATCGTGCTGGCGCTGCAGAGCTTCGTCACGCGCAAGATCAATGCGTTCGATCCGGTCGTTCTCACGATCGCCAAGATCGACGGCGGCACGACGAGCAATGTGATTCCGGAAAGCGTGAGCTTACTCGGCACACTGCGCTCCGTGTCGGAGGGATCGCGCGCGCGGGCGAAGGAAGGCTTGAAGAAGGTGATCGAAAAGATCGCCGAGGCGCACGATGCGCGCGCCGAGGTGAAGCTCACGCCGGGCTATGACGTGACCGTGAACGACGGGCGGATGGTGGATCTTGCCGCCGCGGCCGCGCGCGACTTGTTCGGCGATCGCGGCTTCATGCCGATGCCGGCGCCGGTGATGGGCGCGGAGGATTGGTCGTATGTGCTGCAGCGGATTCCCGGCTGCATGGTGTTCCTCGGCGTGGCGCCGGAAGGCTGCAACCACCACCACGCGGCGCCCTGCCACTCGAACCGCATGATGCTGGACGAAGACGCGATGGCAAATGGCGTGGCGCTCTATGCGGCGGTGGCGGAGCGGTTCTTGGAGCAGGGATTGGCGGCGAAGGGGTGAGTCCAATCCGTACCGTTATACGGTACATTCTTCTTGACAGCCGTACCACAATACGGTACATACTGACATGGCCATTCTGAGCTTCGCGGACGCCGAAACCGAAGACCTGTTCTACGGGCGGCGCGTCAGAGGCGTCGGCACGCCGATCGCGAGGCAAGCGAGGCTGCGCATGGTCGCCCTGCACGGGGCGCCGACGCTTGGTGCACTTGCCTCTCCCGGCGCCGACTTGAAGCAACTCAAGGGTACGAAAGCCTTGTGGCAGATGCGGGTGAACCAACAGTATCGATTGCGTTTCATCGTCGTGCGCGACCCACCGCTGGACGTCGCCGACGTTTGGTTCGGCGATCCGCATTGATCGTGCTAGAAGGAGGCGAGAGCGAATGAGCAAGAAAGCCAAGAAGGCGCGCACCGGCATCGATTGGACGCGCTTTGAAACGCCGCTGCCGCATCCCGGCGAGGTGCTTCTTGAAATGTATATGACACCGCTGGGTTTGACGGCCGGAGCGTTGGCGAAATTGATGGGGCTTAGCGGCCGACAGAGGGTCGAGCGCATTGTGCGCGGCCAACAAGCGGTCACGGCCGATACGGCGTTGCGGCTTGGGCGCGTGCTGGATACGGGGCCGGAGTTGTGGACGAACATGCAGGCTGCGCATGATATGTCCAAGGCCGCGATCGAAGCGCGCGCGTCGCTTGCCCGCATCGCGAAGTATGAGGCTGCTTGAACGCTTACCACGGAGGACCGCATGTCGCTCGCCAAACAAGGTTACGCCTACAAGCGCGGTCTCGCTGATCTTGGGAACGGGACCTTTGCCTATCTGCAGCCGGATGGGTCTTGGGGGTGGTCGAACGCGGGGTTGATTACGGATGGGGATCAGTCGCTGCTGGTCGATACGTTGTTCGACTTGAAGCTCACGCGGGAGATGTTGACTTCGATGCGCGATGCGGCACCTAAGGCAGCCGCCAAGATCGGGACGCTCGTCAACACGCATCACAACGGCGATCACTGTTATGGGAACGAGCTCGTCGAGGGGGCCGAGATCGTTTCGTCGGCGCATGCGCTGGAGGAGATGAAGCGCGAGCAGCCGGCGATGCTGACGAACTTCATGAAGGCGGCGCCGGGGCTCGGGCTCACGGGGGCTTATCTCACGCATTGTTTTGGGGCGTTCGATTTCAACGGGATCACGCCGAAGCTGCCGACAACGACGTTCACGGGGCATATGCACCGGCATGTCGGGCGCAAGCGGGTCGATCTGATCGAGGTTGGGCCGGCGCACACGGGCGGCGACGTTCTCGTGCATGTACCGGGCGATCGCACGGTGTTCACGGGCGATATCCTTTTCATCGAAGGGACGCCGATTATGTGGGCGGGGCCGGTCGGAAATTGGATCGCGGCGTGCGACGAAATTTTGAAGCTCGACTGCGAGACCATCGTCCCGGGGCACGGGCCGGTGACGGACAAGCGCGGGGTTAAGGCGGTGCAGAGCTACCTCGTCTACATCCGCGACGAGGCGCGTCAACGTTACGATGCGGGACTTTCGGCGCGAGATGCGGCGCATGATATCGCCCTCGGCGACTACGATTCGTGGGGCGATGCCGAGCGCATTGCGGTGAATGTCGCCACGCTCTACAGGGAATTCTCCGGCGATGCGACCCCGCCAAACCCCGCTGAGTTGTTCGCCCAAATGGGCGAAATTTGGCAGAGGCGGCGCAAGTAGTTCTTTTTTTGTTCCGCCGGTCGAGATATTGTTCTGTCCTTGCCGACGGAGCGGGTCGGTCCGATCTGTGATTGTTCACGTATCGGTTGAGTGCCAAGCGGCGTTGGGGAACGAGATGGCGGACGGGCCAGGTCAAAAAGAACTGCTCAACCGGTTGAAGATCAATCGGGAGGAGGAAGACGAGGACAGCGGCATCAGCCGTTGGCTGATCGTCGGCGTTGTTGGGATTGGCGCGCTGGTCGCGACAGGGGCGATGTACGTCTTCTGGCCTAAGGGCGAAGCACCAACTGTTGCCGCGGAGGCGCCTGCGCCCTCGACGACAAGCGGAAGCAAGACGTCCGCTGCAGTCCCGGTCGCAGGCGGCGTGTTGTCGGCTTCGGGTTACGTGACGGCGCGGCGGTTGGCGACGGTGTCGGCTGAAATTACCGGGCGGATGTCCGAAGTCTTGATCGAAGAAGGGATGACGGTCGAGGCGGGGCAAGTGCTGGCGCGACTCGATTCCGCTTTGGCGAAAACGGAACTCGCGATCGCGGAGGGTAATTTGCGCTCGGCGCGCGGCGGGCTGGCGGCGGCGGCGGCCGACCGGGCTGAGGCGCAGCGTGCGCTGGTACGCGTTCAAGGTGTGAACGAGAAGAAGTTCGCAAGCACCGCCGATCTGACGCGGTCGGAGGCGGCGGCGGCCGCTGCGGAGGCGCGCTATGCGCAGGCGCAAGGCGGCCTTGCCTCGGCGCAGGCGACGTTCGAGCGTTCGAAGACGTTGCTCGACAAGCATGAAATCCGCGCGCCATTCGGCGGCGTTGTTACGACGAAGGATGCGCAGCCCGGCGAGATCGTATCGCCTGCCGCGGCCGGCGGCGGCTTCACGCGCACGGGCGTGTGCACGATCGTCGACATGAACTCGCTTGAGGTCGAGGTCGAGGTCAACGAATCCTTCATCAGCCGCGTGAAGGCGGGCCAGCGCGCGAGTGCGACGCTCGACGCTTATCCGGATTGGGAGATTCCCGCGAGAGTCACCGCGATCATTCCGACCGCGAATCGCGATAAAGCAACGGTGAAAGTGCGGGTCGGCATCGAGGCACGCGATCCGCGCGTGCTGCCCGAGATGGCGGCCAAGGTTTTGTTCTTCAACGACGAGAAGCCGGACGCGGCGGCACCCTCCCCGCCAGCGCCGGCCGCGACCCCACAAGGAACTTCGCAATGAGTGAGCCGCTGATCGTTCTGAAAACCGTCACCAAGAGCTATACGCGCGGCAAGCAAAGCGTGCCGATTTTCGAGCGGCTGGATATGAACATCCCGACGCAAGACTTCGTCGCGATCATGGGGCCGTCGGGGTCGGGCAAGACGACGTTGCTCAACCTGCTCGGTGGCATCGACAAGCCGAGCGGCGGGGAGATCGTGTTCGACGGCAAGCGGATGGATAACCTTGACGAGAGCAGGCTCGCCGGGTTTCGCGCGGGCAATGTCGGGTTTATTTTCCAGTTCTATAACCTAATGCCGATGCTGACGGCGGCGCAGAATGTGGAGCTGCCGCTGCTGCTCACCAAGCTTGGGCCGAGGGCGCGTGCGGAACGGGTGAAGACGGCGCTGGAGATCGTGGGGCTGTCCGACCGCGCGCGGCACAAGCCGTCGGAGCTTTCGGGCGGTCAGCAGCAGCGCGTGGCGATCGCGCGCGCGATCGTGTCGGATCCGAAGTTGCTGCTTTGCGACGAGCCGACCGGCGACCTCGACCGCGAGACGGCGGGCGAGATTCTCTCGATGCTGCAGACGTTGAACCGCGATCTCGGCAAGACGATCGTGATGGTGACGCACGATCCGGAAGCCGCGCGCTACGCCAAGCGGACGCTGCATCTCGACAAGGGCCACTTCAGCGAGAAGGATCTTGCGGCATGACGCTGGTCGAACTTGTACGGAAAAACCTGTTCCGTAAGAAGCTGCGAACGACCTTGACGATTGTGGCGATCTTCGTGGCGTTCGTGATCTTCGGTGTGCTCGCGACCTTCCAGAACGCGATCAACGCGGGCGTCGAAGTTGCCGGCGCCGACCGCTTGATCACGGTCAACAAGATCAATTTCACCTTGCCGATGCCGCTCGCCTATCCGACGCGAACCGCCGGGGTGGAGGGCGTCAAGCAAGTGGCGCACGCCGAATGGTTCGGCGGATACTATCAGGAGCCGCGGAATTTCTTGGTCGCGTTTGCGGTCGACCCTAAGAACTATCTCGACATCTACTCCGAGCTGATCTTGCCGCCGGCGCAGCGCGAGGCGTTCATTCGGGAGAAGACGAGCATCATCGTCGGCAAGGCCACCGCCGATCAGTACGGTTGGAAGGTCGGCGACCGGTTGCCGCTGAAGAGCAACATCTATCAGCAGAAGGGTGGATCGGACACCTGGGAGTTTACAATCGCCGGCATCTACACCGGCAACGACCAGCGTGTGGATACGACGCCGGTCATCTTCCACTACGCCTATCTGGCGGATACACGCACGTTCGGCGACGGCACGACCGGCTGGATGATCCTGAAGACCGCGGATGCGAAAGAGAATTCACGCATCATGCGGGAGGTCGACGCGCTGTTCGCGAATTCGGCCTTTGAAACGGAAACGAAAACCGAGCAGGCGTTCAACAAAGCGTTCGCAGAGCAGCTTGGCGATCTGGGCTTCATCGTCACTTCGGTGGTGGGTGCCGCGTTCGTGACGATCCTGCTGATCGTCGGCAACACGATGATGCTGACCGTGCGCGAGCGGACCAACGAGATCGCCGTTTTGAAGACCATCGGGTTCACGACGCGGCGCATCTTCGGCATGGTGATTGCGGAGTCGATGTTGCTCGCTCTGATCGGCGGCTTGCTGGGCGTTGTCGTTGCCTGGCTGATCAGTTTCGCGCTTGCCGGGCCGCTTAGCCGGTTTGGGCCGGTCGCGTTCTCGTTCGATACGTTCGCGTTCGCGTTCGTGTTGATGGCGCTGCTCGGACTTCTGACCGGCCTCATCCCAGCGTACCGGGCGATGAACACCGACATCGTGACCGCATTCGGAAGGAAATAGCGTATGGGACGGACTCTGACGCAGATCGCTGCGGTCACAGCGATGAACCTACGCTCGCTGCCGCAGCGCAAGTGGACGTCGCTCGCCACCGTCATCGCGATTGCGCTGGTCACCGGGGTTTTGCTCGCCTTTCTCGCGATGGCGAACGGGTTTCAGGCGACCGTCGCCGGTACCGGCTCGAATGGTGTCGTCATTGCGCTGCGCAAGGGCAGCGAGAGCGAAATCAATTCGACGCTACTGCGCGAGCAGGTGCTGTTGATGCAGGAAGCGCCGGGACTCGCGAAAGCCGCCGACGGCAGGCCGCTGCTGTCGCCGGAGCTTTATGTCATCGTCGACGGCGTCAAGAAGTCGTCGGGCTTGAAGGCGAACCTGCCGCTGCGCGGCTTGGGGCCGCTTGCGAACGAGGTGCGCCAGGGCATCCGGATCGTGAGCGGACGGATGTTCCAACCCGGCACGAACGAACTCGTTGTCGGGCGCTCGGTTTCGAAACAATTCCGTGGCTTCGAGCTCGGCGCCAAGATGCGGCTCGCATCGCAGAACTGGGTCGTGGTCGGCGAGTTCGACGCCGGCGGCAACGTCTTCGAGTCTGAGATTTGGGCTGACGTTTCGGTGCTGCAGGGCCTCTATCAACGCGGCAGCACGGTGCAGACGGTGCGCGCACGGATGGACGATCCTGCCAGTCTTGCGAAGATCCGCGCGTTCTCGGAGGCCGATCCGCGGCTCAAGCTCGACATCAAGGCGGAGAAGGAGTTTTACTCCGGGCAGAGCCGCAACATCGGCGACCTTATTCTGTATCTGGGGTGGCCGCTCGCGATTGCGATGTCGTTCGGCGCACTGGCCGGGGCGCTCAACACGATGTTCGCGTCGGTCGATGCGCGGGCACGCGAGATCGCGACGCTGCGTGCGATCGGTTTTCGCGGGACGCCCGCCTTCATCGGGACGATGGTCGAGTCGATCATCTTGGCCGGCATCGGCGGCGTCGTGGGCGCGCTTGGAACCTATTTGCTGTTCGACGGGATCAGCGCAGCGACGCTGGGCAGCAACTTCACGCAGGTCGTGTTCTCGCTCAAGCTATCGTGGTCGCTGGTTCTGCAGGGGCTGATCCTGTCACTGGTCATCGGCTTCGTCGGCGGCGTGTTCCCCGCCTGGCGCGCGGCGCGTGTGCCGTTGCTTGCGGCCTTCAAGGAACAGTGATCAGAGCGTCTTGGCGTACTGGATGAAGCCGGTTTTGTCCGCGATGCGGTCGTAGAGTTGGCGGGCGGTGGTGTTGGTTTCGTGGGTTAGCCAGTAGACGCGGCCGCCGCCCGCCGCTTTGGTCACACGATAGACGTGTTCGATGAGGGCGCGGCCCATGCGGGTGCCTCTGGTGTCGAGGTCGACGTAGAGGTCTTGCAGGTAACAGGTCGGGCCGTCGCGCCAGCCGTGGCGGTGCAGGATGATGTGGACGAGGCCTTTGGCTTTGCCGTCGTGCATGGCGAGGTAGGCGAACATAGGCTCGGCAGGATCGAGGAAGCGCTTGAACGTCAGGTCGTATTGGGCCGGCGGCAGTGTGGTTTCGTAGAAGTCCAGATAGCCTTTCCAGAGGCGGTCCCAGTCCGTGCGATCCGCCTCTGCGAGGGGGCGGACGGTGACGGCATTGTAATTTCCGGCCGCGGCGAATGCCCTAGCGTCAAGTCCGTAGAGGGACTGCATCCTGGTCGCCTTTCCGTGCGTATGTCGTGGTAAGAGAAACTAACGCAACATTACCCGCAAGGCTGCTCACATGTCGTTGACCCTCTATGAGCACCCGCTCAGCCCTTATGCGCAGAAGTGCAAGATATCGCTCTTAGAAAAGGGCGTGCCCTTCGATTTGAAGATGCCGGCCGCGATCGGAACCGGTCAGGTCGCTGCGGATTTCTTGAAAGCTTCGCCGCGCGGTGAGGTACCGGCGTTGCTGGACGGCGATTTTGCAGTGTTCGATTCCACCGTGATCCTCGAATACATCGAGGACAAGTTCCCCTCGCCCGCGATGTTGCCGCGCGATGCGCAGCTGCGGGCGAAGGCGCGGATGATCGAAGACGCGATGGACACGCTCTACGAACCGATCAATTGGGGCTTGGGGGAGCTGCGCTATTTTAAGCGCGCCGAGGGCGAACGCGCGCGGGTGATCGAGGCGCGGGCAGCGGGCCAAGCGCGCGACTTCTTCACGTGGCTCGAGCGGCAGCTTGGCGATCAGGAATGGTTCTGCGGCGCGTTCGGGTGGGCGGACTTGTCCGTCATCCCTTACATCAATGGGTCGACCGGCTTGGGCGTGGGGCCGGCGGCTTCGTCCAAGCTCGGACAGTGGCAGACGCGGGCGAACGCGCGGCCGTCCGTCGCCCAAACCGCTCAGCAGGCGCTCGACTCGGTTCGCGGCATGGCGCTCGTCGGACGCGCCGTGCGGCAGGGACATATCAAGCGCGAGTATCGCGATCACCGGCTGGAGTGGATGATCCGCTCCGGCGGGCTTGACGTTGTGCTCGACGGGATCAAAGCCGATACCATCCGTTTCTCCAACGAATTCAAATAGGGCCTCATGAGCAACGAGATCATTTTCCATCACTATTGGACGTCGCCGTTTTCGGAGAAGGTGCGGGTCATCTTCGGCATGAAGGGGCTTTCTTGGCGCTCCGTCGAGATTCCGAACATGATGCCGAAGCCCGATCTGATGCCGTTGACCGGCGGCTATCGCAAGACGCCGGTGATGCAGATCGGCGCGGACATCTATTGCGACACGCAGCTCATCATTCGCGAGTTGGAGCGGCGCCATCCGACGCCCGCCGTCATTCCGCATGCGGGATTGAGCTTTGCGCTCGCGTTCTGGTCGGACCGGCCGTTCTTTCAGGCGACGGTGCCGCTGATCTTCGGCGAGGTCGGGCCAATGATCCCGGAGGCGTTCAAGAAGGATCGCGAGGCGATGTTTCCGGATCGCCCGTTCAACTACGACATGATGAAGGCGGCGATCCCGGCGTTCAAGGATCAATGGCGCGCGCATGCCGACTTCATCAACGCGCAGCTGAAAGACGGGCGGAAGTTCCTGCACGGCGAGACGGCGACGGTCGACGACGCGCATTGTCATATGAACGTGTGGTTCTTGCGCTCATTCTTCGCGCCGACGGCGGAGTCGTTATTGAAGGAGTTCCCGTGGGTTACGGCCTGGGCGGAGCGCGTGAAGGCGATCGGGCAAGGAAAACACACGCCGCTCGACTCGAAGGAAGCGCTGGCGATCGCCAAAGCGGCGACGTCGACCGCTGTGGCGCGGGTCGACGAGCACGATCCGAATGGGCGCAAGCCTGGCGAGCGCGTGAGCGTAATGGCAGACGACTACGGGCGCGATCCGGTAGCGGGCGAGTTGGTGTTTTCGAACGCGCAGGAGATTGCAATCAGGCGGATCGACCCGATCGTCGGCGACGTCGTCGTGCATTTTCCGCGCGCCGGTTTCTTGGTGATGGTGGCCTAAAGGGGGATGATCATGAACGTGGCTGAAGCAACGCCGGTTGTCGTCGATACCGCGCTCGGCAAGCTTGAGGGTTCGCGCCGGGGCGGCGTTTCGGTGTTCAAGGGGATTCCGTTTGCGAGCGCGCGGCGCTGGCATGCACCGGAGACGGTGGCGCCCTGGGCCGGCGTGCGTCCTGCGCGCGCGGCGGGTGCGGTGGCACCGCAGAATCCGACGCAGCTCGAGGGACTGATCGCCGGCGCGGGCAAGATGGTGAAGTCGGAAGACTGTCTCTCCCTCAACGTGTTCACACCGGCGTGCGACGGTGCCAAGCGGCCAGTGATGGTTTGGATTCACGGCGGCGCGTTCACCACGGGTGCCGGCAGTCTCGGCCTCTACGGCGGGCGCGCTTTGGTGTCGACCGGCGACGTGGTGGTGGTGACGATCAACTACCGCCTCGGCAATTTGGGCTTCCTGCGGCTCGCGGATGTGACGGGCGGACGCATTCCGTCGACGGGGAGCGAAGGTCTGGCCGATCAAATCGCTGCGCTTGGCTGGGTGCGCGACAACATCGCGGCGTTCGGCGGCGATGCGGGCAACGTCACGATCTTTGGCGAGAGCGCGGGCGGCATGAGCGTCGCGGCTCTGCTGGCGAGCCCAAAGGCACAGGGGTTGTTTCACAAGGCGATCTGTCAGAGCGGTGGCGGGCACATCGCGCGTTCGCGCGAGCATGCGAACCGGGTGGCTGACGTTTTCTTGAATCATCTGGGCGTGACGCCGAGCGACGTGACGGCGCTGGAGCGAACGCCGGTCGAGGCGTTGTTGAAGGCGCAAGCCGACTTGCTGGCCGAGGTCGACAATCACGATCCGCAAAAGCTTGGGGCGATGGCGTTTCAGCCGGTGATTGACGGCGACGTGCTGAGCGAGCGGCCGATCGAGGCGGTGCGGCGCGGCTCGGCGAAGGGTGTGGCGCTGATCGCGGGGACGACGACGGAAGAGTGGAAGCTTTGGACGGCGCTCGACGCGCGCTTCCATACGATGGACGAAGAAAAGCTGGAGCGCTGGGCGACGCGGATGTTCGGCAACGAGGCCCCTGCCCTGCTTGTCGCGGATCGCGACGGGACGCCCTACGAGCGCTACGTGTCGATGCAAACGGACCGCGCGTTTCGCGAGCCAACGCTTCGACTTCTTGCGGCGCAATCGGCGCAGGCGCCGGTCTACGAATACGTGTTCGATTGGCGCTCGCCCGCGATGGGCGGGGCGTTCGGGGCGTGCCATGCGCTGGAACTCGGCTTCGTGTTCGGCTCGCACAGCCTGCCTGGCGCGGACAAGTTCTTCGGTGTCGGACCAGAGGCCGAGGCGATCAACCTGGCGATGATGCAGACGTGGACATCGTTCGCGCACGGTCGGGCGCCGGCGGCCGCCGGCGTCGAGGCGTGGCCGCGGTGGTCGAAGGCGGCCCCGGCCGCGATGGTGTTCGGCGCGGATTCGAGGGCTGCGCATGTGACGAAGTTCGAGCTGCCGAAGGCGTGGGCGGCGGTGCCGGACCGGTTGGTGGGGCCTTGAAATTTGTAGATACGATTTGTATATACAATGGCGATACGATATACTTAGGATTCTAGGAAGAACGCAGCGAATCTTCGCAAGCATGGCGTGACGTTCGAGGCTGCGGTTCGCATTTTTGAGAGCTTTACCGTCGAGGAGCAGGACGAGAGGTTTGACTATGAAGAAATCCGCCAAACGGCAATCGAGGTCGTCAACAATCTCGAGTTCTACGTCGTCTTCACCGATGTCGCGGAAGACGAACGGCGCGTCATCTCAGCGCGACCGGCCAACAAGCACGAACGCCAAGTCTACTGGGAAGCTCGTCGACGGAATTAGCGAAGCTGATTGGGATCGTCTTCGTAACCTAAGTGATGAGGAAATCCACCGGCGAGCGCTTTCCGATCCCGACGCGCAACCCACGACGCGAGAGTTCTGGAAGAACGCGCGCGTGGTTGTGCCGACGGCAAAGGAGCCTACTTCCATCCGCCTCGATAGCGATATCCTGACGTGGTTCAAGGAGTCGGGAAAAGGATATCAGACCCGCATCAATGCGGTCTTGCGGACGTATGTTGACGCGCAACGCAAAGGCTCGAAGGCGGCGCGGCGTTAGGCGGCGGCGCTGGCTTCTTCGTTTTTGGTTTTGAGCTTCGAGGCGAGGTCGCGGCCGATGACGCGGTGGATGGCGACTGCGACGAGGTCGTCGGTCTCAACCAATTTACGTAGGCGCTCCATATCGAAGATGAAGGCGCGCATCGTGTGTTCCACGGTGACGGTTGCCGAGGCCGGGTTACCGGAAACGAACGCCATCTCGCCGACGAAGGCGCCGCCGCGGAGGTGGGCGACGATGTTGCCGTGGCTCTCTACCGCCGCCTGACCGGTGCAGATGAGCGTGAGTTCGCTTACGGGCTCGCCCTCGCGCGTGAGGTTTGCGCCGTGTTCGAGAACGCGCCACTCGCCCGCCTTCACGAGGCGCGCGAGTTGCGTATCGCTAAAGCCCGCGAACACGCCCTGTCGCAAGAGATGCGCGTGCTCCATGCGACGGAACTTGCGGCCTTCGTAGACCAACCAATAGATTTGGTAGAGGTTGATCGCAATGAAGACGAGGTCCCAGACGATGCCCGTGTGCATCGCGCCGCCAGACAGTTGAAAGTAGAAGATCTCCAACGTCAGGCCCGCGACAGCCGTCACGCGCAACCAATAGATGTTCGTCAGATAGTACGAGATCGCGATCAAAACGTAGGACGTGTGTCCTGGGACATCCGCCCAAATGAAGGGTATTTCCATCGCCGACGCTCAGAATTTGAGCGCCACTATACACCGGTCTACGGGCGGGCGCAGCTACTTCCGTCGAGGCGGGTCATCCCGGTTAACGGCTCGGGATGTCACCAACTGGCGCGCCTCGATTCTGATGACTCTATGCGCGGGACTCAATTCTCCAGCATCACTTTGCACTGCGTCGTGGGCTTGCGCAGGGCTTCGAAGGCTGCGGGAAGGCCGTCGAGATTGACGACGTCGGTGATCATGTGGTCGACGTCGACGCGGTCTTTGGCGATCATCTCAATCACATAATCGAAGTCGGCGGGGCGGTAGCCGAGGACGAATTGGAGCGTCAGCTCCTTCACGACGCCGATCAGCGGCAGGATCATGTCCATCTGTTGGCAGACGCCTGCGATCACGATCTTGCAGTTGCGCGGCGCCATCATCATGACTTCGTTGATGAGGCCCGGCGCGCCGACGCATTCGAAGATGATGTCGGGGGCCTTGCCCGCGATCGCTTCGACTTGCGGGATGATCGCCTTGGCGGGATCGACAGCGTCGGTCGCGCCGAAGCGGGCGGCCATCTTCGCGCGCAATTCCGCCTTCTCGCTGACGATGACGTGACGCGCGCCTAGGAACTTTGCCCAGAGCATCACAGCGAGGCCGACCGGGCCCGCGCCGATCACCAGCACGGTCGCGCCGCGTTCCATGTGCGCCTTATCGACGGCGTGCAGACCGACCGCGAGCGGTTCGACCATCGCGCCTTCGCGGAAGCTCACGTTCTGCGGCAGCTTGTGGGCGCCCATGCCGCTGATCTTCACGAACTCCGCGTAGGCGCCGTGGCTTTGGCCGAGACCGACGCCCGCGCCCTTGGTACACGCGCCGAAGCCGCCGTTGAAGTTCAGGCAGGGGCTGCTCTCACCGCAGCAGATGAAGGGAAAACCGGCGACGCGATCGCCCGCCTTCCACTTGCCCTTCAGGGCGCCGCCGACCTCTACCACCTCGCCCGCGAACTCGTGGCCCATGACGGCGCCGCCGGGCAACGGTTGCACCGAGGTCGCTTCCGTCATGTGCAGGTCGGAGCCGCAGATGCCGCAGTTCTTGACCTTCAGGATCAGGTGCGAGGGCCCGCACTCCGGGTTCGCCAGCGTTTCGATGGCGAGCGGTTTACCGATTTCCTTGAAGACGGCAGCGCGCATGAGTTCCTCGTCGGTTGTCATTGTTGGGTTCCGCTGACAATATGTCAGCAACAAGGCCATTGTCACTCTCATCGAAGGAACGACCGCATGACCATCAAACTCCGTAACGGCATCTTTCTGGCGCCGTTTCATCCGATCGACGAGGATCCCACGCTTTGCATCCATCGCGATCTCGAGCTGATCGAGCATCTCGACAAGCTCGGCTATGACGAGGCATGGGTCGGCGAGCACCATTCGGCGGGTTTCGAGATCATCGCCTCACCCGAGCTCTTCATCGCGGCCGCCGCAGAACGGACGAAGCGCATCAAGTTGGGGACCGGCGTCGTGTCGCTGCCCTATCACAACCCGTTGACCGTCGCGAACCGCATGATTCAGCTCGACCACCAGACGCGCGGACGTGTGATGTTCGGCGTTGGGCCGGGCCTGTTGCCGTCGGATGCGTTCCAGATGGGCATCGATCCCAACACGCAGCGCGACCGGATGGTCGAAGCGATCGACGTGATCTTGAAGCTGTTCGCGGGCGAACGCGTCACGAAGAAGACGGAATGGTTCAACCTGTCGAACGCGATTTCGCAGATTCGGCCCTATACGTGGCCGCATCCGGAAATCTGCGTGGCCTCGAGCGTGACGCCATCGGGCGGCAAGCTTGCCGGCAAGCATGGCTTCGGCATGTTGTGCGTGGCGGCAACGCAGACGGGAGGCTACGACGCGCTCGGCATCAATTGGAAGATCGCGAACGACGTTGCTGCCGAGAACGGCCGCAAGATGAACCCCGAGTTCCTGCGCTTGGTCGGTCCGTTGCACATCGCCGAGACGAAGCAGCAGGCGATGGACAACATTAAGCACGGCTTCCACAAGTGGGCCGAGTACTTCGCGAAGATCAGCCCGATCAACCCGAACACGGATCGCAGCATCGACCCGCTGGAACAGGGCATCAAGGACGGCGTGATGGTCGTGGGCACGCCCGACGATGCGATCGCGCAGATCAAACGATTGCAGGCGAAGCAAGGCGAATTCGGCTGTTTCCTGCAGCTCGCGCACAACTGGGCGAGCTTCGAGAACACGAAGAAGTCGTACGAACTTTGGCAGCGGTACGTGACGCCGGTCATCAATAAGGCAAACGTCAACCGCGTGGACAGCTACAACGACGCGGGCGCGAATTCCGAAAGGTACATCGGCGCGGCGATGGGAGCTGCGATGCAGACGATCCAGAAGCACGCGGCCGAACAAGCCGCGAAGGACAAGAAGAGCGCGGCGGAGTAAGAACCTGCTGGCTTGGTGGGGTTACAACCTCACCTCGCCCGCGGCGATCCGATCGTGTAGCTCCGCCGTTAGGGGCACGTATTGGCTGTCGACGGGGTCTAGGAAGAAGAGCGGGTCTTCGACGATGCGGGGGTCGTAGCCTTCTTTCACGAGTTCGACCTTGCGGTGCTTGAACGTGCCGGTGATTTCGATTTCGGGCTGCAGGCGCAGGAAAATCGGGCGGGCGTAGGCAGCTAGGTTCTTTTCCAGGTGGGTCTTGAACTTCGCGAGGTCGAGTTGGCCTGCGGCCACGAGGGCCGCCATGCCGGCACGGCCATCGGTGCCGGGGACCTTCACGCCGTAGACGTTGGCTTCCTTGACGCCAGGGTAGGTCGAGATCGCTTCGGCGACTTCGCTGGTCGCGACGTTCTCGCCCTTCCAGCGGAACGTGTCGCCGATACGGTCGATGAAATAGAAGTAGCCGTTCTTGTCGCGTTTCAAGAGATCGCCGGTGCGGAACCAGGCGTCGTTCTTTTCGAAGACGTTTCGGAGGATCTTTTTCTCCGTATCGGAGCCTTTCGAATAGCCTTCGAAGCGGCCGCGTTCCTCGTCGATTTTGCCGATCGCCTCACCCACTTCGCCGGGTTTGCATTCGGTGCAGAAACCGTTGGCGTTGCGGATCGGCTCTTCCTTGTCGATATCGAATTGCACGAGGCGCGTCTTCAGCACGTTGCGCATGTAGTTCGGGATACGGCCGATGGAGCCGACCTTGCCGTCCATGTTGACGAGCGCGACGTTGCCTTCGGTGGCGCCATAGAATTCGATGATGTGCGGAATATTGAAGCGCGACTTGAAAGAGGGCCAAATTTCCGGACGCAGCCCGTTGCCCATGACAACGCGTAATTTGTGCTTGCGCTCGAGCGGATGGGCGGGCGAGTTCAGGAGATAGCGGCAGAGTTCGCCGATGTATTCGAACTGCGTCGCGCCGTACTTTGCGCAGTCGTCCCAGAATTGGGTGGCGGAAAACTTTCGGCGAATGATCACCGATCCGCCAACGGTCAAGGTCGAGCCGATCGCGCAGACCCCCCCGGCAGAGTGATAGAGCGGGAGCACGACGTACATCCGGTCGCGCTCCGTCGACTTCATGGCGGAAGCGAAGGAGTGCATCATGGTTTGGATGCGCAGGTGGCTCATGTTCGCGGCCTTGGGCAGGCCGGTGGTGCCGCTGGTGTAGATGAAGAAGCACTTGTCGTTCGCGGTCATGCCGGCGCGAATGTTCTTGGGCAATGGCTCGCCGGATTGCGGGTTCAAGATGCGGTCGAGGTCTTCGGTGCCTTGCACCGTGCCGCCGGTGGTCCAGACCTTCGGCCGTTCTTGTAGATCGTCGATGCAGGTCGCGTAGTTGTCGGCGAGTTCGGCGCCCATGATAAGATTCTTGGCGCCTGAGATTGAAAGGCTGTGGGCCAGCGCCTTTTCGCGCAGGTTCGTGTTGATGAGAGCGACCGCCACGCCGATCTTGACCATGCCGGTCCAGGCGAAGAGATATTCCGGGCGATTCTCCATCAGGAGCGCGACAGCGTCGCCCCGCTTCAAGCCTATCGACTGAGCCCAGCGGGCGTACTTGTTCGCTTGGGCGTCGTATTCGGCGTAGGTGTAGCGCCTGTCTTCGAAGTAGATCGCAATGTTGCGGCCGCGCGTGGCGGCCCAGTGCTCGATAATGTCAGCCAGCGTGTTGGGCGAGTCCGGTTTGAGCTTGCCGGCCTTGGCGAGAAGGCGGCGCATACTGCCGAAGAAGCGCAATTCGCGCGCGATCGGTTCGAATAGACCCACAGAACGTTCCCCTTCGCGGCTCTCGGCGGCCCGCGGCTTCAATGGTTGCCGGATTGGACGAGCGCCGAATTCCGGTATGAAATCGGCCGGCACCGGCGCCCACGCGAAATAGGGCCGCCGCACGGAGCGGTCAAGCGAAGGTCTCAAAGCTGAATGGAAAAAGGGAACAGCGCCTGGACGGCGGCGGAGGTCTTGGACCTGACCGGGCTCAAATGCCCCCTGCCCTCATTGATGACCGAGAAGGCACTGCGGTCGATGGCGCCGGGCGCGGTGGTGGCGGTGACGGTGACGGATCCGATGGCGCCACTCGACCTCAGGCATCTTTGCCAGAAACTGGGGCATAGTTTTGTGGCGGAACGAGCGGGTGACGGCGCTGGCAGGCAGATCTTGATCCGACGGGGACCTGCCTAAAGGCGAAGGGCCTCGCCACCGGTTCGGGCGGCAAGGCCCTTGTTGGGCTTGTTCATGGGTGGTCGGTTTTACGCGAAAAACGACGAACCAACCGACAGGGCAGCGATGCCGACGAACAACGCGATCGCGAGGGCCGACATCTGGATGGCTGTGGTCAAGGTTTGCATTTGGGTCTCTCCTGAGAAGTGTTCTTGCGGGGGTGAATTCGTTAGGCCACGAGGGCCAGCGCTTGGACCGGCATAGCGAGCGAGAACGCCACGTAGGTGGCGACGGCGACGGCCGACCATTCGATCATTACTGTGAGCGTCTTCATTGCGGTCTCTCCTTTTTCTTTCATCCTGTCGGCCCTGCGGGTCCTGCGGGTCGGCTGGTTGTCCCTTGCTGACGGACTAGTATCTGGTTTGCACTACTGATAATTCAACTGCACTACGTGCATACTAGGTCTGCCGTTCACGCATGCCTCGATTTCGTCACAATATTTCCCAACAGAATCAGTCACTTAAGTATTTCCGCGGGGTAACCTCTCGTTAATCTTGTTCACGAGCCCGATAGGTGTTATTTAATGACCGGTCAGTTATTTACTGAGGTCTGAGATGTCTACCGCTCGATCACAACGCTGGCAGCGACGGAAGGAGGCCCGCCCCGCCGAGCTTCTCGATGCGGCGCTGGCGGAGTTCTTCGAGAAAGGATTTGCGGCGGCGCGGCTTGAAGATATCGCCACGCGGGCCGGGGTGAGCAAAGGCACGATCTATCTCTACTTCAGCAGCAAGGAAGAGGTGTTCGAGGCGCTGGTGCGGGCGATCCCGCGACCGAACGTGGACCAGATCCGCGCGATCGCAGCCGATCCGTCGTTGCCCGCCGACGCGCTGCTCGAGCGGGTGCTGCGGTTCATGGGCGGCGTTCTACAGGACGAGCGGATGATGAAGTTCCCGCGGCTCGTCATCGGCGAAGCGGGACGGTTTCCGAAACTGGCCGAGACCTATAAGCGCGAGATCATCTCGCGCGGCGCGAGCGTCATCACCGGAATCATCGAACGCGGGATCGCGCAGGGACGCTTTCGACCGGTCGATCCGCTGCGTGCGGCGTATGCCGCCATCACGCCGGTTCTTTTCGTCGCCATTTGGCGGACAACTTTCGAGGATCCCGGCGAGCCGCTCGACGGGCCGGCATTCATCGATCAGCACATCGAGACTTTCTTGCGTGGCATCGGACGTGGGGTTGAGCCATGAAACGTTCAGTCGGACTTTTAATCGCCGCTCTCGCGCTTGCGGGTTGCGGACGCGAGCCGCCGAAGGTGGTTAGCGGCTATGCCGAGGGCGAGTACGTCTATGTCGGCGCGCCGGAGGGCGGCTGGGTCACGCAAGTGGCCGTGCAGCGCGGTGTGACAGTGAAGCCGGGTGACGTGCTCTTTGTGCTCGATGGCGAGGCGCAGATGGCGCAGCGCGAGCAGGCGGCGGCGCAACTGCGCCAAGCGCAAGCGCAACTCGCCAATGTGCAGAAGGGACGCCGGCCGGATGAAATCGAGGCGTTGCAAGCCGCGGTTGGCCAGGCGCGTGCGAGTTTGGGTGTCGCTGAGAACGAGCTGAAGCGGGCGAACGACTTGAAGAAGCGCGGCTTCGTTTCGCAAAGCGCGCTCGACACGCGACAGGCGCAACGCGACGTTGCTGCGCAACAACTGCGGCAGGCGGAAGCGAATTTGGCGTTGGCTCGCAAGGGGGCGCGCAGTGACGAGATCGCGGGGAGCCAAGCGAATGTTGCGGCGGCGCAAGCTGCCCTTGGGCGCGCGGAATACGCGCTCAGCCAACGGCGGATCGTCGCCAAAGTCGGCGGGCGCGTGGAAGATACGCTGCGGCGTGCGGGCGAGTTCGTGCCGCCGGGCGGCGCCGTCGTACAGTTGTTGCCACCCAAGAACGTGAAGATCCGCTTCTTCGTGCCGGAGGAACTGCGCGCCAAGTTCGGCATCGGCACGGTCGTCGATGTGAGTTGCGATGCGTGCGCACGCGGCATGAAGGCGCGCGTGACGTTCCTTTCCTCCAGCGCCGAATACACGCCGCCGGTGATCTACAGCGTCGGTTCGCGCGAGAAGCTGGTTTGGATGGTCGAGGCCGTGCCGGAGGGCGCCGTTCGGTTGAGCCCCGGCCAACCGCTCGATGTGGCGATGCCGTGAGCGGCGCACTTGCCATCGACGTTGCCGATCTGACGAAGAAGTTCGGCAGCCGGACGGTCGTCGACAAGTTCTCAATTCAAGTGCCCAAGGGCCAAGTATGGGGATTCCTGGGGCCGAACGGCAGCGGCAAGACGACCACGATCCGTATGCTTTGCGGATTGCTTCTGCCCGACAGCGGAACCGGAACATGCCTTGGCTACGACATCAAACGCGATGCCGCGGCGATCAAGCGCAATGTCGGCTACATGACGCAGAAGTTCTCGTTCTACGAGGATCTCTCCATCCGCGAGAATTTGGACTTCGTGGCGCGCGTGTATGAAATGGACGATCGCGTCGCGGTCGTCGATCAGGCAATTGACCGGCTGGGATTGAAGGCGCGCCAACAGCAACTTGCGGGCACGCTGTCCGGCGGTTGGAAGCAGCGCCTGGCGTTGGCTGCCTGCATTTTGCACCGGCCGCAGCTATTGCTGCTCGACGAGCCGACAGCCGGCGTCGATCCGCAAGCGCGGCGCGACTTTTGGGATGAGATTCATCAGCTGGCTGCACAGGGGCTGACCGTTCTCGTGTCCACGCACTACATGGATGAGGCGGAGCGCTGCGACCGGATCGTCTATCTCGCCTACGGCACGGTACTGGCGCGCGGCACGGTCGCGGAGGTGTTGGCAAGCTCGAATCTCGTCACCTGGATCGTCACCGGCGAGGACGTGCGCACTCTTGCCAGCGCGCTGCACGGGGTTGGCGGGATCGACCAAGTGTCTGTGTTCGGGGTGACGCTCCACGTGAGCGGCACGGACGCGGCTGCACTGGAGCAGGCGATTGCGCCGTTCCGCACACGCCCTGGCTTCACCTGGGAGCGCGCGAATCCGAGTCTCGAAGACGTCTTCATCCATCTGATGGCGCCGTTTCGCGAACGGACGACGGGGTAAGAACGATGCTGGGCATTTCACTGCAGCGCATCTTTGCCGTGGTCCTGAAAGAACTCATTCAGATGCGGCGAGACCGGTTGACATTCGGGATGATTCTCGGGATTCCGGTCGTGCAGTTGATGCTCTTCGGGTACGCGATCAATTCAGATCCGAAGCATTTGCCGACGGCGCTCAACGTGCAGGACCAGAGCGTCTATTCGCGCACGCTCATCGCCGCGTTGCAGAACTCCGACTACTTCCGCATCGAGCACGTCATCGACGGCGAGAAGGCCGGGCACGACTTGTTGGCCAGCGGCGAGGTTGCGTTCGTGGTGACGGTGCCGCCGGACTTTTCGCGCGCGCTGGCGCGTGGCGACCGGCCACAGGTTTTGATCGAAGCCGACGCCAGCGATCCTTCTGCCGCGGCAAATGCGGTTGCGGCGATTTCTCAACTGCCGGCCACAGTTTTCAATCGCGAACTCTCCGGTACGCTTTCTCCGTTGCGGCCGACGCCACCGCCGTTCGAAGTGGTGGTGCATCGGCGCTATAACCCGGAAGGCATCTCGGCCTACAACGTCGTGCCGGGTCTGATCGGCGTCATATTGACAATGATGATGGTGCTGATCACGGCGCTTGCCGTCACGCGCGAAGTCGAGCGCGGGACGATGGAGAATCTGCTCGCCATGCCGCTTCAGCCGTTCGAGGTGATGATCGGAAAGATTCTGCCCAATATTCTGGTCGGCTATATCCAGGCCAGCGTCGTCTTCATCGCCGCACGGGTGCTGTTCGGCGTGCCGATGCTTGGGTCCTATCTCGACCTGTCGGTGGTGCTCGCCGCGTTCATCGCCGCCAACCTTGCGATCGGGTTTACGATTTCGACGGTGGCGGCCAATCAGCTGCAGGCAATGCAGATGACGGTGTTCTTTTTCCTGCCGTCGATTTTGCTGTCCGGTTTCATGTTTCCGTTCCGCGGCATGCCCGAGTGGGCGCAATGGATCGGTTCGATCCTGCCGAACACGCATTTCATGCGCATCGTGCGCGGCGTGATGCTGAAAGGCAGCGGGCTCAGCGAGATGCTGAGCGACCTGTGGCCGTTGCTCGCATTCATGGTAGGCGCAATGGCGATCGCGCTGTTGAGGTATCGACGGACGTTGGATTAGTCTTATAGCGTCCCCTCATCCGTCTCGGCGCTTCGCGCCGATCCACCTTCTCCCACACGTGGGAGAAGGGCTATCGCATCATCGGACCCGCCCTGGGAGAAGGTGGATCGCCGCGCCAGCGGCGAGACGGATGAGGGGACGCGGCACCGGCCTAGGACCAAATTCCCTGGGGATAGCCGTGTTTACCGGATCGAAACCAAGGCGAAATGGGGGAATGGCGCAATCGCTGGTCTGTTGCAGTTTGAATTAAAACCGCCTTCACATTCGAACCGCGTTTCAAAGGCGGGCCGTTGAAGATGCCCCTGAACGCTTGGTGGAGGTTTCATGCGCCGGTATGTGCAAGTCCCTGCGGTTTCGATGCAGGCTCTTTTGCTGAGCTTGGGCGGTTAGAGCCGTGCGCGCGGCCCCCTTCCTCGCGGCAGTTTTGGCGCTCGGTCTAGCCGGTTGCGGGTCCGGGTTCGACGATCCGGGGCCGATCACTTGGAACAACACGGGGGCCAAGCCCCGGATCCTGCGAAACGGCGAGCCGTTGCAGTGCGTCCCCTATGCGCGGAACGTGTCGGGGGTACAGATTTTTGGCGATGCCTATACCTGGTGGGAGAGGGCGGCGGGCCGGTTCGACCGGTCCGAGAGTCCCGAGGTCGGGGCGGTTCTGGTCATGAAGGCCTATCAGAACGAACAGCGCGGGCATGTAGCCGTGGTGCGGCGGGTCGTGAACGAGCGAGAGATCGTGGTCGACCACGCCAACTGGCTGAATAAGGGCGAGATCGGTCTCGACAATCCGGTCTTGGACGTGTCCGACGACAACGACTGGTCTGCGGTCCGGGTTTGGTACGCGCCCGGGGGCCATTACGGCGGCCGGGTGTACGAGGTTCAGGGCTTCATTTTGGGCCCGTCCGAGCTTCAGCGTGTCGCGGCACGCTGATTTCGTTCACACACTCTGACAGTTTGTAGCACTTCGCGACCCACCTATTGTGGGCCGCTGGCGGAATTTCGCCAAATCTAGCCCTAAAAGTTAATGGTAATACATCATTAAGTTGACTCCCTCAGCCTGTGGCGCGAGGAAGCCCGGACGGATGGGTTTCCGGGTCTCGGAAGTCGAGGGAGTGTATCGGTTGCGAAATAGTACGCCACGTTGTCTCGCGGCACTCGTTTTGGCCGGCGTCAGTCTTGCCGGGTGCGGGACCTTGTTCTCGAACACTTCGGCTTCATTCGTGGATGGCGGTTCGTCTCGACTGGACATTATTCCGTCCTTCTTGCGCGGGTCTGTGGACAGCGAAGAGACCGTTGAGCTTTCGATGTCGGCACCGCGGCCGGAGCCGCTGGGCGGCGAGGCACTGCTGGCCGGGGTGCGGCCTCAGATCCTTGACCCGAAGGCACCCCTTGAGTGTGTGCCGTTTGCCCGGGACGCATCGGGGATCGCGATCCGCGGGAACGCCAATCGCTGGTGGCAGTTGGCCAAAGGCAAGTACACCCGCTCGCGCCGGCCGGACGAGGGGGCCGTGTTCGTGATGAAGGGCTACCAGACCAACCGCCGGGGTCACGTCGCCGTGGTGCGGCGGGTCCTGGACGACCGGACGATCGTGGTCGACCATGCCAACTGGGGCAATGACGGGCGCATTTATCTGAGCGCCCCGATCCGCGACGAAAGTCCCAAAAACGATTGGAGCCAGGTTCGGGTTTGGTACACGCCGATCGGCCAATGGGGCCGGCGCATCTATCGCGCGAAGGGCTTCATCCTGCCGACGACGGCGGTCGCGGGCTCGGACATCAGCGTGGTCTCAGGCAGCTACTGAATTTGCGGCGAGGCGCGTGCGGATCTCCTCCGCCACGGCCGCGAACAAGCGCTCCAGGCCGTCGAGCGCAGTGCTTGCCGCGCGCAGATCAACAGTCTCGGCATCGGCTTCGAATGCTTGGGCGGCGGCTGCGAGTTCGCCTGCCCCAAACAAGCGCGCTGCGCCTTTCAAAGAGTGCGCGCGGCGGCGTAGGGCCTCGCGATCGCCGGCGGCAAGGTCGGTATGCATCGCCAAAAGATCGCGCGCTTGGTTCGCGAGAAACGTCGTCGCGAGTTTCCTCACGGTCTCGGGCGGCATGTCGGCGGCGAGGTCGGCCCACACACGGGCGTCGATCAAACCCGACAGTTCTTGCTGCCGCGTGGTGGCGAAAGTTTCGCTGTTGGCGGCGCGGCCGAGATGTTTCTGCAACGCCGCTTCGAGCGTCGCGCGACGGATCGGCTTGGTCAGGTGTTCGTTCATGCCGGCTTCGCGACAGCGTTCAGCGTCTTCAACGAACGCGTTCGCGGTGAGCGCCAGGATCGGCTGGGTTTGATTGGGGCCGGCGGAGGCGCGGATGTGGCGCGTCGCCTGCAAGCCGTCCATCTCCGGCATCTGCATATCCATCAAGATGACGCCGAACTTCTTCCTCGCGGCGGCGCGGATCGCTTCGAGACCCGTGCGCGCTTGCGTGACGATGCAGCCCAACTGCCCTAGCATCGTGGTCGCGGCGAAGAGGTTCGTCTCATTGTCTTCGACGAGCAGGATTTCGGCGCCGTTTAGAGTTTGATTGCCGGGCCTCGTCTCGCCGCTCCAGGCGAGCGGGTTCGAGCAGAACACGCCGGTTAGCGCTTCCAATAACGCCAAGTTCACAAGCGGCTTGAACAGGACCGCATCGAACTGCGTACCGACGCCGGCCGAAACGGTTACGCCGTGGCTGATCGAGGAGCAAAGGATCAATTTGATCGCGCGCCCGTTCTCGAGCTTGCGAATGGCGTCGGCGACTTCATGGCCGGTTTGACCGGGCATGTGGCGGTCGAGGAGCACGACGTCGAATGGGGCGCCGGCGTTCTTCGCTTCATCGATGGCGCAGATCGCCGAGAGGCCATCGGGAACGACGGCAACGTTCATGCTCCAGCGCGACAAGCGGCGGGCCAGGATGTCACGGTTCAGCGCCAAGTCGTCGACGACCAACGCACGTTTGCCGGCGAGCACGCGGATGTCGGCTGCTGTCGAGGGCGACGGCGCGATGGGCAAGCTAATCGTGAAGCGGAACACGGAGCCTTCGCCGGGCTCGCTGTCGACCGCGATCGTGCCGCCCATGGCGCCCACGATTTCCTTGCAGATCGCCAGACCAAGGCCGGTGCCGCCGAAGCGGCGCGTGATCGTGTCGTCGCCTTGGGAGAATTTCTGGAAGAGTTTCGCGCGCGCTTCGGGCGACATGCCGATGCCGCTGTCGCGCACGGCGAAGGTTAGGCTCGCCTCGTTCGCAAGGTTCGGCTCGCCCGAGACCTGGATCGTGACGACGCCGGTCTGCGTGAACTTCACGGCGTTGCTGATCAGGTTGAGCAAGACTTGGCGTAGCCGCGTCGGGTCGCCGCGATAGGCGCCCTCGGCGTCGGGCAGAATGTCGGTGCAGATCTCGACGCCCTTTGCGTGCGCTTTTGCGGCGAAGGTTTGCGCGGCGCTTTCGACCAAGGGGACGAGGTCGAACGGCACACTTTCGAGCGAGAGTTCGTTCGCTTCGAGTTTCGAGATGTCGAGGATGTTGCCGATAACTTGCAGCAACTGATCGGCGGAAGCGCGGGCGGTTTCGGCCTGTACGCGTTGTTCGTGGCTGAGCGTTGAATCCAGCAGAATGTCGATCATCCCGATCACACCGTTCAAGGGCGTGCGGATTTCGTGGCTCATGTTGGCCAGGAATGCGGACTTCGCTTCGCTCGCTTGCTCCGCTGCGACCTTGGAGGTTTCCAATTCGGCGACGTATTGCGTGCGCTCGGCCTCGCCTTGTTTCCACACGCGGTCGGCGGAGCGAGCATAGAGGTAGCTGCCGATCACGAGCAAAACGATGAGGCCAGCGAATACGATTTGCGCGATCTGCAGACGGTTGGCAGTCGTGCTCAAGGCGGCGATCTCGTCGCCCTGGCCTGCGATCACTTTTTGCATGATGCCCGTGATCGCGTCGCCGGCGTGACGAAAGGCGGCATCGACTTTGGTCATTTCGCGGGTCGCGTCTTCGAGGCGGCCGGCGGCGTAGAAATCGATCACCACATGGGAGCGCTGTGCGAGTTCGGTCGTGATGCCGTCGAGGCCATGAACCTGAGCCGCCAAAGGCGTCGTACCCAGTTCGCCCTCGACAACGGGTGCGAAGCGATCCCGGACACGGCCCAAGGCCTCACCGAACTGCGCCTCGGCTTCGGCAAGCCGGTGACGTTCGCGCAGAATGTCTTTCGACTGGAAAATGGCTTCCGCGGGCGCGCCGAGCCGTGCGACGACATCGCGGAGCGACAACAACTCTTGGACGCGGATATCCCAGTTCCCACCGGCGACTTGCTGTGCCTGCAGCATGCCGAGCGTGATCTGGCTTATGGTCAGAGCACCGAGGGCGGTCACGATGTTCAGCAGCGCCAGCACTGCGAAGATGCGCACGAGCTTGTTGCGCGGCTTGGCCGTCCGGACTGCGGCGGCGGTGTCGCGCTTGGCCACGAAATGCCTCTTTAAGCCGCGGTTTCGCCGCGCTTCTCAGCGGCACGATTCAAGAGTTCGTCGGCGCGTTGGCGCAGGGCCATCGGGCGGAAGGGCTTTTCGATGACATCGTCCGCGCCGAGCGCCTTCGCGGCATCGACGAGCGGCCCCTTGAGCGTGGTCAAACCGGCGGTCATTGCGAGGATCGGGACTGCCTTGTCGCTGCCACGAACCGCGCGAATGATTTCCAAGCCGTCGCGGCCGGGCATCACGAGGTCGGTGACGACGAGATCGAACGGTTCCTTCTTCAATCGCGTCAGGGCGGCATCGCCGTCGACGGCGAAGCGGAGCTCGTGACCGCTACCCGCGAACGCCGCTTCGGCTATTTGACGGTAGAGGTCGTCGTCTTCGCAGATGAGTATGTTTGCCACTTGGACCCCAAAATGCGCGTTGGACTTGTTCTTGGTTGACGCTTTGTTGCCACTATCACTCAACATGTGCGAAAGAGCGGTTAAGGTTTGGCGCGCAACGGCAATTCAATGACTAATAATCCGTGAACGGAGCAATTTCGCCGAGATCGCTGTGGGGCCATGCCGACTTCCGCCGGCTGTGGGCGGCGCAGGCGGTGAGCGCGGTGGGGAGCCGGATCACGCGAACCGCGCTACCGATCATTGCGATCAACTCGCTGGGGGCTTCGGCGACGGCGGTTTCGATCTTGAGCGCCATGGCGTTGGCGCCGGGCGTGATCGTGGCTCTGTTTGCGGCGGGGCGGATCGACCGCTCGCGCAAGCGGCCGTTGCTGATCGCGATGGATTTGGCACGGGCCGGGTTTTTGCTGTCCTTGCCGGTGGCCGCGTGGTTCGGGATGTTAACGATCGTGCAACTTGTTGCGGTCGCAGCTCTGACTGGCGCCGCGACCGCGATATTTCGCGTTGCCGATTCCGCTTATCTGCCGCGCTTGGTGGACAACTCGCAGCTCGTCGAGGGCAACACGAAGCTGCAGACGACGGAGGCGATCGCGGAAGTCGCCGGACCCAGCATCGCGGGTATCTTGATCCAGGCTGTTACGGCGCCGGTTGCAATCGTGGTCGATGCGCTGAGCTTTTTGTGGTCGGCGCTGTGGCTCAGGCAAATTCGAGCGGCCGAGGCGTTTGCTGCGCCGAGCGTTGTGGCACACCCGCTCGACGACATCCGCGAAGGTTGGCACGCCTGCCGGGCGCATCCCATCGTCTTTCCGCTGCTCATGGCGGAGGGAACGTTCGGGTTCTTCGCGGGGTTCTTTGCGTCGATCTATATGCTGTTCGCGCTGCGAACCCTGGCGCTCGACGAAGCGACGGTCGGCCTCATCATCGGGGTGGGCGGGCTCGGTGCGTTATGGGGTGCGGCGGCCGCAGCGCCGATGGCGCGGACGTTGGGTTATGGCCGCGCGGTGGTGTTGAGCCTTGCGCTCTGGGTGCTGGCCAGCGTGTTCATCCCCGCTGCGGAGGGACAGGACACGCTCAAGATTCCGTTCCTGATTGGCCAACAGATCGTTGGGGATGGATTCCTGGCGGCGTTCTTTATTTTGGGGGTCAGCATTCGCCAGAGGGCGCTGGACCCCGATGTGCAGTCGCGCGCCGGTGCGACCTTTCAGGCGGTGGGCGGGCTTTCACTCCCCCTGGGGGCGCTGATCGCCGGGCCGCTCGCAGAGATTGTGGGCCCGGGCGCGACATTGTGGATCGCCATCGCCGGTGCGCTGGTTCCGCTTCTGATTCTGTCGCTTTCGCGGCTGTGGCAGCCGCAAACACTCGACGATTCGCGACTCTCCCACGTGACGGGCGGCACTTGACCCGGCGGAGGGCGCCCCGGCACATTCCGCGCCGATACCAGACCGCTCTCCCAATCATTCGAGGAATATCATCACATGACACGCAGTCGCTTTGCGCGGCGCTCGATCCCTGCCCTGCTGCTCACCGTCTTTTTGACGGCGTGCGGCGGCTCGAGCGGGACGCCGGCCGTCGATGCCACACAGGTCCAGGCGCGCATGGACGAGTTCGTCGCCGCGCTGACCAAGCCGACGCCGGGGTCGGAAATCGTGGCGATCGCCGAAGGTAAGGCCAAGGTCGAGACGAAAGACGACGGTACGGTGATCGGCACGCTGCCGCGGCTGACGGTGAAGGGCGACGACGGCAACTCGGCGGTTCTCGACCCGATCACGGTCAAGTTCAGCAAAGCCTCCGACGGCGAAGTCAATGTCGAGGCGATCCTGCCCAACACGATGGCGGTCAAAGATAAGGCCGGCAAGGTCGCAGGCGAAATCAAGATCGGCAGCCAGACGCTGAAAGGCGTTTGGGTCGACAAGCTGCAGACGCTCGACAAAGTCGACATGCGGCTGGCGAACATCGCAATCACGGTGCCTGGCGAACCGGGGACGAGCAAGATCGAACAGATCGCGATGACCGGCGGATTCGATCCGAAGGGCTCTGGGATCTACGATGGCAAGTATCAGGGTGCGATCACCGGTTTCGTCGTCGACGATCCGAAAGAAAAGACGACGATGAAGCTCGGCTCCATCGGGTTCGTCGCCAACATGACGGGCACGCGGATGGAAGAGTTCGCGAAAGCCGCGAAGGAAGCGGGCTATACGCTTGCCAATCCGAACATCTTCAAGGCGTGGACGGGCGGGCCGCTCGACCCGAAGATGCTGGCCTTCATGAAACGGATGCCGGAGTTCATGGGCTCCGTCGACTACACCTACAACATAAACGACATGGAGATGGTGAAGGACGGCAAGCGCGAGTTCACGCTTAAGTCCTCGTCGTTCGGATTCGGCGTGTCGCCGGATGACGCGGGCATGACGAAGGTGAAGATGACGTTCGGCGTCGGCGGCATGGCGGGCTCGGCGGACGAACCCTTCTTGCCGCCGGAAGCGGACGTGCAGGAGGCGACGATGGAAGTCGACACCTCCGGCGTTCCGGGCCGGAAGCTTTGGGAAATCTACATGGAAGCGCTGCCCGCGCTGCAGGCCGAGGCCACGAAGGCCGCGAGCGCGACGGCGACCGGTTCCAAGGACGCAACCTCGGCCGGCTCCGATGCTCTGGCGGAGGTCGGCAACGAACTTTCGGGCAAGTTCATGGAAGTGCTCTCGGCGGCGAAGCTTTCGATAGCGCTGAACAAGCTCAACCTCACGACACCGACGGCGAAGATGACGGGCAAGGGCTTGGCCACCTATCTTCCGGCGGAAAGCATAATGCCGGAAGGCAAAGTGACGTTGCGCTTCAGCGGCGTCGATGCGCTCGCCAAGGCGATGGAGAAGCGCGGCGCCAAGGACGAGATGGCACAGCAAATCATGGGCATCGTCGCGGCGGTGCGCGCGATGGGCAAGCCGGATCCGGCCTCGCCGAAAGACGACCGCGCGTATCTGATCGACATCCAGTTCACCAAGGACGGCAAGGTGCTGGCGAACGGACAGGATATGCTGCAGTAAAACGAGTGGCGCTTGCGCTGCCCCCTCGGGTGCAGCCGCTTCGCGTCGCACCCACTCCCCCAACAAGTTGGGGGAGACAACGCAAATAGCTGTCTCCCCCGAGCTTGCTCGGGGGAGTACGTGCGCAACGCAAGTTGCTGCACGGGAGGGGGGCGGCGCCTAACTCTCAGAACCAAGCTCCCGCCGAACTTCTTGCAGCACTCGATCGAGATTCAGCAAGACCGCATCATTGCTGAAGCGGCGTTCGCGCCAACCGTGCTTGGTCAGATACCGCGTGCGTCGCGCGTCATAGGCTCGCGCTTCCTCGGATGCGTGTGAGTCACCATCGACCTCGACAATCAGACGCGCCCTCACACATGCAAAGTCGGCAATGAAGGGGCCAACCGGATGTTGGCGCCTGAACCTCAGCCCTTTCATGCGGCCGCCTCGCAGGTGGGTCCAGAGGACCGTTTCTGCCTTCGACATCGATTGGCGAAGCCGGCGGCAAAAGCTCACTGTGCTGAGTTCGTCCATGCCGCGATGAAAACTGAGGCGGCGGCCTCGCGGCAACCATGGCTTTGTCGCAAACTGTGTCGGTGATTGGGTCAGGGACAGTTGGTTACGCTTGCGCTGCCCCCCTCGGGTGCAGCCGCTTCGCGTCGCACCCACTCCCCCAACAAGTTGGGGGAGACAACAGTTTTTTTGCATTGGGGAGGGCGGCGCCTAACTCTTCGTATTGAGCGGCAGCGCTGACTGTTCCGCCGTCAGCACGGCTTCGATCAGGCGCATGATTTCGGTGATGTCGGTGACGATGGCGCGGACGCGGGTGATATCGGCGAGGTTGGCGAACATGGAACCGATCTCGAATTTGTCGCCGCCTTCGATGGCGATGAGGAGGTCGCCGTCGATGAAGGCGCAGCGCAGGCGTTCACCTTTGAACGCGGTTTCAAGCGCGAGCAGGCGCTCCATGAAGACCGGGTGGATCAGGTAGCGCGCTTCGACTTGGTCGGTCGAATAGACTTCGAACGCTTTCTCAAGCCGGCTGTCGCCCAGCGCGACGCGCTGCGTCGTGCTCATCCAGCGGGCGACCGTGTTGAAGATGCCGGCGTCGCGGCGGACGACGGTCGTGCCGAGGAACTTTTTCGGGAAGGCGATGCAGATCAGTTGACCGCGGAAGACGGTTCTCCAGCTGGTGCCGTTCTTCGTTTGGTGGCGGGTCTCGAGGTGACCCTCATAGAAGGCGAAGGCGCAGCCTTTGTGCGTGCCGCGGAAGCAGTCCTGATAATCGGAACGGTCACAAGACGGAAGCAAGCGCAGCTCCTGGAAGTGCGGCAGGCCGTCCTTCTCGAAAGCAGAAAGCTCGTAGGTGCAGTCGATCGCGTCGGCGATCGAGGTCAGCGATTGCGACTTCGCTGCCGTGCCGACGGCCGCGAGTGGTTGATACGCAAACCAATAGCCAGCCACGAAGGCGACGCCCCCGAAGATAAGGGCGTTGAAGATCTCCGTCGACCAGAACCAGACAAGCACGCCGACACCGACGGCGCCGAGCGCGACAAGTGCGATGCGCCAGTAGAACGTTTTCATCGCGACGTGGCGGTTCAGCTCCTGCGCGCTCAGAATCGGTTCGATCCGTTCGGCGTAGAGGCGGGCCAGACCTTCGTCGGTGAGGGCGAGGAGGTCGAGTTTCGTATTCTGCATCAATCGCCGTGTTGTTCGCTGGCTCTCGATGCGCACCTTATCGCGCCACCAGCGTTCAGCAAACTTAGGGTGACTCGGCCGCTTGTATCAAGGCGCGGCCCCCGCAAGCGCGCGCGTCTTGACCCATTCGGCCACCGTTTCGCGATAACCGGGTGCAAGACGTTCTGCGTTGCGTCCAGGCCAAGGTTCCATCAAGCCGTGGCTCGCGTCCGGATAAACAACGACTTCGATCGGTGCCCCCGCCGCTTGTAGTTCGCGCAGAACGACGACCGTTGCGGCTGCGGGCGCCGACGTGTCTGCGCCGCCTAGCAACCAAAGCTGCCGCGCCTTCAGATGCGCGAGCGTCGGCCGCGGGTCGTAAGCAAACGATACGTCCTTGTCCAAGGCACGACCGATGATGGGGCCGACCCAACCAGCCGCGAAGCTAGGGATCTTGAGCAGCACGCCGGTGTAACTGGTCGAGGGAAGGCTTTCAGGCCATGCTTCATCGGCGTGCGCGGCGCGCCAGGCGGCCAACTCGTTCCAACCATCGCGCCAATTCGAGCACACGATTTTGGCGGTGATGCCGGTCAGCGTGCGGAGTTGCGCAAGCTCCCTCTCGCCGTAGCCTGCCTTCTTTATATACGCCGCCATCTCGTCGCGATCCTCTGCGGTGACACCCTCGGCGAGGCCGTAACTCACGACAACAAAAGAAACGCCGCCGTCGAGCGCCGCCAGCGGTGCGACCCACCCGCCTTGGCTTGCACCGTGCAGACCGATCTCAACGTTCGGTCCGAGTAGCCGGCGCAGTTCGCCGACCGAAGCGCGCACGTCGGCTGCGCGCACATGAAAGTCCGCGGTAGCGCTGCCCTGCGAGCCGCCGGTGCCACGCTTGTCGAGGATCAGGCTCGCGACGCCCTGCAGCGGCAGCGTGTACTGCCAATGGATGCGATCGATGTCGCCGTCGTCGTTCGACCCCGCGACCCAAATCACGGCTTGCCGCGGCGGATCGGGCGGTAGGACGAGCTTGGCCGCGAGTTCGATGCCCCCGCTTACGACGCGCAGGGTGCGCTCTTCGAAACGGCGCTTGGCCGCGGCGGTCGTCTTGCCGTCCTTTGCGAACGTGGCGCGCGGTACGGCGCAATCGGGCCGCGCGAAGCGGACGCCGTCGCCTTCGAAGAGGCCCGTCCCTCGCTTCGTCATCACGCCGCGTGCGCCGTCGGGGAAGAAGAACTCCATCTCGTCCCCGTCATCGTAAGCGACGATGACGGCATCGCCGCCGCCTTCGAGCGCGTAAGCGCCGACGTAGCACAACGCCTCCCGGGTGACTGGACCCGAGCGTTCGTTCAGCGCCCAAGCGACCCATGCCGCAGCAAGGGCGATCGAGAGGAAGACGGCGAGTGCGATCCAGCGCAGCATGTGCGATCCTTTCAACGATAGTGTCGAGCGACGTCTTCGAGCCGGCGGTCGAGAGCGGCTCGGTCGAACCAGCGACCCCGAAGCACGACGCCGTCTGGGCAGCGATAGGCCGCGACGTTGGCGAGCGGGTTTGCGGTCAGCAGCACGAGATCGGCGTCGCGGCCCGGTGCGATCTCGCCGCCGCCCACGAGGCGCGCGATGATGCGCGCGGGATTCATCGTCGCTGTTCGGATCGCTTCGTAAGGCGTCAGTCCCGCTTCGACCATTAGGCGAAGCTCCTCGTGCAGACCGTCGCCCGGAATGATCATGGGGTTGAGCGCATCGGAGCCAGCGAGAATCGTGACGCCCTCACGCGTGAGGTCGCGCAACGTCGCTTTGGTCAGAGACAGGAGTTGTTTGAAGAACGCAGCATCGACGCCGGGTTTCGCGTACGGGTTCTGCGCGCGCGACCAGAACGTGTTTACAAACATCGGATGCAGAGCACGCATCTCTGGGCGGAGGGCAAGGTTGTCATAGTCTTCGATCTGGCGCACGGCGTTGTCGAGAACGACCATGGTGCTCGACACATGCGCGCCGGCGCGCTTGAGAGCGGCGACCGATGTCCCACCGCTCGATATCGCGCGCGCGATTTCATCGAGATGGGCGAAGCCACGCTGGCCCGCCATCAGTAGTGCGTCGACGGTCATGCCCCGGGTGACATGGCCGTCAAGCGCGATCGCTTGCTCCTTCGCCGCGGCGACCAGTGCCGCGTGAACTTCGGGGCGCAAGTTTTCGCGCAGTTTGATGAGGTCGTAGCCTTCGCTCTTGAATCGGGCGACCGTGGCGCGCGCGGCATCTGGCGTCTCAACGACGAATGTCACGGGCTCGGGCAAGATCGGCGGGCGACCTGCGATCATCGGGCTCGCCACGACGATGCGCGGAACAGGGTGCGTGCCCATCGGGCGGTCGTGAAAACGCAGGATATCGGGGGCGCCGGACATGATGCGCACCGCCGTGATGCCGAAGGCCGGGTAAAGGGCGAAAACGTCGTCGAAGTCGATGGGCGCGGACGGCGCGCCAAAGGCTGCTGCGAAGCTTTCAGACTCGACATGCACGTGCGCGTCGGTCAGTCCAGGTGCCAAGAACCTGCCACGCCCATCGATGACGGTGCGGCAGCGGGATGTGTCCAGGCCCCGCCCGACCCCTGTGATCTTTTCGCCCATCAGGACGACGGTTTGATCCAGCGCCACCGCCCCATCCGTCATTGCGGCGACCGAGACATTTTTGAACGCGAGGGTGCATGCGGTTGCGTGGCCAGGGCCTGCACCGGCTACCAGAAGTGCAAGCGCCCATTGCAGGATCCGCCTGGAGATTGCATGGTTCGTCATGGGTGCGATTGCCGTCACGAACGACACGGTCCCGCGACCCGAAACGTGTTTTGGGACCTGATTTTTCTTGGGACCTCAATAAATGGCCGGACCTCTGCCCCTTATCTTCGAGGCGTCGATTGCGGCGCAGATGATTCTGTTTGCGGGTGTGCAGGCGGCGGGAGCTGGCCGCGCCGGTTCGTTGAGGCACGTCTTGGCGCTCGCGACGGGAAGCCTGGGGTTTGCCGCCGCCATCAACCTGCTGGCGGCGATCGGGGTTTGGAGCGGGCTTCGCGATCTCAATCTGATGCTCGAGATCGGCTGCGTCGCGGCGAGCTATCTCTATGTGTCGCGCGCCTACGCCGGAGCGCCGGCGCTGTCGGCGGCGGACCTGTGGCACGCGACGCCGCCCGCGATCGTCTTCATGGCGTGGAAGGCAGGGCTGGCGGGCGATGTCGATCGTCTGACGCTTCTGGTGCTGGCAAGCTATTTGGCGGCGAGCGCCATGGTGCTGGCGCGGCATTGGTCACACTACCGCCCACAACCGGTGCTGGTCTTGGCGGTGCTGCTGACGGCAAGCGTGGCGGCGCTCGTTGTGCTGCGCATGGGGATGATGTCAGACGCGGCGCTGGGGCTTAGCCTCCGGGAGAGCGGCGCCTATCTTGCCCTGCTGCTGATCATGGCGGGCCTATCGTCGGCCGTGCTGATCCTGGAGCTGCGGCACCCCAACATCCTTGCCGGCGTTTTCGTGCCCGCACCGTCCGCGCCTGCTTTGAGCGCAGCTGTGCTCGACGAGATCGACGCGCGATTTCAGCGGTTGATGCGCGACGCCAAGGCCTATCTTGATCCCGAGTTGTCGCTTGAGGACTTGGCGGCCCGGATCGATGTGAGACCGCGCGAGCTTTCGCAGTTTGCGAATGGGCGCTATGGCATGACGGTTCCCGCACTTGTCAATCGGTGGCGCCTCGACGAAGCGGCGAGGATGCTCGCCGATCCAGAAAACAAACTGCCCGTGACGACGATTATGTACGACGCGGGTTTCGGTTCGAAGAGCAGCTTCCAGCGCGAGTTCCAAAAGCGATTTGGGATGAGTCCAAGCGTCTATCGGTGCGCGGGCGGCGGAGGGAGGCTCAACAAATTCCCGGACTGAATTCGGGGTCTTCCTGCATCAAAACCCTTTGCTGCGCTAGCGGTTTCCTGCAAGCTTCTCGCAACAACCAAGAAATGGGAAACGAGGAAACGTATGAGCACGGACAGTGCGGTCGCCGGGGTGCAGGCTCAAGATTACTCATCCGCCTATAAGGTTTACGTCCTGCTGCTGTTGCTGGTGGTCTACATCAGCAACTATGCCGACCGGATGATCCTGTCCGTCCTGATGCCTGCCATCAAGGCGGAGTTTCAGGTTTCCGACGCGGCGATGGGGTTCCTTGCCGGCACCGCGTTCGCGATTTTTTATGCGACGTTGGGCGTACCGATTGCGATTTTGGCCGACCGGAGCAATCGCAAGAACATTATTTCGGCGGCAGTTGCGATTTGGTCGGTGATGACCGCCGTGTGCGGATTGGCGCCGAACTTTTGGATGTTCGCGTTGGCGCGGGTGGGTGTGGGCGTGGGCGAGGCCGGCGGCAGTCCGCCCTCGCATTCGATTATCTCGGACCTCTTCGGGCCGAAGCAGCGGGCGACGGCGCTTGGCATCTTTGCACTGGGCGTGCCGTTCGGACTCTTCGTCGGTCTCTATGGCGGCGCGCAGGTCGCGGCCGAGTTCGGCTGGCGTGCGACGTTCTATGTGCTGGGCATTCCGGGGTTGATCTTGGCGGCGCTCGTGTTCTTCACGATCAGCGAACCGCGGCGTGGGGCGAGTGACGGCTTTGCGCATGCAGGCGACGCGCCGGCGCTGATGACCACTGTGCGCCACATGCTGGCGCAGCGCTCGCTGGTGCATGTGTTTGCGGGCGCCACGATCACGACGCTCGTCGGCTATGCCGGCGTGCAGTGGTGGCCGACATTCGTGATGCGCTCGCACGGGCTGTCGATGACGGATTTGAGTTTGTTCCTGGCCTTGGTGTTCGGCGTTGCGGGCGGGTTGGGGACGTTCCTCGGCGGTTACATCGCGGACCACTTCTCCAAGCGCGACTTGAAGTGGATGCCACGCATCGTGACCATCGCCACGCTGATCGGCTTGCCGTTCGGTCTCGCGATCTACCTCGTCGAATCGTCGGCGATGGTGTTTGCGCTGATCGGCGTGCCGGCGGCGTTGGGCACGGTTTACCTGCCGCCGACCTATGCGATGACGCAGGGCTTGGTCGAGGTCCGGATGCGGACGGTGGCCTCGGCGTTGCTGCTCTTCGTGATCAATCTGATCGGCATGGGGTTGGGGCCGCTGCTGGCGGGATTGATCAGCGATGCGCTGACGCCGACCTATGGCAAGAGCGCGCTGGCCTACGCGCTGTTGAGCCTGTCACTCTTAAACGTCTGGGCGGCGGCTCATTACTGGCTCGCCGGCCGTTACTTCGAGCAGGATCTGAAGCGGGTGACGAAGGCGGTCTAGCCGGCAAAGCGGTGGGCGCGTTGGCCTCGGGTGCTTAGAGCGGATTTGATCTGACCGGAATCGAATAGGGATTCCCAAGGCGGAGCGACTCAGATTCAAGGTGCTGACTGGAATGGAGGCCAGCGCCCATGGGTCGAGCCTATGCCCAAGATCTTCGAGATC
>JAGOBA010000024.1 GCA_017983635.1 Alphaproteobacteria bacterium
TGCAAGGCGAAGTGCCGGAGGTGTTGAAGGACTGCACGATCTTTGCGCTCGATATGGGTGCGCTGATCGCGGGCACGCGCTATCGCGGCGACTTCGAGGAGCGGTTGAAGAACGTCGTCAAGGAACTGGAGCAGTTCAAGGGCGCGATCCTCTTTATCGACGAGATCCATACCGTGATCGGCGCCGGTGCGACGAGCGGCGGGGCGATGGATGCCTCGAACCTGCTGAAGCCGGCGCTGCAGTCGGGGACGCTGCGTTGCATCGGGTCGACGACGTATAAGGAATTCCGCCAGCACTTCGAGAAAGATCGGGCGCTGGCGCGGCGGTTCCAGAAAATCGACGTCGGCGAGCCGTCGATCCCGGATGCGATCAAGATCTTGAAGGGGCTCAAGCCCTATTTCGAGAGTTATCACAAGGTTCGCTACACGGGCGACGCGATCAAGGCGGCGGTAGAGCTTTCGGCGAAGTATATCAACGATCGCAAGCTGCCGGACAAGGCGATCGATGTGATCGACGAGACGGGCGCGTCTCAGATGCTGATCCCGGAGGCCAAGCGCAAGAAGGTGATCGGGATCGGCGAGATCGAAGAAGTGATCTCGAAGATGGCGCGGATTCCTCCGAAGACGGTGTCGAAGAACGACGCCGAGTCGCTGCGCGATCTTGAGATGAACATGAAGCATGTCGTGTTCGGCCAGGACGACGCGATCAAGCAGCTCTCGGCCGCGATCAAAATGTCGCGTGCGGGGTTGCGCGATCCGGAGAAGCCGATCGGGTGCTATCTGTTCTCAGGCCCCACGGGCGTCGGCAAGACGGAAGTCGCGCGGCAGCTGTCGAAGGTCATGGGCGTTGAGCTTCTGCGTTTCGACATGTCGGAGTACATGGAACGCCATTCGGTGAGCAGGCTGATCGGCGCGCCGCCGGGCTATGTGGGCTTCGATCAGGGCGGGCTTCTGACCGACGGCGTCGATCAGCATCCGCATTGCATTCTGCTGCTCGACGAGATCGAGAAGGCGCATCCGGATCTGTTCAACATTTTGTTGCAGGTCATGGATCATGGGAAGCTGACCGATCACAATGGCAAGAAGATCGACTTCCGCAACGTCGTGCTGATCATGACGACGAATGCGGGCGCGTCGGATGCCGCCAAGGAGGCGATCGGCTTCGGGCGCGGGCGGCGCGAGGGTGAGGATACGGAAGCGATCAAGCGTCTGTTCACGCCGGAGTTCCGCAACCGTCTCGACGCCGTGATCGGCTTTGCGCCGCTGTCGCCGGTGATCATCGAGCGGGTGGTCGAGAAGTTCGTGTTGCAGTTGGAGGCGCAACTCTCCGACCGCAACGTGACGTTCGAGTTGGCGCCGGAGGCAACGCGTTGGCTTGCGGAGCACGGCTACGACGAAGCCTTTGGGGCGCGGCCGCTGGCGCGGCTGATCCAAGACACGATCAAGAAGCCGCTGGCGGACGACATTCTGTTCGGACGGTTGGCGCGCGGCGGCACGGTCAAGGTGATGGTCAAGCCGGACAAGTCGGGTCTGGTGTTCGACATCATCGAAGCGCCGCCGGTGCCGGCAAGGGTAAAGGTCAAAGGTGACGACTACGACGACGATGAAGAGTCAGAACCGAATGAGCCCGAACTCGTGAAATGAGGCGGCTTCTGATTGGGTTGCTGACGTTCGCCGGCCTCGCGGGAGCCGCGGGGGCGGCAGAGGACGTCAGCATTCGCGGCAACTTCCCGCAGATTCTGGCGCGCGGCGAGACGGTTGTGCAGATGGCGAACCGGATCGCGGTCAAGATCATCAATCTCGACCGGCTGATTGCGCCGGAATGCGGGATGAAGCGTTTCTTCGACTTCGCTGGCGCGGACTACTACGACATGAACGACCTGACGCAGCGGATCGATCCGAGCCGGCGCGGCGTGTGGCGGATCGCGGTCACGGCGAAGGGCTGCTGGGCGCCGCGCTCGCACAACGTGTTCCTGCTTCCTCGCGTCGGTTCGCCCGCTGAAATCCGTCTGGGCGTGCCGGGCCGGTCGGTTGCCGGCGTCAAGCATCAGCAGGACGCGACGCAGCTCGTGCTGCGGGAAGCGAACGGGATCGCGATGCGGGCGAACTGCACGGACCCGGCCTTCTTGGTCGATACGGTCGTGACCAAGGTGCGCAAACCTGGACAGCCGTGGACGGAGACGTGGTCGGCCTCAGCCTGCGAGATCACGCGCAAGTTCGCCGTGATGTTCACGCCGGAAGCGCAGAAGATGCGGATTGCGGTGGCGTCGGCGGACTGAACTTGACTTTCTTACATTACCATGGTAATGGCTGCCTATGATTGCGCGCGTAAAGATAACTGCCCAGAGCCAGATTTCCGTGCCGTCGGAGGTTCGGAAAGAGCTTGGCGTCGGTCCCGGTTCTTACCTGCAGTTCGACAAGGTCGGGGGGCAAGTTGTGGTCCGCCGCGTCGGACGGCGTACGCTTGAAGAAGTTAGGGCGATTCTTGCGCCCAAGCGCCCGAAGAAGCCGAAGACGCTCCGTGAACTGGAAGAGGGCATCGAGAAGTACATCCGCGAGACCCATGCGCGCCGTTGATACGAACGTTCTCGTTCGCTTGCTGATGGTCGATGATGCCGGTCAGGCTCGAGCCGCAGAGTTGTTCGTCGCACATGGGGTTTGGGTGTCCCATGTCGTCCTAGCGGAAACAACCTGGGTGCTACGGTCGGTCTATGGTCAGTCACCGTTGCAGATTGCCGACGCGCTGGAAGCCGCGCTCGATTGGGAAACGCTAACGTTCGAGGACGCAGGTGTCGTCGCGGTTGCGCTCCAACATTATCGAGCGAGGCCCAGTCTCAAGTTCTCCGACTGTCTGATCGCGGCCATCGCGAGAAGGGCCGGCCATACGCCAATCGGCACGTTCGACAAGGAGTTTGCGAAAGTCGACGATGTTGAGCGCATCAAGCACTGATCGTTCGAGTCGCTGCGTAGACAGCTAATTGACCTGCTGTCATGAGATCGCATCGGCGATCTTGGCGGCCAGCGCCTTCAGTTTCTCGAAGTCCGCCATCTTCCGCGCGTGCAGGGCGAGGTCGATGCCGTTGGTGCGCGGGATGATGTGGAAGTGGATGTGGAAGACGGTTTGGCCGGCCGCTTCGCCGTTGAGTTGAGCGAGTAGCACGCCGGGTGTTCCGGTGACATCTTTCACCGCGGCGGCGACTTTCTTTGTTGTATTGATCAAAGCGGCGGCGCCTTCGGGGCTGAGGTCGAAGATGGATTCGGCGCCTTCCTTCGGGATCACGAGCGTGTGGCCTTCGGCTTGGGGCATGATGTCCATGAAGGCCAGCGTGTGGGCGTCCTCGTAGACTTTGAAGCACGGCGCTTCGCCGCGGACGATTTTGGCGAAGATGTTGTTCGGATCGTAGGTCATGGGGTCTCCGTGTTCTTGAACGGGCTGTGTTCGGCGAGCGCTTCCATTTCTTCGCCGACGGCGCGGCGCTCTTCTTTCAGGTAGCGGGCGACGGCGTCGCGCAAGCCGGGATGGGCGATCCAGTGCGCGGACTGGGTGCGAACGGGCAGGTAGCCGCGGGCAAGCTTGTGCGCGCCTTGAGCGCCGGCCTCGACGACTTTCAAGCCCTTGGCGATAGCGAAGTCGATGGCTTGGTAATAACAAAGCTCGAAGTGCAGGAACGGATGGTGTTCCAGCGCGCCCCAGTTGCGGCCGTATAGCGCATCGGAGCCGATGAAGTTCAAGGCGCCGGCGATGTAGCGGCCGTTGCGTTTGGCCATGATGAGGAGGATTTGGTCGGCCATGCTGTCGCCGATGAGGCTGAAGAATTCTCTTGTTAGATAGGGCGAGCCCCATTTGCGCGAGCCGGTGTCCATGTAGAACGCGAAGAACGCGTCCCAGTGGGCTTCCGTCAGGTCGCGGCCGCTGAGCCATTCAACTTCGATGCCGGGGCTCAGCGCTTCGGCGCGTTCGCGACGAAGGTTCTTGCGCTTGATCGAGGAGAGTTGGCCAAGGAAGTCGGCGAAGCTGGCGTAACCTTGGTTGTGCCAATGAAACTGCTGGTCATGGCGCTGCAGGAAACCGAGCGGCAGCAACGCATCGACGTCTTCTTGTGGGAGGAACGTGATGTGGAGCGAGGAGACGCCGAGTTTCTGGGCGAACGTCATCATGGCTTGAGCGAGCGGTTCGCGCGCAGCCGGATTGCCGCCGGTCAGCAGTCTGGGTCCCGTTACGGGTGTGAAGGGGGCGGCGACTTGGAGCTTTGGGTAGTAGGCGCCGCCGGCGCGTTCGAAGGCTTGGGCCCAGCCGTGGTCGAAGACGTATTCACCGTAAGAGTGGTTCTTCACGTACATCGGTGCGGCGGCGAGGGGTTGTCCCGCTTGTTCGACGAGGATGTGCGCCGGCTGCCAGCCGGTGCGGGCGGTCGCCGAGCCGCTCGCTTCGAGGGCAGCCAAGAAGGCGTGGCTTACGAACGGGTTGAACGGTGCGCCGGGTGGGTTGGCCAGCGCATCCCACGTCGCCCGCGCAACGCCGGCCATTCCGTCGAGCAGGCGCGCGGACGGCGTCGATTTCATTGGTGCCGCCCGCAGTTCACTCACGCGATCTCGAAGATCGCCTCGACTTCGACGGCGACGTTACGCGGGAGCGAGCCTGCGCCGACGGCGGCGCGTGCGTGTTTGCCGACATCGCCGAAGATCTGCACGATGGTGTCGGAGGCGCCGTTGACCACCTCCGGGTGTTGGGCGAAGCCCGGGACGGCGTTGACGAAGCCCGTGAGCTTCACGCAGCGCTTCACGCGGTCGAGGTTGCCGCCGCAGGCTTCACGCACTTGCGCGATGATGTTCAAGGCGCACAGGCGCGCGGCCGCTTGACCTTGTTCGACGGTGAACTCCTTGCCGACTTGGCCGACGAATTCGAGGCCGTTCGGGCCTAGTGTGACTTGGCCGGAGACGAAAACGAGATTGCCGGAAATGACAAACGGCACGTAGTTCGCCACCGGGGCCACGGCTTTTGGCAGGGTGATGTCAAGTTCTTTGAGGCGAGCGTCGACGCGTCCGGTCATGTGCGGTCCCTTTGCGAAAGGCGATGGTCCATGCGAGAAAGCGTAGGCTCGCAAATCAAGCGCCCCGGTGCAACTTCGGAACGCGGGAATTCATGTCAAGACGTCTGGATGCCGACGACCGCTGTCCTGTGCGCGACGGGCTTTTCATGCCCGCCGAGTGGGAACCGCATGCGCGCTGCTGGATGGCGTGGCCCTGCCGGTTGGAGCCTTGGGGCTCTGCAGAGGGGCTGATGCGTGCGCGTCTGGGGCATGCGGCGGTCGCGCGGGCGATCTCCGGTTTTGAAAAGGTGACGATGGCGATCAGACCGCGCGATGTCGACGAGGCGCGGCTGATGATGGGTCGCGGGATCGAGATTTTGGCGGTCGAGATCGACGATTCCTGGGCGCGCGACAGCGGGCCGATTTTCGTGACCGATGGGCGCGAGGGCGTTGCGGGCGTGCATTGGCGGTTCAATGCTTGGGGCAACAAGTATCATGGCTTTGAGAATGATGCGGCGTTTGGGCGGCGCGTGATCGAAGCGCTGGATATGCGCCGCTATGACGGACCGATGGTCTTGGAAGGCGGGTCGGTTTGCGTGGACGGCGAGGGGACGCTGATCACCACGGAACAATGCCTGCTCAATGCGAACCGGAATCCGAACCTTGATCGGCAGCAGATCGAGGAGCGCTTGGCGCTCTATCTCGGCGTGACGAAGGTGATTTGGCTGGGCGAAGGGCTTGAGGACGACGAGACCGATGGGCACGTCGACAACATTGCGTGTTTCGCCGGGCCGGGGCGCGTGATGGTCTATGCGCCGCGGGAGAAGGGTGGACTGAACGAGCGGGTGATGCGCGACAATGTTGCGCGCCTGAAAGCGACGCGCGATGCGCGCGGGCGGACGCTTGAGATCATCGAGGTGCCGGAGCCGGTGCGGCGCGAGCGGCACGACGGGCGAAGGCTCGACATGAGTTACATCAACTTCTATTTCGCGAACTACGGGATCGTGATGCCGTCGTTCGACGATCCGATGGATGCGGTTGTGCTTGAGATCATGGAGAAGGCGTTTCCGGACCGGCGGATTGTTCAGGTGCCCGCGCTCGATATCGTGCAGGGCGGCGGCGGCATTCATTGCATCACGCAGCAGCAACCATCGGGCAGGGCGCTTACTGCCGAGGGACATCAACGATGAGACAGGTCACGCTGGCCGCGACCCAAATGGCGTGCGGCACGGATCGAGCGACGAATATCGCCAACGCCAAGCGCCTCGTGCACGAAGCGAAGGCGAAGGGCGCTCAGGTGATTTTGATTCAGGAACTGTTTGAGTCGCCGTATTTCTGTAAGGACCAGTTGGCAAAGCATTTCGCACTGGCCGAGCCGTATGAACGCAATGCGTTGATCGCCGAGTTTGCCGGGTTGGCGAAAGAGTTGGGCGTGGTGTTGCCGTTGTCGTTCTTCGAGCGCGCCAATAATGCGCATTTCAATTCGTTGGCGATGATCGATGCGGACGGCGCGGTACTGGGGCTCTATCGCAAATCGCACATTCCGGACGGGCCCGGTTATCAGGAGAAGTTCTATTTCAATCCGGGAGATACCGGGTTCAAGGTTTGGCCGACGCGCTATGGCAAGGTCGGCGCGGCGATCTGTTGGGACCAGTGGTTCCCGGAGAGCGCGCGGGCGATGGCGCTGATGGGGGCGGAGATTCTTTGCTATCCGACCGCGATCGGCACGGAGCCGCCACCGGCGCCGCCAGTCGACTCCTCGGCGCACTGGCGGCGGGTGATGCAGGGGCATGCGGGCGCGAACTATCTACCGCTCATCGCGTCGAACCGGATCGGGCGTGAGGTTGGGGAGACGTGCGAGATCACGTTCTATGGGACTTCGTTCATTGCGGGGCCGACCGGCGAAATTCTGACTGATGCGGGGCGCGACAAGGAGGCAGTGATCACGGCCACCGTGGACCTCGATGCGATTGCGTTGGCGCGGCAGTCGTGGGGATTGTTCCGCGATCGGCGACCGGAGCTTTATGGTCCGTTGCTCTCGCTTGACGGGAAGGCTTAGAGCGAGCGCCCCTTCTTAATGGCAGTCGCGCCGAATTTGGCGCGGACTTTGTCCATCGCGCGTTCGGCGGCGTCGCGGCGGGCGCCTTTGGCATCGAAGAGATCGGCTTCATCGGTTTTTTCGGCGGGAACGAGGTCCGCTATGCCGATGCCGATGAGGCGGTAGCGTTTGCCCTTTGCTTCAGCTTTCAGCATTTCCGATCCGGTTTCGAAGATGCGCCGCGCGAGTTGGGTCGCGCGGTCGAGCGTGTGGCGGCGGGTGATGATTTTGAAGTCGGTGGTTTTGAGTTTCAGTTGAACGACTTTGCCGCCGAGTTCGGCGGCCTTGGCGCGGGCGGACACTCTCTCGCAGAGCGTCCAAAGGATTTGTTCGAGTTGATCGGCGGCAGCGATGTCGTGTTCGAAGGTTGTTTCGGCGGAGATGCCCTTCGCAGGGGTGAGCGGTTCGACGGTGCGCGTGTCGTCGGCGTTCGAAAGGCGCCAGAGCCATAGGCCGCTGGAACCGAAGTGCGAGGCCAGTTCCTTGGGATTGCGGCGGCGGACATCGCCGATCGTGAAGATGCCTGCGCGCGACAGCGACTGGGCAAAAGCCTTGCCGACGCCGGGGAGCAAGGTGACGGGCCTTGGGTCGAGGAAGCTTACCGCTTCGGCGCGGCCGATGACGGAGAAGCCGCGCGGCTTGTCGAGGTCGGAGGCAACTTTTGCCAGGAACTTGTTGAAGCTGAGACCGACGGAGACGGTGATCTGCAGTTCGTCTTCGACGCGCTTGGCGAGACGCGCGAGCGTTTGCGCCGGCGTCGATTTGTGCAGGCGCTCCGTTCCGGTCAGATCGAGGAACGCTTCGTCGAGCGAGAGCGGTTCGACGAGTGGGGTTGTTTCCAGCATCAGCTGTTTCACCTCGCGGCTGACGGCGGCGTATTTTTGGATGTTCGGGCGAATAACCACGGCCTTCGGGCAGGCCTGCAAGGCCTTGTACATCGGCATGGCGGACTTCACACCGTAGGTGCGGGCGACGTAGCAGGCGGCGGAGACGACGCCGCGCTTTCCGCCACCGATGATGACGGGCTTGTCGGCGATCGCGGGGTTGTCGCGCTTCTCGACCGTCGCATAGAACGCGTCGCAGTCGACATGGGCCATGGAGAGTTGGCCGACTTCTTCATGGCGGATGAGGCGGGGGCTCTTGCAAGCGGGGCAGCGGCGTGCAGCTTCGGTTTCGAAGAGGCTGAAGCAGTCGCGGCACAGCACACGCATCGCGCCGACCTCAGGTGCCGTCCAAGACGGAGTGGATCCAGGTGGCTGCTGTCGGCCAGTCGTCGATGCGCCCGTGGGCGTCGGGGGAAGCCGGCATTAGACGAGCCAACCGCGGGTCGGCGATGAAGTGAAGGCGGGTGACATGCGGTGCCTCCGAGGCGACGGATGAGATGTTCGGCGGGAGGTCGTCAATGAAGACGACCGGTGCGTCGAAGCCTTCGATCATGGTGCGGACGACCGGGCCTTTCGGCCCCTTACCGGCGACGACCGGGTAGAGCATGCCGTGCTCTGTCAGATTCTCGATGCGGGCGGCGCGCGAGGTTTCCGGCAGGTTCGAAAGGATCACGATTTGGGCGCGGTCGCTTAGGTGCTGCAGCGCGGCGGCGGCGCCGGGAACCGGGTCGAGGTGGCGGGTGTCCGTCGCGAAGAAATCGGCGATGAGTCTCGTCACCGCTTCATCCGCGACGGGTTCGTGCGTTGTTTTGCGCTTGACGTTGCCGTGAATGCGAAACGAGGTCAGATCGACGTAGCAGTTCTGGCGATCGAGAAAACGCTCCAGGCCTGCCAGGAATTGCAGCAGCACCTCATCCGCATCGCAGATGATCAAGGGGCGGGTGCGGTCGAGCGCTACCATGCGCTCGATCCGTGCGGGTCCACGACCGCGTAGGCTTGGAGCAGGGCGCCGGGCTTCAGCCCCTCCGATTCGGAGAAACCCTTCGCCAGTGATTCGTCGCCGACGACAAATCCGAGCACGGCTGAGAGAATCGCCTTATCATCGTGGCGGCTCAATAATTCGGCCGCGTCAAGTCCGCTTGCGGTTAAGAATCGCTGAAGGTCGTCCGGCCGTTCGGAGAGGAACGTTAAGGCGCGTTCAGACATTTGGAAGGCGAGCTCTCGTTTCATTGACTTTGTGACCCATCATGCACGCAGCAGTGGTGGTTTCGGCATGCATTTCTTGCGGTGTTCCGCAAAGCTTATTTAACATTATTCGGGTGAAGTATGGCGCGAAAGAAAGGCCGTACCGCGCGTTTCGCGGCGGGCGCTGAAAAACGAGACCTGGGACATGCGAGCCCTCGTCCGGAGACGGAAATGGACGCGAGAACAAAGACCGTTTTGATCGTGGAAGACAACGAGCTCAACATGAAGCTCTTCCACGATTTGTTGGATGCGCATGGATACAAGACGATCCAAACGCGCGACGGGCTTGAGGCGCTGGACCTCGCGCGGAAACATTTTCCGGATCTGATCCTGATGGATATTCAGCTTCCGGAAGTGTCGGGCCTTGAGGTCACGAAGTGGCTCAAGGAAGACGACGGCCTGAAAAAGATTCCCGTCATTGCGGTCACGGCGTTCGCGATGAAAGGCGATGAAGAGAAGATCCGTCAGGGCGGTTGCGAGGCCTATATCTCGAAGCCGATCTCGGTGATGCACTTCCTCGAAACGATCCGCCGGTTCCTCGCCTAAAGGATCGCCCATATGACCGCGCGCGTTCTCGTCGTCGATGACATTCCGGCCAACGTCAAGTTGCTCGAGGCCAAACTCGGCGCAGAGTATTTCGAGGTCGTGACCGCGGGCTCCGGTCCCGAAGCGCTGACCGCGATCGACGCGGAGAAGCCCGATATCGTGCTGCTCGACGTCATGATGCCGGGCATGGACGGGTTCGAAGTCTGCCGCCGGATCAAGACCAATCCGCAGACGGCGCATTTGCCGGTCGTCATGGTGACGGCGCTGGACCAAGTTTCCGACCGCGTGCAGGGCCTTGAGGCGGGGGCGGACGACTTTCTGACGAAACCCGTGAACGACGTCGCGCTGTTCGCGCGCGTGCGCAGCCTTGTCCGTTTGAAGACGATGGTGGACGAACTGCGCTTGCGCCAAGCGACCGGCGAAAGCATGGGCTTGGTCGACCAAAACGAAAGCGTGTTGACGGAGATGCCGGGCCGCGGCCATATCCTCATCGTCGAGGACCGCGAGCAAAGCGCGCAACGCATCGCCGAGACCCTCGGCCGCGATCATGACGTCGAGATCGTCAGCCAGACGATGGAAGCGGTCGTGCGCGCGAAGGGTGGCGATTTCGATTTGATCATTGCGAGCCTGTCGCTCGACAAGCAAGACGGTTTGCGGTTCTGCGCGACGTTGCGCAGTCTCGACGTCACGCGGCAGACACCGATTTTGACGATCGTCGATGAGGGCGATTTGAAGCGTCTGGTGCGTGCGCTCGACATCGGCGTGAACGACTATTTGATGCGCCCGGTTGAGCGCAGCGAGCTTGTGGCGCGCGTGCGTACGCAGTTGCGCCGCAAGCGCTACTCGGACCGCTTGCGCCATTCGCTGCAGCTGTCGTTGGAAATGGCGATCACGGATCAGCTGACGGGCTTGTTCAACCGGCGCTACATGTCGCGCCACTTGAGCACGCTGATCAGCAACGCGGGATCGACGGGCAAGCCGATATCGTTCCTGATCATGGATATCGACTACTTCAAGCAGGTCAACGACACGCACGGCCACGACGTGGGCGACGAGGTTCTGCGCGAGTTCGCGAACCGGATATCGGCCAACGTTCGCGGGATCGACCTCGCCTGCCGCTATGGCGGGGAAGAGTTCGTGGTGGTCATGCCGGATACCGACATGACGTTTGCCTACATGGTGGCCGAGCGGCTGCGCCAGTCGGTGGCCGACGCGCCATTCCGGATCAGTCAGGCGCCGGGGCAGTTGCCGATCACAATTTCGATCGGCGTGACGGTCAGCGAGGGCACGAGCGATACGGCCGAGGCGTTGTTGCGCCGGGCGGATCAGGCGCTCTATCGCGCCAAGCGCGACGGGCGGAACCGCGTGGTCGCGGACGCGGCTTAAGCCAAACAAAAAGGGGCGCCGAGAGCGCCCCTTTGAATTTCTGGTCCCCGTCGGGCGATCCTATTTGATCTTGCCTTCGACGTATTCGACGTGTTTGCGGACGACCGGGTCGTACTTCTTGACCTTGAACTTGTCGGTCATCGTGCGCGAATTCTTCTTGGCCACGTAGAAGTGGCCGGTGCCGGCGGACGAGTTCAGGCGGATCTTGATCGTGGTTGGCTTTGCCATATGTGCAGTCTCGGTAGGCCGGATTTCGGAAGGGCGAGAAGCTACTGATCCGGGGGCTTAAGTCAACCCGCCTCGGACGCTTGGTTGGGGCGCGGAATGGTCGCGGTCCGGTAGCCGACGACGGCCACCAGAAGCGCGGAAATCAGCCCCAGAACGATGATGAAGCCATGCGGGCTCCAGGCATCCATAGCAAGGCCGCCGAGGCCAGGGCCGGCCATCGTGCCCAGGGCGTAAAGGATCGAGAAGGCGGCGTTGGCGGCGGCGAGGTCGGAGCCTTTGAAGTTCGAGCCCAGGTGGGCGAGGCCGATGGCATAGATTGCTGCAATAAAGCCGCCCCAGATGAACACGAGGCCGAGGCCGGACCACGTCGCGCCGCCGGTGAGGGGCAGCAGTGCTGCGCCGACAGCACCCATGACGCCGCAGAGGATGAGCACGAGGCGGCGGTCGATCTTGTCGGCGAGCCAGCCGAGGGCGGGGACCAGCATCATGTTGCCGAGCCCTAAGGCCGCAACGAGCAGGGTCGCGTTGGTTTCGGTGTCGCCGAGGCGGACGGCATAGACCGTCAGAAATGTGGCGGCACAGGCTTCGATGGCGCCATAGGCAAGGCCCGCGGCGGCGGCGGATGGTGAGCGTAGAACGAAGCCGAACATCGCGCCAGCACTGGCGTGATCGATCGCAGGGATGAGGCGGCTTGCGATCAGCAGCGGGATCATGGCGAGCGTCATGGCACCGCCGCCGGCGATAAAGGGCGCCCATCCGGTCGTGCCCAGGAACTGGATGATGAGGGGGCCAAGAGCGAAGCCTGCCGAGAAGATCGAGGCATAGATAGCAACGAGGCGGCCGCGGTTGGTGTCGTTCGCGATCTTGTTGATCCAAACTTCGCTGACCAGGAAGAGGCCCTGCAGTGCGCTGTTCAATACGACGCGGAGCACGAACCATAAGGCGATGTCGTTCGTGGCGCGAAAGCCGATGAGTGCTGCGGCGGCTATCAGATAGCAGGCAATCAGGAAGCGCGCGGTGCCGAAGCGCGCGGCTAAGGCCGGGATGAACGGCGTTGCGATCAGAAGTGCTAAGGCGCCGACGGTGGCGTTGAGGCCGTTGATCGTGGCGGGGACGCCATTGCGCTCCATAATGAGGGAGAGCAGCGGCAGCGACAGGCCCATGCCGACGCCGTTGGCGAAGATGCAGGCGTAAACGGCGCCGAGGCTTAGAGCGCGATCGCGTGGCGTGAGGTTCGCGACGTCGAGCGGCTCACGCATCCGCCGCTCTCGCCAGCGGCCGGTTGCGGCGATAGCGGAAGAAGGGTGCATCGCGCGTGTGGCCGCGTTCAGCCGCTTGAAGCTCTTTCAGAACGAAAGTCGTGACGTCGACTGCGGGCAGGCGCAGCGCGTCCTCAATTGGATACCAATCGAGTTCGGATAGTTCGCCGTTGCCTTTGAGTTCTCCTTGCAGGGCGTCGGCGCTAGCCAAGAAGAAGCGAGCATGGAAGCGGCGCGGCGCAGAGGTCGGCGTAATGGCGCGGCCCAAGAAGCTCAGCCGGTCGTGCGCGGGGGCAACGCCTAGCTTTGCGAAATGTGCCCAAACGCCATTATGGGTTTCGACATCACCGGGGGCGGCGAGCAAGAGGCCCGTTTCCTCGAACGTTTCGCGTATTGCGGCTGTGGCGCAAGCGCGCGCCATCGCGGGCGTGCAGCCGCCGCGTTCGCGCAAGTCGTTTAGCGTGCGTGCGTTTAGCGCGGTCGCCGTCGGGACGGTCGCGTCGCTCTTGTCCACGCGGCCGCCGGGGAAGACGTAGAGTTCGGGAAACACCGCGCTTGCCGGGCGTTTTCCCATGAGGATGCGCGTCGTGTCGCGGTCGCGGCGGGCGAGCACGAGCGAGGCAGCGTGGCGCGGTTTGACGGGGCGGACGGACATGTTGGCTTTCAAGCATGCGACTCTACGAAACGCAAACGGCCTGGCGACGCAGCCAGGCCGTTTGCGATTCTCCTTGATTTGCTAGGCGGAGGTCGCCGGGATCACCGGCTGAGCTCCCTCGTCGCTCAAGAGCACCATCATCATGTTCGAGATCAGCACCGCCTTTTGGGCTGATGTCATTTCGGTGATGCCTTCGCTGTGGAAGCGGTCGAGCGCCATCTTGACCATGCCGATCGCACCGTCGACCATTTTTTCGCGCGCTTGGATCAACGCTTCGGCTTGTTGGCGGCGGAGCATGATCGAGGCGATTTCCGGCGCGTAGGCGAGGTGCGTGATGCGCATCTCGAGAATCTCCAAACCGGCGACGTTGATTGAGCGTTGCAACGACTCTTTGAGCAGGTCGGAAACCGCCGCCGTGTTGCCGCGGAGCGAGACGTGCTCGTCCTTCGTCGCGTCGTAAGGGTGGGTCGAGACAACGTCGCGCAGCGCCATTTCGCACTGGGTTTTGATGTAGCCTTCGAAGTCGTCGACGTCGAAGGCGGCTTGCGCCGTGTCACGGACCAGCCAGCCGACGACAGCGGCAACGTCGATGGGGTTACCGACCTTGTCGTTCACCTTCAACGTGGGTGTCGTGAAGTTGCGGACGCGCAGGCTGATCTTTTGCTTGGCGTAGAACGGGTTCACCCAGTGAAAGCCGTCGCGCTTGACCGTGCCGATGTAGCGCCCGAAGAGCGTAAGGACGGCGGACTCGTTCGGTTTGAGCACCAGAAACCCGATGCACAGGAAGACCGCGAGAACGATGATCGGTGCGCCGATGATGGGAACGCGAATCAAGAAAAGCCCTGCGACGAACATCCCGAGGAGCACGAACAACATCAGCCAACCGGAGGTCGTGCTCTCCAGCGCGATTTCCTTCGACGGGACTGCAAGTCTTGCCTCAGACATGCGCTTCTCCTCACCTGTGCTCCCGGCGTTTTCGGGAACGCTATCCAGTTATATGGGATCGCCGGGCGGCGTGCGGAAGATCGTCTAAGCCCCCAGGAAACAGCCATATTTCGCTCGCGCGCGGTGGAATACAGACGGAATTGTTGCGTATGCTGATTCGGGGCGTGTAGAGTGAGCGGCATGCTGGGCATGTTGAACTTGCGGGGATTTTTGCGGAGCGGGCGTGCGAGTGCGGTGATCGTCCTGGTCCTCGCCGCGTTCGTTCTTCAAACCGTCATTACCCGGGCGCACATGCATACCGGGCATGTGTCCGGCCCATTGCAAGTCGTCGGCCTTGGCACGGTTGGCGATGCTGGCAAGACGCCGGTACATCACGACGAGCGCCATTGTCAGCTGTGGCATGCTTCGGGCGTCTCAGGCGCTGCCGTGGCGCCAACGGCGTCGTGCATTCTGCTCCCAACTGACGACCTGACTAATGCCGTCGCCCTCGACGTTCGCACAATCTTTCCCGAACAGTTTCCATCGGGATGGCGAAGCCGAGGCCCGCCCACCGTCTGACACAACAGAGATACTTCCGGCTGCTAGCGGCGCGCACGTTGTCCGCGCGTCTGCAGCTCAGTTTCAATTCGTGTTTGTCAGAGGTTATCTATGCGTTTTCGTCTCAAGAGCTTTCTGGTGCTTGGTGCAGCGCCCGCGGCGCTTGCTTGGCAGGCTGGCGCTCAAGATGCGCCCGCATCGCCGCGGCCCGTCGAAAAGGTTGTGGTCACGGCGTCGCCGATTTCAAAGTCGCGCGACGGCTTCTCAACGCTTGTCGGCACTGTCGACCGTGATGATGTTACCCGCGAGGGTGGGCTCAATATCGCAGATTCATTGAGTCAGATTCCGGGGGTGAGTTCAACGAGCTTCGCGGCCGGCGCGGGCCGACCGGTCATTCGCGGCTTCGACGCGTCGCGGGTGCGCGTGCTCGAAAACGGGCTCGGCAGCTTCGACGTGTCGGACATCAGTCCGGACCACGGCGTGCCGATCGATCCGCTTGCGCTACAGCGGATCGAGATTGTGCGTGGGCCCGCAACCCTGCGCTATGGCAGCCAGGCGATCGGCGGTGTGGTCAATGCCATCAACAATCGCATTCCGACGTCGTTCGGCAACAAACCATTTTCAGGCGACCTCCACTTTGCGGCTGGATCGGTCGATTCATCTTCAGAGATTGCGGGGCTCGCGGATGGTCAGTTCGGAAATTTCGCTTGGCATCTCGACGGCGTGAAGCAAGATCGGGACGATTACGACGTTCCTATCGCGCCCGGGTCGATGATCAATTCAGCGGCGGACGGTCTAGGCTACTCGGCCGGTGGATCGTTTGTCGGATCGTCAGGTTACATCGGAGCTGCCTATGTGCGCTTTGAGAGCGAGTATGGGATTCCGGGCGAGGATGCGTTCATTCCGATGGCGCAGGACAAGGGTCTCTTCGCCGCGGAGTGGCGGAATCCCTTTGGCGGCCTTGCCGCCTTCCGCGTGAACGCGGGCGTCTCCGATTACAGGCATGATGAGGTAGTGCCGGGTGTGGGCACGGCACAGACTTTCCTTGATAAGCAGTATGAGATTCGTAGCGAACTCGTTACGGAGGCGGTGGGGCCGTTTTCGGCTGTTGCGCTCGGTGTTCAGTTGCAGAACCGCGACTTCCGGGCGTTGGGCGAGGCAGAAGAGTTCCTGCAGCCCACGATGACGAACTCGATTGGGATCTATGGTTTTGCCGACGTGCCGATCAGCAAGCGGCTGAACTTCGAGTTCGGCGCACGCTACGAAAGCACCGAAGTCGAAGGGACACCCGTAACTGACGTCTTTACGGTTCGCGAGTTTGAGCCGGTGAGTGCAAGTGCGGGACTTGTCTTCAAGGCGAACGAGGATCTGACGTTCGGCTTCAGTGCCTTCTACGCAGAACGAGCACCCAACCAAGTCGAGCTCTATGCGCGGGGGCCTCATGAGGCGACTGGCACCTTCGAGGTCGGCGACCCGACGCTCGATATCGAGAAGGCGGTAAACCTAGAAGCAAACGCGCGGCTTACGTTGCCGCGGGTTACGGCCGAACTGACGGTGTTCCTTACCAACTTTGACGGCTTTATCTTCGGGCAGCTGACGGGCAACTTGCTTGACGAAGACGGTACGCCGAATTCTGCCGGGGACTTCGAAGAGCTGTTCCATGTCGCGCGCGATGCGACATTTGTCGGTGGTGAGTTTGAGGCAGCGGTGCTTTTGGGCGCGGTCGCTGGCGGGGAGTTCAATCTCGACCTAATGGCGGACGTCGTTCAGGCTGAGTTTGACGGTGGCGACAAGGTGCCCCGCTTACCACCCGTGCGGGTTGGGGGCGGGTTGCGATTCGAGGGCGACATGATCGACGTCTACGCGCGTGTGACGCACGCGTTCGATCAGGACGACATCGCGGTGAACGAGACGCCGACCGGCGGCTACACGCGTGTCGATGCGGGGTTGACCTGGCACGTTGCCAAAACAGCGGACGACGGTCAGATCAATGTCAGTTTGATCGGGCGCAATCTGACGGATGAAGAGATCCGCAATCACGTCGCGTTCAATAAGGATGAAGTCGCAATGCCGGGCCGAGACGTACGATTGGTCTTGAGCATGCGTTACTGAGAGCGGCCAATCGGAAAGAAAACGACCGGCGCCGTCGGCGCCAGTCGTCATGAAATCTCGATCGAAGCCTAGTGCTTATGATGGTCGATGAAGTCTTTGAGCGCGGCTTCGAGTTCGGCCTTGTTGTGCGCGTGCGAGACCTTGTCGAGCAATTCGTCGAGGTCGTGCGTGTGGCCGTGGGCGGCCTCAAGCTTTTCGATTTCATGCACCGCGTAGTCGTGGGCCTTCTTGAAGTCCTTTTCGTGGTGCACGTGGTCGAGGATGGCCTCGATCGCGTGAAGCACGTCGTCTTCGTGACCCTTGTCGCTTGCGGCGTTCGCCACGACATGGCGCGCGTCGAAGCGGCCGGACGTCAACGCATGAATCACTTCCATCGGCACCTTCACCGACCGGTTCCGGTTGGACACGCGGCCCAGCAAGAAACCCATCGAAAACAAGGCGGCCGACAGCAGCGCGGCGACTGCGAAGACTTGAAGCTGTACGAGGCTGATGCTGCTGACGGCGGCGCTAACAAATTCCATTACACACTCCCCCAACTGGAAATTTCGCGATGTGTTTAACAGATTGAATCGAGCATGCCAGCAGTGATCGAAAGCACGCGCGCACGTGTCGCTGACGTTGTGCGAAAAGTGAAACACTGGCAACGACGTCATTCGCGCGTGTCATGCAAAGCGCGCCGATGGTTCGCGTGAGACGATTCAAATTGTGCGTTGCCACTCCCGCCAATCGGGAATGCGCGTGCTGCCGCTCCCACGTCGCGAGAGTGCGAACTTGGCGACCCAGATTCCCATCTGGGTTGTCGAGCGTTCGGCACGATGACTGCACCGGTCCCTCAAAGCCGTCTTGCACGGGGCGCAAACTGTCTCGCCAAGGCACAAATGAGGGTCCAGTGCATGGTTAAGCGCATCGTTGCAGCCATTGTCGGTGCCGCATCCGTGTTCGGTATTTGGTTCGGGGTCGCAAAGTTGCGAGCGATTGCAGCCGAACAAGACGTTGTCACTGTCGATCAGTGCACGCCCGACGCATTCGTCGACTGTGTCGGTTATTCGAAGCCTGAACCTATCGCGCCGCCTTGCAAGGCGTGGCTCGGTGCCGACGCGAGCGTCGCAGCGTTGTCTGCATGTCTGCATGCGGCGCGAGCGCGCGAGAACGCGCTGAAGCTGCAGCAGCTTCAGCGCGCACAGGCTGCGGAGAAGTCAATCTGATCAGATACAGACGCTGGCGAGCGGCGGCATGCCGTTGAAAGCGATCGACGAATAGGTCGTCGTGTAGGCGCCGGTCGAGAGGATCAGGACCCTGTCGCCCGCCTTCAATGCGGTCGGCAGACGATAGTCGCTCTTGTCGTAGAGGATGTCCGCGCTGTCGCAGGTGGGGCCCGCTAGCACGACGGGCGCGGTTTCGTTGCCGTCGTGCGGGGTGAGGAGGCGGTACTTGATCGCCTCATCCATCGTTTCGGCAAGGCCATGGAACTTGCCGACGTCGAGATAGACCCAACGCCGTTCGTCGCTGCCGCCCTTGTGGGCGACAAGCACGACTTCGCTGACGATCACGCCGGCATCGCCGACGATGTAGCGGCCGGGTTCGATGATCACGTCAGGCAGATTCGCGCCGAAGTGTTTCTTGAGCGAATTACGGATGGCGCGGCCGTAGAATACGATCGGGGGAACCTCGCGGTTGTAGCGCGAGGGGAAGCCGCCGCCGACATTGACCATGCGTAGCGCGACGCCGCGCGCGGCGAGATCTTGGAATAGATCGGCCGCTTGGCGAATCGCCTTGTCGAATTGGGCGAGGTCGGTCTGCTGCGAGCCGACGTGGAACGAGATGCCGTACGGGTCCAGGCCGAGCTCCTTGGCGCGGACAAGCAGATCCGCGGCCATCGGGGTCTCACATCCGAACTTGCGCGAGAGCGGCCATTCAGCGCCGCTGCAATCGACGAGGATGCGGCAGAAGACCTTCGCGCCTGGTGCGCTTTCGGCGAGCTTCACCAATTCGGCTTCGCTGTCGAAGGCGAAGAGGCGGACGCCGCGGTCGAAGGCGGTGGCGATGTCGCGCTGCTTCTTGATGGTGTTGCCGAACGACAGGCGCTCCGGCTCCACGCCATGAGCGAGGCAGAGGTCGATTTCGCCGATGCTGGCCGTGTCGAAGTTCGATCCAAGACTGGCGAGGCGCTTGATCACCTCGCCGGCGGGGTTCGCCTTGACGGCGTAGAAGACGCTCGCTTCCGGCAGAGCGCGCACGAGGTCGGCGTAGTGGTGCTCGACCAGGTCGACGTCGACGATCAGGCAGGGTGACGGCAGCGTCGCGGTTTGGAGGTGACGGGCGATTCGGGGCGGCAAGCCGCCACGTTCCGCCGGCAGGTCGGCCTTGCGGGCGATGGCGCGCAACGCTTCGAGCGCCGCCTTGGGCGAGCGATCGGCGAGGTCTTCGGAATCGAATTGTCGCTTGCGGGCTTTCACGCCCCGGTCGGTCAGCATCGTCAACACCCTTTATGACCCGGCTTGAAACCGGTGCGATCAAAAAGGACGCTTCCGTCGTTGCATAAACCACCAAGGGCCAGCGGCACGTGCGTTACGCGTCGTTAGAATCGTAGCAAGTAATAGTTGCTGAACCGTTCTGCAAGAGTTTGTTGACGAACGGGATGACGCAGCGTGTGGATCGTCAGGCTCAGCGACGGCGTCGACCGCGCTCGAACGTCTTCTTCGGGGCGGTGCGCGGCCGCATCGGCGAGCCGGGTTTGCCGCCTTCGAGAAGATCGAATCGGAGGCCGCCGGTGAGCGGCGTTGCTTCTTCCAGACGTACGCGCACTGTGTCGCCGAGCCGGAAGGTGAGGCCGGACTTCTCGCCGACAAGCGCGTGGGCGCGTTCGTCGTGGTGGAAGAACTCTCGACCCAACGAGCGGACGGGGATCAGCCCGTCCGCGCCGGTTTCGGCGAGCCGCACGAAGAGGCCGAAGCGGGTGACGCCGGAGATCCGCCCAGCGAACTCGCCGCCCAGACGGTTCGACATGTAGGCGGCGATGTAGCGGTCGGTGGAGTCGCGCTCCGCCGCCATGGCACGGCGCTCGAAGGCGGAGATGTCTTGCGCGGTTCGGTCCAGGCGGTCGATTTCGCCGTCGGTTAGTCCGCCTTCGCCAAGCCTGAACGTCCGGATCAAGGCGCGGTGGACGATCAAGTCGGCATAACGCCGGATCGGTGAGGTGAAGTGCGCGTAGCGGCGCAGGCTCAGGCCGAAGTGGCCGATGTTGTCAGGGCTGTACTCGGCTTGGCTTTGCGAGCGGAGCATGACGACGTTGATCAATTCCGTGTGCGGCGTGTTGCGGCCCATCTGTAGGATGCGGTTCAGCATCGCGGTTGTGACCGTCTGGGCGCGGGGCAGGTTGATGTTGAGCGTGCCGAGGAAGTCGCTCAAGGCGCCGAGTTTTTCTTCCGACGGCGGCGCGTGGATGCGGAAGACCAGCGGGCAGCGTTTGGCCTCTAGCGCTTCGGCGGCGGCGACGTTGGCCTGGATCATGAACTCTTCGATCAACTTGTGCGCGTCGTAGCGTTCGCGCACGCCAATCGACTTCACCTTGCCGTCGGGGCCAAGCTCGATCTTGTGTTCGGGTAGATCGAGATCCAGCGGGCTGCGCTTCTCGCGTGCTTTGATGAGCGTGCGGTAGCAGGCCTCGAGTGGCTTCAGGATCGGCACGAGCAGTGGGCCGGTCTTGTCGTTCGGGTGGCCGTCGAGCGCTTCTTGCACTTCGTTGTAGGTGAGGCGGGCGGCTGAACGCATGAGCGCGCGCTCGAAGCGGTGGCTTTTGAGTTTGCCCTGAGCGTCGAACTTTAGGTGGCAGGCGAGGATCGCGCGGTCTTGTTTTTCCTTCAATGAACAGAGATCCGCCGACAGGCGCTCCGGCAGCATCGGCACGACGCGGTCGGGGAAGTAGACGGAATTGCCGCGGCGCTGGGCTTCGCGGTCGAGAGCTGAGTGTTGGCGGACGTAGTAGGCGACGTCGGCGATCGCGACGATCGCGTTGAAGCCACCTTTGTTGCCCGGGTCTTCGTCGGGTGCGGCCCAGACGGCGTCGTCGTGGTCGCGCGCGTCGGGTGGGTCGATGGTGACGAGCGGGATCTTGCGCAGATCGACGCGGCCGCCTTCGAGCGTTGCGGGTGTGGCGCGTTCGGACTCGTCGATGACGCTGTCGGGGAAATGATCGGGGATGCCGTGGGCGTGGATCGCGATCAGGCTGATCGCCTTCGGCTCCGACATTTTTCCGAGGCGCTCGCGGACGCGCGCTTTCGGCTGGCCGAGCGCACGGCCGGAGAGCGGCTCGACGACGACAAGTTCGCCGTCGATGGCGCCGTTCGTGTCGCCCTCGGCGACCATGAACTCGTGGCGGGCTTTACGATCCACCGGCTCGACGCGGCCATGGCGGCCGAGTTTGCGGAAGACGCCGATCGCCTTGTGCGCACTGGTGCCGAGGCGCTTGATGATGCGCGCTTCGTAGCCGCTGTGGTTGCGCTTGAGGCGTGCGAGGAAGCGTTCGCCAACGCCGAGTGCGCGGCCTTCGACTGCCGCATCGGCGCCGGGGGCTAGGATGATCGTCGGCGGTTCGGCGTCGCTATCCCATTGAGTGGGGCGGCAGAGGAGTTCGCCGTCGGGATCTTGGCCGATCACCTCGACCACGGTCACTTCGGGAAGGTCGCCGGTGCGAACCAGCTTCTTGCCGCGGCCGCGTTTGACTTCACCGCCGTCTTCGAGGTCGCGAAGCACGCGCTTCAAGGCGATCTTTGCGCCGCCCTTGATGTCGAAGTGGCGGGCGAGGTCGCGTTTCGTGGCGGCGGGATGTTCGGAAAGGTAGGCTAGCAATTCTTCGCGCGTGGGAATGCTGTCGCGTTTTTGAGGCTCACGCGGTTCGCGCTTTTTCGTATTCACGTCTCTTCTAATACTTTCTTTTTGGCTGGCGCTTTCTTGGGCGCCGCCGGTTTGGGTTTTTCTTTGGTTTCGGCTTTAGCCGCTTTGACGGGCGCCGCTTTCGCAGGTGCCGCCTTCGCGGTCGCCGCTTCGGCTTTTGCCGGTTTGGCCGCTTTCTTGGCGACCTTTTTCTTCTTCTTGCCGCCGCCTTGTTCAGCTCGGATGCGCAGGAGCTCGACGGCTTCGGCCAGCGTTACATTCTGCGGGTCGGTGCCTTTTGGCACGTTCGCATTGACGTCGCCGTCGGTGATGTAGGGGCCATACTTGCCGCTCATCACTTTGACGGCCGCCTTTGTATCCGGGTGTTCGCCCAGTTCCTTCAGTGGCGCTTTCGCTTGGTTGAAGCGGCTCTTCGGGTTGGCCTTCTTCTCGGCCAGCAGCGTTACTGCGTGGTTCAGGCCGATGGTGAAGATGTCGTCCGGGTTTTCGAGATTGGCGTAGATGCCGTTGTGTTTGATGAACGGGCCGAAGCGGCCGAAATTCGCTTCGATCGGCAGGCCGTCTTCAGGATGTGCGCCAACAAGGCGCGGCAGTGCGAGGCGCTTCAACGCCGCCGCGAGATCGAGTGTGGCGAGGTCGACGCCTTTTGGCGCGCTCGCGGTTTTTGGCTTCGGTGCGTCTTTTTCTTTGCTCGATTCACCGAGCTGCAGATAGGGGCCGAAGCGGCCGGGGCGGAGTGTGACCGTCAGACCCGTTTCGGGATCGACGCCCAGCACGCGCGTTTCCACCGCGTTCTCACCGCTGTTGGCGAGCGGTCGTGTGTAGCTGCACTTCTCGTCGCCCTCGGAGCCGTAGTTCGAGCAGCCGATGAAGGCGCCGTTCTTGCCCAGGCGGAGACCAAGGCGGCCGGTCTGGCAGAGCTTGCACTTGCGCGGATCGACGCCGTCGGCGCCGGGCGGGAAGATGTGCGGGCCCAGAACTTCGTCCAACGTGTCGAGAACTTCGCGGATGCGTAGTTCCGAGATGCCTTTGATCGCGGCGTGGAAGTCCTTCCAGAAATCCGCGAGCAGCGTCTTCCATTTCAGCTTGCCGTCGGAGACTTGGTCGAGCTGGTCTTCCAGTCCGGCGGTGAAATCATATTCGACATAGTGACCGAAGAAGTTGGTCAAGAACGCGGTGACGAGTTGGCCACGGTCTTCGGGAATGAAGCGCGACTTGTCCATGCGCACGTATTGGCGGTCGCGCAGCACTTGCAGCGTCGAGGCGTAGGTTGAAGGGCGACCGATGCCGAGCTCTTCGAGCTTTTTGACCAGCGAGGCTTCCGAGAAGCGTGGCGGCGGTTCGGTGAAATGCTGCTCGGGCTTCACTTCGGTGACGCCCATGGCGTCGCCTTTGTTCACCTTCGGCAAGCGGGCGCCGTCATCGTCGTCGCCCGCGTCGTCCTTGCCTTCTTGATAGAGCGCGAGGAAGCCTTCGAAGGTCAGGACCGAGCCGTTCGCGCGCAAGCCGGTACGGCCGTCGGCGGTTTCGATGTCAATGGTTGTGCGCTCGAACTCGGCCGCTTCCATTTGGCTCGCGACCATGCGCTTCCAGATCAGATCGTAGAGCCGCCACATATCGGGCTCGATGCTCTTGAGCGATTCCGGTGCGCGATCGACTTCCGAAGGGCGGATGGCTTCGTGCGCTTCTTGAGCGTTGCGGGTCTTCGATTTGTAGATGCGCGGGCTGTCGGGCAGATGGCGCTGCGAATAACGGCTGCCGATGAGTTTTCGGGTCGCGGCGATCGCTTCGGGCGCGACGTCGACGCCGTCGGTACGCATATAGGTGATGAGACCGACCGTCTCGCCGCCGATGTCGACACCTTCGTAGAGGCGCTGGGCGACGCGCATCGTGTGGCTGGCCGAGAAGCCAAGCTTACGTGCGGCTTCCTGCTGCAAGGTCGAGGTCGTGAAGGGCGGGTAAGGATTGCGGCGCGCGGGTTTGGACTCGACGCTGGTGACCGAGAACTTGCCGGCTTCGATGACGCTGCGGGCTTGGGCGGCGGCGACTTCGTTGGGCAGCGAGAACTTGTCGAGCTTCTCGCCGTTGAGTTTTACCAGGCGCGCGGACAGCGCATCTCCCGGCGGCGTCTTCAGGAGGGCATCGACGGTCCAGTACTCCTGGGCGCGGAACTTTTCGATTTCGAGTTCGCGCTCGCAGATGATGCGGAGTGCCACGGACTGAACGCGGCCGGCAGAGCGCGAGCCGGGCAGCTTGCGCCAGAGGACCGGCGAGAGGTTGTAGCCGACAAGGTAGTCGAGGGCGCGGCGGGCGAGGTAGGCGTCGACCAGCTGGCCGTCAATCTCGCGCGGGTGAGCCATGCCGTCGGCCACTGCGGCCTTGGTGATGGCGTTGAAGACGACGCGTTCGACCGCGACGTCCTTCAGAACTTTCTTGTCTTTCAAGACCTCAAGAAGGTGCCAGGAAATGGCTTCGCCTTCGCGGTCGGGGTCAGTGGCGAGGATGAGCTTCTTGGCGCCCTTAACGGCGGCAACGATTTCGCCGAGGTGCTTGGCGGCTCGGTCGGCGACCTCCCAGGACATGGCAAAGTCGTTGTCGGGCTGGACGGAGCCGTCCTCCTCCGCGAGGTCGCGGACGTGGCCGTACGACGCCAGTACCTTATATGTGGTGCCGAGATACTTATTGATCGTCTTCGCCTTAGCTGGCGACTCTACGATCACGACGTTGGGTGCGGCCACTTCTGACTCTATTCCTTACCGGGGGGTCCCTTTTGGGGGGCGGACAGTGGTCTGAATCTGGTAAAGGTGTCAACCAACGGCAATGGACGGGGATCGGCTCGTCCAATTTTCTCTATTATTTTCAATATCTTACTGACATATCATACGCCTAGTATCGAAACTCTTTGACCTGGATGACGGGTGAGTTGACCAGCGAATTCGAGGTCCAGGAGGGCGGCCGAGACCTCAGCGGCGGATGCGCCGAGGAGTCGTATGAGGTCGTCGATTTCAACCGGTGCGGGTCCCAGGCGCTTCAGGATTTCGCGCTGCAGTGCGTCGGTGTTGTGGAGGATCGCGACCGCGGTTGGGTGGCGCGTCGGCAGACGGCGGACCGGGGCTTCGCGGGGGCCGAGAGCGCTCAAAACATCCTCAGCGGATTCGGTCAGGACGGCGCCTTGGCGGATGAGGCCGTTGGTGCCTTTGGCGCGCGGATCGAGGGGCGAGCCTGGGACCGCGAAGACGTCGCGGCCTTGTTCGCCGGCGAGCCTTGCTGTGATCAGCGAACCGGAGTTCAGCGTTGCCTCAACGACGACAACGCCGCGGGCGAGGCCGGAGATGATGCGGTTGCGGCGCGGGAAGTGTTGCGCGGTCGGTTGCTGGCCCATCGGCAGTTCCGAGATGACAGCGCCTTTGGTCGCGATCTCGTCGTAGAGCTTTTGGTTCTCAGGCGGGTAGACGACATCCACGCCTCCGGCCATCACGGCGATGGTGCCGGTCGGGAGGCTGCCGGTGTGGGCGGCGGTGTCGATGCCGCGGGCGAGTCCCGATGCGACCACGAGGCCGGCGGCGCCGAGGTTGCGCGCAATCTCGCGCGCGAAGCGTTGACCGAGGGCGGAGGCGTTGCGCGCGCCCACGATCGCGATGGTGTCGCGCGCGAAGAGTTTCGTTTGTCCGCGCACGGTGATGATCGGCGGCGGTCCGTCGAGTTCGGCCAGGCCCGGCGGGTAGTCCGCTTCGCCGTGCGCAATCAAGCGGGCGCCGGCCTTGTCGGTGGCGTCGAACTCGCGCGTGGCCTCATCGGCTGAGAATAACTTGATCGGGCGCTTTGCGGATTTGCGGACGAGGTTGGGGAGTGCCTCGATCGCTGTGATCGCGTCGCCATAGCGTTCCAGCAATGCCCAGAACGTGACCGTCCCGATGTTCGTCGAGCGGATCAGTCTGAGCCGGGCGAAGCGCTCAGGCGCCGTGATGGCTATCGGTTCGTCCATTGACTTGGATCAAAGCGGGTTCGGCGCCGGTGCGCCAGGCTGGCGCGCTTCGGCACAAGGAAATGAGCCATGATTATAACGGCCGTCATTGCGGCGATGTCGATTTTTGCGGTGACCCTGTTCACGGTCGCCTGGATTACCAATAACCGCAAATGAGTTAGGCTTTTTTCTGGCCGATCCGCGGTTCTTCGCCTTTCAGCAGACGGGCGATGTTTTCTCGGTGCGTCACAAAGACGAGCGCGGCGAGGATGACGGCGCCTGCCGCATAAACGCCGGGTCCCCAGAGTGCCATGTAGATCGGCGAGGCAACCGCAGCGACGAGTGCGGCGAGCGAGGAGATGCGCCCGATCGCGAGGACTGCGAGCCACGTTCCGAACGCGATCAACGCGACCGGCCAATGCAGCGCGGCTAGGATACCAAGGCATGTTGCGACGCCCTTGCCGCCTTTGAAGTTCAGCCAGACGGGGAAGATGTGGCCTGCGAAGGCGCCCAGCGCCGCCGCCATAGCCGGGAGATCGCCGAACTGTTTGGCAATGAGGACGGCGACGACGCCTTTGCCCACGTCGCCGATCAGGGTGAGGGCGGCCGCAAGCTTGTTGCCGGTGCGTAGCACGTTCGTGGCGCCGACGTTGCCGGAGCCCACCTGGCGAATGTCGCCGAGGCTGAAGGCTTGGGTTACCAGATAGGCGAAAGGGATCGAGCCTAAGAGGTAGCCACCTGTGAGGGCGAGGATGGCTTCGAGCATGTCAGCCTACGAAGACGGTGGTGCCGCCGACCACTGTGCGCAAAACGCGGCCCTGCATCAACCGGCCTTTGAACGGTGAGTTCTTCGAGCGGGAGCGGAACTTGGTGGGGTCGATCTTTCGCGGCGCGCCCGGATCGAAGAGCACGAGATCGGCCGGTGCGCCCTTGGCGAGACGGCCGGCGGGGAGGCGCAGGAGCTTTGCCGGATTGATCGTCAGGCGGCGGAGCAGGTCGATGATTTCGATTTCGTTGGCGTGATGCAACGACAGGGCGGCGGGCAGCAGTGTTTCCAAGCCCACGGCGCCGTAAGCGGCTTGCGCGAAGGGGAGGCGCTTTGTCTCCGGCGCTTGCGGGTCGTGGCTGGAGACGATGGCGTCGATCGTGCCCGCGCGAACGCCCTCGACCATCGCCATGCGGTCGTCTTCGGCGCGAAGCGCCGGCGAGACTTTTGCGAAGGTCTTGTACTCGCCGATATCTTGTTCGTTGAGCACGAGATGGTGGGCGGAGACGGCGCAGGTGACGGGCAGGCCGCGGGCTTTTGCCTTCGCAATGACGTCGAGCGCGGCGGCGGTCGAGACTTGGCCGAGGTGATAGCGCGCGCCGGTGAGTTCGACGAGGCGCATGTCGCGTTCGACGATGATCGCCTCGGCTGCCGGCGGTATGCCGCCAAGGCCCATGCGGGCGGCGAAGGCGCCTTCGTTCATGTGGCCGACGGCGGCGAGCGCCGGGTCTTCGGCGTGTGCGATCACGAGTGCGTCGAAGTTAGCGGCGTAAGCAAGGCACCGGCGCATGATCAGGCTGGAGGCTATCGTGCGGTCGGCATCCGTGAACGCGACGGCGCCGGCTTCTTGCAGCAGGCCGATCTCGGCCATCTGCGCGCCTTTGAGGCTGTGGGTGAGTGCTCCCGCCGGGTAGACGTTGACCTTCGCGTTTGCTGCGGCGCGACGCTTGACGAAGTCGACCAGGGCAGCGTCGTCGATGACCGGATCGGTGACTGGCATCATCACGAACGAGGTGACGCCGCCGGCAGCGGCGGACTCGCCAGCCGAGGCCAGCGTCTCGCGATGTTCGGCGCCGGGTTCGCCGGTGAACACGCGCAGGTCGATGAGTCCGGGCGCCAGAACGTGGCCATTGCAATCGACGACGTCGGCGTTTGCAGGCTTGCCGTCGTTGAAGAGACGGGACCCGAGGTCCACGATCTTGCCGTTTTCAACGAGGAGCGCGCCCTTTGCATTGAGGCCGGAGTCCGGATCGATCAGGTGGGCGTTGAGGAACGCGGTGCGCGTCATGGTTTGCGCTCCGCATTCGGCAGTTGGCGCGCAAGCGCGTCGAGCACAGCCATGCGGGCAGCGACGCCCATCTCCACCTGTTCGTGGATCAAGCTGCGGTCGATGTCGTCGGCGATGTCGCTGTCGATCTCGACGCCGCGGTTCATCGGGCCCGGGTGCATCACGAGCGCGCCGGGCTTGGCCAGCGCCAGTTTCTCGCGGTCGAGGCCGTAGAAGTGGAAGTATTCGCGCTGCGACGGCAGGAAGGCGCCGGTCATGCGTTCCATCTGCACGCGCAGCATCATGATGATGTCGGCGCCTTTGATGCCTTCACGCATGTCGGTGAAGACTTCGGCGCCCCAGGTCGCGGCGCCTGCGGGCATCAGCGTGCGCGGGGCGACGAGGCGGACGCGGGCGCCGAGCTTCGTCAGCAGGTGGACATTGGAGCGCGCGACGCGGCTGTGAAGGACATCGCCGCAGATGGCGACGGTCAAACCTTCGATGCGGCCCATGCGGCGGCGGATGGTGAGTGCGTCGAGGAGCGCTTGCGTCGGGTGCTCATGCGCGCCGTCGCCGGCATTGACGACGGAGCAGGAGACTTTATCGGCGAGCAGCGCGACCGCGCCCGAATCTTGATGGCGGATGACGATGATGTCGGGCCGCATCGCGTTCAACGTCGTTGCCGTGTCGATCAGGGTCTCGCCCTTTTTGACCGACGATTGGGTCACCGACATGTTCATCGTGTCGGCGCCGAGGCGCTTGCCGGCGAGTTCGAACGAGGACTGGGTGCGGGTCGAGGGTTCGAAGAACAGATTGATCAGCGTGCGGCCGCGGAGTGTGTCGCGCTTTTTCTGAACCTGACGGTTGAGGTCGACGTATTCGGCACCCAAGTCCAACAGCGACTCGATCTCTTGGCGCGTCAACGGCGCGATGGCGAGTAGGTGTTGGCGGGCGAACAAGCCGGTCATCGCGGGGGTGGGTATAGGGGGCACTCTGTCCGCGCGCAAGGCGCGATCAGGCGAAAACCCACAAGATGATGGGCATGGTTAGCATCGCGGCCAGGGTTTGGGCGGTGGTGATGTTGGCCATCAGCGGGGCGTCGCCGCCGAGTTGGCGGGCGAGGATGTAGGACGAGGAGGCACCGGGGACGGCGGCGCAGATGAGAGCTGCCGTCTTTGCGGCTGCGGTGACATCGAGCAGGTGTGCGCCGGCAGCGACCAGGGCCGGCATCGCTACAAGTTTCAGGATGGTGGCGACGATCAGCGGGGCGGGGCGGGCGCGGGCGTCACCGAGGTCGAGGCTGGCGCCGACCGCGAGGAGGCCGAGCGGTAAGGCCGCCTTTCCGATCAAGTCGACGGTGGTGCTCGCAACCTTGGGGATTGGGAGACCTGTGAGCTGTACGACGATGCCCGCAAGGCAGGCGAGGATCAACGGGTTGCGCGCGAGCTGTCGGGCCAACATCGCAAGGCCGGTTTCTCCGTTAGCGTGGCGCATCAGGACAACGACACACAAGGCGTTGGCAAGCGGCACCATGATCGCGACAGCAATCGCGGCGAGGGCCAATCCCTTTGGTCCCAGTACGGCGGCGATGGCGCCGAGGGCGACGTAACTGTTCCAGCGGACGGCGCCCTGGAACAGGCTGGTGAAGGCGGGGCCGTCGAGCGCGAGGAGCGCGCGGAAGGGGTAGACGAGCGCCGCCATCACGACCATGGCGCCCGCGAGCAGGATCGACATGCGGCCGAGGGGCTCGTTCGTGAAGTCGGCAAATGCGATCGCGCCGAACAGAAAGCAAGGGAAGAGGACGAAGTACGTGACGCGCTCCACCGCGCGCCAGCCGTCGTCGTTTAAGAATGCTAAGCGGCGCAACACGGCGCCGACGGCGATGATCGCGAAGATAGGGATCAGAGCGGCGATAACGTCGGTCATGGACGCTCGCCGGAGATTTCTTCGAGCTTCTTCTGCGCGGGCTCGGGCAGAAGCAGTAGGGGGAGGAGGCAGAGGGGAGCCAGTATCGCGAGCGAGGCGACGGCCGGTCCATGCGAGCCGAAGAAGTGGAACAACTCGCGCTCGACGACGAAGCCCAGGACCCCGCCGAAGAGAGACGCCATGAAGCGCGTCGCTGCGGCGAGGCTGCGATGAGAGGTCGGAAAGAGCTCGGCGCCAAGTGACGCAATCAAAACGTCGGCCGCCAGAAGCGCGAACAGCCCCGTCGTCCAAAACAGGACAAGCCACGGGCCGCTGGCCCACGAAAAGAAGAGGGCGAAGCTGAATGCCTTTACCAGCACGGAAATGGCGATGACCTTGCGTCGGCCGTACTTGTCGCTGAGTGCGCCCGCGGTCGTGGTGCCCAAGATGGCGACAAAGCCTGCGCCGATCGTCAGCGCGCTTACCTGCCACGGGAGCCACTTGTGCGTGCCCTGAAGATACGACGATGCCAAGGGTACCGCGGTTCCGACAGCGACGCCGAACATGATGCACAGGCCGATGAGAAGCAGCAGCCGGTGTGGGTAGTTCCGCATCAGGCTGACCAGCGGCTTGACCGCGCCGTCTTTGGCGCGTTCACGGAAGCGCCGCGTCTCAGGCAAAGCGCGGCGCGCCCAGAGCAGCCACAACAGTGGGATGGCGCCGAGCGCGTAGATGGCGCGCCACCCGTACGGCAACAAGTCGACGAGGGCGAAGACAAGCGCCGCGGCGCCGGCGCCGAGCGCGCCAAGGGCGCCAAGCTGGCCCGCGGCCCAGCCGCGCGTGCGCTCCGAGAATTCCTCGGCGATCACCACCATGCAGAGGATTTCCTCGGCGTAGATAAAGATGCGCGCGATCGTTTGCGCCACAATGAACTCGGTGAGCGTCTGGGCAAAGGCGGTCCAGACGGTCGTTACGGCGGCGCCCGCGAGCGTGATCATGAGCAAGTTTCGCCGGCCGATTCGGTCGGCCAGATAGGCGAGCGCCAATGCGGGGATGACGCCTAAGCGAAAAATCGCAATGACGATGCCGATGTTTTCCTCCGGGATCGCGAAGCTCGCCTGAATCTGTTTCGCCGCGAGGCCGTAGATGTTCACGTCATAGCCGGCGATGAAGTACGCGGCACCGACGAGAAGTAAGAGGCTGCGATGCTCCTTCGGGATCGGCTCGGGAGCGCGAACGTAGATGCGCCGGAAGAATTGTCCCAACATCAGCTGCGCCTCATCGCGTCCAAGACACCTTGGAGGATGAAGCTTGCCGCCATCTTGTCCACCACCAATTTGCGCTTGGCGCGCGACATGTCCGCTTCGATCAGCGTGCGGGTGACGGCCGTGGTCGACAGCCGCTCGTCCCAAAACAAGGTTGGGATCGGATACTTGGTCTCGAAGTTGCGAGCGAAGGCGCGGGCGGATTGGGCGGACGGGCCCTCGGTGCCGTTCATGTTCAAGGGCAGGCCGATCACCAGGCCGGCCACGTTGTGCTTCTTGATCAGAGCGATCAGATTTTGAGCATCGACGGTGAATTTGCCGCGCGCGAGCGTCTCCAGCGGGGTCGCGACCGTGCGCAACACGTCGGTGAGCGCGATGCCGATCGTCTTCTCGCCGAGGTCCAGGCCAAACAGGCGCTCGCCGGGTTTGAGGGCTTGGGCCAATTCGGCCGGGGTTTTGACGATCACGAGGGTGGCGTCTCGCGCCTTGCAAGGCTCATGTCAGGTTGGTAGCAAAGCCCCCGTTCCACCACAAGAAATCGATCCTTATGTCCGTCGATAAAGACACTGTTAGGCGCGTGGCGCGGTTGGCGCGGCTTGCGTTTCCCGAAGAGCGGCTTGAGCCCATGGCCAAGGAGCTCAACACAATTTTGGCTTGGGTCGAGCAATTGAACGAGGTTGATACCTCGAAGGTCGAGCCGATGACCAGCGTTGTCACCATGTCGCTGAAGATGCGGGACGATGTGGTGACCGACGGCGAGCGGGCGGCGGCCGTCGTGCAGAACGCGCCGCTGGGCGAGGACAACTACTTTGCTGTGCCGAAGGTGGTCGAATGAGCGATCTGACCGGATTGACGATCGCCGAGGCGCGCGACGGGCTGAAGAAGAAGGCGTTCAGCGCGAAGGACCTGACCGAGGCGCATATCAAGGCGATGGAGAAGGCGCGGGCGCTGAATGCGTTCGTGACGGAGACGCCGGAGATTGCGCGCGCTGGCGCGGCGGAGGCGGACAAGCGGATTGCGGCGGGTTCGGCACGCGCGCTTGAGGGCATTCCGCTCGGCATCAAGGATCTGTTCTGCACGAAAGGCGTGCTGACGACGGCAGGGTCGCACATTCTGGACGGCTTCAAGCCGCCGTATGAGTCGACGGTCTCGCGCAATCTGTTCGAGGCGGGTGCGGTCATGTTGGGCAAGCTCAACATGGACGAGTTCGCGATGGGGTCGTCGAACGAGACGAGCTACTACAAGCCGGTGATCAATCCGTGGCGGCGGAAAGGTTCGAACACGCCGTTGGTGCCGGGCGGGTCGTCGGGCGGGTCGTCGGCGTCGGTCGCGGCGCGGCTGGTGATGGGTGCGACGGGCACCGACACCGGCGGATCGATCCGGCAGCCGGCGGCGGTGACCGGGATCGCGGGAATCAAGCCGACTTACGGTCGTTGTTCGCGCTGGGGGATTGTCGCGTTTGCGTCGTCGCTCGATCAGGCGGGGCCGATGGCGCGTACTGTGCGCGACTGCGCGATCCTGCTGAAGACGATGGCGAGCCACGATCCGATGGATTCGACGAGCGTCGATCTGCCGGTGCCGGACTACGAAGCGGCGATGACGGGCAACATCAAGGGGCTCAAGGTCGGGATTCCGAAGGAGTACCGCATCGACGGCATGCCGGCCGAGATCGAGGCGCTGTGGCAAAAGGGCATTCAGTGGTTGAAAGATGCGGGGGCGGAGACGGTCGACGTTTCTCTACCGCATACGAAGTATGCGCTGCCCGCGTACTACATCGTGGCGCCGGCGGAAGCATCGTCGAACTTGGCGCGCTATGACGGCGTGCGGTTCGGGCTGCGCGTGCCGGGTAAGGACATCACGTCGATGTACGAGAACACGCGCGCGGCGGGGTTCGGGCGCGAGGTGCAGCGGCGCATTCTGATCGGCACCTATGTGCTGTCGGCCGGGTACTACGACGCCTACTACATCAAAGCGCAGAAGCTGCGCACATTGATCGCGCGGGACTTCGACGAGGCTTACAAGAAGTGCGACGTGCTGCTGACGCCGACGGCGCCGGGGCCGGCATTCGGGATCGGCGAGAAGAGCGACGACCCGATCGCGATGTACTTAAACGACGTGTTCACGGTGACGGTGAACCTGGCCGGCTTGCCCGGCATTTCGGTGCCGGCAGGGATGAGCAGCGAGGGCTTGCCGCTGGGGCTGCAGCTGATCGGCAAGGCGTTCGACGAGGCGACGCTGTTCCGCGTGGGTGAAGTGATCGAGAAGGCCGCGGGGGCGACGCCGCGGCCGCAGGCGTGGTGGGAGGTATAGATTCTTCCTAAAATCATAAGAAAAACAGATGCTTGCGCGGCAACTCGACTTATAGCCACATCTTGGCTATATTTGAGTCATGACCATGTACAGCGTCGCCGACGCCAAGAACAATCTGTCCGAACTCATCGACCGCGCCCTCAAGGGCGAGGGCGTGATGATCACGCGCCACGGCACGCCGGTGATCGAATTCAAGGCGATCCCCGCACCGGCCAAGCCGGTGAGGCCTGACGATTTGGATTGGCTGGCCGCGCGGCGGCTCCATCCAACGCGAGCGCCCGCGGAAGATGCCGGCACGCTGATTTCGCGTATGCGGGATGAGGATGGGCATTGAATCTCTATCTCGACGCCAGCGTTCTCATTCCGCTCTTCATTGACGAGGCCCGTACGGGCGAGGCCCATGGCGCATTAGCCGGGCGCATCCTCATTGTCAGCGATTTCGCGATGGCGGAATTTTCTTCCGGTATCGCCCGGCGCGCCAGAATGGGCGACATCTCCGAGATCGACGCCGAGTCGGTGTTCGCGACATTCGACACCTGGATCGCTCGAGCCGCCCAACGGGAAAGTCTAGCGGCCGGAGACGTTCATGCTGCGTTGGGCCTTGTGCGGCGTCTGGACCTGGCGCTGCGAACGCCCGATGCGGTCAACATTGCCGTGGCGCAACGCTGTGGTGCCGCGTTGTTGACGTTCGACGCAAAGCTCGCCGCGGCGGCGCGATCACTCGGCCTTGATGTGTTATTGGCTGATTGATTTCGAGTGATTTCGGCGACGGTGTCGGTGCAAACACTGGACGGCTCTAGGTTGGGCAGCGGCCGGGGGCAAGCAATTGAATGCACTGTCACCGAAATTCCCCGCGGCCGGCTGCGTGGTGGGAGGTTTAAGCTGTCATGAGTAATGAGTAATTCGGTGTGAGTAATTCGGTGACAGTGCACTCAATTGCTCCGTTACGACGAACTGGGGCGGCGGTTGGCGCGATCGAATTTGGTGCACTGTCACCGAAATTCCGCCTCAGCCTTCGGCTCCGGCGGATGCAGGCGAGGACGCCTGCGGTCCCGGGGAGAGTGGTCGACCGGAAGGGTCGGCGCCTTTGATCGAGGCCGCATTATTCGCTTGTCAATGTTCTTATTATGTTCTAGCCTGATTGAGACGTGACTAGAGACGATGGTGCGATGACGGACAAAGACGTGGCGGGGCGGCGGACCTTCCGGCCGGACCCGGATTTGGGGGTGCTCTGGGGCCGGTTTTTCCGCCAACTTACGGGTACATGGGGTTGTTCGTCGAATTTTGGCCGGGGACTCCCCCGCCGCGCCTTGCGGGCCGTCTGGGCGTGGATGGGCAAAGGCCCGGTTTGATGGTCGCGATGGCTAAAAAAGAGCGAGCGCGGTGCGTGGGCTGCCTTGTATAAGCCTCGGCCCGGCCGGAGGAGTTGAGTCATGAGCACTGGATTCGTCACATCGCGCACAGACACCGGTCCCTTGCTGGACGGCGTTACGGGCAAGTGGGAAGTCGTCATCGGCATGGAAGTGCATGCGCAGGTGCACTCGAAGGCGAAGTTGTTTTCAGGGGCTTCGACCGAGTTCGGTGCGGAGCCGAACGCGCATGTGAGCTTCGTCGATGCGGCGATGCCGGGGATGTTGCCGGTGATCAACCGTTACTGCGTCGAGCAAGCGGTGCGCACGGGGTTGGGGCTTAAGGCCAAGATCAACAAGCGGTCCACGTTCGATCGCAAGAACTATTTCTATCCGGATCTTCCGGCCGGCTATCAGATTTCGCAGTACAAGGACCCGATCGTCGGCGAGGGCATCGTCATCGTCGATATGCCGGGCGGCAAGTCGATTCCTGTCGAGATCGAGCGGCTGCACCTGGAGCAGGATGCGGGCAAGTCGCTGCACGATCAGCATCCGGATCAGTCGTTCGTCGACTTGAATCGGTCGGGCGTCGCGCTGATGGAGATTGTGTCGCGCCCGGACCTCCGGTCGTCGGAAGAGGCGGCGGCCTACTTGAAGAAGCTGCGCGCGATTTTGCGCTATCTGGGCACCTGTGACGGCAACATGGAAGAGGGTTCCATGCGCGCGGACGTGAACGTGTCGGTGCGCAAGGTGGGCGGGCCGTTGGGGACGCGGTGCGAGATCAAGAACGTGAGCTCGATGCGCTTTGTCGCGGCTGCCGTGGAGTACGAGGCGCGGCGGCAGATCGACGTGATCGAGGGCGGCGGCAAGATCGTTCAGGAAACGCGGCTCTACGATTCGAAGAAGAACGAGACACGGTCGATGCGCTCCAAGGAGGAGGCGCACGACTATCGCTATTTCCCGGATCCGGACTTGCTGCCTCTGGAGTTCGACGATGCGTTTGTCGGGCGGATCGAGGCATCGCTGCCGGAACTGCCGGACGACAAGAAGGAGCGGTTCGTGCGCGACTTTGGGCTCAGCCCCTATGACGCGGGCGTGTTGATCGCCGAGCGTGAGAGTGCCGACTTCTTCGAGCAAGTTGCGAAGGGGCGCGATGCGAAGCTCGCCGCGAACTGGGTCATCAACGAGCTGTTTGGGCGCTTGAACAAGGAAGACAAGTCGATCGGCGAGAGCCCGGTGTCCGCGGCGGCGTTGGGGTCGATCGTTTCGATGATTAGCGACAACACGATCTCGGGCAAGATTGCCAAGGACGTGTTCGAGATTGCGTGGAGTGAGGGCGGCGATCCGGTGGCGATCGTCGAGAAGCGCGGCTTGCGTCAGGTTACCGACATGGGCGCGATCGAAGCGGCTGTCGATAAAGTGATCGCCGCTAACCCGCAGAAGGTGGAGCAGGCAAAGGCTAAGCCCGCGCTTGCCGGATGGTTTGTGGGGCAGGTTATGGCGGCGACCGGCGGTAAGGCGAACCCGCAGGCGGTCAACGAGATCCTAAAGAAGAAGCTTGGGCTCTAGCAGTTCGTAGCCGTTTCGCCTCACAGGGGAATCGGGATTCGCGCGTTCGTCCGTTTCGGGTGCTCAACTCGAGTGGGCGAGTGTGTGAATCCGGCGACGGCTTTGTGCGTCGCCAAGCGCTATATTTGCCTTTGCGATTGGAGCTTTAGCGATGGCCGCCCCGGCGACTTTGTCGTCGAACACACCTGTGCCGCCGCCAGCGCCGAAAGGTGCGCCGGCGACGATGGCGCCTCCACGCCTGCGGCCCAAGCCGAAGCCCCCGGCGGCGCCAACCCCTGTTGCGCCGTCCGCGGACAGGCTTGAGGAGTCGGCGCGGCATGCGTTGCGCGGCTTCGCCATTATCGTCGCGTTGGGTCTCATCTATCTGATTTCCGATCGCGTGGTGGCCACCGTGACGCGTTGGCCGGCGACGATTCAAGAGGCGGTCGCGCCGTCGCACTGCACCCAGTTCATCGATCTCGCCAAGACGGCGTACGGCGAGAACTGGAAGGTGCGGCTCGATCCGCGCGATGTGACGTGCGACCAGGAGGTCAAAGCGGAGTGGGAGCGGCAGAAGCTGACGCGCTACACGCCGCCGCCGGAGCCGCTGTTTGCGCCGGCACCGGCCGTTGCGCCGGTGGTGCCTGTTCAGACCGCCGCTGGCCGCTCCGGGCCGGCGACGGTTTGCCTCAACGTCGTGTCGCTTGCGAAGGCGAAATACGGCGAAGCGTGGCGTTCGAAGTTGGAAGGTGCCGATCGCGCGTGCGCGGGGGAGACTGCCGCTCCAGTCTCGCAAGTCGTCTCGCAAACGGGCTCGACTCCCTGAAGCGATTCGCGGGTGATTCGTCCAAAACGGGCTGTGGATAGATTTCGGCGCGCCCTTCGTTCGTTAGTACTCTGTATACGGATGATCGAAGGAAACGTTGATCTTATATGGGTTTTCTGACGATGAGGTTTTCGTGCACCGGACGCGGAGCCACCAGGTGTTGCGTATCGCGCGCGATTTGACCAATATGTTGGTGCTTGAGGGCGCAAGGTGCGCCTTCCGGATGTAAGAAGGAGTTACTCCACTATGCCGATGACCGCAAAGCGCAAGGCCAAGAAGCCGACGTCGAAAGCCGCCGCGAAGCCGAAGGCCGCGAAGAAGACGAAGAAGAAATAACGAGCGAAACTTCGAAGGCCGGATAACGGTCGAGAAGAGGGCCTTGAGGGCCTGGGACTGTCCTGAATTTGGATTCTCCCCGTCCCTTCGGGCCGGACAACTCATCGGCGGGATAGCGGGCCACCACGTTGGCGGGCCGCTATCCCGCCGAATTTCGTTTGTGGGGCGGCTCGCACTCACACTATGCAATAGGACGTACACGGAATTTCGCGAGAGCGGGTGCGAATTTTTTGAAGCTCCGCCACGCATTAAGATCGGCAGGTCTTTGCTCTTAACGCTGGAACGCTAGGTTTTTAGCTGGTTCTGAAGCGACGGCGCTTTTGCGCTTAACGGAAAAAGCGTGTGTTTTCTTAAGCAAAAACACGCATTCGCATTAACGCGCCATTCAGCGTGAGTGGTCATTCTCGTCTCATCAAATGATCGAATTCAAAACGAATTCGACGCGCTTCATGGGAGAGACGACGATGGCGGTGATCGACTTTGATACCGTCCTGGATATGGAAGGCGACGCGAAGGCGGGCAAGCCGCAAGCGCTCTATCAATTGGGTCTGTGCTACTCGACCGGCCAGGGGGTCGAACTCGATCTCGTTCGTGCCCACAAGTACTTCAATCTGGCGGCCATGAAGGGTGTGGCCGAGGCCCGTCTGTGGCGCGCGGAATTGGCGCAGCAGATGACGTCCAACGATATTGCCGAAGCGCAGCGCCTGGCGCGCCTTTGGCTGCAGGAAACGGCGCACTAAAAACCACAAGAAACGTAAGCGCCAAAACGGGCTTTGGGTTTCCCCCAAGGCCCGTCTTTTTTTGCGCGGGCGGGCAAGGTAGGCTTGGCCCATCATGAGCAAGCTACGCGGCAACGTCCTTTTGAGCGAGCGCGACGGCGCGGTTCTCACGCTCACCATCAACCGGCCCGATGCGTCGAATGCGATCGACAGCATGTTGCGGGAGGAGCTGACGCAGGCGTTCGACGAGATCGCGGCCAACAAGCAGCTGCGCGCCGTGGTGCTGACCAGCGCGGGCGAGGATGCGTTTTCCGTGGGCATGGATATCGCGGAGATCGCGAGCTTTTCGGCCCTGGAGGTTGAGCTCGTCGGCGTGCGGGCGCGCGGCGTGTACGACCGGATGGCGGCGCTCGAGATACCGGTGATCGCCGCGATCAAGGGCGCATGTCTGGGGGCGGGGTTCGAGCTTGCCCTGCATGCGGATGTGCGGCTCGCGCGGTCGGATGCGCGGTTCGGGTTGCCAGGGATCAATGTCGGCATGAACGCAGGCGGCGGGGCGCTGGGGCGGTTGCAGCGGATCAGCGGCAACGGCTCGGCGGCGGCGCTAGCGCTGACCGGCGGGGTGGTGACGGCGGAGCGGGCGTTCATGCTCGGGCTCGTGTCGAACGTGTCGGCGATGAACGACTTTGTTCCCTCGGTGCATCAGTTGGCGGCACATCTGGCGACCTTGTCGCCCGTTGCGGTCGCCGAGACGAAACGGCTCCTCCGGCTCGCGGCCGAGCGCGGGATCGAGGCGGCGGCGGAACAGAGTCCGAAGTCGCTCGCGCGCTGTTTCACCGACGGTGATGCGGGGGCGCGGCTGCAGATGATGATCGGCGGCCGCGACCCGGAAGCGACGGTGCACTAGAGCGGATTTGATCTGACCGGAATCGAATAGGGATTCCCAAGGCTGAGCGACTCAGATTCAAGGTGCTGACTGGAATGGAGGCCAGCGCCCATGGGTCGAGCCTATGCCCAAGATCTTCGAGATCGAGTGATCGCTGCAGTTGAGGCGGGTCAATCGCGCAACGCTGCGGCT
>JAGOBA010000013.1 GCA_017983635.1 Alphaproteobacteria bacterium
GGCATCCATCGCCCCGCCGCTCGTCGCACCGGCGCCGATCACGGTATGGATCTCGTCGATAAAGAGGATCGCGCCCTTGAACTGCTCCAGTTCCTTGACGACGTTCTTCAACCGCTCCTCGAAGTCACCGCGATAGCGCGTGCCCGCGATCAGCGCCCCCATATCGAGCGCAAAGATCGTGCAGTCCTTCAACACCTCTGGCACTTCGCCTTGCACAATCTTGCGCGCCAGGCCTTCGGCGATCGCCGTCTTGCCGACACCCGGATCGCCGACCAGCAGCGGATTGTTCTTCTGCCGCCGGCAGAGAATCTGGATCGTCCGTTCGACCTCCGGCTCGCGCCCGATCAGCGGATCGATCTTGCCCTGACGCGACTTATTGTTGAGGTTGACGCAATAGGCCTCAAGCGCCTCGGTGCCCTGCTTGACCGCCTTCTCGCCCTCTTCGCCTTCTTCATCTGCTCCGCGCACCGGCCGCGACTCCGTTGCGCCCGGGCGTTTCGCGATCCCGTGGCTGATGTAGCTGACCGCGTCGTAGCGCGACATGTTCTGCTCGGACAGGAAATAGGCCGCGTGGCTCTCGCGCTCGGCAAAAATCGCGACAAGTATGTTCGCGCCCGTCACTTCTTCCCGGCCCGACGATTGTACGTGAATGACCGCACGCTGTACGACGCGCTGGAACCCAGCCGTCGGTTTCGCGTCCTCGCCGTCGTCCACGACCAGTGTCGAAAGGTCCGTATCGACATAGGTCGAAAGCGTCCGCCGGAGCGCTTCGACATCCACCGTGCATGCCCGCATCACCGCCGCCGCATCCTGATCGTCGATCAGCGCCAGCAACAAATGCTCGAGCGTCGCGTACTCGTGATTGCGCTCGTTCGCGAGCGCCATCGCCCGATGGAGCGTGTTCTGCAGTGACTTGGAAAAACTCGCCACTATCTCATGCCTTTCTTGGGATACCGCAGCCCCAGCCTGAAGCGCATTCTATCATTCTTTCTCAAGTGTGCACTGCAACGGGTGCTGGTGGCGCCGGGCAAAATCGATCACTTGCGCAACCTTGGTTTCCGCCACTTCGTAAGTATAAACGCCGCAAATCCCCACGCCCTGGCGATGGACCGCCAGCATGATCCGCTCCGCGTCCGACCGGCCCTTGTTGAAGAAACGCTCCAGCACGTGCACGACGAATTCCATCGGCGTGTAGTCGTCGTTCAGCATCAAGACCTTATAGAGGCTCGGACGCTTCGTTTTGGGCCGTGTTTTGGTGACGAGCCCCGTAGATGGCCCCTGCCCGTCACGGTCGCCGTTCTGCTTTGTCATGGACCTATTAGATATGATCTGCCCCGCCGAAGAAAAGCTCCCGTTGGGCGCCAATCCCCGCGAAAATTCTGCCTTGACAGCCATACAATCGAACGGGCAGCGGGCGCGGATCGGAGTCGAGTCCCGCGCGCCGCAACGAAGCGCCGAACCCAATTGAGATCCAAAGATCCGTTTGATCGGTTTTTTCGGCAGATTAGAGGCGCGATCGGCGCACCGTCAGGACTCCCGCGGACCGGCAACGCCACATCGCACCAGTCTGTGCTAACCTGCGCCATGCCCACCCGTCTGGAGACGGCGCATGAGCTTAGCGACTGGGTACCCGGGCCGCATTGAGGTCGTTGAGTCGATTTACGATTGTGTGACCCGGCCAGAGCGCTGGGAGGCTACGCTTGACACAATTCGGTTGGCCGTCGGCGGACGTGTCGGCGTGATCGGCGTCGTTGACGGCGCGACACACGCCACGCGCATGACTGTCACAGCTGGCGAAAATACGCTCGCGCGGACGCTTCTGGTCGATCACAAAGACGATATCCCGTTCCTCCTCGCCGCACCGCGTCTTGAGTACGATGAAGTCTACACCGTCGATTCCGTCTATCGCGTGCTCGACCCGGGCACCCAGGAGCGCTGGCGCGGTTCAAGAGTGACACAGGAATTTGTCATTCCAAATGCACTCGACGACTTCTTCTGGCTGACATTGGTCAAGCAGTCGGGACGCACGGGATCGATGGCGATCCTGACCGGTCGCGACAAGCAGATCGCACCCCAAGACCTCGCCTGGCTGCAAACGATCGCGCCTCACATAAGGCGTGCAGTGACGATCAGCGACCTATTCGAGACTGATCGCGCACTTGCAATCGCGTTCAAGCGCTTGGTCGAGTCGCTGGCCTACGCCGTGGTGATCGTTGGCGCAGATTTGCACATTCTCTACGCCAACGCCGCCGCTGAGACACTCTTGGCGGAAGAAGTGGTCGCGCGCTCCATGCGCGGCAAACTCAAGTTGCCCTTCGCACCAGCCGAACGCGCAGTCGCGCGTGCGGTTCTAGTGGGAGAACGCGATGAGGTCGCGTTGGGTGCGGCCGGCATCAACGTTCCCTTGGCCCCCGCCGCCAAGCCCGCAATTGCGCATGTCTTGCCGCTGGCACGCCGCGACACGGACGTTCGCTTCGCCGAGGCTGCAGCAGCCGCAATTTTCATCAGCGTCGCCGGCGTAACGCCCACGCCAGCTATCGAGGCCATCGCCGCGCTCTTCGGTTTGACGCCGGCCGAGGCGCGGGTGGTGACCCAAATTGCCGGCGGAAAATCGCGCAAGGAGATTGCACTCTCGCAAGGCGTATCCGACGGCACGGTCAAAACACAACTCTCAACGATCTTCGACAAAACCGGCATACACGACCAGCGGCACCTCGAACTTCTGATACGGGAAATTTCGCCGCCGGTGTTACGCCCATCACGCCGGTAAGCCCTCCACATCCCCCACACGGGGGATGTGGCGCTGCTCTTCACCGTGCTTGGGTGATGCAACCAGCGCCACAACTCCGGCGGCTGCTGAGCTTCCGGGAGTCCTCAAATGCTAATCCGAAAAGTTGCCTTGTTGGGCTTGCTGCTCTTTGCGTTTTCAAGCCGACTAGCTCTCGCGGAAGACGATGGTCTAGTCGTTCGAGATGAGGAACTCATGAAATGCGACGCAAAACACATGTTTTGCCTCGCCGGCTGCCAATGGACCGACCCGTGCTCACGCCGGTGCGATCTGGAGCTTTTCGCATGCCAGAAAAAGGTCGACGATGAGACAGGCACTCGACGGTCCGACGCACAGATTCTCACGGGAGCGGGTCTTTGCCTGGACGTTAATGCGCCCGACCTGGGCAACGACGGCGGGCGGGTGCAAGCGTGGACCTGCAACCGCGCGCCGCAACAACGTTGGACCTACGACGCGGCCACACGCGCCGTTCGCGTCGCAAGCGGACTTTGCCTCGACGTTCACGCGCCGGAAGCCGGCACGAACGGAGGTCGCGTGCAGGTCTGGGCCTGCAACGGCCAACCTCAACAGCAGTGGACGCCGGGCGCAAACCGGTCACTGCGCAATGCGCGCGGCTTATGCCTCGACGTCCATGCGCCGGACCAAAGGAGCAACGGCGCGCGCGTCCAAGTATGGCAGTGCAACGGCTCGCAGCAACAACGCTTCCTGTCGCGCATCTTCGCCGATCCAAAGGGACAAACGTTTAGCAAACCCGGGAGCGTGAACAGCCCCGGGAACTAGGACAAGCGCGTGCTATCCGCGAATACAGCCGCCGCCCGTCGCCGCGTCGACCGGCAAGTGGGCAAGCCAATTCCCGCATTGCCGCCCGAAGGACTGGAAAGGAGAATAGCTGTGACCCTACAACGCTGGATCATCATCGGCACCGTGCTTACAGCGGCGGCGGCCTCGTGGTTTGCGTCCGCGACGACGGTGCGCCCCGCTCCGCCGCCGACGCCGAAGTCCGTCGCTGAGGCGGCCGAGCGTTGCAACCGCATTGAAGCGGCCTGCAAGGAAGACTGCAATTTCACCACCGAAGACAAAACCAAATGCAAGACGAAGTGCGAAGGCAAGCGCGCACTGTGCTCGATGGACCGCGTTGCGCCGCCGGCAAGCACAGGACCGAATGCGCCACCCACTGGCACGCTCACGACCGGTTCGCGCACCTACGCCTGCTGCAGCCTTAGAAAATCGTCCATCTGGCTTGACCCCAACCAATGCGTGGGCCGTGGCGGTACGATCGTGCTGGCGAACAAATGTCCCGTGCCGCCCTCGCGCTGAACGCCGCTGTGATCGCGCTTTATCAGCAAGTGAACATCGCCACCCCGCGTTGAGTCGGCTTTCTGATCCAACGCCCCGAAGCGCACACGTTGCACCATGAGCGCGATCAGCACACCGCAATTTCGGCGATCTCCCAATCTGGGACATACTCTTCGGCACGTTCGCGAATCCCGCAACCGTCGAAGCCGCCGCGGGTTTCGAACCCGAACGCCGCCGTCGCATCCTCGCCATGCTCGACTGCATCGACCTCAACAAAAATGAAGGCCGCGCGAAGATCTAGCTTCCGCAGTTACTTCGCCTTCGCCACGTCCATCAGCGCGAGCCAGGCCAGGCTCCGCCGCCGGTTCACGCCCAAATCGCTCCGCCCGTAAACCGAGCGCGAATAGAGCGCGAGGGTCGATGTCTTGCCCTTGCCCGCGATGAACTGCACCGACACGAGATCCGGAAACCGGAACAGTGCCGAGCGCACCACGAAATCGTCGTAGAGCCCGGGCTCATCCGCCAGCGAATGCGACACGCGCGGCTGCGCAATGACGGCGCCTAAGAACGCCTGCCGCAACTTCGCCGCTTCGACGGCGTAAACCGGCGGCGCCAGATCGACCTTTGCTTCTTTGCAAAAGCCTTCGGGTGCCATGAGAAACGTGTTCGGCGAGCGCGGCCGCTTCAGCGTCGCAAAGTCTGTTCGGTGCAATGACATCGCGCCAGCCCAGCATGCAAAAGGGCCCGGAGGCAAGTGCCGCCGGGCCCTTCGCTTAGTCCATCGCGAGTACGCTTACTCGGCAGCGCGCGCGAACGGGTTCACCGGGCGCACGTCCTTAACCACTTCGGTCAGCGCCGAGAGGCGCGACTGGAAGGGTTCCGCCGCCTGCTTCGCCGCGTCCATAACGAGATCGTTGATCTTCGTCGCTTGCGCGATATAGGCATCGAGCGCCGCTTTCGCGAAATCGCTCTGCACTTCGAACGCTTCGTGCACGCTCTTGGCGCCGGACACGGCCTTGAACGCGGCCACGCCGTCTTCCATTTGCTGCTTCGAGAAGGCGAAGAATTCGCCGTTGATGCGCTCAAACGCCTTCGTCATCGCAGCCGCCGACTGCATCCACGCTTCCGCGTTCTGCTTGCCGAAGCCCGCGAACTTTTCGTAGGCCTTCGTCATCGTCTCAACGCCGTTCTTCATCGCTTCGTTTCCGCTTGCCATGACCTGCTCGACCGATTCAGCGGTCGCCTTGTTCTGAAATTTTGCCATCGTCTTTGTCCTCTTCGCGGGCGGCTCGCCTCACCGCCGGTCCTAAGCGCATGACGCGGATTTAACCGCCCTCGAACGCGCTTTTGCTGCAATGCAGCATGAGCAGATATGAGGCGACCGGCCACAAATGTCAAGTGAATTTTGTGCACCGCACAATGAACAGTAGGCGATCCCTACAGTGTCTTAACCAAAAGTAAACCGGTAAACGGGCACCCTTACAACGAGCGAATCAGGCGCTAAGCGGGTTTTCGCGGTATTGGCCGGCCGACCACAGTGCCCAGCTTCCGGGAAGGTTAGTTATGTTAACACTTTCCAATCGTAGAATTTCTGACAAACTCGGCAAGTTGTTGTCGTTGTGTCAGGGGGGAAGCGACCCGATGGCTGGTCTGCTTCTTGCTCGCGAGTCCGCCGTGACTTTGGACCTGGGTTGAAGGCTCAACATGGTGTGGCGCGTGTGGCTAACAAAAGCGTTTCTGGCGATGCTAATCATCGCGGGCATTGCCTTGTCCGCGGGCGACGCCGAAGCGCGCAAACGTAAGCGCGTCCGCCACCACGCCCCACCCGAACCCTACGTCGAGAAATACGCCGCGATCGTGATTGAGGCCAACAGCGGCCGTATTCTCTACGAGCGCATGTCGAACGAAGTCCGCTACCCTGCGTCACTCACCAAAATGATGACGCTCTATCTGCTGTTCGAGCAGATTCAGCGCGGCAACATTTCGCTCTCGACCACGATGACGGCGTCGTCGTACGCCGCGACCCAAGACCCGACGCGCTTAGGGCTCGATGCTGGCGATCAGGTCACGGTCGAAGACGCAATCAAAGCGATCGTCGTACGCTCCGCCAACGACGTCGCCGTCGTCATCGCCGAGCAGTTGGCTGGCACCGAATACGCTTTCGCCGCCCGCATGACGGCCAAGGCCCGCGAACTCGGCATGGCACACACCAGCTTCGTGAACGCCTCCGGCCTGCCGGACGAGCGCCAGCAATCGACCGCGACGGATCTTGTCCTGCTCAGCCGCCACCTCATCACCGACTTCCCGCAGTTCTACCCTTACTTCCGGCTGCAAAGCTTCGTCTGGGGCGGCCGCAGCTTCGAAGGCCATAACAACCTGATGAAGTTCTTCGACGGCGCGGACGGCCTGAAGACCGGCTATACCCGCATGTCGGGTTTCAATTTGGCGAGCTCCGCCACGCGTCAGAACACACGCCTCATCGCCGTGGTGATGGGCGGCCGCTCGGCCCGCGACCGCGACATACAAACCGCGGAACTTCTGGAGAGCGAATTCACGAGACTCGGCCTTGGCCGTCCGGCCCCGGTGATCATGGCGATGTCGCCGCTGGTGCTGGACGACGAAGAAGCCGCCGCTGCCGAAGCCGCCGACAGCGCGCAAGCGTTCCGTCCGGACGCCGCACCGGCAACCACACCGGTCGCGGCACCTGTCGTGCCATCGCAGCCCGCGCCCGGCACGCAATCGAGCGCTCAGCCGCCGTCAGCCCCGGTCTATGCCTCGCTGCCGTCGAGTCCGAACGAGATGGGCCAGGGCGACACCGCCGAACAAGTTCGCGCCGCGATTCCCAATCCGAAAGGCCAATGGGGCATCCAAGTCGGCGCCCACTCGACCCGCGAACGCGCGCAAGAACAGCTCAGCCAAGTCGAAACCCAGATGCGCGATCTGCTGAACGGGTCCAGAAGCGCGATCGTCCAACTCGACGTGCGCGGCGAGACCTTCTTCCGCGTCCGCTTCGGCGCCTTCACGCCGTCTAAGGCGGAGAGCCTCTGCAACCAATTGCAGAAGCGCGGCACCAGCTGCCTCGTCGTAACCGACGGCGCCTGGGACGCGGCGAACTCGCGCGCCACGCTACCGATCGCGGTGCGCTAACCGGCCGCGGCAATCTTCGAAAGCTGCGGCAAGCGAAGCGCCGCGATCAACCCGCGCACTTCCGCGCGCGCCGCGACTTGGCTCATCGTGATTCCTTTGGTCTTGCCCTCAATCAGATCGATCACAGTGAGCCCCTTCGGGAACAACTCGCGATAGATCACGCGCTCACTCAACCCAGGCGCCAAACGGAAACCAATGCGCTGCGAGAGCTTCGTCAGCGCCTCACTCACCCGCCGCTGGTTCTTCGTTTCCGTGCTCGACATGCGATTGCGCACGACCAGCCAGTCGATCGTCCGGCGCTTCTCGATCATATGACGTTTGCGGCTGTCCCACACGAACTCCGCATAGATCGAGGGCGCCTTCGCCTCGAACGTCTCCGGGTCGACGCCGGCCAGCAAATCGAAATCGACGAAACTGTCGTTCAAGGGTGTCACGATCACCGACGCGCTCGCATGCGCCGCGCGCCCAAGCGCCGTATCGGCGCCCGGGCAATCGACCACGATCACATCGCACTCCGCCGAGAGCGCCGCGATCGCCTCGCCAAGACGGCGCGCCTCTTCGCCCTCCGCCAGCGCCTTCGTCTCGCGCTCGGAAGGGTGCACCGGCGCAAGTTTCGGCAGCGGATAGTCCCGCCCCACCCGCTCCGCCCAGCGCGCCCGGTTCTCGAAGAAATGCGAAAAACTTTTCTGCCGGTGGTCGAGATCGATGCCGCCCACCCGACACCCCGCGCTCATCAAGCCGGTAACGAGATGAATGGCGACGGTCGTTTTACCCGACCCGCCCTTCTCGTTGCCCACGACAATCAAAGGCGCCGGCAAACCGGCCATACCCAAACCCCATCACGGCGCTGATTCGCCGAGCGAGAGGAGGCTAGCATTCCCCCCCGCAGCCGTCGTGTTGGTGCAAGCCGTCCGCTCGACGGCGAAGCGGTGCAAATAATACGGTCCGCCCGCTTTCGGGCCGGTGCCGGAGAGGCCTTCGCCGCCGAACGGCTGCACGCCGACGACCGCGCCGATCTGATTGCGATTCACATAGAGGTTCCCGACCTTGACCCGCGCACGGACTTGATCGGCGGTCTCCTGAATGCGCGTGTGCACGCCGAGCGTGAGCCCATAGCCCGTCGCGTTGATCGCGTCGCACACTTTGTCAAGCGCGCTCGCCTCATAGCGCACCACGTGGAGGATCGGCCCAAACACCTCCCGTTCCAGCCGTCCGATCGCATCGATCTCATAAGCCTTCGGTGCGAAGAAGAACCCGTCCTTCGTCTCGTTCGAGAGCTTCGCCTCGGCGATGAACTTGCCCTCGCGCGCCATTCGCTTCGCATGCGCCTCCAGCATGGCCAGCGCCTCCGCATCGATCACCGGCCCGATGTCGGTATCGAGCTTCACAGGATCGCCGATCTTGAGCTCCGCCATCGCACCGGCCAACAGCTTCAACACCTTGTCCGCAATGTCGCTCTGCAGGAACAACACGCGCAACGCCGAGCACCGCTGCCCCGCGCTGTCGAACGCGGAGGCCACCGCGTCGCGCACCAACTGCTCCGGCAGCGCCGTCGAGTCCGCGATCATCGCGTTCAAGCCGCCAGTCTCCGCAATGAACGGCGGGATCGGCCCATCACGTTCGGCCAGCATCCGGTTGATCCGCCGTGCCGTATCCGTGCCGCCCGTGAAGGCAACACCGGCAACCCGCGCATCGCGCACCAACGTGCCACCGATCGTAGGCCCATCCCCGGGCAACAGGTGCAGCACGTCGCCCGGCACTCCCGCCTCATGCAAAAGCCGCGTCGCGACGAACGCCGTCAGCGGCGTCTGCTCCGCCGGCTTCGCAACCACACAGTTGCCGGCCGCGAGTGCGCCCGCGACCTGCCCCGTGAAAATCGCCACCGGAAAGTTCCAGGGACTGATGCAAGCGAAGACGCCGCGCCCATGCAGCGACAACTCGTTCCGCTCGCCCGTCGGTCCCGGCAGCAGCTTCGGTCCGGCAAACTCCGCCCGCGCGAGGTTCGCGTAGTAGCGCAAAAAATCGATCGCCTCGCGCACATCCGAGAGCCCGTTAGCAACGGTCTTGCCCGCCTCGCGCACGCACAAGCCGATCAGTGTCGCCGCATCCCGCTCGAACAAATCCGCCGCACGCGACAGCACGTCCGCCCGCGCAGCGCCGCCAAGCGCATCCCACGCGCCCTGCGCCTTCGCCGCAGCAACCGCGGCCTCCGCCGCCATCGAAGGCGTCGCATCGGCAACCGACCCAATCCGCCGCGATCGGAACGACGGATCGAACACGTCGCGCGCCGCCCCACCCTGCACCACGCCGCCGACAATCGCCCGCGCCTCCAGCGGCTCGGCCACCGCTGCAGCGATCGCCTTCATCAAAGGCTCGGCCCGCGCGGGATCGCTGAGCAGCACGCCGTGCGAGTTCTTGCGGTCGCCGAACAGATCGGCCGGCAACGGAATACGCGGATGCGGTTTTGGGTTCATGGCTTCGACTTGTTTGACGGGGTCCGCGATGATGGCTTCGATCGGCGCTTCGTCGTCGGCGAGCCGATTGACGAAGGACGTGTTCGCGCCGTTCTCGAGTAACCGGCGCACCAGATAAGCAAGCAAGTCCTCATGCGCACCGACCGGCGCATAGATCCGGCACTGCACGCCAAGCCGATCGGCGCCAACCGCCTGATCGTAAAGCTCTTCGCCCATGCCGTGCAGGCGCTGAAACTCATAGTCCTCGCGATTGCCGGCAAGCGTCTTCACCGCCGCCAGCGTATGCGCATTGTGCGTCGCGAACATCGGAAAGAACGCCGTCTGATCGGCCAGCAACTGCCGCGCGCACGCGATGTAGGAGACGTCGGTCGAGGCCTTGCGCGTAAACACCGGATAGCCGTCGAGCCCCTGCTCCTGCGCGCGTTTGATCTCGCTGTCCCAGTACGCACCCTTAACCAGCCGCACCGGAATGCGCCGCTTGTGCTCCCGCGCCAGCGCCGCGAGCCAATCGATCATGGCCGGCGTGCGCTTCTGATAGGCCTGCACCGCTAGCCCAAGCCCCTCCCAGCCGCGCAATGCCTCCGCACCGCTGAGCGCCTCGAAAATGTCGAGTTGCAGATCGAGCCGATCCGCTTCCTCCGCATCGATCGTAAAGCCGATCCCCGCCTCGCGCGCCGCGCGGCAGAGCGGCGTGACCCGCGGCAGGATCTCCCGCAGAACGCGCGCCGAATTCACATACTCCAGCCGCGGATGAATGGCCGAGAGCTTCACCGAAATCGAATTGCCCGTGAACACGGTGCCCGCACGCCGGTCCTCATGCGCCGCAATCGACTTGATCGCATCCGCGTACGAGCGCGCGTAGCGCTCAGCGTCCTCGTGCGTCATCGCCGCTTCGCCCAGCATATCGAACGAGAAGCGAAACCCGCGCTTGGCCGCGTCCGCGCCGCGCTTCAACGCCTCCTCGATCGTGCGCCCAAGCACGAACTGCCCGCCCATGATCCGCATGGCGGTCGTCATTGCCTGACGGATGATCGGCTCACCCGAACGCTGCACCAACCGGCCGAAGATCGAGGTCCAGTCTTGCGACCCTTCGCCGAGCTTCACGACATGCCCGGTCAGCATCAACGCCCAGGTCGACGCGTTCACAAACACCGACGGCGATTGCCCCAAGTGCTTGTCCCAATGCGCCGAGCCGATCTTGTCCTTGATCAGCTTGTCGGCGGTCTCCGCATCCGGCACCCGAAGCAAAGCCTCGGCCAGACACATCAGCACCACGCCCTCTTCCGTCGACAGCGCATACTGATGGAGAAAAGCGTCGAGCCCACCGCGCTTGCGCTGCGCCCGCACCCGCGCCACCAGATCCCGCGCCAGGGCCTCGGTCGCGGCCGCCTCGGCCGCGCTCAACCGCGCCCGCGGCAGCAGCGAGCCCACAACCTCAGTCTCATCAGCCAAATAAAGCCGAGCCATCTCGGCCCGCGCAGGATGCACCCTCATGGGGCCGGACAATCCTACGACACATCGGTTGAAACAAGTCCTTACTTCCTGGGACCGCGAGCATCCTTGCCCGCTTGTTCGGCATCAACGCCGCAAGACAGCGAGAAGAAAGGGAGCGCACGCCCGCGGTCCCAGGAAGTAAGGCCAACGCCGTCGGGAGTATTCACTTGACTTATCCTACCAAGGTAGTATAGTGGTAGGATGAAACAGAAGACGTCCTTAACCCTCTCGGAAGACCTGCTGGAAACGCTGGATAAAATGGCGGGTCCAGATGTGTCACGCTCCTCATTCGTCGAGAAGATATTGCGCGATTTCGTCGACGGGCGCGCACAAGCACGGCGTGAGGCACGTGAGACGGCGGCGATTAACCGCCACGCCGCAAGACTCAACGCTGAGATGACAGACGTCCTCGCCTTTCAGGCCGACGAGTGAAGCGCGGCGAGCTTTATCGCGTCCGCCGCCCGCCCGGAGACCCGAAGCCGGCGCGAGCCTTCGTAGTCGTTAGTCGTCAGCCGCTCGTCGACTCCAATTTCTCGACGGTAATCTGCGCACCCATCTTTTCGGAACGCTTGGGTTTGCCGACGCAAGTGTCCGTAGGCGCACCAGAAGGGCTGAAGCACGACAGCGCCATTCTCTGCGACAGCTTGATAAGCATCGAAAAGTCCCGCCTGACCGACTTTGTCGGCGAACTCTCGCAAACCAAACTGCGGGAACTCGACTTGGCTCTCGCAAGCGCGCTCGGCATAGGGCGCGTTTGACGCTACCGCCGAAACTGCACGGTCGGCGACCCTTTGAAGTCCGTCCGCGCGAACTCCCGATACCCGCATTTCTCCGCCACCCGAATCGAGGCCACATTGTCCAGATTGATGATGCAGGCCGTCGTCTTGCCGCCGAAATGCCGATCGCCCCACGCGACCACCGCCTTGACCGCCTCGCTGGCCAGACCGCGCCCATGGGCGACAGGCGCGAACACCCAGCCGCCTTCTGGCATCCCGTCAAGCGAAGGCACGATGTCCCGCCGCCAATCCGCAAACCCGACGTCGCCGATCAGCCGCGCCCCGCCCTTCACTTCGACCGCCCAGTAGCCGAAGCCCAGCAACTGCCAGTGCCCGACATAGCGCATCAACCGCGCCCAGCTCTCATCGCGCGTTGAAGGCTTGCCCCCGATGAACCGCGTGACCGCCGGATCGGCCCACATCGCGGCCAGATCGTCAAAGTCGTCGAGCCGATGCCCCCGCAAGATCAGCCGCTCGGTCTCGATCACAGGCACGTCCATCGCCAACACCTCAAAGCTCTGCCATAAGAAAACACCAACACGGCTCAGGATAGATCACGATGCAAAGCTTCGATGCAATTGCCAGCGCGACCGTTCAGAAGGCACCGAACCTCGAACCTGCGTTCGAACATGCCGGCCAGATCAAGGACGCCGCCAGCCGCCTCGGCGCTCACAAAAACCGTCGCAAGAAGCGCCCGAACATCTTGATCTTCCTGATGGACGATGTCGGATGGGGCGACTTCGGCTGCTATGGCGGCGGCGTCACCGTCGGCGCACCGACCCCGAACTTCGACAAGATCGCCCGCAACGGCCTGCAACTCACGTCTTGTTACTCGGAGCCCAGCTGCTCGCCGTCGCGCGCAACACTCCTGACTGGCCGCGTGCCGAACCGCCACGGCCTGCACCGCCCGCCGATGTACGGCGAGGCCGGCGGCTTGCAAGGCGAAACAACCCTCCCGGAACTGCTTGCCGCCGCAGGTTACGCCACGCAGGCCGTCGGCAAATGGCACGTCGGCGAAAACATCGCGTCGCAACCGCAGAACGTCGGCTTCGACGATTTCTACGGCTTCCTCTCCGTCTCCGACATGTACTCCGAATGGCGCGACCCGCATTACTTCCCGGAGATCGTCTATTCCGACGCCCGCACGAAGTGGGTCGAGAACATGCCGTTCAACCGCTGTTTCGTGCATGCCAAACGCGGACAGGAGCCCACCAACGTCGAAGAGGTCACGATCCCCGTCCTCTCCGAACTCGATGAAAAATGGTGCCGCTACTCCACCGACTTCATCAAACGTATGGGCCAAAAGGATCAACCCTGGCTGCTCTACCACTGCACCCGTGGCGCCCACTTCGACAACTACCCGCACGAAAACTTCCTGGGCAAGTCGCCCGCGCGCCACCCCTACAAGGACACGATTCTCGAACTCGACGCGATCATCGGCCGCTTGGTCGAAACACTGCGCGAGACCGGCCAGCTCGAAGACACGCTGATCTTCATCTCCTCAGACAACGGCCCGCACATGGAGACCTGGCCGGACTCGGCCTTCACGCCGTTTCGCTGCGCCAAAGGCTCGACCTGGGAAGGCGGCGTACGCGTTCCCGGCCTCATGATGTGGCAAGGCACGATCGAGCCTGGCCAGCAGAGCGACGGCATCTTCGACTTCAACGACATCATGCCGACGGCCTTGGGGCTCGCCGGCGAAACCGCCCGCCTCCCCGCCGACCGCTACATCGACGGCGTCGACCAGACCTCGTTCCTGCTCAGCCCGAACGGCCACTCGAACCGCAAGTTCCACTACTACTGGCTCACGACGAACTTCTCGGCGCTGCGCTGCGGCGAATACAAGATGGTCCTGACCGGCACCAGCGACGACGACACCGGACAAGCCGGCCCCGGCGGGTTCACCGGCGTGCTCGAGCGCTACACCTATGCACGCCTCTACAATCTTTGGCTCGACCCCAAGGAGACCCACAACTACATGACGCGCAAACTAACCTACGTCGACGTCTTCCAAGCCGGCATCCGAAGCCACCTAGGCACCTTCAAACGCTTCCCGCCGAAGAAAGTATTAGGCCAAGCGGCTACGTCGTAGAAAAACAACTCACGCGACGCCGCGAAGGAGAAAATTGAACCACGAAGAACACGAAATTCACGAAGCGCTCAGGCTAGGGAGGAAGAGCTCGTTGGCGCGAAGCGCCTATTCTGCGCGTATCGCGCGCGAGTATATGTCGTAGCGCTGTGCGTTTCGTGTATTTTGTGTTCTTCGTGTTTGATCCTTACTTTTCTCTATTTGCGCCTTCGCGGCTTCGCGTGAGACAAATCAAGCGCGCACCGCGCGCCCGGCGTCGAGCTATCCCCGCGCCTTCGGATAGATCACTTCAAGCGGCCCGCGGATTTTCTTGCGCGTGACGAAGACGATCATCGTGCCGCTGCGCTTCGAGCCGCGCAGCACCACTTCCATCGCAACAGCCAAATCTTCAATCCCGTCGCCGTCGAAATCTCCGCGCGCCGCCGCGTTCAACGTGAGGTCAGCATTGCGCCACGTGACCTCCATCAACCCGGTCTTGCGATCGCGAATGACAAGTTCGCCGGCCTTAGACAACTCGGCGACCGTTACGCCCGGCAACGCCAAAGGCCCTTTGATTCCCGCCTGCTCCAGCAATCGTGCCGGCACGAGCGCCGGCCGCAGGAGATCCCGCCCGTTCGACGTCAAGAAAACCTTGCGCGCCGGCAGCGCGAACTTCAGCTGATCCAGCGTCTGGCACGTACGCTGATAGAACGCCTCGCGTTCGCGATCCTCAGCGCGCATCGCAACGCGACTAAGCGAGATTGCCCGCAACCACCGCCGGCATGTTGTAACCGTGATCTTGTCCTTAGGCTTGTCGCCGCGCATCACCAACGGCGCAGGCTTGCGCTTCCAATCGACGACCTCGGTGTCAAGCAGCCGCTTGCGCTCCTTCGCGCCGCTCACACAGGCGTTGTCGGCGACGCCCGCCAGAAACACCTGCCCGATGAAACAAACCGGACGCGTCGCCTCGGCCCGCGCACCGCTTGCGCATAGCAAGAGCAACGCCGCCGCGGCCAGCCGTCTCACAACAATCCCAACTCCGAGAGCTCGCGCCGCAACTTGTCCGGCAAATCCCGCGCGCTCTTCCCCATGTCGGGCGGCGCATCCTTTGCCGTGAGATAGCGCCAACCTTGAAACGCACGCCGAGGCCTAGGCTGCACCAGCACGATCTCTTTGTCGTAAACGAGATGACAGCGGGACACGCCCTCCTTGTCGACGAAGGGCCGGATGTCGAGCAGGCGCTGACGGATAGCAAGCGTGCCCTTGATCACCCAATAAAGCGAACCGCCGTCGAGAATCTCTTCGCGGCGTTTCGGCACCATACGCGTCGTATGCTTCAATTCGGGCTTCTGCCCGCGTTTCTTTAGCTGCGCCAGACGCTCCGTCTGCCACTCGCGCAGATCTTCAATCGAGTCGACGCCGACGCAAAGTTTGATCAGATGGAGCGTCAGTTCGAGACCCCCATCTCGCTTTGATCGAGAAAGCCGTCGCCGTTCTTGTCGACTTCGCCAAAGCCCGCCATCTGCCCGTCAATCAGTTCCTCCGGCGAGACCTTGCCGTCGCCGTTGGCATCGAGCTTCTTGCGCACGTCTTCGGGCAGCTTCATCTCGCTGTCGTCGATCGCGCCGTCGCTGTTCTTGTCAGCGCCGAAGACCGCCTTCGCGGCCTGATTGCGGAATTCTTCGCGGCTGATGCGCCCATCGCCATTGTAGTCGGCCGGATTGGCTGCCGCGAGAACCAACGAACTCGACGCGGTCAAGATTGCCACGGAGGCAAGGATGCGTTTGTGCATAAGCGTTCACTCCACTGCCGTGAATTCGGCCGACCGTTCAAGCTGTGAGGGTGGACCTGAACGGGAGATGAAAGCTAGCCCGCCCAGATGGCCTCTTGCAATCCAAGTCGCGAACGCTTGTAATCGTCGCTACGCGCAAAGCCGGAGACGTGCGATGACAATGAAGATCGTTTTGAAAGCAGCGATTGCAGCAACCGCCTTGAGTTTCGGCCTCGCCGGCACCACGACAACGGCGCAGGCCGCAGAGTTACGCTGCGATTCGAATCCGGGCGGCTACAACTACTGCCGCACCAGCACGGCCGCGGGCGTGGTACTGACCGACCAGCACTCGCGCTATGGTTGCTATCAGAACGACACCTGGGGTTATGACAGCGGCGGCATCTGGGTCGCGAACGGCTGCAGCGCCACGTTCCGTATCGGTCGCGAAGAGAAAAAGAACGACAACACCGCGGCGGCAGTCGGTCTTGGGATCTTGGCGCTCGCCATTCTCGGCGCCTCGCAAAACAACGACGATGGTTACAACCAACCACCGCCGCCGCCGCCGCAGGGCTACCCCCCGCCGGGTGGCTATCCGCAGGGCGGTTACCCACCGCCGCCGCCCCAAGGTTACCCGCAAGGCGGCTATCCGCAGCAAGGCGGCTATGACAACGACTACGAAGACGCGACGGTCATCCCCTGCAATTCGCGCAAGAACAAGTACCAGTTCTGCCCGGCACCGGTTCGCCAGTATGTCGAACTCGTCCAACAACGCAGCAAGAGCGCCTGCCGCTTCAACAAGAGTTGGGGCTACGACAGACGCGGCGTCTGGGTCAACAAAGGCTGCCGCGCCGACTTCGCGATTTATTGAAACACGCCGAAGCCTTCCCCCCTTGCGGGGGAAGGCAAAATCACTCTTCGAAACTTACAACCACAGCCCCTTCGCCCACCTGATCGCCTGCCCTAAACGGCACGGTCTTAACGGTCAGGTCGCCGGGCGCGGCGAGCGTGTGCTCCATCTTCATTGCTTCCAGAATGGCAAGCGCCTGCCCCTTTCGCACGCGATCGCCGGGTTTCGTCATGATTTGCACGACTTTGCCCGGCATCGGCGCGCGCAAATCCGCGCCTGCATCGTGTACATGCTCAGCCGCCTCAAGCGGATCGTGCGGTTCGAGCGCAAAGCTGCGCCCCTGCATCAACACGACGAGGTCCCCCGACACCCGCACCACGCGCGCCTGCACGCGCCGCCCGTTCAAGCTCGCCGCAATCGACCCATCGCCTTCAAACACAGCCTCGGCCTCAAGCGCCTGTCCATCCAACGAAAGCCGCCAGCCCTTCGCGTGATAGAGAACGCTCACCATCCGGTCTGCGTCGCGATCGGTCAGGCGCATCGTCTCTTGCTGCCGCACGCCGCCGACGCGCCAACCGTCGAGCAGCCGCCACGGCGACGCCCCCGCCGCGCGCGCGCGCCGCTCCAGCAACAAGAACAATGCCGCGCATAACACCGCGTCGGCGGGTGCCGGCGCCGCAGCCGGGACCAACGCTTTGCCGTGGCGCTCGATGAACCCCGTATCGATCTCGCCCGCGATGAACGCGTCGTGCCGCAAACAGGAAATTAAGAACGCCAAGTTCGTTCGAACGCCCGCGACCTCCGCCGTCTCCAACGCACCCGCGAGCCGCGCCAGCGCCGCCGCACGCGTTTGGTCCCACGCGATGACCTTCGCGATCATCGGATCGTAGAACATCGAAACCTCGCCGCCCTCCGCGACGCCGGCATCCACGCGCACATGCGCGTCGCCCGCCGGCAGCTTCAACCGCGCGAGCTTGCCGATCGACGGCAAGAACCCTTTCACCGGATCTTCCGCGTAGAGCCGAACCTCGACTGCATGACCGTTGATCGAAAGCTGCTCTTGAGTGCGCGGCAGCTTCTCTCCCGCCGCAACCCGCAACTGCCACTCGACCAAATCGAGCCCCGTGATCATCTCCGTCACCGGATGCTCGACCTGCAGCCGCGTGTTCATCTCCATGAAATAAAAGCCGTCGCTCTTCAGCCCCTTGGAGCCGTCAACGATGAACTCGACCGTACCCGCACCCTGATAGCCGATCGCCTGCGCGCACTTGACGGCCGCCGCGCCCATCATTCGGCGCACCTCGTCCGGCATGCCCGGCGCCGGCGCTTCCTCGATTACCTTTTGATGCCGCCGCTGCAGCGAGCAATCGCGCTCGAAGAGATGCACCGCGTTGCCGTGGCCATCCGCAAACACCTGAATCTCCACATGCCGCGGCGCCGCCACGTACTTCTCGACCAGGACACGCGCGTCGCCGAACGCCGCCTGCGCCTCGCGCTGCGCACCCTCCAGCGCCTTCACGAAGTCACCGGCCTTATCGACCCGGCGCATTCCTTTGCCGCCACCGCCCGCAACCGCCTTGATCAGAACCGGAAACCCGATCCGCTCCGCCTCTTTCGCGAGCAGCGCCGGGGTCTGATCCGCGCCGTGATAGCCCGGCACCACCGGCACGCCCGCCTTGATCATCAACGCCTTCGCGGCATCCTTCAGGCCCATCGCACGAATGGCGGCGGGCGGTGGCCCGACGAAGACCAACCCGGCCTTCGCGCAAGCCTCGGCAAATGCCGCGTTCTCGGAAAGAAATCCATACCCCGGATGCACCGCCTGCGCGCCCGCCGCCCGCGCCGCCTCGATGATGGCCTCACCGCGAAGGTAACTCTCCTTGGCAGGCGACGCCCCGATATGCACGGCAGCATCCGCCGTCCCCACATGGGGCGCCGCACGATCCGCATCCGAGTAGACGGCAACCGTCCTCAACCCCATCCGCTTTGCCGTGCGAATAACCCGACAAGCAATCTCGCCCCGATTGGCGATCAGTAGAGAAGAAAACATGCGGCGCTATTCCGCCCACTTCGGCTTGCGCTTCTCCAGGAACGCGGAGAGCCCTTCTTTGGCCTCCGCGCTGGCACGCCGCTCCGCGATCCGCCGCGAGGTGTCCGCCATGACGTGACTATCGATCGGCCGCCCGGCAACCGCCGCGATCAACTCTTTCGCCGCATGGATCGCACCAGGCGCGCAGGTGAATGCCTGCTGCACCACCCGCTCCGACTCCTGCGCCAGCGCGTTGTTGTCGTCGACCAGAATATGGATCAAGCCCAGCGCATGCGCCGTCGCCGCATCGAAGCGTTCGGCCGTCAAGAAATACCGATGCGCCGCCCGCTCCCCGATTGCGCGCAAGACATAGGGCGAGATCACCGCCGGAATAATACCAAGCCGCACTTCGGACAACGCGAACGAAGCCGTCTTTGTCGCGATCGCCACATCGCATGCCGAAACGATCCCGCACCCCCCGGCCATCGCCGCCCCATGCACGAGCGCGATCGTCAACTGCGGCAACGTGTGCAACCGGTGCAGCATCCCCGCCATATCGCCCGCGTCCTCGCGATTGTCGGTCGCCGAGTAGTCCGCCGCCGCCCGCATCCAAGCGAGGTCCGCGCCCGCCGAGAAACTAGGCCCCGCGCCCTCAACCAGAACCACGCGCACGCCGTCGGCCGCACGCAACGTCTCGAAGATATCCGAGAGTTTCTCGATCACTTGCGGATTGAACGCGTTGTGCACCTTCGGCCGGTTCAAAGTTACGACCGCGACACCGGCCCGCGTGGTGTTCAATAGGACGACATCTTCATCGGAATCGCTCATGGGTCCGCCTCCAGCGCATTGCTACGAAAGCAACTACACCAGGGCGCGCCGCGCCGCTAGGCTATCAATGCCCGCCCCCGCGCAGCACCACGCGTTTCACGACATAGAGCACGCTGATCACGATCAGATACCCGGCGTAGAGGCGCAGCAAATACTTCCAATATTCGAGCTCGACCAGCGGCGGCAGACGGAACGCCCCGCCATTCGCAAGCACGGGAAGCATGACATCGAAGACCGCGTGCACGACGACCGCGCCCAGCGCGATGATGAAAATCCGGCGCCAGCTCCCCATCAGATAGGCCGCGACGGCTGCGATGATGAGCCCTTGCACCGCGTTCACGCGGTAGAAGCCGGATTGAAAATAGGCCGCCAACGTGTCGACGATCTGCTGTGCGAATTCCATGGAACGCTCCCCCTGAACCTACCGCGGCCAATCCCCGCGAACGGACAGCATCCTGACCTGCCGCCCGCCGCAATGCTTGCGCCGCACCTCCGCCGAGCATGACCGAGCGTTCAGGCTTTTGTCGAGACACACCCAGACCTCGGCCAGCTCATTACGGTTGCAGGTGGCGGAAATGCCGTCGTTCGGAAAGCCACGGTTCGCCTGCAAAAACTGCCGCCGCACCTCGTCTGCAGTCGTGACCAACGGTTTGGCGGGAGACTGATAAGCCGCCGGCACCTTGACCGTGTCCACCGCCAACGCCGCCGCCGCGAAGTAATCGTCCTGGCTGAGGCCCGAACAAACGCCGTGCTTCTCCCACTCATGCTGCACGAGTTTCTCCGATGGCGAGAGCTTCAACGCCTCACGCATGTTCGACGCCGAGACACGGCGCGCCTCGGAGGTCTCGCAAAACTCCGGCCATCCGCGCTCGTGCTGCGGCCAGAGCCCATGCAACACAAACCCAAACGGTCGCCCCGACCGGCACTGCAAGTCGTCATCCCGCCCCCGCCCGGCATCCGAAGAACAATGCGTCGGCGACCACGACAGCACGAGCAGATAATAATCGAAGTCCCCGTCGCTCACCGGCACCGCCGACGCGCGCGGTGCGGTCGCCGCCGGCGCCACACTCTCTTCAGGCACCGTGTCAGGTTTCAACTCGGCCGTTGGCGCCGGCGTTTCACCAAGCGTCGCTGTGGGCGGCGACGATGATCCGCCACCGAGCTGCCCAAACAACGCCGCAACCACCAAAACCACAACAGCGAGTCCGAGCCGCATCAACGTCTTTTGATCAAATTGCATCAACAAACCCCAAAGGCGGTCTCCACCCGCTTGCGGCGGAGGACCAGCCAAACTACATCCGGAACACCCCAAAATTCGTCCGCGGGATCGGCGCGTTCAATGTCGCGCTCAACGCCAGCGCCAGCACCCGCCGCGTCTCGTTCGGTGCAATGATGCCGTCGTCCCAGAGCCGCGCGGTGGCGAAGTAGGGATTGCCCTCTTCCTCATAACGCTGTCGGATCGGCGCCTTGAACGCCTCTTCCTCGGCCGCCGACCACGTCTCCTTGCGCGCCTCCATCCCGTCGCGCTTAACCTGCGCCAGCACGCTCGCCGCCTGCTCGCCGCCCATGACGGAGATGCGCGCGTTCGGCCAAGCGAACATGAAGCGCGGACTATACGCGCGCCCGCACATGCCGTAGTTCCCGGCGCCGTACGACCCGCCGATGATGAGCGTGATCTTCGGCACCTGCGCGCAGGCGACCGCCGTCACCATCTTCGCGCCGTCCTTGGCTATGCCGCCGGCTTCGTATTTTGCCCCCACCATGAAGCCCGCGATGTTCTGCAGGAACAACAGCGGGATGCCACGCTGACAGGCGAGCTCGATGAAGTGAGCCGCCTTCAGTGCGGACTCCGAAAACAAAATCCCGTTGTTCGCCAAGATCGCGACCGGCACGCCCCAGATATGCGCGAACCCGCACACCAGCGTCGTGCCGTAGAGCTTTTTGAATTCGTCGAACACCGAACCGTCGACCAGCCGCGCAATCACCTCGCGCACATCGTATTGCGTGGCCAGAGACTGCGGCACGATCCCGTCCAGCTCAGAAATGTCGTAGAGCGGCTCGACCGGCTCGCGCATCACGACTTCCGGCCGTTTTGCGCGATTGAGCGTGGTCACGATCCGCCGCGCGAGCGCGAGCGCATGCGCATCGTCCTGCGCGTAGTGATCGGTCACGCCCGAACGCCTGGAATGCGTATCCGCCCCGCCAAGCTCCTCCGCCGTCACGACCTCGCCCGTCGCCGCCTTCACCAGCGGCGGCCCGCCCAGAAAGATCGTGCCCTGATTGCGCACAATGATCGTCTCGTCCGACATCGCGGGGACATAAGCGCCCCCCGCCGTGCACGAGCCCATGACGACGGCGATCTGCGGAATCCCCATCGCCGACATGTTCGCCTGATTGTAGAAGATGCGCCCGAAGTGCTCCCGGTCGGGGAATATCTCCGCCTGGTTCGGCAAGTTCGCGCCGCCCGAGTCGACCAGATAGATGCACGGCAGCCGGTTCTCCCGCGCCACCTCCTGCGCCCGCAAATGCTTCTTCACGGTAATGGGGTAATATGTCCCCCCTTTGATCGTCGCGTCGTTGCAGACGATCACGCACTCCTGCCCCTCCACCCGCCCGATCCCGGTGATGATCGAGGCCGCATGTATGTCCCCGTCATACATACCGTTGGCCGCAAGCGGCGAAAGCTCCAAGAACGCCGTCCCCGGATCCAACAACCGGTTCACTCGCTCCCGCGGTAGCAGCTTGCCCCGCTCCACGTGCCGCTGACGCGAGCGCTCGTCCCCGCCGAGCGACGCCGCCGCAATCCGCGTCGACAGCTCCTCGGTGAGCCTGCCCATCGCGGCGGCGTTGGCTTTGAAACGGTCGTCGCGGGTGGAAATGGCAGAAGCAAGTCGGGACATAAGGGCTCGCGCGGGTGGTGGAAGACTCGTCCGTCTTCAGTACCACCCACCCGCGCATACAGCCAAGCGGCCCGTCGCCTTACGGGACCACCTTCGTACGCACCTTCACGTTGTTGGCCTCGTTCGTCTCCGGCACGGAATTCCCGGCATCCGCCTTGACGGTGAACGCATAGGCACCCGGCGGAAACACCAAGGCGCCGAAGAACGGCAGCACGTGATTGAACGTCGCCCCCGGCGCGAGCGGTCCGACATTGACCGCAAGCACGTTCGGGAACATCGGGTTCGTGTAGTTCGGCACAAAGGCCGGCGGAATCTCGGGGCAGCCGCCACCGCCACCCGTGACCGGCGGCTTGCGCCGCTTGCAGTTGATGGTGACGACACTGATACTCGCCGGCCCATCGCCCACGTTCTTGACCATGACCGTCCCCGTCGCCGTATCGAAGTCCGGCACAAGATCGGGCCCTGCCGCCAAGGCCGGCATCGACAAAGCAACGACGGCAGCCGCGGCGAAGAATGCAGTTCTCATATGAAGAGGTTCCTTCCCTTTGGATGAGAGCGCTCTACGCCCATCCCCGCCGGCCGTAAGCAACGACCGTCACACCCGCAGCGAAAATGCATGATCGCAATCGCGCCCGCGCCAATTGGACGACAATCGCGCCTCTCGTTGGCCCGGAAGCACAGCCGCTACGCGATCCCGATCGGTCCGTCCAGGGGCCGCGGCCGCGCCGGCCAGCCGCTCGCTTGATTTACCTCAAGTCTCCCAACGCACGGTCGGTGTAGTCAAACACGGCAACCGCGAGGTTCCGGCGCATGAAGATCCTGGTTCTCTACGGCACGAGCGAAGGTCAAACGCGCAAGGTCTGCTCGTTCATCGCTGAGCGGTTGCGCGCTCAAGGCGACGTTGTGACACTCGCCGACGCAACGGCGTCGGCCGGGACGATTGATCTGCACGACTATCAGGGCGCGATCATCGCGGCGTCGATCCACATCGGCCGGTATCAAAGCGCGGTGACGGATTTTGTGCGCGCCCATCACGCGCGGCTGAACCAAATGCCGTCGGCCTTTGTCTCGGTATCGCTGTCCACCGTCGATAGCGATTCCGAAGAACAGCTGAGCCTGGCGACGATCGTGGAAAACTTTCGCGGCTACACCGGCTGGACCAACGCCGATGTTCACCACGTCGCGGGCGCCGTTCGCATCAGCGCATACGATTTTTTCAAGTATTGGACGATGCGGGCGCTCGCGTGGGAAAAGAATCTAAAGCTCGAACCCGGCAAAGATCTCGAGCTCACCGACTGGGACGCACTCGCCGCCACGGTAGACCGCCTGCGCGCCCGCTTTGCCGCAGCCGGCGACGAGTACTAGCGCCGCCCAAGCCTCATGTCGCGGCCCGCGCCGCCGCCACGCACGCGCCTGCGGCCGCTCAAGTCACCGCATTCAAGTGCGCGCGACCCACGATCAGCGGGTCGGGCGGTGGTACGTTCTTCGTGTCCTTGCCGCTGTAATCGAGCTTGTTCAACACATAGCGCATCGCGTTCAGCCGTGCGCGCTTCTTGCAGTCCGACTTGATCACGATCCACGGCGCCTCGGACGTGTCCGTGTGAAGAAACATCGCCTCCTTGGCCTTTGAATACTCGTCCCACTTGTCGAGCGCGGCCATGTCGATGGGGCTGAGCTTCCATTGCTTTAAGGGATGCAATTCGCGCTCGCGAAACCGGCGGTGTTGTTCTTTCTTACTGACCGAGAACCAAAACTTGAACATGTGAATGCCGCTGGCGACCAGATTGCGCTCAAGCTCCGGCGCCTGACGCATGAACGCCTGATACTCCGCGTCCGAGCAGAAGCCCATTACGCGCTCAACGCCCGCGCGGTTGTACCACGAGCGGTCGAACATCACGATTTCGCCCTTCGTCGGCAGATGTTCGATGTAGCGCTGGAAGTACCACTGCCCGCGCTCGAACTCGCTCGGCTTCTCAAGCGCAACGACGCGCGCACCGCGCGGATTCAAATGCTCCATAAAGCGCTTAATAGTGCCGCCCTTGCCGGCGGCATCGCGCCCTTCGAACAGGACGACCACACGCTGCCCCGTCGCCTTCACCCAAGCCTGGAACTTCAAGAGTTCCACCTGTAGCCGGTATTTCTGATTCTCATAACTCTTGCGCGACAGCCGGTTCTTGTACGGGTAGGCCGCACTCCGCCAATCGTCGACGAGTTCGTCGTCGGGGCTAACCGGCATGCGCACGTCGAGTTTCTGCCAGCGCATCAAGGCCGACTTGATCGCGTTGGCATCGTCCGGCGAGGCGCCCTCGAGGATCGATTCAAGCGCCTTCAGGGCGACGGCGCCGTCGTCCGCATGCTTTGCGATGTCCTTCGCGGCGGCGACTTGCGCACTGCGCTTCTTGCGCACGTTTTGCGTAACCGTCGCCGTTTCGAGCTGCTTGCTCGCCGCAGGCTCCGCGATTTTGATCTGCTCTTTCGACACGCCGTTACGCATGCAACATATTCCACCCTCGGCTGCCGCGGTCGATCCGCGTCCGGTTTGCCAAACGATCACAGGGCAGCGTGCCGCGCGTTGACTTGCGTCAAGCGGCACTCTTCGTTTGATTAGGATCAAGGCAGTTTTCCGCGGAGTCGAGCGAACTAGCGCCATTCGCCATTTGCACCTGAGGGAAACTGCCCCATGGCCCAGGCCGCGACCGCTGCAAAACAGAGAGCCGCAACCGCCGAGCACTTCGATGTTTTGATCGTCGGCGCCGGTATCTCCGGCGTGGGCGCGGCCTATCACCTGACGAAACAGTGCCCCGGCACGTCGTTCGTCGTGCTTGAAATGTACGAGAACTTCGGCGGCACATGGTGGATGCATCGCTACCCCGGCATCCGCTCCGACAGCGATCTCTACACGTTCGGCTATCGCTTCAAGCCCTGGGTCGGCAATCCGATCGCTACAGCGGACGAAATCCTGAAATATATGGGCGAAGTGATCGAGGAGAACGACCTCGGGCCACGCATCCGCTATCGCCACAAGATCACGTCGGCAACGTGGGACAGCAAGACAAACAAGTGGACGCTTCACGGCGTACGCACCGACACGAACGGACCCATCGCGTTCACGGCGAACTTCCTTTGGATGTGCCAGGGCTACTACCGCCATGCGCAGGGTTACACGCCCGAATGGAAGGGTATGGACAAATACAAGGGCCGTATCGTCCACCCGCAAACCTGGCCGGAGGACCTCGACCTCAAAGGCAAGAACGTCATCTGCATCGGCTCCGGCGCCACGACCGCGACCGTCGTTCCCGCCATCGCCGCCGACTGCAACCACGTCACTGTCGTGCAACGTTCGCCGACCTACTTCATCCCGGCGCGCAACGCGAACGACCTTGCCGACATCCTGCGCCAGATCGAAGTGAAGGAAGAATGGATCCACGAAATCGTCCGCAAGAAGATCCTCTACGATCAGGCGCAGCTGACCACCCGCTCGTTCACGGAGCCCGAAGCGGTCAAGCAGGAACTCCTCGCCGCGGCCGAGTTGTTCTTGGGGCCCGAGGAGGTGAAGAAGAACTTCACCCCAAAATACCGCCCCTGGCAGCAACGCATCGCCTTCATTCCCGACGGCGATCTGTTTCAGGGCATCAAGGCCGGCAAGGCTTCCGTCATCACCGACGAAATCGAAAGCTTCACCGAAACGGGCTTGCTGCTGCGCTCCGGCAAACACGTCGACGGCGACGTCATCATCACCGCGACGGGCTTCAACTTGAGCGTCTTGGGCGACATCGCCTTCACGATCGACGGCAAGAAGCTCGACTTCCACGACACGATCACCTATCGCGGCATGATGTTCACCGGCGTTCCGAACATGCTCTGGGTGTTCGGCTATTTCCGCGCCAGCTGGACGCTGCGCGTGGATCTGTTGGGGGATTTTGTCTGCCGGCTGCTGAACCACATGAAGGCGAAAGGCAAACGCCGCGTCAGCGTGGCGCTGCGCCCGCAAGACCAGGACATGCCGATCCTCGACTGGATGGACCCGGCGAACTTCAACCCGAACTACCTCATGCGCTCCATGCACTTGCTGCCCCGCCGCGGCAACAAGCCGGAATGGCAGCACACGCAAGACTACTGGGTCGAAAAGGACCAGATCCCGGCAATCGACCTCGACGGCAAGGAGTTCGTGTACGCGTAAGGCGACGTCGAGGGGGCGGATCCGTCGCATTGGGGGCAACGCGAAACGGCGCGGCTTCTAAGCGCGCCGTGTGCAGAAGGAAGCGCTTCCAACCCTTCTTCGTCTTGCTTTCGACGGCGAAGTGAAAACCCTCGCCGTCGCCGTCTGTGCCCACGCGATAGAACGCAACCTCTGGATACACGCGCCCTTCGCCCAGCGCGCGTTGCGCTGCACCGCGTTATCGCCGAACGCGGAGAATTCGCGCGTGCAAGTCAACGCACTCGCCCCCGTCGCCCCGCCCGCCGGTTCGCTTACCCAGCGCCCGATAAGCGGCTTCAAGCCCCCAAGTGCACCGCGTCCCTTCTTCCAAGCCATGGGAAAGCCTCCGTCGCCGATCCGCCCACCGCACGGCCCGCATGCGTATGGGCGGCGAAGTTTGACACGGAGCACTTTACTTGAGGGGGCGCCATTTGTGCACGCGGCGTTGATCTCCCGCTCTTCAGCGTGTGAAAGTGGCGCCGCCTATCTACTTCATACGCGCATTGGGGACCGCCAAGCATGACCATCTTTGTCGTTACCTATAAGCATCCGAATGAGACGGGCTGGAGCAAACATGTTTTGCCGCACGTGCTTTATCTCCAGGACCTTCTCAAGACAGGCGCGCTAGTCGCTTCAGGACCTTTCTTGGGCGGCGACGTGAAATCGGCCATGCTGCTCATGTCGGCACCGGATAGAGAGAGTTTGATATCCGTGATCGCACAGGATCCCTTTGCTATTGAAGGCTTGATTGAGGACATGACAATCACCGAGTGGGACCCGATGTTCGGCGCATTGATGGCGCATTCCAGCCGTGCCGGAAGCGGCTAGACCGTGTTGCTCAAAGGGCTTGCGAGCACTTCAAGGGGTGATGCATGCGCCCAACCAGCGCTGGACGGCGTGACATGCCTGGCAAGAAGCTTTGCGCATTGAAGGGGCCGCGGCCGAAAGGCGAATTGCCTGCGAAATAGGTGTCGTGCAAGGAAGCACCCAAAGGGAAAGGCGTCATGGCCGTCAGCAGCGCATTCTTCGATCTTCCCCAGGCCGCAAGAGGACCGAAGCTCACCGAAGCGGATCTGAAGAACGTTGCCACTATCTTGCGCGATGCAATGCGCAGCCAAGGTTTCGATGCAGGCGACCTCCTCGGATCATCCACAAACCTATGGGGCTTCTCGATCGAATTCAGCCGTCATGACGTTCTTGTGAGCGTTTCGCCGGACAGACACGTGCTGCCGGAGCGCTGTTACGCGGAAGTGGTTCTATACCATCCGGGCTGGCTCAGCGCGACGCGCGCGCAACGTCTAGTCGATATGAAGCGCGTTGAACGCGCGCTGCATGAAGCGCTGACCGGCGACCTTTCCGCAGCAAACGTCGAGTGGTTCACGGGCAAGGGGCGCGCGCTGGATAAACGACCGCGACCTGAGCCGGCACGGAACTGAGAACTCCACTGATGCCCGAGCCGGCCGCCAAACCGCGGGCGTTGGGGCTATGCTTCGGCCAACGCTGAGGTGCCACGATGATGACGGTTCTCAAATGGATCGTTCGGTTGTTCGCTTTCCTGCTCGTCGCGGCGGCGATTGCTTATCCGGTTGCCGACCTTATGCGCGTGCCGTCGCTGTGCCCCAGCGTTTGCTATCCACGCCCCATGAATTGACCGCAATGGGCTTGAATCGAGACCAACGCCAAAAATGGAAGTCGCCCTGCCCTTCCTGGGTTTTCCTGTGATGTTCGCCGTGATTTGGGTCGGCGTGACGTGGCTCCTCGGGTGGATGTCGGGGTGGCACGCGCTCATGGAGCGCTACCCTGACCGGCACGAACAACCGGCGCTGGATCTTTCGTGGCAAACCGGCGCGATGGGCGTCGGCGTCAACTACAAGAACGTCTTGAAGCTTGCGGTGTGTCCGTCGGGACTGCGTATCGGCGTGATGAAGCTCTTCGGGCCGTTCGCGCGCGACTTCCTGGTACCGTGGCGCGACCTTAAAGTGAAGAGGTCACGTTGGTTCTGGACCGATGTCGCGGAACTTGCGTTCGGCGCCCACGGCAAACTCGTCGTCACCGCCGCCGTCGCCGACCAGCTTGCCGCCGCCGCCGGGAAAAACTGGCCGGAGGGCAAAAAGCGTCGCTGAAAGCGAACCGCTCAACGCCCGCAACAACCCTTCGACGGCTCTACAACGTCGCCGTCGCTCGTCGCAAGCAGCCTTTGGATCGCGTTACGGTTCGACCCGCCGCAGACCGCTTTGATCTCGGCGCATGGCGGTTCGATGCCCGCGCTCTGCCAGCGCGGCGCGAAAGGCCCTTTCCGCTTCGCCACGATGCTGCGCGGTGGTTCCGATCAGGTCCGAATACGGCGAGATCGAAGGAGGCGCTCACGACGCGCACGTGGGGCACAGCGCGGCGCCGGATGCCGACGATGCCGCAATTGGATACGCGCAGCGTGTGCAGTCAAGGGATCGCTCGATCGCGTTCGGTGCGAATCCGTATTTCCGCGTGAGACTATCCATCGTCGCCACGACGATGTTGCGAACCTCGCTCGGCATCAGCCGCCGGTGCGAAGCGGCCCATCGTTTGCGCTCCGCGTACGGCGGAAAGAACGGCGCCTCACCCCACTTCCACGACGCGCTTGTCGATTGCGGGCTGCGGCCAAGCAGATGCAAATGAACCATCCGGTGCTGGCGCGCTTCCTTGTGTCCGGCAGGCGGCGCGTCATTGTTCAACGCCCAGTTTCCCGCTTCCCAATAGTTGATGCAGCCGCCTTGGAGCTGCGGCAGAGTCTGCAGCATCGCGCCACCCGCCGCGGCCACGAGACAGGCCCACAGCCGGAGCTCTTCACCAGACAGCTCGCCGCGTTCCCAAACCTCGCGCGGCGGGTTGACGACGAGGTTTCCGCCGTCCGCGCGATCGACGAGCACCAAGTCGGCTGACGGCAACATGACCGTGCCGCCCAAACATCGCAAAATACAGTGTGGCATCGTCGGCAAACTATCCCAACAGTCGCCGGACTGCTTGCAAGAATGTCGGACATCGATGTCGCAGGGAACGCCGCTCGCACCGCCGACGCCCGCTCACGCCGTCGGCGGCTGGCCGCCTGTTTGGGCGTAGGTCTTGTTGGTGATCTGTCGGGACGAACCTTACGGCACCTCGTTCCGTCCAAGACGCATGTCGGGGTCGAACGGGTAGAGCGGCCGCTTGATCTTCGTGTATTTGAACAGCTTGAGGTCCGACGCCGTGCAGCCATCGCCGTCGCACATGACGATGTGCTTTGCGATCCGCTCAAAGCCCGCGCGAAAATGCTGACGCGACTTGATGATGACATAGCGCTTGCGGCCCGGGTCTATGCCGCAATGCGTAAAGACGCCGAGGTCGTAGGGCTCACTGCGCCTTTCCGACACCACGATCAGCATCCGGCCGGTGTCGAGCACAGCGGTGCGCCCGAGCCGCACGATGCTGCCCGTCGCCATCGGCCCCGTGACCTTGAACTCGCCGTCGGTGATGCACTTCACGCGGCCCGACACGGCGAGCGGCTTCCCTTTCAGGCTCATCGCCGGCATGTCGACCTTGCCGCCGAGGCTCAACGTCACCGCACCGCCGACACCCGCTTCGATCATCTGCGCGACGCTGAGGGGGTCGCAGATAGGACCGGCACACGCATCCTCAAGTCCCTGGGCGATCGCTTCTTCGATCACGCTCATCACGTCTTGCGTGCCGCCCGACGCGGTGTTGTCGCCGTGATCGGCCATGACGATAGGCCCGCCTTTCAGCGTCTTCGCGCGCGCAACCTGATCGCGCAGCGGTTCGGCGCGGAACATGAATTCCTCGCGGCGCTCCCACGCCTGGTCGAGGATCCGGTTCATGATCAACTCGCCGTCGGCGGTGCGCCCGTCGCACACGAACACGGACGAGAGCGCAAGATGCGGGATATCTGCCTGCGGAAAGCCGCCGAAGACGGAAGCGTTCAGCACCTGGCCACCATCCTCCGCCGCGTTGGCGACGCCCATCAACGTCTTCATCGGCTCGCGCGAAGGCGTGTGCATCAGCGTCGAGCTCATGAGCGGGCGGCTGCCCCAGACCATCTTCGGCGCCACCTCGCCGGCCATCGCGCGCAGCAGCGTGCGCCCGGCGCGGATCGCGGTGTCGGCCATGTCGATATGCGGATAGGTTCGGTAGCCGGTGATGACGGTCGCGCCCTTCACCATCGCCTCCGTCATCTGCGCATGGAAGTCGAGCGCGACGGCGATTGGAACGTGCGGGGCCACCTTGCGAATGCGTGCGAGCAACTCGCCTTCGCCGTCGTCGTAGCTCTCTGTCACCATCGCACCGTGCAGCGCCAGCAACACCGCATCGCAACCCTTCGCAATCTCCGCGACAATCGCCGCCGTCATCTGCTCGAACGCGGCATCGATGACAAGGCCGGAGGGGTGTGCATTCGCGGCCATCGGTAGCGTGAATTCGGCGCCGGCTTTGCGCGCGACCTCGATGAAGCCGCCGAGCGATGTGTTGGTCCCTTCCGCCTCCGCGATCGCGAGCGGCCCTTCCAGGGCGCCCTTGCGCGCAAAGGACTCGATCGGCGTCGGCAACGGCGAGAACGTATTCGTCTCGTGCATCATCATCGCCAGCACGAATTTCTTCTTGGGCATGGGCTTACTCCATCAGTTCGTGCAGGCGTCGTTTGGACCGGCGCCCACGCTATAGGACGCGCGCGCGATTGTCAGGCCGCGCGGGCGATGCCTTCGAGGTAGAGGTCGCGGAGCTCGGCGCGCCGGAACAGCGTCGTACGCCCCTCGACGGGAATGGTGCTTGCCTCTCCGCGCTCACGCGAAGGCGCCGCGATGCGGACCTTCTCGATTTTGTCGAGCAGCGCTTTGAAGCCGCGGCAGCGATGACACTCAGGCTCGCGTAGATGGGAATGCGCCACCCGCGGCGCTTGGCAATCTCGACGGGATTAACGAGCGCATCGCAGAACTCGGCGCCGCAGAATTCGATCTTCGTATTGCTTTGCAAGAGTGTGTGGCTGACGTAGACGTATCGCCATCCATCTGGGCCACCCGTGCTCAACGGGATGAGCGCGAAATTCGGGCTTGGCGTCCACTATGGCCGATTGCCAGTGACTCGCCAAACCACACGCGTTGCAGCTATGCTCCGGCCAAAGCCAATTGAGGTGTCACAATGGTCACGCTTGTCCGATGGATCGTGCGCTTGTTCGTTTTTCTACTTGCGGCGGCGGCCATCGCATACCCGATCGCCGACTTGATGCGCGAACCGCTGGACGACGCGGCGCGCGCCGAGCTCACGAAGTCTGGCAAGGCCGAGCAGTTCGTGTCCTTGTCCGGCGGCGTCATGCATGTGCGCGTGCAGGGGCCGGAAGATGGCCCGGTCGTGCTTCTGGTGCATGGCGCGGCCACCGGCGGGTTTGTGTTTCGTCGCTGGATCAAGCCGCTGGCCGATGCGGGCTTTCGCGTGATCGTGCCGGACCTTTTGGGTTTCGGGTATTCCGACCGGCCCACTGTGACGCACGACCAGGCGTTCTTCACCAATCAGCTTGGCGAGTTGCTCACGGAGCTGAACGTCGCGGCACCGGTTCATATCGTGGGCACGTCGCTGGGCGGCGCGATTACGAGCGACTTCGTCGCGGCAAACACGGCGCGCATCCACTCCGTCACGTTGATCGCACCGGCGGGCCTCGGCCCGGTTCCCGCCGCGAGCTCGCCGACCGTGCGCCTACTCCTCCTCCCCGTCGTTGGTGATTGGCTCGCGCGGGTGCTTGGGCCGACCGCCGCCGTGCGCGGTGTCGTCGAACAGATGAAGGCAGGGGCGGTCGAAGGGTTCGTCGATTGGATGGGCGAGCAGACGAAGTACCGCGGCTACTCGGAGGGCCAGCTCAACACCTACCGCCACTACGATTTGCAGAACCGGCTCGCGTCATATGATGCGATCGGTCGCTCCGCCCTGCCCGTGCTCGCGGTTTGGGGAACGGCTGACACGACCGTGCCCTTCGCGCATTCGGCTGAGCTTGTAAAGCGCGTGCCGCAGATGAAGCTTGTGCCGGTCGAGGGCGAGGAGCACGGCCTTCCGATGCGCAAACCGGATGAAATGGTCGCGATCGTGCTGCCGTTTCTTCAGGCGCAGAGCGGGCGCGAAGGTGGCGCGGCGGCAGGCCCTTAGGAACACGATTCACTCGAGTGGCCTCGGCTCCTTCAACGCTCGAAGGGTCAATCCGGCAATAGACGCGGGTCTCCCGCGGCATGCCTGCCGCCTTCGAGCCAGGCGGCAAGTCCGGGGGAAAATTTCTCGCGGGCCTTTGCGTCGTAGAGCGCCAAGTCACTCTCGGTGAAGACGTTGCGCCAGCGTCCGTTGGTGCCCTTGTTGAAGAAGCGCCTCGTGCCTTCTGAAAACAGTGTCTTGGCTTGCGGCATCAGATCCTCTCCCGCGGCCTGCATGGCCTCGAAGTTTGCCGCGCCGACCAACGACGGCCAGACGGACTCATCGATGGGAATGTCCAGGAACGAAGAGATACGCCGCATCTCGCCGTCGAGATCCGCCTTGAGGTCGTTGTAATGGACGAGCAAGACGTTTGCGCGATGCCTCTCCGCCCAATATCCGACTTCCAGATCGAAGAACGAGGGACCGGGTATACCCTCGGTCTGTCCGGGCACGACGGGTGTCGTGATCCAGAGTCGGAAGTACGCGGCGGCGTCGGCGGGCAAGCGCGGATATGGCTGTGCGATGACGGGATCGGCGAGGCCGATCTGATCGAAATTCTCCAATTGGCCCGGCGCAAAGCCGGTAAAGTGATTGTGCATCGACATCAGCGCGTCGCGGCCGTCGCGTGCCACGTGAATGTAGCGGACGTCGTCGTGGAGCGGCAGGCCGTCGATCGGCAGATGGGTCTTGATGAAGCGCCGGTGCGTCTGGGACTCCAAGTTCGCAAACATATCTTCGGCGAACCCGCGAAACCGTGCCTCGATCCACGGCGACACCTTTGGGATCGGGCGGGGCTTGGCATCCTGGAAGACCAGGGACGAGACGATTTGTTGAGTCCAAGTCGTACCGCATTTGGGCGCGGTGGCAATCACGATGTCGTCGGGGCGGGGTTTGTAGTCCGCCCAACGCCGGCTATCGAGGGTCCAGGTGCGATACTCCCGTCGTGCAGGTCTGATCAACATGGGCGTCCCCTTGTTCTTGTTATCGGCCTCAAGTCTAGTTGGTCGGCAAGATCGGCGCCAGGCTGGAGCCAGAGGCAATCGCTCGGGAGCACACCGTGAAACTCTACACGCAAAGGGTCGCGCCGAACCCGACAAAGCTCGACCTCTATCTTGCCGAGAAGGCAGCCCAGGGGCGGGACATTCCGCTCGAGCGCGTTCTCGTCAACCTCATCAAGGGCGAACAGCACTCACCTGCAATCGCGGCGAAAAATCCTCTTAGGCGGGTTCCTTTTTTGGAGCTCGATGACGGCACGATACTGCCGGAGTCGCTTGCCATCATCGAGTACTTCGAAGAATGCTGGCCTGAGCCTTCACTGATTGGGAGCACGCCGCAGGAACGCGCGTCGACACGTGCGCTCGAGAGGGGCATCGACATCGAAATTCTCTACGGCGTCGCGTTGATCGTTCATTCGACCAACTCTCCGGCCGGTTATCCGAAGAACCCGGGTGTTGCGGCTTGGTTCGCGGCCTCGATGAACACTCCGCTCACCGTACTCAATCAAAGGCTGTCGGACGGCCGCCCGTTTGTCGCCGGAACGAAGCCGACGATCGCCGACTGTTCGCTTGGAGCGGCGTTGCAGTTCGCGCGGTTCGGGAAGTTGGAGTTGCTCGGCCCCTATGACCACATCGACGCATGGGACAGGCGCTATCGCCAGCGCGACGAGGTGCGGTCGGTGTTTGTTGTTTGACGACATTCAACGAAGCGATGACCTTGGCCAGGTTGTTCGCCCGAGAGTTCTCACGCTGGTTGAGGGCGCACGACGTTTTGTCGCCCGCGACGCGAAAAGCCACGCCCGACCTCTATTTTCTCCGGTGCCGTTAGTGCGGCCGTCAAAGGTGTAAACTCTCGGATCCGTGGGAAGTGAGGGTGTGTCTTGGGCAACTCCGTTGCGAGACTTCTAACCGCGTTGTGTCTGTTGCTGGCGACGAGCAGCGGCGCAACCGCGCAAGCCGTCACCGACGTGCCGCTCGCGCCGAAGCAAACCGGCGGCGTGTACCCGCTCGCCCTCAACGCGGAAAATCGCAACTGCAACCAGCTGCTGGATTTTCGCTTCAGCAGTCAGGCGTCGTGGATCAAGCTGCCGCCCGATCCGGTCGCGCGCCAGATTCCGCAAGGCCAGTCGCGTCAAGTCCAAGCGTCAATCGACTTGCGTGGCACCGCACCCGGACAGCTGCAAGGCATTGTGGAGGTCGAATGCGAGAACTGCGGCTTTTTCATTTTTGCCTCGTGCAAGGTGGACAAGCAGCAGCTGAGGTTCATCGTCAATGTGTTGCCGCTCGCTGCTGCGGGTCCCGGTGGCCCCGGGGCTGGACCGCCTCAGGGCGGTGGCCAGGGCAACCCCGCCGGTGGCGCAGCGCCGCCACCCGCCGCACCGAAGGTGCAGAGCAACGATGGCTTCACGCCCCCTCCCAAACGCACGCCGCCCGTCGTCGATCCCGAAGGCCCGAACGTTCCCGAGACGATCAAGAAAAAGTGGCGGCGGGCCTGTAAGGCCGGAGACGACGCGAACGCCAAGCGCGCCAAATGCGAGGAGGAACTGCAGAAACTGCGTGATGCCGCCGACGCCGCGGCGAAGGCGGCGAAAGCTGCGCAAGACGCTTACGAAAAGTTGGCGAAAGAAACGCTGAAGGAGGCGGAGGCGGTCGATGCGCTCCACCAAATCTTCCAAGACGCCCTCGCCCGAGCCAAATCCGCGCTGGATGCGTACGACGCGGCGGCAAAGGCCTTGGGCCGCATTCCCCGCAAGAATTGGTTCATCTACCCGTCAATTGATGGGCCCGGCGAACCCTGTCCCGAGCTTCGCGCGTTCGGGGAGGCTGAGGCGCGCCTCAAGGAAGCCGCCGACGATCTGAAGGCGGCGCAAGATGCGCATCTGAAAGCGGAGCGCGACCTCGAGGCAAAGTTCAAGAGCCTCAAAGCCGCTGAGAAAGCCGCTTCAGACGCGCAGAAGCGCGCGAACGAAGCCGAAGCTGCGGCAAAAGCGAAAGCCGATGAGTGCGGGCGGTTGAAAAAAGAAGCCGAACGCGCCGCCAAGGAAAAAGAAGAGGCAGAAGACGAAGCAGGGGAGCACTGCGGCACGCCGTACTAACGGCAGACCTCTGGCCACCCGCCTTTCGCTGTGCGGCAACGTTTGCTATCCAGCCCGCGGGAGACGGTGAACATGGACTTGAAGAAGGCCGCCGAACGCGGGGCGAAAGTTTTGGCGAGGCGCTTCGTGGTAAGCCGCTTGCCGAAGTGGCCCTACCTTGTCGCGGCCGCGGCGGTGGCCGCGTTCGGCCACTGGCTTTCGACGATTGAGATCGTGGAGCCGTTGAAGCAACTCTCCGCGCAGTTGCTGGCGGACCTTCGAGTGATTTCGCCCCTGAACGTAATTGGGGCCTATTACTACAGCCTCATCGGCTGCGACGCGGGGATCGTGGACGGCGCTGTGACCGCGAATTGCGACACGGCCGCCTCCGTCTGGCAGCAGATGGAACGCTACGGACTTGGCGGCATCAGCAAGATGTTTTGGCCCATCGTGATGCTGCTGCAAACGGCACTGCTCGTGTGGGAGACGTCGGGGTGGATGGGCCGCGTGATCTATCTGGCAACCTTGCCCGTGGGCGCGATCGGCGCGATGGCGGTCGTCGAGCGGGTCGGCGACGACCGCGATGACTGGACCATGTTCGGCTGGATCATTACGGCGGCATTGCTGCCGTTGTTCGCGGGCGCGGCCGCGCTCGTGTCGCAGTGGCTCTTGATCGCCATTCTGTGGGCCTTCGGCCAGGCGCTAGGAGCGATCGTATGGGCCGCGACAGTCGCCGCCGCTCCTTTCGCCTACTTCAAAGGCGCGCTTGGCCTCATGAAGGAAGCACGCCAACTCGAAAAGGAACACGCGGTGATCAAGGGGGAGAAGTAGTCGGGGAGCGCGGCCGGGCGGCCACTGTCCAGACTGCGTACACTACCGCTTCGCCTTCGCGCGCAGTTGGTTCACGATCAGCTCGACCGTGTTGGCGATGACGTCCGGGATGCGCTCCAACGGCAGGCCGTGGTCGTGCAGCGGCCAGGAAGCGTCGGCGCCGGAGAGGCTGAGGAGCATCGCGGTCGCCTCGGCGGTCGCGCGCGGCGGCGCGCCGATCGCTTTCACTGCTTGGCGGATAGCCTCCAGCCGCTTGGCACGGCGGAGCTGGCGCATCTCGCGCCACACGCCGCGGTCCGAGGCCAACGCCCGGCTCACCGGATGCTTCAATGCCATCGCATGGATGTCGCGGAAGTAGCGCGGCAGGTCGTCCGGGCCTTGCACCAAGACGACGCCCTTCGGATAGAGCACGCCGTCAAACCATCCGCCGAGCGCCGCGATCTGGCTCGCCTCGTTCGGGAAGTGGAAGTGCACGGTGCGCAGCGACACGCCCGCGCGCACCGCCGCCTCGCTGGGCGAGAGGTGGTCGCGCCCGGGTTCCGAGAGCTGTTCGGCGAACGCTTCGACGATCGCCTTGCGCGTCGCCTGCGCCTGCGCGTCGCGCTTCGGACTGATGTAGCGGCGGGTTTCGGTCACGCGAGGAACGTGATGCCGTGGCTGGCGCCGACGCGTTTGATTTCCGGAATGTTCGGCGGGCTCATCTCCACCTCTGCGGCGACTTGCTTGAAGAACTTCGCGGCGTTGCCCCTCGTCACGATGGTGAGGAACTGCGCCTCCGTCACGTTGCGGTAACCGTGCGGCGTGTTCGCCGGCACATGCGCGAACCCGCCCGGGCCAAGGCGCTTCGTCGCGCCCGCAACCGTCACGTCGAGTTCGCCCTTCAATACGACGTAGATCTCCTCCCACGCGTGGGTGTGGAGCGGCGGCCCGGCGTTCGCGGGCCCCGCCGTGTCGAAGATTTCAATCGATGAACCCATCGCATTCGTCAGCAGCGGGCGCAGGGTTTCGCCAAGCACAAAATGGCTTTGACCGGCTTCGGCAGCGTTGGTGGTGGCGGTCATGTCAGCGTGTCTCCCGTTCGCAGTTTTAGCTGCACTCACGTGCAGTGAACTCTTTCTACGCTTCGTTGCACTTGAGTGCAAGCAATATTTTGCGGCGTGCCGATGGAGGGCCATCGACCACCGCACCGCACTGCTGTAATGCTGCCCCACCTTTATCACCCACGCAGGTTTCATGGCCGGACGACAGAGGGCGATCGCCCCGGACTTTCCGAAGCTTCGCCTTTGTCTCGGCATCGCCGGGCATCGCGCTAATCATCGAAGCTACGGCGCCAACATCACCGCCATCGTGCGGACCTTCACGCAAGTCTTGGACATCATTCAGGCAACCGTTGACGTCGAACTTGGCGCCGGCGCCGCCGCGCGCACGCGCGTTCACACGCTGCTCGCCGACGGTGCCGACCAGCTCGCCGCCTGCGAAGCGTTGCGCCGGGGCTGGGAGGTGGTGGCCCCCCTGCCCGTCGGCGCCGCCTTGAACTGCGCGATCAACGCCAGACCCGAAAGCCCGGCCGACGCGAGGCAGATCCTCGCCGGCCACGACCCCGCCGACGGCGACGCCGCGCGGCGCGCCGCCGCCATCCGCAAACTCTACGGCGAAACGCAACTCTTCGAACTGCGCGACGCGGATGGCGAGATCGAGACCCTATTCGTCGGTGCGCTGACCTCCGATAACGCCGGCGCCCGCTCCGCATTCGATGCCGGCATCTCGGCCCGCGTGGCGCTCGCCGCGCGCATCGTGCTGGAACAGTCCGACATTGTGCTCGCCATCTGGGACGGCGTGCGCACGAGCTCCGTCGGCGGCACCGGCCACACGGTTCAAGCCGCGTTGGACATGGGCGCGCCGGTGGTGCTGATCGACCCGGAGAACCCGGAGCAATGGCGCTTCCTGCGCGCACCAGAAGCGCTACTCCACCCCTCGGCCCCGCCGCCGGAAGGTGAGCGCCAAGAGCAACTGCGCCAGATCGTCCGCGAAGCATTGCGCCCGATCCAAGCGCAATCGAGGTCGCGCCATCACGCCTCCAAAGGCGACAACGGACTCGCCGCCGCGCTTTCGCCCGATCACTGGCGCGCCAGCAGCAGATCGCTCTGGCACACCTACCGCCGCATCGAAGCGCTGTTCGGCGGCGGCGCATCGGCTTCCCGCTTTCGCCGCCTGAGACAAATCTACGAACCGCCGCAAGCCTACGCGAGCAGCGGCGGCGGCGCGCCGATCGTCAAAGCCTTGCAACAAGCCCCGGGCGCTGATCGAGCATTCGCCGGCCGCGTCGCCGGTCTGGTCTTGCCACGCTTCGCCTGGTCTGACGGCATCGCGTCCTACCTGTCCGACAAATATCGCAGCGGCATGATCATCAACTTCATCCTCTCCGCCCTCGCCGTCATCGGCGGTCTAGCCTACTTGCCGCTGGTCGGGTCCGAGTTGAAGTGGACGTTTGCGGCGTTCGAGTTGGTCTTGCTCGCCGCGATCCTGGTCATCACCCATCGCGGCCAAAGCCAACGCTGGCACGGACGCTGGTTCGAAACCCGCAGGGCCGCCGAATATCTACGTCACGCCCCTATCCTGCTCGCGCTCGGTGCAGCACGCGCGCCGGGCCGCTGGCCCCGCGGCGCGGGCGCCGCCTGGCCCGAATGGTACGCGCGGCACACGCTGCGCGAAGTGGGGCTGCCCCGCTGCACCGTAACGACGGATTACCTGCGTCACTGCTTGAGCGAAATGCTCGACCATCACGTCACACAACAACGCGACTATCACCAAGCCAAGGCGCAGCGCCTGACCAACGTACACCGCAACCTCGACCGCTTGTCCGAGAGACTGTTCCAACTCGCTGTCGCAGCCGTCGCATTGTTCCTCGTCTTCCAGATCGGCGCGTGGAGCGGTTGGGTCGGCGAACACGCGTTCAAGGACAGCACCAAGATCTTCACGTTCTTAGGCGTCGCCCTGCCCACACTCGGCGGCGCGATCGCGGGCGTGCGCTACTTCGGCGACTTCGAACGCTTCGCCGCCATCTCCGAAGTCACCGCGCAAAAACTGAACGCCGTGCACGACCGCATCCGCCTCTTGCTCCGCGCGCCGGACGGCAAACTCGACTACACCTCCGTCGCCAACCTCGCCCACGCCGCCGACGACATCGTGGTCGGCGAAATCGAAAACTGGCAAGCCGTGTTCGGCGGCAAGCAGATCACCGTACCGGTCTAGGCACCTAATTGTCTCCCCCAACTTTTTGGGGGAGTACGTGCGCCGCAAGGCGGCTGCACGGGAGGGGGGCGCCAACCTCTCCCGATCAAGCCTTTTGCGCCTCGCGAATGAGGCCGTCGATGAAGGCGCGGAACTCGTCGCTGAGCGAAATCGGGTTGACGGGCCACCACGCAAGAAAACCGGGCAAGGTAACAACCCATTTCAGCGTCTTCAGCTCGGCATCGAACAGCTTCTTGTCCAATGTGCCGTTCTTGTATTGGTAGTAAAGCGTCTCGAAGATGCGCATGTTGGCGAGAAGCATGTAGTTGGCGGATACGCGTTCGTCTTCGTCCATCTCCTCCGATCCCGCCAAGGTCAGCCGCATAATGCGCGCCACCTTCGGATCGCTGAGGATGAGGTTGTTGATCGCGTTGAAGCTGTCGGTGATGGCGTGATGCGACGACGCCCTGATCGCCTTCGTATTCTGCCGGATCTGCAGACCGACGAAGATCAGCGACGCGAAAATCCCGACGACGGCGACGATCTGGGAAACGTAGTAGATGGCTTCGAGGGTCATGGTTGCGGGCTCTGGGTTTCGGACAACGCTGGTTGGGCGAGCGCCGGGCTCGCCGCGTAGAAGTTCTGCGGGAAGGCAATGGGTTGGTTCCGCTGCATTTCCTTGTCGACAAAGGCGACGAAGGCAGGTGAGAAGAAGGACTTGCGGGACTGCCAATATTCTTTGAAGCTCTTGCCCGCCGTCGCGGGCTCGACCCCCCGATGAATCGCCTCCCACGCGTCGTCGCCCAGCCGCCCGGCCGTGCGTTGGATGTAAGCGCGTTCGTACAAGCGCAACAAACGCGAAACCAGAAAGACATGCGCCGCACGCCGTTCCACAGAGATCGCCTCCAAACCCCCATTGACGCCTGCAAAGTAGTCTTGCGCGGCCAACGCGTCGTTCGACCAAGCGCTCAGGATCTGGTCATAGTCCGTCAAAATCTGGTTCATGGTGCTGTAGCGCGTCTCGCGCGTCTGAGCGCGCATCTGCAGCCCAACGAAGATCAGCGAGCAAAAGATCGCAACAACGGCGACGATCTGGGAGACGTAGTAGATCTCTTCGAGGGTCATGACTTCGGCCCCTCGCTTAGCGGCTTCGTACCAGCAGGTAACGCGTCAACGCCGTGCAACGCGCTCACGTCCCATGGCACAACATGCGTGGTGTCGCGCGCTTTCTCGATGACGGCGACGAACTCGCCCGACCAGATGTTCTGCGTTTTCTCGAACTCCCACCATTGCCGATAGAAGGGCAGCTTGATGACGCCCGCGGCCCAGCTGCTCCGCGCCTCCCATATCGCCTGGTCGAGGTTGCCGTATTTGTGGAGAAAATAGAGACCCTCGAGCTTCTGAAACAATGCGCGCTGGGCGAGCGTCACACGAGCCCTATCGGCTTCGGAGAAGTCGTTCCAGTTCTTTTGAGGATCGTATGTGGCGATCGCCATAAGCAGAAACTCATCCGACACATCTGCCACGATCATCTCGTTCGTCAATGCCCATGAATGCGTGCCTTCGAAAGCGGCCGACGCCTTGATCGAGCGCGTGTTGGCTTTGATCTGCTCGCTGTTCTGACGCACCTGGACGCCGACGAAAATCAGCGACGCGAAGATCGCGATCACGGCGATGATCTGGGAGATGTAGTAGAGTTCCTCGAGGGTCATGGGCGCTTCCCATCAGCGCTTAGATCCGACGAAACGAATTTCTGAGTGACAGGTGTTCCCTGATCATAGATTGGGCTCTGGACTTCCGACGGCAGGCTCTCAAACCACCGCGCAAATTCGGGCGAATGCCAATGTCTCCGGATTTTCCAGAACCTCTTCACTCCAGGCTGCGTTGCGAACGCCCGTATGTTCACTTCTACGGAATGCCAGTGCTCGGCTTCCAGAACCCCGCGTCTCCACTGAATACGCGATGACTCGTAGAATCGAAACACGTTGCTCATATAGACAATAAACCTCATGCGATCCTGGTCAGTCAGACCGTCAAAGTCGGATAGCGCCTGCCAATAGATCCTCGCTATGTCGGCGTCTTCGACGAGCGGCGACGCAACCGAAGTCCACATCGTGAAATGTGTTTGAGACGTGCTCACAAGCACTGCCCGGGTATTCTGGCGCAGCTGTATTCCGACAAAGATCAGCGACGCGAAAATCGCGATCACGGCGACGATTTGGGAAATGTAGTAGAGTTCTTCGAGGGTCATGGGCGCGAGTCCGCTTCTTTCTTTGCGTCGCGAATGAGGTCGTCGATGAAGGCGCGGAACTCGGCGCTCAGCGAGATCGGATTATTGGCCCACCAAGCGCGAAAGCCCGTGTGCTCGGTGGCCGTCCATTTCAGCGTTGTCAGCTCTGCGTCAAACAACTTCTTGTCCAAGGTACCGTTTTTGTATTGGTAGTAAATCGTCTCGAAGATGCGCATGTAGGCCAGCCTCATGAAGCTGACGGATACGCGCTCGTCTTCGTCCAGCCCCTCGTCCCCCGTCAAGCTGAGCCGCCAACGCCGCGCATACTTCGGATCATTGGCGATCATATTGTTGATCGCGTTGAAGCTGTCGGTGACGGCATGATGCGACGTCGCCTTGAGCGCCTTCGTGTTCTGGCGCACCTGGACACCAACGAAGATCAGCGAGGCGAAGATCGCGATCACGGCGACGATCTGGGAGAAGTAGTAGAGAGTTTCGAGGGTCATTGCGTGGTCCTATGCGGTGTCTTTGCGGGCGGCGAGGCTTTCCGCGTAGGCGCGGAACTCGGCGCTGAAGCCATAGGGGTTTTCGTCCCACCAGGATCGGATTCCGGGCAACGAGATCAGCGTGCGCAATCCGTCTTCTTCGGCCTTCAGGAGTTTCGCCTCGCCCACGCCGGTGCGCGTTTGGTAGTGCATCGTGTCGAACACATGGAAGTAGGACAAACACAACATCTCGAACTGCCACCGCTCGGTCTCATTGAGCGCCATGCGGTCTTTGACGCCGGTTAGCCAGATGCGCGAAAGCTCCGGTGATTGCGCCATCGTCGCGTTCAGATGGTTCATCGCGCCGGTGAACGACTGGTGCAACGCCGCCCGCGTGGCCGCCGTATTCTGACGCACTTGTACGCCGACAAAGATGATGGAAACGAGGATCAACACGACGGCGATCGTCTGGCCGATGTAGTAGATTTCTTCGAGCGTCATGCGAGGTCCTTCGGCTCTGCTGCCTCGAACGGCGCGGGCGGCAGACGAAAATGCGGCACGATGTCGGTCCAGAGCGGCAACGTCGCCGCTTCCGCCACGAGGCGTGCGTTCAGGTAGGTGGCGACTTCTTTGTTCGCGGTCTTGCTGGACATCTCCCACCATGCTTGGCCTCCCGGCGTGTTCAGGATCGACAAAAAAGCCCGCGCCATGCCCTCATGAGACGAGGGACTGATGAGCTTGGAGCGGTGCTGAAAGAACGCGCCGCTGAAGATCGCTTGCATGTCTGCGGCCCAGGCGTGGAACTGCGCCTGCTGAAACCTGTCGAGGCCGTGAAAGTCATGCAGCCCTAAGCAAATGGTTTGGAACTTCTCCTCGCTCTCGACGCTCAGCGCCCACCACTCGCGCACCTGATTGAGAAATTCGCGCTGCTCATTCGCGCGCTCGAACGCGTGGTTCTGGCGCATCTGAAAATAGATCGCGAGCAGCGAGCCCAAGATCGCGACGACGGCGACGATTTGGGAGACGTAGTAGACTTCTTCGAGGGTCATGCGCTTGTTTTGTCCCGTGTGGTTCCTGCCGCCAGATGGTCGAGTTCCTTGAGCCGATTCAAATAGGACGGCGCAAAGTTGAGAAAGTGCGGCGTAGCGGGATCGATTTCAGGCAAGCGCTTGTTCAAGTGCTTCACAATCTCCGCGCCGATCGTATGCTCTCCGTACTTCCACCATTGCGCGCCACCGGGCGTTCGCAGCAGAGAGAGCGCCGCCCCTTCTATACCCGACCACGTGCCATCGCTAAAAAAGCCGTCTTTGCGCATGTTCAAGGCCGACTCTGCGATGAACACGAATTCGGCGAGACATTTTTCGACCTTCATCTGGGTCAACGCATCGGCCTTTTCGTAGTCGCGCAACCCTAAGATAAATTTATCGAAGGCCCCGTTTTCGTCTTGATGGACCATCCTCAACCATTCGGCCACGCGCAGTAGTAAGTCACGCTGCGCCGCAGCCCGCTCCATCTTTTGCCCCTGCCGCAGTTGCCGTCCGACAAAAATGAGCGAAACCAAAATCGCCAACACCGCAACGATCTGCGAGACGTAGTAGACTTCTTCGAGGGTCATGCTGCGTTCCTTAGACTGCTCATTTTGCGGCGCGCTTCGCGGTCTGCTTGGCCAGTTCCTCCGCGAGACCCCTGAGGCCGATCGCCTCGACGCCTTCGCCTTTCGGGTAGCGCTCGCGCCCGCCGTAAACGACGAAGGCGCGCGCCGGGCGCACGTCCTCGATGGCCGTGCGGAATCCTCTTTCGAGCTTCGGCGCGCTAGATCGCTTGATCTCGATCGCCCAGCGCTCGCCGCCTGGCATGTCGAGCACAAGATCGAGTTCGACCCCGGTCGCGGTGCGATAAAAGCTTGCCTCCGTCCGTGGGGGCGCCGCGCCGATCAACGTTTCGATCACATGGCCTTCCCAGCTTTCGCCAGCGATCGGATGGCCGAGTACGTCTTCCAACGTCTCCAGCCGCAGCAGCGAGTGAACGAGACCGCTGTCGCGAACATAGGTCTTGGGAGACTTGGTCAGCCGTTTGCCGACATTGGCGTGCAACGGCTGAAGCTTGCGAACCAAAAGTAGATCGACCATCAGATCGAGATAGCTGGCGACCGTCTTTCCATCGACCGCCAGTGCGCGTGCCAACTCCGCCGCGTTGAACGGCGCGCCTTGGCGATGGGCGAGCATGGTCCAAAATCGGCGCAGCGTCGTCGCTGGAATGCGCGGCCCGAGTTGAGGAATGTCGCGTTCCAGATAAGTCGTGATGAACGCCTCGCGCCAACTGGCGCTGGTTTCGTCCGACTTCGCCAGCAAGCTGCGCGGAAAGCCGCCACGGACCCAAAGCGCTTGGGCTTGCTTCGACGAGACCTCCGTGACGCCGATGGGCGAGAGTTCAAGGTATGCGATCCGCCCGGCAAGGCTTTCGCTCGACTGCTTCAGGAGTTCGATCGATGCGGAGCCAAGCAGGAGAAACTGACCCGCGTCGCGCCCGGCACGAATGTTGTCATCAATGACGCCGCGAAGTATCTGGAAGAGACCAGGGGCGCGTTGCACCTCATCAATCACGACGAGGCGGCCCGCACGCGCTCTAAGGTAGGCGCCGGCATCTTCTAGTTTCGCCTGATCCGCGGGATTTTCCAGGTCGAGATAGTCGGGCCGACGCTCCGCCCCCTTGACGTCGTGAGCGATGGCGCGCGCCAGCGTCGACTTGCCGACTTGGCGCGGGCCCAAAAGCCCCACCGCCGGAAAATCGGCAAGCCGCTGACGAACAAGGGGGGTGAGGCAACGTAGAATCATGCTTGCAATTATGGAGTGTAACTCCGTAATTACAAGGTTAATTCCGCGTGAATGGCTCACCTATTCGGCGTCCCGTTCTTCAAATCGCGCCTGAAAGACGATGGCGGCCAGCGATAGGATGACTGGTTGACGATCTCGTGCGAGCACCCCGCCCTCGTACCACGTTCCGTCGCTGAAGAAGCCGTCCTTGCACATGTTCAACGCGGACTCGACGATGAAAACAACTTCCGAGAGGTATTTTTCGACCTTCATTTCGGCGAGAGCGTCTGCCCCTTCGTAGTCGCGCGTCGCGACGAAATGCTGGGTAGGTTGCAAGCGCGGCCATGTCCACTATGCTCCCTTTCGGCAGAGGGTCGATGCAATGCCTCATGGCGTAGAAGGGCGCGGCCGCGACGCACGCGTCCCACTGGGCGAACGTCACCTCGCTGCGTCCAATAGCTTCGAAGAACCTTGACGTGGCCATCATCTCTGGACACTCCGGGCAATCGCGGAAGGTGCGCACGTCAGGGGCCGGCTTTGACGGTTGGGGCTTCGGCGGCTCGGGCGCGGGGGTCGGTTGCGCCGCTGGCGTGCTTGGTCCGGTTGCGGTTGCGGTCTCGCCTCTCTCCCCCCGATCAGCGGATGCCCCCTCGTCCTCCTTATCCTCCGACGCGGCGGGCGGGGCGCTCTCGATCGAAGGGTCCGTCGCCAGGCGCAAGATTTCTTCGCGATCGGCCCAGATCTTGCGGGTTCGAAGATCGATCCCCGCCTTATCGAGAAGGTCCAGCGCTAGCAGAGTGTCGCGCGCTTGGATCGCGCGCGCATCGTTTCGGCCGTTGCTACTATCAGGGTATATGCGGCCGTTGGGGTAATAGCGTACGACCAGCGCGCCGAGAGCGTTGTAGCCGACGTCATCGGCGGCGATCCAAATTGCAGCCTGGCTCGCGCCGCCTTTCGGCACCTGGTCGTATGGTCTGCTCGCTAACACCGCGATGACGCGCGCGAGATCGGTTTTCGGCTCCACCACCTTCAGTTCGTAGTCGTTGCGGAACTTGACATAACGGCCGAAAGTGTGTGCGCAGGCGGCCGGAACGCTGAACGCTCCCGAACGCTGTCGCGTCTGGGTGAATTCCATCGGTTCCGTCGTTACCAGGTTCGTATATGCGGGCGGTGACGACGACGCCTCAACCCTCGGATCGAGAAGCGGCGGCGGCGACACAAAGAGCGTGCCAGCCGGAATGACCAGAGGCAAATCTTCATCGACCTGATTGACGATCTTCATCGTGATGCCGTCGGGGCACTTACCCCACGCCGTCACCGTGATCTTCTTTTGCGCGATCAGGACGTGAATACCGACGGCACGTGAGCTCGGCCCGACTTCGGCGTTCAAGGCATAGATCGCTATGCCCGCCACGAGCACAAGCAGAAAGGCGATCATCAAAGACCCGTGCTTCATCGCGCCTCCGGCGAACGCGCTGCAGAAAAAAACATGAGTGCGCCGCCAACCGCACACCCAAGGATGCCCCACAGGAGCAAGAGGCGGGCGCTTCGGCGTTGTTCCACTCCGAGAGACATGGCATCGACCTCTGCCGAAAAGAAGCACCGTGGACACGGTCGCTCTTGCAAGCCACCCAGCAAGTCGTCAGACCGCTTCGCTAACTACCGACTCCCGTCCTTCTCGTACCGTTCGAGCGTCTTCAAGAAGCCTCCCTTCTGACCAAGCTCCCGCAGCGCCCTTCTTATGCGCTTGCATGCCGTCGTCGAAACCGGCGAAGGCGAGCGACGCCGCCATGCGTGAAGCGATCACAACAACAACAACCGTGGGAAAAATCGTGCGCTTGGAATTGAACACCAAAGGTTGTCCTTCTCAAGGTCCATCTTCGGATCGCCCGTCAATTCTATGTCCGCAACCTAGCCGCAACCTAGCCGCCATCAAGCCAAAGCACGTTCTCAGCGCCGCCGTCTTGCGGCGCAACGCCCAAGTCAACGTAACGTGAGCACAGCCTACTGAATCTGCGGTGCGAGCGTGGTCTGCAGCCGGGGTCGCTCGCGATCAAACGAGATGCGAGCCACGGGCCGCCTCCAGCGGGTGCAGGCGGCGCACCTTCCCCATCCGCGTTGTTGCATCGGCGCTTGGGTCCGGTCATGTTGCGCTGCAACGTCATTCACCGCCTATTTGAGGACCATCGCCCCATGCCCGTTCTGCAATATCTGACGACCACGCATTTCGATTTTGGCGCCGTGAAGGTGCTGGCCTCCGAGCTCGCGCGGCTTGGCGTCAAGAAGCCGCTGATCGCGACGGACAAGGGTGTCGTTGCCGCGGGGTTGATCGAGCAGGTGCTGCACCCGATCACGCCCAAACCCAACTGGCCCATCTTCGACGAGACGCCGGGCAACCCGACCGAAGAGGCGACGCTGAAGGCGTTCGCGCTCTACAAGTCCGAAGGCTGCGACGGCGTCGTGTGCGTCGGCGGCGGCTCGGCGATGGACCTGGGCAAGGCAGTGGCGTTGCTCGCGGTCTCGGGCGAACCACTGTCGCAATTCGATCCCTTGAAGGGCGGCGCGAAAAACATCAAGGGTGTCGCGCCGGTGATCGCGATCCCGACGACGGCGGGCACGGGCTCGGAAGTTTCCGTCGGCTTCGTCATCATTATGAATTCTGGCCAGAAGATGACGTTCGCCAACCCGCAGATCATTCCGAAGGTCGCGATCTGCGATCCGGACTTGACGCTGGGCTTGCCGCCGCTGCTCACCGCCGCGACCGGCATGGATGCGATGACCCACTGCATCGAGGCCGTACTGACGCCGACCGTCAATCCGCCGGCCGAAGGCGTAGGCTATGACGGGCTGTGGCGCTCGTGGCGCTGGATCCGCCAAGCGGTGCAGAACCCGAAGGACCGCGACGCGCGCTGGCAGATGATGATGGCCTCGACCGAGGGTGCGATGGCGTTCGTGAAGGGCTTGGGCGCCGTGCACGCGATGAGCCACGCGGCGGGACGCCTGCCCGATCTCAAGCTTCATCACGGCACGCTGAACGCGGTGTTCCTACCAACGGTGCTGCGCTATCACGACGGACACGCGGCCGAAAAATACGAACGCCTGCGCTCGTCCATGGGCCTAAACCCCAATGCCGACCTCGCGAAGGCGATCGAAGGCCTGAACGCGGAGATCGGTTTGCCGAAAGGCCTCGGCGCGATGGGCCTCACCGAAAATCGCATTCCCGATCTCATCCCCTACGCGCTCGGCGATCTCGCGAATTTCGGCAACCCGCGCAAAGCCGGCGCAGACGACTACGCAGCGATGTTCAAGACGGCGATGTAGGGCCTGAGCCACGCGGGAACGCACCGGTGGGGAGCGAAGCGTCCGATCCAACCTCGGGCCCGCACGGCGCCACGCACTATCGCGCGTTCCTCAGCTACTCCTGGCAGGACAAGGCCTGGGGTAACCGCCTGCAGCGTTGGCTCGAGAGCTACGAGATCCCGCGCGACGTCCCGATCGATCTGGGTCCTTCGCGCCGCCTCGGGAAAATTTTCCGCGACGAAGAAGACATGGCGGCCGCCGGCGACATCGGCACCGTCGTGCGCGGCGCGTTGAAGGCATCGGACAATCTGATCGTCGTCTGCTCGCCTCGCTCGGCGCAATCGCGCTGGGTCCAATCCGAGATCGAGCACTTCAAGCAGCGCCGCCCCGGCGGACAGATCTTCGCCGTGATCGTCGACGGCGAACCGAACGCCCGCGATCCTGCGCTCGAGTGCTTCCCGCCCGCCTTGCGCGTCGCCTATGGCGACAGCGGCGAGATGCCGATCGAACCCGTTGGCGTCGACGTCCGCCGCGATGGCCGCGCCCGCGTCTGCGCGCGCCTGGCGGCCGGCATGCTGGGCATCGACTTCGACGATCTTTGGCACAGAGACCGCCGCCGCGCCGAAAGGCTCAACCGCATAAGGCTCGTCGTGCTCAGCGCCTTGACCGTGGCGTTCGCAGCGCTCGCGATCGCCGCCGTCGTGAACGCCAACAGAGCCCACCTCGCACTCAGCCAATTCTTCGCCGAACGCGCCTGGGCGAAGCTCGATGTCGGCGATCCGCTGTCGGCAACGAGATACGCGCTCGCGGGTGGGCAACTCGCGCCGCAGAACGAACCGCTCTACCTGGCCGCCCTCGGCGCGATTTCACACGAAAGCAGCGACAGCCTGCCGCCGCTCTCGCACGACGATGAAGTCACCGCCGCAAACTACTCGCCCGACGGCGCGTTTGTCGTCACTGCAAGCCGCGATCGCAGAGCAAAAATCTGGGACGCCCGCAAAAGCACCCTGGTGGCGCAGCTCGATCACAGCGGCGCCGTCAGCACGGCCGCGTTCGCCGCCGACAGCCAATCGCTCGCAACCGGCGATGCCGACGGCACCATCAAACTATGGCGGCGCGGCAACTGGTCCAAAGCGCGCAGCTTCAAAGGAACCGGCACCGCGCTGGTCAGCGCCGCCTTCCTCGGCCGCGAGCACCGCCTTCTCTGCCTCGACAAAGCGCACGCCGTCTTCGTGCTCGACACCGATACCGGCCATACCCTCACGATTTCGCCAAGCGTGAAGGAGGAGTACTTCATCTGGAACGTCGCCGGCTCCACCGACGGCAAGCGCATCGCCGTCGCCCGTGAAGATGGGGATGCACGCATCTATGACGCCGCCACCGGCGCCCAGGTGCACCACCTTCAGGGACACAGCGGCGCCGTTTGGAGCGTCGCGTTTTCGCAGGACGGCACCCGCATCGTCACCGCCAGCGCCGACCACACCGCCATCGTTTGGGACACGGTCAGCGGCAAGCGCCTCAAAACGCTCACCGGTCACACGCTCGAACTCTATAGCGCCTCGTTTTCGCCCGATGGCAGCAGCATCGTCACCGCCGCCGCCGACCAAACCGCAAAACTATGGGACGCGCGCGCCGGCGAGTTGATCGAAACGCTGCAGGGCCACAGCAACGTCGTGACCGGCGCCTCGTTCGCGGTCGACGGCACGTTGATCGTGACGGCGAGCGCCGATGGCGCCGCCCGCGTCTGGAACGCGCAGGGCAAGCTTATCAACACACTGCGCGGGCACGCAGCGGGCTTGAGCGCCACGCACATCGCGCCCGACGCCCGCACGATCGTGACCGCGAGCGCCGACGGCACCGCGCGCCTCTGGCCGCTGCCGCAAAGCCGCCTTTTGGCGACACTCCCCTCGAACGCCGGCGGCTTCTCCAGCGTCGAGTTCTCGCCCGACGGCGCGCGCATCATTGCCTCGACGTTGTCAGGCGTGGTGCTGGAATGGGATGCGCAAACGCTGAGCGAGACCGCGCGCGTCGCCGCGCATGTGGGCGAAGCCTACGCCGCGACCTACGCGCCGGATGGACGGCGCTTCGTCACCGCCGGCAAAGAAGGCATCGTGCGGATATGGACCACGCGGCCCGCACGCGCGATCATGCGCATCGACGACGAGAGCGGCCCCGTCACCGCCGCCGCACTATCGCCCGACAGCCGCCTCGTCCTAATCGCTAATGAGACGCAGAACGCGCATATCCGCGACGCGCACACCGGCGCGTTGAAATTGACGCTGAAGGGACACGGCGATCACGTCCGCAGCGCCGCCTACGCGCACAACGGCACGCTCATTGCAACCGGCAGCGAGGACCAAACCGCCAAACTATGGGACGCCGCCGGCAAGGAGCTCGCGCCATTGCAGGGACACCAACAAGGCGTCGGCGGCGTCGCCTTCTCGCGCGACGACGCCAGTTTGCTGACCACCAGCGACGACGCCACCGCGCGGGTGTGGGACACGGCAAGCCACAAGCTGCGCGCCACGCTCACCGGCCACGAAGGCCCCGTCTTCAGCGGCGCGTTTTCGCCCGACGGCCGAAGGATCGCGACCGCGAGCGACGACAAGACCGCCAAGCTCTGGGACGCCGCCGACGGCCGCCTGTTGGCGACATTGGAGGGACACGAAGCCGCCGTCTTCGGCGTCGCCTTCGCCCCGGACGGCAAACGATTGCTGACGGCCAGCGAAGACGGCACCATCCGTGTCTGGGACGTCAGCCGCCTCACCCAACCGTGGCAGGCCCTCGCGCGCGACGCCTGCACCAACCGGCTGGGCGAGAAAGCCCGCCACTTCAGCGAAACCGAAATCGCCTCCGACCCGCTGCTGCAAAGCGAATGGCAAAGCACCAACCGCGACGTCTGCACGAACGTGCCGCTCTCACCGCGCTAACAGATCAAAAGGGCGCGCAGCTAGCTAAGCTACCGCCCCCCGCGCGGCCGGGGTCTGCGCGTGACGCGTGCGCCGCCGGAGCCCAACTCGTCGCCGCCGGCCGAAGCGCCGCTGGCGATCTCTTGCTGTTCGCCGCTCGCGTCGCGCATCAGCCAATCGACGGCTTCGTAGCAGGCGGTGATCCGCCGCGCCGACGGGCTATAGCGAAACTCCGCCGCCCCCGTGCCGCAACTCTGCGCGACGAGCGAGATCTCGTTCGGCAGGCTCACGAACTCCGAAATATCCTCGGCCGCTTCTTCAAGAACGCGGCTCTGGATCAAAAAGTTCCGCGCCTCGGCCAACGTGCCGGCGGCCGGTTGATAATCGATGCGCACGCGCGCGCCGGGTTCCGCCGGGGGGATCATCGCGTCGCCGAACCAGTCCTCGAGATCGTCTTTCAGGGCCGCCACTTCCTCCGTGCAATTCACCGACGCGATCGAAACCGAGAACGCCTTCGCGATCTGCGGATAGAGCGAAGGATTCGAGCCGTAGAGATAACAGGCAATGCGCGAAGCACGCTCCGCATCGTCGGGATAGTGCGGGCTCTGCGCGACACCTTGCTGAAGCTCGGCGCCGCGCATCCACCCCTGCATCGCGGCCCAGATGTCGTCGTCCTGCTCGGGCTCGTCCTCGTCGGGCAGCATCAGCCACGTCGCAATGTCGTCCGCGTCCTCTTCCGACGCGCGCCGGTCGCCGTGCTGATCGACATCAAGCACCTGATCCAAAATCATGTGCCCGACCTCGTGATAGGTCAGAAAAAGCAGATTGCCTTCCACATAAGCGGCCTGCCCGTCGTCATTCGGATCGAACGCATCGCTATGCGCCGTCGACACCAAAAGCGCCAGAATCGCTGCAGCCGCGGCAGCAAGCTTCAATTTCATCTGAAATCCCCATCCCGTTGCTGCGACTATGCCCAGTTCCCCAAACCCCGCGCAAGTTCCGCGCTCAGCCGGACCCTGGCACCACCGAGCAGGCGCGAGGCGAACGCGCCATCACGCGCCAAGCGGCCGCGTGAAGTGGCACATGTGGCGCAGGGGTCGGGCGGGTTTCGAACTGTGCCACTTGTGCCGTTGCGGCGCCGGCCACCCAAGCAAACGTGCTGTTGAAGGCGGACCATCCGGACAGGGGTCGTGGTCCGTGATCGTTTTCGCGGCGCTGTCCGGCAACGCCGAGCTGCGCGCTAAACCGCCGCCGCGTGACGCGCCGCCTGGGGCTGCAGATAAGAATCGAAGACCGCGCAAACGAGGCGCAGGCCGGCACGCGCTTCATCGGGAATGCGCAAGCGGTATCCATCGACGTCGACCAAGCCTTCCGCTTGCAGCGCGGCAAGACGCTCCCGCTCAACCGCGAAAGCGTTTGGTCCGCAATCATAGTCCGCAGCGATGCTGCTCAAATCGACCGCGAGATCGCACATCAGGCGTTCGATGATCGCGCGCCGCACCCGATCGTCCGCCGTCACGGCCCGGCCGCGCACGGTTGCCGGTTCGCCACGGCGAATCTTGCCGCGATACCCGGCTGCATCGGTGTCGTTCTGCGCATAGCCTTGCGGGAAGGCCGAAATCGCCGAGGCGCCGAAGCCGATCAGCGCGGCGGCAGCATCGGTCGTATAGCCCTGAAAATTCCGCGAGAGCGTCCCCGTGCGCAGCGCGACCGCCATGGGATCGTCGGCCCGCGCAAAATGATCGAGCCCGATCGGCGCATAGCCGTAAGCGATCATCGCCGCGTTCGCGGCATCGTATTGCTGCAGGCGTTCCTCGCCCCCGGGCAAAGTGGCGGCGTCGATCAGCTGTTGATGGCGTTTCATGTCCGGCACGTGGGCATAGCCGAAGATCGCCACGCGTTGCGGCGCCAGGGTTTGAACCTCGTCGATCGTGCGGCGCACGTCGTCGACCGTTTGATGCGGCAGACCGTACATGAGATCGACATTCAACGCCGTAATGCCGGCATCGCGCAGCCGCTCCACCGCTTCACGCGTTTGAGCCATCGGCTGCCAGCGATTGACCGCCCGCTGAACCTGCGGATTGATGTCTTGCACGCCCAAGCTGGCGCGGGTGACGCCGGCCTGGGCGAACGCATCGACGACGTCCGCGCGCAAGGTGCGCGGATCGATTTCGACCGCGAACTCGGCCGAAGGCCGCACGTCGAAGCGGCCACGGATCGCACCGGCAATGCGTGCGATGTCGCGGGGGCTCAGCATGGTGGGCGAACCGCCGCCGAAGTGAATATGCGTCACCGGCCGCCCCTGCCCCAGGACCTCGCCCACCATGTCGAATTCGCGCAGCAACACGTCGACATAGGCGGCGATCGGCACATAGGAGTTCACGACGCGCGTGTGGCAGCCGCAGAACCAACAGAGCCGGTCGCAAAACGGAATATGGAAATAGAGCGACAGCGGCGCGTCGAGCGGGAGGTCCGACAGCCAGCCGTGGACCGTCGCCCCGCCGACGCCGGCGTTGAAATGCGGCGCCGTCGGATAGCTGGTGTAGCGCGGCACGCGCGCCGAGAGCAGTTCGGATCTTGTGACCATACGGACAACTATGCCGGCCCGTGGTGACGCAGCATTGATCCAAAACAAGGCGACCCGATCAGGGCGTCAAGTGTTCGGCCGCTTGCGCCCCGTGATCATCGACAGGACCAAGCTTTCCTTATGGCTGATGCTGGCCACGACCACGCCGGCGACGTGGAAGACGATGAGAATCAGGGTCAGATTGGCGAACAGCTCATGCACCTCGCCCAGCGCGCTGTGTTCGCCCCGCTCCCGCCCCTCCGCCGCCTCGCCGTCATCCGCGCGCGCAACATCGAGCGTGGGCGCGGGCATGCCGCGATCGAGAACCAAACTGAGCGGCCCTTCGCCGTGCGAAGAGGCGAGTTCCGCCATGCCGGTGATGACCGTGCCCGAGAGCGCCAGCAACAGCGCGAACACCATCATCGCGCCGGCCGGCGAATGACCGAGATAGCGTTCCGCCTGACCGCGGAGCAGCGCCACAAGATAGGTCGTGGCCTTCAAGGGGCTGTAGGCGAAGTCGGCGAAGCGCGCGTGCGCCGGCCCGACGACACCCCACGCAATGCGCGCCAAAACATACGCCCCCACGATGTAGCCCGCCCATTCATGCAGCTCCAGCGCCTCATCCTCCGTCACATAGGCGACGACAAACGCGATCACCAAGGTCCAATGGCCGATCCGAACGAACGGATCCCAAACCGGAACGGTCTGCGGCGCAGGCGGCGTAACCGCCGAGATTGCCATGCGTGGTCGTCCTTATGAGGAGGGCGCGAATACGCATTGCACGCCACAGCGGCGGTGGCGTCGTTGACCAGGATCAAGGCATTGGCAGCCTGAAGCGGCACAAGGGTCGGGCACGCATTGCAATGCGCCAGTTGCCCCGCTTTCACGTCACTTCACTTACGATCGTCATGGCCGGGCTTGCCGCCTTCGCTAAAGCTATAGCGGCCGAGTTATTGCCAACGTCGCCCGCCGTAGCCTTTGGCGTAGGCGGGACCCGGCCATGACGAGTCAAATTGCGCCGAAGCGACAACAGGTACGCTTATACGCAGATTCCCACCCTATCCAAAATCAGCGCCGAAAATAGCTGAAAGCGCCGAAGATGAAAAGAACAAATTGCCAACCAAATTGTCGCAGAGTATAAGAGAACGTGATTTTCGGTCTTGGCGTTCGGTCTTGGGCTTTGGTCTTGGCCCCGAGTCTTGGCCGACGGTCTTCACCGGGAGTCTTGGCCCTAAGTCTTGGGCGGCCGATGGGCGGAAAACGTGAGGACACGCGCCCCGTCCAAGACCAAACATCCCCAATCCCCACAAACGGAGACGCAAATGGAAATTTCCTTCGGCCCCGCGCGCGCCTTAGACGCCGGTGTTTGGGCAGGCACGCTCTCGCCGGCCGTGGCGAAACGTTTGCCCGGCGCGCCGTTGAAGAGTGCGGGACCGCATGTGTTGGTGTTGCAGCAACCGGCGTGGAACGGCACGGAGTTGAAGGCGCCGTTCGACGGTGTGAGCGTGCTAGCCATTGGCGCGGGCGAGGCCGCGATCTTTTTGAGCGCGGCGCCAAGCGCGCCGTTTGAGCCCGCCGCGCGCGCCACCACGGCACTGCCAGCAACCGCGGCGCCCCAAGCGACCGCGCCAGACCAGGCAAGCCCAGGCCACACCGGCGACGACAGCGCGTTCGTGGCCGAGTGCGCGCAACTGGGCACCGACATGGAGCGCGTGGGCAAAGCGCTGATCGCCCGCATCCGCGCGACCACCGACGGCGCTTTGGCCCGCCAGACGAACCCGCGTTTGTTCGTGGAGACGCCCGACAATTTCTGGAGCGTCGAGATCCAACCCCGCCGTGGCGCGATCAAACTGGTCGTGCGCACAAGCGAAACCAAACTCCTGCGCGCCGGCCTCCCCTACGAACCCGAACGCCCGCCGTCCTACTGGGCGATGAAAATCTACGGCGACCAGGACGTCGAAACGGCGCTGCGGTTTTTGGCGGTGGAGACGAAGGCGACGGCGCAGGCGACGTAAGCACGACGGCACGATAGCGCCATCCCCCTTGTCGTCAGGGCGTCGTTCGTCGATACAAAAAAATCGCGTCATGGCCGGGCAAGCGTAGCGCGACCCGGCCACCCAGTGCGCGCACGTCCGTGCGCGCCGATGACTCATGCAAATCTAAGCCGCGCTGCCGCGCGACGACTGGGTGGCCGGGTCCCGCCTACGCCAAGGCTCCGGCGGGCGACGTTCGCAATACTCGGCCGCCGTAGCTTTAGCGAAGGTGGCAAGCCCGGCCATGACAAATTTTGGGATTTGGTGCTCCCCACTTTAGCGCGGCGCGCGCGCCCTGAAGCTGGAAGTGCTGGACGTGATGCTGCACCTCGCCCACCAGCAGCGACAGACCGACGATCCCGTTACAGGCGATCATGACGGCGGCATAGACGGCATCGCGCGCCAGCCCCGCCTTTGCATCGGGTTCGACCAGCATGACCGACACGATGATCGCCACTTCGATGATGGTGACGGCAACAGCCAGGATCAACGTGCCGAACGGTTCGCCCACGCGGTGGGCGACGACCTCCGCATGATAGACCGCCGCAAACACCAAGGCGGCCAGCACGAACCCCGCAACCACGACAAGCGGCGCCGTGAGATCGACCACGAACGCAAGCCCGAGCACACAGGCGCCAACGACCGGAACAACCCAAGACCAGCACGGAAGCGCGTGTCTCGACCTTCGTTCCGTTTCCGCGCAGAGCCCGTTTAGCGGTACGGTTCACCGCCAACAAGTGCCAAGGGCAAACACCGGCGTCGAAGAAGCCGTATCGCGGACGCGCGGATCGCCGCCCCGGGAACGTAGACCCCACCTCGGCGGCAATAGCATCAGATAGCTTTGGCCCAAACCTGTGACAGCGCATGTAGATCAGCTCGATTACGCCGCCCATCATGCCGCGCCCGCCGATACCAACTCATCTTACGCCTTGAGCCAACCCTTGTCCTTCAGCGCAACGAACGCGAGTCCGACCTGACGATCAGTAAAGCGCCGTTTGTAGTCGCTCCAAGCATGAACTCTAGCGACGGCTTCTTGAGGCGAGCGCGCTCCCTCACGGGTCGCAACCCAGTGAACCGTCGCCAACAGCTCGAGACCGAAAGGCGTTTCGTAACCTGAAACCAAGTCCCCAACGCGCGCGAAGCGCGCCCGTGTTTCCGAATCGTTAGCAAGAAATGCTCCGGCCTCTTCAACTGCACCGGGCACTAGCTTCAGCTGCTTGTCAGGCGCATCGCCGCCATCAGCATACCCCGATATCAGATGGCCCTCGACCGCGCGCAAAACATGCCGCAAGTTCTCCGCATACGGACCGTAGTGCGCCTTTGAATAGCTAAGCCTCAAGCGTTGCCCTGCCTCTTGCATGAAATACATCAGCTTGTGCACTTCAAGCAGAGTCACGAACGGATCGAGAAGCCCGCCGAGGTACCGATTGATTAACTCAACAAGGGCCGCACGACCAGACGTCATCTCGGGAACAGCAGTCGAAGGAGTGATTGCAACACTTCCAGCGTGAGGTTCGAAGACAATGATTTCGACACCCGATAGGCGCCCTAGCTCAACCTCAATGCGCTTGCGAACCTCGGTCCACTCCAATCCACCGAGTCCTGCGCCCAGAGGTGGGAGTGCTATGGATCGAATCTTGCGCGCGCCGATCTCGTGCGCCAACGCCTTCAGCCCCGACTCAATGTCTTCGATCCTGCTCTTGCCACGCCAATGGCGCTTAGTTGGAAAGTTGATAATGAATTTCGGATTAGTCATCGTGCCGGTTTCGAAGACGAACATTCGGCCAGGCTGAACCTCGCTGCGCTCGCAAGCCGCTGCGTAAGCTTTAAAATTAGCCGGAAAAATCTCTTTGAATTGCAGCGCGACGCCACGCCCCATCACACCGACGCAGTTCACCGTATTAACGAGCGCATCTGCGTCGATTGCAAAGAGATTTCCTGTCCGATAGTCGACCATCATCGCACCTGTCTAATAGTACCAATTCTTGAGTATCTGGACAGTAGGCCGGTGCGCGGGCGCGCACTGACGGCCGTGTTCAACGTCTCAAATAACTGCGCCAAACGCGGACCCGTATCGCTACCGTCATCGCGCGTGCCGTTAACGAGAAGATCAAGGAAGATATCTCGCGGGTCGAAGATGCCGGTGTCATCTGCAAACAGGCAGAAGACCAGGCGAACCAAAAATTGCTCCAAGTCGTGGCCGGCGTATCCCGACTCCTCAAGCGCGTCATGCAATTCGCCCATCAACTCGGATGCTTTGATATTGACGGGGTCTTGGTCCTTGAAAACGCGCCGCTCTAGGCCACGAACGAAGTTGAATTTTTCGACATGCTTAGCCAGTTCGCGGAGCGCGAACTTCGCTTCCTTGCCTTCATCGAGGTCATAGAGCTCGAAGGACTGGAAGTCGCTCACCAACAGGTAGCGCGGCAGATCGTCGGACCTCAGCGACGGAAAATAATCGAGAGCCTGCTCCTTCGCCTTCTTCAGGCTACGGCCCGCACTCTTTTGCTCGACGAGCAACACACCACGCCAGAAGAGATCAAGGAACCCGCGCTTGTTACCCAGGCGCTTGACCGGTTCCTCGTAAGCGGCCACTTGTCGCCGTTTGACGCCGAACACTTCGAAGAAGTCGTTATAGAAGCTTTGCGTCTCACCTTTTTCGTACCGCGCGCTCTTCCAATCCTCTGCGAACTTCGCAGCGCGGGCTTTGACTTCGTTTGTACTTAGCAAGTGTCCGACTCCCGGGATGAACGGAACACCGTCAGTTAGCCTGGGTATCTGTGGCGCTCCAGCGGTCAACGGCCTGCAAGTGGCGAGGGATCGCCTTCATGCACATCTATGATGTTCTATATTTGTTCCAAAATCAAGTCCCACTGAGCTGCTAGAAGTGGTCATAATGTGAACGTTGAAGAAGCCACCAGGCACAATTCGAACGCCCCATCCCGTCATCGCCTCGATCTCGAAATCGCGGCCGACCTCGCCACCCTGTGCCGAACGCTGGCGCTCGGCACGCCGCACACCGCTCACCGGCGAACGGCCGGCGAACGAGCTCATCGAAGCCTTGCAAAGATAGAGGCACTCAAACCCCGGCTCATCACATTCAACGGCCTCAGCTTCGACCGCCTGGCTGCGCTATCGCACCATGGCGCACGCCTTGCCCGCGCCGGGCATCGTGTGCCGCGCCTATTACAACGCTCAAGTTCAGGAACATGCGGCAATCTCCGGATCGCACTTGTGAGTTTGTAACGCGCCCCTGACTCAAGCTCCGGATGATCGCCCAGATGCATGTTACTCCCGCCGCCGGCACACTGGCCCCCCTACAACCCCGCCAGCCTGAGCCCGGCATTCGCCGCAATGAACGCAGCCGCCCCGCCAAGGGCCGCGAGGATATTCACCCCGAACCGCCGCAATGGATCGCGTCGAAAGATCGCGCGCGCCGCCGCCTTGGCATCGCGCGCCGGGTCGTTCTCCGCCGCGATGCGCCCGCCCGTGCGCGCCTCGCGCGCCGCCTTGGCGATCACGGCCACTGCCGCGGCCGTGGCCAGCCCCACCAGCAGCAAGAGCCCCGGCGCCGGCAGCGCGCGAACGAACGCCGTGTGGCTCACCAATATGCCCAACGCCACCGCGCCAAACCCCACAAGCGCTAAATTGATCCCGCTGCGCGAGAACGACAGCACCTCCTCCCACCAAGTCACATCTGTCTTCACGTTCATCAGCACGCGCACGGAAAAGCGCAGCCATATGCTGTCCCCGATATCGAACAACAACACCGCGGCAATCGGAAATGCGGCGATCAAGATCGCGTCGGCCGCGCCCTCGGCCCCGGGCGCGACCGGCACCAACCCCGCGGCCAGTCCCGCCGCCAACGCCATGACGACGCCCCACACCGCATCGAACACGCGGCTGCCCTTCTCGCCACCGCTCGCGCGGGTCCACGCGCCGCAATAAAGCAAGGTCAGCAGAAAGAAATGCTTCCAGTGCGGCTGAAACGAAAGCTCAAACCCGGCAAGCGCCGCTGCACGCTGCGCCAACGGCGCGATCCAACCGACCAAAACGCGCGTCACATCCTCATAATAGGTCAACGCCAGGTCGAGCGGCGCCGCAAACGTCCCCATGTCAAAGCCATGCTTGACCAACAGCACCAACGAAAGCGCCGCGAAAACGACGCCGAACCCATTGAACACGCCCATACTGGCCAGGTTAGCAACCGCAACCGCGGCTGTCGAAACACCTTCCCTCAAAGCCTGACGCGCGGTGGCACGCCTCTCGGGACACGATTACCTGCCGCCGGATGGCACACGCGCGCTGATCAACAAAGAGGACGTCGTCAGAGGGACCTATGTCGGTTTGGTATCCGCGAACGGCCACTCCCAGCCCTGCACCGAAGTCGATGCCATCCTTGCCCCTGAACGACCCAGCCGGCCTCGGCAAGCTTCTCGTCAATCTGGTCGCGAGCCACCTGCTCAGGATTTTGGTTCTTGCTCGCCATACTTTGTTTCGAAGCCCCATTCTTTTCTTTTCACTTGAGCGTTCGATTGCAATGTTCTATCTTTGTTCCACGCTCAGACATTTGTTGACAAATGTCAACAGAGCTGCTACAAGGAACACTGATCAATGGGTTCCAGGCCCACGCACCCGAACAAGGAGATCGAGGCGGCCGTAACATACGCGGAAGCAAAAGGCTGGAGATACAAGGCCGCCGGAAAGTCTGCGCACGCTTGGGGGAAATTTCTGTGTCCTTTCGCAGATCGAAGCGGCTGTCACGTATTTGTCTGGTCAACGCCGAAGCGTCCGGAAAGCCACGCAAAAGAAATCCGGCGCACCGTGGGCAAGTGCCCGCATCAACTCTAAACAGCAGAGGACGGCAATGCAGGACTTCGAGTTCGCAATCATCGCTGACGGCGTCGATACAGACGACGAGACGTTCGTGGACCGCTTTTTCGAAGCGGGCTGCGACGACGCGCTGGTGATGATCGTCAAAGGCAACGTCGTCCTGCAATTCACGCGGGAGGCATCCAACGTGGCTGAGGCGGTCGCCTCCGCAATCCGTGACGTACATCGCGCCGGCGCACGCGTGCGGCGCATCGCGCCGGATTCCTATGTCACGATCAGCGACATCGCCGAACGCTCCGGCCTCACGCGTCAGGCGATTTCGCTTTACGCGAACGCCGAGCGTGGTGCGGGCGACTTTCCGCGGCCGCTGCTGCGCGCGAATACGGATTCGCCGCTCTGGGACTGGCTCAGCGTCGCACGCTGGCTCGACAAGAATGGGAAGCTGCCCGACGATCAATCGCTCGAATTCGCCGAACTGGTGCACGATCTGAATTTGCATTTCGAGAATCTCGACGCGGGGCCCTCAAGCCGACGCAACGTCGCCAAGCTGCTTGAAGCCGTCTAACGCGTTATTCCGGTGACACGCAACAACCGCGAAGCACGGCAAGTCGGGTCGCCGACCCGGATTGACCAAGCCGCACGCTCAGCCTGCCCCACCGCCTTCGCGGACTTGAGCAGCGTAACCCCAGCTGGCGCCCCGCCAAGTACCGCGAGGATGTTGACGCCGAACCGCCGCAACGGATCGAAAGATCGCCGCGCCTCCGCCTTTGGATCGCGCCAAAACGACGCCGACCGCGTTAAAGCTCCCATGCAGGCCAGGTAACAACCGCGACCACGGCTGGCGAAACACAATCTCCCCCAAAGGTTGACGCGCGGTGGCACTTCCCTAGGGACACGATTACCTGTCACCGCTCAAACCGCTCAATCACTTTACTTCAGGGGACGGAGTTTGTGTATCGCCTAAGCCATATACCGGCGCCCCCCGCACCTTTGCAATTGACGCGCCCACGGGGGCTTTGAAAACTGCCGCAGGTGTGAGCGAAGGTGGGCATGCGTTCTGGTTTCACAAATCCCAATCCGGACGCTCGGTCAAATACTCACAATAGTACTTGGTTTCGTTGTCGGAAGGCGGCAGCTTGGCCTTGCAGCTGGCTTCATCCACGGGGCCGCCAAGAACGATCAGTCCCAGATCGACCACGTCGACGATGAGGTACCATCCGACCCCGTTCCAGTGTTTGTCTTCGGCGGATGCGGCTGTAGCGGCGACAAGAAACAACGCAGCAGTCAGGAATGCCGCAACGGCAGATTGCTTTGGTGCCATCAATTCGATCCTTCACATCAGCCCTTTCGAAGACAGTACGCTTATCCTTGTCGAATGCCAGGGTCGCATACGCTGATTGCGGGGTTTGCCGCGCCTCGCTATCTCGTCCCGCATGGCTGGAACGTGGCGAAGTGCTGCCGCCAAAGGGCACGCCGTATCAGTTACGTGGCATACGGCGTCACGGACGAGACTGATGGTGCCGCATGGGGCATCGAGCGATGCCGGCACTCGAAAACATGCAACTTGACGAGAATGAGCTTATGTTGGGCGCCAACTTTGAAACGGAGGTACAATCCATGTTGGCCAAACCATTCGTGATCGCTGCCGCATTGGCCGCCACGTTGGTTCTGTCGGGCGCTCCGAACGCATATGCTGAAACGGTGCAATGGAACGGCGCAGGATGGTACGGCATGGACGGCAACCTGTATTGGGAGGAGTTGGTGAACGGCCCCTTCGTCAACGAAGCGACGTGCAAAGCAAACCTGCCAGCCGATAACGACGATTCCGTTTATTTTTGTGAGTATTTGAGCGAACGCCCAAACCGCGATTGAAGGTGTTGCCACCGACGCGAAGGTCGCCTTCGGGGTCCCGGCCGCCTTCCGCCGCTACCGGCGACATGACAGTATCAAGTCCGGAAGAGGCCGTGACACGAAATGCAAGATATTCTCCACCTTGCCCCCATCGACATCCTTAGCGAATTCGCTGGAAGGGTCGTCGACTCCCTCTTGGTCGGAGGGGTCGTAGCCTGGCTGCTTTCCCTCGGCCGCATAAGAGAGAAGAACGCGGCAAAGGCTCAAATCGCAGAGCAGCTTTGTCGCGTGTTCGGTATGCGGCTATATCGAAATCCAAAGACCAACAGCTTTGCGCTGGAAGAGCTCACCGGAAAGTCGTTGCAAGGCTGGGCTTCATTGGACCGCCTGCAAACGAACCTCGATATGCACCGCGCGGACATAAGCTCCACGGAGCTGACGCTGGTTCAAGCCATTATCGAGGATCTCCTCAGAATTCGCGCCAACCAACTGACCATGGAATTACATATCCTGGACGAATATTTGCCCGCGGCCGCCAAGCGGTTCTTGCCCGGTCGATTGCGGGAACAGTTTTTGGAGCGCGCGACGTATTTTGGCCTCCCGAATTTGACCGACAGTGCGTCGATGACGGCGGTCCCGCCTCAGAACGTGAACACCTTTGGGGAGTAGCCACCTTCGCCTTCAGAAGAAGCCGCGCCAACACATTTGGCTTCGGTCATCGCGCGATTGCGGAAGACGATACGCCTTCCTTGGCGAGACCCATGGCGCCGACGCCGCCGCTCACCCGCCTCCACGTCACCTGCATCCCCACCGACACCGTGTGCGTGGTGATGTCGGGATTCAGGCTCGCGTCGTAGTCAACGAAGATCGACGCGCGGTGCGAGAGCGGCGCGGTAAGGCCTACGCCGACCAGCGCGGAATCGCGGCCGTACTTTTTCGCCCTTAATCAGGCTGGGCGCCTGCTGCTGACCCTGCACGGTGGCGAGGAACGACCCTTGGTTGTCCGAGAACTCGTGCGCCCCGCTCTGATTGGAACTGAATTCGCCCCTAACGGCATCGGCCCGTCCCAGCGTTTGCCTCACCCGGCCTCAAGGACGGCAGCGCGCCATCAAGATAGAGACGATAGCGGGCATGCTCGCGCTTACCTTCGTTGCCGGTGTCGATCAGGAGGAAGGCGGGTCGCTTGCTGTCTTTCGTCAACTTGTACCAGGTGAGCTTCTGTTCCGTGTAGATCTTGCCGCAGCGCGCAAGCGCGATGGTGAAGCCATCATCGCGCAGCGCCTGCAAAAGCTTGACGTCCTCGCCGCGCGGATGCGAACCGCCTTCTTCCAGGCGCAACAGCCGCGCGTACTTGGCATCGCCCGTCGCCTGAACCGAAAACTCGCGCGTGGCCAGCGACAGCATGCCCGCGCCGCTCAGCGAAAAATGGTTCGGGTCATCGTCGTAAGACAGCGCCGGATCGTGCGGCCACAGCGCCTTGTTCCAAGAAAACCCCGGCAGACGCGTCCGCATCGTGTCCCACGAATAGGGTTGTGCTTCGCCGGCCGCCGGAATGGCGCCGGCGATCGTCTTGGCGATCGCTTGATGCGGCAGTTCGGCCGAGACCGCTTTGACGGGCGCACTGCCGGCCGCGCATTGCTCGCTGTACATCGCCAATTCGCCCGGATCGAGTTTTGGCAAATCCGGCCCGACGGAGTAGCCGACGCCTTCGCAGCGTTTCGCGCCACAGGAATAAGTCAGAGAGACATAACCAAGCGCTTGGCCGCTTTTGACGCGCCACCATTTCGAATTGTGCTCGAGGTCGTTCGGTTTGAGCGGGCAGCGGGCAATCGCAGGGCTCAGCCCGGCGCGGGTTAAGGCGTCCAGCAACGCGGCCTCGCCAACATGAGGGCCGCTGTTCTTGACATAGAAATTGAACGTCATCGTACGGGCCCCCGTGACCAAGAGGCTCACGCGCCGACCGCCAACCTTGGCGACGCCGCTGCGTGTGAAGCAGCCGCCATCGGGAAGACAATCGTTCAGCATCTTTGGCGGCAGGGGTTGCCAGACCGCTCCCTTCACGCCTTCGACCGAGCTCCAATCGCCGGCATGGGCCATCAGATCTTTCACAAGACCCGCGAGGTCGTCTGCCCCTTTTCCGGCTGAGAGCGCCGTGCCGCAAAACAAAATCGTCACCGCCGCGACGATCGATGCGAAAGTTCGTGAGACTCGCATGACACCCTCTCTGCTCCAATGGGGCACCCTTAGAACGAATTTGTTGCCTTGCGACAAGTCCAGTCCAAAGCACAGAGCATCGACGGCGCAGCGCCTGTCACTTTGGTTCGGACCGTGGCCTGCCCGGCATTGCCCTGGACCGAAGACAACAAACTTTGCTCCCGCTACCCATGGCCTAGACTCTCGGCGCAAACCGCACGACGGAGGAGCACTTGGCAGACTCATGGGACACGGTGGACGGCATCACGCAAGCCGGCGTCTCGGCCTGGCTGCCGGGCCTCGTAACGTTTGCGATCGCGGTTTCTATCGGCGCGATGACTCGCCACCCTGCGGTCAGGGATTGAAAGTGCGAGGCGTCATTTTCGAAGGCGACTACGACGACGGGCACCCGACGCGTGGCGCAGGTCTTCTGGAACCTCCGCGAGGTGGCCGGCGATGAACAGTGCCGTCGGCGGACGAAAGAGCCTGCCCGCCGGGCGGCCTCTTCGCTGCTGGATACGTCTATTGGTGACCGCGTCCGTCGCGATTGTGGTCCCAACCGCGGTAGCCGTCACCGCCGTGTCAGTGATCGCCGCGGCGCCAGGGCGGCGTCATCGCGCGCGGCCGCCCACTCCCGGCTGAGTCCTTTGGGTCACAACATCCTCGACAAATTGGATGCGCCAAGCCCCTTCGGAGCCAAATTAATCTCCTGTTAACCACGCGGGCGCCCAGTGCCCTCGTGGGCGCTTCGCTCGCGGCTCGCGTCTTTGACGCTTAGGGAGACTTACGAATGAAATCACAACTGCTAACGGCTGCGGCGGCCGGCGCCTTGATGTTGGCGGCCTCGACGACAGCACAGGCCGACAATCGTTTTGCCGGCTTCTCGGTCAGCCTCGATCTCGGCTGGACCCAAGTGATGGGCGAAATCAACGACGTCAATCCGAACTACGCCAACGTTGCCGGTTACCAGGACGCGGATGAAGGCAGCGGCGTGCTGCTCGGCGGCAGACTTGGCTACGACTTCGCCTTGGCCGATCAATGGTTGGTGGGCGCGGAATTGAACGTCAACATGGTATCCGCAGACACCGCGACTTGCGAAGCCGCCGGCTGCGCCGATTCCAACAGTGTGACGGGCCCGGCGCTCAGCTTCGATATGGAATCTCTCGCCTCGGCGCGGGCGCGCTTGGGCTATGTGATCGACCCGAAGGCTCTGCTTTACGGTTTCGTCGGCTATGCGTATTCCGAAGTGACGACCCACCACCACGATAGCAGCGAAGGCGACGGCAGATCGCGCAATTTCCACGGCTACACATTGGGCGGCGGGGCGCAATACGCCGTCGGCGCAACAACCGACATTCGCGGCGAAATCGCTTACTATAACTTCTCGGACAAGATCTACACCGATCAGTTCAACGAAACCTTCGGCACGGATCCCGAGGCCTTGACCGTATCGCTTGGCGTTGTTTTCCATCTGAACTAACCCGAACCTCCTGAGTGAATCGAAAAAGGGGCGTGTACGCGCCCCTTTTTTCGTCAAATAAGTACCTTCGTCCCGCGATCCGATTTGTGATAGCCCAACGCGGCGATTGGGTGCGCTTCGATGACCTCGGACTCCGATATCGACGTTGAACTGAAACGACTTGAGGCCTTGTCGGCATGTCGACTCGGCCTGCCCGCGTACTATGCGTCGGCCTTGGAAACAACCGACGGCACGCTGCGCGTCGCGGCGGTTGCGGCCCTGCTTGAACTCGGCGCGCTCCGTCCCGCACAGTGGCCGCTTGCCCTGGAACTCTCCTGCCACAATGCCGTTCGCACGCGCGCCTTCAAACTGCTGATGGCTCGATTTGAATACGACCTCGCGCGTCAAGTCATGCAGACCGACGCACCTCGCGTCGACGACCTTCGGACCCAGCGCATGCGTGCCGAACTCGACCGCGATCTTCCAAGTTGCCTTGACCTCGATCGCGAGATCTTTCTGGCAACGGGATTGATCGAGCACATGCATGACGCCCGCGCGACCTCCGAAATCATCGGCGGTTGGAGAGCCGCCATCAAATGGGCGGTACTCACCGTTCTGGTCCAGCCTGCCGATCCGCGCGGCGCCTACATGCTCTTGAACCATCTGCTTGAGGCGAACCAAATCGATCGGGTCGATACGGTTTGCCAAGGCTTCGCGAGAGCGGGCGTCTATCCCCTGGAATGCTCCATCTTCGGTGCATTTGTTGCGACCGCCAGGGGGGAACCGAAACGCGCAATCAAACTATTGGAGCCGGTTCTGTCGCGCGAGATCGGCAACAACCTGCGAAGCACGGCACTCAGAGCGCGGGCATCGGCATTCGAGGCCTTGGGACAGTTCCGCCCGGCGTACAACAGCTACGCGCAAATGAACGAGGTTGGCCTTGCGCCGAACGCAGCGCGCGTGGACATCGCGAAGCACTATTTGGATCGCGCCGCCTATCACATCGGCGACTTGGAACCCGACGATCGTCGATCAAGCCACTTCATGATGGTCGGTTTTCCGCGTTCCGGAACGACCTTGCTGGAAAACGCCCTCGCCGCGCATCCTCAGATCGAGACGTTTGAAGAAGTGCCTTCGTTTTCAAGAGCCGTAAGCTTCATCGATCAACACGTCAAACCCGGCCATCCAATTCCCCAATCGGTCTCGCTGGAAGCGCGGAGGCGATATTACGAAGAGCTCGACCGCCGCCGAACAAAGGCAGGCGCTCGCCTGTTCGTCGATAAGCTGCCCTTGAATTCGGCCGCCATCAAGTTCCTCGAATCGCTGTTGCCTGGGAAACGGTACATCTTCTCCATCCGCCATCCGTTCGACGTCGTGCTCAGTTGCTTCAAGCAGCACTTCGGAAGAAACCTTGCGATGGACAATTTCCGCCGTTTCGCCGACGCGTGCCGGCTCTACGACTTTGCCATGACACAGTGGTTCGACGTGTTTGAGCTGGAAGAAAGCGAACGCGTCGCATATGTGCGCTACGAACAGCTGGTCAACGATTTTGAGACCACCGTGACCCGCGTCTTGCGGTTTGTCGGTGCCGATTGGTCGGACGAGGTCTTGCACTTTGCCGAACAGGCCGACCGGCGGTCGGCGCGCACGCCAAGCTATCAGAAGGTTCGCTCCGGCCTGACGATCGGCGTTCAGTCGTCGTGGCAGAACTACGCCTTTCTGTTTGAGGGCAAAGACGCAGCCCCATTGCAACGCTGGGTAAGCCACTTCGGATACGATCACTGATCATCGACAAGCCGAATCAGTATTAGAAGGTCACGGCCCACGCCTCGTTAGCCGTGCCGCGAACTGACTCCGCCCAATGTGGCCGCCTCGATACGCGCGGCCAGCTTTAGGTTGTGAGCCCGGTAGGCTCGCTACATATATCGCGCCCCGCAGCCGTCGCCTCACGGTGGCCAGGAACCACGCTTGATTGTCCATGAACTCGCGCCGCACCCGGGCAGCAACGCTGCCACTAAAACATAAAACGAGCGCCAAGTTGCGCTTGGGTTTCGCGGCCGTCGGCAGGAAGGCCGTCATCGCGGCGGAACGGACGATAGCTGTCGACGTAAAGGATCTCGCCGGTGAGGCGCAGCCATTCCTCCGGCGTCCAGGTCGCGGCGAAGGTGAACGAGTGCCCGTATTCGCCGTAATCGGGTTCGTTTTCGACTTCCCATTCGTCGTCTTCGAGATAGGCGACCGTCGCGTCGCTGCCAAACAGTTCGGCGCGCGCGGCGAGGCGCCAGTCGCCTAACTCGCGACCGACCAGAACGTAGGCCGACCAAAATTCGACGACGCGGTCGTAACCCGGGAACGGAGCCACTTCGGTCTCGCCTGCCATGCCTTGAGCCAGAATTTCGAACGAGTCGATCTGGGTGTTGAGGCCTGCGCTCCAAAATTCGGTGCGCCATGCCGGCACGCCGTCGAAGGCGGCCGGATCGGCGCGGTTGTCGTAGCGAAGAATTTCGATGCTGCCGAAGCTCTCGTTTTTCCACGCGGCGCGCGCGTAATAGCCGGCGCGGTCGTCGATTTCTTTGAACATCGGCGTCGTGCGCGGCAGCAAACCACCGACATAGGCGATGAATGGGTCGGGCAAATGCACTTTGTCAAACAAGCCGGTTGGCCGGTCGCCGAGCGCCCAGCCGCGTACATCGATGAGAAAACCCGCCGGGTCGTTCCAACCGAAGAGCGCGACATTCGCTTCGAACGTATTCGCCTCGCCACGGAATTCAATCATGGCTTCCGCACCGAGCGTCCGCAGTTCCTCGCCAACCCAGGAATTGATCGCGGAAGGCGTCAACGTCCAATGACTGGTCCAGCCGATCTCGTCGTTTTCAAGCGAGATCGGTGGGAAGAAGGCGCCTGCCTTGACAGACCAGCGCAGTGACGATGTCGAAACCGGGCGATAGCGCAGATAGGCCTCGATCAGATCGATCGGCGTGCGCTGATCTTCGTCGTACCGGCCCCAAGCAATCGCCATGAGTTCCGAGCCCAGTTGGGCCCGTACTTCACCCACGATCTCGCCGATCCGCAGTTCCGTATTGCCGTCGGCGCGACCAAAACGCGTCTTCGACAGACCCCCTTCAAGCCAGGTATCGTCGTCGCCGGAGGGGATAACGAGACGCACGTCGCCATATCCCGCAAAGGTGACCGCGTCCGCGCGCGAGGGCACCGTCACGGCCGCGAGTGCGAGCAGCGCGACAGCTCCAACCCTTGCCGCTAAAAACAGGTCGAACATAACGAAGTATTTGTCCCGGCAGGGTTAAGGAACCCTTTCTCGCCCGCTGCTTGGGCGACACAACGCCAGGCCGATACACATGCATTTAATGCGATTCCCCTAGAATTTCCGGTGCTTCTGATCGGGGAAGGTCCGCGAAAATGCGGTTTGGGACGCGCCTTGCGTCGTTTTTGGTTGTCGTGCTGATCGGCGTTCAGGCGCTGACGGTCGCGGCCGGCCATTTCGTATCGCGCACGCAACTGGTCGAGCGTGGCCGGACCCAGCTGGGGCGCGCATCGAAAGTCTTCGACCGCAAACTTGATCTCGTTCTTCACCGTGTTGCCGACAGCGTCACCGTTCTGTCGCTTGACTATCCGCTGCGCGAGGCAATCGCCCACCAGGACATGGCGACGGCGGCATCGGCACTGCGCAATCATGGCAGGCGCATCGGCGCGCAACGCATGTTTCTGGTCGGCCTCGACGGCACCGTGCAGTTGGACACCAACGCCGGCGACGGCACGCCGGCAAAATTCGCCTTTCCCCAGATGCTCGACGACGCCGGCCTCAACGGGTCCGCCGGAGGTATGGCGGTGATCGATGAAACGCTGAACTGGTTCATCGCGGTCCCGGTGAATGCACCGGTACCGATCGCCTACATTGCGGCCGTCGTGCCGGTTGACGACGCACTGGTCGAACAGCTGCGCGACCTAGATGCCTTCGCTGTTTCAATCAAAATCAAATCCGCAGATGGCACCCCTTTGGCCGCCGCCGTGACACACGGTGCCGCCAATGAGGAATTACTCCAGTCGACGCTGAATCTCGACACGCTGCAAGGCAGCAAGCGCGCCGTCGCGCTCTTCGAGTATCCGCTCGCCGACGCCGTGAGTCCGTTCGACGCCGTCTTATGGCCGCTGTTGATCATATCGCTCGCGGGCCTTGCGGTTGCGATCGTCGGCGCGGTGTTGATCGCGCGCAAAGTCTCGCGACCGATCGAAGTACTCGCCGACAGCGCGCGCAAAATAGAAGGCGGAGACTATACCCCGCCTGCCGTCATCGAAGGCGCAGGCGAGATCACTGATCTCTCCCAAGCGCTCGGCGCAATGGCGCGCGCGATCAATGACCGGCGAACGGAGTTGCAGAAATCGCGCGATGAGGCCTGGCGAGCAAACAAGACGAAGTCTGAATTCCTCGCCAATATGAGCCATGAAATCCGCACGCCCTTAAATGCGGTACTGGGACTGGCAGGCGTCCTCATCGACAGCCCTTTGAACGACGACCAACGGCGGCAGGTGGCGTTGATCAAGGAGTCCGGCGACAACCTGTTGGGCCTCTTGAATGACATTTTGGATTTATCGAAGCTCGACGCCGGCCAAGTCGAGCTTGAGAATTCCGCTTTCGATGCCACGGCACTGACCCGCGGCAGCGTCGAACTGCTTATTGCGCGGGCGACGGAAAAGGGGATCGGACTCGCGTTTGAAACCACAGGCGACATGCCTGCGGTCGTGATCGGAGATTCGGCCCGCCTGCGCCAAGTGCTGATCAATCTCATTGGCAATGCGATCAAATTCACCCAGCAGGGCGGCGTCACCGTGCGCCTGGCCACCACGTCCGGCGACGATGGCCACGCGATCGTCGAATGGTCGGTCGTCGACAGCGGCGTAGGGATTCCGGCCGAACGCCTGGGGTCGCTGTTCCAAGAGTTCGTGCAAGCCGACAATTCCATTTCGCGCCGCTTCGGCGGCACGGGGCTTGGGCTTGCGATCTGCAAACGGCTGGTTGAACGCATGGGCGGCACGATCGACGCCACCTCCGTGCTCGGGCAGGGCTCGACGTTCGCTTTTCGGGTTCGGCTCGCGATCGGGTCCGTGCCTATGACGGCGACGAGCTCGAACGAACACGACGCGAAGGATCTCGGCGCCTTCGTCGCGGCGCGTGGGCGTGGCGTGCGCATTCTCGTCGTCGAAGATAACCTCACCAATCAGTTCGTGGCGCGCAGCATTCTCAAAGTCGATGGCATCCACATCGACGTCGCCGCGAACGGCTATGAAGCGATCGAAGCCGTCGCGCGACACAGCTATGATCTCGTGCTCATGGACATGCAGATGCCCGAGATGGACGGATTGACCGCGACGCGCGCAATCCGCGCGCGCGGTGGGCGCTTCGCGGACCTGCCGATCATCGCGTTCTCGGCAAACGCCTACGCGAGAGACATTGAAGCCTGCGCGGCGGCGGGCATGAACGGGCATGTGGCCAAACCAGTCCAGAAAGAGACCCTGCGCGGCGCCGTCATAGACGCACTCTCCGGCCGGAAATGTGGCGTCGTTGCAACGCCCGGCACACTCGGAAACGACGCCGCTGAATTCGATCGGAGCGCGGTCGATGCGCTGATCGACGGGTTGACGATGGACGTGGCCGCAGAGTTGCTGACCTCGTTCGTGAAAGACTCGAATGCCAAGATCGAGCAGTTGCCCGCACTCTTGGAAAACTACGAACGGTTGACGATCGAAGTTCATGCGCTGAAAAGCGCCGGCGCCCAGGTCGGCGCCATGCGGCTTTCACAACTGTCGGCGGCGCTCGAACGGCGTGCAGTGGCGCGCGATGCCATCGGGCGTGAAGAATTTCTTGCGCTAAAGACGGCCCTCGACGGGTATGGCTCAGAGTTGGCTAAGGTCGTCCGGGGGACGCGTTAAGAGGTTCTTTACGCCGCGGAGCCAGATTGACCCCTATGCGTCGCGCGGCTCCTTTCTTCCTCTTCTTTCTCCTGTTTTTCGCGGCGGCTCAAGCCGCGGATGTCAATGTGCAGGTTCGTACCTCCAGCGGCGAACCAGTAGCGAACGCCATCGTGACGATGACGCCCGCGACCCAACCGACGGGCGCGACCAAGTTTCCATGGCCGCTTCAAGTCGGTCAGCGTGACCTTGCGTTCGATCCATTCGTGTTGATCGTACCGACCGGCGCAAAGGTAGCGTTTCCGAACTTCGACACGGTGCGCCACCATGTCTACTCGTTCTCGCCGGTGAGGAAATTTGAAATTCAGCTGTACGGTCATGACGAGACGCGCTCCGTTGCGTTTCCAACGCCGGGCGTGGTCGCCATCGGCTGCAACATTCATGACCAAATGAGTGCGTTCATTTATGTCACCGATTCGCCCTTTGCTGCCAAAACCGACGCAAATGGAAACGCGACGATAGCTGGTGTCCCCGCGGGGATGGCGAAAGCCGAGATATGGCATCCGCAGGCGACGGCAACCGGCCAGCGGATCGAGCAAGCGTTGACCGTGTCAGCGCAAGCGCCAACGACGCTTGCCGTGGAACTCGATCTTCGTGCGCAACGGCGAGCACGTCATGGCGCGTATTAGCGCTTTCCAACTCACGCTTTTCCTGCTGTCGGTCGGCCTCGCGCACGCCGATGAAGTGCAACACTGGTCCTTTCTCGACGACTTCTCCGGTCGGCTTGACGTCCGCGCGATAGCACGCGACGGCGAGCGGTCTTGGCTCAAAGACAGTTTCGGCAAGACACGGTTCGGCAATGGCGACGACCTTGAAGGCCAGCTCGCACTCGCAAACGCGGCGCTCGTCTGGCAACCGCATGTCATGGAGTGGGATCTTGCAGGCTACGTTCACGCGCAAGCGAACCCCGGGCAGTACAACGGTGTCGACCTTGTCGAGGCCTATCTAAAGTGGAAGCCGGTGCCGGATTCCGACACACGATTCTCAATGCGCGGCGGGATGTTCTTTCCGCCGATCTCGCTCGAACATGACGGATTGGCGTGGACGACCACTCGTACGCTCACGCCTTCGGCGATCAACTCTTGGGTCGGCGAGGAGGTGTTGGTGCTGGGCCTTGAAGGCTCCGTGCGCACAGTCTTCGACGATCACGAATTTCAACTCACCGCCGCGGTGTTTGAGAACAACGACACGTCCGGAACACTTCTCACTTTTCGCGGTTGGGCGATGCACGACGTGCTTGCAACTGCGTTCGGCGACTTCGCAATTCCCGATCGCAGCCCGGCGTGGAACGCGTTCTATATGACGCAAGCGCCGTCAACTGAGCCGACGCGTGAAGTCGATGGACGTTTCGGGTCGTATGTGCGGCTCGATTGGTCGCCGCCATTTCCGGTAACGTTCAACGTTCTCTATTACGACAATCACGGAAACCCGACGGTCGTAGAAGAGGGTCAATACGGTTGGCGAACGCGGTTCGTGAACGCCGGCGTGGCGGTTGATTTCGACGACAAGACCGAACTGCTCGCGCAATACATGAACGGCGAGACTGTGATGGGACATTGGATGCCGCCGGAAGGCTGGATGGCGGATGTCGGCTTTGCGTCGGCCTACGTGTTGCTATCGCGCCAATTCGAGTTCGGCTTGGTCGCCGGTCGCGTCGACTGGTTCGAAGTTCGCGATCGCAACTATGAATGGATCGACGACAACAACGACCGCGGATGGGCCGGAACGCTTTCCTGGCGAGCGCCGGTGCGCGACTGGGCTACACTCGCAGCCGAGGCACTTTACATCGACAGCGATCATCCGGCACGCGCCGATCAAGGGCATGACCCGCAGCAGCAGGAGTTGCTGCTCCAACTGGCGTTGCAGATTGAGTTCAAGTAGCTGATCTCGAAGCGGCTGCTTTTCACCCACCTACCACGTCACCCGCATCCCCACCGACACCGTGTGCGTGGTGATGTCGGGGTTCAGCGTCGCGTCGTAGTCGACGAACACTGCCGCGCGGTCCGAGAGCGGCGCGGTGAGGCCGACGCCGACCAGCGCTGAATCGCGGCCGAACTTTTCGCCCTTGATCACGCTCGGCGGTTGCGCTTGGCCCTGCACGGTGGCCAGGAACGACGCTTGGTTGTCCGCAAACTCGTGCGTCCAACCGAGCCTGGCCTCCGGCACCAGCTTGCGGCCGGAGTCGAGCTGCACGGGCAAGCCCAGCCTGACGCCGATCGCGCTCTTGAGCGAGTCCAGCGTCGAGCCCTGCACGTCGAGCAGCGCGCCCGTGCCGGTCTCGCTATAGGCGTTCGTGTCCAGGTGGCTATAGCTCAGCGAGAAGAACGGCCCGATGCGCAGACCCTCTTCGCTCTCGAAAATCTTGCCGGCCTCCGCAAAGGCCGACAGCGTCGTGCCGTTGTACTGGCCTTGCGCGGCGCCGGCCAACGAGAAGCGGTTGACCTCGATCTCGTGCCAGATCACGCTCGCATTCGCGTTCAGATAAAGCCGCGTGTCGCCGTACGACATGTAAGCGCCGAGCTCGAAGTTCTCGACACCCGCGTTGTCGTCCCGGCCGCGGAAATCGATGTCCGTCGTCGTCCACTGCGCGGCCAGGCCCGCCATGAGGTCGGTCTCGAACACATAGTCGACGCCCACGATCGCGCCATAGAGGTCGAACTTGCTGCCCGCGCTCTTCGCATCGCCGTTCGTCTTGCCCCAGGCGCCGATCGCCCGGCCCCACGCCGCCGTCTCGCCGACCTTGCGCACGCCCGTGCGCAGCCACGCGAACGGATCGACCGGCGGCGCATCCGTCATCACTTGCGTGGCGCCCGGCTCGTTCGCCGCAAAGCGATTGAAGCACGAACCTTCACCGGCCAGCGCGCACGAGCCCGAGCCGATGCCGTTCGACCGGTCACTCACCATCGCGTCGAACGGCCCGCCGGTGTTCACGATGATGCCCGAAAGATCGCCAAGATCGGCCAACGACGTGCGCGTCACCTGCATGTCGACGGTGTTGCCGTCGATGATCTGGTTCAACTCGAACAGAGAAGAATCCGCGATCAACCCAATCGTCGAGAAGTCGCCGAAGATGCCGCCGTCCGCCACGATCACATCCTCGTAGCGGACCTCTTGCAGATCCGGATTGGCATTCGCGAATGCGGGATCGAGGAAGCCCGCGACCGTGCCGTTCAACGTCGCCGCGCCGCTGACCAGAATGCGGCCATAGTCGCCCTCACCCGCCGTCACGCTCCCGCTGAGATTGCTAAAGCCCGATCCACCCGGCGCGCGCAGAAAGAACTCGACCACGCCGCCCGCTTCTTGCGTATAGCTGCCGACGTTCAAGGTCGTGGAATTGTCGATGTAAAGCGTGCCGCCGTTCTGCACGTTGAGCGCACCGACATTGGCAAAGGCGTAAGCGCCAGGGCTGCCGCCGCCCTCCTGGCGCGCGCCCATCAACACAGCGCCGCCGTCGCCGACGGTGAAGCTCGCGAAGTTGCTGGCCGTGCCGTCGACGAAATGCTGGGTACCGTTCTGCACGGTGATCGTGTCGTCGTCGCCTTCGCCGATCAAGTCGCCTTCGACGCCGCCGTCTTCGCCAACGAAGTGATAGACCGCATCGCCGCTGAACCGTAGATCGCCGATGATGAGGCCGCCGTCCCGGTTCGTAAACGTCGCGCCGTTGCCGATCGCGAACAGCGCCGCGGTGCCGCCGGCATTCTCCGCCGTGATCGTGCCGGTGTTGATCACCTGCCCGTCAAAGTCCTCGATCTCCAGATGCAGCGCATTCGACGGCGCCGACAGCGCCCCGTTGCTCACAATGTCGCCGACATACGAGCCGGCGACGATGTGCAACCCGGTGTCGTTGCCGCCGCCGCTGATCGTGCCGTCGTTGATGAAGTCGCCGTAGAACGTCTCGGCCTCCAGATAGAACCCGGTCACGCCACCGCTAATCACACCGTCCACGGTGTTGACGATGTCGGCCGCCGCCTCCGCCGAACCCCACGCGCCGGCCAAGATCTCGACGCCGTCATTCTCGTCGCCCGTGATCGTGCCGCTGTTGATGAACCCGCCCTGCGCCGCACCGACCGCCAGCACCAGCCCCGTGCTGCCGCCCTTGATCTCCCCGGAATTTGCGAACGGCGCATCGAACGTCTCGACCTGGAGCGAGGCCCCGGTCACGCCGCCCTCGATCAAACCGTTGTTCGTCACCGCGCCAACCAACGTCTCGGCCTCAACCTCAAGTCCGATATTGCCGCCGCTGATCGTTCCGTCCGCCGTGTTCAGGATTGCAGCCGGATTCTCGCCGTCGCCCCAACTGCCTGCATCGATATCGACACCATTGCCCTCGTCGCCCGCGATCGAGCCGCTGTTCGTGAAACCGCCCAACGCACTGTCCGCGATCAACACGACGCCGTTCACGCCGCCGTTGATCTCGCCGACATTCTCGAACGGCGCATCGAAAGCGTCGACGGCGAGCCAGAGCCCCGTCGTGCCGCCCTCGACGATCCCGTGGTTCGTCACCGAACCGACCAGCGTCTCGGCCTCAATCGCAAAGCCAATGTCGCCGCCGCTAGTGTGACCGTCGGCCTCATTGATGATCGCAACCCGCGCCTCGCCGGTGCCCCAGCTTCCGACCGAAACCGAAACGCCGTGGCCGCTCTCGCCGCTGATCGTGCCGCTGTTGGCAAAGCCGCCCGTCATCGTGTCGAGCACCAACGCCGCGCCGTTCTCGCCGCCTTCGATGGCGCCCGTGTTCTTGAACGCCCCGTCGAACGCACCGATCGCCAACACAACGGCCGTCGAAGGCGCATCGAGTTCGCCGTTGTTGGTGAAGTCGCCATGAAAGGCATCGGCGGTGATGTGCACGCCGGTATCCGCGCCTTGACCGTTGATCTCACCGTCGTTGACGAAGTTCCCGTAGACAACGCCGGCATTCATCAGAAAACCGGTTTCGCCCCCCTTGATCACGCCGCTCTGCGTGATCAAGATGTCCGCCGGCGCATCCTCCGCGCCCCAACTGTCGACGGTGATCGCAACGCCGTCGCCCGCACTGCCGTTGATCGTGCCGCTGTTGGTGAAAGCACCCGCCACATGCGCGAACGACAGAGAAACGCCGGTCCCTTCGCCGTCCAACATGCCGTCGTTCGTGAACGCGCCGTCGAACGTCTCGCCGCCCATCGCGACCGCTGTGGCGCCGCCGGTGATTGTTCCATTGTTGCCGAAGTCGCCCTCGAACGTCGTGCCCTGATAGGTGAAGCCGTTATGGGCGCCCGAAATCGTGCCGTGGTTCGCGACGTCGCCCGTCCATGCCGAACTCGCAAACACGCCGTCGCCCTCAAGCGCCGAGATGGTCGCACCGACGCCGTTGAGAAGTCCGTCCTCGAACGTCGCGCTCTCGATCCGGATGCCGTCATAGGCGCCGGCGATCAGGCCATCGTTCGCAATGCCACCGGAAAAGCTCTCCGTCAGGCTGGTGATCCAAACCGCGGGCCCATAGGTGCCATAGATCTCGCCGTTCACGCCGTTGAAGAGACCGCCTTCGACCGTCGCCGCCGTAAAGACAATGCCGACGCCTTGATAGGGCGACCAGGCCTGCCACGTCTCGCTGTAGTCGCCACCGTCGCCGGGTGCCTGCGTGATCAACCCATCATTGTGCACGCCACCGCTGAACCCGGCGCCGCCGATCGCGATGGAGGGACCATAGACGCTGCTGATCGTCCCGCCCGCATAGTTGAAGATGCCGCCGGAGAACACGACGCCCGACGGCGGCGCGCTGGCGCCATAGACCTCATCGTCGTCGCCATCCTCGCCACCGTCCTCACCGCCGTCTTCGCCACCATCGTCATCGGTGTAGATGTCGTAGCCCAAGCCGAAGTCGCCGATGACGATGCCGGCGAATCCGCCCTGAATGAGACCCGAATTCTGGATACCACCCGTCCATGCGGTGAAGCTGTCGGCGATGGAAACGCCGGCCTTCTCGCCCGTGATGACACCGGTCGCTTCGTTGATCAGCGCCCCCGACATCGTGCCGTAGCGCGCGACAACACCATAGTCCTCGCCCTTGATCAGACCGCTGTTCACGATGCCGCCGGTCAACGCCGCCGCGTTGTACTCGACCTCGTAGTACTCTTGCTCGGCATAGCCCAGGCTGATGCCGCTGCCGTGCTTGGAGACAATCGACCCCGCATTGACGATGCCGCCCGTCACATCGGCGCCGTCGCCAAGTGTGAGCGCACCCAAGCCGTAGGTACCGCCCGCAATCGTACCGTTGTTGCGAAGCTGCCCGTCGATCAATCCGCCGTCGCCGATGAAAAAGCCCGGCTTGTCGGTCTCGGTGTAGTGAGATGTTGTTTTGCCGATCGTCGCGTTGTTGACGACGTCGCCGCCGATCGGCACCCGAACGCGCACGCATCTCTTGTAGCTGCTGATCGTCGTTGGGCTCGTCAGCGAAACGCAACCACCCTCGCCGCCGTCATGCGCCGACGCATTGGTCGCAAACGCGCCGCCCATCGCCAACACGGACGCACACGACAACAGCCGCGTTGCGACGCTCCAACGCGCCATTGCGAGAATCTCCCAGGTCACCCCGCCCTTTTTTTCCAGGGCTCATCCACTGGCACGCTATCGATTGTGCCTGCCACTCACCAGCCGATTGTGAGAAAGAGCCAAAGTTGCAACCGGCGGCGGCATTCCCCTGGCCCGACATAGTGAGTGCACGTGGTGAACGCCGCGCGTAGTCTCGCGTAAGAAGGCGGACCCGCGATCGCGGACAGCTTCATCCCGTTCGCCTTTCGCCTTACGAAAGGGCCGTTTTCCGTCATTCGCAAGCTCGTGTTATACCCGGGACACCATGGAAACATTTCTGCACGACATCTCTTGGGTCTTGCCCCTGCGCTCGGACCTGAACACCCAGATCTTCAACGCCTTCACCCTGCTCGGCTACACGGAGTTTTTCCTTGTCATGCTGCCGCTGGGTTACTGGCTTTGGGATAAGCCGATGTTCACCCGGCTCGCCATCCTGGTTGGCATTGTCGGGCTCTCGAACTCGTTCCTGAAAGACCTGTTCGAAGATTCCCGTCCGCCTCTCGCCCTCGCGCTCGATGGCCGGGTCGGCGATTCGTTCGGCTTCCCCTCCGGCCACGCGCAGATCGCGGTCGCGATGTGGCTCTGGCTTGCATATGAGATCAAACGGTCGTGGGCTTGGGTCATCGCGATCGTCATCGCCGCGGGCGTCTGTTTCTCGCGCCTTTATCTGGGCGTACATGATGTGGAAGACGTACTCGGCGGCGCTTTGCTGGGCTTAGCCTGCATCGTCATCTTCCGCGGCTTCCTCAGCGACGCTGCATGGGCAAACGCGACCCCGCTTATCCACCTAGCCGCGATCGCGGCGCTAGTGCCACTCGTCATGTTCGCTTGGCCGAGAGATCCGGTGCCGGCCGCCATGTATGCACTCATTGGGTTCTTGCTGTTCTGGTTCGCAGGCGCGCTGCTGGAGCGCAACATCATCGGCTCTCGCCGCCACGAAAACTGGCTCGTCGCAGGGCTGGCGGCCATTGTCGGCGTTGCCGTGTTGTTTGGCCTCATGAAGGTCGCGGGCGATCAGCTGGCCGCCGCCGGACTGGACAAGCAGGTCGCGCTCGTGGCGCAACTTTCACTCGTCTCGTTCTACGTTACGTTCATCGCCCCGGCGCTCTTCCGCCTTTTGCGCGTCGCGGGGCCCGCAGGCTGAGTCTTTCGCATCACACTCCGCAGACCTGTCACGCAACGTTCACCCATGTGAGCCCCGAAGCGAGTACGCTCACTTCAGTTGCGTGATTCGCCGAAGGAGTCACACTGCCAAGTGCCCAATGCGCGTCCGACCCGGACCCATCGCAGGCCCAGCGCTCTCCAACGCGCAGGCGCCAAGGCACCGACACCGCCGCGCACGCAAATCTCTCGCCTTTTGTGTGGTTTGGACGAACGCGCACCCGCGCGCGCGTCCGCGTTCGAGGGGAGTAAGCAGCTATGGGTAAGAGAGCTAGCCGCAAACGCATGCGTGACGACTATCAAGAACACTCCAAAGTCCGCGCCTTATTTCCGGCCGGGAACGGTTGGTCGCCACTGGCGCGAGACCGCGAGCGCGGCGACAACCCAGAGCGCGGCTATACCCGCCACGTAAGGCCCTGCTCCGACAATCAGCGCCGGCTGATGGAGTCGATCGACAAGCGAAACTTGGTCGTGGCCGTCGGCCCTGCCGGCACCGGGAAAACCTTCCTCGCCATCGCCAAAGCCGTCGAAGCGCTCGAAGCCGGCAAGACCACGAAGATCATTCTCTCCCGCCCCGCCATCGAAGCGGGCGAGAGCTTGGGCTTCCTGCCAGGCGCGCTTGAAGACAAGCTCGCACCGTATCTGCGCCCGCTCTACGACGCGCTGTCGGACCGGATCGGCGGCAAGCGGTTGAAGGCGTATTTGGCGGAGGGCGTCATCGAAATCGCGCCGGTCGCCTATATGCGCGGCCGCACGCTGAACAACGCCTTCATTGTCATCGACGAAGCGCAGAACTGCACCTACGGGCAGCTGAAGATGCTGCTCACGCGGCTGGGCTGGCATTCGACGATGGTCATGACGGGCGATCCCGATCAGACGGATCTACTGCCGGGGATGAGCGGCCTTGGCCAGGTCGCCGACCGCCTCGCGACGCTCGACGACATTGCGGTGATCAGACTGGAAGACCGCGACATCGTCCGCCACCCGCTGGTGGCCGCGATGCTGACGGTGCTTTAGGCGGAGACCAAGACCTGCAGCGTGACGACAGCACCCAGCGCCAAGCACACGAAGTAAGCCGCAAACGAAGAGCGGCTGCGCCACGAGCGCGGCCGCGTGAACATCGCCGACGCAGCTTCCGCGAAGCTCATTTGCTCGCGCGCGATCAGCTGCTGGCCGGTGAACAGGATCACGATCGCCGTCGCAATGAAGAACGCGTCGCCCGGCGCAATGCGACCGAGCTCAAAGAGCGCGATCACCGCCGCCATAAGCCCCACGATCAAAACGTTCAAAATCCGGTTGAGCACGACGCCCTCTCACTTTCACGAAGCATGCTGCACGTGCGAGATGAGATAAGGCTTTCAAACAAGCGTTTCAAGACAAACGTGACGCCAGTGTCACCAATTTGTGAACGGCTAGCCCAAGAAAACAGCCAAAATGGCGTACCCAAGGACAAACGACCACAGCAGCCCAAGCCCAAAGCAGCCTGCCGTATAGGCCGCCGGCCAATCGCCTACCTGCAGCGACCGGTTCGCGGCCCGCACCAAGATATGCGGACCGGCGAGCAACAACATCGCAACGACCGCAAGCCGCTGCGTGTCTGACGTGACCTGCATCGCCAACAGCGACTGCCCGTTTGTGACCATCATCTGGAACACGTTTGAAAAGACGCCCGACACCGCAAAGCCGATGACGAGGCCGAATATGAGTGTCTGAACCGGATCGAGCATGAGGGGCGTGCCTTTGTTGGTAACCCAAACTCAGCACGCCGCATGCCAGCGGATTTCCGCCACTTTCCGGCATCCAGGCCAGGACAATGTGCCGGTTTGCGACAAGAAATCGTGCCTGCATAGAACGGACCCTATTGCGGCGCAGCGTCCCGCGCGGCAGGGTCTTGGTCCAAAGGCGGCGGCCAGCAACTGTGGCCGCCAGACCACAACGTCCGACAGGAGAGCGACACCCGCCACGGATTCCAAGATTTCGGAAACCAGTCGGGGCGATAGTGCGGTCATGAAAATTGACCAAAGAGATGCCGACGCAGCATTGGGTGGGGGCGAAGTCCACGCCCACTCCAGCTGGATGCTGCCCGCAATCATCCTCATCCTCGCCGGCATTATCGGCGCCGGCGTCTTCGTCGTCTTGACCGGTCCGACTGTTGAGGACCTGCAAGGCAACACCACATGGCCGACCTCCTCGGCCGCGACCTCCGACATCCGCATCGACGGCGCGCTATTTCGGGTACCCGCGAACTATACGAAGCTGCGCCGCTCGCGCAGCGACGGCGACCAAGACGATGTCCCGATGTATGCGCTACTGCCGAACCTGACGCCCTGGACCTCGGCCGACGCGGACAAATTCGCGAGCAACACGCCAGACGCCGGTGTCGTGCACTTCACGCTCGCCGTCGATCGCGCGCCGCTGACCTATCAGAAGAAGTTCGAACGCGGCATCAAACCGCTCGCCGAAAATCCCGAGGGCGAGCCGGGCCCGTTCGGCCTGACACAATACAAATTCGGCCCGGGCTCAGGCTACGAGAACACGGAGTGGTACACCGCAACGCTGGAAGACGCTTCGCTGCTCGTCATGCGCTGCGACCCCTCGCCGAACCCGAGTTTCGGCTCCAGCTGCATGCGCGTTACACGCCTGAAGGACAATGTAGGCCTGACCTACAAATTCAAGCGCGCGCATCTTGCGGACTGGAAGCGCATCGACGCCGGCATCATGGCGCTGATCAACCGCTTCCGTCCGAAATAGAGCTTACGGTTTCTTCAGCACTGCAGAGGCCGGCGGCAGATCCATCTCCAGGATCGCCATCTCGAAGTGATACGTTGTCTCGCCGTCTTCGGTGTCTTTGAAGATGACGCCGATGAACTCGTCCCCCACCATCACTTCGACGGAGTCTTTCTTGTTCGGGCGCGCTTCGATGCGGATCGTGTCCAGGCGGAACAACGACCGCAGATATTTTTCGACGCGCAGGATTTCTGTCTTATCCACTGGTGCTCAATCTCCAATCGGCGTTGGATAGAGCTTAATCTTCGACCAGATAGCCCTGCAACCACAAGCGCCCGGATATTTCGTCCCCAGGCTTCGGCCGGTAGCCCGCCGGCAACACGTGCTCCGCGGCATATAGCGCGACATCGACCATGCTTCGCCCGCTCCGGGCAACCGTCGCCCGCATCCGGTACACCGTCCCGCTCTCGAGCCGCATCGGATAGACGTGCTGTACCGTCGCGCGGAACTCGTAATCGTCGCTGGCGCCGGTGCGCGCAGGCTTAAGCACATCGGTCGGCGCGATCATGTCGCCGCCCTGCACGACCTTGAGTCCGAACGGCCTCAGGGAATAGGCAAAGGCGGACAGCGCGAACTGATAGCTCTCGCCTACCTGATAGTCGCTGCCATTCTTGAAGAACAACGGATCGAAGAACGAAATTTCCGCTCCGTCTTCGGTGCGCCCGCGAATTTGTCCTTCGGCGCCCGAGCCGCTCGACGCGACGTGATCGATCTTCACCGGATGCGTGATCGCGCCCGCCGCAAACGGAAACGCCGAGAGCACGCAGCCGGACGATGTCTCGCGCTCCGTCAACAACAACACCATGTGCCGCACGTCGCCGTCGCCTTCCGCCATCGCGGTCAACGTATCGGCTTGCGCACCATTGGGCATCGCACGCGCTTCGGGCAATTCGACTTGCGCAATGATCGTCGATCTGGCGACGACGCTCTTGATGCGCGCGCGAATAGCCTCCGGCGCATCGGGATACAATGAAGCCCAATGCGTCGCATGCGCGTCGATTACGGCACCGGCTTTTTCAATCATCGGATTGCGACTACGCACACTTCTTGTAGGCTTGGCAAGACCAGAGCCCCCTCTTGCTGCTTCGGCAAAACCTGTTCTGAAAGAATCATGACTGCTTCGCGAACCGACTCATATTACAGCGCCACCGCGATCGGGCAACGTGCGCGCCCGCAACTCGCGGGCTCGCATCAAGCCGACGTTTGCGTAATAGGTGCCGGCTACACGGGCCTTTCCTGTGCGCTGCATCTCGCAAAGGCCGGATTGAAAGTGATTGTGCTGGAAGCCGAAACCGCGGGCTTCGGCGCGTCCGGTCGCAACGGCGGTCAAGTCATTACCGGTCAGCGCGTCGATCAAGTGGAGCTTGAGAAACGCTACGGCGATGCGCACGCGCGAAGCCTTTGGGAACTTGCGCTTGAAGCAAGAGCCCTCGTCCGCGCCATCATCGCAACGAACGCAATCGCTTGCGATGAAAAGCCCGGTCACTTGACGGCGGCGATAAGAGACAGCCACGCCCGCGAGTTGGAAGATTACGTCGAACATCTAGCGAAGCGCTACAGCTATTCGACGGCAAAGTATGTGCCGCCGCAGGAGATCGAAAGCTACGTCGCCTGTCGAAACTACAAGGGCGGCATGTTCGACGCGGGCAGCTTTCATCTCCACCCGCTCAACTACGCGCTGGGCCTCGCGCGCGCAGCCGAGACGGCGGGCGCGACAATCTTCGAGAATTCTGCGGTTCTGAGCATGAACACCGGCGGCACCCTCGAGCTCAAGACCGCGCACGGCGCGGTGTCGGCGAAGTTTGCAGTCTATGGTTGCAACGCCTATCTGGGCCAATTGAGCGCCGAGCTCGCGCGCACGATTATGCCGATCTCGAACTACATCGCCACGACCGAACCGCTCGGCGACGAACGAGCTCGCGCGCTGATCCCTTCGGGCGCGGCCATCGCCGACACCAAGTTCGTGCTCGACTACTATCGCATGACCGCCGATGGCCGCTTGTTGTTCGGTGGCGGTGAAACCTATGGCGGGCACGACGTCGACAACGTCGCCGCGATCGTGCGTCCGCATATTCTGCGCGTCTTCCCGCAGCTTGGCGACGTGAAGATCGACCACGCCTGGGGCGGACGATTGGCGATAACGATGCCGCGCCTGCCGCACCTCGGCCGGCTCGCACCGAACCTCTACTTCGCGCAAGGTTACTCCGGCCAAGGTGTCGCGATCGCAACACTGGCCGGAAAGTTGATCGCCGAAGCCATCACCGGCCAGGCGGAGCGCTTCGACGTCTACGAGCGGCTGAAAATCCCAAAGCTCCCGGGCGGCGCGCTGTTTCGCAAGCCTCTGTTGGCGCTGGCGCTCACCTGGTACGCGCTACGCGACCGGTTGGGTTAATCGAAAAAATCTCTCGACGAGACTCAAAAGACATGTGAATCTGAGCTCCTGTTTGTCCATCAACGAAGGGAGGTGATCCGATGTCGAGTGGGATTTTGGCGCTAATGAGGAGCCTGAAAGTCACGCGGACGCTGGAGCAACCTCTAGGGACCACCTGATTCTCCGATCGAAAGATCCGGGCTCACAATCACAGCCCATCTCACGGAAAGGGCCGCTCAGCCGAGCGGCCCTTTTTTGCGTTCCATCAACGAGAGAACGAGGCCGATCAAAAGCCCCGCCGTCAGCCCCCAGTTGACCAGCGTGCCGGTCGAAACCCCGTGCGTCTCGACCGCCCTCACGATCGGATAGAGTTTCGCGAGACCCACTCTACCAACTTGCTCAACCGTCAGAGCCACGAACATCAGCGGGATCATCGCGCGATAGCGCAGCAACACAACGAGGCCAAGCGCGCTCAAGATCAACAGCCCAAGGCCCCAACTGGCAAAGAACAGGATCAACAGTGACGCCGCTTCCGCGCCGAACGTGTCGTAGGGAACCGCATCGACATCCTTCAAGATATGCAGATTGCTCATCCATGGATTGAAGCCGGCGACATTGAAACCCATGAGAAACTTCATCAGCACGATCGGAACATAGAACAAAAGCGCGAGCCAATAGCCCCGATAGGTGTTGTCGATCTGCGCTGGGAACATCAGCTTCAACATGCGGCCCTCTCTGATCGCCACGAATCCGCCCTGCGCAAGGTTGCGAGGGTCGCGATCGTCGCCTAAGTACATCTCACCGGCCCCAATCTACCGGCGGACACAGCTGGCGGAAGAGGGCACGACCTTCGAAAAGTTAGTGGACTACCTGCGCCGCAGAATGGCGCTGCACTATCTCGATGGGAAAAAGGTATCGATCACCGAAACCGCCTACCTCGTCGGCTTCTCCGAAGTCGCTGCCTTCTCCCGCGCCTTCAAACGCTGGACCGGCGCGAGCCCGCGCAAGCGAACCGAAGTCGCCCGGTCGAACGTAGCGGCCGAGGCAGTTAATTCGACGTTTGCTCCGCGTCCTTCCACCATCGCGTGAACCGCACCCGCACGAGCCAAAACAACAACAGCGTCAAAACCGCGAATACAGGCACAAGGTTCAATCGCGTCTCGCGCAAGATCTCCGGCACAAACTTCGGCTGCCCCACAAAATACGCCGTCGTCGCGATAAGCAAAGCGAGTGCCATGCGCCACACATGCCGCGCGATGCGCTGGCGTCCGGAAACGCCGCCGCGCATGACGACGCTCAGATCCGCCAGCACGCCAATCGCTGCAAACGAACCGAAGAGGTAGTGAACCTCAACAAGATCGCCGCCGAGCGACGCAAACCGTGCCGCGCTCGCGGCAACGGCGACGCCACCGATAAGCGCAACGGTCTCAAACCAGCCGATCTCGCCGTCCTTGCGCGTCGCGGCCACCCACGACGTCAGGATCAAATAGAAGGTCAATGTCGAAGCCGTGATGTTGTAGGGCTGGTCGCGCAGGACGGCGACGGCAAAGCCGCCCGTTGTCATCACCAGCATCGCGATGAAAAAGACATTGCCCGCGAAGCGGTGGACCGCCTCGCCCTTGCGCACCAGCATCGCCACACCGCCGGCGACGAGCGCGAACGCTCCGCCCGCCACGTGAAAGAAGATAAGCGCCGTATCCATGTCACCAAGCCTTCAACAAGAGCCGCCACCAAATCGCGATCGCGGCGCCGGCAATGCCGGCCCCCATCGCAGTCGTCAGGAGAACGAGCAGCCCCGCCATCGCAACCTTGACGCCGGCCCCGCCGCGATCCTGCGTCCAGAAATAGAGATCAAGCACCGCGAGCGGCACGAGATAACTGCCGTAGGTCCAGAACGCGTAGAAACTCGCGTCGAACTCTTTGGGGCCGCCGAGCAGCCCGATCTTGCCGAACATCCAAGCCATCATGCCGACGCGCAAGAACCATACGCCGTTCATCAACATGAAGGTGCGAAGCGCCCAGCGCCGGTGCACGTCGATGTTGCCGGCCCACACGTGCCCGATCGTCTGTCCGGCGCAGAACATCAACAGCACCGCGTTCAACGCGATCGGAACGTGCTCAAACGTTCCCGCGCCCCGCGTCGCATTCATGAAGAGCCCGGCCAGGCTAATCACGAAAGCCGCGAGTATGAACGTGCGTCCGCTCCAACGATGAAATGAGATCGCGCGCGCGCGTATCCACGGAATGAGTTGCACGGTACCACTCGCTGTGATCACCGCCGCCAGCATCACATGGATCGCAAATGCCAGATTCCCCGCCGTGTCGCCCGCGACATAGCCGTGCGTCATGAACGTGTTCTTGTCCCAGGCCTCGAAGTTCCCGCTGAAGGTTGGAAACGCATAGAAACCGACGATGAACAGCACGAAGAGCCACTGACCGATCGCCGCGACCAGGAACCAAAACCCGGCCGCCCCGTTCAGAATCTTGTCGGCGATCGGCGCACCTCCCGATTCCGCACGCGCGTCCGCCGCCTCCGGCGTTGCGAAGGTCATCGCTAATCCTTACTTAGTGGCATAAGGAACTTAAGCGTGGCCGCCCCAACATCCCATGACGCCGGACGCCAAAAACTTGATCATACGTAACAAGGCCGGGACGAGCCATGTCTGAGCTCACGGTCGCGGCAGGTCTGGCGCGCGGATTGATGCAGTTTGCCGTGTCGAAAGGCGCGAACCAAGACGCGCTGTTAGCGCGCGCAGGTGTGACGCTCGACGATCTACAAGATCAAGACAATCGCGTCCCCTACGCGAACTACGTCAAGCTGATGCGCGCTGCCAAGGAACTCACAAACAACCCCGCCCTCGCGTTGCACTACGGCGAGTTCAACGATTTCGCCGACATCTCCATCGTCGGCCTCATCACGCTCGCGGCCGAAACGATGCTCGATGCGTTCACGCAAATTAACCGCTTTGGCGGCCTCGTGATCGAGGTGGACTGCGAGCGCAGCCGCTTTGAACTCGAACGAGACGACAAAGTCATTTGGCTCATCGACACCCGTCGCTGTCCGAACGATTTCCCCGAACTCACCGAGTCGACATTCGCCCGCATGGTTGCGGGCGGCCGCCGCATCGGACCCGCGACACTCATCAAAGAGGTGCACGTCACCCACGATGCCCCCGCCTACCGTGCCGAATACGACCGGGTGTTCCAGCTGCCGGTCAAATTCGCGGTTCCGCGCAACCGGATCGCGCTGGACTATGCCTGGCTGACTGCCAAGGTCGCTCTGCAGCCGCGCTACGTCTTCGGAGTTTTGAGCGAGCACGCAGAGAAGCTCCTGAAGAATCTCAAAGCCTCGAAAACCAGCCGCGGCCGGGTGGAGAGCTTGCTCATGCCCGTGCTCCACACCGGCGACGTCAGCATGGATAAGGTCGCCGAGACCATGGCGTTGAGCCGTCAAACGCTGTTCCGCAAACTGAAAGACGAAGGCACAACGTTCGAAAAAGTGCTCGACGAACTGCGCCACAACATGGCGCTGCACTATCTGAGCGGCAAAAAGGTATCGATCACCGAAACCGCCTACCTCGTCGGCTTCTCCGAAGTCGCCGCCTTCTCGCGCGCCTTCAAACGCTGGACCGGCAAAAGCCCGCGCGAGATGCGGAAAGCCTGAACTAAATCTGATAGTCGCCCGGCACGTCTTCGATGATCTGATTCATCTCTTGCGCTGGCCGCTCGCAACCGGCGCAGCCCACGACCTTCGCCGGTACACCGACCGCCGTGCAGCGTTCGGGCACGTTGTGCAGAACAACGCTGCCGGCGCCCACGCGGCTGTAAGCGCCGATTTCGATATTGCCCAGAATCTTCGCGCCCGAACCGATCATCACGCCGCGACGGATCTTCGGATGCCGGTCGCCCTGTTCTTTGCCCGTACCGCCCAGCGTCACGCCCTGAAGCATCGACACGTCGTCTTCGACGATCGCCGTCTCGCCGATCACGACGCCGGTACCGTGATCGATCATCACGCCGCGCCCGATGCGCGCCGCCGGATGAATGTCGACACCGAACACTTCCGAGATACGGCTTTGGAAATGCAGCGCCAACGCCCGCCGCCCCTTCGCCCACAGCCAATGCGTGACGCGGTAGGACTGCAGCGCGTGAAAGCCCTTGAAGAACAGCAACGGCTCGACGAACGCGTTCACCGCCGGATCGCGCTCGTAGATCGCCGACAAGTCCGCGCGCACTTCGTCGCCGATCGTTGGCGCGTCCGCGAACGCTTGATCGAACACCTGCCGCACCTGCATCGCGCCGACATCGTCGTTGCCGAGCTTCTGCGCCAGGTGATAGGTCAGCGCTTCTTCCAACCGCTCATGATTAAGGATCGTAGCGTGGACGAAGCTCGCCAGCGCGGGTTCCGCCGCCGCCATGCGGATGGCTTCCTCTCGCGTCTGCGACCACACGGGATCGCAAATCGCAAATTTCTCGGCAATCACAGGCATCGGTCGGTTTTCCATGGACCCATCTTATTACAGATGGGGTCTTTCCGACAGCCTATCAAGCAAGTGTGACGCCAGGTTAACGCGCCTTGACCATAGGCAACCCCGCCAAGCAAATCGTGGCAAAAACCGCGCCGGCCGCGAACGTTGCCTCGGCGCCGAGCCAATTCCACAACGATCCCGCAACAATACTGGCAACCAACAATGCAATGCCGGTCACCAAGTGGAACACGCCAAAGGCGGTCCCGCGCAGGTCTTCGCGCGCCGTGTCAGCGACGAGCGCGGACAACAAGCCCTGGCTGAAACCCATGTGCACGCCCCAAAGCAAGGCGCCCGCCATCAACCCGAGCACGTTCGCCCAAAGCACCAACACAACGTCCGACAACACCAGCACCACAAGGCTAAACGCGAGCAATTCCTTTCGCCCCATCCTGTCGGAGAGCGCGCCAACCGGAGCCGCCACCGCCGCATAGGCGACGTTCATCGCCACCAGCACCAACGGCACATACGCCACAGAAAGACCGACATCACTACCGCGCAAGATCAAGAACGCTTCACTAAATCGTGCCAGCGAAAACACCCCGCCGAGTGCGACGACCGCCCAAAACCCGCGCCCCATCTGCCTGAGGTCCGCCAGTTGCAACGGCAGGGCCGCTTTTTTCCCGTTGCCGCCGTTGATCGGCGCGTCCTCAACGCCCAACAAAAGCAGCAGCACCGCGATCGCGGCTGGAATTATCGCCCACCAAAACACCGCGCGCATATCGCCCGCGAGCACGATCATCAGTCCGATCGCAGCCAATGGCCCGACAAACGCACCGATCGTGTCGAGCGACTGGCGCAATCCGTACGCGGCGCCGCGCACATCGTCACTCGTAACGTCGGCAATGAGTGCATCGCGTGGCGCGCCGCGAATACCCTTCCCCACCCGATCCGCAAACCGCGCCGCCAACACTTCGAACGGCGTGACCGCCAGCGGAAACACCGGCTTTGTCAGCGCGGCCATGCTGTAGCCGATAACCGCCAAGAGCTTTCGCTTCCCCAAGCGATCGCTCAGCCAGCCGGAAAAAACCTTCACCGCCGACGCCGTAAACTCCGCGACACCCTCGATCACACCGACCAGGAACGTGCTCGCACCGAGCGTCGTCGTAAGAAAGACCGGCAACAGCCCGTGGATCATCTCCGACGAGATGTCCATAAACATCGACACAAAGCCCAGGGCCCAGACCGTTCGGGGAATTCGCGCGAGACTCGATTTCATCGCCGCCGACCATAGTCTATCGTCGCGCGAAATCACGAGGGGCCGAATGTCCGAACTCAATGTCGCCGCACCGCAAGCGCTCCAGCTGCTGCTGACCCGCCGCTCAGGCTCGGCCAAACGCATGAAGGGCCCCGGCCCCACCGACGACCAGATTCAAACGCTGATCCGTGCCGCCAGCCGCGTTCCCGATCACGGCAAGCTGACGCCTTGGCGCTTCCTAATCTTCAAGAGCGACGCCCGCGCCGCCTTCGGCGACGTACTGGTCCGCGCGCTGAAAGAATCCGAACCGCAAGCAGACGCCGATCGCATTGCGCAGGAGCAGGGCCGCTTCCTCCGTGCGCCCGTCGTCATTGCCGTCGTCAGCCGCGCCCGCGAAGGGCTCCCCATTCCGGAGTGGGAACAAATCCTCTCCGCCGGTGCCGCCTGCCAAACGCTCTGCATCGCAGCCCACGCGATGGGCTTCACACCGAGCTGGATCACGGAGTGGTACGCCTATCACCCGACCGTTCGCGCGGCGCTTGGCCTGCAATCCAACGAACGCATCGCCGGCTTCATCCACCTCGGCCACTCTGCCGAACCCCTCGTCGACCGCCCGCGCCCGTCGTTCGAACAAATTGCGCAAGAGTGGACGCGATAGCATCAGGCCAGCGGCACAAACTCGTACACGACCGCGTTCCAGAACTTGGCGCGGTGCCGGCCGTGTTTTCGCCAGCCGAGTTTGCTCAGCATCCGCCCCACGATCGCGTTGAAGTAGCCATGCGCGACCAAGACCGCGATGCCGTCTTCGCCGGCGGTCTCGGCCAGCATCGCCGCCGCCTTCTCGGCACGCTCCTTAGCATCGCGAAAGTCCTCGATGCCGCCATCGTGCCCCGCATGCCAAGCAAGCCGGGCGATCACCGCCCACGCCGGCGGCTTCATCCGCACCAGCGGCAGACGCGGCGACTTCAATTGCGCTTCCATAAAAAGCGGGCTCATCGAAATTTCCGCGTGCGGCGCCACCGCCCGCGCACTCTCTCTCGCGCGCGGCCGGTCGGAGGCATAGACGCGCCGCGTCTCGCTGATCATCTGCACCAGCCACTCCGGCGGCGCACTGTCGGGATCGAGCCCCGCAGCCTCGTACTCGTCGATGTAATCCTTAAAGCGCCGGTGCGTGATCCAGCCGCTGGGCGCAACATCGGGCTTGCCGTGACGGATCAGAACAATTCTGATGGGATTCACGTTCTGCCGCACGCGCCGTTTGCGGCGTCTCAGCACCCTCGCACCCAGGCCTTCCATGACCTCAAAGCTCATTGCTGATATTCACGGGTCTACCGGTTATCTCGTACTGAACGCGCCCGAGCGGCGCAATGCGCTTAGCCTCGACATGTGGCAAGCGATCCCCGGCATCATCGGGCGTTTCGTACAGGATTCCAATATCCGCTCCATCGTAATCAGGGGAGAAGGCCGCGAAGCCTTCGCTGCCGGAGCTGACATATCGGAGTTCGAGGCCCAGCGCGCAACAGACGACAGCGGGAAAGTCTACGACGAAGCAACCCACGAGGCGACCGCCGCCATAGCCAATTGTAACAAGCCCGTCATCGCCGCCATCCGGGGGATCTGCTTCGGCGGCGGCATGGCGCTGGCCATGGCCTGCGACCTGCGCCTGGCGGCCGATGACGCCAGGTTCTGCATCCCGGCCGGCAAGCTTGGGATCGGCTATAGCCACGACGGCACCGCCGCCTTGGTGGCACGCTTAGGGCCTGCGCTGACCGCCGAAATGCTGTTCACCGCCCGCGTCTACAGCGCCCACGAGGCGCTCATGCGCGGCATCATCCACCAGCTGGCGCCGGTCGCCGACTTCGACGCCGTCGTAAAGGGCTACACCACCATGATCGGTGCCAACGCCCCCCTGACAATCGCCGCCGCAAAGACGGCCATCCGCGCCGTCGTCTCAGGCCGGCCCAGCGAACACGAAGCCGCAGAGCGCGCGGTCGCGACCTGCATGACCAGCGACGACTATCGCGAAGGCCGCCGCGCCTTTCTGGAAAAGCGCAAACCAACCTTCCACGGCCGCTAGAAGGCGGATAAACAAGCGTCAACGAACAAAAGACACTTGGGAGACGCCAAATGGACATGAAAGGTCAGGTGGCCATCGTCACCGGGTCGGCGACGGGCCTCGGCGCCGCGGTCGCCTTGAAGCTCGCCGGTCTCGGCGCGAACGTCGTTGTGAACTACACGAAGAGCATCAAGGAAGCCGAAGAGACATTAGGCCTCGCAAAGGCCAAAGGCGTCGATGCTTTGCTCGCCCAAGGCGATGTCGCCTCGGACGACGATTGCCGCCGGATCGCCAAGCAAACGGTCGAGCGCTGGGGCCGCATCGATATGCTGGTCAACAACGCCGGCACCACGAAGTTCGCCGACCACGCCGACCTCGACGCGTTGAATGCCGACGACTTCCTGAACATCTACAAGGTCAACGTGGTCGGCGCGTTCCAGATGATCCGCGCCTGCGCACCGCAACTGAAAGCCTCGGGCTTCGGCCGAGTCGTCAATGTCTCCTCGATCGCGGGCGTCCTCGGCGTTGGTTCATCGGTCGCCTACGCATCATCCAAGGGCGCACTCAACACGATGACCTTCTCGCTCGCCCGCGCGCTCGCGCCCGAGATCCGCGTCAATGCCGTTTGCCCCGGCTTCATCGGCACGCGCTGGTTCTCCGAGCGCTTCGGGCCCGAGACCTACGCCCGCATCGTCGAGCACAACAAGCAATCGACCCCGCTCCACCGCGCCGGCACCCCCGAAGATGTCGCCGAAGCCGTGGCCTTCTTCTGCGGCGAAGGCGCCCGCCATATCACCGGCGAAACCCTCCTGAGCGACGCCGGCCACCACCTGGCGATTGCAGGCGTCGTCCGCCGCTAGCGCTCCCAAAACCAAGCCGCCTGCTCATCGCAGCAACAATTCCTATTTGTGTTGCCAAACTGACACGAGATTAGCGCCACCGCCCCATTGCCATCGCGCCCAGACACGCCATTCATAGACGAAGCGGGCCGAAATCGGCTCGATGGCTTGTAGCGAGGGTGATCATGAGAACAAGACTCCTGACGGCAACGCTCTTCGGCGCCATGGCGCTGGGCGGATTTCAAACGGCCGCGCTCGCCGATGGTGGCGAGGAGGAGGAGGCGAGCCCCTGGTCGATCTCGCTTGCGTTCACCAGCGACTATCGCTTCCGCGGTCAAAGCCAAACCTCGCGCGACCCAGCGCCACAAGCGTCGGTCAACTTCGAAAGCGCATCCGGTTTCTTCGCCGGCGTTTGGGCTTCAACCATCGACTTCAGCGAATCGCTCGACTTCGATTCCGAACTCGAGATCGATCTCTACGCAGGTTACAATTTCTCGCTGGGCGAGAACACCGAAGGCAGTCTAAAGGCCACGTACTACTTCTATCCAGACAACCCCGGAAACTACGAATATTTCGAGTTTCAAGCCGCGCTAAGCCATAGCTTCGACCGCATCACTCTTTCGGGCGAGCTCAACTACAGTCCGGACTACTTCAACGAGACCGGCTCCGCCATTGCCGTCGCCGGCGGCGCCGAAGTCTCGTTGGTCGATAACCTGTCGGCCAGTGGCCACGTCGGTTATCAGTGGATCGATGACAACGCTCTTTTTGCCACGCCGGATTTTCTCTACTGGGATCTCGGCCTGACGCTTACGCTGCTGGAAGAACACATCACGCTTGACGCAAGGTACGTTGCGACCGACCTCGACGACGCCGATTGCTTCGGTGGAACGGACCTGTGCGAGGGCGGTTTTGTCGGAACGGTAACACTCGCAATTCCATAATCGGCACGCATCGCGCACAAAACGGAGCCCCGCAACGGCAACGTGCGGGGCTTTTCCATGCACGCATGCACGAAATTCGGGCACTTTATTTCGTGCACCGTGTCGCCGCCATCGCCATGCTTTCGTTGTGATTCGCGGGCTGGTTGGTTGGCTGAACCCATCGTGGCATTTCAGACTCACCGGCCGCCCGGGCATCCCGGCGTTAACGTGTTGTCAACCATGGTGACGACAAAGCTAAACGTGACGGACAGAAGTCGAGCCCGTGTGCCCCGCACCCGCGCTCAGGCCGGACCGACATCCGGTGTTCGCGTTTGAGTTCACAACTGAGTGGAAGAGGTTCGGTATGACGAAAGCATGGAAAGCGGGCCTGTTCGGCGCCCTAGCCTTGGCGAGCATTGCTCCCGCGGCCCAAGCCGACGACGAAGGCGCATGGGGCCCGTTCACGGCCGGCGTGTCGCTGACCTCGGATTATCGCTTCCGCGGCATCAGCAACTCTGACCGTGACGCCGCCATTCAGGGTTGGCTCCAGTACGATCATGCCATGGGGTTCTATGCGAACATCTGGGCATCGACGATCGATTTCAATGACGAGTTCGCCCACGACTCATCCGTCGAAGTCGATCTGACGGTCGGGTACAATTATGCGTTCTCGGACCAAACCAACGCCGGCATCAAACTCGTGTACTACTGGTACCCGGACGCGGACACGCCGCCGACACTCAGGGACTACGACTACTTCGAAGCGATCGCCACAGTCGGCCATGACTTTGGCGTGGCATCCGTCTCCGGCGAACTGGCGTGGAGCCCAGACTTCTTCGCTGAGACCGGCGATGCCGTCTCGCTCAAGGCTGGCGTCAGCGCCCCGGTCCTCGAAAAGTTCGCGTTCATGGACGGTCTGACGGCGTCGGCCAACGTCGGCTATCAGTGGATTGACAGCAACATATCGGCCCCACCAGGCCTTCCGGGTTTCTACGGCACGCCCGACTATCTCTACTACGACTTCGGCGTATCGGCTGGGTGGGAAATATTCACAATCGACCTACGTTGGGTCGATACCGATCTCGACAAAGGTGAATGCTTCGGCGGCACAGACCTCTGCGACGGCGGCGTAACGCTGTCGCTCACGGCCGCACTCCCCGGCTAACGGTGACCTGAATTCTACCAAAGCCCCTGCGCGACGCGCGGGGGCTTTGTCGTTTCAAGGCTCGCTCAGGAATTCAACCACCGCCGCTTTGTAGACCTTGTCGCCGACACTTGTCATGTGATCGCGGTTCGGCACGACGACGACGCGCGCGCCGGGCAGCGCCTTCGCGAGCACACCGGGCGGCCCGGTGATCGTGTCCTTCTCACCGACCACGATCAACACCGGTACCCGCAGGCCCGCAAACTCCGCCGCCGTGATCGCCCACCGCTCCCGCGTCATACAAAGCGCCAGCGCTTCGAGGTCATTCCCGCCCTGCTCGGCAAACAAACGGAACTGCCGCGGCACCGCGCCTGTAACTGCCGCCGCAGTCGGCGCGCGCAACCCCGCCGCAATCGCATCTGTCTCAACCACGCCGCGCCCGTAGTAGTTCTCGCCCACACCGGCAACAACGGCGCGCCGCACGCGCTCCGGCGCATCGTACAAGAGCCGAAGCGTGATGAAGCCGCCCATCGAGTAGCCCATCACATCGGCTTGGGTCGCTCCCAGGTGATCGAGTAGCCGCACAACGTCACCCGCGAGTTCACCCTCATCGTAAGCCGTGCGAATGTGCGGCTTGCCGCTCTCGCCATGCCCGCGCACATCGAGCGCGATCACCTGCCGCCCCGCCTGAACGAGCGTGTCGTACCAACCCGGCGCCCGCCAGTTCGTCACCCGGTTAGACGCGAAGCCATGCACCAGCACGATCGGCGGCCCGTCGCCCATGACTTCATAGGCGATCTTGACCCCACCCGGCGCCATGAACGTCTGCATTTGACCTGATCCCCTTCGCCGCGCGAGGCTACGGCCAACCGAACCCGGAGCCAAGCCATGTCGTTGGAAGTCCAAAAGCGCGACGTCTGCAGCGCCATAGACGCCTTGCACGGCGAACTCGTTGCCGCAAGCCACGCCATCCATGCAAACCCGGAGCTCGCCTTCGAAGAAAAATTCGCCGCAAACCTGCTCACCAAAGCGGTCGAAAGTCACGGCCTCAAGGTCGAGCGCCGCGCCTACCGTGTCGAGACCGCCTACGCCGCCGAGTTCGGCCCGGCCAATGCCCCCGTCATGAGCTTGCTCTCCGAATACGACGCGCTGCCCGGCATCGGTCACGCCTGCGGCCACAACATCATCGCAACCGCAGGCCTCGGCGCCGCGCTCGGCCTTTCGAAGCTGGGGCCAAAGCTCACCGGCCGCGTCCGCTACATGGGCACGCCCGCCGAAGAACGCGGCGGCGGCAAGGAGGTGATGGCTCAGCATGGCGCCTTTGAAGGCGTCGATGCCTCGATGATGGTGCACCCGGCAGGCTTCGACATGGTGACCATGCCCTGCATTGCGCTCGCCGAAGTGGAGGCGATCTATCACGGCCGCGCTGCGCATGCTTCCGCGATGGCTTTCCGCGGCCTTAACGCACTCGACGGCCTCATCACCGCTTATCAAACGATCGCGCAGCTTCGCCAACACATCCAACAGACCGAGCGCATCCACGGCATCATCACAGAAGGCGGCATGGCGCCCAACATCGTGCCGGAGCGCGCCGCCGGCCGCTTCTACGTCCGCGCCCGCGACGGAGTCGAACTCGCGGCACTCAAGAAGCGCGTCCAAGCCTGCTTCGAAGCCGGCGCGTTGTCCTCCGGCACCCGCCTCGAGCTCAACTGGGGCCGCGTCGACTGCCTGGACCTCAAGACCAACTGGCCTCTTGCCGAAGCTTACGAAGCGAACGCCAAGTCGCTCGGCCGCCAGCTCATGGACCCGGGGCTCCTGCCGCCGGGGCTCGCGGGATCCACCGACATGGGCAACGTCAGCCACCGCGTCCCCTCGATCCACCCGATGATCCAAGTCTCGCCCGCCAACGTCACCATCCACAACGCCGAGTTCACCGCCTACGCCAAGTCGGAGCGCGGCGACCGAGCGATCATAGACGGCGCAAAAGCGCTCGCCATGACCACCCTCGACTTCTTCGCCAGCGCCGGCCTGCGCGCCGCGGCCAAAGCTGACTTCGCCAAAAGCACCGACCTCTCCAAAGCCGCTGTCGCCTCAGCCTTCCACAAAGACGGCGTCCTCCTCGGCGGCGCCTGCGGCTGTTGCTGACTTAGTCCGGAATGCCCGCCAAGAAGTCCATCACCGCCGCCTTGAACATCGGCTGCGTAAGGCAGTCCATGTGACCACAGCCGGGGATCGTCTTGCCCTTCGCGTTCGGGAAGCACGCGGCCAGCGCTTGTGGCGAGCCCGCCAACTCGTCACTTGACCCCGCGACCACCAGCATCTCGTTCTTGATCGGCGCCAGCATCTCGCGCGTCCAACCCGTGCCAGACGCATTGAGTCCGCGCGACACCGCGGCGAGCGCACGCAGATCCTGCCCCTGCCCCTCCGCGAACATGCGAAAGCGCTTCGCCATATCGTCGTTCACTTGATCGACCGACGGCGCTTCCATGGCGTGCGCGAAAGCTTCCGGATCGCGATCCATCCGCGGGTTGATCAAAAGGTCGCCCACGCCGCACAGCACGCTGAGCAAGAACCGGTCGCCCCGCTGCCGCAACAGCTCCAACACCACGCGCGCACCCAGCGAGAAGCCGATCAGGTCCGGCTTCTTGATCTGCAGGTGCTCAACGACCGCCAGCACGTCCTGCGCCATCAGCCCCAGTGAATAGTCCGTAGACTGAGTAAGTTTCTGGCTCTGCCCATGCCCGCGCAGATCGATCGCGACGACGCGCCGGTTCGCGCGCGTGAGCATCTGCACCCACCCGGCCTTGACCCAGTTCTCATGCACGCTCGCCGCGAACCCGTGCACGAGAACGACGCCGTCGCCCGCGCCCTGATCGGAGAAGGATATCTCCGCACCATTGACCTTCAGTGTGGCCATCTATTCCGCCGACTTTCCTGCGGCAGCCGTGCCCGGAATTTCCGGCTCGTCCTCCATCGTATGCCCGACGCGAGCACCGATCGCGGTGCCGACCACGCTCCGCTCCTCGATGATGCGCCGAAGCTCGCTCTGCTTCGCTTCATCCAACGGAAAGCGCCACATGATCGCCGCAACGACGATATTCACGATCGTCGCCGGCACGACATAGAACATCATCATGCTCAGGATCGTCTCCGGGCTGTTGACGCCCTTCTCCTGAAACCCGATCCAATCGAGAAACTCGAACGAGAACACGATCGCCGACGAATAGCCGAGTTTGTTCGTCATCGCGAGCAGCGAGAAAAACACGCCAGCCCGCGGCCGGCCGGTCTCGACATGATCTTGATCGGCAACGTCCGCCATGATCGCGCGATAAAGAAATGGTCCCACCGACATGTTCGCGCCCAAGAGCACGAACAGCGCGGCCGACATCATGAAGTCGCCCTTCGGTATCAAGAAGGCCAGCGGCAGAACGGCGGCGTTGAATAGCGAGCTGATCGCAAGCGTCTGATGCTTGCCGAAGCGCTTGCTGACCCTGATCATCGGCGGAATGAACAACATCCCCATCGTGAAGTAGATCAGCAACAACACGTTCGCTTGCTTCGGCAGGCCAAGACCAACCGCCACCATCGCGATGAACAAGGTCGCGACGATCCCGCCTGAAATGCCGGCAATCAGATCGCAGATCAGCACATAGCGCAGCGCCACGTTCTTACCGATCGCCAGCACTGCCTGCCGGATCGGCAGGTGCTCCGCCGGGGGCACATCGCGCTCCTTGATCACAAACGCCAAGATCGCAACGGTGATCGGCATGGTCACGATGATGAACCAGCCCATCGACGCGATTTGAGCGAACCGGTCGCCGCCGAATCCTTGAATGAAGACGGGCAGCAAAAGCACAGCGATCACGCCGATCAGAAGCGCCGCCTCGCGCGCGCCGGTCACACGCGATCGTTCATGATAGTCGCTCGTCAATTCGCCGCCCAACGCAAGATGCGAGATCGTGAGCATCGTCCAACCGACGAAGAGAAAAATCATCGCCGCGGTGACGAACGTCGCCGACACGCCAGGGCTCGGCATGAAGACCAGCACCGACGCCAAGATCATGATCGGGACGGAGAGCACCATCCATAGCCGCCGCCGCCCCCATCGCGTCCGCACGCTATCGGAGACAACGCCCATCACCGGATCCAAGAACACGTCGAAGAACCGCGCCGCGCCGAAGATCCACCCGACGACGGCGTAACCGAGCCCGACCTCGACGGCATAGAAGTTCGGAAGATGCACGGCCAACGGCAACCCGAGGGCCGCAATTGGCAAACCTGGCAATGAGTAGGCCAAAAGCCAGGAGCCCTTTACCCTATCTTTCGCGGCGGTCGGTGATGCCATCGTTCGTTCAATCCTGAGTGGCTTAGCCCCACACTATGGACACAACCTGCCATTATCGCCAAACTCCAACTGCTTTACTTTCTCTTGCGAACGATTCCAAATTGGAATCATACTGCTCCCGGCCAAGTCGCGCGGAGTATTCGCAGCACCGGTTGAGAGACCGAGGCCCAAGAGAATTCGAGTACCCACACAAGTATTGGAGTCGTTTACCCGATGGCCCGTAAAGCTAAGCCTGAAACCGCTGTAGAAGAGGCCGAAGCCGACGCGCCCGTCGGCAATCGTTTCGTCGACATGACCGTCGGTCTCGTCTCCTCCTATGTCAGCCGCAATCAAGTGCCGATGAGCGAACTGGCAACCTTGATCGCGACGTTTCACAACGCTTTGACCGACGCCGCCGCCGGCACCCCGGCCACGGCCGACAAGAAGCCCGCCGTCACGATCAAGAAATCGATCGGCGACGACTACATCATCTGCCTCGAGGACGGGAAGAAGCTGACGATGCTGAAGCGCTACTTGCGCTCGCAGTACAATATGTCCCCGGAAGAGTACCGCAAGAAGTGGGACTTGCCGCACGACTATCCCATGGTCGCCCCCGCCTACGCCCGCCTGCGCTCCGCCTTTGCCAAGCGCATCGGCCTCGGCCGCGTCCCCGTAGCCCGCGGCCGCCGCCCGAAAGCCGCCGCCTAAGCGCAAAGAATCAATCGCATCGAACGCGGCGGCCTCGTTGTGAGCGCCGCCGCTTCTATTTTCAGCCCTGCGCGTGCTAAAGCCCTGCAACTGATTTGGCCCTCTTGGCGGAACTGGTAGACGCAACGGACTTAAAATCCGTCGTTCGCGAGGACGTGCCGGTTCGAGTCCGGCAGAGGGCACCACGCTTCCCTTACGGGCTTCGCGTGGCGCAGCCACGTTGAAGCCCGTTGGGGCGAAGCGTGCCCGGCGTAGCCCGAGGCGAAGCGTAGGGCGAAGACGGGCGGGTTGGGATTCGCAGATCTACTCAATCGGCTCGCCCCCCGCCGCCCTGATCATCGCCGCCAGCGCCTCTTTCACTTCCGCAAGTATCCCCGCATCGCTGCCCCGCGCGACCAACGCGGTGCCGAACTTGCCCTCCTTCGAAAACGGATAGCTGCCCAGCGGAATGTTCGGATACTGCTTCTGCAGCGCGCTCAGCGCAGCAGCGATCGTGCCCTCGCCCAGGAACGCACTCACCGTCACCGAGCTCAGCGCCTGACCCACCGCCAGCCGCCCGCGCACATCTTCCAGCATCGCCTGCATAACGGCCGGAATGCCGGCCATCACGAACACGTTGCCGATCTGAAACCCCGGCGCGCCGGAAAGCGAATTCCCGATCAGCGCCGCACCGAACGGAATGCGCGCCATGCGCTGGCGCGCTTCGTTGAACATCACGTTGTTCATTGCCGCATAGCGCGCCGCCATCGCTTCAAAGACGATCGGGTGATAGTCGATGCCCGTGTCGAACGCCTTCGCCATGCAGTCGGCGGTGATATCGTCGTGCGTCGGCCCGATCCCGCCGGTCGAAAACACATAGTCGTAGCGCCCGCTCAACGCCCGGACCGCGGCCACGATTTCGGCCTCGATATCGGGCACCACCCGCGCCTCCCGCACCGGAATCCCGAGCTGCGCCAGCCACCGGGCGATATAGCCAGTATTGGTATCTTGGGTCCGGCCGGACAAAATCTCGTCGCCGATGACGAGAATCGCGGCCCCGGGGGTTCGTTTGGTCGGCATGTTCAACGGCTCGTTAGATAAGTTTGACTAGCGTCCTATATCATGGCCGGTGTAACGAGACGGCCTGAAAGGCATCCACGAGAACCCGCATGACTTACGTCCCCGCCAGCGTCAACGAATCCCGCTCGTCCGCCACGATCAAGCTGCACGGGGCGGAGGCGTTCGCGGGCATGCGCAAGGCAGGCCGGGTCGCAGCCGCATGCCTGGACATGATCGCCGCCCACGTCAAGCCGGGAGCGACCACGAAAGCGATCGACGACACGATCTACGATTTCGTTGCGGCGAACGGCGCGCTGCCGGCCACAATCTTCTATCGCGGCTATCGCCATTCCAGTTGCACCTCCATCAACGAAGTCGTCTGTCACGGCATCCCCGGCGACCGCGAACTGAAGGACGGCGACATCCTGAACATCGATGTCACCGCGATCGTTGACGGTTGGCACGGCGACACCAGCCGCATGTACATCGTGGGCGACGCAGCGCTGAAGGCCCGCCGCCTCGTCGACGTGACGTACGAGGCGATGATGCGCGGTATCGCCGCCATCAAGCCCGGCGCGACCACCGGCGATCTGGGTCACGCTATCCAAGCTTTTGCCGAAGGTCATTCCTACTCCGTCGTTCGCGATTTTTGCGGCCACGGCGTCGGCCGCGTGTTCCACGACTCGCCCAACATCCTGCATTACGGCCGCGCCGGTGCCGGTCTCGCCTTCCGCGAGGGCATGATCTTCACGGTGGAGCCGATGATCAACGCCGGCCGCTTCGGCGTAAAGCTGAAGAACGACGGCTGGACCGCGGTCACGAAGGACCGCTCGCTCTCCGCCCAGTTCGAACACTCGGTTGGCGTCACCGCGACGGGCGTGGAAATCTTCACGGCCTCACCCGCCGGCTTGCACAAACCGCCCTATGCCTAAGCGCGGTCTGTCCGAAGCCGCCCCGCATTATCTCGGTCACCGCGACCGTCTGCGCGAACGTTTTCGCGAAGGCGGAGACTCACTCCCCGACTACGAACTGCTCGAACTCATGCTCTTCGCGGTGATCCCGCGGCGCGATGTCAAAGAGCAAGCGAAGACTATGCTCAAGGAGTTCAACGGCGACCTCACCGCCTTGTTTGCGGCCTCGCGCGAGCGGTTGATGCAGATCGACGGCGTCGGCGATGCCGTTGCCGATCAAATCGCGATCGTCAACGCCTTCATCAACCGCGCCGCCAAACAACCCGTCAAGGACCGCGAGGTGCTGGGCTCCTGGAACGCTCTCGTCGCTTATTGCACGCGAGCGATGTCGGGGGAAACGACTGAGCAATTTCGTATCCTCTTTCTCGACCGCAAAAACCACCTCCTGCGCGACGAAGTACAAAACCGCGGCACCGTCGATCACGCACCCGTCTACCCGCGCGAAGTCGTCAAGCGCGCCCTCGAACTCGGCGCCGCCAGCGTGATCTTGGTCCACAACCACCCGAGCGGCGACCCGACGCCCTCCTCCAGCGACGTCGAGATGACAAAACAGATCATCGACGCCGCCCGCACGCTGGACATCACCGTGCACGACCACCTCATCATCGGCCGCGGCCGCCATACGAGCCTGCGACAGCTGGGGTTGATGTAGGTCTGACATCACCACTAGATCGTCATGGCCGGGCTTGACCCGGCCACCCAGGGCGACTACACGAACCGCTCCACTTCGCAGTTGGGACGCCAAGGCAACGACCCTGGGTGGCCGGGTCAAGCCCGGCCATGACGAGTTTTTTTTGCGATCGGATCATGCGCACGCTCGGCGTCATGTTATCGTGTCCCCATGGACACGCTCCCGAACTTCGGCCTCGCCAACACGATCACGGGCTTTGCGACCATGTTCGCGGGTCTCCTGCCATTGGCGTTTTGCTACCTCGTCGACCGCCATCCGCCGCGGTGGATGCTGGTTTATTGGCTGATCGTGATCACCGGCATCTTCACGATCACGCTGCACGGCTTCGGCGAGACGAACCCGGTCTTGGGTGAGCGCTGGTTCTGGGCCTTTCTCGACACCGGCTCGAACATCGTCGTCACCTGGAGCATCGTCCGCGCCTGCCTCATCGAGTTCTATTCGCAAGAAACGCAGCGTTGGGCCCATCCACTCTCAACCGGGCTCATGCTCGCAGGCGTTGCCTGGCACTTCTACGACCGCATGACCGCCGGCGGCTATCTCGTCGGCTTCGGCAGCTGGGGCGGCTTCAAACCAGGCCAAAGCTGGTTGATCGGCTTCTCGCTCGCCGCGACGATTTTGTTCTACCTGAAACGCAAACAAATCCCGCCGCGCGCCATGCCGGTCCTGATGCTAGTCACCGGAATCTTCCTCGTCGGCCTGGGCCTCGCCACGGCCAAGAACGACACGATCGTCTTTCCTTTCCTCAGCTTCCACGCGCTCTGGCACGTCGTCGGCGCCTTCGGCTTCATCGCCCTCTGGTTCTTCAACGACGTCCGTTTCCGAAAAACGTGATCATCGTGTCTCCGAAGTGGCATGAGTTCGCCGGCAGGGACGCGAGAATCGCCAAGCCGGCGGTCTCCACAAGATCTAGCAAGAACGATGAAGCCGAGATCGAATTCCGGTCTTAGAGTGCACCGGCATAAAGCTTGGTCGGGCACCTAAACCGCGAACGCCCGCCCCTCAAACATCGTCCCCCATACTTGGATGTCCTTGATCCGCATCGGATCGACGGCCGTAGGATCGTCGTCCAACACAGCGAGGTTCGCGACCTTGCCGGCGGTGACACTTCCCATTTCGTGGTCCAGCCGCCACGACTGAGCGGCATCGATGGTGATCGCGCGGAGCGCTTGCTCGACAGTAAGCCGCTGCTCTGGGCCGGCCACGCGACCGGAGACCGTGACTCGATTGACCGCCGCCCAAACGTTGAACAACGGCCGCGCCGGCCCGATCGGCATGTCCGAATGCAGCGAAACGGTGACACCGGCGCGCACGCAGGAACCAAGCCGCGTCATGTGGTCCGCCCGCTCCGGCCCCAAACCCCAGGCACCGTAGGCATCGGCAAAGGCGGGCACATAGTACGGATTGGCGCTCACCACGGCACCCAAGCGTGCAATCCGCTTGACCTGATCCTCCGTCGAGTTCGCGAAATGCACGATGACGCTGCGATGATCTTCGCGCGGCCGCGCCTGCAAACCCTGCTCCATGGAATCGAGCACCATTTCTAACCCAAGATCGCCGTTGACGTGCGTATGCGGCTGATAGCCCGCGTTCCAGAACATCGTCCAGGCCGCCTTGAAGTTCTCCGGCTCCGTCATCCACTCGCCGCGATGACCATCGATGTATCCATCCTTCATCTGCATTTTTTGCGACACGATCGCGCCGTCGGCAAAGAACTTGATCTGCTTGGCCAAGAAGCGAACCTTGCCCTCAGCCGCCAGCGCGATGGTTTTCTCCGTTGCCTCCAAAGCGCCCGGCCCGTGCCGTTCGTACATTGTCCGCCCATCGACGATCAGCGTCGTCGTGAACGGCGTCTCCGGCGCGCCGAGCACGGCCTTATAGAGTTGCAGTTGTTCGGGCCCGACCTGCGCGCCCGGTTCGTTTAGGGCGGTCACGCCCGCGCCGTGCAGATATTTCCGCAATAGCGTCAACCCTTCGATCATCCGCTCGGGTGACGCGAAGCGGCGCATCAACGGTGCCAAGATCAGGTTCAGCCCCTTCTCGAAAAAGTGCCCGCGCGCCCAGTCTGCCTGCTCACTGGCGAGACCTTGCCCCTGCGTTGATGCTTCGGTCACGCCCAGCGCCGCCAAGGCCCGCGTGTTCAGATAGAACTCGTGACAAGACCGGTGCCACACCGCGATCGGGCGTGCGGTCGAGATCGCGTCGAGATCGGAACGCGAAATCTCGCCGTGCCAATGTTGATGAAAGCCCCACGAGAAGAAGAAGTCTTCGCCCGGACCCGCGGCCTTTACCGCATCTGCCAAACGCTTGCGATACGCCGCCGGCGTCGTCGCCGCCTCGACGACGCGATCCGGAAGCTCCCAACGATCGTTGGCGATGATCTCGCTCTTCAGCGACAACGCAGCCAGAATGGGATGCAAGTGCTGTTCGATCAGCCCGGGCATCACAATCTTGTTCTTGAACATCTCATCGACCGTAAAGGCCCGCCGACCCAGCGCGCGCTTCATGTCGTCGAGACTGCCGACGGCGATGATGCGATCGCCCTCGACCGCGACCGCCTGCGCAATCGGCACGCTCGCATCCATGGTGATGATCTTCTTCGCGACGTAAACGACAATGCCGTTCGCCTTCGCTGACACTGCCCCGGCGCGCGCCGCGGTCACCCCGGCCGCCGCAGCACCAACCGCCACCGCCAAGAACTTCCGCCGTCCGATCCCGGCAACATGTCCCGCAATCGCCGCATTCAAATCACAGCAGGCGCAAAACGCGCCGCGCAAGACCCCAACTCGGCCACCACCGGCAAGCGAATTCTGAAGCTGCATTACACTCTCTCAGACAAACCCGACGCGATGTTAGCACCCGTCACGACCGCGTGTTACTGTCTCCGATAGCATAACCTAGGGGCACCGCCTTTGCGCATTTTACGCTTTATCGGCATCACCCTACTGGTGCTCATCGGCCTCGCCATCGCAGGCGTCGTCGGGATCTGGGCGCTGAACCCATTTGCACCGCCTGTCGTCGTCGCCGACCCGGGCGAGAGTGGCCGCCGCGTCACCGACAACGGTTTGCTCGCGAACTACTATCCCGGCAAGGGCGAAGGGAAACGTCCCGGCATCTTGCTGCTTGGCGGATCCGAAGGCGGCATCGGCCCGGCGATGACCCGAATGGCGATGTCGCTGCAAGCGGGCGGCTTCGCGGTTCTTAACATCTCATTCTACCGCGCGCCGGGCCAACCGGAGCGGCTTGAGCTGGTGCCGCTCGAAACCTTCGATCGCGCGCTCGACTGGTTGAAGCAACAGCCGGAGGTCGACGGCGAACGCCTCGCCATCGTCGGCGGCTCGAAGGGCGCGGAAGCAGCACTTATCGTCGCAACACGCCACCCGGAACTGCGCGCCGTCGTCGCCGGCATGCCGTCGAGCGTCGCTTGGCAGGGTCTCGACTCGAACATCGTGAACATGATCGCGAACCCGCCGAACGGCTCATGGAGCCTTGGCGGCAAGCCGATCCCGTTCCTGCCCTACGGCCAACCGAAGAAATGCGACGGCGGCCCGATGGGAGTTTACGTGGCAGGCCTCGAAGCGCGCGAACAGCATCCTGACGCGATCATCCCAATCGAAAAAACCCACGCACCGGTGCTCTTGATCTGCGGCAAGGCAGACTCGCTCTGGCCCGCCTGCCCCATGTCCGAGCAGGTCAAAGCCCGCGCCGACGCCAACGGCGGCCCCAACGTCACCGTGCTCGCCTACGACAACGCCGGTCACGGCGTCATGGGCGAACCACTGGAACCGACCAACCCGAACTTCAAACGCCTCGGCTCCCTTGGCGGCACCCCCGAAGGCAACAACGCCGCCCGCGCCGACGGCTGGCCGAAGGTGTTGAAGCATCTGTCCGACGCACTCGCGCCACCGCCGGGCTAAACGGTGACCCACCCCAACTTCGTTCTTTTCATCTCCGATGAGCTGCGTCGACATTTTTCCGTGAAGGGCGGATAAGCGGTTTCGGTGAGGAATTGCGCAGCAGCTTGTTGCTCCACTTTGCCCGCGCGCTGAGTCATAGTCGCATCGAGGAGTTACCATGACCACGACCGATCGCATCATCGTTGACGCAAAGATCATGGGCGGACAGCCCGTGCTAAAGGGAACGCGCATCACGGTCGCGCTCATTCTTCGCGAGCTCGGCCGCGGCGCAACACCCGCCGAGATCGTCGACCAATATCCGCAATTGAAGCTAGAGCGGATTTGATCTGACCGGAATCGAATAGGGATTCCCAAGGCGGAGCGACTCAGATTCAAGGTGCTGACTGGAATGGAGGCCAGCGCCCATGGGTCGAGCCTATGCCCAAGATCTTCGAGA
>JAGOBA010000034.1 GCA_017983635.1 Alphaproteobacteria bacterium
CGCCCGGCCAGCCGAGCGCACCGAAGATGCCAGGGCCTTCCAGCGCGAAGCGCTGTCCCGCAACACCATACGCAACTACGAAGCCCACATGAATGCGTGGGTGGCATATTGCAGCCAAATCGGCGTCGAGCCCTACCCGGCCGACGCGGTGCATCTCGCCAACTGGCTCGCCGAGCGGGCGGCGCACGGCGCGCGCGGCGGTCGCCGTCACGGCACCGGCACCGGGCAATCGCTCGGCACCGTCAAGCTCGCCTTCGTGGCAATCCGCGTCGCCCACAAACTCAAGGGGCTCGAACTGCGCGACACGGGCGGCATCATCCAATCGACGTTGCGCGGCATCCGGCGGGTTTCGGGATCGGACCAGACTCAGGTGAAGGCCATGCGCGGCCACCTGATCGTCGCCGTGATCGAGCGGCTGCAGGCGGCCGGCGGCCCGCTCGAAGCGCGCGACGCGGCGCTGCTCAGTCTCGGCTACATGTTCGCGCGCCGGCGCTCCGAACTCGCCGGGCTCGACTGGCGTCATGCCGGGTCGAGCGCGGCCGGATACCTCGAAATCGAGGCCGAGCACGCCACTCTCACGATTTCGCACCACAAGACGGCGATGAAGGAAGGCGTCATCACCATTCGCGTGCCGCGCGCGGAAAACCGCATCGCGTTCACCGCGATCGAGACGTGGCTCCGGCTCGCCGAAATCAAACCCGGCCATCCGGTGCTGCGGCGCGTGCGCAAGAACGGCAAGGTTGGGGACGGCCGCTTGACGCTTGCCGCCATCGCCTACATCATCAAGCGTCGGATCTACGAGCATCTGCGCGCCGACGGCGTGCCCGACGATCTGGCCCGCACCGAGTCCGATCTCTATTCGAGCCATTCGCTACGGCACGGATTTGCGACCACGGCGGCCGAGAACGGTGCCGATCTCGAAGCCATCGGCAAGATCACCAAGCACCGCGGAGTGAAAGAACTGCGCCGCTACGTCGAGCAGGCCGACGCACTCAGGATGTCGGCGCACACCATTCCTGGAGTCGGGCTCAACAAGCCGCGGCGAGGATGAGCGAAATCGCCGACATCCCCCTGGCCTTTAGGCATGGGGAAGGATAGGCGTCCGGCCAGCGAGCGGGGCCGAGTGCTAGGCCCCCGAGACTGGCCGGAAATGAAGGGCTTGCAATTATATAGGGCTGTGCTATATAACTCGCATGCGCACCAACAACAACGTCGCTTTCGTCTGCAAGTACCACGTCGTGTGGTGCCCGAAGTATCGCAGGGAAGTTCTTGTTCGCGGCGTTGACGTTCGGCTCAAGGTCATCGTCCGCGAGGCGTGCGTCGAGTTCGATGCCGAGTTGATCGAGTTGGAAGTGATGCCGGACCACGTTCATTTGCTGGTCGACGTGGACCCGCAGTTCGGCATCCACCGGCTCGTCAAGATGATCAAGGGCCGGTCGTCTCGCCTGTTGCGTCAAGAGTTCCCGTGGTTGCGTTCCCGCCTGCCGACGTTGTGGACCAACAGCTACTTCGTGGCGACGGTCGGCGGTGCCCCGCTCAAGATCGTCAAGCAATACATCGAGAACCAAAAGAGCGTCTGATGCTACGCGCCACCAAGGTCCGCATCTACCCGACACCCGAGCAGGTCGAACATCTCGACCGGCAGTTCGGCGCTGTCCGGTTCGTGTGGAACAAGGCGCTGGCGATCAAGACGCACTGCTACAAGGTTCGTGGCGAGAGACTGTCTGCGAAGCGCGATTTGAAGCCGCTGTTGGCCGTGGCGAAGCGCTCGCGCAAGTACGCATGGCTCGCCGATTTTGATGGTCACTCGTTGCAGCAGGCCTGCATCAACCTCGACAAGGCGTTTACCAATTTCTTTCAAGGCCGCGCTCGCTTCCCGCGCTTCAAGCGCCGCCACGGTGCGCAGGCCTCCTATCACTGCACCGGCAAGATCGCGGTCGGCGATGACTGGATCACGATACCGAAGCTGCCGGGCAGGCTCTCTGCTGTCGTGCATCGCAAGGGCGACGGGCGACTGACTTCGATCACGCTGACCAAGACCCGCACTGGCAAATACTTCGCGTCGTGCTTGTACGATGACGGCATGGATGCGCCGGAGCCGCCGCACACGATCACGACGGCGGTTGGCGTTGATGTCGGACTGTCTCACATCGCGATTGAAAGCGACGGTCGCAAGACCGCCAACCCGAGGTTCGTGACGCGCGCGCAGCGCAACCTGCGCCGCAAACAAAAGGCTCTATCGAGGAAACAGAAGGGATCGAAGAACCGGGCCAAGGCCCGCGTGGTTGTCGCTAAGGCGCACGAGAAAGTCGCCAACGCGAGAGCGGACTTCCAGCACAAACTGTCTCGCCGACTGGTCGACGAAAACCAAGCGATCTGTCTCGAAACGCTGCGCGTCCGCAACATGCTCAAGAACCGCAAGTTGGCGCGGGCGATCTCGGATGCGGGCTGGCACAGCCTCGTGTCGAAGATCGCCTACAAGGCCGAGCGCGCGGGCGTCCATGTCGTCAAGCTCGACCAGTGGGAAGCCACGTCCAAGACGTGCTCTTGTTGTGGTCACAAGCTCGACGCGCTGCCGCTCGGCGTGCGCGACTGGACCTGCACCAACTGCGGCGAGCATCATGATCGCGATGTCAACGCGGCACTGAACATCAAGCGCCTCGGCATCGCACACTTACGGGCGAGCGGTT
>JAGOBA010000014.1 GCA_017983635.1 Alphaproteobacteria bacterium
GTGCTGTTGGCACCCGTATCGAGGTGTACGCGGAGGCTGCCACCGTGGAATTGGAGTTCAATCGCAATACCCGAAGGGTTCCAGGTGATCGCGCGACCACCGCCGATGTCGCCGACACTTGGGCCAGCGCGCAGGTGTGCGCCACGTTCGACGAACGCCAGTGACCCAAACTGGTAGAACACGGGCATTCCCAAGATCGGCGGAATGGCGCGACCCTCGAAGGTGAGATTTTCGTCGGGCAGAACCATGACCGGCACGTTTGCGATTTCGGCAGCACCGATGCGCATTCTATCGATCATGCCTAGGCCGCCAACGGCCACCCCTGCCGTCGATCCGGTGATCCCGAGTTCCCGGTCCAGCCAGCGGACCCCAAAACGCGCCGCATCGCTCGCGCGGATGACTGAAACCTCGGCACCAGTATCGACAGCCCAGGTTGCGATGGTGCCGGCAATGTCTACCCGAACCTCAGGAATGCCGGCCCATCCATAGCTTAGCGGCTCCTCTATTCTCCCAACGACCCGAACCGGAGGTTGCGAAGCCAGGGCACGCCAGAACGCCACCGACCGCAGCAATCCGGGGGAAGCTCCAGTTCCCAGACTCTTGGCCTTTTCAGCACAAGCGTTTGCGGCATCCCGATAACGCCCGGCCCGGCTGGCGCTTTCGCAAATCTCGCCGAGCACCGAAGCGCGCAGGTCGCTTGCGCCGGGGTTTGCGGCAAGCCAGCGCTCCAGTGGCTCGGTCTGGCCCGGAGGCAGCGAGGCCGCACGCTCCAAGATGCGGTCAGGCTGCGCGTGCGCGCACGCGGCGATTAGAATGGCCAACGAGAATACGATGTAGCGCATACCGGTCACGTTACTCGCCGAGTTCGGCGAGCCAACTATGGTCTCTTGACCCAAAGGTAGCCCTTCAGAACGCCGAGATTGCTCGGGTCGGGTAGCGGTTTGAACAACATCGTCCAACTCTCGCATCGTTCCGTGTCGCGAACCAGACACAGCTAAAGAAAAACTCGAGCAATCTAGCCTAGTGGTGGGCTCTCATCGGCGCGGTATGCGGTAATCCGCTCTACTTCGCCAGTTTACAGTTCAGGATTTTGGGATCGAACACGGCGCCGATGATCAGGCGGTTGCTGGCGGCGACGGCTACGGAGGCGCCGGAGAGTTCTTCGCCCTTGTTCTCGTAGACGACTTCGTAGGTCGTGGCGTCGCCTTCGGGTTTGACTTTCACGACGACGGAGGGCGAGAGCTTCTCGGGGTCTTGGGCGTGGGCGACGAAGTCGAGGAGGCGCGGGTGGGCGCCGATCCAGAGCGTGCCTTCGCTGTCAACGTCGATATTGTCGAGTCCCATCGGGATTGCGAGTGCGTGGATGTGCGCGAGTGCGCCGGTTGTCGCGTCGCGGCGGAAGGTCGAGAGCGTGCGGCCGGTCGTTTCGCTCACGTAGATCTCGGACGAGTCGCTGTTGCGGTTGATGCCGTTCGCATAGTTCAAGTTGCCGGCCACGATGCGGGCGACGCTGCCGTCATAGTAGACGACGTTCGCGCGCGGGAGCAGGAGCCAATTCTCGAGCTGCTCACCCAACGCCGTTTCGGAGCCGTGATCGTTCGTGGCGTAGAACGCTTCGTGGCCGACCAGCGTGATGTCGTTCAGATTGCGAAACAGCGGGTGCGTGACGGTGCGGCGCAACGTCAACGTGGGCGCGGCCGAATCGTCGCCGACGTCGAACAACATCACGTTGGTGCCGTTCAGCGTGTGATTGATGACAGCCAAAGATTTGTGGCCCGTGATATCGCCATAGAGGCTGATCCCGTGCGGATGGAAATCCGTGATCGTGCTCACGAGTGCGCGGAGCGGGGCCTTCGGATCGTCTAAGTTTGCGGCATAGATTGCGCCGGGCTTGAATTGGCCGTCCGCGCCAGGTCTGCGGTCTTGCGAGGAGAGAAACAGCGTGCCGGTTTCGCGGTCGAGTTCGATGTCTTCAACGCCCACCGCGCCGGTCACGGTCTCGCAGGTGCCGGCGACTTTCGGCGTGACCTCGTTGAAGTAGCCGGCGACGTAGAGCGCGCGGGTGAGGACGGCGCCACCGAGCACGATCAACAACGCGATGACGATACCGAAGATTCGAAAGAAGCGCCGCATTCCCCTGCCCCTTTGTTACTCGGCCGCCAGTCCTGCGAACTGGAGCCTTGCGAGTTTGGCGTAGAGGCCGCCGTTGGCGACCAGTTCTTTGTGCGTGCCTTGCGCGACGATGCGGCCTTCGTCGAGCACGACGATGCGGTCGGCGCGCTGCACGGTCGCCAGGCGGTGGGCGATGACGATCGTGGTTTTCTTTTGCATCAGTGCGTCGAGCGCGATTTGGACCAGGCGCTCGCTTTCGGCGTCGAGCGCGCTCGTCGCTTCGTCTAGCAGCAGGATCGGCGCGTCGCGCAGAACGGCGCGGGCGATCGCCACGCGCTGACGCTGACCGCCGGAGAGGGCGACGCCGCGCTCGCCCAGGAACGTGTGGTAGCCGTTCGGGAGTTTCTCGATGAACTCAGCGGCTTGCGCGGCTTCGGCGGCGGCCTTGATGTCGGCTTCGCTTGCGTCTGGGCGGCCGTAGCGCACGTTCTCGAACGCGGTGTCCCCGAAGATCACGGTTTCCTGCGGCACGAGCGCGATCCGGGCGCGGACGTCTTGCGGGCTTGCGGTCTTGATGTCGATGCCGTCGATCAGCACGCGGCCCGATTGCGGATCGAAGAAGCGCTGCAGCAGTTGGAACACCGTCGTCTTGCCCGCGCCCGATGGGCCGACGAGCGCCACGGTCTCACCGGGGTTGATCTCCAGCGTGAAATCCTTGAGCGCCGAGATGCCGGGGCGCATCGGGTATTCGAACGTCACGTGCTCGAAACGTACAGCGCCGCGGGCGGGGGTCACCAAGGTTACGGGACTCGGCGGCGCTTCGATTTGCGGCTTGGTCGCGAGCAGTTCCATCAGGCGTTCGGCGGCGCCGGCGGCTTGCAGGACTTCGGTCCACACTTCGGTCAGGCCGGCGGCGGTGGAGGCCACCATGATGGCGTAGAGAACGAATTGCGCGAGATCGCCGCTGGTCATGGTGCCGGCAATCACGTCCTGCGCGCCGATCCATAGAACACCAACGATACTGGCGAAGATCAGCACGATGACGAGCGCGGTCATCAGGGCGCGGGCTTTGACGCGCCGCACCGCCGTTGCGAACGATGCTTCGACCGTGCCGCCAAACCGGGTGCGATCCACGCCCTCATGCGTGAACGCTTGCACCGTTTGGATGGCGTTGATCGTCTCGGCGGCGTAGGCACTGGTGTCGGCGACGCGATCCTGGCTCTTGCGCGAGAGGCCACGCACCATGCGTCCCATCAAGATCAACGGCACGAGGACGAGCGGCACGGTAATCAGCACGAGACCCGTGAGCTTCGGACTGGTCACGACCAGCATCGCCAGGCCGCCAACCATCATCAGGATGCTGCGCAGAGCGAACGAGACGCTGGAGCCGATGGCCGATTGGATGAGAGTTGTGTCGGTGGTCAAGCGCGAGAGCACTTCGCCGGTGCGGGTGACCTCGAAGAAGGCGGGACTCAAGCTTAAGATGTGGTCGTAGAGCGCTTTGCGGATGTCGGCGATCACGCGCTCGCCGACCCAGGTGACAAAGTAGAAGCGGATGGCGGTCGCGAGGCCGAGGCCGATCGCGACGGCGAGCACATAGAGGAAAGATTCGTTGATGGCCGCGGTGTTCTCTTTGGAGAAGCCGTGGTCGATCATTTGCTTGGCGGCCGGCGGGATCATCAGGGTGGCTGCGGTCGAGAGCAGCAGGAACACGGCGGCAGCGGCTATGTAGCCTTTGTAGGGCAACACGAAGGGCATGAGGCGGCGCAGGACGCGGATATCGCGGCCGCGGGTGCGACTTTGCGCCTCGCGCGCGATGGCGGCGGCGACTTCTGCGCCAGGATTGTCGGCCAAAGGGTGGTTCTCAATAGGTTTCAGGCCCTATATGGCACTGGGGCGGGCCGGTCGCTAGAGGCGGGGTCGCAGGCTTGATTTTTGGCGGTCTTGCGCGGCTCCGGGGTTTTCGTTATATCCGCGCGCTCTTTGGCAGCACCTCACGCATTTTAAGGCTTCGACCGATGAAGAAAGACGGCCATCCCGACTATCACTACATCACCGTTCTGCTGAACGATGGGTCGAAGTATTTGACGCGCTCGACGTGGGGCGCGGCCGGCGACGTGATGACGCTCGACATCGACCCGACGACGCACCCGGCCTGGACCGGCGGCGGGCAGCAACTCCTCGACCGCGCGGGCCGCGTCTCGAAGTTCAACAAGAAGTTCGAAGGCATCGGCACCGCGACGAAGAAGTAAGTCGCGCTTGGGGCGGCGAGGCTGCCTCACAATAAGCCACGAAGTTGCAAAGGCTCACGAAGGTGGGCCTTTTTTGCGTTTGGGGTTCCCGGCGACGCGCCGCAATTTTGAATCGCCAAGAACGCCAAGAGGCTCGCGTCCAATCGTGTGGATCGGCGTGCTGTCGGCACTGCGAAGTTAGCTCAAGCGAAGCCGCGAAGAATGCTTCGACTTCGGCGTCGGTGGCGATCCTTCGACGTAGATCGGCGAGTTGTCCGTCGGTCAGGGTTGCTTCCTTTACCTGAGCGGCGTCATCGGGCGACGTTGGTTTGCGCTTGTCCATTCGGACATCGTTGGGCATGGCGGGCTGACCTGCAAGGGAGGCCCCCACACAAAATTTTAGGGCGGCCGCTTGGGCCGCCCTTCTTTTTGCGTCTTCGCTTTTTGCGAATGACACCCCGTGGCTGAATTCTTATTCCGCGGCGTTGCCGAAGACGGCTTGGAGGCGGTTGAAGTGGGCGTGGACGCTGGGGGCGACCGGCGGCACTTCTTTGCCGTAGAGCAGCTGGTCGAGGCGTTCGACGCGCTCATAAAGATGCATGCTGCGCTCCAGCAGATCGAGGAGCTTCGCAGGCAGGAGGTCCGCGTTTTCCGCGCGGCGGCCGCGGCAGATTTCGCGTGCGCCCAAGCGGTATTTTTCCTTGCCGGCTTCTTCGGTCGACATTTCGCCTTCGGCGACGGCGCGTTGCACGAGCAGCCAAGAGGCCACCTGCATCAGGCGCGTCGTCAGGCGCATGCTTTCGCCGGCGTAAGCGAGCGCCGCCTTCGAGGGCAGCAATTTCGATTCAGCGCGACCCTTTCCGTCGAGGTAGGTCGCGGTCTCTTCGACCATCGCCATGCCTTCCTCGAACGTGCGCTTAAACAGCTCCGAGCCCGAGAACGTCAGCGCGTTCGTCGTCTGCGGCTCAGCAGCGGTGGGTTTGTAGGCCATGAAGTCCCCTTTGATCCAACCCTTCATGCGATCCTTCTCGTCTGTTTCAGGTTGCGGCCTGAGCCGCGGAGGTACCTGAACTGTCCGATCGCACTCCCCATGCGAATCGAATGCCAACCTTGCAACACAGTTCAAGCTTAAGATTGCGTGACTTCCATTCTGTTGCGGAGCTTGGCACGAAAAGCACATTCCGTCACGCGAAAGAGAGTTAACACCCCCATGGGTTTGAGCACGCAACGCATCGCTGGAGTCGACGGTTGTCGAAGCGGTTGGTTGATGGTCGAAGCGCGTTCCGATTTAAGCGTGGCGGAACTTCGGCTTGCGCCGAATTGGCACGATCTCAAATCAACTGCACGCATCGTTGCCGTCGATATGCCGATCGGACTTTCGAGAGACGGCGTGCGGCAATGTGAGGTTGAAGCGCGCAAGCTGATCGCACCTCACGGTTCGCGCGTTTTCAAAACACTGCCGCGCGAATCGCTGAAATTTGCTCAAGAAAAGTGGAAAGAGGCGAATCAGTGGTCGAAATCACAAGGCTTCGGCGGGATCTCGAAGCAGATCTGGAACATTCGCCCCAAGATCAAAGAGATAGATCGCGCGATTGTGCCCGCCGATCAGGCACGCGTGCACGAAGCGCATCCGGAGTTGGCGTTTGCGCGGCTCAACGGCGGGCAGGCGCTTGATTCGAAACACTCCGCGGCCGGGCTCGCGGTGCGCAAGCGCCTGCTGCTGCGTGCAGGATTCACGAATTTAGACGAATGGTTGCAACGCTTGCGCGGGAATGGCGCGAAAGCTGACGACCTCTATGACGCATGTGCGTTGGTTCTGACAGCAAGAAACCACTTGCGTGGCGAGGGGCGGTTTGTTCCGGCCGTCGAGCAACGTGATTCGCGCGGGCTGCGGATGGCGATCGCGTATTAAGGAAAGTTCATGCGCGGGTGCTGGCTAAAGCTTCTTGAACAGCGCGTCGGCTGTGGAGCGTTGGGATTCTTTGCCTTTGATCGCTTCCTTCATGCGGGCGATCTCGGCTTCGTGCTCAGCGATGCGGGTGCGCAGATCCTCAATCGACATTAGTGACAGGTCGACCGGGGCCGGTTTCTTCGGTTTCGGATCGAGATCGTCCCAGGCCATTGGCGTGCTCCCCTGGTTCTATGGCGTGCGAGTTTGCTATCCCCTCGGGTGTCATGGTCCGCGCAGGCCGACCACCCACGACTTGTTCCTCGCACAAAGGAAGTCGTGGGTGGTCGGCCTGCGCGGACCATGACACCCAAGGAAGCATTTTCCTGGCAACGACTCGTTTCGCAAGAGGCCCCGATCACATGACTGCCCTGCCCGCCCGCATGAAAGCCGTTGTTGCCGGCCAGGTGGACGGCAAGCCCTCGCCCGTGGTGACTGAGATCGCCGTGCCGGCGCCGGGACCGGAGGAGGTTCTGATCAAGGTGGCGGCGGCCGGCGTTAACCGGGGGGACCTCGTGCAGGTGGCGGGCATGTATCCGCCGCCGCCGGGCGCGCCTGCGACGTTGGGGCTTGAGGCATCGGGGACCGTGGTTGCGGTGGGCAGTGCGGTTAAGCGCTGGAAGATGGGCGACCGGGTCTGTTCGTTGGTCGCGGGCGGCGGCTATGCCGAGTACTGCCTCGTGCATGAGGGCAGCACGCTCCCGGTGCCGCGCGGGGTTTCGCTGATCGATGCGGCCGCGCTGCCCGAGGTTTACATGACGGTGTGGACGAACGTGGTCGACCGGGCGCGGCTGAAGGCGGGCGAGACGTTGCTGGTGCATGGCGGCTCGAGCGGGATTGGGACCGCAGCGATTCAACTCTTCGCGGCGCGTGGGCATCGGGTATTCACGACGGCGGGTTCGGCGGACAAGTGCGCGGCGTGCACGACGCTGGGTGCCGCGCGGGCGATCAACTATCGCGAAGAGGATTTCGTCGAGGTGGTCCGGGCGGAGACCGGCGGCGCGGGCGTCGATGTGATCCTGGATATGGTCGGCGGCGATTACATCTTGAAGAATATCGGGTTGCTGAAGGTTGAGGGGCGGCTCGTCAACATCGCGTTTCAGAGCGGGGCGCAGGCGACGTTGAACCTGCTCACGGTGATGTTGAAGCGGCTCACGATTACGGGGTCGACACTGCGTGCGCGGGCGCATGACGAGAAGGCCGAGATCGCGCGCTCGGTCGAGCGCGAGGTATGGCCGTTGATCGAGAGCGGGCGGATCAAGCCGATCGTCGACAGCGTGCTGCCGCTGGCGAAGGCCGCGGAGGCGCATGTGCGGATGGCGGGAAGTTCGCACATCGGGAAGATCTTGCTGACGCCGTAAGGAAGAAAGCTGAAACGCCAAGGCGCCAAGATGCTCTGCATGAGCGGTGGCGTGGGTGTGCGTTGTGGTGTCCGAAGTATCTCACGCGACGGCGCGAAGCCGCGAAGAAGAAAGAGAATTGAAACACGAACAGCACGAAATGCACGAAGCGCTCTGCCCAACTGAAACCGTCAGTTCGGCGCAAAGCGCCATTGGCGCGCGCTACGCGCGCGGGCGTTTGTTTTGCGCTGAGCGCTTCGTGCATTTCGTGCTGTTCGTGGTTCCATTTCTTCTTCGCGGCTTCGCGCCGTCGCGTGAGATACTTCGGGCACCACCAAGCTCACCATCGCTGCCGATCAGGCAGAGCATATTGGCGATCTTGGCGGTTCAATTTGCGGCGTTGCCGCCGCGTTCAGTCCGGCAAGTCGGCTAGCCACTTTAGGCGCGTGTCTAAGAGAGCGATGTGGAGGCGCGCTGCGATGGCGTCGCCTTCGTCGCCGTTGTCTCTTTCGCGTGCGAGGGTGGCGCGGCGGGATTCGATTTCGGCTTTCAGGGCTTTCATCAGCTTGCGGCGTGCGGCGGGCGGTAGCGTCGGCCATAGTGGTGCGCGTGTGCGGAAGGGGTCGAGGCCGGGGCCTACCGCGCGGTCGATGTCGCAGAGCCACGCGTCGTGCGCGGCGCGGCCTGCGGCGGTGAGCGTGTAGGTCTGCGTGCCGCGGCCGTCTTCTTGTGCGCGCGCTTTGATCAATCCGTCGGAGGCCAGGCGACGCATTGCGGGGTAAACCGCGCCGGCGCTGCCGCTCCACTCCGCCGAGCGTGAAGCCTGAAACACTTGGCGCACGCGATATGCGGTTGCCGATTGGGCGCGGATCAGAACGCCCAGAATGGCGCCTTCCAGTTCGGTCAGGGTCGCTCGCGATTTTGTCATTGGCTGCACCTGCAAGAATAGTACTAATCGTACTAAATGCAAGTACGACGTCTCTTGGAGCGTAAGCGAATGAACGGAAATGCGCGTATCCTCAACTTCGGCGAGCTCGCCGCCGTATTCGCTCTGCGCGAGTTCGCGCCGGCATGGATCGTCGCGGGAGCGCTTGCGGCGGGCTTCGCCCTGCCCGCCATGCCGTTGTTGCGGCACACCTGTGTCGCGTTCGCTTTGGTGCTGCTGCTTATCGGCTGGCTCAAACTGCGCGGCGAGAACATGGCGACGTTCGGACTGATCGCGCCGCGCTGGCTCGTCTATGCAGGATTCGGCCTATTGCTTGTCGTCATTCAGATTGGCGTCGACAACGTTGTGCGGCAATACATGACGCCGCTGATCGTCGAATGGACGGGTGCGGATCCACATCTCGACGCGAAGACGTTTGCTTCAATCAAAGGCAACCTGCCGCTCTTTCTGATGATTCTCCCGTGCGTGTGGGCTTTTGCCGCGTTCGGCGAGGAGTTTCTCTATCGCGGGTATTTGATGACGAGGCTCGCCCAGCTGATGGGCGAAAGCACGCTCGCGTGGAGCGTCGCTGTCGTCGGGCAAGCGATCGCGTTCGCCTTGGCACACTGGTACCAGGGGCCGGTGGGGATGTTTTCGATCGCGGTCGGCGCGGTGATCAGCGGAATCGCGACCGTCGCGTGGGGACGCAATCTTTGGCCAGCGATCGTGGCGCACGGGCTGATGGATACGATCGGGTTCACGATGCTCTATACAGGCCAGCCGATCTCATGACCGCCAACGTCAGAGCAAGAACAGGTGCCAGATCCACACTTCGAACCAATACCAACCGTACAACAACAGTACTGCAACGGACGATGCGGCGTGCCAGCGGCTTGGGTTTGGCCAGCGATAGAGAACGACACCAGTGTGCGCGATCCAAGCCGCTCCACCCGCCCAGGGAAGGGTCAGCCCCAACCGTAGGGCCAACGATAGTGGCTTGTAAGCAAAGACATCGTCGCGCGCGATCGCTGCGTGATAGAATCCCCACGCGAATGCAACGCTCGAAGCCAGCAACAACGCGCTTGCAATCAGCAGAGTCGGGCTCCGGTGCCACACGAGCGCGGACATCAGCGTAACGAGCGCCACTATCACCGGCAGACCCAAACCCATCGCGGCGAATTCCGGGCGCTCGAAATGGGGCACGCGCTCGAAGGCCAGAGGGCCCACTTCGAGAGAATCGACGAAGGCCCATTGCTGTCCATTGGAGTCGGTGCGAAGCGCCAAACGCTCTCCCGTTCCTTCGTGCTGGACTAGACCTGGGGCGATCCGGCGCCACCCACCCCGGTCTCGCCTGTTCGGCAAATCCACCTTGAGGGAATCGATTGCAGTCGCGATCTCAAGCGTTGGGCCGAACAGGCCGCCGATTTTCAAGAAACTCGCGCGCGGGAAGCCATGATAGCGATAGAGCCCATCAAACCCCACCACAGCCGCGCCTCGCGCGGGTGAGACGGGCTTTGCTCGCCACGTTTCCAGAAACGTTTTGAACAGACGCTCGGCGGGTTGGGGATCTTTGCGGTTGACCGCGACGCAGGCGACAAAGCCCTCTTCGGGCAAGTAGAGCACCCGGGTCGACGTGCCAGGTATGTCTCCACCGACTAGCCAAACTGGGGTGGTGTATCCCGGCGCGCGCCAGAAACCGAAGCCGTATCCGCCTCCCAATCCTGCGTGGTGGGTGAATTGGACTGTGGTCATCGAACGCAGCGACTCTCGCGACATCAGTTTCCCTTCGTGCAGCGACTTGATCAGCGCAACGAGATCGGTGACGCTCATCAATGCGCCACCCGCGGCGCTCATGTGCTCAAGCAGCGCCGGTTCCGCAACGATAGCGTCGCGATAGAAGAATCCGGTCGCGCGCGTGAGTTTGCCGGCAGCCGGATGCGTGTTAATGGCCGACGCTTGCAAGCCTGCAGGTCCGAAAATCTTCGACTGGACATAATCGGCGTAGGTGCAATGGCAGACCTGCTCAATGACCGCACCGAGGAGCCCATAACCGTAGTTACTGTAGTTCGCAATCTGCCCGGGCGGCCGGATACGCGCGGGCATGTGGGTCCGCAAGAATGTCTTCAACGGAATTACCTTGGCCCGATCGGTTGTGGCCAAGTTGAGGTAATCGACATCGAATCCTGCAGTGTGCGTGAGGAGGTGGCGAACAGTGATGGGACTTGGCCACGCCGCCGGAAGTTGCACGTCAGCCGGCAGGTACATGTTGACGTTTTCGTCGAGCACCACCTTTCCTGCGTCGACAGCCTGCATGATCGCAATCGCCGTGATGAGCTTGGTGACCGATGCAACGTGGAACGATGTTTTCGACGCGTCGAGTCGCGCTTTGGTCCCAGGATTCGACACGCCATATGTTCGAAACCAGACGTCACCGCTTGCGTCGCTTGTGGCGATTGCTGCACCGGCTATGCCCAGGTTCTGCAGCGGCGTAGCAAAGGTGCCATCTGCATGTGCCGCGAACCGTTGCGTTGCAGATGGTTCCGCGCTCGCCGGGCCAACAAGGAAAGACAATGCGACAAGCGCTGAACCAATGTGCCGGATCATGCAAGCGTCAGGTAATTTGCCATGCAACGGGCGAGCCTGCTCACCGCTTGTTGAGCCTCTCGCTCGGCCGGCGGATCGCGCAAAACGAACACCTGCCGGAGCGATGCACCCGACCAGAGCAAAACATCATCCAGCTTCCGACGGAAATCCGCTGTCGTCGCAAGCTCGGGCGCACCGGCCATCAGGGCGTAGAACGCGTCGTGCAGCGGTTCATTGAAAAATCGAGCGGCTTCCTTGAAGCGGTGGTCGGCCGAAGTATGCATCTGCAACGTTAGCGGACGGATGATCTTCCGGTGGCGCACAAAGACCTGTGCCACATAGTCCAATGCCGCACGCATACGCGGCTCTACGCCCTCGCCGATGAAACGTTCGGGTGCCATCTGTCGCTGAGCGCCAGGCACGACGTCTTCCTTCAGGACGGACTCGACCAAGTGGAATAGGAAATCCTCCTTGCTTGGAAAGCGCGCATAGAAGGAGCCGACCGAAGAGTTCGCCGCTTCAACTATTTCGCCAATCGTAAGTGCCTCAAACTCCGTAGAACGCAGCAAGCGCAGGGCTCCGCGGGTCAACGCGGTCACCGTGCGGCGGCTGCGGTCCTGCAACGGCGGAATCGGAGACTCAAGGAGAAGGGCTGCTTGCTTCATATTAGAATGTTATTCTATTTTTCATTTCCCCGCAAGCGCATTGCACGTTCCGCAGCGCATCGCTGAAGCCCGTTCGATCGCCGACTTGGCGTTCAGCATTTTCTGCTTTGACGCGGACCCTCAATCGGCTGGAAAAGCGTCGGGCCGGGCGGTTCTAGCCTGAACTTGGCTGTTGGAAGGTCGATTCCGTGCTTCCCTCAGGCTTGCCGAACGACTATATAGCGGCGCTGAAACTCCCTTCATTTCGAGGTGAATTTCCGGCCTGGCGGCTCGTACCCGCTGGCGCCCTTGAGAGAGGTTTTGCTTATGACCAAGCCATTGATGCCCAAGGCGACGGCCATGTGGCTCTTGAATCAGACGACGCTGACGTTCGATCAGATCGCGGAGTTTTGCGCGCTGCACCCACTCGAGATCAAAGCGATGGCGGACGACATGCATCCGGAGAAGATCGTGCCGCTCGACCCCGTGATGATGGGGCAGCTGACACGCGACGAAATCGCGGCGGCGGAAAAAGATCAGCGCAAGCGGCTGGTGATGACGAAGCCCGCGGTCGAGATGCCGTCGGCGAAGGCGAAGGGACGTCCGCGCTATACGCCGGTGTCGCGCCGGCAGGACCGGCCGGATGCGATCGCGTGGCTCGTGCGCAATCACCCGGAGCTGACGGATGTGGAGATCGGCAAGCTCGTCGGCACCACGAAGGCCACGATCCAACAGATCCGCACGCGCTCGCACTGGAACATCGCCAACATCAAGCCGGTCGATCCGGTGACGTTGAGCCTGTGTTCGCAACTCGAACTCGACCTCGCGGTCGAGAAGGCGTCGAGCCGCAAGGCGAAGAACGCGCCGGTCGAACCGAAGGGCGCAACGCTGCGCCCTGCGAGCGAAGCCGTCGAGGCCGAGCAAAAACCGGAAGAAGACGCGCCGCAGATGAAGTACGACCCGGCCTCGGTGTTCGCGTCCTTCCAGCGCACGCGGGATAAGACTTAAACCAAGCGACCAACGCTTCCCCCCTTGAGGGGGAAGCGTTGGGGGGACGCGGTGGGCGACTGGCCCCCATCCGTCTCGCCGCTTGCGCGGCGATCCACCTTCCCCCTCAAGGGGGGAAGGGCTTTCTAGCACTGAGAAGCGCGCTCGTTACTTCCCCGCTTCCGCTTTCAGGTGCACGGGGGCGGCTGGTTGGATCGTGCTGGGTTCAAAGGTGGTGCGGGCGGCTTTGTCGACGGGGGCGCGACGGTAGACGCGGATCAGTACGAACGCGACAAAGCCGGTATGGATGGCTGCGGTGTAGAAGAAGATCGCGCTTAGTCCCCAAACATTGATCACGACGGCGGCCAGGAGCGGGCCGGCAGCTGCGGCGAGGCCGTAGAGGAAGAGGTTCGAGTTTGCGACCTCTGTCATTTCGCTTTTGTCGGCGTGGTCGTTCAGGTGGGCGTTCGTGAGCGAGCCGATCGGGAACGCTGTCGCGCCATAAAGGAACCCGCCGGCGAGCATCCAGGTCACCGCATTGATGCCGAGCGGCGGCGTGACCGCGAGCATCACGCCGGCGAAGGCGGCGAACACTGCGGCGATCCCGATGATCAAGCGACGGTCGGTGTAGTCCGAGAGGCGGCCGAGCGGGAACTGCGCCAGCGCGCCGCCCAAGATCACCACCAACATGAAGAGCGCGAGGTTGTCGCCATCCATGCCGCGCGCGTGAGCGTAAACCGGGGCAAGCGTCCAGAACGCGCCGCTGGCCAAGCCCACCGCGACCGCGCCGACGGCGCCAACCGGCGAGAGGCGGTAGAGGCGGCCGGGGCGGAGCTTCGCGCGTTTGTGACTCTGCGGTTCGGGTTGGCGAGTCGCTCCGACGGGCACGAGGCAGAGCATGGTCAGGATGGCGCAGATCGAGAACAGCTCGAACGAAACGGGGCTGCCCAGCGTGAACAGGTACTGACCGCCGAGCAGTGCCAGATTGTTCAGCGCGGCGTAGGTCGTGAAGATGCGGCCGCGAATTTCGTTGCGCGCTTGGCCGTTCAACCAGCCTTCAAGGATCACGAACATGCCCGCGGCGCAGAAGCCGATCGCGGCGCGCAGGATTGCCCAGACGATCGGCGTCACGATGAGGGCGTGGACGAGCACCGTTGCCGCGGTGAGGGCGCCCAGAATGGCAAAGGCGCGGATGTGGCCGACGCGGTGGATGAGGCGCGGGCCCAAGACGCAGCCCGCGACGAAGCCCGCGAAGTAGGCGGCGCCGATCAAGCTGATCGCGGTGGCGCCAAACCCCGCCTCATGCGCGCGCACCGGCACGAGCGTGCCCTGCAAGCCGTTCGCCAGCAGCATGATCACCGCGGTCGCAAGCAGCGAGGCGATCTTGGCGTAGTCCGCAGCGGTGACGCGATGGCTCATGGCCTTGCTTAGCGAATGGGCCTTCTGACAGCCAGCGCGAGCCGATGCGTCGGTTCGTCACCCAAATCCGCACCACGGGTTTGGTTGCTTTTGGGCTTTGCGTCGGTGGTGGCGAGCGTTAGGTTCCGCGCCAATCGATCCAAACGAGAATGGGGACCGCGTATGGCTGTGGCGCGTAACGCAAAGGCGTCGAAGGGCAAGCAGAAGGTAGCCGCTAAGCCGAAGCCGAAGGCGGCGGCGAAGGCAAAGCCCGCGGCAAAGGCGAAGCGGGCGGCCAGTCCTTATGTGCTCGATCTCGACAAGCGTCCGGCGAACTATCAGTCATTGTCGCCGCTGACGTTCTTGGAGCGGGCGGCGTTCACGTTTCCGGACACGACCGCGATCCTGCATGGGGAGCAAAAGATCACGTATCGGGAATTCTACGCGCGGTGCCGGCGGCTGGCGTCAGCGTTGGCGAAGCGCAAGATCGGACTTGGCGACACGGTCGCCGTAATTGCGCCGAACATTCCGCCGATGTTGGACGCCCACTATGGGCCGTTGATGATCGGGGCGGTGTTGAACGCGATCAACTACCGGCTTAGCGCGCAGGAGGTGGCATTCATCCTCGATCACGGCGAGGCGAAAGTTCTGATCGTCGATAAGGAATTCGGGGCACTGGCGCGCGAGGCGCTGAAGCTTTGCAAAGCGAAACCTTATGTGATCGGGATCGACGATCCGGAGTTCGACGGCGGCGAGTTGATCGGCGAGATCGAGTACGAGGACTTTCTGAAGGACGGCGATCCGGCGTTTGTGTGGTCGCTGCCGGCCGACGAGTGGCAGGCGATCACGCTGAACTACACCAGCGGCACGACCGGCAATCCGAAGGGCGTCGTGTTCCATTCGCGCGGGGCGTACTTGCTGGCGCTGGGCAACGTGATCTCGGCCTCGATCCGGGCGCATCCCGTTTATCTGTGGTCGCTCCCGATGTTTCATTGCAACGGCTGGTGCTTCACGTGGACGATCTCGGTCGTGGCGGGCACGCATGTGTGTCTGCGCCGCGTGAATGCCGCGAACATGTTCGAGGCCTGCGCGCGCTATGGGGTCACACATATGTGCGGCGCACCGATCGTGATGGGGATGCTGGTCAACGCGTCGGATGCGGAGCGCCGCGCGTTGAAGACGAAGGTCGAATTCATGACCGCGGCGGCGCCGCCGCCGGCCGCCACGCTCGCGCGGATGGAGGCGGCGGGCTTTCAGGTGCATCACGTCTACGGCCTGACCGAGACCTATGGCCCCGCGGTCGTCAACGCGTGGCACAGCGAGTGGGACGCGCTGCCCAGCGAAGAGCGCGCGAAGATCAAGGCGCGTCAAGGCGTGCGCTATCCGGTGCTGGAGGCGCTGGCGGTTAAGGACCCGGACACGATGAAGGACGTGCCGCGCGACGGCGAGACGATGGGCGAGGTGTTCTTCCGCGGCAACGTGGTCATGAAGGGCTATCTGAAAAACCCGAAGGCGAGCGACGCGGCGTTCAAGGGCGGATGGTTCCATTCGGGCGATCTGGGTGTGTGGCATAAGGACGGCTACATCCAGCTCAAGGACCGGTCGAAGGACATCATCATCTCGGGCGGCGAGAACATTTCCTCGATCGAGGTCGAGGACGTGTTGATGAAGCATCCGGCCGTCGGCCTTGCCGCCGTGGTGGGCAAGCAAGACGAGAAATGGGGCGAGACACCGGTCGCGTTCATCGAACTCAAATCCGGCGCGAAGGCGAGCGCGGAGGACATCATCGGCTTCGTGAAGAGCCAGATCGCCGGCTACAAGGTGCCGCGCACGATCGTGTTCTGCGATCTGCCGAAAACGTCGACCGGCAAGATCCAGAAGTTCAAACTGCGCGAGAAGGCGGAGGCGGCTTAGCTTAGCTTACCTCGCCCAGGGGTCCATCGCCCGCATAGCGGCGCGCATCTGATCGTCGCTGAGCTTGTCGAATTGCGGCAGCAGCGGACGTGCGGGGTCAAGGCCCGTGACGCTGGAGCGGTGGGCCTCCATCCAAGCCACAAGGCCTTGCATGATGCGTTTGTTAGCGCGGCCGTGCGGCGAGGCGGGGTCGGCAATGTTCGCGCTCATGATCGGGCCGAAGCTGAAGCGTGGCTGCTCCGAGAATGCGATCTCCGAGAGTTTGGCGCGGAACTCGCGCTCCTCAACCGATAGGCCGCCGCCGTGCTGTTGTCTATCGAGGACGTGCCTGCCCTCATGGGCGAAGAAGTTCGCCTCCAAGCCAATGCGGTTGTAGTCGATGATGAAGCGGCGCTTGAGGTCCGGTGCGCCAACGCCTTGCGCGCGCAAGCGGGCAACGATGGCGTTCAGACCCTGCCAATCGAGACGGGCGGCGAGGCCTGGGAGGTAGGCGGCCGCATCGTCGCGGGCTATGGCATCGTCGCCCTGTGCGAGACGGGCAACGCGCGCCTCCTCCTCGGCGCGGTTCTTGGGGTTCGTCGTTCTCTCCCATTCGCGGAGAGCACCGTCGACATAGCGGGGACGCACCTGGATCACGCGATCGACCTCGGCCCAGCCGCCGTGACCCTGGCGGCCGTCCCACGCCCAGCTTTCGTAGCCGTTCGAGACGACGCGATCGAGCGCGACGACGCGAATGGATGCGCTGCGGCCATACTGCTCGATGCGTCGGTTGTCATCGATAAAGACGTGACCGTAGTGAAGGTCGAGGACACCGCTTGTCTGTCCCAGATTGACGATCGCACCGAAGCGCGCGTTCAGTTCGATCCCAAGCTTGTCGGCGGCGAATGGCGGTGTGGGTCCGGAGAACGAAAGACTGCGCCACAGAGTTTCGCCAGCCCCAAACAACGCCTCCTGCCACGCCTTCGGATTGCCGCGCCTCATCGCGTGGTCGCGGTAGTATGCGTCGGTCAGATCACGAAAGCGATCCAGCGCGGTTGCGTAGGCGATGACGTTTGCGACCTCGGAGCGGGCGCGGAATGCGGCCGCGTCCGGAACGCGGTCGTCGGATGCGACCAGTGCCGCGAATTCGAAGAACTGAGATTCGGTCAGGCCCGAGAACACCTCGTCGCGGTGGCGTTCAGTCGGTGCGCGACCGGGGATACCGGGTAGTGCAGCTTCGAGCCGACGTGCGGCGGACTTCCATCGACCAACCTCGGCTCCTTCGCGGGCGTAGGATCGCCAGGCCAGAAGCGCGAGCGGGCCGTCGTCGAGGCGCAACGCGATCTCAAGCGTTGCTTCCGCCAACGGCAGCGAGAGCGGTGGTTCGGCGGCGAACGGACGAATGACATCGCGAGCGCGAGCGAGGCGCACGCGGTCCGGCGGCGTCTCTGCGCCAAGCGATGTGCCCTTCAATTTTGCGCGGATCGCGTCGGCGAAGGAAAGGACGGCGGCCTCACGTTCAAGCCGCGATGTAGCAGCGGCGAGCGCAGCCTCGGCGGCGGGCATGGCCTCATCATACTTGCGTTCGTGCGTGTAGAAACGGGCAAGCGCGCTGTGCGTCGCGCTGAGGTCCGCGCCACCGCGAGCGCGTCTGCGAACGCCTTCTTGGCGGCCTGCGCGTTGCCATCCAAACGCCACGCGAGGACGCCAAGTTGACGATAGGCAGCGGCGCGATCCTTGGCGGGCTCGGCGGGTGATGCGGCCGCGGCGGCGTAGATCCGGCGCGCGTCGTCGAAGTTCAAGGCGATGGACGCGTTTTCGCCTGCTTCAAAGGTCGCGGCCGGCACCGCTTGGACGACCGGTGCGGCCGTAACGGTGGCCAGCGCGAAGGCGAGCGAAACGATGACACAAACGCGTGAACGCATTGACGGCGGGCCTTCCAACACAGCAAATCGCAGTGTGTGCCCATGCCCTTCTGGGCGTATTGTACCGGCGTGACATTCGGCCAATCGATGAGCTTCGTTCTCCTGCCTGCCCGCAGCACCTACGGACGCCCAATCGCGCGGCGCGAGTTCGACGGATTCGGGCTTAGTCTCAGCACCCATTCGCCGGGCGAGGTCGTGCCGAAGCACAGGCATGCAGAGGACTATTTGTGGTGTCTCACTGTGCGCGGCGGGTTCGAGGAACGGTCGGGCGCACGGCAACAAGAGTGCGGACCCGGCAGCTTGCTTGTGCGACCACCCGATTGTGTGCATGAGGATCGCTTCAACGCTGCGCCGGGTCTTTGTCTGAATCTCTTCCCGCAGGGGCAGTGGCTTGAACGGATCGGTTTGCAAGCATTGTCCGACACCCACACGCATGCGCGTTCGCGGCGATTGCTCGATGCCGCTTTGGCGATTGCAGACGAACTCTGTTCGCCAGACGTCAGCGCAACGCTTTCGATCGAGAGCCTGATGGTCGAGGCGTTGGAACGATGCGCGCGTCATTCGCGCTTCATCGCCGAGGGTTGCGCCCCCTGGTTGGCCGCTGTTTTGGAGCAAATCGAAGCACAACCGGCTGTCGAGCTTTCGTTGAGCGCGTTGGCGAAGATCGGTGGCGTCAGCGCCGGTCATCTTGCGCGCACGTTTCGCGCGCGATTCGGCAAGTCTGTCGGGGCCTATGTTCGCGAGCGGCGGCTCGCGTTTGCCGCACGCACATTGCGTGGCAAACCGTGCCGCCTATCCGACGTTGCAGCGGCCACCGGCTTTCACGATCAGGCCCACTTCACCCGCGCGTTCAAGGCGCAATACGGGCTTACGCCGGCTGCGTTCGCTCGGTTGCGCTAGGCGCCACCGGTCATCGAGCGACACCCGGTTCAAACGCCTAGTCACATGTGGGTCGAGGGGGTGAACGGCCTCAGTGGAGACTGTGTCGGAGGCGTTCTATTTCTTCTTTAAGTCGAAGCTTGCGCTTTTTTAGTTCGGCGAGCGCGATGTCGTCCGGGTGGGGACGGTGCAGTTCTTCCTGAATCTGCTCGTCAAGTTTGTGATGCCATGGGATTGGAATCGCATATCCAAGAACTAGCGGATAAGCGTGTTGATGAAGCATCCGGCCGTCGGCCTTGCCGCCGTGGTGGGCAAGCAAGACGAGAAATGGGGCGAGACACCGGTCGCGTTCATCGAACTCAAATCCGGCGCGAAGGCGAGCGCGGAGGACATCATCGGCTTCGTGAAGAGCCAGATCGCCGGCTACAAGGTGCCGCGCACGATCGTGTTCTGCGATCTGCCGAAAACGTCGACCGGCAAGATCCAGAAGTTCAAACTGCGCGAGAAGGCGGAGGCGGCTTAAGCCTCCGCATCTGGCTGCCAACGAGTCACATCGCCGTGAGACGCGCACGAATGCGCGTGACTGCGGCGGCGAAAAGCTGGAACGCTGCACCTCTCGATTTGGGAGGGGATCATGAGAGCGGTTCTGTTGTTGTTGTTGACTTCCGTGTGGGTCGCATTGGCGGTCGCGGCGCCGCAGAGCGATCCGGCGGTTGTCGCGGGACGGCTCAAAGATATCGATGTCTTTCGTACCGAGTTTTTGGCGAAAGACCGATCCTACGTACCCGCCGCGCGGGCTGAGGCCGAGGCCCGGCTCAATCAGCTGGCGCGCAAGGCCGACGAGCTCTCGCAAGCGTACTTCGAGCTTGAAATTTCGCGTATCGTGAGCCTTGCGGACAATGGGCATACGGCCTTCTTTCCAGGGCCACGATCGCGCCGCTACAATCGCGTCGAAATCCGGCTGGTACCTTTCGGCGAAGAGTTCTTCGTGCTGCGTGCGAAGGCTGCGAACGCCGATCTGCTCGGCGCGCGGCTCATCGCGATCGACGGGAAGCCGATGGCGGCTTACCGAGATGTGGCCCGTACCCTTCAGGGTGGCCTTCCCGCATGGCGCGATCGAAATGCGGGATATTTCTTCGAGAGCCCGGAGCAAATGCAGGCGCTGGGGCTGCTCGGACAAAGCGACGCCGCGACCTATCGTTTCCAGACTCGCACCGGCTCGACCGTCGAACGACGGCTCGCCGCGGAACCCGCGAATCCGAACCGGCCGCGCGCGAATGCCGATCGCTGGCTGTTTCCTGAAGCGATGCCGGCGGAGAACGGTGCGTGGATGTCACCGCTGGCGCTTGCGCGGGCGCCCTGGTCGTTGACGGAGCCCGATGCAGCATTTCGTTGGCGCTGGGCGGCGGAGATCAACGCGCCCGTCATCGACTTCCGTCAGAACAACGATTCGGAGAAGCGACCGATCGCGAGCTTTCTTGCGGAGGCGGAGGCGATGCTGAAAGCAAGGCGACCGCAGCATGTCGTTCTCGACATGCGCTTGAACGGCGGCGGCGATCTCAACACGACGCGGGACTTCATGCAGGCGCTACCCAAACTGGTGCCTGGACGAATCCTGGTGCTGACCAGCCCGTGGACGTTCTCGGCCGCGATTTCCAGCGTCGGCTATGTGAGACAGGCCGCGGGAGCGCGCGTGACCATTATCGGCGAGGCTGTTGGTGACCGGCTCAACTTCTTCTCAGAGGGGAGCGTCGTCGAGTTGCCCCATTCTAAGATCGAAATGCTGAACGCGACAGAACGGCACGACTACGCCACCGGTTGCCGCGGCCTTAGCGACTGCCACGAACCGGTCGTGCGTCATCCGATCAGCGTCGCCACACTTGCGCCGGACATTTCCGCGCCGTGGACCATTGACGCGTTTCTGAATGGCCGCGATCCCGGAATGGAAGCAGCTGCCGCTGCCTTGCGGTAGGCGTGGTCGCGCATGAAAGCTCGACCTCGCCAACCTTGGGCTGGACCAAACGCCTAGTCACATGTGGGTCGAGGGGGTGAACGGCCTCAGTGGAGACTGTGTCGGAGGCGTTCTATTTCTTCTTTAAGTCGAAGCTTGCGCTTTTTTAGTTCGGCGAGCGCGATGTCGTCCGGGTGGGGACGGTGCAGTTCTTCCTGAATCTGCTCGTCAAGTTTGTGATGCTTATCCGCTAGTTCTTGGATATGCGATTCCAATCCCATGTATCTGCCTCCGTTGAGACCTCACAACTAGAACACAGAATCAGAGGCTTGTCAGTGGTGACGTTCACAAGAACGAAAAAAATGTCTTAATGAGAATGGCTCGCGACGAGGCTCCTTAGTGTTTGAAAATTAAGGAGGATTGCGGACGCTGCGTGTGCGATTGCGCGGGGACAGAAGCGCCTTGGCGTGCTAGAATTCCACCGTCAATTGAATTGTAGAAGCCAACTCGTTCGCGCGACCCATGGGATTTTCCAAAGACTCAGAGGGCGGTGAAAACGTCGTGCTGTCCTTGGTGGCTGGAACGCAGCCCGCGAACAGCGACGTCAGCCCCGAGGCCGCCGATAAGGCGACCCTGACGAAGCTCGCCCAGCTTCGGCAGGAGCACCGCGACTTGGATCAGGCGATCGAGGCCCTGCGCGGGGCTGGGCCGGTGGATCAGCTGCAACTGACACGGCTGAAGAAGCGCAAGCTGATGTTGCGCGACCAGATCGCGAAACTGGAAGACGATATTGTGCCGGACATCATCGCGTAATGCCTTGGTGGTGAAAAGCGGACTCGCGACCGTACAACCGCCGACGTTCAGCTCTTCTTCTTCGCCGCGTACATCGCCTTGTCGGCTTCGGCCATGGCGGTGGCGGGGTCTTCGCCTTTTTGGAAGGTGTGGACGCCGATCGTGCAGGAGAGGGGGAGCGGTTTGCCTTGCCACTGCGCCGGTTGGCCGGCCACGAGTTCGGCGAGCGCGCGCGCTTTCAGCGTGGCCTGCGGCTTGTCGGCTTTGGCGAGGATAACGCCGAACTCGTCGCCGCCGAGGCGGCCGACGATGTCGGACTCGCGAACGTGACCGGAGACCAGCCTTGCCACGTGATGGAGCGCGGCGTCGCCGGCGGCGTGGCCGTTCGCGTCGTTGATCGCCTTGAAGCCGTCGAGGTCGAGATAGATCAGGCTCGCGGTTAGATCGTAACGCTCGCCGAACGACATCAGGCGCGTCATCTCACGCACAAAGGCGCGGCGGTTGAGGATGGGGAGCAGCACGTCTTGGTCGGCCGCTGTTTCCACAGACTCAAGCCGCGCTTTCGTTCGCTCGAGATCTTGGCGCAGGCGATCGACTTCGGCCATCAGGGTCATGATCGCGTCGCGGACGCGGGGCGTAAACTCAGCTTCGGGGATACCCAGGACCGACGAGACATCCGTGGGCGCGGCGGGTGCCGTCGCGCTCTCGGCGCCGGTCGCGCGTTGCACGGACGTGTAGGCTTGCACGCCTGCTGCCGGCCCGGTCGGACGATTGCCGCTGATCTTCATCGAACGCCAGAATGCCTCACGTCTCGCGTGACCGGTAGGTCCCAAACTGCGACCAAATGCTTAACCGTTAAGGGAACGGGCGTTTCACTTACGCGGGTCCAAGCCCTATAGTCCGGCGCTTCTTTTCGCTCAGCTGACACGCAAGGAAGCCCATGGCCAAAGCGGCCAAAGATCAAGCCAAAACAAGCGGCGCCGACGTCGGCATCATCATGGGCTCGAAGTCCGATTGGGCGACGATGTCGTCCGCGGCGGAGACGCTCGACAAGCTTGGCGTCGATTTCGAAGTGCGCGTCGTGTCGGCGCATCGAACCCCCGATCGGTTGTTCGCTTATGCCAAAGGGGCGAAGGCGCGCGGCTTACAGGTCATTATTGCCGGTGCCGGGGGCGCCGCGCACCTTCCAGGAATGACGTCGGCCATGACGACGCTGCCCGTGTTGGGCGTGCCGGTGGCGGCGACCGGGCTGAACGGTTTGGACAGCTTGCTTTCGATCGTGCAGATGCCGGGCGGCGTGCCCGTCGGCACGCTTGCGATCGGCAAGCCCGGTGCGATTAACGCGGCTTTACTCGCGGCCGCGATCCTGGCGCTCAACGACAAGGAACTGGCGAAGCGGCTCGATGCCTATCGCGCGCGCCAGACCGCCGACGTCCCCGAAGCACCGGTCGATGAGGACAATGTCCGCTAACGCGCACGCGGTTCCGCCGGGCGGAACGATCGGGATCCTGGGCGGTGGGCAGCTTGGGCGGATGCTCGCGATGGCGGCGGCGCGGCTTGGCCTTAAGTGTGCGATCTTTGCGCCGGAGAAGGACAGCCCCGCGTTTCAGGTTTGCGATTCGCATGTCGTGGCGGACTACAGCGATCACGATGCGTTGGTCGCCTTCGCGCGCGGCGTCGATGTCGTGACCTATGAGTTCGAGAACGTGCCGGGCGATGCAGCCGCGGTGCTGAGCGATCTGAAGTCCGTGCGGCCGAACCCGAAGGCGCTTAGCGTTATTCAGGATCGCTTTGCGGAGAAGTCGTTCGCGCGCGATCTCGGGATCGCGACGACACCGTTTGCACTGATCGATTCGGAGGCGTCGCTGAGGGCGGCGTTGGCCTCGGTCGGGGCGCCGTCGGTGTTGAAGACGGCGCGGCTGGGTTATGACGGCAAGGGGCAGAAGATCGTGCGCGCGGCGGGTCAGCTGGCGCCGGCGTGGGACGCGTTGAAGCGCGTGCCGTGCATTCTGGAGGGCTTTGTCGATTTTACGCGCGAGCTATCGGTGGTGGCCGCGCGTGGGGTGGATGGGTCGGTCGCGTGCTTCGACCTGGTCGAGAACCGGCATGAGAACCACATTCTGCGTACGACGCTGGCCCCTGCCCGCGCACCGCTGCGCTTGAAGGCGGCGGCGGAGCAGATCGCGACGCAGTTGCTCGCCGCGTTCGACTATGTCGGCGTGATGGCGGTCGAGATGTTCGAGACGCGCGACGGCCGACTGCTCGTCAACGAGATCGCACCGCGCGTCCACAACTCCGGCCACTGGACGATCGACGGCTGCGCGGTCAGCCAGTTCGAACAGCACATCCGCGCCGTCGCCGGCTGGCCGCTCGGCGATCCCGCGCGGCACAGCGATGCGGTGATGACGAACCTGCTCGGCGCGGAAGCGCATGCGTGGGCGCAATACGCGCGCGAGCCCGCGACGGCCGTCCACCTTTACGGCAAAGGCGACGCCCGCGACGGCCGCAAGATGGGGCACGTGACGCGGCTTTATCCGCTGGGGTTGCGGCCGGACGCTTAAGCTTCATTCACCCGGCGACTTCATGTACGGAAGCGCAATGTTGTTGTCTCTGCAGACCTTCTCATAGAAGGACGATGCTTGCTCCAACGTTGCAATGGGGTCGTCAAGCCCGACCTCTGCGTCCTCGCCGCTCACAAGTATCGCGGAACTGCGCACGGCCTTAAGCTCCGCCAAGATCGAGTGCAAGGTGTCACCCTGAACCACAACTCCTGGAAATCTCCTCCCCGGCAGCTGAACTACGGCGAAGTTGATCGGTTCGGAAAGCAGGAGCGCGCTGTTCACGAAATCATCCCCTTCTGAAGTTTGGTGGGTTATCGCTTCGGGTAACGTAGCGCGCCGAGGATCGTAAGCGGGTTGGGTAGGCCCTCGGCGAGTTTCGTGACTTGGGCTTTCACCTTTTCGATCTGCATCACGTTGGCGATGCGGTCGTCGAGGAATTTCCAGGTGTCTTTGTTGTCTTCGCCGTTGTCGGCGAACCAGTAGAGCATCGTTGAGGTGTAGACGCCGGAGAGGAGTGCGCGCTTCGTATAAAAATTGAAGTCGGTGGAGGTGTCGCCGATGGCGCGCCAGGCGGCGTCGCAGGTGCGGTAGACGCAGGTCGCGCCATCTAAAGCGTGCATGGGTAGCGCGAAGACGGCGGCGGCGCGGCGGGCGGCTTCTTTGTGGCCGGCGACGGCTTCGATGCGTTGCCTGACGGCGAAGGTCACGCGCTCGCGGATCTTCATCGTCTTCAGGTTCGCGGCTTCGACGGCTTCGGTCATTTGGCGGTCGGCTTCGCTTGAGAAGTAGACCAGCGCATCGGGTACGCCGCGCGGGAAGGCCGATTTGAATTCGGCGTCATCGGCGCCGGCGCGGTCGGCCGCCTCCTTCAGCATCTTGTCGGTCCAGCCGTCGAAGGCGACATGCGGGAGCGCCTCGCGCAGGATCTTTTCGCGGAGCTTTTCCGTGGGCGTCGCGCCTTTGTTTACTCGCTTTGCTCGAGCCAATGTTTCGTCTCACTTTCGAAGATGAGCTTCGTCAGGTCGCTCATGCGTTGCGGGTAGAGGATACCATCCAAATGGTCGCATTCGTGCTGTACCACGCGGGCGTGGAAACCCTTTGCGATGCGCTCGATCGGCTTGCCATCGAGGCCTAGACCCCGGTAGCGGATGTGGGCTGGGCGCTCGACCCAGCCGCGCAGGCCCGGGACCGAGAGGCAGCCTTCCCAGCCGCCCTCTTTCTCCGGGGAGAGGATCTCGACCACGGGGTTCACGAGCACCGTAAGGGGGGCGGTGTGGTCGAACGCCTCAGCCTGGCTTAGGCCAGGGTCGGCGCGGCCTGCCGGGGCTTGGAAGATCACCAGGCGGATCGCTTCGTGGACCTGTGGGGCGGCCAGGCCTGCCCCATTGGCGTCGATCATGGTCTCGACCATGTCCTCGACAAGTCGTCGCAGTTCGGGGTCGCCAAGGTCGGTAACGGGCTCGGCCTTTTTGCTAAGCACCGGATGGCCCATGCGCGCGATTTTTCGAATGGTCATGGGGCTGATATGACCGCCGGAATGGGCCGGGACAAGGGTGGACAGCGCCGCACGGCTCTGGTATTCACCGCGCCCAATTAAGGGCAGCGCCCGAGGACGGCGTTGCCTCTTTCATTTTATGGATTGGCCGGAGGTTTCCTTTGCAGATCATCGTGCGTGACAACAATGTCGATCAAGCCCTGAAGGCGCTGAAGAAGAAGATGCAGCGCGAAGGCTTGTTCCGCGAGATGAAGCTGCGCAACCACTACGAAAAGCCATCCGAGAAGCGCGCGCGCGAAAAGGCCGAAGCCGTCCGCCGGGCGCGCAAACTGCAACGCAAGAAGCTGCAGCGCGAGGGCGTGCTGCCCCGCACGCCGAAGCCGGCGCGTGCTGCCGGTCCGCGCTAAGCGCTGCGACAACGGTTCGAGATTTGAGGCCGTCGGGTTCGCCCCGGCGGCCTTTTTCGTTGGGCGGTACGCGGGTGTGTCGAGGCTGTGAGGTGCATCCGCCAAGGCGCCAAAATGCTCTGCGCGATCGGCGGCGATGGTGGGCGTGGCTGACGCTTGAGAGGTTCACGCTAAGACGCCAAGCCGCCAAAAAGAAATTGAAACACGAACAGCACAAAAGGCACGAAGCGCTCTGATCAACTGAAACCGTTGGTTCGGCGCGAAGCGCTATTGATGCGCGCTACGCGCGCGGGTGTATGTCGTTGTGCTGAGCGCCTTTGTGAAGTTCGTGCTGTTCGTGTTTCAGTTTTTCTTTGCGGCTTGGCGTCTTGGCGTGAAAATCTTCAGGCCCTTCCACGTACTCACCATCGCCCGTCGAGCAGAGCATCTTGGCGGTCAATCTAACAGCGCCTACACCGGCTCACGCGGTTTCAGCTCGTCTTGCGGCGGAGGCCGAAGAGGTCGCGGAGGAAGCCCAGGAAGCTGGGCGTTGAGTCCGGGCGGAGTAGGTTGGCGCGGAAGACGCGGGCGACGAGGCGGATCATCCAGACGAGCGTCAGCACGCTCACGACCAGGGCGCCTAGGACGTCGATGCCGTCGGGGGTGGAGAGCGAGCGGACCATCATCGTGAATGGGGCGAAGACCGGAACGTAGGACAAGAACCGCGCGAAGGCGCCTGCGGGCTCGTAAGCGACGGCGATCGGCAGCATGAAGACGGGAAGCGAGATCATGGTCGCCGGCGCCACGATCGCCTGCGCGTCGGTGATCGAGGTTGCGGCGCTTCCAGCGGCAAGGAAAAACGATCCAACCGTCAGATAGGCCAACGCGAAGAATGTGAACAGGAGCAGCACCTGCCCCGGATCTTTGAAGTTCGCGGTCAGATTCTCGACAATGATTTTTGCGGTCGGAAACAGCGCGTCGACGCTGATCAACGCGCTTGTCGCCCATACGCCGACAAGCAACATCGCGAGCAATAGTCCGGTGAAGAGCTTGCCGGCCATCAGCGTTTCGGCGCGCACGCACGAGAGCAGGAGCTCGGCAACGCGGTTGCTCTTTTCTTCGACCAGAGCCATCACGACCATGTTCGCTGTCATGAAGACCGCCATGAACAGCATCAGATAGACGACGACGGCGCCCAGCACATTCAGCTGGCGCACTTGGCTGAGCGCGCCAAGGCGGTCCGGGTCAGGGTCGATGGTTTCGATCGTGCCGGCGGTGCCCAGTACTTTGTCGGTCGTGTCGCGCGCGACGCCCAGCGTTTCCGCGCGGCGGCGTTTGAGCTCGCGATCGAGAGCGAGGCGCAGAAACTCGCGCAGGCCGATCCGGTTCGTGTCGTCGCTGACATAGGTCGCGCTTTCCTTGCCCCCAGCGAAGCCTTCCGGGATGAGCAGGATCGCCCAGAGCGACACCGGGCCGAAGGGACCAGGGATCAGCTTGTCGGCCGAGAGATAGGGCTCAGCGGCGGCTAGCATGTCGTCGCTCGCAGCCACGTCGTCCGGCAAGCTGACGCGGAAGAAGCGGCGGCCGGGCGCGTTGAAGACGGGGGCTTCGGGCTTCAGATAGGGGCGCAGGTCGATGAAGGTTTGGCTGACGCCGCCTCTCGCTTCCAGTGCGGCCACGGCGGCATCGCTTTGCGGATCGCCGTCGAGCAGCAGCGCCGCCAGCTCGGGCGCCTCTTCTTCCAGCACTTCGTTGTCGGTGTTCTCCTTAGCGTATTCCGACAGCGCGATCAGACCGCGGGCGATGACGTCACGCTCCAGCGCGGCGTCTATGGCGGGCGCCATCATGCCGGTCCTGTCGATCACCGCGAAGTGGCGGACCGAGCCGCCGAGCGCGTCGAGCGGGCCCTGACTTGCACTCGGGGTCGCGCCGCCGATCAGCATGTAGAGAGGCAGCAGGAGCAACCCGAACAGGAACGCGCGCGAGGTCGCGTGCTGGATGAAGCCGTGCCAGGCGATGAGGAAGACTTGTCTCATGGCTGAGCGTCTCCCACGTCGCCGCCGGCGAGCTCGACGAAGACCTCGTGCAGCGTGGGCGGCGAGGAATCGAAGCGGGTGAGCTTCACGCCTTGTTCGAAGCAGGCGGCGAGGACGGTCTGCGGATCGGCGCCCTTCGCAAGGACGATGTCCCAATGCTTGGCGCCATCGGTCGGCGGCGAGACTTGGGCGACGCCGGGCACGTTGGCTAGGAAGCCTAGGTCGCTCGGCGATTCCAGTTTGATCGTGCGCGGGAGCACGGCGCGCGCATCTTCGAGCGTACCGTCGAAGGCCTTCTTGCCCTTCACCAGAATTACGAAGCGATCGCAGAGGCGTTCGGCGTGGCTCATCGTGTGGGTCGAGAACAGCACCGTGGTGCCGGCGTTTGCGAGGCGGCGAATGGCGGCTTCGAGTTCGTTCTGGTTGATCGGATCGAGGCCGGAGAATGGTTCGTCGAGGATGACGAGATCGGGCTCGTGCGCGATCGCGGTCGCGAGCTGTACCTTCTGCGCCATCCCCTTCGAGAGCGCTTCGATGCGGCGATCCTTGACGTGACCCAAGCCCAGTTCGTCGAGCAGTTGGTCGGCGCGGCGTCGGGCCTTGCCGCCCCAGAGGCCTTTCAGCTTCGCGAAGTAGGCGACCGTGTCGCGCGCGCTCATGCGTTTGTAGAGGCCGCGTTCTTCCGGCAGGTAGCCGATGCGGCGCTGCACAGCCCTGCCCGGCTGGCGGCCGAAGATTTCGATGCGGCCGTCGTTCGGCTGACTGATGCCGAGGATCATGCGCAACGTGGAGGTCTTACCGGCGCCGTTCGGACCTAAGAGCCCCAGAATCCGGCCTTTGGGCGCGTCAAAGCTCACGCCGTCAACGGCGAGGAAATCGCCGTACCGCTTGGTTACGCCCGACAACTCGAGGACTGCGTCCCCCATCTACTCGCTCACTCGCCCCCGCGGGCACAGAACCATGCGGGGACGGGCGAGATCAACTGGCGAGATCGTGATGAATGCGTGCGTTTTGGCCGCTGGGCGGATGGTTAGCCCTATTCGCAGGTTAGTTTGGGAAGCCGTGGGAGCTTTTGTGGCCGACGAGGATTTTCCAGTCGCCGTCCGCGTTCGTGAGCGCCATCGTCATCACGCCTTCGAGCTTCAGCGAAGCTTGGCCGTTGGCGGCGATCACCTGGGTAAACTTGAAGGATGCGATCGCAGCGTCGTCGTTCAGCATGGAGATCTTGACGTCGTAGGCTTCAAGGCGCGACTCGCCGAAGCCGGCCATGAAGCCGGTGAGGCCAGCGACCGCGGCGGTGCGGGTTTCGTAAACGACGCGGCCGTCTTCGATCCAGCGGAAGGTCGGGTTGTCGGCGTAGAACGAGCCCGCGCCCTCGGCGTCGTGGGCATTGTACTTCGCGACGTATTGTTCGACCGCGGCCTTGATCTCCGGATCGGCCGTCGTTTCCTTGGCCGTCGGCGGGTTCGGCGCGAACGGGTTCGTGCAGCCCACGGTCAGCAGCATGAGACCGGCGATCACGGGGGCAACAATGAGGCGGCGCATCTTCATCACGGGGACCCTTTGGCGAACTGATTGCTTCTAACCTGTTTGGAACGGGTGTGAGAAGCCTGGCTATAATAGCTTACGAAGGTTAACGGCGTAGTCACTGTATCCGGCGGCCCGATAGGCGGCGATGGCGCGCGCGTTACCGTTCAGCGCCCCAATCAACACGGATTTCAGGCCCAAGGATCGGAAGTGGTCTTCGCATGCCTTCAGTAACGCCCTGCCGATGTGGCGGCCGCGGGCGGCTTCGTCGACGTAAAGTTCCTCGACGTATCCGAACGCACGGTCTTCCTCGCGAACGTACACGTCGTATTGATCGGCGTGGCATGCGGCCCAACCCAGCAATACGCCTCCATCATCGGCGACAAACATCCGCCCCTGCTTCGCACGGACGCGCGCCAGCAGGTCCTTCAGCCAGCGCTCGGGAACGCCGGGCGCGAGGTCGCGGTTTGGTTCAAACGCGGACTCAAAGAGATTGAGCCCCGCCATGAAACGCTGAATGGAGGGTTTGTCCCGCGCGAGGTCGGCATCGCGGATGACGACACTCATCCCAGCGCCTTGACGATTTCTTCGGTCATCTTCTTCGCGTCGCCGAAGAGCATCATCGTATTGTCGCGGAAGAAGAGTTCGTTTTCGACGCCGGCGTAGCCCGAGCCCATGCCGCGCTTGATGAAGAGCACGGTTTTCGCCTTCTCCACGTCGAGGATCGGCATGCCGTAGATCGGCGACTTCGGGTCGGTCTTTGCGGACGGGTTCGTCACGTCGTTCGCACCGATCACGTAGGCGACGTCGGCGGTCGGGAACTGGCTGTTGATGTCGTCGAGTTCGAAGACCTCGTCATAGGGGACGTTCGCTTCGGCGAGGAGAACGTTCATGTGGCCGGGCATGCGACCAGCGACGGGGTGGATGGCATAGGAGATCTTCACGCCTTCCTTCTTCAGCTTGTTCGCCATTTCGTGCAGCGCGTGTTGGGCTTGAGCGACCGCCATGCCGTAGCCGGGGATCACGATCACGCTGGAGGCGTTCTTCATGATGAAGGCGGCGTCCTCGGCGGAGCCCAGCTTCACCGGGCGGGTTTCGGCCTTGCCCGCAGGGCCTGCGACCTCGCCACCAAAGCCACCCAGGATGACCGAGAAGAACGAGCGGTTCATGCCCTTGCACATGATGTAGGAGAGGATCGCGCCGGAGGAGCCCACGAGCGCGCCGGTGATGATGAGGGCGGTGTTCTCGAGCGTGAAGCCGATGCCGGCGGCGGCCCAGCCCGAGTAGGAGTTCAGCATCGAGACGACGACGGGCATGTCGGCACCACCGATCGGGATGATGAGCGTCACGCCCAGCACGATGGCGAGGAATGTGATCGCCCAGAATGTCCAAGTGTCGGCGCCGTGGCCGGTCACGAGGAGTACGATGAGGGCGACGATGGCGACGGCCAGCAGCACGTTGATGACGTGGCGCGCGGGTAGAAGGATCGGCGCACCGGACATGTTGCCGTTCAGTTTCGCGAAAGCGATGATCGAGCCCGAGAACGTGATCGCGCCGATGGCGACGCCGAGCGACATCTCGATCAGCGACTGCATGTGGATGTTGCCGGGCTCGCCGATGCCGAAGGCTTGCGGGGCGTAGAGCGCCGCCGCCGCGACGAACACCGCCGCGAGGCCGACGAGGCTGTGGAACGCGGCCACGAGCTGCGGCATCTGGGTCATCGCGATGCGGTTTGCGGTGATCGCGCCGATCGTGCCACCGACGGCCACACCCAACAGGATCAGACCCCAGGTCATCACGTCGCCTGGCGCGGCAACGGCAAGCGTGGTCGCGACGGCGATCGCCATGCCGATCATGCCGTACTGGTTGCCGCGGCGCGAGGATTCTGGGCTGGACAAGCCGCGCAGCGCCATAATGAACAGCACGCCCGAGACGAGGTAGAGAAGTGCGGCGAGATTGGCGTCCATCGTCTGTTTGACCTTCTCTTCTTATTCCCTTGGCGCGTCGAAGACGCCGGCGCGGAGGAGGCCGACGCCCGCGCCCGCCATCCAGATGGCGATGAGGGAGATGATGGTGGCGACGCCGAAATCCTGGCGCATGAAAAGGATGCCGGCACAGGCAAACATCGCAATACCTTCCCAGAGCAAAAGCGAGGCGATGAGTTTGCTCTGTCCTTGCGGGCGGCTCGCGAAGAACTGCGACGCGGCGAGTTCCCCGGCCGCCAGCACGGCGAGGCCGGCGGCGATGATGTCGAAGATGGAAGGGCCGCTATCGGTCATTGCGCGGCTATTTCTTCTCTTTCTTGCGGTACATCGCGAGCATGCGCTGGGTCACCAGGAAGCCGCCGAAGATGTTGACGCTGGCGAGCGCGACGGCAATGACGCCGAAGATCTTGGCAATCCAGCCGCTGTCACCGGCCGACAACAGATCGACGCCGACCGCGAGCAAGGCGCCCACGATAATGACCGAGGAGATCGCGTTCGTGACCGACATCAACGGCGTGTGCAGCGCGGGTGTCACGCTCCACACCACGTAGTAACCCACGAAGATCGCCAGCACGAAGATCGAGAGGCGGAAGATGAAGGGGTCGATCGCTTCCATGGTTCTCTCCGTCAGGCCTTTACGGCGGCGTGCACGACTTCGCCGTCGCGGGTGAGGCAGGTGCCTTTGATGATGTCGTCGTTCGGATCGAGCTTCAGCACCTTGGTCGTTTTGTCGACGAAGGGGGTGAGGAAGTTCACCAGATTGTTCGCGTAAAGCGAGGACGCGTCGGCGGCGAGGCGGCCCGCGAGATTGACGGCGCCCACAATCTTCACGCCGTTCACCTCGACCGTTTCTCCGGCCTTGGTCAGCGGACAGTTGCCGCCTTGCTCCGCCGCGAGATCGACGATGACCGAGCCCGGCTTCATCGAGCGTACCATCGCTTCGGTCACGAGCACAGGCGCGGGGCGGCCGGGGATCAGCGCGGTCGTAATGACGATGTCTTGCTTCTTGATGGTCTCGGCGATCAGGGCCGCTTGCTTCTGCTTGTAGGCGTCGGACATTTCCTTCGCGTAGCCGCCGGCGGTTTCGGCCTGTTTCGTTTCTTCGTCTTCAACCATCACGAACGAGCCGCCCAGCGATTGGACCTGCTCCTTCGTCGCGAGACGCACGTCGGTCGCCGAGACGATGGCGCCGAGGCGCTTTGCGGTGGCGATCGCTTGCAAGCCGGCGACGCCGACGCCCATGACGAAGACGCGGGCCGGCACGATCGTACCGGCCGAAGTCATCAGCTGCGGGAAGATGCGGCCGTAGAGTCCCGCCGCGTCGATCACGGCTTTGTAGCCCGAGAGGTTTGATTGCGACGAGAGCACGTCCATCGACTGCGCGCGCGAGATGCGCGGCATGAATTCCATGGCGTAGGTGTTGATGCCGGCGGCGGCGTACTTCGCGACCGCTGCCTTGTCGGCGTAGGGCGCGAGTATGGCGACCAGGCTGGCGCCGCGTTTCATCTGCGCCAGCTCGTCGTCGGTCGGACGCGTAACTTTGAAGACAAGATCGGCGCCGAGCGCGTCGGCGGCGTTGCCGACCGTCGCACCGGCGGCCGCGTAGTCTTGATCGGCAAAATAGGAGGCGCCGCCCGCGCCCGCTTCGACGACGATGTCGAAGCCGAGAGCCTTCATTTTCTTGACGCTTGCGGGGGTCGCGGCGACGCGGGTTTCGCCCGCGCGACGTTCCTTCGGGATGCCGACCTTCATGAGACCTGCGTTTGGTTGGGGGAGCCTTTCCGGCTCAGGTGAAGAGATAGGCGAGCAAAATCATGATCAGGATGACGATGATGACGCCCCACTTCGTCAGGCCCCAGAACAGCGCAAACGTCGCGTTCTGTTCGCGGATGTCCTGTTTGCCCTTCTTATAGGTCTGCGGCGCGCTGGCCATGTGCGTGTGCCCCTTTGATTCACATAAGGAATTCGTCGCGGCGGACTATAGCAATCGAAACCCGCCGGGCAACCGCAGTTTTGACGCGGGATTGTGGGTTTTGGGCGGTCAATCGAGGGTCAGACGACCATACGGCGCATGCCGTCCTTGAACATTCGCACATTGAAGTTCGCTAGGAAGCCCAGACGGCAGCCAGACAGCCTCAGATAGGTCATGAGCTGTGCTTGGTGGATCGGCTGCAGTTGGTCGATCGCTTTGACCTCGACGATCACCTTGGATTCGACGATCAAGTCGAGTCGGTAGCCGGCCTCGAGCTTGACCGTCTTGTAGACGATCGGCATCGCGACTTGTCGACGAACGCTGAGGCCACGCTCCATCAGTTCATAGGCGATGCATTCTTCGTACACCGATTCCAGCAATCCCGGCCCGAGTACCTTGTGGACCTGAAACCCCGCGTCGACGATGGCGGTTGCGATGCGATCTTCTTCCGCAGTGGGCGTATAGGTCACGGGTTTTTCCATCGGGTGGTGTGGTGGAGGGTTTGTTATGTTGAAACGCCGAGAACGCCAAGATGCTCAGGCAAACCGAAACGGCCTTGGGCGCTGCGATGGTTGTTGGCCGCGTAGCGGCCGGGAGCGTGTTTCGGTGCCGCAATGCTGACGGGTGGCGTGAGCATCTTGGCAATCTTGGCGTTTCAATCCGGCTGAGTTCGGGTAGCACTGACGCCGCAATTTGAAACGCCAAGGCGCCAAGATGCTCAGGCTAACGGAAAGCGTGTCAGGTGCGCACAGGTCACCAATTGGCCGCGAAGCGGCCGGGTGCATGTCGGTGCCGCAATGCTGACGGGTAGCCTCAGCATCTTGGCGTCTTGGCGTTTCAATACTCCGCGGCGAAACCGATGTGACTGTCGGGTTTTGCTACACCCGCCGGGTCGGCATCGAGTGGTTCCAGTCGGCGAGGAGGGCGCGCAGCGCTGCGACGAAGGCTAACGGTTGGTCGAGCATCACGTGGTGGCGGGCTTGGGGGATTTCGATGACGGGGGCGGCGTGGCCGAGCAGGCTGAACATGTATTCGCCGACTTCGGGCGGCATGAGGACCGACATCTCGCCGCGCATGATCGCGATCCGGCACTTGGTGGCGCGCAGGCGCTCGGCCGTATCGCCGATCGAGAAGCGCGAGGTCCAGATTGAGGGGTCGAACTTCCAGGTCCAGCCGCCTTCGACTTCTTTCAGCGAGTGGCGGGCGATGAAGTCGACGATGTAGTCGTTCTCGCAGGGTTGCTCCGGTGCGAGGCGAAAGCGGGCGAGTGCTTCGGTCAAGGTCGCGTAGACTCTGTGCGGTCGGCTTTCGCGGTGCGGCGGGCCGCCGGGGCGGCCGGGCGGGTTCACGGGCGAGTCCACGATCACGGTGCCGGCGAGTTCCTTGCCGTGCAGCGCGCCTGCCATGATGGTCGCGAAGCCGCCGAACGAGTGCGCCACAAAGACGGGCGGCTCTTCGTGGTCGAACATGCCGGCGGCACGGGCGACAGCGAGTTCCTCCTCGACGAAGAGGTCCATCGTGTAGGTCTCGCGGCGGTCGGAGTCGCCCATGCCGGAAAGGTCCATCGCGGCGACGTTGTATTCGCGCGCGAGGAAGGGGGCGATGAAGCTCCACCAATAAGCGTGCGCGCCGTTGCCGTGGACCAGAAGGAGGCCCGGCTTGTCGCGATTGCCCCAGCGCAGATAGTGGATGCGGGCACCTTCGACCTCGACCCAGTTGCTTTCGGCGGCCGTGGCGATCGCCTGCTCGAACCAGGCGGGACCTTTGACGGGCGCACCCTCATAACGCGCGAGGGGGCCACGGGTTTGCTGATCGGACATTAAGCGATGTCCAAGAGAAATGAACCACGAAAAGCACGAAATACACGAAGCGCTCTGGCTAGCTGACTGCGTTTGTTCGGCGCGGAGCGCCATTGCTGCGCGCTACGCGCGCGGGCGCGGGCTGTTATGCAGCGCGCTTCGTATATTTCGTGCTTTTCGTGGTTTGATTTCTTTGTTCTTGGCGCCTTGGCGTCTTGGCGTGAAACAAACGAACTCTGCCACCGCGCCGGCGCTTGAGTGATGGGCTGAGCGGATTGGTGTGCTTCGTGGTTCATCTCATTTCACGCTGCGCTTTGCCGGGCGGATGCCTAGCGCTTTGAAGACGCCGGTGGCGGTCATGATCGTGCGGTCTGCCGACCAGATGCGCCCGGTGACGGTGTAGAAGTCGTGGTCGCGGCCGGTGATGGTGCCGGTGCCTTCGACCCAGTCGCCGATTTGGGCCGCGTCGATGAAGTCGGTGACCATGCGCACGGTTACCCAGTAGCGGTTCGCGTCCAGCGTGATCGCGTGGCCCAGCGCCATGTCGGCAAAGGCCATCAACATGCCGCCGTGGCAGTTCTTCATGCCGTTCGTGTGCGGTTCGCCAACAAGGAAGGCGCGCGTGTAGGTCTTGTCGGGATTGATGCGTTCGTAGAGCGGGCCAATCTGGCGGCCGAAGCCCTGGAACCAATTCATGCGCGAGAAGCCGTCGGGGATTTCGGGCGCGTGTTCTTCGAGGAGATCGTCGGTCATGGTGTCGCCGTCCACTCTAGCCAAGAGCCGTGCGGGTCGCATAGGGCGATGGTGCGCTTGGTGCTCGTGCCGTTTTCGTAGCGTCCGATGTTGATCGGATAGGCACCGCCGTCCCATTCGATCGAGATGCGATAGAGCGGGCGCGCGTGCGAGAGCTGCTCCAAGATCGCGTTGAGGCGGTCGCGCATCTCGTTGGAGAACTGATAGGTGACGTGGCTGTGATAGACGACGACGATGCCGTCCGCGGGTAGCGCTTTGACGGTGGGCTCGAGATTGTCGAGGGCGTCGCCGACGACGATGCGCTGCGGATAGGCGAGCGCGGTGCCGAGTGCGGCGTCGAGGCGCGCGAAGCGGGGCGTGAGTTCGGGCCAGATCAGCGCCTTCAGCCAGAGGCGATCGGCTGCGCTGTGCAGATCGACCGGGTTCAGTTCGAGGCCAACGCGGCTCTCGACGACCGGAAACTTGGCCGCGAGGTTTGGCAGCCGCGTGCCCCTTACCGGCGCTGTGAGATTGAGACGCGCGGTGGCGGGACCGCGCGTCAGCGTCTTCTCGCCGAGTCGGTAGGTGTAGCGGTAGCGGTCCCAGTTCAGGTTGAAGCCGGCGCTGGGGCCGATCTCGACGAGGCGCAACGAGTCGCGCGCCTCGGCGGCGACGAAGTCGAAGGCCGGATAGAGCGAGGTGGAGCGCGCAACTTCGTTCGTGTTCGTGACACGGGATTCGATCACCGCTACGAGCGCCGCTTCGTGGGCGAAACAGAAATCACGAAACGCCGCAAAGACTTCGCCCTTCGGAATCGCGGCGGGGCGTACGCTTTTGTAGTGATCGGCGAGCGGGTGGTCGGTGCCGTTCAGAAGCATGTAGTGCACGGCGCCGAGGATGATGTTCGCTTGCGGCTGGCCCGGCTTCACGCGGGCGGCCATCGCGCGCAGGCGATCGTCTTCGCGGATGCCCAGCGCCAATTGCTTGTAGAGCGGCGAGTGGCCGCGTTCGGCTTCGCTGGCGAAGAAGGTCCAATAGTCGGCGGGGACGGGTGTCGCCATGGCGCTCAAACCGGCAGCGGCACTTTGGCCGCGTCGAACGCCGATCTTTGGCGCTTCGAAACGGCGGCGAGCGTGAAGTGCTCGATCTCTTCGTTGAAGAGCTTGTGGAAGTTCAGTTCGGCGGCCAGATGCAGGAACACGGCGCCGAGACCGATCGCGGCGCGGTCCATGAAGACGAATTCGCGCGGCGGCTTGACGGGGCCGAGTTGGCTGAGGCGTTTGTGTACTTCGAACGCTTCCTTTCGTCCGTAGGCGGACGGTTCGACGCCGTTCGCGACCGTGCGCGTCCGGTCGTCGAGCATCGGGGCGTAGATGAAGCGGGCCCAGATGTTCAGCGTCTCGATCACTTCCTTCTTCAAGCCGGCAAAGCCCCAGGTTTCATACGCGTGAACGGCGAGGTCGGGCTTGTTCTGCTCCAGCGCGTGATAGAGGTCGATGACGCCGCCGATGAATTTCGGGCGGAAGGTACGGATGCAGCCGAAGTCGAGGAGGTTAAGCCCTAAGTCCTTGCGGATCGTGTAGTTGCCGAGGTGCGGGTCGCCGTGGATGGCGCCGTAGTGGCTGAACGGATGCCACCAGGCGCGGAACAGCGAGGTCGCGATCTTGTTGCGGTCGGCGAGCGGGTGCGATTTGAAGTCCAGGATCGGACTGCCCTCCTCCCAGCTCATGGTCAGAAGACGGCCGGTCGAGAGCTCTTCGACGACGTCGGGCACGCGGATCGTGTCGATGTCTTTGAGCATCGTGCGATAGAGCGCGATGTGGGCGGCCTCGCGTTTGTAGTCGAGCTCCTCGCGCAGGCGGGCGCCGACTTCCTCGCTGATTTCGGACGGGTCGATCGCGCGATCCATGCGCCGGTAGAGCGCGAAGATCAGGCGCAGCTGCGCGAGGTCGGCCTCAACCGCGGAGGCCATGTCGGGGTATTGGAGTTTGCAGGCGAGCTTGCGGCCGCGCTTGTCGACGGCGCGGTGGACTTGGCCGAGCGAAGCGGCGGCGGCGGCATCGCGCTCGAAGGTTTTGAAGCGCTTCTCCCATTCGGGGCCGAGTTCGGCTTGCATGCGACGGCGGACAAACGGCCAGCCCATCGGCGGCGCCTGGGTCTGCAGCGTCGCGAGTTCGGCGGCGAAGTCGGCGGGGATGACGTCAGGGACGCTGGAGAGCATCTGCGCCACCTTCATCAGCGGGCCCTTCAGATTGCCGAGGGCCACTTTCAGGTCGCTGGCTTCGGTGCGCTGATCGCGTTCGCGGCCCATCATGCGGGCACCGGCCATGCGGGCGGCCGCGCCGCCGACGGCGCTGGTCACGTCCGCGTAGCGCTTCAGGCGGCGGCCGAGGGTGTTGCGTTCATCGCTCATGGAGTGCTCACGTGGCGCTCTTCTCGCACGAGGCGAGTGCTTCGTCGAAGTTCTTCGCTGCGGCATCGAAGCGGGCTTGGGCGGTGGCGCAGGCGCAGGTGCGCCTCTCAAATGCCACAGGGGCGCCGGGGTTTGGGGCAACGGACACACCTTCGAGTGCGGCGCGGCCCTTGTTGGCGATGCGCGTTGCCTCACCCCAATCGCGGTCTGTGCGTATTCTGATTTTCGCCTGAAGTTGGTATTCGCGGGCGAGGCAGGCGCGCCAGGTGTCGCCGGTGATCTGTTCTTTCAGGAAGGGCCCGACATCGAGCGTGCCGCAGGCAGAAAGTGCGCCGAAAAGCGCCAGAAACAGCAGCGGCGTACAAGACCCCCCCGAGCCCTGCACGCCGCGCTTCACCCCCTCGATGCGCTTTCCGGTGCCCCCATTCGCTCGCTTACGTAGCAGAGCAACCCCCGCGAGCCGGACATCAGTAAAGCGAGTGAAACTTTCCATTAACCCCTGCCACATGCAAGACGAAGTGGCCGCTGCGTGTCGGAATCGGAAAACACTGTAGCGGCAAGACAACAGGGGATTGCGCCAGGCCCGCGGATTCCCCCGAAATGTCCCCGAAATCGACCCAAAGCGAAACACCTTAAACCGCACCTTTACTGGGCCTGGGCCATGGTGGCGGCCAGTTCGGCATCCACTTTCACCCTGCACTTCCGAGGCCCCATGGCTCACCTGACCCTGATCGTTGACGACGACCCCACCCAGCGCCGCTTGTTGCAGGCGCAGGCGGAAAAGTGCGGATTCCAGACGCTGTTGGCGGCCTCGGGTCAAGAGGCCTTGGACATGCTTGAGGGACCGAAGGGCGCCGGGGTCAGCCTGATCCTGCTCGACATGGTGATGCCGGGGATGGATGGGCTGGCGGTGTTGCAGCGCATCCGGCCCACGCATCCGACGTTGCCGGTGATCGTGCTGACCGCGCAAGGCGGGGTCGACATTGCGGTCGCCGCGATGCGGGCCGGCGCCGACGACTTCTTGGTGAAGCCGGCGAGCCCGGAGCGGATTCAGGTTTCGATCCAGAACGCTTTGAAGCTGAAGGCGCTGACCGGCGAGATCCAGCGCTTGAAGAAGGTCTCCGACAATCGCCTGACGTTCGGCGATCTGATCGCGGAGAGCCCGTCGATGCGCACGGTGCTGCGCATGGCGGAGCGCGCGGCGCAGTCGAACATCCCGATCCTGATCGAAGGCGAGAGTGGCGTCGGCAAGGAAGTTTTGGCGCGCGCGATCCAAGGCGGGTCGGAGCGTTCGGGCAAGCCGTTCGTGGCCGTCAACTGCGGCGCCATTCCCGACACGCTGATCGAGAGCATTCTGTTCGGGCACGAGAAGGGCGCGTTCACGGGCGCGGTCGATAAGCATATCGGCAAGTTCCAAGAGGCGAACGGCGGCACGCTGTTCCTCGACGAAATCGGCGAGCTGCGCCTCGACATGCAGGTGAAGTTGCTGCGCGCGATTCAAGAGGGTGAAGTCGACCCCGTCGGCGCGAAGCGGCCGGTGAAGGTGGACATCCGCTTGGTCTCGGCCACGAACCGCAATCTGCAGCAGCAGGTGGCGGAGGGTAAGTTCCGCGAAGATTTGTTCTATCGCTTGAACGTGTTTCCGATCGCGCTGCCGCCGTTGCGCGAACGGCGCGAGGATATTCCGGCGCTGGTCGCCTATTTCATCCGCCGCTTTGCGGTGGAAGAGAACAAGAAGCTGGTCGGGATCGAACCGGCGGCGCTCGACATGCTCACGAACTTCGCGTGGCCGGGCAACATCCGCCAGCTTGAGAACACGGTGTTCCGCGCCGTCGTCATGTGCGACGGCGATTGCCTGCGCGCGGGCGACTTCCCGCAGGTGGCGAGCCAGCTTGGTATCGCTGTGCGCGCCACGCATCACGACGACGAAGAGGTTGAGGGCGGCACGCGGCGCTATGTGTCGATCGCCGCGCCGCCGCACGCGCCGGCCGTGGAGCCGGGCGCAGGCAAAGGCGACGGCTTGAATGTCGTGGGCGTCGACGGGCATTTGCGCAAGCTCGAAGAGATCGAGTTCGAACTGATCCGCTTTGCGATCGAGAAATACGAAGGGCACATGTCGGAAGTCGCCCGCCGGCTCGGCATCGGCCGCTCGACGCTCTATCGCAAGCTGCGCGAGATGGGCATCGACGAACCGAAGGCGGGCGCGGCGTAGAGGTGGGCTCTCGCCCGTTTTTTCCCAGATTTTCGACGAACGATGGCGGACACGGCGGACCAGGGTCGCCTGTCCGCTTTTGGCTGTCCGGCATTTGCAGTGGCACATTTGGCACAAGGCGGTGACTCATCGTGTGCCACTTCGGATCTCGCCCCTCTCGCACGCAGATTTCGAGCGTTGGGTCTTCAGGCACCGCGCAAAACTCGCGGCTCAACGCGCTGCGCCCCGCAGGCGCTAGCAAGAAGCGCACAGCGTTGGCCGAAAAGCCCGGCCGCCGAAGGGCGCCGCGCGCAGCTCCACCAATACTGAAAATCAGCGCCGAATATCGCCGAAAGCGCTGAGAACGTAAAGTGAACAAATTGTCGCACCAAGAACGCGGCTCGACTGAAATCGTGTGCTCGTCCCATTTCTCGGCGTCGGCGACACTTCGCGCTACAAACTGATGCGTGGATTGAAACCGTGGCGGTATGCCAACCTTACAGCCGAACGCATCAGACGCCTCTCATCGTGGTCTGACCGCGATATGGACCCTCTAGCAACTGTAGGCTCAAGGCCTTTGCGGCGCCGCTGTGGTGCCCGCTTCGAATGCGGACGATGGCGGGCACACTGCGCATAGTTGCTGCCTGTACCCGCCAAAGCGATCTAGCGCTTCACGTCGAACGTCGCCGTCAGCGCCGGTTCGTTTGGGGCTTTGATGTTCACATCGACCCGAAGCGCGCCCGTGGCAGGAATTTTTCCCGCGCCCGTAAGCTTGCCGCCGCCTGCGTCTTTCAGCATCACCGTTTCGGTCGCGGCGCCAGCAGTCACCACCGCGGTACCGGTCAGCCCAGCTTCGGCAACCGGCTTATTCTTGTGATCCAACAAGTGAAAGGTCAGCGACTGACCGCTTACGATCAATTCGATATGATGATCGCCCGACTCGCGAAGCAAACCGCCGTTCGGTCCCTTTTCCGGCAGCGCGTCGCCGATGGCCTGCGCGCTGAATGTCATCGCCGCGGCGAGCGTGAGCGCCGCCCATTGTTTCGTTTTCATCATCCATCTCCGTCAGTTGTTTTGGTTCGAAGGCACGGCACGAGAGCTTAGGGATGCAATGCGCTACGTTCGCCGCAAGGCTCGCGCTCGGTTTGAACAGTCGTATGCAAGACGTGGAACCGCTCCTGCAGGAGCGCGCAGATCGCCACACGTACGCTGTCGTGCTCAGCGTCGGTGTCTAGTTCGACATGGAGCGAACAACTTGGCCGGTCGGCGCCCGACACCCACACATGTAGATCATGAACGCCGGCGACGCCACTGACCTGGCCTACCGCCCGACGAAGGTCGGACAGGTTTAGGGTCGCAGGCACGCCTTCGAGAAGGATGTTCGTAGCATCCTTCAGCAACGTCCAGGTTCGCGGTAGCACCCAAAGGCCGATGGCGATCGCCACGACCGGATCGACCCAAGTTTGCCCGGTCAACGAAATCACTATGGCGCCAACGATGACGCCGAGCGAACCCAGCATATCCGCCCACACTTCGAGGTAGGCGCCCTTGACGTTGAGGCTCTTCTCGCTCCCCGGCGAAAGCAAGCGCATAGCCAAGAGATTGATGCCAAGCCCTAGCGTCGCGACCAGCAGCATGCCCAGCGACTGAACGGGCTCCGGCTCAAGCAGGCGCCGCGCGCCTTCGACAGCGATGTAGATCGCGACGCCGAACAGGAGAACCGAGTTGAAGGCGGCCGCAAGCACCTCGAAGCGGCGATAGCCAAATGTCCGCCGACTGTCGCTGGCGCGGCTGCCGATGCGAACCGCGGCCACGGCAATCGCAAGAGCTGCCGAGTCGGTGAACATGTGGGCCGCATCGGATAGCAGTGCCAGACTGTTGAACACGAGTCCGGCAACAACTTCGGCGACGAGGAACGCCGACGTTAGCGCCAGCGCCAGGAGCAACCGGCGCTCACTTCCCTGCCCGGCACCATGGGCGTGTCCATGATGATCGTGACCGCTCGCCATGCTGCCGTCGCCTATGGTTGACCAGCGAGCTTCTCACACAATCGTTGCAAGCGAAGCATATGAGGGCGGTCATGACTGCGAGCGCCCCAAGCGGCTTCCTTCCTGCAGCGGCGTAGAAACTGCTCTCGGTCGCCCGCTTTGATGCTTTGGGAATTTTGGCAATGATCGGTCATGCGCTGCCTATGGGCATCAATGGCATGCTTTTGCGTGCTGAGATGGCGGACATGACCTTGGGTCGCTTCTGCCTTGCAGGCTTGCACAAGTTGCTCGGGGCTTTGAAACGCCGCGGCGCTCGCGCGTGCCGCGGAAGGAGCCGCTACCGCTGAGATCAGCACGATTGGAAGTAGAAAGATCGCTTTCATAGTCCATAACCTCTCTTTGTCGTGGAAGGGCGGGCTGGCTGCTCGCCGCTTCTCTTGTTTAGTGGCCGGGTATAGATCGCATCCGATTCGAAAGTGTGGTCACACATCTTCCGGCTCCACCTCGCGGTGGAAGAGGCGATAGATCGCGGGAAGAACGAGGAGCGTCAGAATCGTCGACGAGATCACGCCGCCGATGATGACGGTTGCGATCGGGCGCTGCACTTCGCTGCCCGCGCCCACATTGAGCGCCATCGGCACGAAGCCCAATCCTGCGACCAACGCCGTCATCAGCACGGGACGAAGGCGTGTCAGCGCGCCCTCGCGGATGGCTTGGTCGAGCGCCATACCCTGTTCGCGCAGTGCCCGGATGAATGAAACCATCACGACGCCGTTCAAAACGGCGACGCCGGAGAGCGCGATGAAGCCAACGCCGGCCGAGATCGAGAGCGGTAAGTCTCTCAACAGCAATGCCGCGACACCGCCGGTCAATGCCAGCGGCACTCCAGTAAACACAATGGCCGCGTCCTTGGCCGAGCCGAAGAGCGAAAACAGGATGCCAAAGATCAGGAGCAACGCGACCGGCACGACGACCTGCAAGCGTTGCGATGCCGAGATCAACTGTTCGAACGTGCCGCCGTACTCGACCCAGTATCCATCCGGCATTTTCACCTGCGACGAGACGGCTTCGCGGGCCTCAGCGACGAACGAGCCCAGATCGCGCTCGCGTACGTTTGCCGTGACGACAACCCGGCGCTTGCCGTTCTCGCGGCTGATTTGGTTGGGCCCGGTCGTCAGATCGAGACGCGCGACTTCCGACAGCGGCACGTAATTGGGACCGCCGTTGGCGCTGGCGCCATCGGGAAGGGGCACGAGGATGCGGCCTACCGCATCCAGATCGCCGCGTATGCCCTCGGGCAGCCGCACAATCAGATCGTGCCGCTGATCGCCCTCGAACACCTGTCCGGCAACCCGTCCGCCAAGCGCGGTTGCCACGACATCCTGCACATCGGTTACACTCAATCCATAGCGCGCCAAAGCTTCGCGATCGGGCACAATGGAAAGCAACGGCAATCCGGTAATCTGTTCGACTTTGACGTCGCGCGCGCCGGGAATTTTTTCCAACACGGTAGCGATTGCCTCGCCCGTATCGCCCATCAGCTCCAGATCGTCGCCATAAATTTTGACGGCAAGATCGGAACGCACCCCCGCAATCAGCTCGTTGAAGCGCATCTGTATGGGTTGCGTGAATTCGTAGTTGTTCCCTGGAATCGCCTGCGCCGCGCGCTCAAGTTCGGCGACGAGCTGGCTTTTCGGCTTGCGCGGATCGGGCCAGAGCTTGCGGTCCTTGATGATGAGGAACGTGTCCGCGACACTCGGCGGCATCGGGTCGGTCGCGACTTCCGCCGTGCCCAGTTTGGCGAAGGTAAGCTGTACTTCCGGAAACTCGCGAAGACGCTTTTCAAGCGTCGCCTGCATGCCGACCGCTTGCGTCAGGCTGGTTCCGGGGATGCGCAACGCATGAAGCGCAATGTCGCCTTCGTCCAAGCTCGGGATAAACTCCGATCCCATGCGGGACGCCGCAAGCCCCGCTATCACCGCAAGGCCAGCGGCGGCCCCGACCATGAGAAACCGGTTTGGAATCGCGAAGTCCAATAGCGGCGTGTAGACCGCGCGCGCGGTGCGCATGATTATGTTTTCGCGCTCATCCACCCTGCCCTTCACAAACAAGGCGATCGCCGCGGGGACAAAAGTCAAGGCAAGCGCAAGCGCGATAACGAGAGCGATGACGACGGTAAACGCCATCGGATGAAACATTTTCCCTTCAACGCCCGTCAGCGCAAAAATGGGAACGTAGACGATGGCGATGATCACCACGCCGAACAAGCTGGGCTTGATCACCTCGCTCGTCGCGGACGCCATCAAGACGAACCGTTCATGCCGGTCGAGCAGACGGCCCAATCGGTGCTGTTCGACGCCAAGCCGGCGCAGACAGTTTTCGCCGATGATGACCGCGCCGTCCACCATGAGCCCGAAGTCGAGCGCACCGAGGCTCATCAAATTGGCCGACAAACCCATTTCCACCATGCCGGTGATGATCATCAGCATCGATAGGGGAATGACGGCCGCGGTGATTAGCGCTGCGCGAATGTTGCCCAAGAGCAGGAACAAGACGACGATGACCAGCAGCGCGCCTTCGGCCAAATTGGTTTGTACGGTGGCGATCGTGCGATCGACGAGCGACGTGCGGTCATAGACGGTCTTGGCGACCAGCCCTTCGGGCAAACTCTTGTTGAGTTCGACCATGCGTGCGGCGACGGCTTGAGAGACGGTACGGCTGTTCTCGCCGATCAGCATGAACACCGTGCCGAGAACCACTTCTTCGCCGTCGACCGTCGCGGCGCCGGTTCTCAATTCGCGGCCGAGCAAAACCTCGGCGACGTCGGAAACGCGCACGACGACCTTCTCGCGGCGAGCCACGACGATCCGGCCGATGTCCTCTACGCCACTCACCTGCCCCGGAACGCGGATCAGGACCTGCTCGCCGTTGCGCTCGATATAACCTGCACCTGCGTTGGCGTTGTTGCGTTCAAGAGCCGCGATGATTTCGGCGACCGTCAAATTCAGCGCCGCCAGTCGTTCCGGATGAGGCGTGACATGGTATTCCTTCTTGTAACCACCGATCGTATTGATCTCGGTCACGCCCGGGATGTTGCGCAACTGCGGCCGGACAACCCAGTCCTGCACGGTTCGCAAGTCCATCGGCGTCCACTCCGACCCGTCCGGCTTCTTCGCGCCGGGTTTCGGTTCGACCGTGTACATGAAGATCTCGCCGAGGCCCGTGGAGATCGGTCCGAGTTCCGGCTCCACGCCCGGCGGGAGTTGACCGCGCGCGCCTTGCAGGCGCTCGTTGATCAACTGGCGGGCGAAGTAGATGTCGGTGCCGTCCTTGAACACCACCGTCACTTGGGAAAGCCCATAGCGCGACAGCGAGCGCGTGTACTCGAGCCCCGGCAATCCGGCGATCGCCGTTTCGACCGGATAGGTAATGCGCTGCTCCGCTTCCAACGGCGAGAACCCTTGCGCCTCGGAGTTTATCATCACCTGAACGTTGGTGATGTCGGGAACCGCGTCGATGGGCAGGCGCTGATAGTTCCACAATCCAAGAGCTGCGAGCGCCGCAACGATGATCATCACGATCCAACGTTGGCGGATCGAGAACAGAATAATCCGCTCAAACGCCGACGTGTGTTCAGTGGTCATGCGAGGCACCCGACTTTTCGATGTCCGCCTTGATCAAAAAGCTGTTCGCGACGACATAGTCCTGACCGGGATCGATGCCGCCCAAGACCTCCGTCCATTCGACCGTGCGCCTGCCGATCTCAAGCATGCGCACCTCGTAGGTTTCGCCGACTTTGGCGAAGACCACTTCGAAATCGCGAAACCTCTGGATCGCTGCCGATTTGACCGCGAGCGGTACGGCGGTCTCGGCAACCACCACCTCACCCCTGACACTCATGCCGGGCAAAAGACCGCCGGACGTGTTCTCAAACACGACGCGGGCGACAACGGTTTGCGTTCCAGGATCTTTGACAGGTGAGACCGTCGCGATCTTGGCGTCGGCGGATGCCGCGCCGTGAACCGGCGTGATGCGCACGGCTTGTCCGGCTTTCACGAGCCCAGTGTCGCGATCGAACACGTGCAGATCGGCCATGAGCTTGGAAGGGTTGCCGACAGCGAAAAGAACGCCGTCGCCCGTTACGTCCCCGACATTGGCTGCGCGCTCCAGAACGATGCCGTCGAACGGCGCAGTGAGCGAATAGGATTGCAGGCTTTCATTGCTCTCGATTCGCGCCAGCACTTCGCCCGCACGGACCGCTTCGCCGACATTTTTCGAGACGCTCAGAATTTTTCCTGGAAAGCGCGCGCGGAGGTCAGCCTTCGCGCCGGGCGCGAGTTCGAGGTGGCCCAAGAGTTCGATCGTCTCCTTAATCGTCGCGGGTGCCGCTTTTTCGACCTTCACGCCCGCTTGCGCGGCGGCTTTGCCGCTGATCGTTGTGCGGCCTTCGTAAGAGTCATACGACCAATTGTACTGCTTGCCGGCGTGGGCAGCCGCGACGACGACATCGAACGAGTGCGGTTCTTCCACTGGTCCGCTGCTGACGAGGTAGTCCTTGTCGGGCTTAAACGTGAAATTGTCCGTCTTGCCGCCAAGCCGTTTCAGCGTGACGGTCAGCGCGACCGCCGAGGGCGCGACCGGCTTGCCGGCATTGTAGGCGTAAACATGAAACTCCGGCGGGACACCGGTCTCGAAGATCGTCATCTCGATCGAAAACTCGCCAGACTTGAGAAGACGTCCGCCATGCGGCCCACGCTCAGCCTCCTCCTCGCCGTGCTCGGCACCATGTCCGTCGCCGTCCGCGTGCTCGGCCTCAGTCGACGGGTTGCCGCACGCCGCCAGCGCCAGTCCCATCAAGAACACGGCCAGGGTGCCGCAAGTGTTGATCCGGCTCATGGCGTTGGCCCTTCGTTGGTCGTTATGTCCCGGCTCGCCAGGCGGTCGAGTGCCGCGAGCGCAAATTGTAGATCGCGCAAGATTTCTACCTCGCGCGCGCGAATCTCGTTGAGGGTTCGCTGCGACTCCGAGAGTTCGAGATAGCTGAATGCGCCGAGGTCGTATCCGCGCCGCGCCGCGCGGAGCGCTTCTTCGGCGCGCGGCAACAGGTCCGCGCGGATGGCGAGCGCTTCGGCTCGCGCATTCGTGACCTCGCCCTGAAGCGAAAGCGCCTCGCGCTCTACCGCGCGCCGCGCCTCGACGACGTCAAGTTCCGCCGCGCGCCGTTCCGCGGCTGCTTGTTCGATATTGCCCTGGTTGCCGTCGAAGACCGCAAGCGGCACCGAGAGCGAGACAACCCCCGCGAGGTCGCCGCCGTTCTCGAAGCGCCGCACGCCGAGTCCAATGGAAAAGTCTGAGCGCGCGTTCGCGTTTTCGAGTTCGACCTTGGCTGCCGCCCGCCGCGCTGCCGCCTCTTTGACCTTAAGGTCGGGCGAGGTGTCACTTGGCGCGGGCGCGTCGGTCTCCGGCACGGCGAGTAGCGCCGTTTCGTCCACACTGAACGTAGCCGTGGGGTCGCCCCACATCGATGCGAGTTTCCGCTTCGCGGTTTCGAGCGCGAGGACTGCTCGGTCATGCGCGCCCTTCGCTTCAGCCGAGAGGATTTCCGCGCGCAGCTTCACGGTCAGCGGATCGCGTGCCGAGCGTACGCGCCGAGCCGCCATCGCCTCGATCTGACGGGCCGAGTCCAGGCCCGCTTTCCTAACCTTGACCAAAGCCGCCGCCGCGCAGACATCGTAGAACGCCCGCCGTGCGTCGGCGGCGGCGTCTAGACGCGCGGCGTCTCGCTCGATCGCGGCAATATCGCGCTCGGACTGCGCAACCGCCACCCTGCCGTCACGCTTGCCGGCGCGTTCGATGCGTTGCGATATGCCAAGCGTAAGTTCGCTGTCGTTCAACTTCTTGAACGGACCAGACCCGGCGAAGTTTTCAAGCTCGGCGCTGATTTCAGGATTCGGCAGCGCGCCGCTTTGCCGGATGCCGGCTTCGGCGCCGCCGATACGCTCTTCATGCGCCTTGACTGCGGCTGACGCGCCGAGCGCCCGCGCAATCGCCTCCTTCAGCGTGACCGGCGAGGCTCCGGCGCCCGACGCAGCGTCGCCGGCGAGCGCGACCGGCGCACACCACGAAACGGCACAGACGAGTGCCGCATACATCCAACGAGACATGATTTCGTACTACCGCTAAAGCCTACCATCGAAGCCAAATGCACGCATGTGCGTGCAACGCCAGGGTTAGGCTAACGGCGGTGGAACGGGCGGCAGCACCGTACGGCCGCTTGAGTCTTCACACGTGAAGGCGACGCGGATGTCTGCGGCCATGAGGTACGGCCTCTCAAATGCGAATGCGGGGAAGACCGAATGCCCGGCGCATCCACCTAACGTGTGATTGTGAGTCGAGTCGGAGCACGGCACATGCTGGCAGTGCCCGCCTGAGGCAACTGCCGATAGATCAGAAACATCTTGGGCGTCGCCAGCCGCGACAGTCACGTCGATGCCATCCGCGCATGCCGCCTCAGCGGGCGCAGCCGCAAAGAACAGCGCCAACAGCAACGCGGCAATGGTAAGGAGGCTGCGCATCAAACCCAGGGACAGCATATTTAGGCATTACTCACGTATGAACGATACTTGGACGTCAAGGGTTAAAATGGTCTTAAAATCGTCTTAAGCGCAGGCTTCGCGCGGGTAGTGCTGCAAAAATCACTTGAATGTGCTGGCGGAAGTCGCGCCGCGCACGGCGCGCACTGGTTGTGGCGGGCGCCGCCGCACATCTCCGCGAACCTTCTTTTGCGACACGCCCGTCTGAATTTCAGCCTAGGCCTCACGAGCTTGAACCTCCTTAGCGGCACCTCGAACCGCGGCCGATCCCTTCACGAGCGAGTAGATCGCCGGGATAACCACCAATGTGAGTACTGTCGATGACACCATGCCGCCGATCATAGGCACAGCGATGCGCTGCATGATTTCGGAGCCGGCACCGGTGGACCACAGGATCGGCAGCAATCCTGCCATGATTGCAACCACGGTCATAAGCTTAGGCCTCACGCGTTCCACGGCGCCTTCCATGACCGCAGCATCGACGTCGGCGAGCGTTAGTGGGCGGCGTTCCGTGAGGGCATGCTCTTGATGGGCGTGTAGCGCGTGGTCCAGATAGATCAGCATCACGACGCCAGTTTCGGCGGCGACGCCCGCGAGCGCAATGAAGCCGACGGCGACGGCGACGCTGAAATTGAAGCTCAGCGCGTACATCAGCCACAATCCACCGACAAGAGCGAACGGCACCGACGCCATGACGATCAGCGTCTCAGTGAGTCTGCCGAAATTCAGATAGAGCAGCAAAAAGATGATGAGCAATGTGACCGGCACCACGAACATCAGCTTTGCTTCGGCGCGCTCCAGATACTCGAACTGGCCGCTCCAAATCGGATAGACGCCGGGTGGGAACTCCACGTCGCGAGCGACGGCCGCTCGCGCATCGGCGACGTAGCCGCCGAGGTCGCGGTCCCGCACGTCAACAAACACGTAAGCTGCCAGCTGCGCATCCTCAGTACGGATCGTCGAAGGACCCTGCTCCAGCTTAATGGTCGCGACTTGACCGAGCGGCACCCCGCCGCCTGCGGCCATCGGCACGATCACCTGACGCGCGATCGTCTGCGGGTCCGAGCGCATGTCGCGCGGATAGCGGATGCTGACGCCGTAGCGTTCGCGACCCTCGACCGTGGTCGTCACCGTCTCGCCGCCAAGCGCCATCGCAATCGTGTCTTGTACCTGATCGACGCTCAGGCCGTAGCGCGCGAGCTCGCGACGGTCAGGCTCGATCGTCAGGTAATAGCCGCCGCCGATGCGCTCCGAAAACGCGCTTGCCGTGCCCGGCACCGTGCGCAGAACGCGCTCGATGTTGCGGGCCGCCGTCTCAATTTCGCCGAGCGACCGCCCGATCACTTTCACACCAACGGGCGTACGAATGCCGGTCGAAAGCATGTCGATGCGCGCCTTTATCGGCATCGTCCACGCGTTCGACATGCCGGGGAATTGAAGCCTCGCGTCCATTTCGGCGATCAACTTGTCCGTCGTCATGCATGGGCGCCACTCGCTTTCCGGCTTCAGGTTGACGACGGTTTCGAACATTTCGAGCGGCGCCGGATCGGTTGCGGTCTGCGCGCGGCCCGCCTTGCCGAAAACGGAGGCGACCTCAGGAAACGACTTGATGATTTTGTTCTGCGTTTGCAAGAGTTCGGCCGCTTTCGTCACCGAGAGACCGGGCAAGGTCGTCGGCATATAGAGCAGCGTGCCTTCGTTCAGTGTCGGCATGAACTCGGACCCCGTGCGCATCAGCGGCCAAACGGACACGGCGAGCGCCGCGAGCGCAATGCCGACAGTTGCAACCGGCGCTCTTAAGACCGCGCTGATAACCGGCCGATAGAGCGCGATCAAAACGCGGTTGATGGGGTTTTCACCCTCGCTGCGAATTCTCCCCTTGATGAAGAGCACCATCAGCGCGGGCACGAGCGTCACAGACAACAGTGCGGCCGCGGCCATCGCGAACGTCTTCGTGAAGGCGAGCGGGTGGAACAACCGGCCTTCCTGCGCCTCAAGCGCAAAGATCGGCAGGAACGAGACGGTGATGATCAACAGACTAAAGAACAGCGACGGACCGACCTCGACGGCGGCGTCGACGATCGCTTGGCCGCGCGTTTCACCGGGCTTCAGGCGCTCGATATGTTTGTGCGCGTTCTCGATCATCACGATCGCCGCGTCGACCATCGCGCCGATTGCGATCGCGATGCCGCCGAGGCTCATGATGTTGGAACTGAGGCCGAGGGCCTTCATGCCGGCGAACGCGAGCAACACGCCGACCGGCAGCATGATGATGGCGACAAGCGCGCTGCGCACGTGCAGCAAGAACACGATGCAGACCAGCGCGACGATGATGCTCTCTTCAGTCAGGGTACGCTCAAGCGTCGCAATCGCTCGCGCGATTAGGTCCGAGCGGTCATAGACGGGCACGATGCGCGTACCGGCGGGAAGGCTGGGCAGCAGGGCGTTCAGCGATTGCTTCGCCGCGTTGATGACATCGACCGTGTTGGCGCCTTGACGCTGGGCCACAATGCCCGCGGCAACCTCGCCCTCGCCGTTCAACTCAGCGACGCCGCGCCGCTCATCGGGGCCGATCTCGACCCGCGCCACGTCTCTTATCGTCGTTGGCACACCGCCCGTCGATTTTAGGGAGATGCCTTCGATGTCTGCGGCGCTCTTGAGATACCCACGGCCGCGCACGGCGTGTTCGGTTTCGCTGAGTTCGACTACGCGCCCGCCGACATCGCGGTTCGACCCAGCAATTGCCTTGCGCACGTCGTCGAGTGTCAGACCCAGCGCGAGCAGACGCTTTGGATCGACGACGACGTTGTATTGTTTGACGAGGCCGCCGACGCTGGACACCTCGGCGACGCCTGCTGCTTTGGCGGCGGCGAAACGGGCGTACCAATCCTGCAACGTGCGCGTCTCGGCGAGATTCAAACTCGGGTGTTCGATTGCGTATTGATAGACCCAGCCGACACCGGTCGCATCCGGCCCCAACGCGGGCGTGACGCCCGCAGGCAAACGGCGGGCGGCCGCGTTCAGATACTCAAGCACACGGCTGCGCGCCCAATAGAGATCAGTGCCGTCCTCGAAGATCACGTACACGAAGCTGACCCCGAAATATGAGAAGCCGCGCACTGCGCGCGACCGCGGCACGCTTAACATGGCGGTCGTCAGCGGATAGGTGACCTGATCCTCGATCACCTGCGGGGCTTGGCCTGGATACTCGGTGTAGACGATGACTTGCGTATCGGAGAGGTCCGGGATTGCATCGACCGGCGTCGTCACGAACGCATAGACGCCCGCGAAGGTGGCGAGCGCTGTCGCGACGAGCACCAGCACAGTGTTTCCCGCCGACCAACGGATGATGGCGGCGATCATTGTGTTTTTTCCTTGGCCGGCGGGGCGCCGGCTGTGAAGCTCAGCAGAGCCGCCCGCAGATTGCTCTCTGCGTCGATCAGGAAGGTTGCCGAGGTGGCAACCTCTTCCGTGCCTTTGAGGCCTGACATAACGGCAACCATGCCGTTCGCCCGCCGGCCGATCGTCACGGCACGCGGCTCGAACCGCCCCTCGCCACGAGCAACGAGGACGACTTGACGCGATCCGGAGTCGATAAGGGCGCTGTCCGGCACCGCCATAACCGGTGCGCTTGCTGGACTCGCAACTTCGACTGCAGCGAACATGCCGGGAAGCAACCTTCCCTCGGTGTTCGCCAGTTCGATGCGCACTCTCGCAGTCCTCGTCGTCATCGAGACTTCCGGATAGACAAACGTCACCTTGCCCTCAAACATCTCGCCCGGAAACGCGCTAAAGGTGACGAGCGTCGTTGCGCCGGGCTTCGCGATCGCGAGGGCGTTTTCCGGCGCCTCGGCTATTACCCATACGTTTGACAAATCGGCGAGACGGTAAAGCGTCATTCCCGGTTCGGCCTGCATCCCGGCGATGATCGGCTTCTCGATTACAGTACCGTTTTGCGGCGCAGGCCAAACAACTTGGCCCTTGGGCTCTCCGGTTCGGATCAAGCGTTCGATCTCGCGTCTCGGAATTTCGTAGTTTTCAAGGCGCGCTCGCGCCGATGTCGCCGAGCGTTCGTTGGTGCGGGCGTAAACGCCACCCATATCCTGCGAAGCGTCGCGCGCCTTCAAGGCGAGCGCGAGCGTGGTTTCCTGCTGCAGAAGGAACGGACTGTTGATCTCGAACAACGGCTGACCGGCGCGCACCTTCTCACCGGTCGCCGCGACATGAAGCTTCACGATGTTCGCCTGGAATTTCAACGCGACGACGCCAAGCTTGCGCTCGTCGACCGTGACAGTGCCCGACAAAAGGACTGTGTTGTTCATCGCCTGGCGCACGACCTTCGCCGTGCGCACGCCCAAGCGCTGCACGCGGTCGAGGCTGATCTTCACCGTACCAGGCTCTTCCGGGCCTTCGTCGGTATAGACGGGGATATAGTCCATCCCCATCGAGTCTTTCTTCGGCACCGGCGAGGTGTCGGCAAGACCCATGGGGTTGCGGTAATAGATTACCTTGCGGCTCTCGACCGATCTGACCTCGCCTGGCGCGCGGACGGCGACGTAGTCGCGGCCCTGTGCGTCCTTCTTCGGCATCGGCGAGTAGTCGGCTGCGCCGGACGGATCCTGGTAATAGAGAATGCGTCCGGTATTTGATGAAGCCGCCGTCGCGGCGGGCATGTCGTGTGATGGCCACAGCCACCACGTCATGCCGCCGGCCACGGCCAGCGCGAACGCGGCCGCGGCCCAAATGAGATGGTTGCGCATGGTCAGTGCACCGTCACGACGACTGTGCCGGTGATCGTCTCGGCGATGCCTTGGACCTTGGCGTTCAAGGTCAGCGCCCAACGCCCTCCCATGGTCGGCGCGACTTTGAAGCGATAGACGCCGGGTTCCGGCGAGCCCTGCGATTCGACCGGCGCCGCCATCCCGCCCATACCGTCGGGGCTCATGTCGAAGCGCGTGTCGAAGATGACGGCATTCGTGACCGGCTTGCCAGTTGGCGCTTGGATGAGCCGCACATCGATTACGGCATCTCCGTCCATCGCCACCTCTTGGGTGATGGCGGAAAAAGTGTAGGATGACTCTGCTTGGCCGCAGGCCGAAAGCATGACAATCGCCGCCAACGCGAGAAAGGCCGCGCGCGCGAGTACTTGAAGCGAGTTCATGTGAAGCTATCCCTTGCGAGAATGTCAAAAGCCTTCGCGCACCGTTGGGCCGCGCAAAGATGTGATCAGTTCAAGCAAGGATGTATTTGGGTGGCGGCTTGTCAGGCTCGCGGCCCCGGCCCTTCAAATCAGTCCGCGCAACGGGCTGGACGCGGATCGCGCGCGCGACGGGTCGCGCCACTGCGGCAGTGGGAAGCAACGAAGCGGCAAGCCCCGCACAGGCGACAGCGCAGGAGGGGGACATCCCGTTCTTGTCACAGCCGTTGCACGGCATATCGCATGGCGCGCCTTCATGCGCCGTCATCTTCTCTGGACGCGCTGGCGCATCCGAGAACGCCGGCGTAGGGCCGGCCACAAGCGTGACGCAAAGGAGCACGCTCACGAACCGTGTTGCAATTTTGCGCAGGAGTCGCATTGCCATCAGCTTAGGCTACACCGGCCAGGTAGCGCCAACGTTAACTCGCAAGACCGTAAAAAGTCCCGGAAATGTGATCGATTTGTGGGTCAATCTGAGCCGCACGGCGTACGACGATGGCCGTGCAGGTGATTGCCCCCAAGCGAAGGCACCTTGCAGCTGTGGCAGTACTGATCAAAACACTGCTGCGCGTCATACTGCTGGCTATGCTCCCACGCACGCGATGCCATGGTGGAGCACCTTCGCAAGCAGTGTGCAAGGCAGGCCACCGGTCGCATTCGCAACTTGGGTGAGTTAGAACTGCGGCATGGCGGCACTTGAACTTGGACTGCGCGGTGCAGCAATCGCGCTCTTGCTGTTGTGGGCGGTGCTACTGTTGCGCGACGCACGCGAGCGACTTGGTGCTGCGTTTGCCGCTGGCGTTGCAAGCTATGCCGTTTGTTCGGCCCCAGGGTTCGTGCCGCCGACGGGGCTGGATTGGCATTTGCTCGTCCTGACGATTTGCATTGCCAACCCGGCGATGTTTTGGTTGTTTGCGCGTCGATTGTTCGAAGATGGGTTCAACCCGACGCGCACCCATTGGTTGGGATATACCGCGTATGCCCTTGTCGGCTCTGCGATTTTCTTGCTCGCTCAACGTTCTCGCGCGGTAGACCGCCCGGCGCTTTTCCTTGTTTTGACGCTTGGAACGATCGGCTTCGCTGTTGCAACAGCTTGGACGATTTGGCGCGGCCATCGCGATGACTTAGTCGAGCAACGAAGGAGACTTCGCCCGATCCTGATGGGCGCAGCCGTGCTTTATGTAGTTGGCATCGGGGTTTCCGAGTTGGGTTTTCGAGGGGCACCGCCGCCAGCGACCCTTACCTTGCTCAATGCCGCGGCGTTGGCCGGTTTTGCGGTGGCGACGCTCCTCGCATTCGTTCGCGGACCAACGGCGGACCTCTTCGTCCCGGTCCGTGCAACGATCCCCATCCCAGCAGTCGCGCCCGTGACGGATGCGCTCGTGGAGCCACTGCTAGCCCTCTTCCTCCAGGACCGACTGCACCGCGAGCCGGAATTGGCGGTCGCGGATGTCGCGCGCAAGCTGGGCGTCGCGGAACACCGGCTTCGAACGTTGATTAACCAGCAACTGGGACACCGAAATTTCGCGGCGTTCGTCAACGGATATCGGCTGGCAGAAGCGAAGGCCGCGCTTTCGGACCCCAAACAGGCCGCCGTCCCGGTGTCGACAATTGCACTCGATTCGGGCTTTGGATCGCTCGGCGTTTTCAACCGCGCCTTCAAGGCGGAAACGGGGCAAACGCCGACGGCGTTCCGCCAATCGGCGCTGAGCCGGGACAAGTCCTAGCCGTTTCCCGACAACGCCTAGCCGTTTTTCAAAGCAGGCGAGAACTTCAACACGGAGCCAGCCATGAAATTTCCCGTCGCGGCGTTATGCGGCGGAAGGAAGTTCATGCGGGCGCTCAGATTCGTTGCCGCGTTTGTCGTGTGGCCGGCCATGCTGGGCGCGCTGCCGGTCGGCTTTGCCATCACCCAAGAACTTGGGCTCGATCCAGCGCCGTGGCTGTTCGGCCTGACAGTCGTCCATCTGGGCCTGATCGCTGGGCTTGAGTTGCTCATGCCGGCGCGGCCCGATTGGGATTGGCGGCAAGACGGCCAAGTCATCAACGACCTTGTTCATGGGGCGCTTTTGGATGTCGGGGCCCGAATTGGCGCCGCCGGGTTGACGATCGGCGTCGCCGCCTCGGCTTCAGCTCTGGCAATCACTTCGCCGTTCAGCGTGTGGCCCGACAATTGGCCGCTTTGGGGCCAAATCGGCCTGGCGATGATTCTCTACGACTTCGCCGATTACTGGAAACACCGTGCCTATCACGCCTGGGCGTGGGCTTGGCCCATCCATGCGCTGCATCACAATCCGGACCGCATGCACATTTTTAAGGCCGGGCGCTTGCATTTTTTTGAGGCGGTCGTGCGCGCGTGTTTCGTGGTGGGCTTGCTTGTAGTGTTGGGTGCGTCGGGGACCGTGTTGTACTGGATCGCCGCGCTTCTCAACGCCTTCGGCAATACCAATCATTGGAACGTCGAAACGCGCGTGCCGCCCGTGGTCAACTGGCTGCTTGCGACACCCGCCGTGCACTGGCTGCACCATGCCAAGGACGTTCCCGACGGGTCCCGCAACCTATCACCGTTCACGATGCTGTTCGACCATCTTTTTGGCACTTACACCGATCCATCGCGCCGGCCCATCGGCGATGTTGGCATCGCGTTCGATCCCATTCCACGAAGTCTGCACGGACAAATTCTGTCTCCCTTGGCGTGGCCGTGGTTATCCTACCGCGCCCGCAGCGCCGAGGCACGCACGCCATGAAGGTCCGCCTCAGCCCTCGATCGCGGCGGTGTGGCGCACGTTACGCCCCTCTTGCCTTGCACGTGTTGCCAACTCTTTTCATAGGCTTCGCCTTTGTGATCCCGGGAAGCTGCATTGCGGGCGTGAACGCACTCACCATTGGCTTTGCGGCCACCGTGTTAGGGTTCATCCCCTGCTACATCGCCGGCATCTGCATTGCCGAGAAGCGGGCGCGCTCCGATGCGTAGGCCGAGACTCATTGCCGAACAGGCGTGCAACGCAAAGGGAATCTTGGGCCGGCTTGTAGCCTTCATCATGGCGCACGAGACACGCGAGGCCAATCGAAGCGCAATCGCCTCGCTCAATGTTGCAATCACGGATCAAGTGCTCGACATCGGCTGCGGGCCCGGGCATGCGCTTCAAATGCTTGCGACGAAGGCACGCGAAGGTTTGGTCGCCGGTGTCGATCCCTCCGAGCTCATGGCGGACATCGCCGTCCAGCGCAATGCCGCTGCTGTCAGGGCCGGGCGCGTGCGGGTCGCCATCGCGCCGGTCGAGCACCTGCCGTTCGCGGCGTCGTCGTTCGACAAGATACTCTGCGTTCACGCAATATATTTTTGGCAAGACTTGCATGCCGCCTTCGCCGAAATCGCGCGGGTGGCGAAGCCAGGCGGCGTGCTGATGCTCCTGTTTCGCGACGCCGAGGACAAGGCCGCAGTCAATGCGTTTCCAAGCGAAGTCTATCGATTCCCGGAAATCGCCTCTGTCGTTGCTGCGCTTCGCGACCTGGGCTTCGATGCGGAGGCCGGAAGTGCGGCTGTGAGGTCCGCACCGAGTTCGCTGCAACCACGGTTGATCGTCGCAGAAAGGCGCGCGCTGTGAAGCGGGGTCTCGTCGCGGCCTTGATGCTGCTCACCTCTGTGATGACGGCGCGTGCCCAAGAGTGGGATCATGTCGGCGGCGATCTCGGCGGGCAGCGAGCGAGCGCGGCGGCGCAGATCACGCCGGCGAGTATCGATCGCCTTGCGCGCGCCTGGAGCTATTCCACCGGCGACGCGCGTTCGGCGCGGGCGCGCGGCCTGCGATGGAAGTTCCAAGCGACGCCGATCCTGGTCGAAGACCGGTTGATCTTCTGCACGCCCTTCAACGATGTGGTGGCCCTGGATCCCGGCACCGGGCGCGAACTCTGGCGCTATCAGTCGCATTCCGCCGACATCGAACCCAGCGGTAACGGCTACTCCTGCCGCGGCGTAACGCAGTGGACGGACATGCAGGCCGCTCCAGCGTCCGCCTGCCGCACGCGCATTCTGATGGGTACGAACGACTTTCGTCTGATCGCTATCGACGCACAAACCGGCAATCCCTGTCACGATTTCGGCGAGAACGGCGTCGTGACGCTCGATCCGGGCATGGCGCTGCTCCATCGCGGCGAAATCCAGATCACCTCGCCGCCCGTTGTCGTGCGCGGCGTCGTCATTGTCGGCTCGGCCATCAGCGACGGCTTGCGGCAGAAGGCGCCAAGCGGCGCCGTGCGTGCGTTCGATGCGCGAACGGGTGCGCCGCTGTGGAGTTTCGATCCGGTGCCGCGCGATCCGGCCGATCCCGCGCGCGCCACATGGCTCGACGGCGGCGCGGATCGCGCCGGTCATGCCAATGTTTGGTCGTTGATGTCGGCGGACGAGGCGCGCGGTTTGGTGTTCCTGCCGACGTCGAGCCCGAGCGTGGACCATTACGGCGGCGCGCGGCCGGGCGACAATCGCTACGCCAATTCGGTCGTTGCGCTGCACGCGCAAACGGGACGCGTCGCGTGGCATTTTCAAACGGTCCATCACGACCTGTGGGACTACGACGTGGCCGCCCAACCCATGCTTGCTACCATCGATCACGAGGGGCTTAGGCGGGACGTCGTGATCCAAGCCACGAAGATGGGCTTGGTGTTCACGCTCGACCGCGACACCGGAGAGCCGGTGTTTGCGGTTGAGGAGCGCCCTGTTCCTCAAGGCGATGTACCTGGCGAGTGGTATTCGCCGACACAGCCGTTTCCGGTCGTGCCGCGCTCGCTGGTTCCGACGACACTCTCGCCCGACGAAGCATGGGGCATCACGCCCTGGGATCGCGCCCTTTGCCGCGATCTCATCCGCCGCTATCGCTACGACGGCATCTACACGCCGCCCAGCCTCGAAGGCACGATCCACCATCCCTTCATCAGCGGCGGGGTGAATTGGGGCGGCGGCGCATTCGATGCGCGCACGCAAACGCTTTATGTCAACACCAACAACGCCGCCGGTCTAACCCGGCTACGGCGGCGCGCGGATGAAGACAAGCGCAATCGCGACATTCGGCGGGGCGGGTTGCCAAGTCAATCGGGGACACCTTATGCGGTGGAACGCACCTTGCTCGCATCGCCTCTCGGTGCACCCTGCAATCCGCCGCCGTTCGGACAGGTGCACGCCATCGATATGCGCACCGGTAAGGTGTTGTGGGAACGCCCGCTCGGCACGCTGGAGGACACCGTTCCCTTCGGCGATGTGTTTCTCCCGCGGGGTTCGGGAAATATGGGTGGATCGATCGTCACCGCGAGCGGCGTTCTGTTTATCGGCGCGGCGATGGACAACTATCTACGCGCGTTCGATGCCGCGAGCGGAACGGAACTTTGGCGCGGGCGACTGCCTGCCGGCGGACAAGCGACGCCGATGACCTATGTCTGGCAAGGCCGTCAATATGTGGTTATCGCCGCCGGCGGGCACGAAATCATCGGCACGACGCCCGGCGACACACTTGTTGCTTTTGCGCTTGATGAAGAAACGCCGCTCATCTTGCTTCAGGCAGCGCGTTTAATCGAGCGGCCGACGACGTTGTGGTTCGGATTGCTGATTTTCGGTGCCGCGTTCATTGGCGGTTTGCTCTTGCGATGGTGGGCGCCTCGCTCTCCGCGACTTGGATAGCCGCTACTCAAAGATTCATGCCGCAGCACCGCGATCAGCTGATCATCCAACAAGCCGGCCTCGGGAATAAAACGCACGGCGTTCGTCGCAAGTCTCGCCGTAGGAAGGCAGATGCGCGCAGGGCGAGTGCCCAAATCTCGCCGTCTCGTAGTCTCATGCGCGCTCATCTGGGACCAACTTCATGCTGGCGCTGCACACGCTCAGCACACGGAGCATTGCAAGTGATTGGAAGAGAAGACGGATCGGAAAAATCCATCATCAGGGCCACGCTGAATCGGTGCTGCAACGTCGAGATTCCGCTAAGTGCTAGAGTCTGGTCGGCCCAGTATGTCTTTGGACCAATAGTGCGATCCGCCAAAGCCAAACAACAGTTGTGCCCGAAACGCAAGCTCCACAAGGGGGCAAACCTCCCTCTCGTGCGGCTACGGCCACCGCAAGCAGCCTCCGCGGGCGCAGCCGCAAGGAGCAGCGCCAACAGCAACGCGCCAATGGCAACGCGCCAATGGCAACGAGGCTACGCGTCGGACCCAGGGACAGGGAGGGATTTCGACAACTCAAGTACCAAGCCAAGCTGGCGGTCAAGTGTTAATAGAAGTTTAGCAATCGTATCGTGCGCTAATGGTTAGCATTATGCCGTGCGACCCCCGCCCACCCCACTTCGATCAAGCGGGCAGTTTAGTGAACTGTCGTCGAAATCCACCGAAATCTCCCGAAATCTGGAAATCTGTCGAAATCGCAGGTTGGCTACTTCACACTCTAGCGTCCGCTTTTCGCAGGTCGAGATCGTCGACTATCACTGACAAGCGAGCGTTGGAGAGGCACATGGGCATTCTACACAATCCGCACCCCGGGGAGATCTTGTCGCGTGAGTTTCTTGCGGAACTCAACATGAGCCAGAACGCGCTAGCCGGCGCCATCGGCGTGCCGGCGAACCGCATTCACGCGATCGTCAAAGGTACGCGCGACATCACCGCCGATACCGATCTGAGGCTGAGCCGGTTTTTCGGCTTGAGCGAGGGGTATTTCCTGCGTTTGCAGAACGCGCATGACATGCTTGAGGCGAAGCGCCGGATAGCGGCGGCGCTGGCGAAGATCAAGCCGCACCGGCGCAAGGCGGCTTGAGGTGGCGCCCGCACCGACCCCTTTGATCTGACCGCTTACTTGTTCGCCGTCCATGTCCGCCCTCTTACCGTGGACGTCCGCCGCCACTGGCGGTATTCAGTGGATCGCAACGCTTGGCGGAGACGTTCGTAGTGACAGTTCACGGAATGACGGCGGCGGGGTTTGAGGGGTTGCGCGATGCGTTTGGCGAGGGTCAGGCCCGGGACAGCGGCGGCGCGCAGCTTTGCGTCTACGCCCACGGCCACAAGGTCGTCGATCTGTGGACCGGGCGCGACAAGGTGAATGATCGTCCGTATACGGACGATACGCTCACGCTCTGTTTTTCCGTGAGCAAGGGCGCGACGGCGACCATGGCGCATATGCTGGCCGAACGCGGGTTGCTGGATTTCGAGGCGCCGGTGGCGCGCTATTGGCCCGAGTTCGCGGCGCATGGAAAGGCGGCGATCACGGTCGGCGATGTGCTCGCGCATCGGTCGGGGCTGAGCAGCTTCGATCCGGACGCCTGGATTGCGATCCGCGACTTGGGCGATTGGGCGCGCTGTGCGGGTTCGCTCGCTGCGATGCGGCCGCTGTGGGAGCCCCGGTCGGCGTTTTCGTATCACGCGGTCACGTACGGGTTCCTGGTCGGCGAATTGATCCGCCGGATCACGGGCAAGATGCCAGGTCAGTTCTTTGCCGAGGAGATCGCGCGGCCGCTCGGGCTTGAGCTTTGGATCGGCTTGCCGCCACGCGAAGCGCCGCGGGTCGCGCCGTTCTATTCCGAGCGGCAGGGGCTAAGCGCCGCGCAAATGACGGCGTTGCTCGGCGGGCTCGGCATCGACACCACGACGCGGCATGCGCGCGCGACGCTGAAAACGCTCGCCGATATGAGCGAGGGACTGGCGTTTCTGAATTCGCGCGAAGGCCAGGCGGCGCAGATACCGGCGGCGAACATGATCGGCACCGCCGCGGCGCTGGCACGCCTCTACGCCGCGACCATCGGCGAGGTAGACGGCGTGCAGCTGCTCAAGCCCGAAACCGTCAGCCGCGCAACGCGGTTCGAGATCGACGGGCTGAACGCTCCCGGGGATTTTGCCCGCATCCCCATGGTCTCACCGCATCGCTTTGGGCTCGGCTATCAGCTCACCCGCAGCGCGGCGCCGATGTTGGGCGAGGGATCGTTCGGCCATGACGGCGCCGGCGGGCGTATCGGGTTTGCGCACGCCCAGACCGGCATTGCCGTCGGCTATGTCTGCAACAACAACCAGTGGGATGGCATGAGTGGCCCGGACGAACGCTGGGTCCCATGGACGAAGGCGCTGCGCAGCGCCGTCGGGATGGCGTCGAGGTCGTGATGTCGCCATCGATCAGGACTTCTTCGAGGTGCAGAGCCAAGCTTGGGCCCGATGCCTCAATGCTTTCGCGCGGGCAGCGGGACTTTCGGTAGGCCGCCGTTTAGCGGGAACATCTGCAGGCTGAGCGCCGGGCCGGCGCCGAAGCGGACGCCTTCGCGAACGAGCGCTTCGGCGACTTCTTCGAACACAACGCCGTCGACGTAGGAGATTGCCCCTTGCGAGGCGCAGAGGTTGTTTAGCACCTGTGCCTTCTTTTGCGCGCTTTCGGCATCGTCTTGCGGGGTGAGCGTAATCCCAAGGCCCGCGGCACCAATGGCGCCAGGGCTCCACATCCGGTCGCGGCTGTCCGGAACCGTGACGAAGACGCGGCGAACGGCGGCGCGTAAGGTGGTGACGATTTCGCCGAGACGGGCCGACGGCGCACCAGGTGGGATGAGGTCGACTTTGACCACCAACGGTGTCACCACTTGCTCGCGCGCCGCGTTCAGCTTTTCCAGATAGAGCGTGCGACTCTGTGCGCGGGCAATGGTCGAGAATGAGACCGTCGTTCCGATCGCCGCCATAATGTTTTGTTCGGCGAAACGCCGGGCATAGGCGATCGTGTCGTCGAGGAACGCGAGGTCGATCGAGGCCAGCGATGCCTCATCGTGCTGCGCCAGAATCCAGTGCCCAAACTGATTTCCTGCCGCGCCAATTCTTGCAGGGACGCAGAAGAAAGTGCTGGCAGTGCCGCGGCGCAGGTCGAAGACCGGAAAGGCGCGCGCTGTCGCCCCGATCCCCTTGAGGCGGTTGGATAGCGCGTCGCCGAGGTTGCTGGGCGGTTTGCTGTCGCCACCTGACACTGAATGCACCGCACGTTTGGCAGAGTTGACAATGTCATTTGCGGCAGCGGAAGCAATTCTGAATTTCCCGCCGCGGTTGCATATCCTCAAGTGATGCGATCGTTCCACACGAACGCGCGCCAAGAGCCGTTCGTTGTTGTTGCGTTGCATGTCATGTGCGTCAGGTTTTTCCGCTGCTTCGCGGTTGCTCTCGTCGAAGACGTGGGAACGAGACTCCTTTGGCATGCGGGCCAACGCTTGTTTGATTCGCGAATGGCGCGCGCGCTCTGGATGGCTGAAGCGTGGTTAGGACACGTTCACGACGCGATCGTTTTGAATGCCGCTAGCGCCTTTGCGCGCGCTGCGCCGTGGTCGACGATCGGCGGCGGGTAGTCGAGCGACGTGGCGTTCGTGGCTTCCCAGGGGCGGTGGATGAGGCGTGGGTCGCAGTGGGTGAGTTCCGGGTTCCATTGGCGGACATAGGCACCGTCAGGGTCGAACTTTTCGCCCTGCAGAACCGGATTGAAGATGCGGAAATAGGGGGCGGCATCGGCGCCGGAGCCTGCGACCCACTGCCAACTCGCCGAATTGTTCGCGAGGTCGGCGTCGAGCAGCGTATCCCAGAACCAGTCGGCGCCACGGCGCCAATCGATCAACAAGTGCTTGATCAGAAACGACGCCGCGACCATGCGCACGCGGTTGTGCATGGTGCCGGTCGTCCAAAGCTCGCGCATGCCGGCGTCGACGATGGGGTAGCCGGTTTGGCCTTTGGTCCAGGCTTTGAAGGCGCGGTCGTTTCGCTCCCAGGGGAAGCGGTCGAAGGCGGGGCGGAAGTTTTGCTCCGGCAATGTTGGGACATGGTAGAGCAGGTGGTTCGAGAACTCGCGCCAGCCGATTTCGGAGAGGAACTTGTCGACGTTCACTCCGGCTTTGCGGTCCTGGCGGGCGATCTGCAGAGCGTGCCAGACCTGGCGCGGGCCGATCTCGCCAAAGTGGAGATGGGGCGAGAGGCGCGATGTGTTTTGCTGGTCGGGGCGGTCGCGGCCGCCGGCGTAGTGCGCGAGCGCGCGATCGATGAAGGTTTCGAGGCGCTTGCGCGCGCCCGCTTCGCCTGGGGCCCAGAGTGGTTCGAAACCTCGCGCCCAGTTGGGTTTTGTGGGTAGAAGCTTCCACGAGGCGAGCGTGTCGCTGCGCGGCCACTCCAATGGGCTCGCGAATTTCTTCGGTGCGGGAAGCGGTGCGGTCTCGTCGATCGTCGCCGACGCGGCGCGCCAGAACGGGGTGAAGACTTTGAACGGACCATCGGCGCCCGTCTTGACTTGCCACGGCTCCTTCAGCAGCGCGGCGTTGAAGCTCTCTGCCTTTACGTTTTGACTCTTCAGAGTTTCTTTCAGCGCGGTGTCGCGGGCGATCGCCCAGGGTTCGTATTGGCGATTCCAGTGGATAGCTGTGGCGCCGGTTTCACGTAAGAGCGCGGGAATGATCTTGTGGGCGTTGCCACGGCGAAGGATCAGACGGCTGCCGCGCTTGGCGAGGCTGGCTTCGAGCGCTTCGAGGCTCTTGTGCAGCCACCAGCGTGACGCAGCGCCGGGCTTCCACTTGCCTGGCGTTTCGTCGTCGAGGATGAACACCGGGATAAGCGCCCCCTGCCCCGCTGCGGCGTGCAGCGCAAGGTTGTCGGCGAGGCGCAGGTCCTGACGGAACCAGTGGATGACGGGGGACATGGTGGGAGTACGTTTGGTGTGGCGCGGTGGATCAGCCCGCCATTGGCGTCATGGTCTGCGAAGGCCGACCATGACACCCGTGGGTTTAGTTCAGCATCTCAAACGTCAGACCCGCGCGCTCCACCAATCGCGAGATGAGGCGTTGGCCCATGGCGGAGGCTGGGGTCCAGAGGCCGCCCGGCACTTGGGCGTGGTCGGTTTCGCCAAGGCAGATCGCGGCTTCGGCGATCATCTTTGCCGTTGAGCCGTAACCGGGGTCACGGTCGCCGGTGACGCGGGCTTTGTAGGCGCGGCCATTCTTTGCGACGGCGATGAAGAGGAGATCGTAGTTGCCCTTTTCGCGTTGCTCGGGCGTCGGCCCGTCACCTGGTTTGGGTAGGACATAGTCGTTCAACAAGCGGCGCACGGGTCCTACGGCGGCGGCGAGGCCGAAGGCGCCCATGCCGCCGGCAACGGCGAGTGCGGCGGGTGCGCCGAGAAAGCTACCGCCGGTCAACATCGCCTCGTCGTATCTGAACTCGCGGCCGTAGGCGTAGTTCATCAAAGCGTTCGAGCGGTGCACGACGCGGGTGTTGATCGCGGCCATGATGAAGGGCGCGGTCCACGACTGTGCGTCGCCGTCATAGGCGACGGGGACCATGCCGGGTTGGCGCGGGCCTTTGCGTTCGTTCTTCGGGTTCAGCGCATAAGGGTTGCCAAGCGCGCTGCGCACAGCCGGATCGCGCGTTGCTTCTTCGACCATGTTCATCATGCTGGCGATCGTGCCGCCGCTGGCGCCGCCGCGCATGGATTTCACGCGCATCTTGATTGCCGCCGGGGATTCGCCGGTACGCTTTTTCACTTCGTCGTGCAGGAACAAGACGCCGAGGTCGGAGGGGATGGAGTCGAAACCGCAGCACGGGACGATGCGCGCGCCGGAGGCCTTCGCCGCGTCGTGGTGCTCGTCGATCATGCGTTGGATCCACGGCGCCTCACCTGCGAGGTCGACGTAGTCGGTGCCGGCGCGGGCGCAAGCGGCGACGACTTCCGAGCCGTACTTCGCATACGGCCCGACCGTCGTCAGGATCACTTTCGTTTGCGCGACGAGCGCGTCGAGCGCCTTCGCGTCGGCGGTGTCGACAACGACCGTCGCCACGCGCGCGCCACGGTCACCGAGCGTTGCCTTCACGGCGTCGAGTTTCGCGGCGCTGCGCCCAGCCATCGCCCAGCGCAGTTCGTTGCCGCTGTAGGTCTTCGCCAGATATTCCGCGATCAACGCGCCGACATAACCGGTCGCGCCTAGAACGATGACGTCATAGGGCTTGTCTTGGGGTTTGGGCATTGCGGACCTCGGCGAGAGTCGTCGCGGGGACGCTATCGGTTCGGTTGCCGCAGCTCAACGGCAGAGCGCAGGAGAGCCGCGTTTGACCCCGTGTGTGCCGGAACTCCATTTCCGAGTGAATCTAGTGCTGATCGTGGCTGCCGGCGGTAGCGCCGAGGGCTTCGACGTAGAGATCGACATCGACGGTCTTGCCGCCGGCGAAAGTTAGTTTGAGCGAGACCATTTCTTCCTCGACCAATGGTTTCTTCAGGCCGATCAGCATCAGGTGCAAGCCATTGTGGTTCAGCGCCAAGGTTCCGTTCGGCGCGATCTTGAGCGGCGCGGTCAGCGGGCGCATGCGCATGACGCCTTTGTCCATCGTCATCGAGTGGATCTCGACCTTTTCGGCGACCGGGGTCGACATCTTCAGCAGGCGCAGGGCCTTCTTGCCCTTGTTGACGATCTTCATGTAGGCCGCGCCGGTCGTGGCGCCCGGAGGCGTTGCGGCTGCCCACGGGTGATAGATCGTGACCGTTCCGACGGTGTATTCGTGCGCGAGCGCGAGCGGAGCAAAGCTGAAACATGCGAGCAGCGCGCAGACGGCGAGACGAACAAACCGGTGCATCGTTGAACTCCAAACGAGATGGCGCGACATGCGTGATTGCATGCCGCGCCGCTTGTAGGACGGAAGAGAGGGCGGCGCTAGGGGGCGCCGCTTGTGCCGCTGCCCGCGGCGACAAGGCCGAACGAGGGCTCATAGAATGTGCCTTCCCAACGCATGACCGGCGTCGGTATCGCGACTACCTGTCCCGGGTTCTTGATATCCCAGCGCAGGAGCATCGCGTTGTCCTCGTGCTGCGTGTTGTGGCAGTGCTCGACGAACGTGCCCATGAATTCGCGGAAGCGAATGGCGATGTCGACTTGGCTGGTCGAGTCCGCCTCGTCACCGACCCGATAAACATCCTTGCGCGCGCCCTGTTCCCACAGCGGCGGGGTGGCACCGCCGCGCGCGAGGATCTTGCCCTCCTCGAAGTGGACGTGAACCGGGTGCGACCACCCTCCGCCACCGTTTTTGATGTGCCAAATCTCAAGCGCGCCTTTTGTGACATCGGCCGAGATGCGGTGCGGATCCATCGCAAGACCTTGACCACCGTCAGTCTTGATCGTCCAGGGCTTCTCGTCGGTGCCGCCAGAGCGTCCGAATTCGAACGTCCGATGGCGCGCGGTCGACAGCTCTGCCGCCGTGATCGTCGGCAGCGGGATCATCGTCTTCTTGCCGGGCTCGTAGTCAACCGGGTTCATCGACCGATCGACGGCGCCCACCGGCATGGCGGCGATGCGGAACTCGAGGAACTTTCCGACTGCGGGATCGCCCTGGTAGCTGCCGCTTAATACGCTCACCAGCGGAATTTCGCGGTTCGGCCCCTTCCCATCTTTGTGTTCCAGCAGGTTGACCATGTAGAGCTTCGTGCCGGGCGCGAAGTTCTTGAAGTCGACGACAATGTCGTAGCGCTCCGCGATCGCTTGGGTCGGCAAGTCTTGACTTTGCGCGTTCGGGAAGCGAATTGCGTTTTGCATGATGTTGCCGTCGTTGGCGATCATGTGGAACGGCACGCGCTGCCCCGACGCGGTGACGATCGCGATCTTGAAGTAGCGCGAGACGGCGCCGTTCAAGATGCGGAAGCGATAGCGGCGGGCGCGGACGTTGAAGTAGGGCTTGTAGCCCCAGTTCGTCAGCACGCGATCGCCCAAGAAGCCGTCGGTATTGAAGATGTTGAAGAAGAGTTGGCCGTTCGCGTCCCACGCCTTGTCGGCAATGACCAAGTTTACGTCATAGTCGCGGTTCCCCCAATCGAGCGCCGTGCCAGAGGGCAAGCACAGGTTCGGGTTTGCGCCATTCGCGTAGTTGCACTGAAAGCCTTCGCGGCCGCGATCGATGGCACTGTAGTAATTCATCATCGCGGCATTGCCCTTGTAGACGTTCTGGGCGGTGTAATCGAGCATGTGGTCGTGGAACCAATGTGTGCTCATCGTTTCGTGCCAGTCGCCCGGGATCTTCACGACGCCGCCGGCGCCGTCCGGATAGCCAGCCCAAGAGTCCGTCGCCGACGTGTTGATCGAATCCCGGCCTGCGAGTTGCATCGGCCAGTGATAGTCGTAGTACTGGCCGGGGAAGAAGTAGGCGGCGGTGAAGCCGTCGCTTTCGGCCGGATTGTGACCGTTGTGCTCGTGCGTCGTGATGGTGTGCCTACCGAAACCGTTGTTGGCGGCGATGTCGATCGGTAGCGCATTGAAGTGCCGGAAGAGGATCGGCTCGCCATAGCGGGCCATCAACAGCTTCGGTGGCATGGTGCCGTCGAACGTCCAAACGGAGTTCGGTTGCTGCTCCGGCAATAGGGGATGGAAGCGGACTTGGACGTTCTTGTTGGTGCCGCCCCGATAGTAAAGGCCTCCCGGCTTGAACTCGCCGAAAAGAAAGCGATGACGCTGTAGCGTGTCGCGCAACCCGCCGTTCGTGCGGGCGCCGGCCTGTGCCGATTGAAAATAAACCTTGGCGGAAAACTCGTCCCACCTTTGGTGCGCGAACCACTCGCCGTCCGGGCGTCCTTCGATCGCACTCGTGGAGAGCGCGCGGCCAATGCAGCCGCCGATCCTCGTCTGCCAAGGGTTCGCCTGGGTGGTGTTGGCGGCACGTGTCGGCTGTGGCCACAGCGGTTGCGCCAAGAATGTGTCGAGCGCGGCCGTTTGAGGACCATCGGTGCACGTTGCAGGAACCGGCATGGGAGAGCAGGAGGGACAGGTTGAACCGGGCACGGGCTTGGTGCCGAATTCCTCGAACAACAGCATTTCCTGCGAGAAGGGCCGCACCGTTTGACCGCTGAACGTCAGCGGGCTGGGCGGCGCGCCGGTCGGGATGTCGAAACCACCGGCATTGGCTGCAAAGATGGGGACCGTGGCAAGCGCGGCAAACAAGGTCGCGCGCCGCAGCAGTGGCGGGCACGTCAGATGCATCGTAGTTCCTCAAAGCGAAGCGATTCGGACCCCGACTCACACTAGGAGGAATCATTTCCCTGCGAAGGGAATAAAAACGCGTATGCCAAGTTTGGCGATTCCGTGTGCGCAGAATCACACAGGGACGGCACGCATCATCGACCTTTTGATGTTAGCGGCATAGCTCAAGGGAGTAATGGGGACACTTTGGAGGTACCCCACCGATAGCCCAAAAGGCACCGGACATTGCAACGCAGTCGCAATCGCGGATTGCGCTCGTCGGATCGCCCTGCCGGTCGCTAGGACTTCGCGGTGAGCGCGAAGGCGGCGTGGCGCGATTGGTGCCGGCGGTGAGAGACGGAGCCGATCGAGCGAGCGTGTTGTGCTTTCGCGAGTGCGGTGCCGGCGCGATTTGACCCGACGATCGTTGTCAACTCGCCATGCCAAGGGCGGACATATAGAGGTCGAGGAGCGCGTCTTGTTCGTCGCGTTCGTTCGAGTCCATTTTGCGGATGCGGATGACTTGGCGCATGATCTTCACGTCGAAGCCTTGGCCCTTTGCCTCCGCGTAGACTTCGCGGATGTCGCCGGCGAGGGCGGCTTTTTCTTCTTCGAGGCGCTCAACGCGCTCGACAAGCGACTTCAATTGATCCTTGGCAAAATTGGCCTTGGCCATGGCGACGAACCCGGTCTGAAAATGTGAACAAATGTGGGATAGGGGCGCGGACGATAGCCGCCACCCCCTGCCCGATCAATGCGCTTCAGCCGTGATTCTTGTGGGCTTTTTCAAAGGCAGCCTTTTGCTCCGCTGATGCTTCCTTTTGGTGGCGCGCCTTCCATTCGGCTTGCGGCATGCCGTAGACGCGCGTGCGGGCGTCGTCTTTCGCGAGTTCGATCCCGCGTTCGGCGGCCGCGTCCTTCAGCCAATCGCCCAGGCAATTGCGGCAGAAGCCCGCGAGATTCATCAAGTCGATGTTTTGAACGTCGGTGCGCTTCTGCAGATGCGCAACCAAGCGACGAAAAGCTGCGGCTTCGATTTCGGTGCGTTTGGTTTCGTCCATGGCGGCGCCTCCAGTGTTGTTCGAATCTAGGTGCGCGAGGCTGGAACGCAAGATCGGCGTGAGGCGCGCCGCCCATTTTGCGGCGCCGGCTTCGTCGGCGATCAAATCCTGGCGGATTTCAATGAGCACGTGTGCGAGGCCGTGCGCGAGTGCGTGTTGGGCCATGCAATCGCCTTCCAACTCGCCGGTGTAGGGCTGATTGTCGCCGACGGTGAGATCGCTTTCGCGGCGCAGGGCTTCCAGCAGCGGCAGCGCGAGGCGGCCGTCCTTTTTGCTCCAGAGCACGCCGACTTGCCAGGGGCGTTTGTTGCCGCGCCATTCGGGCGTGAAGGAGTGGATCGAGATAATGACGGGTTTGATGCCTTGCGCTCGCGCGCGGGCGATCGCGGCTTCGATCGTGTCGTGGTAGGGGCGGTAATAGCGTTCGATGCGCTTGTCGACTTCGGCGAAGTCGGCCTTTGCGTTGCCGGGAATGATCGCGCTATCGGAGAGTTTCATCACCAGCGTCGGATCGTCGGGACCGCGGTTCAGATCGATGAGCAAACGCGAGTAGACACCGAGGATCGCCGGAGCGTTGAACGCTTTCGCCATAGCGCGCGTCACGTTTGCGGCGCCGATGTCGTAGGCGATGTGCAGGTTGAACAGCGCCGGCGCGAGGCCGAGCGAGGCATATTCCGGCGGCACTGCGTTCGAAGCGTGATCGCAGACGAAGATCAGATGCGGCGGCGCGTTCGCGTTCGCGATTTCGTAGCCTCTGTGTTGTTCGGCCGGCATCGCCGCTTCCCCCGCGCTCCAGCGCCAAGATAGGCGATGCGCGGGTTTTGTGTCATAGAGCGAATGACGCAGTTGGGCTGGATTCTGTGCACGATTTTCCGAGCGCTCTTCGCCACTTGTTCGATGCGGCCGTCGACGCCTGTCACCCTTCGCGGGTGATTGCACCGGCTTTGCCGCCGCGGCCCGCGGGGCGGATTGTCGTCGTCGGCGCGGGAAAAGCTGCGGCGGCGATGGCGGCGGCGGTTGAGGACGCGTGGGGGCCGCCGCTCGCTGGGTTGGTCGTCACGCGCTACGATCATGGCGCGCCGACGCGATTTGTCGAGGTCGTTGAGGCAGGGCACCCCTTACCCGATGCGGCCGGGGCCGATGCGGCGGCGCGGGTGTTGGCGCAGGTGCGTGCCTTGGACGAAGACGACTTTGTGTTGGCGCTATTGTCGGGCGGCGGGTCGGCTTTGTTGAGCGCGCCGTTGGCGCCGCTGACTCTCGCGCAGAAGCGGGCGATCACGCGGGCGTTGGTGCTTTCGTCGGCGTCGATCCAAGAGATCAACTGCGTGCGCAAGCATTTGTCGGCGATCAAAGGCGGGCGGTTGGCGGCGGCGGCGTACCCTGCCCGGCTGCTTGCGCTTTCGATTTCGGATGTGGCGGGCGACGATCCTTCAGTGATCGCGTCGGGGCCGACGGTTGGCGATGCGAGCACGCAAGGCGACGCGCTTTCTATCCTTGCCAAGTATGATGTCCCCGTTCCCGAGCTGGCGCGCCAGCTATTGAGCGATCCGGCCTACGAGTCGATCAAGCCTGGCGATGCGCGTTTGGCGAAGGCGGGCTATCAAATCGTGGCGCGGCCGGCTGACGCGATTGCCGCCGCCGCCGATGGGGCGCATCGGCTCGGTTTCGACACGAAGGTCTTGGGTGTTGCGATCGAGGGCGACGCGCGGCGGGTAGCGCGAACGCATGCGGAGATCGCGCGTCACGAAGAGCCTCGCGACCGGCCGCTGGTGCTACTCTCCGGCGGCGAGCTAACGCTGACGGTTAGCGGCGACGGGCGCGGGGGGCCCAATCGCGAGTATGTACTGGCGCTGGCCGAAGCGCTTCAAGGAGCCGACAACATCTGGGCTTTGGCCGCGGATAGCGATGGCATCGACGGGAGCGACGACGCGGCCGGTGCTTGGATCGCGCCGGATACGCTCGCGCGGGCAAAGGCGTTGGGACTCGAACCGCGCGCGGCACAGCAACAGAACGACTCGGGCCGTTTCTTTGCGGCACTGGGCCAAGACGTCGTGACCGGACCCACGCGCACGAACGTGAACGACTTTCGCGCCATTCTGATCACACCGCGCGTTTGACCGGTTGTTGCGGGCGGACGAAGCTTCGCGATCATTGATTCGGGCCTCATGCTGCGTTCCGGTGTCCCCCTGTTGGCGCTTTTGCTGGCCGCCGTGCCGGCGGAGGCCAAGTTTGCGGTCTGCAACAAGACCGAGCATCCGCTGCTGGTCGCGGTCGGGCATACGAGCGGGCGCGGCTGGGTCAGCCAAGGCTGGTGGCGGGTCGAGCCAAGGGCCTGCACGGATGTTTTGCGCGGGCCCTTGAAAGCGCGGTACTACTATCTGCGCGGCGTGCATTTGGGGGTCGACGGTGGCTGGGATGGCAACCGCTTCTTCTGCGTCGCAGCCGACAACTTCACCATCAAGGGCCGGGAGAAGTGTGCCAAGCGGGGATACGGTCAGGCGGGGTTCTTCGAGATCGACACCGGCGAGCTCACGACCTGGACGCAGAACCTCTCCGATTGACGCCCGCCCTCAACACACGAAGTGAGACATGCGCCGACGCCGCAATGTGAAAATCGTCGCGACTTTGGGACCCGCCTCGCGCGAGCCCGCGATGATCAAGCGCCTGTTCGAAGCGGGCGCGGACGTGTTCCGCATCAATATGAGCCACACGGATCATGCGTCGCTCGCCGACTATGTCGCGCGCATCCGAGCGCTGGAGGCTGAGATCGATCGGCCGATCGGTATTCTGGCGGACCTGCAGGGGCCGAAGCTTCGGATCGGCGCGATGGCGGGCGGCGGCGTCGATCTGGTCACGGGGTCGACGGTTCGGATCGACTTGGATTCGAGGCCCGGCGATGCGCAGCATCTGTTCTTGCCGCACAAGGAAATCTTCGCCGTCTTGAAGGAGGGCGGCCGATTGCTCATCGACGACGGGCGGATTGCGCTGCGCGTGGAGAAGGTTGCGGCGGACAACGCTGTCGCGCGTGTGGAAGTCGGCGGACGGTTGACGGATCGCAAGGGCGTCAATGTGCCGGACGCGTTGCTGCCGATCGCGGCGTTGACGGCGAAGGATCGCGCTGACTTGGACCGGGCGCTGGAGCACGGCGCCGACTGGATCGCGCTGTCGTTCGTGCAGCGGCCGGAGGATGTGGGCGAAGCGCGCAAGATCGTGGCGGGGCGCGCCGGCGTGTTGTCGAAGATCGAGAAGCCGTCGGCGATCGAGCGGCTGCATGAGATCGTGGAGCTGTCGGATGCCGTGATGGTCGCGCGCGGCGATCTTGGCGTCGAGCTCCCCGTCGAGCACGTGCCGGGCAAGCAGAAGCAGATCACGCGGGCGGCGCGCGCCGCAGGCAAACCAGTCATCGTGGCGACGCAAATGCTGGAGTCCATGATTTCGAACCCGATCCCGACGCGGGCTGAGGTGTCGGACGTCGCGACCGCCGTGTTCGACGGCGCGGACGCGGTGATGCTGTCGGCGGAATCGGCGTCGGGCAAGTACCCGGCGGAAGCTGTCGAAATGATGGACCGCGTCGCGCGCTCGATCGAAGCGGATGCCTACTATCGTACCTTCATCGACGCGCAGCGCTCGGAGCCGGAAGCGACGATGCCGGATGCGATCACGGCGGCCTCGCGGCAAGTGGCGCAGACGCTGAAGGCGGCTGCGATCGTATGCTGGACGGGCTCTGGCTCGACGGGACTGCGCGCGTCGCGCGAGCGGCCCAGCGTTCCCATCATCGCGCTAACGCCGGTGGCGGGCACCGGACGACGGCTGGCGATCGCTTGGGGCTTGCATTGCGTCGTCACCGAGGACGCGCACGACTTCGAAGACATGGTGGACCGCGCCTGCCAGATCGCGTTCCGCGAAGGGTTTGCGTCGGCGGGGCAGCGGATCGTAGTGACCGCAGGCGTACCGCTGGGCACACCGGGAGCAACGAACTTGCTGCGGGTGGCGTTCGTCGGGCGGAGAACGGGGTAGCTACGTCGGCGGCCGGCTGATCGTTTCGCTCGTGAGTTGGCCGGCGCGGCGGGCGATGGCTTCCAGCATCGGGTTCAGTTTGACGGCGCGGCGGTAGGCGTCGAGGGCTGCTGACTTGTCGCCCGCGACATCGGCGATACGGCCGGCGATCGCGTAGGCTTTGAAGTGGCGGGGTTCGAGCTCGATCGTCTTCGCCAGATCGGCTGCGGCTTCTTGCTGGCTGTCCATCGCGAGCAACAGCTCGGCGCGGCGATACCAGACCTCGGCGAAGTCCGGACGCATTTCGGTGACGGCATCGAGCAGCTTTTTCGCGGCGGCGAAGTCTTGTGCGTCAAACGCGGTTTGTGCGCGCGACATCAATACGTCCACCGTGTCGCTGCCGGACTCGAGCCAGATCTTGGTGATCTGGACCTCGATATCGTTGGCCTCCGGCGCGGTGCGGATGACGGCGAGTTGGTTAAACAGGCGCTCCAGCCGCGGATCGTTCTGATCGGCGTGGGCGGGGAACGCGAGCAAAGCCGCGAACAAAAGTGCGAGGGGGGTGCGCATCGGGGTCCTATGCTAAGGTGAGGCGGGGCAGAAATCCAAGCGGCATTCGGTATGAAGATTACCCGGCGTCAGTTCGGCGGATTTGCGGCGGCTTTGCCGCTTGCGGCGGGCACTATCGTGAACGATCCCGAGGTTGTGATCGTGGGCGCCGGGGCGGCCGGGATCGCAGCCGCCCAGGTGCTGATCAACGGCGGGCGGCGGGTGCAGGTGCTCGAAGCGGCGCCGAGGATCGGCGGGCGCTGCTACACCGACACGGCGACGTTCGGCGTGCCGTTCGATCGAGGGGCTGCGTGGCTGCACCGGTCGGACAAGAACCCGCTGACGGGGCTCGCAAAGCTGCATCGCTTTGAAACCGTGCCGCACGATCCGGCTGAGACACTTTTTGTCGATGGGCGATTGGCGCCGGCCGGTTCGAATGCGGCGTACGAGCGCGCCTATGAGCGCGTGAGCACAGCGCTGGCGCATGCGGCGGAGGAAGAGGCGGAGATCGCCGCGCCGGAGGTTTTAGCTTCGTTGGCCGACAGCGACGTTGCGGCTTGGGGCACAACCGCCGCCGCCAACATCGGACCGTTGAACATGGGCGTCGACTTCGAAGCGATGTCGGTGAAGGACTGGTTCGATCTCGACGAGGACGAGCCGAACCGGTTGGTGCGTCAGGGATTGGGCACATTGGTCTCGCGGCTTGGGGTGGGTGTGCCGATTGCTGTGAACACGACCGTTCGCGGTGTCGCGAGTGCGGGAGGCCAAGTGCGCGTGACGACGGCGCGCGGTGTGCTGTCAGCGAAGGCTGCGATCGTTACGGTGTCCGCCGGTGTGTTGGCGCGCGGCTCAATCGCGTTCGATCCGGTGCTGGATGGCGGCGCGCAAGCGGCACTTGGCGGTTTGCAGATGGGGCTCCTGAGCAAGATCGCGCTGCTCTATCAGCCTGGGAGCCCTGCCCTCTCGTTCGCGGAAGGCAGTGTGTTGGTGCCGCAGGTGCGGGGCGAGCGCGGGCACTATTTCCTGGTGCGACCACTGGGTGTGCCGCTCGCGATTTGCTTTGTGGGTGGGTCGCTGGCGTGGGATTTGGCGACGCAAAACGAAGCTACGAACATCGCGTTTGCGCGCGACCGGCTGCGCGCCCTGTTGGGCGCGGACGCCGACCGCGGGTTTCGCGGCGGCACAGCGACGACATGGGGAACCAATCCACTGACGCTCGGCGCTTATGCAGCGGCAAAGCCCGGGGCGTGGCGGGCACGCTATGCGCTCAACACGCCGATCGGCGAGCGCGTGTTCGTGGCGGGGGAGGCGTTGGCCGGAAAAGCGTCGCAGACTGTACACGGCGCGTATCAGAGCGGGGCGGCGGCGGGACGGCGGGTGCTGCAGTTGCTTAAGCGGTGAGCCTGGTCACTTTCGGCGGGCGGGCTCGATCAGCGGATTGCGAACGGTTACTCCGGGAAACGCGCTGAAGTCGCGATCTGCGGTCCAAAGTTCGCGGACGCCGTGAGTCATACAAAGCGCCGCGATCCGAGCGTCGTGGACGCGGGGTCCCACAACGCGCGATGTTTCCAGCACGCCACGCAAGGCGGCCCAGTGGTCGGCGCTCTCTGCAAGGAGTGTCACGCTTGGCGAGTCCATCCAAGCTGTAGCTTGGCTGATCGCTTGATTGAGCGTTGATGGCGGTGCGTAGATTCGCGGGTGGGTCACGATGGCGAGAAATTCGTGAACACACGGCCACAACAGTGCCCAAGCGCCCATACCCTCGGACAGTTCTCTTAACTTCGCAGCGGCACGTGGGTGCCATTCACTATCGCGACGATGGGCATAGATGAGGATATTGGCGTCGACGGCGATCATTCGCCGCGGCGGCCGTAGCTAAGCTCGCGAATTTCGTCCCACGACAGCTTTGCGGCTTCCGGCTGCAGTCCGCGACCCGGCACCGATGCATCGCGCAGTTTGAATTGACCGCGGCGGCTGCGCTCGCTGAGCGCCAGATGAAGGCCGCGCTCAACAAGCGTGCGCACGGTTACGCCGTCGCGCTGGGCGACGGCTTTGGCTTTCTTCAGCAAGGTCTCAGCAATATCGAAGGTTGTCTTCATATGGGTAGCAATATCACAACGCCCGGCGACCTGTCAATTTCCACCTATCTGGGCGGCTCCAACCAGTGGCGGCCCGCCGGTTGCCCAGTCGATGAGTTCGATGGTGTGGACGACGGGGACTTGGACGGCGGCTGCGATTTGGGCGTGGCAGCCGATGTTGCCGGTGGCGATGAGTTGAGGCTGGGTCGCCATTAGCGTTGTGGCCTTGCGCTGCTGGAGTTCGCCGGCGATTTCGGGTTCGAGGATGTTGTAGACGCCGGCGGAGCCGCAACAGGCCGTGTCGCGCGGTTCGACGACGTCGAAGCCGAGTTTCTTCAAGAGCGCCGGTGCGGCGGCGGCTTGTTTCATGCCGTGGGTCAGCGAGCAGGCGGCGTGATAGGCGACGCGGGTGCCTTTGTGCGCCTCACCGACCTTGAGCGGGACGTCGCGCAGGAGATCGGCGATGTCGCGGGTACGTGCGGCGATGTCGGCGCTATCGCGAACGTGGAAGCCGTAGTCGCGGATGGTGGAGCCGCAGCCGGAGGCGGTCGTGACGATGGCGTCGAAGCGGCCTTGCTTTTCCTTACGCGCGATATCGGCGACGAGGGCGTCGGCGTGACGGTCAGAGGCCTCAGTTTGGCCGAGGTGATGGTTCAGCGAGCCGCAGCAGCCGGTGCCTTCGACGGGAACGACTTCGATGCCGTGACGCGTCAGCACGCGGATCGCGGCTTCGGTGATGTGCGGGGCGACGACTTCTTGCACACAACCGCGATGGAGTGCGATGCGTTTGATGGGCGTGGCGGGTTTCGCGATCGCCATCGATGATGGGCCGTGCGGCTTTAGGCGCGAGGCAACGCGCAGTGGGATCGCGAGGGCGCTTGGCAGCAGCGGTGCCATGAGCGAACTCACGCGCGCGAGCAGGAGCGCGGCTCTAAGCGGGGCGCGGCGCGGGAGTAGTGTCCCCAGGAACCAGCGCATGAGGCGACGCGGGAGCGGGCGGGTGCCTTTGCGTTCGATGTGGGCGCGGGCTTCGTCGATCAGGCGCGGATAGTTGACGCCTGACGGGCAGGCGCTGACACAGGCAAGGCACGACAAGCAGCGGTCAATGTGGGTCACGACCTTCGCGCTCGGTGCGGCGTCGGTTTCCAGCATGTGCTGGATCAGTTGGATGCGGCCGCGGGGGCCGTCGAGTTCGTCGCCGAGCAACGTATAGGTCGGGCACGTCGCGGTGCAGATGCCGCAGTGAACGCAGCTGCGCAGCTGCTGCTCGGCAGCGGCGATGTGCGGGTCGGCGAGCTGCGCGGCCGAGAAATTGGTTCGCATCAGATGTCTTTGTACATGCGGCCGCGGTTCAAGATGCGGGCCGGGTCGAAAGTTTGTTTGAGGCGGCGGGTCAGGACTTCGGTCGCGGCGTCGAGCGGTGGAAAGACGTCGTCGCGCGGCACGCGGTGCCGGAAGAGCGTTGCGTGACCGCCGAGCGCACGGGCCGTCGCGTGGACGGAGCCGCTGGGTTCTTCGAGCCAAAGCAGGCCGCCAGCCCAATCGGCTACCCAGGTTTCGGGCGCGAGTTGCTTCACTGCCTCCTCGCATTGTGTCGGCGGGAGCGAGAGGCGCCAGAGTTCGGTCGCATTGCCGAAGAGCGGGCGCACGTCGGTGAGAGATTTGAACAGGTTTGCGCCTTCGTCCGCTGCGAGCACGCGGGCGCCTTTCGCAAGCGTGCGGCAGAGTTCGTCGCGGCGTGCGGCAACGCCATCGGGGCGGCCTTCCAGGCGAATGAGAACGAGTTCGCGCGTGGCGATGTAGGCGAGGCCCGTTGGGTCGAACGGCGATCCGGCGATCCGGCGAAGCAAGTGCAATGCCTTCGCCGGCGGGAGGTCCTCGATCGCGAGCACGGCGGTCGCCCCGCGCGGGACGGCGCGGAGCGTGAGCTCCGTCATCACGAACAGTGTGCCGAAGGAACCGGCGGCGAGTTTGGGCAGGTCGTAGCCGGTGACGTTCTTCACGACGCGGCCGCCCGCTTTGAAGCGTTCGCCCTGCCCGTCCACTGCGCTGAAGCCGAGCAGATGATCGCGCGCCGCGCCGGCGGCGAAGCGGCGTGGGCCTGACGCATTGGCCGCGACGACGCCTCCGATGGTGGCACCTTCGGCCGATGCGGGCTCGAAGGCGAGGCATTGGCCTTTGGCGGCAAGCGTGGCTTCGATTTCGGCAGGTGAGGTGCCGGCGCGGGCGGTGAACACCATCTCGTCCGGCTCGTACATCGTGATGCCGGCGAGGCCACTTAGCTTCAGGATGGTTTGCGTGTCGACGACGCGGCCGAGGTGGCGCTTTGTGCCGCCGCCTTCGATCGCAAGCGGCGATTGCGCTTTCTCAGCCTCGCGGATCGCGTCGGCGACGTCGGCTTCGGTGTCGGGTTTGAGGACGCGGGCCACTAGAGCCTCGGCAAGTTCGGGAAGGGAATGCGGCCGTGGTGGACGTGCATGGCGCCGCCTTCGACGCAAGCGGAGAGTGAGGGGAAGACTTTGCCGGGGTTGAGCAGGCTTTGCGGGTCGAAGGCGCACTTGACGCTCTGCTGGATGGCGAGGTCGGCCTCGGCGAACATCAGGTGCATCAGGTCGCGTTTCTCGACGCCGACGCCGTGCTCGCCGGTGAGGACACCGCCGACGTCCACGCAGAGTTTCAGGATCGCGGCGCCGAATTTTTCAGCACGGTCGAGATCGCCGGGTTTCATCACGTCGTACATGATCAGCGGATGGAGATTGCCGTCGCCGGCGTGGAAGACGTTGGCGACGGGGAGCGCGAATTCGTTCGACATCTCGCCGATGCGTTTCAGGACTTGCGGCAAGGCGCGGCGCGGGATCGTGCCGTCCATGCAGAGCATGTCGGGGGCGATGCGGCCTGCCGCACCGAAGGCTGCCTTGCGGCCGGCCCAGATGCGCTCGCGCTCAGCGTCGGAGTTACTGGCGGTGCAGGCGAGTGCGCCGGCTTTGCGCGCGATGGCTTCGAGTTCGGCAGAGGTACTTGTCACCTCGGCTTCCATGCCGTCGAGTTCGGCGATGAGCATTGCGGCGGCGTTCTTCGGATAGCCAGGCGCGCAATAGGCTTCGATCGCGTCCATCGCGAAGCGGTCCATGATTTCCATCGCGGCGGGCACGATGCCGGCGGCGATCACGTCGGCGACGCATTGGCCTGCGGCTTCGATCGAGGGGAAGGCGATCAGCAACGCTTTCGCGGTCGGCGGTTTGGGGCGCAGGCGGACGGTCACTTCGGTGACGACGCCGAGCAGGCCTTCGGAGCCGGTGATTAGCCCCAAGAAATCCAAGCCGCCGGCGTCGATGGCTTTGCCGCCGAAGCGGACGCGGGTGCCGTCGATGAGGACCATCTCGACGCCCACGAGATTGTTCGTGGTCAGGCCGTATTTCAGGCAGTGGATGCCGCCGGAGTTTTCGGCGACGTTACCGCCGATCGTGCAGGCGACTTGGCTGGAGGGATCGGGGGCGTAGTAGAAGCCGTCGGCTTCGACGGCGCGGGTGATGGCGAGGTTGGTGACGCCCGGCTGGACGACAGCGCAGCGGTTCTCGAGGTCGATCTCGAGGATTCGGTTCATGCGCGAGAGGCCGAGCAGGATGCCGTCACCCAAGGGGAGCGCGCCGCCGGACAGCGAGGTTCCGGCACCGCGGGGGACGAGTTTCAGTTTGTTTGCGGAGCAAAACGCCAGGATCGCGCTTACCTCGTCGGCCGATTTTGGCAATACGACGGCGAGGGGCTTTTGGCGGTAGGCGGTTAGCGCATCGCAATCGTAGGCGATCAGGGCGTCATCCTCGGCAATCACGCCGTCGGGCACGAGCGTTCGCAGGCCGTCAATGAGTTCGGGGCGGCGCGCGAGTACGCCTTGGTCGAGGTCCGGCATCTGCATGCGTGCAGTATCGGCCGCCCAATGGGACGGCGCTAGACCTTCAAGCGGCTACAACTGGGGTTTAGCCCTGGCGCGCCTTAAAGCGCGGGTTCTTCTTATTGATGACGTAGACGCGGCCCTTGCGGCGAATAACGCGGCAGTCCTTGTCGCGGCCCTTCAGCGATTTCAGAGAATTGCGGATCTTCATGGGTGCGGTGCTCGCGAACGTCTTAAGGCTGGGCCGGTTTTGGAGGGGCGGAGCATTAGTGTGACAGCCCCACATTGTCAACGCCGAAAGGTGCTCGGAAAGGGCGCATTCCCTTGCATTTCGGGCCGACATCGTGCCATCGGAGGAGCATGTTTGTCGCACACTCACCGACCGTCTTCGCGGGCCTTTTGATTACGGCCCTTGTTTTGGGTTTCCAGACGGCCGTGATCGCGCCGGCTTTGGCCGATCCCAATGTCCGTATGGCCCGCCCGGTCGCGGACGATGAAGACGAGGCGCCGCCCGAGCGGACGGCGGAATTCCAGGCTTGGGTCGACGCATTCAAGGCCGAGGCGCGAGCGCAAGGGGTTCGTCAGCAAACGATGGACCGCGCGTTCGCCCGCATCCGTTTGAACCCGCGGGTGATCGAGCTGAACGAGAACCAGCCGGAGTTCAACCGCGCGATCTGGGACTATATGGACAGCGCCGTGTCCGACGATCGGACGAAGAAGGGACGCGCTCTACTTCGGCAGTATCGCAAGTCGCTTGGCCGGGCCGAGCGGACTTACGGCGTGCCGTCGAGCATCGTGACCGCAATCTGGGGGATGGAGAGCTACTACGGAAAGCTCACCGGTGGGTTCAACGTGATCGAGGCGCTCGCGACGCTCGGGTTTCAAGGCCGGCGCGCGGCATTCGGACGCGAGCAATTGCTGGCGGCGCTCAAGATCATCGATGAAGGCGACATTTCACCGGAGCGCATGACCGGCTCATGGGCCGGCGCGATGGGCCAGACGCAGTTCATTCCGACCGTTTATCTGCAATACGCGAAGGACGGGAACGGCGATGGGAAGCGGAATCTCTGGGACACGCGCGCCGATGTGTTCGCCTCGACCGCGAACTATCTGAGCGAGAAGGGCTGGCAAGACGGCGCGCCTTGTTTTGACGAAGTTCGCTTGCCGGACAGGTTCGATTACATGCAAGCCGATTTGTCGGTCGAGAAGCCGGTGCGCGAGTGGATGGATGCTTCGGTAACCCTGGCCGACGGTCGCTCGCTCGCCAAGCGCAAGGGCCAAGACAAAGATGCACCGGCGGCGATTATTTTGCCGGCGGGACACAAAGGGCCGGCCTTTATCGCCTACCCGAATTTCAAGGTCGTACTGGCTTACAACAACGCGATTTCGTATGCGCTGGCCGTCTGTCAACTCTCAAGCCGGTTCACCGGCGCACGGAGCTTCAAGACGTCGTGGCCGCGGTTAGAGCAACCGTTGTTGTCGCGGAGCGAGCGTGTCGAACTGCAAACGCTGCTTGCGCAGCGCAAGTACGACGTCGGCGAGCCCGACGGCGTTATCGGGCGCAAGACGCGCGATGCAGTTCGCGCCTACCAAAAGTCGGCGGGTATGGTGCCGGACGGCTTTGCAACAGTGACGCTGCTGCAAAACCTTCGTTCGGCCCCGCCGCCGCCTTAGGCAAGACTCGGTTTCACGCGAACACCCGCTACGCGGCGATGGCCCGCAGCCGCAACGCCTCGGTGACGGCTTGAATTCGGGTGGCGACGCCGAGTTTCTTTTTGGCGTTCTCGATGTGGAAGCGGGTTGTGCGCGGGCTGATGGTCAGAATCCGGCCGATCTCGGCGTCGGTCTTGCCGGCCGCCGCCCACCGCAGACACTCGACCTCGCGCGGGGATAGACCACCTTCGCGGCGGCGCGGCTTCAGCTCAAACTCCAGCATGTGCTCGAACGCACACTGCGCGAAGAGGTGGAGAGAGGAGCGTACGACGGGCGCGATCAGCGGCTTGCGGCCGCCGAGCAGCACGATGCCTTCGAGTTTGTCGGCGATACGGATCGGGATGATCAGACCGTCGAGCACCTCAAGCGACAGGTTCAACTGAGCCAACGCGCGGCGCTGGCGAACGGTCAATGGCATTGCCCAAAGTTCAGCCGCCGAATAAGGTCGCGGTTCGACGATCGCGTGCGAGACGAGCGGGTTGTCGCGCGAGAAGCCGGCAGCGTCGAATGCTTCGGCAAAGCCCGCGGGCATGTCGGAATAAAGCACCGCGCCCGAGACGCCTTCGAGCATGCTGTCTTTTGCCTTGAGAACGAGCATGTAGTCGAAGCCATAAGGCTTGGCGAACGCCTTCACGGCGTCCCAGACAGCGTCAGTCGACACAGCACGGCTGATGTCTTCGATCGACTCGACAATGGTGTTACGAAATCCAGTCACGACATTCTCCTCTGCGCGCTCCACGACGCGCGGTTAGAAAGGTTGGGTTTGGCTAGGGCTCTTGCGTTTCAGGCCGCTATGGCTTGCAGGCGCAGTGCCTCGGCTACAGCCTGCACGCGGGTTGCGACGCGCAGCTTTCGTTTTGCGTTTTCGACATGGAAGCGTGCCGTGCGGGCACTGATCGTGAGGATCGTCGCGATCTCCAGGTCCGTCTTGCCCTGGGCCACCCAGTGCAAGCATTCGACTTCGCGGCCGGTGAGCGCGTGCGTACGCCCTGCCGCGGCAATCGGGTTGGCGAGCTCCTCACTGCGCTTGAACGCGGTGTGGGCCAACAAGTGCAGGATCGAACACGGCAGCGCGGCCATGTCGGGCGCCATGCCGCCAATCATGACGATGCCGTGCGTCTTTCCGCAGTATGAAATCGGGAACGTCCAGCCGTCGCGTAGATTGAGCGAGACGCTCAAGTGCTGCAGGACGCGGCGCTGCTTGTCGCTGAGCGGGGCCGCGCGTGTGTCGGCGGCCGAGAACGGCTCGATGCTCGCCAAGGCGCGGGTGATCAGCGGGGTTTCCGGGCCGAAGCCGTCCCGATCGAACGCTTCAGCAAAACCCTCCGGCGCATCGATGTAGACGATGGCGCCCGCGACCTTCGCCGGCAGCGCTTCGCTGCGCCGGATGACGGTGAGGTGATGGAAGCCGTAGGCGGCAGCGAACGCTTTCAGCTGGCGCCAAATCTCCGCCTGGTTAGACACAGCGGCAAGATTGCGCGCCACGCGCGCAGCCTCCTGGACGGCATTGTGCATCACAGAATCCTCGCAATAGATGCGCCGGATCGAATCCGGCGTCGTCTTTACGAAGGCTGTGCTTGCGCCCTTGGAGCCTTCTTGGTCGCCCGATAGTGCGCTGCACCATCGAACAATCTCATAATTAATGCATCCTGTCGTTTTCGCAAGACTCTATTGATGAACTCCAGCTAAACGGGCGATCACATTTGGGGTTTGGTGATCCCGGTCACTGCGGCGGAAACGTTGAAGAAGTGTCGTCATGCCGTTGAATTATGGCTAGTTTCAGGCGTTTGTTGGTCACAACGAACAGGAACAAGGCTGCCATAAGAAGGGTGCCAAGCCAATAGGGTGCGTCCATATTCCATGAATAGAGTGCATTTCCGATCAGGGGCGCGAAAATGAATCCCGCGGCCCCTGCTCCACCGGTGATTCCCGCAACTGCTCCCTGTTCGTCGGCCGACACGGCAAGGGAGGCCGCGGCCGCAAATCCGGGCCGGAGCATGCCGAAACCGAGGCCAGAGAGGACCAGGGCGAAGGCGATCAGGCCGTAGTTCGAGGCGGCGACCAATAGAAGATTAGAGACAAGCGCGACCGCTATCCCCGAGTAGATGAGAAACCGCGTGGTGAGCTTGAAGCGCTGGACCAGAACGAATTGCGCGAATAGGGCCGCAATCGCCGAGCCCATCAAGGCGACGCCTGCGAGCTGCTGCGTCTCGGCGGTGCCGGCGTTGATCGTGTCGCGAATGATGAAGGCGACGGTTTGGATCGGGATCGCGCCGGCCGTTCCCTGCATCACCGAGAAGACGACGAAGGGGAACACGCGCGGATCGAACCAGGAGAGCTGCTTCTCGATCTTGCGTTCGCGCGGCCGCGAGCGTTCGGGGAGCAGGAGCCAAATCGCGATTGCGGAAAGTGCCGCGAGGAACGCTACGAAATAGAGCGGCGCGATCACACCAAGAACGGTCAAGGCTGCGCCGATGCCGGGGCCGATCGCGGCGCCCAAACCAAATGCAGCATTCAGCATGGCCATGCCTTCGGTGCGCTCCTGCGCCGAGGTGCGGTCGGCGATGTAGGCTTGCGCGGCCGGGTACGAGCCCGAGCCGAAGATGCCGAAGATCGAGCGCGTCGCGATCAATAGTAGGTAGGTCGCGACCGGCGTGAGCATGCCCCACAGGCCGAACTGCATGACGCTCGCGAAGGAGAACGTCGAGACAGCGAAGGCAACGAGGCCGATCAAGATGACGGGGCGACGGCCCCAGTAGTCGCTGCGCGCACCCCAGAAGGCGGAGGAGAAGACCCAGATCGTCGCGGATACGGCGAAGATCGAGCCGACTTGAAACTCGCTTAAGCCTAGATCGCGCGCCAAAGGCGGCAAAATCGCGAACATCAACGTTTGGCCGAGACCGTTGGCGATCAGGCATACGAACAATAGTGCGATCGCGCGGCGGCGGCCGGCCTCGGAGGTGATGCCGTCTGCTTGCTCGGGCGCGAAGGCGGCGCGGGCGCGCTCAAGCAAGTTGCGCGCTTGGTCTTTCGGGGGATCGGGTTGCTGCATCGTCGTCATGTTCCGGCGGGCGGGCGCCGCCGTCTAAGTGGCAAATGCGCGCAAGCTATCGAAACGATGGACACGCGGTGCAGTGCATTTCGCGGCGAGAGGCCTACGTTTCGAGCATCGCGCGGCTCACGTTGCGCGGCCCCCTTGATCGAAGGACTCAATCCCATGATGAAAACTCTGACCTTGACCGTCTTCGGCGCGCTCTCGTTCGTTGCGGCGATCCTGCCGGCGCATGCGCGCGATGCGGATATCTATACCGGCCTCTTCTCCTCGCTCGCCGTCGGCGGATACGACGCCGTCGCCTACTTCAAAGAGAACCGCCCGGTGAAGGGCCGGCCGGAGTTCACCACCGACTACAAGGGCGCCAAGTGGCAGTTTGCGTCGGCAGAGAACTTGAATGCGTTCAAAGCCAATCCCGTCGCGTACGCGCCGCAATATGGCGGCTATTGCGCGTGGGCGGTCAGCCAAGGCTACACCGCGTCGGGCGATCCGCTGGTGTGGAAGATCGTGAACAACCGACTGTTCCTGAACTACGATCAGAGCGTGCAGGCCACGTGGGAGAAGGACATCCCCGGCAACATCAGCAAGGCCGACAAGAATTGGCCAAGCGTTTTGGGAAAGTAGGTCGGCACGACACGTTGACGGAGACGCCATTCTGGCTATATTCTGGCCAGAATGGCGTTTGAAATTGTTCTAGCACCTGAAGCCGTAGAAGATTTGAAACGCCTTCGGGCGGGCGTACGATCCGGTGTTGTCGATGCCTTGGAGATTCATCTTCGGCACGAACCGCAGAAAGTCAGCCGGAGTCGAATCAAGAAGCTCCGCGGACTTAGGCGTCCACAGTACCGATTGCGAGTGGATGACGTGCGCGTCTTTTACGATGTATCCGAGGATCGGGTGGAAGTGCTTGCGATCGTTGAAAAAGCGGAGGCTGACACATGGTTGAAACGGTTCGGAAATCCGGCATGAAGCAAGTTCCACTTTCCGAGGCGAAGGATGACCTGTCTCGCCTTCTCCGTCAGGCTGAGAAGCAGCACATCGTTATTACGCGACACGGAAAGCCTGCGGGCCTACTGATTGGGTTCGAATCAGAGGACGACTGGTTCGACTACAAGCTTGAGAACGACGAGCGCTTCTTGAAGCGCATCGAGAGAGCACGGAAGAGCCTTCAATCCGGCCGCGGCGTCCGGCTTGAGGACATCGACTAGTTCTCCGCCTTCAATCGCACCTGCGACGTGTCGCTGCGGCCGTCGGCGTCGACGACGGTGATGCGGGCGAAGCCTTCGCCGTCCGGAGTCCACCAGCCGTTGGCGGAGTCGAGCGGTAGGCCATTGATCACCCAGCGCAAGGGCTCACGGCCGCCTTGGGCCTTGAGCGGCAGGGCTTGCGGCTTCGTCGGATCTTCCAGCGAGACGGTGGCGCCGTTCGGCGGGAAAGAGATGCGCGGCGGTTGAATGCGCTTCAGGCCCGCCACCATCGTCGATCTGGTGCGGAAGCGTTGCAGGGCCGGCGGCAACTGCTCCGCGTTCTGCGCGACGAAGGCGCCGTCGGGCGGCGGCGATGGGGCGCGGCCTTCTTGCGGCAGCAGGTCAAATACCTTGAGCAATAGCGGCGCCGCGTCGTTGCGGCCGATGTGGCCCGGGCGCGTCGAGCCATCGGCGCGGCCGACCCAGATGCCGACGGTGTAGTGCTTCGAGAAGCCGAGCGACCAAGCATCGCGATAGCCGTAGGAGGTGCCGGTCTTGAACGCGATCTGGCGGGCGCGCTCGATGCCTTGGCCCATCGACCAGCCGTCGGGCAGGTTCGCGTCTTTCAGCGTATCGGCGAGGTACCAGGCGGCGGGAGCGCCGAACAGGCGCTGACCTTCGCCCTCGCCCGCATTCGCGGCGAAGCGCAGCGGGCGGACTTCGCCGCCGGCGGCGATGCCGGTGTAGAGCATCGTCAGGTCACGCAGCGAGATGCCGACGCCGCCGAGGGCGAGCGGGAGCGAGGGCAGCGCGCCTTTCTTCGGGAACTGCAGTTCGGCCCCAGCGTTGCGCAACGTTGCCGCCAGACGCACCGGGCCGACGCGATCGAGCAGCGCGACCGCCGGCACGTTCAGCGACATCTGCAAGGCGCTTGCGACGGTCACGGTGCCTTGGAAGCCGCGATCGAAGTTGCGCGGTTCGTAGTCGCCGAACATCGTCGGCTTGTCGTCGATCAGCGTTTGCGGGTGCACGATCAGTTCGTCGAACGCCATGCCGTAGATAAAGGGTTTTAGCGTGGAGCCGGGCGAGCGCGGAGCCTTGCCGAGATCGACTTGGCCGGCTTGGCTCCAAAAATTCGCGCCGCCGAGATAGGCGACGACGTTGCGGGTCGCGTTCTCGACCACGATCACCGCCAGGTTGGCATCGTCGTCGAAGTAGCCGCGCTCGCGATGGGCTAGGGCCTCGAGCTTCGTCTGCACTTGCGCGTCAAGCGTCGAGGCGATGACCGGTTCGTTGGTCTTGTTTTGCGCCAGCAGGTCCTGAGCGAGATGCGGGGCGTGAAACGGGAAGCGCTGGCGGCGGGTCGGGATCGGCTCCTGTGTTGCCTCCAACGCCTCGCGTGCGGTCAGCGCGCCGCGTTCGGCGAGGGTCGCGATCACGCGGTCGCGGGCGGCTTTCGCGATGTCCGGATGACGGTCGGCGCGGCGGCGCTCGGGCGATTGGGGGAGCGCGACCAAGAGCGCCGCTTCACCCACGGTCAGGCGCTTCGGTTCCTTGCCGAACCAGGCGAAGCTTGCGGCACGCACGCCTTCGAGGTTGCCGCCGTAGGGGGCGAGCGTTAGGTAGAGTTCGAGGATCTGATCCTTCGTCAGGTGCGCTTCGAGCTGCAGCGCGCGGGCCATCTGCAGGAGTTTGGCGCCGAATGTGCGCTCGCGCGGTTCCATCAGGCGGGCGACCTGCATGCTGATCGTCGAGGCACCTGAGACAACGCGCGCTTTGGCAGCGAGCTGATACGTCGCGCGCAGCATGGCGAGCGGATCGATGCCGGGGTGATCGCGGAAGCGCTGATCCTCCCAGGCGAGCAGCAAGCGCTGGTAGCGTGCATCGACTTGTTCGGGCTTCACCGGCAGGCGCCAGCGGCCGTCGCTGGAGACGAACGTGCGGAGCAGCGTGCCATCCGACGCGGTGACGACGACGGAGCGGTCGTCGGCGCGCGTGCGCTCCAGCGGGTTCAAGCGGTCGGTGACGGCGAGCGCGAAGGCGAGGCCGAGGAGCGTGAAGCCCGCGATGACCCATCGTGGCGCCTTCCGCCCCCGCTTGCGGGGGAGGTGGCGAAGCCGGAGGGGGGGCGTCACCGCTGCCCCCCTCCGCCTTCGCGCTTCGCGCACGGCTCCGCCCCCGCAAGCGGGGGCGGAAAGAGGTTAGTTCGCGCCAATCGTCATTTGACCCATGTTGGTGCGGGCTTGGATGTCGGGGGCGTACATGTCTTCGACGGAGGCCGCCGGCACGACGTACGAACCCGGCACCGTGGCGCGCACGATGTAGGCGAAGTGGAAGGTCGGACGCGTTTGCTTGGCGATCTCCTTCGGGTCGGTCGGCTGGTAGTTCGAACCGATATCGAAGGTGACGACGAAACGATCGTCACGCGCTTCGGCGATGTTCGACTGCGCCAGCACCGGCAAGAACGGATAGATCGTCGAGCCGTCGTCCTTGCGCTGGACGACACCTTCGATCTCGAAGCCCGCGGGCAGGAGGTCGAGCAATGCCATCAGGCGTGCGCGGTTGTCGGCCATCTCACCCGACAGCCGCACGATGAAGCGGTCGTTCTGCTTCACACTGGCGAGGTTCGCGGGCGCACCCGCCATGGTCAGGATCGCCTTCGAGATCGTCACGCCGTTTTGCGAGGCCGGGAGCGGTGCTGCCGGGATGCCTTCGGCGGAGACGATGCGCCACACGTCTTTCTGGCCGTTGTTCTTCAGCGAGATGCTCGTATCCATTTGTGCGAGCGTCGGGCTGAAGCGCAGGACCTTGCCGGACTGGTTGACGGTGGCGCCCGTGACGGCGACGTTGACCGGCGGTGTCGCTTCTTCGACTTCGTGAGCCGCGAGCAACATCCACGCCTTCTCTTGCGTGGTCGTGTAGTTCAGCCGCGGATCGAAGCCTTGCACGCGGCCGACGAGTGCCGGGATCAAACCCGCCTGCCCGGCCTTTGCGGACATCGCGGTCAAGCCCGCGATGTCGCGGAGCAACGAGCCGTAATACGTCGTGTCGCTGACGTATTTCTTCGGATCGGCGCCGGCCGAGAGATCGCGCGCCTTCGCAAACGCCGGAGCGGCGCGAGCGCGGTCGCCGATGTTCGACAGCGCCGCGCCCATGAGACCCAAGGCAAACGGGTTCGTCATGCCTTCGACCCGGGTATCGGCGAAGTAGCGCAGTTCGCTCGGGTTCAACGTGCCCGCACGCGCGAGCAGGTAGAAGCCGTAGGCGCGGGCGAGGTCGGTGTTGCCTTCCGTGCCGGCCGCCTTGCGCGCCCATTTGAGTGCGCGTTCGACGCCTTCTTCGGGGATGACATATTTGTGCTCCTTCGCCTGCATCAGGAAGTCGGTCGCGAACATGCCGATATAGGCATCGGCTTCGCCCGAGATCGAGCTCCACATGCCGAAACTGCCGGCATAGGTCTGCATGTCGAGAATGCGGTAGGCGGCGTCTTGAACGCGGTCCTTGATGTTCTTGTCCTGCTTCACGTTCGCGAGCAAGGCCAGGTCGTTGTAGTAGACGAGTGGGAACGCGCGGCTGGTCGTTTGTTCGATGCAGCCATAGGGGTAGCGGTCGAGCCAACGCAGCAGGCCCGGCACGTCGTCGAAGCCGCGGCCGCCCGTTACTGTCACAGCCACTTGCGCGGTGCCGGGTTTGAACGAGGCCAGCAGTTCCTTGCCGAACTTGTTGTCGCGGCCGGGGCCGACAACGGCGACGTCTTCGGCGGAGACCGGGAGTTGCGGCTCGCGCACTTCGATCGGCCACGAGCGGTCGATCTTGAAGCCGTTCGGGCCGGTGACGTTCAGCGCGATCTGGCCGATGCCGAGCGTCGACGCCTCAACGGGCACGGTCAGCAGCTTGCGCTCGCCCGCACCGAGTTGCGTTGCGACGCGGGTTTGTCCGCCGGGGCTTGCGGTCGAACCGCTCGACTTCACGGTCGCGACGTACTGACCGGGAGCGCCTTCAACATTGTGCATGTTGAGGGCGGCCATGATCTTGTCGCCGGGGGCCATGAAGCGCGGCAGGATAACTTCGGCGACAACTGCGTCGCGCACCGTCAGCGGCTGTTCGGCATGGCCCAGCTTCGTATTCGTGTAGGCCACCGCCATCAGACGCAGTTCGCCGTTGAAGTCGGGAACGTCGAACGTGACGCTGCCCTTGCCGGCACTATCGAGCGCGACCAGCCCTGAGAACAGCGACACGGTTCGCTGCGGCACGACCGCGAGCGAGCGGCCACCTACCCCGTCACCACCGGTGCGGAGTTCGCCCATGACCGCGCGGTCGCCGGAGATCAGGCGGCCGTAGTCGTCGCGCATGTCGAGGCCGAGGCGGCGCTTGTCGAAGTAGTGTTTGTTCGGGTTCGGGCTGTTGAAATCGGTCAGCTGCAAGATGCCTTCGTCGACGGCGGCGAGCGTGAGGTAGACCGCTTCGCCCGAGCCTTGGTTCTTCACTTCGACCGGGATCGTCACCTTGCGGCTGGGCGGAACTTTCTTCTCCGCCTTGATCGAGACTTGCAACGTGCGCGGTGCCGGATCGACGCCGAGCCAGGCGACGCCGATCGAGCGCACGGGTGCGCGCGTCTGTGCCGACGACAGCGGACGGTAGTGCGTCACGAGCACGTAGGCGCCCGCGCCCCAGTCGGACGAAACCGGGATCGAAATCGACGTGCCGGAGGCCGAGACGGTGATCTCACGCGTGAAGTGGATCTTGTTCGAGGCAACAACGATCAATGCTTTGCCGTCGGACGGCGGGTTGACCGAGACCTTCGCGCTTTCGCCGGAGGCGTAGAGCGTCTTGTCGGTGGCGACGGCGACGCGGTCGGGCCGGTCGTTCGTTGCGCCCGAACCCCAGCCGGACCAGAAACGGTACGCCGTGGTCGCGCCCGTCGACGGGTCGGCAACCGTGAGGCGGTAGGAGCCCCACGGCAGCGCCTTCGAAACCTTGAACGCGGTGCGGCCGTCGAGGTCAGCCCTGCCGCCATCGACGATGCGGTCGTTCACGACGCGCTCGTACTTCCAGTCGTTGTCGACTTGGTACCAGCGGTAGTCGATGTCTTCGTTGACAAGTTCCCAGGTGACGTTGTTCACGGCCTTGGGTTTGCCTTCGGCATCGACCGCCAAAACTTCGAAGTTCGCCGGGGTGTTCTCTTGGATGGAGTCCCACTCGAACGCCGGGCGAACGCCGATCATGGTGTCGCGCGTGCGGACCGGCAGCGTGACCTGATCGGCGGTGGTGCGGCCGCCGGGTTCGTAGATCGCGACGTTGATCAGCGCCTTGAGCGCCAGCGAAGTTTCGGCGAGTTCGTCGATCGCGGCGGTGGCTTGCGTTTTGCCGGCGGCGTCGGTCTCCGGCACGCTCATGGTCACTTGCGTGCCTTCGAACGTGTCGTCGACTTTGCCGAAGCGGTAGCCCTTCAATGCGGCGAGGGAGGCGAACGGATCGCTGTCGCTGGTGATGGTCATCGTGCCTTCGCCGCCGAGGCCCGCAGCCGGCGCGCCATAGAGGAAGCGGCCATTGACGTTGATGACGACAGGGTTGCCCGGGCGCAGAATCTTGTCCGCCGGTTTCAGTTCGACCTTCAGCTTTTGCGGCACGAAGTCCTGCACGTCGAAGGCCACCCGGCCGATCGGCTCACCCTTCGGGTCGATGTACGCCGCCACCTGCCAACGGCCACGCGGGGCGGTCGCGGTTAGCGTCACGGGCGTCGAGATGCCGCCTGCTTGCAAATCGTTCACCACCCACTTCTTCGCTTCCAAGCCATCGGGACGCGAGAGCACGAAGTTGAGCTGCGTGTCGCCCAGCGCTTTCGCTTGTTGATCGCGCAGCAGGGTGACGACGTTGACGGTCTCCGCCGGGCGATAAACGCCGCGGTCGGTGTAGAGATAGGCGTCGATCTGTTCGGGCGAAGCGCGGCCTTCGACGCCGCGGTCGGTCAGGTCGAACGCAGGGCGGCGCAGGTCGAGGAACGTGAAGTCGCCGTTGGCGCCATAGGCCATCACGACGACCGGTTCGGAGCCACCGGTGCCGCGGGCGATGCCGGCCGGGAACACGGCGCGGCCGTCGCCGTCGGTGCGGACGCGCATCAGTTCTTCGTTGTTGCGGGCGACGAGCGCGACGTTGACGCCGGAGAGTTCACCCGCGCTCTTCAGCGAGCGGACGAAGACGCTGAGCCCGTCTTTGCCCTTGAACGTGGTCAGGCCCAGGTCGGTGTCGACGACGAATTGCGCGGCGCGCGGCTTCCATTCGACGTTTTCTTCCGTCGAGCCCTTGTCGGCCGAGTCTTGCGCGATGATCAGGTAGGCGCCCGGCTGCTTTTCCTTCAGTGCCGTGCGGAGCGGAAAGAGCGTGATCGCCTCATCGTTGCGGCGGTTGTTCGGGACGGTCAGTTGGCCGGTCCACACGACTTGGCCTTGTTCGCCTTCGATGGTCGTGCGTTCGTAGTCGTAGAATTCGCGTTGATCGACGACGCCGGTTTGCAGCTGCGACAGCAAGCGATCACCGACGCGCACGACTTTGACGTCGAGCTTGGCGACGTTGACGGTCGTGATCGGAACGCCACCGACGTTGTCGCGCGGTAGGACGAGGCCGTTACCGAAGCGGACGAGCGAGGGCTTGTCGCGCAATTCGACGGGCAGCGTTTCGGCCTTCGTCAGCTTTTCTTGTTCCTTGCCGTCGACCTTTACCGCCGGCAAGCCGGGCTTCAACTCAAGCTGATAGGTTTGACCGAATACGAGACCTTGGATGCAGAGGCGATCTTGGGTGACGCGAACTGCGATCTTCGCTTCGGGATCGAACTTCAAATAATCTTCGTACTTTGTCGCGCCGGTGTCATCGAGCTTGCGGGTGAAGACGAGGCAGGCTTCGGGTTCTTCGCCGGAGGTTTGCACTTCGAGACGGCGGAAGGCGAAGTAGGGTGCGGGCGGTTCGGGGGTTGCGGTGACGGGAGTGGTCGTTCCCGTGGTGCCGGTGGTTCCGGAGGTGGTGCCGGTTATTGTGCCGTCGTCGGCGGTTTGGACCGGCATCTGTTGGCCGACATATTTCACAGACAAGAAGATCGCCGCCGTGAGTGCCACGACGACTGCCAGAACGATCAGCACACGCTGCATAGAATTTTACCCCGAGATCACGAGTTCGCCGGCGCGAAGGTCCGCCGCGCCACGGCCCGTTGTTAGCACATCATTCTTCCGGTGCGCAGGTCAGCGGTGACCGTCACACTGCGCGCCTATCGTGACGGCTTTTTGTCCTAAAAACGAGTGGTTTGCCGCAATTGGCGACGATCGCGCGGGCTGAGGTTCACGTGCGCGGTGCTAGGTTCTCGATTGCGAATCAGTGTTGCGGCGGACAGCCGCCAGTTGTTGAATGCGGCCGCGCTCTCGCGCAGGCGGCATGTACGGGGAAGCTCCATGGTGGCTTGGTTCAAAGTGCCGGGTTTGGGCCGTGCGGTTAACCGCTTTGTCCTGGCGGCGGCCCTTGGTCTTGGCAGCGTTAGCACCGCGGTCGCCGGCGACTGTGGCGATATTGGCCGTTCTCTGCGCGGCAACGAGGCGGGGCTCGATAACAAGGCCGTTCAGGCGTTCTACGACTCGTTCGGGAGCGGTTGCGCGTGGGACGAAAATGCGGGTGCCGCACTAGTTGCGGCGCTGCAGGGGGCCGCAGACCATGGGCTTGAACCTGCCTTGTTCCATGCCGACGCGATGGCGATGCGGGACGATGCGGCGCGGGACGTTCTGATGACCGATGGCGCCCTGAAATACGCGTCGGTGATGACCTATGGCCTAAGCGGCAAGGCGCCGTCGGCCCGGGATCGGGCGCATTCGAAGTCGAAGGGCGAGTTCGTCGACCGGCTGATCGACGCATTGATCCAGGGCGAGGTGGCGGCATGGCTCGACGCTTTGCCGCCCAAAACCGATACTTACGAACGGCTGAGGGCTGCGCTTACGACCTATCGGGCGATTGCGCAGGCTGGCGGCTGGGAACCGGTTCCGAACTCGGTGGCCGGAAAGTGGCGACGGAAGTCGAAGGACTATTCGGGATTGCGCCGGCGGTTGGCGATGGAGGGTGACCTCGCCGCCGATAACGGCTCGGCGCGCTATGACGACGAACTTTGGGCCGCGGTCGTCAAGTTTCAGGAGCGCAATAGTCTGCGCGCCGATGGGCGGCTGACGCCGAAAACGATTGACCGGCTGAACATTTCGGCGAGCCAAAGGGTTGCCCAGATTGCGCTGAATCTCGACCGGCTGCGCGTGGCGGAGCGCGATACGCCGGCGACGCGCGTGGAGGTCAATGCACCGGCGGCGACAGCAGTGCTGTTTCGCGACGGCGCGCCGTTCCTGCGCATGAACGCCGTGGTAGGGGCGCCTGACGGGCACGAGACTCCGACGCTGACCAGCACGATCGACACAATCGTCCTCAATCCGACGTGGACCATTCCGCAGTCGATTATCGAGAAGGAGATCAAGCCCGCCTTGAAGCGCAACAAAAAGTACCTGGAGCAGAACCGGATGTACTGGGTGCGCGATCAACTGGTGCAGGAGGCCGGGCCGCACAACGCTTTGGGCCGGATCAAATTCGACTTCCCGAATCGCTACAGCGTCTATCTGCACGACACACCCTCGCGGCGCGCATTCACCGACCCCGAGCGGGCGCTGAGCCATGGCTGTGTGCGGCTTGAGCGTCCGCTCGACCTCGCGGTGGAGTTGTTGAAAGCCGATGCTGCGTGGGACGGAAATGCCATAGAAGACGCTATTCGCGAGGGGGCTACGCGGCGCATAGCGCTTAGCGAGCCGATGCCGGTGGTCATTACCTATCAAACCGCCTTTGTCGCCGAGGATGGGTCTACGCATTTCCGGCCGGATATCTATGGCCGGGATACGCAGCTGACCTTGGTCCTGTCGGAACGCGCAGCCACGATGAGGTCCGAACCGCCACAGTGGTAATTTGGTGTGCCGGACCTACCATTAACATCTGGCGCGTGTGCGGCTCTCGTTATATTGGTGATTCTCGATTGTGGGGGACCGACCGGCAAAAGCTGGCGGCATGACTGGTGCGCATTTTCTTCGTCGTCATAGGGCTATTGCTGCTCGCGGGCTGTGCGTCGACAGACGTCGACACGGCTGATTCGGCGACTTCCGAACGATTTCAAGCATTTAAGACCGGCAACGTGATCTTGCCGATGGGCACGATTGAGGCGGCCGATTGGACGATCAATCGCCAGGCCGCCTATTCGCTGCTCGCGGCCGGGCGTTGGCGCGAGCTCGCGGATCTGGTGCAGCGCAAGGGGATCAACAACGATCTCGCCTGGTATTATCTTGGACGCGCGGCCGAGGGGCTTGGCGAAGCCGATCTGGCGCGCACCTATTATCAGAAAAGCGTCGATCGCACGCAGTCCGACAAATACAGCCAGCGCTGCCAAGGCAAGGTCGTGAGTCTGTGCGATGGGTTCGACTTCCCGGACGTGGCGCAGGCGCGGTTGTCGTCACTTCAGGCGGCGGCGCCGGCCGATCCGACGGGACCAGCGGTGGCCGACAGCGGCAGCAAGCTGCTGCGCACCGGGACTGGCTTTGCGGTCGATCCGGCCGGCTTCGTGGTCACGAATTATCACGTGGTGCAGGCGTGCGGCGCGGTATCGTTTTTGCTGACGAACAGCGCGTCGGCGGATGCGAACGTGGTCGCCAGCGATCCGGTGAATGATCTGGCGTTGTTGAAGCTTGGCTCCGGCTTGAAGTCGACCGCGACGTTTCAGGACCCGGAAAAGCTGCGCGCGGGCGACGACATCATCGTGTTCGGCTATCCGCTGCTGGGGCAACTCGCAAGTTCGGGCAACCTGACGCGCGGGTCGGTGACGGCGATGTCGGGACTGCGCGACGACACGCGTTACTTCCAGATGTCGGCGCCCATTCAGCTCGGCAACTCAGGCGGGCCGGTGTTGAACCAAGGTGGGCGCGTCTCGGGGATCGTGACCTATAAGCTGAACGCGGCCCGCGAATTGAAGGCGACTGGCGACATTTCGCAGAATGTGAACTTTGCGCTGAAGACGTCGGTGCTTCGCGCGTTCCTGGACAGCAACGGCGTGAAGTACGCGCACACGGACAACGCCGGTTCGCAGGCCGCCGCCGATATCGGCAACGATGCCGCGAAATATACTGGCATCGTCGGTTGCTATAAGAATTAAGGTTCGCGCAGCGCCGTGTCCCAGGTGCGGGTCACGGGTTTGAGCAGGTAGGCCAACACCGAGCGCGAGCCGGTCTTGACATCGACTTCTGCGTCCATGCCGGGCAGGATGCGCGCGTCCAGGCGATCGCGCATGTGATCGTCGTTCAAGCGTACGCGGATCTTGTAGAAGGACTGGCCATCCTGGGTCGCGAAGGTCGAGGCCGAGATGCGCTCGATCTTGCCTTGCAGCGTGCCGAACGTCGCGTAGTCGAACGCCGAGACGCGGATGTCCGCGTGCTGGCCCACGGTCACATGACCGATATCTTGCGGCTTCACGTCGGCCATCACGACCAGCGGCTCGTTCGTCGGCACGATTTCCATCAAGGTTTCGCCCGGTTTCGCGACGGCGTTGATCGCTTTGATCGAGAGACCGGTCACGATGCCATCGACGGGGGCGGTGATGTTCAAGCGGCCGGCGCGGCCCTTTTCGTTCTTCAATGCCGCCTCGACTTCGGCGAACTCGCCCGTCAGCTTGGCGATCTGTTCCTGCGAGGCCGCGCGGGTCGTCGCCTCGAATTCCTTGTATTTGCGATCGTACTCTGCGAGTTCGCTTTCCGCCCGCGCGAGTTGATCCTTCGCGCTCAAGCGTTGCTTCAAGCGGTCGGCGGCGTCGCGCTGGGCACCGTAGTAGCGGTCGCGGGTGGTCAGCTTGCGGTCGAATAGGTCCTTGCGCATAGCGAGTTCGTCGTTGGCGATGCTTTCGTCACGGCGAAGCACGAAGAGCTGCGAGGTTAGGCGTTCGACCTCGGACTTGCGCTGCGCGATCTGAGCGTTCAGCACCATGCGCTGAGTCTCGTTCGCTTGGATTCGGGCGGTGTAGAGCGATTGCTGCTCGATCTTCTGGCGCTCGAAGCCGGTGACGATCTTCGTGAACTCCGGCACGCGGCCTTCGAAGATCGCGCGTTCGCCTTCGATGGCGAGCAATTGGCCCGCGCGCTTGGCATTCAGCTGATCGAGCCGGCCTTCGTTGTCGAGGGCGGCGAGCTTCAACAGCGTTTGGCCGGCGCGCACGTGCTCGCCTTCGGCCACCATGATCTGCGAGATCACGCCGCCTTCGAGATGTTGGATGGCGACGAGTTCACCGGCCGGCGTCACGCGTCCGCGGGCGTTCGTCACGACGTCGACATAGGTCAACGCCGACCACACTATGCCTGCAACCACGACGCCGCAGAGCGCGTAGACGAGTTGTGTCACGCTCTTGGACGGCGGGCGCTCCTCAAGCTCGATCGCCTGGTTCAAAGCGACGACGCCCGGATCGAAGAGAAGTTTGACCTTGGTCGCGGTCTGTTTGATGACCTGCTTGTTGAGCGTGTCGATCATGCTGCTAACCCACCTTTGGCCGGTTGGCCGAATAGTTTCTCGACGGCGCCGTCCGGGCTGCCGCCGTACTCGATCGCGGAACCGCGCATGAAGACGCCGTAGTCGGCGACGCGGATGAAGCTCGGGCGATGCGAAACGAACAGGACCGTGCGCGTGCCGCGCAAGCGCTCCAACGTCTTTTGAACCCGAAGGGCGCCCTCTTCGTCGAGCATCGCTTCAGGTTCGTCCATGAGAAGAATCGGCGTCTTGCGCACAAGGGCACGGGCGATCGTGAGCTGACGCAGGAAGTCGGACGGTAGACTTGAGGTTCGTGCGTCGCCGATGCGGGTGTTGAATCCTTCGGGAAGCGAGTTGATCGGTGCCAGAATCCCGACGTGATCAACGGCGGCGCGCAACGCGTCGTCGCTTGCCAACGGATCGGCCAGGCGCAGATTCTGCGCGATCGTGCCGTAGAAGAAATCATTCCTCTGCGGCGCGACGGCGATGGCGCGGCGCAACACTTTTGCCGGCAGCTGGCGAATGTCGATGCCGTCGATCAACACGGCGCCGGATTGCGGCTGGTAGAGACCCTGAATGACGCGCAACACACTGCTCTTGCCGGCGCCATTCGGTCCGGTCAGCGCAATCATTTTCCCAGGCGGCACCATCAAGTTGACGTTCATCAGCGCGGGCTCGGCCTCTTTGCCGTAACGCAGGCTCACGCGGTTCAACGCGATGCGACCTTCCTTTGGCATGCGCGTGAGATTGGGGATTGCTGCTTCGTACTCGTCGGTCAGGCGCAGCATTTGATCCATCGAGCGGATCGACGACCGCAGACGGCCCAACCGCGCGAGCGTTTGGAACAGTTGCTGCGCAGGGCTCAAAATGCGCCAGGTGAGCGCCATGGTCGCAATGAGCGCACCAACCGTGATCGACCCTTGGAGAACCATCAACGTACCGAAGAGCAGAACGCCAAGCGCGGCGGCGCTGTTTAAGAACTGGCTCAGGGCCTCGACTGCGGCCGAACGAAGCTGCAAGTCCGCGGCGCGCGTTGCGGCAGACGCCGACTTGAGGCGGAAACGGTGCAGCCAGACCGACTCGGCGCCTTCGCGTTTGATGCTTTCGTGGTGCAGCGTGGTGTCGGTCACATGATTGAAAAGGTCGTTTGCGCTGGCACTCTGCGCTTGCTCGAAAGTCTGCAGCCACTTGGCGCCGCCGAAGCCGGCGGCCGCGAAGACGATGCAGGCGACCAGAGGCACGAGTGCCAACCAGCCACTGTAGACAACAACGGCGGCCAGGACCACGATCGTGAAGGGAAAGTCGATAATCGCCGATGCGGCGGGTCCGGCAAACAGATCTCGCACGGACTGGAACTCGCGCAGACGCGCAATCTGCGCACTGATCGCTGGACCGTCGGTGTAGCTCAACGGCAGGCGGATCAGCTTGGCGAAGGTCGCCGTGCCGATCAAATAGTCGATGCGGCCGGCCATGGCGCCCAAGAGCCTTGAGCGCAGCGTTTTCAGATAGAGATCAAAGGCCATCACGAACGCAATGCCGACGAAAAGCATCGGCAACGCGTCGAGTGCGCGCAACGCGATCACCCGGTCGTAAATCGTCATCACGAAGAACGGAATGGCGAGCGAGAGGATGGTCGAGGCCGCCGTAATCGTGACGAGCTGACCGGTGAACGAGGAGAAGCGGCGGATCAGTCGTGTGGACCAATCCAACCGGTCGGCCGCCGGGTTCGACTTGACCGGGGTGGCGAAGTAAGCTCGACCTTCGCGCGCGGCCTCTGCGGCGGTGAGAGAACGATGGGTACCGTCCACAAAGGCGAAGACCGAACCGTCGGTCGCGCCCAAGAGAACGATCACCTCGCCGGTGTCGGAGACTTCGTGCAGGCACGGCATCATGCGCATATCGAGATCGCAGGGCCTGGCCGTCTGCGCTTCCGTCGCGAAGCCGAGGTTGACCAGCGCGGCACGCAGATCGGCGATGTCCATGCCCGCTTGGAAGTGTTGAACGGCTTCGAGGCGATGCAATTCAGTGCCCCGGTAGCCCAGCGACTTCAAGAAGGGCGGCAAGCACTGTGCGGTCGCCACGGTTCGTTGACGTGGCGACTCGAGTGGTTGCGGCGCCGTCTCGTCCAGCTTGACCAAGGTGGCGATGTAGGCGGAACCAAACTCGATCGCTGCATTCAGCGTTTCGGTCGCGCGGGCTTGGACTTGCCGGGCGAGGTCTTTAGTGCGGTCGCGCGTCAACATGGCGATTACCCCGCGATACTTTGCAATTGCGCGGCTGGCGCGAATGAGGCCGGGCGCGCGACCAGCTTGCCGCCGGTCATCTCGTAGACCTGATCGCACATGCGCAGATAGGACGGGCGGTCGGTGACGAAGACCGCGGCACGCTTGCCCTTTTGGCGGCTAAAGAACTTCAACAGGGCGCGGTCGGCCTCGTGATCGAGTGCTGCGTTGGCGGTATCGAACAGAACGATGCGGGGATTTTGCGCGAGCGCGCGAACAATCGAGATGCGCTGCGCAACTCCAAGCGGCGTGTCGCTCGCCACTTGCGTTTCGAGGCCGCGGCTCAGGTTTGCGACGTAAGATTCGAGCCCGAGCAGGCGGCAGAGCACGAGTGCCCTGCGCTTGACCGGGCCGTCTTCGAACAGAGTCAGATTCTCGAGCAATGTGCCGGCGTAGATCGTGGGCGACGTCGCCATGAGAGCGATCTGACGGCGAAGGTTCTCGGATTGATAGAGGGACAACGGCACGCCGTCGTAGCGGATGCTGCCGGCGGTCGGCGTCAAGAGGCCGTTTAATAGCTTCAAAAGCGTGGAACGGCCGGAGCCCGACTGCCCCGTGATGCCGATATAGGCGCCCGGCGGGACGTTCAACGAAAGATCATCAACCAGATTGCGCGTCGTGCCGGGGTAGGCGAACGAGACGCCGGTGAGCTGCAGGCCCGTCTTGCTCCGGCGCGGTAGATGTTCCGTTCCGGTCAGCTGCGGCGGCAGTGCCTGGATGCAGCGCATCTTTTCTTCCGCGAGGCGGATGAAGGGATAGCGCGACCAAAGGTTCAGGCCTTTGAGCACCGGCTGCAAAAGGCGGCCGGTCAGAATTGTGGTTGCCGCCAGACCGCCGATGGTGAGCGCGCCGCCGACCACGGCGACGGCGCCGATCATGACGGTGACGACCGAGGCGGCTTGCGCGAGTTCACCGGCGATCGACTGCATCTGCGCGTTGACGCGTGCAATCGCTCCGAAAGCATCGGCGGCTTCTTCCTGCAGACGCTCGTGACGGCGTTGCATCAACGCTTCGGCGCCCAGGGCCTTTATGGTCGCGACACCACTGACGGCTTCGACAAGGAAATTGTGACGCTTGATATCGGTGCGTTCGCGGCGGCCGGTCTCAGCGGTCAAGCGGCGCGAGACCGCGAGGCCGAGCCAGCCGAAAGCGACGAGCAATGCCACCGGCACGATCGCCATCCAACCGGCGATGATCGCGATCAGCCCGATGAAGATCAGCATAAAGGGCACGTCGGCGATCAGCGAGCCGGCTTGGCAATAGAACGCGCGGATCGACTGGATTGCCTGAAACCGGTCGGCGTGGACGCCGGGCGTGTCCTTCTTGAAGGAGTCGATGTCGGTGGCGAGCAGGCGTTCGAGCGTGTCGCAGTTCTGCCTGTGATCATAGCGTGCGCCTTCGGCGGCCATGATTTGGGCGCGCAGCGTGCGCAGAAGGAACTCCAGCGCAAAGGCGCCAAGCGTGATCAATCCCAGGACCACGAAGGTACTCAGCGATTGATAGCGGATGACGCGATCGTACATCTGCAGGATCGCGATCGGCAACGCGAGCGCGAGCACGTTGATGCCGAGCGACGCGGCCATCACGTCCGCTCGCATCCAAATGCGATGCAACGACTTTGCGCTGTCCATCGTTCGCCATTGCCGGCCCGGAGGCCGAACCCACCCTTTGTTCTTTGGGATAGGTTTACCAATCCGCGCTTACCGGACGCTGAACGAAAGACGAAAACGGCCCCTCTATTTTTCGTCAATCGCCGGACGGTCCGTTTCCACTTTGTTAAGCGCGTTGCGAAATTGGTGGCGTTAAGGGCGTGGGTTAGAGACTCCCTCATTTGTCTTAAACATTGTGGGAAGTTGGACAAAGCCCGGAGAGGGTGGAGAGAATCATGAGTACGTCTGAAACGCCAAACGGTCAGCAAGCGTCGGCTTCGTCGACGCAGGATTTCGATCCGGCGTTGGAGCGCGAGATGCGCGGCGCGACCGACGACGCGCTGAAGCCGGCGCGCGCGCCAGCCGGCGACACAGGTTCGCCGGGTGGTGACGGTTCATTGCATTTGCAGAATGCGCACTATGGCTCGCTTTCGGTCGAGGGCGAGGGTGCCGGCGGCCAACCCGGGCGGACGGACGGTGGTGCGCCGCCGCCAGCGGCGCTCGATCTCGACTCGCATCCGGACGTGCCGTCGTTGTTGGGACAGGGTAGCGACGGCAAGAGCTTTGCCGCGAGCGACGGCCCGGACTTCGGGCCGCTTGACGCAGGGACGGATGGCTCCAAGCATCGCGCGGCCGATCAATCGAACTTCGAGGGTGGCCTTAACGTCGGGGGGCAAAGCGATGTGCCGCCGGAGACGGTTACGTTTCAACCGCAGTCGTTCGGCCCGTTGGTGCTGCCGCCGCTGAATGCCGAGACGCCGCTCGCGCCATCTGTGGACGAGCCGCCGCCTGAGGATAATAAGGCGCCGACGGATATTGCACTCGATAACACGACGATCGCCGAGAATGCGGCCGGCGCGGTCGTTGGGACGCTGAGCACCGTCGATCCGGATGCTGGCGATACGCACAGCTACGCCGTGTCGGACAGCCGCTTCGAAGTTGTCGGCGGACAGCTGAAGTTGAAGGACGGCGTGAGCCTCGATCATGAGGGTGAGCCGAACGTTTCGGTCACTGTGACTTCGACCGATGCCTCGGGCGCTTGGGTCAGCGAGGCGTTCGATATTACTGTTGCGAACGTGAACGAAGGGCCGAGCGATATCGGCCTGTCCAACGCGACGATCAGCGAGAACGCGGTCGGTGCGGTGGTCGGGACGCTCTCGACGGTCGATCCGGATGCTGGCGATACGCATAGCTACACCGTCTCCGATAGCCGGTTCGAGGTCGTCGGCGGGCAGCTGAAGTTGAAGGACGGAGTCAGTCTCGACCATGAGGCGACGCCGAACGTCTCGGTCACGGTGACGTCGACGGATGCGTCAGGCGCTTCGGTCAGCGAAGCGTTCGACATCACCGTTGCAAACGTCAACGAGGGGCCGAGCGATATCGGACTCTCGAACGCGACGATCAGTGAGAACACCGCTGGTGCGGTGGTCGGCACGTTGTCGACGGTCGATCCGGATGCGGGCGATACGCATAGCTACGCCGTGTCGGACAGCCGCTTTGAGGTTGTCGGTGGGCAGCTCAAGCTGAAGGACGGCGTGAGCCTTGATCATGAGGGTGAGCCTTCGGTCAACGTGACTGTGACGTCGACGGATGCGTCAGGCGCTTCGGTCAGCGAGGCGTTCGACATTACCGTTGCGAACGTCAACGAGGGTCCGACGGATATCGGGCTTTCGAACGCGACGATCAATGAGAATACTGCCGGCGCCGTTGTCGGGACACTCTCGACAGTCGATCCTGATGCCAGCGACTCGCATACCTACGCCGTTTCCGACGATCGCTTCGAGGTTGTCGCCGGTCAGTTGAAGCTGAAGGACGGCGTCAGCCTCGATCATGAGGGTGAGCCTGCTGTCTCGGTCACGGTCACCTCGACGGATGCTTCCGGGGCTTCGGTCAGCGAGGCGTTCGACATCACCGTTGCGAACGTGAATGAAGGGCCCAGCGATATCGGGCTGTCGAACGCGACGATCAGCGAGAACGCGGCTGGAGCGGTGGTCGGGACACTCTCGACGGTCGACTCGGACGCTGGCGATACGCACTCCTACACCGTCTCCGATAGCCGCTTCGAGGTCGTCGGTGGGCAGCTCAAGCTGAAGGATGGGGTGAGCCTCGACCATGAGGCTACGCCGAACGTCAACGTCACTGTGACCTCAACCGATTCGTCTGGCGCTTCGATCAGCGAGGCGTTCGATATCACCGTTGCGAACGTGAACGAGGGCCCGACAGACATTGGGTTGTCGAACGCGACGATCAGCGAGAATGCGGCCGGTGCGGTCGTTGGGACGCTGAGCACCGTCGATCCGGATGCTGGCGATACGCATACCTACTCGGTTTCGGACAACCGCTTCGAAGTTGTCGGCGGGCAGCTCAAGCTGAAGGATGGTGTGAGCCTCGACCACGAGGCGACGCCGAACGTTTCGGTTACTGTCACATCGACGGATGCGTCTGGCGCTTCGATCAGCGAGGCGTTCGACATCACCGTTGCGAACGTCAACGAAGGGCCCAGCGATATCGGCCTGTCCAGCGCCACCATCAGCGAGAATGCGGCCGGTGCGGTGGTCGGGACGCTCTCGACGGTCGATCCGGATGCGGGTGACACGCATAGCTATTCGGTGTCGGATAACCGCTTCGAGGTCGTCGGTGGGCAGCTCAAGCTGAAGGACGGCGTGAGCCTTGATCATGAGGGTGAGCCTTCGGTCAACGTGACTGTGACGTCGACGGATGCGTCAGGCGCTTCGGTCAGCGAGGCGTTCAACATCACCGTTGCGAACGTCAACGAGGGGCCGACGGATATCGGGCTGTCGAACGCGACGATCAATGAGAATACTGCCGGCGCCGTTGTTGGGACGCTCTCGACGGTCGATCCGGACGCCGGTGATACGCACAGCTACGCCGTTTCCGATGATCGCTTTGAGGTCGTCGGGGGCCAATTGAAGCTCAAGGACGGCGTGAGCCTCGATCATGAGGGTGAGCCGACTGTTTCGGTCACTGTGACTTCGACCGACGCCTCTGGCGCTTCGGTCAGCGAGGCGTTCAACGTCACCGTTGCGAACGTCAACGAGGGGCCGACGGATATCGGGCTCTCGAACGCGACGATCAGCGAGAACGCGGCCGGTGCGGTGGTCGGGACGCTTTCGACTGTCGACACGGACGCTGGCGATACGCATAGCTACGCCGTTTCGGACGATCGTTTTGAGGTCGTCGGCGGCCAATTGAAGCTCAAGGACGGCGTGAGCCTCGATCATGAGGGTGAGCCTTCAGTCAACGTGACTGTGACGTCGACGGATGCGTCTGGCGCTTCAGTCAGCGAGGCGTTCAATATCACCGTTGCTAACGTCAACGAGGGTCCGACGGATATCGGGCTTTCGAACGCGACGATCAGCGAGAACGCTGCTGGTGCGGTCGTTGGCACGCTTTCGACCGTCGATCCGGATGCCGGCGATACGCATAGCTACACCGTCTCCGATAGCCGGTTCGAGGTCGTCGGCGGGCAGCTGAAGCTGAAGGACGGGGTGAGC
>JAGOBA010000025.1 GCA_017983635.1 Alphaproteobacteria bacterium
GGGCGAAGGCCGAACCGGTCCGCCACATGATTGGCATATCGCAAGATTTCCGGTTGAGACGAGTAACGCTCGCTCCAGGTCCACTCCTGCTGAAGCTCCTCCGAAAATTGATAGGAGTACTCCATGCTTTCCACATCGCAGCGCGCGCCGGGGTAGCGGTTCCAGTACCAGGTGCCACCGACTCCGGCGCCTGTCTCCAAGGCACGTGCGGACAATCCCATCTGCCGCGCCCGGTACAGCATGTACATACCGGCAAATCCGGCCCCGACGATCAGGACGTCGAAACGGCGGGCGGCATTGCTGGTGGACGCTTTCGCCGGACTGGCCATCTGATGCCTTTTCGCTCGGAAACCTTATCGTTCCATATTCCTTATAATGATATTGGATTGCAAGCCGTCACGCGGGCGCGGGCAAGGCGGAGCGCCCGATCTGCCTTGCGTGGTCTGCCGCAGGGCGCCCCTTAACCAATTCCAAGGCGCTGCTTTGCGAAGTCGGTGACGCCTTTGTAGTTCGCTTTTCCGTTAAACGCCCGCAGCGGAATGTTGGCAAGCACGATATGCTTCGGCGTCTTGTATCCCGAGAGATGCGAGCGGACGTGCGTGCGCAATGTGGCGTCGTCGAACGCCGCGCCTTCGGAAAGCGTGACGACGGCGGTCACTGCCTGGCCCCATTTTTCATCGGGTACGCCGACCACCAGCGCATCGTCGACGGATGGATGAGTTTTGAGTGCTTCCTCGACTTCCTCCGGATAGACTTTCTCGCCGGCCGTATTGATGCAGACGCTGCCGCGGCCCAGAAGCGTCAGGGTGCCGTCCTTCTCCACAAGGCACCAATCGCCGGGAAGCGAATATCGTTTGCCGCCGATGGTCTTGAAGGTCTTTGCTGTCTTCGCCGGATCCTTGTAATAGCCGGAGGGGATGGGACCGCCCATGGCGATGATGCCGGGCTTGCCGCTGCCCGGTTCTACGAGCTGATCGTTCTCATCGAATACCTTGCAGAGTTCGCCAACCTGAAACCGCGCGGTCTTAACCTCGCCGCCACTTGTCATCATCGAGGAACCGAAACCGAGCGCCTCCGACGCGCCGAACGCGTCCATGAGAATCGCCTGAGGGATGTGTCTGAGCAGACCCGCCTTGACCTCGGCGCTCCACATTACGCCGGACGACACGATCGAGACGAGGCTGGAGGTATCGTAACGGCAGGGGTTTTCGTCCAGGGCCTTCAGCATCGGTTTGGCGAAGGCGTCGCCGACGATGGAAATCGATTGAACCTTGTGTTTGGCGACCGCGCGCCAAACCTCGTGCGCGTCCAAAGACGGACTTGGCACGGTGACGATACTGCCCCCGCTCATCATGCAGCCGATGGCGGTTAGCAAACCGGTTCCGTGCATCAAGGGGCAAGCCGGCAAGGTGCGGTTGCCGGGCCCAACCGTCTTGATCGCCGCAACGAGCGCGTCCAACGTCTCCGGCACCGGTCCGAGGCGGCGAAGCGCCATCATTTGCGCCTGGCGCAGATCGTTGTGGCGCCACATCACGCCCTTGGGCATTCCTGTTGTGCCGCCGGTGTAGATGAACAACAGATCGTCCGGCGAGCGCTCGATCCCAAGCGGCGCGCCGTCGCCGGATTGAACAAGCGTTTCGTATTTTTCTGCGAACGGGGCGGCAGAGCCATCCTCGCCGATTTCGACGAACGTCTCGACCTTCTTAAGCCGGCTCTTCAACGCGATGATCGTATCGCGGAACTCGGTCCCGTAGACGATCGTCTGCGCGTCGGAATCGTCGAGGATGTAAAACACTTCATCCGGCTTGTAGCGGTAATTGATGTTGACGTGGACCAACCGGCTCTTGAAGCAGGCGGCCAATGTTTCCACGTATTCGGGCCGGTTGCGCATGTAAAACGCGACTTTGCCGTTCGCCCTCGCACCGCGTTCGAGCAGAGCGCGGCCCAGATTGTTGGATCGGCGTGCGGTTTCGGCCCATGAGATGACGCGGTCCTCGTGAATAAGCGCGGGTGCGCTCGCGGGCAGAACCGGCGCGACGCGATCAAGGATGTCGCCATAATTCCAAGCCATGCGGTCTCTCCCATCCAAACGCTTGCCGCGAGCGGCGGCGCCACTCCTGTGGCTTCTCCGCAGCTCGCCCTATATCCTTATCATAGATTGATCCGGCCGAACCACTCCAAACGGTGCAGGCCGGGCGCATTACTTCTTGCCGAACGCGGCGACGCGCTCGCGCGCATCGGCGCACGCGCCCGGACTGTGCGCGAGTTCGTAAGCCAATCCGTCGCTAATCCGCATGCCGTCGGTCGCGTCCAGGAGTTCCCTGATCGCCTTGTTGGCATGGGTCGAATTGGCGGCTATCTGCCGGGCAATATCCGCGGTCACCTGGTCCAGCACGACATCGTCGACGCAAAGATCGACCAGTCCCATGCGCTCCGCCGCTTCGGCGGTGTAGGTTGCGGAAGTGAACATCATTTTCTTAGCCGTCGAAGGGCCGACGCGCCTCGGTAGTCTTTGGGTCATGCCCCACATCGGCGTGAGGCCCCATTTGCTATGCGTGTCGGCGAATTTGGCCGAATGCCCGGCCACAATGATGTCCGCGGCCAGCGCAAGTTCCAGGCCGCCCGTATAGCAATGGCCGTTCACCGCCGCGATCACCGGCTGTGGTAAAGCCGCCAGCGCTTCGATGGTTTTCGCCTGAAAATTCGGTTCGGGGGCCCGTTCGCCCTTTTGAATGTCCTTCAGATCGTGACCGGCCGAAAACGCTTTACCCGATCCACGCAAGATCACGCAGGCGATGGCGTGCGCCTGACCGCGGAGCGCATCGATATGCGCGCGCAGTTCCTCGAACATCGGAATGTTCAGCGCGTTAAGAGCATCGGGCCGATTAAGCGTGAGCGTGCTGACGCGCTCCGCATCCGTTCGAATGACAAGATTGCCCATGGCTTTCTCCTACCTTTCGTTCCTCCGGCGCCGGGGTGCTATGCTTGGACCGGAACCGGCGTCCGCGCGAACATGCGATCCAAGAAGTCGATGACGGCGGCGTTGAACGCGTCGTTGCTGTCTCCGGCCACCATATGCCCGGCGTCCAAGACGTCGACGAATTCGTGGTGGGGAACCAGTTCGGAAAACATCCGGACGGCTTCCGCATCGACCAATTCGCTCTTGTTGCCTCGAATGAGAAGCGTCGGCACGCTCACCGCGCGGGCGGCATTTTCCAGGCGCGCGGGCTCTCGGCTGCCTTGCGGCCGTTGTGTGCCGTTGATGAAGCGCGGATCCCAATGCCAATAATAACGGCCGTTCCTGAGGCGAAGATTTTTGGCAAGGCCACTCAAGCTCTTGGGGCGGGGGCGGGCGGGCAGGTATTGCCCGATCGCATCGGCGGCCTCCTCCAGCGAGGCGAATCCGGTGTCGAGGTTCGACGACATGAACCCGAGGATTTTTTGAACGCCTTCCATGTTCATGCGCGGCGTAATGTCGACGAGGACGAGAGCTGCAAATCCACGATGGCCGGCGCGGGCATACTCGCCTTGCGCGATCAGGCCTGCAATGCCGCCGAGCGATGCGCCGACCAGGACCGGCGCTTCCTCGAGCCTGCTGGCGATGCTCAAGATATCCTCGGCGAATCGTTCTATGGCGTAGTCTCCGTCGGGTGCCCAATCGCTTTCACCATGTCCGCGCAGGTCGAGGGACAAGGCATGGTAACCGCGCTGTCCGAGGCTCTTGCCGCACGCCTGCCATGCGTGACGTGTTTGACCGCCACCATGCGCCAACAGGACAGGGCGCCCCCGTTCCGGACCGAAGGAATCCGCGGCGATGTGAAGATCTTGGCCGACGGTAAATGAAACGCGCTTTGCGCCTGGCATGGGCGAATGCCCCCTTGCTCGACTGACGAATTGAATTCATATTGCTTATAATGGATATTGAAGATCCGCAACTCTTCCGGGTTTGCGCATGGCGGCGGTCATGCGAAGCCGACAGGGTATTTTGTATTTTCCGGTGAGTTGCGCGAGAGGGTGGGTGCCAAGCATGAAGTACACAAGCGTTGTTCGGGTGGCCAAGCCGGAAGCGCCGGGTTCGCAAAAGCGAGCGTTGCGCGTGGCGCAGCAAATCGTCGACGATATCGAGCGCCGCGGAGCGGCTATCGGCGACAGGTTGCCGGCCGAACAAGAGATGCTTCAACACTACGGCGTCGCGCGCGCGACGTTGAGAGAGGCTCTGAGATATCTAGAGTTGCAGGGCGTTATTTTTCTGCGGCCGGGCCCCGGCGGCGGACCGGTCGTGCAGGAGCCGCGTCCGAAGGATTTTGCCAGCACAATGGCCTTGTTGCTTCAATTTCTGGGCACGACTTTCCGCTCGTTGATGGAAGTGAGGCAGGCCGTGGGCCCGACGATGGCGTCTTTGGCCGCGGAGCGCGCGACGGCGGAAGACATTGGAAAGCTTCAAATGTCGTTGGCGAACCTACAGGCTCTATCCGGGCGTCCGGTCGAGCACGCGGAGGAAAACCGGCGCTTCCACGACTTGCTCGCTTGGGCGTCGGGGAATCCGTTGATCGGATTCATGATTTCCTCGCTCCACAATATCACGAGCGCGTCGGACATTCGCATCGTCTATACCGATGCAGAACGCGACTATCAGCTCAAGGTTTACGGCCGTATTGTCAGGGCGATCGAGAACCGCAATCCCGAAGCCGCCTTCACCGAAATGTCGCGATTCATCACCCGGTCCAGCAAATATCTGGAATTGCGTCACCCCGAAATCATGTCGAAATCGGTCCGTTGGCAAGACGCCGACGGTCTGAGTGCGCCGCGTACGCCGCGCCCGAAGCGCTGAACGCGTGGCGGTTGCATTTGCCGATGAAGCGTTGCAATCTATGATCATAGTTTACCCGGGCAGATGATACCGGTGTATTGGTGAGGAAAGACTGTGGCCCTGCGCAGCCGAATTTGTGAGATGCTGGGTATCAAATACCCGATCGTGCTGGCCGGTATGGGCGGCGCGAGCGTTCCGCGGCTTGCCGCGGCCGTTTCCAACGCCGGTGGACTGGGCGTGCTGGGCGCCGCCGCGTGTTCGCCGGATCAACTGCGCGCCTGGATTCGCGAGACGCGGGCACTGACCGACAAGCCATTCGGCGTCGATACGCTGCTGCCGGCGTCGGTTCGCCGGGAGGCCTACAAGGAAAAAGCCGGCCCCTCGCCGATGGATCTGATGCCCGAGTACCAAAAATTCGCGCGCGACTTCATGGAGAAGGAAAAAATCCCTCAGCTCAAATCCAAACGGGCAGAGAGGGGTGAGGCTCACAATTCGCGTCAGTCGAACGCGCCGCTGTTCTCGAAGGAATTCTTCGAGGCGCAGATGGAAGTGGTGATCGAGGAAAAAGTCGCGGTCTACGCGGCCGGGTTGGGCAATCCCGGCCCTTGGATCGACCGCCTCCACGCCAACGGCACCAAAGTCATGGCGGTCGTCGGGGCGGTGAAGCATGCATTGCAGGTGGTGTCCTCGGGAATCGATATGATCGTGGCGCAAGGTCATGACGGCGGCGGACACAATTCGCCCATCGGAACGATGGCGCTGATCCCGCAGGTGGTCGATGCGATGGCTGGCCGTATCCCGGTGTTGGGGGCTGGCGGAATTTCAGATGGCCGCGGCATCGCAGCCGCCATGATGCTGGGTGCCGAAGGCGCCTGGGTCGGCACGGCGTTTCTCGCGACGCTCGAAGCCGGTATCGAGGATTTCCAGAAGGATGCGATCGTGGAGTCGGGCGACGGCGACACGGTGGTTTCGCGAACCGTCACCGGCAAGCCGGCGCGGATCATTCGCAACAAGTGGACCGACGCGTTCATGGAAGCGGGCTTGGAGCCTCTACCGATGCCGTTTCAGCCGATGATCGCGATGCCGGTGCTGGCGGCGGCTGCCGCCGTCAAACGCAAGGACATTGCGCCCGGTTTCGCGGGGCAGGGCATGGGTCTCATCCACAAAGTCAGGCCGGCCGCGGAGGTGATGGCCGATCTGGTGGCGTCCGCCGAAGGCGCGCTGGCGCGGGCGAAGTCGTTCGCGTAATCCATCATGTGCCGGAGGGAATGAAATGGCGACTGCAGCAAAGCTGCCCGTCTTCAACAAAGAGATAGCGCAGCGCTTCATCGATGCCAGCAATTCGATGAAAGGGTTGCCCGAGTTTCTGGGCGTGCGCATCGTGCATGCCGAACACGGGAAAATCAGGGCCGAGATGCAAGTGACCGACCGGCTGCTGACACCCATCGGAAACATGCATGGCGGGGTGCTGGCGGCGATGTGCGATCACGTCCTGGGTTGCGTGTGCTATCCGCACATGAAGCCCGGTCAATGGGCGGCCACAACGGAGTTCAAGCTCAATCTGTTGGCGCCGGTGAAGTCCGGCATGGTAGTCGCCGAGGCCGAACTGATCGCAATGACAAGATCGACGGCGGTTGTGCGCATCGACGTGGCGAACGAAGGGCGTGCCTGTTGCGCCGCCCAAGGGACGGTGCTCATCATCGATCCCAAGCCGGCGGCATAAGTTAAGCAACGAACAGGAGACAGCGATGACTGAAGCTAAGAAGCGGAGAATCCGGCCGATCGAGGCGTGGCGCGCGATGCGTATTTTGTTGCGCGACAAGGAAGATACCGCGCAGGTTTTCCGGTTTGTCACGGCGCTCACCGGCAACAGCCAACACAAGGGTTTCGAGCGGTTCCGGACATCGGAAACCGGGCGGCGGATTCTGAGCGAGAACCGCCAACTCTTGACGGCGCTCAGTGACCGGAACGCCTTGGCGAAATGCCCCGAAGGAAGTCTCGGACGCGCTTATCTCGACTTTGTCTACGGGCACGACCTGTCGGCGGACGGTCTGGTTGCTGCCAGCAAAGAGGGATCGAGCCGCCGGTTCGATAGTCCCGAAGAAGAGCTTTACGCTAACCGCCTCCGCGACATGCACGATCTTTGGCATGTCGTCACCGGCTACGGGCGCGATGGGCTTGGCGAACTATGTCTGCTCGCCTTTTCGTATGCCCAAACCCGCAACCGCGGCGTCGGTGTCATCGTGCTGGTCGGCATCGCCAAGGTCCGCCGCGAGGCGCCGCAACTGCCGATCGTCCGGGCTGCACTCGAAGGCTACCGCAACGGCAAGGCCTCTGGCGATTTCACGACGGCTGACTGGGAGGCCTTGCTGCAAGAACCGCTGGAGGCGGTGCGGGCGAAACTTCGCGTGCGGCCGGCCACGGTCTATCGCCAAGCCGAACGGGAATCCTGGCGCATCGAGAACGAGTTCCAGGCGCGCCGCCGAGCGGAACTTGAGCGGAAAGCCGCGTAGCCGATTCAGGCGATCTTGCGTTTGCCGGTTCGCCTCAGCGCTGGCATCACGTGGGTTGCGAAGGCGCGCATGCTTTGTTCGGCTTCGTCGTAGCGCATGCCGCCGAAACGGAAACACGGATTGATGTCGAAGTCGCCAAGCAGTTCCCGTCGCAGTTCGAACTTCTCGATGATTTGCGCGGGCGTGCCCCAGGCCGTGACATCGAGATAGCCCTGGCACATGCCCTCCTTGCCGATCGCGCGAAGAAAATCGACCGCCGCGCCGTAGGACTCGTACCCTTTTTTGCCTTTCAGGTGGTCGTCCATCAGTTCGTAGTGATTGAGGACGCTCAGTAAGTAGCGGCTCACGTATTTTTCGCCCAGTTCCTTGGCGCGCGCGGGGTCGGTGTCGCAATAGGTGAAATCGCAGATCATAATCGGCGGAGCGTCCTTGCCGTGATGCTGCTTGAAGGCGGCGCGATACTCGTTCACCGATACGACCTGCGCCTCCCACGGGCGCTGGGCAAAGATGACCATGCGGGCGCCCATTTTGGCGCATTGCTGGACCGAGTCCGGCGACATCGCGACCGAATAAATCCGGTCTGCGAAAGGCTTGCCTTCCGGGCGCGGGCGGATCTCGGTGCGCTTCTGCGGGTAGTAAGGGCCCTTGCCCTCGATCGCGCCGGTTTCGAGCGCCTTGAGCACCATCGCGGCGGACTCGTCGAACCGGTCGCGCGACTCGTCCATGTCGATACCCATGCCGGCATATTCCTTGCGCGCCAAGCCGCGACCCATGCCGAACAACAGGCGGCCACTGCTGAGAATATCGAGCAGGGCGATCTTTTCGGCGATCCGGATGGGCAAGTTCCAGGGCATGATCACCGCGCCTGTGCCGAGCTTGATGCGCGTTGTGCGCGCCGCCATGTAACTCAGGAACTGCGTGTTGTCGGGACAGAACGAGTAGTCCTCGAAGTGATGTTCGACCGGCCATAGCGCGTCGAAGCCGAGTTCCTCGGCGAGCAATCCCAGGCGTATCTCTTCCTCGTAGACCTGCGTGTCGCTGATCCGATTGCCCCAGTTCTGAAACACCATTTGAACGCCGAATTGCATGAGATACGCCTCCTCGGTCAAACTTGCCTTCGCCGTGTCTTAGCGGCCCTTGAAGACGGGCTTGCGCTTTTCCATGAACGCGCGCGGTCCTTCGCGCGCGTCCTCGCTCTTAAAGACGGGGGCGGCGAAACGCGATTCCATCGCCAGGGCTTCGCTCTCGGACCGGCCCTGACATTCGCGGGCCGACTTGCGAATAGCCTGAACGGCGATCGGGCCGTTGGCGGCGACCTTTTCGGCGAGTTCGAATGCGGCTTCCAAAACTTGTTTTTGAGGCACAACGCGATTGAGGAAGCCAAGAGTGTAGGCTTCATGGGCTGTGATCAGATCGCCCGTGAGCAAAAGCTCCATCGCGCGCGCGTAGGGAATCTGGCGAGGTAGTCGCACTGTCGATCCGCCCCCCGGAAAAATCGCCCATTTGACCTCCTGCACGCCGAGCTTGGCCGTATCGGCCGCGATACGCATATCGGTGCCTTGCGCCAGCTCCATGCCGCCCGCGACGGCGAAGCCGTTGATCGCGGCGATCACCGGCTTGGTGACGTCAAAATCACGCAATAGTCCCTTCGCCAGAACGGTGCGGTCGTCCAAGAGCTTTTGATCCCATTCGTTCTGAGGCTTTCGCGCGCCGTTGAAGAGCGGGATGAGTTGCCCCAGATCGGCGCCCGAACAAAACGCCTTATCGCCGGCGCCGGTGACGATGGCCACGCGAATGTCCGCGTCGTCGCATATCTCTTCCCAATGGCCGGCGAGCCGGACGAGCATCTCCGGGCTGAAAGCATTGTGCGCCTCGGGCCGGTTGAGCGTGACGAGAGCGATGTGTCCCTTTTTTTCCAGCAGCGCAGGTTGGTTGGTCATCGGTTGTCCCTTACGTAAATCGGTTGTCCCTCACGTAACACGTATGTGTGGCTGGCCGCATGGATGTGAATTTAGCTGGACTCTCGGCCCGGCACTAGCGAAAATCGCGCAAAGCCTTTTGGGAGGACCAAATGTTGAAGAAACCCATCTCAGCAGATTCTCACATTACCGAACCGCCGAATTGCTACATCGACCATATCGATCCGAAGTTCCGCGATCGCGCGCCGCACATGAAGCGGCTCGACAAGGTCGGCGATGTTTTCGTGATCGAGGGACTCAACACGCCGATCCCGATGGGGCTCGTCGCGGCGGCAGGCAAGAACCCCGCCGACATCACGACGGACGGCGTTGCCTTCGAAGATTTGTGGCGTAGCGGCTGGGACCCGAAATACCGCGTCGCCGACCAGGAAAAAGACGGGATCGCAGCCGAGTTCATATATCCCACGGTTGGCATGATGCTCTGCAACCATCCGGACTTCGACTACAAGAAGGCTTGTTTCGAAGCCTATAATCGCTGGCTGCAAGAGTATTGCAGCGAAGCGCCCACGAGGCTCTACGGCCTGGCACAGGTTTCCATGCGCACGCCCGAGGACGGCGTCGCGGAAATCAAAAAGGCCAAGGAAATGGGATTCAAGGGCGTGATGATGCCCGGCAATCCGGCGCAGGCGGATTATGACGACAAAATCTACGACAAGGTTTGGGCGACGGCCGTCGAGCTCGACATGCCGCTGTCGTTCCATATCTTGACGGGCAAGTCGGACAGCCTTGGCAACCAGGTCCGCGGGCCGCGCATCAACGGCTTCCTGACGATCATTCGCGGCTGCCAGGACGTGATGGGCACGTTCATTTTTGGGGGCGTGTTCGATCGCTTCCCCAAGCTCAAGCTCGTGTGCGTCGAAGCCGATGCGGGCTGGGTGCCGCACTACATGTACCGCATGGATCACGCCTACAAGCGTCATCGCTATTGGATGAAGGCGCCGCCGCTCAAGAAGCTGCCTAGCGAGTATTTCAGCGAGAATATCTACGTGACGTTCCAGGACGACTGGGTCGCCTTCAGGATGACGGACATGTGCAACGTCCGGCGCTTGATGTGGGCGAACGACTTTCCGCATTCGGATTCGACATGGCCGTGGTCGCAAAAAATGCTCGAGGAGCATACGAAAAACCTCACCGAGCAGCAGCGAAACTGGATTTGTCACGACAACGTGGTGGAGCTTTACAAGTTGGCGAGCTAACGGCGACTTAGACCGGGCAGCCGGAAGGGAGGGACTTCCATGCGCTACGATTTGAAGATCGTGGGTGGGCGTATCGTGGACGGTACGGGGTCGGCGGCCTATGCCGGCGATGTCGGTGTTCTGAACGGCAAGGTTGTGGCTTTGGGACAGGCGCCGGGCGACGCCAAGACCATCATCGACGCGCGCGGTCAGGTGGTGGCGCCCGGTTTCGTCGATATTCACACGCACTACGACGCGCAGATCCTTTGGGACAAGAAGCTCTCGATCTCGCCCTGGCACGGCGTCACGACGGTGGTGATCGGCAACTGCGGCTTCGGCATCGCGCCGACGCGCCCGGAGCATCGCGGACTCATTCTGCGCACTTTGGAAAATGTCGAAGGCATGAGTGTGAAAGCGCTTGAAGCGGGTCTGGGCCTCGATTGGCCGTTCGAGACGTTTCCGGAATATCTCGATACGGTGGAAAAACGGGGCTGCCTGATCAACGTGGCCGTGCTCCTGGGCCACACGCCGCTCAGGCTTTTCGTCATGGGGCCGGAGGCGACCGAACGAGCCGCAGCGCCGGAAGAAGTGGCGCGCATGAAACGCATCGTGCGCGAAGGAATCGAAGCCGGCGCCATCGGTTTCGCCACGTCCAAATCAGCGACCCATGTGGGCTATGAGGGCAGACCAGTGCCAAGCCGGCTGGCCCAATTCGACGAGATGCGGGAAATGGCCTCGGCGTTGGGCGAGGCGGGCGACGGCGTCATCCAAGCGACAGTCGGCAAGGAGTTGTCATTCGATGAGTTTGCCGAACTTAACCGCGTGTCCGGACGCCATGTCAGTTGGACGGCGCTTCTCGGCGGCGGCGGCATACTCAACGTCGGTTCTGCAGCGGAACAGCTTGTCCGCTCGCGTCAGCTTCAGGCGCAGGGCTTCCAGGTGTTTCCGCAAGTCACCTGCAGGCCGCTTAATTTCGAATTCCGCTTCGACAAGCCGTTCCTGTTTCAAAGCATGAAGGTGTTCGCGCCGGTGAACAAAGCCGGTCACGCCGACAAGTTGCGGCTCTATGCCGATGCGTCGTTCAGAGCCGGCTTTCGCGAGGCGCTGCGCGGGCCGCTGCACCAGGCGTGGGACAAGACGGTTGTCTCGTTCTGCCCGGACAAGCCCGAACTGAGCGAACGTTTGATCCGCGACGTCGCGGCCGAGCGTGGCTGCGACTCGCTCGACCTCGCGCTGGATCTGTCGATCGAAAGCGACCTGCAGGCGCGGTTCCGCGTGCCGGTTGCGAACGCGGATGAAGACGAAGTCGCGACATTGCTGCGCGATCCGTGCACCGTTCTGGGTTTGTCGGACGCGGGCGCGCATGCGAGCCAGCTCTGCGACGCTTGTTTTTCGACTCATCTGCTTGGTCGGTGGGTGCGCGAAAAACGCGCGCTTTCTCTTGAGGAAGCCGTGCGGATGCTGACGTCGCGGCCGGCGGAAGTGTTCGGCATCAAAGACCGCGGCCGCCTGGCGCTTGGACTGCCCGCCGACATCTTGATTTTCGATCCGGAAACGGTTGGCGCGGGACCGTTGCGCAGGGTTTACGACTTGCCGGCGGACGAAGACCGGCTCGTGTCGGACGCCTCCGGGATCACCGCCGTCGTCGTCAACGGCACAGTGATCCGCAACAATGGTGTCGATGTGCTATCCGCCAACGCGCGGCTACCGGGCCGCCTGTTGCGGAATGGCGCCGCAAGCCAGGAGGCCGCATGAGTCTGGAGCAACTTGCAGTCGTGCGCCGGTCTCTTGCCGCGCTGGTGACGGAGGAGCCGCGTTCTCTCGAAGAACTTCGAGCATCTTATGACCAGGCGGGGTTGGCCTTCGGCATGCCCGATGGCGTCAAGGTCGCTAGCGTCAAGGCCGGCGGCGTTCCGGCGGAATGGATCGCGCCTGCCGCGGGCGGCGGAAAAAGCGTTCTGCTTTATCTCCACGGCGGCGGCTTTGCCCTGGGTTCTCTCGATTCGCACCGCCACATGGCGGCGCGCATCGCCTTGGCATTGAACGGCCGCGTTCTGCTGATCCACTACAGGCGCGCGCCGGAGCATCCGTTTCCCGCCGCCGTCGACGATGCGTTTGCCGCCTATCGCTGGTTGATCGAAACGGGGGTCGACCCGAAGTCGCTCGCGGTGGCGGGCGACTCGGCCGGAGGCGGGCTTACCCTCGCCACGCTGGTTGTCGCGCGCGACGCCGGGTTGAAAATGCCGGCCGCCGCCGTTTGCATTTCGCCCTGGGCCAATTTGGAGAACACGGGCGCCTCATACAAGGAGCAAGCCGACGCGGACCCAATGGTACGCCATGAAGATCTCGAGCGCTGGACGGAAGTGTATTTGGGAAAGGGAGTCTCGCGCACCGCGCCGCTCGCCTCTCCGGTCCATGCCGATCTGAGCGGCTTGCCGCCGGTCCTCATCCAAACGGGCGGCGCGGAGGTTTTGCTGTCCGACAGTGTCTTGCTCGCCGAACGCCTCAAGCAGAAAGGCATTCCCGTCGATCTCGATGTTTGGCCCGGCATGATTCATGTTTGGCACTGGTTTGCGCCGATGTTGAGCGAAGGCCAAGCCGCGATCGACAAGATGGCAAGCTTCCTCAAGGCGAAGCTCGGGTAGCTATGGGCTCAATGAATCCTCGGCGGCAATGTCGTCGTCCGGCCACCGGGACTCGTGACTATCGCTTGAAATGTGTTCGGCGATGGCGCGCTTCATCAGTTCCATGAATCGCTGCTTGTTCTCGCGAAAATAGTCTTTCGGCGAAGCAATTCCCAGCGCGATCGAGCGTCCGGCGCGCTTGGCGCGAAGCGGCATGGCGAGCATGGTGGCGCCCGGTGTCACCAGATCTGCATAGAGGGCAAAGCCGCGCCTTTTGATCTTTGTCAGTTCGTCGCCGATTTCCCGCGCCGCTTGCCGGTGATCCGGAGAAGCCGCGATGGCCTCCGCGATCAGCTTCTTGGCTTGCGGCGCCGGCATCTCGCTCAGGAGAACTCTCCCGAGGGTCGAGAAGGGAAGCAGCCGCTTTGTGCTGGGCTTAACATGGAAACGGATTGAGGTCGTTCCCTGGATAACCTTCAAATATTGGGCGTGGAGCCCGACGCGGGTTGCGAGGATGACCGTGCAACCGGTCTCTTCCGACAGGAGTTTCATCAGGCGCTGAACATTCCGGATCGGCAGTGCCTCTGCTTCCACCCAATTTCCGAGCAACGAGATCCGAACGCTGGGAAAGAACGTCTTTTTCTCGTCGCTGTGTTCAAGGTATCCGAGACTGACGAGACTCTTGAGAAGCGCCGCGGTGCTCGAGTGCGGGTAGCCCAGGGCTTGCGCCACGTCTTGGATCGTCACGGGCCGTCTGACTTCGTCGAAATACTCGAAAATCTCCAATACGCGGGTTGCGGACTTTACGGTCGCCGCCGACGCCTGAGCGGATTTCAACTCGTTCTGGGTCACAACAATACTCCAGTTTCAAAATACTAAAGGGACAGCGCAAGGTGCGTTCCGTCTTCGACGGCCTTTACGGCGTCGAGTTCGCGCGGCTCCCTGGCGCCGCCGATCAAGTGCACGGGTTTGCCGAGCGGTTTCGCCAGCGCGAGCGTTTCGCGCGCGGGCTCTTGTCCGGCGCAGACGACGATGGTGCCGGCCTTGATGGTTTGCGCTTGGCCGCCGGCTTCGATGTGGAGTCCGTCGTCGTCGATTCGCCGGTAGACCACATCGCCGGTCATCTTTGCGTTGCGGAATTTCACTTCCAGCAGATTGGCCCAGCCCCGGGTCTTGCTCAGGCTCGCGCCGAATGCTGCCGCAGGCTTGCGCTGAAGAAGATGAACGCTGCGGGCCGAGGGCCATGCGTGGTTCGCGGCGAGCAGCGCGCCTCGTTCCACATAATTCATATCGATGCCCCAATCGGCCGCGAAGCCTTTGATGTCCGGACGCGCCGGATCGCAGGCGCCATGCGGATGGGTTAGCAGGGCCGCCACGTCGAAACCGATGCCGCCGGCGCCGATGATCGCGACCTCGGTGCCGACACAGGCTGGGTTCATGATCGCCTGAACATAGGTCAAGACCGACGGATGGTCCGATCCGGGAATTTCGAGCGCGCGCGGACGAACGCCGGTTGCCACCACGACTTCGTCGAACTCTCCCGCGCTCAAATCGGCGGCGGATACCGGTTGGCCGCAGCGAACCGTGACGCCAAGTTCCTTGAGACGCTCCGTGTAGTAACGAATGGTTTCGGCGTAGTCCTCTTTGCCAGGAATTCGCCTCGCGAGATTGAATTGCCCGCCGAGCGTCGCCTCGGCTTCGAACAGGGTGACACGGTGGCCGCGCTCGGCCGCGGTCGTGGCGCAGGCAAGCCCTGCGGGTCCGCCGCCGGCAATGGCGATCCGCTTCGGCACTCTCGCCGGCGTGCCGTGGAATTCGACTTCCCGGCACGCCGCCGGGTTGACCATGCACGACGTCAGGCGTCCGGTGAAGGCATTGTCGAGGCAGGCTTGATTGCAGCCGATGCAGATGTTGATGCTGGCGGGCTTGCCCATCGCGGCTTTTTTGACGAAATCGGGGTCTGCCAAGAGTGGGCGGGCGAGCGAGACCATGTCGGCTTGACCGCCGGCGATGATGCGTTCGGCCTGCTCCGGATTGTTGATGCGGTTTGAGGCGACAACCGGCACGGTAACTTCGCGTTTGAGCTTTTCGACCGCCCAGACGAAGGCGCCGCGCGGAACCATATGCGCGATGGTCGGAAGACGGGCTTCGTGCCAGCCGATGCCGGTGTTGACGATGTTCGCACCGGCGGCGTGGACGTCTCTTGCGAGTGCTACGACCTCCGGCCAGGAGTTGCCGCCTTCGACCAGGTCGAGCAGAGATATCCGATAGACGATGATGAAGTCCGCGCCGCACCGCTTGCGAACGCGTCCGACGACTTCCACCGGCACGCGTCGGCGATTTTCCGCCGCGCCGCCCCAGTCGTCGTCACGCTGGTTGGTGCGCGGGGCCGTGAACTGGTTGAGGAGATAGCCTTCCGAGCCCATAATCTCGACGCCGTCATATCCGGCCTCCCGGGCGAAGGCAGCGGCGGTGCCAAAATCCTCGATGGTTTGCTCGACCTCCCGGGCGGTGAGCGCGCGCGGTGTCAGAGGATTGATGCGCGATCGAAGCGCGGACGGCGCGACCAGTCCGGCATGGCGGCCATAGCGTCCGGCATGCAACAATTGGAGTATGATCTTGCCGCCTTCGCCGTGGACAGCATGGGTGATCGTGCGATGGCCCGAAACGGCATCGCGGGTCATCACCGAGGCGCGTTCGGACAGTTTTCCGGCCTCATTCGGCGAAATGCCTCCGGTCACCAGAATGCCGACGCCTCCTCTGGCCCGCGCGGCAAAGAACGCTGCCTGACGCTCGAAACCGTCGGGCCGCTCTTCGAGGCCCGTGTGCATCGAGCCCATGAGAACCCGGTTCTTGAGAACCGTGAATCCGAGGTCGAGCGGCTTCAGTACATAAGGAAAAGCTGTCATCGCGTTCGCTGTGCGCGCATTTTCCGCGGTCAAGGCTTGAACGTTGCTTTGGCTTGCGACAGCACGACGTTGCCGCCTTGCGTCTCGGCTTGAACAGCTGCAACGCCGGGTGCGGTGTTCCACAGCTTGGTCACGATCGTATCGCCGAAATTCACCCGATCGGCGAAACGGACGTTAAACGAGCGGAAGCGCGCCGGATCGTTGGCGCATAGCTCGCGCAGGATCGCGCGGCCGGCAAATCCGTAGGTACACAGACCGTGCATGAACGGCTTCTCGAAGCCGCCGAACTTGGCGAAGTCCGGGTCGATATGAATCGGGTTGCGGTCGCCCGAAAGCCGATAGATCGCGCCTTGTTCGGGCCGTGTTTCTTCCTTGACGACGGCGTCAGGCGCGCGGTTGGGCGGCGCATCGACGTCTCCCGTCGAAGGCCCGCGCTTGCCGCCGAACCCGCCCGCGCCGCGAACGAAAAGGGTCGCGCGGGTTTTGAAGAGCGGACCGTTCTCGTCGCTCGCTATGCTCTCGACGCCCAGCACGGCTGCCTTGCCCTTATCCCAAACCTCCGAAATGCGGCCCGCGACTTTGACTTTTGCGGATGGCGGCAGGGGACGAAAAAGTTCGATCGCCTGTTCGCCGTGCAGCAGCATTTCGAGCCGCATCTCCACGCTGCCCATCAGACCGGCAAGCGCGCGCCCGCCCGGAATGACCGCGTAGGTCGGCAAAACCTTCGGACCCTTGCCTTCATAGATGAAGTCAAGTCCGTTCTCCGGCCGCGCGCCGACACCCAGCGCGTAGAGCATCGTATCCTTGTCGGTCCAGCTCGCCTCCACCGGCGCGAACTCCATGCCCACCAAGTCCTTCGATATCGGCTTCTTTTGACTCATCTTGTTTCCTGTCGTTCGTTCGGGTGACACATTCCGGGCGGCTCACGGCGCCTTGCCGTCCGGCGGCCAAGCACTGACGCCGTCCTCAAGCGGAATCTTTAAGCTTTTCAGCAATTGGGAAAACATCGTCCAGTTTCCGATGGCGACGACAAGTTCGATGCGCTCCTGAGGCGTTGTCAGGTGCGAGGCGCAGGCCTTCCAGGTCGCATCCGAGATCATGCCCTTGTCGAGTGTTTCGTCCGTCGCCGCCAAAATCGCGCGATCGGCATCGGACAAACAGGAGGCATTCTTCCAGTCCCGTGTTGCGACGAGATCCTGTTCCGGAATATTGAGCATCACGTGGGCGACCCGCCAATGCTGCGTCCATTCGTAGAGCGACTTTGTCTTCCAACCGATGCGCATAATGATGAGTTCGCGCAAGCGGGCATCGAGTTTGTTGCCGGAAAATAGCAGCGTGTTGAGCGTTGATGCGAGCTCGCGCGCGACGGCTGGGTGATGCAGTAAGACTCGAAAGACGCTGAGGGGCGCCATCTGCTCCGGCACGCCTGCCGCGGCCGCGGCAGCCGCGGATTCGGTAAGCGGCAGTAGGGGAACCCGTGGCGTCGTGTCGGTCATCGTTTGTCCCTCTACAAGTTGAGATTCGTGCTGGAAATAGATCTTCGCATTCGCGGCCCTTTGGCATAGTATAACATATACAAGTCGTCAAAAATACATACGTGTCATCGTCGGCGGCATGGCGTATACCATAGGAACTCACACCGAACGGCACTTGGAGTAGAAAAGTCGCGCCATGGCAGCGAAAAAATCGATGGCGATGGTGCAGACGGCACCGCGCAAGCTGGAACGACGTGACTTGCCCGTTCCACCGGTTACGGACGACAGCGCGATCCTGCGCGTCGAGGCTTGCGGTATTTGCGGCAGCGACTACGAGCAGTATGAGGGCGTCCTGAACACGCCGATGCCGGTGGTTCCCGGGCACGAGCCGTTGGGCATCATTGAGGCGATCGGCGACAAAGCGGCAAAGCGGTGGGGCGTCGACGTTGGCGATCGGGTTGCCGTCGAGACGATGCTTGCCTGCCACTGCTGTAATACATGCTTGTCCGGGCGCTACCACCTGTGCGGCAGCCGCAAGATCTATTCGTATATCCCGCTGACCGAAGAGCCCGGCCTATGGGGCGCCTATTCGCAATATATGTATATTGCGCCCAACGCGATCGTGCACAAAATGAGCAAATCGCTGCCGCCGGAATTGGCGGTGATGTTCAACCCGCTCGGCGCGGGGTTCCGCTGGGCGGTGGAAATTCCCCAGACGCAGATCGGCGACACCGTCGTCATTCTTGGACCCGGCCAGCGCGGGCTTGCCAGTGTGATCGCGGCGCGTCAGGCGGGTGCAGGCACGATCATCGTCACGGGTCTCGCCGCCGATGCGAAGAAACTCGATGTCGCGCGCGCCCTTGGCGCCGATCACACGATCGACGTTCAGAACGAGAACGCGGTGCAACGCATCCGCGAAATTACCAAGGGCCGGGGCGCGGACGTCGTTGTGGAGGTCACGTCGTATGCGACCCTGCCGGTGCGAGAGGCGCTCGACTACGTGCGGCCGGGCGGTACGATCGTTTTGGCCGGTGTGAAGGGGTTCAAACCCATTCCCGACTTCATTTCCGATCTCATCGTTTTGAAGGAAATCACGATCAAAGGCGCCATCGGTGTAACGTCGTCCGGCTATCGCAAGGCGATCGAGTTGATCGAACTTGGCAAACATCCGCTCGAACTCATGCACACGCATAATTTCAGGTTGGACGAAGCCGAACTTGCCATCAAAACATTGGCGCGCCAGGTGGACGGTCAGGAGTCGATTCATTCCTGCCTGCTCCCCGAGACCTGACAAAAGGAGAACTGCCGTTGAAGACGTCTTTATTCTATCTGCCTTCCATCGGCAGCCGCGCGGACATCGAAAAAGGCATGGCGGGTCTTTCAAGGCCGCTCTACCAGAAGATGCTCAAGGAACTGACGCAACAGGCCCAGCATGCCGATCAACTGGGCTACGATTCGATCAGCTTCACCGAGCACCACTTCCACATCGAAGGTTTCGAGATTTCCAACAATCCGGTGCTGTTGGATCTGTTTATCGCGATGCAGACCAAGCGCATCCGTGTCGGCCAACTGGGGATCGTTTTGCCGGCAAACAATCCGCTGCGGGTCGCGGAAGATATCGCGATGCTCGATCACATGTCGGGCGGCCGCGCTTGCGCGGGGTTCGCGCGCGGCTATCAACGCCGCTGGGTCGATATCATGGCGCAGCAGGGTCACGGTCTAAGGGGTGTCGACGTCGGCGTGCACGATCAAGTCGATGCCGCGAACCGCGCGGCCTTCGAGGAATGCTTTCAGATCATCAAGAAGGCCTGGACGCAGGATATGCTGCAAGTCAGCGGCGATTTCTGGAAAGTGCCGGCTGGCGAAACGCCTTGGAAGTTGGAGGCGACCCAACGCTATGGCGCCGGCATCGAGAACGGGATTGTCAAAGCCGTGGGCAGCGTTCCCAAGCCGCTTCAAGAGCCCCATCCGCCGATCTTTCAGCCCTTTGCCTCCTCGCCCAACAGTATCCGCTGGTGCGCGAAGGAAGGTGTGACTGCCGTTTTGCCCCCGCTTCACCCGGTGCTCGAGCAGCGGCTGGTCGATCTCTATGCGCAAGTGTCGGGACGGGCGCCAGGCGACGGTATCGGATTGTTGCGCGACGTGATTATCGCCGACACGGACGAAGAGGCGATGAGTCTATGGGCCGACTCCGGAAGATACGTCAATGAATCGTGGTTCGCGCCCTTCGGCTTCGATCAGGGAATCCTCCACCCCGATACGCGTGAACGGCCGAGCGACCTGGAGCTATTCGATTCGTCCTTCGTGCTCGTGGGCACGGTCGACAGCGTGACGCGCCAGTTGGAAAAACTCGTGAGACGGCTGCCAGCCAAGTGGCTATTCGCTTGGATTTACAACGGCCTCATTCCCCACGGCAAGCTGATGAAGTCCCTCGAACTGTTCTCGACAAAAGTGCTGCCGCGCATCGCCTGATCGAACGCAAAAGGGAGACGCGGAAGTGAATTTCAGCAACAAGGCCGCCATCGTCGGAATCGGCGAGACGGAGTATGTGAAGGGGTCCGAGCAGACCTCGGTCGCCATGATGCTCGACGCCGCGCGCCGCGCGATCGCGGACGCAGGGCTCAAGCCCAAGGACATCGACGGCATGGTGCCGCCGCCCGTCTATACGTCCTCCGAGGAACTGGCAGCCAATCTGGGTGTCGATGTGCTGCGCTATGCATCGACCGTTCACATGGGCGGCGCCAGTCCGACGACCGCTCTGCAGAGTGCGGCGATGGCCATTGCCTCGGGGGTGGCGGAGACGATTTTGGTCGTGCTGGGCTGGAACGGCTATTCGGCGCTGCGGCGCAAGCCTGGAATGCCGCAAGACCGCCCAATGAACATGAACACGTTGAGTGCGACGGTGCGGGGGTTCTATCTGCCGTACGGTGTCCTGCTTCCCGTGCAAATGTACGCTTGGCTTGCCATGCGACACTCGAAGCTCTACGGCGTCGGACCGGAAGCGATGGCTTGGGTCGCCTTGGCGTGCCGCAAACACGCGCAACTCAACGAGCGGGCGGTGACCTACGGCCAACCGCTGACCATGGAAGACTACATGCGTTCGCGCATGATCTCGTCGCCGTTCCGCCTTTACGATTGCTGTCTCGAGACAGATGGCGCGTGCGCCGTGGTGGTGACGAGCGCCGAACGGTCGAAGGACCTGCCTCATCGGCCCGTCTATATCGCGGGCGCGGCGGAAGGCCACCCCTACCCGGCGGACGACATTCCCTCGCGTCCCGATCCGTTCAAGATCGGCTTGAGCTATGCCGCCCCCAAGGCCTTCGGCATGGCTGGGGTGACGGCGCGGGACATGGACTTTCTGCAAGTCTACGACTGCTTCAGCTATGTCGTGCTGTTGCAGCTTGAGGCGATGGGTTATTTCAAGCCGGGCGGCGCCATCGAATTCGTGAAGGATGGGCAGATCGAACTTGGCGGCAAGTTTCCGCTCAATACGCATGGCGGCCTGTTGAGCGAGGCGCATGTCTGGGGTCTCAATCACGTGCTCGAAGCGACAAGGCAGTTGCGCGGCACCGCGGGCAAGCGACAGATTCCAGACGCCGAATTCGGCTTGGTGACGGGATGGGGCGATTTGGGCGACGGCAGCATTGCGATTCTGCGGAGATAGAAATGGAAGTTCAGGAACCGAAATATCCGCAACCTGTCACGGTCGACGTGGTCAACGCCGAGTTCTGGAAACAGTGCCAGGACGGCGAACTGCGCTTCCAGAATTGCACGGACTGCGGCGCCTGGCGGTTCTTGCCGCGCTATATGTGCGCCAAATGCGGGTCGCCGGACTATACGTGGAAGGCGAGCCGCGGCCGCGGACACATCTTCTCGTGGACGGTGACGTATCAGCCCTTTCATCCGGCGTTTGCGCGCGACATTCCGTACATCGCGGCGATCGTGGAACTTGAGGAGGGGGTGCGTATGGCAACGCGCTTGCTCGATTGCACGCCCGAAGCGGTCTGTCTCGACATGCCGGTCACGCTGGTCTTCAAGGAAATCGGCGATGGCTTCAAGCTACCCTGCTTCCGGCCCGCCAATGCGCCGAAGTAGATCCACCGGCGGAAAGAAGTGACCATGAATTTGGCTTACGGCCCCAAGTACCAAGCGTTTCAACGCGAGGTCGAAGCGTTCTTGGCGAAGCACAAGTCCAAGGCGCCCAAGGGTGGTAGCGCGGGCGGGCGGCCGTCGGCGGAGGCGTGCGCCTGGCAGTGCTTGCTGATCGAGCACGGTTACGCCGCGCGCACCATACCGCGCGAATACGGCGGTTACGGTGCGGAGCCGGATATCTTGGAATCGCGCATTATCGCCGAGGTTTTCGCGGCCGCGCGCGTGCCCGCGGGGTTGGCGAACCAGGGCATTTCCATGCTGGTGCCGACGCTGCTGGAAATCGGCACGGAAGAGCAGAAGCGGAAATGGATCGCGCCCACGCTGCGCGGCGAGGTGGTGTGGTGCCAGGGCTATTCGGAGCCCGGCTCGGGCTCCGACCTCGCCAGTCTGCAAACCAAGGCCGTGGTCGAGGGCTACGACTTCGTCATCAACGGGCAGAAGATTTGGACGAGCACCGCCAAGCAGGCGGACATGATCTTCTGTCTGGTGCGAACGGAGTCGGACAAGCGCAAGCACGAAGGCATCAGCTATCTGATTTTTTCGATGAAGACGCCGGGCATCGAAGTGCGGCCCTTGAAAACGATGACCGGACAATCCGAGTTCAACGAGGTGTTCTTCACGGACGTGCGCGTGCCGGTGGATCAGATCGTGGGCGAACGCGGCCAGGGCTGGTTCGTCGCCAACGCGACCTTAAAGCACGAGCGCGGCATGCTGGGCGATCCGGCGGCTTTGGAGAACCGCTTTCAGGCACTGGTCGATCTGATGAAGACCGAGACAGTCGACGGCGCAAGGGCGATCGATCATCCTGTGTTGCGCGACCGACTGGTGGCGCTGCAAGCGGAATTGGCGGCGATGAAGTTCAACGGCCTGCGCTTGTTGACCAGTGCGGCCAACCGGGAGGAGGGCGGGCTGGCGCGTCTGGTCGTCAAGTTGCAGTCGTGCGAGCTCGCGCATCAAATCTCGGCGCTGGCGATCGATGCGATGGGCGAGTTCGGTCTGCTCTACGACGACAGTCCCTATGTGCGAAGCCACGGGTCGTGGCAGGCGAGCTATATGTTCCAGCTGGGCCTCATCATCGGCGGCGGTACGGCGCAGATTCAAAAGAACATCATCTCGGAACGCGGGCTCGGCATGCCCCGCGAACCGCGGTTGGCGAAATAGGCGGCCCACGATGGAATTCGCGTTATCGCAAGAGCAGCGGCTATTTCAGGACAGCATCAGGCGTTTCCTCGAGCAACATTCGCCCCTGGAGCGGGTGCGGCGCGCGGCGGACGCGGCCGACTGCGTGCCCAAGGATTTGTGGAATGGCCTCTGCGAGATGGGCGTGCCGGGGATTTTGATTCCGGAAGAGTTCGGCGGGATGGGGCTCGGGTTTCTCGACGCCGCCATCGCCTATGAAATGATGGGACGGCACGTGGCGCCGGCGCCCTTCGTGGGCACGAGCGTGATGGCACCGCTGGCGCTGCTTCTGGCGGGAAGCCAGGCGCAGAAAGAACAGTGGCTGCCCAAGCTTGCCTCGGGAAGTTTGCGCGCGGGCGTGGGTGTCGGCGAGACGCTGGGCGCGCGCGAGAATGCGGGGGTTGAGGCGCGCGGCGGCAAGTTGAGCGGCAAGACATTGTTCGTGATCGATCAGGCCGATGCCGATCTCTTCATTGTGGCCGACCGCAAGCGAACTTTGCACATTGTGAAGGCGGATGCGGCGGGGCTTTCGCAGCGCGCTTTGTCCACCATCGACAAGTCGCGCTCGACCGGCGAACTCGCCTTCGACGGCGTCGCGGCCGAGCTCATGCCGGGCCAGGGCACGGACGCGATCGCGCGCATGATCGACGGGGGCCGCGTGATGCTGGCCGCCGATACGCTGGGTGCTGCGCAGACGATGATCGAGAAGGCGGTCGCCTATGCGGGCGAGCGCACGCAGTTCCGCCGCGTCATCGGATCGTTCCAGGCGGTCAAGCATATGTGCGCTGAGATGGCGGCGAAGTTGGAGCCGAGCCGCTCGCTCGTATGGTACGCGGCGCACGCGCTCGACCAGGGGCTCGACGATGCGCGCATCGCGTCGTGCCATGCCAAGAGCCATCTGTCCGAGGTTGGGCGGTTCGTTGCCCGCACGTCGACCGAGGTTCACGGCGGGATGGGGTTCACCGATCTGCTGGGCCTGCACTATTGGTTCAAACGCATAGGCTTCGACCGGCAGATTTTGGGCGGTCCGGAGCAGGTTCGCCTTGAGGCCGCGCGGTTGCAAGGCTGGGCGGCGTAGATCCGGAAACGCGGAAGGAGATCGCGATGGACATCGAACTGACCAAGGAAGACGAAGCCTTCCGCATCGAGGTTCGTCAATTCATCAATGACAATCTGCCGAAGTCTCTGTCTGAGATGGACATGATCGGCGCCTCCGCTCCGCGTGACGTCGCCCGTCAGTGGCAAAAGGCGCTGCACACCAAAGGTTGGGTGGCGGTCAACTGGCCCATGGAATACGGCGGCACGGGTTGGACGCCGACGCAGAAATTCATTTTCAACGAAGAGGCGGCATTGGCGAACGCGCCGCGGCTGTCGCCGTTCGGCCTGTCGATGGTGGGCCCGGTCATCTACACCTTCGGCAACGAGGCGCAGAAGAAGCGGCATCTTCCCGGCATTCTGTCGGGCGACGTGTGGTGGTGCCAAGGCTATTCGGAGCCGGGCGCCGGTTCGGACCTGGCAAATCTGAAGACCAAAGCCGTGCGTCAGGGGACGCATTACCTCGTCAACGGTCAGAAGATTTGGACGTCCTACGCACATGAAGCGGACTGGATTTTCTGCCTGGTGCGCACCAGCGACGCAGGCAAACCGCAAGGAGGCATTTCCTTCCTGCTGATCGACATGAAGACGCCCGGCATCAAAGTGCGCCCGATCATTTCGATCGACGGGCTGCATCACCTGAACGAGGTGTTCTTTACCGATGTCAAAGTGCCGGCGGAGAATCTGGTCGGAGAGGAAAACCAAGGTTGGACTTACGCCAAGTTCTTGCTTGTCAACGAGCGGACAGGAATTGCCGGGGTCCCGGAATCCAAAAAGAAAATTGCCAGCATCAAGGCGATGGCACGCAAGGAGCGTTTGGGCGACGGCAACGCGCTTTCCGGCGACCAAGAGTTCCGGCGCAAGCTCGCCGAGATCGAGATTAAGCTCGCCGGGCTTGAGTATACGAACCTGCGCATCGTCGCGGACGCCGCCGCAGGGCGTCCGCCCGGTCCATCGTCCTCGACGCTCAAGATCGTTGGAACCGAAATTCAACAATCGCTCGCCGAACTCGCGGTGGAGATGGTCGCATTCTATGCCATGCCGTTCCAAAAGGAGCAGTTGCTCCAACTGTCGAACGAGGCGCCGGTCGGCCCCGACTATGCGGTTGCCGTATCGAGCGCGTACAATTTCGGCAGGGCGGCCTCGATCTACGGCGGCTCCAACGAAATCCAGCGCAACGTGATCGCCAAGGCGGTGCTCGGGCTCTAGGCGAAAAGTTTGTCGGGTTCGCGCGCCTTGGCCAGAAGGCCCCGAACGATGGTGCCGAGTTCGTTCGGATCGAAGCGGCGCTTGGGATCTATGGCGGGCCCGCGATGCCACCGTTCGAAGACCGTCAACCGGCCGCTTGTCGACTCGAACACTTGGCCGGTCACGTCCTTCGCCTCGTTGCTTCCCAGCCAAACGACGATAGGCGCGATGTTGGCCGGGTCGCGCGGGTTCCACTGGCCCGCCGGTACGTCGGCGCCGAAACCCAAATCTTCCGTCATCCGCGTCAACGCACCGGGGGAAATCGCGTTCACGGTAATGCCATAGCGCGCAAGCTCCAGCGCCGCGGTAACCGTGAACGCGGCTATGCCGGCCTTGGCGGCGCCGTAGTTCGCCTGTCCCTGGTTGCCAAGCAGGCCCGAAATGGACGTCGTGTTGATAACGCGCGCATCGGCGGGATTGCCGTTCTTTGCCCGCTCCTTCCAATAGCTTGCGGCGTGGCGCGTGGGGCAGAAGGTGCCGCGCAGGTGGACTTTGATGACCGCATCCCATTCGTCGATGCTCATGTTGGTCAGCATTCGGTCGCGCAGAATGCCCGCATTGTTGACCAAGACATCGAGCGCGCCGAAGGCCGAGATCGCCTGATCGATCATCCGCTTGGCGCCGTCCCAGTCCGACACGTCGTCGCCGTTGGCGACCGCTTGCCCGCCCATGGCCCTGATTTCGCTCGCGACCTCTTCGGCGGGTTTGCTGGAGCGGCCTTCTCCGTCGCGTGCGCCGCCCAGATCGTTGACCACCACCTTGGCGCCTTGGCGCGCGAATTCCAGGCAATGTTCGCGCCCGATACCCCTGGCGCCGCCTGTCACGACAACGATGCGGCCTTCGCACAATTTTGACATGAAGTCCTCCTCGATCTCGACTAAATCTTTTTCTCGCCGATCCAATACCTGTCGCGCACGGTTCGACGCACGATCTTACCCGTGGTCAGGCGCGGCAGATCGGCGGTGAAGTCGACCGAACGCGGACGCTTGAAGGCCGCCAAGCGGGCGGCGGCGAAGTCGAGAATATCCTTCGCCAGCGCATCGCTCGGCCGATAGGCGTCATTGAGTTGAACGACTGCTTTGACTTCTTCGCCCCAGTCCTTGCTTGGAACGCCGACCACGGCTACGTCCCTGACCGCCGGGTGTTTCAAAATTTCCTGATCGATTTCCGCGGGATAAATGTTCACCCCGCCGGAGATGATCACCTCGGCGCTTCGGCCGGTCAGGAACAGGAAGCCGTCAGGGTCCACGTAACCCAGATCGCCCATGGTGTAGAAATCGCCGCGATAGGCGCTCGCGGTTTTGTCCGGCGACATGAAGTATTCGAAGCGGCCGATTTCCGGCGCCTTGAAATACACGGTACCGATTTCGCCCGGCGGCAGCTCGCTCGCGTTCTCGTCCTGAATTTGCAAAACGACGCCCGTCGGCGGCTTGCCTACAGTGCCGGGTTTTCTCAGCCACTCGTCCGGGGCGACGAAGACGCCGCCGCCTTCCGTCGCTCCGTAGTACTCGAAGACGACGGGTCCCAGCCACTCAATCGTTTCTTGCTTGACATGGACCGGGCAGGGCGCCGCGCCGTGAAGAATCCACCTCAACGTCGATAGATCGTACTTCGCCCTGACGTCCTGCGGCAGCAACAGGATACGGTGGAGCATGGTCGGCACGACATGAGTGTGCGTGACGCGATGTTTGTCGACCAAACGCAGCGTTTCCTCAGCATCCCATTTGTCCATCAAGATAACGCCGACGCCGTTGGCGAGCGGCAGCGAAAGATTCAGCGACAGCGGGGCCGCGTGATAGAGCGGTCCGGTCACCACCGCCACATCGGAGGCGCCGTTGAACTTCGCGGTCTCGACCATTTTTGCAAATAGTGACGATGCAACCGGCGCGCTGCCACGGAAGACGCCCTTCGGATGCCCGGTGGTGCCGGATGTATAGAGCATCTGGCCGCCCAAGATCGGGTCATCGATATCTTGCCCGGACTCTCGCCCGACAAGAACATCGTAGGGCGCGAAGCCTTCGATCGGTCCGCCGACGGCGAGCTTCGTCCTGAGCTTCGCCGACTGCGAAGCCGCGAGCAGCGCCGATGAAGCGAACCGCGCTTCGGCGATAAACGCCACGGCTTCGCAATTGTTCACGACATATGCGACTTCCGGGGGAGTCAGGTGCCAGTTGACGGGCGTCAGGCGAAAGCCGGCGCGCTGGCATGCCGACACCGTTTCGACGAATTCCGGACGGTTGGAACAGAGAAGCGCCACGCCGTCGCCGGCGCGCACGCCCGCGCCGCGCAGCGCGCGCACGAGACGATTGGCCTGCGCGTTGAGTTCGGAAAAGCTGCGCTCTCCTCTTTCAGATGAAACGGCGCGGCGATCCGGCGCCTGCTGCGCGTGCCAAGCGAGCACCATCCCCCTGGAGGCCGCTTCCTCGAATGACATTTCTTGCATGTCCGGCGTGTCTTCCCTTTGGTGCTTGAACGGCTCCCGTCTTCGCGAGATTGCGGCAACGAACATGCACTCCCGTCGACGCAACCCTTATAATGGATTTCTCCGAGATCGAAAAGAGGCCGTGAGATCAGATGACGCCATCGGCCTTTAGTGCATCGATCTCGTTGTTGCTCAGGCCCAGCACGCCGCCATAGACTTCCCGATTATGCTCGCCCAGCCTCGGGTTGGGCGCGCTCGTCATCTGCGGCGTGCCGTGGTAGCGGATGGGGCTGTTGGGCACGACGACGCGCCCGAGGTTGTAGTGATCGATCCATTGCAGCATGCCGCGCTCGTGCATGTGTTCGTTGTTCATCACCTCGATCAGATCCCTCACCGGCGCGGTGGGCACGCGATACTTGCTGGATCTGCCGAAGATCTCGGCGCGCGTAAGGCCCTTCGACCACGCCCCGACAACGGCGTCGGTTTCGTCCATGTGGCGGACACGGGCTGCGTTGTCGGCAAAGCGCGGATCGTTTCTCAGTTCGCCGCGGCCCATCGCCGCCAGCAGGTTCGTCCAGTGCGCTTCGACCAGGCAGATAATGGCGACGTGGCCGTCCTTGCACGGATAGACATTGTAAGGAGAAATCGCGAGCCCGCCGTGCCGGTTGCCGGTGCGCGGCGGCGGCTTGTCCGACTGGCTCTGCACCATGCCGAGATTGGAGGCGAGCGAGGGGTAGAGCGCTTCCATCATCGCCACCTCGACGAGGCGGCCGCGGCCGGTGCGCTCGCGCTCGAACAAAGCTGTGACGATGGCGCCGTAGAGATGGGCGCCGGAAATGAAGTCGGCGATGGCGGGGCCCGCTTTGACCGGCGGACCATCGGGAAGACCGGTGATGCTCATGATCCCGGACGCCGCCTGGACGGTCAGATCCATCGCCAGATTGTCGCTCTCGGGTCCGCTGAGTCCATAACCGGTGGCGGAGGCGTAGACTAAGCGAGGGTTTATCGCTTGCAGCACCTCGGCGCCGACGCCGAGGCGATCCATGACGCCGGGCGCGTAATTCTCGAGAATGACGTCGCTGCGGCGCACCAGATCCTTCAGTAGCTTCGCGCCGCGCGGGGATTTGAGGTTGAGCGTGACCGCGCGCTTGTTCGAATTGAGCATGGCCATGGGCAGCGAGGCGCTGCCGCCAACGGCTTCGCGCAGGCGCAGCGGCTCTCCGGTCGGCGGTTCGACCTTGATGACGTCGGCGCCTGCTTTCGCCATCAGCCAGGCGGCGTAGGGGCCCTGATAAACTTGGCCCAGATCGACGACCTTGATGCCTTGCAACGGTCCGGGCTGGGCGTCGATGGTCATGGGGGCGCGCGCCTTCAGAGAGACATGTCGAACAGGTCGCGCGCCATGACTAGGCGCTGGACCTCGCTCGGGCCTTCGCCGATGCGGCGGATGCGCATCTCGCGGTACCAACGCTCGAACGGCAAGTCCTTGGTCATGCCGTAGCCGCCGTAGATTTGCATGGCGCGGTCAACGACGCGGCTGGCGCCTTCGGTGGCGAGCAGTTTGGCCATCGCGGCTTCGGTGCGGAAGGGTTCGCCGCGCTTGGCCTTGCAAGCAGCGTCGAGCATCGCCCAGCGCGACGTGCGGATATCGATCTCGTTGTCCACCACCATCCATTGGATCGCCTGGCGCGTGGCAAGCGGGGCGCCAAAGGTTTGGCGCAGCTTGGCGTATTCGATGCACATGGCTTGCGCCTTGACGGCGACGCCGATGCAGCCGGCGGCATACGGAATGCGCTGGCGGCTCAAGCGGTCGTTGGCGATGGCGAAGCCATTGTTGACCTCGCCAAGCAGATTGGCGTCCGGTACGCGCATGTTCTCGAACTGAAGCTCGGTGGCGTAATACGCCGAGCGTAGCGTGTGGACGACGCGGCGCACGTGGAACCCCGGCGTGTCGGTGTCGACGATGAAGCAGGTGATGCCGCGGCGGCCCTTGCCCGGATCGGTGCGCGCGAAGACGATGCCGAAATCGGCCTTGTCGGCGCCGGAGATGAAAATCTTGGAGCCGTTGATGATCCAGTGGTCGCCGTCCTTGACGGCCTTGGTTTGGATCGCGCGGCCAGGGTCGGAGCCGCCGGAGGGTTCGGTCAGGCCGAAGAAGCCGTGCTTCTCGCCCTTCAGCGTCGGATGGAGGTAACGCTTCTTCTGGTCTTCGTTGGCCTCGTAGAGTTGGGCGAGGCCCGCGCCGCCGAATGTTCCGTAGGCGGGACAATAAAGACCGCCGCGATGCTGCGAAATCTCCATCGCGATCAGCGTCATCGTCACGATGTCGATGTCCGGGCCGCCGAACTCGGGAGGAATGCCCAGACCGTAAAGGCCCATGTCCTTGACCTTGCGCACCAAGCGGTCGAAGTCGGCGGGATCGAGTTGACTAGCGTCGGGGTCGAGCTTGTCCTCGAGGGGGGCAATTTCCTCGCGCACGAAGCGGCGCACCTGTTCGACGATGAGGCGTTGTTCCTCGGTCGGTTCGAAGTCCATGTCGCTCCTTCCCTGCGGCTCAACCGATGCTAAGCCGGCCCAGTTTTCGTTTCGTCTCGGCTTCGTTGCCGACGGGCAAGCTGCCGTGGTCGGCAATGTGGATCATCAAGAGTTCTTCGTAGCGGCTCAGGTATTGGTGATTGATCTCGAGGCGGAATTTTACGCGGGTTGCGCCGTGCTCCTTCAGCGCCTTGGCCAGTTCGCCGCGCAGACCGAACAGCGAGCGCCCGCCGGCATAGCCGATACGCAGAATTTGTCCGCCTTCGCCGGCAAGCTGATAGACGCCCAGTTCCCCGCTCAACGCCGCGACGGCGTCTGGCGTCAAGTCGGTCCAGGCTTTCTCCAATCGAATGGACATGATTTTCCTATCGGCCCGTGAACCGCGCCGGGCGCTTTTCCAGCAGAGCGGCGATGCCTTCGCGCGCGTCGCCGCTTTCGCTCGCCGCGCGTACCAGCGCATCGACATCGGCGTGAGGGAGGGCGTCGCGAAAGGTCATGGCGCGCACCAGGAGGGCTTTCATCGCGCGCAGCGACAGCGGCGCGTTGGCGGCCAGGCGGCCGATGATCCGTTGCGCCGCGGCCTCGAGCTTTTCGGGCGGGGCCACGCGTGCGATCAAGCCCAGATCGTGCATGCGGGCGGCGGTCAGCAAATCGCCCAGCAACAGTATTTCCCGCGCGCCGACGGGCCCCGCGATTTCCACGATCTTCTTGGCCAAGAACCAGGTGGGGGCAAGGCCGATCTTGGCCAGCGACATGCCGAAGCGCGCGGTTTCGGCGGCGACGACGAAATCGCAATGCAAGGCGAGCTCGTTGCCGCCGGCGATGGCGTCGCCTTGGACGACGGCCACGACCGGCAAGGGATAATTCTCAAGCGCGTGCAGCATCGTCTCGATCGAGGCCGCACCCACGGTGCCTGCGCCACGCACGCGCAGGTCGAGACCCGAACAGAAGACGGTGCCGTCGGCGCGGACGACGGTTAACCGCTCGTCCTTATCCGGCGTCCGGCGAAAGGTTGCCGTTAGGGCATCGAGCATGTCCGCGTCGAGTGCGTTGCGTTTGTCGGCGCGCGCCAGCGTCACCGTTCTGACGCCATCCGCACTTGCCACCCGAATTTTTTCCAAATTACTTTTCCTTCGACCAAGAAATCGCCGTCTAGACGCCTTGCCCAAACTGCTTTAATGCGGTTGGAAATGATGATAAGGAATTTCGGATGGGTATCAACGGAAAAGCGTATATCGCGGGCATATACGAACATCCCACGCGCTTTGCCGGCGATAAGACGCTGCCGCAGCTGCATGCGGAAATCGCCAAGGGCGTGCTGCAAGACGCCGGTCTGGCGAAGGACGACGTCGACGCCTATTTCTGCGCGGGCGACGCGCCGGGCCTGGGCGGGATCAGCATGATCGAGTACATGGGCCTCATCAACGTCCGCCATATGGACAGCACCGAGACCGGCGGCTCGTCCTATCTGGTTCACCTCAATCACGCCGCGCAGGCGATCGCCGCCGGTCATTGCAAGGTGGCGTTGATCACGCTGGCCGGGCGGCCTCTGGCCGATGCCAAGGAAGGCAACCCCGGGCGGTTCCACAGCGCGCAAGCGCCGGAATTTCCGTTCGAGATGCCGTACGGCTTCAACGTGGTGAACATGTACGCCATGTGCGCGACGCGCCACATGTACGAATTCGGCACCACCAGCGAACAGCTCGCCTGGATCAAGGTCGCCGCCTCGCATCACGCGCAACACAACGAACACGCCAAGCTGCGCGAGGTGGTGACGGTCGAGGAGGTGGTCAACTCGCCGATGATCGCCAATCCGCTGCACCGGCTCGATTGCTGCGTCATCACCGACGGTGGCGGCGGCGTCTTGGTGGTCAGCCCCGAGATCGCCAAGTCGCTGAAGCGGCCGAAGGTGAAAATCATGGGCGCGGGCGAAGCGCCGAAGCACCTGAACGGCGGTCAGGTCGACCTGACCTATTCCGGCGCGCGATGGAGCGGTCCGTTGGCGTTCGCCGAGGCCGGCGTGAAGCCCGCCGACATCAAATATGTTTCGATCTACGATTCCTTCACCATCACCGTCCTGGAGACGATCGAGGATTTGGGCTTTTGCGAAAAAGGCAAGGGCGGCTGGTTCGTCTCCGACGGCAACCTAATTTCGGGCATCGGCAAATTGCCGTTCAACACCGACGGCGGCGGCTTGTGCAGCAACCATCCGGGCAATCGCGGCGGCATGACCAAGATTCTCGAGGCCGTGCGCCAAGTGCGCGGCGAGGCCCATCCGAAGGTCCAAGTCCGCAATTGCGATGTCGCCCTGGCGCACGGCACGGGCGGCATGCTGGGCGCGCGCATGGGCAGCGCCACCGTCATCCTGGGGAACCAAGACGCATGAGCGAGGAACAGAAAAAGCCGCGCCTGACCCTGAACCGGGAAAGCAGGCCCTATTTCGAGGCGGCGGGAAAAGGCCGCCTCGTGATCAAGAAATGCAATGCCTGTTCGCGGGTTCATTACTATCCGCGCACGATCTGTCCGCATTGTTATTCGGAGGACACGGAATTCGTCGAGGCCTCCGGGCGCGGCGTCATCTACAGCTATTCGGTGACGCGCCAAGCCAAGCCGCCTTACGTGATCGCCTATGTCACTTTGGAGGAAGGCGTCACGATGCTGACCAATATCGTCGACTGCGATGTGGATAGCGTGCGCGTCGGGAAGAAGGTCAAAGTCAAATTCATCGACGCGGGCGAGGGCATGGCGCTGCCGATGTTTACGTCCGCATGAGGCGCGGGGCAATGCCTGCCGCATCGTGGCGGCCGCTCGCCAGTGAGATTCGTTGTGCTCACAGTAAGGGTGGCAAGGGGACCACTTCGGTGCCCCCGGCGCTCGCTGCCGACGCTTCACTCAGACGAAGTACTCCATTTGGACGAGCAGCCTGAGGCCGTCGTACGACGAAACGAGGTTCAGTCGAACTATGTGATCGCGTCCGAGTGCGAGTGTGGCGCATGTGGCCGTTGGAGCGAAATTGAGAGAGACCTCACCAATGTTCGCGATCCGCTGAGACGGGGCGATGCTCCTGCCGTGGTAACGAAGTCGGGTGCGCGCTCCAATATCATATGGGACGGATGTTGTTTGTGGCGCCTGGCGTTAGGTGTGTCACGGCGTGATTGGTGTGCAGCCGAGTGTTCGTTCCTCGCAACGCACCCTACCTAGGCCAAGTCGCTGCCGTTAACGAGGTTCGGTAGGGTTGACGACGTGACCCCAGTCACGCCCGTGCGACTCCATGGCTCCGGCGAAACCTCCGCCATGTTGGTGGCGACACTTGCCGATCATACCTTGATGGTGATCAGAGCGCCGGATCGTGCAACGAGTCTTCCAAGACTTTGTCGAAGGCATACGAGCGAGCAAGGACTTGGCGACGCTCCGCTCGACCACGGCAACTGGATTCGAAGCGCTCGGTGTTGCGCGTTTTGCCTACTTTGTTCGGTCCGACCGCAATACCGTTGGAGGCGGCCTCGTCTCCACCTATCCGCAGGCCTGGATCGACCGCTATACCAGCCAAAGGTACAAAGAGATCGATCCGGTTTTTCAACGCATCGGTAGCTGCGATACCGCTTTTACGTGGCAAGGTGCTCCGCGGCACTCGACGTTGGCGCTGCGCCAGTTCTTCGACGAGGCGTCGCAATTCGGCATCTCCGCCGGGTTTGCGATTCCGTTTCACGAGCCGTCGCATCCCATCGCAGCGCTGACGCTCGTCGCAGGCGAACCGTCGCGGTCGTTCAGGCGCAGTGTTGAAGTCAATCGCCGGACGCTGCAGTTGATGGCGGTCATCGTACATTTGCGGGCGCGTCAACTGCTCCGACCCGATCGTGTCATAGCGGGTGTGCGGCTGAAGCAGCGCGAGTTCGAGTGTCTCGAATGGGCCGCAAGAGGAAAGTCCGCTTGGGAGACGGCGCGCATTCTGGGCGTGAAGCGCAGGACGGTGTCGTTTCATCTCGACAACGCGAAGCACAAATTCGGTGTCAGAACCGTATGTCAGGCCGTGGTCCGCCTCGCGGCAGCCCTATAAGCGTCTCAGTCTGCCGTCAACCTGTGTGCCGACACAGGCTGCGAGCGCTCCGATGTAGGGCTCGAATCGGTTCCGCGAGCGAGGCGCACCCTCATGAGGTCCGAGCAGCGGCTCGATTGGCGGAGCAAGGAGAGCTATGCCTATACCGCACGTTTGACCCGGCTTGGCTGGGCTTGGGAATTCCTGCGCCGGAACCCGCGGTTTCGTGAGGAACATGAAGAGTCCCTGGCGATAGCCGAACCTCGTTCACAATTCGAGGCATTGCGGCATTGGGGTCTTCTGCGTACGGACGATCCGGCGAAGAACGCTCTGGAGGCAAGGCTCTTCTGGGATCCGGGCGCCTGTCCCCACGTTCTCCCGCTGGTGAGCGGTTGTTGTTCGACCGCCACCGATACTCTGCGCGTGCCGCGCATGCACCATGTTCTCATCTGCGACGGCGTGCGGCGCCTTCAGTTGTCGGTTTGGGTCATGAGCGGCTCGGAGCCGGACCGTATTCTAACCGAGGCCGTTGTCCCAACGCGCGACGCGCAGTGCCGCTGGCGCGCTCTCAACTGCTTCAACGACTACCTTTTCTCCGGCGCGCTTCCGCAGCGCCACTTCCGTTCCGACGGGACCTCGGACCGGCTCACACGAGTTGTACAAGTACTCGATGGTGCTCGGAGCGGTGCGCCTCATCGCGAAATCGCCATCGCACTTTACGGACACCGGGGCATCATGGCCGACTGG
>JAGOBA010000001.1 GCA_017983635.1 Alphaproteobacteria bacterium
GCCCCGCCCTCCGCTGACCGCCGCCCCGATCGCCGAAGCTAAGGACGTGACCGTGGTCTATCGCGGCGGCGGCATCTTCTCGGGCGGCAAAAGCACGCGCGCCGTAGACGGACTCTCCATCGCGATCGCACCCGGCGAGATCGTCGGCATCGTGGGCGAGTCCGGCTCCGGAAAATCAACTCTCGCGCGCGCACTACTGGGCGTACAGCCCATCGCCGCCGGCCGCATCACCATCGGCGGCGACGACATCGCGAACGCACGCCGTGCCGAGCTCCGCGCCATTCGCCAGCGCATTCAAGTCGTCTTCCAAGACCCCTACGGCAGCCTGAACCCGCGCCACCGGGTCGAGCGCGTCGTCGCCGAGCCGCTGCACCTGCTCGACCGCCCGCTGCGCAAGGATCGCCGCAAGCGCGTGGAAGAGATGCTGCAACGTGTTGGCCTCACCGCGGCCGACGCCGACAAGTTCCCGCACGAATTCTCCGGCGGGCAACGCCAGCGCATCGCGATCGCACGCGCGCTGATCCTGGAACCAAAGGTCATCGTGCTCGACGAAGCGGTGTCTGCACTCGACGTCACCATCCGCGCGCAGATCATCGACCTGTTGCGAGACTTGTCGGATCGCTTGGGCCTGGCATACCTCTTCATCACCCACGATCTTGCCGTTGTGCGCGCGCTGGCGGACCGTGTGCTGGTGATGCAGAGCGGAAAAGTTGTCGAAGAGGGACCGGTTGCACAAGTGTTCGATACGCCGAAGCACCCCTATACCGCCGCGCTGCTCGAAGCCTCGCCCAACCTCGAAGCCGCGCTCCGCAAGCGCGAGGCCAAGCCATGACCCTTCTTCCGCGTACGGACGAATTCTTCGTCGGCGGCGCGTGGCGGCGCACCGCCGCAACGCTGCCGGTCGAAAACCCGTCAACCGGCGAGACGATCGGTCAAATCCCCCGCGGCACCGCAGACGACATCGCCGATGCGGTCGTCGCCGCGCGCACCGCACAAGACGGCCCCTGGGGTCGCATGACGGCGGCGGAACGCGGACGCCTGCTTGCGAAGCTCGGCGAGCTCGTCAAGGCAAACGCGGAAGAACTCGCGCACCTGGAAACCCAGGACGTCGGCAAACCCGTTCGCCAAGCCCGCGCGGACGCGCTCGCTCTCGCGCGTTATTGCGAGTTCTATGCCGGCGCCGCCGACAAGGTGCACGGTCAAACGATCCCTTATCTCGAAGGTTACACGGTCTATACGCTGCGCGTGCCACACGGCGTCACCGGTCACGTCATCCCCTGGAACTACCCGATGCAGATCATCGGCCGTTCGCTCTGCGCTGCACTAGCCATGGGCAGCGCGACGGTGCTGAAACCGGCCGAGGAAGCGTCACTGACCGCACTCGCTTTCGTGCGCCTCGCCGACAAAGCGGGCTTCCCGCCCGGCGCCATCAACATCGTGCCCGGCCTTGGCGAGGACGCAGGCGCCGCGCTGGCCGAACATCCGGGCGTCGATCATCTCTCCTTCACCGGCTCCTTCAACGTCGGAACACTGGTACAAGCGGCTGCAGCAAGACACGCGGCGCCCGTCACGCTTGAACTTGGCGGCAAGTCGCCGCAAATCGTCTTCGCCGACGCCGACGTCAACCGCGCGTTGCCGTTCCTGATCAACGCCGGCATTCAGAACGCGGGGCAAACCTGCTCTGCCGCGTCGCGCATTCTCGTTCAACGCCCGATCTACGACAACGTCGTCGCGCGCATGGCAGAGCACTATCGTGCGCTCACCGTAGGCCCTGCCGATCGCGACCTCGACGTCGGCCCGCTCATCTCCGCCCGCCAGAAGAGCGTGGTGCAAGGCTTCCTCGACCGCGCCGAACGAGAGCACCTAAACATAGTCGCCCGCGGCACGATCGTTTCCGACGCGCCGAAACAGGGGCACTATCTCGCCCCGGCCCTCATTGCGGACATCGACCCTGCGCATGCGCTGGCGCAAGACGAGATCTTTGGACCCGTGCAAATCGTTATCCCGTTCGACACGGAAGAACAGGCGCTCGCCATCGCCAACGGTACGCCCTACGGCCTGGTCGCCGGTGTGTGGACTGCCGACGGCGCGCGCCAGATGCGTCTCGCCAAGGCGATCCGCGCAGGCCAAGTCTTCATCAACAACTACGGCGCCGGTGGCGGCGTGGAGCTTCCCTTCGGCGGATTCGGCCGCTCAGGCCATGGCCGTGAGAAGGGCTTTGAAGCGCTCTACGGCTTCTCCACCATCAAAACCGTCGCCGCCTATCACGGATGAAACACATGCGTTTGCAGAACAAGACCGCGATCGTGACCGGCGGCGCCTCCGGCTTCGGCGCGGGCATCGTCAGAAAATTCGTGGCCGAAGGCGCACGAGTCGCCATTGTCGACGTCAACGCGCCGGCCGCCGAAGCGCTGGCGCGTGAACTCGGCGCCGTCGCGATCACGGCCGACGTCTCGTCGAGCGCCAGCGTCGCCGCGATGGTCGCGAGGGCACAGCAAACGCTCGGCCGCATCGACATCCTGGTGAACAACGCCGGCGTCGGCCAGGTGCCGCAAGCGATGGAAGAGTTGAGCGAAGCGGAGTTCGACCGCCTGTTCTCCATTAACGCAAAGTCCGTCTACCTGACGGCGCGCCAAATCGTGCCCTTGATGAAGATCGCTGGCGGCGGCGCAATACTGAACGTTGCGTCCACGGGTGGCGTCAGTCCGCGTCCGCGGCTCACGTGGTACAACGCGTCGAAGGGGTGGATGATCACAGCAACTCGCGCGATGGCGGTAGAGCTTGCACACGCACAAATTCGGGTGAACGCGATAAATCCCGTCGCAGGCGAAACGCCATTGCTCAAGACTTTCATGGGCGAAGACACACCTGAGATGCGTGCGAAATTTCTGGCAACAATTCCCTTGGGGCGCTTCTCAACCCCACAAGACATTGGAAATGCGGCGTGTTTTCTCTGCTGCGATGAAGCGAGCATGATCACCGGCGTGGCGCTTGAGGTCGACGGCGGGCGCTGCATTTAGCGCTTTGAGGCGTCCCCGAATTTCTGGCGCTTCTCATGTGAGATAGATTTTTTCTAGGTTTGCGCGCGATCCCTCTGGGCTGCAATCACGAACTGTGTCATTGTTGAAATGCAGAGCAGTTCCATTCAGTCCCAGTAACCCCCGGGGGCGTCCGCCATGAAATTCCAACCGACACTCGTCGTGTGTCTACTCGCGTCCACAGCGCTAATGAGCGGCGCGCTCGCGCAACCCACAACACCACCAGCACCCGCCGCCGAGAGCGGCAAGGTCGAAAAGGTCGTCGTAACCGCTCAACGCCGGTCGCAGCAGGCACAGAGCGTCGGCATCGCGCTCACGCCGATCACTGGCAAGACGCTTCGCAATCAGGGTATCACCGTCATCAATGGGCTCGAGAACGTTACGCCCAGCCTTGAAGTCGAAAACCAATTCGGCAGCGGCCAGGTATCCTTCACAATCCGCGGCCTGGGCTTTCGCGACTACGCGAGCAACAACACGCCGACCGTCGGCATCTATGTCGATGAAGTCGCCTATACGCTCCCAGTCATGACGCAAGGCGTTCTCTACGACGTCGATCGCGTCGAAGTCCTTCGCGGCCCGCAAGGCACGCTCTACGGCCGTAACACCACCGGCGGTGCCGTCAACGTCATTAGCCGCAAGCCGTCCCCGGAAGCTGCGTATGGCTTTCAAGCCGAATACGGCCGCTTCAACGAGTTCCGCGGCGAAGGTTACGTGACCGGCGCGGTTGCGCAGGGCGTCAACGCCCGCCTGTCGATCGCAACCGAACAAGGCGGCGCTTGGCAAATCAACCGTGAAACCGGCGAGGAACTTGGCGACAAAGACAAGCGCGCTGCACGCCTGCAGGTCGACTTCGATCTCGGTGACAGCTTCGCACTCCTCCTTAACGGGCACGCCTATAGCGATGAGTCCGATGGCATCGGCAAACAACTCTTCAGGAACTTCGGCGGTTCGAACTTCCCGGGCACCTTCAACGATGCCGCGCCAGCTGCGGCACACACAGGGCGGCGCTCAACAAGTTGGGGAACGGACTCGCTCTTCGCCGCCGTCGCCGGAACGACTACAACCGGAAAGCCCTTCCGCGATAACGAGGGCTTCGGCTTCAGTGCGACGGTGAACGGGGAGTTGGCCTTCGCTGATGTTACCTACATCGGCGCCTACGAGCACTTGGATCGGCGCGAATACAACGATTTCGACGGCCTGTCCGAGAACTACGCCAGCGTTTTCTTCGTCAGCGACGCGGAAACGCAGAGCCACGAACTTCGCTTTCGCTCTAAGGACCCCGGCCCCTTTCAGTGGATCGTCGGTGCTTACTACGCCAAAGAGGATCTAGCCGAAGTCTACAACTCCGGTTTTGGCGCGAGCTTCGGCCCGGGCTTTGAAATCGTGCGTACGCCCTACGACCAAACGGTCCAGACGTGGAGCGTATTCGGTCAAGGCGAGTATCAACTTACGCCGGAACTTAACGCGGTGATCGGCCTACGATACGAGCAGGAGGACAGAGACATCTTCAATCTTGGAACCTTCGTGCCGGGCTTCTCGGGCGCGTTCAACCTCGGCACCTGTACTGTGCCGTTCAATACGGCGACCTGCACGACAGATCTCCTAAGCCGCAGCTTGGCGACCGATGAGGTAACTGGCAAGGCCGCCCTGGAGTACAAGCCGTCCGAGGACGTGTTGATCTACGGCAGTGTCAGCCGCGGCATCAAATCCGGCGGCTTCACCGCGTACAACACTCTCAACCCTGCGGCCGTCGATCCGTTCAAACCCGAAGAACTCTGGGCGTATGAGATGGGGTTCAAAAGCGACCTCGCCGACAACACTGTGCGGTTGAACGGCGCCATCTTCTATTATGACTATTCCGACCAGCAGGTTCAGTCGGCCATTCCAACGCCAGTGCCACTACCCGCACCCGATGATTTGACGCTCGTCGGCAAGATCGTGAACGCTGCCAAAAGCGAAATCTACGGCGGCGAGTTGGAGCTCATCTGGAAAGCGACCCCGGAGCTGACGATCTCACAAGCGCTTGGCTACAAGCACGGTGAGTTCAAGAAGTTCCTCGACGCAGGCCCCGTGTATCCGTTCGCGCCGGTAAGCCGGGCCGGCCAGGATATTGGCTTTCCCGAACTAAGCTACAGCGGCGCCCTCGACTACCAACGCCAGACAAGCCTCGGCTTCGCATACACGGCGCACTTCGACTACAGCTATCGCGACGAACAGAGCTTCCCGCTACTTGGACCCGCGTTCACGCTCGACAGCTACTGGCTAGCTAACGCCTTCGTGGCGTTCCGCCCTGATGGTTCGCCATGGGAATTCGCGCTCTGGGGCCGCAACATCTTCGATGAGGCTTACGACGAAACGCGCAACACGTTCGTCGTCGGCACAACCGACGACTTCGCCGTCCCCGGCGAACCCGCCACCTACGGCATCCGCGTGTCGGCCGACTTCTAAGCGGGCCACCAAAGCGGCAAACCAACGGGCGACCATCGTGCCGCCCGTTTTTTCGTTCGGATTGTCCGCAGCACATCAAGCGGGCCTTTCGGCGAGCCTGGAATCAGCGCGAGGCAGGTATTCGATGCCGCTAGGCGGCTCGTTCGACTACCGGGCACCCTCGGCGCCTGCTAGGGAGGTCGCGTCGTGCCTTGATCCAGATCAACGCTATTGGCTGGCGTTTCGCCATGTTGTTGGCTGGGCGCGGTATTGGAGGGAGAACACGATGGCCGGGACGGACGCGATACCAGCCTGGGCAACCAGGTGTCCGCTCGTCATTCATCCACCAAGGATGGACGACCCTTGGCGTTGGCTTGCCGCTGGTTGGCGCGACCTCTGGCGTCAACCGCTCCTGAGCCTCGGCTACGGTGCGGCCTTTGTCGCCTTGGGGCTGTTCGTCACCGCTGGGCTTTGGCTTGTCGGGCTTGAGTCGGTCGCTCCCGCCCTCGCGGCGGGCTTTGTTCTCTTAGGTCCGGTCTTGGCGGTTGGTCTGTACGAGATGAGCCGACGCTACGAAGTGGGACAGCCGGTCCACCTGCGCGATGTGACGGCGCTCCACCTACCGTCACCGCCACAGTTCGCCTTCATCGCCTTTGCGCTGATGTTCCTCTACCTGGTTTGGATGCGCCTCGCGACGCTGAACTACGCTCTGTTCAGCTATGGCAGCTATCAGCCGATCGGGGAGTTCATGAAATTCGCGCTGACCACGGACGTTGGCCTCACGATGGTCATCGTCGGTACCGCGGTCGGCGGCGCCATCGCCTTTGCCGCCTACGCGATCAGCGTGATCTCGGTGCCGATCCTAATGCGCCACGATGTCGATGTTCTGACGGCGATGTGGATTAGCACCCAAGTCGTCATGCAACATCCAGGTCCCATGCTGCTCTGGGCGTGGTTGATCGCCGTGCTCACCGCGATCGGGCTGGCCACAATGTTCGTCGGTCTGATCGTCGTCTTCCCGTTGGTCGGACACGCGAGTTGGCATGCCTATCGATCGATCGTTGGTGGCGAGCGCTCATCGGCGCGGTGAATCCGCGTCATCGTCCATCAAGATGCGATGTGCCGCGCCGTCCAAGTCGTCGTACTGACCGGACTTCAGCGTCCAGAAGAATAGCCATACACCCAGCGCACCCAGCGCAATCGCTGCGACCGTCATGATCACGAACGCGTCCATTGATGCCCCCCGCGCGAAAGCCGAAGGGCGTTCAGCATCACCACCAGCGACGACGTCGACATCGCTACCGCCGCGATCAGCGGCGTCACTTGCCCGGCGGCGGCCAGTGGGACCGCCAGGACGTTGTAGACGATCGAAAACGCAAAGTTCTGAAACACAAGTGCGCGTGCCGCCCGTGCAACGTCGACCGCAAGAATGATCGGACTCAGCGCATCGCTCTGAAGGACCATATCGGCAGCTGCCTGGCTCACCTGCGCCGCCGCGGCCGGCGAGATCGACACGTGCGCAAGCGCCAGTGCTGCGGCATCGTTCAGCCCATCGCCCACCATCAACACCTTGTGCCCTTGGGTGCGCAAACCGGCCAGGTGCTCGACCTTCTCGGCCGGATCATGCGCAGCATGCCATGTCGCAATGCCGCTCGCCTGCGCTGCTGCGGCGGCCGGAGCCTCCCGATCCCCCGACAGCATCTGGACCGCAAGATCGCGCTCCTGGAGTGCTGCAATCGTTCCGCCCGCATCCGCACGCAACCGATCGACGAAGTCGAAGCGAACAGGCGCATCGTCGCCCTTCCGCAACCAAAGATGCTGCTGCGCGTCGCCGTTTGCGGACGTCGCACCTGTCCATGCCGCGTTACCCAAGCGCACACGAACGCCGTCGATGTTGGCTTCAAGCCCCTGCCCTGCGCTCTCCAGAACCTCAGCAGCCAGCGCCCCAGACCCCGCCGCCTCGACGATTGAGCGCGACAGCGGGTGACGGCTTGCGCGCGCGAGCGATGCGGCGATCTCCAGATCGCCGTGCGCGATAACGTCCGCGTTGCAAAGTACCGCGCGGCCCATCGTCAAGGTGCCCGTTTTGTCGAATACCACCGTATCGATCTCGGACAGGCGCTCCAGCGCGTCGCCCGATTTCACCAATAAGCCCGATTCAAAGAGCCGGCTCGTCGCCACGATCTGCACGGCCGGGACCGCAAGGCCGAGCGCGCAGGGACAAGTAATGATCAGGAGCGCAATCGCGTTCGTCAACGCATCGTGGATACCGATGCCCGACAACCAGCCGCCCAGCAACACCGCCAGCGCGAGACCATGTACCGTCGGCACGTACAATGCTGCCGCGCGATCGGCGAGTCGTACATACCGCCCTCTGTTTTGCTGCCCCGCCTCCAGCAGCCGCGCCATTTCCGCCACCAGCGAATCCTGCACCCGCTCCGTTGCTCGCACCGTCAGCGGTTGACCGAGTAACAACGAACCCGCGCGCAACGCATCGCCGGCTGTTACAAACGCCGGCAGACTCTCGCCAGTCGCGAGCGAGACATCGACATCCCCACTGCCACTCTCGACCGTCGCATCGACCGGCGCGCGATCACCGGCTGCCAGCATCAGACGATCGCCCGGCGCAACCTCACCCGCGGATACAACCTCCGCCCGCCCATCCACCGCCAACCGCGTGACCGTGACCGTCTGCATCGCCGCGAGGTCGAGTGCCGCTGCGCGCGCCTTGCGACGCAAGAGATGATCGAGATAGCGCCCAATCAGCAGCAGGAACGGCAGTCCGACGGCCGCATCAAAATAAGTGTACCGGCCGCCTTGCACCGACTCCCAAACGCTGAGCGCGAGCGCCAGCACGACACCCAGCGTGATCGGCACATCCATGTTGGCTTGACCGCGCGAGAGCGATACCGCCGCCGAGCGAAAGAACGGCCGGCCGGCATAGAGCGCCGACGGAATCGCAATCAAGCCGGACAGCCAGTGGAACAGCGTCCGAGTGCCTTCGCCCATCTCGCCGTCGAAACCCGCCCAGATGCAGATCGACAGAAACATGACGTTCGAGGCCGCAAAGCCCGCGACTGCGAGACAGCGCAACAGAAAGCGCCCCTCCTCGTCGTCCCCTCGCAGCATCGCCGCGGGGTCATAGGGAAACGCCTCGAAGCCGAGTTCCGACACGCGCGCCACGATGGCATCCGCCGTCGTTCGTTGATCCCGCCAGCGCACCGCAAGCTTGGCCGTCGATAGATTGACCCGCGCCTCCTCGACCCCCGGCATCGCTATCACGCCGCGCTCGATCTTGGCCATGCAGCCCGCGCAACGCATGCCCTTGACCGCGAGCTCCAATTGCGAAACGCCCTTGTCGTCCCGGCGTACAAACGGCGCGGGATCGATATTGAAGCGTTGGCTGAACGTCGCTGCGGTCATTTCAGTACGACGCGGCGCTGGGCCTCGAATACGGTGTCACCGTCCTTCGCCTTGACGATGACATCCCACTGCCCAGCTTCGAGATTGGCCGCGTCCACGCGATAAACCCCATCGCCAGCCGCGTTCAGCAAAACGTTGCGATCGAGGGCCGCATTCGTGGGCCGCCGCAGCGTTGCAGTGACGTTGAGGTTGGACTTCGCTGACCCAGCCTTGTCGAGGATACGCACATTCAGCGCCGCGGTTTGCGTATCACCGCGCACTGCGTCGATCGTCACCTTCCATCCCAACGCCGCCTGCGAAGCGCGTTCGCGCAGGGTCGCGTTGTAAGCGAGGCCCCGCATATACGGCGTCGACACGTCCTCACCCGAGAAGGTCCGGATGGCATACGTGCTCATCACGACATTGACCGCGATCGTGATCCCGAAGAAGGCCCCCAACATCAGCCATACATGCGTGCCATTAAGTTCGCGCATTATCGTCCGTCTCCATCCGACAAGAACACCGTCGCGTTCGATCGGGTTTCCTTGCCATCGCCGACGTCAAAGACGACCGGCATCGATGCGGCCACGAGCGAGCGCGCCGGAACCGTGAGCAACACGCGCAACGTCCGCAGCCGGTCCGGTTCCACATCGATCGATATGGGCAACGAAACCCCTTCGACGCCAATAACCTTGACCTCGAACCCCGCAGGCCCCTCGATCGCGAGCCGGAACGTACGCCGCTCGGCACCCCTATTCATCACTTTGACGGTGTAAGCGTTGCGCACAGCCCCGTCGGACAATCTCACAAACGTCGGATTGCGGTCGCGCAATACGTTGAGATCGATCGTCGCGCGCGTACTCAACCCGAAGAGCATCACGGCGGCTACCGCAGCAAGTGCCAGGGCATAGACCACGACACGCGGCCGGACAAAGTGAAACCCGGCCTTCTCCCCGCGCGTGCGCCGCTCGATGTTCTGCGGCGTGTCGTAGGCGATCAAACCGCGCGGCAGGCCGACGCGCTTCATGACGCTGTTGCAGGCGTCGATGCAGAGGGCACAATTGATGCATTCGAGCTGGTCGCCTTCGCGAATGTCGATGCCCATCGGGCACGCGGCTACGCATTGGTTGCAGTCGATGCAGTGCCCTCGACCTTCCCACGGCTGCCCCTTTTTGTGCGCGCCGCGGGGCTCACCCCGGTCGGTGCGATAGGTCACCATCAGCGTCTCGCGGTCGACGAGCGCGGCCTGGATGCGCGGCCACGGGCACATGTACGTGCAAACCTGTTCCCGCATATGACCGGCCAGCCAATAGGTCGTGAACGTCAGGATGCCCAAGAACAGGTAGGCCGTGGGGTCCGCCGTGCCTTGGAGCAGATTGACCGCGAGCGTTGGCGCGTTGTGAAAATAGAAGATCCACGCGCCACCCGTCGCCGCGGCAATCAGCAGCCACGCGACATGCTTGGCGGCCTTCCGTCCAAGTTTATCGATGCTCCACGGCGACTTGTCGAGGCGTATGCGTTCGTTGCGATCGCCCTCGATCAAGCGTTCGACGAATATGAACAAGTCCGTCCAAACGGTCTGTGGGCAGGCATAGCCGCACCAAACGCGCCCGAACAGCGACGTCACGAAGAAGAGCAACAGCGCAGCGAGGATCAGCAACCCGGTGACATAGTAAACCTCTTGCGGCCAGATTTCGATCCAGAAAAAGTAGAACCGTTCCCGCGCAAGATCGACGAGGACCGCTTGGTTTGGTGCATGCGCGCCGCGGTCCCAGCGCAGCCAAGGCAGGACATAGTAGATGCCCAACATCACCGCCATGCCAACCCACTTGAGCAAGCGGAACCGGCCGTGCACGAGTTTTGGGTAGATCGTCACGCGCGCAACATAGTCACGACGCTGCGTGGCGCTGTTTGTCGCCCGCGCATCGACGCGCTGAACGCCTTCCGCGGCGAGCGCATTCGTCTCCGCCGCGACTGCCTTCAACGTTGTTATGATCGGCGCGTTCATAGCGCCTCCTTGTTACTCGCCGCCGCCCAGGCTGTGCACGTAAACCGCCAAGGCGTCGATCGTCATCGGATCGAGCCGCGATCCCCAGGTCGGCATCACGCCGCCGCGCCCATTCACGATCTGCGCCTTGATTTGCTCGCGCGTGTCGCCGTAGAGCCATTCCTTGTCGGTGAGATTGGGCGCCCCGAACTCGCGCAGACCCCGGCCATCCTCGCCATGGCACGAAGAGCATTGCTCCTTGAACAGGGCCGTCGAGCGCGTCACCGCGTCGGCCTTGGCTTTGCTACCTGAAAGCGAGACCACATACTCGACCATGTCGTCGATCTGTTTCGGTTCGAGCAAAGCATCGCGCCCGAAAGCCGGCATGATCGACAGCCGCGTGTCAGGATGGGTGGACCGAACGCCAACCGTGATCGTCTTCTTAATGTCGTCAAGCTTACCGCCCCATAGCCACACGTCGTCGTTCAGATTGGGATAACCCTTGAAGCCTTGCGCACCGGAGCCATGGCACGTCGCGCAATTATCACCGAACGCCGACTTGCCAGCCTCCCGCGCAAACTGGAACAGGTTTGGATCTGCCTCGATCTGCTCCAACGTCGCGTTCGCGAGCGTGCGACCCTGCTCTTCACGCTGCGACTTCAGCGCTAGCATCGCCTGCGCGACGTCGTCGCGCTGCGATTGGTTGAGAATGCCGACGGTGTAGCCCGTCAGGGTCGGCCAGGCCGGATAGAGCACCCAGTATCCGATTGCCCAAACGATCGTCGCATACAGCACCCAGAGCCACCACCGCGGCAACGGCGTGTTCAGCTCCTTGATGCCGTCCCACTCGTGGCCCGTCGTCTCGGTGCCCGATGTCTCGTCGATCTCGTTGCGCTTGGTCATCAACCATTGTCCTTTTCGAGCGGCATACGCGCCGCCGCGTCGAACGTGGCTTTGTTCCGCGGCCAAAGCGCGTAACCGCAAGCCACCAGAAAGAGGATGATCAAGTAAACGGTTCCCCAACTGCGCGCGAAGGTCGAAACCTCTTCATAGCTCATGGTTCACCGCCTATTTTCCGGCGCATCGGCCTTGTAGGTTTTGAAATCGACGAGCGTTCCCAGCATCTGCAGATAGGCGATCATCGCGTCCATCTCCGTGACCTGTTTTGGATTGCCGTCGAAATCACGAACCTCTGCTTTCGCGTAACGCTTTTGGAAAGCCTCAACCCCGTCGGCATCGGGGATCGCCTGTGCCAGCAGATCGGCGCGCGCGTTTGCGATCATGTCGTCCGTGTACGGTACACCGACCATCCGGTTTGCCTTCAAGGCATCGACGATGTCTTCCGTACGCAGTTCCGTCCGCTCTAGCACCACGTAAGGCGGCATGACCGACTCCGGCACGACAGAGCGCGGATCGACGAGGTGCGCCCGATGCCATTCGTCGGAGTACTTGCCGCCGACGCGCGCCAGATCAGGCCCCGTACGCTTCGACCCCCATTGGAACGGGTGATCGTACATGCTCTCCGCCGCCAGGCTGTAAGGTCCGTAGCGTTCCACCTCGTCGCGCAGCGGTCGGATCATCTGACTGTGGCAGACGTAGCAACCCTCGCGGACGTAGATGCCGCGCCCCGCCAACTCGAGCGGCGTGTAGGGCCGCATGCCCTGGACCTTCTCAATCGTGCTCTCCAGATAGAAAAGCGGCGCGATCTCCACGATGCCGCCGATCGCAACGACGATCAGAATGCCGACGACAAGCAGCAGCGAGTGGCGCTCAAGGATGCCGTGATCGAACATCGTTCCCCCTTTACGCCGTGGCCAGTTGCGGCTTGGCCGTCAAGGCTTCGCCGCTACGCACGTCGCCCTTCACGGTCCGCCAAAGATTGTAGGCCATGATCAGCGTGCCGCTCAGATAGAGCAGTCCGCCAAACGCTCGAATGATGTAGTACGGATGCATTGCCTCGACCGTTTCGACGAAGGAGTATTCGAGGAAGCCGAACTCGTTGTATGCGCGCCACATCAACCCCTGCATGATGCCCGACACCCACATCGCGGTGATGTAAAAGACTATGCCGATCGTCGAGATCCAGAAGTGCCACTCGACCAACGCGTGCGAGTACAGCCGCTCCCGCCGCCACAGCCACGGCGTCAAGCAATAGAGCGCGCCGAATGACACGAAGCCGACCCACCCGAGCGCGCCCGAGTGCACGTGACCAATCGTCCAGTCAGTGTAATGCGACAGCGCGTTCACGGCCTTGATCGACATCACCGGCCCCTCAAACGTCGACATGCCGTAGAACGCAACGGATACGACCAACATGCGCAGCACCGGATCGGTGCGAAGTTTGTCCCACGCTCCCGAAAGCGTCATGAGCCCGTTGATCATGCCGCCCCAGGACGGCATCCAAAGCATGATCGAGAAGGTCATGCCCAACGTCTGCGCCCATACCGGCAACGCGGTGTAGTGGAGGTGGTGCGGCCCGGCCCAGATGTAGAGGAATATCAGCGACCAGAAGTGCACGATCGATAGGCGGTAGGAGTAAACAGGCCGCTGCGCCTGCTTCGGAATGAAGTAGTACATGATGGCAAGAAAGCCCGCGGTGAGGAAGAAACCCACGGCGTTATGCCCGTACCACCACTGCGTCAGCGCGTCTTGAACGCCGGCGAACGCCGAGTAGCTTTTGATTCCAATCCACGACACCGGCACCGCAAGATTGTTGACGATGTGCAACATCGCGATCGTCACGATGAAAGCGAGGTAGAACCAGTTCGCGACGTAGATATGCGGTTCCTTGCGTTTCCAGATCGTGCCCAAGAACACTAGGAGATAGACGACCCAAACGAGCGTCAACCAAAGGTCCGCGTACCACTCGGGCTCGGCATACTCACGTCCCTGCGTGACGCCGATCAGGTAGCCGGTGCCAGCGACCAAAATGAATATCTGATAGCCCAAGAACACGAACCACGGCCAAAGTCCGCCCGCGAGCCGCGCCTTGCAGGTGCGCTGTACGACGTAGAATGAGGTCGCGATCAGCACGTTGCCGCCGAAGGCGAAGATCACCGCCGACGTGTGCAAGGGCCGTAAGCGGCCAAAGCTCGTGAACGGCAAGTCCGGAAAGTAGAACAGCGTCGGGAACGCGAGCTGCAATGCGATGATCACGCCGACGAGCATCCCGGCGATGCCCCAGAACATCGACGCAACGACGCCCGCCTTAACAATGTCGTCCGCGTAGGGCCGATGATCGTCTTCGGGGAGGCCCACTGCATACCGCCGCACTAGCCAAACCAGGGCGAGGCTGACGCCTGCCATGAAGGTCCAGGCTTGAAACGACATCAGCGGATCGGTCGTCTGCGCAACGATGACCAGCGCCAGAAGCAGAAACAAGGCGAAAAGCGTAGGTACGGCGAACAAGTCGAAATGCACGGCGGACTGGGCTGGAACCGGCTGCATATGCCCCTCGGTCGATGACAGGGCGAACATCCAAGGTGGGACCGTTGCGGTCCTTGACCTAAATCAAGCGGTCCTGCGGCAATTGGGACTTCCTGGTGGGGCCCCATATCGAGACGGCTCGCCCCCAATCATCGCTGGTCGCGCTTCCGGTGGTCGGGCGTTGACACAGGTCAAGGCGCGCAAGCTGCCCGTCGCTAAGCGTGGCTGCGAATGACAAAGATCAAGTACGTCGAACACGAGGGCACCGAACACGTCGTTGACGTGCCGGACGGCTTATCCGTCATGGAGGGTGCCGTGCGCTATACGATCCCCGGCATCGACGGCGACTGTGGTGGATCGTGCGCGTGCGCCACGTGCCACGTCTATGTCGAGGACGGTTGGATGGCGAAGCTTGCGCCGATGAATGATCTTGAGCGCGACATGCTCGACTTCGCGTTCGACGTAAAGGACAACAGCCGCCTCGCCTGCCAGATCAAGCTTACGCCCGCCCTCGAAGGGCTGATCGTGCGGATGCCGGCGCGGCAGTACTGATGTTGCGACGCGCTCTCAGGCGCTGGCTTTTGATCTGAATCAACACACATCGATGACGTGTGCGTCATCCTGCGAACCGCAAGCATCGGAGGAACGCACATGTTCGCACAAGCCACTGGCAAGGTCGTCAAGAAGGGTAAATGGGAAGTCACCATGACGCCCGATGATATGTACCGCAATCCCATGGAGATCGCGTGGTCGTTCGACTACCTGTTCGGCAAGGGTAAGGTCGAAGACCTCTACAAACGGGCGAAGCAAAATCAGTGGGACGCCGATCAACTGCTACCTTGGGATACGAAGGTTGATCCATCCAGTCCGTTGATCGCAGATCGCTCGTCGATCTACCACAAGATGCCGTTCTTTTCGAAGCTGTCGAAGTCTCAGCGCGAAACGTTCACCGCCCACTCCACCGCGCAGCTGCTATCGCAGTTCCTCCATGGCGAGCAGGGTGCGTTGATGACGGCGGCCTGCGTCACGCACTCCGTCCCCGACACTGTCGCGAAGCTCTATGCGGCCACGCAAACGATGGACGAGGCGCGTCACGTCGAGGTCTATACGAAGTACTGCGACAAGGTCGCGATGGTCTACCCGATGACGCCGTGGCTCAAGATGTTGATCGACGCCACGCTGAAGTCGGACCGTTATGAAAAGGTCATGATCGGCATGAACATGATCGTGGAGGGCCTCGCCCTTGGCGCGTTCAACAATATGTATCATGTGACGAACTGCCCGCTGCTGAAGGCGTTGACCTTCAACGTCATGCGCGACGAGTCGCGCCACGTCTCGTTCGGTCACATCTTCCTGGGGCCGGTGATCAAGAAGCTCGACGAAGCCGCGCGCGAAGAACTCGCCGACTTTGCGTTCAACGCGATCTACTTGATCGTGCAAGGCACACAGGTCGGCGGCGGGCAAACGCTTGCAAGCCGCGCCGATCCGGGTTTCATGCAGGTACTGGTCAACTCGGAGATCGACCCTGACGACTTCTTCAAGGGTCTGCAGGAGGCGGCCGACATGGGAATCATGACCGATTTCCCGCCCGGCCAAATCCACTCGCTGCACGATTTGATGTTGCCGGCGCTCGCGCGCGTCGGCTTGATGACGCCGACGGTGCGCAAGAAGTACGAAGAAGCTGGCATTCAGATTCACGAAGACTTGCGTGTCCTCCATCAGATGGAGGGCGGCGCGCCCAATCTCGAAGCTGCGGCAGAGTAGCGACTTCGAGGGAACCGAAGCGCCGGATCTGCCGCCCCCTCGGCCTCGGCGCTCGGTTCCGCTTTCTCTTGGAGGGTGGCGATGACGAAACTCACCCAGCCTGCAAGCGCGCCGACGGACACATCGTCCCCGGCGTTCTTCCGTGCGCTTGTCGAAGGTGTGCCTGAGGCGATTATCGTCACCATGCCGGACGGCACGATCACCTATTTTAACCCGGCGTCGGAGAAGCTGCTCGGTTACGCGCAGGCCGACGTCGTCGGGCGTAACATCGTCATGCTCGTCCCGCAGCAGCCGGACCGGCGGGCGGACGCGGTGAAGTGGCTGGAGCGCTGGGCGCACGAGCCGGACGAGACTCAGTCACGCTTCCTCGACTTCATCGCGCAAACGAAAGCCGGCGCACAGATGCCGGTCGACGTGCGCGTGGTGGAGCGAAAGATCAACGGCGAGCGGCGCTATCTGATCACCTTTCGCGACAACACCGCGCGGCGCAAGGAGCAAGCCGCTTTCCGCCAGGCGCACCTACGTGCCTCGCGCATCCTTCAGATCGCCGAGGACGGGATCGTATCGGCGGACGCAAGTCAGACGATCACCTTCTTCAACCTGAAGGCGGAGGAGATTTTCGGCTATCGCGCCGAAGAGGTGGTCGGCCGGCCGCTTTCGCTGTTGATGCCCGAGCGCTACCGCACCCGCCACGCCGGCGACATGGAGCGCTTTGCCGCCGGCAAGCAGGCCTCGCGGCAAATGAACGAGCGCGGTGGCGTGCTGGGGGTTCGCAAGAACGGCGAAGAGTTTCCGCTGGAGGTCGCCATCACCAAGGTCAGCGTCGGCGGCGCGCTCACCTTTACGGCGCACATGCGCGACATCACGCGCCGCAAGCAGCGCGAGGAGAAGCTCCGCGAGAGCGAGCGGCGGTTCCGGGCGATCTTCGATCATGCGTTCGAGGCGATCGGGCTCCTCGCGCCGGATGGAACGGTTCTGGAGATCAATCGCGCCGGGCGAATGATGACGGAAGGCGGCTCAGCGTTGATCGGTCTGCCGCTGTGGGATCTGCCGTGGGCGGGCAGCGACCTGACGGCGGACGACTCCGCCAGGCAGCGCCTGCGCAGTGCCGTCGCGCGGGCCGCGGCGGGTGAGCCGGTGCGCTACACCGCCGATCTGCAGCGCGCCGAAGGCGACGTGCGCAAGATCGACATCTCCCTCACCCCCATCCGCGACGAAGCCGGCAAAGTGATCTACATCGTCCCGGAGGGGCGCGACACGCCGCCGGGCGACTGAGCCTTCGCTGGCTCAAGGCGGCAAGTGAGACATTCGAGACAGTGAGACAGTGTGGAGTGTGGCCCCTTGGGCTGGACCAGGGTTCCGCGCGAGCCTTGGGAGTCCGCTCGACTTTATGAGCTAAGTCTCGCGGAGCGGCGGAGACGCGGAGGGATACCGGGTCGGAATTTCAGCGAACAACCCCATGTACCCGGCGGTTAGCCGGATAAAACGGTCTGCGCGCTCTCTGTCCGAGTGACCCTCAGCGACTGGTGTTACGCCGATAGACCAAAGGTGGGTTGGCGAGACCAAATGATATCCGCCAATGCGTTATATGCGTTATTTCTGCAGCGTTGAGCCATTTTATCCGTTCGGAATCCGTTATGTAACGGTTCGGCGTGCGTCATTTGCTATGTGTCGCGCCGCACTCACGGCAACGACGTACGATCAACAGTCTCAAACGATGACTGAGACACCAGCCGATTGCGCCGCTCGCCGATTTTCGGCGAGACGCTGGTGGTGGTCGATTGACAGGTTCAAGTTGCAGCCGAGCCCCGCCCAAAATGGGGCTGGAAACGTATGAGAACTAAAATAGAACATCGGCGGGCAGATTCAAGTTCCGTTTTGTCGCAACGGGTCCGAAAAACACTCCGTCGCCAGAGATTGTGACGTGTCCCCGGATTTCTGATGTGGGTTCTCCGTGGCGAGGCGGACCGCCTGCCTTTGAGCCCGAAATCCAGTGACGGGCCATCGTATGTGAACGGCGCGCGTCAACTAACAGCTCAAGGCGGAAGGGAGGCTCCCCCTCAGCCCATAGGTGCCAGCGGTCCCGTCGGGACGGTGCTGATGAATCGCCCGACGTCCACGTCTTGCTCGAAGCGGTGGCCAATTTTGTCGAGGCATTCATTCCAGCCGCCCGCGGGCTCGACGCCGGAATTCAGTTCGATGTTCATCGCGCCCAAGAAACCGCTCACAGCCAACGGCCAGCGGCCATCCTTCTCGCGGACGCTCTTGTCCATGCTCGTAAGCAAATGCCGGATCAACAACGCGGCGAGCACTCCTGCCTTTCGGTCTCCGCGCTTTGCCAGTTGATGCCCCACGCAATCGACAATCTCGACCAACGTCAAGATCGCAGCGTCAGTCGGCTTCCGAAGCAATCCGATTTCTGCGCGCCCACCACTTGGGACAACGTTCGTGCTGTACTGAGCCGGACGACGAAAGCGGGTGACGTTCATTCTGCGCAAGTCGCAGTTACTGCGATCTACGCCGATCCAAAACTGAAGAACGGTCCCGAAGTGTTTGAGCTTTTCAGCGTCCATCAAGTCAGCGAGCGCAACGTCCAAAATCGGTGCCGACAGTGAAAACTCTTCTGTGCCCTGCCACTCATGAAACGTGCCTTCGCCGTCTTCACCGGGTTTAAGAACGAGCTTCGTGGGCGCTGCGAATTGGGCGGCGAAACGCGGCAACGTGTGGAAGAGTCTCAACCGCCCGCCCTTCTTATCAACACTCGCAAGGAAGAAGGGTGTGGGGTGATCGATGAACCACTGAACCGACTCCACACCATCGAATACAAGGGGATCGGTCGCACTCTTTACCTGCACCGAGTAGTAGTCGGTGACAAAAGCGCGCTGACCTTTGCGCTCGATCATCGTGCAGTAGAGATCGATTCCGTGGTCGTCCTGCCGCCGCACGGGTGTCACCGTGCCCCACGTCGAAAACAAATAATCGGCCAGGATTTCGGATCGACTGCCCTCATGCAGATTGGGTGCAATTGCTCCCGTCATGCGTTGTTCCTCCAGAGATTGACGGCATCGATCAAGTCGGGACCGTCCGGCGCGCTGCACTCCCGATCACGCGCTCCTCGCTGACGCTCCAGCGCGTAATTCAGCCTCGAGCAACCTACAAGCGATCTCTAACGCTTTGCCTGCCTCGACCGCGAATTCTCCCCGGCCCGCCCCGTCGTGAACGTACTTGCTTCTCAGGTCGTAGAGCGCTTCGAATTCTTTCACCGAGTCCGCATCAAGAAACTGCCTGAGCTTTCGAGTGTAGGCTTGGCGCAATGAGTCCTTACGCGCTCGTGCTAAGACACGCCGAGCACTCTCTCGCGACGTCGCATCGACCCTCATTCCATCCAAGTGGGCAAGCAGAGCGTCGATGGTCTGTGCATATTCCTCGCCAACATCGCGCTGATCGCAGAGGGCTTCGACCGCCGAGATGCGAAGGATGAACTGCGCATCGGCCTGGGCGACATAGAACGAGTCGTTCAAGAGCGAGGCACATGTTCGTTGTCGATCCGTCATCGTCGAACGCGCATCGCGCCATTTCTCAAGATGAGAGGCAAAGGATTGTGCGGAAGTCGAGGCGAAGCCTTCTGCCTGCATCCTCACTATCTGCACCATGTCCTTCTCGTACACCATCAAGCCCCACAAGTCGGCACGAAGCTCCCGCCCAGTGTCCCTGCGAACAGCGTCGTGGATCATCTGGCTAAAGCTCAGCGTCGCCTTGCTCGTTCCAACATCGATTCCAAGCTTGCCAAGCGCGCCACCGATCAAGAGTGCGTCCAAGAGGCGTCTTCCCGCATCATGCGCGGCACTTTCTGTTTGGTAGTTGCGGCCATGAAACGTGAATACCTCGCCTCCCGGCGGCGGTTGGAGCGGCGTAGGGCATTCTCGCGTCGAGTCGGCCAGACAGGGGTTACTGGGCCGCGCTTCAACTGACACTTCGATAGGTGGAAATCCTGGCACCGATATCGTCGTCGGCAATGCCCTACGGTCGATGGGCGTCTTCATTCGCACGCGCAGTCGAAAGACCCAATTCGAAGTGCCGCTCAATTGCCGCCCTCCGGCGCACATACGGCTTCAGCCTGGTCACCGAGTGCCGCGCTCGTTGTTGAAACCAACGCGATGAGTGTGATGATGATGGTGCGCATGGTGGTCCTCCGTCTAATCGCTGCGTTGGGCGTCCGGATTGATCGCAAGTTCCCCACTGGACTCACGGCAACAACGTCGATGCCAGGGCACGAAAGATGAGGGGCGGAATGTGGGGCTGCATAGAACGCCAGCCAAGATTACTGAAACGTATCAAGTGGTTAGGAGGCGTGATTGGCGGAGCCGGAGCCCGAAGAGGCAGTGTCTGCAACAGTCCGTCGCTGTGCGCACCTGACCAATCGGACGCAGTTTTCCTCATCGGCGAATCCGCTCTCGCGTTTACACGTCCGCGCCAGTCTCTCACAATCCGACCATGCCGCGTGGGTGAACCCACGCGCGAAAAAGGTAGGAGGATGAATGGTCCGCCAATTAGAGAGACTATCGGCGTTGAAGGTTGAACGACTGACCGACGACGGCATGCACGCCGACGGCGGAGGACTCTATCTACAGATCGACGGCGGCGCCAAGAGCTGGATTTTCCGCTTTCGGTCGCCGGTCAAAAGGTCAGAGCGCTACATGGGCCTGGGCCGCTACGGGCAGCGCACGGACGAGCTCAACCTTGCTGCAGCGCGCGGAGCGGCCGAACGTGCGCGCGCACTCTGTCGCCAGGGTATCGACCCGATTGAGCAGAGACGTGGGGCGGAGCATGGAGCTGCGGCGCCTGCCAAGCCGTCGTTCGGAGAGTTCGCGGACAGCTACATCGAGATCATGCGGCCGTCGTGGCACAACGAGAAGCACGCGGCGCAGTGGGTCTCGACTATGCGCGATCACGCATCGTCCATTCGATCGACGCCGGTCGATCAGATCGACACCGACATGGTGCTCAACGTGCTGCGACCCATCTGGGCTGAGGTCCCGGAGACCGCGCGCCGCGTCCGGTGCCGCATCGAAGCAATACTCGATGCGGCGAAGGCGAAGCAGCACCGCACGGGAGAGAACCCCGCACGCTGGCGCGGGCACCTGCAGCATCTGCTTCCAAAGCCCAAGCGATTGACGCGTGGGCATCATGCCGCGCTCGACTATCGCGACGCTGGCGACTTCATGGTGCAGCTCCGAGCACAGTCCGGCATCGCGGCGCGTGCGCTCGAATTCTTGGTGCTGACCTGTACGCGCACTAGCGAGACACTTCTCGCGGAGTGGTCAGAGATCGACATGGAAAGTCACGTCTGGACATTGCCTCCGGTGCGCACGAAGCAGAAGCGCGAGCAGCGCATCCCGCTCTCCGCTCCCGCGTTGGCGATCGTCCAGGAGATGGCTGCGATCAAGTCCTGCGCCTTCATTTTCCCAGGGTGGAAGATGGGCGCGCCGTTCTCGAACATGGCGATGGCGAATGTGCTGCAGCGCATGGGGCGCGATAGTGTCACCGTCCACGGCTTTCGGAGCACCTTCAAGGATTGGTGTTCCGACTGCACCAACCACCCGAACGAAGTGAGCGAGATGGCGCTTGGTCACAAAGTCTCTGACAAGGTCGAAGCGGCATACCGTCGTGGCGAACTCCTTCAGAAGCGCCGGCAGCTTGCCGAAGATTGGGCTCGCTTCTGTGCGACGCCCTGGACAACGGCGACGGTCATTCCGATCGGCGAGCGCCGCTCGATGTAGCATCGGTGGGGGATAGGCCGGCCAGCCGATAAGCGCGGACACCGCATCGCGCTTCCCCCATTGACCCTCTTGCGGCGCACTACGGGGTGCAGCATGCGTATACAGCTCTCGAATGACGGCGACGATTGGAACCACTGGAGCGGATGGCACGACGTCAAACGCTTCATCGACACTTGCGGTCTATATCTATCGCCGGAGCCCGCAGACCACTACGCGCCGGGCGAGCCCAGCAAAGACGCTTTCCGACGCGTCGGGTATCTTCGCTACCGATTGCTCGACTTTCCGGAGCCGTTTCAGCGCTACTGCAATGAGATGCTCGTATTCGAGCAAACTCCGCCTGCCGAACGAGGGCCTGCACCAACTCACCTCGCCGTTCTTACGCAGATCGAAGGCGCGAGCGCGGGAGACCATCTGCAGCCGGCGACGCCAGCCGAATACGAGCGACAGCGAGATCGATGGATCAAAGACGCCGACATCTTTGCCCGGTACTACTGCGCCGCGTGGAAATTTCTGACGATGCGGATCGTCGCCCAGCTTTCGTGCGGCACCGTCGAGGGGCGCGGAATTCTCGACGGTACTCCTCCGGGCAAGTTCGCGGTGAGGGAGCCAATCCCGAAGGAGTGGTGGGATCGGGCCGAGCTGTATGCCAACCCCTCGTGCGCGATCTCTCGCAATCAGGTCGTGCGCGACTTGGAATTGACGTTTGCCGAACCTTGTTCAGAGGCCGACCTGAACCTTCAATTTGTTCGGTCATCAGAGATCGCATCACCGGTTGGCGGGACACGGCGCGACGTGATCGATGCGGCGCTAGAAATTGCTCGCACACGTCCCGCGGATCTCAACCCGCGGCATGGGCGGCTGACATTGCTGGCCAGGCGGCTCAAAAAAGACCAGCGATTCGCCAACCTCGAAGCCGAAACTATTTCCGATTACATCCGTGAGCCAATCGGGAATGAATATGGAGACCGCAGAACTCCGCGCCGATAGCGACGCCTTCGTATTTCCGAAAAATCGGATTTGATTTCCCCGCGGCGACGAACGGACTGTGACGGTCAACGACACGTCACGGAGCCGAAACGATGGATAACCGATCACCGCACGACGCCCCACGGAACAAGGGCGCATTGCTAATATCTGCAGCCGCCGCCTCTGCGCCTTCGCCGTCGGTTGCGCTCGCCGGTCCGACCGATCGAGGATCATCCACACGGTTGACGATGTCTGTGCCTGAGTTCTGCGAGATGGTCGGGATCAGCAAAAGCACGTTCTATCTTGAGGTACGAGAGGGTAGGATTCAGCTGCTCAAAGCCGGTGCGAAAACCCTCGTGGCCCGCACCGAACCGGCAAAATACCTTGCTGAAATGGCCGCCGCAGCTGCCTCGCGCTCACCTCGCCGACGCAAGTCCGCAGCCTGATTTTCGGCGCTCGCCATGATCGTAAGCGATCGAGGATCATCCGCTGTCTCGCGGGCGTCGACGACGCCGATCACTCAGCCCCGAATGCGAAAAAGTCCGCCCGCTCAACACGGACGGCCTCTGATTTTTCGTGACCCGGGCGGCAACCCGGCACCAGCTAAGGAGGCACTCTTGGTATCAACCCCCGATTCGCACTGCAACCCCCTATCGCCTGATCTGACCCAGCGGCTCGCCATCCTAATACCCCGCATGGCCACCAACCACGACGGCGAGGTCGTAGCGACCGTCCGCGCGATCGGCCGCATCCTCGCGACCGCCGGTTGCGACTTTCACGACCTCTCCGCCCACGTGGCCGGCGCAATCGTCTCCGACGTGTCGGTGATGCTCGCAGAGTGCCAGGCCCGTATTGACCTCTTCAACGACAAGGAGGCACGCTTTCTACGGGACGCGGCGGCTCTCATTGCGGCTGGCCACGAGCTCAGCGACAAGCAGGCTGCCTGGGTCATGGACCTTCACCGGATAGCGGTGACGCGCTGGGACCGCGGGTGCGCGGTATGACCGACCTTAAGTTCCATGACCTGGCGCTCGACCTGGGCAGACGCGCGCCGGAACTGGCCCGCATGCTCCTGGGAGAGCCAACGTCGAGCAACTCTCGGCAGTATCGTTACCGCGGCAAAGGCTCCCTCTGCATCCTCGTCGCCGGGGCCGAAGCCGGGCACTTCTTCGACCACGACCCACCCGCCGGCAGCAAAGCCCACGGCGACGCGATCGACTTGATCGCACACGTCACTGGCTGCTCACTCCGCGAAGCCTACACGCAAGGCATCGAATTTCTGGGAGGTGTGACGAGAGAATCCACACTGCGGCCAGGTCACGATGGGGAGACACCCCGCGATCGTATTGACCGCGCGCTGAGCTGGTGGACGGAGGGGAAGTCGGCACCCGGCACGATCGTCGAGCGCTACCTGCAAGGCCGCGGCATCACCTGCAAAATCACCAGCGACATCAAATTCCACCCCGAACTTTGGAACTCAGAGGCGCAGCGAAAGCTCCCCGCCATGGTGGCGCTGATGCGAGACATCGGAAACGACGAGGCCTGCGGGATACACCGGACATGGCTCCTGCCCGACGGCTCTGGCAAGGCGAAACTCACAACCCCGAAGAAAATGTATGGGCGCGCCAAGAACGCGACGATCAAGCTGGCCCCGGATTGGAGCATTACCGAAGGTATCGGCCTCACGGAGGGGATCGAAACTGGCCTCAGCCTCATCTCGATCGGCTGGGCTGCAGTCTGGGCCGTAGGCTCGGCAGGGGCGATGGCGCGCTTCCCAATCCTGGGTGGCGTCGAAGCGATCACCGTCTTCGCCGATCACGACAACAAAGCGACTGGGGTCCGCGCCGCCCGGACGTGTGCCAACCGGTGGCAGTCGGCCGGCCGTGAAGCGACGATCCACTATCCCGATGCGTGCGGCCACGATTGGAACGATGTGCTGAGAGGCATTGCGGCATGAGTACCGCGCCGGAAGATGTCATCCTGAAATTCGGGCGACGCGATCCGAAGATGTACGGCCGTCTGAAGGTCTTCACGCTTGGAGATGAACAGGCCAAGCTGGCGCGGCCCTATCTGCTCAAGGGGATCATCTACCGTGGCGACCTGATCTTCATCACCGGCGATCCCGGGAGCGGCAAGACAACGCTCACACAGTACATCGCCCTTGCGGTGGCGCAGGGTAGATCCATTTTTGGTCGACGCGTAAAAGTCGGTCGGGTCCTATACCTCGCCTTCGAGGGGAAAGACATCTTCCTTCTCAAAATGAGTGTGCTGGAAAAACGCTTCGGCAGTTCGCGGAACATCATGTACGCGACGCAGTCGCTTCAACTTCTGAAGGATGCACCGAACGGGCCCGACGCCAACGAACTGCTCAAGCTCATCAAAGACGAGAAGATCGACCTCGTCGTCTGCGACACGTGGAGCAAGATGCTCGCCGGCGCCGACGACAACAAGCATGAAACGGTGAGCGCGCTGATAGGCGTCCTCGATCGAATTCGCGAGGAGGTTGGCGCCGCGGTCCTAGTGAATGCTCATCCCAGCAAGAGTGACAAGGGTGGTGTTGGCGGGAGCTTCACGGTCCAGAAGGACGCAGACGCGGTGCTCTCGGTCGAGATCGCCGACAGCATCAGAACGGTGAACGCGGTCAAACTTCGGTTCGACAAGATCGGCCCCACATTCTCATTCAAGCTAGAGCGGGTGGTTTTGGGCACCGACGACGACGGCGACGAGATCACCTCCGTCGACATCCAGGAGGAGTCGAATGACCCGCCCCACGGGGTCTCAAAGCCCACGAAGCTGTCCGCTTTCCAATCCATTTTCCTGAAGGATTTCGAGAATCACACGGCGATCACACGGCCGGGCCCAAATGACTGGGTTATCCCGAAGGAAGGCATGCCGCGTGTGATCGCCGTGGGGCGAAAGGAGATGGTTGCGGAACTCCAGAAGAACGGCCGCCTCGAAAGCTCCCCGGGGCAGCCGATGACCTCAAAAGACCGCACAAAACTGCGGGATACGTTGGCAGCCCTCGAAAGCAAGGGGCGGCTCTTTTCAACTGACGCATGGATTTGGAAACCGTGAAAAATCACACGCACCACACGCCAATCACACGAGAAATCACACGCCAGGCCTTCCGTGTGATGGAGCGTGTGGTCCAGGGGGTTTCCCCCTTTAGGGGGAACCCCCGATCACACGCACCACACGCGGCCCCACTTCGAGACGGCAAAACCGACGAGGCTCGGAGCTGATGGACGACTTCGAAACCTCGAACGCCCTCACCCGGCTGTGGCGCGCAGTGCGCTCGACGATCGGCCGAGGGCGAATCAAGCTCGTTGACGACACCAAGGCGGTGCAGAAGGCCCAGCTCGTCCTCAGTGCTAACGAGATCGTCGACAACCTGATCCGCGTCGGCGAGTACGGGCTCGCATCAAACCCGCCGACGGATAGCGACGCGATCGTGGTCTTCATCGCTGGCGATCGAACGAAGGGCGCGATCGTCGGCACCAACCATCAAGCATCGAGGCTCAAAAATCTCCAGCGCGGTGAAGTGGCGATCTTCGATGATCAGGGCCGCTGGATCTGGCTGAAGCGCGGATCAATCGAGATCGACGCGAAGAACACGCCGGTTGATGTGAAAAACGCGACGGTCATCACCGCGAAGGCGACGACAAAAATCACGCTCGACAGTCCGCTTGTCGAATGCACCGGACAGATCACGTCCCAGGGGAGCATCACGTCGCAGGCTACAGTCACGGGCACGACCGACGTCGTCGGCGGGGGGAAAAGTTTGAAGACCCATGTGCATGGCGGCGTCGTCGCCGGCGGCGCCAATTCGGGACCGCCGGTATGAGCGGCGGCGCGCGCAGACCACAAGTGGAGGACGGCGACCTGACGTTGACCGTCAACGGTCGGTCGATCGCCGGTTGGACATCGGTTCGCGTGACGCGAGGGGTCGAGCGCTTCCCGAGCAGTTTCCAAATCGAGATGACCGACCGCGATCCCGGGACGCCCGTGAACGAAGGCAATAGCTGCGAGGTGAGAATCGGAGGGGACCTTCTCGTGACTGGTTTCATCGATGTCGTCGACCGCGCCTTCGATGAACGCGGCAACGTGGTGAGCGTCACCGGCCGGTCGAAGAGCCAAGACCTGATCGACTGCTCGGCCGAGTGGCCGACGTGTCAGATCACTTCGTCGACCGCGCTGGCGATCGCGCAGAAAATCGCGGCCCCGTATGGGATCAAAGTCGCCGGCGTGGGTGATCCCGGCCGCGTCATCCCGACCTTCAATTTCGCCCTGGGCGAGACCGGCGCCGACATCATCGAGCGAACGTTGCGCTACACCGGCAAGCTGCTACTCGATAAGCCCGACGGCTCGGTGCTCATCACCGACGTCGGGACGGCGAAGGCGGCCTCCGGCTTCACCGAAGGTCAGAACATTCAATCGGCGCGGATCACCTCGCGCGTCGATCAGCGCTACTCGGTGTACAAAATCTTTATGGTGGCGATGGACGCCTTCGAAGATGTCGGCGACGGTGGCAACTTAATCAAAACCGTCAATGACCCGAACGTCAGGCCGCAACGTCTCAAGTACTTCGTCGCTGAGTCAGGCGACAGTTCGTTCGAAGTCGCGAAGAAGCGGATTCTCTGGGAGGCCGCTCGACGCAAGGGACGGGGACAAACCGTTCGCATCGTGACCGACAGGTGGCGCGACAAGGCCGGAAAGCTTTGGGAGCCGAACACCCTGGCGCCTGTAAAGATTCCCGCTGTCAAACTGGCGAGCGCAGAGCTGCTGATCGCCGAAGTCACCTACCGGCGCGACGCGGAGCGCGGAACCACCGCCGAACTCACATTGATGGCGCCGGATGCGTTCCGACCTGCCCCGATCATTCTCCAGCCGGCGGTCAACCTCACGGAGGTGAAACGGAACTGATGGCAATCCAAATCTCAATCAAGACCAACGCGAAAGAGCTTCGCAAATCGCTGTCCGACTTCGCGAAGAAACAGGTGCCGTTCGCTGTCTCGCAAGCGCTCACTGCCGTCGCGCGAGAGGTCGCCAAAGCCGAGGTCCGCGCGATCGATAAGACGTTCCCGACCGCGACGCCATTCTCGCTTGGCGGGGTCGGTGTCGCCGGCGCGACCAAGAGCAACCTGATGGCCCGCATTTTCATGCGCGAGATCGCTGCGGCGTACTTCCTGCCGTATCTCCAGGGCGGGCGGCACGCACTGTTCGGCGGACGGCGATCGATACAGGTCCCGGTCGGCCTGACGACGGACCGCTATGGAAATCTCGGTAAGGGTCGCCTCTCCAAGGTCATCGGGCGGCCGGATGTTTTCGTCGGCAAGATCACCTTCCGCAAGAGCGGCGAAACCGTTGCCGGTGTCTGGCAGCGGCCGAAGGTCGGCAAGCGGCGCGGCGGCGGTCACGGAACGAAAGGCAGCACGCGAAATCGGATCGGCGGCGTGTTCACGGGCTTGAAGTTGTTAGCGCGCTTCGAGCAGCCGCAAGAGGTCAAGCAGCGGCTGCCGTGGGCAGCTACAGCGCAGCGCGTCGTCGAGCAGGTGTGGGCGAGAGAATTTGATAAGGCGCTCGCGAAGGCGATCGCAACGGCACGGCGGTGATGGATGGTACCCCCCCCCTGTCGTGGGTCCCTCTGAACGATCGCCAGAAGTACGGGGTTTGTGGCCGCCCGGGGTTTCCAAATCGCTGAGAAATTTAGACCCATGACATCAAGGCAAGTCTGAAGAGCGGCGCGTGGTAGATCGGAACGAGAGAACGATCCTCGGAAAATCGGAGCTGGCGGCGACGCTCGGCTGGGGGCGTGAGCGTCTCGATCGGCGCATCCATAGCGATCCGGATTTTCCGGTTCTGAAGCGGGCGTCTCAGGGCGCGAAATGGCAGTTCGATCTTGCCGTCGTTCGCGACTACCTGGCGGAGAACGACGACCAACACGCGGCGGCGCCGGCGGAGCTCACTCCAAGAGCCCGGCGCGAGACCGCCATGGCCATCGCGCTCGAAGACAAGAACAGGATCGCACGCGGCGAGCTCGTCGAGCGCCAAGCCCTCCGGACCGCGCTCAGCACGTCCTTCGCGATGCTCGGCAAGAACCTCGACGGCGTCTGCGAAACGATCGGCCGACGCCTCAGCCTGACCGACGATGAGGTCGAGGTCATTCGATCGCTGATCGGCGAGTGCCGCACGTCATCGGTGGGCGAGCTCCGAGAGTACTTCAGCCCCGAGGCTCCACTAGCAAAGGACAGTGCATGAACCCCGAACACCTCGCCCGCGCGCTGATGCGCCGCGTCACACTGCTCGCCGCCGCAGACGAGCGCCTCGAAGAGGCGGCCCGCGCGTCCTGGAAAATTGTCAACGAGGCCGCTGCCCAGGCGGCTGGCTACGACGACAACGAGCTGCGCCAGTTCTGTCACTTCGTCGTCGCCCGCACGGTGCGCGCCCAGACCGAAGAGGCTCTCGATGAAACATGCCCGCACCTCACCGCGCTAAGGCGGGAACGCTACATCGCGGCCACCCTGGAGCGCATGGTGCCGAAGGCAGAGAAGGCGGCGGCGCTTCTCTTTCAAACCGTGCGCGACGGTCAAAGCAGAGCCCGCGCGGAAACGTGGGCCCGAGCGCTACGCGAGATCGAGAAGCTAGCACCGACCGCGGCCGCGGTGCACTGATCCAACGCTCCGAGCACGGCCCCCGTCGAGATGGAGGTTCACTAGAGATGGCGAAGCGATTATCGATCGATGTCGAAGCATTCGCCGACGACGTCGCCAAACTCTATGTCAGAACGCATAGTATCGATGAGTTCAGGATCCAGATCGAGCGCCTCCTCGCAGGCGATCGACGTGGCGGGATTTCAGCCGACAAAGCAGCCCGACAGGCTCGGCGTGACGAATGCCTAGCGACGCTGTGGCAGGTCGTTGCCGGCGACGCCCGCCATAAGGCGGACGCGGCGAGGCGCACGATCGAGTCGATCGAACGCTACCGCGACAGCGGCGAATTTGAGCACGATAGAACGCAGGTTTGGCCTCGCGAGGTCGGCTTCACCCGAGCGCTTATGGGCGCGATTTTGTTGACAAAGTTGCCACTCGGGCAAAGGACCGTCGAAAACGCCATCGCGCCGACTTGGATTAAGAAACGGAAAAGCAAAAGGCCTTTCGAAATTCTGTACCTGTGATTTTCACTTTGCGACATGACCCGGTAGCTGTACGTCGCAACGATGATCTTACATCGCCCCAGCCCGATCGTCGTGCGGCGCAACCTGACCATCGCGGTCGGTCGCCAGCGTGTCCGGCTCACGCCCGCTGAGGGTCTTGCCGTCTCCGAAGCGATTGCGCGCGCATCCATCCGCCGCATGTTTGAGCATGCCGGCGACGTCGACGCTTCCCCTCGGGGCGCTTTGACGAAGCCCTCACACAAGAAGGATCGCTGATGGCGGCAGACTGCAACGACGAGCTGGTTATCCAAAGGCTCATGACGCGTCTGAGCGACGGTCAGTCAATCTCCGCATTTGTGCCGCGGCTTGCTGCCGAGGCGAAACGTCGGTTCGCAGCGGCCGCTGCAAAAAAGGTTAAGCGCAAGGGTGGCCTAGGCGCCAAGCGGCCGGCGAGCTTCGCGCACCTCGGTAATCTGAGCTTCGACCAAAACGCACTGCACGCCGCATCGTGGGACCGAGCGATGAAGCGAGCTTCTGGCGAGCCTCCGGCGGCGTCGAGTTCGGTCGCGCGCGGTTGGGATACAGCCTTCGCGAAAGTGCCCGGCGCAGAGCACGCCCGGCGGCCGAAGTCCGCACCGCCGAGCGGGATGAAATTGATCCAAACCACTCGGCGCGGTGTGCCCCTCTAGGCCCAAAACAGGAAGTTTCCCCGAATGACGATTATCGTGAACCAATTGAATGGCGGGCTCTCGGTTCAGAGCGTGACGATCACGCTCCAGAACCTACTCGCTGGGTCGGTCCTAGGCCGTCGACTCGTCGGCGCCAGTGCCGCCGCCGTCGCCTTCAACAACACCGGTAACGGTACGCCAGGCGCGATCACTGTGGGAGGTGCGGCAAAGCTTGGCCGCTATCGGCTCACGGTGTTTGGGGTCAATCCTGCGACGTTCTCGGTGATAGATCCCGAGGGCGTCTTTGTTGGCATCGGCACCGCGGGTGTTCCCTTCACCGGCGGTGGACTGACATTCACCTTGAGCAACGGCGGGGCCGCATTCGTCGGCGGCGACGGCTTCAGCATCACGGTGAGCGGCGGCTCGTTCAAATACCTCGCCTATCACCCCAACGCAGCAACGGGTGAACAAACGCCGGCGGGCGTCCTCCTCGCCAACACCGACGCCACCGGCGGCGACCAGGTGGCAAACGTCTTCACCAGCAGCGGCGTTTTGAATTTTGACGACCTCGTTTGGTCGGCGAATGTCCCCCGCTTGGATGACAAAGTCGCTGCACTCGCCGTGCTGAGCGCGAGGACCGGAATTTTCTTCACCAGGACCTAGACGCACACCACGAAAGGAGTCGACCCCGTGCTCAAACTCAACGACGAAGTGCTTGCGACGCTTGCCGCGACGAAGGCGCTGCTCGACGCCGATCAAGCCATCCAACGCAAACTCGTCGAGCGCGTTGCCGCGCGACGGGGCGTGCTTGAAGCGTTGAAACGTGAACGCGAGATCGTCGCGCAGTGTGAGGTGACGCTGTCGCGCAGCGATGACCCACCGATCAACACGGCCGCGCGCCTGGCGACGGCGCGCACCGAAGGGCTGCGACTCGAGCAGGAGCTGGGTGAGATCGACCGCGATGTTGCGGATCTTGCCGAGACACGAAAGGCAAGCCGCCCTGAGATCGAGCGTGCAAGCATCAAATTTGCGGAGACAGAGTCCGCACTGCGAGCGTTCATCACCCGGGACCTGCAAGGAATGCTTGAGCCTTTGGCAAGGGAACTCGCGAAGGTTCTGATGCTAGGACTTGCCGTGAGTCAGGGGCTCAATGGGCAGTATCGACAAGCCTTGGTCGATACGACAATTCCGGCCCTAGACAGGCGCGACCGGCCCCTACTTGCGAATGCTCGCCTTCGCACCGCACTGGAGCCTGAACTTACTGTTGTGCAACTGGAACAGTTGTGGCGCGATGATGTCGAACTCGTCAAGCTCTCGGAGTTGTTGGCGGACTTCACGCGCACAGCACGCTCAGTCAAGGAGCAGGGCGAGCGGGTCGCTCGCGAGCGCTTCGAGGAGATACATGCCGACCCTCAGGCTAAGGCAACGTTCGAGGCGGAGCGGCGTGAAAAGCGGCGGGCCGAAGATGCCGCGCGCAAGAAGGAGTTCGGCGAGGCGCGCGAGAAGAGCCAACGCGAAGAGGAGGATCGTCTTGCTCAGATCGTTGACGCACGCAGGAGCGGCAAAATCGGCGGGACCGCGGACCCAGGAGATTTAGGTACGAAAGAACTCGCCGAGCGGCGAGCCCGCATCGCCGCCGAAGCCAAGCGCGCCGAGGCCGCACTCAACGCCCGTGTGAGCGCCGACGAGGCGAACGCCCGCGAAGTCGCAGCATAGCGGGCCCCCGCAATGTCTTGGACCGACCGCCTGCAGCAAGCCTCCTTCCGCGGCATCCCGTTCGGTGTGCTCGCCGCCGACACGGCGGTGGGCCGCCGCACGGCGCTCCACGAATACCCCTATCGCGACAAGCCGTGGATCGAGGACATCGGCCGCTCGACGCGGAAGATCACGTTCAGGGGCTTCCTGGTCTCGGACAGCAAGGTCTATGGCGGTGGCGATGTCATTGGCCAGCGCGATCGCTTCATCGGCGCCGCGGAGTCACCGGGCGCCGGCACGCTCGTTCATCCCACGCTTGGACGCCTCACGGTCAACGTCTCGAGCTGCCGCATCGAAGAGAAATTCGACGAGGGAAATTACTTCGAGGTCGGCCTCGAACTCCTCGAGTCTGGCGAGCGCATTTTCCCAACCGTATCAGGTGCCACCGGCGCCCTCACCGGGATCAGCGCCCTCGGCCTCGACAGCGCGGCCTCCGCCGACTTCTTGACCCGCGCCGTCGCCGATCTCAAGCTCGGCGCCAGCGTCGTCAACCAGGTCGTCTCGACGGCCACGAAATGGGCGAAGCCCGCGTTGAGCCTCGTGCGCGACGCGACGAACCTGTCGAGCCTGGCGAGCAACCTTCCCGGGGTGCTCGGCCGGTACTTCGGCGGCGCGAACGTCGGCGGCCTTGGGCTCCTGGGCTCGACCGGCGAACAGCTCGTCGACGCATCGACCTCGGTCGCCGATCTGATCAAGGCCGGGACCGAGGCCCGCACGCTCGTCCAGACGTCGATCGACACCTTCCTCACGCTCGCCGGAGGGAACAAGCCGGCCGAGTTCGCCGCATCCTCGCAAGCCCTCGCCGCCGCCGTCCTCGGCTCCTGCGTCAACCCCGCCGACGGCGTGCGTCTTCTCGCGCGCCTCGCGGTCTCGCCGACGCCCGATCCGACGACGACCTCGCCCGTCGGCCTCGCGATGGCCGACATTCAGACCGGCTGCAACGATCTCTTCCGCCGCGCCGCCGCCGCCGCCCTTGCCCGTGCCTCGTCGACCTACCAGCCGTCGAGCTACGACGACGCGGTCCGCGTGCGCGGGCTCGTGGTCGATGTGCTCGATGCCGAGATCGCGGCCGCCGGCGACCAGGGCGAGGACCGGAGCTTCTCCGCGCTGCGCACGTTGCGGCAGTCGGTGGTCGACGACATCACAGAACGGGGCGCGACGCTCGCCCCCATCAAGACGTTCAAGCTCCCATCCGCATTGCCCTCGCTGTACCTCGCGAACCGCCTCTATCGCGATCCGACGCGGGCAACTCAGATCGAGCTTCAATCGAAAACGAAACATCCCTTGTTCTGCCCGCCGAAATTCCGCGCGTTGGCGAAATAGCACCCGAAGGAGACATGCGTGCCTCAACTCATGAAGACGATCGTGCTCGAAGAGCCGCTCGAATGGAATGGTCAAACGTACACTGAGCTCACGCTGAAGGAGCTCACCGCCGGTCAGCTGCAAGAAGCTCTCAACGGCGAAACGAAAAACCGTGTCGAGCAAACGATGAAATTCATCTCGCTCTCGACTGGCCTTCCGGCCGTCGCGCTGAAAGGCTTGCTCGCGCGCGACTACAGCCGGGCTCAGGACTTCATCTTGGATTTTCTATCCGCCCCGCTGGATGGCGGGGCATCGTCGCCGGCATAGCCCGGTTCTATCACTGGCCGCCGTCGGAGATTTGGGCGCTCACCTGGCGCGAGATTTTCGAATGGAACGACGCGGCCGTTGAGATCATGACCGCCCGGCCGGACAGCACCGGGGCGCAGGCCGAACAGGAGTAACTCGCTATGTCAGCAGGCAAGCAGTTCGCGATCGAGGTCACAGCGAAAGACATGGTCACGCCGGTCATCGGCAAGGTCGACAAGGCCCTGTCGCGACTCGAAGGCGGCGCATTGAAGCGCACGAACACCGCGCTGGGCGATGTGGCCAACGCGTCCCGGCTCAGCGGTGTCGAGAAGGGCTTTCGTAGCATCGGCGACAGCGTCATCGGCATCGGCGACGCCTTGCTCGGCCTGATGCCTGGCCTCGGCGCTCTGACGGCCGCCGGCGCCGGTGCTGGCATCGTCAACCTGGGTGTTCAGTTCGCGAGCACCGGCGCAGAGATCGACCGCTCCGCTCGCCTCTTCGACATTGGCACGGACAAGCTCCAAGAGCTGCGCGGGGCGATGACACTCGCCGGCGGCGCGGCGTCCGACTTCGACAACGCCTGGGTCGGTCTCTCCGACGCACTCGAGGGCGCCAAGTTCGGCCGCAACATCCAAGCGGTCATGATGCTCTCGAAGATTGGCCTTCGAGCGCCCGGCCGGAACGAAGCGATCGACCAGGAGAAATACCTCGCGGGCATTGCGCGCGCGCTGCCCCGATACAACGCCGCGTCGCAACGCATCATCGCGAGCGCGCTCGGTGTGACCAGCGCGCTGCCGTTGCTCAATCAGGGTCCCGATCGGGTCGCCGCACTTCGAGTGCAAGCGCGGAAATCAAACGTCGTGATGAGCGGCGCCGACATCGCAAGCGGCAAGGCGTCCCAAAGCTCGCTCAGCCGTCTCGGTCTGGCCGCAAAAGGCGCCGCCAACAAGATCGGCTCCGCGATACCGCTCGGCACCGCCGCCGATGCAATATCGAGCCTTCTTGAGTTCATCGGTGGCGACAGCGAGAAATTTTCAGCGCTGGCCAATGGCACGGCGCCGAAGGTGTCCAATCGCCCGGTCGTTCCGAAGCCCATGATACCGCGCATTCGGTCGGGACCGGTGAGCCCGGGGGCTGACGCCGCGAAGCCGTGGTACGAGCAGCGCAGGCTCATCGACACGCCGGCCGACGAGCTCCGCGCGATCGGCCGCAGCAATCCGATTGCGATCTCTGACTCGACGAGCACGGTCCGGATCATCCTGGAGGGCGCGCCACGCGGGACGAAAGTGCTTACGGATAGCGCTCGCGGATCCCGCGTGATCGTTCAGCAGAAGCACTTCATGGAGGGTGACAGCCCTTAGTTAGATCGAATCCGCAGCGCGCGTTGTACGCATGGCGTGCGCAGCGGCGACGGGCCGGGGGTTTTGTCCTCCCTCCGGCCCGTCACCCATTCTGAGCCTCCCTCTTCCTTTGACGTATTCGAGTCGGGTTTGAACTTGAAAAGGAAGACGCCCTCCCTTCCCGGCCGCGACGGCAACCCTCTGGCGCTTGAGGTCGCACGTGGCCATGAGCGCACCGGCAAATCTGAAGCGGTCGTTCGGAACCTTCGCGAGCACCCGATCGATACTCTCCTCGAGCGCGGCACGATCGAAGCGCACCATCACCAAGCAGCCGAACGATTCATGGGTGATTGGCAGCTTGCCCAAGTAGGCTCCCCGCGGTCGATGCCCCTAGAGGCCCGCGTCGATGGCGCCCGCGGTGGTGATCTCACGGAAAGCCAAGCCGACGCGATCGGTCGACTCAAGCGAACGCTCAACTACCTCGGGCCGGTCGATAAGCTGATCGTCACCGCGCTTGTCGTCGATCGCGCCAACCTGACGACGATCGGCGCCCTCATGTATGAGCGCGGGTTTCGTTGGCCGGAGAAGCGCTATGCCGGACCACGGCTTTGCGAAGCGCTTGACGTGTTGGCGCAGTGCTATGGACTGGCGACTCGCCCTGCAGCTGCTCGCCCGGTCCAGGACCGCCCGCCGGTGTGACGCCAGGAACCGCCGTGCCTTCGAAATCCGCATGCGCGCGCAAAGGAAGGTCGGGGAGCTTACGGCGGCGATGGAGAAGGCACGGCGGGTCGGCATAAATTGGTCGCACCACCGGACCAATTTTCTGCGACGAAGAAGTCCGCCCTCGCCGCGGCCGGTATCACCAAGCAGCAAGCGTCGCTATGGGAGCAGCTCGCCGCAGTCCCCCAGAAGCAATTCGACCTCGCCATGGCCGACGCGCGGGAGACCGGGGTGAAGCCCAGCATCGCGGCGATCAGACCGTCAAGCAATTGGAAAGCGCACAGATGCAGGACGGTGCGGTGGTGAAGTTCTTAAGCTGAATTTTCCGCCATTGGCTCAAATCTGCCATTCACGCTGAGTCCGTTGCGGCAACCCTTTCGCGTCTAGACGCCAAAACGAAAGGAAATTTCAGCGATTTCGCCCTATGTATAGCGCACACGGCCGGCCCCTCTGCATCTAAGGCGATGTACGGGCCGGTTTTCTTTTTGGGTGCCGCTTGCCACCTGTTCCGTACACCAAGCCATTCGTCAATGTCGTCGGTCAGCTAGAGTTGCTGAAGTCGCGAGGCATGGTTGTCTCAGATGAAGCACTTGCACGCGAATGCCTCGAACGCGTTGGATACTACCGCTTGAGCGGCTACTGGTATCCGTTCCGCGCGTCCCGAACAGCCATTGTGGGTGGCAGAGAGGTCCGATGTATTGAAGACACTTTTCGGCCTGGAACGGAGTTTCGCCATGCGATGGAGTTGTACGTTTTTGACAAGCAACTCCGCATGCTGTTCCTCGATGCGATTGAGCGGATCGAGGTCGCAATTCGGGTAGACATCGCCCTCCTACTAGGGCAGCGAAACCCGATCGCCCATCGAAGTGCGGATCAGCTTCACGGCAATTTCACTCGACTGAGCACGCGCACTGGCAAGGTGGGACACGCAGATTGGCTGCGGCGGCTAGATGATCAGATGGCGCGATCAAAGGATGATTTTGTCGCTCATTTCAAGCGAACGTACTCCACGCCGTTGCCAATCTGGATTGCCATTGAACTTTGGGATTTTGGGATGCTCGCAACGTTCTTCGCGGGAATGAAATTCCTCGATCGGACATTGATCGCTCAGAAATATGGTCTGCGGTACGAGGTGCTGGAGAGCTGGCTCTACACTCTAAACCACATCCGAAATATCTGCGCCCACCACAGCCGTCTCTGGAATCGTACGCTGTGGGCGCAACCGAAATGGACGAAGAACGGGGAAGTTCCAAGCCTCGATCATCTCGTAGGCGATACGCAGCGGCAAAGTCGCATGTATGCGGCCGCCGCGATATCCCAGTTCCTGTTGGGCACTGTGAATCCGCAAACGCAGTGGTCGTCGCGATTCCGCAATCATGTCGCAACTCTACCCGTCGCCCCGGGGGTGTCTGTTTCTCAGATGGGAATTCCGGCAAATTGGACCAGCCTCGCACTGTGGACGTAGTGACAAATGTGCGGCCGCTTCACCCAGACCTTCACCTATGCCGAGCTGCACGCCTACTTCGACTTCTTCGGCAAACCGCTCGCCGTGCCACCGACGAACCTCGAACCGAAGTGGCATGTCCGACCGACGGACTCGATTTGGGTCGTGACGCACGGGGATGACGGCTTCAAACTTGAGCACATGCGCTGGGGCCTCGCGCCGTTCTGGTGGAAGAAGCCGCTCAAGGAACTCCCCGCGACGTTCAACGCGCGCGCCGAAACGGTCGATACGAAGCCGATGTTCCGGGAGGCCTTCAAGCGCCGGCGGTGCCTCATCCCAGCGTCGGGCTATTACGAGTGGCAGGACACGCCGACTGGCAAGCAGCCTTGGTTCTTCTCGCCCGCGTCGGCGCCGCTCTTCCTGATCGCCGCCCTCTGGGAAACGAGGAAAGACCCCGAGCCGCCGGGCGACACCGTTCGATCGACGACGATGATCATCACTGAGCCGAACGCCTTCACTGCCCGCTATCACGATCGTATGCCGGTTCTGCTCGATCGGGGCGACGTTCTGCCATGGCTCACGGAAGGCGGCGCGGGCCTGTTGCGGCCGGCGCCCGATGAGGTGATGCGCGTTTGGCCGGTGGCCCGCACGGTGAATTCGTCGAAGGCGCCGGACAGCCCGGAGCTTGTCCGCCCGATCGAGCTCTAGCCCTCAGCCTCGCACCGCTCGTCCGCGGCGCTGATCGCGTTCAGGACCGGCCGCACCTGGGGCAGATGCCCGTACCGAGCCGCCAGGTGCCGCAGCTGATGCACCGCCTCCGCTTGCCGGTGCTCAACCTCCAAATCGCCGCGAGATTGGCCGGTGAGGTCGCCGAAGGTCTGCAGCCAGGCTTCGAAGGCCTCGATCACTTCGCGCTTCGCCTCGACGACAACGCGCCGCCGGCGGAGTGTCCGTCTGCGCTTCGATCGGGCGATTGGATGCTTCATGCGGCTCCCCTGGCGCTGGGGGATGATCGCCCGCACGTCGGCTCCCGTCAAAGGGGTGGCCAGAAACGAGAAAGGCGCCGGTTGCCCAACGCCCCTTTTCTGCTTCAACCGACCGGCTCTCACTTCAAGCCTTGCGGATGATCCGCTCATCCTGCGACCAACGATTCCTAAGCCCGTCAAAGTGCACAAGCGGCATCACCGGCGGTTGCGCGAAGTGCTCGCTGTCGTCGTCAGGCTCATGGCCGTCGTGCTCGTCCTCGCGGTCATCGGTAGAGCCGGTTGCCCACCGCCGCTGATCGTACTGCGCGGGATCGATCCCGAGAGGGCTCAAGGTGCTACCGACGCACGACCGTGATCCGAGCGAGGGCTCAAGGTCAGCATCCCCGTCTAACTGGTCGAGCAGGGCTATCGCTCGCTCGATCGCCGCTTCCAAGCGATCGCGAAGAGATTTGCGGCGCTTGCTCATGGCGTCACCGATGGGCAAGCAAACGCCTCATCGAGTGCATCCTTGGCCTCCTCCGCAAGGTGCGCGATCGTGGCAACCGCATCGTGCAAGTAGGCGCCTTTCGCGACGTCGCCGAACTCGATCCCTTGCCTGAGCGTTTCCGAGGAGGCCGCGACGAATGTCACACGCGATGCCATCCGATCGAAGGCTTCGAGATTTTCGATACGGGTCCCGTTCACGGCACGCCGGTCGTTTGCATCGTCACCGCGGGCGTCGATCGCCGCCACGTCCTTGCATAAGCTTTCGAGCAGCGCGGCCGCACGGCGATCGTCGGGCATCTCGTGATCGAGCAGCGCGCCTTCGCCGAACTTGCCATCGCCGAACCCGCCGCCGTGGCCGTTCCTGTCGGTCAAGAGCGTCAGCAGGATGCGCAGCTTCTCGCCCAGCTCGCGTGGTGTGCGCGCCGGCGAACCTGTGAACGTTTCAAGCGCGCGGTTGTTAGCGTCAATTCGCCGGTTAGTCTCGGCATCGGTCTTCCCGCCCTCAAGCGCGTCACAGAGCGTGTGCTCGTACGCCTGAAGCGCGTCGGCGAAGCGAGGCAGTGTGGTGGCGTCTTCGTTCGGCGATACGGGCGCACGCGGCGCCGTGGTCGATTTCTTCGGCATGTTCGGTGTGTCCTTCGGTGATCGTTGGGTTGGGGCTCGCCGGCGTATCCCTTCCGCCGGCGAGCTCTGCGATGGGCACGGCCTAGCGGCGAGCCATACCGAACAGCCAGCCGCGGTGGGACGGCTTGGCGGCCGCGATGACGGCGCGGGTCAGCTCAGGCAGGTCCGCCGGGATCTCCGGGATCGGCGCCGGCGCAGGTGCCGCCTCGACGACGGCCGACGCGGCGATCGGCGCCTTCCGGCGGCGGGTCCCCTTGGCCTTCTGGCCGCGCTTCGCCTCCGGCCATTCGCCGGTCTGCAGGAGCGTCACAACGTGGCCGTGGCGATAGCGCACGCCCTGGATGGACACGACGCGGCCGATCACCTTGCCGTCGCGCTTCAGATCGCATCCGGCGAGGGTGTCGTCGGCGCGCTTGCCGCGGGGCGCCTTCAGCCAGTGCAGCTGATTCGCGTCGGCGTCGAAGCGCAGGAGCGCGGCGACGTCGGTCTGGGTCAGTTCGCGGCGCCGCGGCTGCGGGGCCTTCTTCGGTGTGGTAGGCATTCCGATAGCTTCAAGCATTGGGTTCTCCAGTGTTTGGGGTAGGCCTCGCTCGTTGGTTCAAGCATCGGGCGGGGCCGCATCGCATGTTGCAATGCGTCGCCAATCTACCTACAATGTCGGAACACGTCAACGACATTGTAGGTAAAACGACATGCCAAAAACGCCATCGCTCGGTGTACGCCTCGACGCAACGGTGAAGACCGCGTTGGAGAAGGCTGCGAAGGACGACCTTCGGTCACTGTCGTCGCTCGTCGAGAAGGTGCTGACGGAATGGCTTCGCGAGCACGGCTATCTGCCGAAGCCGAAGAAGTGAGACCGGCGCCGGCTGCGACATATCCACAGCAGTTCGACACCCGACACTTTCAGAGGCGCGTGGGTTCGATCGTGGGCGAGATCGTTTTGTTCTGTTTGAAACCGCTAACTTCTGCGATTTTTTGCGGCGTGTTGGCGGAGCCGGAGGGATTCGAACCCTCGATACAGCTTTTCAACTGTATAACGGTTTAGCAAACCGCCGCCTTCAGCCTCTCGGCCACAGCTCCTAAGCCCTGCGTCTTCGGCAGGGCCGGGAGGTTTAACTGACCGGACCGCTTGAGGCAAGCCACGGGGTTGCGGGCTCCCGCGGTGCGCCCCGCACTCAGTTCGTTTGAAAATCGAGCCGGTAGGCATACCCGCGCATTACGGGGCGGTAGGTCATGCGTCCGCGGCCTGCGCGCTGTTGCTCTTCGAACCAGGCCTTGACCTCCGGCCGGAAGCGAACGTGGAACTGATCGAGCCAGGTGCCCAACATCTTCTTGAACCAGCGCGGCATGCCTTCCTGGTCGCCGAAGTCGACGACGTGGATCGTGCCGCCGCGCTTCATCTGCGTGAAGCCGTATTTCAGCGCCTCGCGCCAATCGTCCATCATCGACAGCGAGTAGGAGTAGATGAGGCGGTCGAACGGCCGGTCGTGCCCCAGCAGCGCCGGCGTGAAATCCGTCGAGAGCGCGGTCGCTAGTTTCACTTGCGAACTTAAGCCCGCGGCCGCCACCGACTCCGATGCCGTCTTGAGCATCTCGCTCGACGCGTCGATGCCATAGAACGTCGCCTTGGCGTGGCGCTTGGCCAGCATCACAAGATTGCGTGCCGTGCCGCAGCCCACTTCGCAAATGTGGTCCGACGGGCCTACCGGCAGCTCTTTGATCAGCTTATCGCGCCCGAACAGATAATATTTGCGCGTCAGGTCATAGATGTAGCGCTGATGGCGATACATCTGATCCATCGCCACATGGGCATTGGAATTCATTACGCCGCCTTCAAGCTATAGATGTGGAAGCCGCCGTAGATCGAAGAGCGGTCCTTCTCGAAATAGGTCTGCGCGTCTTCGGCCTCGTAGTGCCAGCGCCCGATCAGCTCCGCCGGCAGCTTGCGCTCCAGCGGCGAGTCGGGTCCGGCGGTGCGGAAGATCACTCGCGCGCCCGGCGCGGCCGTGCGCGTGATCTGCTCCCAAAGTGCCGTGATCTGCTCTTCGTTCATCCAATCCTGCGCGTCGAGCAGGATGTAGCGATCGAGGCTCCGCTCCGGCTTGTTGGACAGAAAGTCCGTCATCGACGCCAGATGCGTCTCAACCCGGTCCGTGCGCTGGCGGACGATCTTGTAGGTCTCTTCCTGCAGATAGGCCGGAACCGCGCCGCGGTCTTCGGTGTCATAGCGACGACCGAACGCCTGCCACGCGAAGTAGTTCTCCGTGATCGGGAAATCGCAGGCGAGCTTCTCGATCCGCCGCCGGATCAGGCCAGCCGGATCGCCACCCGAGGCCTTGTTCAGTTCTTCGTACTGCGCCGGGGGAATGCCGAGCGCGTAGAACGAGACCGGCAACTTCGACAGCGCCTTCACGAACCTCGAGTCGAACAGCGGCGCAATCGTCCGGTTGAAGATCGCGCGTTGCTCTTCCGGCGTGCGCGCGGTGAGCATGTCTTTGAGCTGCTTGCCGTGCAGGCGCGCGACGGTCTGCAATACGCCGAGGAAGCGGCCGAGCAAGCCATAGCGATAGAGATTGCGCGCAAACATGTTGATGCGCCGGCCGCGCAGCGGAATCCATTGCTCCCAATACTTGCGCGACGTCTCGTCCAAGCGCTCGACCAGGAAGCTGTCGTAGTTCGCGCGATTGCCCTTGTTGTTCGCGTAACCGAAGAACTGGAAGAAGTCCTCGTAGGTGGGCAGATAGTTAAGAGCGGCGAGTTTCAACCGCGTCAGCGCGATGTGGTTCGGATTCAAATCGACCGCGATCACCTTTGCCGGGTTCGCGGCGAGATAGTTCACCACATTGCATCCACCGGACGCGATCGTGATGATCCGGCTTGACGGCTCAATGCGCAGCGCCGCCATGTCAACGTCGGGATCTTCCCAAATCTGGTTATAGACAAACCCTTGGAACATGAGCGTGAAGAGCCGCTCTAAGACGCCGCGCTTGGAGGTCAAACTGTGATTGACCGCGGCTTCCTTCAGAAGTTTGTTACCCATGATGTGGTGCTAATTCCGATCAGTTGCGCCAAGAGGGCCGCCCGTGAATGGGCGCCGAAGCGCGAAACGGCTATTTAATGCGGGGGCCTTCGGGTTGCAAACTATCAGACCGACGAAAAAGCGGCAGAAACCCCAGAATCCACGGGCCGGCACGGCATCGCCCCCGGCAAAGGCGGTAGCCGGCACGAAGCCCGCGCACTCTGCGCTTGTGTCGCAGGCGGTCGTCGCCGCCCTGTTATTGCAGGAACAGGGCAGCTCGCTCGACATGGCGCTCACGCGAACGCTCAAGGACGCCCGTGACTTAACTGCCGTCGAGCGCCGTCAGGTTGTGCAGCAGCTCAACCACATCAACCGGCAGCGCGCCCGCCTCGCCTGGCACTTAACGCAAGTCGGCTCGCGCGTATCGCCGCACCACCTGCTTCTTGCCCGCACCGCTCTCGAATCGGGGGCCGAGGTTAAGGGCCTGCGTTACAGCGAAAACGACCTCGCACTGGCGAAGCTGTTCAAGAACCGCACTCTCGACGATCCGAAGATGCCGGAGGCGGTGCGTTTCGAATGCCCGCCTGCGTTCGAGACCCCGCTGCGCAAGGCTCTCGGGCCGGCGTTTCAAGACGAGATGAGTGCAAGTCTGCTGCCGCCGACTGTCGACCTGCGCGTGAATCTTCTCAAAACCACCGTCGTCGAAGCGCGCAAGCGGTTGCGCGCGGAGGATCTCAACCCGCGCCAAACGCCGTTCTCGCCGTGGGGCCTGCGCTGTGACGCCGGCGCCAATGCGTCGGCGACGAAAGCATTCCAGGACGGCTTGATCGAATTCCAGGACGAAGCCTCGCAGCTCGCGGCGTTTCTCTGCGACGCCAAGCCCGGCATGCAGGTGCTCGACTTTTGCTCCGGCACCGGCGGCAAGGCGTTGGCGCTCGCTGCCGCGATGGAGAACAAGGGGCACCTCGTAGCCTGCGATATCAGCGAAGTCCGCCTGTCGCGCTCGAAGCTGCGGATGAAACGCGCCGGCGCCGAGAACGCGGAACGCAAACACCTGCCCGCCCTCGACGACAAGTGGATGAAGAAACATTACGCTCGCTTCGACCGCGTGCTCGTCGATGCACCCTGCTCGGGCACCGGCTCGTGGCGCCGCAACCCGGACGCCCGCTGGTCACCGCAGGCCGCCAAGCTCGGCGAACTCACCGCGCTGCAGGACGAGATCCTCGCGCGGGCGGCAAAGTTCGTGAAGCCCGGCGGCATGCTGATCTACGCAACCTGCTCGCTGCTGCCGCAAGAAAACGACGCCCGTGTCGCGAACTTCTTGAAGTCGCACAACGAGTTCTCCGCCGGCGACGCGCGAACGGTTTGGCGCTCGCTCACCGACCGAGCGTGGCCCTGCGCCGACGAACCGGTTCTTCGCCTTTCGCCGGCCAAGCACGGCACCGACGGCTTCTTCGCCGCGATTTTGAGCCGCGCCACAAATCCGGCATAGTTCGGCGCCTACGATACTGGGACAGCTGAGGATTCCATGCGCCCACCTTTCTACATGCGCCAACTGAAGCGCGATCTCGACATGTGGATCGCCAAAGGCTTGGTCTCAGCCGACAGCCGCGATGCAATCTTGGCCAGCGTCGGCGGCGGCGCCGCCCGCCGACTCGACGTCATTCTCGCGGTCTTGGGCGTCATCCTGGTCGGCGCGGGCGCGATGTCGTTCGTCGCCGCGAACTGGGGCGCGCTCGGCAAGCTCGAGCGGCTCATCGTCCTCTTCGGCAGCATGTGGGCGGCGTACGGGGTTGCAATGTGGTTCATGACAAGCGGCCGCGGCGCGATCGGCCAGGCGTTCGTGCTGCTCGGCACGATCCTGTTCGGCGTGAACATCTGGTACGTCGCGCAGACCTACAACATCTCCGCCCATTACCCCGACGGCACGATGATGTGGGGCTTAGGCGCGCTCGCGGCCGCCGCATTGGTACCATCACGCGCGGCGCTCGCGCTCGGCATCGTTCTCGGCGGCCTTTGGACTTGGCAGGAGACGCAATACTTCAACGCGGTGCTGCACACGCCCTATCTGCTCTATTGGGCCGCGGCCGCGATCATTGCGGGCACAATGAGCTGGCGTCCCGGCATCCACCTTTCGGCCTTGGGGCTCATATTCTGGTTCGTCATCAACTACGAGGGCCTGCAGCGCCTGTTGGGTTGGGGCGACGCCGAGATTCTAACGCTCTACATTTTCATCCCGCTCGCGATCTGGTCGGTGGCGCAGCTGTTCGACAAGGACCCGATGGGCATCGGCCTGCAGGTCGGCCACTACGCGTTCTTCTTTTTCCTCATCGCCTACAGCCTGCTGCACTTTCCGACCAACGACGGGCAAGACCCTGCGATGAGCTGGCTGGCGATCGCGATCATCGCAAGCGTCGTGGCGCTCGGCACAGTGTTCTATGGGGTCACCCGCAAGCTGTTTAACGGCACAGACCTCGCCGGCACCGCGTTCGTTTGCGTGACCACGATCGCCTATATCCTGCTGCTCAAAGGCGGCGACGACCGGCTCGACGTGCCCTACCTTGTCTTCACTCTGATCGCCATCATCTGGAGCATCAGCCGCGGCGTGCGCAACGACGACCGGTTCGTGATCAACCTCTCGACCGTCGCCTTCGGCGCTTGGTTCCTCTACGTCTATTTCGACCTGTTCTCGGGGCTCATGGACCAAGCAATCTTCTTCACCGTCGGTGGCATACTCCTGATCGTGATGAGCCTGACGCTTGAAGGCATCCGCCGCAGCCTGATTGCGAACACGACCAAAGCCGCCGACGCCAAGGAGGCCGGCCAATGAGCGTTCTCCTGCGCATCCTCGTCGTCGTGGCGTTGCAGACCGTCGCGCTCGCCTACATGATCGTCGATCGCCAGGCGATGCTGAACGGCTCACGCACGGTCACGCTTAAGGTCATCCCGGTCGATCCGCGCGACATGTTCCGCGGCGACTACGTGATCCTGCGTTACTCGATCTCCGACCTCGACCTCAGCAAGCTCGACGGCGAAGACAAGTTCGAGTACGCCGACCCGATCTTTGTCACGCTCGAGCAAAAAGGCGAGGAGTGGGCCGCCGTCGCCGTGGCCCGCGGACGCCCGTTCGCAACCCAACGCGGGGTCTTCATCAAGGGCAAAGTCAATACCGTTACGACCGAGACGGCCGGCACTTGGCTCAGCGTCGACTACGGTATCGAAAGCTACTTCGTCCCCGAAGGCACGGGCCGTGAGATCGAGCAGCAACGCCAAAAAGGCGACCTCAGCGCCGACATCGCGCTAGACCCGCAAGGCCGCGGCGCTATCAAAGCCATGCGCCGCGGTGGTCAGGTGTTCTATGTCGAAGGGATATTCTGACGCCGATCAATCTATCTTCGGCAGCGGTCCGACCGGGAACGGCGTCTCGTCGTGCAGCAGCACGGCGTAGCCGAGGCACTGGCCGACATACTTCGCGCAGATGCTGGCGATGCGTTTCAGATCGGGTTGCGGTTCCCGATTGAAGGCCATCATCACCCACAAGATGACCGCAAGCACGATCGTCGCCCAGAAGACGCACCACCCGAGGAACGCGAAGCCCACCGACAACAGCAAGCGCTGCCACGGGAACTCCCGTTTCACTTCGACTTCGCGTGGTTCTTCCTGCGGGGCGCTATAGGAGGCGTCTGACTGGCTCATGCGGAAGTCCTCCGAATCGGCATCTCACGTCACAGCCCGATAAATGGGGACTGTCCGCCGCACATCAAGAGCGCGCGCCCAGTTAACTGATCCAACTCCGCTGACGGTCGAACAGCGGAAAGATCAGCAAGCCCGTGAAAAAGCCGCCCAAATGGGCCTCCCACGCGACCGCAACACCAAAACCATCCGGCGTGAATCCGCTCAGTCCCATAACGACATTCAACGCAACGATCAGCGCCGCGCCTAGCAGCACCGGGCGGCTGGCCAAAGATAACAGCGCCGGCGGCCAGACCATTCTGGCGTTTGGATCGATGAAAATGAAGCGAAAGGCGGCTCCGATGAGACCAAAATCCACTCCAGACGCCCCGACAACGGGCAATGACGAACCCCAATAGAAGAAGAGATGCGTGAGAGCCGCTGCAATCGCTGTAATCAACATCAACGCGAGCAGTCGAGCGGTGCCAATCCGCCGCGCGACTGGCGTCGCAAAGATGAGAAAGATCATCGAGTTGATAAGCAGATGTGAGAAGCTTGAGTGCAGAAATGCGTAAGTCACGAACTGCATCGCGTGGCGCACTGTTTCAATATCAAAGCCGATGCCTGGGAAAGAAGAGAGTTGCGACGGCGTCAGCGCCAGATTCTCAATTAGATACGCGTACTGATCGTTAGTCAGGAAAAACGAGCCTACATGCACGACGAAGAAGACGATGATGAAGTTCGTCACGATGCGCGGCGCGCGCAAGATCGGTTCACTCGACTCGTCGAGCGGCGAACGCGGACCAAGAGTGAACCACATTATCGGCCGCGCATCAGCGCCGCTTCGACGAGCGGTAGGCGGTCGTTCCCGAAATACATATCGTCTCCGTTCACGAACATCGTTGGGGACCCGAACCCGCCGCGTGCAATCAGTTCGTCCGTGTTCGCTCTCAATTTGGCTTTGAGCGCCGGATCTTCAACCCGCTCCAGAAAACCGTTCGCGTCATAGCCTACGCTTGACGCAATGCGTCCCAGCACTTCGGGTTGAGAGATGTCCTCCAAGTCGCCCCAGTACGCCTGAAACACCGCCGTCGCGTACGGAACGAGCTTGCCATCGTCGAGCGCGATGAGCGCGCCGCGCATTGCCTTGACCGAGTTCACCGGAAACACGGGCGGCCGGCCGATCTCGATCCCCGCAAACCGCGCCCAGTCTTCCAGATCCTTCACGTAGTACTTGCCCTTGCGCGGATCGGGCTTGGCGCGCCGTTCGTAGACGTCTTGGTTGACGGCATTGAACACGCCGCCGACCAAGACCGGCTTCCACACAATTTCCGCCCGCGTACGCGCGATCACGTCGTGGATGCGCGTGAACGCGAGATAGGTCCACGGCGAGGAGCAGTCGAAGTAAAATTCCAGACGTCTGGTCATGCCCTAGAGGCCCAACACCTGTTTCGAGATCACATTCTTCTGAATTTCTTCAGTGCCACCCTCGATCGTGTTCGCCCGCTGGCGCGCATAGAGCGGCATAGCGTTCTTGGCATAGCCCGGTCCGATCGGCGGCTGGTTCCACCCCGACTCCATCGCCTCCATCACCCACGGCGACGAGTAATAGCCGACCGCTTCCAGCAACAGTTCGCTCAAAGCCTGACTGACAAACGTGCCCTTCGACTTCAAGATCGCGCCGCCATTGCCGGCCGTCCCAGTACGCGCTTCGAACAGCACGCGTTGGTTCGTCACGCGCAAGGCTTCAAGTTCGACTTCAATCGCGGCTAGCTTCGAACGAAAGTCCGGCTCGTCGATGATCCCCTGCCCGTTCGACAACTCCTTCGCGCCGACTTCCTTGATCCGCTTCACCAGCTTCGTCGACTGCGCAATCTGCGCGATCAACGCCCGCTCGTTGCCCAGCAGGAACTTCGCGTAGGTCCAACCCTTATTCTCTTCGCCGATCCGGTTGTCGACGGGTACTTCGACGTTGTCGAAGCGGATCTCGTTGAGGATATGCGAACCGTCGATCGTGATGATCGGCCGATGCGAGATGCCCTTCGTCTTCATGTCGATGAGCAGGACCGTGATGCCTTCCTGCGATTTGCCGTCGGTGGACGTGCGCACCAGCGCGAACATCCAATCGGCTTCGTGACCGTAGGAGTTCCAGATCTTCATGCCGTTGACGACGTACTTGTCGCCTTGTTTGACGGCCATTGTCCGCAGCGTCGCGAGGTCGGACCCGGCATTCGGCTCCGAATAGCCCTGGCACCACAGATGCTCGCCGCTACGCGCCGGCGGTAGAAAGCGCGCCTTCTGCTCGGGCGTGCCGAACGCCGCGATCACAGGGCCTACCATCTTAACCGCGAAGGGCGACAGAGGCGGACACCCGGCCATCGCCATCTCTTCTTCCCAGATGTATTGGCGCCCGTGCTCCCAGCCGCAGCCGCCATGCTCCTTCGGCCAACCCGGCGCACCCCAGCCGTGCGCTGCCAGGATCTTGTGCCAACGCTGCCCGTCGGCAACGTGCATGCGATAGCCCGCCTCCGACTTCTCCTTCAGATCTTTGGGCAGGTTCGCGGCAATGAACGCGCGCACTTCGTCGCGAAATGCGCGGTCTTCGGCCGTCTCTCTGAGGTCCATGGGGACACATGCTCCAATCAATAGCGATGGAGCGAAACTAGCGGCAGAAGCTTCCGCCTGTCACCTGAAGAACGCGAAACCCCTAGTTGTTCGCTTTGTTGTCCGGTGCCTTCTTCCAGACCTTACGGATCTTGGCATCCGGCTCCGGCCCCAGGTTGTACCAGGCGGTCTTGCCGTGATTGGCGTCGACGATGAACAACGAGTCCGTGCTGCCCAGTTGCGGCACCAGCTCATTCCGTAGCGCCCCCGCCGACTTGTCGGTGTTCAAAATCCAAACCAATTGGTTCAGCCGGTAGCTCTCCCCAAGCTTTGCCAGCGTCGCCTCGAATTGGCCGGTCCCGCGTGCCCGCAAATCGGCCACAATGACGAAATTCGCTTGTGCCCCGCTCGGCGCCGGTTGCGACGACCCGGCAGCCGGGGTCATCGGACGGGCGGCCGGCGGCTGTTGCTGCGGCTTGGCCGCCGTGACGAAAAGCTGTCCTAAGATCGGGTCATCGATCGCCGTGATCCAGGGACCCTGCTCGCCCTCCTGAACTATAGAGTGCGGCGCCAACCGCCCCTCCTCCGCAAACGCCCTAATCTGGTGCCCCGTGTAGGGCCCATAAATTTGGCCGCTCACGTTGATGCGCCACATTCCGTTCAATGCATCGCTCACGAAAGACGCTATTAGAGACATGACCGAACCTGCTCCGACCTATGCCCGGCCGCGCCACGGCACTTAACCGAGACTGCTTTACGGGTTAACAGATGGTTACGCAGGAACCGTGCCATATCGTTTTGAGACAGGATCAACCAATGAGCGACTACGAGTTTTGCAAAGTTGAACGTGAAGGCCGCCTCACCATCGTCACCATGAACCGTCCCGAGGTGATGAATGCCCTTCATCCGCCGGCGAACTTCGAGCTAGCGAGCGTGTTCGACTCGTTTGCGCAGGATAGCGACCAGTGGGTCGCGATTGTAACTGGCGCAGGTGACAAGTCGTTCAGTGCCGGCAACGACTTGAAGTACCAAGCAGCTGGCAATCCGATCACGGTGCCACCGACAGGCTTCGCGGGCCTCACGTCTCGATTCGATCTGAACAAGCCCGTGATCGCCGCGGTTAATGGACTCGCGATGGGCGGTGGATTCGAGATTGCGCTCGCGTGCGATATCATCGTGGCTGCCGAAATCGCCATGTTCGCGTTGCCCGAACCGCGCGTCGGACTCGCTGCACTTGCCGGCGGTCTGCATCGCCTGCCACGCGAGATCGGCGAGAAGCGCGCGCTAGGTATGATCCTTACCGGACGCCGCGTTGGTGCAGCCGAAGGCAAAGAACTCGGTTTCGTGAACGAGGTGGTGAAGGCCGCCGAACTGATGCCGGCCGCCAAGAAGATCGCGGCGCAAATTCTCGAATGTTCGCCGATGTCGATCCGCGCCTCGAAGGAGGCCGCACAACGCGGCCTCGCCGAACCGTCGCTGAAAGCGGCGATCGAAAACCAGCGCAACTACGACGCCGTGCGTGCGATGTTCAAAAGCGAGGACTTGATCGAAGGCCCGATGGCGTTCGCGCAAAAGCGACCGCCACAGTGGAAGGGCCGTTAGGCGGCCGAGCGTTCCGAAGACGCCAAGCGTTCAGCGAGACTCCCGCGCGACGGCGGGATCTCGGTGAACTCGATCGCAATGCCCATTTCGTGATGGCGCACAACGCGCCCGCGCATCTTGCCTACAACCACTTGTTCGCCCAGCGGCGGCCATTCGGCCGTCTCAACCGAAACGCCGCCAAGCGACAGGTCGATCACCCGGCACGGCAACTCGCGGCCGTCGGCGCGCTGAATGCGGGTCAAGCTCGCGGCTGTTCCGGCGGCTTCGCGTTGATGGCGGCGGCCTTCGGCGCCGGTCGGCTTACGACCTACGCCAAGACGCTCCTCAAGCTTGTCGCGGCGCAGGGCCGACAACGTCAGTCGCACCGCAAAACCATCCGGTTCCATGCGGGAGACCAATCCCTCAAGGCGCCCCAGATCCTGGACGTAGGCGATGATGATCGAACCTTCCGCGGGACGCGCATCGGCTTTGATCGCCATGCCGCCGACCGAGATGTCGCGCACCATGCCGTTGTGCTCGCTACCATCGTGCAGGAGGAAGCGCACGCTGAGTTTCATCGGGGCGCGGCGATGCCGGCGACGGTCGCTGGCCTTCGCATCCGTAACGTCAGAACCCTGTCTCATCGCGCACCCGAATAAAGTTGGACCTGAGTCGAGGACCAATCGTTCAAATTCGACTCAAGTTTAGCGGGTTCCTGGTTAATGTACTGTTGCGGTGCCGAACCTTGATAATCCGCCCATTGCGACCTTGCGGTGCCGACATATATTGGCGCGCTTAACCCCTTACCCGCTCCGGAAACAAGAATGGCAAAGGCTGAAGTCGACTACGTGATCGCGGGCGCCGGCAGCGCCGGCTGCGTCCTGGCTAACCGCTTGTCCGCGGATTCGGCCAATGAAGTCCTGCTCTTAGAGGCAGGGCCGAAAGACAACAGCGTGTTTGTGCGGATGCCGGCCGGCGTCGCCAGCCTGATCACGACGCGCAACAAGTACAACTGGGGCTTCGAAACCGAAGGCAGCGCAACGCTTAACAACCGTAAAGATTTCTGGCCGCGCGGTAAGGGCTTGGGTGGTTCGTCGTCCATCAACGGCATGGTCTATATCCGCGGTCACGCGCGCGACTACGACCACTGGCGGCAACTCGGCCTCGAGGGCTGGTCCTACGCCGACGTTCTACCCTACTTCAAACGCTCGGAAACGAACGAAGCGGGCGGGGACGATTTCCGGGGCGATTCCGGTCCGCTCTACGTCAGCAATGCGTCCAAGTCCGCCCCGCTCTACCAAGTGTTGCTCGATGCCGGCCGCCAAGCCGGCTTTCCGCTGACGCCCGATTTCAACGGCGAGCAACAAGAGGGCTTCAGCTTTTACCAGCTGACGATCAAGAACGGTCAACGCTGGAGCAGCGCCAGCGCCTATCTGAAGCCCGCCATGTCTCGCCCCAATTTGAGCGTCGAGGTCGAAGCATTGATCGCACGCGTGCTCGTCGAAAACGGCCGCGCCGTCGGCATCGAGTACCGCCAAGGCGGCCAGACGCACCAGGTGCGAGCCCGCAAGGAGGTCATCCTGGCTTGCGGCACGATCGGCACGCCGCAAGTGCTGATGCTGTCAGGCATTGGCGACGGCGAGTATCTGCGCCGCTTCGGCATTCCGGTGGTCGCCGACCTGCCCGGCGTCGGCCAAAACCTGCAGGACCACCTCGACGTCAACGTGCAGTACGAGTGCACGCAACCCGTCACGGCGTATGCGCAAGTCTCCAACCCGCTCAACGTGGCGCGCATTGGCTTGCAGTATCTGCTGTTCGGTACGGGCGAAGGCCGCACGCAAGGCCTCGAAGCCGGTGCTTTCATCAAGAGCCGCCCGGAACTCGACATCCCGAATCTTCAACTCCACCTGTTCAACGCGCCGTTCAGCGATCATGGCCGCAAGGTCCTGCGTCAGCATGCGTTCGGCCTACACCTTTGCGCATTGAGGCCCGAGAGCCGTGGCCACGTCGCGCTTCGTTCCACAAACCCCGAGGACCCGCCGCTCATTCAGCCGAATTCGCTGACGAGCGAAACCGATCTGCGGACGCTGCGCGATGCGGTGAAGATTGCGCGCAAGATCGTCGCCCAGCCCGCGTTCGACGCCTATCGCGGGGCGGAACTAAACCCCGGCGCGAAGGCGACATCCGATGCGGACATTGACGATTTCATCCGGAGAACCGCGATCACCATTTATCATCCGGTGGGCACCGCAAAGATGGGCACCGATCGCTTGGCCGTGGTTGACGCCGCCTTAAGAGTACGCGGCGTCCGGAACTTAAGAGTTGTAGACGCCTCCATAATGCCCACGCTCGTCGGTGGTAACACCAACGCACCTGCGATTATGATTGGTGAAAAGGCGTCAGATCTGATTCTGGGGAAGCAACCGTTGCCCCCAGAGCACAGGCGGGTGGCGGAAGACAAATCCGAGGGGTTTGCGGTAGCCCGTTAAGGGGATTTTGGCGGCATCTGGCCTATGCAGTGCATGGCTTGGCGTCTATCGTGGGCGCCAAGAATTAAAGGAGCCGCAAATGCGGATGCGTGGGGTCTTACTGGCGACAGCCGGTGTTGTTTTTGCGTCACTGCTTGCGTCATCGCCTGCGAGTGCTCGCAATCTCTACTTCGATATGTGGTGCCAGGAGCAGGGCTACGACAAGGACCGGTGCGACAAGCGGCTACCGGCGGACGTTGCGGCGTTTGAGGATTACTGGCGCCAAGTCGAAAAGTATGAGGAGCGCTACTATGTCGAGCGCCAGGATTACAGCAATTTCCGCGATGAGCTGAACAAGCTCGACACAAACCCGGAACCGGGCTTCCACGAATACGATCCTGAGAAGTCACCGCGGCCTTACTAAGGCGCGTTTGTAACTTCCAAAGAAAAATAGGGCGCCGCGAGGCGCCCTTTGAGTTTTCTGGTGTAGGCGTAGTCGAAGAGGCTTCAGAAACTTAGCGAGACGACACGACCTTGAGGTGCTTGCCACCTTTGCGCTTGTCGTCTTCGAAGGCGATTTCGCTGGGACCGTGCTGGTCACCCGTCAGGATCGCATTGGCTGTCATGCGCATGCGCACCAGCTTGCGGCCCAGCAAGCGGCTCAGCGGCTCCAGCGGCTGGAAATGGCCCAGCACATAGGTCGTCTCACCGCGTTCGTCGGCGTAAGGCAGCAGCACCACTTCCGCCGTCATCGGCTTCTGGTCCGCCGTCTCCGCTGTGCAGAGGGCCACCGTCGGCACCGAAAGGTTCGTCACCCGAGTGAGCGCCGTCGCGGCGGCATTGCGCGAATGATCCGCCCAGAGATGGACGAAGCTATGCCCCTTCAATTCTTGCCCGAAGAGATCGCAAACGCCGGTGCCGGCCAGCACGAACGAGAACTTGCCGTCGGACTCGCGCTTCAACAGAAACGCAAACGCCAGATGGTCTTTGATCGCGCGCGGTTCGATCGAAGCCTTGCGCGGCGCCAGCTGCTCGCCGCGCGCCTGACGCCAGTGATCGAGCAGACGCTGCGTGTGTGAGTGACGCATGGCTCTAGGCCCCTTCTTCGCTCTAAGGCCCGCAACCGCCGTTCTGTGCCGCCCTGGCGCAGACTGAAACAGCTTCGGGCTCCGTTGCGTCTGAAGGAGCGAAGCGCGTGCCAAGGCGAAACCGGCGAAAACGCTTGGGTATCAAGCGTTTCCGGGCCGGGCTTTAAGCTGAAGAGTCTCTAAACGCCGGAACGTGGTTAGAGTGGGGTTAATTCGCGCGCGAACCGTTTCCAGTTCTCGACATAGTGCTCGGCCGAAACTCGCAGCATGGCGCGCGTCGCGTCATCGGTCTGCCGTACGATTTTTCCCGGCGCGCCCATCACGACCGAGTTGTCCGGGATATCCTTGCCCTCCGTGATCAGCGTGTTCGCTCCGATCAAGCAGTTCTTCCCGATCTTCGTCCGGTTCAAGATGATCGACCCTATCCCGACCAGCGAACCGTCGCCGATCTCGCAGCCGTGCAGCATCACCATATGCCCGATCGTGACCCCCTTGCCGATCGTCAGCGGGGCGCCCGGGTCGGTGTGGCAGACTGACCCGTCCTGGACGTTGGAGCCCTCTCCGATCGTGATCCACTCGGTATCGCCGCGCAGCGTGGCGCCGAACCAGACGCTGGCGTCCCTCAACAAGCGCACCCTGCCCAAGACGACCGCATTCGGCGCGATCCAATACTGCCCTGCCGGCGGCAAATCCGGCTTCATCTCGCCCAATGCATAGGTGCTCATGACGGTCCTCAATAGCTGATCGCTTCTGCTTAGCGTTTTGCCCCCCAATGGCGCTAGAGTCCCGCGCACGGAGGAACTCGCATGACGAAGGAAGAACTGACAACGTGGGCGTTGTCGAACGGCTGGCAGATGATGGGCGAACACCCGTCGTTGGTCCGCCCGACGAAGCCAAACGAAGCGATCGTGCGGATGGTCTTCAAGGCGACCGTCGCTCAAATCGAGATCAAGAAACCATCCGGCAAATGGGACAAGGTGGCGGCCGAGAGCTACGCAAAGATCACCTTCGACGAACACGCCGAGCTACCGTCAAACCTGGGCCTTTCGACGATTTCGGGCCTGACCGCGCTGATGCGCGACAACAAAGACCGTCTGGCTTTCGCCAAGTTCGGCAAGAGCTGAAATGGAGACCGAACTGATCGGTTCAGTCGCGGCCGCGCTCACGACGCTCTCGTTCCTGCCCCAAGTTATCAAGACCTGGAACAGCCGTTCCGCCGCCGATCTCTCTTGGATATGGCTCATCGGCTTTAGCGCGGGTCTGAGCCTATGGCTGGTCTACGGATTTGCGCTGATGTCGTGGCCGCTGATCGCCGCCAACGGCATTACGCTGTCCCTGGTTCTCCTGATCACCTACGTGAAGTGGCGCGAGAGCCGCTGAAAATTGCCCGCGAAGTGTTGCAGCAACGCTACGACTCGCCCGACAGACTGCAAAGATAGCTAACGCGGAGCGCGCACCCGGATGGGCGTGCAACGGTGTCCTCTCAACCGAATTTTTCGCCACTGCCCTATGTGTCCGTCGCCATCTCTAACCACAACAGACATGGTGCTTGCTCGCACCAGGTGGTGAAAACGCGCGTCGCAACTTTTCCGTCACCGCGTCAAAAGTAGCGTCCGTTAAGCGTCCGCCCCCACGCGCAAAAGTTGATGAAGCGCATACACCAATAATAACTCGCGTGGTTCCCATCCAAAACCGTTGTGCCAGTGTTTCACTGCGATGGGCGTATTGGGAACGCTCGCAAGCGGAAGTTCTGGCCCCCTGGAACGACCGCGCATGGGTTGGGGAACATCATGAGACTCGGAGCTGCTCTGTTGGGAGCCGCAGCTGCAGTCGCACTGGCGATGCCGGCGGACGCCGCGCGATTGAAAAGCTGGTACGGCGTATTTGAAGGCGGTGGCAACTCGCTCGAAGACTTCGACATTGAGCAATATGTGACGCCTGCCCCGGTGCCGGCGAACAACGTGCTCGCGACCGATATCGGTTGGGTGGCGCTCGCGGCGCTTGGCTACGCCTACGACAACGGCTATCGCCTTGAGTTCGAAGGCGGCTATCGCCACAACGTGCTCAGTCGCGTGATCGACGGCGCCGGCGTGGCGACGCCCGCGGTCGGCGACTTCGACCAATTTACCGCGATGGTCAACTTCCTCTATGACATGTCGCTTTCGGACCGGCTGACCTTTTCGCTGGGCGGCGGCGTCGGCGCGGCCTATGCGAATATCGACGCGACCACGCTCGGCGCGCCGACCCCGGTCGTGCAGGATCGCGACGTTGCTCTCGCATTCCAGGCGATCGCGGGCTTCAATTACCAGATGGCCGATTGGCTCGATCTCGTGTTGAACTACCGCTATCTCCACGTGACAGATTTGAACTTTGCCGACGAGGCGATCTTGGCGCCGCCGAACGTCGCGCATGTCGACACCGACAAGCTGAACGAACACACGCTAACGATGGGCTTCCGGTTCGGCTCGCACGGCGAAGATGCCGCGCCGCCGGTCGCCTCAGCGCCGCCACCGTTGCCGGCCCAGATCGCGCGGCAGTACGTGATCTACTTTGGCTTCAACAAGTGCAACATTACCGCCGACTCGGACATGGTGCTTAGCGAAGCGGCGACCGCCGCGCGCCAACTCGGCACGGTCTCGATCCGCATTGTGGGCCACACCGACACCGTCGGCTCGGTCCGCGCCAACCAACGCCTGTCCGAGTGCCGCGCGGAAGCCGCGAAATCGAACCTGGTCGCCAAGGGAATCCCGTCTGGCTCGATCTCGGCAACCGGCGTCGGCGAAGCACAACTCCTGGTCCAGACCGGGAACAACACCAAGGAACCGCAAAATCGGCGGGCAACGGTCGACCTGAACTAACGCGCCACGGAACTTCAGGTTACGTTAGGGGCGGTGCGGTGGGCGCCGCCCCCTTTTTTCGCGCCCAAGGCGACTCGGCGCCCCGTTCCTGCACCCGCGCTTCCATGCTTAAGTCCGCGAGCAAATCGAGGATCGGATGCTGTCGCGGCTGGCGCTGGTGCTGCTGTTTCTGACGGGCGTGGGGCTCTGCCTCGCCTGGACAACCGGCATTGGCTTCACCATCCCGATCGAGAAAGCGATCCAAGCCGACATCGGCGCGGCCGCCTCGCCGTCGCTGATCAACAAGAAAATCATCGACGCGTTGGAGCGCGACGATATCGATGATGCCGACATGTACCTCGAGATCGCGAAGTTCATGAACTTCCAAATGCCGCCCGAAACGATGGCGAAGCTCGACGACGCCCACGCGCTCTCGGCCACTGTCGTGCGCAACACTTGGCAATTCGGCGAAGGGTTCGCCACCGGCGAGGGCGACACGAACGCCGGCATTGCCGGCGCGGTCTCTTCGGATCTCACCGTGATCGGCGACCTCCGCGACATCGCCGCCGAGGGTGGCAAGATGTTGGCAGGTCAAGAATACAGCGAACTTATCCTCGGCCTGTCGGTTGTTGGCCTCGGCGTCACTGCGGCCACGATAGCAACCGGCGGCGGCGGTATTGTCGTCAAGGCTGGGGTATCGCTTATGAAGGCCGCGAAGCGGACGGGCCGATTGACGAAGGAATTCGCAACCACATTGACGCGCCTCACGACCGAAGCCGTCAACATGCCGCTGCTGCGGCAAACGTTGCGCGCCACCGATCTGCGCGACATCAACAAGACGCAACGCGTCTTCACCGACTACGGCCGCAACGTCCGCGCCGCGAAGCTCTTGCCGGTGCTTGGCCGCCTGGGCGAGATCAACAACGCCGTCGGTCCGGCCGAAACGATCCGTCTGATGAAGTTCGTCAAGACCGGCGAGCACCTCGACGACGTCGCGGTCATGACCAAACGCTTCGGCGTCAAATCGCGCGGGATCATGGAACTCACGGGCAAGGCGGCACTACGCTCGTTCAAAACCTCGTTCAAGTTGGTCGAATGGGTCGCCGAAAGCATCTACGGCCTGATCACCTGGATCGCGGGCCTCATCGCCGTCGCCGCCATGCGCGGCGTGCGCATCTTCCGCCGCCGGCGACCGGCCTAGCCGAACCGCTTCAAACTCAAGAAGCCGATATCGACCGCTTGCTCGCGCCCAAGTGCGAGATTGGCGAGCGCTTCTCCCAGCATCGGTGCGAATTTGAAGCCATGCCCGGACAACCCCGCACCAACGACGATAGGGCCTAGCCGATCGACGATGAAATGACCGTCGCGCGACATCGGATAGAAGCACACCTTGGATTCGATCGGCGGGCCCAAGTCGCCGAGGACGCTGCGAACCAGCGTCTCTATCCGGGCCACGTCGACACGCGTCACCGCGCGATCCGCGATGTCGCCAGCGATAGGATCGGCAAACGAATGCTCGGCAATCTTCAATCCGTGGTCGTCAATCGTCGGAAAACCATAAAGCGCACACTCGCCGCCGATATCGACCAGGAACGGCTTGAACCCGCCGTCGAGCGAGAACCGCCGGTCCCCACCTGCAAACCAATGGAGCACCTTGCGCTCGGCGAAGAGATGAGGCGCGATCTCAGGTATAAGCCCGCCGGCCCAAACGCCGGGCGCGACGACCGCACAGTCGGCGTGCACAGTTCCGGCCTGCGTCTCCAACACAACGCCGCGACCGCGCGGCTCCATCGCGAACACGCACGTATCGAAGAAAACGCGCGCACCCAAGCGGGCCGCTTGATCCGTCAACGCGACCAGCGCCTTGTCCGACTCGAGGAAGCCGCCTTCGGTCTCAACGAACGACGACCATCCACTCTGCAATTGTAGCCGATGCGGTGGCGCGGCCCCCTCATCCAATCGAACATCGAATGACCGGGCCGAGGCGAGCGACGATGCGATGAATTCGCGCGACGTTGAGCCCGCGTAGAAGACACCCGTGTTGTGAAAGATCGTGGCGCCAGACGCTTGTTCCAGCTCGCGCCACAACACAATCGCCCGCCTTACCAGCGGCACATACTTCGCGCCCTCGGCATAGGCGACACGCAATAACCGCGTCTGCCCGTGCGAGCTTCCTTCGGCATGCGCAAGCTGCGCCTGCTCAATTCCAATCGCATCGCACCCTGCCCGCGCGAGCGCCCAGAGCGCCGACGCCCCCGCTGCGCCAAGCCCCACAACTGCAACCTTCGTCCGGATCGTTTCCGCCATCCCCGCAAACCTGCGCCAGGCAACCGCGCCCCGTCAAAACAAAAACCCCTCAGTCCGGGGGACCAAGGGGTTAGAAGTCTAACCTCGCGAAAGGTTCAGAATGGGTTGAAGTGATAGCTCAACCGCGCCGTCACTGTTTGCAGCGTCACATCGATATCGTTGACGACGGTCGCAGGACCCGCGGTCGTACCAGTGTGATCCTGATTGCCGAAGTCGTAGTAATTGTATTCGAGGCCGACCGACACATTGTCACCAATCTGATGCTCGATGCCGGCACCGGCCGTCCAACCACTGTGATCTTCGTCGGTGCTGTAGCTTAGGTTGCCTGGGTCGAAGTGATCAGTATTCACCTTCGTCATCGCATAGCCGCCTTTAAGATAGACAACCGAGTTGTCCCAGGTCCATCCAGCACGGAGCGCCGCACTCGCGAGCCAATTGATCTCCGAAGTCACGAACTCGTTCGTGTCACCTGGGTTCGTGTTCAGCGTCGTTTCATCGTAGTCGAGGGCCGACCAACCCACTTCCAAGCCGAATAACCAATTCGACATTTGATAGTTGTATCCGAGTTGCGCGCCGCCACCGACCCCGTCAACGCTCTGGTCGATCGTCTGCCCCGGGGCAAAGTTGATCGCCCCAGCACCGCCGCCTGTTGTGTTCGACACGTTCGTCCAATCCGTATCGCCGAACGCGCCGCCCGCGTTCAAACCGATGTAGAAGCCGTTCCACGTTCCGGCGCTCGCCGGCGCAACCACGGCGCCGAACGCAAATACAGAAGCCAAAAGCACTTGCTTGGTCATGAGCTTACCCCACTGTGTGTTTTTGTGAGCCTACGACGCAGCCTTTTGGCCTTACGTCGAATCGTTATGAGCCCAGAAATTATCGGGCACGCCCAAGCGCCAACACCAAGGAGAGCGCGAACCGGCGCGCGGTCTCAACTTGCGTATCGGCGAATCAGCCGAATCGTAGGAATTTCCTCACATGCAAGCGGAAGCTCGCTGCGCACAAATCCCAGAGAACCGGGAAAAATGCGGAAATGGACTACGCCTTAACTTCGCGTCACATCAATTCGACCGCCAACGCGGTTGCCTCGCCGCCGCCGATACACAACGACGCCACGCCGCGTTTCAGCCCTCGGCGCTGCAGCGCATTGATCAACGTCACGACGATTCGCGCCCCCGAGGCGCCGATCGGATGGCCGAGCGCGCACGCGCCGCCGTTGACGTTCACCACATCCTGCGCGAGCGAAAGGTCTCGCAGCGCAATCATCGCCACCACCGCGAACGCCTCATTGATCTCGTAGAGGTCGACGTCGCTTTTCTTCCACTTGGCGCGTTCGAGCACCCGCTCGATCGCTTTCACCGGCGCCGTCGTGAACCAGCGTGGCTCGGCCGCATTGCTGGCTTGCGCCACGATCCGCGCTATCGGTTTGAGTCCATGTCTGCCCGCCGCATCGCCGCGCGCCAAGACCAACGCGGCCGCTCCATCCGAAATCGAAGACGAGTTTGCGGCGGTGACCGTACCATCCTTCGCGAACGCAGGTTTCAAGGTCGGTATCTTCGCCGGATCAGCCTTACGCGGCTGCTCATCGGTCGAGACCGCAACGTCACCGCTCTTGCCCCGCACCGCGACAGCCGTGATCTCGCCCTCGAAGCTTCCATCCTTTTGCGCGCGCAGCGCGCGAGACAGCGACTCGACGGCGTAGGCATCCTGCTCGGCTCGCGTGAACTGATAATGCCGAGCCGCATCTTCCGCATAGGTGCCCATCAACCGGCCTTCGTAAGCGTCCTCAAGCCCGTCTAGGAACATATGATCCTTGACCTCGCCGTGCCCAAGCCTAAACCCGCCGCGCGCCTTCGGCAGCAGATAGGGCGCGTTCGTCATCGACTCCATGCCGCCGGCAACGACAATCGACGCGCCGCCGTTTGCGAGTTGATCGGTGGCCAGCATCATCGCCTTCATGCCCGACCCACAAACTTTGTTGACCGTTGTGCACGGCACCGTGTTCGGCAACCCGCCATGGATTGAAGCCTGTCGCGCCGGCGCCTGCCCAACCCCGGCCGGCAACACGCAGCCCATATAGACATCGTCGATTTCTTCGACCTTGGCTCCCGATCGGGCAACCGCCGCCCGGATCGCCGCCGCCCCAAGCTGCGGCCCCGTCAGCGCCGAGAGCTCCCCCTGAAACCCACCCATCGGGGTGCGAGCTGCGCCTGTGATGAAGATGTCCATGTCGCCTGTCCTTCATTGATCGACAGGGTTCTAGCACCGCCCTCGCAACGCGTCGAACGCCACGCAACCAAATCCACGCACCGCTCGTACAAGCCAGAATGCACTCGGAGGACTGATCGTGCGTCTGAAACTCAACGCCTTGTTGATCGCCGTAGCCGTTGCCGCTACGCCCACCTTAGCCGCCGAGCGCCCCATCTGCGCCCCTCAAAGCGTTGTGTTGACAGGTAAGGCCGCAGTCGAGCGCAACCTCAAAACGGTCGGCGCCATCTACGAAGCCTTCGGCAAAGGCAATGTCCCGGGCATTCTTGGTTGCATCTCGCCCAAGGCGAAGTGGGAATCCTGGGGCGGTAACAGCGCCCAACGCGCCGGCGTCCCCTGGATGAAAGAACAACACGGCAGCGACGGGGTCGCGGCATTCTTCGCCTACATCGGAAAGTGGAAGGTCAACGGTTTCGCCGTGAAAAATGTCATGGCCTCCGGCGCCAATGTGGCGGCTGAAGTGGAGGTCGACTTCGAAGTCACCCAGACCGGCGGTCGTATCCAAGACGAAGAATTGCACTACTGGACGTTTGACGAGCGCGGACGCGTCACCGGCCTGCGGCACTATAGCGACACCGCAGAACACATCGCCGCCTTCAGAGGCAAGCAGAACTAGGGTTGGGGTGCAGCCCTGTGGCAGCGGCCGAAATCTAGCGGCGCCGGACGGAGAATCCGGTCGACAGGACATCCCGGCCACACCCGTCCCGGCACGGCTGCCAGTATATTTGGAGCAACAAAAAGCAGCGTGGGGTTGTCATGAAGCTCTTATCATTCGCGCCACAGGCGCTGGTCCTTGCCGGACTCGTGTCGTCGCTCGGCGCCGTCAGCGCCTACGGCAAAGCCGGCGACAACGGCCAGTACTTCCTCATCGAAGGTCTCTACCTGTCGAAAGACGACGGCGACGTCGTAGCGTTGACGACGAATGATGGTGCGGGCGCTTTTGATCTCGTCACCAACGACGCGATCGAACTCGACGATGGCTGGGGCGCACGCGCCGCGGCGCAGTTCGAAGCGTTTGGCACCACCTGGCAAGCAAGCGCCTTTGTGGCAACGTTCTCCGATCAAGACATGCTCGTCAGCGGCCTCGAGGTCCCCTTAAACACGGATACAACCTATGCCAAGTTTGTCGGCGGCACTGATCCAACCGCTGGAGATCCAGTAAACTCCGACCTGCTGGAGGCCATCAGCGCCACGCAAGACGGAAGCCTCTACGGCGCTGAGTTCTCATGGGTAAAGAACCTGGGTGGTTGGGGCTGGCGCAATGTCGATTTCATCGCCGGCGTTCGTTATATCCACTACGGTGAGGAACTTCGCGGCGCAGCGTTCGACGACCCGGACGACCTCACCGGCGCGGACAATGACATCGACCGTTTCGGCATCGAGATCGAAAACGATCTCGTCGGCGTCCAGATCGGGTTGCAGGCGATGTGGGACATAACGCCCAGCGTCGCGATCGGCGGCACGTTGAAGGGCGGCGTCGCTGCGAACTTCGCCAGCCGCGATCGCTCGTTCTCCGCCGACAACGGCAACTTCCCAGCCTATACCAATAGCAGCGACGACACCGACCTCGCCGAGTTCGCCGAATTCAACCCGCGCATCGACATCGCGCTTAGCCAATCGGCGAGCCTGACGATCGGCGGCACGGTTCTGTGGATCAACGAAACGTCCCGCGCGGTCTCGCACTTTCAGACGGTCGCCAATAGCGCCGACTCGAACCTCCGGGCCGACGACGACCAACTGTTCTACGGCGCCTCGATCGGCCTGAAGCTGGCTCTGAACTGACGGCGGCCGGAAGCCGACTTGGGGGGCGGCAAATCAGCCGCCCCTTCTTCATTTGGCAAAGGGGCTCGAAAGCCGGGGCGACCCACCCTTCACAAGCCCCCGCCCATCTGTTAAATGCCCGCCCCTTCCCCAAGACGTTGCGGTCATGGCGGAATTGGTAGACGCACTACCTTGAGGTGGTAGCGGGGCGACCCGTGGAAGTTCGAGTCTTCTTGACCGCACCATTTTGGCCCTACCGGCCGGGGACGAAGTTCAGACATTGTTGAGTGGCGCCCGGTATCCTTGCGCCGCCCTCAACCCAACTACAGTTCCCACCCATGGCCGACACCGCTAGCGACGTGAAGTTCGCCGCGCCCAGAGGGGCGCGCGACGTCGTGACGTCGGAGTTCCTGCGCGCAGTTCTGGACGCCTTGGAAGGTGGCGACGGCGCTGAACTGATGGGACTGATCGAGCCGCTCCACCCGGCCGACGTCGCGCAGCTGCTCGGTGCCATGGACGCCGCCGACCGGCGGACCTTGGTTACCACGCTCGGCTCTAACTTCGATCCGGAAATTCTCTCCGAACTCGACGAAGATCTGCGTACCGAATTGGTCCGCATGCTGGGCTCGAAGTCGCTGGCCGAGGCGGTGAAGGAGCTCGACGTCGAGGACGCGGCCTACGTCCTCGAAGACCTTGAGGACGCCGAGAAGCGCGAAGTCCTGGCACAGGTTCCGCTCGAAGATCGCGCCCAAGTCGTCGATGCGTTGCTGTTTCCGGAGGACTCCGCCGGCCGCCTGATGCACCGCGAGTTCGTCGCGGTGCCCAGCACCATGACCGTCGGCGAAGCGCTCATCCGTCTCACCATGGGCGATGTACCTGATGAATTTCAGGAACTTTATCTGCTCGACGCCGACCAACGTCCCACCGGATTCGTGGCGCTAAGCCGTCTGATCCGCGCCGACGCCGCAACGAAGCTCGCCGACATCGCTTCCAGCGAAATGAAGTTGATTCCGGCAGACACCGACCGCAACGCGTTTGCATACTTGTTCGAGCACTACCACCTGAACTCGGCGCCCGTGACCGACGATCAAGGCCGCCTGGTGGGCCTGTTGAGCGCCGGCTCCGTCGTCGAAGTACTACAGGAAATGCACAAATCCGAAGTCCTCGCTCTGGGCGGTGTCGCCGATGGCGAAAGCCTCTCGGCCCCGATCATGAAGACCAGCTACCTTCGCTTCTCGTGGCTGTTCGTAAATCTCCTGACCGCCATTATGGCCTCGCTCGTGATCGGCTTCTTCGAGGCCTCGTTGCAGAAGGTCGTGGCGCTCGCGATCCTCATGCCGATTGTGGCTTCGATGGGGGGGAATGCTGGAACGCAAACGCTCACCATTGTGGTGCGCGCACTTGCAACAAAAGAGCTGAACGAGGCGAATCTCTGGCGCGTGGTCAACCGCGAAATGTTGATGGGGGGCCTGAACGGCATCAGTTTCGCCTTGATCGCCGCCGGGGTAACATGGGTCTGGTTCAGGGATTGGCCTTTGGCCGGTGTGATCGCTGCGGCAATGACGATAAATCTGGCGGCGGCCGCTGCGGCGGGTATCTTGGTACCAGTGGGACTAAAGCGGGCGGGCGTAGACCCGGCCGTGTCATCGCCTGTATTCGTGACGACGGTAACCGACGTCGTAGGCTTCCTCTCGTTTTTAGGGTTGGCAACGTGGCTTCTTCTGCGCTGACGAATTTCTACGGTGCCCTCGCGCTGCTGATCGCAACCACCGCATCCGCGGCGGCGGGCGGGTGGTCGGCCTCCGAGCGTCTCGACACGCCCCGCGCCGGTCTGGCAGCGACGGCGAGCGGAGATACAATCTATGTCGGCGGCGGCGCGGCCGCAGGCGATCCGGCCAACGCCTTCGACGCCTTTGACGCCGCGAAAGAAGCCTGGCGGCCGATGCCCGCGCTCCCCAAAGGGCTCACCAACTTCGCGATGGCGGCAACCAGTAATCTCATCGTCATTGCCGGGGGCTACGCCGCGGATACGCCCGGCGAGCCGCGCAAGGAAGTTTGGGCTTTCGACATCGCGAGCGCTTCTTGGTCGCGCCGGGCATCGATGCCCACCCCGCGCGCCAGCCACGCTATGGTCGGGGTCGGCGGCCGTATTTATGTGATCGGCGGCTTGGGACCCGATGCCGACAGAACGCTTGTCTACGATCCGGAAGCAGACAAATGGCAGACGACAACCGCTCTGCCGATACCGCGCCGTGCGCTCGCCGCCGCCACTGACGGCAAGCGGATCTATGCGGTCGGCGGCATCAAGGGCGACGGCAGCGTCTCAGCCGCGCTGGACGTCTTCGATCCCGCCACCGGCACCTGGTCGGCCTATCCGTCCATGCCCGGCGCCCGCGGCGCGCTGACCGCCGGAATCATCGGCAACCGGTTGCACGTTGCCGGCGGGGCGACGTGGAAGCCGCTCAGGACCTACGCAAGCCACAACGTCTTTGATCTCGCGTCGAAAACTTGGACGAACGGTCCCCCGCTCCCAACCGCCCGCCAAGGGCTGGCTTCCGGCGTCGCCGCCGGACGCTGGTGGGTGATCGGTGGCGGTGGCGGTGCCGGCGTCTTTGGCGTCTTCACCGCATCCGATGTCGTCGAAGCCTACGAGCCATGATCCCAAACGCCTTTCGCGGACTGAATTTCGACCTTGGCGAGACCGCCGACGCTCTGCGCGATACGGTCGAACGCTTTACCGCCGACACGATCGCGCCGCGCGCCGCTGAAATCGATCGCACGAACCAATTCCCGCGCGACCTCTGGCCGAAGCTCGGCGAGCTTGGTCTGCTCGGCATTACCGTCGAAGAAGAATACGGCGGCGCGGGCCTTGGCTATCTCGAGCACGTCGTGGCCGTGGAGGAAATCAGCCGCGGCTCCGGCGCGGTCGGACTCTCATATGGCGCGCACTCGAATCTCTGCGTGAACCAAATCCGCCGCAACGGCGATCACGCACAGAAGAAGCACTACCTGCCGAAGCTCCTCTCCGGCGAACATCTGGGCGCGCTGGCCATGTCGGAGCCCGGCGCCGGCTCAGACGTGGTCGGCATGCGCACCCGCGCCGACAAAAAAGGCGACCGCTACGTTCTCAACGGTTCGAAGATGTGGATCACGAACGGCCCGACCGCCGACGTCATCGTGGTCTATGCGAAGACCGAGCCGAATGCCGGCTCGCGCGGCATCACCGCCTTCATCGTCGAAAAAGGCATGAAGGGTTTCGCAACGGCGCAGAAGCTCGACAAGCTTGGCATGCGCGGCTCCGACACGGGCGAACTCGTCTTTACCGATTGCGAGGTGCCGGAAGAAAATGTGATCGGCCGCGTCAACGAAGGCGCACGCGTGTTGATGTCCGGCCTCGACTACGAACGCGCCGTGTTGGCCGCAGGCCCCTTAGGCCTCATGCGCAACGCGATGGACATCGTTCTGCCTTACGTGCACGAGCGCAAACAATTCAACCAACCGATCGGCAGCTTCCAGCTCATGCAAGGCAAGCTCGCCGATATGTACACGCGCATGAACGCGGCGCGCGCCTACGTCTACACGGTGGCCAAAGCCTGCGATCGTGGCCAAACAACCCGCAAGGATGCCGCCGCCGCCATCCTGTTCGCGTCCGAGACCGCGACCTGGATGGCGCTTGAGGCCATCCAAGCGCTCGGCGGCAACGGCTACATCAACGACTACCCAACAGGCCGCCTCCTGCGCGACGCCAAACTCTACGAAATAGGCGCCGGCACCAGCGAAATTAGACGCATGCTGATCGGGCGGGAGTTGTTTGAGGAGACAGCTTAGTCTTTCGCGGGCCGCCACAGCGGTCCAACGGCGATAAGCAGAACAAGTACATTGAACGCAGCGTTCGACGCGTTGCCCGAAGCGATGGACCCGGCGCTATCCAGACAGAACCAGGCGAGCGTTCCGGTCAACACGGACCGGCGCACTTGCTCAGGCGCCAAGTCGTAGACCCACGCCGACAGGCACCAAATCGTTACGCCCCAGCCGAACAAAAACCCGCCCGTGAGCGCCGACAGAAACCGTGTGTCGGGGGACTCGTAAGTCGTTGCCCCGTCGATCGGCCAACTCAAGATGTCGAGCGTCAGCCGCGCAGGCTCCAGCGTCGCCGCCATCGTGCCAAGAAAGAAGATCGGCCCGAACGACCCCACAACAACGGCCGTGACCTTCAACCAGAACTTATGAAACTCGCGCGTCATGGGCAGCCCTCATTTGACTGCGCACAGTAGAGACACGGCCGAGCGACAAAGCAATTACGCTGCAGGTAGTCGTAGCGCCGCTAAATCCCGTCACCCTCGATATTCTCGTGGATGCCGCATTCGTCCTTGTCGACGCCGGCCCAGCGGCCGGAACGGTAGTCTTCACCCTCTTTGACGCGTTGCGTGCATGGCATGCAGCCGATCGAGAGAAACCCGTCTTCCACCAACGGATGCCGTGGCAGATCATGCGCGAGGATGTGTTCCTTCAGGTCCTGCAGCGACCAGTTCCAGAGCGGGTTGATCACAAACCGCGAACCGTTGAGTTCGACCGGCGACATAGCCGTGCGCGCTTGCGTCTGGAAGCGTTTGCGCCCCGTAATCTCCGCCTCGAACCCCGCCAGCGCACGCCTGAGCGGCAATACCTTGCGGAAATTGCAGCATGAGTCCGGATCGCGCGCCCAAAGCGTACCCTCGGGGTCCAGCGCTCGCGTGTCGTCCGGATGCGGCCCGATTGCGCGCAGATCGGTCAGGCCCAGCTTCTCCTGCAAGCGGTCGCGATAGCGCAACGTCTCGCCGAAGAGCTTGCCCGTGTTCAGAAAAATCACCGGCACGCTCGGGTCGATTTCCGCAATCAGATGCAGAAGCACGACCGACTCCGAACCGAACGACGACACGGTTGTGATCTTGCCCGCGAACTCGTCTTTGATCATGACGCGCAGCAGTGTCCGCGCGTCGGCGCCCGCATAGCGCGTGCGCAGTGCCTCCAGCCGCTGCCTCAACGCTTCGGACGCGATGCCGCCATCGGTATGGTCGAAGATGCGCGGCGCTGGCGGCGCCGCTTTGCGCTTTGCCGGTCGCAACGCTTGAAAGGCCGCCTCGCCGCTCATGCCGGCTCCTTTGATTTCAGCCAGCCCTCGCGCTCGATCAGCTCGTGGGTGCGCCGCGTGATGTCCGACTTCGCAATCCCTTCGGCGCGCCATTGCGAGCGCGCCTCACCGACGCGGCGAATGTTTTGGGTCCATTCCGGCCCGAACTGTTCCTGCAGATGCGCCTTTAGCTTCTGCGCCAAGCCGGGCGCCTTGCCCCCGGTCGACACCGTGATCAGCAAGTCGCCACGCCGCACGATCGCCGGTACATGAAAATCGCAAAACTCGGGTTGGTCCTCGGCATTGACGAGCGCGCCAACGGCCCGCCCATACGCAGCGATCTTCGCGGTCTCGTCCGGCGGCAATCCCGCGATCAGCACCACCGCCGCGCCCTCAAGATCGGCACGAACCGGCAAGCGCTCAAAGATCGCCGCCTCCGCATGACAGGCCCAGCCATCTTGATCGATCACATAGAGTGAGAGCTGATCGGCTCCGGCGTCCCGCGCATACTCATAGCGCTGCTGCGCCACGAGCCCGCGGCCAACGACGACGATCCTGCGCCCACGCAGATTCAATACCAGGGGAAGCATGCGCCACCTTGCCTATTTACAAGCAGATAGCGTCTCAGACTGATTTACTCAAGAACTGGGCGTAAAATAAATTAATTACCAGATATGTATGTGAATTATCCGTTGGCCTTCAAGGTGTCCGTGATCGAAACCCCGATTTTGTCACCCTGGACGACGATTTGTCCGCGGGCGATCGGTTTGTCGTTCGCTAATACCCAAACCTCGTCCGCCTGCTTGGAGTCGAGTTCGATGACTGCGCCACGGCCCATGCGCAGAAGCTGCTGCATCGGAAGCTTCGCCTTCCCCAGCACCACGGAGATTTCGACTTTCACACTATCCAGTGACGACACGCCGATGGTCCTTGATCCGTTGGCCCCTGCGCACCCACTCTAGGAGCGGAGGCCTTACGTGTTCGTTAAACCCGCGGAAACCATCGCCTGGCGCGTCAGCGACGGCCTTGTCGCCTATCCAGACGCCGTGGCCGCCATGGAAGCGCGCGCCGCCGCGGTCGCCGAAGGCCGCGCCAGCGAACTCGTCTGGCTGCTCGAACATCCCCCGCTCTACACCGCCGGCACCAGCGCCAAGAACGAAGACCTGCTCAGCCCCTCACGCTTTCCCGTCTACCCGACCGGTCGCGGCGGCCAGTTCACGTATCACGGCCCCGGACAACGCGTCGGTTACGTCATGATGGACGTGCGCCAACGCGACAACGACGTGCGCCGCTTCGTCCGCGATCTCGAGGAGTGGCTGATCAAGACGCTGGCCGCTTTCAACGTCCGCGGCGAGCGGCGCGACGGCCGCGTCGGCATCTGGGTCGCGCGCAAGGGCGGTCGCGAAGATAAGATCGCTGCCCTCGGCATCCGCGTTCGGCGCGGCGTGAGTTTTCACGGCGTGTCGTTCAACGTGGACCCGGATCTGGAACACTTCAGCGGCATCGTCCCTTGCGGCATTCAACAGCATGGTGTCACGAGCCTCGCCGACCTTGGCCTGACCGCCACGATGGCCGACGTCGACCTTGCCCTGCGTGCCGCGTTCGAAGACGTATTTGGCAGAACCAAGATCGAAGGCCAGCCATGAGCCCGCTCAATCCACGCGCAACGCTTGCGACACACGAGGTCACGAACCAGCCGCCGCCGTTCGAGAACATCAACCTGTTCGCGACCGACACGGCGCTGCGCGACGCGGTCAAGCGCGAGGGCGGCGAACCGCACGCGGCTCACCTGAACAGCTTCGGCACCCGCGTCGGCTCCGCCGAAGTCATCGCCTGGGGCTTCGACGCCAACCGCAACGCGCCGGAACTGAAAACCTTCGATCGCTTCGGCCGCCGCATCGACGAGGTGAACTTTCACCCGAGCTACCACAAGCTGATGGAATTGGGCCTCGAAGGCGGCGTCGCCTCGCTCGCGTGGACCGCACAGAACGGCGGTCACGTCGCGCACACCGCCATTCTCTACATGATGGCACAGATCGAGCAGGGCGTGTGCTGCCCGATGACGATGACCTACGCCGCGCTCCCCGCACTACGCCACCAGCCCGATCTCTCCCGGGAGTGGGAGCCGCGGATCACCGCCGGCCGCTATGACGCGAGCTCGCAACCGGCCGGCACCAAGCGCGGCGTCACGATCGGTATGGCGATGACGGAGAAGCAAGGCGGCTCCGACGTGCGCGCGAACACGACGAAGGCCACGCCGACCGGCGACGGCGCCTTCACGCTGACTGGCCACAAATGGTTCTGCTCCGCGCCGATGTGCGACGCGTTCCTGACGCTCGCCTATACCGATAAGGGCCTGACCTGCTTCCTCGTCCCGCGCTGGAAGCCCGACGGCGAGCGCAACGCGATGCACATCATGCGCCTGAAAGACAAGCTCGGCGACCGCGCCAACGCCTCATCCGAGATCGAGTATCACGGTGCCTATGCGCGCCAAGTGGGCGAGGAAGGCCGCGGCGTGAAGACGATCATCGAGATGGTCCACCATACGCGCCTCGACTGCACGATCGCACCTGCAGCCTATATGCGCCAAGCGCTCGCGCAAGCGCTCTGGCACACCTCACACCGCACCGCGTTTCAGAAGAAGCTGATCGACCAACCGCTGATGGCGCGCGTGCTCGCCGACCTCGCGCTTGAGAGCGAAGCCGCAACTGCCCTCGCCTTTCGCATCGCCCGCTCGTTCGACGACGGCAAGAGCGCCGCCCTGTTCTCACGTCTCGCCACGCCGATCGGCAAGTACTGGCTCAACAAGCGCGTCGTGAACTTCGTCTACGAAGCGATGGAATGCCACGGCGGCGCCGGTTACGTCGAAGAATCCATCCTGCCGCGCCTGTTCCGCCAATCGCCGCTGAACTCGATCTGGGAAGGCTCCGGCAACGTCATCTGCCTCGACGTCCTGCGCGCGCTGACCCGCGAACCCGAAACCGCCGACGCCCTCTTCGCCGAACTCGACCAAGCACGCGGCGCCTACGCGAGCCTGGATAAAGCGATCGACAACGCCAAACAAAGCCTCACCGCCGTCACCGAACCCGGCGCCCGCCGCCTCGTCGAAACGCTGGCGCTGACACTGCAAGCCAGCCTCCTCGCCCGCCACGCCCCCACCGCCATCGCCGACGGCTTCATCGCGACGCGCTTGGGCGACACACCCTGGCGCACCTACGGCGCGTTTGAGGCGGAGATCGATGTCGGCGCAATCGTTGCGCGGGCAATGCCGGCCGCCTAGGCTCAACCAACAGACCACCGGGAGGCCTCCATGCCGACAGTTCAGGTCGAACACATCTTCAATCTCCCCGCGCACGAGCTCTGGGACCTGCTCGGCGATTTCGGTGACACGGGAAGATGGTCCGGCCGCCCGCCAGAAGCCTGCGTGCAGGAAGGCCAAGGCATTGGCGCGCTCAGAACCCTGACGCTCGACGACGGCCGCAAGATCGTCGACCGCTTGGAGGCGCAAACCGCCAACAGCTACAGCTACTCGATTGTCACCGCGCCGCTGCCCTACAAATCCTATCGCGCGACAATGGCTGTTGCACCCATCGACGGCACGTCGAGCAAATTCACCTGGACCGGCGTCTTCGAACCCGCCGGCATGACCGATGAGCAAGGTGTGGAATTCACCAAGGGTGTCTATCAGATGGGCATCGGCCTGATGGCGAAGACGATCGCGAAGCGGAGGTAATGGTGAGGACAGCCGCGCTGCAGCGCAAGATTAAGCGCTTGCAGCGCGCTTGAAAGCATCGCGAGTTCTAAGGCGGTTCAGGTACCCAAGTGCGCTCGGATATTGACCATCCAACACCTTCAAACTCGTGAGCAGTTCGAGGGAATATCCCATCATGATATCTGCTGCACCAAAATTTGGACCGAGCAGAAAGTCGCGGTTCGCGACGGCTTGATCAACAACCTCCAGACAGGCACGTGTCTTTTGCTCTGCCTCGGCACTGAGCGATTCATGCGGTTCCACCTTGTGGCGTAGCAACCGGTTGACGCCAAGGGGACGGATCAGCGTCGCTTCACTAAACCAACACCACTGATGATGAAGGGCGCTCTCATCGGTCCCTCGAGGGGGGCACAATCTACCTTCGCCGTAACGCTCCAGAATATGATCGACCATCGCGCCAGATTCGAACATCGTCATGTCGCCGTCGGTCATTACAGGGACTTTGCCTGCCGGACTAATCGCGCGCCACGCCGGCGAGTTCCGAAAAGCTGATGAAAAGTCGATCGGCTCTATCTCGATCGGCAAATTAAGTTCAAAGCAGAGCCAAATCGGACGCACCGAACGGGTACCCCGAACATGATAGACCTTGAGCAACGCGGAAACTTCTCGATCTGAGGAAGGTAAGTCCACAGGCTACTCGCGAAACATGCACTTGTCGCGCACGAACCGCCACCCTACCCCGCCGCGCGGTACTCGCGTACGAGGTTTGCGACGATCTCCGCTGCCGGTTCCACTTTGCGCACGAGGTCGATGCCTTGGCCCGCGGCCCAGGTGTCTTTCCAGCGTTTGTAGGCGTTCGTTGCGTCGGAGAAGTTCGGTGCCTCGCCTTTCGCCAATGCCGAGGGATCGAGCCCCGCCGCGACCAGGCTCGGTTTCAACCAGCTGCCCTTCACGCCGGTGATCGCGTTCGTCACGATCAAGTCCTCATGCGTCGAGGACACGACCATCTTTTTGTACCCGTCGGGCGCCAGCGACTCCTCGGCCGCGATGAACGGCGTGCCGATGTAGGCGAGGTCCGCGCCTAACATCTCGATCGCGCGGATTGCGCGGCCGCTGCCGATGGCGCCGCCCACCACGATGGGCCCATGGAAGATCCCGCGCACGGCGTGCACAAACGCAAACGGACTGAGCGCGCCCGTGTGCCCGCCCGCACCGGCACAGACGAGCACCAAGCCGTCGACGCCGGCGTCGAGCGCCTTCTTGGCAAACGACATCTCGATCACGTCGGCAAAGATCAACCCGCCGTAGGAATGCACGGCTTCCACGACTGCGCGCGGACTTCCCAATGCGGTAATCACCAGCGGCGGCTTATGCTTGACGACGAGTTCCAACTCCGCATGCAAACGTTCGTACGAGCGATGCGCCACGATGTTCAACGCCCACGGCACGTCGGCCTGCGCCAGATCATGACTGATCTCGCCCATCCACTGATCGAGCACGTCGATGGTTCGCGCGTTCGGCGCCGGAAACGCTGCCGCCATGCCGGCCTTGGCGGTCGCGACGACGAGCTTTGGCCCTGACACCAAAAACATCGGCGCTGCGATGGCGGGGATTTTCAGCTTTTCCTTAAACGCAACCCAAGCCGACGCCATGCGAGACTCCTTATAAGATCAACCCGCCGTCCACCGGGATCGTCTGCCCGACCACATAAGCGGCCAGCGGCGACGCCAAGAACAGCGCAACACCCGCCATATCGTCCGGCGTGCCGAGACGCTTCAGCGGAATGCCTTGCAGCGACGCTTCAAGGCGTTCCGGATTCTCCGTGGTGACTTTCGTGAGTTTCGTGTCGACAAGCCCCGGTGCGATCCCGTTCACGCGGATGCCGTCGCCGGCCCACGCCTCGGCCAGCGTCCGCGTGAGCCCCACGGCGCCCGTCTTCGACGCGTTGTACGCCGGATTGCCGCGCGTCGAGTGATAGGCCGCCGTCGACGACACGGTGATCAGCGAGCCTTTGCTGGCCGCCAGCATATCGTGAAACTTGATCGCGCAGGCCATCAGGCTGTTCAGATTGAGGTCCATGACCTTCTGAAAGCCGTCCATCTGAAACTCGCCGCGCTTGTAGAGCACGGTGCCTTGGCTGAGCACGAGCACATCGAGCTTGCGGAAGTTCGGCCGCCAGGTCTCCACCGTTAGAAAATTCGACACGTCGACCTGCGCGTAGTGCAACCCGGTCAGGTCGGAGCCTTCTTCGATCTTGTACTCCGACGCGCTGAGCCGCGTGCCCCACACATGCACGTCCGCGCCCTGCCGTCGAAAGCCCTGTGCGATGCCGTTGCCGATGCCGCTCGACCCGCCGACGACGAGCACCGTCTTGCCGGTGAAATCGAGAGCGTCGGCCATGCGCTATTCCTTCGACCGCTCGACGTAGGAACCGTCTTCGGTGTTCACGACCACTTTCGTGCCGACACCGATATGCGGCGGCACCGCGGTCTTCACGCCGTTCGAGAGCCTTGCCGGCTTGAAAGACGAGGACGCGGTCTGCCCCTTCACCACCGGTTCGGTCTCGACGATCTCAAGCACCACGCGCGACGGCAGTTCGATCGCGATCGGCACGCCGTTGTGCAGGCTCAATGTCACTTCCATATTTTCCTGCAGGTACTTCGCCTGATCGCCCAGGATCGCGGCCGAGACGTGCACTTGGTCGAAATTCTCCGGATCCATGAAGACGTACGCGTCGCCGTCTTGGTAAAGATAGTTGTTCGTACGCATGTCGACGAACGCCTTCTCAAGGCTGTCGGTCGTTTTGTAGCGGTCGTTGATCTTGACCCCGTCGCTGATCCGCCGCATTTCGATCTGCGTCGTCGGCGTACCTTTGCCGGGATGGAAGTTTTCAGCTGTCAAAACCACATAGAGCTTGCCATCCTTGTCGATGACGTTGCCTTTGCGCACATTGCTAGCGATGACCGAAACCACGAGATACTCCTTGAATGAAAGTGCCCGGCGCCGCGCTGGCCAATGGGGCTGGCGCACCGGGCTCGAATTCGCGCGTGGGTGTAGCAGCGCCGGGCCCTGGCGCCAAGGTGCCAACGCCCCCCAAGGTGCCGCAGGCCTGCCATGGTGACACGCTCGCCCTGGTGGTCGAAAGACAGGCACGCCGACCGTCGTCCGTTTCTCCTGGCGCGGAATCGCATCAAAGCGGCCATTCGCCAGCATTTCGAGACGCAAGGCTTTACCGAAGTGGAGTGCGCGGCGCTGCAAGTATCGCCAGGCAACGAGACCCACTTGCACGCCTTTGCGACCGATGCAATCGGCCGCGATGGCTCGGCGCGATACTATCTGCACACCTCGCCCGAGTTCGCGTGCAAGAAATTGCTCGCTGCCGGGGAGCACAAGATCTTCGATTTCGCGCGCGTCTTCCGGAACCGCGAACACGCGCCCATCAACGTCCCCGAATTCACGATGCTGGAGTGGTATCGCGCGGACGAACCTTACGCCGCTGTGATCGCCGACAGCATTGCGCTCCTCCGGCTCGCCGCCGCGACTGCGGGCGCAACCCACTTCCGCTACCGCGATCACAAAGTGTTGGCTACCGCTGAGCCCGACCGATTGACTGTCGCCGAGGCTTTTCACCACCACGCCGGCATCGACCTATTGGCGACGTTGACGGCGGATATTGGCGACCGGATGGCCCTCGCCGCGCAAGCCGCGCGCGCCGGCGTCGCGGTTGCGAACGATGATACCTGGTCCGACATCTTCAGCCGCGTTCTGTCGGAGCGCATCGAACCGCATCTGGGTTTGGAACGCCCTACGGTCCTCGACGAATACCCGCGCGTGGAGGCGGCGCTCGCCCGCGGCTGTGCGCATGATCCCCGCGTCGCCGAACGCTTCGAGCTCTACGTCTGCGGCGTCGAGCTCGCGAACGGCTTCGGCGAGCTCACCGACGCGTCTGAACAACGCCGCCGCTTCGAACACGAGATGGCCGAGAAGCAACGTATCTATGGCGAACGTTACCCCATCGACGAAGACTTCCTTGCCGCCCTCACCCACATGCCGCAAGCCAGCGGCGTAGCGCTCGGCTTCGACCGCCTTGTCATGCTCGCCACCGGCGCCCCGCATATCGAGCACGTGCTCTGGACGCCCCCAATCGGAAGAGCGACGTGACAGACGCGCTGACAATAGGTTCGTCATGGCCGGGCTTGACCCGGCCACCCAGTGCGCGCACGTCCGTGCGCGCGAGAGACCGTCTTTGCATCGTGGGCGCTTGGCGAAAGAAAACTGAGTCTTCACGCCGCGCAGACGCGCGGCGACTGGGTGGCCGGGTCAAGCCCGGCCATGACGAGCTTGGAGGTGCGTCGTGACACGCACCTTGCGAAGCGTCAAAGAACTCGCTGAAGCAAACTTGATTTCACCCAGCGACCGCTTGAACGACGTCACCGCCCGCTACGCCGTCGCCATCTCACCGGCTATGGCAAACCTCATCACCGCCGTCGACGATCCCATCGCGCGCCAGTTCCTCCCTGACCCGCGCGAACTCGAACAACGACCGGAAGAATCCGCCGATCCCATCGGCGATAGGCGTCACATGCCGGTGGAAGGCATCGTGCATCGCTACCCCGATCGGGTGCTGCTGAAAGTGGTGCACGTCTGCCCGGTCTATTGCCGCTTCTGTTTCCGGCGCGAAATGGTTGGCCCCGATCGCGAACCAAGCCTCTCACCCGAGGCGCTCGACCGCGCCATCGCCTACATCGCGGAACACCGCGAAATTTCTGAAGTGATCCTCACTGGCGGCGACCCGTTCGTCCTGACTGCCCGTCGCGCCGCCGATCTGACCGCCCGCTTGAGCGGCATCGATCACGTGAAAGTCCTGCGCTGGCACACCCGCGTGCCTGTCGTCGATCCCGAGCACGTCACCGCGGACTTCGTCGCCGCGCTGAAATCAGCCCACGCCGTAACCTATGTCGCGCTGCACGCCAACCATGCCCGTGAGTTCACCGCAACAGCCCGTACCGCGATCGCCCGCATTGTCGACGCGGGCATCCCTATGTTGAGCCAGTCGGTTCTGTTGAAGGGCATCAACGACGATGCCGACACGCTCGCCGACCTCATGCGCGCTTTCATCGAGAACCGCATCAAGCCGTACTACCTGCACCACGCCGACCTTGCACCCGGCACAGCACATTTTCGGACCACGATCGAGCAGGGCCAAGCGCTGATGCGCGAACTGCGCCGGCGCGTTTCCGGCATCGCGCTGCCGTCCTATGTGCTCGACATCCCCGGTGGCCACGCCAAAGCGAACCTCGAAACTTGCGACATCGAACGCGACGCCACGGGCGCGTTGCGCGTCCGCGACGACGAAGGCACCTGGCACGCCTACGCGGGTTAGCTAGTTCGGCAACACCCGAATATCGATCCGGCGCCTGTCGCTGAGATAGGTTTTCGCCGCGTCGATCACTTCGTCCGCAGTGATCGTTCCGTAGTCCTCCATCGCACTCCGCACGCGTTTCAGATTCCGCGGCTCCAACTGAATCTCTTGTAACGCCTCCAGCCAATACGAATTCGTCGATTCCGCCGCATAGTGCTGATAGAGCAGCGGCTTACGCGCCCGCTCCAACAAGTCGTCGGAGAGCTGACCGTCTCGCAGTTCTTGTACGATCTTATCCAGCGTCGTGAAGAAGAGATCGACCTGATCGGGCTTGGGTTCGACGCCGGCGAAAATGTAGCCGAAGCCGGGTAAGGCCGGCGACGAGTATGCGTTCCCGAACGGCGTGTACGTCCCGCCCTGCGCCTCCCGCACTTCGTCCAGAAGCCTGAGCTGCACGACCTCGTTTAGCACCTCGACCACGCGCTCGCGCCGCGTGTCACCGAAGCGATCGGGTCCAGGCCACGCCGCCGCCACCGCTGCCTGATCGGCGCGGCCCGCATGCCGAAGCTCAACCTCGCGCGACTTGGACGGAAACTGCACGCCATCAGCCGTTTGCGGCAGGTTGAAACCCGGGGGTCTTGGCGCGAACGCGCCGAATGTCTTCGCGATGGCGTCAATCGCGTCATCTACCCTCACGTTGCCGACGACCGTCACCTCGATCGGCGCGCCAGCAAGTGACGGCGCGATCGCGGCCTTCACATCATCCATCGTCAGCGCGCGCATGTCCTCTAGCGTCGGCGCCGCCCAGCGATCGTCGTCATTGCGGACGAGTGCCGGCAGTGCGCGCGCCAGCCTCCCCATCGGCGATGATTTTTCCTGACCGAGCTGCCCCTCGCCCGCCGCCTGAATGCGCCGCAGACCGTCTGGCCGGTAGGCCGGGTCGGCGAAGAACGCTGCCAGCACCTGCAATTGCAAGAGCACGTCGCGCTGAACGGTCTCACCCGAGAGCTGGAACACTGCCTCATCGACGTCCAGGGAGATGCCCGCGAAGTGTCCGGGCTCCGTCTGCTCAAGTTCTTGGATATCGAGCTTGCCCAACCCGCCTTCGACGAACGCGAACGGCAGAGCCCAAGCGATTCCGCGCTTCGTCTTCGGCAACGCCAGGTAGCCACCCGGGAACCGGACGATCACGCTGACCTTGTCCTTCTCAAACGTGGTCGATTTGACGTTTCCGCGCACGCCATTCTGAAAGCGCACGAGCGTTGCATCCAAATCGGAGACAGTCTTGCGCTCGGCAATCGCCCCCTTCGGACCGAAGTCGCGATAGCTGAACGCTTTAATCGCACTCTCGGGCGCGGCCCGGACCGGCACCTTCGTGCTGTCCACGTAGGCCGCTCGGATCGCCGCATCGCCACCGCTCAGCTCGTGATCGCTGGTCAGAAAGATCAGCGGCCCCGCGCCGCCGACCGCCGCCTTCAGCGCCGCGGTAACCCGAGCCGCCTTCAAGTCCTTCGTACTGGTGGTGTAGAGGTCGAGGTCCGTCTTCGGATCGGTCGGCACCCGGTTGGCATCGATCGAGGCCAGCACCAGATCGGCGACATCGGCGTTCGACTGCGTTTTCGCGTTCGCTTCGAACAGGAGATATGGCGACCGCTGTTCCAGCGCTTCGCGCGTCACCTCGCTCTGCTGCAGGCCGTGTCTTAGCGCCCGCCTTAGCTCCTGCTCGGCCGCCGCCAGACCCCGCGCCCACTGGCCCGCCCGCGTGCGTACCGACAAAGAGGTGACAATGCCTGCCCCGCCGACCTGCTGGCGGTCGATCCGGGCATCGATGAACGGCGGATTCTCTTGCCGCGATACCTTCGTCAACCGCCGGTTCAACACCGTAAAGGCGATCAGGCGCTCGTGAACTTCCCGCCGGCGCACCTTGGAATCGGGCCGGGCTTCCTCAGGAATTACCCAGTTGATTGCCACGTTCTCCTCAAGCCCGGGCTGCACCACATGTGCAGCCTCGAGCCCCCTCGGCTTTGGTTTGCCGAAGTCCACCGGCGCCGGCGACGGCCCCGGCTGGCTCCAAGTGCCGAAAACGGTCGCGATCTTGGCCGCCATCGTCTTCGGATCGACATCGCCGGCGACCACCAACAGCGACCGTTCCGGCCGGTAGTAGCGCTCATAGAAAGAGCGCAGCTGCGCCGAGGTGGCGTTGCGGATGAAGGCCGTATCGCCGATTGGAGCGCGGTCGGGGTACTTCTGGCCAGCAAAGAGGAGCTTCAGCTGCGCCGCGCTCGCCTGCTGGTCAGGCGTATCGCGCGACCGCTCCTCCGATAGGATGACCCCCCGCTCGCGCCCGATCGCTTCCGACGACAGGGTCAGCCGGTCCGCGATCTCCCTCAAAATATTGAACCCGTTGTCGAGCGTCTGCGCCCGCACGCTGGGCAGGGACAGCAGAAACGTCGTGTTGTCGAAATCGGTCGCCGCATTTGCGTTGGCGCCGATCTGCATCCCCATGCGCTGCAGCGCCTTGAACATCTCCCCTTCCGGGTAGTTCTTCGATCCGTTGAAGGCCATGTGCTCCAAGAAATGAGCAACACCCCGCTCGGCCTCGGTCTCGTGCAATGACCCTGCTCCTACCCGCAGCTTCAGCGTCACGGTCCCTTCAGGGTTCGCGTTCGGTTTGATTGCATAGCGCAGCCCGTTCGGCAGTACGCCGAACACGATCTCCGGATCGGCTTTGAGATCGCTATTGTCCTGGGGCCAAAGCCCGCCACGCGCCTGCGCCGGCAAAACCGCCACGAACAAGGCAAGCAGAAGCCAGCTCGCAACGAGCCCCCGCCGAACCAACCGCTCTCGCATCGATTACTCCGAAAACTGAAACCCGAAGGACGGCGGGCGCGTGAAACCTACGTGAGGTAGTGATTCCATTATGCTTTTTCTGCCGGCGTTGTCGCTGCACGGATTCGCGACCTTTTCCGCCATTCGCGAGAATCGTTTTCCACAACCTCCGATCGGTGCATCATCTGGTCGTCACATCCCGATTCGGACCTTCCGCGAACGAGCTTCGTCGATGGTCGCGGGGGTGACATGCGAGCGATTTTCCATCGCTCCTTGTGGGCAACCAAAAGCCCTCGGCTGCGCAGGCGGCACCCGCGCCACTATCCACAGAGTTTGGATTCGGGAACCACAAACTGTAGTGTTTACTAACGGCAGTTAACACAAAATCTATTGCGACGATCAAAATCTAGGTACTAGATAGGGGTCCCTGTTGGCCAAGAAATTTTGGGCGTCAGGGACCGGTGCGCGGGGGACTAGGTGAAGCGCGCACTGAGGTCCCGAGAAGCTCGAAGACGCCAAGGCCCACGGGGAAATCTGTTGGTCCAAGGGCAATCCGAGAGGGGCTTCATTCCATGCGCATTGATCGCGTCTTCACCGCCGAAGGGCAATCCGCCTACGAGGGCATTTCGTTCCGCACGCTCGCGAGCGAAATCCGTAACCCGGACGGCTCCGTCGTCTTCCGCCAAGACAGCATCGAAGTACCGGAGCGCTGGTCGCAAGTTGCCTCCGACGTGCTCGCGCAAAAGTACTTCCGCAAGGCCGGCATCGCCGCGCGTCTGAAACCGGTTGCCGAAGACAACGTGCCGGAATGGCTCTGGCGCATGGCGCCTGACGAAGCCGCGCTCGCCAAGCTCAAGGACGAACCGAAGTCGGTCGGTGAAACCAGCGCTCGCCAAGTCTTCGACCGCCTTGCCGGCACCTGGACCTACTGGGGCTGGAAGGGTGGTTACTTCGACGAGGAAAGCGACGCCCGCGCCTTCTTCGACGAAATGCGCTACATGCTCGCTGCCCAAATGGCGGCGCCCAACAGCCCGCAATGGTTCAACACCGGCCTGCACTGGGCCTACGGCATCGACGGCCCCGCCCAAGGCCACCACTATGTCGACCACTGGACCGGCGAACTGACTGCCTCGAGCAGTTCATACGAGCATCCGCAGCCGCACGCCTGCTTCATCCAGGGCATCAAGGACGACCTGGTGAACGAAGGCGGCATCATGGACCTCTGGGTTCGCGAGGCGCGCTTGTTCAAGTACGGCTCGGGCACCGGCTCGAACTTCTCGGCGCTGCGCGGCGTGAACGAAAAGCTCTCGGGCGGCGGCAAGTCGTCAGGCTTGATGAGCTTTTTGAAGATCGGCGACCGCGCGGCGGGCGCCATCAAGTCGGGCGGCACCACGCGCCGCGCGGCGAAGATGGTGATCGTCGACGCCGACCACCCCGACATCGAGAACTTCATCGACTGGAAGGTCAATGAAGAGCAGAAGGTTGCGGCCCTGGTTGCCGGCTCGCGACTCCTCGACAAGCATCTCAACGCGATCATCAAAGCCTGCGTGAACTGCTCCGGCGACGGCGACAGCTGCTTCGACCCGCAGCAGAACCCGGCGCTGAAGCGCGAAATCAAAGCCGCCCGCAAGGCGATGATCCCCGACAACGCGGTTCAACGCGCGATCCAGTTCGCACGCCAAGGCTACACCTCAATCGAAATACCGGTTCTCGACACCGATTGGGACGGCGAGGCTTACTACACCGTCTCCGGTCAAAACTCGAACAACACCGTTCGCGTGACCGACGAGTTCCTGCGCGCCGTTGAAACCGATGCCGAATGGAACCTGAAGCGCCGCATCGACGGCAAGCTGCACAAGACGGTCAAGGCCCGCGACCTCTGGGGCAAGATCGCCGAAGCCGCGTGGCAGTGCGCCGACCCGGGTCTGCAATTCCACACCACGATCAACGACTGGCACACCTGCCCGGCGTCCGGCCCGATCCGCGCGTCGAACCCTTGCTCCGAGTATATGTTCCTCGACGATACGGCGTGCAACCTCGCCTCGTTGAACCTGCTCGCCTTCCGCAAGGATGGCGCCGACGGCCGCAAGACCTTCGACGTCGCCTCGTATGAGCATGCCGTCCGGCTCTGGACCATCGTCCTCGAAATCTCGGTGATGATGGCGCAGTTCCCGTCCAAGGAAATCGCGCAGCTCTCCTACGAGTATCGCACGCTGGGTCTCGGCTACGCCAACATCGGCGGCCTGCTCATGACTTCGGGCATCGCCTACGATTCCAAGCAAGGCCGCGCCGTCGCCGGTGCCCTCGCCGCCCTGATGACCGGCGCCTCGTACGCGACATCGGCCGCCATGGCCCGCGAACTTGGCGCCTTCAAGGGTTACGCGAAGAACGCGGAGCATATGCTGCGCGTCATCCGCAACCACCGCCGCGCCGCGCACGGCGCCGTCGACGGCTACGAAAAGCTGGCGATCAAGCCGGTGCCGCTGAACGCGATGGAAATGCCCTCGTCCGGCTTCGAAGGCCTGGTCGACCGTGCCCGCACGTCGTGGGACGAAGCGCTGAGCCAAGGCGCGCTCTACGGTTACCGCAACGCCCAGACGACCGTCATCGCGCCCACCGGCACGATTGGCCTCGTCATGGATTGCGACACGACCGGCATCGAGCCCGACTTTGCGCTCGTGAAGTTCAAGAAGCTGGCCGGCGGCGGCTACTTCAAGATCATCAACCAATCGGTGCCCGAAGCGCTGCGCGTTCTTGGCTACCGTCAGGAACAGAGCGACGCGATCATCAACTACGCGGTTGGTCGCGGCACGCTGAAAGGCGCGCCTGGCGTGAACCACGAGTGGCTGAAGCTGAAGGGCTTCACCGACAAGGAACTCGACGCCGTCGAAGCCTCGCTCTCGACCGCCTTCGACATCTCCTTCGTGTTCAACCGCTGGACCTTGGGCGAAGAGTTCTGCGTGAAGACGCTGGGCATCGCGCCGGAGCGCCTCGACGCGCCGGACTTCAACCTGCTGATCGACGTCGGCTTCACGAAGGCCGAGATCGAAGCCGCAAACATCTACTGCTGCGGCGCCATGACCCTCGAAGGCGCCCCGCACCTGCGCGAAGAGCACCTGCCGGTGTTCGATTGCGCGAACCCCTGCGGCAAGCTCGGCAAGCGCTCGCTCTCGGTCGACAGCCACATCATGATGCTGGCCGCCGCCCAGCCGTTCATCTCGGGCGCGATCTCCAAGACGATCAACATGCCGAACGCGGCGACAGTGAAGGATTGCGCCGATGCCTACATGAAGTCGTGGAAGCTGGCGTTGAAGGCGAACGCCCTCTACCGCGACGGTTCCAAGCTCTCACAGCCCCTGGCCTCGTCCATCCTCGCGGATGAAAACGACGACGACGATCTGCAGGAAACGCTCGCCGAGATGCCGCAAGCCGCCCGCGCGCAAGTGATGGCCGAACGCGTCGTCGAGCGCATCGTGGAAATCACGAAGCGCGACCGGGAGAAACTGCCGCATCGCCGCAAGGGTTACACACAAAAGGCTACCGTCGGCGGCCACAAAGTGTACCTGCGCACCGGCGAATACGACGACGGCCGCATCGGCGAGATCTTCATCGACATGCACAAGGAAGGCGCCGCCTTCCGCAGCCTGATGAACAATTTCGCCATCGCGATCTCGATCGGCCTGCAATACGGCGTGCCGCTGGACGAGTTCGTGGAGGCCTTCACGTTCACGCGCTTCGAACCGGCCGGCATGGTCACGGGCAACGAAGCGATCAAGAACGCGACGTCGGTTCTCGACTACATCTTCCGCGAACTCGGCGTGTCGTATCTGGGCCGTCACGACCTGGCGCATGTCGTACCCGGTGGCGGCGACGGTTCGGAAATCGGCGGCGGCGACGGCGAAGGCCGCCGTCCCGCGGCACCCGCTCAAAGCACGGCCCGCATCGTCTCGGCCGGTCTCGTCCGCGGTCAGATCCCGCAGCAACTGATGGTCGTCGAAGGCGGCGCAGCTGTCCGTATGGATCCGGCGCAGATGATGCTGGCAACGGCGAGCGAGCTTGCGCTCGACGCCCAAACGGCACGCCGCCCGATGGCGAACCCGGTCGCGCAGCAGATCGAGATCGTCGAACGCGAAGTCACGGTCTCAACCGCAAACCTGCGCGCCCGCAAAGTCGCCGAGGCCCGCATCAAGGGCTACGAGGGCGATGCCTGCTCGAACTGCGGAAACTTCACGCTGGTCCGAAACGGCACCTGTTTGAAATGCGACAGCTGCGGCACCACGACCGGCTGCAGCTAACCGATTGACGCGCGGGTGGGCCCTTGGGCCCGCCCGCGCATGCCTCGACGAAGCGCGCGAGAAGAAAACTTCCGTGCGGGTGGGATTCAAACACATGGGACGCGAACGATGATCATCTGCTCCAAGCACGAAGGTAACGGCACCTACCGCGAGTTCATGCTCGACGACGCCGACATGGGCGACAAGGCGGCGGTGAAAACTCACGTCGCCCAACGTGCGAACGGCGAAACGATCGCCGAAGACGACTGGCGCGAAGCCGGCGTCATCACCCGCGCCCAAAACGGCGTCGAAGTCGCGGTGCTGCGCTCCATCCGCCGCGGCCGCAACAGCGACTTCGTGAAGCTCGACCAGGTCTTTCCGAACGAAATAGCCGCCCTGCAAGCGATCGCGAAACACTACGTGCCGCAGAGTACGCTCAAGAACTAAGGCGGCTTGCCCGGCTCGCTGACGTGATGCAGTCTCCCCGCGCGAACAGGGGACGCGCGACATGCATCTCTTCGGCGATCCGGCCCGCATCGACACCGCACTCGATAGCCGCTCGATCAGCTTTGAGAACCCATCCGGCCGACGCGGCGGCGGGGGCACGGTCGCGGGCGGCCGCAAGGGCGCTCCGAACCGGCGAATTCAGCCCGGCGAGACCGTCGTCCTCGCAGAAATCGATGGGCCCGGTCGTATCCGACATATTTGGATGACGTTCATGGCGGCGCCGCCGGAAGAGATGCGCGCGGCCATGCTCGACGCGTTCTATGATGGGCGATCGGAGCCCAGCATCTCGGTCCCGGCGCTCGACTTTTTCGGCATGCCGCACGGGCGCACTGTCGCGTGCACAACGGCGCTGACGGCTGTGCAAGAGGCGCGCGGGTTCAACGCTTACTACCCGATGCCATTCCAGCGGCATTTTCGGCTCGTGCTGACGAACCACGGCAAGCGGCCTATGAACCTCTACTATCAGGTCGACTACACGCTGGAGCCAATCGCCGAAGATGCGGGCTACTTGCACGTCACGTTCCGCCGCGAGAATCCGACGGTTCTTGGCCAAGACTTCACGATCGCCGAGGGGATCAAGGGGCCGGGTCGCTTCCTGGGCTGCGTCGTGGGGGTGCGTGTTCTGCCGGACGACATGGTTTGGTACGGCGAGGGCGAGTTCAAACTCTTCCGCGACGGAGACACCACCCATCCGACATATTGCGGCACCGGCCTTGAAGACTACGTCGGCACCGCATGGGGAATGGGCGCGCACACGACACCCTTTCAAGGGTCACCACTGATCGTGGCCCCGCCCGCCGATCCGCAGTCGCCGATGCCGCCGAAGCCGGACTTCGTCGGCTTCTATCGCTGGCACCTTCCGGACCCAATGGTGTTCGAGCGCGAGATGCGCGCAACCATCCAGCAGATCGGTGCGCTGATGGTGCCCAAAGGGGCTGAGCACCTGATGGCCGAATGGGGTCAGCGTTACACGCTCGCTGGCAACGGTTGGGTGACGGGCGAGGTGCTTGCAAACTCGCCCCTTCATGCGTTCGCGATCGCCGAGCGCGTGGACGACTATTGTGCGGCCGCGTTCGTCTACGCCCGGGAAGCGCAAAGCGTACCGAGGCTCGACATCGCCGCGGCGCTGGCCGACATCGGCCGGCGGGACTATGAGCGCAAGCCGCGCGGCCTCGTGGCCGGCGCCTGAGGCTCGTCATGATCGTCGCATTCGGCTCTATCACGATCGACTTGATCACGCCGGTGCCGCATTTGCCGGCGCGCGGCGAAACGGTGCTGGGTCGCGACTACGCCGTGGTGCCGGGCGGCAAGGGTGCAAACCAGGCGCTTGCAGCCGCGCGGGGCGCACAAAGCGGACAACGCGTGGCGCTGGTCGGCACGGTTGGAAGCGACGCGTGGGGCGAGGCCGCGCTTGAACACGTACGAGCGGCAGGCGTCGACGTTTCCTCGGTCGCTCGCGGGCGCTTGCGGACAGCGTGCGGGTTCATTTCGGTCGATCCGCAAGGGCAGACCATCATTACCGCCGCGCCGGGTGCAAGCATGGAGACTCGCGCCGCACAACTTGACGGGCTGGTCCCGCGCTTGCGCGCCGGGGACTGGCTGATCCTGCAGATGGAAGTTCGGCTCGACGAGAATTGGCGCGCACTTCGCGCGGCGAAGGCGGCGGGCGCACGAACGCTTCTGAACCTGGCGCCTGCAATGCCGGTGGATGCCGCGGTGCTTGGCGATCTCAACATGCTTGTCGTCAACGAGCACGAGGCACGGACACTCGCCGATCTGTTCGGCGTTCCTGCCGTCGAGCACAAGGATATCGCACGCGCCCTGGCATCGCGCTTCGACCTCACCTGCATTGTAACCTTGGGCGCGGCTGGGTCGATCGCCGTGGAGGCCACGGGCGCGACGTGGAGCGTTGGGGCGCTACCGGTTGCGGTGGTCGACACGACCGGCGCGGGCGATGCGTATGTCGGTTACCTCACGGCGGCGCTCGATTGCGGCTCGCCGCTCGGCGAGGCCATGCGGTTTGCGAGCGCGGGCGCAAGCCTCTCCTGCGAGGTCACAGGCGCGCAGACGGGCTATCGTGCGCGGGCAGACGTCGTTGCGCGTATGGTCGAGCTTGCGCCGACGCGATCTTGACCTTCAGACACGCCACATCAAATTGGCCAGCGCCAAGCGCGCAACACGCCGCCACGGCGCGTCATCCGCGGGCGCTAACGGATCGAACGTTCGCCGCGCCGTGACGGCAACCGCAATCGCAGGCATTGCCTTCAGCCGAAAGCGCGACCGGTTCACGCGATCGAGCGCGAACGCAGCCCTCGCCCTCGCCCGCCGGAACACGGCTTCAAGCGTTGCCGTTGTTGTCTCGGTCGCGAACGCATCCTCGGCGTTCAGCCCCGCCTCGTTCAACCAGGCTAACGGCAAGCGATAGCGGCGCAACCGGCGGGCCGCCGCGAACTCGCGCAATGCAGCACCATAGGCCGCCGCACGTCCGGCATGGTGTGCAACGTCGTCGATGCGATCCGCACCCAACGCCCGCGCCGCCGTCAAGAGCAGACCTCCGCTTGTCGCATCAGCGTAAGCTTCGAATGCCGCCTCGTCCGCGAACGGTGTCTCTTCAAGGTCGTGCGCCCGGCCGTCGATGCAGCCCTCAAGAAGGGCCCGCGGCAGCTGCCACCGTGCCACCACGGCCGCCAGCGCCAGCGGCACAGGTGCATGAACCGGCCGGCCATCGTAAATCGCCGCGATCTGCTCGCGCCACCAGGCAAGGCGGATATGCCCCGCCATCGGCTCACGCACGGTCAGCCCGACGCGTCTAAGTTCGTTGTCGAAAGAGTAAAGCGCGGTCAGCGCCGGCCGTGCAGCAGCAGGCGCAAAGAAGTTCGCGACGTAACGGTCAGGGTCCTGGTCTGCCAGCGCGCTATCAAGCTCGTTCACGGCCGCTCACCAACGAAAAAGGGCCGTGCTCATCGCACAGCCCTTCATTCCTGTCACCCGGGCGTCTCAGCCCAGGTTTTGGGCGCCGACCATGGCGAAGAGCATCGGCACCGACAGCATAAAGTTCGTGCGCGAGAACAACATGGCCGTACGCCCGTGCGCCGCGCGTTGATCCTTGCTGAGGTCCGGGAACCTGTTCTCTATGTTCAGGGCTCGTTGCTGGTTCGGCCAAATGACGAACCAAACGTTGAACCACATGATGGTGCCCAGCCACATGCCGATCCCGATCAGCGTATAGGACGGTGTCGAGAAGCCCGACGTCGCGCCCAGCGTGATCGCGTCCAGCAAATAGCCGTTCAGCGCCGCCAGGATCAGACCGGTCGCGATCGTCGCCATCGCCGCCCAGCGGAAGTACCAGAGCGCTTCCGGCGCGATGAACTTCGAAACCGCCGGCTTCTGATCGTCGGGGATCTTCGGCATCATCGGTATCTGGACGAAGTTGAAATAGTAGAGCAGCCCGATCCACAAAATGCCCGAAAGCACGTGCAGCCAGCGGAACACAAAGGCCCAGAACAACTGCCCGCGGAGCGTATCGGTCACCGAATAACCGCCCACGACAATGAAGATAATGAACACCAGCAGCGCGAGCACGAAGCCTGCGATCAGCGTGTTACGGACATTGGTCAATAGCGGCGCCATGGACCGGACCCTCCCCTCAATAAGCCGACTCAATCGGCGGAGAGTGAAGGATACACGCGCGCCCTGCGTCAATCGACCTGCACGGGTAAAAGCCCATGTGACATGCGGGATTTACGCCCTCAAATCGGCAATTCCGTCCGTCGGCCACTCCTTAACCACCAGATCACCTGCAATCGGGTGACATAGACGGCGGTGAACACCGAGGTCACAATGCCCAACGACAACGCCACGGCGAAGCCGCGAACCGGTCCGGTACCCATCATCAGCAGGATCAAACCGGCGAGCAGCGTCGTCAGGTTCGAGTCGATAATCGTCGACATGGCCCGTTCGAACCCGGCGTCGACCGCGGCCATGATCGACTTCCCGTTGCGCTGCTCCTCGCGAATCCGCTCGTAGATCAAAACGTTCGCGTCGACCGCCATACCCATCGTCAACACGAAGGCCGCGATACCCGGCAACGTAAGCGTCGCCCCGATCGCGGTCATGATGCCCAACAGCAACATTAAATTCGCGAGCAATGCGACATCCGCGAACACGCCGAATAGCCGATACTGCAGGATCATAAACGCGACGACCAAGATCAGGCCGCCAAGCGCAGCATATTGACCGGCATTGACCGAGTCTTGGCCGAGCTCCGCACCGACCGTGCGGTTTTCTTCCGCCTTCAGCGGCACGAACAGCGCGCCGGAATTCAACAACACCGCCGTCTCGTTCGCCTCTTCGATCGTGAAGTTGCCTTCGATCTGCCCGGTGCCGCCGAGGATCGGCGAGCGGATCACCGGCGCGGTCACGACCTTGCCGTCGAGTACGGCGGCGAAGCGTTTACCGACGCTGTTCTTCGTCACGTCCGCAAAGCGGCGAGAGCCCTGCGCATTGAACTTGAATGAGATGATCGGCGACTGCGTTTGCGAATCGAACGTGCCCTGCGCCTTCTCAAGCATGTCGCCAGTAATGATCGCGCGCTCTTTTATCACGATCGGTTGTTCAGTCGCGTTCGGTCCGCGGCCCACCTTCTCGAAGAGCAACTTCGAACCGGGCGGGATGCGTTTGGCGTCGATGTCGGCTTGAGATACGCTTTCGTCGACCATGTGAAACGTCAGCTTCGCCGCCGTTTCCGCCACGTGAATGATCTTTTGCGGATCGCTTTCGCCCGGCACTTGCACGATAATGCGATTGGCACCCTGGGGCTGGATCGTGACTTCCTTGGTGCCTTCCGGGTCGATGCGCTTACGCAAGATCTCAACCGACTGAGACATGGCATTCGCCCGGATCTGTTCCCGCCCGGCAGCCGTCACCGCAATCGTTGCGTCGCCTTCATCCGACACGCGGACGTCGTAATCCGACGTGTTGATGCCGGCGATGCCGCCGCCGATCGGCGACGCCAATCCGCGCAAAAACGTCCGCGCCTCGGCTAGCTTTTCCAGTTCGACGATCTTGACCGAAACCGTGTCGGCGGTGGCGCTTAAGCCCGAATAGGTAATCTTCTCCTTGCGCAGGCCCTTACGAATATCGTCCAGAAGACCTTGCATCTTGTCCTTGATCGCCACCTCGATCTCGGCCTCAAACAGCACGTACGAGCCGCCCTGAAGGTCCAAACCCAACGTCACCGGCCGGTGCGGTACGAAACTCGCGTTGCGCGCGATCCACGTCTGCCAGGCGACCGGCATGACATTCGGAAACGCCGTCACCAGCCCCAACAGGCAAACGAACAGTACGAGAGCAATCTTCCAAGGCTGAAACTGAAGCATGTCGGCGTGATCCGTGCGCTAGCGCGCGTCCTTATTTCTTGTCTTCGTCGTCGCCCTTGGACTTCGAGTCCGCGGCGACCGGTTCCGTCTTCGAGCGCACGTCCGCGATCGTCGACTTGATGACCCTGATTCGGACGTCTTCGGCGATCTCGACCATCACCTCGTCGTTCTCAAGCACCTTCACCACCTTGCCGATGATGCCGCCGGAGGTCACGACGACGTCGCCGCGCTTGATCGCGGCGACAAGCTGCTGATGCGCCTTCAAGCGCTGCTGCTGCGGCCGGATCACCAGAAAGTACATGACCGCGATGATCAGGACGAACGGCATCAACTGCAGGAAGATATCGCCAGCGCCGCCTGGTCCAGGTGCAGCTTGCGCGTAGGCAGGAGAGATGAACATGAGTGCGCGGGTCCGTTAACTCTTTTGGAGGGCGGGGCTGATTTCGGGGCGGACTATAGCGGCCAAGAGTGCCAATGCAACCAAGCGAAAGCCCTTCATTTCCGCCCCACTGGCCCATCCGCCAGCCATCTAGTAGTCAGTGCGAATGAGCAACGACCAGACTGCGCTGTTGGAGCGCATCGCCAGCGCCCTCGAACGCCTCGCGCCGGCGCCGCCACTGGAGCCGCAATGGCCGGCGTCCGAAGGCTTCGTCTGGGACGCCGCCCATCAAACGCTTCAGCCGTTGGCCAAGATCGCCCGCGTGCCGCTCGCCCTGCTGAAAGGCATCGACCGCCAGCGCGACCAGCTGCTGGCCAACACCCAACGCTTCGCCAAAGGCCTGCCCGCCAACAACGCACTGCTCTGGGGTGCGCGCGGCACCGGCAAGAGCGCGCTGGTCAAGGCCGTCCACGCCACCGTCGCGCAGGAAACCGGCGCACCGCTTAAGCTCGTCGAGATCCACCGCGAAGACATCGCGACGTTGGGCCAACTGCTCACGCTCATCGCCCGTGCGCCGATCCGCACAGTTCTGTTCTGCGACGACCTCTCCTTCGACGCGCACGACGCCGCGTACCGTCCGCTGAAGACGGTGCTCGAAGGCGGCCTCGCCGGCCGGCCGGAAAACGTGATCTTCTACGCGACCTCGAACCGACGCCATCTGATGCCGCGCGACATGATCGAAAACGAACGCTCGACCGCGATCCACCCCGACGAAGCGATCGAAGAAACAATCTCCCTCTCCGATCGCTTCGGCCTCTGGCTCGGCTTCCACAACGTGAGCCAGCAAGACTACCTCGCCATTGTCGAAGCCTACGCCAAACACTTCAACCTGAAGATCCAAGCCGAAGACCTAAAGCGCCGCGCCCTAGAATGGTCGGTCACCCGAGGCAGCCGCTCCGGCCGCGTCGCCTGGCAGTTCATCGAAGATTTGGCGGGGACGTTGGGGCAGAAGTTGTAACTCTCCCTCACCGGCTCGCGGTCTGTCTCACTAGAAACCGGTTTGGATCGACCGCGCGGTCGCCCTTGCGGATTTCGAAATGGAGTTGCGGCTCTTCTACGTCGCCGGTGGCGCCGACGAGGGCGATCGTTTCGCCCTGTTTGACCCTGTCGCCGCGATCGACCAGCAGCTTCTTGTTGTGCGCATAGGCGGTCACGTAGCCGCTCGCGTGCCTGACCAGAAGCAGATTGCCGTAACCGGCCAGCTCGTTGCCGGCGTAGACGACAACGCCGCCGTCGGCCGCGCGCACCGGCGTGTTTGGCTCGGCCGCGATGTTGATCCCGTCGTTATGCATGCCCGAGCCACGGCGCCCGAAGCCCAGGAGGACCTTGCCGCGCACGGGCCAAATGAATTGCCCACTCGACGATGCCTCACCGACCGGCTCGGCCTTTGGCTTCGCGCGCACCTTCGCCTTCGCGGCGCGCGGATCGTACGGCGCATCGAGATCGATTGAAGCAACGCGTTCCTCACGCGGCGGCGGCGCGAAGAACTCCGGCCCGCCCTGCCCGTCAAGCACCGGCTTCGACCGTGGCGTGCCAAGTGCGTAGTAGCGCGCACCGAGCAGCCGCGGATCCGGTTGCGGCTCATCCGCCTCGACGATGGGCTTCATCGTCGGAGACGGCAGTGCTTGAGCAACCACACGCGGCGCTACCGGCGCCGGTCGCGGCGCCGCCATCCGCGGACGTGAGGTCACAAAAGGAATGGTCAATCGTTGCCCACGGCGCAGGCTGTCCGGATCGTCGATGTCGTTCGCGTCGACGATCGCCTGGCGCGGAACGCCATAGCTGCGCGCGATCGAATTCAACGTCTCGCCGGGAGCAACAGAGTGGACGGTGGCCGGCATCGGCCGGCGCGCAGGCGGGCGCGCATACGCGCCGTTGTACGGCGGCGTATCAATGGTCGCACAGCCGCTCGCTGTGCCCAACAACAGCGCCGCGATCAGCGACTGCGCCGTCTGCTCTGCACGCTTGCGGTTCGAGCGACGTTTGCGCGGATCATTCGACCGCTCCACCACTCTTCGCCACGCCTTCCAACAAAGGCACGAACTTCACGGGCAAAAGATCCGTGCTCTGAAAACCTTGGGCTGTCCGTCTTATGCGGACTAGCACCTGCCCATCGACACCACGATCTATGGGAATAACAAGGGAGCCCTTAATATTGAGTTGATTAAGCAATTCTTGAGGAGCGCTGTCTCGCGCTGCCGCAGTCACGATGATTCGATCGAACGGCGCCTGCCCCGGCCAACCACGCATCCCGTCGCTGTTCCGCACGTCGATGTTAAACAGGAGTAACTTCTTGAGCCGCTCCTGCGCGGCCTGCGCCAATTCGGGAATCCGCTCGATCGTGTAGACCCGCTTCACCAGCCGCGCCAAAACCGCCGCCTGATAGCCCGACCCCGTGCCAATCTCGAGAACCCGCAACGTCGGTTTCAGCTCAAGCGCCGCCGTCATATACGCGACGACAATCGGCTGGCTGATCGTCTGCCCGCAGTCGATCGGCAGCGCCGTGTTGTCGAACGACCGGTCGCGGAACATCTCCGGCACGAACACCTCGCGCGGCGTCTGCTCCATCGCCGACAGCACCTCCGTGTCTGTGATGCCTTGCCGCCGCAAGTCCATCAGCAGCTGAATCATCCGTACGTCGGTCGTCATCGGATGCCTCACGGGTTGAAAGATCAGTCGGCCTTCGGCGCGCCGTTCAGATGCTGCGCCAGCGCCTTACGCGCACGCTCCTCGGTCAGGTTCAAATGCAAAGGCGTCACTGAAATCCGGCCGTCATAGATCGCCCGCAAGTCAGTCCCTTCCGGTGGGTTCGAGCGCATCCGCGTAAAGCCCAGCCAAAAATAGGGGTTTCCGCGTCCATCGATACGCTCGATCAGATTGGTCAGCGACTGGTCGCGCTTACCCTGCGACGTCACCTCGACCCGTTCTACCGACCCTGGAAGCGCGTCGGGAAAGTTGATGTTGATCAACACGTCCTTCGGCCAACCGACCTCCAGCAACTGGCGGATCAACCATGGCCCGTGATGTTCGGCGCAAGACCACTTCACGGGCTTGCCCTCTTCCCAGCCATAGGCCTGGCTGAGCGCGATCGACGGAATGCCGAGCCCCGTGCCCTCCATCGCCGCCGCGATCGTACCCGAGTAGGTCACATCGTCGGCAATGTTCGAACCGCGATTCACGCCCGAGAGCACCAAGCCCGGCTTCTGATCCTTCATCACGTGCATCACGCCCATGAGCACGCTGTCCGTCGGCGTACCCTGCACCGCGAACTTCTGCTTGCTGATCTCGCGCAAGCGCAACGGCTCAGTCAGCGTCAGCTTGCGCGACGCGCCGCTCTCTTCGGTCTCCGGCGCGACGACCCATACGTCGTCGGAAAGCTCATGCGCGATCTTCTCAAGCGCCTTCAGCCCCGGCGCGTTGATCCCGTCGTCGTTCGACAACAGGATGCGAATGTCGAGCTTGCCCGATTTACGCGCCATGAGCTGCAATCATGTCGGCACCGCCCATGTAAGGTTTCAAAACATCGGGGATCGCAATCGATCCATCGGCCTGCTGATAGTTCTCGAGCACCGCGACCAGCGTCCGCCCAACCGCTAGGCCCGACCCGTTCAGCGTATGCACGAACCGCGTCCCTTTCTCGTCCTTCGACCGGAAACGCGCATCCATGCGCCGCGCTTGAAAGTCGCCGCAGTTCGAACAGCTGGAAATCTCGCGATAGGTGTTCTGCCCCGGCAACCAAACCTCGATGTCGTAGGTCTTGCGCGCCGCGAAGCCCATGTCGCCCGAGCACAATACCATCGTGCGGAACGGCAGGCCAAGCCGCTTCAATATCTCTTCCGCACAACCGGTCATGCGATCGTGCTCGGCATCGGATTGATCGGGCGTCGTTATCGACACCAACTCCACCTTCGAGAACTGATGCATGCGGATCATTCCGCGCGTGTCCTTACCCGCAGCCCCTGCCTCGGAACGGAAACACGGCGTCCAGGCCGTGAAGCGCATCGGCAAGTGGCTCTCGTCCAAAATCGTCTCGCGCACTTGGTTCGTGAGCGAAACTTCCGCCGTCGGGATCAACCAGTATCCGTTCGTGGTGCCGAACTGCTCGTCGCGAAATTTCGGCAATTGTGCCGTCCCGAACATCGCCTGATCGCGCACGAGATAAGGCGGCACACATTCCTGATACCCAAAGGTCCCCGTGTGCACGTCCAGCATGAAGTTCGCGAGCGCCCGCTCAAGCCGCGCCAACTGCCCACGCAACAGCACGAACCGTGCGCCGGACATCTTCGCCGCCGCCTCGAAGTCCATCAACTTCAAGAGTTCGCCCAAGTCGAAGTGTTGCTTCGCCGCGAAGTTCATCGACCGCGGCTCGCCGACCCGGCGCACCTCTTTGTTCGCTGTTTCGTCTGCGCCATCCGGAACGTCGGCCGCCGGAAGGTTCGGAATGGCGCTCAACACTTCGTTCAACGTCTCTTCGGACTCGCGCACGCGAAGTTCTGTCGCCGGAACCTCGTCCTTCAGCCGCGCAACCTCGGCCATAAGGCGCTGCGCCTCAGCCTCGTTCTTTTGCTGCTTGGCCTGCCCGATCTTCTTCGAAGCCTCGTTGCGCAGCGTCTGCATCTCCTGCAACCGCTGGATCGCCGCGCGCCATTCCTGATCGAGCCCCAGAATCTCCGACGACATCGCGCTGATCCCCCGGCGCGCGAGGCCGTGGTCGAAAGCTGCGGGATTGTCGCGAATGAAGCGGATATCGTGCATGGGAGAACGCGCCGGACGAAGTGGAGGCGGCTTCTTACCTGCTTCGCCCCAGCCGCCACAACAGGGCTAAACGGCGCTTTCGGCCCTTTTTGCCGCGTTCGACCGCTCCTTTTCGATCAAGCGGACGCTGACGATCGAAACCTCGTAGAGCAGCAGCAGCGGAATCGCGAGTGCGAACTGGCTCAGGATATCGGGCGGCGTCAGGATCGCGGCGACCACGAAGGCAAAAACGATCGCATAGCGCCGATTTTTCTTCAGAAAATCCGAGGACACGATCCCAACGCGCCCGAGCAGCGTCAAGAGCACGGGCAACTGAAAGCTAAGTCCAAACGCGAAGATGAACGTCATCACCAGATCGAGATAGTCGGCGACCTTCGCTTCCAACTGAATCGGCAAGGTCCCTTCGCCGCCCGGCGTTTCAAAGCCCAGGAAGAAATGGATCATCACGGGCATCACGCCGTAGTAGACGAGCGCCGCACCCATGGTGAACAACACCGGTGTCGCAATTAGGAAAGGCAGAAACGCCTTGCGCTCGTTGCGATAGAGCCCCGGTGCGACGAACATGTAGATCTGCGTCGCGATGACGGGAAACGAGATGCAGAGCGCGCCAAACGCCGCGACCTTCAGATACGTGAAGAACGTCTCGTAGAGCGCTGTGAAGATCATCCGCCGTCCCTGCTGCCCCTCAAAGGCAACCGCCAGCGGATGCGTCAAGAACGAGTAAATCTGTTTGGCAAAAAAGTAACAGAATACGAACGCGACCAAGAACCCGACCGCCGACCATATCAAGCGTTGGCGCAGCTCGATCAGATGATCGAGCAGCGGCGCGCGCGACGCCTCGATATGCGCCTCATCGTCGTCTTTCGTCATGGGGCGGGCGGAGCAGGCAATGGCGCGTCGGTTGGGGGCGGCGGCTCCACTGGCGGCTCCATCTTAGGCTTCCCCGTTCGGCCGGCCATCAATTCGTTCTCTAAGCCGTCCGGCGGCCGTGTCATGTCGTTGAACTCGCGCTTCATGTCGTCGACCTGCGTCTCGCGCATCAGATCTTCGACGTGGTCTTGGAATTCGCGCGCCATCGCACGCGCCTTTGCGGCCCATCGGCCCGCTGTGCGCAGCGCAAACGGCAAATCCTTCGGCCCGATCACCACGAGGGCGACACAAGCAATGACCAGGAGCTCGCCCCAACCAATGTCGAACATGGGAACCCGCGCGTTAGTTCTTCACGCTGTCCTTGTTCGCTTCCTTTTGCTCAAGCGGCTTGTCGTCGTCCGCCAAACCCTTGCGGAAGCTCTTGATCCCCTTGGCGACGTCGCCCATCAGTTCGGAGATTTTTCCGCGCCCGCCGAACAAGATCAGAACGATCGCGCCAACGACGAGCCAATGCCAAATCGACATGGTGCCCATGACTGAAATACCCTTTGCAGGCTGCGGGCGAAGGCCGCCGTGGCCAACGCTAACCGGTTGCTTGAGCCCGATTGTCCCAAATGGGACGCGGCGGCGCAATCGACCAGTACGCCGCCCCCAAAAACGTGTTTAAGCCGCGGGCTATTCCGCCGAATTCTTGGCGTCGGGCTCCGGCACCTCAGGCTCGAACAGCTCGCCATTGTCGCCAATGTCCAAGGGGTCTTCGTCCATGGTCAACGAGTCGCTGGGCGACGGCACGTTGAAGCTCGCCGGAATCCGCCCTTCCATGAGCCCTGCGGCGCGCAGCTCTTCTAGGCCCGGCAGATCGGAAATCTTGTCCAGCCCAAAGTGCATCAAGAACGCGTCCGAGGTCCCGTAGGTTACGGGCCGCCCCGGCGCCCTGCGCCGGCCGCGCATCTTTACCCAGCCCAGTTCCAACAGGATGTCGAGGGTACCCTTGTTGATCGTCACCCCGCGGATCTCTTCGATTTCCGCCCGCGTGACTGGCTGATGGTAGGCGACGATCGCCAGCGTCTCCATCGCCGCTCGCGACAGGCGCTTCTGCTCCACCGCATGCTTGTGCAGCAGATGCGCGAGATCCGGCGCCGTGCGAAACGCCCAACGCCCCGCGAGCTTGACCAAGTTCACGCCACGCTTCGCGTAGACTTGAGCCAGCTCCTCAACGAGCGCCGGCACGTTCGCGTCCGGCGGCAATCGCTCGATCAACGACGCCTCGTCCAGCGGTTCCGCCGCCGCAAACAAGATCGCCTCCAGCATCCGCAAATGCGCGGCGGCTGCCGGGATCGCATCGCCCGGAAACAGCCGCGTCACCGTTCCGTCGTTTGCCTCTTTGTCGTCGAGCTTCATGGCACGCACCGGTCCTGGCGTCATGTCGCAGCCTCTTGTTCGGTTTCGGGCTCTCGACGCCGCACATAGAGCGGCGCAAACGGAGCCATTTGACGAAGTTCAACCAGCCCATCGCGGGCCAAATCAAGGCTTGCCGACAACACGCTGGCAAGCCCCGACCGGCGCGATTTGCCGGTCGAAAATTCTTCCGGCATCAACATCTCGATCGTCGACCAATCGATGATAACGCCGAGCATGCGCTCCAGACGATGGCGCGCCTCTTCGATCGCAAACACCGGCATACGTTGCAGGGCATAGTTGCCATGGGCGATCGTCTTAACGCGCTGTGTCGAATAAGCCTTCAACAGATCGATCAGCGTGTCCGCGTACTTCGGGGATTTAATCACGCGGATTCCTTCGGGCGACCCGCGCAGGAATACCTCGGTCCCCAACCGCTCGCGCGACATCAGCCGCGCTGCCGCGATCCGGATCGCCTCAAGCCGTTGCAGCTGCAACGTCAAGCGCTCCGCCAACTCCTCCGCCGACGGTTCGCCCTCTTTCTCCTGCTCCGGCAACAGCAGTTTCGACTTGAGATAGGCAAGCCAGCACGCCATCACGAGATAGTCGGCCGCCAGATCCAGCTGCCGCTTCCGCGCCTCAGCGACGAAGATCAGATACTGCTCCGCCAGCGCCAGGATCGAGATCTTGCGCAGGTCCACCTTCTGCGCCCGCGCGAGGGCAAGCAAAACGTCAAGCGGCCCCTCATAGCCGTCAACATCGATGATCAAGGCCTCATCGGGTTTCGGTTCGGCGGGAACGGGTGTGTCAAACTCAAGCGTCATCTCAGGCCACCCGCGATAGAGCGGCGTCGACGCGCGCCTGGGCTTCGGCAACAACGAACGGCTTCGGTTCCTTCAGGGCGGCGAGCGCACGCTCGGTCCGCTGCAGCGCCTTGCCGCTCAGGATGGGCACCATGGCCGCAATCTCGCGCATCTCGTCCATATCGCGCGAGCAATGCAGAACCAAGTCGCAGCCCGCCGCTATCGACGCGCGCACGCGATCGGTCTGCGATCCCTTCAGTGCCCGCATCGTCAAATCGTCCGTCATCAACGCGCCGTCAAACCCTATGAAACCGCGAACAATTTCGTCGATCACCCGCTTGCTTGTCGTTGCCGGCGATGTCGCATCGAGGTCCGTATAGACGACATGGGCGGTCATCCCCAACGGCGCATGCGCCAGGGCCCGAAATGGCGCAAAATCGCTACGCTCCAGCTCGGCCCGCGGCGAATCGACCACCGGCAATTCCAAATGACTGTCCGATCGCGCCCGCCCGTGTCCGGGGATATGCTTGATGACCGGTAGCACCCCACCGTCGAGCATCCCGTCGATCACCGCTTGGCCAAGCGATGCCACGACCCAGGGGTCCCGCCCGAACGCGCGGTCGCCGATGATGTCGTGCGACCCTTCGACCGGCACATCAATGCACGGCGTGCAGTCGACATTGACGCCAAGGTCCTTCAGCTCTGCCGCCATCACCCGCGCATTGTCGTAAGCGAGATCGCGCGCGTTCCCCGGGTTCTGGCGGCTGACTGATCCGAACGACGCAGCCGCAGGGCGCTTGCGCCAGTGCTCGCCGCGTAGACGCTGCACCCGACCGCCTTCTTGATCGATCAGGATCGGCGCGTTCTCACGGCCGACGCATTCGCGCAGCGCCGCCGTCAGTCGCCGAATCTGTTCCGGCGAGCCGCAGTTGCGTTGGAACAGGATGAAGCCCCACGGCTTCGCCTCGCGAAAGAACGCGCGCTCTGCCGCCGTCAACTCATGGCCATCGCAGCCGAATATCACGGCACGCACGGTCACAGACCTTCACTCCCCTCGAACGCGAGTATCCCCCCTCGCGTACGTCCCTGCGCTTAGATCACTTGGCTGCGATGATGCAAGCCTGACCCGCCGCCGTCAGCTGCGCACAAACGCTCTGCGCCGCCGCCTTATCGGCAAATCCACCGACGCGCAGACGGTACCACGTGCCCTTGCCCGGAATCTCGGCCGGCTTGATGACAGGGCTGTACTCGGCCAACAGGTCCTGGTTCGCCGACTTGATCTTCGACCATGACGACGCCGCCAGGCCGCTGTTCGGGAACGAGCCCAACTGGATCATCGTACCTGTGGGTGTCGCCGCAGACGCGCTTTCAGGCGCTGCCAAGGGCGCAGGCGCCGGTTCGACAGCTGCGGGCTTCGGCGGCGCAGGTACCGCAACAGAAATCGGCTTAGCCGGTGTTAGAGCTGCAGGCTTCTGCACCGGCGCCGTCGCCGTCGTTACCGGTGCCACCGCACGCGGCGTTGCCGACTGCACCGTCGGAAGCTGCTGCGTAATGTCCTCGCTGCCGATGACCGGCGGCGGCGTGTTGGTCGGTATCTCACGCGGCGTGGCGCTGACCGCACCCGTGCTCGAAGAGATTGCACCGACCGTCTGATCCATCCCCGGAACAACGTCGCCGGATTCCTTCGGCGCCTCGAAATCGGTCGCCTTGTCGCCGTACTTACCGCCCGCCGCCCCGATCGTGGGGTTGCCGGCCGCGGCAAGCTCTTGCGGCGCAGGCACTGTGCGCGGTTGTTCCGGCTTCGGCAGAATATTGACCTGCTCGCCTTCCGGCTGATCGTTGAGCAGACGATCATAGGCTTTGTCCGGTGCCGGATTCATGGTCGGCGACGAGCCATCGCTCTCAGGCACAATCCGGGTCGGGCCCGCATCGGCCGTCAACAGCGGCACGCCTTGCTGACCCTGCTTCACGCCTTGGTTATAGGCGACCCAAACAACGCCCGCGAACGCGGCAAGCACCACGATGCCGAGCAATACGACGAGAGGCCGGCTGCGCGGACGCTCCGGCTCAAGATCGCTGTCATAGAGCAGCGCATCATCGTACGGCGGCTCATACAAATTGCGATCTGGATTGACCATGATCTAGAATCCCCTCAACGCGTCGACAGGCGACTGTGGCTTACGAATCGTGACGTGCCCACGCCAGAGTACACCGATAAGTTTCCGATTTCTGAATGCTTTTCTTAACATCAGATATCGACCTCAATCGCGAACAAGCGGCGATGCTCTTCCAGTGCGAAACGGTCCGTCATACCGGCGATGTAGTCGGACACGACACGCGCCGTACGAGTTGTACCCGCTGCATCGCACAATTGATTCCACTGTGTCGGCAGAACTCCAGGTTCGCTCAAGAACAGCGCGAAAAGGTCCGTCACCACACGCTTTGCTTTGCTCAGCATACGGTTGACCTTAAAGTGCCGGTACATGTTCTTGAACAAAAAGGCCTTCAGCGCCCTGTCGTTTGCGCGCATCGAATCGCTGAACGAAACCAGTGTTTTGCCACAACTGCGCACATCGTCCGCGCTCTGCAACTTCAGCTCGTTTATGCGACGCTGCGTCTCGTGAAGTGCATCGTCGATCATTGCCGTGATCAATCGCCGCACGCTTTCATGAACGAGCCGCGAGCGTTCAAGACCCGGATACTTGTCGGCCACCGCCGTGAAGATTCCGCCGACCAGAGGGACCGATTCAAGCTCTTCAATTGTGAACAGCCCGGCTCGTAATCCGTCATCGATGTCGTGGTTGTTGTAGGCGATGTCGTCGGCCAGCGCCGCCACCTGCGCCTCCGCGCTCGCAAACGTGTCGAGCTTGAGGTCGAACGCGGCGTTGAACTCCGCCATCGATTGCGGCAACGGCTCTTGTTTCGACAGCGGCCCCGTCAGCGGACCGTTGTGCTTCACGATCCCTTCGAGCGTCTCCCACGAAAGGTTGAGCCCGTCGAACTCCGCGTAGCGTTGCTCCAACTTCGTGACCAAGCGCAGCGAATGCGCGTTGTGATCGAATCCGCCGAACGGCTTCATTGCGGCCGCGAGCGCATCTTCGCCGGCGTGCCCGAACGGCGCATGCCCCAAGTCGTGCGCCAGTGCCAACGCCTCGGCTAGATCTTCATCGAGCCGCATCACCCGACAAATCGAACGCGCAATCTGCGCGACCTCAAGCGAGTGCGTCAGCCGCGTCCGATAGTAGTCGCCCTCGTGATAAACAAAGACCTGCGTTTTGTGCTTCATCCGGCGGAAGGCGCCCGAATGAATCACCCGGTCGCGATCGCGCATATACGGTGAGCGGGTCACACTCTCGGGCTCGTTCCATTGCCGTCCGCGGCTCGTCTCCGCGCGGGAGGCGAACGGCGCCAGGTCTTGGGAGGGGCGAAAACCGCTCAAATCGAAGCACCTTTCCGCGAAAGCGCCATTCCCCTCGCAGGGGGCTTGGATGCGACGGCTCGCGCGCATAGATAGAGTGCTGTGCCCGGCCTCATTAGCGGCCTGAAGGTTAAATGATCGTTACCATGGAAGCCACCGCCCAGATCCCCGTCCGCGTGAGCGCGAGCGCCGCCAAGCGCATCGCCACCTTGACCGCTGCCGAAGGCACCGGCGTGATGTTCCGCGTCGCGGTCAACGGCGGCGGCTGCTCCGGCTATCAATACGAGTTCACGTTCGACGACACCAAGACCGGCGACGACGTCCTGATCGAACAAGACGGCGCCCGCGTGCTCATCGACCAAGTGTCACTCGAGTTCCTCGGCGGCTCCGAAGTCGACTTCATCGAAGGCCTCATGGGCTCCCACTTCGAAATCAAAAACCCGAACGCCAAGTCGTCGTGCGGCTGCGGGACGAGTTTTTCCGTCTAACCCGTCTCTTCGCCGTCCCAATAGTCGCGCGTTGCGGCGCGGTCGTAGATCTCGCGCCGGCCGAGCGAGCGGACCAGCGCCTTGTTTGAGTCCGTGTAGACGACCACCTCGTTCGGGTTGCGCTCGCCGACGATGATGTAGCGGCAGACGTTGTCCGTGTTGTTGATCAGGCAGTGTCCCGCCTTCTGGCCCGCTGGGAAACATACATAGTCGCCGGCCTTCAGCTGGTGCGTCTCCGCGCCGAGCCTGAGCGTCGCCGAACCGTCGAGCACGTAGATGTGCTCCTCTTCCAGCATGTGATAGTGCGCCGGCACCGTCTGCTTGCCCGGCGACAACTCCTCGATCGCAAAACCCACGTGATAATTCTCGCCGATGGCCGCGCTCGTCAGATGCCGGTAGCGCATGCCGAACCGCGGCACCTCGTTCCACTCCGTCCACGCCACGCTGTCCGCGGCGATCGGCGGGCGCGGCGGCGCCGGCTTTTCTTCTGTTGACACGTTTCACATCCTCATCCGGTGAACTGGCGCGAAGTCTAACGCGTGCGCTACACTCGCGCCCATGAAAATAGCGACCTTCAACGTCAACTCGATCAAGGCCCGGCTCGAGACGATCACGACCTGGTTCAAACAGGCCGCGCCCGACATCGCCTGCCTGCAAGAAATCAAATGCGAGTCGAACGCCTTCCCAGCGCTCGAATTCGAAGCGATGGGCTATCACTGCGCGATCTTGGGCCAGAAGAGCTACAACGGTGTCGCCCTGCTTTCGAGGTACAAGATTGAAGACGTCCGCATGGGCCTGCCCGGCGACAACGCCGACGAGCAGGCACGCTACATCGAAGGTGTCGTGACGACGAAGACGGGCGCTCTCCGCGTCGCCTCGATCTACGCCCCTAACGGCAATCCGGTCGACACGGACAAGTATCCGTACAAGCTGAAATGGATGGACCGCCTGATCGCGCATACGACGAAGCTTCTCGAAGACGAGGAACCGTTTGTGCTCGGCGGCGACTACAACGTCATCCCAACCGGCGGCGACTGCTACGATCCCAAAGTCTGGGCCGACGACGCGTTGTTCAAGCTCGAAACCCGTCGCAAGTTGCGTGCGTTCGCGAACCTCGGCCTCACAGACGCCTTCCGCGCCTGCAATGCCGCCTCGCACCAGTACACGTTTTGGGATTACCAAGCCGGCGCGTGGCAGAAGGACAACGGCATCCGCATCGACTTTCTCATGCTGTCCCCGCAAGCTGCCGACCGCCTGCAAACCGCCGCCATCGACAAGCACGTCCGTGGCTGGGAAAAACCCTCCGACCACGTGCCGGTGTGGTGCGAGCTCAGGGTATGAGCGTGGGCGAACTCGACGGTGGATGCCTCTGCGGCGCCGTCCGATATCGCCTACAGGCCGGCGCAATCGAAGAGTCGGCGTACTGCCACTGCCGCATCTGCCAACGGCAAAGCGGCGCGCCGGTCGTGGCCTGGTTCTCGATCCCGCCGTCACGTTTCACCTACACCAAGGGCGCGCCGAGAGGCTTCCGCGCCTCCAGCCGTGCCACGCGCGAGTTCTGCGGCAACTGCGGCACCTATCTTCTGTTCCGCGAAGACGACGCGACAGCAACACTCGGCGTAAACACGGCGACGCTCGACGAACCCGCGAAGGTTCCGCCGACGTTCCACATCTGGCACCGGAGCCGCGTCGCCTGGTTCGAGACCGCCGACGCGTTTCCACGCTTCCCGCAGGGGAAACACGAACCATGATCAAGCTCACCTTCTGCCTCATGCGTCTGCCGAAGCTGACGCGCCAGGAATTTCAGGCGTACTGGCTCGACAAGCACGCCCCTCTCGTGCGCAGCCATCAAGCGGTGCTCGGCATCCGCCGCTATGTTCAACTCCATTCGTTCGATCCCGCGCTAAGCGCCGATACCCGCGCCTCCCGTGGCGGTCCGGAGCAATACGACGGCGTCGCCCAACTCTGGTGGGACAGCTTCGAAGACCTCGCCAAACACCTAGCGAGCCCAAGCGCCACCGAAGCCGGCCGCGCGCTCCTCGAAGACGAACGCAAATTCATCGACCTCGAACGTTCGCCGCTGTGGTGGGGCGAGGAACGCGAGATCATCGGTTGACGGCCGCCAATACACCCGAGCGCCAAATTCGCGCCGTCTATGACGAGGCGACGATCCGCGTCTATCAAGCCTATCGCGACGACATTGCCGACACCGCGCTCGCGCGCGGCTCGTTTGTGTCGCCCCCGTTCAGCATGACGCGCATGACCTGGATCAAGCCGTCGTTCCTTTGGATGATGTACCGCGCCGGCTGGGGACACAAAGACGACGGTCAGAAGCGCATTCTCGCGATCGACATCACGCGCGAGGGCTTTGAATGGGCCCTCACCAACAGCTCGCTTAGCCACGAGCGCACCACCGACGCCTCGCCGCCGGTCCGCATTCAATGGGACCCCGAACGGGACTATCATCACCGCGCGCTCGGCCATCGTTCGATTCAAATCGGCCTCAGCGGCACGGCGGCCCAGAAATATGTGCACGAATGGACACGCCGCATCACCGAAATCACGCCGCTGACCCACAAGATCCACGAACTCATCACGAACGATCAGCTGGACGCAGCAAAGGCTCTTCACCCGGCCGAGCGCCCGTACCCCGTTCGCGAGCAGTTGCAGCGTCATCTTCAAATGATCGAGTGACCACATTTGTCGCTACCCTCCCGGCATCAGCCGCAGACCCGGTTTCAGCTTGCGGTAAGTCAAGTCGCGGTGGTCGGCGAAGACGGGGCCTGGTGACTTTACGACCATCACCGTGCGGGCGAGCGGTTCGAAGTCGGCGCGGTAGTGGACTGTGCTTTTTACGATCAGGATCGGCACCGTCGCGGGCTCGATGCCGAAGATGCGTAGCTGTTCCTGATCGAGGCATTGACCTTTGCCCGAGATTACCGCCACGCGCACGCCGCCTTGGCTGAGTAGTGCCGACGTCCCCATCTTGAAATGCCACCCACGTGCCATCGGGCCGGTCCCGTGGGTGTCGCCGTTGTTGATTTGCTCGACCGTCCAAGGCCCGTCGACGGGCACCTCGCCAGCCCACCCGGTCTTCGCGCCGAGACCCGCATTCAACACCGCCCCGACACCCGCGCGATGGGCTTCGCGGGCGACGTCGGGGTCCCAAATATGCGCAACGACTGCGCCCTCGGCGCCTTCGTCCAGTAGGGCGCGCAAGACACCCACTGTGTCCCCGTTTCCGCCACCGCCGGGATTGTCCTGCGTGTCGGCGAGCACGACCGGCCCGCGGCCGGGCGCGCGCGCCAGACGCATCGCCTCGCGCACAGCCGCGCGCGGGTCCCAAAGCTCCTGTGCGAAGCGCGATTCCGACGCGGCGAACAATGCCGCGAGTTCATCCGCCGCCGCGTCCGCCGCGCCTTGATTGTCGGCGTAGACGGTGATCGTCGGCCGACACATCGGCACGTCGGCCAGCGGAAAGCACGGCGCCATTGCGATGGTCGAAACCCTCGCGTTGCCGATCGTGGCCCCTTCCAGCGTCGCGGCACGGGCGTAGATCGACTTCAACGGCTCGCTCGCCGTCGCCTGCCCCGCCGCCGGAATGAGAAAGTCGATATCCCGCGTCGCCTTCGCCTGCCGCGGCAACCCCTCCGTCATCTTCTTCAAATGTACCGCCGCACGCTTACCCGTCGCCGCCAGATCGACATGCGGATAGGTGCGATAGATGAACATCGCGTCCGAGAGCGCCACCATCTCCGCCGACACGTTCGCGTGAAAATCGAGGCTGATCACGATCGGCATCGCAGGTCCCACGACCGCGCGCACGCGCTTCAGCAACTCGCCTTCGCCGTCGTCCAGATGCTCGGCCACCATCGCGCCGTGCAAATCGAGGTAGACCGCATCGACCGGTAACGCCGCTTTCAGATCGTCGATGATCATGCCCGCGATCGTCTCATAGGCCTCGCGCGTCACTTGCGCCGACGGCACCGCCCCCGCGCCGGTCAGCGGTACGACCTCCCAGCCGCAGGACTGCGCCTCCTTAGTGAAACCGGCATATGGCAAGTTCACGCCGGTGTTGCGGATCAAATCGGCCCCGTGCCGGATACCGCCAAATGCACCCGCCTGCCGAAATGCGTCGAGATCGGCTTTCGCCGGCGCGAACGTGTTCGTCTCGTGAAAGAAGAAGGCAAGCGCGACGCGCATCTTCAGCTCCCCTCACCCTTCCGGAATCGGAAGGGCGAGGGGTGTTGGATCAAATATCCGCATACACATGCCCCTCACCCTTACCGCCCGGATGCGTTACCGCACCGGCGCGGGCGGGGCCGACGCCGACTGCGTATTTGTGCAGCACGCCTGATGTGTACATCGTCGTGCGCGGCTTCCACGCCGCCTTGCGGCGCGCGAGTTCGTCGGCGGTGAACTCCACGTCGAGCGTGCCCTTCGCGGCGTCGATGGCGATCATGTCCCCGTCACGCAAGAGCCCGATCGGCCCACCGACAGCTGCCTCCGGTCCCACATGCCCGATGCACATGCCGCGCGTGGCGCCGGAAAAGCGTCCGTCGGTGATCAGCGCGTAATGCTCGCTCTCGCCTTGGCCATAGAGCGCGGCGGTCGTCGAGAGCATCTCGCGCATGCCAGGTCCGCCTTTCGGTCCTTCGTAGCGGATGACGATCACCTCGCCGCGGACGATCCGGTTTTCGGTCACGGCGGCGAATGCCTCTTCCTCACTATCGAAGCAGCGCGCGGGGCCGCGGAACTGCAAGTTCTTCATGCCCGCGACCTTCACGATCGCCCCGTCCGGTGCCAGCGTCCCGCGCAAGCCCACCACACCGCCCGTCGGCGACAGCGGATTCGACACCGGCCGGATCACCTCTTGCTTTGCATCAAAGCGTACGTTCGCGAGGTTCTCCGCCAGCGTCTTGCCGGTCACCGTCATGCAGTCGCCGTGCAAATAGCCGCCGTCGAGCAGCACCTTCAGCAGCATCGGCACGCCGCCCGCCTCGAACATGTCCTTGGCCACGAACCGTCCGCCGGGCTTCAAATCGGCGAGGTACGGCGTCTTCTTGAAAATCTCGGCGACCGCAAAGAGATCAAAATCGATCCCCGCCTCATGCGCGATCGCGGGCAGATGCAGCGCCCCGTTCGTCGAGCCGCCCGTCGCCGCAACCACAACCGCAGCATTCTCAAGCGACTTGCGCGTCACGATATCCCGTGGCCGGATTCCACGCGCAAGCAACTCCATCACCGCCTTGCCGCTCGCCGTGCCGTATTCGTCGCGCGAGGTATACTCCGCGGGCGGGCCCGCCGAGTACGGCAGCGCCAGGCCCATCGCCTCAGACACGCAAGCCATCGTATTCGCGGTGAATTGTCCGCCGCACGCGCCGGCACCGGGACACGCGTGGCACTCAAGCTCATGCAAGTCAGCATCCGACATCTTGCCCGCCGCGTGTTGCCCCACGCCTTCGAAGATGTCGACGACGGTGACGTCTTTGCCCTTGAACTTGCCCGGCAAGATCGAGCCGCCATACATGAACACCGACGGCACGTTCAGACGCACCATCGCCATCATCAATCCCGGCAACGACTTATCGCAGCCCGCAAGCCCCACGATCGCGTCGTAGCAATGCCCGCGCACGGTGAGTTCCACCGAATCCGCGATGACCTCGCGGCTGACGAGCGAGGACTTCATCCCCTGGTGCCCCATCGCGATTCCGTCTGTCACCGTGATGGTGCAGAACTCACGCGGTGTGCCGCCCGCTTCCTTCACACCCACTTTCACCGACTGCGCCTGACGCATCAGCGCAATGTTGCAGGGCGCCGCCTCGTTCCAGCACGAGACGACGCCGACGAACGGGCGCGCGATCTCCTCCGCGGTCAATCCCATCGCGTAGTAGTACGAGCGATGCGGCGCCCGCGCGGGGCCCTCGGTCACGTGGCGGGACGGCAATTTCGATTTGTCGAACGAGCGGGTCATGGCGATTCCGTGTGAAGAGCGAACGCCAAGCTATCGGACACAACGCCCGCGAAGGGAAGCTTCGGCGCTGTGGCACGGAATCTTGCATAAACTGACCCGAAACGCCGAAACAATGGCTGATTTGAGCCATTTTTCGCGTAACAAAGCCGAAACATCGCCGTTACTTGTAACGGGCTCAGGCTTTGGCGGGTGACGGAGGGAGGGCGACGGTGGATCAACGACGGACGCATAAGAACGAATATAGAACAAACGCTCCAAAAGTCAACCACAATGTCTCACGCTTTCGAGCACGGGCGCTCTATGCAATCCTCGCGTGACGTGACGAGGGGGCAGGAATTGGATCTGACCAACGCATTGCTGCGCGATCGGCTTGAGTCATTTGTCCGCCTCAGGGGCGGCTATACGTTTCCGCTCGCGGGCGCGATCTATTGGGGCGTGTTGGCATACCTCGGCACGATGGATATCCCGCTGGAGACGTTTCTCACCATCGCCTTCATCGGCAGCGGCATGATCTTCCCAATGGCTTGGGGCTTGTCCAGCCTCGCCGGCGTCAACTTCATGGGCGACAAGTCGGCGGCGGGCAGCATCGTCGCACCGGCCATGTTCGGCATGCTGCTCTTTTGGCCGATGGCGGCACTCGCGTTCTGGACCGCTCCCGATCTCGCCCTACCGATTCTCGCGATCGGCATGTCGATGCACTGGCCGGTCATCGGCTGGAGCTATGGCCGCACCGCACTCTACACCGCCCACGCCGTCGCCCGCGCGCTCATCGTCGCAGCGCTCTTCATGTTCGAACCAGAAAACCGAATGGTGCTCATCCCGGCTTCGGTCGCATTCGTCTACCTCGCAACCGTGCTCGGCATCTGGGTCGACCTGCCGGCGGTCGCGCGCTCACTAAAGACATAAGCGCGCGACCGGAATCTAGATCAGGCGGCGCGCAGCGCGTTGACCCGCGCAACCTGCTTCAGCCAGATCGCAATATCCGTCGCGACCTTGACCGGCAATTCCCAGTGCACCGCGTGGCCAATGCCCGGATACACCAGAAGCCGCGAATTCTCGAAAACCTTTGCTAATGCGTCCTGGTCGGCGCGGGTGCAGAAAGCGTCCTTGTCGCCCCACGCGATCAGCGTCGGAACGAGCGAACCCGCGCCGGTGAACGTTCGGTCCCGCGCCATAAGGCCGGCAAGCGCGTCGCGGAAGACGCGTGCCGGCACCTTCTTCGTTTCCGCGATCACCATCTCGAAGAAATCGTCCGGCACCGGCGTGCCCAGTGAACCCTGCTGCCACTCGCGCGCGAAGTCGTCCGGGATCTCCTCACCCAGCGCATCCACGGCGTCGAACACCTCCTGCACCGTGGGGTTCGCATGCAGCGACGAGAACGCACCGAGGAGGCCGAGCCCTAGCGCGCGCCCCGGATAAGCGTGCGCGAACGCCCGCGCGACGATCGAGCCCATCGAGTGGCCGACAATCACCGCGCGATCGATCCCTTGCGCATCCAGAAACGCGGCCACGTCCGCCGCCATATTCTCCGGCACATAGCCGCTCGCCGGTTTTGAGGCATCACCATGTCCGCGCATGGTGAGCACGAACATGTGGTAGCTCTCGGGCATCGCTTCGATCATCGGCCCATAGGACAAGTGCGAGTCCGTCAGGCCGTGAACGAAAACGACAGGCATCCCGCCGCTCGCACCAAGCTCGAAGTAAGGCATCGTCACGCCCGTCACGAGCGCCACTGATTTGGTCAGAGACTTCACTGTTCTTCTCCTGCGTTCGGCAAGGCGGCAGGCGGCTCAAGCCGCCTGCTTCCGATTGAGTTTCGCCGCACGCGTGGCCCAAGCGCGGTTAACCGGGCTTTCCGGTTTTCCCGCCAGCCGCTCGGCGACGAACGCATCCGCCAAAGCGCGATCACCCAGTCGAATGGCCGCTTCCGTCAGCGTCCACGAGAACATGTCGCGCTGCGCGTGGCTGCCGCCGTAGCGATTGGCCTTGCCGCGCACCGGCAGCAACAGATCTATCGCCTTGGCGTATTCGCCCCGACCGAACGCCGCGAAGCCTTCGCACGCGGGCAGGCCCACCTCGCGCGACATCATCGCGTTCGTTCCTTGGCCGCTCGCCGCGCGTTTGACGGCCGCGATCAAGCGGTTCTGAGCCGCAACATTGCCGGTCGCCGCAAACGCCATCATCGCGTTGACGTCATTGAACACGTAGTAGCCGTGGTCGACGCGGCTCTCCCACTTCGCGGAGATGTCGTCCCAGCGCTTGCCGACGTCGTGGCCAAGCAAGTGCAGCCGCCAAAGCAACGCCGAACCGTCGATCAGCTCAAGCGCCTGACCGAAACCACCGGCGGAGACCTTTTCGTCAAAGAGCCTGAGCGCGCTCTTCGCATCGTGCATGTCCAAATGGAAGAGTGCCTTGTGCCACCACAGATGATAGGCAAATCCGCTGCCCGGCTCCCAACCGGCCGACGTAGCCGCAAGAAAGTCGGCGCCGTCCTTCGCACGACCCTGCATCTCAAAGACGTGCGCGACTGCGTGCGCGGCCCAGCCGTCTTGAGCATTGATGCTGACGGCCTCGCGGCCATGCTCGTCGGCGGCGGCATAGTCACCGGACTCCTCAAGCCCAAACGCGTACATGCCCTGGATGAAGCCGTAGCCGGGCACATTTCGACTCCACTGCGGCAGCACGCGCGCCACACGATCGCGCAGCATGTGCGAGTAGCCCAGAAAGAAGTCGCCCGCGTGCGCGAACTGCAGCGCCGTCAAGTCGCGCGGATAGAGCATCGAGGCGCGCCCCCAAGACTCAACGCCATTCTCCAAGTCGCCGCGAAGCCAGGCCCCGCAACCGGCAATGAGCAGTTGCTCGCGCTCATTGGCACCGGAGGCCAACGCCTCGGCCGACTTGAGGCTGCTCAACGCCTCATCCTCGAATGCCTTGTCGGTGGCCGTTGCGAGCGCGCCCGCGCGCATGGCATGCGCCAGCGCGAAGTCCGGATGCTCGGCGATAACCGCATCGATCGCGCCCAGCGTGTCGGCCTGATAGGCCGCAAGCATGTCCGCCGCGTGATCCAGCTTCTCGATCGCGGCCTGCGACCCATAGGAAACGGGGTTGCCGCGCTTGTCGTGCTTTTTCATGTCGCTTCTCCTCGAATTTCTCTTGCCTCGGACACGCCGAGGCTGATGGGCGAATACCTAGACATCGCAGAACCGGCGCTCTAGCCGTCCCATGGTACGGCCCGGCCGAGAAATCTGAAGTAATTGAAAATCAATGAGATAGAAGGTTTCTAGCGCCGGGAACGTGACCACAGTCACGCGCGCCATCAGCTCTCACTGCACTTATGGTACACTCGACCGATGACCGCCACCGCCAAACTCAAACCCGCGTCCAACCGCGAGCGCCTGCTCGAGCTCGCCGAACAGCTCGTGCTGCAAAAAGGCTTCGCCTCGACCTCGATCGAAGAACTGATCGCGGGCGTCGGCATCACGAAGAGCGGATTCTTCTACCACTTCAAGGACAAGAACGACCTGGCGCGCGCGATGATGCAGCGCTACCTCGACGAGAATAAGCGCCAACTCGATGACATCTTCGACCGCGCGGCGGAGCTGCACGACGACCCGCTGCACAGCTTCCTGATCGGCCTAAAGCTCTTTGCCGAACTGATGGGCAAGGTCCACAACGTTCACCCCGGCTGCATCGCCGCCGCGGTCGTCTACCAGGATCAGTTGTTCGACACGGAAGTCCGCAATCTCAACGGCGAAGGAATGCTCGCCTGGCGCCACCGCTTCCGCGGCTATCTCGACAGGATCGCCGAGCGGTACCCGCCCAAGATCGATGTCGACTTCGACTCCCTCGCCGACATGATCAGCGCGCTCGTCGACGGCGGCATCATCCTCTCGCGCGCATTACGCGACCGCACCACTCTACCCGCGCAGATCATGCAGTACCGCAACTACATCAAGCTGTTGTTTGAGCCCTAGGCTCAGCCCAGCCGCGCCAACGCCTCCGCCAGCTTCGCGCGCTGCGCGTCGTACTCGGCGCGCTTCTCGCGTTGCTCTTCGATCACCTCTTCGGGTGCCTTCGCGACGAACGCCTCGTTGCCCAACTTCGCATCGATGCGGCCGATTTCGGCTTCGGCTTTTTGCATGTCCTTCGACAACCGCGCGCGTTCTTTCGCAAAGTCAATCACGCCCTCGAGCGCGAGCCCTGCCGTCCCCTGCCCCACGACGATCTGCGCCGAGCCTTTGGCAAGCTCTCCCGTCGTCGCCGTTTCAAGCCGCGCCAGTCGCAACACGAGTTCGTTGTGCTGTGCGAGCCACGCCGCCTCTTCCCCGGCGCCGGTCTTTAGCGTGAGCGGCAGCTTCGCCGACGGCGGCACGTTCATTTCCGCGCGCACCGAGCGCACCTCGGAGATCAACGACTTCACCCAATTCATCTCAGCGGCAGCATCCTTGTCGTGCGGGATCGCTTCGTAGTTCGGCCAGTCGGCCGAGATCAGCATCGTCGTCCGCTTCGGCCCATGCTCGCCCGTCGCGCGCCAAAGCTCCTCGGTGATAAAGGGAATGAACGGATGGGCGAGCTTCAGCATCTCATCCATTACCCACGCCGCCGTCGCCCGCGTCTCCGCCTTTTGATGTTCGTCGTGGCCCATGAGGATCGGCTTGATGAACTCAAGATACCAATCGCAATAGACGTTCCACACGAACTCGTAGAGCGCGCCGGCCGCGTCGTTGAAGCGGAACGCCTCGATCGCGGCGGTGAGTTCGTTGCGCGCGCGCACGAGCTCGCCCACGATCCAGCGGTTGACGGTCGAGGTCAGCTTCGCCGGATCGAAGTTCGCCGTGCGCTTGCACTCGTTCATCTCGCAAAATCGCGCGGCGTTCCAAATTTTCGTGCAGAAATTGCGATAGATCTCGACGCGGCTGCGTCCCATGCGCAGGTCCTTGCCCGCCGCCGCCGCAATCGCGAGCGCAAAGCGCAACGCGTCGGCGCCGAATTCGTCGATCAGCGTCAACGGATCGACGACATTGCCTCGCGTCTTCGACATCTTCTGACCCTTCTCGTCGACGACGCGAGGGTGGATGTAGACCGTGTGGAACGGCACCTTGTTCGTAAAATGCAGCCCGAACATCATCATCCGCGCCACCCAGAAAAAGATGATGTCGAACATCGTGACGAGAACATCGGTCTTGTAGTAACGGCGCAGCTCCGGCGTGTCCTCGGGCCAACCCAACGTCGAAAACGGCCAAAGCCCCGACGAGAACCACGTATCGAGCACGTCGGGATCGCGCCGAAGCGTGACGTCGCGCCCGTGCTTCGCTTTCGCGGCAGCGTGAGCCTCCGCTTCGGTTTCCTCGACGAAGATGTTGCCCTGATCGTCGTACCAAGCGGGGATCTGATGCCCCCACCATAGTTGGCGCGACACGCACCACGGCTGAATGCTCTCGAGCCAACGGTAGTACGTGTCAGCAAACCGCTCAGGCACGAACACCGTCTCGCCCTCGCGCACTGCTTTCAGCGCCCGTTCCGCCAGCGGCTTCACGTTCAAATACCACTGCTCGGTCAGCATTGGCTCGATTACGATCGTCTTCGTCTTCTCGTCGTGCGGCACTGCATGCGTCACCGGCTCGATCTTCTCGATGAGCCCGAGCGCCTCCAGATCGGCCACGATCCGCTTGCGCGCCTCGAACCGGTCGAGTCCGCGATAGGCCGCCGGCGCCTTGTCGTTGATCTTGCCGTCGAGCGTCAGAATGTTCAGCGCTTCAAGCTTGTGCCGGCGCCCGACCTCATAGTCGTTGAAGTCGTGCGCGGGCGTGATCTTCACAGCGCCCGAACCCTTCTCCGGGTCCGCATAGTCGTCCGCCACGATCGGGATCAGCCGGTCGCTGAGCGGCAAGCGCACCTGCATGCCGACCAACGCCTTGTAGCGCTCGTCGTCCGGATGCACCGCGATCGCCGTGTCGCCCAGCATCGTCTCCGGCCGCGTTGTCGCGATCGTAATGGTCTGATCGCTGCCCTCGATCGGATACTTGATGTGCCAGAGGTTGCCCTTGATCTCGATATTCTCGACCTCAAGATCGCTGACCGCCGTCTGCAACTTCGGATCCCAATTCACGAGCCGCGTGTCTTTGTACATCAGCCCCTGTTTGTGACAGGCGACGAAGACCTTCAGCACGGCCTTGCTCAGACCCTCGTCCAGCGTGAAGCGCTCGCGCGACCAGTCGCACGACGCGCCGAGGCGGCGCAGCTGGCGATTGATCATGCCGCCCGATTCCGCCTTCCACTCCCACACCCGCTTCACGAACTCTTCGCGCCCGATCTTCTGGCGCGAGGTCTGCCGCTCCGCGAGCTGCCGCTCGACCACGATCTGCGTCGAGATGCCCGCATGGTCGAGCCCCGGCTGCCAGAGAACGTCCTTGCCGCGCATCCGTTCGAACCGGCAGAGAATGTCTTGCACCGTGTTGTTGAGTGCGTGCCCCATGTGCAGCGCACCCGTCACGTTGGGCGGCGGGATCACGATCGTGAACGGCTTCGCGTTCGGCCGGTTGCCCGCACGGAAGGCGCCGGACGCCTCCCACGCTTGGTAGAGCCGGTCTTCAACGTCTTTTGGGGTGTAGGTTTTTTCCAGCATGGCGATCTCTTGAAACAAAAGGGGATACGCGCGCAAGCCCATGGGGCTTACGCGGGGGTCCTGTCGAGCGTTCGGCTTAGATCAGTTTAGCGGCGGCGGCCGCTGCTCCGGGAAGCGCGCTCGACTTCCTGCTGTACGACGCGCTCTACGATTTCGGGCAGATGCTCTTCCAGCCATGCCGCCAGCATGGGTTTCATCATCTGGGTGACGATGTCTTCCAACGCCACCCCCGAGCCGACCGATACATCCCGCTCGCGGCTCAACATGCCGAACGCGTTCGTAACGGCCGACGAAGCCTGCGAAGACAGAATGCCTTCACGATCATCTTTTTCAACCATGTCAAAGTCCGATTGATTGCGCATGTGACGGGGTGGTTCTGGCGGTGGGGCCGAGCGACGCTGCACGCGCGGTTCCGGCGCGCGCATCGGCTCGGGCTCGGGACGCGGTGCGGCACGCCGGCGAGGCGGTTCGGGTTGCGAGGGGCTGCCGATCGTGCCGTCGTCGTGCACGACGTTCGTCAGTTCCAACACTTCGCCTTCGTGCGACGCGGACGCCGCCGCCGGCCCCGGGGCCTTACCGGGCTCCGCATCCTCGGAAATGATCCGCCGGATGGAGGCCAGAATCTCCTCCATCGTCGGTTCTTGTTGTGCCGCCGGACTTGGCATCGTTCCTAAAACCTCATCGCGCTCCCAGCGCGCCGTCTGTTTGGGGAAAACTAAGCCATGCACGCGGCAATTGCCAGTAGCCCTGTGAGGTCTACCAGGCAACCGCTCGCATTACGGTGAACGGCCGAAAAGGCTCGGATTCAGTATGTCGCTCCGCCGACCGGACGCCAGGTCTGCATGTAGTAATTGTCCGTCGGGTCGTAGAGCTGGACCGGAAGCTGCAATTCACCCGCCGTCAACTTGCCGATCGCGGCCATCAGCGAATAGCTGGCCACGACTTCGTCGCGCTCGCTTCGAACGAGCGCTACGCGTGCATTCAGCAACTCCTGCTGCTGATCCAGCACGTCCAGCGTGGTCCGGGAGCCCACTTCAAGCTCCTGCTGCACGCCCTCAAAGGCAATTTCCGACGCCTTGACCTGCTCCCGATTCGCCTCGGACGACGCTTTCGCTGCCCGGTAGGCTTCCCACGCGTTTGAAACGTTTTGGTCCGTGGACCTGCGCGCGTCTTCCGTGTCGAGCCGTGCCTTGTTGTTGAGCTCCTTGGCCTGGCGGATCTGCGCCCACTCGGCGCCGCCCTGGTAAAGCGGTACCGTGGCCGTCGCGGTCACCCGCGCGTCGTCGCCAACCGTCTCCGGTCCGCGCTCCTGGCCGCTACGGCCATAGCTCGCCTGCACCGTGACCGTCGGGAGCATCTGACCTACCGCGAGGTCGACGGCATGGCCGGCCGCTTCTTCTGATGCGCGCGCCGCGACCAAGTTCGGATTCTGCGCGTTTGCGATCGTGCGCGCCATTTCCTCGTTCTCCGGCACGGTCGGCACTGCCGGCTTCTGCTCCAGCGTTCCCGGCGCCTCGCCGACAATCCGCTCGTACGACAAGCGGCTTGCCTTCAGATTTGCTTCGGCGGCTGTCTGTGCGGATAAGCCCGCCGCGAGGCGCGCTTCGGCTTGCGCCACATCCGTCCGCGTGATCTCGCCGACGTCAAAGCGGGCTTGTGCCGCTTCGCGTTGCTTCTTCAACAGTTCGACGTTGGATTGATTCAGCTTAAGCACGGCCTCATCGCGAACCACGTTCATGTAGGCCGAGACCGCGTCCAGGAACACACCCTGCTCCGTCGCGTGCAGCCGCGCGCGGCCCGCGTCGACGCGCGAGTCGGCCTGGCGGCGCTGCGCCAAGATGCGCCCGCCCGCGAAAATGGTCTGCGTCGCCGTGACGTCGGCACTCCATGGCTCGGTTTTCTGGTGCGTGGGCAGCCCCAGGGGATTGAGCGGCGACGGATCGTTCTTCGCATCGCTGTGGATCTTCGAATAGTCCGCGCTCAAGGTCACGCGCGGCCGCCACTGTGCGATCGCTTTCGAAACCTCTTCGTCGGTCGCGCGCAAGTTCGCGCGCTCCGCCAAGAGTTGCGGATTGGACTGATACGCCTTCACGAGGGCATCGGTCAGCGAATCAGCTTGCGCGCTCGGCAACCAAAGCGCCGTCGCAAGCAAGGCCGCACGAAGGCCGATAATCGTCGGCCTGTGGAAAACCGACATGTTTTCCCCTGAACGCATACTACTCCCTCCCATAATCGGGGATGAAGTTAACAACCTGATCGTAAACTTCAGATTAGCGTTTAGGATTAAACGTGCGTTTGAACAACAAGAATCACTTAGAAAACAAAGACTTTAGGACGCTCAAAAGAGGGAAGTAGCGGAACGTTCGCATCAAAAGCAACTCTAGCGCTCAACGCACCCCCACGCTTCACGCAGAAGTTGGCCTGGCCCACAGGACCACTTTTGAAAATCGAGACGAGTCGTCCACCATCCTTCAGTTGGTCGACCCACGTCGCCGGAACTTCTTCAACGGCGCCATTCACGAAAATCACGTCGAACGGTGCCTGACTCGGCGCGCCAGCCTTGTGCGGCCCGACCACGCCATAGAGGCGCCCGAGCTTGTTCGCGCTGCGCAGTAAGGGCGCCGCGAACTTTGCCAACTCTTCGTCTTCTTCAAGTGCCACGACATCCGCCGACATCGTGCTCAACACCGCGGCTGAGTAACCTGTCGCACATGCAACATCGAGTACGCGATCGCTTTCCTTAATCTCCGCCAACTGCACCAGCTTCGAAAAGCTGCGCGGATCGAGCAAGAACCGCCCCGGCTTCACCTCGACGCATAGATCCGCATAGGCGACCGCCTTCAGCGCTGCCGGCACGAACCGTTCACGCTCGATCTTCAGCATCGCTTCGGTGATGCGTGTGTCGGTGACGTCGTTCGTACGCACCTGACCTTCGACCATGGAAGTACGCGCGGCGGACATGTCGGACATCGCGAAAGAATCCAAAAAAGACCGGGAATCTGCGCCGCTTATATCGGCGCGGAGGCCATGTGACAACCGCCCCTATCTAAGCGTCGCAGAGAACGTCTCGTCGAGCATAATCAGCCCGTCGCGCTCCAGCTTGTAGCGCGCGCGATAAACGCCTGCAGGCCATGCCGCACCCGTCCGCTTTCTCCCGGCAAAACTCAGCCACTGAACCTTGGCCTTGGCCAGCGGCGACGGGCCCTTCGAAACGAAAGCGTTTCCGTCAGGCCCAATAACGGTGAGCGTTTCAATGTCTCCCGCGCGCACGCCCAACACACGAACATAGGCAACAAGCGCCGGGCTCCGCAGGCCTGGAGCTGCCGGCGGCGCCCGCTCCAACGATGGCAAATCGAGTCCACGATCGGCAAACCCGCCAACCAACAAGGCTGCGGGCTTGTACGCGATAGCAGCTGCGGCGGAGGCCTCCCACAAGCCGCTCGACGAGAGCCCGCACACTGTTGTTCCACTCGCCATGCCGGTGAACGGATCGACGACCGTCTCGCCCTTGCGCAGTTCGAAATGCAAATGCGCGAACTCGGTATCACCCGACAGCCCGACCAAGCCGAGTGCCCCACCGCGCGCTACTTTATCGCCAGCCTTCACCCGCACGCTGCCGCGGCGCATATGGCAGTATTGCGTCACCCAACCGTCGCCGTGCTCGACCACAACGCCATTGCCGCACTCGCGCCCCTTGATGTCGGGGGCTCCAGCATCGCGGATCGAGACATCGGCCATCTCGTCGCGCACGCCCTTCACGGTGCCATCAGCCGCAGCGCGGACCACGACGCCGGCATTCATCGCCGCCGCATCGCGCAGCCGGATGTCGGTCCCTTTGTGCCCATCATAGGTCAGCCCACCGCACGCAAAGTCCCGCGCGCCGGGTCCGGCGTCTTTGTCGACATAGTTCTGAACCTGACAGCCCTGCCCGATCGTGCAGCCGATCGGCAGCGACAGGCTTGGGGTCTCGCCGGCACGCACCGGCAAGGAAAGCGCCACAGCCGCCGCGATGACCACAAAAGTCCTGCTCATCCGCCCATTGGAACACAGCGGGCCCCGAAAGACCAAAGCCGTTTGTGGCGGCGGGGCCGCTCTGCTATAGCACCGCCCCGCGCTGAGATAGGGCCACGTGGCGGAGTGGTTACGCAGAGGTCTGCAAAACCTCGTACCCCGGTTCAATTCCGGGCGTGGCCTCCAGCGCTTTACCTGCGGACTGCACCTTGGACGCCACCACCGTCACAAGCTTCGCCGACGTCTTGAACCCCGCCAACTATGTGAGCGTGCCGGACGGCTGGTTCGTCGCTGTCGGTGACGTCATCCAATCGACTTCAGCCATTGCCGCGGGCCGCTACAAGGACGTGAACCTGGCCGGCGCCGCGACGATCGTCGGGATTCTGAACGCGTGCCCCGGGCGCGAGTTGCCCTACGCCTTCGGCGGCGACGGCGGCGTCGTGCTGATCCCGCCCGACCTCGCCGCGCAAGCCCGCAGTGCGCTTGCCGGCGTTCAGCAGATCGCGCGCAACGCGCTTGCTCTCGACATTCGTTGCGCGCTCGTTCCTCTCAGCGCCATCCGCGCCCAAAGCCGCGATGTGCGCGTCGCGTATCAAACGCTGGCGCCCGCGCGAAAGCTCGCGATGATGGCGGGCGGTGGCATCGACTGCGCGGAAGCGTTGTGCAAATCGCAAGCGGGCGCCCCATTCGTCGTTGCGGCCGACACTAAAACCGCCGATGCCGATCTCTCCGGTCTTTCCTGCCGGTGGCAGCCATTGCTCTCGCGCCGCGGCGTGATGCTGACGGCTATCGTCCGCGCCAAGGACGACGCCGCGACGCTCGCCCCCGCCTACGCGCAAGTCTATGACAGCATCCAACACGCCACCTCGCGCGACGTCTGTCCGGTCGCGCTCTCGAATCTGCGCTCCACCTGGCCACCGCAGGGTGCCAGCCACGAACGCGCCTTCGGCCGCACGCTGTTCGAGGTCTACGGCCAGTCGCTGCTGGGCCTGATTTCGGAGAAAACGGGCCTTAAGATCGGCGGCTTCAACGGCGAGGCCTACATCAACGCGCTCCCGTCGCACTCCGATTATCGCAAGTACGCCGACTCGTTACGCATGGTCATCGACTGCTCGACTCGGGAAGCCGATGGAATCGAGGCGATTCTCAGAGACTCGAAAGCCGCCGGTTTGATCGACTTCGGCCTCCATCGGGCCTCATCCGCGCTCATGACCTGCTTCGTGAGCTCAACGGACGACGGCGGCCATGTACATTTTATCGACGGTGCCGATGGTGGCTATGCGATGGCAGCACAAGAACTTAAGAGCCAAACCGCACCTCAGGTGTAAGCCGGGTTACCGCAATTCATCGACTTGCGCCGATGTCGTTAACCCTTTGTTAACCACCTCAGGCCAAAGTCTCCCTCGTCTTCCCATGAAGACACCCCACCATTTACCCAACTTTGGGCCCTGGTTCGCCAGGGCCCTTTTTCTTTCAAGGGGTTGGCGGAGCCTGACGGGATCGCCACCAGCGCACGACTTTGACCTCGTTCACCCGTCGAAAACGCCGGACGCGGGCCGAATCCACCGACAGCACCAAAAGGCCCGCCGGCAGCATCCAAAGCCCAAACACCGGGAGAACCGCGAGCGCGCTGCCCGCGACCAGGCCACCGCCTAGAGCCCGCCGCGCCATCTTGGATTTGGGCAGCTTCACCCGGAATTTTCCAACCTTCACGTGCGACACGAGCGAGCCTCCGATGCAGGTCAAATTTTCTTTCGCGATTAACCTCGCTCTGATATAGGCACGGCCCTGCCGTCAGGAAAGCCAAGCGCTTTCTTCAATGTTCCTCGGTAGCTCAGTGGTAGAGCATCCGACTGTTAATCGGATGGTCGCTGGTTCGAATCCAGCCCGGGGAGCCATCTCGTTTCGCCAGAGAGCGAAACGAGCTCAGCGAGACTTATGTCCGCCGAAACCCACTGCGCGAGTACGGACGGTACAGCGTGCGCATTTCGAAAAACTCATGCTGCAAACGGACGAAGAGCTCGATCGGTGCGACGCGCGTACAATCGCGGCAAAAGAAAACGGCCGGCGTTTCGGCCGGCCGCTGGTTCTGTAGACCTGCGTCGCTCTTATTGAGCGGGCGGGGTCGCGGGCGCTGCCGGGTCGGCCGGAGCCGCTGCCGGGTCGGCCGGAGCCGCTGCCGGATCGGCCGGAGCCGCCGCCGGATCAACCGCCGCCGGATCGGCGGGAGCTGCCGCCGGGTCGGCCGGAGCCGCCGCCGGATCAACCGCGGCCGGATCGGTCGCCGCCGCCGGATCAGTCGCCGCCGCCGGATCGACCGGCGCAGCAGCTTTGTTCTGCATGTAGTAGTAAGCACCACCGCCCGCGAGCGCGAGCACGATCAGTGCGATAACAGTTCTGTTCATTCGTTCTCTCCAAAAGATGTCGTCTGCGCTTAACCCATGACCGTGTCACGATCATGAAGCCCCCCGCCGGCTAGGGCCCTGCCTGTTCTCACAAGCGTCCCAGCGCGACGCAGGGATAAGCCTAGTGGCTACCCCACCCCTCAACAAGCCGAGGGGGAGCGGGCGTAGTGCCGCATGGTCACTATGTGTTTTTGCAAGCGCGAAGGGGACGAAAAAGCACATTTCTGGGGCGCGAAATGAGGTTCCGCCAAAGGCCTGATGGATAATATCAGCGCAAACACCCGCGCAATTGACAGGCGACACGTCGTCGTTTGTGCCCGCTGAACGCGGCACCCCGGCCGAACCTCTCGATGCGCATTAATCGCGTGCATCGGCTCCAAGTGACGCAGAGCGAAATGCCTCGTCGACTTCAAGCCCGCCCTCCCACGCCAGCTTCAGCGCTTCAACGATTTCCCGCCCTTCGGCGAGGTAGATTGCATGCTCTGCCTCGCCGAGAAAGTGCCCGGACGCTGGATCTTCGTCGTTGTAGGTCATCTGAAACGTGTCGTCCCACTCGTCGATCTTCACCGCGAGATCCACGGGCAGCCCAAGCCTAAACACGCTGACGGGCACACCGGTATCTGCATCGCAAAGCGGTGAGGCATTCCAAGTTGGCGACAATCTCAGCCGGCGCGGTAGCGACTCAGCGTCAGTCGAAACCACATCGTTGCCTGCTGCGCGTCCACGCAAAGGAAACCTGATCGACGCCCACACCACGAACAAAGCGACCACCACGATCACGGCATCACTTGCGGTGGACGATCCCCACGCCCGCAGCAATACGACAAAAGCGAGCCAACCCACAAACGCCGTCGCGAACGCGTAGACGACAAATGCATTCTTCGTCTGCTGCCGCCCACGGCGATCGTCGTCATCCTCCGGCGGCAACGCGCGATCGGCCCAGAACAGGTATCCGCCCTGCCACGCCGCGTTGGCAATGAAGAGCGGCAGCGCGAGCGGGCTCAACAACACAAGCGCCACCCCGGACGCGAGCGTCAGATAAGCACCCACCGTCAATGCGCGCGTCCGCACCTTCTCCTTCGCGGCCGAAGGATCGGCCAGCGCTTGCAGCAACGCATCCATCACGCTTTCAAGCGCGATCTTACGAGCGACGAGAACACCCGCGAACGTATAGAACGCACCGACAACGATTGCAGCGAACTGTGACAAGGACAACATTTCCCGTTCCTACCGTGCGATTGGCGCCGCTGCAAACCGTGCTAAGAAGCGCCAATGGACCTCACCCTGCCCTTCGACCGTACGCGCCGGCGGCGCATCTACCTCATGCGCCATGCGGAGGCCGAATACGTTCGCCCCGACGGAACGCGCGCGCCGGACTCGCGCGTCGTGCCGCTCACCGCACGCGGCCGCGAGGAAGCTGTCGCCATGGGCAAGTTACTCTGCGACGTGCCGTTTGATCGCGCGGTCTGCTCCGGCCTGCTTCGTACGCGCGAGACGGCGGGGTTCGTGTTGCAGGACCGCACGCTCGATCTCGGCATCGTTCCCGACCTCGAAGAGATTCGTGGGGGCGATGCGATCGCGCGTGCGAGGTTGAGCCCGGTCGACTATGCCTACGCGATGTTCAAGGCGGGCGAGCCGGGCGCTTGCTACGCTGCGGGCGAACCTTTCGCGGATTTCGTCGGCCGGGTCGTCCCGGCCTTCACCGCGATCACCAACGACCCCAGCTGGACGACGTTGCTGCTCGTCTGCCACGGCGGCGTGAATCGCGCGATCCTGACCGACATCACGAGTGCCAGCCTTGCCGCTTTCGGCGCCTTCGAGCAGGACTCCGCCTGCCTGAACTTGATCGACGTCGACACCTGCCTCGACACGGGTGCCGTCCTCCGGCGCATCCTACGTGGCGTTAACATCACCGCCGAGGACCCGATCAAGAAGACCCGCCGTCTGCTGACGCTGGAGGGTATGACCAAGCGCTTCGTAGAGGCCGGCGCGATGAAGGAAGCCTAAGGCATCCAATTCAGGCCGCATTACGTATGACCTCTCTGAACGACAAAACTCGGGCAAATCCGCCCCGAGTGTCCAACTTAGGGTAGTCTCTCCCCATGCGTATTGCGATCGTCGGCTCGGGAATTGCGGGCTTGGGGGCGGCCTGGGCGCTGCATCGCGATCACGAGATCGTGGTTTATGAGAAGGACAGCCGAGTCGGCGGCCACAGCCATACGGTCGATGTCGACTACGATGGCAAGCGCATTGCGGTCGACACCGGCTTCATCGTTTACAACGAACTGAACTACCCGAACCTGACGGCATTGTTCGGCGAGCTTCGAGTCCCGACGATCGCGGCCTGGATGACGTTCGGCTTCAGTTCGCAAAACGGCGGCCTGGAATGGCAGGGCAACAGCGTCCGAAGCCTGTTCGCGCAAAAGCGCAACGTGCTCAGCCTCTCGTTCCATCGCATGTGGCTCGACATCCTACGCTTCCGCCGCGATGGCCTTATCGACTTGCACGCCGGCCGCACCGACGGACACTCGCTCGGCTCCTACCTCAAAGCGAACAATTACAGCGACACGTTCCGCGACAACTGCGTCATCCCGATGGGCGCCGCGATCTGGTCGTCGAGTGCGTCGGAAATGCTGGCCTTCCCGGCGCAGAGCTTCATTCGATTCTTCGAGAACCATCGCCTCTTCTATTTCGACAAGCCCGCCTGGCGCACCGTGAAGGGCGGCTCGCGCGAGTATGTGACACGCCTCGTCGCGCCGTTCGCGAACCGCATCCGCCCGTCGACCGCCGTCGCCAAGATCGAGCGCCCCGGCCAAACTGTCCACATCACCGACCATCGCGGTAACGTCGAGGTTTTCGATCAGGTGATCATTGCCTCTCACAGCGACCAAGCCCTGCCGCTGCTCGCCGACGCCAGCGACGCCGAGCGCCAGATCTTAGGGCCGATGCGCTATGCGCCGAACCAAGTCTATCTGCACCGCGACCCGTCGCTGATGCCGAAGCGCAAGTCCGTGTGGTCGAGCTGGAATTACCTTGCCCGCGACACAGTGGCCGGCGGCGCGGTCTCCGTCACCTATTGGATGAATGCGCTGCAGTCGATAGACGAACGCTATCCGCTGTTCGTGTCCCTGAATCCGCCGAAGGCGCCGGCGCCGGAACTCACGTTCCGCACGTTCACCTACGACCATCCGCAATTCGACGCCGCCGCTCTTGTCGCGCAGCGCCGCCTGCACATGATCCAAGGCGCCGGGCGCACCTGGTTCTGCGGCGCGTATGCCGGCTATGGATTCCACGAAGATGGCTTGACCGCCGGTCTCGAAGTGGCCGCCCGCCTCGGTGCGAAGCTACCGTGGGGCAAGGTCGCGAGCCCGCGCGTATTCGCGGAAATCCGCGAAGCGGCCGAGTGACCGGCGTGATCCACGTCAAGTCAGGTCAGTCGTCCTATGATAGCGTGTCGTCAGCGGAGCGATCCATGATCCCGCAAACGAGCGCACACACCATCAGAATCCGGCCCGACGCTTTCCCGGACACCAGCGGCTTGCCCTATTTCGTACGCTTGCTGCTTCCGGTGACCGCGCGCCTGACGTGGGGCAGCGTGGCCGTCACGCTTCCCGACGGCCGGCGCATCGAGATCGAAGGCACTGTCCCCGGAAAACACGCAGAACTGAACATTCGCAACTACGCCTGCCTCTGGCGCCTCGTTCGCACCGGCAATCTGGGTTTCGCCGAAGGTTATCTGGCGCACGAATGGGACACACCCGATCTGTCCGCCGCGCTAGAAGTCTTCGCCCGCAACGCCGACGCGATGAACGAGCTCTTCGAAGGCAAATGGTGGGCGAAGCTCGCAGGCCGTGTCGCGCACGCGTTCAATCGCAACACACGCGCGGGCTCGCGCCGCAACATCCACGCCCATTACGACCTTGGCAACGCGTTTTACGAGCGCTGGCTCGATACCAGCATGACCTACTCGTCGGCGAAGTTCGAAAAGCCCGGCCAATCCCTGACGGAAGCGCAGCGCCACAAGTACGAAAGCCTCGCTCGCCGCATGGAGCTCAACTCCGACCACAGACTGCTGGAGATCGGCTGCGGCTGGGGAGGCTTTGCCGAGTTCGCGGCCAAGGAAGTCGGCTGCAAAGTCACAGGCATCACGATCAGCCGCGAACAGCACGACTTCGCGAAGGCGCGCTTGTTCAAAGCCGGCCTCGCCGACAAGACCGACATCCGCCTCGAAGACTACCGCGACGTCAAAGGCACGTTCGACCGCATCGCCTCGATCGAGATGTTCGAAGCCGTCGGCGAAGAATACTGGCCGGCCTATTTCGACAAGATCCAATCGTCGCTCGCACCGGACGGCCAAGCGGGCCTACAGATCATCACGATCGACGAGCGCTACTTCGACGGCTACCGCAGCAGCGTCGACTTCATTCAGAAATACATCTTCCCCGGCGGCATGCTGCCCTCGATGACAGCACTGCGCGCCCAAGCCGCCAGCGCGGGCCTCGCCTGGCGCGGCAACACGACGTTCGGCCTCGACTATGCCGAGACGCTGGCAACCTGGCGTGAACGATTCCTCGCTGCCTGGGACGACATCCGAACACTCGGCTTCGACGAAAAATTTAAGCGCCTCTGGGGCTACTACCTTAGCTACTGCGAAGCCGGCTTCCGCGCCGGCTCCATCGATGTGACGCAAGTGGCATTGGCGCGGCGGTAGAACACATTCGTTGGATCGGTGGCGAGCGGGCTCTACAGCGCCTAACGCGAGAGGAGCTTCCGCACGGCGCTCGCCATGTTGATGAGCGCGCCGTTGATGCCCGTCAGGCGTAGCGGTGCATCTTCGACCGCGAGGCACAGACACAGTTCTCCGGCGCCTGCCTGGGGCTGGTGATCGATCGATGCATCGGCCGTCGCGACGTCGCCGCGCGCGTAGTTGCCGGTCGCATCGGCAAAGCTGCCTTGCAGCACCAACGTCAACTCGTCGCCTTCATGTGTGTGGCGCGGCATCCGCCGGCCGGGCTCGATCGCGAGTAACCGGACGCTCGATCGACCCTTGAACACCGGCAGCGGAAACGCCCGCATGCCGCTCAACACCGGCACCCAGCCAAGCTCCGACACCGGCGCGCCCAAATACACGCGCAGGGGCTCCGGCACAGCAGGCCCCGGCGGCAGCGTCACCGGCCCGCGTGTCCTCTCAACGGCGTGCCCGGTCACATCCGGCGGCGCACCGACATCCTCAGCCGCGCCGTCGAACGCCAAAGCTGCACCTGTCGCCTCGCCCGAGCGCACGATGCCGCGACACGCCGGGCACAGCGCCAAGTGCGTCGCCACGAGCAACGACTTCGCCTCGTCCAGCGAACCGGCCGCGTACTCCAGCAGCAAGACTTCGTCAGGGTGATGGGTCGGCATCTCGGTAAGCACCTTGGAACCGCTAAACGGGCCCGCCCGTTGGAAGCAGGGCCATCTTGCGCTATACGTAAGTCGCGTTCACGCGGATCAATTGGCGGGAAACAAGGCGAAATTGAGCGGTCACACGTTCTTCTTTTACGGCTCGCTCATGGATTTGGAGCTGCTCGAGGCCGTGATCGACCGCGATGCAGCTCACCTCGCCTTCACGCCAGGCTGGCTCCAAGGCTTCGTCGCTGAAACCGCTCTGGGTTATACCTTCCCCACCCTGGTCGAGAGCCGCCACGGCCGTGTCGACGGTCTCGTCACCCAAGGCCTCACCGCCGACGACATCGCCCGCGTCGCCTACTTCGAGGACACGGAGTACCAGCCCGTCCCGATCGATGTCTCAACCGCCGACAGCGACGTCGCGGCGCAAGTCTTCATGGCCACGACCGCGCTCAAATCCACCGGCGAAGCCTGGAGCTTCGAGCACTGGCGCCAACACCACAAACCGCTGCTGGTCGCTGTGACGCGAAAGGTCATGCGCCAGCACTACGGCATCACGCCCTTCGAAGAGATCGACGCCCACTGGCACCGTATCAAAGCCGAGCTGGAAGCGGAGATGAGCGCGCCCGTGACGCTCAAGCGCCGAACACCTGCCGCGACGCCAGCGCCGCGCCGTCGCGCAGCGCGCGCAGCTTCGCCCAAACCACCTCTTCGGCAACGTTGACGTAGCCCGCCGACGTTTCGAATCCGCAGTCCGTGCCCGCGATCACGCGCGCCGGATCGCCGACGGCGTCGACCGCGCGCATCAAGCGTTCAGCGACCACTTTCGGGTGTTCGACATAGTTCGTCGTCGTGTCGATCACGCCGGCGATGAGCGTGGCGGTCTTCGGCAAGCGCCCGCCCTTGAAGAATGAAATTTCGTGCTCATGCCGCGGGTTCGCCAGGCTGATGACATAGCCGCCGACCTTCGCCGTCTCCAACACCGACCACAGATTCTCGATCGGCTCGTCGCACTCGTGGGGACCGTTGTAGTTGCCCCAGCACACATGCAACCGCACCCGCTCGCGCGGTAGCCCTTCCGTCGCACGGTTGATCGCCGCAATCACCGACCGCGAGAACGCCAAGAACTCTTCCAACGGCTTGTCGGCAAACAACGTGTGCCGCTCCATCGCCAAGTCCGGCGCATCGATTTGCAGCGTGAAGCCGGCGCCGACGATCGCGCGATACTCCACGCTCAGCGCCCGCCCCAACGCAGCCACATAGTCGCCAAGCGTGGCGTAGTGCTTGTTCTCCATCGCCGCCGCAACGATCCCGGGCGACGCCGCCGTCATGAACACCCCGGCAGGCTTATGCACCAACGCATCGGTCAAGCGCTTGAGCCGCGCACACTCCGCCTTGATCGCGCCGTCGTCTTTGTAAGCTACATCGCCCACAGCCTGCGGCGGCGCCATCAAACTTACGCTTTGGCGTGCCGCGATCACGCTCAGCATGTGCTGCATGAACGAGGGATACATGACGATGTCGCGCATCACCTGACGCGCGCCCTGCCCGGCGAACCCCGTCATCCGGTCGCGCACGTAGGTGAAGAAACTCTCCCGCCCGGCCTCTCCGTCATTGATGATGTCGACCCCCGATTCGACTTGAGCCGCGATCACCGCCGCACTTGCTGCCTCAATCTCCCGCACCAGCGTCGCCTCGTTGACCTCCTCACCCCCTGCCTTGGCCGCCAACAAATGCACCAAAGCCTTCGGCCGCGGCAGACTACCCGCATGAGTGGTGAGAATGCGGTGGGCGGGCATACGATCCTCCATGGCACTTTTTTCCAACTGTCATTTGATTACCGCGCCGCGTCGTGGAAGTCTGCACGAAAGCAAGGTGTGGTCCGGTTCCAGTGCTGACCAGAGACAAAGTTGAAGCGTTGGCGCCGGACAAGTCGTCGCTCGACGCCGCACTGAAGTTGGTGAAGGCCAGCGGCTGGCCGCTACTCGCGGTGGACGAGCAACGAACCCTCGCCTGGGGCGAATGCCAAGGCTCCGGCGCAACGCCATATCGTGTCTGCGTTTCCTTGGCCGACGTCGGCTATCGCTGCACCTGTCCAAGCCGAAAATTTCCTTGCAAACATGTGCTCGCTGTCTTGTTGATCCACATCGATCAACAAGCGCGCTTCGCAACCGGCGAACCCGCGGACTGGGTCCGCGATTGGTTGGCACGGCGGCGCAAGACGTCGTCCGCTCCACCGGCCACTGCGAACCAAGGCGACGCAAAGCCCGACGCAACGTCTGCGACCGCTTCCAACGACCCGCCGCCGACGGTTACCCCCACCGACCCCGCCAAGCTCGAAGCTCAACGCCGCCGCCAACGCGAAGCGCGCGAGGCGAAGATTCTTGACGGCTTGAGCGAACTGGATCAGTGGCTCCTGGATCAGCTCAAGGCGGGCATCGGCGACTTCGCCCAAGCGAGCAGCGACCGTTGCCGCACGGCAGCCCGCCGCCTGGCCGACGCGCAAGCTCCCGGCCTCGCCTCACTCATCGATCAAATCCCCGGCGACATGCTTAAACTGCGGCCGGAACAACGCGCCGACTTCATCGTTGAGCAACTGGGCACCGTTCACTTGCTGGCGGAGGCCTATCGCAAACAGGATAAGCTGCCAGAGCTCCTTCGTCACGACATTCGCCGCGCGATCGGCTGGAACGTGAAGCGCGACGAACTGTTGCTCGATCCCAACGCGCCACGCAGTGCAGGCCGCTGGATCGTCACCGGCGCCCGTTCGATCGTGCAAGCCGATGCGCTGCGCCGCGTTGAAACCTGGCTCGCACGCCGCGATGCCGATCAGGCTGGACAGTTCGCCTGCTTGATAGACTTCGTGCCCGCATCGATGGGCACAACGGGATCATCGTTCTACCCAGGCGAAGAGATCGAGGCCCACCTCGTCTACTACCCATCGGCCATGCCGCTGCGCGCCGTTCTAGCCGAGCACAAATCCGCCTCACCGATGCCAACGCCGATGAAGCACCACCACACACTCTCGGCCGCGCTTGACCATTGGGACGATGTGCTGGCGGCGCAACCGTTCCTCCACGAATGGCCGTTCGGCGTTACGCAGGCACGCGTGGTCGCCGCTGACCGCGGACTCGCCGTCACCGACGCAGCAGGCGCAAGCGTCTTGCCGCTCGCCGAAGCGCAAGAAGATGCCGCAACACCGCTTCTGGGTTTGGATTCTCTGGACGTAACCGGACTCTGGAACGGACGAACGTTCACCCTGATGCTGGCTGAAACCCCCCTAGGGCGTTGGGTGGCGGCATGAGCACAACGTTGATCCCACCGGACTTCGAGCGCGCTATCGCCTTGGGCCTCTCGCGCGCACCGGGCAAGGTTGCGGAGACGGCAGCCCTCGCGACGCTTGCGCTCCTCGCGCAGCAAAAGCGGCACCGCCGCTTCGCACAGACGCCGACCGTCGCAACGCGTGCACGCCTGCACGAAGATAAGCGCCCAACCGTTCCTGAGCCCGCGCGTCGCCCACTGCTGCGCCTCGCGGCGAGCTTGCCTAAAGAGGGATGGAGCTTCTTAGGCGACGCCATCTTCGATCACCTGGACCAGCGCGGCGTCCGTCTCCATCCCTTCGACCTGCCGCGCTTGGAGGCCTTGCTCCAAGCATGTCCGACCCGCTTAGGCCACGCAGAGCGAACGTGGCTCACGCTCCGCCGCCCAGCGCCGGAAACGCCGCCGGCAGATACGCCGGCGAACAGCGAAGCCGATTGGGCGCTACTGCCAAAGGCACAGAAAGCAGCCGTGATCCGCCAAATGCGTCAAGAGGATGCCGACGCCGCAAGGGGCTGGGTCGAACGCCACATCGCAACGGCGCCAGCCGACGTCCGCGCCGTGCTCATCGAAGCGCTTGAAGTGGGCTTAGGTTCATCCGACGCGCCGCTGCTCGAACGCCTGGCCAAAGAAGATCGCGCCACCAGCGTGAAAGACGCCGCCACTGAACTTCTGGCGGCAACCCGAGGCTCAACCGCATATGAGGCCAAAGTCGCAAGAGCCGCTGCGCTCGTTGAGACCGTTCGCACGTTCGTCGGCCGGCGCACCTTGAAACTGAACAACGCAGCAATCGCCAAACTCGTCGACCTGCCCGCCAACGCATCGACTGGCACGCGCAACCTAGCAACCGCCGACGCATTGCATCGCACCTTCCGGAATTTAGCGTTCAGCGACATCGCGAAGGCCCTCAACCTGTCACCAGAAGACTTCGCCGCCGCCGTCGCGGGCGACGAGGGGTTGGCCGCGTTGCTGGCCGTCGCGGCCCTCACCGAAGGCGATCCCGCGACCACGTCAAAGCTGCTGCCGCATTTGACGAAGCTCGGCCTCAACGAACTTGTCGGCCGTTTTGGTTCAGCGTTGTTGAAACTACCGTCCGACACGCGCGCCACAATTCTTCAGTCTCTGACACCCAACCTCCTGCAGTGGCGCTGGGCCGACGAACTTCGATGGCTTGGGCACATGTCCGGCGGCGCGGTCAGCGACGCGATCGCGCGCAAGCTGCTGTCGGGCGGAGTCTGGAGAGCCGCGGACGCGCCGCGCATCGACGCAACGACGCTGGCACTCTTCGCCGCGTTGATGCCGCCGGGACGCGATGCCGACTTCGCGGCCGCAATCGCCGACCTGCCGCGCAAAGAAACCGCTGCAGCCTATGAATTCATCGCTTTCACCACCGCACTTGGGGGTCCAAAAGAATGAGCACAGATACCGCGCGCCAACCGGTTGAGGTTGAATTCCGGCAAGAACTCGACGCCCTCATCAAGGCGGACAAACGCGCGAAGCCGTCCGGTTGGCTGATGTCGCCGCAAAGCGTCGTGACCTACCTGATGGGCGGTAAGGTCGGCAGCACGGCGATCTCGCCGAAATACATCGGCAACAAGCGCCTGATCGAGACCGCCGTTGCAACGCTTGTCACCGACCGCTCGCTGCTGCTCCTTGGCGTGCCCGGCACAGCAAAGTCCTGGGTGTCGGAACACATTGCAGCAGCTGTCTCCGGCTCAAGCCAGCTTCTCATCCAATGCACGGCAGGCACCGACGAAACCCAGATTCGTTACGGCTGGAACTACGCCCAGCTGCTGGCGAAAGGCCCATCACGCGAAGCCGTGGTGCCGACCCCGCTGATGCGCGGCATGCGAGACGGCAAGATCGTGCGCTTCGAAGAACTCACCCGTATGGGTTCTGACGTTCAGGACACGCTGATCACCGTCTTGTCCGAGAAAGTCATGCCGATCCCTGAGCTCGACGAATTGGTCGCCGCCAAGCGGGGTTTCAACATCATCGCGACGGCCAACAACAGGGACAAAGGCGTCAACGAATTGTCGGCTGCGTTGAAGCGTCGGTTCAATGTTGTGATCTTGCCGTTGCCGTCGACGGTCGAAGAGGAAGCGTCGATCGTCACCAAGCGCGTCGGCGAAATCGGCCAAAGCCTCCAGCTCCCGCAGATCCCTTCTGCCGAAGCCGAGATTCGTCGTGTCGTCACGATCTTTCGCGAACTGCGCGAAGGCGAGACGCTGAACGGCAAGCTCAAACTCAAGACACCCTCCGGATCGCTGTCGACCGCGGAGGCCATCGGTGTGACGATCGGCGCCTGGGCCGAGGCCGGCCACTTCGGTGCCGGCGCCATCGATGCAACGACGCTCGCCGCCAACCTCGTCGGCGCGATCGTGAAAGACCCGGTTCAAGATCACGTCGTGCTGCGCGAGTATCTCGAAACGGTCGTGCGCGAGCGCAAAGAGTGGAGCGACCTCTACAGCGCGATCCGCGAGGTCATCTGAGTGCCCGGCGAACTGCACGTCTTCGGCATTCGCCATCACGGGCCGGGTTCCGCGTTCAGCCTGGAGCGCGCCTTGGATTCGCTCGACCCGGCAACCGTTCTGATCGAGGGGCCGCCTGAAGCAAACGACCTGATCCGACACATGGCCGACACGGCCATGCGCCCGCCGGTTGCGCTGCTGGTCTATGCCGCCGACGACCCCGCAACGGCTAACTTCTACCCCTTTGCCGAGTTCTCACCCGAATGGCGCGCCTGTCTCTGGGCGCTCAAGCGCGGTCGGCCCGTTCGCTTCATCGACATGCCGGCCGAGCACACACTCGCGCGCCGAAAAGCAATCGACGAAGAACCGAGGGGAAAGACGCCGACCGAGCAACCCGACGAACCGGTCGATGACATCGAGCGTGATCCCTTAACCGCGCTCGCCCGCGCCGCAGGCCGAGACGACGGCGAAAGCTGGTGGAACGATCTGATCGAGGAAACGGAAGGCACCGTCCCGCTGTTCGCGGCAATTGAGAGCGCAATGGCCGCCCTGCGAGACAAGGTTCCTGCACGGCACGACCACGACTGGAACGAAAAGCGCGAAGCGCATATGCGGCTCGCCATTTGTGAAACGTTGAGAATGACGGACGGCAAGGTCGCAGCCGTCGTTGGCGCCTGGCACGCCCCGGCCCTCACTGCGAAGCGAACGGCGCTGGAAGACCGCGCGCAGATCAAGGGCCTGCCAAAGGTGAAAGCGACCGCGACCTGGGCGCTGTGGAGCGAGCCGCGCTTGGCTGCCGCCAGCGGTTATGGCGCGGGCGTGATCTCGCCGCGCTGGTACCGCCATCTCTGGAACGACATGATCGAGCGCGGCGCCGGAAAACGCGATGGCCGCCGTCTCATTGCGCGTTGGCTCACCCAAGCCGCACATCTGATGCGCGAAGGCGGCCAACTCGCGGCGCCAGCCAGCGTCATCGAAGCAGTGCGTCTCGCTGAAACGCTTGCTATCCTGCGCGAACGCTCTCTACCCGGCCTGGTGGAACTCCGCGATGCGTTCCTAACGACGCTGGCACACGGCGAAGAGGCGGTATGGCGCGTTATCGAGCAACGCCTGGTCGTCGGTACCGATGTCGGCGAGATTCCCGCAACCGTTCCGCAAGCGCCGTTGCAAGCCGACCTTCAGCGCGAGATCAAGCGCCTGCGTTTGAAACTTGAAGCGATCGACAGCGAAGCGTCGCTCGACCTGCGCACCGACACCGGCCAACACAAATCTAGGCTCTTCCGTCGCCTCCGCCTGATCAACGTACCCTGGGCCGAACCGTTGGACGCCGGCCGCAGCCGCGGCACGTTTCGTGAGAAATGGCGCTTGGTCTGGCAACCCGAGTTCTCGGTGCGCATGGTCGAAGCGTTGGTATGGGGCGCCACGATTGAACAAGCCGCCGACAATGCCGTCACCGCGCGACTGAACGATACCACCGATCTACCGGTGATCGCCGAAGCCGTCCGCGAGTGCCTTTTCGCCGGCTTGCGACCGGCGGCAAACGCCGCACTCATCAAGCTGCAACGGACGGCGGCCACGTCCAATGATGTCGGCCAGCTGATGGAGGCCGCCGCGCCGCTCGCCGAAACCCTGCGCTACGGCAATGCCCGCGACATCCCTGAAGACGACTTGCGAAAATTGCTGGTTGGCATGGGCGAGACCGTGTGCGTGAACCTAGGTCACGCATGCCGCGGTCTGGATGCGGAAGCGGCCGGTAACCTCGCCCGGCAGGTGAATGAGTTCAATCGCGCCACGACGCTGCTCGAAGTCGAAGCGCTCACCACCGACTGGCGGTTGTCTCTCGGCGAACTCGCGCACGATGGCGCGACAACGCCGCTGCTGGCGGGAACCGCAGTACGCCTACTCTACGACGCCAGCGTCCTCGACGCCGAAGGCGCCGAGCGCCGCCTCGCGCGCGCTCTATCGCCATCGGTCGCCCCCGCTGATGCCGGCAACTGGCTCGACGGCTTTTTGTCCGGAAGCGGTCACGTCCTTCTGAACGATCAAGCCTTGCGCAACGCCGTTGACCGCTGGCTCGTCACCGTGGGCGACGAGGAGTTCGTCAATCTCCTGCCGATGCTCCGCCGCGCATTCGCGAGCTTTGACGCCATGGAGCGCCGCCGCCTGCTCGACGAAGTGCGCAACCCCAGCAGCAACGCACCGGTAACCACGACCGCTGGCGACGGTGAGACACCGGGCTTTGCGAAATCGCTCCCGCTTCTCAAACAGATTCTGGGGCTGCCATGAGCGAACGTCTAAGACGCTGGCGCCTGGCACTGGGCGGTGAAAAGGAGGACGCGGGCCTGAGCGAGCGCGACCAGCGCCTCGACAGGGCATTAGCCTCGCTCTACGACGTGCCGGCGCAAGGTGTGGGCGGTGGCAAGAAAGGTGGCCTCGGAGCGTCTGCGCCGCGCATCGCGCGCTGGCTCGGCGACATCCGCGAGTTCTTCCCGGCCTCGGTGGTCCAAGTCATTCAGAAGGACGCCTTCGATCGGCTTGGCCTAAAGCAAATGCTCCTAGAGCCCGAATTCCTCGCCGCCGCCGAAGCCGACGTTCACCTCGTCGCCGATCTCGTCGCTTTGCGAAACGTGATGCCGAACAAGAGCAAGGCCATTGCACGCCAAGTGATCGAGAAAGTCGTGCGCGAACTGATGGCGAAACTGGAAAAGCGCACCGTCGAAACGATTAGAGGCGCCGTGAAACGCGGCCCGCGCACCAACCGCCCGCGCTTTACCGACATCGATTGGGATCGCACCATCCGCGCCAACCTGAAGCACTGGCAGCCAACATACTCAACACTTGCACCCGAGCGCCTCGTCGGCCGCTCGCGCCGATCGCAGCGCGCAAACCTTCATCGGGTCATCCTCTGCGTCGATCAGTCGGGCTCGATGGCAACATCGGTCGTTTACGCGTCGATCTTCTCGGCGGTTTTGGCCTCGGTGCCGTCGCTCTCGACCAAGCTCATCACCTTCGACACCGTCGTCCTCGATCTTTCCGATCAGCTGGCCGATCCGGTCGACGTTCTCTTCGGCGTTCAACTCGGCGGCGGCACCGACATCAACCAAGCGCTGGCCTATTGCGAACGTTACGTCGAGGAACCGCACAAGACGCAGCTGATCTTGATCTCCGATCTGTTTGAAGGCGGCGACGCGGCGCGTATGCTTGCCCGTGCTCAGGCGCTCGTATCCGCCGGCGTCAACGTGATTGCCCTGCTCGCGCTCAGCGACGACGGCCGGCCCGGCTACGACGGCAAGCACGCAGGTGCCTTTGCCGCCATGGGTTGTCCCGTCTTCGCCTGCACGCCCGATCAATTCCCCGAGTTGATGGCGGCCGCGTTGAAGCGCCAAGACCTCGGACATTGGGCGGCGGAGCGTGACATTGCGCTCGTTCGGCCCGAAAACTGAGCCGCCTTGCGCGACCACCCTTGAGCCCATAGTTTGCCCCACATCAACGCAAACGAAGCACTTCCATGGACATCAAACACAGCGTTATCGATGCGATCGGCAATACGCCGCTGATCCGGCTGAGGCGGCTTTCGGACATCACGGGCTGCGAGATTTTGGGTAAGGCGGAGTTCATGAATCCGGGGCAGTCGGTGAAGGACCGCGCGGCGCTTGGGATCATTCGCGATGCGGAGCGCAAAGGGGCGCTCAAGCCCGGCGGCACAATCGTCGAAGGCACCGCCGGCAACACCGGCATCGGGCTGGCCATGGTCGGCCGCGCCCTCGGCTACAAATCCGTGATCGTGATCCCGAACACGCAAAGCCAGGAAAAGAAGGACACGCTGCGCCAGATGGGGGCCGGACTCATCGAGGTGCCGGCCGTGCCCTACAAGGACCCGAACAACTATGTGAAGTATTCAGGCCGCCTGGCGGACGAGCTGAACGCGAAAGAACCGAACGGCGCGATCTGGGCGAACCAGTTCGACAATGTCGCCAACCGCCAAGTGCACGTCGAAACCACCGGCCCCGAGATCTGGAAGCAAACCGACGGCAAGGTCGCGGGTTTCGTCTCCGCCGTCGGCACCGGCGGCACGCTGGCCGGCGTCGCGGCCGCACTGAAGGCAAAGAACCCGAACGTCAAAGTCGCGCTCGCCGATCCGCCGGGCGCGGCGCTGTTCCACTACTACAAGCACGGCGAACTGAAGGCCGAGGGCTCCTCGATCACCGAAGGCATCGGCCAAGGCCGCGTGACCGCGAACCTCGAAGGCTTCAAACCCGACGAAGCGTTTCAGATCGCCGACGCGGAATCGATCCCGTTCTGCTTCGAACTCTTGCGCGATGAAGGTCTGTGCCTGGGCACATCGTCCGGCGTCAACGTGGCGGGGGCCTATCACCTCGCGCGCGCGCTCGGCCGCGGGCATGTGATCGTCACGATCCTCTGCGACTACGGCACGCGCTACGCCTCGAAACTCTACAATCCCGAGTTCCTCCGCTCAAAAGGCCTACCCGTCCCCGAATGGCTGGAGACAAAGAAATGACCCCGCTCGTTTCCACGCAATGGCTTGCCGAGCACCTGAACGCGCCGGACGTGCGCATCGTCGATGCGTCCTGGTACCTTCCCGATGCCAAGCGCGACCCGAAGGCCGAATACGCCGAAGCGCACATCCCCGGCGCCGTCTTCTTCGATATCGATGCCGTCACCGATGCGACCTCGCCTTACCCGCACATGCTGCCGCCACCGGAGAAGTTCGCCTCGCGCGTCAAAAAGCTCGGCCTTGGCGACGGTCACCGCATCGTGGTCTATGACGGCGCGGGCCTCTTCTCCGCGCCGCGCGTGTGGTGGATGCTGCGCGCCATGGGCCACGAAGAAGTCTTCGTGCTCGACGGCGGCTTTCCCAAATGGCGTGCCGAAGGGCGCCCGACCGAAGATCTTCCGCCCGTCCACCGCGAACGCCATTTCACGCCGCGCCCGAACCACCTGATCCTGCGCGACGCGGCGCAGGTGAAGGAGAACCTAACCACGAAGCGCGAACAGATCGTTGACGCCCGCGGTCCCGCCCGCTTCAACGCCACCGAGCCCGAACCCCGCCCCGGCGTGCGGGGCGGCCACATCCCCGGCGCCAAGAACCTGCACTATCAGAAGCTCTTGAATCCCGATGGCACGCTGCGCAAGCCGGACGCGCTCGCCGCCGCCTTCCGCGACGCCGGCATCGATGTCGCCAAGCCCGTCGTCGCCAGCTGCGGCTCGGGCGTCAGCGCGGCAATCATCCTGCTCGCCATGAAGGCGATGGACGCCCCCGACGGCGCGCTCTACGACGGCTCCTGGGCCGAATGGGGCTCGCGCCACGAGTTGCCGCTGGAAAAATGACCAAGCCGCCGATCCCGATCACCATCACCAAGCTGGAGATGACGGCGTGCCCCGCAACGCTGCGCCCGCATTTGCGCCACGATCAAGACCATGGCCGCGTGATGCTGCTCAAGGTGCGCCAGCCCCCGGTCCACTTCTACCGCTATCTGTACGAGACCGTGGGTAAGACGCATGTCTGGGTCGAACGCACGCGCATGAGCGACGAAGCGCTGGCCAAGATCGTGCAAGACGAGAAGGTCGAGATCTACGTGCTCTATTGCGAAGGCGCGCCGGCAGGCTACGCCGAACTCGACTTCCGCAAGGCACCGCACGCCGAGCTTGCCTATTTCGGACTCATCGCCGACTTCCTCGGCCGCGGCCTTGGCTCGTTCTTGCTCGCGACCGCCATCGACATCGCCTGGTCGAAGCCGATCGAGCGTCTGTGGGTCCACACCAACACGCTCGATCACCCGCGCGCGCTGCCCCTCTACCAGAAGATGGGCTTCGTACCGTACGCGCAAGAGAAGACTGAGATCGTGCCGCTTTAGGCCCGAAGGCGGAACTACTTCGCGGCCGGGGTCAGCAGCGCCGAGGCCAGTGACGGCGCACCTTCGAACGTGGCGAACCAGCCAAGGACGAGTTTGCCGCCGTCCGCAGTCACCAGCACCAACCCATCGATGCAGTGCGCATCGGGCCCGTTCGAAATCTTCTCCTGATAGATTGCATAGCCACTCTTCGTTTCGGTGATGCGCGTCAGCGTGCCCTTGCAGTTCAACGACGGATAAGACGTTGTCCCCTTCCCCCCTTTTGGCGCAATCGTCAGCGTCATCGGATAGCTCGACTCCCGATCGGGATCGATTTGCCGCATCTCGCCCGTCCATGTGCCAATAACGCTGACCCCGCTGGCGCCCGCCGCAAACGACGGCACGCAGGCGAGAGCAGCGGCGGTGGCGACCGCAAGCGAACGGACCATAAGGCGCATGACTGATTCCCCTTTGTTGGTTGCTAGGGACATTATCCTGGCAGCTGGGCGGCACCACCTGCCGCCGCGCTCATCAACAACAACCCCCGCAACGCCTCGTTGAGGAACCGGGCTATCGCAGAATCTGGGCCAAGAATTCCTTGGTCCGCTCGCTTTTCGGGTTCTTGAAGAACTCTTCCGGCGGCGCCACCTCGACGATTTCGCCATGATCCATAAACACGATCCGGTTGGCGACCGTTCGGGCAAAGCCCATCTCGTGGGTCACAACAAGCATCGTCATGCCGGTGTCGGCGAGCTCGACCATTGTCTCCAGCACTTCCTTGATCATCTCAGGATCAAGCGCGCTGGTCGGTTCGTCGAACAACATGATCCTGGGCTCCATCGTCAGGGCGCGCGCGATGGCGACCCGCTGCTGCTGCCCACCGGACAATTGCCCCGGATACTTCAATGCTTGTTCGGGTATGTGGACGCGTTCCAGGAACTGCATTGCCTTCGCCTCGGCGTCCTTCTTGGGCATCTTCTTCACCCAAATCGGCGCCAGCGTGCAGTTCTCCAGCACCGTCAAATGCGGGAACAGATTGAATTGCTGGAACACCATGCCGACGTTGCGCCGCACCGCCTCGACTTGCCCCACCTCTTCGCTCAGCTTCACACCTTCGACGATGATCTTGCCCTCTTGATGCGGCTCCAACGCGTTGATGCAGCGGATCAGCGTCGACTTGCCCGACCCCGACGGCCCGCAGATCACCACGCGCTCGCTCCGCGCCACGGTCAGATTGATATCCTTCAGCACGTGGAACGTCTTGAACCACTTGTTCAGACCGACGATCTCGACCGCCTTGTCGCTCATCGCCTCTCCCCCGCGCCAAAGACGCCTTCCAAGTGCTTCGCGTAGCGCGACATTGAAAAACACATCGCCCAGAAGACTGCGCCGACGAACACATAGCCGGTCAGCGCCGTGTTCGGCGTCGCCCACGCCGCGTCTGCCGTCCCGGCTTGCGCAATCCCAAGCAGGTCGAAAAACCCGATGATCGATACCAAGGATGTGTCTTTCAGCAAGCCGATGAAGTTACCCACGATGTTCGGCAGCGAGAGGCGCAGTGCCTGCGGCAGGATCACGAAGACCATCGACTGCCAGTAGCCAAGGCCCATCGCGGCCGCGGCTTCATACTGCCCTTTCGGGATCGCCTGCAAACCGCCGCGGACGACCTCGGCCATGTACGCCGAGGAAAACAACGCGACCGCAATCAAGGCCGACAGCAGCTTGTTGACCGAGAGCCCCAAGAACAGCGGCAGCATATTCGTCGCCATAAACAGCACCGTGATCAGCGGGACGCCGCGCCAGAATTCGATGAACGCAACGCTCAACCCCTTCACGATGGGCAGATCCGACCGCCGCCCCAGCGCCAGCACGATCCCAAGCGGCAGCGATGCCACGATGCCCGCCAGCGCCACCACCAGCGTGATGATCAACCCACCCCAACGCTCGGTCGGCACCCGCTCCAAGCCGAATCCGCCGACCAGCAGCACGAACGCTACTACCGGAAACACGAGCAGCATCACGCCGCCCGCCGCGCGCTTGCCCGGCATTCCCGGCAATGTCAGCCACAACAGCCCGGCAGCCAACCCAGCCAACACCAGATCGACCCGCCAACGCTGCGCCAAATCATAGAAGCCGTAGACGAACTGCCCAAGCCGCGCCGTGATGAACGGCCAACAAGCGCCGTCGTTCGGCAGACACGCGTCGCGGTCCGCCCCCGTCCACGTCGCATCGACTAGCGCCCACTGCACGAACGGAACGACGATCGAATAGAGAGTGGCTGCAGCCACGACCGTCAGCACCGTGTTGAACGGCGTCGAGAACAGGTTCTCCCGCAGCCATTGGATAGGACCCGGCAGAACAACGGTCGGCGGTCGTCGAGAAACGCTCATCACCGCTCCGTCAACGCAACGCGCGCGTTGTACCAATTCATGAACGCGCTCGTGAGCAGGCTGATCGTCAAATAGACCGCCATCGTGATTGCAATGATCTCGATCGCTTGGCCGGTTTGGCTCAGCGATGTGCCGGCAAACACCGACACCAAATCCGGATACGCGATCGCCACCGCCAACGACGAATTCTTCGTCAGGTTCAGATACTGGCTCGTCAACGGCGGAATGATCTGGCGCATCGCTTGCGGCACGATCACCAGCCGCAGCGTTTGCCCGCGCGGCAAGCCAAGCGCCTGCGATGCCTCCATCTGCCCCTTTGCGACCCCGATGATCCCGGCGCGCACGATCTCGGCGACATAGCTTGCCGTGTAGGTCGCCAGCGCAATCACCAGCGCCATCAACTCCGGAAGCACCACAAGCCCGCCCTCGAAGTTGAATCCGGAAAGCGCCGGCCACGAGAACGTCAGCGGAAACCTCAGCACCGCGCTGATCACCAGCGGCGGCAAAACCAGCAATGCGAGAACAAGCGGCAGGACCGACGGCGCGTGCCCCGTCTTCTCGCGCAACCGCCTCGCCCGCACGGTCACGAGGAATGAAGCGACCACACCCACGGCGAACGCCACCCACACCAGCCAGAACCCGGGCTCTGCCATCGGCGCCGGCAGGTAGAGCCCGCGGTTATTCAGAAACGCCGACTCGCCCAGCCCCCAACTCTCCCGCGGCGACGGCAGCGCCCGTAGCACCGCGAAGTACCAAAAGAAGATCTGCAACAGCAGCGGCAAGTTCCGCAGCGTCTCGACATAGCCACGGCACAAGCGGGCCACCAACCAGTTCGAGGACAACTGCCCGATCCCGACGACAAACCCGATCAACGTCGCCAGCACCACGCCGATCGACGCCACCAGCAGCGTGTTCAGCACGCCGACCAGCAGCACCCGCGCATAGGTCGACGTCTCGTCGTAGCGCACCAGCGTCTGAACGATGTCGAACCCGGCCGTGTTGTTCAAAAAGGCGAACCCCGTCGCAATGTTCTGGCGCTGAACGGTCTCGATTGCATTGTTCGCCAGCACCGCGACCAGCGCCACGACGCCCGCCACCAGCGCCGCCTGAAACGCAAGATCGCGCGTCCGCCGCGTCCGCCACCAGGGGATATGATTGGCAACCGGCATTGAGAGCCTACCCGCCACTAGGCCTTCCCCCTTTGCGGGGGAAGGTGGCTCGTCGCGCCTGCGGCGCGCCAGCTTCCCCCGCAAGGGGGGAAGCCCTGCGCAAGCGTTGCCGTGACAAGCTCATCGCACCGGCGGCGCGTATTGCAGCCCGCCCTTGTTCCAGAGCGCGTTCTGGCCGCGCTTGATCTTCAGTGGCGAACCTTGCCCGACGTTTCGCTCAAAGACCTCGCCGTAGTTGCCCACGGCCTTCACGATCTTCACGACCCAGTCTTTCGAAAGCCCCATCGACTCGCCGAACGCGCCCTCCACGCCCAACAACCGCCGCACTTCGGGGTTTTGCGATTTCAGCATCTGGTCGACGTTCTTCGAGTTCACGCCAAGTTCTTCGGCGTTCAACAGCGCAAACATCGTCCAGCGCACGAGGTCGCCCCACTGCTGATCGCCCTGATTGACGGCCGGCCCCAGCGGCTCTTTCGAGATGATCTCGGGCAGAATGATGTGATCGTCCGGATTCTTCAGCTTCAACCGCTCTGCGTAGAGTCCCGACGCGTCGGTCGTATAGGCATCGCACCGCCCGGCGTCATAGGCCGCCAACACCTCGTTGTTCTTCTCGAACGCAATGACTTTGTACTTGATGCCGTTTGCGCGGAAGTAGTCGGCGAGGTTCAGTTCCGTCGTCGTGCCCGTGTTCGTGCACACATTGGCGCCGTTCAGCTGCTTCGCGCTCGTTACCTTCAGCTTCTTCGGCACCATGAAGCCCTGGCCGTCATAGTAGATGACGCCAATGAACTCGAGCCCCAGTTGCGTATCCCGGCTGATCGTCCAGGTCGTATTGCGTGACAGCAGATCGAACTCGCCCGCCTGCAGCGCAGTAAACCGGACCTTCGCGGACGTCGGCGTAAAGCGGACCTTCTTCGGATCGTTGAAAATCGCCGCCGCGATCGCCCGGCAGAAGTCGATGTCCATGCCCGTCCAGTTGCCCTTGGCGTCCGGATTGGCAAAGCCGATCAACCCCTCGTTCACGCCACAGCGCAGATAACCGTTCTTTTTCACCCGCTCCAGCGTCGGTGATCCGGCCGCAAACGCGGGCGCGGCCACGGCAAACGCCAGCAGAACGGCGGCAATCGAAGCAAAGGGGAAGCGCATACGGGGACCTTTCGACAAACCAGATTGCAGCCAACCACCCGAATGCGGCACGCTGACGGCAACAGGCGCAATACATAGAGGAGTGCCGGGCCAGATGTCTAAGCCCGAAGACGGACCGAAACGGCCCGAAACAAAGGTGGTCACGGCCGGACGTTCGCCCTTTGATCATCATGGGCTTGTCAATCCGCCCGTCTACCACGCCTCGACGATCCTGCATCGCACGATGGAGGCGCTGGAGCGCGACAAGCCGAAATACACCTACGGCCGACGCCTCACCCCCACGATCGAGGCGTTGGAGAAGGCCATCTGCGAACTCGAAGGCGGGGCCGGCACGGTGCTTTGCCCCTCAGGCCTGCAAGCCTGCACGCTGGCCCTCCTCAGCGTCGCCTCAGCCGGCGACCACGTGCTGGTCACCGATTCGGTCTACGGCCCGACGCGCACGTTCTGCGACAAGACCCTCACGCGCTTCGGTGTGACGACCACCTACTTCGATCCGCTGATCGGCGCCGGGATCGAGCGCCTGTTCCGATCCAACACCCGCGCCATCTTCCTTGAGAGCCCCGGCTCGCTGACATTCGAGATCCAAGACGTCCCCGCCATCGCCGAAGCAGCGCACGCGAACAACATTTCGGTCATTCTCGACAACACCTGGGCGACGCCGCTCTACTTCGATGCCCTGGGCCACGGCGCCGACATCGCCGTGATCGCCGCCACCAAGTACGTCGTCGGCCACTCCGACGCGATGCTGGGCACGGTCACCGCCAACGACAAACATTACAAACGCCTGCGCGACACGCACGGCAACCTCGGCCTATGCGTCGGGCCCGACGACATATACTTGGGCCAGCGCGGCTTGCGCACGATGGCCGTGCGGCTGAAGCAGCACGAAGCCACCGCCACCCGTCTTGCCGAATGGCTGCAAGCCCGTCCTGAGGTCGCGCGCGTGCACTACCCGGCCTTACCGAGCGCCCCCGGGCACGCGATCTGGAAGCGCGACTTCAAAGGCGCCTCGGGCCTCTTCGGCGTCGAATTGAAGCCGTGCTCGCCCAAGGCCGTCGCCGCCATGCTCGACGGCATGAGCCTGTTCGGCATGGGTTGGTCCTGGGGCGGCTACGAAAGCCTGATCGTCCCCGCCCACCCCGTTCGCACCGCCACGACGTTCGAACCCGCAGGCCCCGTGATCCGCCTGCACGCCGGCCTCGAAAACCCCGACGACCTCATCGCCGACCTTGACGCGGGGTTGGAGAGATTGAAGAAGGCGGTATGACGAAACAAATCGCCCAGCGCGACTTCATTTCCGCCGTCAAATTCGACGAGCGCGGCCTTGTCGTCGCGGTGGCCCAAGATGCAACCGACGGCCGCGTCCTCATGGTCGCGTGGATGAACGAGGAAGCCCTCACCCGCACGCTCGACACGCGCGACGTCACCTACTGGTCGCGCTCCCGTGGCGAACTTTGGCGCAAAGGCGGATCCTCCGGCCACACCCAGCGCCTCGTCGAAGCCTGGATCGACTGCGACGGCGACACGCTACTGCTCAAGGTCGACCAAACCGGCGCCGCCTGCCACACCGGCGAGCCGACGTGCTTCTTCAGCCAGGCAAAGCTTTAGATGCCCTTCGACAAGCAACGCGAAGAGTTCGAAGCGCGCGCCGCGCGCGCCAAGGCGATGGGCTCGCCCAAGCGCCTCGCCGAGCGCAAGGCCGCCGGCATTCTGAACGCGCGCGAACGCGTCGCTCGCTTGATCGACACGGATACGTTCGTCGAGGCCGGCCTGTTCGCCACCTCGATTAAGCCCGATATGCGCGATAAATCGCCAGGCGACGGGGTCGTGTCCGGTTTCGGCAAGATCGCCGATCGCATGGTCGGGGTGAACGCCGCCGATTTCTCGACGCTCGGCTCATCGTCGGCGGAAATCCACGGCAAGAAGCAACAGTACATCCGCGAAACCTGCCGCAAGAACGGCGTCCCGCTCGTCAACCTGATGGAGTGCGCCGGCGGCCGCATCCCCGACATCATGGGCGCGGCCGGCATCGGCCGCGCCGGCGAAGGCGCGCGCTACTCCCACGCGCGCGAGACGCCGTGGGCCTCCGCCGTGCTGGGCCTAACTTACGGCGGCGGCGCCTTCACCTGCATCAACTCCGACTTCGTCGTGATGCGCAAAGGCGCGGTGCTCGCGGTCTCGAGCCAGATGGTCACCTCCGTCGCGATCGCCGAGGAGATGGATCCCGAGGAACTCGGCGGCTGGCGCCTGCACAGCGAACAAACCGGCTTCATCGATGCCGTCGCCGAAAGCGACGAAGAAGCGATCGATACGCTGAAACGCTTCTTGAGCTATCTCCCCGACAACGCCAACACAGCGCCACCGCTCGCCTCGCCAGTCGCGCCGATCGCCGCCGCACTCGACACGCTCGTCCCCGAAAGCCGCGCCAAGACCTATGACGTCCGCCCGGTGATCAAGGCGATCCTCGACAAGGACAGCTACTTCCCCCTCAAAGAGCGCTTCGCCAAAGTCGCGGTCACCGCGCTCGGCCGCCTGAACGGCCGCAGCGTCGGCATCGTCGCCTCGAACCCGATGTTCAAAGGCGGCGCGCTCGACCCCGACGCATGCGACAAGATCACGAGCTTTATCGTGCTCTGCGACAGCTTCAACATCCCGCTGATCTTCCTCGCCGACACGCCGGGCTTCCTGGTCGGCGCGGAAAGCGAAAAGAAGCGCCTGCCCGGCAAGATCATGAACTTTATGGCGGCGCTTGAGCTTTCGACCGTACCGAAGATCGCGCTGGTCCTGCGCAAGTCCTACGGCCAGGCCTATCTGAACATGGGCGGCGGCAAGAGCGACGTGACCGCAACGTGGTTCTCCGGCGACATCTCGTTCATGGACCCGGCGGTGGCCGTCAACGTCGTCTATGCCACGAAGCCCGGCGAAGACCCCGAACGTTACGAGCAACTCGTTCGCCAAGTCTCCGCCGGCACGACGGCCTACGAACTCGCCGCCCCGTTCATGGCACAGATGGTCATCGACCCGAACGACACCCGCCGCTTCTTGAGCCAGATGCTCAACGTCCTCGCCCGCCGCGCGACGAACGGCGTCACCCAACACCGCCTCGCCGACTGGCCACCCGCTTTCTAACAAACGAGTCCGCAATGCCCCGTAGCACCGTGAAGACCGAGATCACCGGCAAGGTCTGGAAGATCACCGCCGAAAAAGGTCAGCGCCTGGCCGAGGACGACCCCATCGTCATCCTCGAAAGTATGAAAATGGAAATTCCCGTCCCCGCCCCGATCGCCTGCACCGTGATCGATATCGTGGTCGCGGAGGGTGACAGTGTTACTGAAGGCGACGTGATTGCTCACATCGAGAGTTGAGCAAAAGCCCTCTCCGCCTCAATGAATAAACATATCGTCGTTGTCCGCGGGGCCGCCGCGGTCGAGGTTGGGGAACGCCAACAGCGCGATACCGATGAAGAACCCGACGAGTGCGCCCACGATCGCCGCGGCCAGCGTGTTGTCCGCCGCCAATGCAAACGCGCCTGCCGTGATCACCGTCGGTAACCCCAAGAACCAACCCACGGGCCGTGCGGCCCGGCGACGCGGCGCCATCTTACTCTCCGAAAATTCCCTTGAGGTATGAGTTAAGCAGCTTGGCCTCCGGGTCAAGCCGGCGGCGCAGGGCGCGGAATTCCTCCCACTTGGGATAGAGTTTCGCGAAGTCTTTGGCTTTCAGCGTATGCAGCTTGCCCCAATGCGGTCGCCCGCCATAGCGCTTGAAGATCGCCTCCGCCGCGTCGAATAGCCGGTCGTAGCTTTGCTTATGATACTGATGCACCGAGATCGTCACCGCATCGCGCTTGTAGAACGGCGACAACCAAATGTCATCGCCCTTCACGAAGCGGAACTCAAGCGGAAAGCAGCCCGGTATCTTTTGCGCGCGCACCACCTCGGCGATCTCGCGGATGCAGTCGGCGCCGTTCCCAGCCGGCACGGCATATTCCATCTCGTTGAAGCGCACGGTGCGTGCGCTCGGGAAGATTTCATGACTCCAGCGCGAACGCGTCGACGCGCCCATCGACGCCTGCGTAAAGAACTTCTGCAGCCGCGCCGACAGGCCGGGCACGAACCGCGCCACCTCGCAGCCGTACATGAACGCACGCTGATCGGCACTTGCGCGCTCACCCCGCGCGTGCATCTGTTCCGACGATAGCGGCTCGCCCACAGCATCTTCCGTCTCGTCGAGCGCCTTCGCGACAACGGCATCGGCATAAGGAAACCAGAAAAACTCGAAGTGCCGGTGTGCGTCGCGCAGCTTGCCGAGATCGCGCCAGCAATCGGCCGCCGGTATCACCCAATTGCGCTCCGAAAGCTTGTAGGCCTTGCGCACCCCAAGCGTGATCTCACTCATCACGCCAAGCGAGCCGAACGACACGCGGCCGGCTTCCCAAACATCCGCGTTTGAACTCGGCGAACAGGCCAGCACCTCACCCGTCGCTGTCACGAGGCGGAACGCACGCACCTCTGCCGACAAGCTGCCGAGCGATGGCCCCGTCCCATGCGTGCCCGTGCCGACGGCACCCGCGATCGCCTGCCGGTCGATGTCGCCCTGGTTCTTGAGACCGACGCCTGCATCGAACAAGGGCCGTCCCAGCGCGTGGATCTTCGTCCCGGCCCGAACGGTTGCGATCAACGCCTGTTGATCGACGCCCACGACACCCTGAAACCCATCGAGTGAAACCAGTGTCCCGTTGGTTTCGCCGAGCGCCGTGAACGAATGGCCCGAGCCCACCACGCGCACCGGCCCGACGCCGTCGCGCACTGCGGCGGCGAGCTCAGCCTCGCTGGCCGGCTTCGCGATCAGTTGCGGCTCGGAGCGAACCCACCCCGACCAATTCGCCCAAGTCGTCATTCGCCCTTGAGCGGTCCTGCAATTTTCTTGAAGGCGTTAGCCCGCTCCGTCGCCTCCTCGATCTGCGCCGGCGTCATCTTGTGCCGCAGCAAGTCCGTCGGCAGCGGCGCGTTCCGATCGATCTTGAAATTCCTGTTGTCATACGGAATGCCCGTGAACCCGCCGCGCGCCGCGAGTATGAAGAACTTGTAGCTTTCGATCAGGTCCGGCGAGTGCCCGCCTTCACCGCTCTCCAGCATCGTCGCGAAATTGTACTGGCCTTGAGCCAAACCATAGTTCGCCGAGTAGCCGTACCACTTCTCCGCCTGAGCGAGATCGGCGGTCACACCGAGCCCGTATTCGAAGATCGATCCGATGTCGAACATCGAAAGCGCGTTGCCCGCGAGCGCAGCCTGCTTGTGATAGACCATCGCCTTGGCATAGTTGGGACACCGCGCCACGTTGCAGCCCGGCACGACGCCGCCCTTACCATCCATGTACTCGACGCCAAGCCTGTGCGCGGCCTGCTGATTGCCCTTCGCCGCCTGATCAGTCCAGTAAGCGAGCGCTTCCGGATAGAGCCCCTTCTTGTACTGAATCTCGCCGGGGTCCTTTGGATCGATCGACTGCCCCATCGGATTGTTCGCCGTCACCGAAATCGCGGCCGCCGGCGCCACAGGCGCAGACCCGCGGGCCGACAAGTATGCGACAGCGGCGGCGGCAACGACGGCAGCCGCGCCAACCCCAACGAAGACCTTGTTCATGTGAATCTCCCAATGCCGATCTTGCCCCAACCATACCCCGGCCCCCGACCGGACCACAAATCCTGCACGAAAAGGCTGTTCGCCAAGGCGTGGCGGTGGGAGCAAGACTGGTGACCCCGGGAGGAATCGAACCTCCGACCCACTGCTTAGAAGGCACAGGGCCCACACTTCCGAGACGTTCCGGCGCGCTCCGCTAGCAACACGTAACCCGCTAAAACACTGCATTCTGTCGCTCCCATTGTTTCCGGGCGATTCCGTGCGTATCTGATTTTGGTGGTTGCACGGTGGTTGCACCGCCGACTTGGAGGCATGGCATGGCTGGACGGATCACGCGGCGCACGGTTGATGCGCTCAAGCCTGGGCAAGTGGTTTGGGACGGCGAGTTGCGAGGGTTTGGCGCGCGGCGCGTCACAGGTGTACCTGTCTATGTTGTGAAGTATCGAGCCGGACACGGTCGCGGAGCCCGACAGCGCTGGGTGTCGATCGGCGCCCACAGCGAGGCACTGACGCCCGAGAAGGCGCGCGCCGAGGCAAAGCGTATTCTTGGCCGCGCGGCGGACGGCAAAGACCCGGCCGCGAACCGCGACGCTGAGAAAGCGGCCCTTACGGTCAAGGAACTGGCGCAGAAGTTTCTGGCGGGCCATGTGGAACCCAAATTGAAAGCAACAACCGGGCGGGACTACCGCAGGCTACTGCTGCAATTCGTCGTGCCGGCATTCGGAGCCCAACGTGCCGACGCCGTGACGCGCGCCGATATCGCGAAACTTCACCAAAGCATGGGCGATACGCCGCGACAGGCAAATTGCCTTCTGACGACCGTGCGGAAGATGTTCAATTGGGCAGAGGTACACGGGCACCGCCCGGAAAACTCGAACCCGTGCCGCCTCATTGAGCGCTTTCCCGAGCGCGCTCGCGAGCGGTTTCTCAGTGAGGCCGAGTTAGCGAGGCTCGGCGCTGCATTGAACGCCGCGGAACGCGAAGGCGAAAATCCGTTCATAGTTGGCGCAATTCGGCTTTTGATCTTCACTGGCGCGCGCCTGTCTGAAATCCTAACGCTGCGCTGGGAACACGTAGACGCTCGCCACAACTGCCTTCAGCTGCCGGATTCAAAGACCGGCGCAAAGGTCATCTACCTGAACCCGCCGGCGCTCGAAGTGCTGGGCGCCCTGCCCCGCTTGAGCGGCAACCCGCACGTGATTTGCGGCGCTGTGCGCAGTGCGCATTTGGTCAATCTTGAAAAACCCTGGCGCCGGATACGTGCGAGCGCCAATTTGAACGATGTTCGATTGCACGACCTGCGACACTCGTTCGCCAGCGTCGCAGCGGCAGGCGGCCATTCGTTGCAAATCATCGGTCGCTTACTTGGCCACTCCCAAACGCAAACTACAGCACGCTATGCGCACTTGGCAGCCGATCCGGTGAGGTCAGCTGGAGAAGCGGTTGCAAATCAAATACGGGCAGCCATGGGAGGCAAGTCCGCGAACATTTTGGAATTGAGAGGGAAGGTTGCGCGGTAACAGGCGGTAAGCGGAGGCAAATGTTATGACCCGTCGCGTGTGGGGTTCAGTCTACAAGCGCACCAACTTTATCGGTCTTTCAGATGAAGATTTCGAGCAGTTGGAATCGAAAGCGGGACTCACATTTCAAAGCCATCAGCGCCAAAGAATCGAATGGGTGCTCAACGAATACCACAGCCGGCAAATGATGGAGTGGGAGAGCCCACGCGCAAACGAGTTGCGTCCCTTACTCAAGAAAATCGCCACTGCCAGCAACGAGTTCGCCAAAGCGCTTCAAGAAAGCCGAATGCCCACCGGCAAATCCGTCAGCGGCCAGATTGGCCGCGCTTTCGACTGGGTGAAGCGGCAGGGCCCGGTGGTGCGGGCAGGGTGGGTCGCCGACTCTGGTGGCGGGTCGGTCAACGCCGTGTTGCACGGAGATATCGATTTCGCTTCTTGGATCGAAGAGGAAATTGCTAGGGCTGAGTTGATCGCCCGTTTGACGAAGTGGGTGCTAAAAGGGTTGCCAGCGGATCGCGGCGGTCCCAGCACCGGCAAGGGACAATTCTATCATTTGGTCCACGGTCTCGCGGCTGTTTACGTATCAGCAGGCGGAAAGATTTCGGTCACTTACTCTGACGCGATCGGCGGATATAAGCCCAAGGGCCTCTTTGCGTTGGTTCATGGAGTACAGAATTACCTACCTGCTGAATTTCGATATTTCGGCACGGCATTGGGCAAGGAGGTGCAGAGACTTCTATCGGACTACAGGAACATGAGTCCGCCTCTGTTTGAGCGCGACATTCTCTGGAGTGCCTTGCAAGACAAGGCGGCCACAAGGCCCAGAAAAAAGCGCCGGGAATGAACCTCTCGAATTGCGGGGCAGTTCATTCCTTCGCGCGGCCATGGCGCCTTCCGGCAGTGTGTCTTGCAGTGCCGGGCGCATTCCCGGCGTCGATTGCGAGGCAACACAATGGCTTCACCCTCTGCTGTTCGCGCACCTGACGCGGCGAAATACATTGGACTAAGCGCGAGCACGTTGGCCAAGCTCCGCATGCACGGAACTGGACCCACATACGCGAAGCTTGGTCCACGCGTCGTCGTCTATCGGATTGCCGACCTGGACGCTTGGCTCGCAAGCAACCGTCGCAAATCAACTGTCGAACCCAAAGCTGCCTAACGAAAAACGCCGGCCGCGAGCATGCGGACCGGCGTCGTCTCGTTGCGCCAACCTCTCACGAAGGATGAAGCATGTCCAAAATACGCAAGGGCTCCCAGGCTTACAAGCTTCAAAGCTTGACCACGCTGCCTCTCTTTGCGGCCGCCGATGAGCGTGAGTGTCGCGTACTGCCGTCTCAGGCAAAGTGGGTCGCGCGTCGCTACCGACTATCGCCCGCACTCGCCAAGACGATTGCTGCCAACCTGTTCGGGGGAGACGACCAATGCGGTTAGTCATCCTCGCACGAATTGGTGGACCAGACGGACCAAGGGTCAAGCTGCACGGACGCGACGGGTGGGCTTTGTTGCAACTCGTAGCCGCTGGCTGGCGGGGCGTTACGCCGATCGAACGAATCGGGCCGCGGTGGAGCGCATATGTCCACAAGCTGCGGCGGGCAGGTATCAGCGTGCAAACGCTCCGTGAAGCGCACGGCGGACCATTTCCGGGACACCACGCGCGGTACGTTCTCGCGACCCCCGTAGTCTTGGAACTGCCGCCGGCGGATACGGCCGGTCCCTCGCCTGAAACCATGCAGTGAGGGGACCGGCATGAGACGGCATGTTCGCAACGCTCTGGCCAAGCTCTTTGGCCCACCCAAAGACGCTGCCTGGCAGTGGCTGCCGATCGACTTGCTATGCAGCGCTGCTTGGCGGAGCCGGTCTATCAACTGTGTGCGGTTCATTGAGTTTCTAGTCGTTGAGCATCGTAACCACGGGGGGCGCGAGAACGGAAAACTTGCAGCCCCTTACGATCAACTCGTTGCGTTCGGCCTGACGCGTTCCCGGATTGAGGCTGCGATTTCAGAAGCGGAATCGCTCGGGCTGATCCGCGCGGCCCGTGGAGGGCGCTGGGCGGGCACGAACACGCCTTCGCGGTATCGCCTGACATTCTTCGCCAACCACGACGCAGCGCCGGCCACAAACGATTGGAAGACCGTGAGCAAGCGGCAAGCGCGCGATTTTCGGCGCGACCAGAGCGCGGGCCGCACTGCGCGCGCAACTTGGCGCCGTAATCTCAAAAATCAGGCTGTCGGTTCGACAAGTGAAACTACCGTAGTACGCAAAGTGACACTACCGAGCGGTGCGGACAACGACGCGACGGGAGAAATGCATGGCCCAGCGTAGTTCGATAAGTGCCACCGCATCTATATTTCCCCAGGGAGGGGGACACGTTGCGAGGCGTCACTTCACCAATGCCCTAACACTCAGAACAAGCGACCTCAGCGGATTTCGACAGCAGTACGCGCAGGCGCGCGCACGCGAGACGGTCAAACAGCCCTCACAATCAATTCTGAGACTCGCTGGCGGCGATTTGGGCTCGGCGGCTCTTGGACACGGTCAAACCGTCACCGAGTCTGTAGCGGCTCCAAAACGCGTTCATAGGCCAAGGGGGCGCGCTGCGGGCTTTTTGGGCCACGGATTTCGTGCGCAGTACGCGCACGCGCGCGAGGGGGGCGGCCCCAAGTCCGCAACACATCGTGAAGCAATTTCAATGACTCTCGAAACTCAAGTCAGGAAGGACGGTTCGCCATGAGGAAGCCAAGAGCACGCACACGAACAGCGATGGGCCCCTTGGCTGCGGGGATAGCGCTAGCTGCGGCGATTGTGGTTTGGGCGCTACCAGCGTTCGCCATCAACCTTGATTGGACGCAACACGGCTCGACACCGTGGAACCTAGCCGCGGCTTTGTCGATCATCGCCACAGCCGTGATTTTCGAGCGCATGCGGCATCTGCCGCGTGGTTGGGCTCGTGTGGGCTTCGCCTGTCTCGGCGCGTTTCTCATTGCCCTAAATGTGGCGAACGGATTTCGGAACGCCCTGACCAGAAGCGGGGATGCGAGCGACAATAGACGCGGGGAAATCGAGGCCGCACAGCGCACAAAAGATATGCACGACCGCCTCAGTGCCGGCCGTCTCGAAGCGGTGGCAATTGCGCGAGAGATTCCGGCTACGCAGTACCGGGCAACGATCGAGCAACGCAAGGCTGCGGATGCCGGTCGCTGGCGCGCCACGCAGGGTTGCGACCCAGCCAAAATCACCCTTCCCGAGTCGCAAGTGTACTGCGCGGGTATTGCGGCGCTCTTGGGAAAATTGGAGGCGGCCCAGCGGCGCGATCAAATCGACTCCCAGCTGGTGGCGCTGGATATTCGGCGCGAGCGTGCCGCACCAGCGCCAGCAAGTGCGGACCCCTTCGCGGAGGCGGCGGCTAGCGCCCTAAGTGCGACGGGCGTTGCCCTTCCGCCGGAAACCGTGCGCCGGATATTCGATGCACTGTGGGCGCTGACGCCCGAGCTACTGGCTGCGTTCATGCCGGCGGTTACCCTTGGCCTCTTGGATCAGCGTCAGGAGCCACCGCGCGCGCACCCAAGGTCGCCACGAGCGCGCTCCAAGCGCTACGAGCCTGCCAATGACGAAGCGGTGGCGGACGCGGCTGAGCAAGACCCATTCTCGCGGTTCGTGGCCGACATGCTAGAGGCTGCACCGGGTGAGCGACTGACGCCGGCCGACGCATACCGCGCCTGGCAAAGTTGGTGCGCTACACATCACCGCGAGCCGGAATCGCAGCGTTGGCTGGGTTTGCGGCTAGGTCAGGTTTTTGCTTGCGACGATCGCCACAAACGAAAATTCTATCTTGGCGTTCGTCTCAAGCGGCAATTGCGGCTTGTTGCGTGACGAAGCGTTGGCAAACTATCCCCCGCACCTACAACTTAGGCTATCTGTTTGGCCTGCTCCGGTAGTGCCCTCGGACGTATGTTCCGTCCCGACGATAATACCCATTCACGTGGACTGTCTTGGGACGACCAGTGAGCGCACTCGGATCGCCGTAGCAGCTTCCATTCTCGGCACAATACGAGCCAGTCGCTGGTGGCGCAGAGGCCGGGAGACTCGGAGGCTGGTACGCGGTGCTCGCAGACGCTGAAATGGCTCTCTGTTCGCACCCATTCCCCATGCGAACGAAGCCACGATTGCAGACCCAGGAGCTGCCGAAGTGGTCGAGGCTTGCATTCTCGGGCGGAACGACTTTGAGACACTCCGACCCAGCGCGTTGGTAGCCACGATTGCAGACCCAGGAGCTGCCGAAGTGGTCGAGGCTTGCATTCTCGGGCGGAACGACTTTGAGACACTCCGACCCAGCGCGTCGGAAGCCATGATTGCAGACCCAGGAGCTGCCGAAGTGGTCGAGGCTTGCATTCTCGGGCGGAACGACTTTGAGACACTCCGACCCAGCGCGTCGGAAGCCATGATTGCAGACCCAGGAGCTGCCCAAGTAGTCGAGGCGTGCATTCTCGGGCGGAATGACTTTCTCGCAGGCGGCTCCAACTCGCCTAAAGCCGAAGTCGCAAACCCAAGAATTGCTGTAAGTTGACCGGTGCGCGTTGGCAGGTATCCCCTCGGCCGCATACACCTTCGCGACCGACAGCAAGACTAGGACGAACGCAAGACGCAGGACTTGGCGCATCTGTTAATCCCCGATTGTCTCGGCTGTAATTCAGCCACTAGGTCCAACTACCTATCCCAGAGGTGGACCAAAACTGCTGAATCGCAACAGTTAAATATAGGGCGAGTCTTTCATCATTGCAACGATGCGTGCCTAATTATGAAATTCGCGCTCCAGTTGAACGGCGCAAAGCCAGCATCAAGGTTGCGCTTGGCGCATCTCCAGAAACATTGTCGCGAACTGTGTCAGGAGAACGGCAACGCGACAGTTCGCGACAGTTCATTTCGCGTCTTGCCGCGCTCTTGGTGCATCTTCCTGCCATCGAACAGGAGACAGAAACATGAAGCGCATTGGACTGGCTTTATTGGTAGCGCTCGCAGCTGCAAGCGCTGGCGCTAAGACCTTTGGCTCGATCGAAGGCCCCGCCACCGCGAAGGATGGCGACGACGTGATTGTTCAGGGGATTGATATTCGATTGCAGGGAATTGCGGCGCCTGAAGACAGCAACAGTCGGCGCGAGCCGGGCGGCCCGGAATCGACCGCGAGCCTTTCGGCTATCGTCGCGGGTGGTCCGGTTCGGTGCGAGCTAGACGGTACGAAGGCACGGGGCCGGCCGGTGGCTATCTGCTACATCAACGGCCGCGATATTGGCGAGCTACAGGTGTTTGCCGGCCATGCGCGGGACTGCCCAAGATTTTCGCGGGGAAGATACGCGAAGGCAGAGACTCTTGCACAGGCTGAGGGTCGAAACCTCTCCAGCACCTATTCGCTCCCAAGCTATTGTAGGTGAAGCTAACCTGCTTTCAGGTACAATGGCGGAGAATCCCATGAAGACGCACTCATTCAAGCTTGTGTTTGTGCTCAGCGCTTTTGGATTGCTGCCTATACCGATTGCGGGCGCGCGTGAAGCACCGACTACGGGACTGCTGTACGGCGTGAAGGAGCGGAATTCTCTTTGGTACGAGTGCAGTCTTTCTGGTGAGACGCTTACCTGCGACTTCACGCAAACCAGCGTTAGGAAGAAAGCAAAACCTGCGGACTGGATTGAGACCGAGTCTCGCGCAAAGTCCGCGTTCCGCCAAGAGCAAAAGAAACCGGGACAGGCCTGTTGGAGCAACGACCTACTCGCTGCGCAACGCGCACTTCGAAGCAACGATGTAAATGGCTTGCCGAAGGAGCAGCGGGAAAAAGTGGCGGCACTGAACCCGATGGAGCGTCGCGACGGATTGGCAATTCTGAACGCACTTCAGACGGCATGCACCCTGAAATCCGAAGCTGCGATGGTCGCACTTGCCAAGGTAAACTTTGAAAAGGATCAGCGCACCTGCCTCGTAAACTCTCACACCTTCACACAGCGGTTCAGGTGGGTTGATGACCTCGGCGGACGAGGCGCGTGGGTGACTGAAGACAAGCCGACAGGACCGTGTGGGACGATTCAGTTGTCGCGGTTTGAGCCCGATCCGACCACAAAACCTAGCCTTCGATTTTGGAAGTACTACGCTCGCAAAGCCGTCACAAATCCACAAGGTTCGATGTATGGTGCGATGAAATGCACCGAATTGGATCAAGGCACGTATCCGTATGATTGGAATGGTCCCAGAGAAACTGGAATGGGCTGTGACTATGTCTCCTTCGGATCGTTCTAGTTCGTGGTGATGCATAGGTGGTGATGCATGGGTGGCTACGGTTCCGGCAGGCAGGGCGGGCGCCCAACAACCGATCGCACCGAAAGCGTGAAGCTGAGCATCTACAAAGTGATGCGCGGCTTTAACGGCAAGACCGCTATCGGCCGCAAATGGACGTACAGCACGATCGACGGCGAGTTAGCGACCTACGTGCTCCCACGTGACGATGCCCCGCCGATTGTCCGACTTGAATACCGCTTCGACCACCGCAGCCGCGACACCGGTAATCAAGCCCAATTCATTCAAATCACTTCGTCGCCTTGCCGGTTCGGTGGGAAGCGTTGGTGGTGGATTTGCCCGCGCACAGGCCAGCGCGTTGCGATGCTATTTTTGCCGAATGGCGGAATTCAATTCTGGTCGCGTGAGGCGTATGGGCTTGGCTATCAGAGCACCCGTGAAACGCGGATCGACCGAGCGCACAAGAAGGCTGGTCGCCTATATCGCAAACTTGGCGGCAGCTACGATGGTCCCTGCAGCGAATGGCCGGAAAAGCCCAAGGGGATGCACTGGCGGACCTACAACGCAATCTGCGACCAACTCAACGCGGTTGAGCAGTTCATAGACCATGGGTTTGTGATGCGTGCTTCAGCCCTTTTGGGACGGTATGGACCGCGCTAGGGATATCGTTTGAAATCAATGGGGGCACCCCCAATTTGCCAAACGATTTCGGAAAAAGTGGAAACCGAATATGGCCCGTCGTGAACCTCATCTCAGCGAAAGCCCGGTCACCGTCGGCAACTCGTGCCTGAGCAATCACGGGCTCAACCTCTGTTGTCTCGACTGTAATCACACCGCCGCATGGTCCCCGGCCGAGCTTGCGGCGATCGAACCGCCCACACGCTCGGTGTGGGACTTCAAACGCCGCCGGCGGTGCTCGAAGTGTGGCGCGCGCGGTTCGACGGACCGTGTCTATCTGACTTGCTTTGTGGTGGGCACCGGGACCGCGAGCTGGAACCGGCCGGACAAGCCAAGTGCGCCGCAGCTGTGGGCAAGCTGACTTCCAATAATCCCATTGCCGGGCTTCAAGGGCTGCCTCGCAAGCGCTGGGGACGAGGGCCGCAATTTCCTGCCCGTCTTCGATTTCGGCTCTTGTTGCAATGTGCGCGCGCTCCCATCTCCGTAGGCCATTTCGGAGTGGCTAGCATGAGCCTTTTGCGAGTTGGTGCACCTGTTGCCGTTGATCAGCTTGATCAGCCAGGCGTCCGCGAAATCGAGGCCCGGATGCTCCTACTTGACCTCCCAGCGGGGACACGCTTACGCAACGACAATGAGCGTCTAGACTATGCAAGGCGTGAGGCCGAATGGCGCGCGCAAGAGACAATCGTTCCTGATGAACGCCGGTACTTCGAGGAACTGGCGCTGGATATCGGCCAAATGGAAGCGCGCGAAAATCAGTGCTGGCCCGATTCTTGTTCTTGGGAAACGCGCTCAATCCTAGTGGGGTAGGCCGCCGGAATTGGAGTCGAAACAACCACTCCGTGGTTGCACGGTGGTTGCACCAACGGTAGCAGCCACTTTTCAAAACACTTAACCAATTGATTCTATTGGTGACCCCGGGAGGAATCGAACCTCCGACCCACTGCTTAGAAGGCAGTTGCTCTAATCCGCTGAGCTACGGGGCCAATCGGTTGGGACGCCTCAATGCGTCCACAAGCCTTTGCGAGTATACTTGAAATTATCGGCGTAGGCGCGGACCGAGCGTTTGGTCTCTTTCGGCTCGAAAACCTGGTGCGCGATGCGGTAGCGCTCCGCGTAGGCGACCGCTTCGTCGCGGCTGGCAAAGGTTAGCCGAACTTGGCCCTTCATGTCGCCGGAGCCAGTCCACCCCATCAGCGGGTCGACGCGCCGGGCTTCCTCGGGCTCGAATTCGAGCACCCAGTCCGAGGTTTTGGCCTGGCCCGACTGCATGGCATTGCGGGCCGGTTTGTAGATACGTGCGAGCATGGGACCCCCTTAGCGCTTGGAGCGGCAACAGATCAAGGGGGGTGATGGGGAATGGGGAATGGGTGTTAGGGGATGGAAGGGAGCCTATTCCCTATTCCCTATTCCCTATTCCCTATTCCCCGATCAAAGGTGCTCCTTGAACCACCGCACCTGCCCCTCGAGGAACTGTTCGTGCCAGGGGGCGACGTTGTAGGGGTCGAAGTGGCCGCAGTCGTAGACTTCAAGCCGCTTCGGATCGCCCGCCCGGTGGAACGCTTGTCGGGCCAAGTTGGCGGGGATCAAGCTGTCCTTCGTCGCCACTTGCATCAGCAGGGGCCGTGGCGCGATCAGCTCGATGAAGGCGTCCGGGACATACTCAGCCGCGCGCGCTATCGACTGCAACGATATGCGGTTCACCCAGCCGGGCGCGCTCTTGGCCGTCGTCGTGAACCAATCATAGGCGTCGCTCGCCGCCAGGAAGGCCGGCTGCCCCGGCACGTTGACGACCGGCAGCCAGCCGCCTTCCGCACCGGCATTGCGCGCCGCCTGGTCGTCCGCCAGCATCTTGCATAAGCCGTCGAACACCGGCCTTGTTATCAGCGCGATCAGCGAATGTGGAAGGTTGAGCGCCGGCACCTGGACCGCCACAACCTTCACGCGCGGATCGAGCGCGCCCACAAACAACGCATGCCCGCCAGAGAACGACGTGCCCCAGAGCGCAATGCGCGCCGGGTCGACATCGTCGCGTCCCGCCACGTAGGTGAGCGCCGCGCGCACGTCTTCTTGTTGGAGATGCGGAATTGCATGTCCCTTCGGCTCGCCGTCGCTTGAGCCCAGGTAACGATAGTCGAACACCAGCGCCGAGAAGCCTTCGCGCTGAAACCGTTCAGCATAGGGGGCAAGCAGCTGCTCCTTCACCGCGGTGACGCCATGCGACATGACAATCACCGGCCGCGGCCCTTTGCCTTCGGCTTGGTAGAACCAACCACGGCAAGTCAAACCGCCACTCGTAAACGTCACATCACTGCGCATTCCCAATCGCTCCTGGACTGCTTTATTGAGTTACGAGTCAGTGCATGGAATGGATGGCTAGACGACGCCCTCTGCACACGCAAGCGAACACAAAGAAGGAAAAAATGTGACGCGCGTCTCATATTCATGGGGCGGAACGCAAAATTGCCAGTTTTGTCAGACTGCAGCGCGTGCCTTTGGTCGGCGTCGACGCCGGCGGCGGGTCGGCCTCCTCGCAGCGACCTCACCGCGGTCAGCCACTACAACGCCGCTCCCGCGGCACCGGTCGCAGGTTCCGCAGCGTGGTGGAAGGTCTTCGCCGAAGTAACGGCGGATGAAGACGCTGCGGCATTCTTCCGTTGTGGCATAGCGGGCCACGGTCTTCAGCTTACGTTCGCCCTCGAATGCGAACGTCTTGACCTTCGCCACGAGCTCACGCGCGCCGGCGCGAAACGCCGCAACCGGCACGGCGAGTTTGATCGCGCCATCCTTGCCCAGCGCGATCAAGCCCGCGTCCTGGAGATCGACGAGCAGCGACTCGGCGATCCGCGCCGGCACGCCTGCCGAAACCGCGAGCGTCGCGGCCGAAGGCTTGCGCTTCTCCTCGGCCCAAGCCGCGAGCGCGCTCTCCAGGCTCATGAGATGCCGCACGCTGGGCCGGCTCATCGCCTGAAGGTGTTCTTGGATCTCAAGATCGGCAGGATCGAACAGCAACACGCAATCGGAAGGCGCACCATCGCGCCCCGCGCGCCCCGCCTCCTGGACATAACTCTCGAGCGACCCCGGCGCGTGGTAGTGTACAATCGTGCGGATGTTCGGCTTGTCGATGCCCATGCCGAACGCGCTCGTCGCGACCATGAGCATGCGCCCCTTGGGCTCCATGAAGCGCCGCTGCGCGGTCGCGCGCTCAGCTGCCGACAGCTTGCCGTGATAGCGCACGGCAGGAATGCCTACGCGCTTCAACACGGCCGCAAGCTGGTCGACCATCACCGTCGTGGCGCAATAGATGATGCCGGGCCGCCGCAACCCGCGAATGAGTTGACCAAGTCTGGCATTCTTCTGCGGCCCAGGCAGAACCTCGACCGAAAGGCGCAAGTTCTTGCGATGAGGCGGGGCCGTGATCACCAGCGGCTTGGCGAGGCCCATGCGCACTGCAATGTCCTCGCGCACGCGCGGCGTCGCCGTCGCGGTGAGCGCCAACGCCGGCGGACCGCCAAGCCGCGCCCGCGCCTCGCCCAGCCGCAAATAGGACGGCCGGAAATCGTGTCCCCACTCGGACACGCAGTGCGCCTCGTCGACACACAACAGCGCCGGCCGCGCGCGCTCGATCAATGGTGCCGTCGCCTTCGACTCGATCGTCTCCGGCGTGGTCAGCACAACAAGCCGCCCACCGCGCGCCAACCGCGCCACCGCGGCCCGCCGCTCCGCCGCCTTCAGTCCGCTATGGAAACAAACAACCGGAACCCCGCGCGCCTTTAACGCCCGCTCCTGATCGGCCATCAGCGCAATCAACGGCGACACGACCACAACCGGCCGCTTCAAAATCATTGCCGGTACTTGATAGATCAGCGACTTCCCAAACCCCGTCGGCAACGCGACGAGCACATCGCGACCTCCAAGCACAGCCGCCATCGCCGCCTCCTGCTCACGCGCGAGCCGCTTGATGCCAAACACCTTCAGCGCCACTCGCCGGCATTCGTCGAGTTGGGTCATGGGCCTCGCACTCTTTGTCGAACGCCGATTCTAACACCCACAGTTCACCATCCCAAAGACGTAGCCCTTCTCACGCGCGAAGCGTTGGAGAAGGCGCGCCGCACATCAGTGCGGCGTGACGGATGAGGCAGCTGCGGTTGCCAAATTGCAAGGTAGCGCAACTTATGATATCCAGAGTGCAACATGTATATCACGAGGAATCAATGAACGTCGCAAAATGGGGCAACAGCCTGGCCGTCCGCCTCCCCCAACCTGTTGTCGAAGCGCTGGGCCTCAAGGAAGGCGACGAAATCGAAATCCAGGTTGTGAGCGCACGCACGCTTGAGGTCGCCAAACGCCCCGCGCCAAGGGAGCTTCTGAGGCGGCTTCACCGCCTGCGTGGCCGCCTGCCCGCCGGTTTCAAGTTCGACCGGCTGGCCGCAAATGACCGCGGCTAGAGGCGCCTTCATCGACACGAACGTCGTCGTCTATCTGTTGTCGGCGGACCGCGTAAAGGCCGAGCGCGCCGAAAAACTGATCGCCGGCGGTGGCATGGTCAGTGTTCAAGTCCTAAACGAATTCGCCGCCGTCGCCCGCCGCAAAGCAAAGCTCGACTGGCAAGATATCCGCGACGTGCTGACCGCAGTCCGCGCCAACTGCACCGTCGCCCCTCTGACAATGGAAGTCCACGAACGCGCCCTCAAGATTGCAGAAACGACAAACCTCCATATCTACGACGCCACCATCATCGCCGCGGCCGCCGAAAACAACTGCAAAACCGTCTACTCCGAAGACCTCGGTCACAACCAAGTCATCGAAGGCGTACGCATCACGAACCCGTTCAAGGCAACGTGAGCTTGGGCGGTTTGCTCCAACGGGTCATCAGCCTGGCCTTCAAATCCTTTCCCGCGGCAAGTATGTAGGCGGCACCATGACCAATCACATTGAAGGCGGCTGCCGCTGTGGCCGGGTTCGCTATCGCGTGACGGCAAGCAAACTGCCGAACGCTTACGGGTGTCATTGTCGCGATTGCCAAACTTGGTCCGGCAGCGCCTTCAGCCTTCAGTTCATTCTTCCCGAAGGCGAACTCGAGGTGACCGGCGACACGGCCCTATTCGAACTCATTTCGGCAGACGGCAGCCGCACGTCGCGCCAGCGCGCCTGCCCCGTCTGCTTCACGCGAGTCTACAACACGAATACGGCTCGGCCAGGTCTCATGGTTGTACGAGCTGGCACACTCGACCGCAGTGACGAACTGCAAATCGTCGCCCACATCTGGACAAAGCGAAAGCTCGCCGGCATCGAAATTCCAGGAAGCGTGCCGAGCTGGCCGGAAGGCGCACCACCCGCCGACTTCATCGCCGCTCTGTCGCGTGACTGAGATTTCGGTGACAATGCGCCGGCTCGTTGCGAGGAGTGAAATTTGCGACAACCCCAATAGCGCGAGCGACGCCGGCCGCCTTGCAATATGGGGACATAATGCTATTCCCCGCGTCGACCGCCCGCGCTACTGCGAGCCACCCGTCGCGCCGACGTAGCGTTAACAGATGCTTAACGCGCAGATCTCACCACCTCGCAGCCGCAGCAAGCCAAAATTCCCCTGCACGTGGCGGTTGGGTGACGCCCTTTCGCGCTAAGCTGTCCCTTCGTGCAAGGAGGGTAGCCATGCGCGACTATCGCATTCCATCTTTTTTCGCCGCGGCGGTCGCGGCGATCGGACTGTTCTTCGCGCTGAGCGCGTCACCTGCCTCGGCCGACGACGGCGCACGCGCGTTTACGCAAACCATGATCGACAACGGCTTTGGTATCTTGCGCGACACGCGCATGGACAAGGCTGCGCGGGTGGGCCGCTTCAACGCCTACATCGTCCAGAATATGGACGCGCGCAAGACGGCGTTGTTCACGCTGGGCGCCTATCGCCGCGGCGCACCGGACAGCGTGGTGGAACCGTTCGTCGACGCCTTCACCGCGTACTCGACGGCGATCTACGGCGCGCATTTGGTCGACTTCGCCGGCGCGACCGTGCGCGTCACCGGCGACACAGCGAACAAGCCGGGCGACGTCACCGTGATGACGGTGGCCGAAGGCGGACCGTTGCGCGAGCCGCTGCGCATTGCCTTCCGCCTTTCGGGCGGCGGCGGCACCTATAAGATCGTCGACGTGCAGGTCGCAGGCATCTGGCTCTCGGTCGAGCAGCGCGATCAGTTCGCCTCAGTGCTCTCGCAGAACCGCGGCGACATCGCCGCGCTCACCGCCTCGCTGAGGGACCGCACGATGCGCCTCGCCGCCAGCGGCGGGTGAATTGCCGTCCCGCGCAGATTGATCAGAGAGAAATTGGTCGGGGCGAGAGGATTCGAACCTCCGACCCTCTGGTCCCAAACCAGATGCGCTACCAGGCTGCGCCACACCCCGTCCAAGTGGAAGGCGGCTGACATAGGGCTTTGGGCGGCTGGCCGCAAGCGGCGTCGGCGACGCGCGGGTTATTTCGCGGATTTGCCGCCTGAGCCGGTCATCAGTTTGAAAACGCCCTCGGCTGTTAACACTTTGCGGCCTTCCGCGGTGACCTCGGCGCGCGCAAAGCCCAGCGACCGCGTCGCCTTGGTGAGGATGGCTGCGCCTTCCACCCACTCTCCCGCGCGCACCATGCCGAGATAGTCGACGTTGAGGTGCAACGTCACCGCCCGCACCTGCGTCCCGCGCCAGACCGCGGATGCCAGCAAGCCGTCCGCGAAAGAACTCAACCATCCACCGTGCACGATGCCGTGGCTGTTGCAGTGCCGGGGCAGCGCGCGAAAACCCTGCCAGAAGCGGTCGCCTTCGACCTTATGATAGAGCGGCCCGTTGTGCGTCGTGTAAGGCCCGCGCCCTTTGCTCTCGACGAAGCCCGGCGGCACGCCATCCTTCATCGCGGTTCGAACAGCGTATGCCGCACGCGGTCGCCGACTTTGATCCCAAGCTTCGCCGCGAGCCCGCCATTGATCTCCAGCACGCCGCGAATAACGCCGTTCGAGGGAAGGGGCGTTTGGTCCAGCGGCTTCGTGTTGGCGGCAATCGTGATGATGCGCCCGTCCGTGCCCACGAAGATGATGTCGAGCGGGATGTAGGTGTTCTTCATCCAGAACGATATCTCTTGCGGCGGATCGTAGTCGAACAGCATGCCGTGATCGGCAGCCATGTGACGCCGGAACATGAGCCCGCGATTGCGGTCCTTTTCCTTTTTCACGACTTCGACGTGGAAGACCTGTTCGCCCCGCGCGCTCTCGATCGACAACCGCTCAACCGGCTGAGCCGCCGGCACCGAGGCCAAGAACAGCGATAACGCAAAGAACAAATCCATGCGCCAAAGATAGGCCGGTGTCCCTGCCGGCCGCAACAAAAAGGGCGCCATCGCGGGCGCCCCTTTGAGAATTCAGTCGACCGATACTCTTACGGCCGCGCGTCGAAATCGGCTGGCGCCAGCATTCGGATCGGCCGTTGCGCGGCCGAATCCTCCGGCAACGTTTCGATATAGGTGGCCGTCAACCCCTTGCCGGTCCGCGTTGCGCGAACGAGAACCCGCTGACCCTGCCGCAGCTCGCGAACCGAGTGGCGACGTAACAAGTCCATATGACAGAACACGTCTTCGACTCCGCCAACGGCGACGACGAAGCCATAGCCCTTCGGGCGGCTGAACCACTTGCAGATCGCTTCGAATACCGGCCCCTCGACGTCGTCGAGCTTGATGTCACGTGAACGGCTCTTCGCCGGGGCCGGGACACCATTGGCCGCAGTGCTGTTGTCGATGCGGTGGAGCTTGCGTGCCTGCAAGCCTTTGACTTTTTGAATGACGTCGCATTCGACGGTCGCGCCTTCAAGAACGGCGGCGCAACCGAACTCCTCGATTACCGATCGATGTAGAAGAACGTCCCCGGGCACGTCCTTCGAAACAATGAAACCAAATCCCTTACTGGGATCGAACCACTTCACCGTACCCGTAACTCGGATTGCCCCATCTTCCGGCGACGGTGCGATTGTCACTGGCGTTTCCACTTATATCGCTCCCTTGCCTTCGTCTTTTTGCCTCGACGCCGCTGCCGCAGCGTGATCTTTTTGCATAATACACAATTGTGACGGGCTGTAAAACATGACAGTCCGACTCAGCGCGACTTTTGATCGATGCCGGCAACCTTAGGTGTGGATGAGAAGCGCTCACTGCGCGCGTGAGGCTTATCGCACAACTTCCAAGCCGAACGCTTCCGCCGCAATTTCGCCATCGTTGTTGACGCGACCACGGCTAACGCGATGAGATGCAGTCAACGCGGGAGCAAGACTTCGTATGGACATGTCCGGGGAATACAAGATCGCGGCGCCACGGGCACGCGTATGGGCGGCGCTCAACGATCCGGCGATCCTGCGGCAAGCGATCCCCGGCTGCGAAGAACTTAACAAGCTCTCCGACACCGAACTTGAAGCGACCGCGAAGGCGAAGATCGGTCCAGTCAGCGCGCGCTTCAAAGGCAAAGTCGTGCTCTCAAATCTTAATCCGCCCGAAGGTTACACGTTAACGGGTGAAGGGTCGGGCGGCGCCGCCGGCTTCGCGAAGGGCGAAGCGACCGTCACGCTCGTCGAAGACGGCGACGCGACGATCCTGCGTTACGTCGTGAAGGCGGCGATCGGCGGCAAGCTTGCCCAACTCGGGCAGCGTCTGGTCGATGGGGCTGCCAAGAAGATGGCGGACGAATTCTTCGACAAGTTCGCCGAGCTCTCGGGCGGCAAGGTTCCGCCGCCGCCCACGGAGCTGCGCGCCGACAAACCCCTTCCGCCCGCCAACGACAACCGCGGCTCGCGCATGGTCGAGCCCCCCACTTGGCTTCCCCTCGCTATCATCGGGGCGGCGATCGTGGCGGTACTGATTTTCCTGCTGATCTAAGGCAGCTTGGAGGCGGTTGACCCCGCCTGCACAGCACGAATACGCTCTTATGAGAGAGATCCCTTTCGCGCGCGCCCCCTGTGCCGCCCATCGTCTACATATATAAGGAGACACCGCATGACCTCCGTCGCCATGACCGTGAACGGCAAGGCCGTTAGCGGGGACGTCGAAACGCGCACTTTGCTCGTCCACTTTTTGCGCGAGAACCTGCGCCTGACCGGCACGCATGTCGGCTGCGACACCAGCCAATGCGGCGCCTGCGTGGTGCATGTGAACGGCAAGGCCGTGAAGTCGTGCACGATGCTGGCCGTCCAGGCCGACGGCGCGCAGGTTACGACGATCGAAGGTCTGGCCAAAGACGGTAAGCTGCACCCGGTGCAAGCGGCCTTTAAGGAGCACCACGGATTGCAATGCGGCTTCTGCACGCCCGGGATGATCATGACCGCGGTCGACATGATCCGCCGCATCCCGAACCTCGACGAAGCGACGATCCGCCAGCAGCTTGAGGGCAATCTCTGCCGCTGCACCGGCTATCAGAACATCGTCAAAGCGATCGACGCGGCGGCGAAAGGAATGAAGGGGGCGCACGCATGACCGCCTCCTCCATCGGCACTTCCGTCAAGCGGAAAGAGGACCACCGTTTCATTACGGGACAGGGCCGCTACACCGATGACATCAACCGCCCCGGCCAAGCGCATGCGTATTTTCTGCGCAGCCCGCACGCACACGCAAAAATCCGCAGCCTCGACACCAGCGCCGCCCGGGCACTGAGAGGTGTTGTCGGCGTGCTCACCGGCGCGGACCTCGCCGCCGATAAGCTCGGCACCCTGACCTGCGGTTGGATGGTGACGTCGAAAGACGGCACGCCGATGAAGGCGGGCGTCCATCCCGCTCTAGCGGTCGACCGCGTGCGCTATGTCGGCGACCATGTCGCCATCGTCATCGCCGAGACCCACGCCCTCGCGAAAGACGCCGCCGAGCTCGTCAAGGTCGAATACGAGGAACTCCCCGCCGTCGTCGACCCCGCGCAGGCCGCGGATGCAGGCGCTGCGCTGCTTCACCCCGAAGCGCCGCGCAACACGATTTATCAATGGGAGCTCGGCAACAGGCCGGAGACCGAGGCCGCCTTCAAGAAGGCCGCGACGGTCGTCAAGCTCGACCTCACGAACAACCGCCTGATCCCGAACGCGATGGAACCGCGCGCCTGCGTCGGCGAATATGACGACGGCACCGGCGGCTACACCTTATATGTAACCAGCCAGAACCCGCACGTGGCTCGGCTTGTGTTGTCCGCCTTCATAGGCCTCGCGCCCGAACACAAGCTCCGCGTCGTCGCCCCCGATGTCGGCGGCGGCTTCGGCTCCAAGATCTTCATCTACGCCGAAGAAGTCGTCTGCACCTGGGCCGCCAAGAAAGTCGGACGACCGGTGAAGTGGACGGCTGAGCGCGCGGAGTCCTTCCTCTGCGACGCGCACGGCCGCGACCACGTCACACATGCCGAACTCGCGCTCGACGCCGGTGCGAAGATGCTGGGCCTGCGCGTGAAGACGATCGCGAACCTCGGCGCCTATATGTCGACGTTCTCGTCCAGCGTGCCGACCTATCTCTATGGGACGCTGCTTTCGGGCCAATACGACTTGCCGGCCATCCATGTTGAGGTCGACGCGGTCTACACGAACACCGCCCCCGTCGACGCGTATCGCGGCGCCGGCCGCCCGGAAGCCACCTTCGTCATCGAACGCATCGTCGAGGAAGCGGCGCGCCAGTTGAAGCTTGACCCGGCCGAGTTGCGCCGGAAGAACTTCGTCCGCACGTTCCCGCACCAAACCCCGGTGATCATGAACTACGACGCCGGCGACTACGACGCCTCGCTGAGCGAAGCGCTGAAACTCGCCGATCACGCCGGCTTCCCGGCACGCAAAGCGGAAGCCAAAGCGCGCGGCAAGCTGCGCGGTATCGGCTTTTCGACCTATATCGAAGCCTGCGGCCTTGCCCCGTCCGCCGCCGTCGGCTCGCTCGGCGCCGGCGTCGGCCTTTGGGAGTCCGCCGAAGTCCGCGTGACGCCTACCGGCGGGGTCGAAGTCTTCACCGGCGCGCACAGTCACGGCCAAGGTCACGAGACAACGTTTGCGCAAGTCGTCGCCGGCCGCCTCGGCATCCCGTTGGAAAACGTCGAAATCATCCACGGCGACACCAACTCGGTGCAGTTCGGCATGGGTACCTATGGTTCGCGCGCCGCGGTCGGTCTTACCGCCGTCAGCCGCGCGCTCGACAAGATCGAAGCCAAGGCCAAACGCATCGCCGCGCACGTGCTCGAAGCCTCAGCCGCCGACATCGTGTTCGAGAACGGCGAGTTCAAGGTCGCCGGGACCGACCGCAAGCTTGCCTTCCACGAACTGGCGCTCAATGCCTATATCGCGCACAAGTTCCCGACCTCGGAGATCGAACCGGGCCTGAAGGAAAGCGTCTTCCACGACCCGACGAACTTCACGTTCCCCGCCGGTTGCCACATCTGCGAAGTCGAGATCGATCCCGAGACCGGCGTGACCACGATTGTGAATTTCACCGCCGTCGACGACTTCGGCAACGTCATCAATCCGATGATCGTCGAGGGCCAAGTCCACGGCGGCATCGCGCAAGGCATCGGCCAGGCGCTGCTCGAGCACGGCGTCTACGACAAGGAGTCGGGTCAGTTGATCACCGGCTCCTATATGGACTACACCATGCCGCGCGCCGACGACCTGCCGCACTACAAGCTCGGCTTTACCGTTACGCCCTGCCCGTCCAACCCCTTGGGCATGAAAGGCTGCGGCGAAGCCGGCGCGATCGCGTCACCACCTGCCATCATCAACGCGATCACCGACGCGCTCGGCGTCAAAGAATTCAACATGCCCGCCACCCCGATGCGCGTGTGGGAAGCGATCCATCGCACCCGCGCCGCTGCCGAATAAGGAACGAACCCATGTATCAATTCCAATACTTCCGCCCGAAGTCGCTCGACGAAGCGCGTAAGCTCTACGAGAACAACGGCGACGCTAAGTTCCTCGCCGGTGGTCAGACGCTGATCCCGACGCTAAAGCAGCGCCTGGCGCAACCCACCGCGCTCATCGACCTCGGCGGCATCGCGCTGAGCGGCATCAAGGTCGCGGGCGGCATCGTCACCATCGGCGCCGGCACGAAGCACAACGACGTCGCAACGTCGGCCGATGTCAAAGGCGCGATCCCGGCGCTCGCCCACTTGGCCAGCCACATCGGCGACCCGGCCGTCCGCCACATGGGTACCCTCGGCGGCTCGATCGCCAACAACGACCCGGCCGCCGACTATCCGGCGGCGGTCCTTGGACTCGGTGCCACCGTCAAAACGACTTCGCGCACGATCAACGCCGACGACTTCTTCAGCGGCATGTTCGAAACCGCATTGGACGAAGGCGAGATCGTTACCGAAGTGAACTTCCCCGTGCCGGAGAAGGCCGCCTACATGAAGTTCCCGAACCCGGCCTCCCGCTACGCGATGGTCGGCGTGTTCGTCGCCAAGACCAAAACCGGCGTCCGCGTCGCCGTCACCGGCGCCGCCAGCTGCGTCTTCCGCGAAAGCGCGATGGAAGCGGCCCTCACAAAGTCCCTCACCCCCGACGCCGTCGCCAACATCAAAGTCTCCCCCGCGAACCTCAACGCCGACCTCCACGGCAGCGCCGAATACCGGGCGCACTTGGTGACGGTAATGGCGAAACGCGCGGTGGCCGCAGCGATCGCGTAGATGAGACAAGCGCTTCTCCCCAACGGGGAGAAGCTGGCGCGCCGCGAAGCGGCGTGACTGATGAGGGGACGCGTGCCGCGAGCGTTGGTGAGGCGTCCCCTCATCCGTCTCAGCGCCTTCGGCGCCGATCACCTTCTCCCGTGCCGGGAGAAGGGCTGGGAGTTTGAGTCAGCGCTTGAGTGGGGCCGCGCGTGCAACCCACGTAACAAAAAAACCAGCCGGCACTCGCGCACCGGCTGGCTCAAACACTCTCAGCTCAGCGGCTTAGCCGGCGACGAGCGCGTACTTCACTTCGGCCTTGCCGTCCGGGGTCTTCGTCGACCAAGTGTCGCCCACCTTGCGCGCGTCGATCGGGAAGCAAGCAGGTGCCGTGCCGGCGGCCGGCGCGGGTTCCGTCTGCGTGAAGCAGGCTGTCTTGTCGTCTTTCCAAGCCCAGGTGCCCTTCGTCGTGCTGCCGTCCGGCAGAACCGACGAGTAGGTCTTGTCGGCGTTGACCTTCGACTTCGTGACCTTGCCGTCCGGCGCGGTGATGACGACCGTGTTGCCGTAGTAGCCGGCCAGGTTGTCGGCGAGCGCAACGCCGGCCGTGAGCGCCAGTGCGGCAGCCGCGAGCAGAATACGTTTCATGGAGTAAGTCCTTCCCATGGTTTCTTGTGAACTCCGCATGCGAATAGCGGAAGCGGCGATTGAGCATATTTCGACGGCGCGTTCCAGCGCTCCGAACCGTCAAAACCGCCGTTGCTCGCGCTTTGTTCAGAACTTTCACCCAGCACGCGAGCGTATCGGCCGACTTACACGCGCCCCTGACGCGAAAGCTGTGCCTCGCGAATCGTGATGTAGGCGCCGGCCGCAAAAATGACGATGCCGCCGAGCATGGTCAGAACATCGGGAACCTCTGCGAAAAACAAAAGGCCCAGCAACGCGCCCCAGATCAGCTTCGTCGATTCGAGCGGCAAGATCGCTGTCATCTCCGCCCGCCGGAACGCTTCGCCATAGAGCCAAAGGCCAAGCGTCGAGACGCCGGCGATCAAGAACGTCACGCCAAGATCGTGCAGCGTCGGCCACTGCCAAACCGGAATTGCCGCGATCGCCGTCACCGGTACGAACACAGCGACCGTGTAGAACCCTTGCGAGAACGCGCTGTCGGTCATGCCTAGCTCGCGGATGATAAGCTGACACCCGGCCCAGAGCGCGACCGAAACCAAGATGATCACCTGTCCCCACGACACGGTCTCGAAGCCGGGCCGCACCACCAAGAATACGCCGACCACGCCAACGGCGAGCGCCACCATCCGCCGCAGGCGGATCTTTTCGCCCAAGAACATGATCGCAATCGCTGTCGCCAAGATCGGCGCCGCGAACTCCAGCGCGGCCGCCTCCGCAAGCGGTACGATCGCCAGCGCCACGAACCACAGCAACATCGAGAATACGTGCAACAGCGCGCGCGACAGATGGAGGTGAAGCCGCACCGTCTTCAACGACGCAATCCCAAACCACCACAAGAGCGGCAACTGCATCAGGAAGCCGAAGAGCGAGCGGAAAAACGCGATCTCGACGGGCGGCAAGTCGCCCGACAGACCCCGGATCAAGGCGTTCGTGGTCGAAAAACAGAACGTCGCGGCCAGAATGCAGGCCATGCCAAGCAACGGCCCTTGCGCTAACCATGCGCTTGGCCTCGCTTCCATTGGCGCCACGGCTGCCTTAACTTCGCTCTGATGATCCATCCCCTGCCCACGTCGATCGACGAAACACTGAACCTGCTGGGTGCCGGCGGTTATGTCGCCGGCCGCGATCTGGCGACCGTGCTCTATCTCGCGCTGAAGCTCGAACGTCCATTGTTCGTCGAAGGCGAACCTGGCACGGGCAAGACCGAGATCGCGAAAGTTTTGAGCGCGACATTAGGCCGCCGCCTCATCCGCCTGCAGTGCTACGAAGGCCTCGACGTTTCATCCGCCGTGTACGAATGGAATTACGCCGCGCAAATGACGGCGATCCGTTTGGCCGAACTGCAAGGCCAACACGATCGCGGACAGATCGAGAGCGAGATCTTCTCGAGCCGCTTCCTGATCAAGCGCCCGCTGTTGCAAGCGCTGGAGCCGCAGGCCGGCGGCCCGCCGGTGCTCCTCATCGACGAACTCGACCGAGCCGACGAACCGTTCGAAGCTTTTCTGCTCGAAGTCCTCGCCGACTTCCAAGTCTCAATCCCCGAACTCGGCGTTGTGAAGGCCGAGCGTCCACCGATTGTGATCATCACTTCGAACCGCACGCGCGAAATCCACGACGCGATCAAGCGCCGCTGTCTCTACCACTGGGTCGATTTCCCCGACGCACAACGCGAACTCGCGATCGTGCGCACGAAAGTCCCGGGCGTTGCCGAAAACCTCAACCGCGAAATCGTTGCCTTTGTTCAAGCCTTACGCAAGAGCGACCTCTTCAAACAACCGGGCGTCGCCGAGACGTTGGACTGGGTCCAAGCCCTAACCGCCCTCGACACTGTCTCCCTGTCCCCGGAAACGGTACAGTCGACGCTCGGCGTATTGCTGAAATATCAGGACGATCTCGCTAGACTCAAAGACCCAGAAATCACGCGCCTGATTGCTGAAGCGCGTAGCGCGGCGGCGTGAGATTGCGCCCGCCCTCAAAAAAATTCGTCATGGCCAGGGCCTTAGCGCTCCAAAGTGCGCGGGCGACGCGTCAATGAGCCTCTTCGCCGACAACATCGTCCACTTTGCGCGCACGCTGCGCCGTGCAGGGTTCCCGCTTGGCACCGGGCAGATCAACGAGGCGCTGCGTGCCGTCGAAGCCGTTGGCGTTGCGCGCCGTGACGATCTTCGCGCCACGCTGTTCGCGACGCTCGTCACGCACCCCGGCCAACGCCAGATCTTCGATCAAGCGTTCGACGCGTTCTGGCGCGACCCAGGTTTGTTCGATAAGGCGCTCGCGGCACTGCTTCCTCAGACGCTGATCCCGCCAACCGAGCTTCCGCCGAGCGCCGGTGCGCGTCGCGTTGCCGAGGCGTTGCGCGGCCAAGCGCAACCGCGTGATGGCGAGGCGCGCACCATCCTCGAACTCGATGCGCGTGAGTCCGCCTCCGCCGACGACCTGCTCGCGAACAAGGACTTCGAGCAAATGAGCGGCGAGGAGATCGCCCGCGCCAAAGCCGTGCTGGCGCACATGACCTGGTCGCTGCCCGAACGCACGACGCGCCGCACCTCCCCTGCCCCGCACGGCCACGCCTTTGACCTCCGCCGCACGCTGCGTAAGTCGCTCAAGACCGGCGGCAACATCGTCCGCTTGGAACGCCGACGCCGCCAAACCCGCGAGCCGCCGCTCGTCGTGCTTTGTGACATCTCCGGCTCCATGAGCGGCTATGCCCGCATGTGCCTCCACTTCTTGCATGGCCTGACCCACACCCGTCGCATCCGCGGCGGCGCCACGCACACCTTCCTGTTCGGCACACGTCTGACCAACATCACCCGCGCTCTGCGCCTACGCGACCCCGACGAAGCGCTGATGAAAGCGGCCGCGCTCACACCGGACTGGGACGGCGGCACCCGCATCGCCGAGGCTCTCACCCGCTTCAACCGCGACTGGTCGCGCCGCGTGCTGGGCCAAGGCGCGGTCGTCCTCTTGATAACCGACGGCCTGGAGCGCGACGACATCACTGCGCTCAGCCGCGCCGCCGATCGCCTGCACCGCTCGGCCAGCCGCGTGGTATGGTTGAACCCGCTGCTCCGCTACGACGCGTTCGCGCCAAAGGCTCAGGGCGTAAAATCCTTGCTCGCCCATGTGGACGAATTGCGCCCGGTGCACAATCTAGCAAGCATGGCCGACCTTGCGGCCGCACTTTCCGGCGAAGCGCGCAAGGACCGGCTACAGACGACAAGGGACCGCGCCGCATGACCGACCACGACAAGGTTCTCGAGACTGCCGAAGCCTGGCTGACCGGTGGCCATCAGGTGGCACTCGCGACCGTCGTCAAAACCTGGGGCTCCGCCCCACGCCCCGCCGGCAGCCAACTCGCCGTGCGCAAGGACGGCACGTTCGTCGGCTCGGTCTCGGGCGGCTGCGTCGAGGGCGCCGTGATCACCGAAGCGCTCGAGGCGATCACCGACGGTAAGGCGCGCAAACTCTCCTTCGGCGTCTCCAACGAAGACGCCTGGCAAGTTGGCCTTGCCTGCGGCGGTCAAATCGAAATCTACGTCGAGCGGGTGAACTGAGTGAAACGCGAAACGCTCAAAGCGCTGACCGCCGCGCGCGCCAAGGGCGAAACCATCGTCCTTGCCACGCGCCTCGACACCGGCGAAGAACACCTGGTCCGCGACGGCACCGACGCGCTCGCCCTCGCCGCTCGAAAGGCGTCCGCCCGCGACCAAAGTACGAGCGTCGAGGTCGACGGTGCGACCTGGTTCCTCAACGTCTTCAACGCCCCGCCAAAACTCTACATCGTCGGCGCCGTGCACATCGCCCAACCGCTGAGCCAGATCGCGGCGCTCTCCGCGTTCGACGTCACGGTCATCGACCCACGCACCGCGTTCGCGACCAACGAGCGCTTCCCGAACCTGCATCTGATCGCCGCGTGGCCGGACGAAGCGTTGGCCGACTTGCCCCTCGACCGCCGCACCGCCGTCGTGACGCTCACCCACGACCCGAAGCTCGACGACCCCGCACTGGTCGCCGCGCTGCGCTCCGACGCCTTCTACATCGGCGCGCTGGGTTCCAAGAAAACCCACGCCGCCCGTGTCGCGCGCCTGAAAGCGGCTGGCTTCGACGACGCCGCTATCGCACGCATTCATGGCCCCGTCGGCCTCGACATCGGCGCCGTTTCGCCGGCGGAGATCGCCGTCTCGATCATGGCGCAGATCGTCGACCGTCTGCGCGACGAACCCGCCGCATGAAGTTCGGCCGCATCCCAACCGCCCGCGCCGTCGGCACGATCCTCGCGCACGGCGTGTCGGCGGGTGACGTGAACTTCAAGAAAGGCCGCACACTCGTCGCCGACGACATCGACGCATTGAACAAAGCCGGCGTCACAGACGTCATGGCTGCCGAACTCGAGCCGGACGACGTGCCTGAAGACATCGCTGCCCGCCGGATCGGTGAGGCCCTGCGGGGTGCCAACACCGACCTCTCGACCGCGATGACCGGCCGCACGAACCTCTACGCCGCCGACCGCGGCCTCGTCCGCATTGACGCCACCCGCATCAACGCCATCAACGCCATCCACGAAAGCATTACCGTCGCGACCCTTGCCCCATTCGAACTGGTCGAGCGCCGCCAGATGCTTGCCACGATCAAGGTCATCCCCTTCGCCGCACCGGAGTGGGCCGTGGCCAAGGCGGAAGCGCTGGCCGCTGCCACGTCTCAAACGGTGTCATGGACCGCGAAGGCGGACCACCCACGACTTTCTTCCGGCGCTGAAAAAGAAGTCGTCGGTGGTCCGCCTTCGCGGACCATGACACCAATTCGGAGGGCGGCGGTAAACGTTGCAACTTTCGGCGCCAAACGCATCGCTTTGATCTCGACAACGTTGCCAACGATGAAGGCAGCGTTGCTCGACAAGAACCGCACTGTGCTCGATCAACGTCTGAGCGCGCTCGGCAGCGCCGTCATCGACGAAACACGCTGCGCTCACGACAGCACCGCGATCGCCGCAGCTATCGACAAGTGCCGCACACACAAGCCCGACCTCATCCTGATCTTCGGCGCCTCCGCCACGACCGACCGCGCCGACGCGGTACCCGCGGGCCTGGTCGCTGCCGGCGGCCAGATCGAACACTTCGGCATGCCGGTCGACCCCGGCAACCTGTTGCTGCTTGGTAAGATCGCCGCAACGCCGGTGGTCGGTCTTCCCGGCTGCGCCCGTTCGCCAAAACTCAACGGCTTCGACTGGGTGCTGCAACGCCTCTGCGCCGATATCCCGGTGACACCCGGCGACATTACCGCGATGGGCGTCGGCGGCTTGCTGAAAGAAATTCCGACGCGCCCGCAACCGCGCGATCTCTCACAACCCAAACCCCAGCGCGCCCCGAAGGTCGCAGCGCTCGTCCTCGCCGCCGGCAAATCGACCCGCATGGGTGACAGCAACAAGCTGGTGCTCGACCTGCACGGCAAACCGATGATCGCGCGCACCGTCGCCGCTATCGCGGCCTGCGCCGCCGCTTCGATCACCGTCGTTACCGGTCACAACGCCGACGCGATCAAGGCCGCACTTGCGGGCGAGCCGGTCGAACTCGTTCACAACCCGCACTTCGCCGAGGGCATGTCGACATCGCTGAAAGCGGGTCTCGCCGCCCTTCCCGCCGACGCCGACGCCGTGCTCATCTGTCTGGGCGACATGCCCGCGGTCACGCCCGACGCCATCGGGAAAATCATTGCAGCCTTTAACCCAACTGAGGGCCGCGCCATCGTCGCGCCGACGTTCCGAGGCAAACGCGGCAATCCCGTGCTCTTCGCCCGCGCGTTCTTTGACGAGATGCGCACAGCCACCGGCGACGCCGGCGCCCGGGCGCTACTTTCCGCGCATGCCGACGCCGTGTATGAGGTGGAGACAGATGCTGGCGTCCTCGCCGACGCCGACACGCCGGCCGCCTTCGCCGCCCTCAAAGCGGACCTTGAGAAATGACCGACGAACTTTACGCGAAAGAACTGCTGCGCTGGGCCGCCGACGTCAGCCATGCGGGCCACCTACCCGACCCCAAGCGCGCGGCCACGGTGAACAACGCCATGTGCGGCGACAAAGTAACGATCGAGTTCGCCGTCGATCCGACGCACGAAGTCAGCGAATGCCGCCACGACACGAAGGCTTGTGTTTTGACGCAAGCGTCGGCGGCTATCGTCGCTGCCAAGGCCGGGGGCGAAGACGCCCGCTCGCTCGCGCGTCTCAAGAAGCAAGTGACCGCCATGCTGAAAGACGGCGCCCCGGCTCCGGAAGGCAAATGGTCCGCCTTCGAAATCTTCGCCCCGGTGCGCGGTCACAAGAGCCGCCATACCTGCGTGCTGTTGCCGTTGGAAGCCGCGGAGGAGGCACTCTCCTGGTAGTCCGATGCCGATCCGCAACCCATTTCGCCAACACTTCCTTTTTCAGCGTCTTGTGCCTCTGTCGCGCAGCGCACACGTCGGGTTGGGCATAAACCTGAGTACGGGGCTCGCGCCGTACGAATGGCATCTGGTGCCGATCGTGCTCTCCGAAATTCAGAACGTCGCAGCTTTCTACCCGATCGTCGTGACAAAGGAGCAGGAGCTGCAGCTCTGCGCGCTCGTCGGTTTGCACCCGACGCGGTCGCTGTTTCTCGAACGCGATGGACGTTGGGCCAAGGACCACTACGTTCCGCTTTACCTCCGCCAGACTCCATTCTTTGTGAAGCAGCAGGTCCCGAATCATCCGCCTACGCTTCACATCGACATCGACGACCCCGCCGTCGACGACCGGTTCGCAGATAAGATCATCCTAAGCGGCGGTATCAACCCCAGGCTAAACGACCGTGTCGCTGCGGCTTCTGCCCTTGCGGCGGAGCAAGGCCGAACGGCAAGTTTTCTGAATTCGCTTGTCTCGGCCAACGTACTGCGGAACCTCAGCGCTTTCCGGCGCTATTCGGCCACCAGTGTCGCCAACGATTTGCTTGGTATCTGGCCACCGCCTGGGGGCGCGGCGTTGGCAACGAATACGGCGGATTCGGTACGGCATTGTGCAGCATCGCTCGGAAGGATTGTGTCGTTGCGGGCGCTGCAAGAGGCACGTTACCACGCCGAAGAACAGATGGATCGGCCAGACCTATGACGATGAATCCAGAATACCGCGAAAAGGGCTATCTGATTGTCGAGCGGCTGATCTCGGCCGAGCTCGCGTCGTTCTTGAGCACGCAATTTCATATGATCCGCCAAGTAGACAGCCTTGGACGAGGCGATGACTTGGTTCCGTCGAGTTACGCAATCTATGGCGCAATTCCATTCGAAACGCTGATGTCGAACCTTTGCGGGCGCATCTCGGAACTGACGGGGCTCTTGCTTGTGCCCACTTACTCCTACGGGCGTATATACGATCGCGGCGCGACGCTGGCCAAGCACCGCGACCGGCCGGCTTGCGAGAACAGCATCACTTTGGCCCTCGGCTATGACGGGGACGAGCCTTGGCCTATCCACCTATTGGACAAAAACGGGCACGAAGTCGTCGCCAAGCTGAAACCGGGTGACGGCATGATCTATCGTGGGTGCGAGTGCGCTCATTGGCGCGACAAGTTCGTCACCGGCACGTGGCAGGCGCAAGTGTTTCTGCACTATGTCGAAAAGGGCGGACCAAACGCGGCGGAAGAATTCGATCGCAGGCCGGCGTTGGGGCTAAAGCTCCCCAACAAACGCGCCATCTGAACGCTCAGCGACCAAACCGCCGCTCAATGAAATCGCGCGCGGTCAGGAAGCCGCCAAGATCGAAAATGCTGTTGTGCTCGGCGAGCCTTGGCCAATAGCCCTCCTTCGGCTGGTTCGCGGCGTCGAACAAGCGCTTGCCAAATGACTGCGGTATCACGGTATCCGCTTCGCCGTGCATGATCAGCAGCGGCTCGCGCACCTCAGCGATCCGTCCCAGCGACTCGAACCGGTCCTTCATGAACCAGCCGACGGGTACGATTGGAAAGCGCTCCGCCGCCACATCGACCGTCGACGTATAAGGCGACTCCAGCACAACGAGCGCCACGTCCCGCTCCGCCGCCATCTTGGTCGCGATGCCGGCGCCCAGCGACTCGCCATAGAGCACGATGTCTTTGTCCGCGATGCTCTTGGCGTTCAACCAATCGAGCGCTGCGCGCGCATCCGTGTAGAGCCCTTCCTCGGACGGCGCACCATCGCTGCCCGAGTAGCCGCGATAGGCGAGCAGGAACACGCCCATACTCGCGTCCTTGAAATACGCCAGCCGATAACGCTGGCTGCGCAACGACCCGCCATTCCCATGAAAGATCGCAATCGTCGGCCGACCCGCCGGCGCGGGCGCATACCACGCATAGACGCGCAATCCGTCGGAAGTCTTGAGCTCAACCTCCTGCACGCCCGCCAACATCGGATAATACGAAGGCGCCACCCGCCGGATCGAATCCGGCCGATACATCAGATCACGTTGAAAGAAGTAGAGCAGCCCGACGACCGCGACGTAGAAAGCGACCACCCCGATCAACCCACGCCTCACCCAAAGCATCGTGGCTCTCCCTCAAACGATGAAGGCAGACCGCGGCCCTAGCTTCACCGATCCGCCGGAGTGCGCGACATCGCCGACCGTCAGGATCGGCACGCCCGCTTTCTCGAGCGCAAACGTTGCATCGGATTTCGACAAATTGAAGACGCAAACGATGTGATCGCCGCCACGGATGCGTTCGAACGCCAGCACCTGATCGGTCGCGGCGAGCACCTTCATGTCGCCATGCATCAGCGCCGGATGCTTATTCCGAAGCGCGATTAACGAGCGTGCAAACCAGAGCGTCGAGCCTTGATCTTTCTCTTGCGTCGCCGCCGCCAGTGCTTTGTGCGCGGGGGCCATCGGGAGCCACGGCTCGCCGTAGGAAAAGCCGAGGTTCGGCTTGCCGTCGACCCACGGCATCGGCGTGCGGCAGGGATCGCGCCCCTTGGCAAAGGGGAAATAGAGTTCGCCGACCGGATCGCGGATCTGATGCCGCTCGATCGGCCCGTCAGGCAGCCCCAACTCCTCGCCCTGATAGAGCAGCACGGTGCCTTTGAGCGTCAGCGCCAATGTCAGCACCAACTTCGCCAGACCCGGATCGGCCTCCATCGTGCGGCCGTAGCGCGTCACCGGGCGGATCACGTCATGGTTCGAGAATGTCACACACGGCCACAAGCCGCCAATCTCGTTCAAGAACGCATAGTGCTTCGCGAACACTTCCGGTTTGAACGAGCGGTCTTCCAGAAACGTGAACGTATATCCCGTGTGCAGCCCATGATCGGCGCCCGCGAAATGCCCGAGCAGCCCGGGCTCCTCCGAAAATTCGCCGAACACGAAACGGTCGTCGTAGCGATCGACCACCGCGCGGATCTTGTCCAACACCTCGCGGTTCTCCGGCAGATTGCTGTCGCGAATGCGGCGCTGCAAGTTCGGGGCGTGCGCCCAGTGATGGGCCGTGCGTTCGGATAGCGGTACCGCCGGATTGTCGCGCAGCTGCGCGTCATGGAGATAACTGTTGGCAACATCGAGCCGGAAGCCATCAACCCCACGATCGAGCCAGAACTTCAGCACGTCGAGCGCCGCCGCCAGCGCGCCCGGATTGTAGAGATTGATCTTCGGTTGGCTCTTCAGGAATTTGTGAAAGTAATACTGCCGCCGCAGCGGATGATACGACCACGCCGGACCGCCGAACACAGACAGCCAGTTGTTCGGCGGCGTCCCGTCTTCGCGCGGATCGGCCCACACATACCAATCCGCCTTCGCGTTATCGCGCGACTTCAAGCTCTCCTGAAACCACGGATGCAAGTCGCTGGTGTGACTGAGCACCTCGTCGAGAATGACCTTCAAGCGGCGCCGGTGCGCCTCAGCCACCAGCCGCTCGAAGTCCGCCATCGTGCCAAACGACGGATCGACATCGTTGAAGTCCGCGACGTCATAACCGAAGTCGCGGTTGGGCGAAGGATGGATCGGCGACAACCAAATCGCATCGACCCCGAGCGAAGCCACATAGTCGAGCTTCGACTCGATCCCCTTCAGATCGCCGACGCCGTCACCGTTCGAGTCGCAAAACGACCGCGGATAGATTTGATAGACGACGGCGCCTTGCCACCAGAGCACTATGCCATATCCACCCGCTCGATGATCCGCGTGACGAGGCCGTAGGCCTTCGCCTCTTCCGCCGACATCCAGTAGTTCCGGTCGGTGTCTTCCTTGACCTTGGAGAGCGGCTGACCGGTCTCTTCCGCGATCGTGCGGTTGATGCGCTCCTGCGCCTTCATGATCTCTTCAGCCTCGATCTCGATGTCGGAAGCGGTGCCGCGAATGCCGCCGAGGGGCTGGTGCACCATGAAGCGCGTGTTCGGCAGGCAGTAACGGTGCGCCTTGTCGGCGGCGAGATAGATATGGGTGCCGGCGGAGGCGACCCAACCCGTGCCGATCGTCTTGATCTTCGGGCGCAACGACTTGATCATGTCATGGATCGTGTCGCCGGACTCGACGTGACCGCCCGGCGAATGAATGACGACCTTGATGTCCTTGTTCGGATCTTCCGACGACAATGCCAACAGGTGCGCCGTCACCCGTTCGGCCATTTTCATATCGACCTCACCGAAAATCAGCACGGTCCGTGACTTGTAGAGCGCCTGGGATATGGCCGTAAACGGGGGCGGCTCGGGCGCCTTTGTTTCTTCGTCTTTGTTCAGGCGAAACCGCGAAATCATTGGGGTTTTCCTCGCATAAGGGGATTCGACCAAGGGTGTAGCACCCCCCCGCGACCGGCGCCAAGCCTGTCAGTTCACGCCCACAACTTTCGCCAATGTCGGGCCGATTTCGGCGTTGATCACCAGATCCGCCATATGGTCGAGCTCGGTCGGATCGCGGTTCAGAATCACGAACTTGGCGCCGTTGCGCTTGGCGGCGATCGGCAGTCCCGCCGCCGGATAGACGACCAGCGACGAGCCGATCGCCAGGCACAGATCGCAGGCCAACACTGCCTCCGCGGCACGCTCCATCTCGTCCTCCGGCATCGCCTGACCGAAGGAGATCGTCGCCGACTTCACGACGCCACCGCACGCCACACAGGACGGCGGCTCGCCTGTCGCTTTGAACGCCGGCTCGATATCGTCGAATTCATGCCGCTGTCCGCACGACAGGCACTTCGCGTAGGTCGCGTTGCCGTGAACCTCGATCACTCGCTCGGCCGGCACGCCGGCGCGCTGGTGCAGCCCGTCGATGTTTTGCGTGATGACCTCGCTCACCTTGCCGAGTTCGACCAAACGCGCAACGGCCCGATGCCCGGCATTCGGCTCCGCCTTCTTGAGCGTCGGCCGCCCATCGAACAGCCGTGTCCAAGCCTCAACCCGTGCCTCGCGCGAACGCACGAACTCGTCGAAATAGATGACGCGGTTCTTGCTCCAAATCCCGCCGGGACTGCGGAAGTCCGGTATTCCGGATTCAGTCGAGATTCCCGCCCCCGTGAACACCACGACGCGGCGCGACCGGGCGACCAGGTCTTTGAGCTTTTCCAACATGCAGCGACAATGACATAGCTCGCCGCTGCAGTTGAAGCCCCCTTAGTGGGTGTGAACGCCCCGGCGCGGCTTCGCCCTCGCCGCCTCACTCGCGTGCTGCGCCAGCGGACGGTCGTGCTCATCGTGCGTGTGCGCGGCCTTGCCGGTTAGCAGATCGTGCATCACGTCGAACACGCGTGCGCCGGCTTCGCGCGGCATCGGTTCCAGCCAGGGCGAAGCGGCAAGCGTCGTCGACGCGTCTTTCAGGCCCTGTTCCCAACGCGCATTCATCGTCGCCCGGCCGAACTCGAAGTCCTTCGTTGCGCCTTGGCTGTCGTGCGGCCGATAGATCAGCTGCACGATGTCCATCGTCGTGACACAGCCGAAGTTGTAGAGCCACTTCGCTTCCGGTGTTTCCTTGAGATCGTCGGGCAATTGGTCGTAGAGCGAATTGATGTTGTGGCGCACGTTGTGCTTCAGATGAAACGCGTTCGTGCCCGTGCGCGTGCGGCTGGAATAACGGATATCCTTCTCGCGCTCGGCCACCTCTTCCAGGTTCGTCGGCACCGCGCCGCGGGCATGAAACAAGTCGACTTGAAACGTCAAGCGGCTGCGCCGTGGAATATAGTCCAGCACGTATTCGAGCGGCGTATTGGAAACGAGCCCGCCGTCCCAGTAATACTCGCCGTCGATCTCGACCGGCGGAAACCCCGGCGGTAGCGAACCGCTGGCCATCACATGCTCGGCGCGAATCTTCGTGGTCGCGTTGTCGAAGTAGGAGAAGCTGCCGGTCCGCACATTCACCGCGCCGACACTGAAGCGCATCTCCTTGGCGTTGATGCGGTCGAAGTCGACCAACCGTTCCAGCGTGCTCTTCAACGGCGCGGTGTCGTAATAACTCGTGGGCTTGGTCCGGCCGATCCATGCGGTCGGCGGCCGAGGCTGAAAGAAGCCGGGCTGCCCGAACATCAACGCGCTCATCGAACTCGCCGCGCGCTGCGTGTTCGCAAACGGCCCCATGAGCGCATCAGGCCATAACTTGGTCGACGCCGTGATCCCGTCCCAGAAATCGCGCAGCCGCTCGACCCGCATTTGGGGTGCGTTGCCGGCGATGATCGCGGAGTTGATCGCGCCGATCGAAATGCCGGCGACCCAGTCGGGCAGATATTCCGACCGCGACAAAGCTTCGTAAACGCCGGCCTGATAGCTGCCCAACGCACCGCCACCCTGCAGCACCAGCGCCACCTTCTTGTCGTAACTCGACGGGCGAGGCGGCGGGACAAGCATCTCGGCACGTTCCGGCGATTTCGATGACGCGTTCATAGGGTACCTCAAGGGTTTGGCGGTCTTCTATGCCGAGACCATCGCAGGCTGCACGCGGCAAAGAAAATGCCATTGGGCTTGCGATTGAATAGCCGAAGCCTATGAAGGTAGCACTAACCCCGGGAAATTCCCCCACTTCCGCCCCCGCAGCCCGGTGGTTATCGTGGGCTGGGGAGTCGGCCGCCAATGCAAGTACCTTACATTCTAACCCTACCCAGACTGCACGAGATTGCGGCCCCGCTTTACATCGCCTTCCTGCTGACCGAGTTCTTCCTGGTGCGGAACGGCGCCCTACGCGGTCACTTCCGCCGCGAGGACACACACACCAGCCTGATCATGGGCATCGGCAGCGTCGTCTCGGGTATCGTGATCGGAGGCCTCGGCATCGGCGTGGTGTTGTGGGCTTACGAGAATCGCCTGACCACGATCGGCTTTGCCTGGTGGGCGTTCGTGACCTGCTTCGTGCTGGACGATCTGCGCTTCTATTGGGGTCACAGGATTCAACACCGCTCGCGCTGGTTCTGGGCCGCGCACGTCGTGCATCACTCAAGCGAGTACTACAATTTCTCAACCGCACTGCGCCAGCCCTGGACCGGCCAGATCACCGGCCTCGTGCTGCTTGCGGTGCCGCTCGCTTACCTCGGCTTTCATCCGGCGCTCATCGCGTTTTGCGCCTCGTTGAACCTCTTTTACCAGTTCTTCCTGCACACGGAATCGGTTGGCCGCCTACCCGCTTGGATCGAGGCCATGTTCAACACCCCCTCGCACCATCGCGTCCATCACGCGCGAAACCCGCGTTACCTTGACGCGAACTACGCCGGCACGCTGATTATCTGGGACAAACTCTTCGGCACGTTCGTCCCCGAACTCGATCGCGACAAGCCTGAGTTCGGCCTCGTGAAGAACGTCAACACCTACAACCCCTTCGCCGTCGCGCTCGGCGAGTACTGGGGCATCGCCACGGACGTCGTTCATCCCAGCGTCCCGGTGCTCGATAGGGTCCGTTATCTGTTCGCGCCCCCGGGCTTCAGCCACGACGGCAGCCGCAAGGATTCGCACATGATCAAGCAGGACTACCTGCGCGATCATCCGCAGGAGGCCGGTACCGAAGGCTTGAAGACTTAGTTTCCCGCCAACAGCCCAAGCGGGTGCAAGCCCCATTGCCAGGCAAACGCCAAGAACACGAGGACAGCGATCGTCAGGATCGCATAGCCCAGCTGCGCCATGCGCGCGCGCGTTCCGGTACCAAAGCCCATCATGCTCCACACCACCATTGGCACCGCCAGCACCGCAATCGCGATGGGCACCGAGATCAGCACCATCAGCATCGGCGAGGGCCCGTGCACGACGGAGAGCGGTACCGGATCGTTCAAGAGAGCGGCCATCGTGATCAACGTCACGACCACAAGCCCGGCAGCAATGAACGCGGTGACGCGCGGCAAGAACGTGATCACTGCTTGCGGCTCGCCGAAGAACTGTCGGCTCAAGAACCCGTTCGTCCAGCCCCATAGCGCCATGATGCAGAGCGCTACCACAACGCCCAGCGCCACCGACCAGATACTCCACTCGGCTGCACCGACAACGCGGTCGTAGACGTTGCTGTCGATGGCCAATTGCGTCGCCCTGCCTGCGCCATCGGTCAACGCTGCCGCCTTCCACTGAAAGTCCGGATTGATCCACGTACCGTTTGCTTGCGGCAGGAACACCAAGTCGCGTCCGACCTTCGGTATCTGTACGAGCAGCCGCCCCTCGCCCGGCGCCTTCACCGTCATCTGCGACACGCCGGCCGCCATCGACGTGAAGTCCGACCGGGCACGGCGCACGGACATGTACGTTCCGGCGACTGCGCGCGCCCGCAGTTCGTTCTGCGGATTGGTGTCTGCCACGACCTCGCCCTTTGAGGGCCACAGCGCGTCGAACAGGGCCTCTCGCAGCGGCGCACTCGCGCCGAAATGGCACTCGGCGTTGTAGGCGATGAAGAACCCGGTCTTCGTCTCCGGCACCATCGCGAGCTGCGCGCAGAAGCCGATCCACGACCCGTCGTGCCCGATCCAACGCACGCCGTTGCGATGCCCCTCCATGAACCCATAGGCCCAACCGTCGAGCCCCTCGGCTTCCGCGAAGTGCTGCGCGTGCATGCGCTCGATCGTCGGCTGCGCGAGCAAGTGCTCGTCGTCGCCGTAGACACCGTTGTTCATGTGCACGAGCATGAACTTAGCGATATCGCCTGCTGTCGTGATTAGATCGCCGGCTGGCGCCGCGCGCATCCGATCGAGCTCATCGCGCGTAAACCCGCCCTCGGGTCCACCGACCGCGTACGGCACGGCGATATCCTGCGGTAAGGGATAGGGCACGCCGAAGCTCGACGACGCCATGCCCAGCGGATCGAAGATGTTCGCCTGCACATAGGCGTTGAATTCCTGCCCGGCGACGCTTTCCACGATGTGCCCGGCGAGCCCAAACCCATGGTTCGAATACGCGAACATCTTGCCCGGCGGCAAAACGCGCGGCGGCATCGAGTGCGCGAGATACTGTCCCAGAGGCTCCACCATCGAAGCCATCGGCGCGCCGATCCCCAGATACTTGTCGTCGAAGCCTGCCGTGTGGGTCAGAATGTTCGACAGCGTCACCGGCTCCGGGTAGGTCGCCGGAATCTTGAACCCCGCAAGATACGTGTTCACGTCCGCGTTGAGATCGACCTTGCCCTGCTCGACCAGCTGCATGACCGCCGTCGCGGTGAATAGTTTCGAAATCGACGCGATCCGAAAGCGCGTGCGATCCGCATCGACCGGAATGCGCGCGCGCACGTCGGCGTAACCGTAGCCCGCCTTCAACGTGACCTTGCCGTCTTGAATGATCAATACGGTGGCCCCTGGAAACTGCCCCGACGTGATCAGCCCCAACATTAGGCCGTCGATGTAAGCTTTCAGCTGCGTTTGATCCGCCAGCACCGTGGGCGCGCCGCCTGTAGACGGCGGCGCGTCGCCCGTCGACAAGTCAACCGTATTCGCCGGCGTCTCAATGCGCCCGGGTTGCTTGCCCAACGCGCCGCTCTCGCTGCGTGGCGGCGCTTCGATCACCGGCGCACCAAAGCTCGGCGACGGCTCCTCCGCGAACGCAACATGCATCCACGCAAAAAGCATCACACCGATAACGAGAAGTCGTCTACCCACACCAAACCCGCAAGAGTCGCGCCCGGGAGATCGGGCCCCGATGCGCGATCTATCCAGCCCTTCTGTCAATTATCAACAGCAGTGCCTTAGGATTCCTGAAGGCTGCGACCGCTACGTGCAAGTAACGATCGCTTTCCCTTCCCGGGGGCACGTTTCCGCCCCTTTCGGATGATTACTCGGCGGCTTGGGCATAGAGGGGACGCGGTGCAGCGGCCCTGACGCTCGCTTCCGTCCAGGTAACGATGCGAAGCTCGCCCGCCTCATCTTCGGTGAGCGCGGTGCAGCTCTCCACCCAGTCGCCGTCGTTGCAATAGAGGATCGCACCGACCTGGCGGATCTCCGCCTTGTGGATGTGACCGCAGACGACGCCGTCCACTTCACGCCGCTGCGCCTCGAGCACGACCGCCGCTTCGAACCGGTCGATGTATTCCACCGCGTCTTTCACCCGGCCCTTCAGCCACCGCGACAAGGACCAATACGGCAACCCAAGTAGCCGCCGCACTGCCGCGACGACATCGTTCAATCGAAGCGCCAGCGCGTAAGCCCTGTCGCCAAGGAGCGCCAACCAGCGCGCGTAGGTCACGATCCCATCGAAGTGATCGCCGTGCAGAACCAGCAAGCGCTTGCCGTCCGCCGTCTCATGGATCGCGTCGCCGGCCAGTTCGATGCCTGCAAACGACAGACCCACATAACCGCGAAACGCCTCATCGTGATTGCCGGGGATGTAGATGACGCGCGTGCCACCCTGGACCTTCCGCAAGATCTCGTCGATCACGGCGTTGTGGCTGCGATGCCAGAACCAAGATCGGGTGAGCCGCCACCCGTCCACGATGTCGCCGACCAGGTAGAGCAAGTCGCAGTCGTTGTGCTGCAAGAAGTCGAGCAGCAAGTCCGCCTTGCAACCGCGCGTGCCCAAATGGGTATCGGAAATCCATATCGTTCGATGCCGCGCAACCTCGCGCACCGCACGCCCAACGCTTCGTCCACTCTGACGGCCCGAGTGCCGGCGTCCGCCCAACCGACCGCTTCCCGCGGTCACAGTGTCTCTCGTGAGTGCCTCTACGGTCGTCATCGACATCGCATCGCCCCCGTTACGCTCGTGCAACGAATCGCACGTGCACCAACGTGAACCTGGGTGCCAAATGTCGGTGAAGCTTTGATGGCGGTTCCACGACCAATTCGCGGAAAACAATGGTAAATGCTTGAAAGGCGTGACTAGGGCCGAACCGTTTCCGCCGTCTTCTGAATGTCACGATGGCCGAACACGATGCCGTTGGCATCTTCGATCGAGACCACCGCCTCTGCCCCATGCCGTTTCAGCAGTTGCACGGCGCAGTTCATCGCGGCGGGCTTCTCGCCGAAGGAATGCGTTTCGTTGAGTTGCGTAGCGTTCAGAATGACTTTGTACATGCCGCCCACCAGTCCCCAGTACCTTGCACCACTCAAACCTTGCACCCGCCTTTAGTGCGCGAGAAGAGGTAACGGTGCAACGCGTTGGGACAACTTTCTCGGCCGCCGGTTTTCCACAGGACGCAGCGTGACCGCGGCAACATGGCTCAATCGCCAACGTATTGATCTCCCTGCCATTTTTGGGACCGCGGAAATCAAGACCTTACCGCCGCATCTCTGTGACCGAGCCATCACAAAAGCTTCACCGAACCATGGTTCACGTCCACTCGCGAAAGCCGAGTTTTCGCGGACGCTTTCCATCAAGGGGTCATAGATGAAGACGAAATTCTGCTTGGTTGCGCTTCTGGCGACCACCTATCTGGCCGCGGCGGCCACAGCGGGCGACGCCGATCCGCGCTTTCAGGAATACAAACCCGTCTCGGGTGTTTCCGGAACGCTGAAGTCGATCGGCTCCGACACGCTCAACAACCTGATGACGCTGTGGGCGGAAGACTTCAAGAAGCTCTATCCGGGCGTGAAGATCGAGGTCGAAGGCAAAGGTTCCTCGACGGCGCCGCCCGCGCTGATCGCGGGCACCGCGCAGTTCGGTCCGATGTCTCGCGCGATGCGCGCGCAGGAGAAGGACGCGTTCGAGGCCAAGTACGGCTACAAGCCCACCGAAGTTCGCGTCGCGGTCGATGCGCTGGCCGTGTACGCGAACAAGGACAACCCCCTGAAGTGCCTTTCGCTCGGTCAGATCGACGGCATCTTCTCGGTGACCCGCAACTCCGGTTCGCCCGATATCACGAAGTGGGATCAACTCGGCCTGACGGGACCATACGCCGGCAAGGCGATCTCGATGTTCGGCCGCAATTCCGCGTCCGGCACCTATGGCTACTTCAAAGAAGTCGGTCTGTTGAACGGCGATTTCAAAAGCTCGGTCAAAGAGCAACCAGGCTCGTCTGCCGTTGTTCAAGGGATCGCGGCCGACAAGTTCGCGATCGGCTACTCCGGCATCGGCTACAAGACCGCCGACGTGAAGGCGATCGCCGTTTCTGGCCGCGACGGGCAGTGCCAAGAGCCGAGCCAACAAAACGCCTACGCGGGAAAATACCCGATCACCCGCTTCCTTTACATCTACGTGAACAAGAACCCCTCGGCGCCGCTCGACCCCCTACGCGCCGAGTTCTTGAAGTTCGTGCTGTCGAAGAGCGGCCAGGAAGACACGGTGAAGGACGGCTACTATCCGATGCCGTTCGTGTTTGCACAGGAAGATCGCAACAAGCTGGGCCTCGGCCAGTAACTTTCGCTTTGTGACGGGCTCCGGCGGCAGCTAGTTTGCCGCCGGAGCTTTTCCGCATTCTTGGGGTTGAAATGTCGGGTGGTGAGCAGAACGCCGCGGAGCCGAAACGCCCCGCCTCCGTCGTCTATCAGCGCGACAAGAAAACGAAGCTGTCGGTCACGCTCACCGACACGCTCGCGCATTACACGATCACCGTCGGCGGCATGCTCGTCATTATCGCCGTGTTCACGATCATGGCGTTCCTGGTTTACGTTTGCCTTCCGCTTCTCGATCAGGGAAGCGTTACCGGCACCAAACAAATCAAGATCGGTGCCGCCGCTGCACCCTTCGTCGCGACCCAGATCGACGAACAACAGACGATCGGTGCCGACGTTCAACTCGACGGCCAGGTGAAAGCGTTTCACCTCGGCACCGGGACCCCGCTGGAGGCGCCTAGTTTCGATTTGGCCGGCGCCACTGCAACCGCCTTCGCGACGACGCTCCGCGGCGACGACGTGCTCTTCGGGTTTGCCGACGGCACCGTTCGCGCCGGACGCTTCGACCTAAAACAGCAAGTGCTCGCGACCGACAGCTTGCCCGCAGGCTTGCGCAATCTCGACGCGCGCGACCAAACCGACGGCAAGTCGGTCTTCTCGAAGATCCCCGGCCAATTCCGGCGCACCTCGGTCGAAGCCACGTTGGAAGCGCCCGTTCAAATCGCCGCTGCGGGCACCGCCATCCTGAAGGCCGACTATCGTTCAGGCGGTACCGCCGAGCGTCCGCTCAAGACGTTCGTCACGCTCGATGCCGCGGGCCAACTGCGCCTTAGCCAGGCCTACAGCGAAATCAACATGATGACCGGCGTGGCGACGACGCAGGTCAGCAATGCCGTGATCCCGATCGAGGCGCGCAGCGAACAGATCGTCAAGCTGCTGTTGAACACCCAGGGCGACCGCGTGCTTGTCGCCCTGCGCGACGGGACGATCCTACGCTATGCGACGCGCGACTTCGCCAATCCGAAGCTGGCCGAGACCGTGAGGGTTTTGGCCGAAGGCGTCGCGCTCACCGCGATTTCGTATCAGAACGGCGAGAGTTCGATCGTCGTTGGCGGCTCGGACGGTTCCGTCTCGATTTGGTTTGGCGTCGACAAGAAATCGAAAGACAGCACCGACGGCATCGTGCTCACCAAAGTGCACGTCGACTTCGAGAAGCAGCCCGCACCGATCGCCGACATCCGCGTCAGCCAGCGCACCCGCCTGTTCTCGACCGCCGACGCCGCCGGCACCGTGTGGATGCGCCACGGCACGACCGAGCGCACGCTGCTGAAGCTGCCCGGTACGCCCGATGCGACTGGCTTGCAAGCAACCGCCTTCGCCCCCAAAGACGATGGCGTTCTGGGCGTCGGCAGGAACGGCGATGCGACGCTCTGGAAGATCAACATCCCGCACCCCGAGACCACAATTCAGTCACTGTTCGGACAGGTCTTCTACGAGGGCTACACCGAACCGGAATACGTGTGGCAGTCGACGTCCGGCACCGACGCCGCCGAACCGAAGCTGTCGCTTATCCCGCTGATTTTCGGTACATTTAAGGCCGCGATCTACTCGCTGCTCTTTGCCGTTCCGATCGCGCTCTTCGCCGCGATTTACACCTCCGAGTTCCTGCACCCGCGCACCCGCTCCGTCGTGAAGCCGGTGATGGAACTCATGGCGACGATCCCGTCGGTCGTGATCGGCTTCGTGGCCGCGCTCGTCCTCTCGCCGATCGTTGAGAACTGGATCGCTGCCGTGGTGATCGCCTTCGGCGTCGTGCCGCTTGCGCTGATCACGTTCGCGTTCCTCTGGCAGCTTCTGCCCGTCTCCGTCGCCAACACGATGGACGGCCTGCCGAAGCTGATCGCCTACTTCGCCGTCGTGGCGATGAGCGTCTGGATCGCCATCAAAGCCGGTCCGGCCATCGAACACGCGTTCTTTGCCGGCGACTTCAAACGCTGGACCTCGGGCGAAGGGTCCGGGCAGCCGTTCCTCTTCCTGCTGCTCCTTCCCGTCACATTCTTGATCGTCTTCATGACGGCAAGCGGGATCCTCGGAACCGGATACCAAACGTCACTGCGCGCGCTCGGCCACTTCAGCGCTGCGGCGCGCGAACTCGTGCGTTGGATCGCGCTCGCTGCCCTCGCGCTCGCTCTCGGTTGGGTTGCCTCTATCTTGCTGACCGGCGTTGGCGTCGACGCGCGCGGCGGCTTCATCGATACTTATGTGCAGCGCAACGCGCTCGTCACGTCGATTGCGATCGGCTTTGCCGTGATCCCGCTGATCTACACCATCTCCGAAGACGCGCTGAACGCCGTGCCGGCCTACCTGCGCTCAGGGTCGTTGGCCTGCGGCGCCTCGCGCTGGCAAACCGCAAGCTGGATCATTGTGCCGACGGCGGCATCGGGCATTTTCTCCGCGATCATGATCGGGCTCGGCCGGGCTGTCGGCGAGACGATGATCGTGCTCATGGTGTCCGGCAACACGCCGGTGCTGGACATGAACATCTTCAATGGCCTGCGAAGCCTCGCCGCCAACATCAATGTGGAGTTGCCGGAGGCCGTGGTCGGTTCCACACTTTACCGCACGCTTTTCCTGTGCGCGCTCGTGCTCTTCGTGATGACGTTCGTGATCAACACGGTCGCCGAGCTGGTTCGTCAACGCTATCGCAAACGCGCGGCGCAGCTATGACCGACACCACCGCCGCAATCCCCCGCCGCGACGCGCGCAGCGACTTGTCCGCGCACGGCGAGCCGTTCGTCTGGCTCATGGGTGCCGCGCTCGTCGGCGGCCTGGCCATGATCGTGGGCTTCCTCGCGTTCGTGATCTTCGTCGGCGCGGTCACGTTCTGGCCGCAGCCGATCGCGGTCGTGACCACCGGCGCCGGCAAAACGATCGCCGGCGAAGTCTTCCGCAGCGAAAGCTATCGCCCCTCGCCCGAACAGCTGGCTGAGAAGTCCGACGCCATCCGCGCGAAGATCACCGCCGACCTCGGCCTTGCCGACCGCACGCTCTATCGCGTCGGCAACTTCGACCTGTACGGCGAGGATTTCGTTTGGGTGCCGGTATTCGATGAAAAGTCGGTGACCTATCCCAAGGACATGTACCTGATCGAGCGGCTTGAGTGGGGGCCCTTCGTCGGCCGCGTGAAGGAGATCGATGCCGCCGGCACGAAGACCGCCGAACCCACCTACGCCCAACTTCTTGCCGCCCACGAACAAGCGGTGACGCGGCGTACCGCGATCGAGCGGCTCGACAAGATCGAAATCGGCGGCATCAACCACGAGATCGAGAAGCTGCGCCTCAAGGCCCGCCGCGCCGTTCTCGACTACGGCGCCGGCAGCGCAGAGGCTAAGGCCGTCGACGCCGAAGTCGCCGCGGAGACCGCGAAGCTCGAGGCACGCTACAAGACACTCGAAGAGAAAGTCACAGCGCTTCGCCAAACCGACGACGCGATCACCACGACGCTGGAGGCGATCGACGGCCAGAGCAAGACGCTCCCGGTCTCGCGCCTGGTGCGGCTCTATCCGGCGAACGATCTGACGACTGAGGGCAAACTCTCCGTCTACCTCTCCCGCTGGGCCGAGTTCATCACCGCACCGCCGCGCGAGGCGAACACCGAAGGCGGCGTGCTGCCCGCGCTCGTCGGCACGCTTACGATGATGGTGCTCTTGAGCCTCGCCGTGGCGCCGTTCGGCATCGTGACCGCGCTCTACTTGCGCGAATATGCGAAGCAAGGCGCACTGGTTTCGTTCATCCGCATCTGCGTCAACAACTTGGCCGGCGTTCCGTCGATCGTCTACGGTGTTTTCGGCCTTGGCTTTTTCTGCTACATCGTCGGCGCCTCGATCGACGAGATGTTCTTTCCGGAAAAACTCCCGGCGCCGACATTCGGCACTGGCGGCATGCTCTGGGCGGCACTCACGCTTGCCCTTCTCACCGTACCTGTCGTGATCGTCGCTACCGAAGAAGCTCTGGCCGCCGTGCCGCGCACGATGCGCGAAGGCTCGCTCGCCTGCGGGGCCTCGAAGTGGCAGACGATTTGGCGCATCGTCCTCCCCCGCGCCGCCCCCGGCATCATGACCGGCCTGATCCTGGCCATGGCCCGCGGCGCCGGCGAAGTTGCCCCGCTGATGATCGTGGGCGTCGTGAAGCTCGCGCCCGAGTTGCCGATCGACCTTTCGATGCCGTTCGTGCACTTCGAGCGCAGCTTTATGCACCTGGGCTTTCACATCTATGACGTCGGCTTCCAGTCCCGCAACTCCGAGGCGGGCCGTCCGATGGTGTTCGTCACCACACTCCTGTTGATCGCGCTCGTTCTGGCGCTCAATGCTTTCGCAATCTATGTACGCAACCGCTTGAAGCGCTCGTACCAAGCCGGACAATTCTGATGGCCGCATCCGTGCATTCCACCGACTTCGCCCCGACCGTCTATCACGTGACGGAAGGTCGAGGCGTGGGCCTGAAAGTCGAGCACTTCAACCTTTGGTACGGCCAGTCCCAGGCGCTCTGGAACGTCCACATGGACATCCAGAAGGGCCTTTGCACCGCGCTGATCGGCCCATCCGGTTGCGGCAAGTCCACCCTGCTGCGTTCGATGAACCGCATGAACGACCTGATCGACGGCGTGCGAACGACGGGCGCCATGTCGATCGAGGGCGAACAGATCTTCGGTACCCGCATCGACGTCATCGCCCTGCGCAAACGCATGGGCATGGTATTCCAAAAGCCGAACCCGTTTCCGATGTCGATCACCGAGAACGTGATCTACCCGCTGCGCGTCGACGGCGTGACGAACAAGAAGCTTCTGAAAGAAGCTGCCGAAGCCGCGCTCCGCGGCGCGGCGCTGTGGGACGAAGTCAAGGACCGCCTCGGCGAAAGCGCGCTTGGCCTCTCCGGCGGCCAGCAGCAGCGCCTGTGCATCGCCCGCGCGATCGCCGGCAACCCGGAAGTGCTCTTGATGGACGAGCCCTGCTCCGCCCTCGACCCGATCGCGACCGCCAAGATCGAGGAGCTGATCGACGAACTGAAAGGCCGCTACACGATCGTGATCGTGACCCACAACATGCAGCAGGCCGCGCGCGTGGCCGACAACACGGCGTTCATGTATTTGGGCCGCCTGATCGAGTACGGCGACACGAAGTCGATGTTCGAGCGTCCCCAAGTCAAACGCACCGAGGACTACCTAACCGGCCGTTTTGGCTAGGCTTTTTTGCCCCAGCCCGGGGACTTGCCTCGAAGCGGCTCAGCGGATAGAAACCGCCCCTCCAAACGCGCCCTTCGTCTATCGGTTAGGACTCAAGATTTTCAATCTTGCAAGAGGGGTTCGACTCCCCTAGGGCGCGCCACTCCCCCAACATCGACGGCGGATTTGCGCCAAGAACGCGAGACCAAGTGAGACAACTGAGACAGTGAGACACTGTCTCAGATGGGTGTATCATATCAGATGAGCCAGTTCGCGGGCTTCGGCACTCTTACCGTTCTCAATCACGCCCCAACGGCAGCTACCCGTGCTTCCGCCACCTCGAGCGATTTTACAGTAGGACCCGCGACCTCAATGTTTGTTACAGGCCATCCTAAGCAACCGCCTAGATTCGTCGCTAAGCGCTCGCGTCGTGTTGTCGCTCAGGGTCTCACACCGATCAATGCTCGCTCGACCGCTGGCAAGAGCAACTCTCGACAGAATGGACTCGGTAAGCGACAGGCTGTTGAGCGGAGACATAATGGCCAGATCAACCGTACGATTTCGCAAGGTCGATCTCTCGATTGCAAATGCAGCAGCGGAATCCATCTCGCTTCCGCTCAACTGAATGCCAGTCGCGTTACCCACTATCTGTGAGCCTGTATTGACCGAGAGGGCAGAGTGGCTTTCAACGCCAACATCAAAGCCATAGATGGTTGAGCCCCTCACCTCAATCTTGCCTGAAACTCCGGTGCTAACCTGAACACCAACGCTTCTGCTCATGCCGGACCCAGCGATGCTCGCCGATTGAACGACTACATCACGCGCCCGACTTGCGTTCTGCGGAGTACCGATGCGAATGCCGACACCGCCAACGGTAATCCTGCTGGCGCCCTTGAGAACAAAGCCCGCGTCCTTCACATCGATCCCTACGCCGTACCCGCCAATGATCACCCGATCGAGCGTAGCATTCGCCCCATCGTCTAGCTGAATTGCCGTCTCGACCCCTTCCCCAGCTAGTTCGAGTTCCGAGGCTGTCAGTTCGCTACCATCCGTTAGATGCAGCGTGGGGCTCGCTCGCCCCTTCGGCTGGAACCGCACGCGTGTGAGCGACAGACTAGCAGCCATCACCTCCATGCAAGACTCCAATCGAATACCCACGAACGAAACTGCCGTATCGTCAACACCAACGACCCGAACGCATGGGCCAGTGATAGTGGGGCTACCCAACTTGGTTCCCGAGCGAATGGTCAGCGAGTATCGAATGACCGCTCCACCAGAGGGGATCGGCGAACCACCGTACACGACGAGCTCTGCTTGTTTACGCCCCCGGCGGTCAATCTCAGCGATTGCCTCTGCAAGCGTCGGCCAACTCTTGCATACGGGCAGGTCACCAATACAGACAGGACTTGCCGTCTGAGCCCGGGTTGGTGCCCCTGGTGCCGTCTTTCCACTTGAGGGACCACCAGGTGCCGGGCCTCTCGCCTTGTCGCAACCCGCTTGTCGGTCGGCCCCGACGCATGGATCATCAGCGCTTGCGGAAGTTGCCGCCACCAATGCCAACAGTGCCGCAAGAGCAACTGCTATCACTGAAAGATTCACGGCACGAACAACACCGACACCAAGCAAAGTCCCGATTCTCATAAGATCCTCCGGTTCGCGCATGCTTGTATGCTTGTCAGCCACCTCTAAGGCAAGGGAACATCAACCACACGAGCGTCTGACGTAAAGAGCACTTCAGCGCTAAGTTCGCCAACATTCTTGTTTGTTGGACCGAGAACAACCCTCGCGTCTCCAATCGCACTTTCCCGTCTGCTTCTGGCTTCTTGCCTGACCACATCGAGTGCCGCCGTGCATGACTTGACTGTATCGGTCGCAGGAACCGGTGCTGAGCCGCCCGTCAAGCGCGCGAGGCTCGCGTCGATGGCCGCTATGATGGCCGTTTTGTCACCGACCACATCCTCAGCCTTCTGGCCAGCAAGGAACTGCTTTGCGCGGTAGAGGAGCTGCGCGCCCAGCGTCTTGTCCTGAGGGAGCCCCATGCCGGTTGCAAACATCCAACCTGCGAAGCGATCAGACGCGGGATTGTATCCCTTACCGGCCTCCATCCCCCTACACACAAGGCGCACGGCCTGGTCGCTTCTAAGCCAACCGTCTTGTGCTTCTCCAAGCAGAGCCTGAGCCTTCAATATCGCGTTAGCTCTGGCTTCGGGATCGAACCTCCCAAAGTAACAGTCGCTCGCCCGCTTCAGCTCCTCTTCTTGTCCCCCGCCTTTCGTGAACTTGACTCCCAGCTCTCGAAATACAGGACAAAGGTTCGCGAAGGAGAGGATGCCCACGTAGCTCATGGTCGAGCTAGATTCTTGCTTCTTGCGCAGACTGTCTCGCTCCGCCTCGCGCAACTTGGCCACGCACTTGTAGTCGACCTCTTCGCCGCCGAAAAATCCCTTTCCGACGCATTGAGCAGGCGCTTGCTCCTGTGCGTGAACGAACAACGGCGAACTGGCCACCGTGAAAACTATCAGCAGAGCGCGGAACATCTGGCGCATCGTCGTGATCCCCCAATACGGATTAGCCTATCGGCTAGACACTGGAGCATCGCTACAAACTTTTTTCTATTCAATGATTTTTTTGACGCCCCTGCTGGTTGTCCAAACGTCCGCGCAACTATCCGGTTGATTGAGTTTTCCCTCGTTTGGCTTGACTGCCCCTTAGGACTTACAGAAAATCGATGCCTCGCAGAGTCTGGTTCAGTCGGCAGCCATGGAACCATCTCGCTCGTCGACGATTGCTTCGCCCGAGCGGTCCATCGTTGCCACCAAGACCGCACTCTTCGAGTTGTTGAACAGAAGGAACGCGCACATGACGACCGAGGAACGCTTGAAGCTGATCGAAGACACGCTCAACAAGCATGGTGAGGTGGTTGGCAGTCTGACCACGATTGGCCAAAGATTCACGGGAGGTGTCGTCGCAGTCGCTGCGTGCGTAGCAATTTTTTGGGGAACGACAGTATTTGGTATTGCCAATTCGCTGGCAGAGAAACTAGCGGACAAGGAAACGAAGGAAGCACTAGCACAGTTGAAGGACGACCTTAGTAGTGCAACCAAGGCTGCGGATGACGCAAGCACCGCTGCCAAGGCGTTGAGATCTCTGGGGTTACCGCTCGTTGTAAGGCAGCACACGTGCGTCGAGGATTCCGGCATGGCCGACGACGTCAATAATTCCAGCTGCGATGTCAGCTGCCAAGTCGACGAAATCGCCATTTCCGGATGGTGCGATGTGATCGATTCTGCCGCCGCCCCGCGCGGGACGCGCGGAATCGAGCGTTTCGGCTATCTGGCTGATCGCAGCAACGCCGGCAGCTCTGTACTACAACCCGAGCGCAGTTGGCATTGTGTTAGCGGGTCGAACGACCCAATCAAAACTGTGCGAGCAGGCGCGTTCTGCTTGAAGGCAGCCATCGTTGCGCCCCAAGCAAAGCAGACAAAATAGGGACGCGCAATATTTTGCAACGACCGTTGCGCTACTGCCGCCTCGGCTCCATCAGCAACTCGGCTGCTCGTTGAATCTTCTTTCGAGTACCGGGCGAAAATCGTCCCCAAACGCCGCCATGATACTTGTTCTCCGGCAGGGGATCGCACCCCACTTGGAGCGCCAGCTCCCGCAACTTGCCCACGTTGAGAGCCACGGCGCCAAAACTTGTCCCTGCGAGCACTGTCTCGACAGTCTCCCCGTCGGCTACCATCTTCTGCTCAATGTCGACCGACATGGAGCCATTCGGCTCCGACGACGCTGAGAAGAGCCCGCTCGATACCGAAAACGTTCCGTCGCCACGATCAATCCATTGATCCGGCGGAACACGACGGATTACCCGATGATCCCCGAGAATTTCAGGATCATCGTGCGGCAGCGTGCTCCCATCTGGCGCCTTTGGCGGATCGGCCATGCCACTTAGCGAGCCGGAACGAGCTGTTGAATTCGAGCAAAGTTTCCGACGACGTCGAACTCGTCCTCTTGGGCATTCCGCTCGTAGACGACCTGCACACGATAGGGCGCGAGCACATGAACCTCAAGATGAACATCCCGCTTGTGCCACTCAAGCTGCAGAGAACCATCTGAGATCGGCACAATTTGCGGCGACACCGCAGTGTCGTCCATCACCGCCGCCAGGATTCGAAGGGCAAACTGGAGAACTTCCCGCTTAACCGGCAAGCCGCCGTACCCGTCCCAACCACGCTCCAAACGCATCAGATGACCCAGCCTCTGGTGAACAGCGATCTGCCATTCGACACTTGCCAGCGTGAGGGCCTGCGTTGACGCGATGTCGGTAGAGGCTGCGTGCAGTTGTCTCGACCAAGGGCCAACTGGCGACGATACGTCAAACTCGCTTTTCCGCAGCGTTGCATTCATCTCGTGCGTCCCCACACTTTGTGCATTTCCGTGGTCGTGAACTTCAGAAACGTCTCGGAGATTTTTGCCCGCGCGGCATCGAAGAACGCCATTGATGCATCAACCGTAGGTGCGCTTGGCGCGCCGCGCGCGGTTAAGGTCATCTGCAACACCTCCCCGTCTTGAACGTGCGTCATCGGGTCCACGCTTATGTGCAAGCGCCCGACCGGTTCATTGACCTCGTTGCGGATCACAAGGCGCACGGCAAAGCGCGCGTCTTCAAACTGGAGCGAACTTTCGACAGGCGACCATGCCGAGAAAACCTCATTGATCCGTCGCCAAGAATTGCCCGAGGGAATGGATATCAGGTTGACATAGGTCAACTCGCACTGGTTCGGCGCGATGCGCGCGCCCAGTGTGGTATCGGCCCAGCGCGTGAACTTTGAGAACTCTTCAACGAAGCTGCCTCGCATTGCCTCGTATCTCGGATACACGTCCTCGCTTTTCAATTTCCGCCAGTTGTGCACGAAGCGGTCATTCTGAATCTGAATGAGCTCTTTCTCCGACTCGTCAAGGAACCAGTACCTCAACGGCGGCACACCCATTTCAAACGATATGGGCGGAAACGGAACCGGCGCTGGCCCAAACGTCTCGAACGCGGCAGCCAAGGGGCGTTGAATTTGATCCTTCGGAAAGCGCGACCGGAAAAGGTCCCAAGCGGCGGCCATCTTCAGGGGCGAGAGTCCGACCAACTGATCAAATTGTATCGACAATGCGACCTCGCTAAGGGGCGGTCGATCAAACTCGGGCAAATCGGTGGGTCGTGACATCGAACTGTGCGACGGACGCTTTTCCTGATGGTGGGAATATAGGGGAGATTCGTCGCCTGAACGACCTAGCGTTTCGATCATTTTTTCTCGCTTGCTGAAGGAGTTGTTTACCACTCGATTCGGTCGATCGCGCTCAATTGCCGGAAAAGCGCCCGCTGGAAAGCCGGCGCTCCTAAAGGGGGGGCCTCTTGTTGCTTGCCCCCTACCCCAACACGTCATACTCCCGCTCCTCCCACGTCCGCGGATAGTCCGGCGTGCCCCATTCGGGCGGGGGCCAGAGTTTGTTCAGTTGCGTTGACGCCTCACCCTCCCGCCACCCCGCCGGCATCAGCGGCCGCCTTGGCACCAGTCTCTGCAACAGCGCGCCATACCGGAACGCGTCCGCGGCGTGGCTGGTCCAGTCGTGGTGGGGGTGGTCTTCGAAGGTTCGGCGGGAGTCGTTCCAGTGGCGTTGGTATTGCTTGAGCGCGGCGAGGCCGCGTTCGCAGCGGGCTTCGTCGAACCAGCAGCGGGGCAGGATCGTTCGGACCGCGTTGATGCCGTCGGCGACGCGCAGGTTGGGCGCGATCACGGCGCGCGCGGTGGCGCCGCCGATCCCGAGCTCGCGCAGCGTTTCCAGGCGCGAGCGGCCGGTGCCGAGTTCGCGCACCGCCACGTCGTGCGGCAGAATGTGGCGCTCATACGCATAGCCCTTCGCGTGCAGCACGTCGGCGTAGTGGTCGAGGCCCTCCCCACTCGCCTCGTAGTAGTCCAACACATGCAGTTCCTCGCCGGCCCGGGCCACGAACCAGATCGCGGTCGCGTCGTTCATGCCCAAATCCCACCAGGTCTCCACGCGTTGTTCGCTTTGCGGGGACAGTGTCGTGAGGCGCCCGTCGCGCGCCGCCTGTTCGATGAGCTTCCCGTAGTAGCTGCCCACCAGAGCCGCCGTGAACGAGCAATAGAATTCTTGGCGCACCAGTTCGTCCGGCATGCCGGCGCGGCGCTCTTCCTCGATCACCTCGGCCGCAATCGCGCCGGAGTCGGCAACGGTCAACCGCTCGGCGAACCACGCGTCGTTCTTCGCCGCCATCTCAAAGAGCTTCTGCCCGTGGTTCGCGCCGCGCGGCGTGAACGCAAACGCGGCCCAGCCGTCGTTCTCCGCCAAAATCGGGCGCAGATGCTCCCAACAGGCCGGGTTCTGCAACGCGTATTCGGAAAAGACCAGCCCCGCCGGATTGCCGCCGATCAAGGCCTCGTTGAAATTGTCGGCGCCCACGATCTGCCAGACGGAACCGTTCTGCAGCTTCAGCTTCATGTCGGCCTCCGTGCGGTTCGCGATGAGCGCGCGCGGCCAATGATCCAGGAACGCGCGCCCGTCCTTCGTCACCCCGTCCCACAAAATCTTGCGCCCCTGCTTCGCGGTCGGAAACACATGCCAATAGACGCCGGGCCTAAGCGAACTCGCGACCGCGGTCGCGTTGAGGAGGAGCAAATCCTTGCCCGCCCGCCGGTGCCAGAGCAGCACGGCACGCTTCTTCCCGTCCTGCAGCAGCGCCTTCAACACGGGCTTTTGATAATCGCGCGGGATCCAGTTGTGCGGGAGGGGAACGGCGAGTGTGGGGGATGGTGATTGGGTCATGGTGGTTGGGGCCTTAAAAGATACGTCATGGCCGGGCTTGACGAGAATTGAATGCGCGCGAGTCATTCCTTCCTTGGCCGCGCGTCGATGAGCGCGGGTTGTTTTTCGGTTTCGGGGACGGTTTTGGCGTTCAGGAAATCTTGGATGACGATCGTCACGTTTTGCGGCGGGAGAGGCACGTTTTCGCGGTATTGGTGCGGGCGGAGTGCTTTGAGCCGCGCGAGCAGCAGCCCGTCGGAATACTTGCGTTTGGCGCCGCATTGCTCGCCGCGGTGAAAGACCGGCTCGTCGTAGCCGTCGCGCCCGCGCCGGTCGGCCTCTTCTTCGAGCAAGTCGGCGGCGACGCCCAGAGCCTCCAGCCACAACTTGGCGAAGTCGTCGTCCTCGCGCCGCCAGCGATAGACCGTGCTCCGCGCGTAGCCGGCCGCCTCGCACGCCGCACGCACGTTGTGACCGTTTTCAAGCGCAGCAAAGAAGGCCGTGTCGCCTTGCGGCGACCGGATGGGCGGCATCGACATTGTGCTGAACTCCAGCAAACGCAAGGCTGCGGCCGAAGCCCGTTCGGGCCCGGCACGCAAATCCGCAGCGTGTACAATTGGAGCGCCGAATATCGCCGAAAGCGCCGAACAAAAGAAGAACGCAAATTGTCGCAGGCGGTCGGGCATCTCGATGACCCACGCCCGCTGATCGGCGGCTCAAACGGATATTGCGATGTCATTCGGTGCGCTGAGGGGTTTATGGTTAGGGCCATCCGCTTTTTCTCAACAGGAGTTCGCCCCATGCGCAATTTGAAAGGTCATGAGATCCGGCTGAAGAGCCGTCCGGTCGGGATGCCGGCCGACGAGAATTTCGAGTATGTGGAGGCTGCCGTTGCCGAGCCTAAGGATGGCGAGGTTTTGGTGCGCAATGTGTGGATGTCGGTCGATCCTTACATGCGCGGGCGCATGGTGGACCGCGAAAGCTACGTGCCGCCGTTTCAGATCGGCCAACCTCTGCAAGGCGGCGCGATCGGGCAAGTGATCGCCGCCGGCAAGGGGGCGCACTTCGCGGTCGGCGACTATCTGAACCACATGTTGGGCTGGCGCGAGTATGCGGTCGTGGGACCGATGGCGATGCCGCAGAAGGTCGATCCGAAGCTCGCGCCGGTGCAGAGTTTCCTCGGCGCGCTCGGCATGCCGGGGCTGACCGCCTATGCCGGGCTCTTCAAGGTGGGGTCGTTCAAGCCGGGCGAGACGGTTTTCGTGTCGGCGGCGTCGGGCGCCGTCGGTTCGATCGTCTGTCAACTCGCGAAGGCGCATGGCGCCTATGTCGTGGGCTCGGCCGGGTCGGACGAGAAGTGCCAATGGCTGTTGAAAGAGGCCAAGATCGACAAGGCGATCAACTACAAGACCACGGCCGATCTCGACAAGGCGGTCGGGGCGGCGTTCCCGAAGGGGATCGACGTTTATTTCGAGAATGTCGGCGGCAAGCATTTGGAAGCCGCGCTCAACCACATGAAGGTGTTCGGGCGCATCGCGGTGTGCGGGATGATCGAGCAATACAACAACACGGCGCCGGCACCGGGGCCTTGGAACATCATCATGACGATCCCGAAGAGCCTGCGCATCGAGGGCTTCGTCGTGTCGAACCACTTCGATCTGCTGCCGAAGTTCCATCAAGAGATGGGCAAGCTGATCGGCGAAGGCAAAATGAAGTGGCACGAAACGGTCGTCGAAGGATTACAGAACGCACCGAAAGCGTTCTTGGGTCTCTTCAAGGGCGAAAACTTCGGCAAGGCGCTGGTCAAGATCGGGCCGGACAAGGCGGTTTAACTTCGCCTCGCGCTTGCCAACAACAGGCCGTGCATCACCAAATGATGCACGGTTGATTCGAGGTCGAGGGGCGGGACAATGACCACCTACCGTCGTTGGGTGTTGGCAAAGCGGCCGGAGGGCGTGCCCTCCGCCGATGACTTTGCGCTGGAGCAGGCGAGCTTGCCCGAGGTGACCGAGGGCCAGGCGCTGATCCGCGTGTCTCATATCTCCGTCGATCCGGGGATGCGGTCGCGGTTGTCGGGCGACTCCTACGCCCCTGCCCTGCCGCTCGGCGCGCCGATCGAAAGTGCGGGCGTGGGCAAGGTGATCGCCTCGCGCAATCCGAAACTGAAAGAAGGCGCGGATGTTTGGGGCGGCTTCGGCTGGCAGACGCATTTTTTGAGCGACGGGCGCGGGGTGCAGGTGCTCGATCCTGAGATCTACAAGGGCGCCGTCAAGCCGACGGCTGCGATCGGCGTGTTCGGGATTCCGGGGCTGACCGCGTTCTTCGGGTTGTTCGAAATCGGCAAGCCGAAGGAAGGCAACGTCGTCGTGATTTCGTCGGCAGCGGGAACCGTCGGCGCGACGGCCGGGCAGATCGCGAAGATCTTGGGCTGCACGACGATCGGGCTCGCGGGGTCCGATGCGAAGTGCGCGTATCTGAAGGAGATCGGCTTCGACGTTGCGATCAACTACAAGAGCGCGGGCGATCTGACCGCCGCGTTCAAGGCGGCGGCGCCGAAGGGGATCGACATCTACTTCGACAATGTGGGCGGCGAGACGCTGGATGCCGCGATCTTGAACATGCGCAAAGGTGGGCGCATCGTCGTGTCGGGCCAGATCGCGGAGTACAACGCCGTCGAGCCGCGCGGCATTCGCCACACGCTGCCCTTCATCACGCAGCGGCTGAGGATGGAAGGGCTCGTCGTCTACGACTACGGCGTGCAGTTCGCGGAGGCGCGGGCGCAGATGGCGGAATGGGTGCGCGAGGGTAAGCTCAGCTATCGCGAAGAGATCATCGAAGGGATCGAGCAGGCGCCGGCGGCGTTCATCGGGCTTTTCACCGGCGACAGTTTCGGCAGACGCCTGGTGCATGTGGGATGAGTAAGCAGGGGCGGCATCAGGCTCTTCGCCAGATGCTCGCTTGCGCCAAGAGGCTCTCCCGCAAAACGGAAAACTGCATGACCTCGTCGGGGCCGAGCGCGTATTCGATCGCGGCGCGGTCGCCGACACGCAGCACAAGCTCGCAGGTCATCCCGACATCGCTCAACGGCTCCGGCCGGTAGCAGCGGCCGGCGTAGAGGTTCGCGAGGTCGCCGGCGGCGGGCTCCGCCGTCAACAAATAGATCCACGGCGAGGCCGGCGATGAGATTTGCACGAGCTGCCAATCGGAGCGCCGTGCGATACCGCGGCTGGTCCAAGCACCCTGCCCTCGCCAGGCCGCGACCGCTTGCGTGAGATGCTCCGTGGGCGGAGCATAAGCCGGCCAGAACGTGGCGGCGAACGGATGGCCACGCAGAGCTTCCGCTGCACCGGGACCCAGAAGGTTCGCGGGGATGTGCAAGTTCAACGGCCGCTCGCCGCAGGCCGCGACGGAGGCGGCGACGGGGACGAGGCCCGCTTCTCGTGCGTCCCAACAACCGGCGAGCCGCTGAGCGTCGGCGCGCCAGCCGTCGTTGTCGATGAACTGACGCGGGATGAAGTAGGTCTCGCTGCCAGCACGGACGGCGACGTCCGGATACTTCGCGGCGGTGCGATCGAGATGCGCTTTGAGGCCGATCAGCCCAGCGCCAAGCGCACACCAGATGAGCAATGCCCGCATCGCCGGCCCCCAAATCCCTGAGACAGGCTAGCCGCGATCAAGCCAACTGCAAAAGCGTCACTGCGCCGCGACGGCTTTCTGGGCTTTGACGCGTTCGGCGCGGACGCCTTCGGCCACCAGGAAAGCGAGTTCCAACGACTGATTGGCGTTCAGGCGCGGGTCGCAATGCGTGTGGTAGCGGCTCGAGAGGTCGGCGTCGGTTATTGCGGTGGCGCCGCCGGTGCACTCGGTCACGTTCTGGCCGGTGAGCTCCAAATGGACGCCGCCGGCGTGCGTGCCTTCGGCGCGATGGACCGCGAAGAAGGTTTGCACTTCTTTCAGCACGCGATCGAACGGGCGGGTCTTGAAACCCGTCGTCGACTTGATCGTGTTGCCGTGCATCGGATCGCAGGACCAGACGACCTTGCGGCCTTCGCGCTTGATCGTGCGGACGAGGCGCGGGAGATGCTCCTCAACCTTGTCGGACCCGAAGCGGGCGATTAGCGTCAACCGGCCGGGTTCGTTCGCCGGGTTCAGGATATCGCAGATGCGGATCAGCTCGTCGTTCGTGAGCGAAGGGCCGCACTTCACGGCGAGCGGGTTGTTGATGCCGCGCGCGTATTCGAGATGCGCGCCGTCGAGGTTGCGCGTGCGGTCGCCGATCCAGAGCAAGTGCGCCGAGGTGTCGTACCAGTCGCCGGTCGTGGAATCGATGCGCGTCATCGCCTGCTCGTAACCCAGCAGCAACGCTTCGTGGCTGGTGTAGAACTCGGTCGTGCGCAGTTGCGGCGCGGAGTCCGGCGTGATGCCGCAAGCTTCCATGAACTCCAGAGTCTCGGAGATGCGATCGGCGAGCGCGCGGTAGCGTTCGCCCGAGGGCGAGCCCGCGATGAAGCCCAGATTCCACCGGTGCACGTTGTGCAGGTCGGCGTAACCGCCCGATGCAAACGCGCGCAGCAGGTTCAGCGTCGATGCCGCCTGCGCGTAGGCTTGGATCATGCGTTCCGGATCGGGCTCGCGCGAGGTCTTGTCGAAGGGCGCCGCGTTGACGATGTCGCCGCGATAGGACGGCAGTTCGACGCCGTCGAGCGCTTCCATGTCGGAGGAGCGGGGCTTGGCGAATTGGCCGGCGATGCGGCCGACCTTCACGACTGGCATGGCGCCCGCGAACGTCAAGACGACGGCCATCTGCAGCAGGACGCGGAACGTGTCGCGGATGTTGTCGGGGTGGAACTCGGCGAAGGACTCGGCGCAGTCACCGCCTTGGAGCAGGAACGCGCGGCCTTCGGCGACGTCGGCCAGCGCGCGCTTCAGGTTTCGCGCTTCGCCGGCGAACACGAGCGGCGGAAACGACTTTAGGCGCGTCTCGACGCGCGTTTGAGCGTCGGGGTCCGCGTAGTTCGGGATCTGCGCGACGGGGCGCGCGCGCCAGCTGCCGGGGTTCCAATTCATGGGTTTTCGCCTTTCAGGCGTTAGATAGCGCCTGCGCACACCCATTGCCAGTTTCACAGCGTCGCGCGGTTAATCATCCTCCTCCGACAGCAGCGAATTGGCGGTGTCGCTCAGGATCACCTGGCGCAACGACGCGATCAGGCCGTCGGCGCGATCTTGGCGGCGGTTCGATTGCGTCCACGAAAAGGTCGGCTGACGCGCCTCTATGCCGGCCAAGAATTCGGCACCCAGCGTGTGGCTCACGTAGATCCAGTAACGATCACCGGCAAAGTCGAGCCAGAAGCCGCGGCTGTCGGGCGTCTCGTCGCCGATGTCGGCTTCGGGGACGGCGTGCATGAGCCCCTCGCGTAGCCACGCGATGAGAGCTTGGCGTTCGGTCGCGGCGAACCGGGACGCGGTGAAACGAAAACGATGGTGCATGGACCCCAGGAATGGCGTTGTCTCGCCATCATCGGCGACCAGGCCCTTGCGCGCCGCTAATGCGCAACGGACGTTTTTAGCAGGTATCCCTAACGTGCCGCCACCCGGGGGCAGTTCAACCTAGTGGTGCGGCGGTTCGATCGTGGTTACGCCACCCGGCGTGCCGATCAAGGCAATGCTGGCGAGGGAGATAAACAGACCGTGATCGACGACGCCCGGAATCTGCTCCAGGGCGCGGGCCAAGCGTTCCGGGTCAGGAATAGATTCGGCGGAGCAATCGGCGATCAAGTTGCCGCTGTCGGTCTTGAAGGGATGCGCCTCACCGCCGCGAAGACGCATGAGGTTCTGCGAGCAGCCTGCCCGGGCCGCAGCTTCGGCGATGCGCTCCATCGTGACCGTGTGCGCGAAGGGGACGATTTCCACCGGCAGCGGAAAGCGGCCGAGGACGTCGACGACCTTTGCGGCGTCGGCGATGACCAGCATGCGATTGGACGCTGCGGCGACGATTTTCTCCCGCAGCAATGCGCCGCCGCCGCCTTTGATCAAGACAAGGTTCGGGCCGACTTCGTCCGCACCGTCGACGGTCAGGTCGAGATGGCGAACCGTGTTCAGGTCGCCGACCGCAATCCCAAGTTCTCGGGCGAGCGTGGTTGTCCGTTCGGATGTTGCGACGGTTGTGAGCTTGAGGCCCGCTTTCACGCGCGGCGCGAGGGCGCGCACGAAGTGCTCTGCGGTGGAGCCGGTGCCCAGCCCCAGGCGCATGCCCGGCTTCACATATTCGAGAGCGGCTTCGGCCGCTGCGCGCTTTTGATCGTCGATCGTCATGTTGTTCGCCATGGCGCCACTATAGGAGCGACTTACCCTCGCGTGCAAAGGCCCACGTTTGAAATCTGTGAGTCATTCGATACTGCGGCCAAAAGCCCAGCAATCCGGCTATCGGAACGATACCTTGATGGTGGACGCCCCAGGGCTCAAATGTGATGCTCGTAACACGCACTCGTTTTCGCGATCGGGCATTTTCTCAGACACTGTTTGTTTCAGTGTTGTCGTAGACGGATCGTTCGCTGCGGTGCGGGAAGCGTGTGACGAGGTTCGGGTCGCGCCGTGCGCCGGGTTTGTTGGTTAAGCCGTTGTGAACGCCGTCACAGCAAGTCGACACGCATTGACCGATCCTGAACCAATTCATGGCAATGTGTCACAAGCACGTGTGCTGAAACTTCTGCCACGTTTTAGCCGCGGGCCAGGATCAAAGTGGTCGACATGAGCGTAGAGAGCGACGACAGAACCGAGTTCAACTACCCCGTCTATTCGCGGGGCGAGGTCATGGCCGACGCGGCCGCGCACGTGCTCGGCGTTTTGTTCGGTCTGGTCGCTACGATCGCTCTCGTCATCACCGCTTCGCAGCACGATCACTTCCTTCTCATTCTTGGCGCCAGCCTCTACGGGCTTGGGCTCATTTCAATGCTGACGTGTTCGGCCGCCTACAATCTTTGGCCGCCGTCGCCGACGAAGGAACTGCTGCGCCGCTTCGACCATGCTGCCATCTTCCTCATGATTGCCGGAACTTATACCCCGCTGCTGCTCAACCGCGTCGGCGGCGAGTGGGGGGTCGGGCTGCTTGGGTTTGTGTGGGCGGTGGCGCTGGTCGGCGCTGCGATGAAGCTCGTCTTCCCGCGCCGGTGGGAATCGATCACGCTGGCGCTCTATCTCGGGCTCGGCTGGTCGATCTTGGCTGCGGTCAACCCGCTAATCGAATCCGTGTCTATGCAGAGCCTGGTGCTGATCGCCGTCGGCGGCGTGATCTACAGCATCGGCGTCGTCTTCCATCTCTGGGAGAAGCTGCCGTATCAGAACGCGATCTGGCATTGGCTGGTGCTGACCGCCGCCGCCTGCCACTACATCGCCGTCTTCAACGAAGTGGCGATTGCCGGGACGATGTAGGCGCTTGAGGCGCTGAAATTTAGTCTCACACGAAGCCGCTCCTTACTCCACCGTCACCGACTTCGCCAGGTTACGCGGCTGATCCACGTCCGTGCCTTTTACGACGGCTGTGTGGTAGGCGAGGAGTTGGACGGGGATCGTGTAGAGCAGCGGGGTTGCGAAGGAGTCCACTTCGGGGACTTCGATGCGGGCCCAGACTTTGCTGCCGCCGAGTTCCAGACCGCGCTTGTCCGAGATCAAGATCACCTTGCCTTTGCGCGCCATCGACTCTTGCATGTTCGAGATCGTCTTTTCGAACAAATGATCGTGCGGGGCGATGACGACGACGGGCACGTCCTCGTCGATCAGGGCGATGGGCCCATGCTTCATCTCGCCGGCCGCGTAGCCTTCGGCGTGGATGTAGGAGATTTCCTTCAGCTTCAGCGCGCCTTCCATCGCGATCGGAAATGAGAGGCCGCGGCCGAGATAGAGGACGTCGCGCGCCTTGGCGATTTCGTGTGCGAGGCTTTGGTAGATCGGGTCCTGCGCGAGCAGCGTCACGATGTGGCGCGGCACTTCCAACAAGGTCTGCGTTAGGCGCGTTTCATCCTCGCGCGTGAGGTGGCCCCGCGCCCGCCCCGCGGCGATCGCCAGCGCCCCTAAGACCGCAAGCTGACAGGTGAACGCCTTCGTGGAGGCGACGCCGAGTTCGGGGCCGGCGTGGGTCGGGAAGATGACTTCGGATTCGCGTGCGATCGTGCTCGACGGGACGTTGACGACGGAGGCGATGTGCTGGCCCTGCTCCTTGCAGTAGCGCAGCGCGGCGAGGGTGTCGGCCGTTTCGCCCGATTGCGAGACGAACACAGCGAGGCCGCCGCGCGGCATCGGCGCTTCGCGATAGCGGAACTCCGACGCGACGTCGATTTCGACGGTCATGCGGGCCAGGCGTTCGAACCAGTATTTCGCGACCAGCGTGGCGTAGTGGGCGGTGCCGCAGGCGACCAGCGTAAGCTTCGGTATGGTCGCGAAGTCGAACGGCAGTTTCGGCAGGCTGACGGCGTTCGTCACCGGATTGATGACGCTGTTTAGCGTGTGACCGATGACTTCCGGCTGTTCGAAGATTTCCTTCGCCATGAAGTGGCGGTGCGAACCCTTGTCGACGAGGCTTGCGGAGACCGATGTGATCGTCACTTCGCGGTTCACGGGGCGGTCGTTCTGATCGAAGATCGAAACGCCGTCGGTCTTCACGATCGCGATGTCGCCGTCTTCGAGGTAAGAAATCCTGTTCGTGAGCGGCGCCAAGGCGAAAGCGTCCGAGCCCAGATACATCTCCTTGGTTCCGTAACCGACGGCAAGCGGTGGACCGGAGCGTGCGCCTATCATTAGGCCTTCGTGGTCCTTGAAGATGATGCCGAGCGCGAAGGCGCCGCGCAGGCGCTTGATCGCAGTCGAGGCCGCCTTCACGGGATCCATACCCTGGCTGAGATACTCCGTAATCAGGTGCACCGAGACTTCGGTATCGGTTTCAGTGTGGAACTGGTGGCCCTTTTTCTCCAACTCCTCGCGCAGTTCGCGGAAGTTCTCGATGATGCCGTTGTGCACGACAGCCACGCGATCGGAGACGTGGGGGTGAGCGTTGGTTTCGTTCGGCACGCCGTGCGTCGCCCAGCGGGTGTGGCCGATACCGGTGGAGCCGGGGAGCGGTTTCTCATGCAACACGCGGTCGAGGCCAGAGAGTTTGCCGGGCGCGCGGCGGCGTTCGATCTGACCGTTTACGAGCGTTGCGATGCCTGCGGAATCATAGCCGCGATATTCGAGGCGCTTCAGCGAGTCCAAGATGATCGGTGCTGCGTCGGGGTTGCCGACGATGCCAACGATGCCGCACATGAAGCTTACTCCTTTTTCGCCTTCGCGGCCTTTTCGGCGCGCTTCTTGGCACGAAACTTTGCTGCCCAACCGGGCACTTGACGTTGCTCGTTGCGCTCGACCGCAAGCGCATCCTTCTCAACCGCTTTGGTGATCACGCTGCCGGCGCCGATGTTAGCGCCGTCGCCGATCTTCACCGGCGCGACCAACGCGGTGTTCGAGCCGATGAACGCGTCGGCGCCGATGTCGGTGAGGTGCTTGTCGAAGCCGTCGTAGTTGCAGGTGATGGTGCCGGCCCCGATGTTGGCGCGCGCCCCGACGCGGGCGTCGCCGATATAGGCCAGGTGATTTGCCTTGGCGCCGTCTTCGATGACGGCCTTTTTGATTTCGACGAAATTGCCGATGTGGACGTCGCGGCCGAGTTGGGCGCCCGGGCGCAATCTCGCGAAGGGGCCGAGGATCGCGCCCTCCCCCACGGTGCAGCCTTCGAAGTGGCAGAAGCCGTTGATGCGAACGTTGTCGGCGATCGTGACCTTGGGGCCGAAGAAGACGTTCGGTCCGACCGTCACGTCGCGGCCGAGCTTTGTGTCGTAGCTGAACCAAACGGTGTCAGGGTCGACCAGCGTCGCGCCGTCCAGCATTGCGCGCTCGCGCAGGCGGCGTTGCATGATGCTTTCGACGCTTGCGAGCTCGACGCGCGAGTTGATGCCGAGGACGTCTTCGGCGGGAACTTCAACCGCAATGCAACGCTTGTTGCGGCGGCGGGCGCCGGCGACGATGTCGGTGAGGTAGAATTCCTTTTGTGCGTTGTCGTTCTTCAGTTCGCCGAGCAGTGCGCGCAGCAAGCCGACATCGAGCAGGAAGCCGCCGGCGTTGCAGAAATCGATCTTCTCTTGCTCAGCCGTTGCGTCACGCGCTTCGACGATGCCGTCGAGGTCGCCGTTGCCAAGCAGGATCAGGCGGCCGTACGGCGCGGGGTCGGCGGGCTTGAAGCCCATCAAGGCGAGGTCGGCGCCGGCGGCGCGCGCCGCCAACAACTTCGCTAGCGTCGCCTGCGTCAACAGGGGGTTGTCGCCGTAGAGAACGACGACGTCGCCCTGGAATCCCGCGAGGGCGGGAAGTGCGCTGCGGGCGGCGTCGCCGGTGCCAAGCGGCGGGTCTTGGATGGCGGTGCTGGCGCCGTGGCTTTGGGCGTAGGCGGCAATGTCTTGCTGACCGGCGCCGACGACGACTACGAGTTTGGCCGTGCCCAGCGATTGCAGCGCCACCAGGATGTGACCGAGAATCGGCATACCGGCGACCGGGTGCAGGACCTTAGGCAGCGCGGACTTCATGCGCGTGCCTTTGCCGGCGGCGAGGACGACTGCTGCGAGGGGGCGTTTGCTCAAACCTGAACCGTGAAAAAAATGGGGGACTTCCGGCGTTTCGGCGCGCGGGACCGTTACATGGCGTTATGACATGGCGAAATAAAGAAATGTTTCGCTTTCTTGCCGCGACCATGGCACGAGGCGGTCTCTAAGCCATTGAGAGCATTATACCTTGCCACCTTTTCCAGAGACCGTGGTCTTCGACCTGGACGGCACGCTTGTGGACACGGCACCCGACCTGACGGCCGCGCTGAACGCGGTGATGGTCGCCCAGGGGCGGCGGCCGGTGCCGCTCGACGATGTGCGGCACATGGTGGGGCGTGGCGCGCGGCACCTGATCGAGCGGGCGATGGAGGCCACGGGCGCGCCCGCCAGCCTCAAGCAAACCGACGACATGTTTCGGGATTTCCTGATCCACTATGATGCAAATATCTCGGCGACCAGCCGGCCCTTCGAGCGGGTCGTAGAGGTGGCGGAGCGCCTGCGGGTGCGTGGACACAAGCTTGGCATCTGCACGAACAAGCCGGAGGCGCTGTCTTTGAAGCTGATGGGCGAGCTTGGTCTGCGGTCGTTGTTCCCGGTGATTCTAGGTGCCGACAGCCGGCCCTATCGCAAGCCCGATCCGCGGCATCTGTTCGACACGATTGCCGCGCTTGGCGGCGATCCGAGCAGTGCGGTGTTGATCGGCGACAGTGAAACGGACGTGAAGACGGCGCGGGCGGCGAATGTGCCTGTCGTGGTTGTCAGCTTCGGCTATACGGAGATCCCGCCGCGCGAACTGGGCGCGGATGTGGTGATCGACCATTTCGACGCGCTCGAACAAGCACTTAGCGGGCTTGGCCGCGCTTGACTTGACGGGTGGCGCGCCCCTATAGCCTTTCGTTCCGGAAACGGGCGCTTAGCTCAGCGGGAGAGCACTACCTTCACACGGTAGGGGTCGCTGGTTCAATCCCAGCAGCGCCCACCATCCTCTGGCGAGGCGCGGGCTGCGCCACCATATCATTTGAGTAGGTTGACGCGCGCCCAATGGAATTCTTTTTCGACCCGCAAGTTTGGTTCGCTTTTTTCACATTGACGGCGCTCGAGATCGTGCTCGGGGTCGACAACATCGTCTTCATCGCCATCCTGGCCGGGCGTCTGCCGGCGGAAGACCGGGCGGCGGCACGCCAGATCGGCCTGTCCGTCGCGCTCGCGACGCGGCTCGCGCTGCTGGTGACGCTGTTCTATCTCTCCCACTTGGAAGGCAAGAGCGGCATCTTCCTGTTCGGTCACGAGTTGTCGTGGCGCGACGTGGTTTTGGGTGCGGGCGGATTGTTTCTGATCTGGAAGTCCGTCGTCGAGATGAACGTCGAGGTCAGACCGCACAAGCACGTGCGCAAGGAGAAGGTGAGCGACCGGCCGAAAGCCGCGTTTGCTTGGATCATCGTTCAGATCGCGATCATCGACATCGTGTTCTCTATCGACTCGGTGATTACCGCGGTTGGGATCGCGCAGCAGATCGAGGTCATGGCGGCGGCGATCATCATCTCCGTCTTCGTGATGATGGTGGCGATCAACCCGATCTCGGCCTTCATCGACAAGCACAAAGAGATCAAGATCGTCGCCTTAAGCTTTTTGTTGCTGGTCGGGTTCATCCTGCTGGCCGAAGCGCTCGGCACGCCGATCCCGAAGGGGTATCTCTACTTCGCGCTCGGCTTTGCGGCGATGGTGCAGGTGCTGATCCTGTGGGCGAACTCCAGCGAGCAACAGATGGAGACACTGGCCAAAGCGCACGAGGACCAGAAGGACACTGTTTGAGCTCAGAGCTGCATGTGGTCCGACCGACGCATCGTTGATCTCTTCGGGATCGGGCATCCGATCATTCAGGCACCTATGGCCGGCGCTCAGGGTGCGGAGATGGCGATCGCGGTGAGTGCTGCGGGCGGGTTGGGGTCGTTGCCCTGTGCGCTGCTGACCGCCGATCAGGTGCGGAGCGAACTTCAACGCATTCGCCAGCAGACCGACCGGCCGTTCAATCTGAACTTCTTCTGTCACCAACGGCCGGCAGACGCTCCCGACGTCGAAGCGCGGTGGGTGCGCCGGCTGCAGCCCTATCGTGACGAGCTGGGCGTCGGCGACGCGACCGTGAAGGGTGGCCGGGCGCCGTTCGACGAGACGGCGTGCGCACTGGTCGAAGAGTTTCGACCGCGCGTCGTGAGCTTTCACTTTGGTTTGCCGGAGGCGTCGCTGCTGGAACGCGTGAGGCGGGCCGGGTCACTCGTTCTGTCGTCGGCCACAACGGTGGCGGAGGCGCGATGGCTCGACGAGCGCGGCGTCGACGCGATCATCGCGCAGGGTGTCGAGGCGGGCGGTCATCGCGGGATGTTTTTGAGCGACGATATTGCCGGCCAGGTCGGCACGTTCGCGTTGGTGCCGCAAGTGGTCGATGCGGTTCGGGTGCCGGTCATTGCGGCCGGCGGAATTGGCGATGCGCGCGGGATCGCGGCGGCATTGACGTTGGGCGCGTCGGCGGTGCAGATCGGGACGGCGTATCTGTTGTGTCCGGAGTCCAAGATTTCGCCGCTCTATCGCGCGGCATTGAAGGCGGCCGACGGTGCGCAGACGACGCTGACGAATGTCTTTACCGGGCGGCCCGCACGGGGAATCTTCAACCGGGCGATCCGCGAGCTTGGTCCGATGAGTGCGGAGGCACCGGCGTTTCCGAATGCGGCGAGTGCGATGCTGCCGCTGCGAATGAAGGCGGAGGCTCAGGGATCAGCGGACTTTACGCCGTTGTGGTCGGGGCAGGCGCCGCGGTTTGCGCGCGAGATGCCGGCGGCCGAGCTGACGCGAGCTTTGGTCGATGACATGCGGCTACTTGCAAGGCGCGGATGACGTTGCGGCGTTGTCCGCCGTGAAGGCTTCGATCGCCTTCCACGCGCGCTCGCCCTTGAGATCGCGCAGCAGCATGTGGAAGCCGTCGTTGTAGCAGACGACTTGGCGCGTGCCCGGCATGGCGGCGGCGGCGTCCTTGATCGGTTGCGACGGGACGACTTCGTCGCCGTCGGCGTAGAGTACTATCGTCGGCGTCGCGATCTTTGGCGCTGATTGCCAGGCCGCCTCCATCAGGTCGACGAGGCCGTTCAGGGCGTCAACGCGCGTTGTCTTGATCACGTAGGGGTCGCGGCCGAGGGCGATGAGCATCTGCTCGTTGTCGGACGGTTTGACCGCGACGTTGCGGCCGGAGAGGCGGCTGCCAGGGGCGAGTTGCATCATGATCCAAAGGCCCGAGCGCTTGATGATGTCGAGATTTGACCAACCCCAGAGCGCGGGCGAGACGAGGATCAAGCCGTCGGCGACCGGTTCGCTGCTTCGTGCGGCGGCGAGCATCGCGACGGCGCCGCCCATGCTTTCGCCCAACAGATAGACGCGCGCGTTCGGATGGCGGGCGCGGACGAGTGCGATGAACGTACGTGCGTCCTCGGCCATGACTTCGTGGCCGGGCCAGCGGCCGTTGCCTTCGGTGCGGCCGAAGCCGCGCTGATCGAAGGCATAGGTCGCGATGCCTTTGGTTTGCCAGTACTTCGCGGCCGGTTCGATGAACTGGCCGTAGTCGTTCATGCCGTGCAGCGCGACGATGACGGTGCTTTCGTTCGACGCTTGCCACTCGCTGAGGCCGAGGATGAAGCCGTCACTCGCGCGCCAGTGGCCTTGGTCGACGAAGGCGGGCGGCGTTGGGCCCGGGCCCGGGGCCAAGCGCTCGGCGACGCAGGCGGTGAGAAGGAGGGACAGTATCAACGCTACAAACAAGCCCTTCCCCCCTTGAGGGGGAAGGTGGATCGCCGCGAAGCGGCGAGACGGATGGGGGGCCGTTGCATTGCTTGCCGCGCGCGTCACCCCCCCATCAGGCACGCGCGTTCCGCGCGTGCGAGCTTCCCCCTCAAGGGGGGAAGCGCTTGGTGTTGGGGTTCCCACGCTCATTGCGGCTTCAAGATACGCGAAACGCGCTTGCGGAGGTGTGGCAGGAGGTCCTCTTCGAACCAGGGATTTTTCTTGGCCCAGGCGTTGTTGCGCCAGGAGGGGTGCGGCATGGGGATGAAATCGGGGCCGTAGTCGCGCCAGGCCTTCACGGTGTCGGTGAGCGTCTCCTTGCGGCGGTCCTTGAGGTGCCAAGCCTGCGCGTACATGCCGACGAGCAGCGTAAGCTCGACGCGCTTGAGGCCGGCGAAGACTTTGTCGCGCCAGGCGGGCGCACATTCTTTGCGCGGGGGTAGGTCACCGCCCTTCGCGTCCAAGCCTGGGAAGCAGAACCCCATCGGTACGATTGCGATCTTCGTGTCGTCGTAGAACGTGTCCTTGTCGACGCCGAGCCAGTCGCGCAGGCGGTCGCCGGAGGGATCGGTGAACGGCATACCGCTAGCGTGCACGCGGGTGCCGGGCGCCTGGCCGGCGATTACGAGGCGGGCGGTTTGCTTGGCGCGGAGCACCGGGCGGGGCTCGTGCGGCAGATGCTCGGCGCAAATGCGGCAGGCGCGGATGTCTTTTAAAAGCCCTGGGAAGCTCGTCATCCGTGCACCCGCAATAGAAAGGCCCGCGCGTCGGTCACGCACGGGCCTGCATGTCTATCGCATTCGGCTTACTGGATCACGCCGCCGAGATTCTCCCAGCCGCCCCAGGCCGCGCCGTCCCACCATTTGTGCCACATCGCGTTGCCGGGTCCTTTGACAAAGCAGTCGATACGGTTGGCGGACCAGCTGGTGCAGACCGGTGCGCTGGCGAGGATGCCGCCTTGGGATTCCCAACCGCTCCACGAAGCGCCGTTCCACCATTTGTGCCACATGCCGCCGTCTTTACCCTTCACGAAGCAATCGAGGCGGTTCGCGGACCACGCGGTGCAGTCGATGTCGCCGTTGAACTTCCCGCCCTGCTTCTCCCACGCGCCCCAACCGGCGCCGGCCCACCAGGTGTGCCAGAGGCCGTTGTCGACGCCGCGCACGAAGCAGTCGAGACGACCCGCGCCCCAGGAGACGCATTCCGGATCGCCCTTCATGATGCCACCGAGATTTTCCCAACCGCCCCAGGCAGCGCCGTCCCACCAGCGATGCCACATCGCGTTGAGCGGGCCGCGCACGAAGCAGTCGATGCGGTTTGCACTCCACGAGACGCAATTTGGTGCGCCTTGGAGAATGCCGCCGAGGTTTTCCCAACCGCCCCACGACGAGCCGTTCCACCACTTGTGCCACATGGCGTTGTCGGTGCCGCGGACGAAGCAGTCGATGCGGTTGGCGCTCCAGCTGGTGCAGTTGATGTCGCTGGTCAGGACGCCGCCAAGGTTTTCCCAGCCGCCCCAGGCCGCGCCGTCCCACCACTTGTGCCACATGGCGTTGTCGGTGCCGCGGGCGAAGCAGTCGATGCGGTTGGGGGACCATGTCGTGCAGCTGATGTCGCTCGTCAGCACGCCGCCGAGGCTTTCCCATCCGCCCCACGCGGCGCCGTTCCACCAGCGGTGCCACATCGCGTTGTCGGTGCCGCGGGCAAAGCAGTCGATGCGGTTGGCCGACCACGAAACGCATGTTGGTTTCGCCTCGGCCACCGAGACCGAGCCCGTGGCGAACTGAAGAGCTACAGCGATCGCCGCCGCAGCAAATAATCGAAGCATGAAGTTTCACTCCCTTAAAGCGAAGGACGTCGGCCCCCCGCGTTTTGGTCCCAAGCGTCCTGCCTGGTTGAGTGCGCTTTTAGCATGATTGACCGGCCCGCTATGCGGCTCCGGTCACAGGACGGTGGGAAAGCGCTCGCCCATTACGCTTGCGCTTCGGCGATCAAAGCGCGCGGCAGGGGAATCGGAAACTCCAGCAACATCTGCGCCAGTGCTTTGCCCTGGGGGTCGTTGCGCAGGCTCGCGACTCCGCCGCCGCCAAGGGCGTCGTGCAGCAGGAAGTTCAGCGCGTGCGTGCCGGGGAGGTCCCAGCGTTCCACTCTGCCCTTGCCGCCGTCGAAGAGGTGGACGAACCACTTTGCTACCGCGGCTTCGGTCAGGGCGGCGCGGATGTAAGGGGCGAAGGCGGGCTTGCGCGCCATGACGCCGATGTTCGAGTTGTTGCCCTTGTCGCCGGAGCGGGCGAAGGCGACGGCAATGAGGGGCACAGACTGTGTTGTCGGTTCTGTGGGCGCGTCGACCTTGGGGCGCACGAGCATCTTTGGGTCGAAGCCGCCGGACGTGTCGATCGGCGTTGCGGAGCTGTCCCCGGCGACGTGGACTGTCACCGTCACTTCTTTCTTTGGGATCAAACACGAGAAGTGGCGCACAACGGGCGTCACCTTCGGGCGCAAGCCGGCATAACCGGAGGTTCCGGGCGCGAAGGACGTTCCGGACGAGGTCAGTTCGCGCATCATGATTTCGAGCGGCTCTTTTCGCGCGTGCTTGGCGGCGAGTTTGAGGATCGCTTCGCGGCCGTTCACGTGGTGTTTGTGCGGGCCGTAGGAGTCCTCATCGCCCAAGACTTCGATGCTGGTTTCGGTGAAGGCGCCCCAGTTGCGTTGGCGCAGGATGGTTTCCATGCGCTTGAGCACAGCTTCGCCGGTGCGGCGCGCCTTCGCGGCCGCATCAATGCCGCCGATCGCGACGAGGTTGCCGACGCGGAAGCCGTCTTCGTAGGTGGTCGAGCACTTGTAGGTGGTGGTCGGCGGGTAACCCTTCGCGCCTTTGACGCTGACGCGGTCTTTGCCGACTTGCTCGATCTTCACCTGGCTGAAATCGCAGATGACGTCGGGCAGCATGTAGGCTTGCGGGTCGCCGATTTCGTAGAGCATCTGCTCGCCGACCGTGCCGACGCTGACCAAGCCGCCCGTGTCGTCCGGCTTCGTCGCGACGAAGCTCCCGTCAGCCGCGACTTCGGCGATGGCGTAGCCGATGTTTTCCCACTCCGGCACTTGGTCCCAGTCGGTGAAAATGCCGCCGCAGGCTTGCGCGCCGCATTCGACGATGTGGCCGGCGAGGCTGCCCCCCGCGAGCTTATCGACGTCTTGTGGGGTCCAGCCGAATTCGTGGATGCAAGCACCGAGCGTGACCGCGCTGTCGACGCAGCGGCCGGTGATGACGACGTCGGCGCCTTTTGCCAGCGCGGCGGCGACGGGGAAGCCGCCAAGATAGGCGTTCATGCTGATCGGTTTGTCCGGCAAAGGCTCGCCGGTGAACATCTCTTTGACGCCTTGCGTCTTCCACTTGTCGAGTTGCGGCAGGACATCGTCGCCTTCGACGTAGGCAACTTTCAACGCGACGCCTTGTTTGGCGAGCAAGGCCTCGAGCGCCTCCGCACAGGCTTTCGGGTTCACGCCGCCGGCGTTGGCGATGACTTTGATCCTCTTCGCCGCCACGTCGCGCGCAATCGCGGCCATGGTGACGGTGACGAAGTCGTGCGCGTAGCCGAAGCGCGGGTCCTTCTCTCGCGCGCGGGCCATGATCGACATCGTGATCTCAGCCAGATAGTCGAAGACGAGGTAGTCGATGTTACCCTTCGTCACGAGCTGCGGCGCGGAGGTGAAGCTGTCGCCCCAGAAGCCCGATGCGCAGCCGATGCGGATGGTTTTGGTCATGGACTTCAGGCCTTCGATTGACGATTAGCGGATCAATTCAATCTCAACATTGTGCGGTAACCCCACCCACGCCGCCTCAGCACACATGGCAGGTCGACCGGTACTAAGCGCCAGAGCTAAGCAAAATCGATCTCCGAGGGACAGTCCCGCAGATCGAGTCAACGGACGCAGCAAGGCCGCCGTCAGAGCGTGTTTCGCTGAGACAGGTACGACAACAATTGGAAGGTGTCTTATTTCTGCAAGCACTTCGGCTGGGTCGCGGGCCCACTCGGTCGCCTTCGTCAATACTTCTGCCAGATTCGCCGCGGACATTAGGGCGCCGTCTAGCCGTTCAGCGACCTTCTCGGCACCCGGTTCTCCGCGGATAAACGCGATCAGCGCGCTTCCATCGAGGACGGTCACTCCTCGCCCCACATTGCGCGCCGCTCCGACAGAAATGTGTCCACCGCGGATTCGTCCTTGCGGTCAGCGAACATCTCTCGAAGCTTCTGCAGTGCAGCTTGGGCATCCGGCTTCAATGCTTTTCGTTCCTTGGGTGTGAGACGATCCTTTGCCGATCCCTTTGACTGACGGACAACGCTTCGTGCGCGTTTCAACCAGTCTTTATCGGCGGCCTTCGCCGTGTCGACCTTGTTCAGACCCTCAAGAACCAAGCGCCGCGCCTCGGCCTCCATGCTGCGCCCGTTGATTGCGGCTTGCTTGCGCAGACGGTCGCGCTCTTTGTCGGGAAAGCTGCGTATCGTTAAGGTGGCCATTCTATCGCCCTTCGCGCTCTCAGCGAACCGCCATAGTGCTAGCATTTTGCTAGCAAATGTCAACCAAGCGATTTTAACAGATTCCGCGCAATCACCAACTGCTGCACCTGGCTCGTGCCTTCATAAATGCGGAAGATGCGCACGTCCCGGTAGAAGCGTTCGACGCCGTAGTCGGTGACGTAGCCGGCACCGCCGTGGATCTGGACGGCGCGGTCGGCGACGCGGCCGACCATTTCGCTCGCGTAGTATTTCGAGCACGCGGCTTCCATGGTGACGTTTTCGCCGGCGTCGCGCTTCTTGGCGGCGTCGAGGATCATGCAGCGGGCGGCGTAGGCTTCGGTCTGCGAATCCGCGAGCATCGCCTGGATCAGCTGGAACTCGGCAATCTTTTGACCGAACTGTTCGCGTTCGAGCGCGTATTTCGCGGCGTCGCGGATGAGGCGTTCGGCGACGCCGACGCAGACCGCGCCGATATGGATGCGGCCGCGGTCGAGCACCTGCATGGCGACACGGAAACCCTGCCCCTCCTTGCCCAGCATGCAATCGGCGGGCACGTGGCAATCCTCGAACACGACGTCGCAAATGTGCGCGCCTTGTTGGCCCATCTTGCGTTCGGGTTTGCCGATCGTGATGCCCGTCAGGTTCGACGGCACGAAGAAGGCGGAGATACCGCCCGCGCCCTTGTTCGAGGGGTCGGTGCGTGCCATCAGCGTGAAGACGGAGGCCTTGTTCGCGTTCGTGATGTAACGCTTCGTACCGTTGACGACGTAGTCGTTGCCTTTGCGGATTGCGGTCGCGCGCAGCGATGCGGCGTCGGAGCCGGCGCCGGGCTCCGTCAGGCAGAAGCTTGCGATCGCGTCGCCCGACGCAAGTTTCGGGAGCCAGTGGCGTTTCTGATCGTCACGGCCAAACATCACGACGCCTTGACTACCGATGCCGACATTGGTGCCGATGACGGAGCGGAAGGCGGGCGAGGTCTTGCCGAGCTCGAAGCAGACGAGCACTTCCTCTTCCATCGTCAGGCCGAGGCCGCCGTATTCGGTCGGGATCGAGATGCCGAACAGGCCGAGCTCGCGCATCTCCTGCACGATGTCGTTGGGCACGAGATCTTCGCGGGCAACCTTGTCTTCGATGGGGACCAGCCGCTCGCTCACAAAGCGGCGGACGGAGGTGATCAGTTGGTCGCGGGTTTCGAGGTCGAGGGGCATGGTTGGTCCTTAGCGTTTGCAAACTTGTAGCGGCACTGGCGGGCGAGCGCGAGCATGGAAATGCTCGTCGCAGCTCAAGACCAACGATTTGCTTGGCTCCTGCGAATTGCTATCCAGATGTGAACGAGGAGTTCTCCGATGACTCACAATACCGGCGCCTTACGCGGCGTCAAAATTGTCGACCTTTCGCGTGTTTTGGCGGGACCCTATGCCACGCAGATCTTGGGCGATCATGGGGCGGATATCATCAAGGTCGAGCCGCCGCTGGGGGACGAGACGCGGGAGTGGGGGCCGCCGTTTCGGGGCGATGAGGGGGAGCGTGGGCCGTCGGCCTATTACGTCAACATCAACCGCAACAAGCGCGGCATGGCGCTCGATCTGACGAAGCCCGAGGCGCGCGACGTGGTGTTCAAGCTGCTCGAAGACGCGGACGTGCTGGTCGAGAATTTCAAGATCGGGACCATGGAGCGTTGGGGCATGGGCTACGACGCGCTGTCGAAGCGCTTCCCGAAGTTGATCCATGCGCGGGTGACAGGGTTCGGCGTCGAAGGGCCGCTGGGCGGGATGCCGGGCTATGACGCGTGCGTGCAAACGATGGTGAGCTTGCCGAACTGCAACGGCTCCGTTGAATCGGGGCCGGTGAAGCTTGGCGTGCCGATGGTCGACATGACGACGGGGATGAACCTCGTCATCGGCATTCTGCTGGCACTGCACGAGCGGCACCGGTCGGGCAAGGGGCAGTTCGTGGAAGTGGCGCTCTACGATGCGGGGCTGACGATCCTGCATCCGCATTCGGGCAATTGGCTGATGGGCGGCAAGCTGCCGAAGCTTCTGGGGAACGCGCACCCTAACCTCGCGCCTTACGATCTCTTTCCGACGGCGACGCGGCCCATTCTGCTTGGCGTCGGCAACGATGCGCAGTTCAAGAAGGCGATGGCGGTGTTGGGGCTGCCGCAGCTGGCCGAGGATGCGCGCTTCAAGACGAATGCGGACCGCAATGCCAACCGCGCCGCGCTGACCAAGATTTTGACCGAGGCGTTTGCAACACGCGACGGCGTGGCGATGACGGCGGCATTTCTGAAGGCCGGCGTTCCGGCGGGTCCGCTGAACACGATCGAAGAAGTGCTCACCGATCCGCAGACTGCCGCGCGCGACATGCTTGTGGAGCGAAACGGGTATCGCGGGATCGCCTCCGCGGTGAAAATGTCGAGAAGCAAATCGTCCACGCGTCACACTCCCCCGGATTTCGGTCAGGACAACCGCGCAGTGTTGCAGGAAGCCGGGTATGATGCCGCCGCGATCGAACAACTGATCGTGGTGGGGGCGGTTTGCGATAAACCGCAAGGGACGACATGAGAGTATTTTCGGCGTGGCTTGCGCTGGCGTTCGGGACGTTTCTTTCGGTGGCCGAGGCCGTGCGTAATTCTGGCGAAGTGCAGTGGTGGCCGTTCTGGGTCGTCGACTATCTCGCCGTCGCGCTGTTGATGTGGGGCGCGGTTGCTATCCTATGGCGGCCGAGCGAACGCGGGATCGGCATTCTGACCGCCGGCTGGGGCTTCACCTCGGCGATGTTCTACATGTCGCTGTTCTCCCACATTTCGACATTGCAGACGACCGGCGGCGAGGTCGCCGAGATCAACGCGCAGTCGGCGCTGGACGAGCCGTGGCTGACGGTCGTGATCGGCGTGTTGTTCGCGGTCACCCTGATTGGCCTTGCGACCAGCCTCGTCGCCGAAATGCGCCGGGCGGTGGTTGAGGCTTAGTGCGCCCTATCCCATAAATGTGTCATGGTCCGCGAAGGCGGACCACCCACGACTTTGCTGAGTCGAAGAGAGAAGTCGTGGGTGGTCCGCCTTCGCGGACCATGACATTTTTGGGTTTGAAGAACTTTTTTGATGAAACTCAGCGTTGTTGATCAATCGCCGATACGCAAGGGCGGGACCGCGGCGGATGCTTTGCGGGAGACGATTGCGCTTGCGAAGGCGTGCGAGCGGTTCGGATATTCGCGCTATTGGCTGGCGGAACATCACAATACGTCGTCGTTTGCGGGCTCGTCGCCGGAGGTTCTGATCGCGCGGCTGGCGACGGAGACGACGCGGATGCGCATCGGCTCGGGCGGCGTGATGCTGCCGCATTATTCGCCGCTGAAAGTGGCGGAGAATTTCCGCGTGCTGGAGACACTCTATCCGGGCCGCGTCGACTTGGCGATCGGGCGTGCGCCGGGCGCGGATGGGCGCACGAGCGTCGCACTACAGGCGGGGCCGCAGGCGTGGGACGTCGGCGTGTTCCCGCAGCAGGCCGCCTTGTTGCGGCACTATCTGGAAGAGTCGGCGGGCCTCGCGGTGTGGCCGGAAAATCATCCCTATCGACAGATTCACGCCTCGCCGCGCGGGCCGGGGATGCCGGAGATGTGGATGCTGGCGTCGAGCGTGAACGGCGCGGTTTATGCGGCGGAGCTTGGGCTGCCGCTGTCGTTTGCCCAGTTCATCTCGCCGGATGGAAGCGGTGCTGACGCTGCGGAGGTTTATCGCAAGCAGTTCAAAGCGCACGCGCCAGGCGACCGGCCGCGCGTGAGCGTTGCGGTCTTTGCGTTGGCGGCCGAGAGCGAGGACGAAGCGGAGCGCCTGTGCGCGACGCGCAATTTGTGGGTGATGCAGCTGCTGCGCAATCAGGCGGGGCCGTTCCCCTCGCCGGAGGAAGCGCTTGCCTATCCCTTCACGGCAGAGGATCGCGTGATGCTGCGTGCCATCGCCGGGCGCGGGGTTACGGGGACGCCGGACCGGGTGAAGCTGGGCCTTGAGCGCATGGCGGCGGAGTACGGCGCGGAGGAGGTGATCGTGCTCACGATCACCTATGACTTTGCGGCCAGGGTTAGGTCTTATGAGTTGCTGGCCGAGGCTTTCCGTTTGCCTCACGCCTGAGCTTGCGCAGGACGCGGCGTTCGACCAGGCGGCGAATGCGGCGCTGCACCTCCGGCGTGATCGGGAACGTCCACAGCAGCGCGATCGCGGGTACGTAAAACGCGATCGGCAACAGCGAGAAGACGGTGGTCAGGGCTGTGAGCGCTTCCGGTGTTTTGACGGCATCGGCCGAACTGAACCCGAGCCAGCCGACCAGCATCAAGGCAAAGCCCGCGCCGAGCGCGTCACCGCCTTTGATGGCGAGACCGAAGAAAGAGATTAGCAGGCCGGCGCGCGGCTCATGCGTTCTGAGCGAATCCAGGTCCACAACGTCGGCGGCAATCGACTGGCCCAGGGTGTAAGGCGCCGAGAAGGCCGCCCCGAGGGCTGCGAACAGCACCATGTTGGGCCAGTAGCCACCCGCCTGCGCCAACGGCAGCAGCGCGAAGACGGCGACGCCGATCATCATGGCAAGCGAGAGCGCTTTATGCTTCGTGATCCGACCGCCGAGCCAAATCCAGAGCGGCGCGAAGGCGATGGCCGAGACGATGAGGGCGAGAGGGAAGTGGTTGCCTTGTGACTTGGTCAGGCCGACGGCATCGACGAGGTAGAAGAGGAACAACACTTCCGCGGCACGAGAGGCGATGCGCACGAAGAGCGTGGCGCCGAACAGGCGCATGAATGGCAGGTTCGTGAGTGCGGCTTGAGCGCCCTTCCACACGGAGACGTGTTTCGCCTCGCCATAGGCGGGCTCCGGCGTCGACCAGAACATGATCGCGACGCCGACGGGTGTGAGCGCGACGATGGTCCAGCCCAGCACCTCCATCGCGTGCCAGTAGCCGCCGCCGTTCAGTGCACCCACGGCGGCTCCGGTTCCGACGATCACCGGGATAGCGCCCGCCAGCGCAAGGCCAACCAGCGTGAATATCTCGCGTACGCCGGTGATGCGCGAACGCTCGTTGTAGTCGCCCGACAGCTCCGCGCCCCAGGCGCCGTAGGGGATCGTGATCATCGTCCAGCCGAGATAGAAAACGGCGATCCAAATCAAGAGATGCGTTTCCGTGGCGTCGGCCGGCGGCATGAAGAGCATGTAGATGCCGAGCGCAAAGACCGGCGCGCCGAGCAGAACCCAGGTTCGGCGGCGGCCGAGGCTCCACGTCGTGCGATCGCTGGCGTAGCCGATGATCGGGTCGACGATGAAGTCCGCGAGACGCGCGACGAGGAGGATCAAGCCGACCGTCTCAATGCTGATCTTTAGGTCTTCGGCGTAGAACTTCGACACGAAGACGGCGATTGGCAGGCCCGCGAAGGCGAGCGGGATTGCGAGTTGGCCGAAGCCTAGGATCGTGAGCCACGGAAGGCGCTCTCTCGACGCCGCGGATTCTGGGGGGCGGTGCACGTTAAGCTCCGCCCACGCGGCGCGATTGCAGCGCCCGCTTGTCATGACTCAGATTCATGCGATCCCCTCGAAGTCTCAAGCGCGCGTGCCGATATAGGCGAAGAACAGACAGCCAAAGCCGATGAGGAGCATTAGCATATCGAACTGGAAGAGTGGCAAGACCACGGGGAGCGAAACCAGCGGCAGAACCGTCACAAAACTCGCGATCGCCAGAACGACCAGGGCATAGATGCGAATGCGCCGCGAAATCGACGGGGACGCTGCGTCCAGCGCGGCGCGTTCACTTGCCGCATAGGCGGAGGCCAGGCAGAGGAGACCGACGATGGGCATCAGGACGTTGACCTGAAGGAAGAGGACCTTCAGGGGCAATGAAGCGATGCCGACCGAGCCCAGGGCTGCGAGAATGCCTGCGACCCAAAGCATCCAGGACTGCAGGCGGGCGATGGAGCGGGTCATGGGGTGTTGGGGGATGGGGAATGGGTGATGGGGGATCTCCTAGGCGCGGCGAGAGTTTGGCGCAACTTTGTCAGCATCCGTCCAACCGACGAGGCGAGTGATAGCGCTTGTTCGACCGCCGGACCAGAAACAAGCTTTAGGCGCTGAACCAGCAGCAGGAACGTCTCGGTCTCGGCCAGCGAGCCACGCGCGATGCTGATGAAGTTCGCATAGTCTTTGCGTGTCCCGCGCATAAAGCCTTCCGCGATGTTTGCAGGGACGGATGCTGTTGCGCGGATCAACTGAGCGGACAGGCGATATTCTTCCTGGCGCGGCATCTGTCTGGTCAACCGATAGGTGGCCTCAGCTAGGTCCATCGCCGCCTGCCAAACTCGAAGCTCCCGATAGGACGCAATCTGCGCCATGCTTCAACCCTCCTCCCCCATCACCTATCCCCTAAACACCATTCCCTCATCACGGCAGCAACCCCACCACAGCCGCCGTCATGCAGGTCGACAGCGTGCCGGGGATGATCGACAGAAGCGACAACTCTACAATCTCATCGCGCCGGCTTGGTGCCAGCGCGCTGACGCCGGCGATCATCATGCCGACTGACCCTAGGTTGGCGAAGCCGCACATGGCGTAGACCATCAGTAGTTTCGAGCGTTCGCTCAGAGCATCGGCGGGCAATGCGGCGAGATTGAGGTAGGCGATGAACTCGTTCAGCACTGTTTTCGTGCCCATGAGGCTGCCGGCGGTTGCGGCGTCGGCCCAGGGAACGCCGATCAGCCAGACGACCGGGGCGAAGATCCAGCCCAGGATGCGCTCGAACGAGAGCGGGGTGCCCGCGATCTCGACATTGCCGACGATGATGTTCGCCAGCGCGACCAGCGCGATCATCACGACCAGCATGGCGATGATGTTGAGGTACATCTTCATGCCGTCTTCGGCGCCGGTGGCGATGGCGTCCATCGTCGAGCGGTAGAGCTTCGCTTCGCCTACAGTTGCCGGTGTCGTTTCGTCGCCGGGGATCATCACCTTGGCGAGCAGGATGGAGGCTGGAAGCGAGAGCAGCGAGGCCACGATGATGTGACCGAGCGCGCCGGGGAGGACGGGGGTGAGCACGGCCGCGAAAAGCACGAGCACGGTGCCGGCGACGTTCGCCAGGCCGCAGGTGAAGAGCGTGAAGAGTTCGCTGCGGGTCATCTTTTCGAGATACGGCTTGATCAGCATCGGCGCTTCGATCTGGCCGAGAAAGATGTTCGAGGCGCAGCCGAGGCCGAGCGCACCGCCGATCTTCATCGAGCGCTCAAGGACGACGGCGAACCCCTTCACGATGATGGGGAGGATGCGCCAATGCCAGAGCAGTGCCGAGAGCGCCGACATGACGATCACGATCGGGAGCACCGTGAAGGCGATCGTGACCATGGCGTTCGGGTTCTTGACCTCGAACGGCGGGGTGCCGCCAGCCGTGTAGCCGAAGACGAAGGAGGAGCCCTTGGCGGTCGCGGCTTGGATCGCGTCGACGACGATGTTCAGCGACAGCAACGCTTGGCGCATGACGGGCACGCCCAACAGAATGGCGGCGAGGATGATCTGGAGGCCGATGCCGACCACAACGATTTGCCACGGGAACGCGCGGCGGTTCTCAGACAGCGCCCACGCGATGGCGACGAAGACGGCGAGGCCGAGCGCGCTTTGAAGCTGCGGGGGAAAGTCCATCTGGCCTCGTGCGAGTCGCTATTGCAGGCATCATGCGAACCTAAGGCGAGGGTGTACAGCAGAGCGGCTACGTGCGCTCTGCAGCCGCTTTCAGTTCCTTCAACTGCCGTTGTGCAGCCCATTCAATGGTCATTCGCAAAATGGGCCAGAGAAGCCGCATGTACCAACGGTCGAGGTCTATGCGGCTCGTGACCGTCAGCCGAGACACCGTCCCAAACTGCTCGACCTCGTATCGCGAAGCGGCACGGTCCCGGCCGCGTCGCAAGGACATCGACCCGGTGAACTCGATCACCCTCGGCGGAGAGAATTCTGTGACCTCGACCTCGCCTTGCGCCGGCTTTTCACCCTCGGCGGCGGCAGCAAAGAAGCGCATCCGTGTGCCGCGGCGCAACGGCCCGCTGGGCTCGTGCTCGACCCGCTCAATCATCGGGAACCCACGCATCAACAACTGAGGATCCGAAAGCAATTCAAACACCCGCCGGGCCGGCGCACGGATATCGATCTGACTTTTGTGACTTTGCGTCATCGCTGATATTCTACTGGCGGCTACCGACAACGACGGGCGCCGGGCGCACCACCCAGTCGTAGGTCGGGCGCACCTCACCGCCTTTGAAGGTCACACCCCCGCGACTGAGCAACAAATCCTTACGCACGCGCTCGTGCGCGTAGGAAAACGCCATGATCCCGTGCGCGGCGACCGGCTTTACCTCCCCCCGATCGCTAATGCCATTCAGATTCAGATCTCGCCAGAGCGCGAGGCCTTTCAGTTCGGTGCCGGCGAGGCGGCCGTCGCCGTTGTCGTCGAGTGCGCCCAGTGCTTGATAGCCGTTGTCCCAGAACGCGACCCAAGTGACGGAGCCGAAGAGTTGGTAGCCGCTGGTGATGGTCCGCTTATCCTTCGGATCCCAGACGAGCCAGGCGGCGTTCGTGTTGAGCCAGCCCAAACGTTGCGCCCCACCCTGCCCCGTGAAGTCGAATTTCACCGGCGACGCGCGGTCGATCAGATCGTCGAACGCGGCGTTCGCTTCGAGCGGCACCAAGATCGGCGTGACGTACATCGCCGGCGGGTGCGCCTCGAGCCGAGCCTTCACGCGCGCAATGAGATGCTTGTCGGAGAGTTTCTTAGCAATCCGCGAGAAGTGTTCCGCAGCCTCCTCAAGGACGACATGCAGATCCCACTCCATCGGTTCCGGCCCCGTCGACGATAACGCCTCGGTGCGCTTCAATCCCTCGTTCATGCAAAAGCGCAGCTCGTTGCGCGCCAAGGGCTTCTTACCCGCGCGGTCGAAAGCAAACGCGAGCGCAAGACGCGTGCGCAGATTTGCCGGCTCGAGATTTCGCGCTTTGAGATACGCATCGATCGCGGCCCGCAGGTGCGCATTTGGTGTCGGCGACAAGTCGAACGCGTGATTTGGGACCTCCCGCCGAGGCCCCAGCGTATAGGAGCGCGCTTCGCAGCGTTCGCCGGGCTTTGGAGGCGGAAAGTTCTCGCGGTTGCCCTTGCCCATGGTCTGCGCATCAAGCTTTTCGCAATCGTCGATCCGACCCTCCGCGATGTCGTCCGGCCGCTCTCGGAAGACGGGAAGCGCGGCGGCCTGCTTCAGGTAAGCAAGCAGGTGAACCCTGCCGATCGCGCGCCAGCGCTGCGCGGGTTCCAGGTTCTGCGTGTTGCGGTCGAGGTTGGCGAGCAAACGCTCGATCGGAACTTCGTCCACCCGGTCCGCGGGAACGAGCGCGAAGATGGCAAGGGCTGGCGACGCTACGACCGCGAGGGCAAGGCAGAACAACGCGCTGAGGCGCATGATCGGGGGCGCTCCGGATAGACTTCGAGCCACTCTATCCACATGTGCCGCTGCGTCCACGGCGGGCGGCATTGCGGACAGTTGATTTCCGTGGGAAAGCGGGGCAGAACCAGCAAAATCTCGCAACTGCAGCAATCCGAGGAAAGAGACATGTCCATTCGCTTTGACGGCAAGGTCGCCATCGTTACGGGAGCCGGCGGCGGCTTGGGGCGCGCGCATGCGCTTGATCTCGCGCGCCGCGGTGCCAAGGTCGTGATCAACGACCTGGGTGGGTCGGTCGACGGCTCGGGCGGTTCGTCGGAAGCAGCCAAGAAGGTCGTCGAGGAGATCAAGGCATTCGGCGGCACGGCGATCGCGAACGGCGCCTCGGTCACGGACGACGCAGGCGTTGCGGGTCTGGTGAAGCAGACGATGGACGCTTTCGGCCGCATCGACATTTTGATCAACAACGCCGGCGTGCTGCGCGACAAGAGCTTCTCGAAGATGGAGATAAAGGATTTTTCCTTCGTGCTCGACGTGCATTTGATCGGCTCGGTCAAGGTCACCAAGGCGTGCTGGGAGACGATGAAGGCGCAGCAGTACGGGCGCATTCTGATGACATCGTCCTCGTCGGGGCTTTACGGCAACTTCGGGCAGACGAACTATGGCGCGGCGAAGCTTGGCCTGGTCGGGTTCATGAACACGCTGAAGCTTGAAGGGCAGAAGGACAACATTCGCGTCAATGCGCTGGCGCCCGTCGCCGGCACGCGCATGACGGAAAACCTTATGCCGCCGCAAGCGTTGGAGCAGTTGAAGCCGGAGTTCGTGACACCGGGCGTCGTGTACTTGGTCAGTGAGGACGCGCCGAACGGCGTGATCCTGGCGGCCGGCGGCGGCGCGTTCGCGGTGGCGCAGATTGTCGAATCCAACGGCGCGTTCTTGGGCCAGCAGGGGTTGACGGCCGAGACGGTCGCCGAGAACTGGGGCAAGATCTCCGACATGAACGGCGCGAAGGCCTACTTCATGGGCGGCGAGCAAACGCAGAAGTTCTTCGCGCGGATCAGCGGGAATTAGCCCCCTGCCCCACACGACGATCGCCGTGCGCGCCATCGGTGGCGCGCTCGGCATTGCGGTGATGACGACGCTGGCCCATGCGGCGGGGCAACCGTTGATGAGTGTGCCGTTTGCGACGTCGATCGTGTTGGTGATGGGGTCACCGGAGGCGCCGCCCGCACGGCCGCGGGCCATCGTGGGCGGGCATTTGATTTCCGCCGGCGCCGCCGTCTTGTGCACGCTGTTGTTCGGCGAGGCGATGTGGGTCGCGCCGCTGGGGGTGGGGCTTGCGATTGCCGCGATGCACGCGCTCGATGCGTTTCATCCGCCTGCGGGGATCAGCCCGCTGATCGTCACAAACGCGCACGCGAGCGCGCTGTTCGTTTTGTCACCCGTGCTGACGGGCGCGCTGATCCTGGTCGCGTTCGCGTTCGTCTACCACCGGCTCTCGGGCGAGCGGTGGCCATAGAACCTCGCGGAGGTTGCCGAGCTTGCAGACGAGACTGTTCGCAGGGAATACTCAGGCTTCTGCCCCCTATGCGGCCGTCAGCTGCCTGCGCGGAGTTAGAGGTGCCAAATTTCTTAGGACACGTTGATCGGGTCGACCAGTTCCTTATCGCGGGTTGGGCGTTGGTTGACACAAACCCCGAGGCGCAGCCCGAGATCAGGATCATCCAGCAAGGCCGGGTCGTGGTTTCCCTCCGGCCCGCCTTTCTCGCGCCGCAGCTGCGCTCCGCGCTTAGACTTGCGCCGTCGAGTGCTCCGCCGTTGTACGCTTGGCGATTATGGTTCCCGTTGAGCAACGGCGTCACGCCCGGCATTCCGTTCAACATCGTCTTTTCAGAGAACAACAGCGCGCTGACTCTGGGACAAGACCGCACGATTGAGCTTGCCCCCGGCATCGACGCCGAGGCCCGCGCGGATTTGATGGAGGAAACCCTAGTCTTCCCATCGCTCAAACTGGACAAGGATGCCGTTAGAGTTTGGTGGAAGGTCGCTGGGCCCACCGCGCCCAACCCGCCACAGCGTCTTCCAATCGAACTGGATGGTCGACCGATCGGATGGTTGGAGCGCAGCCAAGAGCCCTTTCTGTTCGACAAACCCGTCTACACCGGTCGCATCGACCTATCACCGGAGATGTTATTTTCCGAGCACACCCACCTTGCCAGGCTGCGCGTCGGAATCGGTCAAGAAACACCCCGTGCGTCCGCTCACAATTCAATCAGGACGCTCGTCTTGCCGCGGACCCTTTTCCGTGATCAGCACAATGTTCCCGACCTCTCGAACATACATCGGGTTTCTGGCCCAACGTCCGATCAGACTCAATATCTGGTTGGTGGCGTGACGACGTTTCTGCAGCTCGAAGCATTGTCGCACCGCTACTTTGGCCGGTCGATATTCAGTTTTCCGATGGTCGTTGACTGGGGCGTGGGGTGCGCGCGGGTCATGCGGAATTTCTTCGACGCGAGCATGCCCGGTGCTTCGGATCGCAACCGCGTTCAGCGCGTTCTCGGTCTCGATATCGATGAAGTCAACATCGACTGGTGTAACGCGAATCTGAGCGGACTTGGCCAGTACGAACGGCTTGGCTTCGAGGGGTTCGAGCTTGAATCCGCCAGCGTCGACTTTCTTTACGGAATTTCGGTGATGACACACCTCACGGAGTTCCACCAACATCTTTGGCTTGCCGAGATCGCGCGCGTTCTGAAACCTGGCGGTTGTGCCGTTCTCACAACCCATGGCGAGTTTGTCGTATATGGCGAGTATGCGCTTTCGGGGAGCGTGGGAATCTCAACGCCATTTGTCGATAAGTTTGGGTTCTTTGACGGCGTGCCCGACAACGCGCTTGGCGATGGGTTGGACACCTATTACAGGGCCACCTACCATGCGAGGCGGTACATTCGTGAGAACTGGGGCCGTTACCTTGAGGTCTTGGACATCGTCCCTGCCGCAAATGCTTTTCGGCAAGATTTCGTCGTATTGAAGAAGAATCTCGTCACGTAGCGGGGAGAGGTCAGGGTGCAAGGTCCCGACCTCTCAATCCAGCGGGATTGTCGCCCTCAGCCGCACGTCGTCCGTTTCGAGATTGATGTCGCCTTGATCGGCGCCCGCAAACGTGACGTCGCTGCGGCCGTAGTCGCTATGGCGATACTCAAGCCCGAAGCGCCAACCGCTTTGCGCTTGCCACTCGATGCCGGTGCCGGCCGTCCAACCCGCCAGTGCCTTTGCTGTCGCCGACCCCGCTGATGAACCGCAGATGAGTGGGCGTCAACGCTGTCCGGGTTCCGAGATCATGCCCTTGGCCGGACCGCCGCGCTTCTTGTTCTCTTCGGTGCAAAGGCGTTCGATTTCGGGCATCTGGGCTACGTAAGGCTTTGGGTTGCCGGCGGCGAACCATCTGAGGGCGAGGGCTGCGCGCACCCATCCGGGTGCCAGCACACGACGTTTGCGGGTGAGGACGCCGTCGACGATGGCGTTGTTCGCAATGTCGACGGGCGAGATGCGTTTTAGCGGCCCCGGCAGGCGCTCGCGCACATAGGTGAAGGCCGGATGCTCCCCGCCCGCTTTCACCAGGTCGGTTTCGAGCCAGCAAAAATATGCGACGCCGACATCGATGCCTTTGTGCAGGACCTCGGCGCGGAAGGTGTTGAGGAGGCTCTCGGTCGCGGACTTGCTGGCACCGTAAGCCGCAAGGCCCGGCGGCGCGAGGGCGGCGGCAATCGAGGCAACGCTGAGGAAGTAGCCTTTCGACTCCGCCAGATGCGGCAGCGAGGCTTGGACCGCGTTGAAAGTGCCCTCAACGTTGACCGCCATGACGCGGCGGAAGTGGTCCGGCGCCATGGTCGCCAGCAGATCGAAGTTCGCGATGCCGGCGTTCGAAACGACGACATCGATGCGGCCGAAGCGCTCGCGCACGCCTTCAAACGCACTGCCGACCGCTGTACGGTCGGTCATGTCAGCTTCGAAAGCGACCGCGCGCTCGCCGATGGCCTTGGCGTTCTGCCGCAGGAGATCGCCTTCGAGGCCGACTAAACCGACGGCGTAGCCCTTCTTCGCGAGGCCTGCGGCGACGCCGGCGCCTATGCCGCGCGCGGCGCCGGTGACGATGGCGACTTTGGACACTGACTTGCTCATGCCAACGACCAGAGGCTTCCCCCCTTGCGGGGGAAGCTGGCGCGCCGAAGGCGCGACTGATGGGGGGTGACGCGCGTTAGCGCGCTATGCGCGTTACCCCCCATCCGTCTCGCCGCCTTTGGCGGCGATCGACCTTCCCCCGCAAGGGGGGAAGGCTTCAATCCGTCCAGTTTCATCACAGCCCCAGCACCAGCTTGGCCATGATGTTGCGCTGGATCTCGTTGGAGCCGGCGTAGATCGCCGCCTTGCGGAGGTTGAAGTAGTACGGCGCGGTGGTCACGGCGTAGTCGGGCTGCGGCCACGGCTCGTTGACGCGCGCCCAAGGGTTTTGCACGAACGGCATCGCACCGTACTGGACCGCTTCCAGCGCCAGCTCCGTTATCGCTTGCTGCAACTCGGTGCCGCGGGTCTTGAACAACGACGATTCCGCGCCGGGGCGGCCGCCGGTCGCGAGTTTCGAAAAGACGCGCAGTTCGGTGAACTCCAGCGCGTGGAGCTGGATTTCCACTTCTTCGATCTTGCGGCGAAAGTCCGCGTCGTCGATCAGCCGCCGGCCGTCGGCGCCTTCGGCGGCGGCGATCGTGCGCACTTTCTTCAGCGACCGTTTCAGGCCGGGCGCGTAGGCGTTGCCACGCTCGAACTCGAGCAGATATTTGGCGTAGGTCCAGCCTTCGTCCTGCTTGCCGATCAGGTTTTCCTTCGGCACCCGCACGTCGTCGAAGAAGACCTGGTTGATTTCCTGCTCGTTGTCGGGCGGGCCGTCGAGCGTCACGATCGGTTTGACGGTGATGCCCGGCGTCTTCATGTCGATGAGAATAAACGAGATGCCCTCTTGCGGCTTCTTGCCCGGCGTCGTGCGCACGAGGCAGAAAATCCAATCCGCCCATTGGGCATGCGTCGTCCAAATCTTCGTACCGTTGCAGAGGTAGTGATCGCCCTTATCCTCGGCGCGCATGGCGAGGCTTGCCAGGTCGGAGCCGGAGCCGGGTTCGGAATAGCCTTGGCACCACCAGATGTCCGACGACAGGATCGGCGGCAGGTGCCGCTTCTTCTGTTCGTCGTTGCCGAACGCCATGATGACGGGCGCGACCATCTTCAGCCCCATCGGACTGACGATCGGCGTGCCGGCCGCCGACATTTCGAGGTCGAAGATGTACTTCTGGTTCGCCGTGAAACCCGGACCGCCCATGGCCTTCGGCCAGTTCACGGCCGCCCAGCCGCGTTCATAAAGCGCCTTCTGCCATTTCACCTGACCGGTCTTGTCGAGGTAGCCGTTCTTGGAGAAGGACATCTTGCGGCGGAGGTCTTCGTCGTATTTCTCCGCAATGAACGCGCGCACTTCATCGCGAAATTTCAGATCGTCGTTGCTGAAAGAGAGTTCCATTGGCTGAAATACCTCAGAGCTTCTCGAGCAGTTCGATGCCTGGCCGCCCGTCGAGAACGGCACCAAGTTTCGGACCTGCCGCGGCCATGTGCGGGGTCGTGCGGTGCGCCGCGAGGTCGGCGTCGCTCTTGTACTGTTCCATGACGATGTAGGTCGAGGCGTTCGCCTTCGACTTAAAGAGTTCGTATTGGAGCGCGCCGGGTTCGTTCTTCTTCACCGCGGCTTGCAGTTCGAGGAAGAGGGCTTCGAACTCCGATTCTTTGCCGGGTTTGATTTTGAGCGTGGCGACGATGCCGATGGTCATGGGCGTTCTCCGATGTGAATGGTGATTGCTGCCAAGTAGACTAAAGCGGGCGACGAAGCACAAGGGTGCGGCGCAGCCGTTTCGCTTCGGGATCGAGTTCGCGCGTGGTCTCGTACACGAAGCCTTCCGTAGCGTAGAGGTGGCGCGCTTTCGTGTTGGGCTCGACGACGCCGAGGCGGATCACGGTGCCGCCTTGCACGCGCACCCAGCCATAGAGCGCATGCAAGCATCGCCGCCCTGCCCCGCCGCCGCGCACAGCTTTCGAGAGGAAGATGAGGCCGAGGTGCCAGATGTGCGGTTCGGGGTAGCTGCGGATTAGATCGATGACACCCTCGACGCGGCCATTGCGTTCGAGCGCGAACGTGAACTTGTCCTCGCGCGTGCGACCCGGCGGTAGCGCGTCGCGCACTTCGTCGACGGGAAAAGCGCGGCCGTTGGCTTCGAAGTACTCGGGGTCTTCGTCGAAGAGGGCTTGCAACGGTGCCACGTCGCGCGCTTCGAAAGGGCGCGCAGTAAAGCCGACGATTTGAGGTGGCGACGTCATTGATCCCTTTCTCAACAATTGCCCCGCGCTTCTCCCCAACGGGGAGAAGCTGGCGCGCCGCGAAGCGGCGTGACTGATGAGGGGAGCCCGCGGCGAGTGCTTTCGCGGTGTCCCCTCATCGGTCTCGGGCGCCCTAGGCGCCGATCCACCTTCTCCCGTTCCGGAAGAAGGGCTAGGGCAGAATTACTTTCCCTTGTAGTTCCCCGGGCGCTTTTCGAAAAAGGCGTTCACGGCTTCCGCATGGTCCTCGGTGTGGTGGGCGAGCGCCTGCATGGCGGCCGAGAGTTCCATGATGTTGTCAAAACTCGTGGCTTGGCCTTCACGGAGCAGGCGCTTGGTCATGCGCAGCACGTCGGGCGGTTGGGCTGCCATGCGCTGGGCGAGCTTCATGGCTTCGTCCATCAATGTTGCTGCGGGGACCACTTTGGACACCAGGCCCCAGCTCAGCGCGGTCGGGGCGTCGATGGTTTCGCCGGTGTAGAGCAGCTCGCTGGCGCGGGCCATGCCGATGACGCGCGGGAGGAGCCACGCGCCGCCGTCGCCCGGGATGAGTCCGATCTTCAAGAACGTAGCACCAAAGATGGCGGTGTCGCTGGCGATACGCGTGTCGGCAAGGCAGGCAACATCGTTGCCAAGGCCGATCGCCGGGCCGTTCACGGCGGCGATCACCGGCACCTCAATGCCCCACACGCTGCGTACGATCTTGTGGATGCCGGTGCGGTAGCGTTCGCGGATCGAGACGCCGGGACCGGCAAAGGCGCCTCCCCGTTCGCGCATCGCCTTCACGTCGCCGCCGGCGGAGAACGCCTTGCCGGCGCCGGTCAAGATCACGGCGCGGACGCCACGGTCGGCGTTGATCCTCGCGGCGGCGGCCGCGAAGACATCGCCGTCGCCGTCGTGGCCGAGGGGGTTGCGCGACTCGGCGCGGTTGATGGTCAGCGTGACCACAGGGCCGTTCACTTCAAAAAGTAAGACTTCGCTCATTTCATGGCCCTGCCATTTGTGGGTGTTCACACGAAGGTAACCATGTGACCGCGCGGCGCAAGCGGCCGCACGCGCATCCACGCGACTTGCCCAGTCTTCCTTAACGGCTGGCGGGGCATGATGCACGCCGATTTGGTGGGGTGTGGGGTCCCGGTTTGCAGATGGATGCGACCGCAAGAGCCAGTTTCTCGACTGCGCAACCTGGCGGCGGCGGGATGCTGACGGCTGCGCGTTTTGCGAAGCTACGTCACGACCAGTTCTGCCTGGCGCAAACGAACACAGCGCCGTCGGCGTACGGCATGCCGGTGTTCGCGCTCATTCTGTGCGCCATGATGGTGCAGTGGGTGCCGGTGACGGAACTCGCGCTTTGGTTCGGGGCGGTGCTTGTGTTCATCGCACCGGGGATCGCGCTGAACCTAATGTTCGCGCGGGCGGGCAAGCCGATCAAAGACTCCGAGCGCTGGCAGTTTGCGTTTACGTTGACGTCCGGCGCGTTCGCGGTGGTGTGGGCTGCGCCGCCATTTCTGTTTTGGCACCACATGGACACGATCGGCCACTTGCTGCTGAGCGTGAACTTGGCGTGCTGCATCGCCGGTACGGCCGCGCTGCAAGCGGCGTGCCCGAGGCTCGCCGTCGCGTCGATTACGCCGTACTCGCTCGCGCTGATCGTGCCACCGCTGTTCGAGGGCTCAGCGCTTTACTACGGGTTGAGCGGATTGAGCATCGGGTTCGTTCTGTTCATGGCACAGCTCGCCTATCATATGCATATGACGTCGCGCGACATGCTGATGCTGCGCGAGGACAAGAGCGAACTGATCGAGCAGCTCACCGCTGCGAAGATTGAATCCGACAAGGCGCGGTTGCGTGCGGAAGCCGCCAGCCAGGCGAAGTCGGAGTTCCTGGCCAATATGAGCCATGAGTTGCGCACGCCCTTGAACGCGATCTTGGGCTTCTCCGAGATCATGAAGGGCGAGGTTTTCGGCAGTCTAGGCTCGCCGCAGTATGTCGAGTACGCTAACCATATTCACGGTAGCGGCCAACACCTGCTGGGCCTTATCAACGACGTGCTGGATTTGTCGCGCATCGAGGCCGGCCGCTTTGTGGTGCGGGCGACCGAGATCGACGTGCGCGAGGCGGTGCAGAGCGCGCTCGCTATGTTCGAGGTGCGCGCCGCGGAAGGCAACGTTACGCTGAAATTCGACGGCGACCCCGCGTTGCCCTTGCTGTTGGCGGACGAACGGGCGTTGCGCCAAGTTCTGCTCAATCTGATTTCGAACGCGCTCAAGTTTACGCGCGTCGGCGGCAAGGTCACCGTGTTCGCGAAACGCACCACGGGCGGTGGCATGGATCTCGGCGTCAGCGATACCGGCGTTGGCATCGATCCGGCGGACGTGGCCACCGTGTTCGAGGCCTTCGGTCAGGGCCAGCACGACATTGCCATGCGCGAGAAGGGCACGGGCCTGGGCCTGCCGATCGTGCGTGGGCTAATCGAGGCGCACGGCGGCAAAGTGAAGCTCACCAGCGAACTCGGCAAGGGAACGACAGTGACCTGCTGGTTTCCCCGCGAACGACTGACCGCGCCGCAGCCCGTGCCGATCCGGCTGGCGACGGTTATCTAGCGGATGGTGTTTGGGGAATGGGTAATGGTGCACCAATCACCATCACCCAATCACGATAACCTAATCCAGCGATGCGTACCGCTTCAAATGGTGGTCGACGTTTCCGAACATGGTGTCGATCATTGTTAGACGCTTGAAGTAGTGGCCGACGTTGAGTTCGTCGGTCATGCCCATGCCGCCATGCAACTGCACCGCGTTCTGGCCGATGAAGCGGCCGGCCTTGCCGATTTGGACTTTCGCGGCGGAGGCCGCTTTCTTGCGCTCAATTTCGCTTTCGCCAAGCTTCAGCGTCACCATAAAGGTAATCGAGACCGACTGTTCGTAGTTCATGAACATGTCGACCATGCGATGCTGCAGCACTTGGAATTTGCCGATCGGCACGCCGAATTGCTTGCGGGTCTTGCAGTACTCGACGGTCGTGTCGTTCAGCACTTTCATGGCGCCGATGGACTCGGCCGAGAGCGCCGCGATGCCTTCGTCGACGACTTGTTCGATCAGCGGCAAGCCGTTGTCGGCTTGACCGACAAGTGCGTCGGCGCCGAGGGCGACGTTTTCGAACGTCACTTCGGATGCGCGCAGGCCATCGACCGTCGGATAGTCGCGGCACGAGACGCCTTTGGCTTTCTTATCGACGACAAAGACGGAGACGCCCTTCTCATCGCGCTGACCGCCGGCGGTGCGGGCGCTTACGATCAACGTATCGGCCCACGGGGCACCGATGACGACGGCTTTGTGGCCGTTCAGCGTGTAGCCGGCGCCGGACTTTTTCGCGGTCACGTTCAGGTCGGCGAGGTTGTAGCGGCCCTGCGGCTCCGCGAACGCGAAGGCGATGACACGTTTGCCTTCGATGATCTGCGGGATCATCTGTTCCTTTTGCGCCTTCGTGCCGCCGTGGCGCAGGAAGCCACCGCCGAGGACGACCGTTCCAAGATAGGGCTCGATCACCAGGCCACGGCCGAACTCTTCCATGATGATCATGGTTTCGACCGGGCCGCCGCCGAGGCCGCCGAAGTCTTCGGCGAACGGCGCGCCAAGAAGGCCCAGTTCGGCGAACTGCGTCCAGTTCTTCGGGCTCCAGCCGCTATCGCTTTTGACCAACGCGCGACGCTTTTCAAACGTGTAGTCGTTCTGAACGAATTTCTGCACGCTGTTGCGCAGCAGCGTTTGTTCTTCGGTGAAGGAGAAGTCCATCGGGGCGTGTCCAGTTGCTGAGTTGTCGTGTGATTAGCGAATTGGCGGCGGTCGCGCAAATGGGGGATGGGGAATAGGGTTCGGGGATGGGTTTCCCCAATCCCCATCACCCAATCACCAGTCCCCGCTTACAGGCCGAGGACCATCTTCGCAATGATGTTGCGTTGGATCTCACTGGAGCCGCCGTAGATCGTGGTGCGGCGGGTGAGGAAGTAGTTCTGCGAAGCGCCGTGCGAATAGTCCGGGCCGGGGACGTATTCGTTCGTCATCTTGTCGTGCGCGAACGGGCGGTACGGGTTGCCGTAATAGGCGATCGCTTCCAGCGTGAGCTCGGTCAGGCGCTGTTGGATGTCGGTGCCTTTGATCTTCAGAATGGAGGCTTCCGGGCCGTGGCCGCCGTTGGACTCGCGTGCCAACGTGCGCAGTTCGGTGAACTCCAGCGAGAGCAGGTCGATCTCGAGTTCGGCGATGTTGCGCGCAAACATTGCATCATCCAGCAGCGGCTTGCCGCCATCTTGCTCGGCGGTTGCGAGCTTCTTCAGACGCTCGACGCCGCGTTTGGAGCGGGCGACGCCGGCAATCCCGGCGCGTTCGTGGCCCAGCAGGAACTTCGCGTAGGTCCAGCCCTCGTTCTCCTTGCCGATCAGATTCTTGACCGGGACCTTGACATTGTCGAGGAAGACCTCATTGACCTCATGCGCGCCGTCCATCGTGATGATCGGACGGACGGAGACGCCGGGCGTCTTCATGTCGATGAGCAGGAACGAGATGCCCTCTTGCTGCTTGGCCTTCGGGTCGGTGCGGACGAGGCAGAAGATCCAGTCGGCGTATTGGGCGAGCGTCGTCCAGGTCTTTTGTCCGTTGACGATGTAGTGGTCGCCCTCGCGCACAGCGGTCGTTTTCAGCGAGGCGAGATCGGAGCCCGAGCCCGGCTCGGAATAGCCTTGGCACCACCAGCGTTCGCCGGAGAGAATCTTGGGAAGGTGTTCTTTCTTCTGTTCCTCGTTGCCGAAGGTGTAGATCACGGGGCCGACCATCGCGAGGCCGAAGGGCAGCGTCATCGGCGTGTCGGCGGAGGCGCACTCTTCGCCAAAGATGTACTTCCGGGTCGAGGTCCAACCGGTACCGCCGTATTCCTTCGGCCACGAAGGCGCGACCCAGCCCTTCTTGTAGAGCGCTTGATGCCAGACTAGGAAGTCGGCCTTGCCCTCGTACTCGCGGCGGGACTTGCCGCGCACGTGTTCCGGGATGGCTTCGGCGATGAAGGCGCGCACTTCTTTGCGGAAGGCTTCGTCAGCGGGGGTGAAATCGAGGTCCATGGTCTGCGTCCTGCGTGAGTCCGACAAATTGTCAGTGTAATGATAGCTGGCGCTTGGGTTGATTCAACACCTCTATCTTGTGGCCACCCCCACGGCGCGTTAACACCGGTGCGATGTCAGCTGTCATCGAAAGCCCCTGCGTCAAGGTCTGCGCCATTGACGCTACGACAGGTTGGTGCCTGGGTTGTGGCCGCTCTATGCGGGAGATCGGCGCGTGGGGCTCGCTCTCGCCCGAAGCACGGCGGGCCGTGATGGCCGAGCTCGAGGGGCGCAAGGCGAAGATCCCTGACCGGGCGGCTCGCGCGGGGCAGTACCGGTTGCCGGGGTCATGAGCGGTCGCGTGATCGCTTTGGCCGTCAGCGGCACGCATACGACGTCGAAGCCACTGGTGGAGCGCGTCCGGTTCGTCGAGGGGCTTGGTGTCGAGGGTGACGCGCATGCGGGGGTGACGGTGAGGCACCGCTCGCGCGTCGCGATCGACCCCACTCAGCCGAACCTGCGGCAGGTACATTTGATTCACGGCGAGCTTATCGACGATCTGCGCGCGAAGGGGTTCGCGGCTGCGCCGGGCGTGATGGGAGAGAACGTGACCACGCGGGGTGTCGACTTGTTGGCGCTGCCGCGCGGAACGCGATTGCGGCTGGGTGCGAGCGCGGTCGTCGAGGTGACCGGGTTACGCAACCCTTGCACCCAGCTGGACGGGCTTCAGCCCGGACTGATGGAAGCCGTGCTGGTTCGCGATCCGGCGCGTGGCTTGATCCGTCTGGCCGGCGTGATGGGCGTGGTGATTGACAGCGGTGTAGTTGCCGTTGGCGATGCGATCGCGGTGGAGCTGCCTTCGGGCGCCCATGCGGCGTTGAGGCCGGTGTAGTCTTTGGCCGCGGGCATCCCTGCTCGCCCTTGTGGCTTTGAAAATGAAAAGGCGCGGTTCCAGGAAGATATGATTACCATCCCCACTAACCCCGCCTATCATTTGCTCTTCGACGCTCTCGCGTGGGGGACGGGGATGGCGGTTGGGGTGGCGCTCTACCGGTGGCGGCTCAGGGAGGTGACGGCCCGGGTCGCGCGCGTGGCGGATGGCGGGTATTTCGCTTGTCTAGCGGTCGGGGCGATCGTGGGCGCGTATCTCACAGGGTCGCTTACGTTTTGGGGACAGGGTGTTTTTGCGCTCGCGCATTCGGTGGCGGGCGCGTTGGTCGGCGCGATCGTCGGCGTTGAAGTCTACAAGGCCACGCGTGGTATTCGCATGTCGACGGGGATCGTGTTCGCCGGGCCGTTTGCGGCGGGTGTTGCGGTTGGGCGGTGGGGTTGTCTGTTCGCGGGGATTCCCGATCAGACATTTGGAATTGCGACTTTCCTGCCCTGGGCCGTCGATCTAGGCGACGGGATCGGACGGCATCCGGTGCAGGTCTACGAGTCGTTCTCGATGGCGCTGTTCACGCTTGTGTTTGCGCTGGGCTTGCGGGGGCGAGCGGAATGGGCGATGCGGCATGGGTTCTATTGGCTGGCGATCGTGTATGGAGCGCAGCGCTTTGCGTGGGAGTTCTTGAAGCCCTACCCCACGCTTGTTGGACCGCTGAATCATTTCCATCTAATGTGCGCGGGATTGGTCGCGTACGGGGCGATCATGATTGATAGAGAGAGGCGTTCGCAGCGTGAGATTGTTTAGTTTGCTGATTCTCAAGTAAGGAACGCCCATGAACCGGCAGGTCGACCTCAAGAGCACCTCCGTGTTGCCGGTTCGCAAGTCGGCGCCGTATCTGTTTCATGCACAGACGACGAGTCTGTGCGAGGTGTGCCTCAAACTCGTGCCGGCGAAGATTCTGATCGAGGGCGATGATGTCTTCTATCAGAAACGCTGCGCTGAACATGGTGTGCAGAAGACGCTCATTTCGAGCGACGCGACGTACTGGAAGAGTTGCAAGGACTATTTGAAGCCGGGCGACCGGCCGCTGGCGCCGCAGACGCATACGGAGCGCGGGTGTCCTTATGATTGCGGGTTGTGTCCGGATCATGAGCAGCACTCCTGTCTCGCGATCATCGAGATCAATGAGGCGTGCAATCTGTCGTGTCCGGTGTGTTTCGCGGATTCTTCGGTGAAGCGGACGGGGCATCGCGACCTGGCGACGATCGAGCGGATGATGGATACGCTGGTCGAGAGCGAGGGCGAGCCGGACCTGCTGCAGATTTCCGGTGGCGAGCCCACCATTCACCCACAGTTCTTCGAAATTCTCGACGCGGCAAAGCGGCGGCCGATCCGGCATTTGATGATCAACACGAACGGTGTGCGGATCGCGCGCGAGCCTGAATTCGCGGCGCGGCTTGCCACCTATATGCCGCGCTTTGAGGTTTATCTTCAGTTCGACTCGTTGAAGCGCGAGGCGTTGATGAATTTGCGCGGTGCAGACTTGCGCGCCGTTCGGCAACAGGCGCTGGAGGCACTGGAGAAGCACAACATCTCGACCACGTTGGTCGTGACGCTGAAGAAGGGCGTGAACGACGGCGAGGTCGCCGACATTGTGCGCCATGCGCTGGAGTGGAAATGCGTGCGCGGCGTCACGTTGCAGCCGATCCAGGACGCCGGGCGCAATGATGGGTTCGATCCGAAGGCGCACCGGGTGTTGCTCAGCGATGTGCGGCGCGAGGTGGCAAAGGCTGGCGTGTTTGCGCTCGAAGACATGATCCCCCTGCCCTGCAATCCGGACGCGATTTCGATCGGCTATGGCTTGCGCAACGGTAAGACCGTGGCGCCGATCACGTCGATGATCCCACGCGAAGTGCTGGTGGAGGCCGCGCCGAACACGGTGACGTTCGAGGCGTTTCCAGAATTGCGCCGGCGGATGTTCGACCTGCTGTCGCTCTCGACCGCGGCGGCGGACACGTCGGACAAGCTTGCCGCCTTGCTGTGTTGCCTACCGGAGGCCGCGGTGCCGCAGGAGATCGGCTACGAGCACACGTTCCGCGTCGTGATCGTCCAGTTCATGGACCGTTTCAACTTCGACTTGGGCGGCGTGAAGCGCAGCTGCGTCCACTTCGTCGAGCCGGACGGGAAGATCTACCCGTTCGATACGTTCAACACGTTCTACCGGGAGGGCGCGGCGGGACAAGCGGCGGCTCAGCGTGGGTAACGGCCGTCCCAATACGCGCGTCGGCTTCGAGCATAACGCACTCACCATCGGTGGACTGGCTTGGCTTTCACTCGTCGCGACGTGGTGCGCCTGGGTCGTTATTCGATACCTTCTGTCTGACAGCACAACAGCCGCCGCGTGGGCTCTGCCCTCGGCAATGGCGCTGGGGGTTGGGCCCTATGCACTCATCCCAGGGTATGCGGCGTGGTGGTTTGGGAAGCGGCAGGCGGGGTATGAGGCCGGGCGGCATCTTCGCGATTGGTGGTGGCGGGTGCCGCAGGCGCTTGGGGTTGCTTGCGCTGCTGGGTATTGGGTTCTGGGCGCGCTTCCGATTGTCGATCTGTTGAAGGGATTTGGCAGTTGCGGCACGGAAGCGGTGCCGTGTGGCGGATTGGCGATCGCCTATTTGTCGTCAGCGCTGTTGTTCTGGATTCCTGGTTGGTTGTTCTATTGGATGTCGACACGGCCTTAGCGAGGGTTCTTCGATGAGCAACGACATGCGGAGGCTGATCGGGCTGATCTTGATCGTCATCGGTGCACTGTGGCTCGTGTTTACGGGGCTCTGTACGGTGTCGGTCGCTTTGTTCATCTTCCAGTCGTATGGCCCGACGATGAACGACTTCGTCACGATCGTTGCCGTCGCCGGCGGGTCGACGCTGCTCGGTTGGGCGGTCTATGCCATGGGCAAGCGATTGAGGAGGTCATAGCCTGTGAGCGAGTCCATGCCTGAGCCAGGCCCGGTTCGCCGCTTGATTGGTCTTGTCCTGATCGCGATTGGGGCGCTTTGGATGGCTGGCGCTGGGTTGTGCAGCGCGGCGTTCGTGGTCACGCTGTTCACCGAGGGCGGTGACTTTCGCGAAGCGTTGAGTATCGTGCCGATGATCGTCTTGGTCGGCGGATTTTCGATCGGGATGGGGTTTGTATTCTATGTGGTGGGGCGCGCTTTGAGGCCGAAAGCATGACGGACCAGGGACCTGGAGCGACGCAGCGGTTCATCGGGTTGGCGCTGATGGTGGTCGCGGGGCTTTGGATGGCATTCAGCGGACTTTGTGCGGTTGGGGTGCTCACGACTGTCGTTTCGGAGAGCGCCGCTACGAGCGACATGCTCGGTTTGGGACTTGCGGTGCTCTTTATCAGTGGTCTTTCGGCGGCGGGGGGCTATGCGATCTTCGTCACCGGACGCAGCCTGATGGGCGGAAAGTAAGTAACGGTCTGCGTTACGGCGGCGTTATGTTGTGACGGACGCACGCGGTCACGATGCGGTCACATTGCGGGCCAATCGTCACCGTTTTTCGGGTGCTTCCTGGGTCGTGGGGACATGGAGAGACCCGATGACCACGCTCACCCGCCCGCTCGGCTATATCGCCCTTCTCTATTGGTTCGTGTTTTGGCTGCTCAACGGCATGGACAAGTTCATGCATGGCGCGACCGTCGCCGCGGGCGGCACGCCCCTCTTCGTGTGGTTCGGCAAGGACCGGGGGGAGCAATTCGGAAAGTACTTCGAACGTCTCGACCTGCCGACGGAGGGTATTGCGCCGCTGCTCGCCACCTGCGGGGTGCTGGAACTGGGGGTGGCAGTTCTTTTCGGGATGGCTTTGTTGGGCACGCGAATGTTCGAAGTTTGGCTGGGTGCCGCCTTTGCCGCCTGCGCGCTGATGTTTGTCGGGTTCAGCGCTTGGGACGTGGTCGCGGGCGATCGGGCGGAGCTGCTGGAGCACGGGACCTATCTGGGCGTCGTCTTCATTACAGCGGCGTTCCTAACAGTGACGCAGTTTCAGCCAGTGGTATGGCGCGCGCCGCGCACTCAACCGCGCGGCGGCCTCGCGGTAACATCGTAAACGCGATAACGACATGGTTTGTGGTACGCGTGGCTTCGGTCACTAGCCATAGCGTGAAGCGTTACGGTGACATCCGTCCAGAATCACCCCCGCTGTTTGCCATTTGCTCGCCTTTGCGTTGACGCGCCTGACGCCATTTCGTCAAATCTCCTCAGAACTTAGAAGCCAAATTGGCCATCTTAGGTAAACGGTTGAGGAGTGTCGGATGACGACCGCGCCTGCGCGTGCCGTTCCCAGTTTGTTTGCAATGACGCTTCGCTCCTCGCTTATGGCGGCGGCGTCGGGTGCTTTGTTGGTTGCGTTGGCACCGGCGGCCAACGCTGCGTGCGTCGGTGATGGAACCCCGAATACTTGTACGCTGGTACTTGCAGGGCCGGGCCTTAATGAGGCCGACATCGCGACGGGCACCGGAACCGGCGGCGGCGACGTCGACAAGCTGGTTTTCAACACTGCGGGACTAACCCTGAGCGCCGATGCGATCGGCGGTTCGGGTACCTCGATTGGCGGTGTCATTCGCTTCATCGAATATGAACAAGCGCAAGTCGCCGGTGGCGATCTTACGCTTACGGGTTTGCCGTCTCTATCATCCCCCACCACATCGCTGAGCTGGACCGTCAATGCCGGTGCGACGCTGACGGTGCTTGGTGGAGACGCGATCGGCAACGCGAGTTCAGTGGTGCTTGACGGCAGACTTAATGTGAACGAGTCCGAAACCGTCGGCGTATTGTCGGGTGCTGCAACAGGGCAAATCGATATCGCGCTCGGTAAAATCTTTTCGGCAAATGGCGGCGTGGCGACGACGTTCGCGGGCACCATCACCGGTGCCGGCGGCTTTACGAAGATCGGCGGCGGCAAGCTCATTTTGAACAACGGCGGAAACTCGTTTGCCGGACCGCTCGGCGTGACTGGCGGCACCTTGGAAATCGGTCAAACGAATGCGATCGCGAGCGCAGCATCGGTGACTATTTCAGGCGGTGGCCAGCTCACGTCGCAGGGCACGCCGAGCTATACCGTCGGCGGTCCAGTCACCATCATTGCGGGGCCGGTCAACGCTGTGCCAAGCCGGCTCACCGGAAACGCTATCATCAACGGCAATGTGAGCAGCAACGGCGGATTGCAGCCCGGTAACACTTCGCTTGTGGGGGCGACCGAAAATCCCGGTCAGGACATGGGATCGATCCTGATCAACGGCGACTACGCGGCGACCGGCAGCCGGGCTTATGTCGGCATGTTTATCGACATCGATGCGGCGTTGGCGATCAATACCGCTGCTGGGACGAACATCGTCACGCAGACCGGGAATTTCATTTCCCCGGCCGCGAACGGCACGGCGGGCACGACGCACGACTTCCTCAACATCCGCGACAACATCACCCCGGGCGCGAACCCAACCTTATTTGCAGTCGCTTCGTTCACAGCGGCGCCGGTCGGTGGGCCAACCTCCGGTAACGGTATCCAAGTCATCCGGATCGGCGGCACGAATTCGGGCAACGACTTCAGGCAAGGTTCCGCGCTCAATGCGGGGGCCTATCAGTACCTGCTCAAGTATGTGGGGAACTACAACGTCGCCGGCGACGACGGCTACTTCCTGCAATCAGCGACGCGTGACGAGCTTTTTGCCCACGCGGCAATCCTTTCGGCGGGTCAGGCTGCCATTCGCCATTGTTTCCGCGACGACCAACGCGTTCCCGATAGTCCGAAGGGGGCCACGTATGGCCGCGCCTGGATCGGCTACCGGCAAGGCAGCACGTCGTTCGGTCCGGACACCGGCATCGATGCCAGCGAAGATTTCAGCTGCACGACGGGCGGTATGGATTGGCGCATGGGCGCCGGTTGGATTGGCGGCGTTTCGGGTGGCTTTGGCGACGCATCCGGCGACCTGACGACGCCAGCCGGCGTTGGAGCGTTCACCGGCAACCTGCGCGTGGTCGAGGCGTACGCCGCGTTCACAAGCTCGGCGTTTTTTCTGAACTTGTCCGGCGGCTACGCCGACATGGACTGGATTTACAGCGGCGCTCTCCTGGCTTCGACGAGGGCGTCGACGGGCGGGTTCATCGGCTCGGCTCAAGCCGGCATCGGTCTCGGCGTGGAACCGATTGCGATGAAGCTCATGGGATCGGTGAACTATGACGGGACGGATTGCGGCGAGAGCTGCTTCGGCCTGGCGTCGACCGAAGAGACCGGGCTGATTGAAGCCAAGGCGAGCTTGCGCTTCGATGGCATTACCTGGGGCGGTTCGGTGCGGCCGTGGGCGCAGGTGTCGTACTCAACCGTTCTGTCCGACGGCATCAACAAGGTGGCTATGGGTGCGGTCTCGGTGACGGCCGACACCAACGACGAGTTGCTGTCGATCGACGCCGGTATGCAGTCGTATCTCGATCAGAACTTGGCCCTATTCCTCGACGGCGGGTATCACGAGAGCTTGCAGAAGGACGTCACGGGCTACCGGGCGGGGCTTGGGTTGAAGCTCTATTGGTAATCCGCAATCCCCTGAATTTTCCAAGGGCCGCGAGCGATTGCGGCCCTTTTCGTTGTCCCGCGAGCCTTCGAACATGATTAGATCGTGCCGCTTAACACGGGAGCCGCGCGGGCCATGGCGACAGTCCTCATCACCGGCGCTTCGGCGGGCATCGGCCGGGCGACCGCGATCAAGTTGGCGGCCCAGGGGCACCATGTGATCGCGGCGGCGCGCAACCTAGCCGCGCTTGAGCACATCAAACGCACGGCGAAGGGCAAGGTCGATGTTCTTGCGCTTGATGTGACATCGCAGGAGTCGGTCGATGCGGCGAAGGCTGAGGTTCCCTCACTCGTCGGTCAAGACGGCTTAGACGTCCTGATCAACAACGCGGGCTACGCGCTGACAGGACCGCTTGAGCAGGTAACCGACGCGGATCTCAAGGCGCAGTTCGAGACCAACGTGTTCGGGCCAATGCGCATGGTCCGGGCGTTCCTGCCGCAGATGCGCGAGCGGCGGCGCGGGCGGATCATCAACATCTCCAGCGTCGTGGGGCGGCTCGCCCTGCCCTTTTTCGGCCCTTACAATTCGACGAAGCATGCGATTGAGGCGCTGTCGGATGCCTTACGCAACGAGCTCAGGCCGTTCGGGATCGAGGTCGTCATCATCGAACCCGGCGCGATCAACACCGGCTTCGGCGAGATTGAGCGCAAGAGCTTGGAGACGTATGCGACCGGCTCGCCTTACGCGGAGCAGGTGAAGAAGGTCATGGCGTTTCAACGGGAGCTGCATCCGAACGCGGCAAAGCCGGAAACGGCGGCGGCAGCAATCGTGAGAGCGGTCGAAGCGCGCAAGCCGCGGGCGCGTTATGTCGTTCCGTTCCTGCCGAACCGGGCGTTCATCGCACTCGCTGAGTTTTTGCCGACGGAAGCCTCGGACGCGGTGATCCAAAACATCACGGGCCTGCGCGGCGTGCGGCCCTGAGCCGAAGCGTTACTTTACCTTGTTCGGCTTGTCCGGGCCGTCGTCGAGCCGTGGCGGTTTGAACTGGCCGCGCCCGTTGTCGTGATCGAATGCCAGAATGGCCACACCGATCAGATACGCAACAAAGTGACGGTTGTTGGCGATCGCCCAGCGCCACACCTCGTGGAGCTGAGCAATCGCCCACTTCTCGTCAACCTGAGGCTTGGTGTGCCTCGTCATGCGGCCAACTTCTCGTCGGCCGGCATGAGGTGGATGTGCTCAATGACGGGCTCTCTGATTTTGTACACGTCGCGGGTCCTTTGAAGAACGTCCGCATTCAAAGGAAACTGAAACGCGACGTTGGCTTCGCCGTCGATCATACGGGGTTGGCCCAGAGGTTTTGCGTCCGAACCGCCGCGCATTTGGCGCATGACGTGGTCGACCGTGAAAAGACCGCAGGCCTTCTTCACGCCGAACAGTAGTGCGGCCTCAACGAGGGCGCATTGCATTCGCCCCCAATAGCCGGAGCGCCGCAGGTTCTTGGAAAGCGCGCCGCGGGTGAGTTCCCAAGTGTCGCGACCGCTCGGCAGGCCGTTCTCGCACATGTCCGAGAACAAGTCCGCCAACATGAACGGTCCATCGGTCGTGTTCATGCGCATCGAAGCCGCGATCTCTCCCTCTTCGTCGTGCTCTATGAGGTAGACCGACTTGCCGGTGTCGTATTGGTCGAACTCCAACCCGTTGTAAGTTTTGAGCTTCCAACCCTTTTCCTTGACGAAGATGTCGTATCTTTGCCGAAACATCGACGCCAGCAATTCGCGACAGTTTGGGTTCGTCGCACCAACCACCAAGTGAGCCATGTCTTACCCCCGTGTTCTCGTTGTGAGGCTTCAACATCGTTCCCGCGGTCCGGTGGGGCTATCGTCAGTTCTGACGAGTTGACGGGCTAACCTTGAGATTGCCGTCGAGCATCGACAACACGACCACTTGCATCATCGTAGGAACGGCGTACTTGCGCTTGAGTTGGGTGAGATAGCAGCGCACCGTTCGCTCCGCGATCGAGAGTATTTTTCCGACCTCCCATGCGGTCTTTCCTTCAGCAGACCAGCGCAAGACATCGAGCTCGCGGCGGGTGAGCAGCGGTGGAACGGGTTTGAAGCCCTGCGTGACCCGGCGAAAGCCCTCATAAGCGAACGCCCCGACGAGCAGCAGCGACATTTGCGCTTCTTGCGAGAGGTCGGGTTTTGGGCCGCCGAATGTTACCACGCCCGGGACCTCGCCGAAGCCGTGCCAGGCTTTGGTGAATCCCTCGCGCACGCCGAATTCGCTCGCTTCGCCGAGTACCCGCCAGGCGCGTTTGTTCGATTTGTCGACGAACGCGGCTTTCTCGGACCAGCGAAATGGGCGCTCGGTCAGCTTTGCATGCTCGAAGATGGGGTCAACGTCGCTGTACCGTTCGTCGGTGTAGCGTCGGCTCCATTCCGCAGATCCTTCATAGAAGCCAAATCCACTGCGAGGTAACTCGCTTTCGTGCAGCAGCGATCCTGCGTACCAGGATGTGAGCCCCAAGGTGCCGGCGAGAATGCTGAGCGGCCTCGCGATCTGGTCAGGACGCGTAGCCTTCATGCAGGTTTCGCTAAACTCCTGTACGGAGCTGAACGGTACTTCGGCCATCCCTCATCCCCACGCTCGCAAGCCGATTGAATCTATACTGAATGACTTAGTCGCACGAGGTGCGACCTGCCCCTGGGTATTCTCGCGAACGGGGATTTCTGGGGACGGGGTTCGCTTGGTGGGTTACTGGCCTTCGCCTGAGGCTAGGCTTCGCAGCGCCGCAGCTGCCACTTCAACAGGTTGGGACAAGAGGGCATCGAAGAACGCCTTCATCAGGCGGCATGCCTTGGTGGGGTCGCCTTGGGCGCTGAGGAGTTCGGGCATCTCTTCGGGCGGGATGCCCGTGGCCTGCGAGGCGTCGGCGAACGACTTGTTGGTCAGTTGCGAGAACTCCTCCGCCGGCATCTTTGTCGCATCGCGGTTCGGGTCGGTGGTGATGACACGCAAAATGTTGTTGTTGGTGCGCTCGACGAGTTCGGGTGTCAGCTTCGCGTCAATGTCGGATTTGGCATGACCGCGCGCGAGCTCGGCGCAGGCGGCGAACTCCTTCGTGGCGGCTAGATACGCCAGCGAATCGCGGGTCGTGGCGTAAACTTCGTAGGTGAGATCGTCGGGCAGGAAAGGAATTTTGTCCGCCACGTAAGAAGTGACCAGGGACCGAGCGTTCGCACGAATCTCCTCCGGCTCCTTGCCGTCCTGGCGATCTCGGATGACAGACGTCTCGATACGTTCGTAGAGCGTGGGCTCGCGCGTCTGGATGGCCGCAATGTAGGGCAGCACGTTGGCGACCGAGACCGGTGCTTCCGAACGGAGTGCCGACGTCCAGTCGTTTATGATCGCTAGGGCAACAAGCGCGCCGAGCGCCGCACTGGCGAGAGCGACCCAGCGGACCGGCAGTTGGACCTGGGCAAACCTGCCCGCCGCCCAGGTGAGGACGAAACCGAGCCCGGCACCGGCCACTACCGAAAGCGCGACGATGATGATAGCAGCCAGGTTCATATGCTCAGTATAATGATGATCGCGGCAAACACCAGGAATCCCATTCGGGGACGGTATGGCTTATCAATCGCCGGTCAATGAATTGGCGGTAACATTCACCCTTTCCCAAGCGTCTCCAAACGGTCGCCATGCGTCCACGAAAGCCAAGTCATCCTAAAGCGTCAAGCGCCGCCGAGCAGCAGGCTTCACCAAGCTATCGGCTGCCGGCGCTCGACTCGGACTTCTTGCTCAGCGATTCCATGCGCGGCGTGCGGTTTATGCTTGAGTACGCAAAGGCCGAAGAGGCGTTGCGCGCGGCCGGGATACGCTCAACCATCGTTGTGTTCGGCTCCGCTCGCACGCAGCCGTCGCATCGCTGGTACGTGGAGGCGCGTGCTTTCGGACGAATTGCATCGGAGCGTGGCGGCGCTCTCGACGGCAACGGCGTCGTGCGCGATAACGTCATTGCAACCGGCGGTGGACCCGGCACCATGGAAGCCGCGAATCGCGGCGCCGCCGATGTGCGTGCCCCGTCGATCGGGTTCAATATCCGGTTGCCGCAGGAGCAGGCACCGAACCCCTATTCGACGCCGGAGCTGACCTTTCAGTTTCACTACTTCGCGATGCGCAAAATGCACTTGGCGATGCGGGCCAGCGGGCTTGTCGTATTTCCCGGCGGCTTCGGGACGATGGACGAGCTGTTCGAGATGCTCACGTTGCGACAGACCCGCAAGGTGCCACTGATTCCGATCGTGCTGTTCGACCGTGAGTACTGGACGAAGGTGATCAACTTCGATGCGCTTGTCGAAGCTGGCGTTATCGAGAAGAAGGACATGAAGCTGTTCGCGTTCGCTCAGAGCGCCGAACAGGTGTGGGAACGGCTGATCGCTGGTGGGTTGAAGGTGCCAAGGAAGAAGTGATTGGGTGATGGGCTCACCAATTCCTCTCCCCTACCACCAATCTCTGTCGCTACCTCGGCTCGCACACTGGGTCGGCGGCGCCGTCGGGGAGAACGCAGTTGAGGTCGCGGTTCACCTCGGATGGGGCCTCGGGAAGGTGTGCTTCGAGAACGAGGCGCGTCGAGTCCTTGCTTACCGACTTCAGCAACTGCTCGATGCGCTTGGCGTCGGGCATCGGTGAATCTTTTGCGGCGAAGAACCAGCTGCGACGCTTTTTCGGCTTCGGCGGGTTCAAGGCGCCGAGAAGACTGTGCAGCGGGTGCGCCTTTTTCGCCGGCACCGCGTGATCGAGGCTGGCGAGGAACGTGCCCGCGCGCGTCAGAGCTGAGGACATCTGTGCGTCGCGGCTGTAGAGCCCGGACGAGGGGCCATCGGCGCGACCGGCCTTCGCCATATCGAGGATCTCGTGCACGATCTTCACGACGGGTTTGCGGGTATCGGCGGGCTTGGACTTTTTCATCGGGGACCCTCAACTCACCTTCGAGCCGCGGACCCATTCGGCCCGGCCCTTCTTCATATGGAGCGCCAGGATGGGTTCCGCCACCGATTGGCTGCCTGTCAATTCGTGCTCGATGACCGAGAGGCGGACCAGCTTGGCGGCGTAGCTTGCCAGCAACTCCGGCGCGGCGGAGTTAACCACCTCGGCCACGCGCATCTCCATCGCGTGTTTGGCTATGTCGTCCCCCGCCATGATGATCGCGCGCGCGACCGCGAGAGGCGCTTGGTCGAATGTTTGCAGCACTGACTTCGCCAGACCGGAGTCCTTCTTCGCGATCTCACCGCCGACGGCGTTGAGCAACGCCGTGATGCCTTGGCGCATCAGCTGGAAGACGACGTATTTGTAGCCAGGTTGCGCACCGCGCAGCAACGCGTCGATCAGGTCGGCTTGCGCGAACGAACGAATGATCGCGGGTTCGCGTTGGTTCGGGGCACCGCTGGTCACAAGCTGGTGTTTGACGATGCCGCCGAAGGCGCTGCCTATGCGCACTTCGATATAGAGCGGACGGACATCGCTGCTTCCATAACCGGCGAACACGATGCCGGTTTTCGGCACGCCCGGCGGAATCCAATCGGTGAGGCACGAGTTCACCGCGATCTCGGCGAGCGCCGCCTTCGTCTGATCGGGGATGCCGCCCTCGCCAAACATCGCCTTCAGCATGCCGGCAAGCAGGCGATCGAGGTATTCATCGAGCAGCGCGACGAGGCGCTGCGAGCTGTCGCCGATGACCGGGCGGCGCGCAGGAGTCTCGCCGTGGGGCAGGAACAGGTTCTGGAAGTAGTCGCCGGAGAACTGGCTTTCGAAGCGCAGCATGTCGAGAGCGCGGGGGAGGACTTGCGCCTTCTGCGTGTTCTGTCCGCCGGAGAGTTCGGCGCATTGATAGAAGCGCTGCACAAGCGCTGCGACGTAGATGGCGAAGGAGAGGCGCTCTTGCCCTTCTTCCAACGGCAGCAGGGTTTGCAGTTTGCTGTCGGCACCGGAGGTCCAGCGCGCGAGGAACTCCATCAGCGACTGCGCGACCTTAGACACGGAGTTGCCAGGCGACGACGTCGTCGACTTGAACGCTTCGAAGATCGTGCCCCAGGGGTAGCGATAGAACTCCGCCACATCGAAGATCATCGAGGCCACGGGCAATGTGGCATTCATGACGAAAATCTTGTCGGCGCCGGTTTGGTAGCGAACCGAGGCGGTACCATCCTTGTGGTACTCGATAGCGGTGAGCGCGCTGTCGGCCGCCAGGGCGCCGCCCTGGGTGTTCAACAGCATGACTTCCGACGTCATCCGGACCCGCCCTACCCAAGCAGCTATCGCCCGGCCCCACCCGCGCGATTGCAGCCGCCTATTGAGACCACAAAGCGGTGGAAGGGCAATGGTGGCGGTTGCTTGGAGTTGCCGGGATTCCCAACGCCGTGCCCCGGCGGTAACGCCAGTGCACTCGCCTCTCGGGGGAACTTGTCAGGGCAGGAGCATCTCCTCGACGAAATCGAGGCGGTCCTGGCCGAAGAACATTTCGCCGTTGACGAAGAATGTCGGGGCGCCAAAGGCGCCGCGGGCGACCGCGCTCTCCGTGTTGGCTTTCAGCTTTTCCTTCACGTCGCTTCGTTCGATGCGCGCCATGAAATCGCCGGGGTCGATGCCGATGTCGCGCATGACGTGCGCGATCTCGCCTTGGTCATTCAGGTTGCGCGGATGCGCCCACATCGCGTCGAAGACGGCGTTCACGTAGAGATCGAACTGGTTCGTCGATTGGTAGGCGACTGCGCCGCGCATCAGCGGGAGCGTGTTGACGGGGAAATGCGTGTTGAAGTTCAGCGTTACGCCATAGCGCTTCGCAAAGCGGGCGAGGTCCGCATTCATGTAGCGTGCCTTCGCCGGCACAATGACAGGCGATGAGTTGCCGGTCGCCTTGAAGACGGCGCCGAGCAGGATCGGCGTCCACAGGATGCGCGCGCCGTGGCGGCTCGCGATCTTGGGCAGTTGCTTGTAAGCGAGGTACGAGGTCGGGCTGCCGAAGTCGAACAGGAATTCCACCGCTTTGGTCATTGCTTCGTCCTCACCATTTTTCGATCCAGGGTCTTAGGTCCAGCTCGTGCGTCCAGGCATCGCGCGGCTGGCGGTGGAGCATCCAATACATGTCGGCGATGTGATCGGGCGAGAGAATCCCGTCCTCGGCCTTCTTCGCGTACATTTCGGGGAAGGTGTCGCGGATGAAAGCGGTGTCGATGGCGCCGTCGATCACGGTGTGGGCGACGTGGATGCCCTTCGGCCCGAGCTCGCGTGCCATGCTTTGCGCGAGCGCGCGCAGGGCGAATTTGGCGCCGGCAAACGCCGAGAAGCCGGCGGAACCGCGCATGCTCGCGGTCGCGCCGGTGAAGATGATCGTGCCCCGGCCCCTGGGCGTCATGCGCCGGGCCGCCTCTCGACCCATGAGGAAGCCCGCGAACGCTCCCATCTCCCAAACCTTCGTGTAGACGCGCGTGGTGGTTTCGGCGATCGGAAAACGGACGTTCGCGCCGATGTTGAAGACGGCGACTTCGATCTCGCCGACGTCGCGTTCGATTTCATCGAGGAGTGCGATCGTTTCCTCTTCCTTGCGCGCATCTGACCCGAAGGCGTGCGCCTTGCCGCCCGCAGCGCCGATTTGCGCCACGAGGTCGGCGAGCTTGTCCTTCTCACGCCGCGTGACGCAGGCGACATAACCCTCGCGGGCAAAGCGGCGTGCGATTGCACCACCGGTGGCGTCGCCTGCGCCGATGATCAGCGCGACGGGGGATTTGGACATGGGCGCTCCTTGTGAGGCCCAGGCAGTCTAGCCCCCCGCTTCGACGAAGCTCAACGCCTGATAGGCGACGAACATTTCGGGGAAGATGCTCGCACCTCGTGTTCTCTTGCTTTTCACAAGCCTTTGCTTTATTAAATTCCGCATGACCACGATCACAGCGTCGAGTTCGGCCAAGCAGGCGGTGCTCGAATTTCTCAAGCGCCATGGACCCAGCGAGGCGGCGGAGATTGCCAAGTCGCTCGACGTTACGCCGATGGCGGTGCGGCAGCACCTCTATGCGCTGGAGGACGAGGGGTTGGTCTCGTTCGCGACGGCGCCGAAGGACGGCGGGCGCGGGCGGCCATCGAAGCTTTGGCAGGTGGAGCAGCGCGCGGATGTCTTGTTTCCGGATGCGCATGCGGAGCTCTCCGTCGAATTGATCGGTAACATCCGCGAGGTGTTCGGCGAACGCGGGCTCGACAAGCTGATCGAGAAGAGGACGGAGCATCAGATCGCGAGCTATCGCGCCGCGCTTTCGTCGGCAGCCACGTTGAAGGAGAAGGTCAAACGGTTGGCGCGGCTGCGCACCGAGGCCGGCTACATGGCAGAGGCGTCGAGCGACGGCGAAACATTCTTGCTTGTCGAGAACCACTGCCCCGTGTGCCGCGCGGCAGCTGCGTGTACCGGTCTTTGCCGCCAAGAGCTTGAGGTTTTTCGCGCAGCGCTGGGGCGAAACGTCGTTGTGCAGCGCACGGATCACATTCTGGCGGGCGCGCGGCGCTGTGCCTACCGGATCAGCGCTGCCTAAACTCGCGCTTCAATTGTTATTACAATCGTTACTCTTGTGTGATTTCCCCGCTTCTCAGAAAGCGATTCTCGCGGTATTGGTTGCCAGGTTTGGCAAATCCCCCAGCGCGTGTGCTGGGTCGAGAGAGACTGTGACTATCGCAAGGGCTGGCGCGGACGATGCGGAAAACTGGAACTGTTAAGTGGTTTAATCAGGCTAAGGGATTCGGTTTCATTCTACCTGATGGCGGCGGCGCCGACGTCTTCGTACATGTTTCCGCATTGACCAAGGCGGGTGTCCAAACTCTAGGCGAAGGACAACGCGTTTCATTCGATCTCGCTCAAGACCGCGGCAAGACGATGGCTGCGGAGTTGTCGCTCGACGGACCTGCACCCACGCCGCCGCCACGCGGTGGCGGCGGCGGCGGGTTTCGCGATCGCGATGATCGTGGCGGCGGTGGCGGATTTCGCGAGAGAGACGGCGGCGGACGACCGCCGCGCGGTGGCGGTTTCGGCGCCGGCGGTCATGAGGGTGGCGGACGGGGCGGCTTCGGCCCGCGCGGCGCAGGTCCCGGTGCAGGACCGCGGCCTCACGCTGGAATTTTCGATGCGTTGAATATGGTCGTCATGCGCGTGCGGGATCTGAAAATGGCTCGCGACTGGTACGAACGGGTGTTGGAATTGCACCCGACCGAGAACTCCATGGGGCCGACTGTGGTGCTCGATCTGGGGCGGGGCGCCAATCTGTGCCTTTGGCAGCTTGCCGAAGGCGAGACGCTGGCCAACACGCAGACGGCGAGTTCGTTCCCAAATTTTCGGACTGGCGACATCGACGGAATTCATAGCAAGCTGGAGGGACTCGGCGTCAGCGTCACCCCGCTTCAGGGTGGCGAGGGGTCGAAGTGGTTTTCGTTCTATGATCCGGACGGGAACCGTATCGATGTGATGCAGAACCGCCCGCGTGCGTTTTAACCGGGGGAGCTTCTAACAGTAGAGGTTCGTCATGGCTCAACGCGCAATCCACTGGGACACCGCGCCCCAAAATAACGGCAACGATCCAGACAATCTGGTGCCGTCGGTCTTGCCGATCGCGAAACCGCAAGTCACGCGACGCGTCGGGGTGATCAAGGCATATTCGCCGCGCAAATCGTACGGGCTCGTCGAGAGCGCGTGCGATGCGGGCGATGCGATCTTCAACATCGATGACGTCGTGCCGTGCGACCGGCCGAAGCTCGACAGCGGGCAAACGGTGACGTTCCATGTTGTGGACGGGCCGGACGGATTGGCGGCGAAAGAGATTCGTATCGACGCCACCACCCTGCCCCCACTGCCCGACGAGACGCGGCTGCTCAAAGGTTGGCGTTAGGTATCCGTTGCGCTTGCTCTTCGCCATGCGGGTTTTTCAAGCGGCTGGGATTTGGGGCCTGCTTCTTCTCAGTGGGCTCTACCTCGCTTATCTAGCCGGCGCCGGCGAGTTTTCGGTCGTCACCAGCCATCCGCAATATGTGCACGGGTTCTTCTTGGTGGGGCTCGCGTGGCAGGTGGCGTTTCTGATGATAGCGACGGATCCGATCCGCTACCGGCTGATGATGCTGGTGGCGATGTTGGAGAAATTTCCGTTCACATTGGCGACGTTGCTGCTCTATTCGAACGGCGACATTCCGGCGAGTGTACTTGGCGTCGGCCTTATCGACGGGCTGCTTGGCGTGCTGTTTGGGGTCTCCTACGCGATCACGGCAGATTCTGCCGACGCGGATTAGCAACACCGCAGCGTGACCCTGCGAATCTTTTCGAACCGTCGATCGCTTTTCAGCATTTCTTAGAGCGCCGTTCGTAGTGTCGTAACCGTACGAAGCGGCGTGCGGATCGCTTAACAGGCGTTCACGCGCACTAACAAAACCATAACAAGACTTTCGAATGCGTGGGGCTCTTCTCATCTTGGCGATCGGCGCCATGCTGGCGTGCGCGAATGCGCGCGCGAGGCAGTTCGACGCCGTTCAAGATTTGGCGCAAGAGAAAGCCGCCGCCGTTGCTTTGTTCAAACGCCGCGCCTCGAGCCAAGTTGCGACGCTGGCGCAGGACCGACTGTTCGCCGCCTACCTCACGGCCGCGACGCTTGGCGAAGGCGAACGGTTGCGCAGGCGCATCGAGGCCGCGCTCGGTACGTTGAACAAGCGCTTCGGCATCCGCGAGGTCACGCTCACCGATCGTTCCGGCGAGTTCGTTGTGCGCGTCGGCGACTACGACAAGTCGATCGCCAAAGTCGATCCGAAATTGGACATGGTCACGATGGCCGGTTTTGCTGCGCCCGCACGCCGGACGGCGGTTCTGCATGGCGTGACGACGGTCGTTCACGCGGCCGCGGTCATCTGGCGCGAACAGGCGGAGTTCGTGCTCAGCGCGACGCAACACTTCGCAGCCTATAAGACCGTTCTCGCGCGCGGCCTCGGCAGGCGGCAAGCGGTCGTACTGATCGACGAGAAGGGCGCGGTGCTCGCCGACAGCCGCCCTGGCACAAACACGAAAATTTTGGGCGGTATGTCGTTCGACGCGCTGCAACGCGCGCTTAAGGGGACGGCGGAGGCCGGCGCCGGCGAGGTCGTGCGCGGGCCGGAGCACTTCAACGTGAGTTACAAGGCGGTCGATGGATGGACGGTGATTGCGGTTGAGACCGCAGAGCCGCTGCGCCGCTGTTCGAAGGATGGGGCGCGTCTATGTGGTTGAGGGGGAAGATCACGGCGGCGATCGCCGTTCTGATCGGGATGCCGTTGCTGTTGTGTCTGGGCATCATGTGGTTCAGCGCGAACGCGACGTTGCGCGAGGCCGGCACGAGCGATCTTGAGGCGGCGACGCGGTCGGTTGCGAACGCGATCGACGCGCGCATGGCGCTCGACCTCACGCACTTGAAGGCGTGGAGCGCGCTCCCCGTCATGCAGGATGCGCTTATTGCGGATGATGGCGGAGACGTTGCGAGCACGATCGCCGCACTGAAAACGCAATATCGGGACTTCTCGAAACTCGTTGTTGCCGACGCCAGAGGCACCGTGATCGCCGCGACGGCCAAGGAAGACCGCGGCCTCGATCTTTCAACGGACGAGGGTCACGTTGCGGCGATGTCGGGTCGTGTGCAGCAGAGCGCTTACGGGATGCGGGCGCCCGGTGCGACCGAGACGATCGCCTTCACCGTGCCATTAATCGCGGCCTATGACCGGCAGAGCGTGATCGGGACGCTGACGGGAACGCTCGATGTCGAGGCGCTGATGTCGTCGGTTGTTGCGAGTTCAACGCTGGCGACCGCCGGACACAATGTGGTTGTGACGCGACGGAGCGATGGGCGGATCGTGTTTGCGGCAAAACGCGACGGGACGCTGTTCGATGCTCTGAAAGCCGCCGGGATCGGGCGCGGCGCCGGCGCGGCAACGATCGATTGGAAGGCCGAGCCCTATTTGGTTGCCAGTACCGTTCCGGCCGGTAAACCCCTGGTGCACGAGACAGGCTTTGCGGTGCTTGGGCTAGCCCCCGCGGCGGCGATCTTTACGGCGGCGGACAGGCTGTTGAATGTCACGATGCTTGGCGGCGCAATAGCTGCAGCGCTTGCGCTCTATCTTGCGTGGCATTGGTCGACGCCGCTGGTGCAGCTTGAGACCACGATGAGCCGGGTGGCGCGCGGCGATGTTTCGGCGCGCGCGGTCGCCGTGGCGGCGCAGCATACGTTTGCGCCGTTGGCGCGGTCGGTCGAAGTCTTCCGGCAGACCAAGATCGTGCGCGACCGGCTGGTGGCGCGCGAGGCCGACTTGGCACGCGCCAAGGAGGACGCCGAGTCCGCGTTGCATAGGAAGTCGGAGCATTTGGCAAGCCTCGCGCTCGCGTTCAAGACGCAGATGTCGACGATCGTCGAGCTTGCGGACGCGATCAATCGCGAGAACCTGCAGGCGATCGCCGCCGGGCGCATACCTTCGGGTCACGCTGGCGACATCAGCCGGGCGGGCGTGCAGTTGCTGGCGGTGATCAACGATCTGTTCGATCTCTCCGAAGCGGAGGCTGGGCATCTTTCGTTGGATGAGGCCGAAATCGATCTTTCCTTGCTCGTGCGTGACAGCGTGGGTTTGATGAACGACGCGGCCGCGAAGGCGAAGGTTTCGATGCGGATCGACGGCGCGGACGGCGCCCTGCCCGTTCGCGCGGACGGACACAAGTTGCGGCAGGTGATGTTCAACCTGCTCTCGAACGCGATCAAGTTCACGCCAGAAGCCGGTCAGGTGAAGGTTTCGCTGCGCAGGGATGCCTATGGGCGTCCGGCGATCGCGATCGAAGACACGGGCATCGGCATGCCCGCGAACCTGTCGCCCGTCGCGTTCTCGAGCGATAAAACGGCGCATGGGCCGGGGCTTGGCCTGCCGCTCGTGCGGCGGCTGGTCGAGCTGCACCAAGGCTCGTTCGAAATCGACAGCGAAGTCGGCCGCGGCACGATCGCGACGGTGGCGCTGCCGGTGGAACGATTGGTGGCCGCGCCGGTTGAGGGTGAGCGTCTGAGCGCCTGACCTATCCCTGCATTGCCATGAAGAGTTGCCGCGTTGCCTCGTCTGCCGCGTAGAGCGTTTCGATGCGGAGTTCGTCGGCGGTGATGTCTTGGGCGGTGCCGAAGGTTGCGATTACCGTGAAGAGCGATATGCGTAGCCCGTCTTTCGTCATCTCCAGCGGCAGCACGGGGACAAGCGCCGCGTCTTCAGCGGCCCAAAGGGTTTCGGCCTCTTGGTACTGGCTGAGGTCGGCGAGAACAGCTTTCATTTCTTGACCGCCGAGCGCCTCGGCTTCGCGTTGGGCGCGGTGCCACAGTAGCGGGGCCACGGCCGCCCAGTTCGTCACGAGCGGCTTGATGCCGTTCGGGTGGAAGAAGAGGCGCATCAGGTTGCGCTCGGCGCCGCCGACGCGGGTCCAGAGATCGGGCCCGATCAATTCGCTCATCATGTCGAACGGTTTGTTCGAAAGGCGGATGTTCCAGGCGCGATCGATGGCGACGGCGGGGAACGGCGCGGCGCTGGTCAGCATCATGCGCACGGCGTGCATCACTTGCGTCATCTGTGGATCGTCCAAGGGTCTCGCGCGAAAGACGGGCGCAAAGCCCGCGGCGGTGAGCCAGTCGTTGCGTTCGCGCAAAGGCACCTCCAGCGTTTCGCTGAGCTGGAGGATCATGCTGCGACTGGGCTTCGCGCGGCCGGATTCGAGGAAGCTGACGTGGCGCTGCGAGACGCCGGAGGCGAGCGCCAGATCGAGTTGCGACATGCGCCGCTTCGAGCGCCAGGACTTGAGCAGATTTGGGAATTGCTCGCCGATGCGGCCGGTGGGCTCGAACGTGGAAAGGGACATGTTGCCTCCTGCTGACCCCATTGTCGGCCGTCGGCGGCGGGTATTCAATGACCTCGGAGGTAATCGGAGCGCCTACGCGAGGGCTCGCGACACGAACCAGAAGGTGCCCAGAGCGAAAAGGAACGCGGCAGTGGCGTCGAATGCCACAGAGGGCACTTCCTTGAGGGTGCGGTGGAGCGCCCAGAGGACCGCGGCCAAGATCGCGAGCGCCGTTAACTGGCCGAGCTCTACGCCGACGTTGAAGGCGAGCAGTGTCCAGATCAGGCTGCCGGACGGGATGTGCAGCGCAAGCAATGGGCCCGCGAATCCTGCGCCGTGGGCGAGGCCGAAAACAGTGGCGATGACCGGCGCGACATACGGGGCGTCGATGCCGCGGGCGTAGGACATCGTGACAGCGAAGAGCGCGATGCCGCCGATGACAATCCACGGAAGCACCGGCAAGCCGAGGATATGCGCGAGCGGTGGCAATAGAAGAATCCCGGCGGCGCCGATCAGCGCGTAGGATCGCGGGATCGCTCGTGCGCGGGCGAGCGCGTCGCCCGCTGCCCACGCGACAGTGAAGCCGATGAGGGATTCGATCGTTGCCGTTTCGGGCTTCAGGATTCCGAGCGCTACCAGGGCCAGCGTCAGCGAGTGGCCAAGCGTGAATCCGGTGACAGCGATCAAGATGCGCCACACGCCGCCGGCGAGCATAACGAGCGCGATCAAGAACGCGATGTGGTCGAGGCCGGAAAGGACGTGTTCGTAGCCGAGGGCGAGGAAGCTCAAGAACGTGTTGGCTTGCTGCGTCGATGGCGCGCCGATTTCGACGGTCGTGTGGCCTTCGGTCAGAATTGCCTCATGCGCGCCGGCCGCGTCGGTCAGGCGGATGTAGTGCACGTGGCTGATCGATACTTCGAAGAAGGCGCCGACGGTCAAGGTGGCGGGGCTTTGCCCGAACGGCTTCGGGCAGCCGATATGCATGGCAACGCGAATGTCGCCGCGCGGCGCCGGGATCGCGCGCGGCGCGACCGCGGCGCAGGGCGCCCCGTCTTGGGTAAGCTTCACCGTGCGGGCCAAATGGGTCGCGACGAGCGTGGGTAGGTCTTGGGGCGTTTCGCTGAGCTGCGTCGCGCGGTAAGCGTCGACCTGAAAGACGCCGTCGAGCGAGTCCGCGCCGACCGTCCAGGTGGAAAAGCTTTGGCTGCGCGTGTGGGCTTGCACGGGCGCCGCGAGCGCCGCCATCAGCCATGCGATGAGGACAAGCAGAGCCCTACTGCGCATCTGGCTTGGGCGCTGTCGGGGCGTAGGAGATACGGGCGCGGGAGCGGAGCTCCTTGACGTAGGCTTCGAAGGCTTCTTCGGTTTTGCGTTTCCGCCATTCTTCGGCGACGACGGCGCGGACTTCTTCGAGCGGCGGCGGCGGGACTTCGGCGCGGTCGACGACGTGGACGAAGACGACGCGGCGGCCGATCGGGATCGGCCCTGCGGTGCGGCCGATGCTCAGCTGCAGCGCGGTGTCACGGACGGTGGGGCCCGCGTACTCGGCGATTTTTGAGGGGATGATCGGGCCGTTTGGCAGCAGGATCGGCGTGGCGCCGGCGATATCGGTGGCCGTTTTGAAATCTCTGCCGGCTTGGATCGCTTCGGCGAACTTCTTCGCGCGATCGAGTTCACCTTGGTCGATCGAGACCGCTCGCACGGTTATCAGCGGCTGCGGCGCGATCAGTTTCGGGCGGTCGGCGTAGAATTTGCGCAGATCGTCGTCGCTGGGTTCGAGCTTGGCGGCATCGGCGACAGAGAATTGCAGCATGGCGTTGACGAGCGCCTTGCGGGAGGGCGGGTCGGACTCGGCCAGGCCAAGTTCCAGCGCCCGGCGGAGCAGCAGTTCCTCGTCGACGATGCGTTCCAGCGCTTCGCGCTTCTCCGCGCCGGTCAGCGGATTGATCTTTGCCTCGCCCAATCCGGTGATCGCCGTGTCGTAGACGGCGTTTGGGATCGGGACACCGTCGACGACTGCGATTGCGTCGCTGTACTTGCCGATTGCATCGCCGACGCCCAGTGCCGACCACATCGCGGCGCCGAGCCCAAAGGCGGCGCCGGCGATCAGGAGATAGTTCGAGAGCTTCGCCTTCGTCTCAGCCACCGCTGTTTCCGGGCGCGGCCGGCGCAGCGGGCGCGGGCAGCGCCGCAGCCGAGGTGCCGTAGTCGAGGTAGATGGGCGACGACCAGGCGCGGTGCTCCGACGGCGAGGTGCAGGCGCTTTCGCCGGAGCGATAGTCGCCGTAGCAGAGCGTCGCCTTGATGCACTTACCGTTGCCGTCGCGCTCGCACTTCACGGGCTCGGCGTTGATCGTCGGTTCGGCTTCTTGGATCGCCTTGACGTAGTAGATCGCGTCCCGCTTGCCTTTCGTGTATGCGGGATCGGTGAAGGTGAACGTGCAGCCGTCTGCGCTCGGCTTACAGGTGTGGATCAGGTAGCGATCCTCGATCAGATCGGCGAGCTTGTCCGTCGCACTCGATTGCGGGCGGATTTTCACGACTTCGATGCGCGTGATCTGACGGCGTTCGTCGGACGGGTTGTAACACTCGCCCGAGCAGATCGTCTTGATGCGCTTCTCGTCCAAGCCCGCCTTGGCAAAATCGGGGCAGCCCGGCTTTTGTTTGAAGGCGCCGACGGCTTTGACTTCGAAGGTCGGCGCAACATCGGTTTGGTCGCGGCTGCCCATCGCAATTCGATTGCCCTGCGCATCGATGGCATGGAACCAGAGCAGAATGCGTGGACCGGAGGTCGCGTAGACCTCCCGGCGCTGCAGCGAGTCCCAAATCGCATCGCGCGAGCGGTCGGCGGCGTGTACGGCGGCGAGACCCCCGGCCATCCAAAACGACGACTGACGTTCGAACTCGGTCAGCTGGAAGCCTGCAACAGCGGTCAAGTCGTCGCGCGAGAGGCGATGCGACAGCGCGTCGGGCTTGCCTTGATCGGGCAACAGACGATCCCGCCACGCCTCGCTCCGCGCGCCGCCGGCCTCGGTGTTCTTGCGGCGGTCGACGGCCTTGTAGCCGGTGCCGGGGCGGGCGCGGTGGTTGTCGGAAGAGCCGATAAAGCCCCACTGGAAACGCGTCGCCTTGCCGGAAGGATCGTCGAAGGTCGAGGTCGCGAGCGCCGCTTGGACGGATGTCGCAGCGCGATGGTTGAACGGCGGCATGAAGCAGTCGGTGCACTGGCCCGCGTCGAGCCAGTCTTCCGGCGTCTCGCCGCCGATGGCGAGGTGGCCCGCCACGCCCATGTTGGCGTAGTCGTCACGTGCTTGGGCGGCCCGCTTGGTGCAGTCGGCCGCAGCAGTGCCCTCTTTCAAGCAGCGGTCCATGATGATTTCGCCGGCGCGCCAGCAGCTGGGCGTGTAGTTCGCGGTCGGCTGCGGGCAGGTTGCCGATTGGCCATCCGGATTGGGGATCACATCCTGCCAAGAGCGATATTCTTCCGAATTGCCGTGGCCGGAGTAGACTTCAACGAGGCGGAACTTGTCGGAACGCTCCGCCGCCGTCAGCGACTTGTTCCAGGTGGTGCCGGGCGGCGTGTAGAAGCCCCAGCTTGAACCGTGCGGGATGATGAGCGGGTTCAGCTTTTGCTCGTCAAAGAGCTTGCGCACCAGATCGCCCGGCGTGTTCGCCGCTTCGTAGCAATATTGCGGCAGCTCGTTCGAAGCCGTCTTTGTATTGCATTCCGGCACGGCCTGCGTCAGGCGCATGAAAGTGTTGAAGTCGAAATACGGTTGCCGGTTGGCGAAGTCGAGCAGCGGGATCGTCGGCGGAATGCCGCGGAACGAACGCAGCGCCGTGGAAGCGACGCCACCAGCGCCGATGGCGCGCGCGGAGACCTTGTCGTCGTCGAGATCTTTGAAGATGACGTTCTTGTGGCCGAAGTGTTCGCTGGGCAGGCGGCCGACTTGCGTCCACTCGAAGCCGACGAAGGAGACGAGGTCGGGATTCGGTCCATCACCCGCGATCTTCTGGCAGGCACGGATCGAATCTTTTGTGCGCTGCCAGCGGAGCGGCGTCACGGTCTCGGCGTGGTCGGTGATCGACCAGAAATCGAGCGCGGAGCAGTAGCGGGCGAAATCGCAAGCGTCCGCAACGGGATGCACCCCAGCCCCGCCCAGCATCGGCAGCGAGAACTGGAACGCGTCGGCGGAGAAGGTCGTGTGGACGTGGAGGTCGCCGAACAGGATTTGGTCGTTCTCGCCCTCTGGCGCCATCGCCTTCGTGGCGGCCATCCTGCCGGTGACGATGTCATCGGGGATCCGCTTGCCTTGGATGACACCTGCGTCGCGCTCGGCGCCGAACCAGCCTTCGGTCGCGCCGTACCAGAAGACGCCGAAGGCGGCGCCCAGGATGAGCGCCAGCACGACCAACCAACCGATTATCCGCAGCATCTGCCCCCCTCGTCCGGTCGCATCGAAAGTTGCGCCGAAGTTGTTCCTTGTTTTCGATTCGTACCGAGAATCCATGGCTTTTCCAAGCCGCCTGCGGCAATGCACCCCCAAAGGCACCCCTATCGCGGCTTCGTGATGGGGATTCTTGGGCCGGGCCGTTGCGTCCGGGCCGCACGTCTAGGACAACGGACGCCGCTCCCAATCAGGGGACAGAGGATTTTCATGACGATCAAGTTGACTGTGGCCGCCCTAGCGCTGGCCGGAACCGCGCTGACCGCGGGCGTACTCGCGATCAATGCCACCGCGAAAAACGGGGCCGTAATCGCGCCCTGGGGATTCGATGCCGCCGGCATGGATAAGGCCGTCAAGCCCGGCGACGACTTCTTCCGCCACGTTGGCGGTACCTGGATGAAGAACACGCCGATTCCGCCCGACCGTTCGCGCTGGGGCTCGTTCAACATGCTCGCCGCGAAGTCGGAAGAGGACGTGAAAAACCTGGTCGAAGCGGTTGCCAAGGGCAGCAACCGGCCGGGCTCGATCGAACAAAAGGTCGCCGACTATTACAGATCCTATCTCGACACTGCGAAGATCGACCAGCTGGGTCTGAAGCCGTTCGAAGCCGACCTCGCGCAGATCGCAAGTTTGAAGACGCATGAAGAGTTCGTGGCACTCGCCGGCGAACCGGGTTTCCCCGGCAACACGCCGATCGGATGGGGCATCGGCCTCGACGAGAAGAACCCGGACCGCTACGCGCTCAACGTCGGTCAAGCCGGCCTCGGCATGCCCGATCGCGACTACTACCTGAAGCCCGACGCAAAGATGGCCGAAAGCCGCGCGGCCTATAAGGCCTACGTCGCGCAGATGCTGGGCTTGGCAAACTACCCCAACGCGGCCGCAGCAGCGGACGCGATCATGGCGTTCGAAACGAAGATCGCCGAACTGCAGTGGCCGATCGAAAAGCTGCGCGACCGCGACGCGAACTACAACGCGATGACGCGCGCGCAGCTGAAGGCCTTTGCGCCGGAGTTTCCGTGGGAGGCAGGACTCGCCGCCGGCAATCTCGCCAACCAAGACCACTTCATCGTCAGCTCGCCGGACGCCATCGTGGCCCTAGCGAAGCTCTTCCGTGCAACGCCGGTCGAAACACTGCGCGCCTACGGGACGTTCCACTATGTGAACGCGCAATCCGGTATCATGCCGACCGCATTCGACGACGCCGCGTTCGCCTTCAACGGCAAGCAGCTCACCGGCCAGCCACAAAAGCGCGACCGCTGGAAGCGTGCGACGATCGCACTCTCCGGCGCAGCGTTCTTGGCGCCGATGGGTGAGGCCGTTGGCCAACTCTATGTGAAGAAGCACTTCACTCCGCAAGCCAAAGCAGAGATGAAGAAGCTGGTGGGCAACCTGCTTCAAGCCTATCGCGAACGCATCCAGACTCTCGAATGGATGTCGCCGGAGACCCGCGTGATCGCAATGCGCAAGGCGCAAACCGTGCGCGTCAAGATCGGCTATCCGGATCGTTGGCGCGATTACTCGAGCCTGGAAATCAAAGCAGGCGACATCTACGGCAACCAAAAGCGTGCCGCGATCTGGGACTACAATCGCAATGTCGCGCGGATCAACCAGAAGACCGACAAGGACGAATGGGGCATGGCGCCTCAGACGGTGAACGCCTACTACAATCCGGTGTGGAACGAGATCGTATTCCCGGCCGCGATCCTGCAGGCGCCGTTCTTCGACCCGAACGCGGATGCCGCGGTCAACTACGGCGCGATCGGCGGCGTCATCGGCCACGAAATGGGCCATGGCTACGACGACCAAGGTGCGAAGTCGGATGAGAACGGAGTGCTACGCTCGTGGTGGAAGAAGGAAGACGAAGAGCGCTTCGCCGTGAAGGTGAAGGCACTGGCCGCGCAGTACTCGCAGTTCGAACCGCTGCCGGGCGTGAAGGTCAACGGTGACTTCACCTCGGGCGAAAACATCGGCGACCTGGGCGGCGTGGCCGTAGGCCTGCACGCCTACAAGCTCTCGCTGAATGGCAAGCAGGCCCCGGTGATCGACGGCTACACGCCGGAGCAGCGTTTCTTCCTCGGCTGGTGCCAAGTCTGGCGCACCAACATCCGCGAAGCGGCGTTGCGCCAGCAAGTAACCGCGGACGTCCACTCGCCGGCCGAATATCGCTGCAACGGTGTCGTGCGCAATGTCGACGCGTGGTACGACGCGTTCGGTGTGAAGGAAGGCGACAAGCTCTACCTTAAACCGGAAGACCGCGTCCGGATTTGGTAAGATCAAACGCAGCGATGATCCAAGGGGCGCCAACAGGCGCCCCTTTTTGTTGGTTCCTGCGGCAGCCCAGGCCCTCTCGCAGGATCGTGAAAGGAAACACCCGACTGGTCTGTTGCACCGGATTGCTACGTCTAGGACAAGGGCAGCCGCTCCATTTCAGGGGACAGAGGACTTCCATGAACATCAAAATGACTGTGGCGGCCGTAGCGGTCGCCGGCACCGCGCTGACCGCCGGGTATCTGGCGATGAATTCGGGTGCGGCCGCGAAGGGTAAGGCACAGATCGGGACTTGGGGTTTCGACCTTACGGCCATGGATCGTTCCATGAAGCCGGGGGATGATTTCTTCCGGCACGTCGGCGGCACCTGGATGAAGAACACGCCGATCCCGGCCGACCGATCGCGTTGGGGCGCGTTCGACGTGCTGCGCGCCAAGTCGGAAGAGGACGTGAAGAACCTCGTCAATGAAGTATCGAGCCGGAAACAACCCGCAGGTTCGCCGGAGCAGAAGGTCGCGGACTTTTACGCTTCGTACATGGACACGAAAGCTATCGATGCACAGGGGTTGAAGCCGTTCCAAGCGGATCTCGACCGCATCGCTTCGTTCAAGACGCATGAAGATGTCGCGGCCTTCGTCGGCGAACCCGGTGTTCAGACGAACTCGCCCATCGTGATTTTCTTCGGGCTAGACGACAAGAATCCCGACCGCTATTCGGTCGACGTCGTGCAGGCGGGCCTGGGCATGCCGGAGCGCGACTACTATCTGAAGCCGGATGCGAAGTTCGCAGAAACCCGGACTGCCTACCGCGCCTATATCGAAAAGATGCTCGGCTTGGCGAGTTACACCAACGCGGCAGGCGCAGCGGACGCGATTATGGCGCTGGAAATGAAGATCGCCGACCGGCATTGGCCGGTCGAGAAGCTGCGGGATGTCGAACTCGCTTACAATCCACGATCGCTTGCCGACCTGAAAGCGTCGGCGCCGGAGTTCGCTTGGGACGCGGTCCTGAGGTCGGCGAATTTGCAGAACCAGAACTTCTTCATCCTGCGCAATCCTGAACCGGTCGCCGCGCTTGCAAAACTCTTTCGGGAGACGCCAGTCGAGACGTGGCGCGCCTATATGACGTTCCACTTTCTGAATGCGCAGGCCGACATCATGCCGACCGCGTTCGACGATGCCGCGTTCGGCTTTAACGGAAAGGTTCTAAGCGGCACGCCGCAGAAGCTGGACCGTTGGAAGCGTGCCGTGACGGCGCTGAGCGGCAATTTCGGCGAACAACCGCTTGGGCCGGCCGTCGGGCAAATTTATGTGAAACGCCATTTCACGCCGGAGGCAAAAGTGCAGATGCAGGCGCTCGTCGGCAATCTTCTTGCCGCCTATCGCGAGCGCATAGCGAACCTCGAGTGGATGTCGCCAGAGACGCGCAAAGTTGCGATGCGTAAGGCTGAGACGGTGCGCGTGAAAATCGGCTACCCCGACAAATGGCGCGACTATTCGGCGCTCGAAATACGCCCCGGCGATGCCTACGGGAACCGCAAGCGGGCCATTGCTTGGGATTGGAACCGCCAGGCGTCGCGCGTCTCAAACAAAACCGACAGGACCGAGTGGGGCTTGGCGCCGCAGATCGTGAACGCGCAGTACAATCCGGTCTGGAACGACATTACGTTCCCGGCCGCCATTTTGCAGGCGCCGTTCTTCGATCCGAATGCCGATGCCGCCATCAACTACGGCGCGATCGGCGGCGTGATCGGGCACGAGATGGGCCACGGCTACGACGACCAGGGTGCGAAGGCCGACGAGAACGGCATTCTTCGCTCATGGTGGAAGAAGGAAGACGAAGAACGCTTTGCGGTGAAAGTGAGGGCGTTGGCAGCGCAGTATTCGAAGTTCGAGCCGCTGCCTGGTTTGCATGTCAACGGCGAGCTCACGTCGGGCGAGAACATCGGCGATCTTGGCGGCCTGAGCGTGGCGCGGCACGCATATTTGTTGTCGCAAAAGGGCAAGACGCCGGTCGTGCTTGATGGATATACGGGCGAGCAGCGCTTGTTCTTGGGCTGGTGCCAGGTGTGGCGTGCAAATATCCGCGACGAGCGGCTCAGGGCTCAGGTGACGAGCGACCCGCACTCCCCGGCCGAGTATCGCTGCAATGGCGTGGTCCGGAACGTCGACGCTTGGTACGACGCGTTTGGCGTGAAGCCCGGCGACAAGCTCTACCTGAAGCCGGAAGATCGCGTGCACATCTGGTAAGGCGTGCCGCGCTATTGATTGCGAGGGGCGCCCATTGCGGCGCCCCTTTTCACTGATGCAGACGCTGCGGCGACAAAGCCACGGCGGTTACCCCTTCGGCGCGAATGTCTTGAGGCAGGTCCTCGCCGCGGACGAGGGCGGCGGCGGTGCGGGCCATGGCGGATGAAGTCTGCATGCCATAGCCGCCTTGGCCCGCCAGCCAAAAGAACCCATCCGTGTACGGATCGAATCCCACGACCGGCGTTTTGTCGCGCGCGAAGGTGCGCAGGCCCGCCCATTTGTGCACGACGCGGCGCACGTTCATCGTGGTCATGGACTCGAAGCGGTCGATCGCGAGCGCTATGTCGATTTCTTCCGGTTGCGCGTCGCAGGGCGGCGACGGGGTTTCGTCGGCGGGTGTCACCAGGATGCGGCCGGCGTCGGGCTTGAAGTAAAACGTTTCGTCGGCGTCGATCGTGAGCGGCCAGGCGCGGCTGTCGACGCCTGCCGGTGGATCGATGAGGGCAACCGTGCGGCGCTTTGGTTCGATGCCGATCGGACGGGCACCGGCGAGCTTCGCGGTTTCATCTGCCCAGGCGCCGGTCGCGTTGACGACAATCGGCGCCTCATAGATGTCGTCGCCGGCGATCGCGCGCCAGGTTTTGCTTTTGCGGTCGAGCGCCTGGATACGCACGGCGCAGACGAGTGTGCCGCCGCGCGCCTTGAAGCCGCGCAGGAAGCCTTGGTGCAGAGCGTTGACATCGATGTCGCTCGCGCCCGGTTCGTACAGTGCTTCCGCCACGCGGTCGCGCCGCAAGATGGGCACGCGCGCGAGCGCTTCTTCGACGCTCAAGGGTTCGGTGCCGGCGGCGACGTCGGCGTCGCGGCGCATGGCGTGCAGCGCTTCGACTTGCTCGGTCGGTGCCACGAACAGCGTGGCACGCGGGCTGACCAGCGGTGCGCCGGCGAAGCCTTGTGGCGGCGAAAACAGAAACGCGCGGCTCGCGCGGCTCAAGCCGCGGACGACGGCGTTGCCGTAGATCTCGGAGAAGATCGCGGCGGAGCGGCCCGTTGCGTGCAAGCCGGGCTGGCTCTCGCGTTCGAGCAGAAGCACGCGGTGCGTGGCAGCGAGCTCATACGCCGCCGATGCGCCCGCGATGCCTGCGCCCAGGATGATCACGTCGGCGGTGTGGGGGGGCATTGCGGCTCCGGTGGTGGCGGGATGTGTTTAGAGCAAGAGGTGGAACTGTCGCTAGTCTTCCTGGGACCGGGCATAGGATGCCCGCGGTCCCGGGAAGAAAGTCACTCACCTTGCCTGGTTCACTTGTGCTTGCGCCACCGATGCGCGCACGACCGGGATTTCGTGGTCGGCTAGTGGTTTCATTCGCGGTTTGCGGGCTAAGGCGGCTTCGATGAAGGGCCTTAAGCGTTTCGCTTTGGCGGCTTCGCGTTCGGCGACTTCTTGCTTGAAGCCCGGCATCACCTCGGCGGCGAAGAGCTCGAGCGATTGGCAGATGTGGTCGTGGCGGTTGCGGCCCGCCTGCTGCATGAAAATGACTTGGTCGACGCCGCTATCCTGGAATGCGCGCAGATGGACGCGCATGTCGTCGGGGGTGCCGATGCCGCCGCCTTGCGGGGCGTTGGCCGCCGCGGCCGCGAGTTCTTCGGTCCGGTTGCCGCGGAGTGCCAGGTACTCGCCCCAGAGGTTCGTGCGCCCGGGGATCGTGTCGCGAGCGACGAGAGCGTTCAGCGCGTAGCCGAAGAATTCGAAGCCTTCGTGACCGCGGCGTATCGCCTCCGCGCGGTCGTGGTGGATCGAGAAGGACGAGACCATCGCGATGTTCGCGTTCACGCTGTGGCCGAGCGGCACGCATTGGTCGGAGGCGATGATGCCGTAGTAGATGTCGGCCCAGGCACGGGCTTCATCGGGGTTCACGAACGCGAAGGCGAGCGCGCCGACGCCGAGACTTGCCGCCACCTTGATCGTGTCCCTGTTCGTGCAGGCCATCCACATCGGCGGGTGCGGGCTCTGCACCGGCTTCGGCAGCACGTTGCGGCACGGCATCTTGAAGGACTTGCCGTCAAAACCCGGGTACGGGTCCATGACCATCATGTTCGCGACCTCGCCCGCCGCCTCGATCGCCAGCGCGCGCTTTTCCTTCGCGGGAATGCCGAAGCCGCCGAGCTCCAGGCGCGTTGCGCCCTCCCCGATCCCGAAATCGACGCGCCCGTCCGACATGATGTCGAGCGTTGCCAGCGTCTCCGCCGTCCGCGCAGGGTGATTGTAATTCGGGATCACCTGACGAATGCCGTGGCCGAGCCTGATGCGCTTCGTACGCGCGGCGGCGGCGGCGAGGAAAACTTCGGGCGCGGAGGAGTGCGAGTACTCGTCGAGGAAGTGATGCTCCACCTCCCAGGCGTAGTCGTAGCCGAGGCGGTCGGCGAGTTCGACTTGAGCGAGGGCCTCGTGAAACAACCGGCGTTCATCGCCGGGGGCCCAAGGCTTGGGCAGTTGCATTTCGTAGAAGACGCCGAATTTCATGGAATTGCCTCAATGTCGTGGTGAGGCAGTATGGGCACGGCACTCCGCTGCCGCGCAAGGCCGCTCCAGCAATGCGCTGTCCATTCTCAAATGACCGCTGGAGATCTACCGCCAGATCACGATGCCAGCCTCAGAATCGTTTCGGCCAATTTGTCCGGCTCGGAGAAGTACGCCGAGTGGCTAGCCTCGATGTTCTCCACGCGATCGACTTGCGTTTCGGCGAGCAGTCGATCCTGCAACGCGACAGACACCGCCTTGTCTTGCGTCAAGCGGATGTAGGCGCGCGGAACACGGCCGTAGCGGCCCTGCGAAAGCCGAAGGCGGGTCAATGCCGGCCGCACCGGCTCGCGCACCAGAAGCGCGTTCGCCAGCGCCACATCGTCGGCGCTGCAATCGGCATAGAGCGCTTCGCGATACGCGGCCGGCTTCAACCAATCCCACATCGCCAAGCGATTGACCGTCACGTTGCCGGGCATCAGCGATTGTTTGTCGGGCAGGTAATCGAGAACGCGCCGGCCGTTCGGCAACATGAATGACGCAAGATAGATCGTGCGCGCAATCCGTTCGGGCGCGCGTTCGGCCAGCGCCGAAGCGACAATACCGTTGCGGCTGTGCACGACGATCGTCGTCTTGCTCTGTGGAGCAAGCGCTCGCTCAGCCGTATCGACCATCGCTTTGAGACTGACGAATGCGGGGGCCGCCGGCGCGCGACCGCGACCGGGTAGGTCGATCGCAACCGCTTCATGCCCGGCGGCTGCAATGCGCGGTAAGACTTTGTGCCAGCACCAAGCGCCGTGCCAACTGCCGTGCGGAAACAGAAATCGAGACATCTGGAAGGCTCCGTCGTGTTGAACAGAACCATCGCCTCATCGTGCGCCGGCGCGCACTCCGAAAGCTGACCGCGAACTGCGTCGGCCGCCGCTCTACCCCGGCAACTTCTCGAATGTCGGGATCCCTTCCGGTACGCGGTGGAAGGGTTGCTTGTCGCAGGTGTAGATCGCCATCTTTGGGGCGAACACTTTCGGGTCGTCGAGGGAGCCGACCTTCAGGATCACGGCGGGGAACCCTGGGGCGCGGGTGACGATGTGGGTGCCGCAGTCGGAGCAGAACTCACGCGTCACCGAGCGTTCGAGGTCTTTTCGGGCGAACTGCTTGGGAGCGCCCTTCGTGTACTTGAAGCCCGGGATCGGCATCGCGATAAAGACGTTCGGGCTGCCGCCTGTGATGTATTGGCATTCGCGGCAGTGGCATTGGGCCTGCATCATCGGCTCGCCCTCCGCGTCGTAGCGCACGGCTTTGCAGTAGCATCCGCCCTGGAGTTTCATGGTCGTCTCCGTTGTGTCGTAAGATCAGATATTGTCTCGCGGGATCGTCTTGCGGCACGGCGTTGGCGCTGCCGTGCGGGTAGGCGACGGCGCCGTCGGGGGCGTATTGGAGGATGTAACTTTTGCGCACGCTGCCGGTCAGGTTGGGGCCGGTACGATGCGGCGTGAGCGACGAAAACACGACGATGTCGCCGCGCTTGGCGGGGACCGCAATCGCGCCTTGCGGGTTGCGCAGGCATTGCCAGCCGAGCGGGGTTGCTTCGTGGGCGAGCGTGCCGCGTTTGTGGAGGCCGGGTACGACCCAGGGGCAACCGTTGTCGGCGGTGGCGTCGTTCAACGCGACCCAGCAGGTCAGGTACTGCTGCGGCTCGGTGTAGGTGTAGCCGTTGTCTTGGTGCCAGGGGAACTCTTCGGGGTTGCCGGGTTTCTTGTAGACGGCTTGGTCCCAGTAGAGGCGGCTTCGTGTCCCCATGATGTCGTGGCAGAGATCCTGGAAGACCTTATGCGTGCTGAAGGTCTGCAGCGCGGACGACTTCGTGACCAGGTGAACAGTGAAGGTGATCGCGTCGGCTTTCGCGATCAGGAAGCGGCCGTCGGGTTGGCGGCGGAGGAACGCCTCACCCTCTTGCTCGAACGGATCGATCGCGGCGGCGACGGCATCCATCTCGGCAGCGGTGAACGCGCGCTCAAGCAGGAAGAAGCCGTGCTCGTCGTATTGGGCGGCCTGGGCTGGCGCGAGGATGCGGTACGGCGGCGTGGTCGGGCGCCACTCGAACGATCGGTTGCGCGGGTGCGGCGTGGGCGTGGACATCGTGGGATGATCGCGGAGGTAAGTCCGCGGCGCAAGTGGCCGCGGAGCCGCCGAAGAAAGGGCCGGCAGGATGTCGGCGGTCCCCGGGGAGTGCCAGGCCTGCTAAGCTTTTGCGGGTAGGAACTTCGGCAACCGCAGCAGGGCGGCGGAGATCAGGGAGATGACCAGGCCGACGGGGAAGATTTCCAGGAAGGTCATCGGCAGGCGGAACAGTGGGTTCGCGTATTGAACTTTGAAGGCTTCCATTTCGGCGATCATCTTGTCGAGGGCGGCGCCGGTTAGGCCTTTGGCTTTTTCGGCCTCGATCGCGTGGGTGATGAAGGCGTTGATGTAGCTGTGGTTGGTGGCGGCCATGTAGACCTCCCAGACGGCCACGTAGATGATCCCTGCCACGACCGAGATCGCGACGCCCATCATGAGCGCGGGCAGGAACTTGATCACGCCGCCCAGTTCATGGTCGCGGTAGCGCTTGATCCCGAAGAAGATCATCGAAAGCGCGACAATCATGATCAGGTAGCCGAGAAAGAGCGAGTGGTCGCTCATTTCCGGGTTGCCGCCCGAGGCCGCGATCACGGCGATCATGGCGCCGATGACGATGAGGCCGGCGAAAGTGCCGAAGAGGAAGATGATGTTGGTCATGAGAGTGTTGCCCTATGCTTCACGGTGAAACGGTGCTTCGTGGCTACCGGTCCGGCCGCGGAAAATGTATCGCCCGAAAGGGTGATTTGGCCCAAATCAGCCCTTCGGGGAGACCTTATTCCTCGCCCTTGCCGCGCGGTTCCCATAGTTGGATCGGGTTGCCTTCGGGGTCCACGACTTTGGCGAAGAGGCCGTTCGGGTAGGTCTCCGGGTCGACCTCTACCGCGATGCCGCGCGCTTTCAGCTGCGCCGCCATCTTCTCCAGGCTTCTGACACGGAAGTTCAGCATCCACATCTGTTTCGGGTCGCCGAAGTAGGTCGTGTCCCACTTGAACGGCTCGAAGACGGTGGTGCCGGCTTCCTGGCGCCAGGCCGGGTCGTCGTAGTTGCTGGGGGTCAGCGCGACGCCGAGGTTATCGGCGTACCACTTGGCGAGGCCCTTCGGGTCTTTCGCCCGGAAGAAGAAGCCGCCTATTCCAGTCACTCGTTCCATTGGTTGGTCGCCTTTCGTGGTTGGTGCTGCGCTTGCGCTAAGGGCCACGGCCGCGCCGGCGGCGATGCCGATCGCGGTGCGGCGGGTGAGGTCGCTTGGGGACATCGGTTCCTCCGGTCGCTGGCCGGTTTCATACGTCAGGACGAGGCCGTTCCGATATCGCCCGAAAGGGTGATTTCAGGGGATGAGGCGCAGTTCGCGCGCTTTTTGGATCGCTTGGGTGCGGCGCTGGACTTCCAGCTTCTGGAACAGATTCGCGATGTGGGTTTTGACGGTGTTAGGGGAGATGTCGAGGGCGCGGGCGATTTCTTTGTTGGCGTCCCCGGCCGCCAGACGCTCCAGCATCGTCAGTTCGCGGTCGGTGAGGCCCAAGGACTTGATCGCTGCGTCGTTGCGCTCGAAAGGTGCGGCCACGGTCTTGGGGGTCAGGCGATAGCCTGCCCAGATGCCGAGCCCGGTGAACCCAAGCGCGATCAGGACGACGTAAATCTCCGGCGCGAAGGCACGGACCACGTATTGATACTGCAACCACTGCAGCACAAACGCCCCGGCGGCGAGGGCCAGGGCGTAGAAGAGGACGGGCTTGAGCATGGTGCGCGGGAACATCCAGCGACGGTATCAGCCGTCGCCGGAGCATGCCAACATTGCCTGCTATGCCGCGATGCGAGCGACCGGTTGGGTGCCGCGGTTCGCGTCGGCCAAGGTCGCTGCGATCACGTCGCGCTGGATCGTGCTGCCGCCGATGAGGTGGAGGCGTGGGAGCAGCGGGGCGATAAGGGTGGCGGCGTCCGTGTAGCGGCGCTCGGCGTGCGCGATGAGGCCGCTGGTACAGGGGATGACGAGGCTTTCCCAGACGCCGGTCGTGTCCTTTGCACCGTGGCGGATGAGCGAGGCCATGAATTCGCGCAGCTCGTCTGTGCGGCCGCCGCGCGCGAGGGCGTAGGCGAAGTGCACGTCGTGGAACGGCAGGATGTGTTCGTGCCAGCGCTCGACGACTTTCGCGACAACGGGGTCCCAGCGGCGGCCGACGTCGACGCCGCGCAGTTCCATGCGCCAGAGTGCGCTGATGGCACCTAGTTGTTCTTGGGCGAACTCGCGCCATTCACCCCAGAGGTGTTTGTCGAAAATTTCGAGGGCGCGGGCGTGGTCGCCGCGATCGAGGTGGAAGAGTGCGAGGTGCCAAAAATTGTGCTCGCGGACGAACACGCTGCGGTTCGACCAGCCGATGGATTTCTCGGTCAGGAACGCGATCGCTTCGTCGGTGCGGCCTTGGCCGTCCATGATGTGCGCCATAGCGTGGTGCGCCCATGGGTCGGCGGGGTTGAGGCGGAGCGCTTTCTCGACCGCGCCCTCGGCGCGTTCTTCGTCGCGGCATTGATCGTGCGCGAAGGCGGCCATCGCCCAGGCTTCCGAGGCCGAGGCGTGGACCGGCAGAACCGTCTCGGCGATGTCGCGCATAGCGCGGGCGTCGCCCATGTTGAAGGCGTGATACTGCGCCCACTTGGCCGCGACGATGTCGGCGGGGTTTTCGTCGACGATCTTGCGAAGGCGTTTCAGTGTGCCCGCGGTGTTGCCGCGCCACCAGTCGGCGATGGCGGCGACGAAGGCTTGTTCGCGCGAGCTCGCCTCGCGCTGCGTCTTGCGGGCGCGGCGGAGATAGGTGCGCGCGGTCTTGAAGCCGGGGGCCGCTTCCAGCGCCATGTGGACGGCGGCGGCGTGCGCATTCACCAGCGCGCAGTGCGGATCGGCATCGGCGGCGGCGAAGATCGAGCGGACGCGGGGGCCGTGGCCGATCCAATCGGTGGCGTAGGCGTTAAACGCGGCCACTGTTTCGGCGCGATCGGTCGTAAGCGTCAGGTCGTGGAGATCTTTCGGCATGGCGCGCGCCTCATGGTTCGCCGGTGAGGGTCGCCCGCTCACCGGTGTTTGAGAAGGTATGGGATCGATAGCTGGCGGTTAGTTGCCGAGGACGGACGGCCAGTTCTTGTCGGCTTTGGTGATGAAGCCCGGGATGTCCTTCTCCCACTTCGCCTGAACCGAGGTGTCGTAGTTCAGGTAGAGCTTGCCGTTCACGATCTTCCAAACTTGGGGGTCGCCCGAGGCCGTATAACCTTGCGCGACGGCCCAGGAGCAGTAGCCGCCATATTGGGGCGCGTAGGCGGTCGGGTTCGCTTTGAACGCATCGAGGTTTTCCTTCGAGGCAAAGCGCCAGGTCGCACCTTTGTAGTCGGTCGTGAATTGGGCCACGCCCTGTACCGGTTTGCTGGCCTTGAAATAGGCAACGGCGTCATAGCCGCCGACGGCGAGGGACGAGAAGGTGCCGGTATAAACCTCGGCGTCGCGGGCTGAGGCGGTGGTCGCGGTCATGAAAAGCGCGCCGATCAGGGCGGCGACGCGTAGGAATTGGCTGAGCATGGGGTCTTCCTCCGGTTGGTCTGATGGGGAGTTCGCCAGGTTAACGGCAAAAGTTGCGCCGGTCACAGACACGTGATCGGCGCACCGAATGACCCTCGGCAAGCGAATATGTGGGGGAGAGGAAGAACCTTTGCCCATCGCACTTGCAGACCGGCGCGCCATTGACGCGGACCATACGTTCGTGATCATCGCGTTCGCGCGCGATCTTTGGGAACAGGTCTTGCCCCCTTCGACAGAGTCCGGACGCTGGCAGGAGATGATGGTCGCGGCGCAAGGCGGCGAGCAGCGTGCCTATGCGTCGTTGCTCAAGGAAGCGGTGCCGTTCGTGCGCGTGATTGCGCGGCGCTATCACGGCGACCACGGGGCGGTCGAAGATGTGGTGCAGGAGACGCTGATCAGCCTGCATCGCATGCGCCACACCTATGAACCCGGCCGGCCGGTCGAGCCTTGGATCGCGGCGATCGCGAAAGCACGGGCGATCGATGCGCTTCGGGCGCGCAAACGGCGCGCCGCGGTCGAAAGCGAGATGACGGACGCGGTCGCGGAAACGTCGGCGAGCGATGCGCGTGCGGAGGAAGCGCTCGCCGCGCGCGGCGACATCGCGGCGGCGCTCGCGACGCTGCCCGAGGGGCAGCGGGCAGCGCTTCGGATGCTCAAAATCGAAGAGATGTCGCTCGCCGAAGCGTCGGCTGCCAGCGGACAATCGGTATCGGCGCTGAAGTCGCTTTTGCATCGGGCGATGCAAACGCTACGCGGCGCGAAGGACAACAGTGATGCGTGAAGACACGGACCGGATGATCGAACGATTGGCGCGCGAGGCCGCGCCGGTGAAGGCGCTTGCGTCGCCGTGGGTGCGGGCGGGGGCGTTCCTCGCGCTCGTTCTTGTGGCGATGGGGACGCTGGCGGCGCTTGGCGGCCACGTCGCGGCGACGTTCGACGCGATTGCGAGTGGGCCGTTCGCGGCAGAGCTTCTCGGCGCGCTCGTCGCGGGGGTGAGTTCGGTAGTTGCGGCCGTGATGCTCTCAATCCCGGGGCGGTCGCCGAACTGGTTCTACCTCCCCCTGCCCGGCCTCGCGTTGTGGCTGATCGGCGGCGCAGTGGGGTGTTATCGGCAGGTGGCGCAACTTGGATACCAGCCGACATCGATCTTCGACAGCAAGGACTGCTTCTTCTTCATCCTGAGCGCCGGCCTGCCGACGGCGGTCGCCGCGTACTTCCTTGTGCGGCGGAGTTTGTCGGTCGATGTGATGCGCGTGTTGGCGCTCGCGGGGCTCGGCGCGGCGTTGCTGGCGGCGACGCTGCTGCAGTTCGTCCATGCCCACGGCACGAACCCGGTAGACTTCGCGACGCATGTGGTGGCGGTCACGCTGATCGCGCTTGCCGCCATGGCGAGTTCCGGGATCGAGTCCCGGCGGCGGTAATTCAACTCGTCAGCATGTCTTCCGGCGTGATCGCGTAAGCGCCGTCAAGCCAGGCGGTGATTTCTTGGGCCGCGGGGTGAGCATGGGCGGACCAGCGGGCGCGGAGGCGCGCGGCGCGGTCGCCGAGGTGATCGAGGCCTGCGTCTTGTAGGCTCAAGAGATCGTTCTCTAGGAGGCGGGCCCGTTCGTCGCCCATGATGGTAGGGGCAGCTTTGCGGAAGGCGCTCATGTAGCTGTAGCGGTCGCCCTCGCGATAGCTGTCGGCGAGTGTGAGGGCGGGGATCATGCTCAGATGCGGTTGGAGCGCGGGGTTGATGGCGTGGGCAGCGACGTGTGATGCGATGCTCGCGGGCCTGCCGGTGAAGCCGCGCAAATGCAAGAAACGCGACATGCGCGGACCGTCGTTGACGGGGTAGTTGTCCCAGAGGAACGGTTTTCGGCCGAGGCGCTGCGTGACGTCGACCAGGTGGCCGGGCGAGAACGCGCGGGCGCATACTTCTTCGCCGGTCCAGAATATCTCGATCTTCTTGTCGAGGCGGCGGCCAAGGTCCTCCAGGTAGTTCGCGGGGCGTTGACCGAAGACGCGATCCAAGACGGCGTCGTCGGTGTAGTAGCTTGGGCACATGATGAGGCGCGACGCCCTCGTGCAGCCGGCGACGAAAGCCATGATCGTCGCCTGGCGCTCCGCGAGGTCGGGGATGTCGCCGCGCATGTCGTCGAACAGGATTGCGAGGTCATCGAGGCCGAGCGACTCCAGCTGTGCGATGCGGTTACGGAGCGTGGCGCGCGCGTTGTCATCGAAGTTGCGGTAGACCTCATACGGGCTCAAGCCGACGCCGAAGCGCACGCCCTTCGCGCGGCAGGCCGCGGAGAAGGCGGTCAGTGCGACCTGTGCTTCTTGCGGATGCGGCTCCTGCCAACGACGGCGGAGGAACGTGTCGGCCTTTGGTGCATAAATGAAGAAGCGATAGCCGTGCGTGCTAAGCGCCTGCATCACCGCGGCGCGATCCGCGAACGACCAGGGACGGCCGAAGTAGCCTTCGATGATGCCGAGTTCGGGGAGTAACACGATTTTCTACTCGTTGCGACTTTGGTGAATACGCAATCTAGCGGGTTCAACGATCCAAAGATGACCGCGAATGTCGTTCCCCTCCAGCAGCGACGCCAGTTCCTTGATACGGGCACGAATTGCGATTGCCGACAAACGCCCCCGACAATCTAACACAACAATACCGGCGGTAGGTTCCGGCGGGAAGCGAATGACTTCGCCAAAATCGCGATCGAGCGTTACCAGCACTTGGCCAGCGGCCTTGCAAGACCTGTAGACATCGACGTCAGGGATGCCGCTGAATTCTTGCTTGAGGATTGTCGATACGTCGTGACTAGCCGCCGCCAGAATGTCGGCGCCGATGTCGCCAATGTTCTCGTCCAGTTTGATCTTCATTTGCCTGCGGAAACCGGCACCGGCACCATGCGCTCGCGGGCCATCTCGGCGCCGTAGGCGATTGCCGCCCGTATGTCATCCGCGACGAGTTGCGGATAGGCGACTAGTACTTGTTCCGGCGTCTCGCCAGATGCCAGAAAATCCAAGATCAACGATACCCAAATGCGCGTGCCTTTGATGCACGGCTTGCCGAAGCAGACGTTGGGGTCGATTGAGATGCGATCGAGGGGCGATGTCATGGGCTGATTGTACCAGCTTCGGCGGCCTCGCAACAGCAACCTTCCTCAAGGGTGCCGGCTTCGGTTAGGCTAACGCCAACGAGAAACTGGAGGAAATGGCATGGGTGTCTGGAACTACGGCGACATTATTGATGCCGTGGCAAAGGTGGTGCCGTCGGGGGCGCCGGCTTTGATGCATGGGGAGCGGGTTGTTTCCTGGCTTCAGTTTCAGGGGCGAACGAATGCGTTGGCGCGGGGGTTGATCGCGGCCGGACATGCCGCCGACGACAAGCTTGCGATCCTGATCCGCAACCGGCCGGAATACATGGAGGCGACGATTGCCGCGTTCAAAGGGCGGTTCGTGCATGTGAACGTCAACTACCGGTACAAAGCGGAGGAACTGCACTATATCTTCGACAACTCCGACGCGCGGGCCGTCGTTTATGGCAGTGAGTTTGCACCGCTGGTCGCGTCGATCCGCGACCGGTTGCCGGGCGTGAAGACATGGCTGCAAGTTGCGATCGACGACACACCCCTGCCCGGCTTTGCACAGGACTATGAGGCATTCATCGCCGCCCATGGGTCGGGCGATTTGGAGATCAAGCGGTCGCCGGACGATCTCTTCTTTCTCTACACGGGCGGCACGACCGGCATGCCGAAGGGCGTGATGTGGCGGCAGCATGATTTGCGCGCGGCGCAAATGAATCCGGCGCTGATGCCGGTGATCCCGACGACAATTGCCGAACATGTTGAGATCGTGCGGTCGACGCCGGGCAACCGCTTCATACCGGTCTGTCCGCAGATGCATGGCACGGGGTTGCTGACGTCGTTCGGTGCGCTCGTGGGCGGTGGGTGTGTGATTACACTGGAGAACCCGACATTCGATCCCGTCGAGCTTTGGGAGGTGACGGCGCGGCGCAAGGCGACGCAGATGGCGATCGTCGGCGATGCGTTTGCGCGGCCGATGCTACGCGCACTCGACGAGAACCCAGGGCGTTGGGACCTCACGTCGGTCGCGATGATCGTTTCTTCGGGCACGATGTGGAGCCAAGAGGTGAAGCACGGGATGATCAAACACCTGCAGCAGGCGACGCTGCTCGACTCGTTCGGATCGTCGGAGGCCGTTGGTTTTGCGTTGTCCGCGACGACGAAGGATGGCGAGGTAGCGACGGCAAAGTTTACGTTGGGCGCGGACGTCGCGGTGTTCGCGCCCGATCACAAGCCGGTGGCGCCGGGCTCGAACGAACCGGGCTTCATTGCGCGCGGTGGAAATATTCCGGTCGGCTACTGGAAGGATCCGGAGAAGACTGCGCGGACGTTCTTCACGATCGAGGGTAAGCGGTGGTCGATCCCAGGCGATTTCTGTCTGCTGCATGGCGACGGATCGATCACGCTGCTGGGTCGCGGGAGCGCGTGCATCAATACAGCGGGCGAGAAGGTCTATCCGGAGGAAGTCGAGGAGACGCTAAAGCTGCACGAGTCGGTCGAAGATGCGCTCGTTGTAGGTGTGCCGGACGAGAAGTGGGGGAACGCGGTCACGGCCGTGATCGAACTGGCCCCGAGCGCACGGTTCGACGAGGCGGCGCTTCGGGCGCATGTGCGGGAGCACTTGGCGGGGTACAAGACGCCGAAGCGGATTCTGCCAGTGCCGGTGATGTTCCGGGCGCCGAACGGCAAGGCGGACTACAAGGCTGCCACCGAACATGCAAAGCGATTGTTGAACGTTTGAATGGTCTCACGCGAAGCCGCTAAGATCGCGCAGCAACTGATCTTGAGGTGACACTGTGAACGAGATTGTCGAACGAGCTGCGCGGTTTGCGGAGGCTTATGTTGCGCCGCGGGCAGCTGGGTGGCATCGCGAGGGGCGGATGCAGGTTGAGGGGCTGCAGGCTGCCGCGGCCGACGGGTTGCTCGCGTTTCAGGCGCCGCGGGCATGGGGCGGGCATGAGATCGGGTTTGCGGACAAGTTGCGGCTGCTCGAAGTGTTGTCGCGCCACTCGTACGACTTCGCTTTCAGCCTCACGAATACCGCCGGGGCCGCCGCGCATATCGCTGAGGCGATGCCGCGTTCGGTTGCCGAGCGCTATGTGCCGGCAATGTTGAAGGGTGAGCGGTTTGGCGGGAGCGCGCTGAGCGAGCCGGGGGCCGGGAGTGACTTTGCCGGAATCAAGACGCTGGCGACCAAGGACGGCGACGGCTGGGTGCTGAACGGCGAGAAGGGGTGGATCACGAACGCGGCGTTCGGCGACGTGTACATCACTTATGCACAGACCGATCCAGCGCAAGGTTGGCGCGGAATCGGATGCTTTCTGGTTGACGGGCAACGCGATGGGTTTCGGCGCTCGAACGCGGAAGCGCTTGCCGGCGGTGGCGTGATCGGCGCGGGCGGATTCAAGCTGCAGGACTATCGCGTGCGAGCCGATGAAGTTGTGGCGCCGCCGGGCCAGGCTTTCCGGCGAGCGATGGCAAGCGTCAATCAGGCGCGCACCTATGTCGCCGCGATGTGTGTGGCGATGGTCGATGCGTGTCTCGATACGGCGGTAACATACGGCAAGGCTCGGCATGCGTTCGGTGCACCGCTGTCGGCCAAGCAAGGGTGGCGGTGGATGGCGGCCGATATCGCGACGGACGCGGAGGCGGCGCGGCTTCTTGTGAAGGGCGCTACGGACAAGATCGTTCGGCAAGAGGACGCCGCGCTCGCCTCGGCGCATGCGAAAAAGTTCACGACACGCATGGCGGTCGCGCGCATCTCGGACGCGTGTCAGCTGATGGGTGCGGCGGGGTTGCGCGAGGACTATCCGTTCTTGCGGCACCTCGCGTCGGCGCGGGTGGCGAGTTACACGGACGGCTCGACAGAGATGCAGAACGAGCGGATTGCGGCGATCATGCTCGGCTAGCTACTCGCGCGGGCCGGACGGATGCGCGAGGAACGCATCCGCGGCGTCGATCGGTGCGACCCAATGATGGCGCGTGACGCCAAAAACCGAGCGTGTCGGCTTGGTGAAGCCGGGGTCGGCGAAGGCGCCGACGGCGATGCCGACGATGCCGGGCTCGAGCGACAGGTCCCAATACACCGACGAGCCGCATTTCGGGCAGAAATGGAATGTGACGCGGCCGCCGCGTTCGGTGGCGCGCACGAAATCCCTCGACTCGCCCTCGACCGCCGCTAGGGCGTTGCGTGGGAAGAACGCGTTGTCGCCGAAGACGCTGCCGGAGCGGCGCTGACATTGGAAGCAATGGCAAACTTCTACACGCGACGGCTCGCCGTTGATCTTCAGACGTAGGGAACCGCAGCAACAACTGGCGGTGCGATGCATGGTGGCCTCGCTCATTCGGGTTTGAGATCGCTTAGGCGGTCGATCTTTCTGAGTTCCGGAAACACATACGCGCCCATGCCGACCACCGCCAGTGTGCCCAAGCCGCCAACAATTACGGCGGGAACCGCGCCCCACCAGGCGGCGGTCACGCCGGATTCGAACTCGCCCAGTTCGTTTGAGGCGCCGATGAAGAGCATGTTCACGGCGCTAACGCGGCCGCGCATGTGGTCGGGAGTAGCCAGTTGGGTCAGCGAGTGGCGGACATTGACGCTGACCATGTCGGCGGCCCCCATCGTGATCAGGGCTGCGAAGGAGAGGTAGAAGTTCTCGGACAGGCCAAAGACGACAGTTGCCAGGCCGAACACGGCCACACAGAGGAACATCTTCATGCCGGCGTTGCGGTCGAGGGGACGCATCGTGAGCGCGACCGACATGACGGCGGCGCCGATCGCTGGCGCGGCTTTCAAGAAGCCGAAGCCGAGCGGGCCGACGTGCAGAATTTCGGTCGCAAAGATGGGGATTAGCGCGGCGGCGCCGCCGAGCAGCACCGCGAAGAGGTCGAGCGTGATCGCGCCCATGATCTCGCGACGGCGCCTGACGTAAGCGATACCTTCGACGACGCGCTGCAAGAGCGTGCCGCCGATCGGCGCGACCTCCCGCTTGATCAACGTGATCGCGTACACGGCCGCAGCCGTGACCAGGAACAACGTGAGGCAGATGCCATAAGCGGCGGCGGGGCCGGCCAGAAGCGCTGCGCCACCGAGGGCTGGACCGGCGATGACCGCGATTTGAAACACGGTGGAGGAGACGGAAATAGCGCGCGGTAGATCTTCCAACGGCACGATCTGCGGCAAGAACGATTGCGACGCTGGCGCGGAGAAGGCACGAGCGGTGCCGAAGAGGACAAGCGTTGCGAAGAAGGGCCAGACGTCGGTTGTGCCATTGAGCGTCAGGCCTAAGAAGATCGCGGCGCAGATACCCTCGACGATGTAGCTTGCCGCCAGAATGCGGCGACGCTCGAAGCGATCGGCGATATCGCCCGCGTAGAGCGTGAAGGCGAACATCGGCACGAACTGGGCGAGGCCCACGAAGCCCAGCATCAGTGGATCTTCGGTGAGCCTCCAGAGTTGCCAGGCTACCGCCGCCGACTGCACTTGCATGGCTATATTGCCGGCAAGGCGGCCGCCGAGAAAGAGGAGCAGGTTGCGGGTAAAGATGGCTGGGTGCTCGCGCTAGTTCTTGCGGGTGGCGAGGAGCGCTCTGATGACCGCCGTAATCAAAACGGCGCCACCGAGCACGGCAATGACGAACCAAGAGCCGACGTCGAAGCGCTTGCCTTCTTCCAGGTAGCGCGCGAGGCCGAAGCCTAGGAGCGACACGACGACGAAGACGGCACCGATCTTCAGTGTGCTGATGAAAGTGGCGCGGGGCGTGTCGGGCGTCATGTTCGACGTACTACTGTTGTTGCGGCCGCGTCATCATCGCGAAGACGAGACCAGCGATCAAACCAGCCGTCATCTGCGCGCCGAGGCCAAACATGCCGCGGGCGCCAAAGACACCTACCGTGCCAAGGACCATCTTCAGGATCGTGAACAGGGCGAAGATGGCGACGGCTCCGGCGACGGCGAAGACGATTGTGCGCAGGCCGGTGAAGCGAGCGACGAGGCCGGCGGTCAGAAACGCGCCGGCAAGGGCAATCGCGCTCAAGGCACCAAAGAGCGGTTGAAGCCCTACGAGGTCGTGGGCGATCCATTCGACCCGGTCGCCCATCGCCAGCGCAGCGGGCGCGCCTTCGGCCATCCCGGCGGCCTGAGCCCAGGCGGCTTGCACGAAAAGCGAATGGGCGATCGAGCCCAAGATCACCATGACAATGAGGGCGACGACGAACGCGATCACTCTCCGCAGCATCGAAACGAACCTCCCCTTTCACGCTCTTTGCTTATGCCCTGAAATAGGGTCAGATGTCTCTATCGATGAATTGTCCGTCAATCGATGGAGATTAAGTTTGATGCGCACTTTGTCGCCCCTGTTCGGCGCCGCGATGTTCATTGCTTTGGCCGGTTCGGCGCTCGCCGACGTGCCCCCCGTCAGCGAGCGGCCACCGCCGCCGCCTGCGCCGGGGGACGAGCTTAAGACCGGCTACAAGGTCACGGAAGTAGCGACAGGGCTCGACCATCCTTGGTCGATCGCATTCTTGCCGGATGGGTCGATGCTGGTGACGGAGCGCGCCGGGCGGCTGCGACTCATCAAGGACGGCAAGCTTCTCGCAGAACCGATCACCGGGGTAGCGCCGGTGCACACCAAGAGTGGTAGCCAAGCGGGCCTTTTCGATGTGGTGCTGCATCCGAAGTACCAGGAGAATCAGATTCTCTATCTGACCTATGCCAGCGGCACCGCCGCCGCCAATGCCACGCGGGTAGCCCGTGCACGATTCGACGGCGTCGTGTTGCAGGACTTCAAGGTGATCTTCGAGGCGAAACCCTTGAAGGATACGAGCAATCACTTTGGCGCGCGGATGGCGTTCCTGGCCGACGGAACGTTTGCGCTCACCATTGGCGACGGGTTCGAGTATCGCGAGAAAGCGCAGGACCTCGGCACTCACTTGGGCAAGACAGTTCGCTTGAATGACGACGGCAGCGTGCCGCCGGACAATCCGTTCGTGAGCAAAGCGGGTGCGTTGCCGGAGATTTTTTCTCGAGGTCACCGCAACGAGCAGGGCCTCGCGTTCGATGCGCAGACCGGGTTGCTCTATCAGCACGAACACGGACCCCAAGGCGGCGATGAACTCAACATCATCCGACCGGGGCACAACTACGGTTGGCCGGTGATCACGTACGGCATGGATTATTCCGGCGGTTACGTCTCGCCTTACAAGGCGCGGCGCGGGATGGATCAACCGATCCTGCAGTGGACGCCGTCGATTGCACCGTCGGGGCTTGCGATCTATCGCGGCGACAAGTTTCCGGCGTGGAACGGCGATGCGTTCGTCGGAGCGCTGGCGTTCAAGTATCTCGCGCGTGTGGACTTGGACGAGTCCGGCGAGAGCGTATTGGGCCAGCAGCGGTTGCTCACCGATCTCAAAGTGCGCATTCGCGACGTGCGCGTCAGTCCGGACGGCTACATCTATGTGACGACGGATGATGCGGCGGGCAAAGTCTTGAAGATTGAGCCCGCGCCATGAGCATCAAAATCGCGAAGATCGCCGGAGCACTGGGTGCCGAGGTCCGTGGGCTCGACCTCACGCGGGAGCAAACGCGGGCTGAGATTTTGGAGTTGCAGCGCGCGCTGGCGGAGCACCTTGTCGTCTCGGTCCCTGATCAGGCGATGACGCTCGACGATCTGGAGCGGTTGACGGATCAGCTTGGCGGGCGCGCGGTGACGCCGTTCGTGAAGCCCCTGCCCGACCGGCCTTATGTCATTCGCGTGCTTAAGGAGCGCGAAGATAAGCTGAACTTCGCGAACGCTTGGCACTCCGATCTTTCGTATCTGCCGCAACCGCCAAGCTTCACGCTGCTCTATGCGCATGAGGTGCCGGACTATGGCGGCGACACGTTGTTTCAAAATCAGTATCTCGCCTACGAAACGTTGTCGGACGGATTGAAGGCGACGCTGCGCGGGTTGCGCGCGGTGCATTCGGCGGGTGCAGCCTACGGCACGGGCGGCTACCTCGACCGGGTGAAGGATAAAATGTCGACGGAGATCGTGCCGTCGGCGGACGCGTTTCAGGAGTGCGTTCATCCGGCAGTGATCCTGCATCCGGAAACGAAACGCGCGGCGCTCTATCTGAATGCCGTCTACACCATGCGGTTTGAGGGTTGGAGCATGGCCGAGAGCCAGGCGCTGCTGCAGCACATCTACCGCCATGCGACGAACGAGAACCTGACCTGCCGCGTACGCTGGGCGAAGGGTACGCTGACCATCTGGGACAACCGCGCGACGCAGCACAATGCGCTAAACGACTATCACGGGCAGCGCCGCGAGATGTTCCGCACGAGCGTCGCCGGGGCTGCGCCGGTCGCGGCTTAGTGGTCCGATTGGTCGACGGGCTTGTCGCCCACGTAGACGGCGGCGCGGTCGAGTTGTTTGAGCGAGGCGTGGAGCGAGGCCATCAGGCGCGCGTAGGAACGAGAAGTGCCGCTTTTCTGTTCGCCGTTCGCGCCGAGCTGCATGATGGCGGTCACGCCGCTCGAGAGATCGTGACGCCAGAGTTCCTTGCGGAAGAACGGCGGACCACCGGCGAGACCTCGCATGAGCTCGTCGGCGGCTTGTTTGGTGAGTGCGCCCGCTTCGAAGAGATCGCCGATCGCGTGGGCAATCCTGCCGTCGGCCATTGACGCATGGTCGAAGGCGGCGTTGTTCGTTTTCGTTTCGACGGCGAGCGCCTCGAAACCGCCGCCGCCGCGGACCTCGCGCACGAAGAGGCCGTCCAGGCCCCGCCCGCCGATGGATTTCGACGGCAACTTCTTCCAACCTTCTTGTGCAAGAATGATGTTCGTCAGCGTTTCGCCGAAATCGCCCTGAACGTGAGCGTCGCGGAAGTCACCGGCCTTGAGGTCAGGACGGTCAGCGAAGCTGAGTTGCAACGGCGATGGCTTTGCGGGCTGCTGCGGCCGCGGTTCTTTCTTCGGTGGCGCCGGTGTCGGCTGGAGCGGGCTGCCTGGCGCCACGGCTTTGGGCGGCGAGACTGGCGCGGGCTCCGGCGCGGGCTTGCGGCGCCAGCGTTCCAAGAACTGGAGCGCGAAGCGGAAGGCGACCAGAAACACCACGATGCCGAGCAGCACCGCGATGATCCACGGGAAGCTGGAAATCGCGCAGCCGAAGATGCTGCCGGAGTCACATGCTGAAGGCATCAAGCCCCACCGTTTGATGCGTACTCAAAAGAGCCCCATAAGCCGCCGCCGCGCAAGCCCCGAATGGCTCACATTTGAGCGGGTTTGGGGCGGCGACTGGAGGAAATTGCGGCGCAAAAGGCTCCGCTTGCTAAACTGACGCGGAATCGGCGGCGCGGAGGGACCTCTATGTCTGGTGTCGGTACGCGGATCAAGAAGGCGCGTGAGGCTGTGAACATGACTCAGGTCACGCTCGCGAATGCGGTTGGGATCAGTCAGCAAGCGGTTATGGAACTGGAGTCCGGGCGCGCCAAGGGTACGAAGCACACGGCGAAGTTCGCGCGGGCGTTGGGCCAGGATCCGCTATGGCTGGAGACGGGTGAAGGGCGGATGCGCGAACCCTCCCGGGCGAAGCGTCAGGCGAGGGCGGAGCCGCAAGAGCGCGCGCCGGAGCTTGCCGACTATGAGCGAATCCCGGTGTTCGATGCGCGCGCTTCGGCCGGGCGGCGGCCGTTCGGGGAGTTCGACAATGCGGTAGGCTTTAGCTTGTTTGCGAGCGCTTGGTTGCGCGCGTTGACGCCGACGCCGTTTTCGCAACTCGCCGTCATTGCGATGTCGGGGGACTCGATGGAGCCGACGCTCGCGAACGGCGATCACGCGCTGGTCGACACCGCGCAACTTAACTTGCGCCGCGAGGGAATTTTCGTTCTGCGTCTGGAGGACACATTGCTGGTCCGGCGGGTGACGATGCATCCGGCGACGAAACTGGTGACGATTAGGTCGGACAACCCGCGCTATCAGCCGTACGAGAATCTGGACCCCGACGCACTGGAAGCGCTGGGACGGGTGCTCTGGATCGGGCACACGCTCGGCTGAACGACTACTCGCGGTTGCGGTAGAGCGCGTAGAAGACCGGCAGCAACAGGACTCCAACCACGGTCGACAGGGCCATGCCACCAAGTGCGACTAGAACCAAGACGGCGTAGAGGTTCTTCGCCCATCGCGGGACATCAAAGGGAGCCACCATGTCGAGCATCGAAACCAGGAAGCGTTTTGAGGGTTCGATGACGGTCGCGTCAGCGACCGCGATCTGGGCGTCGACACGACCGGGGCCGATGCCTGTCAGCGCGGTCAACAGCGTGAAGAGCCCGAGCAGCAACAATACGATCGCGAGTATCGCGTATGGCCAGAACCAGCGTCGCACGTCTGCCCCCCCCCTCCTGAGGCGTTTCTAGCAGAGTTTGGGCAGCGCAATCTCAGCTGAGTGCGATCAGACGGCGATAATCCGCTCGCGCAGCGCCTTGGCCACGGCTTGGATGCGGGTTGAAACGCCTAGTTTCGCTTTGGCGCTATCGACGTGGAAGCGGACCGTGCGGGGACTGATCCCCAGCAATTGGCCGATTTCTGCGTCGGGGTGACCTATCGCGACGTGGCGGAGGCATTGCGCCTCCCTGACCGACAACCCCAGGAGTGATGAGGCCGGTTGCCCGCTGCGCAGTTCGAATGCCCGATCAATCGCTGCGTGGCTGACCACTTGGATCATGCCACGTGCCAGGGTCGAGGTATCCGGCGTCAGGCCGCCGTAGTTGATGCCGCCGCGTGGCTCAATGCCTTGGTAAACGGGAACGGCCAGTCCGTCACCACGTCTAACCACGTCCGCCAACAGTTCAGTCCAAGGCTTGCCGCGCTCGGCAGGGTCGTCGCGGAGCTCGGAAATCAGGAAGGGCGACGGATTGCGCAAGCTGCGCAGGACAATCGGGTGTTCCGCGTAGACCAGTTGACTATCGATCGCCTTCAATAACTCAGGCGGCGTGTCGCTGTACAGGACGGCGCCACCGACGCCGGCCGCAAGCCGGGCGGCATCTACGGCAACAACGTTCGTGTAGCCCAACTGGCCGACGAAGTCCTTAACGCTCGCCCAGAGCACGGCGTGCGATGAGGCCCTCGTCACCCGGGAGAGGGTCTCAGCCAAGTTTGCGTAAGGATTAGCGCTTTCAGTCGACTGGAGCGGGAGGGTTTGAAGTCCCATAGGGGGTGCCACCTGACTTTACGGACCGGACTCTTATGTCAGTAACTCACACGCGCGTCGCGCTGGCAATGCCGCCAGCGCAAGATTTCGTGCGCGACAGCTAGGAGCACTGACGTCTTGGTAAGCAGCGCCGACATTTTGTCATTCTAGCGTTATCTCATTGATCGTTTTGCGCTCGCTGCAGTGCGGAAACACGTTCTGCGATCAGGAGATGAGTCTTGCGCCTCGCGTTCAGCGTTAATTCGGATGCATGCGAGTTAGACGCGTGACTTGATCGTCAGTACACGCCGTAACCATGTCGACGATCACTCACTGATACGAAGCGTTACAGAGCGCGAGCGCGCCTGCGTGCATGTTGCAACACGCCCGCCTGGGAAATTAGTCCGCATGCGGAAAAATTTTCGAATCCCTCTGTTGCAAACTCGAAAGTGGACATACGCTTCTTGTTCGAGTAGTCGCGCGATTCGCAACCAAACGTGAGTGAGTGCTTTGGGGACTTGCGCGATGATCGCCTAGGGAGGGCGGCTAGTATGCGTAAGGGGCAACGGTGCCGGTTTGGCACCATCGGGCGGTGGTCCGCGTTATCTAGTGTCATCTGCAGCGACGAGAAGAAGGTTTAACGACGCGGTTTCATTACCGCGGCGTGGTTTCTCTTTCGCGCTGACGGACGGTATTCCCTCTGTGGCGCGACTCTTGCGGAGCACAAGATCGCCATGGAACATCGTTCACCACCTCGATTGACGCCAGGCCGTTTGAGCACCTTGCTTTTGGCCGGCACCGCGCTTTGCGCGTCTTCAACGGCCAGTGCCGAACCGATACAGGCGAGCTGGCTTGCTCCCACTATGATCGCCGCCAATTTGGGACTCGAGAGCTCCACCGCAGCGCAGCAAATTAAGACACTGCGATCAAAGGCATTCGGGCAGCAGGCGGTTAACCTGTTCGTCGCGCCAGAGCCAGATTGGAAGGGCCTTGCGCCCACGTTGACCGGTTACGAGGCGCCGATCGCGTTTACAGACGAAGAACTCCGCCAGGCACCGGTCGCGCTCAAGCTGCGCGGCGGGACGTTCGATCTCGAGCCCTCGGTGAACGCGAAAGTCGATCGGCTGGCGGACGGCGCGCACTTCTCAAGCGTGCCGACGAAGAGTGCGGGCTTCGACGCGCAGATCTCGAACGGCCGTTTCACCTTCAGCACCGATGTCGCGCAAACGGTGGATGAGACCGACACACGCGATTTCCGCGACCCGCAATTGCGCGAGAGCGAACGCTCGACACGGCTGAGCGACATCTCGCGGCGGCATCGCTTCTCGGCGAAGGTCATCGACACCGAAAACTTGAAGCTGATGGTGGACGGCGATTTCGGCCAGACGTCGGAGGGGTTTGCTGCGAGCTTGCGCGAACTGCCTACGGGGCGGCTGGTATTGCCGGAATCGTGGTCGAATGTTTCTTCGAGCTTGGAACTCGGGCAGACGCGGTTTTCGGTCGACTACCGGGACTACGTGTCGAGCCGCGAAGCGGTGCGCCGGTCGGGTTTCCGCGTCGGCTACGGCGCATCGGGCCTGTCGGTGTATCGTAAGGAAGGCATGGAGTTCAACCTGACCCAAGGCGGTCAATGGCTGAAGCGGACATCGTTCTCAGGCATTAATGCCGACGTCATCGTCGCCGACGTATTGCCTGATGCGGTCGCCGACGCGATCGATCCGATCCGGCCGTTCCTGCCGACATCTGTTTCAGGCGGCTACGAAAAGGGCGACGTGATCCGCTCCGAATTGCTGCCGGGCCCGCGCGATCGCGTAGCGACGGCCACGGGCGCGATGCAGTGGGACACGCGGCTCGGCGAAACGACCGCAAGTTTCTGGGAACGCCGGGTCACCACCGACATCATGCTGCCGGGCGGCGAAGACAAGATTCCGTTGTCGCGCTCGCGCGACCGGTTCGTGGACGTCTCGCACAAAGTGCGCAGCGGCAACTGGCAGTTCGGGGCCGGCCTCTCGATGATCGAGACCGACGACACTCTGCTCGAGAACCGCAACGCGCAACGCGAGATCGCCCCCCACGTGTCCATCGCCTATGCGCCGGAACGCGGACCAAAGGTGGAGCTGCGCTTCGGCGCGGCGGATGCGCAATCGCAAATCGTCGACGACAACCTGGCGGCCCGCGCGAAAACGAAGCAGTTACAGCTCAGTGTCGATCTGTCGTCGTTCGCACAGGACGAACTGAACAAGCCCGATGCGAAGCTCAAGCTTGAGTATCGCTATGACCTTAACGGTAGCGACAAGGATCCGGTGAGCGGCCGCGAACGCGGCGGCGGACATGCGCTTCTGCTGACGTTCTCGACGCCGCTGAATTAGTCGTTCGCTTTCGCTGAATGGCGAACCGCCCCCGCTGCGGGGCGGTTTTGCGCGGAGTCGCGGCGGGACGGAAATCTGCTACATTCCCAGCCATGAGCACCATCGACGATATCCGCGTTCGGCCGAAGGCGTTTGCGCGCGACGCGCTGCCCTCGTCGCGCCGGCATATTCCTTACGGGCCGCAGCGGCGGCAGCAGCTTGACCTTTACCTACCGCGCAAGGGCGCGGTGCGAGCGACCATCCTCTATCTCTACGGCGGCGGTTGGGTGAGTGGCGCGCGCTGGTACTACTGGCTGTTCGGGCGGGCGATGGCGGCGCGCGGGTATGCTGTCGTGGTGGCGGACTACCACCTCTATCCAACGGCGAAGTTTCCGGCGTTCGTCGAGGACGCCGCGCTGGCGCTCAAGTGGACGCGTGAGAACGCGTCGAAATGGGGCGGCAGTTCGTCGAAGATCTTCGTGATGGGTCATTCGGCGGGTGCGCACAGTTCGGCACTGTTGGCGCTCGATCCGCGCTATCTGCGCGCGCACGGGTTAGAGCCCGCGATGATCAAGGGCGTGATCGGACTGGCGGGGCCCTACACACTCGATCCGCTGAAGTGGCCCGGGGTGAAGGACATTTTCGTAGCCTCCGCCGCCGAACCGCACGGCGCGCGGCCGATCAAACTGGCGCGCAACGGTGCGCCACCGATGTTGTTGCTGCACGGCGCACGCGACAGGATCGTGAAGAGCGACGCCAGCGTGAACCTTACAAGCGCACTGACGAGCGCTGGCTCGAAGGCGGACGCGAAGATTTATCCGAGCATCGGGCATTTCGAGATCTTTGCAGCCTATCTTTGGGGTTGGCGCTGGCGTGCGAGCGTCCTGAAAGACACCGAGGCCTTCATCGAGGCGCAACTCGAAGCCTAAAGCACCATCTGCGTTTGCGTGACGAGGGCGACGAGTTTTCCGTCCTCGCGCGTGATGCGCGTTTGCCAGACTTGCGTCTTGCCACCGCGATGAACGGGCGTCGTCGTGGCGCGAACGGTGGTGCCGCTTTGCGCGGGCGAGAGGAAGTTCGTCTTGCTTTCGATCGTGGTTGTGCCCTTCGCGCCTTCGGGCAGGTTCAGGAACGTCGCAACCGCGCCAGCCGTGTCGGCCAGCGCCATCGCTGCTCCGCCATGCAGGATCGGCATCGGCGCGGTGCAGAGATCATCGCGGACTTTGAGTTCGGCGATCACTTCATCCTTGGTGACGGTCACGAAGCGCACGCCCATCAGCTTTGCAAACGGGAGCGGGTTCGCGTTGAGTTGGTCGGCGGTGAGCATGGTTCTACCAAACGGGAGAAGATCACTTGTGTCGATTACTCGGGAGGTAATCACCCTTCCCTCATCGCCCTCGCCGTCTTGGCGGCGGGACGGTCCCAGCAGCGTTTGAGCCAGGCTTCGAGGTTAGGTTTTCCCGCGAGGTCGACGAAGAGCAAACGGTAGAGTACCGAGGCGACGTTGAGGTCGGCGACCGTAAATGCGTTCGGGTCGGCGAGGTATTGGCGGCCCTTGAGTTCGCCGTCGAGGACCTGCAGCGGCCATTCCATTTCTTCGCGCGCCGCGAGTGCAACGCGGGCCGAACGTTGCTCGACGGGGAAGATCATCGTGTTCAGGATCCATTGTACGATGGGCTTGTCGAGCTCGCTCATCGCCCAGAAGCTCCACTGCAGCGCCTTCGCTTCCGCGCGCGGATCGGCCGGGTAAAGCTTACCGTGCTTCTTGGCGAGATAGAGGTTGATCGCCATCGACTCCGAGAGTTTGAAGCCGTCGTCGTCGATCGCCGGAACGTGGCCGGCCGGGTTGATCTTGAGATAGTCCGCCGTGCGCGTCGAGCCGGGCTGCGCGCCGGTGTCGAATTGCTCGTAGGGCAGGCCAAGTTCCTCCAGGAGCCATATCGTGCGAATCGCGCGCGATCTGTTGTAGCCGTAGAGCTTCAGCTTGCTCATTGCGCGCTCACCACGCCGCAAGCGATGCGCGCGCCGCTGCCGCCTAGGGGTTTGGGCTGGTCGGAGAAATTGTCGGGGTTCTCGTGGATGACGAAGCTCCGGCCGCGCACGTCGTTGACGGTGAGATGCAGCGCGTTCATGGCGGCGGTGGCATTGCCGTTGGCGTCAACGAGGAGCATGGGCAGATCACCGCGGTGGCCGTTGGCGAAGGGGCCTTCGTGCTTACCGGTAGCGTTCGGATCGTAATGACCGCCGGCGGCGATACCCGCTTGCATCTTGCCGTCCTTCATCCCCGGACCGCAGTTCGGGTTCTCATGCACGTGGAAGCCGTGCTCGCCCGGCGGCAGGCCGCCCAGCGCAGGTTCGATGCGCAACCCGCCGCGGCCGTCGCGCAGCATGAGCGTGCCGATTTCCGGTCCGACACCGTTTGCGTCGATCTTGAACATCGAAACGGTGAGCTGCGCGGGGCCGCTGCGTTGATCGCCGCCGGTAATGGGGATGTTGGCCGAGGCGCCGACACCGACATTGCCGGAGCCGCCGCCGACACCCACGCCGACGGAGAGGCCTCCGCCGCAGGCCGTGAGGAGCGGTAGGGCTGCAATCGAAATGACTAGAGCTTTGCGCATGGACTTCTCCTGTTAGGTCGCGATCCGCAGATGTCGGATCGGGCGGCCGGGGGCGATCGCTTGGGCCGCGCGAATGATGGCGTTGGCGTCGATACCGTAGTGCTTATACAACTCCGCAAGTGAGCCCGTCTGGCCAAAATGTTCGACGCCGAGCGCGCGGACACGGTGGCCGTGCACGGAACCGAGCCAGGCCAGCGTTGCGGGGTGGCCGTCGAGTACTGTGACGAGCGCACAGTCTGTTGGGATTTCGGCGAGCAGGCGCTCGATGTGCGACTGCGCGCCGACGAGGCCGCGCTCGCGCGCACGTTGCGCTGCGGTCCAGCCGGCGTTCAGGCGATCGGCTGAGGTGACCGCGAGCAAGCCGACATCGCGACGGTCTTCGGCCATGAGGCCCACGGCTTCGATCGCCTCGGGCGCGATGGCGCCGGTGTAGGCGACGACGATCTGTGCGTTGGCGCCCGGCTTGCGCTGCCAGTAGGCGCCGTCGATGATGCCTTGCGCCGTGTCTTGCGTCATCTCGCGCTTCGGTTGTTCGAGCGGGCGCGTCGAGAGGCGCAGGTAGACCGAGCCGCCGGTTTGATCGCGCAGCCACGTGCGCTCGTCGGCATCGCCGTCGCCGTTGCGTTGGATGTAATCCATGGCGAAGCGCAGCATCACCGCAAGCTCATCAACATAGGCGGGCTCAAACGAACAGAGGCCGTCTTGCGACATGCCGATGAGAGGCTGGGCGATCGATTGGTGCGCCCCGCCCTCCCCCGCCAGCGTGATGCCGGACGGGGTCGCGACAATGATGAAGCGCGCGTCTTGGTAGCAGGCATAATTCAAGGCATCGAGGCCGCGAGCGATGAAGGGGTCATAGAGCGTGCCCACGGGGATGAGGCGCTCGCCGGTCAACGAATGCGAAAGACCGAGGGCGGAGAGCAGGATGAACAGGTTCATCTCCGCGATGCCGAGTTCAATGTGCTGGCCCTTCGGACCGAACTCCCAATTGAAGGTCGAGGGAATACGCTCTTTCTTGAACGTATCGGCCAGTGCCTCGCGGGCGAACAGGCCGCGGCGGTTGACCCAGGCGCCCAGATTCGTGGACACGGTGACGTCGGGCGAACAGGTGACGATGCGGGCGGCGAGCTCTGTCTTCTCGCGGCCGATTTCGTTCATCAGATTGCCGAAGCCGGCTTGAGTGGACATCTCGCCCGCGATCGGCACTTTCAGCGTCGGCGGCACGTCGATGTGCGGCGCGGTGAACCGGCGGCGACCTTCGCGCGCGAAGGGCACCTGGGCGAGGAACTCTACAAGCTTTTCCTCGGGCAGACCCAGGCCTTCGAACTTGTCCCATTCGTGGCCTTCGCGGATGCGTAGCGACTGACGCTGGCCTTCGACTTGCGCCGGCGTCATCAGGCCAGCGTGGTTGTCCTTGTGGCCCTGGAACGGCAGACCGTGCCCCTTGATCGTGTAAGCGATGAAGCAGGTCGGGCGGTCGTGATCGATCGCTTCGAACGCTTCGAGCAGATGCGGCAGGTCGTGGCCGCCGAGGTTCGTCATCAAGGCCGCGAGTTCGGCGTCGTTGCGCCTTTCGATCAGTTTTGTGATCGGCCCTTGATCGCCGATGTCATCAAGCAAGCGTTTGCGCCAAGCCGCGCCACCTTGATAGGTGAGCGCGGAGAAGAGCTGGTTCGGGCAGTTGTCGATCCAGGCGCGGAGCTTTTCGCCGCCCGGTTCTTTGAAGGCCGCTTCCTGCAGCGAGCCATATTTTAGGATCACGACGTCCCAACCGAAGTTACGGAACATGGACTCGAAACGCGACCAAAGGCCCTCGCGCACGACGGCGTCCAGGCTTTGGCGATTGTAATCGACGATCCACCAGGTGTTGCGGACACCGTGCTTCCAGCCTTCGAGCAGGGCTTCGAAGATGTTGCCTTCGTCCATTTCGGCGTCGCCGATGAGCGCGACCATGCGGCCTTCGGGTTTGTCTTTTGCCCAGCCGTGGGCATGCACGTAGTCCTGCACGAGCGACGAGAATAGTGTTTGCGCGACGCCGAGGCCCACCGAGCCGGTCGAGAAGTCGACGTCGTCAGTGTCCTTGGTGCGCGAGGGGTAACTCTGCGCGCCCTTGTAGCCGCGAAAGTTTTGCAGCTTGTCGAGCGTTTGGTGGCCGAGCAAATATTGGATCGCGTGGAAGTTCGGGCTGGCGTGCGGCTTGACGGCGACGCGGTCTTGCGGGCGCAGCACGGCGAAGTAGAGCGCGGTCATGATCGAGGCCAGCGACGCCGAGGAGGCTTGGTGGCCCCCAACCTTCAAGCCATCGCCGTTGTCGCGCAGATGGTTCGCGTTGTGGATCGTCCACGACGCGAGCCAGAGGATCTTCTTCTCGAGTTCCGTCAAAAGCCGGAGTAGTTCGGTTCGGGACATCACGTTCTCAATGGGATAGCGGCCAGGACTATAGCGGGCCGGGGCTGGATTGTCAGAGGCCGAACGGGCTAGAGTGTTCCCATGGAGATGCACCAAGTCCGATACTTCCTGGCCGTGTGCCGCACGCTGAACTTCACCAAGGCGGCCGAGGAGTGCAATGTCGCGCAGCCGTCTTTGACGCGCGCCATTCAGAAGCTTGAGGAAGAGTTCGGCGGACTGCTGTTCCACCGCGAGCGTGCGAACACGCATTTGACCGACCTCGGCCGGGCGATGCAGCCGCATCTGGAGCGCACGTACGACGCTGCGCAAACGGCAAAACAACTCGCCACGTCCTATAAGAAGGGCGATGTGGTGCACCTGCGGCTTGGCGTGTCGGCCACCGTCCCATCGGACACGGTGACCAGCGTTCTGGGCGGCGTCAGGCAGTCGATGCCGGGCTTCGAGCTCACGCTCGACGGCGGCGCGGACACGAAGCTGCTGGACGGCGCGGTGGCAGGCGATCTCGATCTTATTCTGGTCGGTGACGATCACGAGCTTCCCGAGCGCGTGCGGTCGTGGACGCTGCACCGCGAACCTCTGCTCGCCGTGATGACGAAGACGCACAAGCTTGCCGGGCAGGCGTCGGTCGCGATCGGCGACTTGGACGGGGTCGAGATGATCCAGCTGAGCAACTGCCCGATCGCGGCACGTATTCGCCAGATGTGTCTGGATGCGGGCGTGAAGCCGGTTTTCAACGTGCGGGTCGCCAACTGCGAGCAGATTGTGGCGCTCATCCGCGAGGGGCTTGGGATTGCGACACTGCCGCAGACGCTGGCCGCGGGATCCGGTTTGGTGGCGCTGCCGATCGAAGGGTTGAACATTGAGCGGGCGATCACTCTGGGCACCGTCGCGGGTCGCCGGTTCTCACCGGCGAGCGACGCGTTCATCAAGCTGGCGCGCACGCGAGATTGGGGTAAGGCTTAGTCGCGCTATGGCGTTTGCGCCACCGTGTTGAGGCTTTCCCATTTGCCGGCGAGAACCGCCAAGACGACGCCTGCGGTGTCGTTGACGGCGTCGGCGAGTTCGGCCCGGATGGTGCCTTCGCGGATTTTGTTGGTCCAAAGGTCCGGCCGGTTCTTTAGCTGACGGAACCAGTAGTGCAGCGCCTTCGTTGCGCGTTCGGGTGTCGCTTTGGAAAAATCGACGATGAGGGGATCGCGCTCCGTACTCGTGGCGCCGCCCGACGGCCAGGTGATCAGGAGCGGACCCGATAAACCGGCGACACCCGCTTTCGATGCGAGCTTGCGCGCCAGGGAATGGTCGTACCAGGCGAGCAGCTTCGTGCAGTCGCGCGCGTTGAACGCATCGATGATCTCGAAGGAGGTGCGCGTGCTTTGGATCGGCCAATAGGTCGCGAGGATTTGGGCGGGCGCGGTTGAGGCGACGGCCTCTGGCGTCATGAAGTCGAGCGAGGAGAGAAGCAAATCGCAGAACGACTTCTGCGTGGCTTTCTCCTCGACAGTGACTGCAGCCTTTGGCAAGAGCACGAAGCCGAAGGCGCGCGCTGTGTCGATTCTAGTGAGCGACGACAGGAAGAAGCTGATGACCTTGGCGCCGCTGTGTCCGCTGGTTGTCGGCGGATCGCCGGCGGCGGCCGGCGGGAGCGGATCATGCATCGCAGGTCCCGCGCCCGGCGGCGGACCGCTGCCGGGTGGTGTGGAGACTGGCGCCCCGGGGACGCCCTCCGGCATTTCAACGGCGCGCGGTACGGGCGCCTCGGCGGGCTCGGCGGACAAATCGTCAGTTGTCTTGGGCGCTTCGACAGTCGCCGTTGGCGCTGGTGGTGGAGGGGTGCCGGTCTCGACTGACGCCGGCGCGTTCTTCCACTGCGTGAACGCGTAGCTCGCCGCGAACACGGCAAGAAAAACGCCGACGACGATCAACGAGGTGCGCATCCCCTGCCCCGGCCTTAAGACTTGCCGCCGCGCGACACTAATGCGGCGATGCCGTTGAAGACGGCCAGAAACAGGATGAACACCAGCGCGATGCCGGCCGCGCTTAGCGTTTCCAGGTACCAGTTCGTCGCCACAGTCGCCGGGATCGCACCGGCGGTGGCCAATGAGTGCTTCAGAGCGAAATCGGTGGGGCTTGCCATCTTCGTTCCTCGCGCGGTCGCATAGAGAATCAATGGCGAGGATGAGACAAGGCCCGCGCGCGCGCAACGTTGGAGGGCGTGTCCGCTGTGAACGATTACACCAAACGGCGCAGTATTCCAACGATTTTCAGTGGTTCCAAGCGGTAGCGGAAGTCGGCGTCCACGTGGGCGTAGGCAATCGTGGCGTCGGGGCGGACGACGAAGGCGGCTGGCGCGGGCAGCATCCACGCGTCGTTGCCGTAGAGACGCTCAAGGTCGATGCCGCGTTCGAGATATGCCTTGCGCAACTCGTCGGAAGCAGGAAATGCGAGGCCGCACTGATGCGCGAGGACGTGATCTAGGTCGCACAGAATTTCGAATTGCAGGCCGCGTTCGTGCTTCATGCGCAATGTGCGACCGCCCGCTTCCGGCGTGATCGCGAAGAGTTTCGCCCCGGTCGCCATGATCTGCGGCGCGGCGTCCTCGAGTGCGCCGAAGGCGATAGTGCAATACGGGCACCAAGCACCGCGATCGAACACGAAGACCGCCGGGCCATCGGCGAGCGCCTGACCGCGCGTGATGAGGCTGCCCTCCGCGCTTGCCAATTGGAAGTCGGGGAATGTCTCGCCCTCTTTCAACACGCCAGCTAAGGCGCCGCTATCTCTCAAATGCGTCACGAGCGCGTCGTAGAGACGGCGGCTTTGCTCACTTGCGGCTTCTCGCAAGGCGGCCATGCGATCGCCGAGCACGGGGGCGGCCATACTACTTCAACTCCCGCAGCAGCTTGACGATTTGCACCGGATCAAGCCGCTCGCGAAAGTCGGGTTCAATGTGTGCGTGGGCAATCTCGCCGCCCTTGCGGATGATGTAGGTCGCTGGGATCGGTAGGAACCAACTATCGTTGCCGTAGAACAGCGGGAAGTCTGTGCCGTCTTTCGCGAAGACGGCAATCAGGTCGTCGGACAAGCGAAAGACAAGTCCGCAGGCAAGAGCGAGGCCGTTGTCGAGATCAGACAGAATTTCAAATGCGAAATGGCGCTCTCGCTTGACTTTGAGCGGCAGGCCACCCGCTTCCGGGCTCACAACGACGAGCGTTGCGCCGGTGCCGGCGATTTCGGGCGTAGCGCGATGAAGGGCTTCAAGTTCCATCGAACAGAACGGACACCAGAGACCGCGGTAGAAACTCATGACAACGGGGCCGTCGGAGAACATCTCCTCCGAGCGAACGAGCGCGCCTTCAGCGTTCGTCAGTGCAAAGGCCGGGAATTCGTCGCCCGCTTTCAACGCGTGCGAGGCGACTTCGGTTTCGACCAAACGTCGGACAAGCCGGTCGTTCAACGAGCGGTACGGCTCGCCAATCTTCGTGCTGAGATCGGCCAGGGCTTCGGTTAACGAAAGAACTTTCATACCCTCACTTTAAAGAATCGTTCGGTCACACGGCAATCACATCGCAATAGCGACCGGCTATCCAATCGCAAGGCAAACGGCATTTTAGTTCGTGACCGGGTTCGACGATGTTGGCTTCCGAGGTTGAGGCACACGCCCAGCCAGTTTTCGGAGCCCTCCAAGGAGAACCCTATGACCAAGATTTCCAAACTGCGGACGATGACATTGGTAAGCACGCTGGCGCTGGCGTTCGCGCCTGCCGCTACGGCCGGCGACTGCCCAGCTGGCAAAGCCGGTGCGAGCCCGCTCGCCGTCGAAACCGCACCGAAAAACGTCACCGACAACGTGATCGGTTCGATCGACCTCGGCAACGGTTACAACATCGCCGGCAAAACGATGCGCCTGCGTAAGCTGGTGTTGCAACCGGGCGGCATTGTGCCGAATCACAGCCACGCCGAGCGTCCGGCGAACATCTATGTCGTCGACGGCGCGGTCACCGAGTACCGTTCGACCTGCACGGTTCCGATCGAACACAAGACGGGCGACGTTGCAGTCGAATCCGGCAACCTCTCGCATTGGTGGCGGAACAATACGACGAAGCCGGTCACGTTGATCTCGGCCGATATCGTCCCGACGCCGATGATGACGGAAGGCGGCATGTAGTCTCTTAGGTCCTCGCGCGTCCCCAGCCCCCCTCCCTCCCCAAGCGCGAGAACCGAAAAAGCGGCGTCCGCTTTCCCCGAGCGGACGCCGCTTCGCTTTCAGCTGCACACAAGGAACAATGCGATGACAAATGCGCCCGCCGCTACAAGCATGACAGATGCCGGCCAAGCGAGCCTTCCGTTTCGCCTAATCGTGATCGGCGTGATTAGCTTTCTGACGCTGGTAGATCTGTTTGCGGCGCAGGCGATTCTGCCGTCGTTGACGAAGGCTTATGGCGTGACGCCCGCGCAGATGGGTTTCGCCGTGAACGCGAGCACGCTGGGGATGGCGGCGGCGGGAATAGTGATGGCGTTTCTGGCGTCGAAGATCAATCGGCGGCAAGGAATTTGGATCAGCCTGGCACTGCTCGCGATACCGACGACGTTGCTTGGGATGATGCCGGACTTGGCGACGTTTACTGCGCTGCGCATTGTGCAGGGCGTCTTCATGGCATCGGCGTTCACGCTGACTATGGCTTACCTGGCCGAACAGTACAGCGCGAGCGATGTGGCGAGCGCGTTGGCGGCCTACGTCACGGGCAATGTTGCGTGCAATTTGTTCGGGCGGCTGATGTCGGCGTCGCTGGCGAGTACGTTCGGGCTTGAGGTCAACTTTTACGTCTTTGCCTTGCTCAATCTGACTGGCGCGGCGGTCGTCTTCGTTGCCTTGAAACGGATGGCGCCGATGAGCGCGATGTCGCATTCGGTGTTTTCTGCTTGGATCGAGCACTTCAGAAACCCACCGCTGCGCGCTGCGTTTGGGTTGGGGTTTCTGATCTTGTTCGTGTTTCTGGGCACGTTCACGTACGTCAACTTCGTGCTCGCACGGCCGCCGATCGCGGTGTCACCGATGACTTTGGGGTTCGTCTACTTCGTGTTTCTTCCCGCGATTTTCACGACGCCGTTGGCCGGACGTGCGGCGGTTCGCTTTGGCAGCCGGCCGACGTTCATTGCATCGTTCGTCGTCGCAGCGCTTGGGTTGCCGCTGCTGCTGATGCCGGAGCTCAACTACGTGTTGGGTGGGCTCGCTTTGATCGCGGTTGGTACGTTCTTCGCGCAAGCTGCGGCCACCGGCTTCGTCAGCCGAACGGCGACTGTCGAGCGCGGTGCGGCAAGCGGGATCTATCTCGCCTCCTACTATCTCGGCGGACTCCTCGGCAGTGCGGTGCTGGGGTACGTGTTCGATTCGTTCGGATGGGAAGCCACGATTGCGACGCTCGGCGTTGCGTTGCTGCTGGCGGTTGCGTTGAGCTTACAGATCAAGGATGCGCGTTAACCGCTGATTTGCGGCTGGCGGCGAGAGCTATCATATCTATATCAAAGCAAGAGGGAGCCTAAGGCCCATGAGCGCAGTCGGTAAACCACGTGTCGTGATTGTCGGCGCCGGATTTGGCGGACTCTCGGCTGCGAAAGCGCTGGCGCATTCGCCGGTCGAGGTTACGATCGTCGATCGCGCAAACTACCATCTGTTTCAGCCCTTACTCTATCAGGTGGCAACAGCATCGTTGTCACCGGCGGAGATTGCGCAACCGATCCGAAGCATCTTGCGGCACCAGAAGAACGCCAAGGTTCTGCTCGGAGAAGTCACCGGCGTCGATAGCGCGCGAAAGATCGTGCGCATCGATGGCAGACGCAGTGTACCGTACGATCATCTAATCATCGCGACGGGTGTCCGGCACAGCTATTTCGGCAAAGATCAATGGGAAACGGTCGCGCCGGGGATCAAGTCGGTCGACGATGCTACCCGGGTGCGGGCGAATATCCTGGTCGCGTTCGAGCGGGCGGAAGTCGAGGAGGACAAACTCGCGCGCGATGCCTTGCTCACCTTCGTCATCGTTGGTGGGGGGCCGACGGGCGTCGAGATGGCGGGCGCGATCGCGGAATTGGCTCGACGCTCGATCATTGCCGACTTTCGGTCGATCACACCGCATTGTTCGAAGATCATTCTCGTCGAAGCTGGGCCGCGGTTGTTGCCGAGCTTTCCGGAGGCGCTGTCCGCGGAGGCGAAGCGTGCTTTGGAGAAGATGGGTGTGGAGGTGCGCCTCGGCGTGCCGGTGACCGACATCACCTCGGATCATGTGATGATCGGCACGGCTTCCGTTCCCGCGCGAACCGTCATTTGGGCCGCCGGCGTGCGCGCATCGCCTGCCGGCGAATGGCTCAAAGCGCTGTGCGACCGCGCCGGACGCGTGATCGTGAAGGGCGATTTCTCCGTACCCGAGCATGAGAATGTGTTCGTGATCGGCGACACTGCCGCTTTCAAGTCGGCGAAGGGCGTCGCGTTGCCCGGCGTCGCGCCGGCGGCGAAGCAGGCGGGCCTCTATGTTGGACGCTTGATCGACGCGCATGTGCGCGGCCTCGCTTTACCCCACTCGTTCAAATATGCGGACTACGGGAACTTGGCCACGATCGGGCACTCGAAGGCAGTCGTCGATTTCGGATGGCTGCACGTGAAAGGCTTCATTGCGTGGATGCTATGGTCGGTGGCGCACGTCTACTTTTTGATCGGATTTCGTAACCGGTTCTTCGTGGCGGCGAGTTGGGCATGGTCGTACCTGACCTACCAACGTGGCGTGCGTTTGATCACGGGGCCCGCCGACAAGTCCGAGGCCGCGAAGGCGTTGAGCGAGGCTGCATAGCTCCCGGCTATCCAAAGGCTACGCAATCGGCATTTTAAGCGGAGCGGCGGAAGCGTCAATGTAGGCGGTGAGAGATCACCCCACCGGCCAGGAGCCCGCCCGATGCAAACCCAACTCGACGCCAACACCAAATTGCAACGCATGCTCGCAGGCAAAGTTGCCATCATAACGGGGTCGACCTCCGGGATCGGACTTGGCATCGCGCGCTCGCTGGCCGAGGCCGGCGCGAACGTCGTGCTGAACGGGCTCGGCGATATGGACGAGATTAAGCGCACGCGTGTGATGTTGGAGCAGGCAACGGGCGTCACCGTCGCGTTCGACGGTGCCAATCTGATGGACGCCGGCGAGACGGCCGCGATGGTCCAGCGCACCGAGAAGCAGTTCGGCGGTGTCGACATTCTCGTCAACAACGCGGGCATTCAACACGTTTCGCCGATCGAGGCGTTTCCGGCGGCGAAGTGGGACGCGATTTTGGCGTTGAACTTGTCGGCGGTATTTCACGCAACCAAGGCCGCCTTCGCCGGCATGAAGGCGCGCAAGTTCGGACGCGTGATCAACGTGGCTTCGGCGCACGGGATTGTCGCCTCGCCGTTCAAGTCGGCTTACGTCGCGGCAAAACACGGCGTTGTCGGCTTAACCAAGGTGACGGCACTTGAGGGCGCGGAGTTCAACGTCACTGCGAACGCAATCTGCCCGGGCTATGTTTACACACCGTTGGTCGAGAAGCAGATCGACGATCAAGCGAAGGCGCACGGCATTCCGCGCGAGCAAGTGATCCGCGACGTGCTCTTGGTCAATCAGCCGAACAAGAAATTTGCGACCGTCGAGGAGATGGGCGCGCTCGCCGCGTTTTTGGCCAGCGATCTCGCGGCCTCGATCACCGGCGCGGCGTTGCCGATCGACGGCGGCTGGACCGCACATTGAACCAACTCAAGCAGGAGCACCGATATGATCAAGTTCATTCGCGAAAGCCGGCGCAACGCCTACTGGCTTGCAGGACAGTTCGATCGCAACGCCAATCCCCTCGCCGACAGGGCGATGGCGGCGTGGAGCGAAATTCTCGGGCACGAACAAGCGCGGCTCTGGCTGAATGCGCGCGCGAGCGATGAGCGCGGCCGGTAACTCGCGTTGCGCACCGTGTGCGCCATGAAACACGGTTAACGAGAGCGGGGGCGAACGATCTCAGCGCGTTGTTTTGCTTGCCATATCCACGCCCAGTTATCCAAAAGTGGTAGTTCGATAGGATCAGATTCCTTCAGTGAGCTGCACGCAGAACTGGCAGCGCACATCTATCGCGTGAATCGCGTGCGGCATCGTGTACCCGAAACCTCTTTTGCGTTGACGCGAAATCCTGTGCCGCTACTTAACCCAGCAACTGGCGCCTGCCCCTCCGCAGGGCGCGAGATCAATTGGGGTTCTCATGAAATACAAATCAGCATTGCTCGTCACGGTCGCAGCCGTGTCGATGGGCGCCGCCTCGCAGGGCCAAGCGCGTCACAACGGTTGGTACATCGGGCTCGAAGCCGGCGCGAACTGGATCGACGATACGGATGTGCTCAACTCGTACTTGCCGCCGATCGACGAGGAGTTCAGCGAGGTCGCCTTGGTGGCACCGTCGTTCGCGCAGACGCAGATCGAGTTTGACACCGGCTGGGCAGGCTTCGTCACCGTCGGCTATGCGTTCGACAACAATTGGCGCATCGAAGGCGAGGTCGGATACCGGCAGAACGACTTCAGTGTCGACACCTTCTTCGTTGGGAAGGCTGCGCGCATCGCGCCCAACCTCAGCGGCGATTTGACGGAATACACGGCTATGGTCAACGTCATCTATGACGTTCCGCTGACGGACAAATTGAACCTAAACCTCGGTCTCGGCGCCGGCGTCGACTACGCCGACCTCGATGTGAATGGTGTCGGCAGCGACAGCGACACGAACTTTGCCTATCAAGCGATCGCGGGCGTGACGTATGAAGTCAGCAAGCGGCTCGATCTGACTCTGACCTATCGCTACCTGCATGTGGATTCGCCGGAGTTCTCGAATGTGAGCGGCGCGGTGCGGGTCGACGATCTTGAGAAACACTCGGTGACGATCGGCTTGCGCTACGACCTCTATGAGGATGAAGCGCCGGTGGTGGCACCTCCGCCGCCGCCGCCCCCACCGCCGGGGCCGCAGCAGTTCATCATCTATTTCGGCTTCGACAAGTGCAACATCACGCCGGAAGCCGACAAGGTGTTGGGCGAAGCGGCGCAGGCCGCCAAGACGCAAGGCTCGGCAGCGGTTACGATCGTCGGTCACACCGACACGATGGGATCGAACGAGTACAACCAGCGTCTGTCCGAGTGCCGTGCGAATGCGGCGAAGACGAACTTGGTCGATAGGGGCATTGGCGCGGGTTCGATTTCCACGAGCGGTCGCGGCGAGGCCTTACTCCTCGTCAAAACCGGGGACGGGGTGAAGGAACCGCAAAACCGCCGGGCAACGATCGACCTGAACAAGTAGGGTCGAACAAGCGTTGATCTAATGAAGGGCGGGACCGCAAGGTTCCGCCCTTTTTGCTGTTTGATGTTGACCCACGCTGGAATAGATTCCTCTTTCTGCTGCACGCAGGGCGAGCATTTTTGCTGCGGCGGCGACACACCGCCCACACCATTGTGTTTCCGCATTCCATAATTCAACGGTCCGCACAGGATTCCCGTTGACGCGCAAACCTAGGGCGCTACTAGAGAAAGTGATGGGTCGGCGCCGGTATTGCGGCGCTCAAAACGAAGAATGGGGTCGCCATGTATTCCAAAATTGCACTGCTCGGCGCCGTTGCCGCGCTCTCCCTCGTCGCCGCGGGACAATCCCAGGCGCATCATCAAGGTTGGTATGTCGGGCTCGAGGGCGGTGCCAATTGGGTGGACGACAACACATTCGCCTACGACACCGGCAATCCGCCCGGTGGCGCGCCACTTGCCGTTCGGGAGATGGAGTTCGACACCGGGTGGGCCGCGCTGGGCACTATCGGTTATGGGTTCGAGAAGAACTGGCGGGTGGAACTGGAGCTCGGCTACCGCCAGAACGATGCCGACTTCACGCTGCCTGTCGGGGCCGCGCTTCCGACGAATGGCGAGTTGACCGAATACACGGCGATGATCAACGTCATTTATGACGTGCCTCTCTCAGAGCGCTTCGACCTCAACGTCGGCTTGGGCGCGGGCGCGGACTATGCGCAATACAATGACGACCGCATCGTCGATGATGCCGACACGAACTTTGCCTACCAAGCGATCGCCGGTCTCACCTACAAGCTGACGAGCCGGCTCGACGTAAGTTTGACCTATCGGTTCTTGAACGTGGACTCGCCGAACTTTGCCGACGCGGTGCCGGGCCGTGGCGACACGTATGCCTTCGACGATGTCGAGAAGCACACGGTCACTGTCGGGCTGCGCTACGACCTGTTCGAGGACGCGGCGCCGTATGTGGCACCGCCACCGGCGCCCCCGCCCGCGCCGCCAACCGAGGCGCGTCAGTTCATCATCTATTTCGGCTTCAACAAGTGCAACATCTCGCCGGAAGCGGACACGGTTTTGGGCGAGGCTGCCTCGACTGCGAAGACGGCGGGCTCCGCGTCCGTTGTGATCGTCGGCCACACGGATACGGTCGGCTCGAACGCGTACAACCAAAAGCTCTCGCAATGCCGCGCGAACGCTGCAAAGACGAACTTGGTTGCCAAGGGCATCAGCGCCGGCTCGATCTCGACCAACGGCCGCGGCGAGGACGAACTTCTCGTCAAAACCGGCGACGGCGTGAAGGAACCCCAAAACCGCCGCGCGACGGTCGATTTGAATTAGAGCGCCGAGCACTGCAATCGGTTTGACGAGGCGGGGCCGTAAGGCTCCGCCTTCTTCTTTCTGGCTTGCAGCGCACCCCGCTGCTGAGGATCATGGCGACTTGACCTTTGAGGCGCTGCTCATGACCGGTTTCCTGTTTCGCAATCTGTCTCTGCTCGATCCGCGCTGGGAAGCCGCGCGGGGCGGGTATGAGGTGTTGGTCGAAGGGGACCGGATCCGCGAGCTTTCGGATCGGCCGATCAAGGCGGCTGGTGCCAGCGTCGTCGATTGCGGCGGGCGGACGTTGATGCCGGGGCTGATCGACTGTCACGTGCACATCTATCTGGTGGAGCTGGGGTTGCACCGGCTCGAGTCCATGCCGCTGACGTTGCTCACGGCGAAGGCGTCGAAGTTGATGCGCGACATGCTCGACCGCGGGTTTACGACCGTGCGCGACACGGGCGGAGCGGATTGGGGGATCAAGGAGGCGGTCGAGACCGGCGTGCTGGCAGGGCCGCGGTTGTTCATCTCTGGGCGGCCGATTTCGATGACCGGCGGGCACGGGGATTCGCGGCGGCGCACAGCGGGCGACGAGCCCTGCAAGTGCTGCAACGCGCTGTCGTTCGTGCTAGAAACGGCCGACGGCGCGGACGGCGTGCGCAAGGCGGTGCGCGAGCAGATGCGGCAGGGCGCCGATCAGATCAAGATTTTCGTGTCCGGCGGTGTCGCCTCGCCGTGGGACCCGCTCGAGAGTCTGCAGTATTCGCCCTCCGAGATCGCCGCTGCCGTCGAAGAGGCGCACAATTTCGGGCGCTATGTGCTGGCGCATGCGTATTCGCCCGAAGCGATCACGCGCGCGGTCGCGAACGGTGTGCGCACGATCGAGCACGGCAATCTCATCGACGACGCTGCGGCCAGGCTGATGGCCGAGAAGAAGTCGCTGATGGTTGCAAACCTTGTCGCCTACTACGCGATGAAGGAGCGCGGGCGCGCGCTCGGGATGTCGGCAGATCAACTGGCCAAGAACGAGCTTGTGATCGACGGCGGCTTGCGCTCGCTCGAGATCTGCAAACGGGCCGGCGTGCCGGTCGCCTATGGCAGCGATCTGCTCGGCCAGTTGCAGGTGGACCAGTCGCGTGAGTTTCTGTTCCGCTCGGAAGTGCTGTCGCCGATCGAGATCATCCGGCAGGCGACGCTGGTCGGTGCCGACGTCGTGCGGCAAAGCGGCAAGCTTGGCGTGATCGAGCCGGGCGCTTTCGCGGACCTGATCGTTATCGATGGCGATCCGCTGAAGAATCTTGGTCTGTTTCAGGACCAGGGCGCTCACATTCCGGCGATCATGAAGGCCGGTAAGTTCCACAAGAACGGACTGCGCTGATGAAAGCTCTTACTGCTTCCTTCGTGACCGCGTTCGCGTTGTGCCTGTCGGCTTGCGTTGACGCGCCAGCAACTAAGGCCACTCATTGCCGCGTTGGCGGGGACATGATTGAGACGCAGCTCTTCTTCGGGCTGAGCAAGCCCAAGGGCGGTGTCGTGAGCGCGCGGGAGTGGGACGCATTCGTGACCACGGAGATCACACCACGCTTTGCTGAGGGCTTCAGCGTTGTCGACAGCGCGGGATTCTGGCGCGACGGGGCGACGCAGAAGACGATCTCGGAGAAGAGCAAGGTAGTCGTGCGCATGCACGCGGCGACCGACGAGGCCGACCGCGCGATCCTTGCGATCGTCGACGCATACAAGAAGCGCTTTCAACAGGAGGCGGTGCTGCGCGTCGACCGGGTGGTCTGCGCGCAGTTTTGATCGGCTACCAGATTCGAACGCGTTTATCGGGCGCCAGGTAAAGCTTCGCGCCCTCGGGCACTGCGAACGCTTCGTACCACTCGTCCATGTTGCGCACGGTGCCGTTGGCGCGGAATTCGCCGGGGGAGTGCGGGTCGGAGACGACTTGGTTTCGCAGCGCTTCCTCGCGGCTGAGTTGGCGCCAAATTTGACCGAAGCCCAGGAAGAAGCGCTGGATGCCGGTGAAGCCGTCGATCACGGGCGGTTCCTTGCCGCCGAGCGAAATCTTGTAGGCCTCAAGCGCCACGTTCAGGCCGCCCAAGTCGCCAATGTTCTCGCCGAGCGTGAGGCGGCCGTTCACGAAGAGGCCGGGCAGCGCTTCGAACTTCGAGTACTGATCGGCGAGCTTGTCGGTGAGCTCCTTGAAGCGGCGCTCATCCTCGGCGCTCCACCATTTGCGCAAGATGCCATCGCCGTCGGACTTCGAACCTTGGTCGTCGAAGCCGTGGCCCATTTCGTGACCGATCACCGCGCCGATGCCGCCGTAGTTGACCGCCGGGTCCGCGTTCAGGTCGAAGAACGGCGGCTGCAGGATCGCGGCGGGGAAGACGATCTCGTTCCAGACGGAACTGTAGTAGGCGTTCACGGTTTGCGGGGCCATGCCCCACTCGGCTTTGTTGGCGGGTGCGGCGAGGCGTGCGACGTCGCGGGCGCGGTTGAACGCGTTCTCACGCTTGCGGTTGCCGAACGCATCGCCGGCTTTGATGTCGAGCGGGCTGTAGTCGCGCCAGCGGTCGGGGTAGCCGATCTTGACGTTGATTTTGGCGAGCTTCGTCAACGCCGCTTGCTTCGTCTCGTCGGTCATCCACGGCAGTTTGGCGATGCGCGCCTTGTAGGCGGCGCGCAGGTTCTCGACGAGATCGGCCATCGCGGCTTTTGCGGCCGGGGTGAAGTGCTTCTTCACATAGAGTTGGCCGACGGCCTCGCCCATCGGGGCGTTGAACGGCGTGCCGCTCATCGCGGTGACGGCGCGCTTCCAGCGGTCGCGCTGTTGCGGCTGACCGGTCACGACGCTGCCATTGAAAGCGAACGACGCGTCGTCGAAGGCCTTCGGCAGCACGTCCGCCGAAGCATTCAGATAGTGGAATGTGAGGTAGGCCCGCCAGGTTGCGATCGGGGTGACGCGGAAGAGTTTTGCGAGCGCTTGGATCGCATCCATTTGCGCGACGACGAAGTAATCTTGCGTCGGCGCGCCAAATGCGGTCAGGCCGGCTTGCCAAGGGTACTCCGGCGCGAAGGCGATAAGGTCGGCGCGCGATTTCGGATTGTAGGTGAGATCGCGGTTGCGGGACTTGTCGCGCGGCCAATGGATCTCGGCGATCTGGCGTTCGAGGGCAACGATGGTGTCGGCGCTGGCGGCGGCATCGGGATAGGACGCCAGGGTCAGCATCTGCTCGACGTAGGCGCGGTATTTCGCACGCGTGTCGGCGAACTTTTTGTCTTCTTTCAGGTAGTAGTCGCGGTCAGGCATGCCGAGCCCGGCCTGGCCGACAGCGACGATATAAGTGTTGGGGCGTTTTGCGTCGAGCGTGACGCCCATGCCGATCGGTGCGTTGGCACGAAAGTCCGGGCCGGCGAGGAGCGCGATCAGGTCCTCGTGCGTCTGCACGGCGGCGATGCGGGCGAGATCGTCCTTCGCGGGCTCGAGACCTTTCGCGTCGATCACGGCGGTGTCGACATAACTGCGATAGTAATCGACGGCCTTGCGCTCCACAGAGCCGGCAGCGGGCGAGCGGCGGGCGGCTGTCTCAACAGCGTCGCGTACGTCGTCTTCGGATTTTGCCGCCAGCATGTTGAACGAGCCCCAGCGCGAGCGGTCGGGTGGGATTTGCGTCGCTTTCATCCAGGCGCCGGAGACGTGGCGGAAGAAATCATCGCCGGGAGCGATGGAGCGGTCCATCGTGGAAAGGTCGAAGCCCCACTTGCCGATGGCCGGCTTGCCTGCGGCGGCGCGCGCTGCCACGTGCCAGGCCCCCGCGCCAAAGGCGGCCGCCGTCGCTGCGCCCGCGCCGAGCAACACGGCGCGGCGGTTCAAGTTTGTCGACATGATTGATTGTTCCCCTCAAGACGTACGCAAGTGCGATCACAGCTTAAGCTGTAGCACCGGTCACGTCACGAATTCGAGAGGTTTGCGGCTACTTTTGCGTCTGCGAAGAAGCCGTGTAGAGCCAGAGCTGTGCCATGGTGGTGAACCCGGCGGCGATCGCGTAGCACATCGGCACCGGCCAGAATGCAGGCCACGCCGCCGCGGCCCAACCGCCCGAGAGCACCAGCGCGGTGATGCTGAGCAACGTCGAGGTGCGCAGCGTCTTCAATACGTCGCGGCGGGCGGCGATGTAGGTGTCGTGCTTGGTGGCAAGCACGTGGCGGTACTTTTCGACCATGGCCAGCCAGAGGAAGCCCGCGAAGAGGTTGATGAGCGGCACGGCGCAGGCGACGGCCGCCATACCAGACCGGCGCTCAATTTTCTTGGCGACCTCGCGCGGGGTACGTTCTATTTCGTCGATCGTTTTTGTATATTCGGAACGGCGCTCCGTGAGAATGGCGAGTGCGTTGTCGAGGCTTTCGCGCGCGGCGAGATACTTGGTCGCGGGATGAGCATCGCGGAGACGGCGAAGGTCGCCGACGTTTTGGCCTGCCGCAGCGGCGCTGCTCGCGAGTTCGGCAACGCTCTTGCCCAGGCGGCCGCCGAGGCTCTCGATGCATGAGGCGATCAGTTGCGCGAATGTCGGGTATGTCGCCCCGCCGATCTCCGCGATCTTGAGAAGGGCTTGCACCTCAAACGCTCGGGCATGGGCACGTTCGGCAGCGCCATCGATGTTGTGCAGCGCGGTTTCCACTTCGGGTAAGGTCTTGCTGATGATCCCGCGAACGCCTGGAAGCTCGTTGGCGATCTCATTGCCGATTTGCGCCGTGCGCCGGATCGTCTCTTTCAACTGTTTCTCGCACGCCGCCTTCTGCTCAAGCAGATCCTGGGGCAACAGTTTCAGCGATTCGGGCGGTGGCGGATTCGGTTGCGCGGCGAGCACGGCCGCGGTGTCGACGAAACGTTGCAACTCGACGGCGTTCAAACCGCCCAGCAGTGAGGTGACTTGGCCCTTGTAGCGTTCGCAGCTGGCGACCGGCTCGATGAGACCGTGCGCCAAGTCGCGCACGTCGCGCCCCACTTGAAACAATGCGGTCGCGACAGCGGCCTCAACCTTGGCGACCTCTTCGGTGCTTTGACGGCGCGCGTCGATCGCATGCTGGCCCTTGAGGTGTGTTCCGGCAAGCTCGATGACCCGCCCGATGGCGACGCTGAAGACGAAGGCTGCGACTTTGGCGTCCGACTCCGCGAGCGCCGATGCTTTCGCGTGGCGGTCAAGCAGTGCGCGGGTTAGGTCTGCGGACCTCGCGTCGGCGGCGCGGGCTTGCCATTCGACGCGGCGGACCGTGGCGTCGTTTTCACGCTCCATCTGCTGACGTTTCATCGCCGTGATGGTGGTCTGGAGCGCTTCAGCCTGTTCGCGCAACTTCGGCAGGCTTGATTTGGTCTCCAGGTACTCGCTGACGGCGGTCTCGAACTGCTTCACCAACGCGGGGTAGAGTTCAAACGTCTTAGGATTCTTGGCATCCGGCGCTTGCGGTGGTTCGGGTTCGCTCGCGGCCTCCGCGGTTCTAATGCGTTCGTTGAGTTTCTCGAGACTGGTCTCGGACTCGCCGATCTGATCGGCAAGGATCTTTCGGTTTTGTTCCAGCGCCTTTTCAACTTGGCCCAGCTGGCGTTCAGCCTCTGCGGCGTCGGTCGCGCCGGTCAGCTGGTCGATCTCGGCGCCAGTCAGCGGTGCGCCGGCCAGCGCGGCGCGCGTCCACGCGTCGTTCAATGCCGCCGTGAGCTCCGCCAACGACCGCGGCGCTTGCTCGACGACCGGCGACTCTTTTTTTGGCAGCACTGAAACGGCAGCCATAGTGCTTCGAACGCCTACCGGTTGATTAGGAACTTCTTCTCCTCAAGCGGGTATCATACCGAATGCGTTCGCACTACTGCACGGGCTTTGCTTTCCCGCGCTCTTTCAATCCTGGGTAAGCCGATGTGAACAACTATGTCATGTCGAGCGCAAACGTGAGTTGAGGGGGCTGTGAATAAGCACGCGTCCATCGCTTGTCGAATGCGTCAGGGCCTATCGCGAATCGTCTGCGTTACAGGATGTTCATGTCAGCGTGATGGCGGTACTGCAGTCGATGCGCGGAAGAACTGCGCGCGTTCGGTTCCGCTTTCGTCCGCGAGGATCAGGACGTCACCGTTCAATCGAATGGTGTGCGTCTTTTCGATCATGTCGACATAGAGACGTTCGAACTCCATGCCGTACGCGCAGGCCATCAGCGTAGATCGCATTCGGCTGAAACGGATCTGCGTTCCCTTTAGCTCATATCCGCCGCCCCATGAGTTGCAGCCGGAACGTCCACCGACACTCGTTTCAGATTGGAAAAAAATCGTGGGCACTTGCGGCGCGGTCGCCGAATCCCAGCCAGCCATCGCCTTTAGGACCCATTGAGTGCCTGCCAATGGGTGGTGTCCCACCGGCTCATTGGCCGTGCACGAGGCGAGCGCGACGGCAAATGAAAGGATGATCAAGGCGGCTCTCATGTCGTGCTCCCAAAGCTATTTCGGAGCGTGACAGCAGAAAAATGCGGCGGCTTCGTGGCCCCTTCCCTTTTTGCGCGTATCAGTGTGAGAAAGCGCGTCATGGGCGCACCGCTGATCCAACTGCAAGACATTCAATTGACCTTTGGGGGTGCGCCGCTTCTCCAGGGAGCGGACTTGGTCGTGTCGGAAGGCGACCGGGTCTGCCTTGTGGGGCGGAACGGATCGGGCAAGTCGACGCTGCTCAAAATTGCGGCGGGGCTGGTCGAGGCGGATCGCGGGACGCGCGCGGCTGCGCCATCGGCGACGATCCGCTACCTGCCGCAGGAGCCAGACCTCTCTGGATTTGCCACCACGTTGACGTTCGTCGAGGCGGGGCTCGCGCCCGGTGACGATCCCTACCGGGCGCAGTACTTGCTCGAATGTCTGGGGATGACCGGCGGGGAGGCGACGGACCGCCTTTCGGGCGGCGAGGCGCGCCGGGCGGCGTTAGCGCGCGTGCTGGCGCCGGCGCCCGACATTTTGCTGTTGGACGAGCCGACGAACCATCTCGATCTGCCGGCGATCGAGTGGCTGGAGAGCGAACTCAATTCGCTGCGGTCAGCGATGGTGTTGATCAGTCACGACCGGCGATTCCTGGAGCGGCTGTCGCGAGCGACGGTGTGGCTCGACCGCGGGCAGACGCGGCGGCTGGAGCAGGGGTTCAGCGGCTTCGAAGCGTGGCGCGATCAGGTGCTGGAGCAGGAAGAGTTGGAGCAGCACAAGCTCGACCGGCGCATAGTGATGGAAGAGCACTGGGTCCGTTACGGCGTGACGGCGCGGCGCAAGCGCAACGTCGGACGCATGGCGCGGCTTGCCGATTTGCGGCGGCAGCGGCGCGAGGCGCCCCGCGTGACGGGGGCGGTAAAGCTTGCGGCGAGCGAGGGCGAGACCTCCGGCGCGGTGGTGATTGAGGCGAAACGAATTGGGAAGGCGTACGGCGAGCTTACCGTCGTCAACGACTTCTCGATGCGGATCATGCGCGGGGATCGCGTCGGGATCGTCGGACCGAACGGCGCCGGCAAGACGACATTGATCAATCTTCTCACTGGTCGCATGACGCCGGATTCGGGCGAAGTGAAACTCGGTACGAACTTGCAGATGCATATGCTCGATCAACGGCGCGAAACGTTGACCGGCGACGTGAGCGTGAAGGACTTCCTGACCGGCGGGCACGGCGAGACGCTCAGCGTGAACGGCACGGTTCGGCACTATGCGTCCTACATGAAGGATTTTCTGTTCACGCCGGATCAGGCGCGCACGCCAGTGCGCGTGCTATCGGGCGGGGAGCGCGGGCGGCTGGTGCTGGCGAAGGCACTGGCGGCGCCGTCGAACCTGTTGGTACTCGACGAGCCGACGAACGACCTCGACTTGGAAACGCTCGATCTGTTGCAGGAGATGTTGGCCGACTATCCGGGGACCGCGATCATCGTCAGCCACGATCGAGACTTCTTGGATCGGGTGGCGACGTCGGTTCTGATGGCGGAAGGCAACGGCAAGTTCGTCGAGTATGCGGGCGGCTACTCCGACATGGTGGCGCAGCGCGGCGCCGGCGTAAGCGCGAAGGCGCGCGAGGTCACAAAGCCGGTGAAGGCGGCCCCTGCCCCGCGCGCTGCTTCAACAAGCGAGCGGCGCAAGTTGAGCTTCAAAGACAAGCACGCGCTAGAAACGTTACCCGCGCGGATCGATGCGCTTGGCGCTGAGATCGCGACGCTGCGCGAGAAGCTGGCCGATGAAAGCTTCTACGCGCGCGATCCGAACGGGTTCGCCACAACCGCGAACAAGCTCACCGCGCTTGAAGGCGAACTCGCGGTGAGCGAGGAGCGCTGGCTGGAGCTTGAGATGCTGCGTGAGGAGATTGAGGGCTGATCGTCACCCGCCGCATCCCACCCCGGCGCGTTGCTTGAGATTGGCGCAGAGTGCATCCGCCTCGGCGATATTGCCTTGTGCTTTCAGCATCGCCGCCAGGTGCTCGGTTGCCGCGCGATGTAACGGTGCGTAAACCAGAACGCGGCGGTACCACGATTCAGCTTCGGCCGTGTCGCCAGCGTCTTTGTGGCGGTCGGCTATCAGGACACCGAGTTCGGCATACCAGGGGCGGACGCGCGTTGCTTGTTTGTCGTAGACGCGTGTCATCGCGCCGTAGGCGCGTTCGAAGTAGGGCAGCGCTTCGCGCGGGCGATTTGAGATTTCAAGAACGTCGCCAATGTTGATGAGCGGGCCCCACGCATCCGCATCCAGAGCGACGGCGCGTTCGTACGAGGCGATCGCCGCGGGAAAGTCGGCCATGGCGCCATGAACGAAGCCGAGCGCCTTGTGCGTCGAGGGATCGTCCGGCGCGACCGCCACGGCTCGCTCGGCAAGTACGTGCGCGCGTGCGAGAAGCTGTTGCGCCGAGGCTGTCTTCGTTCGACCACTCCTCAACGCGTCCGCGAGCTTGGTGTATTCCGGCGCGCCGGGCTCGTTCGGCCATCGGATTACTCTTTGCACCAGAGCGTTGGCGAGACCAGCCAACGCCGGGGCGTGGTCGGGGCGGTCGGTCAGAATGCGCTCGAACAGCGTAATGGCGGCTTCGTTGTCGGTGCGTTTGTACTGAAAGTAAAAATCGTTTGCGCGTTCGACCAGTGTGTCTACGCCGCTTGGCACCGGCGGTCGGAACGACGACCAAAGCACGATCGCCACGATCACGGTCCCTAGAATGGCTGCGGCGGCACCTGCGGACGGCCAGACCCACGGAAGACGCGTGACCGGCCCCGCTCCTGCGGGGTCCTCCGCGCCGCGGACCTCAGCGATCAGGCGGTAACCACGCTTCGGCAACGTCTCGATGTAGACGGGCGTTTTCACATCGTCGGCGAGCGCCCTGCGCAGGCGCGAAACAGCGCGCGCCAATGCGTCGTCGCCGACGATCACGTTCGGCCAAAGCGTGGTCATGATGTCGTCCTTGCTGAGCACGGTGCCAGGCCATGCGGCGAGCAAGAACAGAAGGTCCATCACCTTGGGTTCGAGACGTTCCGTCGTTTCGCCGCGCGTGAGTTCGCCTGTGGCGCGAACCGCCCGCCAAGCTCCCACGGTGATCACGCCAGGTAGCGATTTTTCCGGCAAAACGGCGCCCTCAGAACTTCGTCAGGAAAAAAGGAGGTCTTCGTCCTTACTATATAGGGGCGATCTGGTAGCGCCGGAAGCGTGGAGCCGGGAGATCGAAGACATGCGCCCTCTGATTGCGTCTATCGTTACAGCCGCCGCCCTCACCGTCGCCAGCGCGGCACCGGAGCGGCAATTCGAGGCGGCCGAGATTCGTGCGGACTTTGCGGAGCTGTATCAGCGGTTGGCGATGTCGCACTTCGACCTTTATGTCCGCCAATCCAAGCCCGCTTACAATGCATTGTTCCGTTCGATGCAGAACCGGTTCGATCGGCCAATGACCGGGGCAGACGTTCGCGTCGCGTTCCAAAAATTCATGGCGTTCGGCCATGTTGCTCATGCGCGGATCGAGTTTCCGTCAGAGGCCTACGGTGCCTATCGCGACGCCGGAGGGCGGGCGATGCCGGTCTATGTGAAGGTCGTCAAGGGCCGGGTCTTCGTGACCGAGAACGGCAGCGGTGCCGCGCTTGCGCCGGGGGTTGAGATTTTGGCGCTCAACGGAACGCCCATTGCCGCCTGGTTGACGCGACTCTCGGCGCATGTGTCGGCCGACAACGACTATATGATGCACACGCTCCTGGAGAACCGGTTCGCTCAACTGCTGTGGTTGGAGCTGGGGCCAGTTGCTCAATTCACCCTGACCGTGCGGGATGCGCGTGGCGTGACCCGCGACCACATCGTGGCAGCACAGACGCGAGAGGAGACAAAGGCAGCGCTTGCGCGACAAGCTCCGACGCTCGATCTCGATTGGGACAAGCGTACGTTCAAGATGGTGGGAAAGGTTGGCTATCTCAGACCCGGCCCGTTCTACAACAACGACCCGAACACAACGAACATCTGGGATACGACCCAGTTCCAGGCCTTCATCGATGGATCGTTCGAGGCGTTGCTGCGGACTGGTGCGCACTCGCTGGTGATCGACCTGCGCAACAATCCTGGTGGCGACAACTCGTTTAGCGACTTGATGGTTACGTGGTTTGCGAACAAGACATTTCGCTTTTGCCGCGACTTTCGCATTCGTCAAAGTGGGGCGGCGGTGGCGTCGAACCGTAAGCGCGTGGAGCAGGCGGGCGGGGATCCCGACGCGATTTCATCGAAGCTAGCGGCTGCGTATGCGGCGCACCGCATCGGCGACGTGTTCTCGTTCGAGATTCCCGAGACGAAGCCACGCGCGGGCGAGCGGTTCATGGGCAAAGTTTACCTGCTGATCAACCGGCATTCCTACTCGAATGCGGTCCAGGTTGCGGCTTTGGCGCAGGACTATGGCTTCGCCACGATCGTCGGCGAGGAGACGTCCGATCTCGCTACCACGTTCGGTGCGATGGAGCAGTTCACGCTGACGCGCACGGGGATCGAGGTCGGCTTCCCGAAGGCGCAGATCATCCGCGTGAACGGCGACACCCAGGCTCGCGGTGTGGTGCCGGACATCGCCATCGAGACGCCGTTGGTAGAACCGGTCGACGATCTTGTGTCGAAGCGCGCGCTTGAGATCGCGGGTGGGCGCTGAGCGCGTCAGTGCCACAGCCCCAAGATCAGACCGTAGAGCGTGTACTGCACTGTGTGGTAACCGCCGTTGATGAGCAGGAGTCTGAGCGGGCGTTGTTCGAATTGGTAGTTGATGCCGTAGGAGCCGGTGATCCAGAACAAACCGGTCGCGAAGCCTGCGGCCATCGCGAAACCCAGTGCGGGTTTTGGACCGATAAAGGCAGCGAAGCAGAGCGCGCCGAGAAGCGCCCAGACGAAGGCGATGCCGAAGACCATCGGCATGTTGGCGCTCTTGGCTTTTTCTTCCGTAACGCCCGATGCCTGCATCCACGGCTTGGCAAAGAGCACGGGCGAGTACCATAGCCCGCCGAGCGCGAAGGCGCTGACCGCGGCGACCACTGCGGCGAGCCAGTTGATTGACGACATATCCATTGTGCTTCCTCCCTTTGTTTTTTCTTCGATCTAGTGTGCAGGCTTTGCCAGGGCTTTTTTCCAATCGACTGGGCCGGTCTCGAAGCGTTCGACGAGTTTGGCCAGGCTCCATGGATTGCCCTTGGAGAAGAAGCCATAGAGACCGTCGAAGCGTGCGCCGCTGCCGTAGCCGATCATCGACAGGCTGACGCGTGTGCGTTTGGCGCCTAGCGATTCGAATTCGACGACGGAAAAGACCTGACGCACTTCTTCTGGGAACGGAAAGTCCTTCGGGGACTGCACGGTACGGAACGCAAACATGCGCTCCGGGATGTAGGCCAGGACTCGTTGGCGGATATTGCGTTCGTCGTTCGGCTTGGCGTTGAGATCGTAGGATGACTCGAGCTCCGCATCGACCGCGAGTTGTGTGGTCGAGAGCGTCACGTAAGGCGCTGCCCAACTGCGCCAACCGTCAACTGTGGTGAACGCGGACCAGGCGTCGGCGGCAGAGGCGGCGACAACGACCTCGTGGCGCAGAACGCGCGAACCGTTGGCGACGTAGCTGGTCTCTTTGACGGCGTCGGCAGCCTGTACGGCTAAGGGATTCGTCAATACGAATAAGGCGGCAAACAGATGTCTCACTTCTTCACTCCTTTTGTTTTCGTTGCGTGGGCGGTTTGATGCAGCGCCGCGAAGTAGCGACGTAGTTCGGCGATCGATTGGTCGAAGGTGTCGATGGTGCGATAGGTGCGTGCCTGCATGACGGCGCCCTCCATCGTCGTGAGGACAAAATGGGCCAGGCGGCGCGGATCGACGTCCGCGGGGAAGCGGTCGCGCGCGGCATTGATGCATTCTTCGATCGCGGTGACCCAGCCGTCGAAATTGGCTGCAATGCGCACGCGCACTACCGGATCGGGTTCGTGCAGTTCGAGCGCGAGGTAGCCGATCGGGCAGCCATAGGTGCAGCCGGTGTCGACCAGCAATTGGCGGTAGCGTGCGAGGAGAGCGAAGATGCGCTCGATCGGGTCGTCGACGCCGGCCCAGGCCGGCTCCAACAGCATCGGCCTGATCCCCGCCTGATACATGTCGAGGACGGCGGTCAGAACGTCCTGCTTGCCGGGAAAGAAGTGGTAGAGGCTGCCGGCGTTCGCATCGGCGGCTTTCAAGATGTCGGCAATGCTGGTCGAGGCGTAACCCTTTTCCCAAAACAGCCGCATCGCTTCCACAACGATGCGGTCGCGCGTGCTCATCATGCTCCTGCAGCCCCAGTTGAATGATCACTCAATAGCGTGAGTTGAGTGATCGTTCAAGTGCCAGATTGAGCAGATTTCTCAACTTTTGTGAGCGCCTCAGCGCGGCAAACTAGTTCAGCGCGCGCTTGTACAGAGCAAATAGGCGTTCCCAGTGGCGTTCGGCGGCATCCTTTTTGTAGACGGGGCGCGCTGGGAAGGCGAAGCCGTGGTCGGTGCCGGGGTAGATTTCGACTTCGGATTTCGCGTCCGCGGCTTTCAGCGCCTGCTTGAGCGGTTCGATTTGTTCGAGCGGCATCCAGCGGTCGGTTTCGGCGCAGGCGAAGTAGAGTTCGGCTTTCGCTTTCTTGGCCACAACATGCGGGCTGTCGGGTTTGTCGGTAATCAGCATGACGCCGTAGATCGAGGCGGCGGCGGCGACGCGATCGGGGTAGCGCGCGGCGGCGTTGATCGCGTATTGGCCGCTCATGCAGTAACCGATAGTGCCGATCTTCCCCTTGCACGCGGCATTGTCGTTACCGGCGAAGGCGAGCATGGCGTCGGTGTCGCTCATGATCTTGTCGATCGAGAGGCTTCCCATCAGCTGCATCATGCGTTGACGCTCTGGCGCGTTCGGATCGGCGGGGAGCGGGCCCAGCTCCATCACGCCGCTGCGGTAGTAAAGGTTCGGCAACATCACGTAGTAGCCGACGGTGGCGAAGCGGCGCGCCATGTCGCGCAGCTCCTCGCGTATAGCGGGCGCATCCATGTAGAAGAGGATGATCGGGTACGGGCCGCCGCGCTCCGGGTGGACGATGAACGTGCTCATTCGGCCGTCTTTGGTTTCGATGTCGAGTTGGCGTTCGTGCATGGGCTTTGTCCTGTTGCGCTTCAGCCGACTTGAGCAGGGATCAGAAGCGCGAGCAAGCCTGCGGTGAGCATGAACTGCGCGGCGATGTAGGTGACCCAGACGGCTTCGTTGATCATCGGGAAAGGGGCGAGGAATTTGCGCTGCGCGATCAGACTGTCGGAGAGCGCGAAGATCACGGCGCCCGCGCCCAGGAACCACGGCGCCTCGGCGATCGACAGTGCGCTAGCTACCATTGCCATGATGACCGCGAAGTAAGCGAACACGGGGATGAGTAGCTTGCCGAGCTTCGGCGCGAGGACGGCGAGGAACGTCGCGGCGGCGAGCAGCGCAGTGATGATCACAGTCAGGGCGACGACGCCCGGCATGTTCGCGCGGGGAAGGAACGCGATCAAATAAGCGACGTGGGCGGCGAGGAAGCTCGCCAAGCCCATCACGAAGAAGCGGCTTTGGTCCTCAAGCGCCAACAGAAAGTCGCCGAGGGCGGAGAGCGCTAGCGCTGCCGCAAGCACGACGAGGGCGCCGGTGTAGGCGCCAATGACACCCAGGTAAGTGAGAGGCAGTAGCGTAAGCGTAGCAATGCCCGCGGTCTTCATGGCGGTGCGTGCGGCCGACGGTGGCGCGTCAACGAAGCGGAGGTAGATCACCGACACCGCCAGCGACGCGACGGCGATTACGACACGCAGCGCATCGAGACCGTCGCCGCGAGTGAAGAGCATTTCGAGCATCGCATATCCCCTGCCAATATCGGCGTTAACTTCGTTGCCTTGATCCAGCGCAAAGCGGCCAGTCCGGACGGGCGGCAGTATGCCCCGTGTTCGACAGGCTGCCGAGGCGTCGCTTGCGGTGAAAACTGCCAAGTGCGTTGGCCAGCCCCGTGGCGGCGCTTGGTCTGGACCCCGGGCGCCGCTGCGGCGGCCTGTCTGTGACCCCTGCCCTCTTGACGGCGAAGCAGCATCCTGCGGCAATGGTCGAGGGGACCTTGATGCCATGAAACGAATTTGGGTGATTGCGCTTTTGGCGCTCGGCGTGGCGCTGGCGTCGGGCGACGCGGAGGCGAAGAAGAAGCGGCGGAGCAAGGCGCATTCGCAAGCCGCCTCCACATCGACGATCGGTTCGCGCGACAACAACACGCTGTGCAATGGCGGCGTGATGATTATCGCGGACGATCAGATCAAGGGGTGCACGGCGCTGATCGCTTCAAGGCGGTTGGGCCGCGAGCATCGAGCGACGGCCTACTACAACCGCGGTAACGCCTATGTCGGCAAGAACGACTTCGCGCGGGCTATCGACGACTATGGGCAAGCACTGGCGCTGCGCAATGGTTATGCGGAAGCGCTGTTCAATCGTGCGGTCGCCTACCGGATTAGCGGCAACCCCTTGGCTGCCGTCGCGGACTACACATCGGCGCTGGCGCTGACGCCGAACGATGCGGATGCGCTGGCCGGGCGCGGCATGGCTTATGTGTCCCTTGCGAAGCATGAGAGGGCGCTCGAAGACTTCAATCGCGCGATTGCCTTGAAGCCTGGGCATGTCGGCGCGCTGACGCAACGGGGGCACGCGAATGTGCGGGCGCATCTGTGGGCGCCGGCGATCGCCGACTACGACGCGGCGCTGTCGATCGCGCGCGCGAACATCGAAGCGTATTACGGACGCGGCGTGGCCAAAGTTTATTCCGGCGACATAAAGGGCGGACAGGTAGATATCGCCTCGGCGCTTGCCGGCGACACGGGGATTACCGGACGAATGACAACGCTCGGCATCCCGCCGCCCCAGATCATCGGTGGCGAAACCCCGACGCCGATCAAGCGCGAGGAGAAGCCGAAAGAGGTGGAAGACGGAAGCAAGACCGAGGATCCCGCGAAGCCCTGAGGCGCTAAAAGAACGTGGCGATCTCGCCGAGCTGCTTTTTCGTAATCGCCGGAACTTGAGCGTTCGGCGCGGGATGACCGACGACAATGATCATTGCGGCTTTCTCGTTCGGCGGACGTTTCAAGATCTCGCGCAGGAAGCCCATGGGGCTTGGTGTGTGTGTTAGTGTTGCGAGGCCAGCTTGATGGAGGCCGGCGAGGAGCAGGCCCGTCGCTATGCCGACACTTTCGGTGACGTAGTAATTCTTGACGCGACCGCCGCTTGGGACGGTGCCCCACAGCTCCTGAAACACCACAATCAAGGCGGGCGCGGTTTCCAGGAACGGCTTGCGCCAATCGGTGCCGAGCGGCTCCAGCGCTTCGAGCCACTCCTTCGGGGCGCGGCCGTTGTAGAAGGCTTGCTCTTCCTCCTCGGCCGCGACGCGGATTTTGGATTTGATCTGGGGATCGGTGACGACGACGAAGTGCCAGGGCTGGCGGTTCGCGCCACTGGGCGCGAGGCCTGCGGCGTTGATCGCGGCGGTGATAGCATCCATCGGGACCGGGCGATCGGTGAAGTCACGCACGGTGCGGCGGGAGCGCATGGATTCGAGGAAGGCGTTCGCGCGGGCGACGCGGTCTTCGTCGCCTAGGTCCGGATAGGCGCTGAGCGGTGTGAGTACGAGAGGCATCGCGGCGGCTCCGTTGGTTCCGGCCGCGATCTCACACGGGAAGTCTCTGTCCGTCTAGTTCTGCGGCGGTGTCGGTGGCATCGGCGGCACTGGCGGGACTGGTGCCATTGGCGGCATGCCGGGCAGCGGGGGAAGTGGCGGGAGCGGTGGTAACGGGGGGCGGGCTTCGTCCTGGTCCAGCGAGCCGTTATGGTCGCGATCGAGTTCGTCGAAATGCTGCGCCGCTTTTGCGAGGAACTCCTTGCGTGTGATCTTGCCATCCTTGTTCGCGTCGGCGCCGTCGGGACCGCCTTCGCGCCGGATGATGACGACGCGTTGCTGGCTGGGGCCACCTTCGTTCAAGACTTGGACGTCGACGTCATGATTTTGGCCACCAGGCCCGGGGCCGTCGGACATGCAGATGACGCGCTTCTCGTTTCCGCTTTCGGTCGTTGTGCACTTCATGCCGTTGCCGTTTTCGACGCGGACGTCGTGGGCGACGGCCGGTACGGTTAAGGCCAAGGCGGTTGCCGCCAGAACTAGGTGCTTTTTCACTTTCTCTCTCCACTTGGATGCGGACGAAAAGTCGGCGGCCGATGTTGCCCGGATTTGTCCGCTCGCGGGGGCAGTCGTGGCGAAGTTCAGCAGGCCGAGGAAGCGACAAACTTTGACACAGATTAACTGCACTTCACCTTACGGGGTACGCTAGGTTTTTGTATCAACGTCCATGGCCGACACACCGCACGTCCTGATCGTCGACGACCATCGCGACATCCGCGATGCGCTGAGCCGCTATCTGACCGATAACGGGTTGAAGGTCACGATGGCGGAATCGGCGGCGTCGGCGCGGCGCGTGTTGAGCCAACGCGATGTCGATCTGATGGTGCTCGACATCATGATGCCGGGCGAGGACGGCTTGAGCCTCTGCCGCAGCGTGCGGGAGCATCGCGGGACGCCGGTGATTTTGCTCAGTGCACGGACGGAAGAACTGGACCGGATCGTGGGGCTTGAGGTCGGGGCGGACGACTATGTCACGAAACCGTTCAGCCCACGCGAGTTGCTGGCGCGCATTCATGCGGTGCTGCGGCGTACGAATGAGCTGCCGCCGGGGCAACGGCCGCGCGGCGGGCAGCGGATGCGCTTCGGCGCATGGGTGCTGCACGGACCGGAACGTCAAGTCGTGGGTAGCGACGGCGTCGTCGTGTCGCTGAGTTCGACCGAGTACGCGCTGCTGGCCACGTTCGTGGAGCATCCGAATGTGGTGCTGACGCGCGATCAGCTGCTTGACCGCGTGAAAGGGCGCGGTGCGGACGAGGTGTTCGACCGCAGTATCGACACGCAGATCAGCCGGCTGCGGCGCAAGCTCGAAGACGATCCGCGCAATCCGAAGTTGATCAAGACGGTGTGGGGTGCGGGGTATCTCTTTGCGAGCGCGGTGGAGGCTCTATGACCTGGTTCTCGCCGCGCACGGTTCGCGGGTGGTTTGTGCTGATTGTGCTGGGCGCGTTGGCGGTCTCGCAGATTGCGTCGTTTGCGCTGCTGATGGGGCAGCAGACATTCTTGCGGTCCGCCTTGCATGAGGCGGAAGCGTTTCGGCGGACTGCCGGCATCATCGCGCTCGCCAAAGGCGGCAGCGCGGCTACGCGCCAGTCGATCGAGCAAACCGCGAGCGGGCCCTCGTTCTTGGTGCAGTTCGGCGACAAGCCGTTGGTCGCGGAGTCAAAGCGGAACGATGCGCTGAGTGTGGCGCTGGCCGAGGGGACGGGAAGCGAACCGTCGTCCGTGCGCGTGGCGTGGGATCTCTCCGATACGCGCGTCGAGGTTCGCCGCTTCGAGCAGATTCGCGGGCAAGAGCGGACGATGATTATCACGCGTCATGGCAACGAGGTCGTCACGACGACTGTCCCGCAGACCGCTCAGCGCGAGTTTACGGTTACGCTTCCACCCATGGGTCCGATGGCAGCGATACCGCCGGTGCCACCCGTTCCTCCCGTGCCACCCGTACCGCCCGCGCCCCCTCCCCCACTCGCGCTGTATGGCTTGTCCGTCGATCGAGCATTGGCGACAGACGGCAAACTGCCGGAGCGACTGGAAATTTCCGTCGAGGTCGAGCCAGATCTTTGGCTCAACATTTCCGCCGTGCCGCCTGCCGTGCCGTCGGTGATGTGGCCTCTCATTCTTACCGGGGCGCTCGCCGCAGTGTTACTCGCCTTGGCCGCCATATGGGCCGCCGGCCGCGTGGCGCGGCCGATCGCGGGGCTCACGACCGCGGCTGAGCGGATGGGGCGCGGCGATGGATTGGTCCTGGCACCCGAGGACGGGCCGCAGGATGTAAAAGCGGCCGCGAGTGCTTTCAATACGATGGCGACGCGCCTCAGGCGTATGATCGAGGATCAACGCTCGCTCCTGAGCGCGGTCGGGCACGACCTGCGTACGCCGATCGCATCGCTGCGCATTCGAACCGAGCTGGTGAAGGATCCGGAGTTGCAGACAAAGATGCGCGGTTCAATCGAGGAGATGGAACGGCTGACCGAGGCGACGCTCGCGGCCGCGCGTGGCGGGGAGAGCGGCGAGCCTACGCGGCCAGTTGATCTGCCGTCGCTGATCGAGGCGATCTGCGACGACTTGGCGGATACGGGCAGCCCGGTGGCGTTCTCAAGCCTGCCCAGTATACGCGTCGAGGGGCGCGCGAGCGAATTGCGGCGGGCATTGCGCAACTTGATCGAGAACGCTGTGCGCTATGGGACCCGGGCGAGCGTGTCGATGACGTCGACCGGTAGCTTAGCCGAGATCCATGTCGATGATGAAGGGCCGGGCATTCCGGAAGACTCGCTTAGCCATGTGCTGAAGCCGTTTGTGCGGCTGGAGGAGTCGCGCAGCGTGGAGACGGGCGGGCACGGGCTCGGACTCACCATCGCGAGGGCTATTGTCGAACGGCACGGCGGGGAGCTTCAGCTTCGCAACCGTGTCGAGGGTGGGTTGCGGGCGACGTTGAAGCTACCGCTTGCGAAGAGCTGAGGGCCAAGGCACGATCAATCCTGCGCACTGGGTGAGATCGAGATGACCGGCAGACTAGTCAGCGGAACGCGTGAATTGCCTCTCACGACGCTTGCCGCGCGCGTAGAGCGCGCGGCGGCGGCGTTTCAATCGATCGGGATCGGTCGCGGGGACGGCGTTGGGCTGATGTTGCGGAACGACTTCGCGTTCTTCGAGGCCGGAATGGCAGCGGGGCAGCTCGGCGCTTACTCGGTTCCGATCAACTGGCACTTCACGGTCGAGGAAGCCGGCTACATCATCGCGGACTCCGGGGTGAAGGCGGTCGTCGTCCATTCGGATTTGCTGCCTGTGGCGCTGAAGGCGGCGCCGCCGGGCGTGCAGGTGTTTGCGGTCGACACGCCGCCGGAGATTGCTGCGGCCTATCAGATTGGGCCCGGCGACATGAAGCCGGGGGTTAAGGTTTGGGATGCTTGGATCGAGAGCTTTCAGCGGCGTACGCCGACGCTTGGCGATCCGCCGGGGGCGATCATCTATACGTCGGGTACCACCGGTCGCCCAAAGGGCGTGAAGCGCAACCCGCCGACGCCCGCACAGGCGCTTGCTAGCACGAAACAGCTTGGGCGCGCGTTCGGCTTGGAGGGCGTGTTGGTGCACGGCAAGCCGGAGCGCATCGTCACCGTGGTTACGGGGCCAATGTATCATTCGGCGCCGAACGCCTATGGCTCGATTTGCGTGCGCGCTGGGGCTGAGGTGATCTTGCAACCGCGGTTCGAGCCGGAGGAGTTGCTGCAGCTGATCGAGAAGCATCGTGTCACGCATCTGCACATGGTGCCGACGATGTTTGTGCGCTTGCTCAAGCTGCCTGAGGAGGTGCGGAAGAAGTACGATCTGTCGTCGCTGAAGTTCGTCGTCCACGCGGCCGCGCCCTGCCCCGTTGACGTCAAACGCGGCATGATCGAGTGGTGGGGACCGGTGATCAACGAATACTATGGCGCGACGGAAACGGGCGCCGTCGTGTTCTGCACGTCGGAGGAGTGGCTCGCGCATCCCGGCACGGTTGGCCGACCGCAGCCGGATGTAAGACTTGTCATCAGCGACGACGCCGGCAAGCCGGTGCCGGTGGGCGAACCTGGCGATGTCTATGTGCGCATGACGACGGGCAGCGACTTCACCTATCACGGCGACGACGAGAAGCGGCGCAAGGCGGAACGCGACGGGCTGATCTCGGTCGGCGACATCGGTTACGTGGACAAGAGCGGGTTCCTGTTCCTTTGCGATCGGCGCAATCACATGGTGATCTCGGGCGGCGTGAACATCTATCCGGCTGAAATCGAGGCAGAGATTCTAAGGATCGCCGGCGTCGCCGATTGCGCGGTGTTCGGCATCCCGGATGCAGAGTTCGGCGAGTCGCTTTGCGCGGTCGTGCAACCGCAGCCGAATGCGGCGCTCACAGAGAGCGACGTGAAGGGTTACCTGCGCGATCGCCTGGCGAAGTACAAGGTGCCGAAGGTGGTGGCGTTTCGCGCAGAGCTCCCGCGCGAAGACTCGGGTAAGATCTTCAAGCGGAAGCTACGCGATCCGTACTGGGAAAAGGCTGGGCGGAAGATTTGAGAATCGTAGCGCATCTCACCGCCTGATCCGGTCCGTCGAGGTAAGCCGTCCCAGCTTGCGGCGTGGGGTCGCGCTGCATTTTTCGTACTGGCTTTCGTTGGCGTGATTTGATGACGTTGCGTGCTCTCCTCGCGTCATCAAGGTCCACGCCATGGACGACGCCCTTCTGCTTGCGCGCGTGCAATTTGCGTTCACGATGGTGTTCCACATCGTGTTCCCGTCGTTCACGATCGGGCTTGCGAGCTATCTCGCCGTGCTCGAGGGGCTGTGGCTGAAGACGGGCCGTGCGGTCTATCTCGATCTCTTCAAGTATTGGCTCAAGATCTTCGCGGTCGCGTTCGCCATGGGCGTCGTGTCGGGGATCGTGATGTCGTATCAGTTCGGATCGAACTGGTCGGTGTTCTCGGACAAGACCGGACCGGTGCTCGGGCCATTGATGGCGTACGAGGTGCTGACCGCCTTCTTTCTGGAGGCCGGGTTCTTGGGCGTCATGCTCTTCGGGCTCGACCGCGTGGGCAAGCGGCTGCACTTCGCGGCCACGATCGCCGTCGCGGCCGGAACGCTCTTCTCCGCATTTTGGATTCTCTCGGCCAACAGCTGGATGCAGACGCCCGCCGGACACGCGATCAACGAAGCGGGGCAGTTCGTGCCCGACGATTGGATCGCGATCATCTTCAATCCGTCGTTCCCGTATCGGCTGACCCACATGGTGATCGCCGCGTACCTCACAACGGCGTTGGTCGTGGGGGCGGTCGCGGCGTGGCATCTGCTCGCGGACCGCGCCAACGCGCATGCGCGCACGATGTTTGCCATGGCGATGGGTCTCATCGCGGTCGCGGCGCCCTTGCAGCTCTTCGCCGGCGATCAGCACGGGCTCAACACGCTGAAGCATCAGCCGGCGAAGATCATGGCGATTGAAGGACACTTCGAGAGCCATCCGGAAGGCGCGCCGTTCGTGCTCTTCGGGTTTCCGGACCAGGAGGCGGCGAAGGTGCATGCGGCGGTCGAGATTCCCTATGTCGGGTCTTTGCTGTTGAAGCACGATCCGACGGCGCCGCTCGACGGGCTCGACACCGTGCCGCGCGAGAACTGGCCGCCGGTCGCGATCGTGTTCTGGTCGTTCCGCATCATGGTGGGGCTTGGGCTGCTTATGATCCTGCTGGGTTTCATCGCCTTGATGCAGCGCTGGCGCGGGCGGCTTTACGACGGCGTTTGGCTCTTTCGATTCGCACTCGCGATGGGACCTGCGGGTTTCCTCGCCGTGCTTGCCGGTTGGGTGACGACGGAGGTCGGGCGGCAACCGTTCACGGTCTATGGGTTGCTTCGCACGGCGGAGTCGGCGTCTCCGCTCGCGACGCCAGCGCTCGTGGGTTCGCTCGCGGCGTTCGTCGTCGTCTACGTCGCAGTGTTCGGTGCGGGGCTCTTCTATTTGCTGCGTCTGATGTCGAATGCGCCGGGTGCGCACGAGAAGGGGCTTGATGCCTTGCCGATGCGCAGTGCCGGCATCACGCCAGCCGCAACGTTGCCTAGGGCGGAGTGAGGCGCATGGAACTCGACCTCGCTTTCGTTTGGGCCTGTATCCTGGCGTTCGCGGTGTTCGCTTATGTGGTGATGGACGGCTTCGATCTCGGCGTCGGCATTCTCTTTCCTTTCCTGCGCGAAGGCGACGAACGCGACAAGGCGATGAACTCCATCGCGCCGGTGTGGGACGGCAACGAGACGTGGCTGATCTTGGGCGGCGGCGGTTTGTTTGCTGCCTTTCCGCTCGCCTATGCGGTGCTGATGCCGGCCGTTTATGCGCCGCTGATCGCGATGCTTTTGGGGCTCGTGTTCCGCGGCGTCGCGTTCGAGTTTCGCTGGCGTACGGTGCGCGCGAAACCAGCGTGGGATCTTGCGTTCTTCGGTGGGTCGCTGATCGCCGCGTTTGCGCAGGGCGTGATCCTGGGCGCGGTACTGCAAGGGATCGCCGTCGAGGGGCGCGGTTATGCCGGCGGGTGGTGGGATTGGCTGTCGTGGTTCAGCCTCTTGACCGGCCTGTCCGTGGTGGTCGCCTATGCAACGCTCGGCGCGACGTGGTTGATCATGAAAACCGAGGGCGGGCTGCAGGCGCGGGCCCACGGGCTTGCCCGGCTCTGCGCGCCGGGGATGCTGGCCGCCATCGTCGCGGTCAGCGCGGCGACGCCGTTCCTGCAGGCGGCCTATTACGAACGTTGGTTCGCCTGGCCGCAGGTGATCGCGACGGCGCAAGTGCCGCTCTTGGTTGTGGTTGTTTCGGGGACGCTGTTCTACGCATTGCGTGCGAAGTGGGAGGCGGCGCCGTTCCTGTTGTCGCTCGGCCTCTTTGCGCTGACGTTCGCGGGCCTTGGCGTTTCGCTCTATCCTTATCTGATCCCCGAGAGCATCACGATCTGGGACGCGGCGGCGCCGGCGTCGAGCCTCATCTTCATGCTGGTCGGCGCGGTGATCCTGATCCCGATCATTCTGGCCTATACGGCCTATGCGTATTGGGTGTTCCGCGGGAAAGTGCGCGACGAGGGGTATCACTGATGTGGGAGAGTGCGCGCCAGCTGACTTGGTTCGTCGTGCTCTGGATGCTGGGCGTCGCCGCACTGGCGCTGGTTGCAGGCGTGCTACGGCTGGCGATGACGGTGGCGGGGTTTTGAGCCCCTTTGGCCAGTCACTTCGCGGTGACTGGCCGACGGCGTTTCGCCTAAGCCTTCGCGCTGGCACGCGCCTTGGCGCGCTCGAACATCGCCGCAACCGTCTTGGCTTCGGGGTTGATCGGTTGGCCGACTTGGATGCCGAAGTCGAGGAAGGCGAAGAGGTGGATGTCGGCGTAGGTAAACCTGTCCCCGCAAAGCCATTGGCGGCCGGTGACTTGCTTGTCGAGCCAAAGCATGCGGTCTTGCGCGATGCGCTTTAGGCCGTCGGCGGCTTCGGGGGCGGTTGGAATGCGGCTTTGGAACAGCGGCAAGCCTTGGCTGTAGCGAAAGCCGTTCGCCATCGGCTCGACGATGTTGAGGTCGACGCGGCGGGTCCACATGCGGGTCTCGGCCTTCTCCTTCGGCGTCGCGCCGATGAGGGCGGGCTTGGGGTGGACGTCTTCGAGGTATTCGCAGATCGCGGTGATCTCCGCGACCACCGTGCCATCGTCGAGTTCGAGGCAGGGCATCTGGCCGGCGGTGTTCTTCTGCGTGTAGGCGGCTTGGCGGTTCTCGGCCTTCATCAGGTCGACTTCGACTTTCGGAATGTCGATGCCCTTCTCCGCCATGAACATGCGCACGGCGCGCGGGTTGGGGCCGATCGAGTTGTAGAATTTCATGGGCGCTTTCTCCTTTGGCGAGTGGCGTTGTCATACGCCTTGCAGGATTTCGCGCCAAGACGCGAAGACGCGAAGAAGAAAGAAATTTTCACACGAAGAAACGAAGCAACGAAGGGTGATCATTCGTGCGCCGCAGGCGCACTGTTCGGCATTATTCTGGCGCTGCGTGCCACAGAAGAGCCTCGCTCGTTGCTTCGCTTCTTCGTTTAAGATTTTTCTTGGGGCGATGCCGCTACGGTTGCCGATAGATGCTGCGCGCGCCTTGCTGTCCGTCGGTAGCGGCACGGCCCGTTGCCACCATGTGTTGGAGGTGGGCCAAGATGGACAGGCTCGCGGCCGGGTGCAACTTCTTGTCGACCTCGGAGTAGATGACGGCGACCATGTCGGGGATCGTGGCGATGCCGCGTTTCAGGCACTCGGCGATTTGGCGTTCGCGGGCGTGGCGGTGTTCGATGAGGGCCGTTACGAACGCTTGCGGCTCGCGAATGGGATTGCCGTGGGTTGGGTAGTAGAGGCGGTCTTCGCGGCGGGTTAGTTTTTCGAGGCTTGCGAAGTATTGCGCCATGTCGCCGTCGGGCGGTGCGATGACCGTCGTCGACCACCCCATCACATGATCGCCGCTGAAGAAGGCTATCTCCTCGCGCAACGCGAAGCAGATGTGGTTCGAGGTGTGCCCGGGGGTGTAGAGCGCGTCGACGGTCCAGCCGTGGCCCTTGATCGTGTCCCCATCGCGCACGACGACGTCAGGGCGGAAGTCCATGTCGCCGCCCTCCTCCACGTTGATGCCTTCGTGCTTCTTGCCGGCGCCATGCGGGCCATAGCCGTAGGTCTTGGCGCCGGTTGCGGCCTTGAGCGGCGCGGCGGCGGGCGAATGATCGTTGTGGGTGTGGGTGACCAGGATGTGGGTAACGCGCTCGCCCTGCAGCGTAGCCTTGATCGCTTCGACGTGTTCGTCAATCAGCGGGCCCGGATCGACGACTGCGACGTCGCCGTGGCCGATGATGTAGGTGCCGGTGCCGTGGAACGTGAACGGGTTCGGGTTGCGGGCGCAGATGCGCCGGATCAGCGGCGAGAGTTCAACGACCTTGGCGTACGACGGATCGTAGGTGCGATCCGTCGCCAGCTTCGGCAACTCGACGTTCAGGTCGGCGGCGCGCAAGACCTACTTCGCGTCCTTCACGGCGGCGAGGAACTTGCGGATGCGGTCCGCATTCTTGCCGATGTCGGATTTGCCCACGCGCGACATCGAACGGATGTCGAGGCGCGAGCCAGTGCCTTGCGCGGTGATGCGGATGACGATGTCATCCTTGAAGCCGAACCACGCCGTCGTGTCGGTCGCTTCGATGCGGCCTTCGGCGGCTTCGGTGGCGACAATTTCCCAACCCATCGTCTTCGCGGTTGCCTCAGCGCGCTTGAATAAGTCGGCTGGCGCGACGCCGTCGATCACCAACGGTTGAATGTCCGGGTAACCCTTTTGCTGCTCGGCCGGATCGGTCACGTAGTCGACGCCGTTCGGCGCGTCGGCGCGCAGCGGTTTGATGGCGACGAATATCGGCGGCGCGACGATGTCGGTGGTGACGTCGTGGATGAAGGGAACCTTCGCCGCGGTCTGCTGCATGTTGATCGGCGCATATGCCGCGCCAACTGCCAAGATCAACGCGAGTATGATCGAGGCCAAACCCGCGGCCGATCGGCCGATGAACGCGAAGACAAGCCAGATGACCGAAAGAATGCCGGCACCGGCTGCCGCGAAGACGCCGTACTTCATCATCTCGAACACTGTGCCCAAGTCGAGAAGCCCGTAGCGATACGCCGGGCCTGCGCCACCAACGAGAGCCACCGCCGCGACCGCCGCCAAGAGCGCCAAGCGCCCGAATAGTCCGTTCATATCAGCACTCCCCTTGGGCCCTTAGCCTGTGGGGAGTTTGTAGCTCTTGAACTGCTCGCGCAAGGCGACCTTTTGGATCTTGCCCGTCGCCGTGAGCGGGATTTCGCTTACAAATGCGACGTCGTCGGGCATCCACCATTTGGCGATTTTGCCGTCGAGGTATTTTAAGACCTCGTCCTTCGTCACATTCGAGTCCGGTTTGCGGGTGACGATGAGGAGTGGGCGTTCGTCCCACTTCGGGTGGGCGACACCGATGACGGCGGCGATGGCCACACCGGGGCAGCCGACTGCGATGTTCTCGACGTCGATGGAGGAGATCCACTCGCCGCCCGACTTGATCACGTCCTTCGCGCGATCGGTGATTTGCATGAAGCCGAGCTCGTCGAGCGTTGCGATGTCGCCTGTGTCGAACCAGCCGTCTTTGTCGACGATCGAGTCCGTGCCGTGGCGACCGCCTTCGCCTTTGAAGTAGCTGCGCGAGATCGCGGGGCCGCGTACCATCAGGTGGCCAAACGCCTTGCCGTCGTGCGGTAGGTCCTTGCCGTTGTCGTCGGTGATCTTCATCTCGACGGTGAACATCGCGCGGCCCTGCTTCGACTTCACTTTCAGCTGGTCGGGCCAGGGCATATCTTCCATGCCGGATTTGAACGAGCCGATCGTCCCGACCGGCGACATTTCGGTCATGCCCCAGGCGTGCATGACTTCGACTTCGTATTTCTTCTCGAACGTTTCGATCATCGAGGGCGGGCAGGCAGAGCCGCCGATCATCACCTTGCGCAGGTGGGGAAGCTTCAGGTTGTTTGCTTCCATGTGCGCGAGCAGCATCTGCCACACCGTCGGCACGGCCGCGCTGATCGTCACCTTTTCGGTGTCGAGCAGTTCGTACACGCTGGGGCCGTCGAGCTTGGCGCCCGGCATCACCATCTTCGCGCCGACCGACGGGCAGGCGAACGTCGTCGCCCAGGCGTTGGCGTGGAACATCGGCACCACGGGCAGCAATGTGTCGGTCGATTTTGCGCCCACGCAGTCACCCCCGTTCACGGCGAGCGCATGCAGCACGTTCGAGCGGTGCGAGTAGAGCACGCCCTTCGGATTGCCGGTCGTGCCCGACGTGTAGCAGAGGCCGGCGGCCGTGTTCTCGTCGAACTTCACCCACTTGAAGTCGTCGTCAACGTCGCCGATCATGTCCTCAAACGCGATCGCGTTCTTCAGGCTCGTCTGCGGCATGTGGGTTTTGTCGGTGAGGATGACGAACGTTTCGACACCGTCGATTTGCTTGGCGATTTTTTCCAGCAGCGGCACGAACGTCAGATCGACGAAGATCATCCGGTCTTCGGCGTGGTTGACGATGTAGACGATCTGCTCTGGGAACAGGCGCGGGTTGATCGTGTGGCAGATCGCGCCGATGCCCATAATGCCGTACCAGGCTTCCAAGTGGCGGCCGGTGTTCCAGGCGAGGGTGCCGATGCGGTCGCCGAGCTTGATGCCGCGGCGGGTCAGGGCCTTAGCGACCTTGCGGGAGCGCGAATGGATCTTGGCGTAGTTCGTACGGACGATCGGTCCTTCGACCGAGCGGGTGACGACCTCTCGCTCGCCGTGGAAGCGCATGGCGTGATCAAGGATTTGCGGCACGACAAGTGGCCAGTCCTGCATGGAGCCAAGCATTCGGGTAATCCTCCCAAGGGTGGTTTTGCGGCAATCTAGGTGCGCCAGGGTCTTGGGACAATACGGGGCGCAGGCGCGCTGGGCTGCCGGTGACCGAATTCTCTCTTGAAGTTACTACACCAATGACGTATAGTACCTTATGTTGACTCGACCTGTAGTCGTTGCACACACGGAATTGTTCCTTCGGCAGGCATCCGCCATGTGGACCGAAGATGAACACGAAGCCTTTGTGAACTTCATCGCGATGAACGCCGATTTTTGGCGACGTTGTTCCAGGTCTGGGCGGGATCAGGAAGATCAGGTGGACCCGAGAGGGAATGGGCAAACGCGGCGGCGCCCGCGTCATCTACTTCTTCTACGACGAAGGCGCGCCGATTTATCTGCTGCAAGTTTATGCCAAGCGCGCGAAAAGCGACCTGAGTCCGAAAGAGAAAAAGACGCTCCAGCTGGCAGCGCGCACACTGAAAACAGAGATTCTGAGGAGTAGGTCATGAGAAAGCACGCGAGAGAGTTGCTTGAGTCCATCAATCAAGCGATCAGTCATGCGCGGGGGGAGCCGACCAAAGGGATGCGCGAGACAACCGTCCACGTTCCCGACGTCAAGGCAATTCGCGAGCGACTAAAGATGTCGCAAGCCGAGTTCGCCGAAACCTATGGCATTCCCGTTGGAACACTCAGGAATTGGGAGCAAGGGTTGCGCAAACCGGATGCGCCGGCTGCGGCTTATCTGCGCGTCATTGCGAAACAACCGAGAATCGTACGCGAGGCTTTGAACTGATGCCCCTCACCAACGCTCAAACGCGCGATGTTGAAGCGCTGATTCATCCTTATACGAACCTGGCTCGGCATCGGGAGGTAGGGCCGGTGATCCTCGAGCGCGGAAAGGGGGTTCGCGTTTTCGATAGTCATGGGCGCGACTACATCGATGCGATGGCGGGGCTTTGGTGTGTGAGCTTGGGCTATAGCGAGGAGCGGTTGGTTGAGGCTGCCGCGAAGCAGATGCGGGAGTTGCCCTACTCCCACATCTTTGCGGGGCGCAGCCATGAGCCGGGGATCGAGCTTGCGGAGAAGCTGAAAGAGGTGTCGCCGTTTGCGGCGTCGAAAGTTTTCTTTGCGAATTCGGGATCGGAGGCAAACGACACGCAGATCAAGCTCGCTTGGTACTATTGGAACGCGAAGGGGCAGCCGGCGCGCAAGAAGATCATTAGCCGGACGAAGGGTTATCATGGCGTGACGCTGGTCAGCGCGAGCTTGACGGGCTTGCCGAACAATCACCGCGGGTTCGATCTGCCGTTCGCCGGGATTTTGCATGCGGATTGTCCGCACGCCTATCACAACGCGGAAGCCGGTGAGAGCGACGACGATTTCGCGGCGCGGCTGGCGTGCAATCTCGAGGCGCTGATCGAGCGCGAGGGTCCGGAGACGATCGCAGCGTTCATTGCCGAGCCCGTGATGGGCGCAGGCGGCGTGATCATTCCGCCGCCGACCTATTTCGACCGCATTCAGCCGGTGCTTGAGAAGTACGACATCCTGTTCATCGACGACGAGGTGATTTGCGGCTTTGGGCGCACCGGCAACTATTGGGGCGCGCAGACCTACAACATGCGGCCGCACACGCTGTCGTGCGCGAAGGCGTTATCGTCGGCGTATCTGCCGATCTCGGCGATGCTGATGCACGAGGAGATGTATCAAGCGATGCTCGATCAAAGCCGCGCGATCGGCACGTTCGGGCATGGGTTCACCTACAGCGCGCATCCGGTTGCGGCGGCGGTTGCGGTCGAGACGCTGAAGATCTACGAGGAGCGCAACATCCTGGCGCATGTGCGGCGCATGACGCCGGCGTTCGCGAAGCGGATTGCGAAGCTGCGCGAGCATCCGATCGTCGGCGAGGCGGTGAGCGTCGGGCTCTTGGGCGGCGTGGAGTTGGTCGCGGACAAGACGGCCCGGACGAACTTTCCCGCGGCGAAGGCCGTTGGCATGGCTTGCGCCGGGTTTGCGCAGGAGGAAGGCATCTTCACTCGTGCGATGCTCAACGACCGGCTGGCGTTCTGCCCACCGCTGATCATCACCGAGGCGGAAATCGACGAGATGTTCGACAAGTTCACGCGCGCGCTGGATAAGACGGAAGAAATGGTGCGGCGCGAGAAGCTTCGCGGTTGAGTCTTCACGGCGGCGTGACTGGGGAATTGGTGCGCAAATAGGCTAACTTGCCATCGACAAATAGGGGGACGCTATGTGGGTTCGCAGGCTCTTGTTGATCCCGATCTTTCTCGGGCTCATCGCGCTTGGCGCTTGGGCCTACTTGGTGCCGCGCGAGGCGCAGCCGGATGCGAAGCTGGCTTGCTACTATGGTGCCTATGATCTCGGCGAGGGTCGTGTGGCTGCTGTGTCGCCGACGAGCGGTGGGCCGCAGGCGCTGCGCCTGACGTTCGTGAGCGGCGAGACGTGGCGGCTGGAGCCCGATCTTGCGGTCACTCAGCCGGTGCCGTTCGCGTTCTTGCCCTCGCTTGGCTGGACCAATGCGCCGGTTGACGGGGTCGCGGTGCGGTTTTCGCCTTGCGAAGAGGCCACGGTGACAATCGTCGGCGGGGCTTTCGCCGGCACCGGGCGGCGGCATACGTTCGACGTCACCGACGCAATCTTTGAAAGCCACGGGCTGAAGCTTGCGGGGCGGCTGGTGATGCCGCGGCTTGAGGGCGCCGTTCCGGTCGCAGTGCTGGTGCACGGGTCAGAGCGCGACTCGGCCGTCCTCTTCAATCGCATGCAGTATTTGTTGCCCGCGAGCGGCATCGGCGTGTTCGTTTATGACAAGCGCGGTACGGGCAAATCGCAGGGTAGTTACTCGCAGGACTTTCACCTGCTGTCGGACGATGCGGCGGCGGCGTTGAAGACGGCACGCGCGATGGTCGGTGCGCTCGCCAGCGAAGTTGGGTTCCAGGGCGGCAGCCAAGCCGGATGGATCGAGCCACTTGCGGCAGGCAAAGCCAATGCGGACTTCGTCGTCGTGGGTTTTGGGCTCGCCGAGAGCCCGCTTGCCGAGGATCGCGAAGAGGTGTTCGACGATCTGCGGACGGCCGGCTACGGTGAGGATGTGATCGCCAAGGCGCGCGAGATTACGGACGCGACCGGGCGCGTGATGGCGTCCGACTTCAAGGACGGTTTCGACGGGCTCGATGCGGTCCGCGCGAAGTATGAGAGGGAGCCCTGGTATCCGAAGATCAAGGGTGAGTTCACGGGGGAGTTCTTAAGCACGCCGAACTGGTTGATCAGGTTGTTGGGGCCATTTTTCGACGTCGGCACGTCTTGGGAGTACGACCCGGTGCCGGCGCTCAAGGCGTACGAGAAGCCGCATCTTTGGGTGCTGGCGGGTCGGGACAGTTCGGCGCCGAGTGAGAACACGCTTCGTATTCTGCGTGAGGTACAGGCGGGCCGGCCCAACCTCGACGTCGTGATGTTCCCGACCGCCGATCACGGGATCATCGAGTTCGAGGAGAAGAACGGCGAGCGGCTCGAGACGCGGTTCTCGGAGGGCTACTTCCAGCTCGTCGCTGATTGGATCTTGTTCAAGGACCCCAAGGTGCGCGTGGCGGGGCCGATCGTTTACGACGGCGACGCCAAGACGACGGCGCCGGAGTAGCTACTTTTTCGCCAACGTCGGCACCATTTCGACGCCAGCGGGGTCTTGGTGGGTTAGGACTTCGGCGTCGGGGAAGGCAGCTCTGATGGCGTCTTCGACTTCGTCGCTGGTGCGGTGGGCTTCGATGAGGGTCATCGTTGGCGGCAGCTCAAGATGGAGCTGGATGAAGGAGCGGTGGCCGGCGCGGCGCGTGCGCAGGTCGTGGAGGCTGACGACGGCGCTGTGTTTGCCGACGATGTCTTTGATGCGGGCGCGTTCGGCGTCGTCGAACTCGCGGTCCATGAGTTCGTCGTAAGAGCCGCGCAGAATGCTGAACGCGCCCCAGGCGATGACAAGGCTGATGGCGAGACCGATCAAAGGATCGGCGATCGTCCAACCCCATAGGCCGGCGAGGACCAACGCGGCGACGACGCCGAGGTTTGTTGCGATGTCGGTCGCGTAGTGCAGGCGGTCGGCGCTGATTGCGAGCGAGCGCGTGCGGGCGATCACGTAGCGCTGGAAGAGCACGAGCGCCAACGTCAAGACGAGCGACACGCCGATGACGACAAGGCCCATGGTGCTTTCGTGAACCGGTTCCGGCTTGACGAGACGCTCCAGCGATTGGAACAGCAGGAACGCGGCGGAACCGCCGATGAAGGCGGCTTGCCCCAAGCCCGCGAGCGCTTCGGCTTTGCCATGGCCGAAGCGGTGTTCTTCGTCGGCGGGGGTGAGCGCGTGGCGGACGGCGACCAGGTTCAACCCCGACGCCACGAGATCGAGCGTTGAGTCGACCAGCGAGGCCAGCATCGCGACCGAGTGCGTTTCAACCCAAGCCCAAAGCTTGATGGCGATCAGTGTCCCCGCAACGGCGACGGCGGCGTAGGTGGCGAGGCGCTTCAGGCGCTCGGCCTCGGCACCGCTCGCGCGACTGCGGGCGACCGTGTCGGCGCTGGTCATGGGAACAGGCGCTCGGTGCGCCACGGCGCGTTCGCGCTTTCGCGGCGGTAGACGAGGCGGTCGTGCAGGCGGAACGGACGGTCGCGCCAGAACTCGATCTCGACCGGCGCGAGGCGGAAGCCGGACCAATGCGGCGGGCGCGGGACCTTTGTCAGGCCGTAGCGCGCGGCGTATTTTGCGACTTCCGTCTCAAGTTCGAAGCGGCCTTTGAGCGCGCGCGATTGGCGCGAGGCCCAGGCGCCGATCTGGCTGTCCTTCGGGCGGCTTGCGAAATAGGCGTCGGCTTCGGCGTCGGTTACAGTCGTGATGTCGCCGCGGATGCGGATTTGGCGGCGGATGCTTTTCCAGTGGAAACAGAGCGCCGCCTTTCGCTGGCCGAGCAGTTCCCTGCCCTTCGCGCTTTCGAAGTTCGAATAGAAGACGAAGCCCGCGGGGTCGTAGCCTTTCAGCAGGACCATGCGCACGTTGGGCATGCCCTCGGCGTCGACAGTCGCCAGCGCCGTGGCGTTGGCGTCGTTCGGCTCCTTCTGGCCGGCCAGTGCGAACCATTCCGCGAACAGCGGGAAAGGGCTGTCTGCCGCGGCGATTTCGGACGGCGCGTCTTCTATCGATTTCACATCGGACATACGGTTTGGCGCTGCGCTGTGGCTGAGAAGTTCAGTATATAACGCTCAGGCCCTTGCCGCGCTCCCGTTTCTTCCTGCGGCAAATCGTTGAGAATGAGAGCCGGTCGCAGACATGGTTGGTAAATCGCGTCCTCTATTGATCATCGCCTTGGCGCTCGCGCTGGGTGCGTGCGCCACGAACGTCGTGGCGGAGAAAGCCTCGCGGTTCGATGAGGGGACGGCCGCGTATGATGCCGGCGACTTCACGGCGGCTTACAAGATTTGGTCGGAGCTGGCGAGCGAGAACGACCTGGCCGCGATGCGCAACACGGCGCAGTTGCTGCGGCAAGGCAAAGGTGTCGAGAAGGACCCGAGGCGCGCGTTCAATCTTTATTTAGAAGCGGCGGAAAAGGGTTTTGTGACCGCGATGGCCAACGTCGCGGAGATGTATATGAGCGGCGAAGGCGTGGAGAAGAATCCGCAGGCCGCTGCTGCTTGGTATGCGCGCGCGGCGACGGCCGGCTTATCGATTGCGCAGATGAAGCTCGCCGACATGTACGAGCAAGGCATCGGCGTGGACAAGGATCCGGCGCGCTCGCGGGCGTTGCTGGAGCGCGCGGCGCGCAACGGCTATGCGCCGGCGCAAGAGAAGCTGAAGGCGATGGGCGTGAGCTTGACGGCGGAGGCCGCTGCGCCGGCGACGCCTGCGAACCCCGACGATCCATGGCGGCCCAAGAAGGACGCGCCGACGGCCGCCGTCGCAGCGCCCTCGATCCCCGGACGGATGGTGTCGCCTGGCGATCCGATGACGGTTGATGTTGCTTCGCGCCTGCCGGCGGAAGATCAGGCGCAGATGACGGCGGCCTTCGCGGCCTATGCCGCGCAGGATAAGGCGCGGGCCTTTGCGGCGTGGCGCAGCCTTGGCGCGCGCGGCAACCCGGAGGCGCAGGTGCGGGTCGGCGTCATGTACGAGCGCGGTGAGGGCGTGGGCCAGGACATGATCGAGGCCTATCGCTGGCTCAAGCTCGCTGCCAATCAGGGGCAGCCGCAGGCTGCCGCCGAGGCCGCTTTCGTGGCGGCCCAGCTGGCCCCGCCGGAGCGGGCGATCGCGGAATCCTTGTTGAAAACGCCGCCAAAGTAGACGATGAAACGTCTTTAATCTTTTGATTCCATTATGAATTTGCCATCCGCCGCTCAGGCGTAGTATGGCAGTGCGTGGCCTGGGGACCATCTGTACAGTCGAACCCGCTTTGTTCAAAACGCCAACCGTGGCGTGTGAGCCCGTTTGCTGATGTATGACCCCTATTCAGTTCTCGGTCTTCCGCGGTCGGCGACCGACGACGACATCAAGCAAGCGTTCCGCGCGCTGGCGAAACGCTTCCACCCTGATACGCCCGAAGGCGCCTCCGACAAAGGGCGCCGGTTCCGCGACCTCTCCATCGCGTATGAGATCCTGGGCGATGCCCGGAAGCGGCGATCGTACGATCGTGGCGAGATCGACGCGCATGGCAATCCGAAGCCCGGCTACAAACCGCCGCCGGAGCCGGAGCCCGAATTCGAACTCGCGCAAGAGCACGTGGACGCCGGCGCGAAGAAGGCGAACGGCGCGCATGTCAGCGGCGAGAGCACGAGTGCGGGCTTCCGCAACGCGTTCGAGCGCGCGTTCGGCGTGGGCTCCGCAAACGAAAAGAAGAGCCGCGTCGAGGATTTGTTTTCGGAGTTCTTCGGCGACCGCTCGTCCGGCCGCAAGAAGCCTTCGCCGGGCAAGGGACTCGACAGCCACTACGATTTGGCAATCACGTTTGAGGAAGCGGCGCTTGGCGGCACGCGGCGGGTGAAGCTGCCGGGCGGCAAGCGCTTCGACGTGAAGGTGCCGATCGGTGTGCGCGAAGGGCAGACGATCCGCCTGCGCGGCTTGGGCGAACCCGGCGTTACGGGCGGTTCGACCGGCGACGCGCTGATCACAATCACGATCGAGCCGCATCCCTACTTCCGGCGCGAGGGGCGCGACATTCATTTGGACTTGCCCATCACGCTCGCCGAAGCGCTGCACGGCGCGAAGGTGCAGGTGCCCACGTTGCAAGGCCACGTCACGATGGTGGTGCCGGCCGGTGCGAACGCGGGGCAGGTGTTCCGCTTGAAGGGCAAAGGCATTCCCGGTGCAGGCCCGCTGCAAGCCGGCGGCGATCAACTGGTGACGCTGCAGATCGTGCTGCCGGATCAGACGGACCAGAACCTCAGCGATATCGTGAAGCGCTGGGAAGCGGCGCACCCGTACGACCCGCGGAAGAAGTTTAGCGGGGCGTGATGCCTGGGAGCGCCGGCATCCTGCCGGCCCTTTCTTTCTTGTTTCGTGAGGCGCACCCGCTGCAAGGGCCGGCAAGATGCCGGCGCTCCCAGGCGAGGTCATTCTTGATTCGCCTCGGATCAATCAGAAACTTTAAGTGTCCCCGTAACTTGTCTTGAGAAACCCGCCATGCCAAAGATCGACGTCGCCGCCGTGCCGGAACGCAAAGGCTCCGGCTATCCGCCGCCGTTCGACGCGCCGTGTGCCGAGCGCGTGCGGCAGCGGTTGGGGAATGCCGGTGGGCTCTTAGACTTCGGCGTCAATTTGATGCGGTTGCCGCCGGGGAGTTGGTCGAGCCAGCGGCATTGGCACTCGCACGAGGACGAGTTCGTCTATGTGCTCGAAGGCGAGCTGACGTTGGTCGAGGACGGCGGCGAGACAGTGCTGCGCGCGGGCGATTGCGCGGCGTTTCCCAAAGGCACCGGCGACGGGCATCACTTGATCAACAAGTCGGGCGCGATGGCGCTCTATCTCGAAGTGGGCTCACGCGCACGTGCGGACGTGACCACCTGCTCCGACATCGACATGATGAGCAGCAATGCGGATGGCCGGTTCGTGCGGAAGGACGGGAGCGTGCTCCCTTAGGACGCCCCCGCACGCATCGAGGTTGTCGCGTGTCCCAATCGTTTCCCGCGCGCGCTTACGCCGCCCTCCCCGCGATCACGGCGCGGGCCAAGAGGGGGGATCGGGTCAAAAATTTGAGCGAACAACCCCTTGTACCCGGAAGTTAGGTTGAGAAAACGCCGTCGAACGCGGACGCTCAGAGTCATGTGCGACCTACAGTCATCGCTACAGATGGCATGGCGCTGGACCATCACCGCAAGGGAGACGCAATCCAATCCGTATCATCCGTTACACGACTGAAATCCGCGAAATTCTCCGTTCGCGATGTGTAACAACGGCGTTTTTTTGTCACGGATCGCTCGCCCAAACGGCGGCTCGCGGGCCACGCCCTTCGCGCATACGTTGTAGCCCCGCGCATACTTCACCCCAAACCTCACCGGTCTTTCGACCGGGGCATTTTTCCTACTCACATTGTCAACGTGCAGCCGCGAGCGCGGCCAGAAGGGGCGCCCGGGAATCTGGAACAATAGTGGAACATCTAGATGTGAAAGTCAAGCAAGTTCGCCGCCGAGCGTCGCGGGCAAGGGGAATAGGTATAGTGCCCATAGTGCCCCCGTATTCGTATTTCCGCTTGAAGGGCAAAGGCATTCCCGGTGCAGGCCCGCTGCAGGCCGGCGGCGATCAGCTGGTGACGCTGCAGATCGTGCTGCCGGATCAGACGGATCAGAACCTCAGCGATATCGTGAAGCGCTGGGAAGCGCCGCATCCGTACGACCCGCGGAAGAAGTTTAGCGGGGCGTGAGGCGCGTGTTCGCGCGGAAGCGGCGATTGACCTTGTACACGTGCCCAAGGGTCGGCCGCCTCCGCCGGCTGCCCGAAAGAACAGTTCGAATATTTGACGAATAGAGTATGTCGCACCCGTGACAATTGTTATCCGCGTCCATATATAACCCGCGAAATCGAGTTCGCCTTGCATCCCGTCTTCGCAACGATTTTTGGGGAGGAGCAATGTCTCGGTTGTTGGGCTCGTGGCGGGGACTCCGCTGGCTAGCCTTTTTGTTCTCGCTTGGTCTCGACGCTTATGTCTTTCACATTTCTGACCCGTTCACGCCCCTCAGCTTTATGACGAGCGGAATTGCGGCGGCGATCCTGTTCTTTCTGTTTCTGGAAATTGCGCGCGCCATGAAAGGGCGCGGCCGCATCCGTCAGGCGCTCGACGAGCATGAGCGCGTAACCTATCAGGTCGGCCGTCACGTGCTGGCGCTGTTGCGGAAGATCCGCAAAAGCCCGCTCGCCTACAACGCGATCTGGTTTCCGGTTTGGATCGCGATCTTCGCGACGGGTGTGATCAAGTGGTTTCTGTTCAAAGAGTTCTTCGACGCGCCACCGGAGTTCGGTTTGCCTTGGTTGACCCTGGCTCAGTATGCGTGTGCGGGGTATCTGCCGTTGCTGATCGCGCTGCCGTTCATTCTTGAACACGTGAGCGAGTGGACGAGCCATCAGTACGTGCTCGCCGTCGATACGAAATCTCACGATCCGCGCTTGCTCATTCATTCGGGCGTGTTCGACTACGACCTGGAGACTGTGTCCATCGAGCGTACCGTGACGACGCATGTATTTCAGACCTGGTGGCAGGCGATGATCGGCATCGGCAACGTAGAGCTGCGCGAAACCGCTGGTGGCGAAGGCGAGACGCTGATCGATGTGTGGAAGCCGCGGCTGCTTGAGAAGAAGATTCGCGGCGCCGTCAAAACATCACGGCGGCGCGGGGACTGATGGCGCGATCCCCGGTCACTCGGCGGACGTCTCAGGCCTAGAAGTCCGACCCCCAAACCTATATCCCTACGCCCCACCGCAGGGGGAGAGCCATCAGTGGCGAAGGTGAAGCCTACCAGCAATCCGAAGCTAAAGCTTCATGGGTTCAACAATCTGACGAAGTCGTTGTCGTTCAATATCTACGACATCTGCTACGCGCGTTCGAAGGCGGAGAACCGGGAGTATATCGAGTATATCGACGAGGTTTACAACGCGAAGCGGTTGACCGCGATCCTGACGGAGGTTGCCGACATTATCGGCGCGCATATCTTGAACGTGGCCAAGCAGGATTACGATCCGCAGGGGGCGAGCGTCACGATGCTGATCTCCGAGGGCCACGATGACGATCACTCCACGCCGAAAAAGGCGTCCGTCGTCGGCCACTTGGACAAGAGCCACATCACGGTGCACACCTATCCGGAGACGCATCCGGATGCCGGTGTCAGCACCTTTCGCGCCGATATCGATGTCAGCACCTGCGGCCGGATCTCGCCCCTGAAAGCGCTGAACTTTCTCATCGAGAGTTTCGAGTCCGACATCGTGGTCATGGACTATCGCGTGCGCGGCTTCACGCGCAACGTGCGCGGCATGAAGCACTTCATCGACCACACGATCGACTCGATCCAAAACTTCATCTCGCCGGGCATCCAGGACCGCTATGACATGGTCGACGTGAACGTCTACCAAGAGAGCATCTTCCACACCAAGATGCGGCTGAAGGAGCTGGACCTCGACACGTATCTGTTCGGTGCCGGCGAGGCGGACCTAACGGCGCGCGAAGCGAAGCTCATCCGTGGGCGCGTCAATCATGAGATTAGCGAGATTTTCTACGGGCGGAATATTCAGCGCGGGGCTTAGTGTGTGACTCGTTCGGAGATGCTTGCGCTGCCCCCCTCCCGTGCAGCCGCTTCGCGGCGCAGGTACTCCCCCGAGCTTCGCTCAGGGGAGACAAATTAAAATCGTTGTCTCCCCCAAAGTGAAACTTTGGGGGAGTGGGTGCGCAACGTAGTTGCTGCACTCGAGGGGGGCGGCTCCCACTTGCGGCGCGGTGGCGCGTTTGAATGTTCGTGTCGTCGCTGGCGGTATTCGCTGCGGCGCGATAGCTTTGGCCGATGAGCGACAAAGACATCGAACGATTGGCGGCGCAGTTGCTGCACCATCATGGGGCGGGGCTTCGGCCGGGGGATTCCGTGGTGCCGGGGATATGGCCGGCGGCCGTGTTTCATCTGCCGGGCGATCCGGCGAAGGCGCCTTATGTTTATGGGCGGTATCACAACCCGAGTTGGGATCCGTTGGAGGCGGCGCTCGGCACGCTTGAGGGGGCGGAGGCGCTGATCTTTCCGTCCGGCATGGCCGCCATTGCGGCGGTGATGTTCACGACCGTTCGGGCCGGCGACCGGGTGCTGGTGCCGTCGGACGGCTATTTCGCGGTGCGTGCGCTGGCGGAGCAGTTCTTGGCGCCGCTCGGTGCCATCGTCGAGATGCGGCCGACGGCGCGAATGCTTGAGGGCGGGTTCGACGGATTTCGGTTGGTGCATGTCGAGACACCATCGAACCCGGGGCTCGACGTTTGCGACTTGCAGGAAGCGGCGGCGCTCGCGAAGGCGGCCGGCGCGATCCTCTGCGTCGACAACACGACGATGACGGCGTTGGGGCAGCGGCCGTTAGAACTTGGCGCGGACATCGTCGTTTGCTCGGACACGAAGGCGGTGAACGGGCACTCCGATGCGCTACTCGGCCATGTCGCGACGCGGCGCGGCGATCTGATGACGCGGCTTCGGGACTGGCGGAAGTTCTCGGGAACGATCCCCGGCCCGTTCGATGCCTGGCTGGTGTTCCGCGGGTTGGAGACGTTGGAGGTGCGCTACGCGCGCATGTGCGCGACGGCAGCGGTGATCGCTCCGCGATTGGCCGAGCACAAGAATGTTCGCGCGGTGCGCTTTCCGGGGTTGGCCAACGATCCGGCGCATGCGGTTGCGCGGCGTCAGATGACGGGCTTTGGGCACATGATCTCGCTGACCCTGGCCGATGGAGGGACCGCGGAGAAATTCATTACGCAGTGTTCCTTTATTCAGCCGTCGACGAGTTTTGGGGGCGTGAGGACGTGTGCGGAGCGGCGCGCGCGGTGGGGGGATCAGGTGCCGGAGGGCTTCGTTAGACTCTCGATTGGACTGGAACCGGCCGACGCCCTGTGGGAGTCGATGGCAGCCGCGCTCTGAATAGTGGCTCTATTTTGCCAATCTGATGGAATATTAGACTCTTGGGTCTAATTTTCTTGTGTAGCGGTGTTGCTGGTTCTACAAATTTGGACTGTGTAGTCCAGTTGTGAGTTCCATGCGTAAGTACGCCCTCCCCGCCATTGGTACGATCGCCGGTCTTGCCGCGCTTTACGCGTTGGGGATGTGGCTCTTCGTGTGGCGCTTTGAGGTTTCGACCGACGACGCCTATGTGCAGGCCGACATCGCGGCGATCGCGCCGAAGCTGTCGGGCTATGTCGCGGCGATCAAGGTCACCGACAACCAGCGGGTCCGGGCCGGGGACGTTCTGGTCGAACTCGACACGTCCGATATCAGCCCGCGGGTCGATCAGGCGGCGGCGCTGGTCGAGTCGCGCAAGGCCGGGGTCGCGAACGCGAAGGCGAAGCTCAATCTGCAGCAGTCGGTGATCGGTCAGGCGAATGCCGCGATCGCGAGTACGGCAGCGGAAGGCGTGCGCAGCCGCAAGGACATCGAACGTTATCGCGCCCTCGCGGGCAAAGGGTGGGTCAGCCAGCAGCGGCTGGAACTTGCGATCGCGGAGGCGAGCAAGGCCGACGCCGGGACGGACCGGGCGCGCGCTGCGCTGGAGGCGGAGCGTGCGCAGGTGCCGGTGATCGAGAGCGCGTTGCTGCAGGCGGAGGCCGATCTCAAGCAGGCCGAGGCGCAGTTGGCGCTGGCACAGGCGGACCTCGCCAACGCGACGCTGCGGGCGCCGTTCGACGGCGTCGTCGGCAATCGCACGGTGCAAGACGGTCAGTTCGTGAGCGCGGGCGTTCAGGTGATGGCGGTGGTGCCGCTGCCGAACGTCTATGTGGTTGCGAACTTCAAGGAGACGCAGATCCAGCACATGGTTGCGGGGCAAGCGGTCAAGCTTGATGTCGATGCCCTGCCCGGCGCCGACTTGAAGGGAACCATCGAGAGCCTTGCGCCGGCGAGCGGCTCGTTGTTCAGCCTGCTGCCGCCGGAGAACGCGACCGGCAACTTCACGAAGGTTGTGCAGCGCATTCCCATTCGGATTCGGGTGGAAGGTAAGGCCGACGCGTTGGCGCGGCTGCGCGCGGGGATGTCGGTTGCGATCACCGTCGACGTGCGCGATCAGCCGAAGACCGAAAGCCAACAGGTCGTCAAATGAGCGGCGCGGCGCCTGCACAGACCGCCGGCGCCGACCTGCCCCCGATCACCGCGCGCGCGCTGATCGGGTTCTTCGCCATGGCGTTCGGGATGTTCATGGCGATTTTGGACATTCAGATCGTCTCGGCGTCGCTGGCGCAAATACAGGCGGGCCTCTCGGCTTCGGCGGAAGAGATCAGCTGGGTGCAAACGTCGTATCTGATCGCGGAGGTCGTGATGATCCCGCTCTCCGGGTTTCTGTCACGGCTGCTGTCGACGCGGATCTTGTTCTGCGTCTCGGCCGCGTCGTTCACGTTGATGAGCCTGTTCTGCGCGCTCGCGACCTCAATCGAGCAGATGATCATCTTTCGCGCGCTGCAAGGATTTCTGGGCGGCGCGATGATCCCGACGGTGATGGCGGGGTCCTACATCATGTTCGGGCGCGGACGGGCGGCGGGCGTGAGCGTGTTCGTCGGGTTGATCGCGACGCTGGCGCCGACCGTCGGGCCTACGATCGGCGGGATTTTGACCTCGGCGTTTTCGTGGCACTGGCTTTTTCTGATTAACCTTCCGATCGGGATTCTGATCACGGCGATCGTTTGGGCGGTCGTCGACTTCGACAAGCCGGACTGGTCGCTGCTTGAGGGGATCGATGTGCTTGGATTCTCGCTGATGGCGACGTTCTTGGGATCGGTAGAATACGTTCTTGAGGAGGGCTCGCGGAAGGACTGGTTCGAGGACGGGTCGATCCGCACGTTTGCCTTTGTGGCGGTGGCGGCAGGGGTGGCGTTCTTCATACGCGTGCTGAGCGCGCGCAATCCGATCGTCAATCTGCGTGTGTTCAAGGATCGAAATTTTTCGCTGGGCGCGGGGTTCGGTTTGATACTGGGCATCGGGCTTTATGGGATCGTGTATTTGCTGCCGGTGTTCTTGGCGCGCGTGCGAGGCTATTCGAGTCTGCAGATCGGCGAGCTCGTCTTTGTGACCGGGCTGTTTCAGTTTATGGCGGCGCCGCTGGCCGGGACGCTCAGCCGGTTCGGCTATGCGCGGGTCGTGATGATGATCGGCATGAGCTTGATGGCGCTGTCGTGCTTTCAATTTTCCTTCCTCACCTCCGAGTGGGGGTTTTGGGAGATGCTGATCCCGCAGATGATGCGCGGCGCGGGGCTGATGTTCTGCATGGTGCCGGCGAACGTGATTGCGCTCGCGCGGCTGGATCCGGTCACGCTGAAAGATGCGACGGGATTGTTCAATCTGCTGCGCAATCTGGGCGGGGCGCTTGGGCTTGCGGTGCTCAACACGCAACTGAGCGAGCGCGCCACGTTTCACTATCAGCGCCTGTCGGAGAATGTGAGTGCCGGTCGCGGCGTTGCGGAGGGTTGGCTGGCGGGGCTTGCCGAACGCTATAGCGGGATGATCCCCGTCAATCCGGAGGATGCGGCGCTCAAGACGATGACGGGCTTTGTGCATCGCGAGGCGCTGGTGCTCGCGTTCGCGGATTGCTTCCTGATCATCGCGATCATCTACGCCGTCGCGTTGCTTTTCACGCCGTTGCTCTCTGCGCCGGCGCACATGGACAGGATTGAGGTCAATGAGTAACCCGGCGCCACGACCGAGCGGCCCCTCCCCGCTGCGCGCGCGGGAGCGGATTCTGAACGCCGCGGCGGAGCTGTTTCGCGCGCAGGGCTATGAAGCGTCGATGGATGCGATCGCGACCGCGGCAGGCGTGTCGAAGCAGACGCTCTACAATCAGTTCGGCTCGAAGGAGGAATTGTTCAAGGCGATTATCGCGGCACGGGCCGACGTTTTGCGTGCTCCACTCAGCGCGGCCGGACCTGAGCGCCACCCGCGCGAGGTGCTGACCGGGTTTGCGCGGCAGTACTACACGTTGTTTCTCACACCAGACGGCATGGATTTCCTGCGGATGTTGATCGCGGCGGCGCCGCGGTTTCCGGAACTGGCGCAAGACTTCTATGATTTGGGTCCGAAGCGCACGCTTTCGCTTCTCACCGAGTGGATGGCGCGCGAGGATCGGCTGGGCCGGTTGGACACCGGCGATCCCGCGCTTGCGGCCGAGCACTTCTCGTCCTTAATCCTTGGGCACTTTCAGCTTCGGGGACTGCTTGGAATGGCGAGCGCGCTTTCACCATCGGAAATCGAGCGGCGTGCGCGCTTCTGCGCCGATGCATTCATGCGCGCCTTCGGGCCGTGAATCGCTGCCGTGAATCAGTCGAACGTAAAAAGCAGCGGAAATCCGCCACGACTCATGGTTATTTTTTTATTAAGGGACACAGCGTTTGGACTTCTCAGTCCAAAAGTGATTCGGCAGCATGAACCATCGGCGAATCGGGGTGATTCGCCGAGCGGGGGCCAAACATGGGTGTGATTGGTGCGATGAGCCGTCATTCAGCAAACGCAGTTTCTCTGAACAACATTCCTGTCTCGCAATCGGCGATCCTTTCGATCCGCGCGCGCATCCTGGAGGCGGCGGCCGAAATGTTCCGGAGCCAAGGCTACGACGTGTCGATGGACGCGATTGCCGGCGCCGCGAACGTGTCGAAGCAGACGCTCTACAACCAGTTCGGCAACAAGGAAGAGCTGTTCAAAGCGATGGTCGCCGATCGCGCCGCCGCGATGCGCGCGCCGTTGCAAGTCCACGCCTTGGAACGCCATCCGCGCGACATGCTGGCGGACGTGGCGCGGCAGTACTATTCGCACGCCTGCACGGCGTACGAGATGGGCTACTACCGCATGATCATCGGCGCCAGCCAACAGTTTCCGGAGATCGGCGAGGCGTATTACGAAGCGGGGCCCAAGCAAATTCTGGACGCGCTCACGCAATGGATCGGCCGCGAGGAGCGGATCGGACGCCTGGACACGGGCGGCGACCCGCAATACGCGGCGGAGCATTTCCTAGGGCTGGTGACCGCACGCGTGGAGGCTCGCGGGTTGTTGGGTCTCGACGTCGAGATGACGCCCACTGAGATCGAACGGCGCTCGCGCTTCTGCTCGGACATCTTCATGCGCGCGTTCGGGCCGCAAAGGCTGCACGGGTGAGCTATAGCGCTCCTCCGAGCAAGCTCGGGGGAGACAAGGGGGTGTGCGAATGTCTATCGTCGGGCGATGAGCACCTTCGGCAGACACCTCCGTCCCCTCTGGCACCTCGATCCTGAGGGGACGTTCCTCAATCACGGGTCGTTCGGCGCGTGCCCCAAGGACGTGCTGGCCGAGCAGTCGCGCTGGCGCGGGATGATGGAGCGGCAGCCGGATGAGTTTTTCCGGAAGCTGGTGTCGCCGCGGGTGATGGGAAATGAGCTTCGCATTGCGGCGGAGCGGCTCGGGCGGTTTGTCGGGACCGAGGGCGAGCGGATCGCTTTTGTCGTGAATGCGACGGAGGCGGTGAATACGGTGTTGCGCTCGGTCGCGTTTAAGCCGGGTGATGAGATCTTGGTGCTCGATTGCGTCTATAACGCGGTGCGGTTGGCCGTCGAGCAGGTCTGCAAGGCGACGGGCGCGAAGATCGTCAAGGTGGATCTGCCGATCCCGCTGACGGCGAACAACGTGGTCGAGCGGGTCGTCGATGCGGCGGGGGCGCGGACGCGGCTTGCGATTGTCGATCATATTGCCTCGCCGACGGCGGTGCTGTTCCCGGTGGCAGAGATCACGCGCGGCCTGAAGGCGAAGGGCGTGCGGGTGCTGATCGACGGGGCGCATGCGCTCGGGCAACTCGCGCTCGATCTGCCGGCGATCGGGGCCGATTGGTATACGGCGAACGCGCACAAGTGGCTGTTCGCGCCGAAGGGGGCGGCGTTCCTCTGTGCGACCGAAGAGGTTTCGCGCGAGACGGTGCCGCTCTCGGTCAGCCATTGGCACGACCTGAAGTTTCCCCGCGCGTTCGACTATGTGGGCACGCGCGACGTGACGGCGTTCTTGAGCGTGCCGTCGGCGATCGACTTCATCGAGCGGTTCGGGGCGGCGGCGGTACGCCAGCATCTGTTGGATCTGTCGCGCGTGGGGGCGGAGATCGTGCGGCCGCTCGGCGCGGAGCCGGTGGCGCCGGACGCGATGTTTGCGGCGATGCGGGCCTATATCTTGCCTCAGCGTCGTGCGGCCGATCCGGACGACGCGCTGCAACTCATGAAGACGATGTGGGAGGCGCACCACGTGCAGGTGGCTTCCTCGGTCTATCAGGGCAAGCTGCTGCTCCGGCTGTCCCCACAAATCTACGTCGAGCGCGCGGACTTTGAGCGCGGCGTCGCGCTGATCGAGCGGCATGGCTGGCCGGGGCGTTAATCGGCTGTGACATCGCGCCTGGAGAAAGAAGAGGAATACGTTGATGGCTTACAGAGATACGGGCGGCGGACGGCGCAAGCCGCAACGCAATGTGCTGGGCGGCGAGATCACGTCGTGCGGCAGCGATCCGGTGACGGGGTTCTTTCGCGATGGCTGCTGCAACACATCAGCGGAGGATGTCGGCTCGCACACCGTTTGCGCGGTGATGACGGCGGAGTTTCTGGCGTTCTCGAAAGCGCGCGGGAACGATCTGTCGACGCCGATGCCGCAGTATGAATTTCCAGGACTGAAGCCCGGTGATCGCTGGTGTCTATGCGCACCGCGGTGGCAGGAGGCGTTTCTGGCGGGCGCGGCGCCGAAGGTCGTGCTGCTCGCGACGCAGGAAGGCGCATTGGAGTATGCGGAGCTTTCGGACTTGAAGCGGTTCGCGATCGACTTGAATTAGGGCCTGTTTGGCTGGGCTGGGGTCGTGGTAATTCAGCTTTTCACCACCAAGACACCAAGAACCACCAAGGTTCACCAAGGAGATTTTTTCACACAATGAAACAATGACACAATGGGAGCCACTCTTTGGCGCGAAGCGCCGATAAGAGTCTGATTGCGCGCTGCGCGCGCGGGTGACCATTCATTGTGTCATTGTTTCATTGTGTGAGTCATTCTTCCTTCTTGGTGAACCTTGGTGGTTCTTGGTGTCTTGGTGGTGAAAAGCTGAATCGCCAACTCACCGGCCGAGACGAGTAAGCTCTACAGCGCCGCAGCTAGGAACAACAGCGTTGCGATGGTGCCGAGGGCGCTGCGGACGGCGTGGAGGTAGCCCCAACGGACAAGGAGCGGGCGGATGTCCGGGTCGCCCGATGCCGGCTCGATCGCGATCAGGCGATGGTTTGTCGGGAAGATCACGTAGATCGTGTACGGCCAATTCGAGACGATGATCGCCGCGCCCAAGAGCCACTTCCAATCCCAATCGAAGAAGAACGCGACCAGGCCGCAGAAGCCGCTGATCACGGCGAGCGAGGCCTGCATCATGAAGCCTGCGTGGTACGAGGGCTTCCATTGCGTGAGCAGCGGGCCGTCCTCCAGCGTCAGCCGGGCCGGGTGTTCGGCGACGTTGATATAGATCGCAGCGCCCGCGAAGGCGGCGGCGAGCGCGAGGGCGAGCAGACCGAAGATCATGCGCCGAATCCTTGTGCCTAACCGGGCGACAGTGGTCCCGATCACGGGCGGTTCACAAGGACGAACATCCCTAACCTTCCCGCACGGTCCAGTTTGACCGCCCCGGCGAATTTGACTAGCGTCCCCCGCTAATCTTCTGCGGCCTGTCAGGGCGGCCATCCGGCGGAATAAGATGAGCCAATTCAAAGGGTTAATGCAAGGCAAGCGCGGCCTCATCATGGGGGTCGCGAACGATCGGTCGATCGCTTGGGGCATCGCGAAGGCGGTGCACGACCAAGGGGCGGAGCTTGCGTTCACTTATCAGGGGGACGCGTTGAAGAAGCGCGTCGAGCCGCTCGCGACCTCGATCGGGTCCAAGATCGTGCTGCCATGCGACGTGACCGAGCAGGGCTCGATGGACGCCGTGTTCGATCACTTGGCGAAGGCGTGGGGCTCGATCGACTTCGTCGTGCATGCGATCGGGTTTTCGAACAAGGACGAATTGCGCGGACGGTATGTCGATACGTCGCTCGATAACTTTCTGCTGACGATGAACATCTCGTGCTTCTCGTTCACCGCGATCGCGCAGCGGGCGGAGAAGCTGATGACGAACGGCGGGTCGCTTTTGACGCTGAGCTATTTCGGCGCCGAGAAAGTTATGCCGCACTACAACGTCATGGGTGTGGCGAAAGCGGCGCTTGAGGCGAGCGTGCGGTATATGGCCGAAGACCTTGGCAAGAAGGGCATTCGCGTCAACGCGATTTCGGCCGGGCCGATCAAGACGCTAGCGGCCTCGGGCATCGGCGACTTCCGCTTTATCTTGAAGTGGAACGAGTTGAACGCGCCGCTCCGGCGGAACGTGACGATCGAAGAGGTCGGCAATTCGGGCTTGTATTTGCTCTCCGATCTTGGCCGCGCGGTCACGGGCGAAGTGCATCACGTCGATGCCGGCTATCACACAGTGGGCCTCGCCGCGGTCGAGAAGGTGCACGAAAGCGCCGCGCTGCTGACGACGCTGTCGCCGGACGAATGACGCCGCACACGATTTACTTCGTGCGGCATGGCGAGACGGCGTGGAATACCGAGCGGCGCTTACAGGGGCGGATGGATAGCGCGTTGACCGAGGCCGGGCGCGGTCATGCCGCCGCCAACGCGGATAGCCTGCGCGAGGCGGTGCCGGATGTCCTCACCCTCCCTTTTGTTTCTAGTCCGCTTGGGCGGGCCCGCACGTCGATGGAGATTCTTCGCGCGCGGCTTGGTCTTGCTCCTACCGGTTATGCGGTCGACGAGCGTTTGGCGGAGCTGAGTTTCGGCGATTGGGAAGGGATGACCGCGCGCGAGATACGCGCCAAGGAACCCGAGGCTTGGACCACCTATGCGGCGTCGCGCTGGACCGTCGTGCCGCCCGGTGGGGAGAGTTATCAGCAACTGGTCGATCGACTTCGATCTTGGCTTGACGACTTGCGCGGCGACTTGGTGGTCGTGGCGCATGGCGGCGTCGGGCGGGCCCTGCGCGGGTTGAACCTAGGCGTGCCGCTCAACGAAATCCCGACGTTCGATACGCCGCGAAACGACCGCGTTTACCGCCTTAGTAACGGAACGGAGGCGGTGCTCTAGGTTGGCCTACCGCTCGGCTGTGGACTCGGTTAGACGTATCACCCTCTTGTGTCATGGTCCGCGAAGGCAACGATGAGTCATAACACTTACGGACACCTCTTCCGTGTCACGACCTGGGGCGAGAGTCATGGGCCGGCTTTGGGCTGCGTTGTCGATGGGACGCCGCCGGGGATTGCGCTCAGCGAGGCCGACATTCAGCCGTGGATGGAGAAGCGGCGGCCGGGGACGTCGAAGTTCGTGACGCAGCGGCAAGAAACGGATGTCGTCAAGATTCTCTCCGGCGTGTTTTCGGACGATACGACCGGGGGGCAAGTGACCACCGGTACGCCGATCGCGCTGCACATCGACAATGTGGATGCGAAGTCGAAGGACTATGAGGGCATCAAGGACAAGTTCCGGCCCGGTCACGCGGACTATGCCTATTTCATGAAGTACGGTGTGCGCGACTATCGCGGCGGCGGGCGACAGAGCGCGCGCGAGACGGCGGCGCGCGTGGCGGCCGGCGCGATTGCGCGCAAGGTGCTCGACCACATCGTGCCGGGCGGGGTTCGCATTCGCGGTGCGCTGATCCAGGTTGGGCCGCACAAGATCGATCGCGGCAACTGGGATTGGACGGAGATCGAGCGCAACCCGTTTTGGTCGCCGGACGCGAAGGCGGCGGCGCTGTGGGAGAATTATCTCGACGAGCGGCGTAAGGCGGGCTCGTCCTGCGGCGCGATCATCGAGGTGGTGGCTGAGAACGTGCCGGCCGGCTTGGGTGCGCCGGTCTATGGCAAGCTCGACGCGGATCTCGCGGCGGCGATGATGTCGATCAACGCAGTCAAGGGCGTCGAGGTCGGCGACGGGTTCGCGGCGGCGGCACTCTCGGGCGAAGAGAACGCGGACGAGATGCGGATGGCGGGCGGTAAGCCGTCGTTCTCATCGAACCACGCGGGCGGCGTGCTCGGCGGGATATCGACGGGGCAAGATGTCGTCGTGCGCTTCGCGGTAAAGCCGACGTCGTCGATCCTCACCGCCCGCAAGACGATCACGCGCGACGGCCAAGACGCGGATATCCAGACGAAGGGGCGGCACGACCCCTGCGTCGGGATTCGGGCGGTGCCGGTGGGTGAAGCGATGATGGCGGCGGTGCTTGCGGATCATCTGCTCAGGCATCGTGGGCAGGTGGGGTGACGTGCCTGGTTCACTCTTGTATTCCTTTTAGCGGCTGACCATTTTGAGAATGTGACTCATGCAACCTGTGCAAGGCGAGGAAGCGGCATTATGGTTGTGCAGGGTGCATGAAAAAGAGAAAGCCCGCGCGGCATAAGCGCAAGAAGCGTGCGGAACCCGCTCAGAAGCAAGCGGAGAAGAGCGACCTGCTCTTTGAGATTGCCGATGCCGCTGTCACCCAAACCGTTGACAAGACAATCGACGTCGTCGTCAATTTGTTGACTGACGGAGTGTGACAATGCTCGACGGTCTTTTTGGGAAGCCGAAGAAGAAGCGTAAGCGGCCGGCGAAGAAGCGCTCGGCGTTCCAGAAGGCGCTGGGCGTGCCGGCGCCGCGCAAGCGGCGGAAGCCGCAGAGCGCTGCGAAGAAGGTTGAGAACGCCGTCGAACGCGCGGTCAGCAATGCCGTCGGGGACATGTTCACGGCGGCGATTAAGAAGATTACGGGTTAGGCAAACCTCAGACCATCTGCGCGGGCCGTGACACCGACTGGAGTCACACAGGTTTGGTGAAGCTCATGACCTTGGAGAGGAACGCCGGGGTGTCCGAGCGTTTCGTCAGGCCCGCTGTTTCGAACGCTTCCGCGATGTTCCAGGTGAGATAGCTCTCGTAGTACGGCTCGTGGAAGGCTTGGGGGAAGAATTCGGTGAGGGCTTCGAAGCCTTTGGTGTCGCCGGGTTGGATGCTGTCGACCAACACGAAGAGGCCGCCGGGTTTGAGGACACGCGCGATTTCGTTTGCGACGGTGGTGCGCACTTTCGGCGGGAGTTCGTGGAAGAGGTAGATCGCGGTCACGATGTCTTGGCTGGCGTCGGCCACGGGCATCGTTTCGGCGTTTGCCTCCAGGAACGTCACGTCGCGCCAGGGTTTGAGGGACTTGCGGGCTTCGTCGAGATAGGCGGGCGAGAGGTCGAGCGCTGTGACGGGAAGGCGCGGCCAGTTGTCTTTCACGAACGTCAGGAAGCGGCCTGTGCCGGTGGCGACGTCGAGCAGTTTCAGGCGGCGTTGATCCCTGCCCTTCAGGTATTCGGCGATCGGCGCCAAGGCTTGGCGGCGCATCGCGTCGGCGGTGCCGCCGAACAGCGTTTCAACTTGAAAGTCGTAGAGCTTCGCCGACTCCTCGGTCAGCCAGCCGCCGGACTGATAGTGGAAGTTTTGCAGGTAGTAGCGCGGGAAGTTCTTGCGCGCTTCGTCGCTCAAGACTTCGCTGTGCACGTGATCGCGGCGGCGGCGGGCGACTTCGGGCACGTCGCGAAGAAATTGGAGCGAGCGGCTGAGCGTCTTGAAGGCGGAGCGGTCGAGGGCTGCGGGAGCAGCGTAGAGGCCCGCTTCGATGTTTCGCCAATCGCGTTCGAACAGGGCCTGCATCTCGCGCAAGAAGAGGTCGCGTTTCGGGTAGTCGTTTTCGACCTTCACGCCCTGTTCGGCAAACGCGGTGCGGCGGCCGAGGCGGTTGGCGAGCAAGTGATGGCCGCCGTACCAGGCGACGCGCGCGGTCTGGCTTAGGCGATAGGCGGTGCGGGTCAGCGTGTTCGCCATCGTTACTTCCGTTCGAAGAGCGCCGCCAGTTCGATGTGGGGCGTCCAGAGGAATTGGTCGATTGGAGTTACACGGGTGAGCGTGTAGCCGCCGTCGATCAGTATACGCGCGTCGCGGGCAAACGTCGCGGGGGCGCAGGAGACGGCGACGATGCGGCGGACCTTGGAGAGCGCCAGTTGTTCGCTCTGCGCTTTGGCGCCGGCGCGGGGTGGGTCGATGATGGCGGCGTCGAAGGCGTCGAGTTCGCGGGGCTGCAGCGGGCGGCGGAAAAGGTCGCGGCGCTCGGCGGTGATGGGCTTCAGGCCCTTTGCGTTGCGGGCGGCGGCGGTAAGGGCGGCGATCGCGTCGGCTTCGCTGTCGAAGGCTGCGACGGCGCTACGCTGCGCGAGGGCGAAGGCGAACGTCCCGCAACCCGAGAACAGGTCGGCGGTGCGCTTGGCTGGACCCACGCCCTCGACAACGAGGTCTTGCAGCGCGCGCTCGGCCTCCGGCACGGCTTGCAAGAAGCTGCCCGGTGGCGGCGTGACCTCGGCGCCGGCCCAGCGGATCACCGGCGCGTGCGATTGGGCGATGAGTTCGCCGTTGATGGTCAGGCGTGCGAGGCCGAGCGTGGCGGCAAACGTGGCGAGACGCGTGCGCAACGCGCCGTCGAGCGCCAGGCGGCCGACGCCGATCGACATATCGATGCCGTTGTCGCCACGCATGACGTCGATCTCGGCGCGGGCGTGTTCCGGCAGGACGGGCGCGAGTGCTACGCGCAACTTCGCGACCAGCGCGAAGAGGTCCGGGTGCAGGACGTGGCATTCGGCCATATCGACGATGTGGTGGCTGCCGCGTTCCTGAAAGCCGATCATCACCGCGCCTTCCACCAGCTTGGCGGTAAGTACGGCGCGGCGGCGGGTGCGCGGGGGGATGGTGACGAGCGGGGCGATGTCGACGTTTGCGATGCCGCGTTGGGCGAGCGCTTGGACGATCTGGTCGCGTTTCCACTCACGATATGCATCCGCTTCCAGATGCTGCAAGACGCAGCCGCCGCAGATGGTGAAGTGCTTGCAGGGCGGTTTCGTGCGCGAGGGGCCGGGCGAGATGATGTTGATGAGCTTGCCGCGATCGCCCTCAACCTCGACCTTCACGCGATCGCCGGGCACGGTGAAGGGAACGTAGATTCCCTCCGCCGTCTCACCGTCGCCTTTGTGGCCGATGCGGAGGATGTCGAGGGCGCGCGTGTCTGGGATGCTGTCGTAGATGGTCATCGTTTGACTTTAATCCGTCATGGCCGGCCAAGCGAAGCGCGAGCCGGCCACCCAGTGTCGCAGGCAGCGCGCGTGGCCCTGGGTGGCCGGGTCAAGCCCGGCCATGACGAACGATTGAGGGTTATGCGCGCAAAGTGCTCACCGCCGCTTGCCCGAGCGCTGTCAGCGCCGTGGCTACGATGTGCGGGGCGTTGAGTTCGGCGAGGTCGTATTGCTTTTGCGGCGAGTCGTGGTCGATGAAGATGTCGGGCAGCGTCATCGGGCGGAACTTGCAGCCGCGGTCGAAGAGGCCGGCTTTGGCCATGAACTGCATCACGTGGCTCGCGAAGCCGCCGATGGCGCCCTCCTCCAACGTGATCAGGACTTCGTGGTTGGCGGCGAGGCGGCGGATCAGGTCTTCGTCGAGCGGTTTACAGAAGCGCGCGTCGGCGACCGTGGTGGGCAGCCCGCGGGCGGCGAGGTCGTCGGCGGCCTTCAGTGCTTCGGCGAGGCGGGTGCCGAAGCTCAAGATCGCGATCTTCGAACCCTCGCGGATGATGCGGCCCTTACCGATCTCGAGCGGCGTGCCCTTGGCGGGCAATTCGATGCCGACGCCTTCGCCGCGCGGATAACGCACGCTGGACGGGCAGTCGTCGATGGCGACTTGGGTCGCCACCATGTGGCGCAGCTCGAGCTCGTCGGACGGCGCCATCACGACCATGCCGGGCAGCGTCGCCATGAACGTCGTGTCGAACGAGCCCGCGTGCGTGGCGCCGTCGGCGCCGACGAGGCCGGCGCGGTCCATCGCGAAGCGCACGGGCAGTTTTTGGATCGCGACGTCGTGGACGACTTGGTCGTAGGCGCGCTGCAGGAACGTCGAGTAGATGACGGCGAACGGTTTGAAGCCTTCGGTGGCCAGGCCGGCCGCGAACGTGACGCCGTGCTGTTCGGCGATGCCGACGTCGAAGCAGCGTTTCGGGAAGCGCTTTTGAAACAGATCGAGGCCGGTGCCGGACGGCATCGCGGCGGTGATCGCCACGACCTTGTCGTCGGCTTCAGCTTCGGCGATCAGGCTCTCGGCGAAGACCTTCGTGTATTGCGGCGCGTTCGATTGCGTTTTCTTTTGTGCGCCCGTGATGACGTCGAACTTCACGACGCCGTGGTACTTGTCGGCGGAGTCCTCAGCCGGGCCGTAGCCCTTGCCCTTTTTCGTCACGACGTGAACGAGGATCGGGCGGTCGATCGGCTGATCGCGCACGTTCTGAAGCACGGGCAGAAGGTGGTCGAGATTGTGGCCGTCGATCGGGCCCACGTAATAGAGGCCAAGTTCTTCGAACAGCGTGCCGCCCATCCAGTAGCCGTGGGCGTAGCGTTCGGCCCTGCGGGCGCTTTCTTCGACGAAGTGCGGGAACTTCTTTGCGAGTTGCTTGGCGAAGTTACGCAGCGTCGTGTAGCCCTCGGACGAGACCATGCGCGAGAGATAGGCGCTCATGCCGCCGACCGGCGGGGCGATCGACATGTCGTTGTCGTTCAAGATCACGATCAGGCGCGAGCGGGCGGCGCCGGCATTGTTCATCGCCTCATACGCCATGCCGGCGGACATCGCGCCGTCGCCGATGACAGCGATGATGTTGCGCTTTTCGCCTTTCAGATCGCGGGCGACCGCCATGCCGAGGCCGGCGGAGATCGAGGTCGAGGAGTGCGCGGCGCCGAACGGGTCGTATTCGCTTTCGGCCCGCCTGGTGAAGCCCGAGAGACCGCCGCCCATGCGCAACGTGCGGATGCGATCCCTGCGGCCGGTCAGGATTTTGTGCGGGTAGGCTTGGTGGCCGACGTCCCAGATCAGGCGGTCGTGCGGCGTGTTGAACGTGTGGTGGAGCGCGACGGTCAGCTCAACGACACCGAGTCCCGCGCCCAAATGGCCACCAGTGACGGAGACGGCGTCGATCGTTTCGATGCGTAACTCGTCCGCGAGTTGCTTCAGCTGTTCGCGCGTCAGGCCGCGCATGTCGGCGGGCGTTTTCACGCTGTCGAGAAGTGGTGTGTTCGGAGCCATTGGACCTGAGGATTCGCCCGCCATTTCCGCGATTAGAACGTAGTGCAGCGTGACCTGCAATTATTGCGGCATTTAGGCACGTCGATTAACGACGTAGGTCGCCAATCCGCGGAGAAGGTCGGCCTTTTCATCAAAGACATCAAGGTGCTGCGCGGCTTGCGTGGCGAGCAGTTGTGCCTGGGCGCGCGCACGTTCGGCACCAAGAACTGTGACGAACGTCGCCTTCCCTGCTTTTTGGTCTTTGCCGGCCGCTTTGCCCATCACCTTTGGGTCGCCTTCGACGTCCAAAAGATCGTCGGCGATTTGGTAAGCAAGGCCAAGGTCTTGTGCATAGTTGACCAGCGACTGGCGCAACTGCGGGGAGGTCTTGCCCATTATCGCACCCGCCTCACAGGCGAACGCGATCAGCGCGCCGGTCTTCAGGCGCTGCAGCCGGGTGATGTGGCCGATGTCGCTGATATCACCTTGGGCGGCGATGTCGATCATCTGACCGCCGACCATGCCGTTGTGCCCTGACGCTTGTGCGAGGCGCGCGACGAGTTCGGCACGCACGTGCGGATCCGGGTGGATCTCGTGGCCGGCCAGGAGCGCGAAGGCGTGGGTCAGCAGCGCATCGCCGGCCAGGATCGCCGTGGCCTCGTCGAACTTCTTGTGCGTCGAAGGTTGGCCGCGGCGCATGTCGTCGTTGTCCATCGCGGGCAGGTCGTCGTGCGCCAGCGAGTAGGCGTGCACACATTCGACGGCGGCGGCGGCGCGGGAGAGCGCGCGGCGATCGACGCCGAACTGGCGCCCCGCCTGCAACACCAAGAACGCGCGGATGCGTTTGCCGCCGCCGAGCGTGGCGTAGCGCATCGCCTCGATCACGCGCGCTTGCGGGCCCATCGGTTCCGGCAGGCACTCGTGCAACGCATCTTCCATGAAGATTGCGACTTCTTTCAGGGCGGGCTCGATGGCGGCGAAGGTCATGGCGCTATTTCTGATCGAAAGGGGCGGTCGAGGCGGCGCCACCCGGCGCGATCACAATTTTTTCGATGCGCGCTTCGGCATCTTTCAGCTTTGCCTCGCAGTGCGCCTTCAAGGCCGTTCCCTTTTCGTAGATCGCGATCGAGTCCTCGAGATCGACTTGACCCTTCTCCAGGCGCTGGACGATTTCTTCGAGCTGCTTCAGCGCCTCTTCGAACGTCAGGTCGGCGATCTTCTTGTCTTCTTTTGCCATTCGATGGTCCCACAGCGGTCCGTTTGAGCGCGGTCTATAATGGTTTGGGCGGGGTTGGTCGAGCGTTTCGGCCACCCTCTTAGGTGTCATGGTCCGCGCAGGCGGACCACCCACGACTTTTCCCCCAGCGCACACAGAAATCGTGGGTGGTCCGCCTGCGCGGACCATGACACTTTGAAGGGGGGCTAGACAGTCGAGGCAGTCATGACGGGCGAGCAGCGGTTTGAGTTTCAAGGCGCCGATGGGGCGCGGGTTGCGGCTTATCGGTGGGCGGCGATGGGGCCGGTCAAAGCGGTGCTGCAGATTTCGCATGGGATGGGCGAGCATGCGTTGCGGTACGCGGAACCGTTGCAGCCGCTGCGCGAGGCGGGCGTTACGCTCTATGCGGAAGATCATCGCGGGCACGGCCGAACATCGCTCGACAAGCTCGGCGATTTCGGGCCGGGCGGCTTTGCCTCGATCGTGGAGGATATGGCGGTGCTGAGCGGCATCGCGAGGCGCGAGAACCCGGGAAAGAAGTTGGTGCTGCTCGGGCATTCGTTGGGCTCGTTTGCGCTACAGATCTATCTGGTGAAGCACAGTGCCCTGATCGATGCCGCGGTGTTGTCGGGGTCGGCGGCGCTCGACATGCTGCCGCCGCCCGATCCGGAGGGCGGGTTGAAGTCGTTCAACAAAGGGTTCGAACCCGCGCGCACGCCGTTCGATTGGCTGAGCCGCGACCCGGCCGAGGTCGACAAGTACATCGCCGATCCGCTGTGCGGGTTCGACGCAACGCCGGAGTCGCTGATGAGCATCTTCACGGCGGCGCAAGTGATGTTCGAGCCGGATGCGTTGAAGCGGATCCGGCCGACGTTGCCGATCTATCTGTTCGCCGGCGACAAAGATCCGCTGAACAGCGGGCTCGCAGGATTGACGCCGCTGGTGGAACGCTATCGGGCCGCCGGCATCAAGGACGTGACGCACGACTTCTATGCGGGCGGCCGGCACGAGATGCTGAACGAAACGAACCGCGCGGAGGTGGTGCGCAATCTGGGGCGGTTCATTGCGCGTGTGGCTTCAACGTAGTCGCACCCGCGTGTGCCAGGCCTTCACGGGTGCGGGTCGATTGCGGCAATCTTCAAGCGTTCGATTCGGAGGATCGGTCATGGTGCGGTTGGCATTTGTTGCGTTGCTCTTGGTTTGCGCCGGCGCGGCGGCGGCTGCGACTACGTGGACGCGCGCGGGTTGGTACCGGATCGAGATTTTTCCGGCGCTCGCTCTGCAAGCCGGGCCGTTCGTCAGCGCGAAGGCGTGCGGCAAGGCGCTGCCCAAGGCCGACGACAACGGCGTCGTGCGGTGTGCGCGGCTCAAAAAAGCCGGTGACGAGATCGATGTCGCGCTCGCCTTCTTTGCCGACGCGATCAAGGCGAATCCGCGCAACGCGGAGGCGATGAACTATCGTGGCCTGCTGTTCGCGCGGCGCGGCGAGTACGACAAGGCGATCGCAGAGCACACCGCCGCGATCAAAGCGAACCCGGACGACTATTGGGGCTTCGTGTTCCGGGGCAACGTCTATCAGAAGCTGGGCCGCAAGAAGGAAGCCGAAGCCGACTTCCGCGAAGCGCTCGGCCGCAACCCGGGGGACGAGCAGACGGTCGCGAAGCTGAACGCGTCGCTGAGAGAATTGGGTGTGGAGCCGTGAGCGACGGCGCAGGCCCGCTCAGTAGCCCAGATACGAGCCGCCGAAGTGGCGGCCGAATTTGGGCACGAACATCGCGTCGAAGCCGTGCCAGTCGCCGTATTTCGGTTGCAGTTTGGCATAGACCGCGCGAAGCGCTTCGCGGGAATTCGCGCCGTCGACCGCGACTTCGACGCCGCGCGTGAGGAATTCCTCTCGAACGGCGGCTTGGAAGTCGACCGTCATATTGCGGAACGCAACCAGCGCCGCGTGATCGCCCCGGTCGCCGTGGCTGGGTACATAGTGCGCGGCGTTCAGCGCGATCAAGCGATCCAAGGCGCGGATGTACCCTGGATAGTAGTGGTCCGGAAAATCGAACGGCGGCACCATTTTCACGAACATCATATCGGGTGCGAACACGACGCCGGCCGATGGCACGTGGAAGCCGTAGAGCGTGTGGGAGTGGGAAAACGGCATATAGAGCGCCTGCACTTCGATGCCGCCAAACACCAGCGTTTGGTCACCGGCGATGATGCGTGTGACCGGCGCCGCGTCCGTGGCAATGTCCTTCCAGTCGGCAACGAGCGTATTGACCTCGGCGTGGCCGATTACTTCAGCGCCCGCAATAGCGACCGATCCGCGGACATGATCAAGGTGGTTGTGCGAGAGCACGACCCAGCGGATCTTCTCGCCGGGGAACGCCTTGGCGATCGCATCCACCATCGCGCTCGTGTGCTTGCTGCTGAAGGTGTCGAATACGGCCACTCCCTCCGGCGTGCGAAGCACCAGCGAGCGGGTGAACCCTTTCTCGAAGGCGTAGACGGGGCCCGCGACCCGATAAAGCGTGGGCTTGATGTAGTCGAAATGCGCGAAATAGTCGGACGGCATCGCCTGCGAGAACAACCACGGCTTGATCGTGTTTTGCCCCAGGAACAGCGCCGCGGATAGCGCCACCGCCGCGACGCCAAGACCCGCCAGAAGGTTCGTCCGCATGCTGCCGCCTCCGCGCGTTGATAAATTATATACGTCCTCGTACAATAATGAAGCCCGGCCGGTCAAGAGATTTTGTACGATCATGAACAAAACTAGAAGTACCGTGCGCGGTCGCCCGCGCGCCTTCGAAGAGGGTGCCGTGCTGGCAAGCGCCCAGCGCATATTCCTGGAGCAAGGGTTCGAGGCCACGTCCTACGATCACGTCGCGCAAGCGGTCGGGCTCGCCAAACCCAGCCTCTACAACGCGTTTGGCGACAAGGCGGCGTTGTTCGACAGAGCGGTCGCCGCGTATGCGCAGCATGCGCATGAAGCGATCATCGCGGCATTCGCGAACGCCCCGAGTTTGCACGAAGCCGGGCGCAGCGTGCTTCTTGCCGGTGCCGAGGTCTATTCGAAGCCCGACGGCGCCTCCACCGGCTGCCTGTTGGTGGGAACGGCGCTACCGGCGTGCGCCGTACACGAGGCCCCGCGGCGCACGCTTTCGACGTTCATCGCGGGACTTGAAGACGCTTTGGAGCGCAGCATCGTCGAACGTTTCGCAAGCGATGCCCGGCGCACCGGAAAGTCCCCCCGCGCGCTCGCGCTCCTGCTCACAAGCCTTTTGTTTTCGCTGGCCGTCCGTGCGCGTATGGGCCTCACGCGGCGCAAGCTGCGTGCGCTTGCGGCGGAGTTGGCCGAGCTTTTCGCCTGAGTGCCGGGTTGATCCGGGGCCCAAGTGAGAAGATCGCGTGGCGTGCCCTGCACGCCCGCGAACTCCTTCTGCGCCGCGCCTAAGGCCGCACCGACACGCGCAGCTTCAGGGACTGCTTGTCGATGTGACAGTTCTTGAACACGAACCATCCGCAATTCTCGCACGTGACGTCCACCTCGTCGTTGTAGCGGCCAGGCGGCGTCTGGGAGAAGTTAAGTTCCACCGGCAGCGCCTTCACCTGGCCTTGCGCGACACCGCGCACGATGTTTCCCGACGGAAAGCGAAGCCACGGCGCATTGCGGGCCTCGAACCTGAAGTCGAGCGGGGCGAGGCGGCGGGTAGGGACGCAGATTTGACGTGCATCAACGTCATCGCGAACCGACGGTGATTTTGTGGCGCCCTGCCCGCACCGGTGATGCTTTTGGGGATGTTGCCATGAGAGTCTTGGGATTTCTAATCGCGTTCCTCGCGGCGTTGGCGTTGGCGGCATGGTTCGGCTTGCCGCCGCTGCTCTCAAGCCTTGGGCTGCACCCGGACTACACTGGGCCGCGCACGGCATTGCCCGGCGGCAAGGCGCTGATCGTGACGACCAGCCACGGTGAACTTTCCCCCGGCACCACGCGCACCGGCGTCTTCGCCTCGGAGATGACGGCGCCTTACTATGTGTTCCAGGACGGCGGCATGCAGGTCGACGTCGCTAGTATCGCGGGCGGCGAGATTCCGGTCGACCCGATGTCGTTCCTTTGGTTCGTCGAGTCGCGCGCCGACAAGCGTTTTCACGGCGACGCCACCTTCCGCAAAAAGGTTGGCCAGTCGCTGAAGATCGACGACGTGGACTTCGCAGCCTACGACATCATCTACCTCGCCGGCGGTTGGGGCGCGGCCTACGACCTCGGACAGTCCGACGTGCTGGGCTCGAAGATCACCGCAGCCTGGAAAGCGGGCCGCGTGATCGGCGGCATTTGCCACGGCCCGCTCGGCCTGTTGAAAGCGACCGACGAGAGCGGCGCGCCGCTGGTCAAAGGCCGCCGCGTGACCGCGGTGACAAACAAGCAGGTCGAAGAGCTGGGCATCACGATCACACCGATGCACCCCGAGCGCGAGTTGCGCGCCGCCGGCGCCGTGTTCGCGGCCGCGACAGCGTTTCGCGATATCTTCGCCAACCACGTGGTCGAGGACGGCCGGCTCGTCACCGGGCAGAATCAGAACGCGGGCACCGAGGTCGCCGTCAGGATGATGCGCCTTGCGGGGGCGCAGCGGACGCCGTGAGGGCCGGCTGGGCTTTCCGCCGCTCACCTTGAGCACACGAACTGGGAGGACGGACTTGAAGATCTCGGCAATCGTCAAATGGACGCTGATCTACGGGGTTCTTTGGAACGTCCTTGGATGGATCGGAAACAACATCGTCTTGGGTCCGGCGTGGGATGCGGTTGGGGCCAAAGTGACACCGGACTTCACGCCGCCCTATTCCGGCCTGGCGCGGGAGGCCATGACGCTTGTCCCCGACTTTATCTACGCGTTCGGCTTCGTTTGGATGTTCGCTCGCATGCGCGTTCAGACCACTGCCTCGGCACTTTCTCTCGCGCTCGTGTTGGAGCTGTTCGTGATCGTTGTCTATTTGGCGATGGTCACCTCGGGGTTCTTGCCCTGGGAGATCGCCGCGCAGACCAGTCTGCTCGCGCTCGTGATCTTCCTGGTAACCGCGCCGGCTCTGCCTCTGGTCGTGCGGCGCGAAGACGAACCTCACAAGAGCGACGGCGCCCCAAGGGAATAGGTATGCTGTCACCGCACTCTGCCTCCCCTGACTTCCGGGACAATGAGCGGGCGGCTCTGATATGTTTGCGATCATTGGTAAGCGTTGGGAATACGCAGATGCACGCCGAGACCTTGAAGTACAACCTCAAGCAGGAGACCGAACACAGGAAGCTGTGCGAATTGCTTGCCAAGGAAATCGACAATGCGCTGCCCAACGCTGAGAACAAAGTTTGGCATGCTCATCCGGTTTGGTTTTTGGACGGCAACCCCATTGTCGGCTACAGCAAGCAGAAGCCCGGCATCCGGCTGATGTTTTGGAGCGGCGCGGATTTTGAGGAAGCGAAGCTCGATGTCGTTGGCAAGGACGCGTCGGTCTTCTTCAATGATGTGTCAGAGGTGCCCAAGCGCGACTTGCGGCGATGGCTGGAAAAGGCGCAACTGATTCAATGGGATTACAAGAACATAGTCCGCTGCAAAGGCCGGCTCGTGAGACTAACATAGGCGGGCGGGGGAATACGTATTGGATTACCGTATTTCAAGCGGCTTCGCGCGCGAAAGTCCCAATTCACGCGTGCTGGATTAGGCTCGTTCGCTCACTCCACCAACTTCAAATCACGTAGGCAGTAGGTCATGCCGTCGGTCAACATCTGCTTGAGGCCGGCCTGCATCGTCTGCTTTTGCTCCGGGGTCAGCGCGTCAAGACTTTCGACGTCTTCGAAGTCGGGCACCTCGTTCATGGTGCTCTTCTCGGGGTTCCAGAACGAGCGGTCGCGCATACGGGCGCTGCAGCTGTCGATCTCCTTGAATGTGCTTCCGTCGAGCAGGGTGACGCGAACGGCCAGATACAGCATTGCGCGGCCGCCTTGTGTGAGCAGACCGATTCCTTGAACGTTTTGGTTTGTGCCGTAAACATCGCTGAGCGTCGGCCAGGCGACGACATAGGCATCGACGCTCGCGCCGCCTGTCGGCTTTGCGTTCGCGCGCATGGTGTCTTCGGGGTCCGGGGCGTCGAACGGATCGTCCAACACCGGCGCAATGGTGCCGCGCGGGAATTCGACTGGCTTCAGTTCGTACCGTTCCCTCAAGCCGTCGCTTAGCGCCGTCGTGATGTGCGCGTCGATCGCCCAGTCGGGCACGTCGAGCGCCGCCTCTTTGTTCGAGAACACCATGAAGCCGATGTGCTTGTGGTGAACCTTGTCGCCGACGTCGGAAACGATGCCGATGGTCTTGATCGGCGCCCGATCGGCGGCTTGCGCGGGCATGAGTGTCACCGCACACAACAGCGCCGCAATGAAGCGGGCTCGGACGAGGGAGGGTGTTTGGCGCATGCCTATTCTCCGGTCTTGAACGGCGGCGGGCGGCCAACTGCAAACGGACGCCACATGCATTTCTAACGGATATCGAACGACTATCAAATAGTGCCGCAGAAATGCGCCAACCTTCGCCTCTAACGGATACGATTTTGCATCGCTCGCGGGTGGTTCGGGGCAGGGTACTGAAGCTCTGACTTTCCTAAACGCGGCGCCGATCGCAAGTGCCTATCGAACGCTTCGGTAACGCGCGAGGAAATTTGCACGCAACCCCGCGTCACGTCCGGGTGCTTGAGCGTACGACTCAAACCCGCCTCTCAAATCGCGAAACAAATCTGGAAGCGAGACATACAAGGATCCCGTCAGGTGCCTGGGATCGTTTGGGACGCTGCTAATTGTCGCGCGCTGCAAGAACCATTCGTGCACTCCGTCGCAACGAAGCAGGTCGAAAATATCTTTCGCATGCGACGCATACGGCTTCGGGAAGTACGTAGTCACGAACGAGAGAAATCGCAATTTTACACCAGCAGCGCCTCGCTCGGCCCCATCGGCAAATGCTGCAACGGAGTCAATTGCACAGCAGATCGCGATGAGAGTCATGTGCCCAACGTACGAGCCCCCAGGAAACTCCCGGCTTCCCAAAAGGCGTTCTATTTCGTGGAACACGCCGTCAGGGTAGAGATGCCGCGCGAATGGCGGGACCAAGTGGGCCTCATCGCACAGAAGGAGGCCATGATCAGGCCATGTACTTGTGTGGTAGTAGAGGACACCTTTGAAATCGAGCATTGCTTACCCTGCGGAGAATCCGAATTCAGGGAATACGCGACAATCCTCAACGCTACCCCGCCATCAACGCCTTCACGTGCGCGGCTGCCGAGTCCGCAAGCGCCTTCAGGTCGTAGCCGCCCTCCAACGTCGAGACCACGCGGCTGGCGCATTTGGCCTTCGCGATCGCACACACCTTCTCCGTCACCCACGCGTAGTCCGCCTCCACCAGGTTCAGGTTGGCGAGCGGGTCCCTTCGGTGGGCGTCGAAGCCGGCGCTGATGAGGATGAAGTCGGGGTTGAAGGCGTCCAGTGCTGGCAGCACCGTGTTGTCCCAGGCTTGGCGGAATTCGTGGCTGCCGGCGCCGGGGTCTAGGGCTGCGTTGACGATGTTGTTCGCCCTGCCCCGCTCGTTCGGGCGGCCGGTGCCGGGGTAGAGCGGCATTTGGTGGCTGGAGGCGAAGAAGAGTTCTTCGTCGTCTTGGAACATCGATTGCGTGCCGTTGCCGTGGTGGACGTCGAAGTCGACGACGGCGATGCGGCGCAGGCCGTGGCGCGCGCGGGCGTGCAGCGCGCCGATCGCGACGTTGTTGAACATGCAAAAGCCCATCGCGCGCGTCGGCTCGGCGTGGTGGCCCGGCGGGCGCACGGCGCAGAACGCGTTTTGCACCTTTCCCGACATCACGCGATCGACGGCGGCGACCACGGCGCCGGCCGCGCGTAGCATCGCCTCGCCCGAGCCTGGCGAGACGTGCGTGTCGGGGTCGAGCGAGCCGTAGCCACGCTCCGGCACCGCGCCCATCACGGCGTCGATGTAGAAAGTGGGGTGGACGCGGGAGATTTCCTCGCGCGCGGCCGGCGGGGCTTCCTCGCGGGCCAGGTACTGGAACGCCTCGTCTTCCAGCGCGTGCAAGACGGCGCGCAGGCGGTCGGACGACTCCGGGTGGCCGGGCGGGGTTTCGTGATATAGGCAGGCGGAATGGGTGAAGAGCGCTGTGGTCATGGCGAGAGTTTCGGTGATCGCGGCGCGCGGAGCAAGCATGGGTTATGGGAATAGGTTATGGGGAACAGGGAAGAGGACGTTGCATTGCCACCAAAACCCTTTCCCAATTCCCCATCACCTATGACTGACGAGCGTGACGACGACGGCTTGATCGTTGGGCTTTTGCTTGACGGTAAGGGGGGCGCGCGGGCCGTTGGGTGGCCGGAGATCCGGGCTTGGGTTCCGGAGGCCGGCGTGCTGTGGGTGCATCTCAACCGTACGAAAGAGAATGCGGAGGCTTACATCCGCACGCAAGCGGGATTGGACGAGGTCGTCGTCGATGCGCTGCTGGTGGCCGATCCGCGGCCGCGGGTGGTGCCGCAGGCGAATGGGCTCATCGTCAATTTTCGCGGGGTGAACTTCAATCCGGGGGCGGATCCGGAAGACATGATCTCGGTGCGCGGTTGGGTGCAGAAGCGGCGCATTGTCACCACGCGCGCCCGGCGGCTGATGGCGACGAAGGATATCGAGGCGCGGCTCGCGCGCGGGGTGGGGCCGAAGGACGAGATCGATTGTCTGTTCGAGCTGGCGCGGGCGTTGCTGTCGCGGGTCGGGCATGTCGTCGAAGAATTGTCCGATGCGGTTGACGCGCTTGAGGATCAAGTGGTGTCGGGCGATGTCGACGAGGTGCGCGAGAAGCTCGGCGAAACGCGCAAACGGACGATCGCCATTCGCCGCCATCTGGCGCCGCAGCGCGAGGCCCTTGTCAGGCTGCAAGGCGAGAAGCACGAGATGCTGGACGCGATCGACTCGGTACACTTCCGCGAACTTGCCGACGAGACGACGCGCTATATCGAAGAGCTCGACAGCGTGCGCGAGCGGGCGAGCGTGGTGCAGGACGAGGTGCTGAACCGGCTGACCGAACGGCAGAACCGGAACTCCTATGTGCTGACCATCGTGGCGGCGATCATGCTGCCGTTGAGCTTTATCACGTCGCTCTTCGGGGTGAGCGTGCAAGGCATCCCCTTTGCGAGCGACCCGGATGCGTTCTGGGTGCTGCTCGCGATTCTGGCGGTGCTGGTGGCGCTGGAAGTCGCGGTGTTCAAGTGGACGAAGTGGTTTTAGGCGTGAATGGCTCGCCCCCGCTGGGAGCGCCGGCTTCTAGCCGGCCCATGCTGAGGTGACGATTCAGAAAGTGCCGGCTGGAAGCCGGCGCTCCCAGCGGGGGCTAACTGCGGAACCCTATCCTCGCGTGCGTGCCGTCGCAAAAGGGTTTGGTGGTCGATCCGCCGCAGCGGCATAGGCGGGCGTTTTGGGCGCGGGTGATGGTGCGGCCGGTGCCGGCGCAGATTTCGATATTGCCCATGAGTTGGAGCGGGCCGTCGGGGAGCGGGTCGATGGTGAGAGGGCCGGCGCGGAATTCGAGCGGGTCGCTTTCGATCGTCGCTGGTTCGCCGGTGGCGGCGAAGTTCGCTTTGATGTGGGAGTTGTCGCAGTACGGTTTGTTCTTCGACTGGCCGCAGCGGCAGAGCGTGGCGCGGGTGAACGCGGCCTCGCCCATCGCGACCGACGCGTTCACGGCATAGGGGCCGTTCTCGCGCACGCGCACCACGTTGACGTCGGGGGCGCGCTCCCCTGCCCCGCCGTCGTGACGCTCATACGTGATCGCGCCTGATGGGCAGTTGTGCGCGACGTGGGCAATGTGTTCGAGGCTGGCCGCCTCCGGATGGATCCAGGTGCCAGGTGTGTTGGCGCGGAAGACTTTCGGTGCCTCCAGCACGCAATGTCGCGAGTGAATGCAGCGTTTGGTGTCGAAGCGGACAGTGACGTCTTTCGTCGTGGCAACGTTGGGGTCGTCTTCTTGTCTGGGAGCGCGGGCGTCCCGCCCGCTCTTCTTAGCAGGGGCGGGCGGGACGCCCGCGGTCCCAGGCTGCGCTCGGGCCATGGCGTCGACGGTGAGTGAAATGCTGCGCTCGTAAATGTCGTGCAGTTCGTCGAAGCGCTTGGCGAGTTTGGCGAGGCGTGGGGCGACGCCGCCCAGGTTGACGTGGGATTCCAGCGCCGCTGCCGCGTCGGCGAGTTCTTGCGTGCGCTCGCTCAGGATTTGGCTGGCGCAGCTTTGCACGAGTTGGCCGGCGGAGCGCGGCAACGAAAACGTCAGGCCCGCGGTGAACGCGCCGCGCGCGGGGATCCGCGTCGCCGCCTCGCCCACCGTTTGCAGCGCATACATGAGTTCGGTGGAGCCGACCGCCATGCCGATGCGCAACTCGGCGGGCAGCGGCGCGGGCGAGAACACTTGCGCCAGCGTTCGCATCATCAGCGCGTAGATCGCGTTGCCGAGGTCGACAGTCTTCGCCGCTGCGGGGTCGGCGATCGGGGTGCGGTCGGGACTTTCCGCCGTGTCGTTCAAGATCGGGTTCGCGGCGGCATTGCGGGCTGGTTCGAACGCGGGGCGCGCGACCTTTAGCGCCGCGAGTTCCTTCTTGATCTGCGCGAAGCGGGCGTAGTGCGAGGTCTCGCTGTGGGCGGGCGCGCCTTCGCCTTGGATGACGATCTCTTCAATCGCGCGTCGGGCCGAGGCGAGGTCGATCACCTTGAAGAGGCCGGGCAAGCCGAACTCCGCGCCGCCGACTTGGGATTGCGCGTGGCCGACGAAGACCTTCTTTTCGCCGACTTGTTCGACGAGGCGGATGAGGCCGTTTAATATGCCGTGATAGAGGTGGCCTTGGCTGACGTAGTCTTGCGCGGCCGGCGACAGCAGGTCGGCGCGTGCGGCACGGTGGTATTGCGCGTGCTCGAAGCCCTTGCCGTCTTCGAGCGCGATGCCTTCGGGGCGTTCGATATAGAGGAAATGGTCGAGTGCCGCGGCCGAGAACGGCATCAGCTTCATCACCACGTCGGCGGGGAAGCGGCCGGGGCGGACCGGCAGTTCCGGCTTCCACAGATGCGGCGCGCTGCCCAGGGCCGCCAGCAGATTGTTCACCAGACAGAGGTGCAGCATCTCCTCGCGCGCGACTTGGCGGAGCGAGCCGCGCCAACGCTCGATCGCGGCAAGTTCGTCTTTAGTGACGCCCTCGCCCTCCTCGCGCTTCAGCGACCACATGGCGTAGAGATAGGTGCACATGACCGCGTGCTCGAACTCGGCGGCCTCGCAGAGGAGGTAGACAAGTTCTTCGCGGTCTTGGACGATGATGTCGGCGGTCATGGGTGGTGGTCTACCTTCATCGTGGTAGTGACGTAAAGCGAACTTGCTGGGACCGCGGGCATCCCTGCCCGCTCTTGCTGCATTTGAAATTCTTGAGAGGGCGGGCAAGGATGCCCGCGGTCCCAGGAAAGAAAGAGTCTCCATGAATCTCACGCAATTTCCTCGCATTCGCCTTGGTCATCTGCCGACCCCCTTGGAGCGGATGGATCGGTTGCGGGCGGCGTTGGGTGATGGGTGCCCTATTCTGCTGGTCAAGCGGGACGATTGTACGGGGCTCGCCACCGGGGGCAACAAGACGCGTAAGCTTGAGTTCTTGATGGGCGAGGCGCAGGAGCGGGGCGCGGGGGCGGTCGTTACGTTTGGCGCGTTGCAGTCGAACCACGCGCGGCAGACGGCAGCGGCGGCGGCGAAGCTTGGGCTGCCGTGCGATCTGATTCTGATCGGGATGGTGCCGCGCGACTGCGACGCGTACCGGTCTTCGGGCAACGTTCTCTATGATCGCTTGCTGGGCGCGCGCATTCACTTCGCGAAGGATGAGAAAGAGTCCACGGCCGCGTTTCAAAGGGTTGCGGCGGCGCATTCGGAGGCCGGGCGCGGGGTCTATGTCGTGCCGATCGGCGGGTCGAATGCGGTGGGCTCGCTGGGCTACGTCGATGCTTTCGACGAGATCGCGGCGCAGGCAGAGGCGTTGGGGCTTGCCGTGGACGCGATCGTGCATGGGTCGTCGAGCGGCGGGACGCAGGCCGGCCTAGTTGCCGGCGCGACGCTCGCCGATAGCGCCACGCGGATCATGGGCGTCAACGTCTACAAGAAGCACGGCGCGGATATCGGCGGCGCCGTCCACACGCTGGCGCTCGAGACGCTACACTTGCTCGGCGTGTCGCTGCTCGACGTATCGTCGCGGGTGCAGGTGATCGACGGTTATCAGGGCAGCGCTTACGGGATTCCGACGGACGCGATGCGCGAGGCGGTTGAGCTCACCGCGCGGACGGAGGGGCTGCTGCTTGATCCGGTCTATGCCGGCAAAGCAATGGCCGCGCTGATCGGCGAAGTGCGCAAGGGGGCTTGGCGCCAAGAGCAGACGGTGGTGTTCCTGCACACCGGCGGAACGGCGGCGCTGAGCGCTTATGTGGACGCGTTTACTTAGGCGACGGCAGGATCAGCCTTAGCCAACCATTAGAATCAAATCGGGAAGACGATTCCGGATGTACAACGTCCGGCTTTTCACCCGTGAAATCGCGGACTTCGATGCGAATGAAAATGTCACCCTTGACCATCTTTCTGTCGAGTAGAAATTCTTGACCATCGAAGGGCAGCATCTGCTTCAAAAACGGTTCGTCGTTTCCCACACCGTCGCGACGACGGACTGTGCTTGCCCGCCACATCGTGTTGTTGCCCCATTGCCAGCTAGGCTCCGTGTCGGTCCAGTTCCCACCGACCAACAAACGCTCGCCCGTCTGCATGGAAGCGTGCAAGTTTAGGATTTTGCCGTCCGAGCGCGCGAGAAAAATATCGGCGTATCGAAGACCGGAGCTGTGAGCGGCCAGCGCAACGAACTCGGAATCGGCCAGCGCGTAGACGGTAACTCCCGACCCCAAGTTCAGGCGTTCCGCAGACGACCATTCGGGCCCTTCGATCTTTCCGTCGAGAAGAATTTCGGCCGTCGTTGCCGCCGGCAGGCGAAGCTCCGCAGCGATTGCGTTGTGCGAAGCGAAGGCCACGGCTGCAACGGCAAGCACGCTCATGACACGCGCGCGGCCCTTTGGCTGACCGGTGTCTTCGAACGCTTGAGACTTGCGCGTGCGGTCCATTTTTTCCACTATCGTCGGGGTCGACCGCCACGCCGCCAGAGCGCGTTGACCGCGACACGGTCGGTGCGGAACTCGGCCACCATGCCAGAAACCGCGGCCGCGGAAAAGCCCATCGGTACGTTACGGCGCGACTTCGAGGCGCTCGCACGAGCCGATTCCGACCGAGGGGCGCGGCGGCGCTTGGCACCTATTGCGACGATCCGCGCTGAATGTCGCGCAACCAAAGCTCGACGACCAGGACTGCGCCTGCCGGGACCAAGCCGGGGACGCCCTTGTCCCGGTAGGCCAGGTGAGGACCGATGCGCAGCTTGCGATAGCCGCCGACGCTCATTCCTGCCAGCGCGTACTCGACGCCGGCGATCGTCTGCCGGCGGCCGAGCGTTACGGTGCGATCGATCAGCGTCACATTGTCGACGACGCGAAGCTGCGCCACCGGAACGTGCGCCGCCTGACGCTCGTTCAGCGGCACCTCATCGCCTTTGTTCAGGAAGAAGCGCGTATTGAAGACGACGCGGTCGCCCTTGGCGGCCTCTGTGCCTTCGCCTCTGCGCTCGTCGAGGAGCTCGATGCCGCTTCGCTTTTTCACCGTGGCCGTGTCCGCCGTGTAGGCTGGCGTACAATTCTACACCGATCACATGGTAGGAAGCACTAGTCGCTGCCGCAGCCTCCGGCTCCGCCGTCGCCGCCACCGTCACCACCGCCGTCGCCTCCGCTGTCGCCGAAGCCGTCGGTGGAGCCGTCGAAGCTCGTGCTTGAGAAATCGCCGCCGCAGAAAGGTGTGCCGCCGGAGTCGCTCTTCTCGCCGTCGCGTTTGAAGCCGCTGCAGTCGACGGTGTAGCGGAAGCCGCCCTCGATCTTCAGCTTCTCGTCGAGGGCGAAGAGCAGCGGCAAGCGCGTGGGCGTGTGCGGGTTGATGTTCTCCTCAGGGCACGCATGCCGCCAAACGCGGCGCAGGCCGGTGTTATTCTGCTTGTCGGCCGACAGGGCGACGGCCGGCGTGTGATGGAGGAATTGACCGAACGCTCCTTTGCAGAATGCTTCGTAGTGGCGGGTGTAGAGGATGAATTCGTGCCAGAGATCGTCGACGATCTGGCTCGGCATGGAGACAAATTTGCGTCCGCTTTTCAGATGCGCGAGGAAGAACTGGCGTAGGGCGCGCGCGACGAGCTGCTGCTCCTTGCGGCCGATACCTTGACGCTGTTTGCCGAGTTTCGCGAGCAAGCCGTCGGGAAACATGTAGGTGCGGATGAATTTTTCGCGCCGCGCCTCCTGCCACTTCCTGAGGAGCCAGCTGACAACAAGGACCAGAATGATGATGGCGAGGAGGTAGAGGGATTCCATCCCTAGGCGCTCCGCACTGCCTTCAAGCTGACCGGCGGCTTGGAGCTTTCGGGCACGAAGAAGTCGGGCATCAGGTCCTTCGTCGGGTCGACGCGGTATTGGTCGAAGTCGCGCACGCCTGCGTCCCAGAGCAACGTGTCGTCGATGCAGAATTGGCCGGTGAATTCGCGCGACGGTTTGGCCAGGATCACGTGGGCGGCATCGGCCATGATCTCGGGCGTGCGGCACATCTTCATGCCTTCGTCGCCCGCGAGTGCGTTTCGGATCGCCGCCGTCGCGATGCCGGTGCGGGGCCAGAGCGCGTTGACGGCGATGCCGTCGGCGCGGAACTCGCCCGCCATGCCGAGCACGCACATGCTCATGCCGAACTTTGCCATCGTGTAGGCGACGTGGTTCGCGAACCACTTCTCGCTCATGTCGAGCGGCGGGGAGAGGTTCAGGATGTGGGGGTTCGCGGCTCTCTTCAGGTGCGGGACGCAGTACTTCGAGACCATGAACGTGCCGCGCGTGTTGATCTGGTGCATCAGATCGTAGCGCTTCATATCGGTCATCGTGGTCGGCGTGAGTTGGATCGCGCTGGCGTTGTTGACGCAGATGTCGATGCCGCCGAATTTTTGCGCCGTCTGCTCAATCGCTTCGGCGACGTTTGCTTCGTCGCGCACGTCGACGACGAGCGGAAGCGCCTTGCCACCGGCAGCCTCGATCTCTTTCGCCGCCGAATAGATTGTGCCGGGAAGTTTCGGGTGCGGGTCGGCGGTTTTGGCGGCGATTGCAATGTTGGCGCCGTCGCGCGCGGCGCGGAGTGCTATCGCAAGACCGATGCCGCGGCTGGCGCCGGTGATGAAGAGGGTTTTGTTTTTGAGGGACATGGGTGGTTCGCTTGGTTGACCTGACTCTCAACCAACTATGTCATGGTCCACGACGGCGGACCACCCACGACACTCTTCTTTGCCGCTGCGCTGGAAACATCATGATGTTCCCCGAAAAGACGCTATGAGAGATAACCTAGCGCCGAAGCCGCTACATCCATCTGCGCCTAGTTTGGTGGATCCTGCAGCATGGAGCACTACCGCAGAAGCGACATGCGTATCTTCAACACGTATTGGAGAAAGAAAGCCGCGGCTAGGGCTGCCGGGATGCCGATGAACATGAAGCCTTGCAGTCGATCGATCGACTGCTTTTCAGCCGGCGTGATGTAGACCGTCACGCCCTTGTTGTTGAATGCGACGGATCGCTCGACTGTTGGCATCGGCGAACTGGCCCGTATCGTGCGGTCGTAGACGTAGAAGAAGGTGACGCCCGCCAGCCACACGGCAAGAAAGGCGGCGATGAACACGTATCTCGTGATCACTTTCCAGCGTGGCTCGGGTGGAGGCGCGGGTTGCGGTTGGAGCCCATGGTCACCGCACTCTTCGCGGAACGTATTTTCGGAAAGATGGGTGATACGAAGCGCGTTGAGCACCAAGAACACACCAATGCCAAGCCCTGCGAGAATGAATGGGCTCCACGCGTAGGGGCGGTCAAACTCGAGACCTTGCGCCTGCAGCGCCAGCCCCGATGTTGCGAATAGGAAGTAGCCCATCAACGCCGCGACTAAGACCGCACCGGCTGCGCGCAAGGCCGTGACACCTTGCCAGTGCCACTCATGGCGAAGGCGGCGGATGAACGAGGCGACAGCGATCGCTAGCATCAAGGCGGCGGCGATAAGAGTCTGCTCGATCGGCGTAAGCCCTCGGCCGGCGATTACCATCACTATGATCGATAGATGGTAGGCGAACATGCCCTTGAATTCGAAGGACATCTCCGACCACGTTCGCGGATAGTTTTCTGGGAACATCGCTCGCTCCCCTTTGGTTGCGCGGGCTTAAGCGGCCTTGTACCAGTCCACGCCGCCTGCGTCTCTCGTGCGGTTGATCTTTCCTCTGGCGATCAGGCAGTTCAGGTGGGCGAGGCTTTCGCCTGTCGCCATACCGAAGTTGCCGGCGGTGATGCGGGTACGGAAAAGGGCTGGGAAGACGTCGACGGCGCGTTTGGGCGTCGCGCAGAGTTCTAGCAATTTTGCCATGCCGTCTTCGTGATCGTCGATGAGCTGGGTCATGCGCGTCTTCACGCCGTAGAACGGTTCGTTGTGCGCGGGCAGGATTAGTGTGTCGTCGGGGATCAGGTTCTTCAGCATGTGGCAGCTGTCGAGCCACTCTTGCAGCGGGTTTGCCTCGGGCTCGGTCGGGAAGACGCTGACGTTCGAGGAGATGCGGGGCAAGATTTGGTCGCCGGAGATCATGAGCTTGCGCTCGGGGCACCAGAGGCAAGCGTGCTCCGGCGCGTGGCCGCGGCCGACGACGATGCGCCAGGTGTTCTTGCCGATCTTGATTTCTTGGCCGTCGACGAGGCGGTGGAACGATTGCGGCAGGCTGTGAATACCCATGCCGAAGCCGCCAAAGCGTTTTTTGTACTCGTCGAGCATCGCGTCGGGAAAGCCGGCAGCCTTGTAGAAAAGCACGCCGTCTTCCGGTGCCGGTTGGCCGGTGTCCATCACCAGCGTGCGGCAGAGCAAATAGTCTGTGCGCGACATGTGGAGCGGTGCGGCGAACTTCTTTGCGAACCAACCGGCGAGGCCGACGTGATCGGGATGCAGGTGGGTGACGATCACGCGCGTGACCTTCGCCCCCTTCTCGGCGAGCACTTGGCGCCAGATGTCCTTGGCTGCGCTTGAGGCTATGCCGGTGTCGACGACGGTCCAGCCTTCACCGTCCGCCAGCAGCCACACGTTGATGTGGTTCAGCTGAAACGGCAGGGGCTGGCGCACCCAATGGATGCCGGGCGCGACTTCGATCGTCTTGCCGGGCTCGGGCTTTGAAGGGAACGGGTATTTGAGGCCGTCGCGCTCGCGCGCTGGCGCTTCGGTTCCGTCCATGGTCATGGTCATGTGAGGCTCGATTCTGAAATGCCGTGTTGCCCACAGGCTATGCTGCAGTGCGGGATCAAGCAAATCGGAGGGTTACCGTATGGGAAAAGGCCGGTTAGAGGCGTTCAGCGACGGCGTAATCGCAATCATCATTACGATCATGGTGCTGGAGCTGAAGGTGCCCGAGGGGCACGATTTGGCGGCGTTGTTACCACTTGCGCCGGTCTTTGCGGGCTATGTGCTCAGCTTCATCTATGTCGGCATCTACTGGAACAATCATCATCATTTACTGCACGCAGCGCACAAGGTCGACGGGCGGGTGATGTGGGCGAATTTGCATTTGCTGTTCTGGTTGTCGCTGCTGCCGTTTGCGACGAGTTGGGTCAACGAGGGGCACTACGAGACTGTGCCGGTCGCGGCCTATGGCTTCGTGCTGCTGATGGCGGCGATCGGGTACACGCTTCTGGTCAGATCGCTTGTGGCGTTGCATGGGAACGAGTCGGTGATCGCTGCGGCGATCGGGGGCGACTTCAAGGGATACCTGTCGCTGGCGCTCTGTGTCACCGGGATTGCGCTGTCGTTCGTGGAGAGCCTGTTGGGATTCGCGATCTATGCGATCGTGGCTGTGATCTGGTTCATTCCGGATCGGCGCATCGAGCGCCAGTTGAAGGGAAAGTGAATTGCGCCTTGTAGCCTGGCTTGAACCAGCGCAGTTCGGTGCCGGGCGGCGCATCCTTGTCCCAGACGAACCAGCCGTAGGCGGTGGTGCCGCTGCCGGCGCGCGCGGCGTCTTTCATGTAGAACGTGATGCGCTCGGAGAAGACCCAGACGCGGGCGGGTGGGTGTTTCAGGAAGATTGTCTCGGCGCGGTTCGCGCCTTCGAGGAACGCAAGGCGGAGAAGCAGCGCGAACTTTTTCCGCGCGAGTTTCATGCCCTGGGCGACGAAGGCTTCGGCGACGTTATAGGGCGGGTTGGTGACGATGTTATCGACGGCGTGCGTCGCGTTCAAAAAATCGACGCCGCTTTCGCCGTAGCCGCGCGCGTAGAGATCGGTCGCGGTGACCTTGTGGCCGGTCTGCGCCAGTACGCGCGCCATCGAGCCGTCGCCGCAGGCGCACTCCCAAATCTCACCATCGAAGCGTTCGCTATCGATGAGCGCGTGCGTCGCCCACGCCGGCGTCGGAAAGAAGTCCGGGCCGTCAAGATCGGCGCGGCGCTTCGCGGTCGGCTTGAAGGCGCCGTTCAGGTTGTAGGTCGGATCGGGCACGAATCACCTCGCTCGCGATCATTTGCACCGAGAGGAATCGTGTGTGCAATCGCGTTAGGGTCCCGTGGGCGCGGTGGGAACCTGGTAGGCGACCGGCGCGCCGGGACCGACAGGTATCTCAAGCGCCACCCAGGCTGCGGTGACCGCCGCGCCGCCAAGGAAGAAGGCGACGGCGTAGGGCAGCATCACGGCGAGCAACGAGCCGAGGCGGAAGTCCGCGACCCAGCGCTGGCAGAACGTCAGCGTCAGAACGAAGTACGCGTTCAGCGGCGAAATGAGGTTCGTGACGGAGTCGCCGACGCGGTATGCCGCCGTCGTCATCTCGGGCGAAATGCCGAGCAGCATCATCATCGGTGTTGCGACCGGCGCCATCGCGGTCCACTTCGCAGAGCCCGAGGCGATGAGGAAGTCGAGCCAGGCCGACATCGTGGTCAGCATCGGCAGCAGTAAGGCGGGCGGTGCGTTCATCGCGCGCAATTGTTCGGCGCCGGCGATCGCGGTGATGGGGCCCAAATTCGACCAGCCGAACATCGCCACGAAGTGCGCGCCGAAGAAGATGAGCACCAGATAAGGTAGCATGCCCTCGAGCCCCTTGTTCATCATCGCCACGATGTCGCGGTGGGACTTGACCGTGCCGGTGGCCGAGCCGAACGCCCAGCCGCACGAGATGAAGAGCAGGAAAAAGCCCGCCGTCAGGCTGCGATAGAACGGGGTCAGGCGCTGCGACTCCGACGCGGCTTCGTCGTAGAGCGGGGTGAAACCGGGCGACAGCGTCAAAGCTGCGAAGAGCGCCACCACGCCGAGCGCTGCAAGCCCTGCCCTGCCCAAGCCGCGCCACTCTGCCGAGGTGAGTGCCGCTGCCGCCAGTTGTTCCCCCGCAGTTCCGCCGACCTTCCATTCGCCGAGCCGCGGCGCAATGATACGTTCGGTGATGAACCAGCCGAGTGATGTGAAGACGAAGGCCGTTGCGAGGCTGAACCACCAATTGCCAAGCGGGTTCATCGTCCAGCCAGGGACAAGGATCTTCGCGCCGGTTTCGGTGATGCCCAAGATGAGCACGTCGTATTGGCCGGGGAAGAGATTGCCGGAAAGGCCAACGCCGGTCCCCGCAAAGCCGACGGCGATCCCTAAGACGGGATGGCGCCCTGCTGCTGCGAAGATCACGCCGGCGAGCGGGATGTAGACGAGGTAGCCGGCGTCGACGGCGTGGGTCGTCATCATGCCGATCAGCATGACGGTCGGGGTAAGGATCGACTTCGGGACGCCGCTCATGCTGGCGCGCAGAAGTGAGGAGAAGAGCCCGCTGCGGTCGGCGACGCCTGCACCCAGCATCACCGTCAGGGCGAGGCCAAGCGGCGTGAAGCCGGTGTAGGTTTTCGGCATCTCGACGAACAGTTTGTTGAGGTTCTCTTCCGTCAACAGGCTTTTTGCGACGAGCACTTCGCCGGTGACGGGATTCGTGGCCGTCCAACCCGATATCGCGCCGACCACTGAAACGATGACGACCGCGATGATGATCCAGACGAAGATGAAGACGGGGTCGGGCAGTGCATTGCCCAAACGCTCAACCCCATCGAGAAACCTATTTCGTGCCCCCGCCGGGCTTGCGTCAGCCGTCATGGGTTAAGGAGATCACGGAACAATGCAACTGTCGAGACTGTGCTCAAGCAAAGCCCGCGCGGTCGGCGGCACCGTGGACGGTGATCTTCTCGCCGGAGACATACGTGTTCAACGGCGAGACGAGGTAGCGCACGACGTTGGCGATGTCTTCGGGGGCACAGACGTGCCCGAAGGGTGAGTTCTTGTCGAGGTCGTGAATTTCGGTGACGCCGCGGGACTTGGCGAGGCGTTGGCCCATGTCGGTGTCGGTGAGCGGCGGGGCGACGACGTTGACGTAGATGTTGTTGCCCTTTTCCTCTTTCGCCAGCGTGTAGGCGAGCGCTTCGCCTGCGGCCTTGCCCATGTTGTAGGGGCTACCGCGTCCGGCGTAGCCCAGCGTGGCGACAGAAGAGATGACAATGATGTCGCCGCGTTTTTGCGTGCGCATCTGCGGGAGCACGAGCTTTGAGAGATAGAACGGTGCGAGCGCATGAACACCCAATACGCGCTGCATTTCCTGCGGGTCGGTGTCGGCGACCGTGTTGCCGCGGCTGGCGATGCCGGCATTGTTCACGAGGATCGAGATGGGCCCGAGTTCATTCTTGATGCGCTCGATCATCGACGCGTCTTCTTCGATGTTGTCCACCGACGCCTTGTAGGCGGCGGCCTTGCGACCCAGGGCTTTGATCTCGGCGACGACCTTTTCGGCCTCCGTGTCTTCGCGGCGATAGTTGACGGCGATATCGGCGCCGTCGGCGGCGAGGCCGAGCGCAATGGCACGGCCGATGCCGCGGCTGGCGCCCGTGACGAGTGCGATGCGGCCACTGAGGGACATGATCACTCCGTTTTGTCGAGCGTGTTGCGGGCAAATTCGCGCCAGACGCCCTTCTTATCCAGTATCGCGTCGACGACTTCAACCTGATCGTACGGGCGTACGAGTTTGTACACGGTGCGGCCGTAGGTCTTGCCCTTGACGCCCCAATAGGTGGTCAGACTTTCGCCGGTGAATGTAGCTTTCAGCGGGTGCATCGCGCCTTGGCTGTCGAACCAAGTTCCGTCGTAAGCGCTCGCTTCGCCCGGGCGGTAGAAGCCAACGCCCTCGAACGGTTTCCCGCCTTCGTTCTTCGGTTCGATGCGGTAGTCGACGCGCGCAAACTTTCCGTCGAGCACCGAGACCCAGCGCATGGTCACGCGGGCGGGCTGACCGAACGCCTTGCCATCGGCAGCCCAACTGCCGTTGAGGAAGCATAGGTAAGGGGTTGGGCAATCGAGTGCCTGGGCGGGCCGGCTCGCCAGAAGTGCCAGTGCGATGATGAGGAATGCAGGTCTCATGGGTTTTCTCCGAACGGGCCTGGAGCGACCACGCTTTCTAAGACGAACGAGGGCTGCGCGAATCGACAGACCTCGGCGCCGGGCATCGAACGTCGGGGGCATTGAGGCCAGCGCCTGTGGGGCAATTCAATCTCGCTTCTTCGTGCGCGAAAACCACCGACGACACGCGCGGCTGAAGCTGGTGGGGTCTTCGAAGCCTAAGGCTTCGGCCATGTCGTCACGGGAGAGTCTCCCGTCTTTGAGCATGTGTTCGGCGCGCGATCTCAAATGCGCGTCCAGAAGGGTGCGGAAGCTTGTACCGCTGGCGCTCAGGCGGCGGACGAGCGTGCGGCGGGAGAGGCGGAGTTCCTCCGCGGCTTCTTCTTCCGTAACGCGCCCGGTGCGGCGGCGCTTGAGCAGGCGTTCGATCTTCAGGACTAGCGTGTCTTCGGTTCTGATACGGCTTGCCGCTTGCTCAAGTTCGGCAACGGCGGTGGCGAACAGGCTTGCGTCGGCGTAAGGTGACGGCCGATCGCAGAGGGCGTTCTCGATCACGATCTCGCCGTGCGGACGGTTGAACTCGACGCGACCGCCGAGCGCCGCGCGCAGACGATCAGCGTGCTTCGGCGGCGGGCCGGTGAAGCGATAGATGATGCCCGCGCGGTCGTCTTCGAGCACGGCATCCATCATCGCCTTGCCGCTCAAGTAGGCCGTCGCGATCATCGGGCGCATGACGCGATCGGGAATGGGGGCGGTTGGCGTGATGGTGAGCGCGGTCGCCTTCTTGTCGCGCTTAAGGCTCAACGCCATATGCGGGCCGCGCACGTGACCGAAGCGCGCAAGGACCGCAATGCCCTCGCCGATCGTGGGTGCGCTGCGCGCGGCCACTTCGAGCGCACCTTGCGTCTGCGTGCCCCAAATCGCGGGGCATTGCAGCGGCCAGTCCTCGCCGATGGCATCCACTAGGTTGGCGCTGAACGTCAGATACGAGAACAGCGTTACCTCGGCGCCAGCACGCATGAGGCGTTCGGCGTCGATGTCTGTGCCGGCGAGCAAGCGGCGGCGCAGATCGTCCGTCGTGCCGAAGTGGCGAAACATCAAGCGGATATAGGCCGCCGGTGCGGGCACGGCTTTGGCGGCTTCATCAGGCTGGTTCTTCTTCATATATGGCGCAAAATGCCACATCTTTGGCGCAAGGGACAGCCCCCGCAGCCCTAAGGTTCGATCACCAATAAGCCTTCAAGGGAGGACATGCCAATGGCTTTCACCGGTCGAACCGAAGACGGGCGCACAGTCAGCTATACCGACGGCAAGCGCCATCTCTACTTCCTGTCGCTGTTTCTGCCGCTGGTGCCGACCCTGTCGGTGATCGGGTACCTTCTCACCGGCAACGCGCTGATAACGCTCGTGCCGGTGCTATTCGTTTTTGTCGTGGTGCCGCTCGCCGATGCGATTTTGGGCGAAGACACGAACAATCCACCGGAAGAGGTCGTCGATGCGATGACCGCCGACAACTACTACCGCATCCTGTGCATCCTCTCGGTCCCACTGTTCTGGCTCAGCTTCATCTCGACGGCATTGCTCATCGGATCGCAAAGCCTGCCGTGGTGGTCGATCCTGGCCCTCGCGGTGGGCGTCGGCACGGTGAATGGCGGGTGCCTCACCACGGGGCACGAACTTGGCCACAAGCACAGTCCGATCGACCGCTTCTTTGCGAAGCTCGCCTGTGCGGTGTGCGGCTATGCGCACTTCTGCATCGAGCACAATCGCGGGCACCATGTGTGGGTGTCGACGCCGGAAGACCCCGCATCGTCGCGCATGGGCGAGACGATCTATCAGTTTGCGACGCGCGAGTTGCCTGGCACGTTCCGCCGCGGCTGGGAGCAGGAAGCGTTGCGCATGTCGAAGCGCGGCAAGAGCGTCTGGTCGTTCGAGAACGACATTCTGCAGGGCTATGCGATCACGCTCGGGGTTGCCGCGATCCTTGTCGCCGTCGGTGGTTGGGTCGTGCTGCCGTTCATCGTGGCGCATCACTTCTTCGGCTGGTACGGCCTGACCCAGGCGAACTATGTCGAGCACTATGGTCTACTGCGTCAGAAGCGTGCCAATGGACGCTATGAAGCCGTCGAGCCGCGCCATTCGTGGAATACGAACCATATTTTCTCGAACCTGATCACATTCCACCTGCAGCGCCATTCGGATCATCACGCGAACCCGCAGCGGCCATATCAAGCGCTGCGCGACTTCAAGGATCTGCCGCGTCTGCCGAGCGGATATCCGGGCATGTACGCACTCGCCTCGATCCCGCCGCTGTGGTTTGCCGTTATGGACCCGAAGGTGATGGCATGGGCCAAGGGCGACTTGAGCAAGGTCAACGTGCACCTGCCCGCGATGCGTAAACTGAACTCCCGCTATCCAGCGCTGCTGCAGGCCGCTTGAGACCACCCTCGGTCGGCGGCCCCAACAAGGAGCCGCCGACCATGCCCGTTTTCGTCCACGACCGGATCCTGCAACTGCTCGAAGCCGAAGGCGTCAAAACGCTAATCGGCATTCCGGACCCGAGCTTCGTCGGTATGTTCATCGCTGCGGAGGCACGCGGCTGGCGGGTGATTGCACCGCATCACGAGCAAGCCGGCGCATTCATGGCCGACGGCATGTGGCGCATGACGGGCCGCCCTGGCGTCGTCGTCGGCAATCAGGGACCCGGCGTCGCGAATCTGGCAGCCGCCGCGATCTGCGCCGCGAAGGAGAACGTGCCCACGATCTTCATCGCCGGCCAGCGGCATCGGGTGTTCGAGCAGCGCGTGCGCAAGGGGCGGTTCCAATACACGCGTCAGCCGCGCTACTTTGAAGAAGCGATGAAGTATGTCGGCACGATCGAGTTTCCAGATCAAACGGACGAGATCGTGCATGAGGCGTTTCGCCGGGCATTGAGCGGCACGCCCGGCCCCGCCTATATCGAGTACCCGATGAACCTGTTGCAGGCGCAACTCGATCTGCCGCCGCCGGCCGCGCCGGACACGTATCGGCTGACACGGCAGGGTGCGAGCGCGGAAGCGATCGCTGCGGCGGTTGCGGCGGTGCGTGCGGCAAAGCAGCCGGTGTTGCTTGTCGGTCAGGGCGTGTTCGTTTCGCGGGCGCATGAGCATATCGCGCAACTCGCGGCGGTGCTGCAGTGTCCGATCCTGCAGACGCCCGGTGGCGGCGCGTTCTTGCCGGGCCTTGAGGATCGTACGTTTCAGTATGCCACGCCGGTCGGCCAGGACGTGGTGGCCAAGAGCGACCTCGTGATTGCGGTCGGCACTGAAATCGGCGAACCCTTGCACTACGGTGTCGGCCGGCACTGGTCGAGGGGTAACACAGACCGCAAGTGGATCTACGTCGAGCGCGATCCGCTGGCGATCGGCGTGAACCGGCGGATCGACGTGCCCTTGGTCGGCGATCTGCGCGACGTCGTTCCACAACTTATCGAAGCGGTGAGGCCGCTGGCGCGCACCGCATCAGTAGAGATGGCCGGTTGGGCAAAGGCGAATGCGGATATGACACAGATGCTTGTCGCCGCGGCGCCGGCGCGCTCCACCCCGGTGCATCCCGCGCGCCTCGCCGTTGAGGCTACCCGCGTATTGCCGAAAGATGCCGTCATCGTGCGCGACGGCGGGTCGACGAGCGTCTTCATGGGCGCCTTCTCGCAGCTCAAGCCGCGCGACGTGATGTGGTCGCAGAACTTCGGGCACTTGGGCACGGGGCTGCCACATGCGATTGGTGCGCAGCTGGCCGTGGGCGACAAGCGGCGCGTCGTCTTACTCACAGGCGACTCCTCGTTCCTGTTCCATATATCGGAGCTGGAGACGGCCGTGCGCAAGAAGCTGCCCATCGTGTGCGTGGTCGGCTGCGACTATGCGTGGGGGATGGAGGTCGCGGTCTATAAGGCCGCATTCGGGCCGCAATCGCCGGAAACGGAAGCGCATTGGGGCAAGCAATTGAGGCTCGACAAGATCGCCGAAGGCTTCGGCGCGCACGGCGAATATGTGGAGCGCGCGGAAGGCATTGCATCCGCGGTCGAACGCGCTCTCGCCTGCGGCAGACCTGCGGTCGTGCAGGTGCCGGTCGACGAACTCGCCAACGCGACGGAGATTCCGGCGTTCGAGGAATTCATGTCGTGGTACGGCGACGGCGGGTATTCGGCCTAGGTCCCGATGCTGTCGCCGCAGGCGCTGAAAGGCGGCGGTTGCGGTCCGAGAGGCCTCCCCTTGCCAACGTGGGGAGTCGGGATCAAGAATGTCCCGACTCTTTGAGGGGGCACTTTGGATGTTGCGCTGGATCGCCGGGCTGTTGTTGCTGATCGCGGCCGCGGGCGCGCTGTTTTGGTTTGGCGCGCGCGGCGGCTGGTTTGGGGCCGAACACGATGCCGGCGTCATTCAGGGTAAGGCGCTTCCGACGGATGTTATCGCGGCGCGCACGGCATCACGGGCGAACCCGAGCGAGGGCGACGACCAAATTCTGTTCGGCGACCTGCACGTTCACACCACGATCTCCGTCGACGCGTATCAGTTTTCACTGCCGATCCTGGGCGGTTCCGGTTTGCATCCGCTGGCGGACGCTTGCGACTTTGCACGCTATTGCTCGGCGTTGGATTTTTGGGCATCGACGGATCACGCCGAGTCGATCACGCCAAAGCGCTGGACGATGATCAAGGAGTCGGTACGGGCCTGCCAGAAGGTGGCCGGCAACGACGACAGCCCCGATCTTATTTCCTTTGTCGGCTTCGAGTGGACGCAGGTCGGGCGCGTTCCCCAGGATCACTACGGCCACAAGAACGTCATCTTCCGCGACCTCGACGACGACAAGGTCTCCGCTCGCGCGATCGCGACGAGTTCGTTGGGTCTCGTCGCTCCGATCTCGCCGCTGGTCGTGACGCAAGACTTCAAGAACCGGCAGGACTATTTCGACTACAACAAATTTATGAGTGTGACGCGCGCGACGCCGGTTTGCGATACGTCGATGCCGTCGGACAAGCTGCCGGCAGATTGTTTAGAGACAGCAACGACGCCGGCCGATCTGGTGCGCAAGCTGTTCGACGAGCAGAAACTCTCGCCGTTGATCATCCCGCACGGTACGACGTGGGGGTTCTACACGCCGCCGGGAACAACGTGGGCAAAGGCGCTGGACCCGCGCGAACGGCCGGAGAGGTTCCCGCTGATCGAGGTTTATTCCGGACACGGAAATTCGGAGGAATACCGTTCGTGGTCCGAGGTGAATGTCGGCAGCGATGGCAGGCATGCCTGTCCGGCAGCGACGGCGGATCACCTTCCCGGGTGTCAGCGCGCGGGGCAGCTGATGCTGGAACGCTGCGTGAAGGCGAAGATCGCGCCGGAGGAATGCGAGAAGCGCGCGGCGGCAGCGCGACAGAACTATGTCGATATGCAGGCGTTCGGCCATCTGGCGGTTCCGGGGGCGAAGGGCGCGGACTGGCTCGACGCCGGTCAATGCACGGACTGTTTCCTGCCCGCGTTCAATTACCGCCCGAAGACGTCGGTGCAGGCGGGTCTCGCGATGACGCACTTCGACGATGCCGGCGTAAAGGCTACGCGGTTCGATTGGGGCTTCATCGGCTCAAGCGACAACCATCGCGCCCGGCCCGGCACCGGTTACAAGCAATACGACCGGCGCAACAACACGGAGGCGACCGGCGCACCAAACGAGGCTTGGCGGCAGCTGCTGATCGGCGCGCCCGGCGACGCCGACGATGAGAACCCGCAATCGCAATCGATTCCGATGGAGGACATCACCAAGCTGCCAGGCTTGCGCACGGTGGAGGGCGAGCGGCAGGCAGCGTTCCTGCTGACCGGTGGGCTTGCCGCGGTGCATGCGAAAGGCCGCTCGCGTGCGGCGATTTGGGAGGCGATGCAGCGGCGCGAGACGTACGCCACGTCGGGGCCCAAGATCTTGCTGTGGTTCCACGCGGCCGGCGGCGGGACGAAGGTCGCGATGGGTAGCCGGCTGAGCGCGGCGGCGGCACCGACATTCGAGGTGCGCGCGATCGGCGCGTTTAGGCAGAAGCCGGGCTGCCCAGCCTTCTCCAAGGCCGGCCTCGACGAAGCGCGTATTCAGAACATTTGCTCCGGCGAGTGCGACAACCCCTCCGACGAGCGCGCGGCGATCACGCGGATCGAGGTGGTGAAGATCCGTCCGCAGGCCAAGCCCGGCGAAGATCTGACGCCGTTGGTACAAGATCGCTTCATCGTGCATCAGTGCGCGAAGAGCGCGGACGGTTCCTGCACGTTCGCGTTCACCGATCCGAGCTACACCGCCGACCAGCGCGACGCGCTCTACTATGTGAAGGCGATCCAAGAGGCCGAGCCGATCATCAACGCCGACCCGCTGAAGTGCGAACGCGATGCGGCGGGCAAGTGCGTGAAGGTCAATCTGTGCTATGGCGACTATCGCTCCGGCGCGGACGAGTGCACGGCGCCGGCAGAACCGCGGGCGTGGTCGTCGCCGATTTATGTCGACTTCGCCAAGGGCGGATAAGGGGAACAAGCGCTATGCGCCGCATTTTGATCATCGCTGCAAGTCTCGTCGTTCTGCTCGTGGCGGCGGGCGGCGTTTACTGGTTTGGGGCGCGCGGTGGATGGTTCGGCACTGAGCAAGATGCCGGCGTTATCGCGGGCAAAACGATTCCGGCCGACGTGATCGCCTCACGGGTCGCGACGACAGCTCGCAGTGCCAGCGATACGCGGCAGATCTTGTTCGGCGATCTCCACGTGCACACGACGATCTCCGCCGACGCATTTCAGGGCGCGCTTCCCCTGCTGGGCGGTCGCGGCGCGCACCCGCTGGCCGAGGCTTGCGACTATGCACGGTATTGCTCGGCGCTCGACTTTTGGGCGTCGACGGATCATGCGGAGTCGATCACGCCGAAGCGTTGGGCGATGATCAAGGACTCGGTCCGCGCCTGCCAGACGGTGGCGGGCGATGACGCGAACCCGGACCTCGTTTCGTTCATCGGTTTTGAATGGACGCAAGTTGGGCGAACGCCCGACGCGCACTATGGGCATCACAACGTGATCTTCCGCGATTTGGACGAGGCGAAAGTGTCGGCCCGACCAATCGCGTCCGGCGACATGGCAAGCGCGTCGCGTCTGGCGGCGCCGATCAACCCCGTTGTTCCGCTCCTCGACTTCGCAAACCGGCAGACCTATTTCGACTTCAACAAGTTCATGAGCCTGACGCGCGCGACGCCGTCGTGCGACGACAAGACGACGTCGGACAAGTTGCCGGGCACGTGTATGGAATGGGCGGCGAAACCCGGCGATCTGTTGCGCAAACTGTTCGACGAGCAGAAACTGAATCCGCTTGTCATACCGCACGGCACGGCGTGGGGCTTCTCCACGCCGCCGGGCGCCAATTGGTCGAAGGCGCTGCTCCCCTCGGAGCACCCGGACAGGGTGCCGCTGATCGAAGTTTATTCCGGCCACGGCAACTCGGAGGAATATCGCTCGTGGTCCGATGTGGTGATCGCTTCGGATGGCGCGCGGACATGTCCCGCGCCAACCAAGGACTACATTCCCGGGTGCTGGCGCGCGGGTGAGCTCATCGAGCAGCAGTGCTTGAAGGCGAAGATCGGCGCGGCGGAGTGCGGCGCACGTGCCGCGAAAGCGCGACAGGATTATGCCGAGCTGGGCTCGGCCGGCCATCTTTCGGTGCCTGGCGCGATGCCGGAGGACTGGCTCGACAGCGGTCAGTGTACGGATTGTTTCCTGCCAGCGATGAACTATCGGCCCACGAAGTCGGTGCAGGCGGGTATCGCCAGTTCCTATATCGACGATACCGGCAAGGCGACGCGTTTCACCTGGGGCTTCATCAGTTCGAGCGACAATCACAATGCGCGGCCGGGAACCGGTTACAAGCAAGTCGATCGCCGGTTGAATACGGAAGCCAAGGGGCCGATCGACGGTGGCTGGCGCTCGCTCATGCTTCCTTCGGAGGAAATCGACGACGAGAACCCGCAGTCGAGGAGCATCCCAGCTGACGAGCTTTTGAAGCTGGGCGGGCTGCGCACGAGGGAGGTCGAGCGGCAGGGCGCGTTCTTCCTCACCGGCGGTTTGGCCGCCGTGCATGCGGACAGTCGTAGGCGCGAGGCCATTTGGGCGGGCTTGGAACGGCGCGAAGTTTATGCGACGTCGGGCCCGAAGATCCTGCTGTGGTTCAATGCCGTCGACAAGGCGGGCACGAAGACCGCGATGGGCGGACGGCTCAGCGCGAGCGAGACACCATCATTCGAAGTGCGCGCCGCCGGTGCGTTCAAGCAAAAACCCGGGTGCCCGGACTTCGCGAAGGCGGGGCTCGACGAAGGCCGGATCAAGAAGATCTGCTCCGGCGAGTGCTACAATCCGTCGGACGTGCGCGCCGCGATTACGCGGATCGAGGTCGTGAAGATTCGTCCGCAAGCGACGAAAGGCGAGCCGCTGGCACCGCTCATCCAAGACCGCTTCATCGTGCATCAATGCGAGAAGAGTGCCGACGGCTCGTGCACGTTTACCTTCACCGACCCGAGCTACACCGCGGGCAAACGCGACGCGCTCTATTACGTGAAGGCGATTCAAGAGAGCGAGCCGATCATCAACGCCGACCCGATGAAGTGCGAACGCGATGCGAGCGGCAAGTGCGTGAAGGTGAAGCTGTGCTACGGCGACTATCGCTCCGGCGCCGACGAATGCACGGCACCGGCGGAGCCGCGCGCGTGGTCATCGCCGATTTACGTGGATTATCGCTGACTACGCCCCAAGCTCTTCGCCGCTGAGGGCGAAGGGGCCTGTGGCGCCTCTTGTCGTCGGGCCTAGGAGGCCTTCGGTTTGGGGGAGGAGGTGTTCGGCAAAGAACTGCGCGGTGGCGATCCGGGTCTCGAGGAATTGGCGGTCGGGGTCGTTCTTCTTTCGGCGTGCGTCGGCGGCGAGAGCGCCTATCCCCAAGTAGTGCGCGCCGGCGATGTGGCCCATCATGCGCAGATAGGGGGCGGCGCCGGGGAGCGCGTCGGAGGGGGCGCTGCGCATTTTTTCTTGTAGCCAAGCGGTGGCGCTTTCGCCGGCCTTCAAGGCGCGCGCGAGTTCCCGGCCGATGGACCGCAGTTCGGCGGTGCCGCTTTGCTCGCATTTCGCCGCTGTGTCGCGCGCCTCGGCGAGGAAGCGGCGCACCGTGTCGCCGTCTTCCAGGGACAGTTTGCGGCCCAAGAGATCCATCGCCTGGATGCCGTTCGTGCCTTCGTAGATCGGCAGGATGCGCGCGTCGCGGTAGTGTTGGGCGGCGCCGGTTTCTTCGATGAAGCCCATGCCGCCGTGCACCTGCACGCCGAGCGATGCGGCCTCGACACCCATGTCGGTGGACCAGGCCTTCGAGAGCGGGGTCAGAAGCTCCTCGCGCGACTTGGCGGCGGCGCGAATGGCGGACGTTTCGCCGTGGCGCGCTTCGTCAATGGCAATCGCGTTGGCCAGGCAGATCGCCCTGCCCGCTTCGGCGATCGCCTTTTGTGTCAGCAACATGCGCCGCACGTCGGCGTGGAAGATGATCGGCATCATCTCCGTCGTTTCGTGCTGTAGGCCAAAGGGTTTGCCCTGTCGGCGCTCCTTCGCAAAGGCAAGCGCTTGCTGATAGCTGCGTTCGGCGATGGCGACGCCTTGCACGCCGACATTCAGGCGCGCGGCGTTCATCATAGTGAACATCGCCGACATGCCCTTGTTTTCGTGCCCGATCAGGAAGCCGGTCGCGCCGCCGTTGTCGCCGAACGACATCACGCAGGTGGGCGAGCCGTGAATGCCGAGCTTGTGCTCAAGGCCGACGCAGCGCAGGTCGTTGCGCGGACCCAGGCTGCCGTCGGGCTTCACAAGGAATTTCGGCACGAGGAAGAGTGAGATACCGCGCGTGCCGGGTGGTGCGTCGGGCAGCCTTGCGAGCACGAGGTGAATAATGTTCTCCGCGGCATCGTGGTCGCCCCAGGTGATGAAGATCTTCGTCCCGGTGATCCGGTAACTGCCGTCGGCTTGCTTCACCGCCTTCGACTTCAGCGCGCCGACGTCGGAGCCGGCGTGCGGCTCGGTCAGGTTCATCGTGCCGGTCCACGCGCCGGAGATCAGCTTCGGCAGGTAGGCTTGCTTCTGCTCGGGCGTGCCGTGGGCGGTGAGCGCCTCGATCGCGCCTTGGCTCAGAATCGGGCAAAGGCCGAAAGCCATGTTCGCGGACTGCCACATCTCTTGCACGGCGATACCTACCGCGTGTGGCAGGCCTTGGCCGCCGAACTCGGTCGCGCCAGTGATGCTGTTCCAGCCGCCGTCGACGAAGGCTCTGTAGGCGGCGGCGAAACCTGTCGCGAGTGTAACCTTGCCGTTCTCAAGCCTCGCGCCCTCCTTGTCGCCGATGCGGTTGACCGGTGCGAGGACTTCGCCCGCGAATCGACCAGCCTCCTCCAAGACGGCGTCGACGAGATCGTCGCTCAATTCCGCGTACGCAGAATTGCCATAAAGGCGGGGTAGTCCTGCGATCGCATCGAGGGCGAACCGGAGTTGCTTCACAGGGGCGTGATACGTCATAGAAAAGCCTTTGCCGCGTGCGGGTTCTACAAGATGCGCGCAGGAGCCCCTGGTCGCACAGGGAAACGCGCTAGATAATGGGAACAATACGTCACCCCACCCCTCAAGGACCAACCCCAAGATGTTACGACCATCACTGTTTGCCGCCATGTTCGCAGTTGCAGCGGTGCCTGCTTTAGCCGACGTCTCCCAGAATCCGCAGGCGGCGCCCAAGGGAAAGTACAAGCTCGAGCCGAACCACACGGGCGTGTTGTTCTGCGTCCGCCACATGGGGATCAGCGACTATTGCGGGCGCTTTGCAAAGATCTCGGGAACGATGAGCTTCAACGGCGCGCAGCCGGAGAAAAGTTCTGCCGATATCACGATCGATACGACCAGCGTCGATACGCCGTCGAGCGCGTTGAACGACAAGCTCAAGGCGGAGTTTCTGGAGACCGCGAAGTTCCCGACCGCAGGCTTTAAGACGACGTCAGTCAAAGTCACCGGGAACAACGAGGGGGAGATCACGGGCAATTTCACTCTACATGGCGTGACCAAGCCGTTGACGCTAAAGGCGACCTTCAATGGCGGCACGCAGCACCCGTTTGCGAACACCTACGCCGTCGGGTTTTCGGCGATGGCGAAGTTCAAGCACGCAGACTTCAATTTTCCAGACGTTGCATGGCGCGCGTTTATCGGCGACGACATTACGCTCTACATCGAAACCGAGTTTTTGGCTGAGAAATAGGACCTATGAATTCCGAAACGCGCTACGGCACAGTGGCGATGATCCTGCACTGGCTCATCGCCTTCGCCATCATTTCGCTTCTGATCATCGGCAAGTACATGCACGGTTTGCCGAATAGCGATCCGGACAAGTTCGCGCTTTATCAAGCGCACAAATCGTTCGGCATCACGGTGCTGGTGCTGACGTTGTTGCGCATTCTGTGGCGGTTCATGAACAAGGTGCCGCCGATGCCCGCGGGGATGCAGGCGTGGCAGCGCTTCGGGGCGCACGCCAGCCATGTGTTGCTCTACGTGCTGGCACTCGCCATACCGCTCAGCGGCTGGGCGATGGTGTCGGCTTCGCCGCTCGGCATTCCGACGATCTGGTTCGGCGTGGCGGAGGTCCCGCATTTGCCGATCACGCCCAGTGAGGAAGGCCATGAGCAATTCGAGGAGGCGCACGAGTTGCTCGGCAATTTGATGATCTTGCTGCTCATCGCCCATGTCGTGGCGGCGCTGAAGCATCATTTCTGGGACCGCGATACGGTGCTTCGGCGCATGCTGCCGTTTACGAAGGTGTGAGATCGTGATGTTTCGTTCTAGTGTTTTGTACGGTGCAGCGCTGTTCGTCGCGGTTTCCGCGGCGGCGGCGCCGGCCAAGTGGACGGTCGATCCCGCGAAAAGTTCGCTCAGTTGGGCTGTCACGGTGAATGGGCAGGCGGTCACGGGCGCGTTTCCGGCGTTCGGCGCATTGATCGCGTTCGACTCCGCCGATCTTGCGCACTCGTCAGCGAAGATCACGGTGGACATGACGGCTGTGAAGTCCGGTGATTCGACACGCGATGCGATGCTGCTCAAGCCGGACTGGTACAATGTGCTGGATTTCCCACAGGCCGTATTTCAGACGACATCGTTCGTGGCCAAGGGCGGCGACAAGTACGATGCCGTCGGCACGCTGACGTTGAAGGGCGTGACGAAGCCGTTGACGCTGCCGCTCACGATCAAGATCTCGGGCAACGGTGCGGTCGCGACGGGTGATGTTATTTTGAAGCGGCGCGAGTTCAATGTCGGCGCAAGCAAAGACTTCGCCGCCGATAGCCCCGTGGCGCTCAGCGTCAAAGTCATGGTGAACGTGACGGCGAAGCGCGCGAACTAGCCTTCCGTCCGCCGCGCGGCGCCGCTAAGACTGACGCATGACGGGGCCCGCCACCATTCTCGATCCGACGCCGGCCGCCCTGGCAAAGGCGGCGCGGCTGCTTGGCGAGGGTGCGCTAGTCGCGTTCCCGACGGAGACCGTGTACGGGCTTGGCGCCGATGCGGGCCGGGACGAGGCTGTGGCCTCTATCTTCGCGGCCAAGGGGCGGCCGCAGTTCAATCCGCTGATCGTGCATGTCGCCGATCTTGCTGCGGCCGAACGGCTGGGTGCGTTCGACGAGCGCGCGCGAAAGCTCGCGCGGACCTTTTGGCCGGGCGCGCTGACGCTCGTCGTACCGCGCCGCAAGGATGCCGGGGTCTCATGGCTGGCGACGGCTGGGCTGGAGACGATTGCGTTGCGGGTGCCGAAGCATGCGATCGCGCAGCAGCTGCTCGCGGCGTTTGGCGGCCCGATCGCGGCGCCGAGTGCGAACCGCTCCGGGACGGTCACCGCGACGACGGCGCAGCATGTGGCGGAGAGCCTGGGGGCCGAGGTCGGGCTCATCCTCGACGGCGGACCGACGGCGCACGGGTTGGAGTCGACGATCGTGGGGCTCCCTGAAACGGTGCCGACGCTGCTGCGTCCGGGCGCGATCACGCGCGAGGCGCTCGAGGCGGTGATCGGACCGCTGGGCGTGGCTTCGGATCATGCGGAGGCGCCGCACTCGCCGGGGCGGCTGAAGCGGCACTACGCGACCGGCAAACCGTTGCGGCTGAACGCGACCAGTGTTGCGGGAGACGAAGCGCTGCTGGCGTTCGGGACGCCACTCGGCGGCGCGCGAACGACGATGAATTTGAGCCCGAGCGGCGACTTGCGCGAGGCGGCGGCGCATCTGTTTGCAATGCTGCGTACGCTCGATGCGGGCGAGGCCCGGGCGATTGCGGTCATGACCATTCCATCGACCGGGCTTGGAGAGGCGATCAACGACCGGCTTCAACGCGCGGCGGTGCGGGAGTAGGATCAGGTGATGGCGAACGATTTGGCTTGGACGTCGCAGCCGCGCCTGCAGGCACAGATTGCGAAATACCGCGTACCGGGGGCGTCGATCGCAACGGGGATTGGCGTTGTTTCGGCTCACCTCGCCCTTCCGGAATCGGAAGGAAGAGGGGTCGGGGGTGAGGGATGGCCCCGTGGCGGAGAGTCAGACAGAAGAAAATTCACCACCAAGGCGCGAAGGGCACCAGGAGGCTCGCGCTACTCGCATACAAGGCGCGTGCGCTTAATCTGTTGCGCTTCGCGCAAATCCTGCATCGGCGCGCAGCGCCTTCTCGCGACGGCCCGTTCGAGCAGAGACGTTGCCGACGATGTTGAGCGTCTTGGTGCCCTTCGTGCCTTGGTAGTGAAATTTCCTCTTGCCGCCCGCACATCCGCACCGAGCCTGCGGATGGCTCTCCCTCACCCCCAGATCCTCTCCCTCCCAAAAGATGGAAGGGAGAAGGGGGAAGGACTGGCATGACCCCATCGCGCGACGTGCTTGAGCGATTGAAGGCAGCCGCCGGTGCCAATGGGTGGACGGAGGATGCGGCGGAGATTGAGCCGCATCTTGTCGAATGGCGCGAGCGGTTCAAGGGCGCGACGGCCCTGATGCTGAAGCCCGGAACGGTTGCGGCGGTGTCGGCGGTCGTCAAGGTGTGCGCGGAAACGGGGACGGCGATCGTGCCGCAAGGCGGGAACACGGGGCTCGTCGGCGGGCAAATTCCGAATGCGAACGGCGCAGAGGTCCTGTTGTCGTTGAAGCGGCTGAACCGCGTGCGCGTGGTCGATCCGCTGGCGAACACAATGACGGTCGATGCCGGCTGCATTCTGGCCGACGTGCAGGCGGCGGCGGAAGCGGCGGACCGGCTATTTCCGCTTAGTCTTGCGTCCGAGGGATCGGCGACGATCGGCGGCTTGGTGTCGACGAATGCCGGCGGCACCGGGGTTCTCGCCTATGGAAACATGCGCGAGTTGGTGTTGGGACTTGAGGCGGTGTTGCCGAGCGGGGAGATTTGGAATGGCCTCGGCGCGCTGCGCAAAGACAATACCGGTTACGATTTGAAGCAGCTCTTCATTGGAGCCGAGGGGACGCTCGGCGTCGTCACAGGGGCGGTCGTGAAGCTCTACCCGAAGCCGGCGCTGATCGAGACGGCGCTTGCGGCGGTTGAGAGCATCGACAAGGCGCTCGACCTGCTCAACTTCGCGCGGGCGCAGAGTGGCAGCGTGACGGCGTTCGAGTTGATGCCGCGGCGCGGGCTTGAGATGGTGTTGAAGCATATGCCTGGGACACGCGATCCGTTCGTGCGCGCCTATCCGTGGGTCGTGCTGATCGACGTGTCGCTGTTCGCGGAAGCGCAGATCGGCGCCGCGCAGCACTTGTTGACGGAGGCGGCGAGCGCGGGACTGATCCTCGATGGCGTGGTGGCGACGTCGCTGGCGCAAGCGCAGGGACTTTGGAAGCTGCGCGATTCGCTGTCGGAAGCGCAAAAGCCCGAAGGGGGCAGCCTGAAGCACGATGTCAGCGTGCCAATTTCTTCCATCCCGCGCTTCATCGACGAAGCTTCGCGCGCCGTCATCGCCGCGGTTCCCGGCGCGCGGCCGGTGCCGTTCGGGCATCTGGGCGACGGCAACATCCACTTCAACATCAGCCAGCCGGTCGGGGGGGGCGACAAGGCCGCGTTCCTCGCCCGTGTTGATGACGTCGCGCGCCTTGTGCACGACATCGTGCACACCTACGGCGGCTCGATCAGCGCAGAGCACGGCATCGGCGCAGCGAAGGTGGACGAGATCACGCGCTACAAAAGCCCGGTGGCGCTGGAAGCCATGCGCGCCGTCAAGCGCGCACTCGACCCGAAGGGGATCATGAACCCGGGGAAGGTTGTGCGGATTTAGGCGCGGTGCCAGGAAGAGAAGTGACTGCTTACAAACATACCTTTCGCGCCAAGCTTTGGCTCTATGACGGAGCTGGGGCTTGGCATTTTGTGACGTTGCCGAAGGCGTTGGCGGCTGAGATACGGTTTTTCGCTGCGGGGCCCCGGCGAGGGTTTGGGTCGGTGCGCGTGGTGGCGAACATTGGTGAGAGCTCGTGGCGCACGTCGATCTTCCCGAGCAAGAACGCGGGGTCATATTTGCTGCCGGTGAAGGGCGAAATCCGACGCGCGGAGAGGCTTGAGGTTGGGCGGATGGTGAAGGTAACGCTCGCGATCGAGGGCCGCGAGATTTGATCTTCCTTCCTGGGATCGCCGGCATCCTTGCGGGCTCTTCTCTTTCAGCGCCGCAAGAATGAGCCGGCAAGGATGCCGGCGGTCCCAGGAGGATTATTTGATTTTCAGGAGTTCGATGTCGAAGACAAGGACCTGATCCGGCTTGATCGAGCCCTTACCCTTGCAGCCATACGCGAGGTCGCTTGGGATCGTGACGTTCCATTTGTCGCCTTCCTTCATCATGGTCAGCGCTTCCTGCCAACCTTTGATGACGCCGCCGGCTTCGAATTCCGCCGGCGGTTCGCTGGGCTTGGTTTCGTCGAAAACCGTGCCGTCGATCAGGGTGCCGCGATAGCGGACTTGCACGTTCGAGGCCCAAGTTGGGTTGCGCGTACCCTTACCGGCTTGGAGCACTTTGTACCGCAAGCCGCTTTCGGTGATCTTGATGCCGTCGGCTTTCTTGTTCGCCTCCAAGTACGCCGTCATCTTGCTCCAGTTCGCTTGATCGCGCGGAGGGCATGCGTCGACGGCGCGGACCTTGGGCTTTTCCTCTTCGCCGCCGCCCAGAGAGAACACGCAGCCGCCGAGCGAGGCGCTGGCCAGAAGTACAAAAAACATAGCGGCGAGACGGCCGTGCAGCATTGCGGACTCCGGATTCGAAGCAGGGGTGGAAGGCGGGGCAAACTGCCCCGGTTGGCGGGCGCGTGGCAAGTGGGATGTGCTAGGAAATTCCGGTCATGCAACCCTATCGCGAAAAGGACAATCCATGAGTCAATCAAGCGCAACCCGGCAGGCAATTTTCATTACCGGGGCCGCTTCGGGTATGGGGCGAGAAACGGCGAAGTTGTTCGCCTCCAAGGGGTGGCTTGTGGGGGCGAGCGACGTGAACGACGCGGGGCTCAAAACACTCGAGCAGGAGCTCGGCTCGGAGAACTGTTGGATTCGCGTGATGGACGTCACCAAGAAAGCGGACTTCGACAGCGCGCTCAGTTCGTTTGCGGACAAGTCGGGCGGGCGCTTGGACCTCTTGTTCAACAACGCGGGCATTGGCGAGTCGGGTTGGTTCGAGGACGTGCCGTACGAGGCGGCGATGCGGGTGGTGCAGATCAACTTCGTCGGCGCGCTGAACGGTGCTTATGCGGCTTTGCCCTATTTGAAGAAGACGCCGAACTCGCTTCTGTTCACGACCTCGTCGTCATCGGCCACCTATGGCATGCCGCGGATCGCGGTCTATGCGGCGACGAAGCATGGCGTGAAGGGGCTGACGGAGGCGCTGTCGGTCGAGTGGCAGCGGCACGGGGTGCGGGTCGCGGACGTATTGCCGGGGTTGATCGATACCGCGATCTTGCGCTCGACGCCGAACCGCTCGGGCGATGCACCGAAACCTTCGGAGGAGCAGTTCTATGCGAACGCGCCGAAGAAGGGGATGTTCCGGCTGATGCCGGCCGACAGCGTCGCCAAGTGCGTGTGGGAGGCCTATCACGCACCAAAGACCAAGCTGCACTACTACGTGCCCAAGGACATCGCCTGGATCGACCGGATCAAAGGGTTTGCGCCGAACTACATTCGCGCGCGGATCTCGAAGATGCTGCCGGGGCTCAGCCCCGATCCTCAAAAATAGAAAGGGCCGGAGATCGCTCTCCAGCCCCTCGGTCTCTCCTGCAGGCGCGGCCGTTAGAGATTACGGCCGCGTTGCGGGCGGTAGAAAATGTGCGTGCCGATTTCGGCCACCTTGACCATGCGCGAGGCCCAGCCTGGGCTCACATAATCGGCGTGGTAGAACGTGGCGCCGCCGGCGACCTGGTTCACCTTGCCACCCGTGCGCATGACGTTGGCCGCGATGCGGTTCGCCTGGCGCCAGGCGTCGCCGCTTCTCACCCGGTCGGCGACGCCGTCGCAGGTGAACGAGAACTGGCAGCCCGTGCGGCGCTTCGAGCCTTCATAGACCACGCCACAGATCGTGGAGGGGCGGCCTGGGACCCGGGTCCGAGCGAGGACCACTTCGGCGACGGCCTTCTGGCCCTTTGCGCTTTCCCCTCGGGCTTCAAAATAGATGGCGGTGGCGAGGCAGTCCTTCTCCCGCAGATAGGCCTGGTAGGCCGGGCGGTTCAGGATCTCCTCACGGACGACGGTCACGGGCAGCGGCTGAGAGCCGGGCGCCTCGCGCGGGTCGATGACTTTGCTCAGCCGCATGACAACCGCAGCATCGGCCGGGGCCGTGGCGGCGTTAAGGGCGGGCGTGACCGCTGCGACAGTCAGCGCATAGAGCAGGGTCCCTCCGAACGCGGCCTTGAGGATCCGGTCGTTGCGGCGGAACAAGTTAACAATTCCAAACGTCTTCGCCATGAATGCTCCATGGTTAGCGGCGTCTCAACACCCCACAATTGGGTCGGACCCCTGATTGGGGTCTCTCGTTCTTGCAGCCCGACAGTGCATCCATCGGGCCAGTTACTATTTGGAAGGCTGCGGACCGGCCGAAACGCGGTAAATCCGAGCCAAAGGACATGCAACTTTTACGCGCATCCCCGCAGTTGCGCGGTGTAGAACGGGTACCGGGTGTCCCGCTGCGGCGCAACAAACTGAAGGTTGTATAGGCAAGAAGTACTCACGTGTCAGCCTGGCACCGGCAAAATAGGCTATGGCAAGCTGTCGCACGTAGGCCTTGGATTTTACTAGAGGTTCTATTGCCGTTTCTCAGTATTGTGTGAGTATTCGATCTCTTGTTCTCTATCGTTACGAAATGTTTCTCTCCAACTGTTCAGTAAAATATGCACATCTCCTCCAAGCGATCTGCGACACCTGGTCCTCGTCATGACGAAGATTTAATCTGTGGATTGGCAGATTTCCGCCCGGATCACGGTTCGCGCCACGGGGGTGGAGCAGGCAGACGCTTCGCCCCAGAAGGGCACAGCGGCACCGTCAGTCTGGCAAAAGTATCAATAAATACAGCTACTTAAGGCAATGCCGCCTGGGCCGCCGCGAGCCTGGCGATGGGCACCCTAAAGGGCGAGCAGGACACATAATCGAGACGGACCGTCTCGCAAAACTTGATGGAGGCCGGGTCGCCGCCGTGCTCGCCGCAGATGCCGAGTTTCACGTTCGGACGCGTCTTGCGGCCACGTTCGGCCGCGATGCGGATGAGTTCACCCACGCCCTCAACGTCAAGGCTAACGAACGGGTCGTTCGGGAGCAGTGCGCGGCTCACGTAGTCGGGCAAGAACTTGGTGGCGTCGTCGCGGGAGAGGCCGAAGGTCGTCTGGGTCAGATCGTTGGTGCCGAAGGAGAAGAACTCGGCGGTCTCGGCAATTTCGGCGGCCTTCAGAGCGGCACGGGGCAGCTCGATCATGGTGCCGACCAGGTAAGCGATCTTCGCCGCCTTCTCTTTCTCGACGGCTTTCGCAACCGCGTCGATCCGATTTTTCAGGAAGTCGAGCTCGCCCTTCATGGCCACCAGCGGGATCATGATCTCGAGCAGGACCGCCCTGCCCGCCTCGCGCTCGGCGATGACGGCGGCCTCGAAGATGGCCCGGGCCTGCATCTCGTAGATCTCAGGGTAGGAGATCCCGAGCCGGCAGCCGCGGTGGCCCAACATCGGGTTGAACTCGGAGAGGTCGTCCAGGCGGTCGCGGAGCTTGGACGGCTCGATACCCAACGTACCGGCCACCTCGTCGACCTCGTGCTCCTTAGGCAGGAACTCGTGCAGCGGCGGGTCCAGCAGCCGGATCGTGACCGGCAGGCCCGCCATGATGCGGAAGAGCTCGACAAAGTCGTTGCGCTGGAACGGCAGGAGCTTGGCCAGCGCCGCCTCCCGGCCGCCTTTGGTGTCGGCCAGGATCATCTGGCGGACGACGGCGATGCGCTCATCGTCGAAGAACATGTGCTCGGTGCGGCAAAGGCCGATACCTTCGGCGCCGAACTCGCGGGCGGCCTTGGCGTCGGCCGGCGTCTCGGCGTTGGCGCGGACCTTCATACGCCGCACGGCATCGGCCCAGGTCATCAGGGTCGCGAAGTCGCCCGAAAGTTCAGGCTGGATCATCGCCACGCGGCCTTTCATGACCTGGCCGGTCGAGCCGTCGATGGTGATGACATCGCCCTTGCGGACAGTATGGCCGGCGGCGGTGAAGACCTGCTTGGCGTAGTCGACCCTGAGCCCGCCGGCGCCGGAGACGCAGGGGCGGCCCATGCCGCGGGCAACGACCGCCGCGTGGCTCGTCATGCCGCCGCGGGCGGTGAGGATGCCGCGGGCGGCGTGCATGCCGTGGATGTCCTCCGGGCTGGTCTCCACGCGGACGAGGATGACCTCATGACCTTCGCCGGCCAGGCGTTCGGCCTCACCGGCGTCGAAGACAACTTCGCCGGAGGCGGCGCCGGGCGATGCGGGTAGGCCCGTGCCAAGAATGAAGCGCTCGGCCTTTGGGTCCAGCGTCGGGTGCAGGAGCTGGTCGAGCGAGGAGGGATCGATGCGCTTGATCGCCTCTTCCTTCGTTAGCTTACCCTCACTCGCCAGGTCGACGGCGATCTTCAGCGCGGCCTTGGCGGTGCGCTTGCCGTTGCGGGTTTGGAGCATCCAGAGGCGGCCTTTTTCGACCGTAAACTCGATGTCCTGCATATCGCGGTAGTGGGCTTCGAGCTTGCGGACGTAGCCCAAGAACTCCTCGAAGATCTTGGGCATGCGCTCTTCGAGCGAGAGGTCCTTGGCGCCGCTCGCCTGCCGTTCGCGGGCGGTCAGCGTTTGCGGGGTGCGGATGCCGGCGACGACGTCTTCGCCCTGGGCGTTGACCAGGAACTCACCGTAGAGGGCCGCTTCGCCTGTGGACGGATTGCGGGTGAAGGCGACGCCGGTGGCGCTGTCGTCGCCCATGTTGCCGAAGACCATGGCCTGGATGTTGACCGCCGTGCCCCAGCTGTCGGGGATCGCGTGCAGGCGGCGGTAGGTGTTGGCGCGGGCGTTCTGCCAGGAGCCGAAGACGGCGCCGATCGCGCCCCAAAGCTGTACGTGCGGATCTTGCGGGAAGGGCTGGCCAAGCTCTTCCTCGACCTTGGCCTTGTAGCGTTCGACGAGCGTTTTCCAGCCGGCCGCGTCGATGTCGGTGTCGAGCGTCAGGTCGTTCTCTTCTTTGAAGTGGCCGAGGATTTCCTCGAAGTGGTCGTGGTCAACGCCCAGCACGACATCGCCATACATCGAGATAAAGCGGCGGTAGCTGTCGTAGGCGAAGCGTTCGTTGCCGGACTGGATCGCCATCGCGCGTGCGGTTTCGTCGTTCAGGCCGAGGTTCAGGACGGTGTCCATCATGCCCGGCATCGACGCTCTGGCGCCGGAGCGGACGGAGACGAGCAGCGGATTCTTCGGATCGCCGAAGGTGCGGCCGACCGTAGCGCCGACGGCGGCCAGCGCCGCTTCAACTTCGTGTTTCAGTTCGGCCGGATAGGTGCGGTCGTTGGCGTAATAGTAGGTGCAGAGTTCGGTCGTGATTGTGAAACCGGGTGGAACGGGCAGCCCCAAGTTCGCCATCTCGGCCAGGTTTGCGCCCTTGCCGCCCAGCAAGTCCTTCATCTTGGCGGCGCCTTCAGCCTTGCCGCCACCGAAGCCGTAGACCCACTTTGTCATCGCGCTCACGCCCCAGAGTCTTGGTTGGGGCTACTTCTCATGTGCAGTGCAGCAAAGCAAGCCGACGAGCGCGCCAAGCGAGACAACTGGGACAGCGGCCGGTCTTTTCGGGCTTCGCCGTTGTGGGCTAGCGTCGGTGGTGGCCCGTTGGGCTGATGGAGGGTGAACGATGGGTTGGCGCACAGTTTCCGCCTCGCGTCTGGTGGCGTTTGCCGTTTTCTTGACGGGCTTTTTGTTGGGTGGCTGTGCGTCGGACCGGGGGGCTTATGAGGGGCCGAACGGCGGGTTTGTCGTTGCTTCCGTGGCTGTGCGGTCGGACACGCTGTTCTCGATTGTCAGGCTTGACGTTCGTCGGCGCGGTGGCGGCGACGAAGGCTTGATCTTCTACGCGAACGATCCGCTGCTGCCTGGACCGAAGGCCGATTTCGACACGGCCGCCAGTCGCGGTGCGGTTGGCTCGGTGCGGGTCGCGCCCGGCGAGTACGAGTTGTACAATTTCCTCGCGAGCTACGGGAACACGGACTATTCCGCGAAGCAGGACTTCTCCATCCCGTTCACGGTCGATGCGGGCGGGATCACGTATATCGGCGAGTACACTTTCGCTGCGATCTATGGCGAGAACTTCTTCGGCATGACCGTGCCCGCAGGGCCGCTGCTCTCGATCGCCGACCAACAGGCGCGCGACATCGCCGTTGTTCGTGCGCGCCTTCCCGAAGCCGCCGCCGCCAAGGTGCGCACGGCGGTTCCCGATCCGCGCCAGCTCAATCTGCCGTTCTTCCCACCGACACCGCCGCCGATCCATCAGCGGTGAGGTGGGCTTACCGCTTCGACTAAAGACCCTTCTCGTCGAGAATGATCGGCTCTCGTCGGTAGCCAAAGTCGCCGGCGCCAGTCCAGGATTTGCCGTCGGGGAATCTCAGTTCGACGCCCGTCAGCGCCCGGCAATCGAACAAGCGCATGTTGACGCCCATGCGATCGTTGATCCCGGTGCGCGACATGTGGTTCTCGGTCAGCGTCCAATGTGTCGTGGATCCGCATGAGGCGCAGAAGTGAATTTTCACCGCGGCGTTGCTGCGGTCGGCCCTCTGATAGCTTTGCGTTGCGCCCGACACGTTGACATCGGTGGTGCTGAAGTATCCCCACACCGCGCCGCTTTTGCTGCACAGGCTGCAATTGCAGTCGTGCACAAATGTCGGCCGGTGCGCGATCGCAATCTGCACCGCGCCGCAATGGCATGTCGCTTCGTGTTTGGTTGGCTCGGTCATGGCGCGACGGAGCATATCGTGAACAACGACCTTTCGGACAAGTGGAAAGTGCGGTGTTCGTCTTGCGGTGTTGCGCTGCTGCTGCCGTGCGCGTGGGCCGACTCACTTTAGGCTAGCGCAAACGATGCGCGCCCCCGATGCGCGAGATGGTGGTGGCTATGAGAGTGATTGGCGCGGCTTTGGCTGCGGTGTTGTTGGCGCTTCCGGCGTCGGCGGATTGGAGCGGCTTTTACATCGGTGGATCTGCCGGGGCGGGTTGGCGCGGGAGCGAGCTTGGCTTTGTGCCGCCGTCAACGCCGGCGGGTCCGTTTGCGACCGATGCGCAGGGCATCACTTATGGTGCGCATATCGGCGGGGCCTATCAGATGGGGCCTTGGGTTCTGGGGCTTGAGGCTTCGTTGCGCGGCGGCGACCTCGACTCCGCTTCGTCGTGCGACGTGGGCAACAGCGATGTTTGTTCGGTCGAAGTTGATCACCTGACCGTGGTCATGGCGCGGGCCGGTTGGGCCGCGGGCGACTTGCTGTTCAGCGTCAGCGGCGGTTATGCGGAGGCAGCTTTCGACCTCGCGCGCCGCGTTTCGCCGGCGACGCTTAATCCCAACCCGTCGTTTGGGTCCTTCGATCACAAGGGCTTCGAGGCGGGCGCGGCGGTCGAGAAGCGGCTCACCGATAACTTCGCGCTTGGCATCGAGTACCAGCATATTGGGTTGCGCGACGACGAGGCGCGCATCGTGCGCGTGGGCGACGGGGCGTTCGCGCAGCTCCGGCACGAGACGGATCTCGACTTCGTTAAGGTGCGGGCGTCGTTCTTGTTTTGAAGGAAGTTGAAACACGAACTGCGCGAAATACACAAAGCGCTCTGCCCGATTTGAGATGCCTCGTCTGGCGGCGACTTGGCGTGAGGCAGTTTAGCGGTCGAGCTGTTGTCTGTGGGCAGGCAGAGCGCTTCGTGTATTTCGTGCTTTTCGTGGTTTGATTTTCTTTCCGGCACTACGGTTTGCGCGCGAGAGCCAAGGCGACGCCGGCGCCGAGGAGGACGGTGCCTGTCACGCGGTTGGTCCAGCGGCCTAGTCTTGTGAATACGCCCCGGGCGCGGCCGGCGAGGAGGGCCCATGATGCGTCGATCGCGGCGGCGATGATGAAGAAGGTGAGTGAGAGAAGGGCGAGCTGGCTCATCGCGCCGGCCTTCGGATCGACGAATTGCGGCAAGAACGCGCCGAAGAAGAGCAGCGTCTTCGGGTTCGTGAGCGAGACAAGAATGCCGCGCCAATAGATGGCCCGGGGCGACTTCGGGTGCGGCGGCGTTCCGGCGAGATCGACGACCGGCGCGCGCCACGCTTGGACACCCAGATAGACGAGATAGGCGACACCGATCCAACGCAACACCTCGAACCACTCGGCCATGAAGCTGAGCACGGCGGAGAGGCCCAGCGTCGTGACCGCGAGCTGCGGGATCATCGCGCTCGACGTGCCGGCAACGGTCAAGAGACCGTAGCGCGGGCCGTAGATCACCGCGTTGGACACGATCACGGCGACATTCGGCCCCGGCATGAGCGCGAGGGCGACCGAGGCGGCGACGAAGGCGAGGTAGAGTTCGACGGACATGCGCTCAGCTTGCCTTGGCGCGAACGGCGGTTGCAAGCCACGCCGTTAGGCCCGCGCCGAACTTATCCATGTTGGTCTTGAAGCGGTCGTCGGATTCCCACATGTCGGCCAGGTTCACGTGCATGGCGGCGGAGCATGGGTAGAACCAGCGCTCGACGTGTTGACGGTGGCGTTCGGCGATCGCTTTGGCGGCAGCGCTGTCCGGTTGGGTGCCGGCCCTCATCGCCTCCGCGGCGTCGGCGAAGATCGCGTTCGTTTCCGCTTTGATAGCCGCCCAGTCCTTCTCGCCGTACTTGCGCGTGCGGCGGGCGCTTTCTTTGTAGGCGTCGGTTTCGCCCCAGCGCTCCTTCACTTCGGCTTCGTATTTTTCGGGTTCGAAGCCGTCGAACATGTTCTTGGCGGTCATGGGTTTGTCCTCTCGAATATGCGTGAGCGTCGCGTCGATTGACGCGATCATGCGGTGGGTTTCGGCCACGCGCTCGGCGAGGCGCGCGCGCTGCTCCTTCAACGCCTTGATGTGATCGAAGGCCGGGTCGTCGAGCGAATTGCGGATGTCTTCGAGAGCGAGTCCCAACGAACGGCCGATCAGGATCTGCTGCAGGCGCAAGAGATCGCTCTCGGTGTAGAGGCGATAGCCCGCTTGCGAGCGGTCGGCCTTCAGCAATCCGATCTCGTCGTAATAGTGCAGCGTGCGGACCGAGACGCCGGTCAGCTCGCTCACATCTTTCACGGTCATTGAGCGTTTCTTCGTCATGACGCGAAGATGCAGCCTCACGCGGCTGGAGGGTCAAGCGCCGCGTTCAGGTCAAAATCGCCGCAGGTGTGGCCGGGATGCGGCTTTCCAGCGGCGCGAGGGTTCGATTTGATCGATTCACCTTCGCGCTCGCTTGAGGTCAATCCCATGAAATTCGCCACGACCGTCGCCACCGCCATGCTCGTCGCTTCGTCCGCCGTCGCCGCCGAAGCGCCAAGGATCATCGCGATCCATGCGCAGCTCTATCACGAGGGATCGGGCAAGCTCTCGGCGGAGGACCTTCTGGCGCCGGATGCGCCGGGCATGTGGAACACGATCATCGGCGACAATGCATCGAACTTCACGCTTGTGACCGTCGAGGTGCAGGGGAAGGATGTTCCCGTCGGTGCGGTGAAGGTGCAACTCGTCGCGCGCGGCTACAAACGCCGGATCATGGAGCAGCGCACCATCGACGTGTCGCTCTACGACGCGAAAACGACGTTCTTTGCACCACTCTGGCTCTACGATACGGGCTGCGACGAAATCGAAGTGTCCGCGCGGCTGATCGGCAAGGGCGTGTCGGGCCCGACGGTGAAGAAGGTGATCCCGTTTAAGTGCGGGGAGTAAGTCTGAAGGAAGAATGACTCACGCGAAGCCGCGAAGAAAAAATCTCACACAATGAAACAATGGAACAATGATGGGAGCGAGCTCTTCGCGCCGAAGGCGCCTTAACACCGTTTGAATGGCGCTGCGCGCCGGGAGCATGCTCCCCATAGCTTCATTGTTTCATTGTGTGAGATTTTTTCTTCGCGGCTTCGCGGCTTCGCGTGAGTCATCTTTCTTTCTGCCCTACGCCTGCTGCCACACGGCGAGTTCGTTGCCGCTGGGGTCGGTGAAGTGGAAGCGGCGGCCGCCGGGGAAGCTGAAGATTGGCTTCGTGATTTTGCCGCCGGCCGCGGTCACGGCTTTGAGGGCCGCTTCGAGGTTCTTGGTTTCGACGATCGCGAGCGGGGCTTTCGGCGCTTCGGACTTGTCGGCTTGCAGGCCGATGTCAACGTCGCCGGTGGTCGTTCCCGCGTAGGTGGGGCCGAACGCGGTGAGGTTCCAACCGAAGGCTTGTTCGTAGAACGCCTTCGCTTTCGCGATGTCGGCGACGGGAAGTTCGACGTAGTTGAGGCGGGCGGTCATAGCTTGCTCACCCTTCGATCTTCGAGAAGTCGGCGACGGTGTGCATGGCGTCGCGGATTTCGCTTAAGAGCTTTAGGCGGTTCTCGCGGAGTTTGGGGTTGTCGGCGTTGACCGTCACCTTGTCGAAGAAGGCGTCGACGGGCGCGCGGAGGCGCGACATGGCGCGCATCGCTTCTTCGAAGCGTTCTTGGCCGACCTCGGAGGCGATGAGGTCATTCGCGATGGCGAGCGTTTTGAAGAGTTCGACCTCTTGGGACGCTTCGAGCAACGCGACATCAGGTTTGCCGGCGAAGCCTGCGTGTTTGGCGTCCTTCTTCTTCTCCTTGCCCTCTTCGATCTTGAGGATGTTCAAGGCGCGCTTGTAGCCGGCGAGGAGGTTCTTGCCGTCTTCGGTCTTCAGGAACGTTTGCAGCGCTTCGACGCGGCGCACGATGAGCGTGAGGTCGTCTTGGTTGCCCAATGCGAAGACCGCATCGATGAGATCGTGGCGCACGCCTTTGTCGCGCAATGCGACCTTCAAGCGATCGGCGAAGAACTCGACCAAGCTTCCGGCCCATGCACCATTGCCGGGAAAGCGCTTGCCGGCCTGCTTGGCGGTGTCCGTTAGGCGCAGGCGAAGCCCGCCGTCGAGCACAATGCGGATGACGCCCAATGCGGCACGGCGCAGCGCGAAGGGGTCTTTAGAACCCGTCGGCTTCTCATCGATGGCAAAGAAGCCGGTCAGCGTGTCGAGCTTGTCGGCGAGCGCAACGGCTGTGCTTACCGGCGCCGCGGGAATGTCTTCGCCTTGCCCTTGCGGCTTGTAGTGATCGCGGACGGCGTCGGCGACTTCGGGCGCTTCTCTGTCGTTGAGCGCGAAGTAGCGGCCCATGACGCCTTGGACTTCTGGGAATTCGCCGACGGTGCCGGAGACGAGGTCGGCCTTGCAGAGTCGGGCCGCTCGTTTGGCCTTTGCTTCGTCGGCGCCGATGAGTTTCGCGATTTCGCCGGCGAGCGCTTCAATGCGTTCGACGCGTTCGAGTTGGGTGCCTAGCTTGGCGTGGAAGACGATGTCTTTCAGCTGCGGCACGCGGGCTTCGAGTTTCGTCTTGCGGTCTTGGTCCCAGAAGAATTTGGCGTCGGAGAGGCGCGCGCGCAGCACGCGCTCGTTGCCGGCGACGACGTTTTTGCCGCCGTCTTTCGTGATCATGTTCGCGATGACGACGAATTTGTTCGAGAGCTTGGCCGTCTTCGGGTCTTTCAGCGCGAAGTATTTTTGGTTCGCGCGCATGGTGGAGATCAAGATCTCCTGCGGCACGTCGAGGAAGCCTTTGTCGAACTGGCCGATCAAGGGCACGGGCCATTCGACGAGGCCCGCCACTTCGTCGGCGAGGCCGTCATCTTCGATCAGTTCAAGGTTCTGCGCGTGCGCGAGTTGTTTGGCGTCGTGCAGGATTTGCGCCTTGCGGTCGGCGGCGTTCAGGATGACGTGGGCGCGTTTGAGCTTATCGACGTAGTCGTCGAAGCGGCGGGCTTCGATCGTTTCATTGCCCAGGAAGCGATGGCCGCGGGTTTGGTTGGCGCTCTTGATGCCGGCGACTTCGAACGGCACGACCTCGCCATCGAACGTGCAGAGGATGGAGTGCAATGGGCGCACCCAGGTGAGGTCGCCCGCGCCCCAGCGTTGCGACTTCGGCCAGGGGAACGCCTTGATCACTTCGGGGATCAGCTCGGAGAGGACGGCGGGCGTCGGACGGCCCTTGCGTTCGGTGATCGCGAGGTAGAAGTCGCCCTTCGGGTCCTTCTGAACTTTCAGCTGATCTTTGCTGAGGCCCGTTGAACGCAGAAAGCCTTGGATCGCGGCGTCGGGTGCGTCGACCTTTGGGCCTTTGCGCTCTTCTCTCACGTCGGCCTGTTGTTCGGGCAGGCCTTCGATCACGAGCGTGAGGCGGCGCGGCGTTGCGAACGAGCGCGCGCCTTCGTTGAGGAAGCTGCGGTCGGTGAGGCCACCGACGATCAGGCGCTCAAGATCGCGCGCGGCCTGCGCCTGCATGCGGGCTGGGATTTCTTCGGAGAAGAGTTCGAGGAGGAGTTGGGGCATGTCAGGCCGCGCGTTCCTTGGCCTTCCCCCCTTGCGGGGGAAGGTGGCTCGCCGCGACAGCGGCGAGACAGATGGGGGGGACCGCGCGAAGCGCGCTTGTGCGGAGAGCGCCGTTCGCGCTGCGCGCGTTACCCCCCATCAGTCGCGCCGTCGGCGCGCCAGCTTCCCCCGCAAGGGGGGAAGCCCAATTGAGAGCACCCTTGAAGCACACCTTCATGTCACCGCATCCCGCTCATGCCAGCGCCTAGCGTCATGCCCTGCGGGCTGTCGACCCAGGCTTGGGCGCATTCTTTGGCGAGGGCGCGGACGCGGCCGATATAGGCTTGGCGTTCGGTGACGCTGATGACACCGCGGGCGTCCAGGAGATTGAACGTGTGGCTGGCCTTGATGCACTGCTCGTAGGCGGGCAGCACGTGGCGCCAGTTTTCGTGGGCGGCGGAGCGGCCAACTTTGCGCGAGAGCAGTTTCTGGCTTTCGGCTTCCGCGTCCTTGAAGTGTTGGAACAGTGCTTCGGTCGAGGCGTGCTCGAAGTTGTAGCCGGATTGTTCGACTTCGTTTTGATGATAGACGTCGCCCCACGTCATGAAGTCCGGCGATTGCCGGTTCATGGTATTGTAGGCGAGGTCGAAGCCGTTATCGACGCCCTGCACATACATCGCCAGGCGCTCAAGCCCGTAGGTGATTTCAGCCGAGACCGGACGGCAGTCGAGGCCACCGACTTGTTGGAAGTAGGTGAACTGCGTCACCTCCATGCCGTCGCACCAGACCTCCCACCCGAGGCCCCAGGCGCCAAGCGTCGGGCTCTCCCAATCGTCTTCGACGAAGCGAATGTCGTGTTCGTCGGGCGAGATACCGAGCGCCTTGAGCGAGCCCAAATAGAGGTCGAGCACGTCGGACGGCGACGGCTTCAAAATCACCTGGAACTGGTAGTAGCGCTGAAAGCGGTTCGGGTTGTCGCCGTAGCGGCCGTCCTTCGGGCGGCGCGAGGGTTGGACGTAGGCGGCCTTCCAGGGTTTGGGGCCGAGCGCGCGCAGGGTCGTTGCCGGGTGAAACGTGCCCGCCCCCATCTCCATGTCGAATGGCTGCAAGAGGACGCAACCCTGGTCCGCCCAATAATGTTGGAGCGTCAGAATCAGGCCTTGGAAAGAGCGGTCGGGTTGTGTGGTCACTGTGAGCGCTTTGTGATGAGCGGCGGAAGCTAAAGAGCGGGCGGGAGGGGGTCAACCGTCAAACATCGTCATGACCGGGCAAGCGAAGCGCGACCCGGTCACCCAGGGTCTCGCGCTCTTTCGTCTCCACTGTTTGAGTCTCTCCGCCGCGCCGACGCGCGGCGACTGGGTGGCCGGGTCAAGCCCGGCCATGACGATCGGTGGTGTACGGACAACCCGGCTTGCCGCAGTTCTTTTGTTGGCTCTTGGCGGCGTAGGTGCCGCAGGTGGGGCACTTGGTCATTTCTTCGGTGGCGATCGGCTTCTTCGCGTTGCCTTGAGTGGCGCGGCGCATGGCGGCGTCGAATTCTTCGCGCAAGCGGACGATGCGGCCTTTGACGCCGAAGTAGATGAGCGCGCCGATCGCGGCGAGGATGAGGAGCGTGCCGAGTCCCATGCGCGATTATAGTCCGAAGCGGGACCAGAGCGCACGCTCTTCCACGGCGGCGAGCAGGCTGCCGGCCCAGTCGGCGCGGGGTTCGATGTCCGCGCGGCTGTTGAACGCGTCCAAGCCGAACCAGGAGCGGCGCGGGGTTATGACGTGGAATTCGACCTTGTCGCCGAATTTCTGGCGACAGATCGTGCGCAGGTCGCCAAGTCCATCGACAAGGCCCATCTCCTTCGCCTTCGCGCCGGTCCAGAAGGCCCCAGAGAAGAGTTCGGCTTCGTCGCCCTTCAGCTTTTCGGGGCGGCGATCGCGGACCATTTGCTTGAAGCTTTCGTGCACCTCGCGTTGCAGGTCTTCGAGGTGCGCGGCGTCTTTCGGGTCTTCCGGCTTGAACGGGTCGAGCATCGCTTTGCGGTCGCCCGCGTGATGCACGCGGCGCTCGACGCCGATCTTTTCGATCAGCTTGTCGAAGCCGAAGCCGGCGGAGACGACGCCGATGGAGCCCATGATCGAGTTCGGGTGGGCATAGATCTCATCCCCCGCAAGCGCCAGCATGTAGCCGCCGGAGGCCGCGACGTCTTCAGCGAAGGTCAGGACCTTGACGCCCTTTTCCTTGGCAAGTGCACGGATGCGGTCGTGGATCAGGGCCGCCTGAACGGGCGAACCGCCGGGCGAGTTGATGACGATGGCGACCGCCGCGACCGAGTTGTCGGCGAAGAGCTTCGCGATGGGCAGGGCGACCGTCGCAAGGGCGAGGCCTTTGCGGAAGCCCGTCGACATGCCGATGGCGCCGCTGAGGCGCAGGACCGCGACCACCGGTGGGGTGGTTCCGCCGATGCGGCGCCAGATTCGTTTTAGCCAGTCGATCATGGTGGGCTCTATCTAATCAGCGCTTGCCCCTGCCGCAAGACGGCTTCGGCCTCCGCGGAAGGCTTTCCCGCGGTTGTGTGGAGGACAAGGCCTGCGTGCAGCTGCAGCGGCGCGTTCGAATTCATTCGTGTACGGATGATGAGGCGCTTGGCCGGTTCGCCTTGTTTCGGCCATAGCGGGATGATCTCCGCCCCCTTCCCTTCCGGTGCGAGCGCTGCCAAGGCGAGGGCGAGCTGTTCGGGGGCCATGATCGCGGTCAACGTTCCTTTCGGGCGCACGAGCGCGCGGGCGAAGCGGAGCCATTCGACGAGCTCGCGCGTGAGGGCTGAGGTCGCCGTGGCTTTCGACGCCAGCGGCGCGCGAGTGCTGCGCGCGTCGTGATAGGGCGGGTTGGTGAGGACGTGGTGGTAGCTTTGGCGTGCGATCGTGCGCGGGCGCTTCAGCACGTCGGCGACGATGACTTCCATCGTTGCTCTGTTGCGCGCGGCGTTGGCGCGGGCGAGGTCGGCGAGGTCCGCGTCGATCTCGACGGCGGTGAGGTGCAGGTCCTTCACGCGCGCGGCCAGACACAGGGACGCGGTGGCGACGCCCGCGCCCAGATCGCAGACGTGCTCGCGCGGGCGGGCGGGAACGGCGGCGGCCAGTGTCACCGAATCCAGTCCGGCGCGGAATCCTTCGGCCGGTTGCCAGAGCTGCACCCTGCCGCCGAGGAAGGCGTCGTCGGTCAGCGGGGTTGCGGCGTTTGGACGCTGATCAGCGTTTGAGTTCGTCACCGAGACCTGCATCCGTCAGCAGCCACTTGGCGCGCTGAAGATTGACATCATCGACCATCAGCCGGCGCTGGACCATCGCGGCGCTGCCATCCATCACGCTGGCGTGCTCATCGAGGTTGATCACGCGGATGTTCTCCGCGCTCAACAAAGCGCGAACGAAACTGATTAACACCAGGTCGTTCGTGCGGATCAGTTCAACCATTTGAACACATCACATAAGCGTGGCGGCGTGTACTCTTGACCTGCATTTAGAACGGTTCCTATTTTGAGCGCAAATAGGCGGTCGGCGAGCCACCAAAACGGGAGCTTCAGAGCTTTGCGCGGAGTCCAATCGTTGCTGAAAGGCGGACCGAAGCCGACGGGCGCGGTCGAGCGGCTGTTCCGTCTCGTCGAAACCGACTTGGCGCATGTGAACGCGTTGATCCTTGAGCGGATGCGTTCCGACGTGCCGCTGATCCCGGAACTCGCGGGGCATCTGATCAATTCGGGTGGCAAGCGGCTGCGGCCGATGCTGACGCTGGCGGCGGCGCAGTTGTGCGGCTATCAGGGGCTTGCGCATATTCGGCTGGCGACCGCGGTGGAGTTCATTCATACGGCGACGCTGCTGCACGACGACGTAGTGGACGAGAGCGAGCTTCGGCGCGGTAAGGCCGCCGCGCATGTGATCTGGGGCAACTCGCCCAGCGTTCTTGTCGGCGACTTTCTGTTCTCGCGCTCGTTCCAGTTGATGGTGGAGACGGGCAGTCTGCGCGTGCTCAGCATTCTCTCGAACGCGTCGGCGGTGATCGCCGAGGGCGAGGTGATGCAGCTCTCCACGCAGGGCAATATCGGCGTCAGCGAAGACACGTACTTGAAGATCATCGCAGCGAAGACAGCAGCGCTGTTTGCGGCGGCGGCGGAGTCAGGCGCGGTGATCGCGCAGACGGACAGTCTTCGCGAGGCGGCGCTGAAGCTTTACGGGCACAATCTGGGCATCGCGTTCCAGCTGGTCGACGACGCGCTCGACTATTCGGGGCGCGAAGCAATGATGGGCAAAGCCGTCGGCGACGATTTCCGCGAGGGCAAGCTCACGCTGCCGGTGATCTTGGCGCTGGCGCATGCGAACACGGATGAGGCCGAGTTCTGGCGCCGCACGATGGGGCAGCGCCAACAGACCGACGCTGACCTCACCCACGCGATCCACCTGATCGAAAAGCACCACGAGATCACGGCCACGCTGACGAAGGCGCGCACGTATACCGACGAAGCCTGCCGCGCGCTCAACGTGTTTCCCGACAGCCCAATGCGGCGCGCGCTGGTCGATCTTGCGGAGTTCTGCGTTAGCCGGGCTTACTGAACAGCGGTCGCGCTGACCCACCAGGTGGGGTGAGCTTCGGCGATGGTTTTGGCTGCCGCTTCGGCGCTTTCTTTGGAGGCGTAGAGACCGAAGCAGGTGGCGCCGCTGCCAGACATGCGCGCGATCAGGCAGCCGTCGGTCGCGACGAGGGCGTTTTCGGCGGTCATGATGATGGAGGCGAGTGCCTTTGCGGGGGCCGCTAGGTCGTTGCCGGTTTGGTCGAGGAGCATGGCGAGTTCGCGGGCTGACGACGCTATGATCGACGGCGCGTGCGCGTAGGAGCGGACAATCAGCGCTTTGAAGATGTCGGCGGTGGCCACCGCTACGCCGGGGTTGGCGAGCACGAGCCAGAACGGCGGGAGATTGTCGACGGGCTTCAGGCCCTCACCGATGCCCGAGACGAGGGTCGCTTTCGCGCGCAGGCAGACGGGTACATCGGCGCCGAGAGTTAGGCCCAGTGCTTCGAGCTCTTCGGCTTTGATCGAGAGCGACCAGTACCGTGTCAGCAGCAACAATGCGGCTGCGGCGTCGCTGGAGCCGCCGCCGATGCCGGAGGCGACCGGCAAGTTTTTTTCGAGCGTGAGTTCGACAGGCCTGGTGCGGTGACTGCGCTGCGTTGCCCAGGTTTGGAGCGCTCTTGCGGCTTTAACGACGAGGTTTTCACCTTCGAGTGCGTGGGCGAAGGGCCCGGTAAGTTTGAGCGCGAGTTCGTCGGCGGGCTTCAAGCTCAGCCGGTCGCCAACGTCGGCGAAGACGACCAGGCTTAACAGGTTGTGGTAGCCGTCGGCGCGCTTGTCGCCGACGTGCAGGAAGAGATTGACCTTGGCGGGCGCGAGACGGCTGTTTGGATCGGGCGTCGTCACGGGCTCGACGATGGCGGGTTAGCGGCTTGCGCCGGGGACTTCGGCAGTTCTTCGAGACCCGCTTCGATCTTGCGCTTGATCTTCGGCTCGTCGTCCTGGTTCGGTTTCAGCATCAGCGCGTGTTGCCACTGGTACTTCGCCTCCAGACGACGGCCGACGCGCCAGTACGCATCGCCCAGGTGATCGTTGATCGTGGCCTCGCCCGGTTCCAGCAAGATCGCCTGTTCGAGGTACCTGATCGCGGATTGGAAGTCGCCGAGGCGGTAGTAGGCCCAGCCGAGGCTGTCGATGACGAAGCCGTCTTCGGGGCGAAGCTCGACCGCGCGCTTCAGCATCGCGAGCGCTTCGGTCTTGTTCACGCCCTGCTCAACCCAGGTGTAAGCCAGATAGTTCATCACCAGCGGCTGCTCGGGCTTTAGCTTCAACGCCTGCTGCAGGTCGCGTTCGGCCTCAACCCAGCGCTTTGAGCGCTCGTAGGAAATGCCGCGGGTGTAGAACAGCGTCCAGTGCCGTTCCTGCGGTTGGCCGATCAGCGCGATCGCCTTGTTATAGGCCTCGGCGGCATCGACGTAGCGTTCCTCCGCGCGCATCACGTCGCCGATCGAGGCGTAGATGTCGACGTCGTCGGCGGTGCCGGTCAGCGACCCGGTCAGCACGTTTAGCGCTTCATCGGACTTCTTCAGACGCTGCAGGTTCTGCGCGATTTGCATGCGTGCGTTGTTGTAGAGCGGCGAGGTCTTGGCGATGCGGCCGTACATGGCGATCGCGTCATCGTAGCGTTCCGCAGTCTCCAATCGATCGCCGAGCAGCGAGAGCGAGAGGTCGTGGTTCGGGTCGAGCGCGACTGCCAACTGAAGATAGAAGACCGGGATCTCGACGGCGCGTTCGTCGCTCAGGCTGGCGGCGATGCCGTAGAAGGTTTCGGCGATGCCTTGCTTGGCGTTACTGATCACGCGATCGGGGATGCCGCCGTCGAGGCGGGCGAGCGCGCGGCGTACGACCGGGTTCGCCGGCGCCTTCTTGAGGAAGTCGACGTAGACCTGCTTGGCCTTCGGCACGTCGCCGTTGCGCGCGAGGTGTACGGCGTAGGCTTGGAGAATGCGCAGCGACTCGCCGTCGGAGAGGCGGTTCGCTTCTTCGAAATGGGCGCGCGCTTCTTTGGACTTGCCGGAGAGGTCTTCGATGACGCCCTGGTGGTAGAGCGCGAAGGCACGAACGCTGGCGATGTCGGCGAGCTTGTTGATGACGGCGAGCGCTTCGGTCGCATTGCCCTCCGAGAAATGCGCGTAAGCGACGCCGAGCCTCGCGCCGATTTCTGCGGCGGCATTGCCGGATACTTTCTCGAATTCTTGGCGGGCCTTGGCGTAGCCGCCGTCGCGCATGGCGCGCACGCCGATCACGAGGCGCGGGATACGAGCGCTGGGCGCCTTGGCGATCAAGTTCTCGGCATGATTGGCTGCGCCATCGAGATCGCCACCGGCGACCTCGCTCATGATTGCGCGTTCGAGAAGTTCGGGGTTGTCGGGGTCGAACTTCAGCGCCTTGTCGAAGTAGAGCGCGGCCGCGTCGGCGTCGCGTTCGCTCGCCGCATAGCGGCCGGCAAGGTAGCTGCCGTATTTGTTCGAACTGGTGCGGCTTTGCTCAACCTGATCGATGGTCGAGCATTGCGTCAGCCCGAAGACGAGCCCTGCGCCCAGAGCCACGACCACTGCGCCAAACTTGAATAGCGATGCCACGCGCACGTCCTGCTCTCGTTTCACATATTCGGATAGTTCGGGCCGCCCCCGCCTTCCGGTGTGACCCAGTTTATGTTCTGCGCAGGATCTTTGATATCGCAAGTTTTGCAGTGCACGCAGTTCTGCGCGTTGATGACAAAGCGCGGATTTCCGCCAGAGTTGTCGCGCACCACTTCGTAAACGCCCGCTGGACAGTAGCGCTGCGCCGGTTCGTCGTACTCGGGAAGGTTGCGCGAAATCGGGATGGCGGGGTCTTTCAGCGTCAGGTGGATCGGCTGGTCTTCCTCATGATTCGTGGCGGAGAGGAAAACCGATGACAGCTTGTCGAATGATACGATGCCGTCCGGCTTCGGATAAGCGATCGGCTTGCAGTCGCGCGCGGGTTTGAGCGAGGCGTAGTCCGGCTTGCCATGTTTGAGCGTGAACGGGCTGGTACCGAAGATTTGGTTCACCCACATGTCGATGCCACCGAATCCTACGCCGAGCACGGTGCCAAGGCGGCTCCAGAACGGTTTGACGTTTCTGACGCGTTTTAGGTCCTTGTAGACGTGGCTTGCCTCGTACGCGGCGGTGTAAGCGGTGAGTTCGTCGCCCGCGCGGCCGTGCGCGACCGCATCGAATGCCGCTTCGCCCGCGAGCATCCCCGTCTTCATGGCGTTGTGGCTGCCCTTGATGCGCGGCACGTTCACGAAGCCCGCCGAGCAACCGATCAGCGCGCCGCCGGGGAACGTCAGCTTCGGCACCGATTGGAAACCGCCCTCGGTGATCGCGCGTGCGCCATAGGCAATGCGCTTGCCGCCTTCGAGATAAGGACGGATCGCCGGGTGGGTCTTGAAACGCTGAAACTCGTCGAACGGCGAGAGGTATGGGTTCTTGTAGTTCAGGTGGAGCACAAAGCCGATCGACACGAAGTTGTCGCCCCAGTGGTACATAAACGAGCCGCCACCGGTATCGTTGGGCAGCGGCCAGCCCATCGTGTGCACGACGAGGCCCTTCTTGTGCATCTCAGGTGGCAGTTGCCAGAGCTCCTTGATGCCGATGCCGAACTTCTGAGGCTCTTTTCCTTCGTCGAGTTTGAACTTCGCCATAAGTTGCTTGGCGAGCGAGCCGCGCACACCTTCGCCGATCAGCGTGTACTTGCCATGCAATTCCATGCCGCGTGCGAAGCCGGACTTTTCTTTGCCGTCGCGGCCGATGCCCATGTCGCCGGTCGCAACACCTTTGACCGAGCCTTTGTCGTCGTAGAGCACTTCCGCGGCGGCGAAGCCCGGATAGATTTCGACCCCGAGCGCCTCAGCCTCTTTGGCGAGCCAGCGGCAGACGTTGCCGAGGCTCGCGATGTAGTTGCCGTGATTGTACATCAGCGGCGGCATTAGGAAGTTCGGAACGCGCAACGAGCCGGAGGGACCCAGATAGAGGAAGCGGTCGTCGGTGACCGGCGTGTCGAGCGGCGCGCCCTTCTCTTTCCAATCCGGAATCAGTTCGTTGAGGCTGATGGGGTCGATCACCGCGCCGGAGAGGATATGTGCGCCGACTTCAGAACCCTTCTCGAGCACACAGACGCTGACGTCCTTGCCGGTCTCGGCTGCGCGTTGCTTGATGCGGATGGCGGCGCTGAGCCCCGCGGGTCCCGCCCCCACGATCACGACGTCATATTCCATGGCTTCACGAGGCGCGGCAGTGCTCATTGGGTTGGTTGTCCCCTGCGGCCGGGAGCTTCAAGGAGGGTTACGGTGTCCCGGCGCGATGTTGTATTGAGGCAAGTTAGGGGGCCGGGTAGGTCCTGGTCAACGCTGAGAGACCTGAGATTCCCATGCTCGATCCGGAGCAGGCGCGCGCGATGCTGAAGTGGCTGGTCGATGCCGGTGCCGATGAGGCGTTGGCGGACGAGCCTATCGACCGCTTTGCCGTAGCGGCAGAAGCGCCACCGGTTGCGCCGCGTGTCGAGCCTGTGCCGGAGCGTAGCGTCACGCGCTCGCTAGAGCGGACGGCGGAGCCCCTGCCGGCGCGCGCGCCTGCCGCGTTTGCGGCGACGCCGGCGTCGGCTTCGGCCAAGAGCGCGCGCGATGTCGCCGCGGCGTGTTCGACGCTTGATCAGTTGCGTGCTGCAGTCGAAGCGTTCGACGGCTGTGCGTTGAAGGTGACCGCGAAGCACACGGTGTTCGCGGATGGGCATCAAGGCGCGCCGGTGATGTTGATCGGCGAAGCGCCAGGGCGCGACGAAGACTTGCAAGGTTTGCCGTTCGTCGGGCGCAGCGGTCAGCTGCTCGATCGGATGTTGAACGCAATCGGACTCGATCGTTCGACGAGCGCTTATATCACCAACGTCATCTTCTGGCGGCCGCCGGGGAACCGTCCGCCGACGCCGGAGGAGGCCGCGATCTGCGCTCCCTTTTTGCTACGCCATATCGAGTTGAAACAACCCAAGGTTTTGTTGCTGCTCGGCGGCACGCCGGTGAAGCATGTGCTGAATGTGGAAGAAGGGATCACGAAAATTCGGGGACGCTGGGGGCGCTATGTGTTGAACGGCATTGAGATTCCGGTACTTCCGACGTTTCACCCCGCCTACCTGTTGCGACAGCCGAGTGCCAAGCGCCAGGCGTGGCAGGATTTGATGAGCTTAAAGTCGAAGCTGCGCGAGCTGGGGGCGCTTTAGCGGGCGGCTTGTATGCGACAGCCTCGGCCCCTATGAGTCGGGCTTGGTTTTCCGGAGTTCCGGCATGGTTTCCCGCGCCGCTCGCGTCTTCATCATCGCCGTGTCGTGCGCCGTCTCGCTGGCTTCAGACACGAGCTTTGCGGCGCCGAGTTCGTTCGTGCGCGTGCTCAGCGATGACGATGTCGCGAACTACAAGAAGCTGTTCGCGGCGGCGGCTGCCGGCGACAAGGATCAGATCGCGGCGATCGCGCCGCTGATCAAGAACCGCTCGCTGATGGGGCATGTGACGGCGCGCGGCTATTTGAGCCCGAGCACCGTGGCGGAGTTCGGCGATCTCAAGGCGTGGCTGAAGAAGTACGACGACTATCCGGAAGCCGCGCGGATTTATGCGCTGGCGGTGCGCAAGGATCCGAAGCGCGCGGGCGAGTTGGAAGATCCCGACCGGCGGATCATTCGCGGCAACTCGGACGAGTCCGAAGGCGGCGTCGATTTCACGAGCCCTGCGGCGGAGACGGCGGCGAAGAAGCTGAAGAGCTTGATCGCGGGCGGAAAGTTGGAAGCGGCGACCACCTACCTTGAGAGCGCTGAGTTGCGGGGGCAGTTGCCGCGCGGCGACTATGGCCGGCTGGCACATCAGGTAGCGGCGGGTCAGTACTATCTGGGCGACTCGAAGTCGGCGTTGGCGCTGGCGGACCGCGTGTCGGACAGTGTGCGCTCCGAGGTGCCGGACGCGGATTGGATCGCGGGGCTGGCGGCATTTCGGTTGAACAAGTTCGATCTAGCGGCGAAGCATTTTGCGGCGCTGGCTGAGAACCCTGCGTCCTCGTCGTGGATGAAGTCGGCGGCTGGGTTCTGGGCGGCGCGGTCGTATCTGATCGCCAAGCAGCCCGAGAAGTTTTCGCGGATGCTGGAGATCGCGGCCGACAAGCCGCGCACCTTTTACGGGTTGATCGCGCTGCGGCTGCTCGGGCGCGATCCGCCGTTCAGTTGGAATGAGCCTTCGCTCGACAAGGCCGGCTTCCAACGCATGATGAAGGTGAACGGCATTGAGCGTGGGGTGGCGCTTTATCAATGCGGCGAGATGGAAGCGGCCGAGGGATCGCTCGCGCGCTCGCACGGGCGGCTCAATCCGGAACTTGACCGGCCGTTCATCGCACTGGCGCACGAGATGGGCTTTGCGCATGTGCAGCTGTTGGCGGCCGGCGCTGCGAAGGCGCCGGATCTGAAAGCCGCCGCCTATCCGGTGATGAGCGTGAAGCCGTCAGACGGGTGGCAAGTCGACCCGGCGCTGGTGCATGCGATCGTGCGGCAGGAAAGTAAGTTCGAGATGCGGGTGACCAGTTCGTCGGATGCGCGCGGGCTCATGCAGCTGTTGCCGTCGACGGCCGCCGGCACGATGAAGGATACGACGCTCGACAACCCGGGCACGAAGGCGAAGCTGTTCGATCCGGCGTTCAATCTGAGCGTGGGGCAGCGCTATGTGAAGAAGATGTTCGAGTTCGCGGAGCCGGACGGGAACCTGTTCCACATCGTGGTTGCCTATAACGGGGGGCCCGGGAACCTGCAAAAGTGGCTGCGCGAGGTCGAGCATCGCGGCGATCCGCTGCTCTTCATCGAGAGTATCCCCTCGCGCGAGACGCGCGGCTATGTCGAGCGCGTGGTCGCGAATTTCTGGATCTATCAAGACCGGCTCGGCGAGACGAAAACGACGCTCGACCAAGTTGCCCGCGGCGAATGGCCGGTGGTGAAGTGGAGCGAGCATCAACGGGTGGCGGAGCTTCGTCGCTAAATGTCCCTGAGCCGCATTGACGAGACAAAGCCGTTCACGCCTGTTCGCATTGCCGTGCTGACGGTGTCCGATACGCGGACGCGGGAGAATGATACATCGGGCGATACGCTCGTTGAGCGGTTGAAGGGCGCGGGGCATGTGCTCGCAGACCGGGCTTTGTTGCGCGATGACGTGGAGCGCGTTCGCGAGCAGCTGAAGCTTTGGATCGCGCAGGCCGATGTCGACGTGATCATCACGACCGGCGGCACGGGCCTCACCGGGCGCGATGTGACCGTCGAGGCAATGCGGCCGTTGTTCGAGAAAGAGATCGATGGGTTCTCGGTGATCTTTCACCAGATCTCATACGAAAAGGTCGGTACGTCGACGATCCAAAGCCGCGCGTGCGCGGGCCTTGCCAAGGGAACGCTGCTCTTCGCCCTCCCCGGCTCGACCGGCGCGGTGAAGGACGGGTGGGACGGCATCTTGAAGTGGCAGCTCGATTCACGGCACAGGCCCTGCAACTTGGTCGAGCTGATGCCGCGGTTCGAGGAGCACCTCGCGGCGGAGAAGCGGAAGAAGTAGCTGAGCGCCTAGCCCCGCCACTCGTACAGAATATCCGGTTCCTTCGCCTCGTTCGCCGAGCCGTCGCCGAACTCGATCGCGGTGAAGCCGTGGTGTTCGTAGAAGGCGCGGGCTCTGGTGTTCATTTGGAAGGCGTAGAGGGTGAGCTTGGCGGGGCTTAGTTCCTTGGCCTTGTTCAGGAGCATTGTGCCGATGCCGCGGCGGTAGGTGCCGGGGAGCAGATAAAGGTGATCGATGTGTTGGCCGACGAGCGCCATCATGCCGACGATGCGGCCGGCTTCGCGGGCGATCCACATTTGGCTGTGGGGGAAGACTTGGTTGGCGATGAAGGCGCGCGTTTCTTGCGGCGTGTGCAGGGCGGCTAAGAACGGGAGGGCGTCGCGCTGCGAGGCGATGAACAGCTCCGCGATTTCGGCGACATCGCCGGCGGCGGCTTGGCGGAGTTCGACTTGCATAGGGCGACGCGAGAGAGAGGGTTCCGGTTGCAGTATGGCGCGGACTGGAAAACCACGCCACGGCGGCCATCACGTTTTGGGGACTGGCGCGCCGGGGCGGAACCTGCTACGAGCGCGGCCCATGATGGTACAGCAAACCTCGAACCGACGCCGCGCGCTCTCCTTGAAGGGCGGGTAGCAACGCGTTCGCACGACGTTTGCTGAAGTTTCAACCCCGCCGGTCCGCGCGGGGTTTTTTGTTGCCATCAATACCCTCCGTCGTCCGGCGATCTGATGGAGGAAGATATGGAGACGACCCCACCCGATCCAGCGACTGCCTCGCTTGCGGCGCGGATCGAAGAGGTGTGCTTGAACGCTTGGCCCGCGCTGCAGGAGATTCACTACGACGGTTGGCTGATCCGACTCGCCGATGGGCAGACGCGGCGGACGAATTCCGTCAACGTGCTGCATGACGGCTCGCTGCCGGCGCACGAGAAGATCGCCTATTGCGAGGCGGTTTATCGACGGCACGCCTTGCCGCCGCACTTTCGCATTCTGTCGACATCGAACGGCACGCTAGACCGTTTGCTCGGTACGATCGGCTATGCGGCGCAGGATGAGACGAGCACGCTCTTCATGGATTTCCGGCGACATGCGCCGGTTGCAGCTGCGCGGGCGGTCGAGTTGGTGGCGGACGCGCCAAGCGCCGAGTGGCTGCGCGCGCGGTCTCGGATCAGCGGACAGACGCCCGGCGAGATGCACAAGGTCGAGAAGATTTTGCATCAACTCGCCCTGCCCGCCGTGTTTGCTGCGGTGCGCGACGACTGGGGGCAAATTTGTTCGATCGCGAAGGGTGCCGTTCACGACGGGGTCGTGTGTCTCAACATGGTGGCGACCGATCCAGTTTTGCGCCGGCGCGGATACTCGCGCGATTGCGTGTCGGCGATCCTGACATGGGCGGCTGGTCGGGGCGGCACGTCGGCGGCGTGCCTTCAGGTGGTGTCCAACAACACGCCCGCGATCGCGCTCTATCGGCAACTGGGATTTTCTCAGGAACTCTATCGCTACCACTACCGTTCGAAGGAAGAATAGTTCTTGTTTTGTTCTGACCCTCTGATATGCTCGGGCGATGGCGAAGAACATCGTTGGATATGGGCCGCGGCCCGCGGGCGAGGAAGAATTTGCGGCGCACCCTGCGGGTGTGAACGGGCGTGGGACACTGTCGAACGGCAGCGGGCGGTTCGAGCGCGAGCATCGGGTCTTGATCGACGACGGTTGGGGCACGCTCGACGAGGAACCGCCGGCGCTTAAGACCAGCGTTGCGATCGACGCGACGCGCACGATCATCGCGCGCAATGAATCGCCGGACATTCCGTTCGACCGCTCGATTAATCCCTATCGCGGGTGCGAGCATGGCTGCGTCTACTGCTTCGCGCGGCCGACGCATGCGTATTTGGGCTTATCGCCGGGGCAGGATTTTGAGAGCCGGTTGTTCGCAAAGCCGAAGGCGGCGCAGCTGCTGGCTCAAGAGTTGCGCAAGCCCGGCTATGTCGTGCGCTCGATGGCGCTAGGCACGAACACCGATCCTTATCAGCCGATCGACGAACGCTATCAGATCACGCGCGAGATTTTGGGCGTGCTGCGCGACTTCGGGCATCCGGTCGGGATTGTGACGAAGTCGAACCGCGTCGTGCGCGATGCGGACATCCTGGGTGAGATGGCGGCAAAGAACTTGGCGCGGGTGGCGATTTCGATCACGACGCTCGATCGCAAGCTGGCGCGGGCGATGGAGCCTCGGGCGCCGACGCCGGAGCGGCGGCTTGATGCTATTCGCCAGCTGACGGCGGCGGGCGTGCCGACCGCGGTAATGACGGCGCCGATGATCCCGGCGCTCAACGATCATGAGTTGGAAGCGATCCTGGAGCGCGCTTATGAGGCGGGTGCGCGGCAGGCGGGCTATGTCGTTCTGCGCTTACCGCTTGAGATCAAAGACTTGTTCCGGGAGTGGCTGGAGGCGCATCAGCCGGGACGGGCGGCCCACGTGATGTCGCTGATTCGCTCGATGCGGGGCGGCAAAGACTATGACGCGGAATGGGGAAAACGCATGAAGGGGACCGGCGTTTACGCGGACCTGTTCGCCAAGCGCTTCAAGCTCGCTTGCGATCGGCTCGGTCTCAATAAAGAGTGGACGCCGCTCGCGACTGATTTGTTCAAGCCGCCACCGATGGCGGGGGATCAGTTGCGGCTCCTCTAGGGAGCGTTCGTTGCCCACCTTCACCCGCGAGAAGAAAGTCGACGGTCCGGTCGCCGGGATCGACGAGGTCGGGCGCGGGCCGCTGGCCGGGCCTGTCTATGCGGCGGCGGTGATTTTGGATCCGGCGCGGCTGCCGCGCGGGATCGACGATTCCAAGGCGATGACGGCTGAGGCGCGCGAGAAGGCGTTCGGGAAGATCATGGAGCGCGCGCTCTCGGTCGGTATTGCGTTCGCCAGCGTCGAGGAAATCGACGAGATCAACATCTTACAGGCGACGATGCTGGCCATGCGGCGCGCAGCTGAGGGGCTTTCGATCGCGCCGGTACACGCATTCGTCGACGGCAATCGCGCCCCTGCGCTCGCCTGCCCGGTCGAGACAATTGTCGAGGGCGATGCGAAGTCGCTTTCGATCGCGGCGGCGTCGATTGTCGCCAAGGTTACGCGAGACCGGGTGATGCGCGAGCTCGACGCGCAGCATCCGGGCTACAATTGGGCAAGCAACAAGGGCTATGGCACGCCGGATCACCTTGCAGCACTCGAGCGGCTCGGCGTGACGGTGCACCACCGCAAGAGTTTCGCCCCTGTGGCGCAACGGAAATTGCCGTTCGCGGGATAAGCCCTCATGCTCACGATCGACGTGCTGGCGTTCCGGTGACTCTTTGAAACTTATACACAGCGCGTTCGTTACCGCGCTCTAGATGTAGTGGGTCCGAGTCCTGAGGATTCAATATCGATTCAGCCGTTAACTTTCTGATTCAAAAGACTTATTGACGGCGAGTCACACGTGATTCAACGTGACGATGTCTGGCGGCGGTTTTGTGTAGGGCACGTTTAGGGGCTGCCTCCGGACTTCAGGATTCAAAACAGGTTCTGACGGCTCGCCGGCAGCGATTTGCGCTCGCCTGCAACGCCACCAGACCGTCAAAATTTGGGGGCCTCCATGGGCGTACTCACGCGCGCGATCACGCACTATCACGACCAGATTCTGCAGGGCGACACGATCGCCAAGATGAACGAACTGCCGGCCAAGAGCATCGATCTGATCTTCGCTGATCCGCCGTACAACCTGCAGCTCGAAGGCGATCTGCACCGGCCCGACCAAAGCAAAGTCGATGCGTGCGACGATCATTGGGACCAATTCAGCAGCTTTGCCGAATACGACAAGTTCTCGCGCGAATGGCTCGCCGCTGCACGGCGCTTGCTCAAAGACAACGGCTCGATCTGGGTGATCGGCTCCTACCACAACATCTACCGCGTCGGTTCGGTGATGCAGGACCTCGGCTATTGGTTCTTGAACGACATCGTTTGGCGCAAGTCGAACCCGATGCCGAACTTCCGCGGCCGCCGCTTCACGAACGCGCATGAGACGCTGTTGTGGTGTGCGAAGTCGCGCACGCAGAAGAGCTATACGTTCAACTATGAAGCCATGAAGGCGCTGAACGACGATCTGCAGATGCGCTCGGACTGGGTCATTCCGCTGTGCACAGGCGGCGAGCGGCTGAAGGACGACAAGGGCGTCAAGGTTCATCCGACGCAAAAGCCGGAAGCGCTGCTGCATCGCGTGCTCGTCGCTTCGTCGAAGCCGGGCGATGTGGTGCTCGATCCCTTCTTCGGCACGGGCACGACCGGAGCGGTCGCGAAAAAATTGGGCCGGCGCTTCATCGGCATTGAGCGCGATCCCGCCTATATCGCCGCCGCGAAGAAGCGCTTGGCGCAGGTCTCGCCGACGGCGCCCGAAGATCTTGAAATCATGCGTTCTAAGAAGGAGGAACCTCGCGTGCCGTTTGGAATGATCGTCGAACGTGGATTGTTGGAACCCGGAACGAAGTTGTTCGACCCGGCGCGGCGCTATTCGGCCCGCGTCCGAGCGGACGGTTCGCTTTCTTGCCGCGACTCCACGGGGTCGATCCATCAGATCGCAGCGCGGGTGCAGAACCTGCCGGCGTGCAACGGCTGGACCTACTGGCACTTCGATGCGCAAGGCGTGCTGAAGCCGATCGATCTTCTGCGCCAGCAAGTGCGGGCGGAGATGCACTAAAAGTTGAACGCTTGCGGTCCCCGCCAATGTGCCTGTCATGGGGCGCCGGCGGGGACCGGACGTTGAGCGGCGCGCCAAAGCCGCTTAGTCTGCGCACTGAGTTCCCTTCAGAAGGCGCGGCACCGCTCTATGACAATCAATACATCTTGGATCGTCGGTGGGTTGATCCTGCTGCTCGCATTGGCGGGCGGCTTGTTCTGGCTTTCGGGGCCCAGCACTCCACCGCAAGCGGCCGAGGCGAAGGTGGCCACGAAGGAGGCGCCGCCCGTGGCCGCCGAAACGCAGCCTGCGGCTTGCGTTGAGAAGGGGACGTTTGAAGTCGCGACCGATGACTTCGTCGTCGGCGATGCCAAGGCGCCGATCACGCTCGTCGAGTTCTTCTCGCAGACTTGCAGCCACTGTGCGGAATTTCATAAGGAAGCGTTTCCGAAACTGAACGAGACCTACATCAAGAAGGGTCTCGTTCGTTTGGTGCTGCGCGACTTTCAGCGCAATCAAGTCGACGTCGCGGCGTCGGTGGTCGGCCGTTGCCTGGGCCGCGAGGGGTTTGTGAAGTTTACCGACTCTCTGCTTGAACGGCAGGCCGAATGGCTTGAGCGGCCGGATCAAGATATCCGCCTCGGCCTAAAGGAGATGGCGAAGCGCGCAGGATTGGCCGACAAAGAATTCGAAGCCTGCATGAAGCAAGAGGATCAGGCAAAGCAGCTTCTAGCGAAGTCTATGCAGGCGCAGAAGGATTACTGCATCGAAGGTACGCCGACGCTGTTGCTCAACGGCAAGAAGATCGAGAACGCGACCACGTTCGACGAACTCGACGCGTATATTCAGGCCGAGATCAAGAAACAGGCCATGAAGAGCGACAAACCGCCTGCCAAGCCCTGATCGCTCACACCGAACTGAATCGAGCTCGCGCTGGCGCGCCAAATAGCAGGCCCGCGTCGCGGTCGGCCAGTGCGTGTTCGATGACCTTGCGCATGACGCTGGGCAAAGCGAAGCGGGCAAGGTCGGTGATCGGTGCCCACTCCCCTGCCCCATTTGCCTTGCCGCGGGGGAGATTTTCGGCGCGGTAGACTTCGAGTTCCAACTCGAAATGCGTGAAGCCGTGACGGACGAGGCCCGGGAGTTTGCGGTACTTCGTCTTGATGGGCGCGAGCATGAGGGGTTCGGCGGGGAAATGTTGCCCCCATGGACTCATCGGCGGTTCGTGCATGCCGCCGAGCAGACCTTTCGGCGGGCGGCGGCGCAGCAGGACCTCATCGCGCTCCGAGATCAGGACGAATGCGATGCCGCGCCGGAGCGGACGGTCCGGTTTCGTTTCGCGGGCGGGAAGGCTCGCCGCGATGCCCAAGGCGCGGGCGTCGCAATCGTCCGCCCACGGACAGTTTCCGCAGGCCGGCGACTTTGGTGTGCAGATGGTGGCGCCAAGGTCCATCATCGCTTGCGCGAAGTCGCCGGAGCGTTTGGCGGGCGCGAACGTTTCGGCGATGGCGCGAAGTTCGGGCTTGGCCGTGGGAAGCGCCGTCTTGATCGCGAACAGGCGGGCGAGGACGCGTTCGATGTTGCCGTCGACGGGCGCGGCGCGCTTGTCGAAGGCGATGGCCGCGATCGCGGCGGCCGTGTAAGGGCCGATGCCGGGGAGTTTTTGAAGTTCTGCTTCGTCAGCCGGAAGTTTGCCGGCGTGGCGTTCGGCGACGACTTGCGCGCAGGCGTGCAGATTTCGCGCGCGGCTGTAGTAGCCAAGGCCAGCCCAAGCGGACATCACCTCTTCGACGGGCGCCGCCGCTAGCGCTTTCATCGTCGGCCAGCGTTTAAGGAAGTTGTGGAAATAGGGACCGACGGTGGCGACTGTCGTCTGCTGCAGCATGATTTCCGACAGCCACACGCGATAGGGATCGGGCGTTTCGCCCGGCAATGCGCGCCATGGAAGACGGCGGCGATGCGTGTCGTACCAATCGAGCAGGCGCTTCACGAGCGCCGTACGCTTTTGCGGCGTGAGCTCGAGCGCGCTATGGTGCAGCTTCGATTTCGAGACGGCCATGTCAGCTGACGACGCGAACAATGACGAGAATCGGCGATCCGGCCGGCGCGGGCCCCGTCCGTTTGCGCAAGATGCCGGGTCGTTGCTGAAATATCATTTGCAATCGCGCGGATTCGCGCAGGTCGAGCTTGTGACGCGGTGGGCCGAAATTGCAGGAAAGACACTCGCCGAGCATTGTTTTCCCTACCGCCTGTCGGCGGGCGGCGCCAGCGGCGCGACGCTGACACTTGTGGCCGACGATCGCGCGGCGCTTGAACTACAGCATCAAACGCCGAAGCTGATCGACAAGATCAACACCTATTTCGGTACCGCGCGGGTCAGCAGAATCAAGGTCGTAGCCGGGGACATTCCGAAGCCGCTTGGGGTTCGTGCGGCAAAGCGCCCTCTCAGCGCCGCGGAAGAAGCCGAACTGAAAGCCCGCATAGAAAGCGTGGAAGACCCGGATTTGCGCGCCGCCTTAGCGCGACTCGGGCGCCACGCCCTGGCCGAAAGCCGTAAACCTGTTGTTTACAAGCGTTGAGGTGGCCGCGGCGTCCGCCCTATAGTCCGGCAGATTCAGTGCTTCGCGGGGGTTCGCGTGAATTTCGACCGGAATACTCTTATCGCTGGTGGCGTGGCTGCGGCGCTCGTTTTGGGCGGGATCGGCTATTGGGTTTGGGGCACAGGTTCCAGCACACCGACCCAGGTCGCCGGCGACTGCGTGGCCAAGCCGGTCGAAGTCAGCGAGAGCGACTATTCGATCGGCAAGGCCGATGCGCCTGTGACAATCGTCGAGTATGCCTCGATGACCTGTCCGCACTGCGCACGATTCTCGCGGGACGTTCTTCCGTTGGTGAAGCAAAATTTCGTCGATAGGGGCTATGTCCGCTACGTGTTCCGTGAGTTCCCGATCGACCGGGTCGCGTTGACCGCCTCGGTCGTCGGCCGTTGCCTGCAGAAAGACGCCTACATCCCCTTCGTCGAGATGATGTACAGCGAGATTGAAACTTGGGGCCGTTCGGAAGATCCCCGCGCCGCTATCAAGGAAATGGCGCGCCGCGCTGGCATGTCCGGCGACGACTTTGAAAAGTGCCTCTCCACGGACGCCGATGCCAAGAAAATTCTTGCTACCCAGGAAACGGCGATGAAGGACTTTTGCGTCGGCGGAACGCCGAGCTTCTTCATCGACGGAAAGTTCTTCGTCGCGCGCGAAGTCCCTTATGAGGAAATGGACACGAAGCTCCGCGAGGCCTTGAAGGCTAAGGGCGTCGAGGTTCCCGCGGCGGCCGCAACGGCGGCGCCTGCGGAAGGCGCGGCAACGACTGAGGGTGCGACGGCGGCTCCGGCGGAAGGTGCGACGACAGCACCGGCTGAGGGCACAACAACGCCGGCAAGTGGTGCGGCATCAACGCCTGCAGAGGGCGCGGCGAAACCGGCGGAGACACCGCCGGCGGCTGCGACGCCGAGCGAACCCGCAAAGGCGCCACCTGCGCCATAGCAAGTGCGCCTGAGCGGCTTCCCCCGGCCCTTACAACGTCAGGAATACCCCCCGTGAAGTTCTCAAGACTTCGACTGTCCGGATTCAAATCGTTCGTCGAAACCACCGAACTGCCGATCGAGCAAGGCCTAACCGGCGTTGTCGGGCCCAACGGTTGCGGCAAGTCCAACTTGCTCGAAGCGCTGCGTTGGGTGATGGGCGAAAACTCCGCCAAATCCATGCGCGGCGGCGCGATGGACGACGTCATCTTCGCGGGCACGAACAGCCGCCCGAGCCGCAACACCGCAGAGGTGTCACTGGTCATCGACAACAGTTCCCGCTCAGCACCGTCCTCTTACAACGAGGCGGAGGCGATCGAGATCAGCCGGCGCATCGAGCGCGAGATGGGCTCGATCTACAAGATCAACGGCCGCGACGTGCGCGCGCGCGACGTGCAGATTTTCTTCGCCGACGTTTCGTCGGGCGCGCACTCGCCGGCGCTGGTGCGGCAAGGGCAGATCGGTACGCTGATCAACGCGAAGCCGATCGCGCGGCGGGCGATCTTGGAAGAGGCCGCGGGCATTTCGGGTCTGCATGCGCGGCGGCACGAGGCGGAGCTGAAACTCAACGCAGCGCAGACGAATCTCTCGCGCGTCGCCGACGTCATTCAGGAGATCGAGGCGCAGCTTGCGAACCTAAAGCGCCAAGCGCGGCAGGCGGCGCGGTATCGCAATCTCTCCGGTCACATCCAGCGTGCGGAAGCGCTGGCGCTTTATGTGCGTTGGCAGTTGGCATCGACAGCGGCGGCTGCCGCCGAAGAAGAACTTGGCCGCGTTCGCGCGCAGGTCGAAGAACAGACTTTGAAGGCTGCGCAGGCCTCGAACGCCGTGCTGGAGGCGGACGAGAAGTTGCCGCCGCTGCGTCAAGCGGCGGCCGAGCGCAGCGCTGCGCTGCAGCGGTTGACGGCCGAGCGATTGGCGCTCGACGGCGAAGAAGCACGTGCGAAAGCCGCCGCGGAGCGGCTGAATGCGCGGATCGCGCAGATTGCGGAAGATCATTCGCGCGAGACCGTTCGGGTCGACGACGCGCGCGGGATGATGGCAAAGCTTGAGCAGGAGCGCGGCGAACTTGGTGCGGCAGCAGCTGGCGAGAACGAGGCGACAGCGCAAGCAGCCGATGCGTTACGGATTGCCGAAGAGGCGATGCGCGAGTGCGAGCGCGTGAGCGACAAGGCGACAGCAGAACTTGCCGAGGCGAAGGCGAAGCGGTCTGCGCTTGAGCGACGGCATGAGGATGGCAAGCGCGCTGCTGGGCGACTTCGTACGGAGTTGGACAACATCGCCGCGGAGATCGAGCGGCTGGCGCGAGAGACAGCGACAGCGCCCGTGGTCGACGAAGCGCAGCTGCGTGTGGCGGCGGCGGTGACGGCGGCCGAGACTTCGAAGGCGACGCACGCCCATTCGGAAGATGCGCTACGCGCTGCGCGCGATGCGGAGACCGTGAAGAAGCAGGGACTTGAAACCGCAGAGCGCGACCTGGAACGCTTGAAGGCCGAAGCAAAGGCCCTTAGCGAGATGCTGGCGACGGGCGTGGGCGAAGGCTTCACGCCGGTGATCGATCTCGTTCACGTCACGCCGGGCTTTGAGGCTGCACTTGGCGCTGCGATGGGCGACGATCTGAACGTGCCGATCGATGCCCAGGCATCGATTCATTGGCGCGAGCTGCCGATGCGCGATCTGCCTGCATTGCCGGCGCGCGTGCAGTTGCTGACGAACTTGGTGCAGGCGCCGGATGCTTTGGCGATGCGCCTCTCGCAAATCGGCGTGGTCGAGCGCGACCAAGGTGCCGCGCTGCAGACCGAGTTGCAGCCGGGACAGTGCTTGGTCAGCCGCGAGGGGGACCTGTGGCGCTGGGACGGGTTCACCGCGACGGCCGAGGCGCCGACGGCGGCAGCTGTTCGTTTGCGGCAACGTAATCGCTTGGCAGACCTCGAAGGCACGATCGCGTCGGCGCTGGAACACGTCGCCGGGTTGCAGGCGGTACATCAGGATGCACGTGAGGCACGTGAGGCGGCGGAAATCACCGAACGCACCGTCCGCAACGCTTGGCGTCAGGCCGAGACCGAAGCGGCGTCGGCGCGTGCAGCACTGTCGGAAGCCGAGAAGCGGCACGCGCAGACCGCGGCGCGGACGCAATCATTGAACGAGCGGCATCAGAGTTTGAGCACGGATGAAGCCGAGGCGCACGAGCTGATCGGTTTGATCGCGGCCGAGACCGAGGCGCTGACGCCGTTGGCCGTGTTCGAAGGACAGTTGGCAGCTGCGCGCGAGGAACTGACCGGCGGGCGCGGTGCCTTTGCCAACGCGAAGGCCATTCACGACAGCGTCGAGCGCGAGATGCGGGCGCGTCAGCAGCGACTGCAAGCGATCGCAACCGACCTTGAGGCTTGGAATTCGCGTATCGCGACCGCGACGGCGCAGATCGAGGCGCTACAGGCGCGCGAGGCCGAGGGCCGGGCTGAGTTGGCGGCGCTGGAACACATTCCGGCCGAGATCGCGGCGAAGCGTACGAAATTGTTCGAGCTACTTTCAGAGGCTGAGGCGGCGCGAACGGCGGCGGCCGACACGTTGGCGCAAGCGGAGACGGCGCTGAAAGCATCGCAGTCCGAGTCGCGAATGGCAGATCATGCGCTGTCGCATGCGCGTGAAGAGCGTGCGCGCTGCGAGGCGGTGCTCGCGGCGCAGCAAGAGCGCTTGCTCGAGTCAGTGACGCGGGCGCGCGATACGCTCGACTGTGCGCCGGAGGAACTGGCTGCGAAGGCTGAGCACGCGCCCGGCGACGCCATGCCCGCGCTCGATGCGGCGGAGCAGCGGGTCGAAAAGCTGAAGCGCGAGCGCGAACAGCTTGGCGGCGTAAACCTGCGTGCCGAAGAAGAGGCGGACGAGTGCGAGACACGCCTGACCACGCTGCAAACCGAAAAGAACGATCTCGAAGAAGCGATCAACCGCTTGCGCCAAGGCATCGGCTCGCTCAATCGCGAAGGACGCGAACGGTTGCTGGAGGCGTTCGATCGGGTGAATGCGAACTTCCAGAAACTGTTCACATCGCTGTTCAGCGGCGGCGAAGCACGGCTGACGCTGACCGAGTCCGACGATCCGCTGGAAGCGGGGCTTGAAATCCTCGCACGCCCGCCGGGCAAGAAGCTGCAGACGATGTCGCTACTCTCGGGCGGCGAGCAGGCGCTGACGGCGATGGCGTTGATCTTTGCCGTGTTCCTTTGCAATCCGGCACCGGTTTGCGTGCTGGACGAAGTCGACGCGCCGCTCGACGACGCGAACGTAGAACGCTTCTGCAATCTGCTCGACGAGATGACGCGCATGACGGAGACGCGGTTCTTGGTCATCACCCACCACGCGCTCACCATGTCGCGCATGGACCGGCTGGTCGGCGTGACGATGCAGGAACGTGGGGTCAGTCAGCTGGTGGCGGTTGACTTGGCGGGTGCGGAGCGCGTGTTGGCAACGGCGGCGGCTTAGTTACGCCGCATCGACGCCGGCTTTGGTGAAGTCGTCGCCTTTGAAGAGCAACGGTTGACCTGTTTCCTTGGCCAGCGCATAGGCGAAGCAGTCGCCGAAGTTCAGCCGTGCGGGATGGCCCGAGCCTTTGCCGAAAGCGCGGTAGGCCTCGCGCGCCAGGCGCACTTGCGATTCCGTCACGGGCACTATGTCTATGCCGGCCTGCCGGATGAGGTCGTCAACTCGCGCGCTCGCCACCGGGTCGCGCTTTGAATCGATTACGATTGCGACTTCAAGATAGTTCGCGGCGGATAATCGCTTCGTGTCCACCTCTTCGATCGCGGTCGCAAAGCGAAGCGCGTCCGGCTCGTTGTGAAGGATTGCAACCAATGCCGAGGCGTCGACAATCACTTCGGCAATCCCATTTCGTCATAGAGGTACTCGCCGTGATCGATGCGGCTTGCTTCAGGCCCAAGTCGCTTCGCGCAGTCGGCGCCGATGCGCAGTAGGGCTTCGACGCGCCTTGGATCCGCCTTGCGCGTCTTCACGCGCGCGAGCTTTTCACGCAGCGCCTCGGTCACGGCATCGGTTAGGCTTGTGCCGGTGAGCTTCGCAACTTCAGAAGCAAGTTTGTGCGCTTCAGGATTCTTGATGTTTAGGGTCATGGTAGAATGGTATATCATCTATGGTAGATAGTCAAGTTTCGGATGTTGCGCGACGGAGTGCCACGCAACGGCTCCAGCGCTGTTTTCGGCCACTTTTCCCCTCATTGCGGCGCAGCAATCGGCTTGACCCCTTGGGTTTGCGCTCATATGGTCCGCGCGGTTTTCGGAGGGGGTTTCGTGCGGCCCTTTAGAGCCTGCCCGTGGTGACCCATTCATCAGAGCAGAGCGACGATCCTGATCAGAGGCGTCTCGACGACCTCGGGAAACGGATCGATGCCGTACGCGGACAGACGCCGGAGACCAAGCCTGCTCCTACTTCGCTTTCCGCAATTTGGCGCCTCTCAACCGAACTCGTCGCTGCAGTGTTTGTCGGCGCCGCTCTTGGAATCGGGTTTGATCGGCTCACAGGATTGCGACCGCTCGGGATCATCTTGTTCTTGATCCTCGGCGTTGCAGCGGGGTTCACAATGGTGTTTCGCACTGCACGCCTCATGGATGCGCAAGCGAAGGATCAAAAAAAGGAAGACTGACTATGGCCGCTGGCCACAGCCCGATGGCGCAATTCGAGATTCACAAGCTAATCCCTATTGAGATCGCGGGATATGACATCTCGTTCACGAACGCCAGCTTGTGGACTGTCCTTGCAGCAGGAGCCGCCGCACTCTTCTTCACGCTCAGCGTGAAGCGTGATGGCATTATTCCGGGGCGCATGCAGTCGATGGCGGAGCTGGCGTATGGGTTCATTATGTCGACGGTTAAAGAGTCGATCGGCGAGGCGGGTCTGAAGTACTTTCCGCTGGTCTTCTCGCTCTTCGGGTTTATCCTCTTTTGCAACCTACTCGGGATGATCCCGTATTCGTTCACGGTAACAAGTCATATCGCGATTACGTTCGCGCTGGCGATGCTCGTGTTCCTCTTGGTAATCGTCGTGGGATTCTGGAAGAACGGGTTTGGGTTCTTCCGTCTTTTTGCACCGTCTGGCGTTCCTCCCGCGTTGATGTTGCTGATCGTGCCGATCGAGATTATCTCCTTCCTGTCGCGCCCCGTTAGCTTGTCGATCCGACTAGCGATGAACATGTTGGTTGGGCACACCCTACTTAAGGTTTTCGCGGGATTTGTGGGATCGCTGTTGCTTGCAGGTGGGGTGTTTAGCGGGTTGGCGCTTGTACCATTGGCGCTGAACGTGGCGATCACCGCGCTCGAGTTCCTCATCGCCTTCCTGCAAGCTTATGTTTTTGCAGTTCTGACTTGCATCTACCTCAACGACGCGGAGCACGTCGGTCACTAGGCCCGACGACCGCACAACCTCAACGGAGTTTCAGAAATGGAAATTGCTGCCGCAAAAATGATCGGTGCTGGCTTGGCCGCGATGGCGCTGATTGGCGCAGGTATCGGGGTCGGAAACATCTTCGGCAACTATCTTGCGGGTGCTCTTCGGAACCCTTCTGCTGCCGAAGGTCAACGCGGAACCATGCTACTCGGATTTGCTCTCTGCGAAGCCACCGGCCTCTTTGGTCTGGGCGTCGCGTTCATCATTCTATACGGCTAATCGAGCCATGGTGGCCGATACCGCAAACTCGTTTCAAGTGGCCGATGTGGCGCCGGAGCCCGAGCACGGGGATCCGGCGGCTGAGCCGTTGGTGACGGAAGATTTGCACACGTCGACTGAGCATGCGGGCGATGCGCATGCAGCCAAGCCCGGCTTGCCGCAGCTCGACACGACGACGTTTGCGAGCCAGTTGTTTTGGCTACTGATATCGTTCGCGGTTCTTTACTTCGTGATCGCGCGGGTGGCGGCGCCGAAGATCGGCGGCGTGCTCGCCGACCGGGCCGGACGCATCAAGGGCGACCTTGATTCGGCGGCGCAGGCGAAGCGCGACAGCGAAGCGGCGATGGCGGGTTACGAAAAGGCGCTCGCCGATGCGCGCACCAAGGCCTTGAAAACCGGCGACGAGATGCGCAACCAGGTGCAGAGCGAGGTCAACGCGAAGAGCGACGCCGCGTCGAAGCAACTGGCCGCCGATACTGCCAAGGCCGAAGCGCGGATCGCCGCGATGCGTCAGGCCGCGATGGCCAATGTCGGCGACGTGGCGCGCGAGACGGCGGCTGAGATCGTATCGAAACTGACCGGCAATGCGGCCAACGCCGACGAGCTGGCGGTCGCCGTGCGCAACGCGCTGAAGCCGGCATAAGGAGAAGCATCGTGTTGGAAGATCCCACCTTTTGGGTTGCCGTCGGCACGGTATTGTTCGTCGCGCTGCTCGTTTGGCAGAAGGTGCCCGTGATGGTCGCCAAGATGCTCGACGACCGCTCAGCCGCGATCAAAGGCGAACTCGACGACGCGAAGCGTCTCCGCGCCGAAGCCGAGGCGTTGCTCGCCGAATATAAGAAAAAGACCGCCAATGCCGCGCAAGAAGCGCAAGCGATCATCGACGGGGCGAAGGCGTCCGCCGAGCGCATGGCTGCGGACGCGCGCACGCAGCTTCAGGTGCAGATCGAACGCCGGACGAAGATGGCGGAGCAGAAGATCGCGCAAGCGGAAGCCGAAGCAATTGCCGATGTGCGTGCTGCTGCAACGTCGGTTGCGAGCGCTGCGGCTAGCGCTGTGATCGGCAAGCAGATGACCGAGGCCAGGGGCGATGCACTGGTCGACGGCGCGATCCGCGACCTTCGCGCCAAGCTGCACTGACCGCCGAGCCGGGGAATACGACGCAAACCGTCGGTCAATTCGGCTTGTCTTATTGACGTAAATCAATGCGCAGGCACGGCAATCGAGCAATATTGCGCTCGACGCCTGGAGGGTGCGAGCGTTGTCACCAGATCATTCCTACGATTCACCATTCGCGACGCTGCCTGTGGCGAACGATGACTTCGCAGCGGCCGATTTGCGCTTGGCAACGGCCGACGACCTACGGCGGCTGTTTGGCGAACTCCGGGGACATCATGTAGCTGACCTGCTTGCCGGTCGTCCGACAGTGCGCGAAATCGAAGCGGCGGCGTCTTGGTTATCGCACCGCACGAAGCCTCAAGGGATCGCGGCGGTGCTTGCCTATGTCTTGAATGGCTTTGCGTGGCGTGCCTCGTGAAGGTCGCCTGAGACGCCGACGCCGCTACGCGGCTTGGACCGCACGGCGAAGCATCGGAAGCGGGGCGCCATAGGTGGCGCGCCGCCAAATCCACTCTAGCGGACCAAAGCGGAAGAGGCTCAGCCAAACCGCGCTCACCACGCACTGAAGCGTGAAAAGAACAAGCGCAAACATTGCGCACGCGCACGAAGAGCGCCACCGCGCTATCGCGTCCGCGTTCTCGCTTTGGAAGGTGCGCCATCTTCATGCCGAGTATGAAGGCAAGCGCTTGATTTCATATCAAGTGGCGGCTTTTCCCAGGGCGCATTGCGCTTCGTGGTCGATGAGCCAGCGCTTTCGCTCGATGCCGCCGCCGTAGTGAATGAGGGAGCCGTTCGCGCCGATGAGGCGGTGGCAAGGAACGACGATCGAGACCGGGTTGAAGCCGTTCGCAGCGCCGACGGCGCGTGATGCGTTCGGCCGGCCGATGATGCGCGCGTGCTCGCTGTAAGTGCGGGTCGAGCCGGCGGGTACCCGTCTGAGTTCGGACCAGCAGCGCCGCTGAAAATCCGTGCCGAAGTTGATCACGGGAAGCTTGTCGATCGTGCGGGTGTTGCCTTCGAAGTAGCTTTCGAGTGCGTCGGCGAAACGCGAACGCTCGCGTGCGCGTTTCACTTCGGCACCAGGGAAGTCACGCGCGAGTTCCCCTGCCCTTCTCTCTTCGCGGTCGGCGAAGGCGATGTTCGCGAGCGCTTTACCGTCATGTGTGATCAGCAAGGGTCCGATCGGCGTCTTGATGCGTTCGACGAAGAGCTGCATGTCAGTCGCTCAAAGACGCCCAGAGGTGCATCGTCGCGTAGGCGCGATACGGTCGCCAAGCTTCGGCGCGGCGCAGTACCTCTTTGTCGCTTGTCGTGCCGAGTGCCTTGCGGACGCCGAGGTCGGAGGCGGGGAAGGCATCCGCGTGGCCCATCCGCATCGCCATGTAATGGGCGGTCCAGGGGCCGAAGCCGGGTAGATCGGCGACGCGTTCGACGAAGGCATCCAGTGGTTGATCGGCCGATAACAGTGTCGGGTCTCGTGCAACCTCGCGGGCGAAGGTTGTGACCGTCGCCGCGCGCCGGGTGGTGAGGCCGAGGCCGTTCAAGTTTACCTCCGCGAGCTGTTCGGGCTTGGGGAATAGGCGCGTGAGGCTGGACCCACCGCCCGATGAGGTCTTCCCGAACTCGGCTCCGAACTTCTGTGCGATGCGACCCGCGAGCGTTGACGCGGCGGCGACGCTCACTTGCTGTCCTAGGATGGCGCGCACGCCCAGTTCGAAGGCATCCCAAACGCCTGGGACACGCAAGCCGGGGCGCTTCTTCAACAGCGGCGCTAACCGTTCGCTGCGGCGCAGGTGTGTCGCGACCTTCTTGCCCGAGGCGTCGAGGTCGAACAGGCGGCGAAGTTTCTCCTTGATCAAGTCTTCGGCCGCGCTCGCCGTCGTCGTCACTTCGGCAAGCAATGCGCCATCTGCCGGAGTCACTGCGAGGCGGCCGCGCGTTCGCCCGATCGCAAAGGTGCGGTGGTAGGTAAGATCTTCGACTTCATCGACGCCTGGGATCGCGCGGGCCGCGAAGAAGCGAAGCAGCGCTGGCCAATCGAAAGGCGGCTCGTAGGTCAGTCGCCGCGTGAGTTCTGCCACGCCTCAGTCGCCGGCGATCAGCGTTTGGATGACCCACTTGCCCTTCCGCTTTTCGAAAATGGCGCGGTACTCGATGGGGCTGCGGACATCCGACGAAAGTACGTAGCCGCGTTGGCCGTTGGCGGTTTTGACCTCGTCCCAGTCGTTCGGGCTGGCTTCGTGTTGCATCTTGCCGGCGGAATTGACGACTTCGAGCAGGTCGTAACTCAGCTTTGCGATTGGGCGCGCGGTGGCGTTCGGCTTCTCGCGCAGGAGTGCCGCCTGGTTCGTCACGACGACGTACGAAAATGCATCGAGGCCGTCGGGGAACGCGGCGAAGGCGTAGGGAGCGGCGAAGCCGCCGGGTGCGATGAACTTACCACCTTTGTCGACGATGAGCGCGAGCACGCTCCAGACTTTCGTGTCTTTGTCGAACGGCTTCCACATCTGGTGGAACTCGGGCCCGCCGTAGCCCCCGCCAAAGTTTAGATGGATGTCGGAGGCGAGGTAGGAGAAAAGCTTCGCCGCATCTTTGCGGGCGATGACGGCTTTCAGCTCGTTGCGGAACTGAACGAAGGACGGGTCTTTCGCCGCCTCATCGATTGGCGGCAAGCGGGTCGGGGCCGGGGGTTCCGCCGCATGAGCTGCGGCGGTGAGAGCAATCATGGCAATGCAAAGCCAACGGGCCATCATGCGGCTTCCTCTTTCGCGAAACGTACTGTCGGCCAGTCTCGCATATAGCGCGCGGCCTTTTCCAGATAGCGGGCGCGCGGCGGGCCTTGCCAGAGCGGGTTCGGGCGGATCAGACGGTCGAAGATGTCGTCGAGGCCCCGCGGCGCGAAGATATCAACGCCGCTCGCGGCCGGGCGGACGCCGACCATACAGGCGGGCATCAGGAACTGCTTGATGCCGTCGCAGGACGCGTGCAGCTGCGGATAGGGGATGCCGAACTTCTTAGGGTACCAGAGATGGACGCGGGCTTGGTTTCTGAGTTGCACTTCTCGCTTGGCGAAGGCGAAGTGTTTTGCAGCGCGTTTGATCCAGTGGTCTTCGGCTTCCTCGGATGTATCGGGGTCGAAGTAGAAGAGGTCGTAGTCCAGGATGCCGTGACCGTGCGGGCGGCCTTCGAGCTTGTTCCAGACGGTTTGGAACAGCACGCCGCTGACAAGCCAGAGGTCGGGTGCCTCAAACGTCCCCATCGCCGCAAGCAGTGCGGCGATGTCGGGATCGCTTGTGACGATTTCGCGGAATGCAGCCTCGCGCTGCGCCATCACGACTGCGTCAGGAATTGCGCGAACGCGATCCAGGCTGCAGGGCTGGCGAAGGCCCAGGTAACGGCGATATGGGTCGCGACGAGGATGGCGGCTGCGTACCAGTAGGCGGGATGGATTCGCTTCGACTGAACTTGATCGTACGCCATTGCCACGACGAGCAGCAGTTCGGTGACGAACATCCCGCCTTGCGGACCCCACGCGGCCACACCGAGCGGGACGGCGAGGCGGCCGGTGCCGGGCCCCGTGACCGAGAACATCGCGGCGAGCATCAGGCGCTTGTGCCAGTCGCTGTGGCTCCTGTTCCACAGCGCCATCGCCACCAACATCAGCGAGCCCGTCATACCGATCAGAGGCAACGCCATGAAGGCGAGCGGTGGCGGCGCCTCCGGCGGTACGTGGCCGAGTTCGCCGGCCTTGATCGCAGTCCAGTAGCCCAACATCGCCATGAGGCCGAACAGCAACGCGCCCATCATGCCCAATTGGCGGTGCAGGGCGTGGTTGTTGTTTGAGATCAGCGCGGCTTGCGTGACGAAGAGGACCATCCAAAGCGTGCCGACGACGCCATGCGCGAACGACAATGCCGACAGCGGCGGCACTGGGGCCTGGATCACGGGCTTGAGGTAGAACGACGGGGCGAAGCCCAAGAACAGGATCGTCACCGAGACGATCGACATGATGAGGAAGAAACGCGATTCCGATTGGAACCGGCTCTTGCCCGCTTGTGCGTCCAATGTGGTCATGCGCGCCTACTCCGCCGCTTGGGCCTTTGTGACTGGAGGGCTCCAACGCAGGACGGGTTTGCGGGCGGCCGCGGTTTCGTCGAGGCGTCGGCGCGGGGCGAAGTGCGGCGCGCCTTCGAAGCGTGCGGTGTTGCCGGCTTTCGCCTCCGCCGTCAGGCCACGCATGACCTTGATGAATTCGTCGAGCGCGTACTTCGATTCCGTCTCCGTGGGTTCGACCAGCATCGCGCCGTGGACAACGAGCGGGAAGTACATCGTCATCGGGTGGTAGCCCTCGTCGATCAGCGCCTTGGCGATGTCGAGCGTGGTGACGCCGGTGTCCTTCAGGAAGCTGTCGTCAAACAGCGCTTCGTGCATGCATGGACCGTTGCCGAAGGGGGCGGAGATATCGTTCTTGAGCGACGCCAAGATGTAGTTCGCATTCAGCACGGCATCGCCCGCGACCTGCGCCAGACCGTCGGCGCCGTGGCTGAGCATGTAAGTCATTGCGCGGGTGAACATGCCCATCTGGCCGTGGAAGGCGCACATGCGGCCGAAGGGGGCCGCGTCGTGCGTTTTGGCGGCACGTTCGTCTTCGATCAGCTCGAAGCCGCGTTCGCCGTGCACGATCAGCGGCAGCGGTGCGTAGGGTGCGAGTGCGGCCGATAGTACGACCGGGCCCGCGCCGGGGCCGCCGCCGCCGTGCGGCGTCGAGAACGTCTTGTGCAGGTTGATGTGCATCGCGTCGATGCCCAGGTCGCCCGGGCGGACGCGGCCAACGATGGCGTTGAAGTTGGCGCCGTCGCAGTAGAAATAGGCGCCGGCCTTATGCACGGCCGCGGAGATTTCGAGCATCTCGCTTTCGAACAGGCCGCAGGTGTTCGGGTTCGTCAGCATGATGGCCGCGACGTGCGGGCCGAGCTTGGCCTTCAAGGCTTCGAGATCGACGCGGCCGCGATCATTGGCGGGGACTTCTTCCACCGTGTAGCCGACGAGTGCGGCCGTGGCGGGGTTCGTGCCGTGTGCGGATTCGGGGACGAGGACGACGTTGCGCTTCTGGCCGTGTGCTTCGTGCGCGGCTTTGATCGCCATCAGGCCGCAGAGTTCGCCGTGGGCGCCGGCCTTCGGGCTCATCGCCACCGCCGGCATGTTCGTCAGCATCTTCAGCCAGTGGGCGAGATGATCAATCAGACCGAGCGCGCCTTGGATCGTGGAGACGGGCTGCAGCGGGTGGATGTCGGCGAAACCCGGAAGCCGCGCCATCTTTTCGTTGAGGCGCGGGTTGTGTTTCATCGTGCAGGAGCCCAGCGGATAAAAGCCGCTGTCGATCGCGTAGTTCTTGCGGCTCAGGCGCACGTAGTGGCGCACGACCTCGGGTTCGCTGAGGCCGGGTAAGCCGATCGGGCCGCGACGGCGCAGACCGCCGAGGCGGTCGCGCTTCAGTTCGGGTTCCGGCAGGTCAACGCCGGACTTGCCGGTGCGGCCGAGTTCGAAGATCAGCGGTTCTTCATGGTCGAGCCCGCGGTGACCGGAGATCGTGGCGAGTTCGGCGTGCGGAACGGCGGTGCCCGTCGTCGGGCGGCCTTGCTTGTTCATCATGAGAGCACCTTGGTCAGGGCGGCCGCGAAGGCATCGATGTCGGCGGGCGTGGTGGTTTCGGTGACGGCGACGAGCAGGAGGTTCGTCGCGTGGCTGTCGTGCGGTTTCAGGCGCGAGACGGGAACACCGGCGATGATTTCTTCTTCGGCGAGCGCGTCAACGATCGGCGCGGCGGGCTTCGGTAGTTTCAGCGTGAACTCGTTGAAGAACGTCGGTGTGACCAGCTCGACACCCTTCACGCGGGTGAGTTTGTCGGCGGCCTGGACGGCGCGATCGTGGTTCAGGGCGGCGAGTTTGTGGAAGCCTTCTTCGCCGAGCAGCGACAAATGGATCGTGAAGGCGAGCACGCAGAGACCGGAGTTCGTGCAGATGTTGCTGGTCGCCTTTTCGCGGCGGATGTGTTGTTCGCGGGTCGATAGCGTCAGCACGTAGCCGCGGCGGCCTTCGACGTCCGTCGTCTCGCCACAGAGGCGGCCGGGCATTTGGCGCAGGAACTTTTGACGGGTCGCGAACAGGCCGACATAGGGGCCGCCGAAGTTCAGCGCGTTGCCGATCGACTGGCCCTCACCCACGACAATGTCGGCGCCCATTTCGCCTGGCGGTGTGATGGCGCCGAGCGAGACGATCTCCGTGACCACCGCGATGAGCAGCGCGCCCTTCGCGTGGGCGGCGTCGGAGAGCGGCGTCAGATCGCGGATCGAGCCGTAGAAGTCGGGGTTCTGGACGACGAAGCAGGCGGTTTTGTCGTCAAGCGCGGTTTCGTTGCCTTCGACGATTTCGAGCCCGGCGGATTCGGCCGTGGTGCGGACGGTTTCGACGTAGTGCGGGTGTAGGTTCGGCGAGAGGACGATGCGTTTGCGGTTCGTCACGCGGGCGGCCATCAGCACGCCTTCGGCGGTGGCCGTGGAGCCGTCGTAGAGGCTGGCGTTCGCGACATCCATGCCGGTCAGCATGGCGACCTGGGTTTGGAATTCGAACAGATATTGCAGCGTGCCCTGCGCGATTTCGGGTTGATAGGGCGTGTAGCTGGTCAGGAATTCGGAGCGCTGGATCAGGTGGTCGACCGAGGCGGGGACATGGTGGCGGTAGGCGCCGGCGCCGCAGAAGAAGGGCACGCTGCCGGCCGCGACGTTGCGGGCGGCGAGCTTTGCCATTTGGCGCTCGACCTCGAGTTCGCCGGCGTGCATCGGCAGGTCGGTCAGCGTCGTCAGGTACGCCGCGCGCGGCACGTCGCGGTAGAGGTCGTCGATCGACTTGGCGCCGATCACGCCCAGCATCGATTTGCGATCGGCATCGGTAAGCGGGAGATAACGCATCAGAGTCCCTTTACGTATTCGTTGTATTCGGCCTCGCTCATCAGGTCCTTGAGCTCGGCGCCGTTTTTGATTTTGAGTTTGAGGAACCAGCCGGTGCCGGCGGCGTCGGCGTTGACCTTGGCGGGTTCGGCTTCGAGGGCGGAATTCACCTCGACGACTTCGCCGGAGATGGGCGCGTAGACTTCGCTCGCCGCCTTGACGCTTTCGACGACGGCGGCTTCACCGCCCTTCTCGACCGTTTTGCCGACGGCGGGGAGTTCGACGAAGACGACGTCACCAAGTTGCTCGGCCGCGTAGGCGGTGATGCCGACGGTCGCGACGTTGCCTTCAACGCGAACCCATTCGTGGTCTTTGGTGTATTTCGTGGTCATGGAGCTAGATCTTCCGTGTGCGGAGCGTTGGCGATGTCGTTTTTTCACCACAAAGACACAACGAAGCACGAAGGTTCACGAAGGGCTTTGTGAACCTTCGTGGGCCTTGGTGGCTCTGTGGTGAGAGTTGTTTGGGCGGCTGCGCCGCCCGCGGCGCATCCATCATGGCTTGTGGAATCTCTTTGGTACGAAAGGCAGGGGCACGACGCGGGCCGGGAGTTTTTGGCCGCGCACGATCAGGCCCAACTCCGTGCCGTCGTTGGCGACGTCGGGTCTGACGTAACCCATGGCGATCGGGCCGTTGACGCTGGGGCCGAAGCCGCCGGAGGTGATGCGCCCGGCGGGGGCGCCTGAGCGGTCAACGATTTCAGTGCCTTCGCGGGCGGGGGCGCGGCCGTCGGGTTTGATGCCGACGCGGACGCGTTTCGCGCCGCTGAAAAGTTGATCCATGATCTTGTCGGCGCCCGGGAAACCTTTTTCCAGCTTGCGGCGCTTGCCGATCGCCCAAGTGAGGTTCGCTTCGACGGGTGTCGTCGTTTCGTCGATGTCGTGGCCGTAAAGGCAGAGGCCCGCTTCAAGGCGAAGGCTGTCGCGGGCGCCGAGGCCGATGGGAGCCACCAACGCGTCGCTGAGCAACACGCGGGCAAAGGCCGTGGCCATCGCGCCGGGGACGGAGATTTCGTAGCCGTCTTCGCCGGTGTAGCCGGAGCGGGAGACGAAGAGCTGCGTGCGTTCCCACATGAAGTTTTGGATCGTCATGAAGCTCATCGCGGCGGCGCCGGGGATGATGCGGTCCAGAACTTCCGGCGCCTTCGGGCCTTGCAGCGCGATCAGCGCTTGGCCGTCGAGGCGGTCGAGGCGGGCTTTGCCTTTCAGCTTGCCCGCGATGTGGGCGAAGTCGGCGTCCTTGGTGCCGGCGTTGACGACCAGGAACAGTGTCCCCGCAAAGGCCGGATCATGCGGGCGTGTCACCATGAAGTCGTCGCGGATGCCGCCTTCGTCGTTCAGCAGCATCGTGTAGCGGATCTGGCCGGGCTTTAGGCCCTTGATCTCGCCCGGCGTCAGCGTTTCGAGCAGCGCCGCAATCTCGTCGTGGCCGCCCGGACCTTCGAGCCGCAGGAACGCCTGGCCCATGTGCGAGACGTCGAACAATCCCGCTGCGGCGCGGGTGTGCAGGTGCTCCTTCATGATGCCGGCCGGAAACTGCACGGGCATGTCGTAGCCGGCGAACGACACCATCTTGCCGCCGAGTTCGACGTTCAAGGCGTAGAGCGGTGTGCGCTTCAGATCGTTAGGGGCCGGATCGGCCATGAGGTCTCTTTCCAAACAGGTTTCGCGATGCTCCTCCGCCGCGACGACGGCCGCGGGTTCGGTGCACCCCTGTCTGTCATGAGGACCTGAGAGATTTCGCGAGCGGTTTCCCCCTCGCCTACCCCGTCGGTGGAGCGCCGAGATTTTGGGCGCTCGCTTTCCAGACTGTCATCGCCTTTGCGGTCCCGGGTGCCTGAGAGATTCCAGGGCGGTTGCTCCTTCGGCGGCAGGGCAACGCCCTACTCTCTTCCGCAAAGGGTCGAATGGTTGGCCGTTTGAGCAGCGCCATCGCGGCGGACCCCAACGTTGGCTCGAACGTGGCGCGCGGGCGGTCCCAAGTCAATCAACACGAGCGCGCAGGCATGGGGAAAGCGGCGCTTTTCCGCGGGGTCGAAGGCGGACACTCCGGACAGGGGTCGCTGTCCGCCAGGCGCAAGCGCCCCCAATTTGGTGCTTTCAAGTGAGACATTCGAGACACCGAGACACGGTCTCACTTCGATTGTTCCGCACAGAAATCCGCGCTCCGGCGGCGCTCGCAGTTCTTCGGCGCGCGGTCGGGAGAACGCGTGTCGTACGTGTGAGCGAAGGCAACAATGTGCGCTTCAGAGTTGAACGCCTCTGGCACTTCGCCGGGATGGGCTCAGCGAGCCAGTGGTGGCGCGCCAAATTTGTCGAGGAGAGCCTCGGCGCGCCCTGCGCGAGCCATCGGAGTCCGCGCGACTTGCGAGGCAAATCTCGCGGAGCGGCGGAGGCGCGGAGGGATACCCGGTCGGAATTTCAGCGAACAACCCCATGTACCCGGCGCTTAGCCGGAGAAAACGGTCTGCGCCCCCCCCCCCAAGTCCGAGCGAGGACCCTCAGCGACTGGTGTTACGCAGATAGCCGAAAGGTGGGTTGGCGAGACCAAATGATATCTGCCCATGCGTTATATGCGTTATTTCCGCAACGTTGAGCCACTTTATCCGTTCGGAATCCGTTATGTAACGGTTCGGCGTGCGTTATTTGCTGCTTGTCGAGCCGCACTCCCGGCGTAACGACGCGCACGATCAACAGTCTCAAACGATGAGCTGAGACACAGCCGATTGCGCCGCTCGCCGGCTTCCCGCGAGACGCTGGTGGTGGTTGATTGACAGTTTCAAGTTGCAGCCGAACCCCACCCGAAACGGGGCTGGAAACGTATGAGAACTAAAATAGAACATTGCCAACAAAACTCAAGTCCTATTTCGTCGCACCTCGATCCGACGCCTGAGATTGTGACGTGTCCCCGGAACTCCGGCGCAAGGGTACACGTATTCGACGCAGGGCGATCTGCTCACGCTGGCGAGCACGCTCTCCGGCACCGCCAACACCTACACGAACACGTTCACGAAGGCGCACCAACTCGCCAGCGAAACCGCGAGCAACACCGCCTGGTCCTACGTCCCCGCAACCTTCCAAACCACGGCCTACAGCGCCGCCAACAACCTGAACCAATACGTCAACATCACCGTCGGCGCGAACCCGACCGCGACCATGGCCTACGACGCAAACGGGAACCTGACCGGCGACGGCGTGTGGACGAACACCTACGACGCGCAGAACATGATGCGCACGACGACGGGTGCGGGCGGCAGCGTCACGAACGTCTACGACCCGCTGGGCCGGCGCCAAGCGATCGTCGAGAACAGTGTCACCACATCTTTCCTGCACGACGGCGACGAGGAGATCGCCGACTACAGCGGCGCGAACGCCTTGCTCCGGCGCTACGTCCCCGGCCCCGGCACCGACATGCCGGTCGCGATGGTGACACCGTCGGGCGGCAGCAACACGCGCAACTACTTCCACACCAACCGCCAAGGCTCCACCATCGCCATGAGCGCCGACAACGGCACGCTGAGCGAAGGCCCGTACAAATACGACGCCTACGGCAATGGCGCCCCAACGACCGGCGTGCCGTTCAAGTACACGGGGCGCCGGTTGGATGCGGTGACAGGGTATTACTACTACCGGGCACGGTTCTATCTCCCGGGCGTGGGGCGCTTCGCGCAGACCGATCCGGTGGGCTACGGCGATCAGATGAATCTGTATGCCTATGTTGCAAAAGATCCGACGAATAACACGGATCCAAGTGGAAAGGCCTGCGGAGTTATGGGTGGCAATTGCCATCTGGACATAACCCTCACTGTTGGAATTCAAGTTGAAGGTGCGACTGCCGCGGGGCAAAAGCCCGACGTTAGCGGCGACGGACGGAATGAGATGGGCGATCAATCGGGGGCAAGCAAGACCGCGGGTCTTTATGCGACCGTATCACTTACTCCGTCAGGTCTAAGCGTTTCTGAGACTGGAAGCTTTCGTAGCGACGGCGAAGTGAAGATTGGTACAAGCCTGGACGCGTCCGTAAGTCTTGGTGTCGTCCTCGGTGACAGCAGTAACCTGGCGGGTGAATCTGTTACGGTGGAGGCCGACAGCGGAGACCTAAGCATTACCGGCGTGTTGACGCCTGGCGGTGATGTGCTTGGAGCGAATGTGCAGTTCGGCACCCCGACGCCAGGATACGGCGTTTCCGAGGTTACCACGGAAGTTATGCCTCACGATCCTTACGCGGGTTGGCGAGACGTCAATCCCGGAACTGCCTACTAGCATTCCACATTCTCCACTTGTGGAGGGACAGGAGACTCTTGAAAAACAAACAGATGTCGAGGGGGGCGGTCAAGATTCTTGCTATCGCGTTTTGGATTGCCACGTTTGTCGCGGCAGCAGCAACTAACAGTGCCGCGGTGCTACTGACAGGGATGGCGATCTCGACCATCGCACTGATCTGGGCAAACTGGTGGCCGCGGAAATAGCTCGAATGCCGGAATACGGAATACGGATTGCGGTAGGGACGCTCATTACTGAGCGCCCCCCGCACAGAGCCGCACGTGCGGCTTTCCCGCATGCGGCTCCCACCTTGGATCGTGACGATGAAGCAGTAGCCTGCTTGTCGTACGCGCTCCAGCGCCTGGGTCACGCTTTCCCGGTTCAGAGCCCGGTGCGTGTTGTGCTGGCTTGCGTTCTCCTTGGCCTTCGCCCTTCGCTCCACCAGGTCCGCAGCATGAACTGCGTTCCCCGGCTTCATCGCTACTATGGCGAAGTCTGACTTCTCGTCTCCGTTCATCGCAGGCTAGAGCGTGAGCCCTCCCTGCGCGGACCGGTGCGGTCGTCAACCGCCCGGCCGAAGACGAGATCTCCCAGGTTCCGGCGTAATCCTTTCGTGCATGATGAGGTCTTCGACCACGACAGAGCGACAGCACCTCGCAAGTAACGGTGCCGCACATGTTGCCTTCGGCCTATGTCCAAAACCTCGGCCTCTGCGAGTTTGTAATTTTCGGGGCTCAATTGCTCACCCTGCACGATTGCTGTGTACGCTTCGCGATGGTCGTCACCTTCCACCCCGCAACACTCGCTACCAGACGAACGCTACTCCTTATCTGGACCGGACTTGCACCGGCTGGATCACGCCAACTTCCTGGCGCACGGACACGTGACAAACTAGAACAATTCGGCTTGAACACCTTCCGCGGTTTTCGGCTTTGGTCCAGGCTTGCGCCTGCCGAGCTTGCGGCCAAGTTCGGCTTCCAGCTTAGCGACGAAAGTTCTGCTGCCCAAGGGTCGGCCGCTGCTCGTGCTCGCGCGACAGGCGTCGAGCTCGCCGCTTCCCGACGGCGTGGCGAGATGTGCAGCCCAGTCGCCAGCACGCGCCATCCAGGCGCCGGGCCCAACGAGCTGATCGGCCTTGCCACACAAGTGGGCGGCGGCGCTCGACCACGGCCAGTCGGCCGGATGCACAACCAACCGCGCCCGCACAGGGTTCAGCTCCACATAACGGGCGCACGCCAAGAGGTAGTCGTCATCCATCGCGAACGACGCAAACCGGCCCTGCCACAGAAACCCGCGCCAGCCCTCGCGAAAATTGATCCGCCGCGCATAGTCGCGGTGAAGGCGGCTCAGCACGGCAGACAACGCGTCCTCATGCAGCGGCACGAGGATCAAATGTACATGGTTCGGCATCAGGCAATAGGCGAGCACTTCGACGCCTTCGGCGCGGCATCGGGCAGCGAGGTTTGCGACATAGGCCGCGTAGTCCTCGGCGTTGAAGAACACCTGCTGGCGACGGTTGCCACGCTGCGTGATGTGGTGCGGCGCGCCCGGCACGACCGCTCTTGCCAAACGAGCCATGTCGGAACATTATCGGAACACGGTATTGGCGTCAATCGAGTTTGTTACATGTCCCCGGAATTCGTTTTCACGGCGTCATAAGTCGTCTGCGTCGCCGCGCCGACAGGCGCCGCCGTCGAGCTCCCGAGATAGGATTTCACCAGCAGCTTTGTCGAGGCTGTCAGGGCACGGCATAGCGTCGTGTGTCCTTCACTGCGACCAACACATCACCTTCGAACAAGACATCAACAAAATCCCACGTCGTTCCACACCGACTTAGCACCCACCTTTCCTTGCCCTTGAGGAAGCTCCAATCGCCCTCTGCAATTGGACGCACCGGCCCTTGGCTCTCAAATTCAGGTAAGGTGTTCAAGTCGTAATGGTTCCGCCAGCGAGAAAGGAGAACCTCGAAGACCATTCGCTTCTTGGAACCCGCCGGGACGCCAAGTGGCGTCATCTCCGTGTATGTCGCACCATCGGAGAACGGAACTGCTGCCATGTTTGGGCACATCCATGACATGCGCACGCGCGCAACCAAAATGGCGGCTACCAAAAATATCAGAACCGCGATGAGAACCGCCCGAAGACGCACTTTCAAGAGCGCACGCAACATCGATCTTAGTCCCTCCGATCGTCGTCACCGGCTGGAAGCGCAAAGTGCCCGTCCTTCGCAGCCCTGATCCAGTTCGACAGATGTTGCGGCGCCAACCCGTGCCGCCGCGCAACCTCGGCAAGCACCACGCCGGGGCAGACCGCTTCGGCAACAATGCGGCCCTTCTCTTCTGCCGTCCACCGCCGCCGTCGCTCCACGCCCGTCCGGATCTCGACCCGCCGCCGGCCTGTCTCGCGACGTTCACTAGTGTCGACCATATGTGACACACATAACCCGCAAATCAGATCGAGCACCGTGCGCAAATCGTCGCCACATCAGCAAGGTGGGGAGCAGAGCACCGCTTACGGACAACGGCGTCGGCATCCCAATTGATCTTTTCGTGGCTCAATAGCTGGCCTATGCTTTCCCCTGCCGACGCTTCGCTACGGACGTCACTGTCCGCAACGCACGGCGCGGGGCCGATGCGGGTTGCTAATCCTTCATCGTAGTGGACTCTCACCACCTACGCCTCGCTGGCCTCCCAGCGCACTGTCCCCGGAATTCCCACCGAATCTCTGTACTTCGAGGCACATCATTCACCTGCAGAACGACCCGACAAGGGGATACGTCAGTGTCTTCTTTTCGAAGCGGAGCGCCTCAGGCAGCTTGAAGCGCTCGTAGCCAATGCTCACCTCAATGCTCGCACCTGATGGGACACGGGTTTTGCACTCACCGAAACAGAATCCAGCTTGAAACTCTTCTATTGGGAACCGTGTCTTGCCGACGCTCAAGAACATACTGTCCCCCATGGCATCGACACGCCCTGCCTTTGTTGGCCAGGCACCGTGCGCAATACAGACCGCCCTGCTCTCAAAATTTCTGTACTCGATATCGATACGCCCCAGGGTTGGATTGTCGATCATTTTCCAGTCAAGAAAAAATGAATCTGAGTCTGACGCGGCCCTGCAACCAAAGCTCCCGAACAACAGAAATAAAAGGACGATGTAGCGTGTCATTGAATCACTCAAGGTTTGGGTATACCAAATCCATCAGGTTATCAGGATTTATTGCTCCTGTTGGCGTTTCCCTTCAATTCATTGAAGGAGTTCTGACCTTGTATCGTGTCATCAAGCTTGTACGCAACAGCCTCGTTACTGCCTTTTTGATGCTTAAGGCCCGCAGAATGCAACGATTCATGACCGACAGCCCGTTTGGCATAGCCCTGTAACGCCTTGCCCTGCCAAATGGGGTGCCCTTTGTTCACGGTTATTGTCGCAAGAATTCCGGGGACACGTGACAAACTAGAACAATTCGGCTTGAACACCTTCGCACTGGCAGGAGAAGAACACGTAATTCCGGGGACACGTGACAAACTAGAACAATTCGGCTTGAACACCTTCCGCGGTTTTCGGCTTTGGTCCAGGCTTGCGCCTGCCGAGCTTGCGGCCAAGTTTGGCTTCCAGCTTAGCGACGAAAGTTCTGCTGCCCAAGGGGCGGCCGGTGCTCGTGCTCGCGCGAAACGCATCGATCTCGCCGCTTCCCGACGGCGCGGCGAGCCCGACCACGTGAACTACGCAGACAATACCGCCCAAAGACTAAGAATGCCAGCAAACGCAGCAAGGATGATCGCCGCTCCAACATTGTTCATCGCCATACCAACGACCGCAGCGGCGGCAATCAGCGGCCAAACCACTAGCATGTGTACCAGGCGAAATCTCCGCCACCATCGCATCCTTCCAGCGGCGTCCAGCGCGCGGTATCGATCCTGAATCATGGGAGGCCATAGACCAGGGAGCTTCGTCGGTGGTCCGCTGCCACTAGGCCGGCTGCGTTTGCGCGACACCCGATGTGCAAACACAATCAAGCAAACAAATACGACCCACGCAAACGCGTATAGTCCGATTTTCGCGACCTGCTCATCAATGGGCATCACAGCTAACTCCGGCGGCCGTTCAGTGTCTCAACGCGCTTTGCTCGCGCTCGATAATTTTGTCGAGCGCCTTTCGTGACTCGCCTACAACCTTCTGAGCATCCCTAAAGAACTTATCAAGTTTCTTGGACTCAAAAACGTTGGAAACGCGGAAGACTTCCTGAAATCCCTGCAAGGCGCGGGCGGCAGAATACGGATTGCAGTAGGGACGCGCATTGCTACGATCGCCCGCCGCGCCCCAGGCCGAAAGCCCGCCGCGGCGGACGGCGCTCAGCCCAATCTGCTATAGTGGCGGATGGCGGCGAGATCAGGGGAATAGTATGCTGTCCCCGTATTCCTTCTTAACTGTCCCCGGACCCTCACCGATTCGGCATCATCGTCTGATGAAGATTATGTATCCGATGATCAGCATCCAAACGACAAACATGAATAACGCCATCCCGACAAAGTCCGTCGACTTTCCAAACAGTGTCATTATCCCGGACATTGCGACCGCCCCAAATATGGAAAGGAGCACAGCAAGCCCGATCTTTGCGAATATGCTGTTAGATCGCATGGTCGAGGGTCGCTTTTAGCAATCGACCTCTCCGGCCGCACTTGTTTGACATTTATTTCTACGTTGGGGGGCTATTAATGCTGTCCCCGTATTCGCCTATTGAATTCTACTCTGACCCCATTTCTTTCATGTCCCCGGAACTCACGTCGTCAGAGACTGTTACGTATCCCTAGAATTTTAATTTTCGTGACACCGCTCTCCTGAGCTACCTCACAATCGGAACAAAGTGCTCAATTGATGCCCACCAAAATGCCCGGCAAAAAAGCGAGCTAACATCACATTGGCTGGCTTCAATGATGACGGGGAAAATCAAAAGAAGAGATAGGAATGCGCAGATCACGACCGTTTTCTTGACTAAGACTCCAACCCAAACCCCTACCAGTCCAATGGTTGAAAACACAATCTCACCGATGGACAGCCAGACCCAGACGGGCTGCGTTGCCATACTTGCTCCGCCCGATGACGCCGCAGAAATCAGGAAATTCGCCGCCCCAAGGCACCGGTTGGCAATTCCCAGTGTTATCACGCTGAGGATGAGCGCCAGCACTGTACGGAATATCGTCATCATTGACGTAACCCAAAATTAGCAGCTCGGGAACGTCATAGTAGCGGAACAACCGCCACCCGCCAAGCCGTGGACTCGCAACTGGTATCTCGCGCGAGCATCAACGTCTTGATGGCCAGCGAACGCGAGGCGAGAGCAGGGGAACGGGTATGCTGTCCCTGTATTCGTCCACAGTGTAGTGTGCTCGACGATCGCTTGGCGCCGGCCCAGCGGGTCGTAGACGGTTGTGACGGTTCCGCCGGCGCCCGTCGTCGTGCGCATCTTGTTTTGCGCGTCGTAGGTGTTCGTCCACACGTAGCAATACGCGTCCCTGCCGCGATCCGCATTTGTCCGTCCCAGTATTTGTCCCCGTATTTCCTTGATTACAGATATTTTTGCTTGCGTCGCGCCGCAATCGCATACGCAAAGGCAATCGCAAGCCAGGCAAGCAGAAACACCAATACGCTCGGGTAGCTATTGCTGGGTATTACAATGCTCTCACTCTTCACCCAAGCCCCCATGTTAGCAACCAAAAAGAACGCACCAACGACCGACAACAGAATTGTTGAGGCACTGTCCGCTGCATCCAACATCAATTTTAAGGTATCCTGACTCATCTCTATCATCTCTTGTGCGGTGGCTCAGAAAATACGGGGACATGATATACATTCCCCACGCTCGGCAGTTGCTCTTTAGCGCGCGGCTTGACTTCTTTCCCACAATTTTCTTTGTTCGTTCGCGTCGTGCATCTCGGAGCAGCGCTCATGGCGCGCCTCGCGCGCATTGTTGTTCCTGGCCTCGCCCATCATGTCACGCAACGCTGCAACCGGCGAGAACCGATCTTCTTCGAATCCGGCGGGAGGTCTACCGCGACTTGCTTGCCGAGCGAGCGTCGGTCGCGACGCACGGTGTGCGCGGCATCACAGCTGGGCCGGTCGCTCTTAGGTTGCGCGCTTTGTGGTGAATACGCCGGGACGGATGCAGACTGCGTCGACGCGGCGTTCAGCTTTGTCGGTGCTCGCTTGCGGGTTGTTCGCACTGTCGCTGTTGGCGAAGAAGCGCCGCAACATTGTCTCGGATAAGTCATCGAACATCGCTCTCGATACGTTGAGCGTTGCGGCGGCGCGTTCTACCTTCATCGTTGCGCGAGAGTTGTGCGCGCGCCTTTGGGGGTCCCGTGAAGAATCCAGTCGACATTCATGTCGGTCAACGCGTGCGTCATCGGCGTTGGCTGTTGGGCATGACTCAACAACAGCTTGCACAGGTGCTCGGCATCCGCTTTCAACAAATTCAGAAATACGAGAGTGGCGCCAACCGCGTGTCCGCTTCCCGATTGTGGGAGATTGCCCGCGCGATGAACGTGCCGGTGTCGTCCTTTTTCGAAGGCCTGCAGGGGGCCGACGTCGGAGCGGCCGAGGGCGCCGGCGTGGATCACATGCAAGCGAAGGAGACGTACGAGCTCGTGCGCGCGTATTACGGGCTCGGCGGCGAGCCGCGCCGGCAACTGTTGGCTCTCGCGAAAGCGATGGGCGGAACGGAACCGTCTTAGACTCGCGGGCGCGCGCTGGTCTTACGCAGCCAAGCCGTGAGCGCGGAGTTCGGTGCTGTAGTCGGCGAACAGGGTTTGCAGGGCGTCGACGGTTTGGGGGGTGAGGCCGGCTTCGTTGCCTTCGAGCGCTTGTTCCAGCTGGGCGGCGAATTGGGACAGAGCGGCGGCGCCGACCATCGCGCCTGAGCTTTTGAGGGAGTGGACGAGGCGGACAGCTTCGGCGGCCGATGTCTGATTGGTGGCTAGTTTGCCGAGGCGATCGAGTTTTTGCGCGGCGTCTTTTAGGAACACCTCGATCAAGCGGCGGAGTGCTTGATCGTTCGAGTCGGCGCGAAACTCTTCGATCGCCGCGATGTCGACGGTCGGGGCGGCTGTGCGCTTTTGCTCTTCCTCGCGTTCGCAGTCCGTGAAGCTGCGGCCATCGCGCAGCGCGGCGCCGAGGGCAACGATCAAGTCAACGGCGCGGAACGGTTTGCCGACATGCGCGTTCATGCCGGCCGCGCGGCATTTTTCTTTGTCGCTGTCGAAGGAGTTGGCCGTGAGCGCGATAATCGGTGTCTTCGACTCCGGGCCCGGCAGTGCGCGGATGGTGCGCGTCGCCTCCAGCCCGTCCATCTCCGGCATGTGAACGTCCATCAAAATGACGTCGTACCGCGTGCAGCGCACGGCCTCGACGGCTTCGAGTCCGTTGCCGGCGGTGTCGGGAATGATGCCGTACTTCGCGAGCACCGATTGCGCGACGAGCAGGTTCGTGGCGTTGTCTTCGACCAAGAGAAGGCGCAGCGGGCGCTCAAGCCCCGCAATTTGGGCGAGGGCCGCTTCGAGTTTTTCCGGCTTGGCGCCAGTCTTGGCGGCGGCGGCTTCGGCCGCTGTCGCCTCAACCAATGGCAATTCGAACCAAAACGTCGATCCTTGGCCCAGGGTGCTTTCGACGCCGATGCGTCCGCCCATGCGCTCGATGAGCTTCTTCGAGATGGCGAGGCCGAGGCCCGAGCCGCCAAAGCGCCTGGAGATCGACGCGTTCGCTTGGCTGAATTTCTCGAATAGCCGCGATAGCTGGTCCGGCGCTATGCCGATGCCGGAGTCGGCAACGTCGACCCGCAGACAACGGTGCCCGGCAGCGTCCGTTACCACGGTTGCGCGTGTGCGTACCGTGCCGCGCTCGGTGAACTTGACCGCGTTGCCCAGAATGTTGACGACGACTTGGCGCACGCGGCCGGCGTCGGCGCGGAGATACGCCGGCACGTCCGCGGATACGGTGATAGAGAGGTCCAGCGCCTTTGTGCGTGCACGCGGGGTGACGATTTCCGCGGCGTAGTTCAGAAGCGAGCGCACGTCGAAGGCGACGGTTTCGGTTTCGACGGCGTTGGCTTCGAGTTTGGAGAAGTCGAGGACGTCGTTGATGATGCGCAGCAAGTTCTCGCCGGACTCGCGGATTGTCGTGGCGCTGCGGCGCTGCTCAGCCGTCAGGTTCGTCTCCAGCAGAACGCCCGCCATGCCCAGGACGCCGTTCATGGGCGTTCGGATCTCGTGGCTCATCATCGCCAGGAATTCCGACTTCGCCTGGTTGGCCGCCTCGGCCGCGTCGCGGGCGCGGGTCAGCGTTTGGCGTGCTATCTGCTGGCGATAGACGGACAATGCGCCGGCGATGATCGTGAACAAGAAGACCGGCACCTGCTCCATCAGTGGCTTCAACGATTCGACCGAGCCGCCTCCCCACAGGAAGACCGCGACCGCAAGCGTTGCGCCGGCGGAGAGCAACAGGATGAGGCTTCCAAACTCGACCACCATGGCAAGCAGGATGAAGCCGCAGAGCCAAGTCACAAGCCACACTGGCGAGCCGCCGTTCATGAGCAACATGTACGTGAAGAAGAACGGCAAGCAGTACGTGATCGTCGCGTACCAGAGCACCGGCCCGAACGACTTGCGATAGGTTTGCGGCCACAAAGCCGTACTGAACGCGCCTGCGCACAGCGCGCTGCCCAGCAAGCGGAGCCACAGGCTCTCGTATTGTTGCGGGAAGGCGTATTGCCAAATCACATAGTAGAGCGGCATTCCGAGCACGCCGCAGAGCGCGATCGGTAGAATGATCCGTTCGCACGCTTGGTAGGAGTTGAGCAGGGAGGTGCGTTGCGCGGACAGCCAACTGGCAATGCCGCTGCGATCTTGCGAAGTTGGTTCGTTGTTCATGTGCGACATGTCGGTGGACGACGCCCTGCCCCAAAATCGATCCTGTCGACGCTAACAGTCGCGCCATTAAATCGAAGCTAAAGCGCGAGACGCGCGCCCTGCTTCGACCGCGTTGGTAAACGAGCGGTTAACTACAGAAAGTGCAGAAGGCGGACGGTGACGAACGAGTCGTCGCGCACTTGCTCAAGCACGGTGTCCCCGTCGCCGGCACGCAGGACCAGGGCGCCCTGCACTTCCAGCCGGAAGGCATCACCGAGCCGGGTTGAGGCTTCGATCTTGGCGTAAACCGAGCCCTTGTCGATGTCGACGAGAGCGCCGATCAGGCCGGAGCTGTCGCTCGTGTCGTTGAACGCGAACCTGGTGCCGAAGAAGAAGTCCTTGTCGTAGATCGTCGGCGGTGCGGAAGGCGGGCGGTCGTCCCAGGCGAACTCCAGCACCAGGCCGATGTCGCAATCGGTTCCGGCCACTTGCGATAGGGTATGCTCGACGCCGGCCACGACGGCCGTGAAGCGGCGCGCGCCGGGACCTTGGTGCCCGTCACGGGTGATCGCTTCGAGCTTCAGCAGAGTGGCGTCCAAGGTTGCTTGAACGTCGAGGCCCACTTGATCGATCACGTCATAGACGGGGACGAGGGTCGCGCCGGCGAGCTCAAAGCGCGGCTCGCGGCTGGTGCCGTTGAAGTAGGTCAGGCCGATGTCGAAGTCGTCGATCCGGGCCTTCAAGCGGCCCGCCACGTCAACGCGATGAGTGCGGGCGCTCGATTCGTATTCGGCGTTCGCGGTGTCGACCGGCAGCGTCATGCGCAACCGGCCCGCGGTGCCTGGGAAAGTGCGCGGGCGGAAGAGCGGCAGCACGATGACGGTGGCTTCGATGTCGTCATACTGGCCTCGAAACATCGCCATCGGCTGGCCCAATTTTTCGTCGCCTTCGGGCTCTTCGACCAGGTCCGACTGATTGACGATGTCGACGATGTGCCTCGATTCGGTGACGCCCCAGTAGACTTTGCTGACGCCTAGCCGAATGACGACGGGATCGGCATAGACGCTCACCGCTGCTTCACGCATGTCGGCGTGGGTGCGTTTGCGGTCGGTGTCGTCGTAGCGCAGGAACGGCGCCACATCGATGACGACGCTCTTGTCGTTCGAGGTCCAGGAGGCGTTGGCCGCGGCGGTCAACGAGCCTTGCAGCAGAGCGCGATCTTGTCCGGCGTAGGAAGGCCGCATGGCAAACGCGCGAACTTCGGCGCCGATCGTTCCGCGAAGGACGAGCGTGCCGTCATCCGCCGGCGCCGCCTGCGCGGCCGTCGCACTCACAGCCGCGAAGAGGACCGGGAGTAGATTGAATGTACCCCGGTCGCCACGCATGGGCTCGGCTGCTTCCTACCTGAGACGCTCCATCGACTGTTCAGTAAAGTCGACTTCGGTTAATCCCGTGCTAAACTTGAGATCGGTGACGCTCAATTTCGTCGAGCGGCCGCTCTGATGATTGATCATCAGGAGTTCGTAAGGGCGCCAGAAGCGCTCGTTGTGCTTGCGGTAGTTCGCGAGCGTTAACGTCTTCAATAGGCGATCTTCCCGATTGTAAAACTCGATCTTGCGGAACAGGAACTCGGTGGCGTCGATCCAGGCGATCTGACGCTTGTAACCGGATGCTTCGTAATGCGGCACACGCTCGACGACGAAACACTGCAGCGCGGCGTGGGGCGCCGGGCACGGTTCGTCTCTGAGCCAGCGGTAGTCGTATTTGCCGAGCTCTTGGGCGGTCAGATCCTCGTAGGCGAACTCGCTGCCGAGGAATGGGCCCGACTTGTTCGAAGAAGCGATGCGTTTCACGCGGGCGATGCTCGGGATGTAGATCCACTGATCGTCCGCGGTCAGGATCTGCGTGTGGGTGAGGAGGACCGTGCCTTGCACGTCCTTCGGCATCTCGAAGAATATGAGGGACTTGTCGCCGACTTGGTCGCTGGCACCTTCCAGCACGTTCATGCGCAGCGTGCGCTCGTTGGCATCGCCGCTATCGCTCATCAGGCGCATCGTCATGCGCGATTGCGTGTCGCCGAACCCGGCATCGCGGCGGATCGACTCGGCTGTAATTTCGCGACCCTTGGCTTTCGAGTCCGCGGAGAACTGCGGCGGGGCGGCGAGGCTTGAGCCCGCGCTCGACAGGGCGATCAAGACTGACAACGTAACGACGCGAAGATTCATGGCGAAAACTCCAACTCAGGAACCGGCGGCAGGGAAAAGCGTTTCGGGAAGGAACGGCTCGGACCAGGTTGAGCCGGCCGGGCGGTGCTCGGGCGCGGTCGCATCGGCGCGCAGCAGACCTTTCGGCCATGGCGAGATCGCCCTTTCTTGCGCAATGGCGCGGCATGCGGCGATGACCCGATCGAGATCGCTGTTGTTGAGACGCGCATTGACCGAGAGCCGGACGATGCCGTGCTTTTTCGGCGTCGCCGGTGCGCAGAACACGGCACCGAAAACCTCATGCTCCTCCAGCGCGTTGCGCAGAGCGCGCGTCTGTTCGTCGGTGCCCGAATGTAGGGCCACGATTTGCGATGCGCTTTGATCGACCGCGAAGCCAAGCTTCAGCAGGCCTTGGCGCAGATAGAAGGTGTTCTGCCACAGCTTTTGGCGGCGCCAATCTTCCGTCTGGATGACTTCCAACGTCGCCGACAGACCCGCGACTTCGTTCTGCAGCACGGCAGAGGAGAAGATTGCGGGGCGCGCTTCGTAAGGGAAATAGGCCATCACGCGCGCCGGACCTGCCACCATGCCGGCTCGCGTTGCGAAGGCTTTCGAGAGACTGAAGGTACGGTACTGCACCTTCTCGGTCAGACCGAGCGCGTGCACGAGACCTTCGCCACGCCGGCCGTAGACGCCGATCGCGTGCGATTCATCGGCGGCGAGAATGCAGCCGGTGCGCTCACTCAAAGCGGCGATCTCAGCAAGCGGACAGATCGTTCCGTAGGCGGAGTAGACCGTGTCGACGAGGATCAAGCCCGGGCCATAGCGCTTGATCATGCGCTCCAGGTGTTCCGGATTGTTGTGGCGGAAGGCATGTGCGGGGGCTCCCGCCATGCGCGCGCCTTCCCAAAGTGAGGCGTGTGCGAACTGGTCCAGATAGACCGGCGTGCGATGATCGACCAGCGCCTGAACGAGGCCGGTGTTCGCGCTCCAACCGGACTGGCAGAGCACGGCGGCCTCCGTGTTCAGATAGGACGCCATCTGCGTCTCGAAGCGGCGTTGCAGACTGGTCTCGTTCAAGAAGACCGCCGACATGAATACGTCTTCGGACTGGCTTTCCAGAAGCTCGACTTGCGCCTTCACGATCTTGGGATGACCGCCGAGGCCGAGATAGTCGTTGCTCCACAACTGCACCGACGAAGGGCCCGGGACGCGGCCGGCTATCAGGTGGCCGTCGCGCATGCGCTCGAAGTAGGCGTCGACGCGGGTGGTGAGCGCGGGATGTTCGCTGACGCCGGTGGAGCGGCGTTCGCGCTGCCAGGAGAACAGACCAAGGTTGCGATCGCACACGAGCAAGAGCGGTGCGAGGATAAAGAAGTCGGCGAGCATGGCGAAGCAGAAGGTGATGACGGTCAAGAGCCCCAAGGTGCTGTTGACGCCAAAGCTCGAGAAGGCAAGCACGGCGAAGCCGAAGCACATCACCGTCATCGTGAAGAGCATCGCCTTGCCGGTTGCCGTGAACGCGTATTCGACGGCTTGATCGGGCAACATGCCCAAGATGCGCCGGGCACGCGCGTATTTTGACACATAGTGGATCGTGTCGTCGACGACGACGCCGAATGTCATCGCGGCCACAATCGAGACCGCGACGTTCATCTCCGCAACGAGGTGGCCCCAGAGGCCAAGCGCCATGACGGCGGGCACGAAGTCACCCACCATCGAGACCAAGCTGAGTTGCAGACTGCGCAAACCCAGCACCAAGATTAGGGACACGATGAGGACGGCCATGGCGGTGCCACCGATCATCATCTCGATGTTGCGCGACGAGAGGTGCGCGAACATCAGCGAGAGACCTGTGCCCTTCGCCGCCATGCCTTTGCCGCCGCTCGTTTCGAGCCAGTGTTCGAAACGCTCGGCCAGCGGCAGAAGCTCATCGGAGGGAAGGTTCTTGCCGTTCATGCCGACAACCACCGTCACCCGCGATGCGGATCGGGATACGGTGATCCGGTCGGTCAAGCTCAGGCCCTGCGGTAGCGACATTTCGTACAGCAAGAGGTATTGCGCCGTTTGGCTGCGATCGTCGGGGATACGGTCGAAGGCGCGGTCGTCGCCGTGGACACTGCGATTCACGCGTTTGACGATGTCGCTAATCGCGATGACGTTCAGGACTTCCGGCTGTGCGCGTAGCCAGGTGCTGAACGCATCGAGCTTGGCCAGATATTCGGGGCTCTCGACACCGCCGGCGGTCTTTGCCGGAACGGAAAACTCCATAACATCGAAGCCCGTCAACTTCTTTAGGACGGTGTCGGTGTCGCGCCGGAATTGGAAACTTTGGTCGAAATACTCTATCCAATTTTCCGATTGGCGCATGTGGAAGATGCCGGCGGCCAGTACGACGACCAAGGCCGTCATGGTGCTCAGAATGACGCCGGGCTTGGCATTGACCCTGCCGGCGAGCCGCTTCAGCGCTTCGTGCGTGTAGCTCTTTTTTGGGTCGATCGGGACCGAGAAAATTTGCAGCAGTGCCGGCGTTAGGCTGAAGGTCAGCAGGAAGGCGGCGGCGACGCCGATGGCGGAGATGTTGCCCAGGTCGTGGAACGGCGGGGCGTCCGACGAGTTCATGCTCAGGAAGCCGATCGCCGTCGTCAGGCTGGTCAGGAAGATCGCGAAAGCGTTGGATTCGACGGCCGAGAGCGTCGATACCCGATTGGAGGCGCCGAGGCGGCAGCCGTCGACGTACTCGGAGATGATGTGGACGCTGTAGGCGAGCGCCACGGTCAGCACGATGAACGGCGCGGGTGCGGAACCGGCGCTCATGACGATTCCGGCGGTGCTGGCGGCACCCATCGCGAAAAGCATCGAGAGGCCCGCGACGGTGAGCGCGATGCCGGTGGCGACCCAGGATCTGAGCAGCAGATAGAGGACGAGGCCCATCACGACGAGCATGATCGGCACGAGGAACAACATGTCGCGCGCCTGCGCCTCGCCGAACGCCTGCATCACCATGACGTTGCCGGTGAAGTAAAGCCGGACGTCGGGATGTTTCGCCAGGAAGCGGGCTTGCAAGGCCGCAAGGTAGTTCGAGATTTCGCGCACGCTGGCCGGATCGTCGCGCGGGAACTGGAAGTTCGTGCGGGCGCCGGCGACCTTGCCGTCGGCGGAAATCAGAAGGCCTTTCAGCAACGGCTCGTTGAGGGCGATCGAGCGGACGTTGGCGATCTCGCCCGGCGTGAAGGCGAAGCCGCGCGGAACCAGATCGTTGATGACGATGTCGTCGTCTTTGCCGGTCGAGTGTTGAAAGTTGGAAAGCGAGTCCACGCGGATCGCGAAGGGCGCTTTCCAAAGTTCGTTCGTGATTTCGAGGACCGCCGCGAGGCCGGCTGGCGTGAAGACGCCGCCGCTTTTGGGTTCGATGGCGACCAATACGTCGTTGTTCTGCGAGTACTCGCGCTCCAGCGAATTCAGGAGCAGCAGCTCCGGATTGTCGGGACCGAAGAACACACGGTTGTCCATCGTGGAGCGCAGGTCCACCGCGGCCCAGCCGGCGAGCAGCGCCAGGAACGCGTAGAAGCCCACCACCGACCAACGGAAGCGATAGATCAGCGCGCAGTAGTCGTAGAGCAGCGTGCTGTGCGGTTCCTTGGCGGTCGCGGGTTTCCAGGTTGCCATTGTTATTTTTCCCGGTTCAGCCAGCGATCGGCGGCGCGGCGGAGGTCATGGCCGACGCTGCGCAGCGAGGCCACGGCGGTGTCGATGTTTTGCTCGCGCAGAGGGCTTGCGCCGGCCAGCAGGCCCCGCGGCCAGGGCGCGATGGCGCGGTCGTCGGCGATGGATTTGCAGGCGGCGATGACGCGGTCCAAGTCGCCGTCGCGCAGGCGCGCGTTGACCGAGAGGCGCACGATGCCGTGGTGCTTTGGCGTTGCGGGGGCGCAGAACACGGCGCCGAAGATGTCGTGCTCTTCGAGTGCGTTGCGCAGGGCGCGGGTTTGTTCGTCGGTGCCGGCGTGCAGCGCGATGATCTGCGAGGTGCTTTGGTCGACGGCGAAGCCGAGGCGCTGCAGGCTTTGGCGCAGATAGCGCGTGTTGTACCAAAGTTGCTGACGGCGCCAGTCTTCTTCCTGGATGACTTTCAGCGCCGCGGCGAGGCCGGCGACTTCGTGTTGAAGGACGGCCGAGGAGAAGATCGCGGGGCGGGCTTCGTAGGGGAAGTAGGCCATCACGCGGGTTGGACCCGCGACCATGCCGGCGCGGGTCGCGAAGGCCTTCGAGAGGCTGAAGGTGCGGTACTGCACCTTTTCGGTCAGGCCCAAGGTGTGCACCAGGCCTTCGCCGTGCGGGCCGTAGACGCCGATGGCGTGCGATTCATCGACGGCGAGGATGCAGCCGTTGCGTTCGCTGATGCCGGCGATGTCGGCGAGCGGGCAGATCGTGCCGTAGGCCGAATAGACGGCGTCGACGAGGATCAAACCGGGGCCGTTGCGCTTGATCAAGCGTTCCAGATGTTCCGGCTTGTTGTGGCGGAAGGCGTGCGCCGGCGCGCCCGCCATACGGGCACCTTCCCAAAGCGAGGCGTGGGCGAACTGATCCAAATAGACGGGCGTGCGATGGTCGACCAAGGCTTGCACGAGGCCGGTGTTCGCGCTCCAGCCGGATTGGCAGAGCACGGCGGCCTGCGCGCCGAGATACGACGCCATCTGCGTTTCGAAGCGGCGTTGCAGGCTGGTCTCGTTCAAGAAGACCGCCGACATGAAGACGCCTTCGGATTGGTGTTCGAGAAGATCGACCTGCGCCTTCACGATGTCGGGGTGACCGCCCAGGCCCAGATAGTCGTTGCTCCAGAGCTGCACCGACGAGGCGCCAGGCACGCGGCCGGCGATCAGATGGCCGTCGCGCATGCGGTCGAAATAGGCATCGACGCGCGCGCGGAGTGCGGGATTTTCGCCGCGGAGCGGCGCGGTCTCGCACGTCCCTGTCAGCGGCATTGCGTTGCTCATCGCGGCACCGCGCCGTCGCCGCGCGCGGCCAGCGCCGCGTCGAGTGCGGTGCCAAGTTGCGAGGGCTTGAACGGCTTGCGCAGCGTTTGGTCGGCGCCGAATTTGCTGGCGAGCTGCAGCACGTCGATCTGCGGCGCGCGCGGCAGGCCACCGGAGACGGCGACGATCGCGACGCTCGGCCGTTCGCGGCGCAGGTGACGGATCGTCTCGAGCCCCTCTTGATTGGGCATCACGAGATCGCAGATCACCGCGTCGAAGGGCTGAGCGGTGAAGGCCTTTGTTCCGGCCAAGCCGTCGAGCGCGAACGCGACGTCGTGGCCGCGCTCCTCAAGGGCATGGACCATCACATCGACGAAGACTTCGTCGTCATCAATCACAAGAATGCGGGCCATTCCCCACCCCCGATAGGCACGTCAGGGGGTGACGGTTTCACAGTCCGATTGAATTGACGTTAAATCGGCCGAAACGCGGGTTTTTCGGGCGTTTCCGGGCCAGTCGAACTGGCACATTTAGCACGAAAGCGGCGGCTCTTCATTGCACTTTCACCTCAGAGGGCGCATATGACCTGCAGTGACGGCTGCACGGTTGTGAAGTGCGGGCCCATGATTTTCGACGACGCGCGCGGGGGCGACCTCTCGCGCTTTCGCCCGAGAACCCGGTTCGAAAACCTTCTTTCAAACGTTTGTCATGCTTTTCATCGCGTCTTGGCATTTCGCCCGGGCGCAAAAATGCTTTGTGAAACAAGGACTGCACGAAATGGCTTCGAACACGGGTACCGTGAAATTTTTCAATGCGACCAAGGGCTTTGGCTTCATCGCGCCGGATGGCGGCGGCAAGGACGTCTTCGTCCACGCGACCGCCGTCGAGCAAGCCGGGATGAGCGCGCTCACCGAAGGTCAGCGCGTCAACTTCAATACGGAAGCCGACGCGCGCGGCGCGAAGGCGGTCAACCTCAGCGCTGCGTAAGCGGGGCGTGAGGTGACGTGATGGGCGGCCGGGCGAGAGCTCGGCCGTTTTTTCGTGGCAGCAACGCCGCGGCGCGCTATGTGTCGCCGGAACCCTGTCGCCGGAACCTTTTTCGTTAACTTGTTACGTGTCCCTGCGCGCGCGGGCTGCAAGCCTTGAACGCGCACGCCGGTCAGCGCGCACCTCGTCGCTCGCGCACTTAGTGAAATCCGTGCAAGACGTCGACGCCGCACGCTTGCATCGCGCGCCGGTGCTTCGCGCGTACGGGGAAAGTCTTCTCGGGCAAGGTCCTAGCAGCACACTGTCGGCTGAATCGCGCGATTCGAGTACAGTGTTCTCGCTTCGCGGTTGAAACTTGTCTGCTGCGGTTCGCAATTACTTGCCGCTATTCGACGCGTACGGCTTAATCGTCGCTCTCAACCTCGTTCCATTCTGGGTGGCAAGTGATGTCTGGCGATAGCGATCCGAGCACGGGCGCAAGCAGCACATCCGACGCAGCTGACGACCTGCCGTCAATGTTTGCAAGCGAACTTGGTCGGCCGTTCCATGACAGCCATGCACAGCCCCTACCTTCGGACACTACGACTCTCGAGACACCAAGGACATCACCTCCAACAACGGCTGAAGCGACGACCGCTTCGCCAGAAACTCCGGCGATATTCAAGCGCCAGGTCGAGCTGGATGCGGCAGATTACTTTGTCAAGCAGACCCAATTCGGAAAGGTTGGCGAGAAGATTACGCCATTCACTACGCAGCTAAAGCGCGAGGCTCGACGATTCTTTCCGATCGATGATGACGTCTACGCGATCACCGACGGGCTTCAACGCGAAATTCGGGAACGCTATGTCAACATGCGATTCTGGACGCTGTCGTTCTACCTGCTGTTTTGCATTTGGACATTTCTGCTAGTTGCTGGCCAAAGGGATGCCCTTGATTTTGTCGGTCGCCTTGCGCAATTGCCCGTCTCGTCCGCTCTGGCGCTTCTGATCGCAGTCGGCGGAATTCTACTTGTTTTGCTGCGTTCTTTTACAAGGTGGTGGGTAACGAAGGACCTCCGGCAGGCCACCGAGCGTCTCTCATTCAAAGTGAAGGAGAGATACCAGGAAATTTTGCACGAGTGCAGAATCGCCTCGAGCGAGATCGTTCACATGGCCGGCGAAGGTAAGTGGCCGGAGCGTGCCGCCAAGTGTACCAAGGTTGCGCTTTGGTATGCCATCCGCGCCGACTACTTGGACCGATACAGCACGACCACTCTCTGGAAGGTGGACACCTCGTTCCGAAACGACGAGCGATGCTTCTGGGCCGGAAAAGTTCTTCTCGCGACCGTTCTGGGATGGCTCATCGCCGGCATGCCAAACGCAGGACTGGCTTTTGCCACGTTCGCACTCGTCGCAGTTATTGGATGGCGCGTCGCTGGCGCTCGCAGCAACAACATCTTCTCGGTGACGTTCAATGAGGTGTACGCTGGCGAGGGCGCTCGAAGCCACTATTTCGAAGCCCTTGCGAAGGAGATCGAAAATCTCGTGGAACTCACCGAGCGTAACATGTGGAACCGAAGCACTTAAAGGAGTTGGGCGAGATCGAGGAGCCCGTTCGTGAATCGACCAGGCTGACCGCCGCGATCCAAACGGAGTTTGACAGGCAGAGGCAGTCTCGTCGCCTTCCGGGCGAGCGGTCTGCACCCATTGCGAGAATTCCGAGTAGATAGGGCAACACATCCAAATATTCGCAGGCCCGCGCCGCGTTGCGGTGGAGAACGCCAGCTAGCTTGGTCTACGCTTTCGTCTGTCGTAGGTCGTTGGGGGAAATCCACCGACAATGGATGCGGAAACGAACAACAATTTCAGTGCGGAAGCTCTCCGCGGCGCGGTGGAAGTCGCGCTCGCCACGCTCTTGTTGCTTGTTATCGCGTTCGCCTTGCCTTGGCCTCTTCTTTGGACACGGTTCTCGCTACCCGCTCCCGGGCCAACGGTGGAAGTGTTGGCTGTCTTGGGACTAGCCTTTCCGATGGCGCTGGTGTTGCACTCGCTCCTAGGCGACCAGCTCGTCATTGTGATCAGCCGGCTTATGCTGGGCGTGATTGCGATCGGTGTCGCCGTCGGTGGTGCGTCTTTTGGCGTTTTTTTGCGCGAGCTCATTCTGACCGAGAAGATTAAGGCGGACTATGTAGCGGCTGCAGTGCTTGCGAGCGCCTTGCTGTTCACTGCCTACTGGCTTTGGAGGCAACTCTCCGGCAATCCGTGGCGGATTCCGGCGTTGGGTGTGATCGGGCCGGCATTCGTGGCTGCGGCCGTGATGTCATTCATGCTCATTCCGTTTCTGGCCGACGACTGGAACCAATGGGCGAAGCAGACTCATCCCGAGCTATTGCTCCATCCGGGCAATCCGAACGCCCATCTACTCGCAACGCTGAAAGACCTCGCGGGCGTGCTCGACAGTTTGTCTGGCCTCTTGAGCGCGGCACTTGCGACGGCTGCGACCGTTTTCATCGTAACCAGCGTGTCGCCAGACCTATCGCGTATCATTGACTATCTGGGGCTCTCTCGTGCGCAAATAACGGCAGCTCAAAAGCTACGCAAACCTCTAAGCGATCTCGTCCGTGAAACAAAGCCAAGGGATGCTCTGTTCAAGAGAGAGTTCATTGTCACGCCTCAGAGCTTTGAACGGGAAGCTCCACTGGAGTCTGTAATCGCGGGAGGCGCGCGGGTGAAGCTGATAGTGCCGCGCGTGGGTGCAACACCAGATGCATTCACCTTCGACAGAATCAGGACTCTATTGGACAGCGCGCAAATCGAGATTCGCGATTCACTATTCTTTGTCTATTTGAGCGATCGGTTGGCGAGTTCCGAGCCCGTGTGTTACGCGACCGGACCAGAGATGTGGGAGCTGATGCAGCGTCAAGTGGGCGATGACGACCGACCGGCCTCCGGTCGCTTCCGTGGGGAGTTCAGCGACGACTTCTTCGCGTCACTGAATTCCGGTAACGGTCGTGCGATTCAAGCAGTGATCGAGAATGCAAGAGCGTTTGCCCTTTCCAATAACCCACTCGACGATTTGTTACTCACCAGTGTGGTTCTCAAAGATACCATGGAAGTGAAGGACGCCCTCACTGTTATGAGGGCACACAACCTTCGTCGTGCGTTGGTCTGTTCCAGCAAAGTGCCTGTCGAACGCGCTGTCATTGGCGTTCCAAGCATCGCCGCGTATTTGTGGGCCGATCCCCAAGAAGTAGGTGCACACGCTTAACCCGCGTCAGAGGCGGGTTGCTCGCAACTTCTCTATTGCCCTTTTTTGAAGTTCTGGCAACACGAGGCAAGCCATGTGGAATCTGCAACGAAATTGGAAGCGAAATTCGAGTGCTACGGTCAGTCGCTCTGACCAGGAAGAAAGGCAAGGTGGGCCGAATCGGGCGATTAGGACTACCAGCGTTGCAGCCAGTGCGAAAGCGCAAGGAGGGATCGGCGTCTTCGAAGAGGCGCGAACAAAAGACCGATTTGCACTCGTTCTGATGAAGAACGAGCGCAGGTTTTTTGCAAGCACTTATTTTCTTGAATTGCGGAGGGCCAATGATTCCGTCTACCCAAATCGCTACGGACTCTTTGGGGGGCGAATCGAAGAGGGAGAAACGGCCCGCGAGTGCGCCGTGCGGGAAGTGTTCGAAGAGACCGGTGTTAGAATTGCTCAAAGCGATCTTGTGGAGCTTCTAAGTTTCAACGGCGAAAATGACAATGGGGATGTCAACGAGGGTGGGATTTTCCTTCACAGCTTCCTGCCGGGAAATGGAATTACCCTAGCTCAGATTAGGAAGGCTCAGCGAATTCTCATTGGGAGACTCAAAGACCCGGACGATCTTCCTGGCGAACCCGTTGAAATAGCCAGTTGGCGGTGGCCTCGTTGGAAGAAGAATGATTGGCTGCGCCTAACTCCCCAAGCGGCCTACGCTTTACTGGCGGATCTTGATCGAGAGAAGCGTCATAAGAACTCACACTAGGAGTGACGTTCTCGACTCCGAATCATTTGACAACGCCTACATCCGTTCCGGGACATCGAGCCCAAGCAGAGATAGCACTCGCGTCCGAGTGGTGAGGGTGAGGGTGCAGAGAGTGAGGCGCGCGCCGCGGAGTGGGGCGTTTGGCTCGCTGAGGATGTGGTGGGCGGCGTAGAAGGTGGAGAAGCGTTGGGCTAGTTCGAAGGCGAAGGCGCATCCTCCTTCGCTAAGGCTACGGAGGACAGGAAGAATTGGCTGCGGACTACATCCGCTCCGGAACTTCGATACCCAAGAGGCTCAAGGCCAATTGCAACCTAGCAAGAGTCATTGCGCACAGAGAGAGGCGGGACGCCCGCAGCACGTCGCCAGGCCCGCTCAGAATGTGGTGCGCGGCCCAAAAGCGGCTAAATTCTTGCGCAAGCTCAAAGGCATAGGCACACAGGACATTCGGCGCTCGCTTGGCCGCCGATTGGTCTATGGCAGCCGAAATACGATCGAGCACCAACGCCAACCTGCAGTCGGCGTGTCCATCGAGCCGCACAGGGCCCGGCTGAAAACCCTGAGTCCCAGCTTTGCGAAGGAGCGACCTGCTGCGCACCGCCGCGTATTGGAGGTAGGGGCCGGTTTCGCCTTCGAATTTGGTGAAGCGGGCGAGGTCGAAGACGTAGTTGGTTAGGCGGTGGTTTTGAAGGTCGGCGAACTTTATCGCGGCCAGGCCCACTTGGCGCGCGATTTCTTCCCGCTCCGCTGGCGGGTAGTCGGTTGCGAGGCCGGCTTCGTTCAGGCGGTTCAGCGCTTCTTCCTTGGCTTGTTCGATCAGGTCGAAGAGTTTCACCGTGCCGCCCGCTCTCGTGCGGAAGGGTTTGCCGTCGGGGCCGTTGACGGTGCCGAAGCCTATGTGCTCGAGGGTGGCTTTGCCGGTGAGGTTCGCCTTCCTTGCGCCGCGGAAGACTTTTTCGAAGTGGTCGTGTTGCGGTTGGCCGACGACGTAGAGGATGAGGTCGGGGTCGGCCGTCTTCACGCGGTCGATGATGGTGGCGAGGTCGGTGGTTTCGTAGAGCGCTGCGCCGTCGGTTTTTTGCACGATCAACGGGGGCAGTTCTTTTTTGTCGCCGGGTTCGGTGATGTGGATGACGAGCGCGCCTTCGCTGAGCTCCGCCAGGCCGCGCTTTTGCAGATCGGCGACCATGGGGGCGACGAGCTTGTCGACGTCGCTTTCGCCCTTCCACCAGTCGAAGTGGATGTCGAGCGCGTCGAACTCGCGCCGCACGCCGGCGAACGAGACGCCGCGGAAGTGTTCCCACAGCGCGCGGTAGCCGGGGCGGCCGGCCTGGAGCTCGGCCGTCGCCTTGCGCGCTTCGTCGAGGCGTGCGGGGTCGGCTTTGCAGGCGGCGCTGGCCTTTGGGTAGAGGCGCTCCAGGTCCTCCATGGTGACTGGGGGATGGGTGTTGGGGAATGGGCCGGTGTTGGTTTCGTCGAAGTAGATCGCAACTTCGGGATCGTTGCCGCGTTCGTGCTTCAGTTCGGTGATCAGCTGGCCCATCTGCAGGCCCCAATCGCCGAAGTGGACGTCGGTGATCACCTTGTCGCCGGCGAAGCGGAACAGGCGCGCCAGCGCGTCGCCGATGACGAGCGAGCGCAGGTGGCCCGCGTGCATGGTCTTTGCAATGTTCGGGCCGCCGAAATCGATCAGCACGGTTTGCGGGTGCTCGCGCGTCGGCACGCCGCAGCGGGGGTCGTCGCGCAGGCGGTCGATGTGGGCGGCGATCGTGGCGTCGGTCAGCGTCAGGTTGATGAAGCCGGGGCCTGCGATCTCGATCTTGGCGAAGCGCGGGTCTGTGCTCAGGCGGGCCACGATCTTGTCGGCGATCGCTTTCGGGTTCGCCTTCGCGGCCTTTGCGGCGGCGAGGGCGCCGTTGCACTGAAACTGCGCCAGGTCCGGGCGGTCGGAGGTGGTGACTACCCCAAGCGCGGGGTCGAGCCCCTCCGCCTGGAAGGCGTCGGCGACGAGGGCGGTGAGGATTTGGGTGAGTGTGGCCATGGTGGCCGGGGTTTAGCGCGCCCTGCCCGGCTTGTCATCGGGGGTTAGCCCGGGTGCGGCGGAGTGCGCGGCGCCGTGGTTGAGACTTCACCGCCAAGGCACGAAGGTGCTCGAAGGTTTACGAAGAAGAAAGAGAATTGAAACGCCAAGACGCCAAGAGGCTCAGGCTATTCGTCAGGCACCCGCGCGCGTAGCGCGCATCAATGGCGCTTCGCGCCGAACCAGCGCGTGACCAGTGCCACGAGCATCTTGGCGTCTTGGCGGTTCATTCTCTTTCTTCTTCCTAGGGAGTTGTGGTGAAATTCTTGCGGCGGGGCGGGCTTCAAGCGGATGGCGTGTGCGCCTAGAATAGCGGGGCGGCAAGGGGTTGTTATGTGTCCCCGGTATAGAAGTGCCGCGCACATATTTGGGTTGGGGCCTTAAGAGAAATGACACAGCAGCTGGGCGCGCAGGATGCGCAGTTTCTCTATCTCCAGACCGGGGAAAATCTGACCCATGTGATGGGCATCTATGTCTACGATCCGTCGACGGCGCCCGGGGGCAGGGTGCGGTTCAAGGATATCGTGCGCCATATCAGTGCGCGTTCTCATACCTCACCGGTGTTCCGGCGGCGGCTGCTGCGCCTGCCGCTCGACATCGATCATCCCTATTGGGTGAAGGATCCGCATTTCGAGATCGAGACGCATATCACCCATGTCGCCCTGCCGGAGCCCGGCGATTGGCGGCAGTTCTGCATTCAGGTCGCGCGCCACTTCTCGCGGCCGATGGATATGAACCGGCCGCTCTGGGACATCTATGTGGTGGAGGGGCTCGACCGCGTCGAGGGTGTGGCGCCCGGGAGCTACGCGTTGCTGCACCGGATCCATCACGCCGCGATCGACGGCGTCTCCGGCGCGCATGCCTTCGTGGCGCTGAACGATCGCGACGCGCAGGGCACGCCGGCGATCACGCCACGATCGTTCGACGGCGAGATCGGGACGACGCCAAGTGCGGTTGAGATCGCCGCGCGTGCCATCTTCGCCAACGTTACGTCGCCCGCACGGTTGATGAATGCGGCGCTTCGTCTGTCGCCGGCGCTCTTGAGTGCGGCCGGCAAGAGCCTTGCAGAGTTCGGGCAAGGGCACGCGCCCGCCGGTGTTCCGCAGACGCGCTTCAACGCGCCGGTCTCACCGCACAAGATGTTCGACGCCGTCACGTTGGAGCTGAAAGAGCTCAGCGCGATCCGCCCGCTGGTCGAGGGCGCAACGATCAACGACGTCGTGATCGCGATCTGCAGCGGCGCGCTCCGGCGCTATCTCTTGAAGCACAAGGAACTGCCGAAGGACACGCTGGTCGCGGTGGCGCCGATCAACGCCCGCAAGCGCGCCGGCGAGGCCGATATTCCAGGCAACAACATTTCGGCGATGAGCGTGCGGCTGGCGACCGATATCGCCGATCCGCTCGAGCGGCTGCAGGCCATTCGCGACTTCACGGCCGACGCGAAAGAAGCGAAAGCCGGCATCAGCGCACGCGTGATGACCGATCTGTCGAAGCATATTCCGGGCGCCACCATGGCCGGGGTTGCGCGGCTTCTCACCAGCGAACGCTTCGCGCCGCGTCAGGCGAACCTGTTCATTTCGAACGTGCCGGGCCCGCAGGTGCCGCTCTACATGAACGGCGCGCGTCTCACGCATCAGTTCGGCATGGCGCCGCTCGCCAACAATATGGGGCTCTTCATCGCGGCGCTGAGCTACAACGGGACGATCAGCTTCTCGATCACCTCCGACCGGCACATCTTGCCCGACATCGGCTTCTTCCGCGAAAGCATCGTGGCCGCGTTCAAGGAACTGCGCCACCTGAAGCCGGCCGCGAAGGGGAAAAAGACGGCGCGCCGCGACGGAACGTAAGTCACGAAGGTACTCGAAGGTTCACGAAGAAGAAGAAAGAGTGATTGAACCGCCAAGACGCCAAGATGCTCAGGCCAATCGTCGGACACCCGCGCGCGTTGCGCGCATCAAACGCGCTTCGCGCCGAACAAACGCGGGGCCAGTGCCATGAGCATCTTGGCGTCTTGGCGGTTCAATTCTCCTTCTTGCGCCGCAGCCACGGCATCGGCGCTTGCGGGATTACCGGCTTGCTGTGCGGTTATAGTCGGCTTGCTCTTGGGTCAGTTGGAAGCCGATGGTGACGGAGTAGTCTTCCGCCGTTTTGCCCTGCGCGATCGGGATGTCGATGCGGGTGACGCGTTCTTTGACTGAGAGCACGCGCTTTTCGCCTTCGAAGGCAAGTTTCAGGTCGAAGACTTCTTTGGCCACGATGTCCCCGTTCAGGATGATCGCGACGAAATAGGGAACGTTGCGGCCGGCCACTTTCGCGGTCGGGGCGATGGCGCCTTTGACCCAGAAGCTCAGTTGCGCTTTCGCGGTGCCGCCCGCGATCGTGCAGGCGAGTTCCGGTTCGCGGATCTCGGCTTTGAGGTCGATGCTGCCCGCATCCATTTGGGTGAGGCGCGTCGCCTCTTCCAAGACGTTGATCGCAGGGCACGCGACGGGGTCTACGCGGGCCTGGCTTTTTGCGAAGGCGATGCCTGCCGTCGCCGTTAGGATGAGTGCTGCCGCGACTGCTCGCTTCATGTTCGCCTCCGCCATTCTCAGGGCAATTTGTTGTGTGTGCCGTCGCACAGGGGATGGTTGGCCGTCTGCTTGCACGTGCAGAAGAAGACCTTTTTCGATTCCGTGGCTTTGTATTCGAGCGGCGTGAACGCCGAACCCTTGTGGCTGCCGTCACAGAAGGGTTGGTTCTTGGATTGCCCGCAGGCGCACCACCAGTACGACTTGCCGGCTTCGACCTCGACCGGTATCGGCGCGCGCCCCGCCACGCTACCTTTTTCTGGGCCTTTCATACGCAACCCCCTATGTTCTTGGGCTCGAGCGTTAAGTGATGGGCATCACGTTGTCAAAAAATAAGCTCACTATACTCCTGGCTGCACCGCGCGGGTTCTGCGCGGGGGTGGATAGGGCCATTCAGATCGTGGAGCGCGCATTGGCGAAATTCGGTGCGCCGGTCTACGTGCGGCATGAGATCGTGCACAACCGCTTTGTGGTTGAAGGGCTTGAGAAAAAGGGCGCTGTGTTCGTGAAGGAGCTCGATCAGGTGCCCGAGGGCGCGCCGGTCGTGTTCTCCGCGCACGGGGTGCCGAAGTCGGTCCCGGCGAACGCGCGCGAGCGGCGACTCAACGCGCTCGATGCAACTTGCCCGCTGGTGTCGAAGGTGCACGTGGAGGCCGAGCGGCACTTCGATTCGGGGCTGGAGATCGTGCTGATCGGGCATGCGGGGCATCCGGAAGTGATCGGCACGATGGGGCAACTGCCGGCGGGCGCGGTGAAGCTGGTCGAGACTGTCGAGGATGCGGAGGCGTTCGTCGCGAAGGATCCGTCGCGACTTGCCTACATCACGCAGACGACACTCTCCGTCGACGATACGGCGGCGATCGTGGGTGTGCTCAGGCGGCGGTTTCCGCTGATCGCGACGCCGCATAAGGAAGACATCTGCTACGCGACGACGAACCGGCAGGAAGCGGTGAAGGCGATCGCGCCGCGCACGGATGTCGTGCTGGTGATCGGCGCGCCGAACTCGTCGAACTCGATGCGGCTGGTCGAAGTCGCGACGCGCGCCGGCGTGAAACGCGCCGCCCTGGTGCAGCGCGCGGGCGATATCGACTGGGCGATGATCGAGGGTGCGCGGGTGGTCGGGTTGACCGCCGGCGCATCGGCGCCCGCGGTCTTGATCGAAGAGGTAATCGACGCGTTCCGGGCGCGGTACGATGTCACCGTCGAGGAGACGGAAACGGCCCGGGAGACAGTGACGTTCCGGCTGCCACGGGCGCTGGCTTAGTCCGCCAATTGAGTTGGTTACCGCTTTTCCCCTTGGCGGCGAATGCGGTCCCCGTCGAATGAGTTTGCTGCTGCCACGATAGGCAATCTGGCGCGATCGACAGCGTGCGACCAATTGGAGTTTCTTGGAATATATATACGTTGCGGTTCGTTATCTCGGGTTCGCTGTAGACCTGGGGTCCAATAGTGCCACCGCTTCTTTCCCGTTATGCGGTTCTTCTGACCGCGTCAGCTCTCACCGCCCTTCTTCCGTCTGCCATCGCGGCATCGGCCGACCGTTATCTCGAAGCTGACACGGCCGCCGGACGTGGCGATGCCGCGGGGGCGGAGGCGGCCTATGATAAGCTTTTACAAAGAGACCCGAACGATGCGCGCGCGTTGAACGGACGCGCGACAGCGCGGGCGTGGGCGGGCAGGCATGCCGCCGCGCAGAGCGACTATTCGAGGGTGCTTGCGCGCGATCCGAAGAACCTCGAGGCGTTGACGGGCATCGGCTACTCGTATGGCTGGAACAAACAATACAGCGAGGCGGAGCGTTCTTTCAAAGCGGCGCTCGCGCTGGCGCCGGAGAATGCCGGCGCGGTAAAGGGGCTCGGCTATACTTATCTTTGGAGCGGACGAAACCGCGAAGCGCTGGCGCAGTTTCAAAGCGCGGCGGCGCGCTGGCCAAAGGATGCCGAAGTTCAGGTCGCCATCGCGCAGGCGCAGGCCAATCTCGGCGAACGCTCGGCAGCCCGTACGTCCTATGAAACTGCACTCAGCATCGATCCGACTCGCAACGATGCACGCGACGGCTTGCGCGCCATGCAAGACAAGCGCCCGCATTGGGGCGAGTTGCAGGTTTGGGCGGGAACCACATCGAACGGCGACACGGGCTTGCGCTCCGTCGAAGCAGCATTCATGCCGGCCGACGATTGGCGACTCTGGGTTCGCTACGATAACACGCTGAGCCTCGACAATCCGGCGTTGGCGCGCGCGGGCGTCGAAGCAGAGACTTATTTCGCCGGCGTCTTGCACCGGTTCGACGAGAATTGGTACGGGCTTGTCGAAGTGGGCTTCCGCGATCTGCCGGACGGCGCCGATCAAGAGATCTTTCGCGTTGAAGGCACGCATGTCGGCGGCGATCATGTGAAGAAGCTTGGACTGCAGATCAGCCCGCACAGCGACGGCTACACGGACACGCTCGTCTATGCCTCTTATGGCTTTGAGGTGATGGAAGGCTGGCGGATCGAGCCCGCGGTCTACTATTCGGACAGCGGTGCCAGCAACGACAAAGAATGGCGTGGCGTTGTGCATGTCGAATACAAGGACAAGGACGGCTGGTCGGCCGCCGTCGGCGTCGGCGCCGGTACGATCGAGAGCACAATCCCAGGCAACGACGGCGGCGTATTGGTCGCGGACGCTCGCGTGAGCGTTCCGATCGCCGATGACTATGAAGTTCACGTCGCCGTGCGCCACGAAGAAGCGCCGCAAAACGACTACACCACCGTCATGGTCGGCCTGACCATGCGCTTCGGCGGCGAATAGCTCAGGAGATGACAATGCTCGACAGCTTGGAGAGTTACGCGCCAGCGCGCAGCGATGCGGCACACGTCATTCCCGTGCGGCTGCCGGGCGCGGCGGTCGAGCAGCGGCGGAAGCCTCATCTGCAACTGGCGGTGTTCGGGACCTGGACGCTTCTGATGGTGCTGCTTGGGCCGCGACTGTTGACGACATTGGGTGCTGCTCAAGGAGCCGCGTCCTACATAGCGCTTTGGTATTTCATCGTATTTACTTCCATCGCCTGGCTCTACGGCATCTACAACATTGCGGTCGTTGGCTTTGCAACTCAGTACCGGCGCAAGTGGGCACCCACCGCCGCGCCGGCACCGATGACGTCGGGGCCGCCGGTCGCGATGCTGTACACGACCTGCAACGATTTCGTCGAAGCGAGTGCGGAATCGTGCGTTGCGCTCGATTATCGCAACTACACGCTCTATGTGCTCGACGACAGTTCGGATCCGCTCTATCGGGCGCGCGTCGATGCGTTCGCCGCGCGTCATCCGGGCCGCGTTCAGGTCGTGCGCCGCGCGAACCGGCAGGGGTTCAAGGCCGGCAACTTGAACAACGCGCTGCAGCGCGTCGCGCACGAACCGTTCTTTGCGGTGGTCGATGCAGACGAAATCTTGCCGCGCAATTTCCTCTCGCTACTCGTGCCGCGGATGCTGGCAGACCCGAACTGCGGGTTCATTCAGGCCAATCATCGCTGTGCCGCCGATGAGCACAATGCGTTGAAGTACGACATGCGGGTCGGCATCGACGTGCACTGGCGCTGGTATCAGCCGCTGCGTAACCGGTACGGCTTCGTGATGTTCTTGGGACATGGTGCATTGCTTCGCCGTTCTTGCTGGGAAGAGATCGACGGGTTTCCGGAGATCGTGTCGGAGGATCTAGGCTATGCGATCGCGGTGCGCGAGCATGGCTATTTCGGTCAGTTCGCGGAAGACGTCGTTTGCCTGGAAGAGTTCCCGGACTCCGTGCGCGCGTTTCGCATCCGCCATGTGAAGTGGACGCGCGGAACCTGCGAGTTCCTGCGGCATTGGACCTGGCGCATACTGTCAGCGCGCGGCGTGAGCTTGACCGAGAAGCTCGACATCTTGTTTCCGACGATGAACTTGCCGCTGACGTTCTTTTTCTTCCTCTTCATGATCAATGCGAGCATTGTACTGCCCGCGCTCCTCGGCGAGACGCGGATCATGACGGTCGAGCTTGGGATTGCGAATATTTTGTTGCCGGTGATGTTGATTCCGGAGGCAATGAATCAGCTCTTCACGTGGGATTTCTACCTAGTCACCGTGCTGTGCCTCGTTGGACCAGTGCTATGCTTCATCGCGGATATGTGGCGCACGCCGATTGCGCTGGTGCGCTTTCTGGCACACTCGACGGCGCTCTACGCTTCGCTTAGCCCGCTGTCGGCGATCTCCGTGATCGGTTACGCGGTCACGGGCAAGGCGCGGTTCCTGGTGACGGGCGACAAGACACGCGGGCAGGTTGCGGCTCCTGCGAGTGGGTCGGCGCGGGTTATGCGATTCTTAGACGAGACCCATCCCGACTCGATTGGCGTGCGCGGCTTTGAGATCGCTTCCGCAGCGATCTTCTTCGTCGCCGCCGCTTTAAGCCTGCAGATCGCACTTGCAGGCCTTGCGATCGGGTTCTTCATGCTGCCGCTGATGCACGCTAAGGGTTGGAACTATGGCAGGCTGCGAACGATTGCCTGGTTGCCCTTCCTCATGGTCGCCGCGGGCATCCCGATGGGAGGCCTCGGGTTGCTTGGGGTTCAGCCGATGATGTTTGGGTTCGGCTTCCACTTCTGAGGCGGTGGTTGCAATCGGCAAACGGCGAGCGTTGCTTTGCGCCGAATCCCCTCCTATTACCTCGCCATGGCCGTTTACGCCGATGTAAGTGATGCAGAGCTTGCCGCGCTCTTGGGCGCGTTTGAGCTTGGGGGCGTGCTTGCGTTCCAGGGGATTGCGGAGGGTGCCCCGGGCGCTCGCGTGACTTGCCTTGTCTAGGCGGGACAAAAAGAGTGCCCCGGCACTCGGCATCGACATTGGCGGCGTGCTCATTCGACCGGCGCGCGACAGCGGGGATACGTCGTTTTTCTCGTCGGGCTATCTTGAGACTCCGATCGTGGACGGTGCGTTCGAGGCCGTCGCGCGGTTGAACAAGCTCGTGTTTCCCGACCGGGTCTTTCTGGTCTCGAAGGCGAAATCAGGCACAGCGCAGAAGACGGTGAAGTGGCTTGCGCACCGTCGCTTCCACGAGACGACCGGCGTGCCGCTCGAACGCGTTCACTTCTGCGAACGGCGCGAGGACAAGGCGATCATCGCCAAGCGACTCCGCCTCACCGCGTTCATTGACGATCGCTTGGATGTGTTAGGACACCTTGCGGGCGTCAAGACACGCATCCTGTTCGCTGCATCGGCAACCCTTGCTCCCGCCCAAACGCCGCCGGACGGCGTTCAGTTCGCGATCGGATGGGCGGCGACGCTCGACTTGTTCTCCGCGGGCCGGGTTTGTGCTCTATGACACAGGCCCGATGGCACGGGTGGGCTCGCCGATCAGATACGTCAGCGTCAACTTCACGCGCGGCAAGACGACTTCGCGTTCGCCGGCTTCCCATTTGTAGTCGGGTGCCACTTCGCGGCCCATGGCGAGGAGTTCGTCGGGTGTGTAGGCGCGCAGGCATGAAACGAATCCGTCCCAACTCAAGATCAGCGGTGCTATCGGGATCGGGTAGGTCCAGAGGAAGCGGGCCGGCGTCATGCGGCCCATGAACGGCGTGCGCAAGAGGCCGAGCAGGAAGCCGCCGATCGCGGTCGCCGCGGCCGACTTGCGGTTGAATGGTTCGATCACTGCGATCGTCCGGCCCTTCGCCGCGGCGTCGGCCAGCACGCGCTTCGCGCCGTCGGGCTTGAAGTGGTGGAGCGCCGTGAACACCGTTTGGAAGCGACCGAGAGCGGGCGGCACGTCGAAGGCGCTGACCGGGCTGAGGTCGCCGGTGACGGTGCCGCCGGTGTCGCGTTCTATAGCTTTGAACGCCGCTTCGTTCGGGAATAGGTCGGTCAGCCGTGCAGTGACTTTCGTGCCCAGACGCGCGCTCAGGCTCGGTATCACTGGAATCAGCGGTCCGCCGCCGCCAGAGCAAACGTCGACGATGCTGGTCTCGCCGCTGCGTTTCAGCGGTGGGGCGAGAATGTCCACGACCGCTTCTCGCAACGGCTCGGTCGCGGGGACGGAGAACGTGAACTGCAGATGATGCGTAATGAAGTCGCGCAGCGTGCGCGGCAACCAGGGCTGGTCTTCCCACTCGAACAGATGAAGTCGGGGCATAAGTGGGCTTCAGCTTGATGTTCGTTAAATACCACTTCCCCTCAACCCGCACAAACCGGCTACGCGGACTTGTTGCGAATTGAGTAATCGCGTTATTACCTCGCGCATGGCCGTTTACACAGATGTCAGCGATACGGAACTTGCCGCGTTTTTGGGCGCGTTTGAGCTTGGGGGCGTGCTTGCGTTTAAGGGGATTGCGGAGGGGGTGGAGAATTCCAACTTCTTTCTCAAGACCGAGCGCGGGTCTTACATTCTGACACTCTATGAGAAGCGGGTGCGGGAGGAGGATTTGCCGTTCTTCCTCGGGCTGCTCGAGCACCTGTCGGCGAAGGGGATACAGTGTCCCCTGCCCGTCCGCGCGCGCGACGGGCGGACGTGGCGAACGCTTGCCGGACGGCCGGCTGCGGTGATGACGTTCTTGTCGGGCCTGTCGCCGAAGCGGCCGGATGCGCAGCAGTGTGCAGAGGTTGGCGCCGCTCTCGCGCGGCTGCACATGGCGGGTGCGGACTATGGGCTTACGCGCGCGAATGCGCTGTCGCTTGAGGGGTGGAAGCCCCTGGTGAAAAGCTGCGAGCGACAAGCGAACGGCGTGCGCATGGGGCTTGCGGCGCTGATCGATTCGGAGTTGCGTTGGTTGGAGCAGCACTGGCCGGCGGGGTTGCCGCAAGGGTTGATCCACGCGGACCTCTTTCCCGACAACGTGTTCTTCATCGAGGGGCGGCTCTCGGGGTTGATCGATTTTTATTTCGCCTGCAACGACGCCTATGCGTACGATTTGGCGGTATGCTTGAACGCGTGGTGTTTCGAGCCGGACGGTACGTTCAACATCACCAAGGGGCGCGCGTTGCTGTCGACCTATCGAACCGTGCGGCCGCTCGCCCCCGTGGAGGTCGCGGCGCTGCCGGTGCTGGCGCGCGGGGCGGCGTTCCGGTTTCTGCTGACGCGGCTTTACGATTGGATCAATCGCGATGCGGGGGCGCTGGTCCGGCCGAAGGATCCGGTCGAGTATTTGACCAAGTTGCGCTTTCATCAGACCGCTTTGGGCGCCGCTTCTTACGGGTGGCCGGAATGAGTCACGTCGAGATCTATACGGACGGCGCTTGTTCGGGAAATCCGGGGCCGGGCGGCTGGGGCGCGATCTTGCTGTTCAATGGCACGCGCAAGGAGCTTTCGGGCGGCGAGCGCGAGACCACGAACAATCGCATGGAATTGATGGCGGCGATCGCCGCGCTTGAGGCGCTCAAGCGGCATTGCGAGGTTCATCTGCACACGGACAGTATGTACATGAAAGACGGGATCACGAAGTGGATCCACGGCTGGAAGAAGAACGGCTGGAAGACCGCCGACAAGAAGCCGGTGAAAAACGTCGATCTGTGGCAGCGGTTGGAAGAAGCGGCGACGAAGCACAAAGTCAGCTGGCGCTGGGTGCGCGGACACAACGACCATGAGTTGAACGAAGCCGCCGATGCGCTTGCGCGGGCGGCGGTGCCGGGGAAGTAGGGTGGTGCGCGGCGCGGTCGATCCCAGTTTGCGAAGCCGACGCCTCCCAGCCGTCGAATCGCGGCGGGGTCACAAACGTGAAGTTACGCTTCCAAAAATGCCTATTCTCCGCGGAATTTTGGCCCTTGCGATTATCACTAAAATAGACTAAGTTTATTTGGTTTAGTTTATCTAGGATCTGCCGTGCGCACTATCAACATTCATGAGGCGAAGACACAGTTGTCGAGCCTTGTTGAGAAGGCTGCGAAAGGCGAGGCCTTCATCATCGCCAAAGCAGGAAAACCGCTTGTCAAAGTCGTTGCACTCGACACACCGGATGTGTCGGCGCGGCGACCGCTCGGCTTCATGCAGGGCGAGATCTCCGTGCCCGACGATTTCGATCGCATGGGGCAAGAAGAGATCGAGCGGATGTTTGGGACCCGGGCGTGACCGTTCTTGTCGATACGCACTTGCTGCTTTGGGCGGCGGGTGAACCCGAAAAACTCTCGCCGACGGCACGCGCGTTGCTACAAGCGCCTGATCAAGAACTTTTGTTCAGTGCGGCCAGCCTTTGGGAGGTTGCGATCAAGCACGGCTTGGGCCGTGAAGATTTTCGGGTTGAACCGCGCAAGTTGCGCCGCGGATTGATCGAGAACGGCTGGCGCGAACTCGCGATGACGAGCGAACACGCCATCGCGGCAGCCGAACTTCCGCCGCTTCACAAGGACCCGTTCGACCGCATGATGTTGGCGCAGGCGCACGTGGAAGGCGTCACGCTTTTAACCTCCGACGATGTCGTCGCCAAATATCCCGGTCAGGTGCGCAAGGTATGAAGTAGGCTGCCGCCGCCGGCGTGAACTTCTTCGCATTTTCGGCGCCAAAGCTGCGTTCAATTTCGATGCTCTTCGTCGCGGGCTCGGGGTCGTGGGCCTGCTTCACAACGCGCACGCCATCGCGGCTGCTGAACTCCCAACCCTTCACAAAGACCCATTCGATCGCATGATCGTGGCGCAAGCCCAGGTGGAAGGTGCCACACTTTTGACTTCCGACGATGTCGTCGCCAGGTATCAGGGTCCGGTGCGCAAGGTTTAGCGTTCAAGCGGTCGCAGCGAGCACTGTCCGCGAGACAGTATGTACATCAAAGGCGGCATCACGAAGCGGATCCCGGGTTGGATGAAGCGGCGGTGAAGCACAAGGTCAGCTGGCGGGTGTGTGCGCGGACATAACGACTGGCGCGGAGCCCGAGCGGCGGTGCCGGGGACGTAGTCGAACGCTCATGCCGGCGACGGAGCTGGCTGCCGCTCCCTCACCATCGCCCAACAGATCAAGCCAACCACGATCGTCAAAGTAAGCGTCGTCAGGTCCTCATAGATGCGAGGCACAGCGAGCTGCAAGTTTGCGGTGACGCCTTCTTGAATCGAATTTCCGGCGCCGTGTGCAATTGCAGCCGGCCAAAATGAGCGCGCCTGGAGTGTGAGCCAGCCCAAGAAGAACGAAACGGCGATCAGTTCCAGCGGCGAGAGCACCAACGCGCCAAGCTCTGGGTAGTCTGGGAAATTGTAACCTGCCAATTGACCCGGCAGGTGCCACATTGACCACATGAAGCCAAGAAGCGTGATCGCCGCCGTGGAGCCGAAGCGATCGATCAGGTGCCCCTGAATGAAGCCGCGCCAACCGATCTCCTCTCCCATCGCGGCCAGCGCGTTCATCGCGGCGAAAGCGATTCCGGTGAGGGCGACGTTCGCGGTGAAAAGGCCCCATGGCTGATGCCCGCGGCCCAATAGCCAGGGTCCGCCAGATATCTCGACCCCCGTCTCAGCGAAGGCGAACCAGCCACTGTGTCCCCACCCCATGAATGTGGCGACGGCAACGACCCCGAACGCGATGGCCGTTGGGACCAGCGCGCCAACCACAAGCAACGGCCACATCGCCCATGCGGGCCGCCACAACAATGTCGCACGCAGCGCGCGATACGGCAGCACGAACAGGAACGTGATGAGCGCGGGGACGAACATTGCGGCGATAAGATAAGGTATTGCGGCTTCGTTCTCTAAGTCGCCGACGTTCTGAATTGCAGCGATTTGCAGCCCCCAGCTCAACGCAAACACCAGGAAGAAAAATGCTCCGATTGAAGGCAAGGACATGGAATCATTTCCTCGATGAGGCGTCGCCAAGCAGGTTGCGGGCAGCCCAGAGCAACACAAACCGTCCCGTTATCCAGGCAGCAGCGCAGACCGCCGCCGTGACCGGGAAGACCCAGAGCCCCAAGAGTTCACGCGCTTCGCTGGGGTCGTCGATGACGCCGATGAACTGCTCGCTTTCCGACCACCACAAGCCGGCGTGTGAAGGGTCGATGACTTTCAACAATGCCAAATAGGCTGCCGCGAAAGCGCAGGCGCCAAGAACCATCAAAGCGATGACCGCGACACCTGCCACGACGCTGCGATGTGCACGACGTAGGACTGCACCTGCCAGATCACCGGATTTCTCCGAAGAAAGCGCACGCGAGAGCTCCATTCCATCAACGAAGCTGCGCGCGTACTCCTCCGGCGTGCCAAAGCCCGCGAGCACTGCTTCGATTCTTTCGCCGCGCGCGAGGCAATCCAGCACGTGAGCTCGCGTCTCCGCGACGATGTCCATGCGATCGGGAAGCCCCTGCAGGCCCCAACCAAGGCGGCGCAGGAAGTCTTCCAGCGGTTCCGATGCTGGTTCGCTCATTATTTCATCTTTCGATTCAGAAACGACGACAAGCTTGACGAGATTTTTTGCCATTCGCGTACAAGTTCACCTTGCTCCACCATTCCGGCCTTCGTGAGCGCGTAGTATTTCCGCGGACGTCCGCCATCGTTGTCCAGCCGCCACTCCGCCTTGACAAATCCGGCGCGCTCAAGCCGGTGCAGCAGCGGGTAGATTGTTCCTTCGGCGACATCGAGCCCCGCCTCTGAACGCAGGCCATCGAGGATCTCAAGGCCGTACATGGCGCGGCTGCGCAACAGCGCCAGCAACGCGACCTCGGCCAGCCCCTTTAGAATCTGAGACTTTCGCTCTGTTTGTCTTGCATCAGATGTCATCTTGCATTACAAGATATATTGATCTGCAAGGTTGTCAACCTCCTCACGGCAAGCGCGTCCTCCTATCGAGTGCAGCTGGACGAAGCGGCAGTGCCGAGAAGTTGGCGCGAGCGAAATCGGCCCTAATCAGCGGCGGTTCGCCTTAGACCGAGCCGCTCAAAGATCGCGTCGGCCTTTGCGGCATGCGCCTGCGCCGCGTCGATGTCGCCTTTTCGGTGCGCGACGGTTGCGAGCGCCGTGTGGCAGTCGGCGGTGAGGGGATCGAGTTTGAGGTGCTCGCTCATTTGCAGCGCGGCTTCCAGGTCTTCGATGCCGCCCGGCAAGCGGCAGACGTCTTCGCTGGTACGGATTAGGCCACGCAGGTAGCGGGTCTGGGCGATGTGGATCGGTTCGTTGTTTTCGGTGGCGATCGCGACGGCTTGCTCGATCGTGTCGATCGCGGCGGTGCAGTCGCCGCAGGCGAGCTCGGCTTCGGCGAGGCCGCGGAAGACTTGCACCGCGGCGAAGCGTCCGGCTCGAAAGTAGAGCTTGTTGTAGACGGAGTAGCGGGCAATCGCGCGCGCTTGCTCGGGCTTGCCGGTGTGCACGAGGGCAGAGGCGAGCAGGCCGGTGACCGCCGGCTCCAGCAGATGGATCTGGTTCTTCAGACAGGTTTCGTGGGCGCGCTCGAGGTACTTCACGGCGCCTTCGGCATCGCCTGTGGCCAGCGCAACGCGGCCGTGGGCGTTGGAGATCAAGGCCCGCGAGTACGGCTGGTCGCTGTCGCCAAGGATGCGCTCGCCGCGATCGACGTAGACTTTGGCGTCGGCGAAGCGGCCGCGGTCGACGAGGAATACCGCCAGGAACGCGCAGCAGCGGACCGAGGGCAGGAACATGCGGCCCATGGTGGAGCGTTCGTCTTCGGGCGAATAGGCGGCGAGCAAATCCGTGTACGTTGCAATCGCCTCGTCCAGGTGGCCAGTCGCTTGTTCGATGTGTGCCTTCATCGACTGCGCGATATCGCGGAGCGCGAAGACGCCGGTTTCCTGCGCGATCTTCAGCGCGATGTCGGCGTGGACGCGGGCGGCGTCGTGGCGCGACCAGATCCAATTGAAGACGGCGTAGTGCGAGCGGGCGATGCCTTCGCGGAAGCGCTCGCCGCGCGCTTCGCAAAGTTCGATCGCAAGCTGCAACGCTCGTTCGTATTCCTGCGCGTCGCCCGATTGCTGGAGCGCATCGAGGCTGGTCATCACGAGGTCCAGCAGTGCGCCCCTGCCCGCCTCCGGCACCGACGGTTTCAGCCGCATCGCCCAATCGTAGAGCGCGCGGATCGTCTTTTGCGACGAGGTGCGCACGCCGAGTTGGCAGGCGGTGACGAGCTGGGCCAGCGCTTTCTCGATCTGGCCGGAACGCTCCGCATGATAGGCGAGGCGTTCGAGCGTCTCGGCGGAGGCGTTCGCTTGCGCCTCAAAAGCGCGGGCGGCACGGCCGTGGATCTCGGAGGCTTCGGCCTTTAGGAGCGTTAGACGCGCGCCGCCGCGGAAGAGATCGTGGCGGAAGCGGATCTTGACCGGGTTCGAGGCGTCGATGAGATGTTGGCGCTCAAGTTCGCCTAAGACGGCGTCGAGTTTGTCTTCGGCGATGCCGCTCGTGGCGGCCAGAATGCTGCGGTCGATTTCGTCGCCGAGGACGCTTGCGCCTTGCACGACGCGGCGCGCGGGTTGGCTGAGCGCCGCCATACGGGACTGCACGAGGCTTGCGATGCCAAGCGGGGTGGCGTCGTCGGCTTGCGCTTCGTGGCCCGGCATCCGCAGAAGCTCTGCGAGGAAGAACGGGTTGCCGGCGGCGCGCTGCACGACGCGCTCGACGTGGCCGAGATCGCGTGCGGTTCCGGACGGCCAGAGAAAGCGGCAGAGCTCCTTTGCCTCGCCCGCGCTCAAGGCGCTGAGCTCTATCACTTCTGTCGCTGCGCGCGCGGCGTTGTCGCGCGCGACAGCGCGGGCGGTGAGCAGGAGCCAGAGGCGTGCCCGGCTGGTGAGCCCGTAGAGAACGCTGAGGAAATCGGTCGTTTCCGGGTCGAGGTGATGGACGTCTTCGACGAGCACCAAGAGCGGTTGGCGTTGCGCCGCGCGCTCAACCAGGTCGGCGACCGCGGCCAGCATCTTTTCGCGGCGCTGGGCCGCGGCGAGCGCGCTCCACTCGCGGTCTTCGACGGTGGCGCCCGCGACTTCGAGGAGGCCGGCTTGCAGGTGTTGCGGCACGCCTTGGACGCGCGCGACGGCACGCAACTCCGGCGCCGCGGCCGTCGGGCCACAGCCTAGGAGGCCGCGCACGAACGATTTCAACGACGCGAAGGGCGTGTGGCGCAGTACGGAGATGCCAGCGATCTCCTCCACGCGCAGGCCGAGCGCGCGAACGGTGCGGGCGACTTCGTGCGCGAGGCGCGTCTTGCCGATGCCGGCTTCGCCGACGATCGCAATTGAGGCGCCGGCCGTCGCGCCGCCGACGTCGATGGTCTTCAAAATGCGCTGGAGTGCCGCCTCGCGGCCGACCAGCGGGGCGGCGCCGTCATGGTCGAGTTGACTTGACAGGTTGCGATCGAAGGCGATGTGGGTCAGTTCGTGGAGTCGGAGCGCGCGGTTTGGCGCGACCGCAAACTCGCCGCGCGCGCTGGCCACCACCATGGGACCGGCCAGCGCCAACGTCTCACCGGTCAGCATCGCGCCGTTGCGGGAGGCGAGTTCTTCGACCTTGGCCGCGAAGTTCACGTCCGGGCCGACGGCGTCGTAGTCGGCACCGCGGTCGTTCTTCATGGTGCGGATAAGCGCGCGGCCCGAGTGGACGCCGACGCGCACGGCGCGGAAGTGATCGTCCGCGGTCGCGCCGGCGGGTAGCGAACGGAAATCCTCGCAGATCGCCTGGGCGGCGCAGCAGGCGCGTAACGCGTGATCTTCGTAGGCGATGGGCGCGCCGAAGATCGCCATCACGCCGTCGCCTTGTACGCGCGCGACAGTGCCGCCGTACTGGCGCACCCGGTGGCGCATGCGAGAGACGGCGCTGTCGAGCAGTTCCTGCGCCTCTTCGATGTCCAGATCGGCGATGTGAGTCGTGGAGGACACCACGTCGGCGAACAGGATCGTGATCAGCGAGGCGGTCGCGATGTCGGGCGCGTCGAAGCGCGACGCCGCGCGCGGCCGATCATCGGCATCGGCGCCCGGCCGTCCCGGCGGCAGCGGTTCTCCCGTCACGTTCCCTCGGCGTGTTCGTGGTTGGGCTGAGTTTAGGGCCTCGTGGGCTGGAGCGGAACAGCCGTTTGTCCCCGGCCCTTGCTCAAAACTTGCGCCTTCGGGCACATTCGGCCCCGGGCTGCAGGGACCAAGATGACCAGTCAACGCAATGCTGGCGTGTTGTGGATGCGAGCCGACCCGCGGGTCGGAGCCACCCTCGATCGGCTGCACCGCGAGTCGAAGCGCGACAAGCTGGTGATGCTGAAGGCGTTTCCGACGGGGCTTGCGGCACTGCTCAGCGGCCGGTCGTGGTTCGAGGCCGTGACGCCCGCGTTGAAAGATGCGCATCTCAAAGTCGGGTATGAGGCGGGCGAACTCATGTACAACACCGCGCGCGCGATCGATGCGCGGCGGATTGTGGAGTTCGGCACCTCGTTCGGGTTCTCGACGATCTACCTGGCTGCCGCCGTGCGCGACAATGGCGGCGGTGCCGTGATCACCGCCGAGCTTGAGCCGAACAAGGCAGAGGCCGCGCGGCGGAATTTCGTCGAGGCAGGGCTGGAGCGGTTCGTCGAGATCCGCGTGGGCGATGCGATGACGACGCTTCGCGATGTCGAAGCCCCGATCGATATGGTGCTGCTTGACGGGTGGAAGGAAGCTTACATTCCGCTGCTCAAGATGCTGACGCCGAAGCTCCGGCGTGGGTCGGTGGTGTTTGCCGACAATGTGAAGATCTTCAAGAACTCGCTCAGGCCGTACGTCGAGTACGTGCAGGACCGGCGGAACGGGTTCGTCACCACGACGCTGAACGCCGGGTCGGGGTTTGAGTATTCGGTGTACTTGCCGGAAAGATGAATTGGGGATCGCCACCCGACAAAACATCGGCCGGGCACGCTGACACGACCCGGCCGCTTTAGACGCTATCGACGCGCGAGGTGCCTTACAGCACGCCCAACATGTGGTCGGCGCTCGAGACTTTGAAAGCGCCGGGTTCTTCGACTTCCAGGGTCTTCACCACCATATCTTCGATGACGGCGGCGTAGCGTTGGCTGCGCACGCCCATGCCGAACTTGGAGGCGTCCATTTCGAGGCCGACTTTCTTCGTGAACTCGCCGTTGCCATCGGCGACCATTGCGACTTTGCCCGCCGCGTTTTGGTCTTTGCCCCACGCGTTCATCACGAACGCATCGTTGACGGAGAGGCAGACGATCGCATCCACGCCCTTCGCCTTGAAGTCGGCGGTGTGTTCGACGTAGCCGGGCAGATGGCGGGCGGAGCAGGTCGGCGTGAAGGCGCCCGGCAGCGCGAACAGCACGACCTTCTTCTTGCCGAACAGTTCGTCGGTGGTGACGGGGGCCGGGCCCTTTTCCGTCATGTGCATGAGCGTGACGGAGGGAATGCGTTCGCCGACTTTGATGGACATTGGGTTCGCCTTTCGAGTGATCTCTTCAGGGCGAGGATTTAGGCGATCGGACCCAAAGAAGAAAGGGCCCCAGCTATTGTTCCCAGTCGGCCGTGTGGGACCAGGGCTCGGGCTTGTCGATGGGGCGACGCGGTACGGGTGTTAGGTCGATACCTGCAACCGAGCTGCCTTGCGTCCCCACAACCCAAATTTGTTCCAGCGCACGCTCGCCGTCGATGACAGTTATGCGGATGCGCTTGCCCGACAGATCGCGCAGCTTTGGCGTGCTGCCCAAGTTCAACATCAAGAGCTTCGTCCGGCGGTCGTCGGTGGCACGCGGGACGATCTCGGAGACGCGCGTGAGTTCGGGCGCCTCGATCAGCACGAGGGTGGAGCGCTTGCCCTGTAAGCCCTGTACGCGGATAGACAGGAATGTCTTCGCATTGTTTGCGCCGGCGCGAACTTCGCGAATCGCCAGGCCGACGGCACCGGGGTCGTGCGAGGGCTTACGGCCGATATAGGACGAGATTAGCTCCGCGAACTTCTGATCTGCCGAAAGCGGCCCTGTCGACGGCGTCAGGGTGATTTCGTGGGCTGCCGTCTCCGGCACGCACATGTCGCGGCAAGCACCGAAGATGACTTTGAGGTGTAGTTTGACCGGCTTCTTCGGGTCGGCGGCACGGAACTCGATGGGGAAGACCACCTCTTCCTTGTACAGATTGAGCGCCTCTCCATAGGCCACGGTGCGGAGCGGCACGGGCCAAATCATCTCCGGATCGTCGGCCAGGTTCTCCGAGCCAGACCAGTCGAACATTGGAGGCATTCCGGACGATCCAGGCGCACGCCAGTACGTCCACCAGCCCTTTTCCAAGCGAATCTGCACCCCTGCCCTGTGGATGCCGGTGCCTTGAAATTGCGCGGACTCCAGAATCAAGCGACTTTCTGCCGGTGATTTCCCCACCCACGGCGTAGCCGGTTCGCCAGCCAGCGCTGCCGCTGTCCACAGGAACGAAAGTACAACCGCAAGTTTGAGTGAAGCCGCCATGCGTTGCGACTTTAGCGAATCTCGTGGGCAAAAAGCCAACAAGCGTTTGGCGTTTCGGCTCAATAATCCGTGAGTCCGTGCTGAACTGATCGCTAGGTTGCGTCTTAGCGGCGACTTCCCGTCTTAACCGAAAAGGTTTAGAATTCGCTTCATGGGATTATTCTCAAAGCGCCCGCCCGCCAACTATCTGGAGGGCCACGTCCTCATCGCGATGCCGAACATGCCGGACCCCAAGTTCGAGCAGTCGGTCGTATTTCTGTGCGCGCACTCGGCGAAGGGTGCGATGGGGCTCGTGCTTAACAAGGTCGTCAGCAACATCACGTTCGTCGATCTGTTGAAGCAATTGCGCATTCGTCCGGAAGCGCGGCGCGTGCCGGGGTTGCAGATTCAGTTCGGCGGGCCGGTCGATACGGGGCGCGGCTTCGTGCTGCACTCGACCGACTATTCGGCCGGCGAGTCGACGGCGAAGATCGGGCAGCAGATCGGGTTGAAGGTCGGATTGACCGCGACCGTCGATGTGCTGAAGGCGATTGCGGAAGGCAAGGGTCCAACAGCGTCGATGCTCGCGCTCGGTTATGCGGGTTGGGGACCGGGGCAGCTTGAGCAAGAGATTCAGAAGAACGGTTGGTTGACCTGTCCGGTCGACGACACGCTGCTTTGGGGAACGGACCTGCAGGGCAAGTGGGCTTATGCGATCAAGAAGCTCGGATTCAATCCGTCACAGCTGTCGCGGGATACGGGACGGGCTTGAGATTTGCCGCGTCGTCTGCGTGGGCGATCCGCCACGCGCTCTTAATGCAATGAAATTGTAGGCCGCGGTCGCGTCCATCGCTGCTCCGTAGAGATAGCCTTGCGCGAATTCGCAGCGCAACTCCTTCAACCGTTTCGCCTCGCTTTGTGTCTCGACACCCTCGGCCACGACCGACATGTCGAGGTCGTGCGCGAGCCGGATGATCGAGCGCAAGATCACGGGCGTTTCTTCGTTCTTGGCCATGTCGGCGACGAAGCTGCGGTCGATCTTCACGGTGTCGAACGGGAAGCGTTGCAGATATGCGAGCGATGAGAATCCGGTTCCGAAGTCGTCGAGCGCGAGACCGGCGCCGGCGTCCTTCAGGCGCGCCAATGCGCGCGCGGTCGAGTCCGGATTTTGCATGATGACGCTTTCGGTCAGCTCCAACTTCAGCGTCATGCGCGCGGGCTTCTCGCGCTGGATGGCGGCGACCACGTCGTCGAAGAATTCTTGACGGAAGAGTTGCCGGGCCGAGACGTTGACACTGCAGAACAGCGGATCGCGGCCCGGGAAGTAGGACTGCCAGCGTTTGAGTTCGGCGGTTGCCTTGTCAACGGCGTAGCGGCCGAGCGGGACGATGAGGCCCGTCTCTTCGGCCAGCGCGATGAAATCGAGCGGCGAGAGCAAGCCGCGCTGCGGGTGGCGCCAGCGCATCAGTGCCTCGAAGCCCGCAATAGAGCCGTCTTCGACGCGCACGATCGGTTGGTAGTGCAACTCGATCTGCTCGCGGTCGAGTGCGGTGCGCAGGTCGGCGTCCATGATCAGGCGATCGGCCGAGCGTGGTTTCATCTGCGGCTGATAGATTTCGAAGCCGCCGCGCCCTGCCCGCTTGGCGTGATACATCGCGATCTCCGCCTCGCGCAGCACGTCGCCGCTGTAACGGTGCGTGGGCTCGATCAGCGCGAGGCCGATCGAGGCGGCGGGGTAGACCTCGCGGTCGTTGATTGCGACGGGTTGGGTGAGGGCGTCGCGGATGCGTTGGGCGACTTGCGCGCCGTCTTCGTCGCCGGGCGAGCCCAACGCCAAGACCGCGAACTCGTCGGTGCCGAGGCGCGCGACGGCGTCGTCGGGACCGGCGGCGTGATCCAGGCGGCGGGCGATCTGCGAGAGGAAACGATCGCCGGCTTGGTGGCCCATGCTGTCCGTCACTGCGCGCAGGCGGTCAACGTCGATCGCGAGCACGGCGCCTTGGCGGCGGTTGCGGCTGTTGCGCATGGAGCTGAGCGCTCCGTCGAGCCGCTCGAGGAACTTGGTGCGCAACATCAGGCCGGTAACGGTGTCGCTCGCCTCTTCGCTTTGGCGCTGCGTCTCTTGCGCCTTGCGGCCGGTGATGTCGCTGACGACGCCGATGCAGCGGATCGCCTTGCCCTGCGCGTTTGCCATGCAGCTCGCGCGCAGTTGAATCCAGCGCGTGCCACCTTTGGCGTGGCGCATGCGCATCTCAAGCGTGAAAGATGAGTTGCCTTGACGACGGTGGGCGTTGATCGAGTCCGCGTAGAGGCGGACGTCTTCCTGCGCGATCAGCTCCGCCCATTTGCGTTCGGATGACAGCAGCGCGCCCGCTTCGAGACCGAGCAAGGCTTCGACGGAGGGCGAGACAAAGAGCGTGTCGGCTTCGAAGTTCCAGTCCCAGAGGCCCTGGTGCGCGGCGGCGAGGCCCAGCGCGTAGCGATACTCCGCCTCACGTGCCTTGCGCTGGTCGGCGGACATCTCATCGACGGTTTGCTGATCGACCTTTGGACCCTGCGGGATGGCGGCGGCGAAGGCGAGCGCTAGGGCGCCGGCGGTGAAGATGGCGTCAGTGACGAGCGCGAAGTTCGGGATTTGGCTGGCGAGGCTGAGCGGCAAGACCGATGGTAAAAGCGCGGCTAGTACGATCAACGCGACGCCGGGGATCAGCGCCTTCGCACGCATATTCGTGCGCAGCGACGAGGCCAGCGCGATCACGGTTGTGAGCGCTGCGGCCACAATCATCAGAATGCGCAGCGGCAGGACCGTGTAGATGACGCCGAAGGCGGATGCGAGTGCGAGCCCCACGATCGCGAACGCGGCTCCGTCGGTCATAACGGCGAGGGCCGGGCGATCGTGATCCCAATCGAGGTGGCAGATCACGTAGCGGAGCGCGGACGCGACCATGATCGCGCCGGCCATCAAAATCGCTTCGGCAGGCAGCGCGAATACCGCTTGGCCCAAGATTAAGACGATCAACGCAAAAAGGCCGACCGTTGCCCAGGCGGGCTCACCGGCGTTGCGAAGCACAGCGAGACCCGCAAGCCAGGCCGCCATCACCAACACGGCCCCTGCGAGGATGCCCATGAGAAGGGTCTCAGAGCGCTTGGTTGCGGCGAAGACTTCCGGCTTCCAGAGGCGCCAGGTCGCCGTGGGGTTGGTACTTTGCGATCTGAAGGCGAACGTTGCCGTGGTCAGTCCGTCGAGGTGAATTTCGATGCCCTTCCTGCTACCGGCTTCGAGCATGGTGGCACGGCCGCCATCGCCTTCGACGACCACATCCGTGACCCCTGCATCGGCGACGATGCCGACAAACTGCAGAATGCCGCCTCCGCCTGCCTCGATCGTGATGATGCGGTGAAGGTCTTGTTTGGTTGGATTCGAGAACTCGAGCGCGACCCACTCTTCCCCGTCGGTTTTGGTGGCGTCGCTCCTGTAGGGCTCGACCCAGGCAGTGACGTCCGTGACGTCGCGGTCGAAGGACACAGGCGCAGCTGCGTAGGCGCTGAGCGGCGCGAGCGCCAACACCAACGCGGCGGCCGCAGTCGCGCGGAGCCAACTAACGCAAATGCCCATTGAACGTTCGACGCACGGGGGTACGAGGGATTGCCGGGTTGTACTATCGAGTATCCGGGCGGTCGGCTGCAACTGGCGTTTCGGTGTTAATGGTTGTCCTGCGGGCTACAGGGCGCTCGTTTCTCGCCGGCGCCGGCCCGCTGTTAACCCGCCCTTAGGCAAGCGCCAAGCGGTGTGCGCCCAAAAGCCAGACATTTCCGCAACCTTAAGGCGTTTCCGGCCAAATTGGGCGACCTATTTTCAGTCATCTCGATCGATGCCGACGGACACGACAACCAGACGCAGCAGCGGGCGATATGTTTGGCCGCTTGCGATCCCGACGACGGTTCTCTTCGTCGCGAGCGCAGCGTTTGCCGTTTGGATTCTGTTCGCGTCCGCCGATCGCCTGGATCGCGCAGCCTTTGAGGGCGAGCGGCGCTTGGCGCTATCTGGCGTCGAGAATGGGGTGCAACGGTTGTCCAAGGCCGTCGCCGACTACGCGTTCTGGGATGAAATGTACGACCAGTTTCACGTCCATTTCGATCCGCAATGGGCGAAGGAAAATCTCGGTCCCTATGTTGTGGACGCGTTCAGCGCAGACGTCGTCCTGGTCGCCGACGCGAAGGGCCGTCTTGTTTATCAGTACTCTCGCGCCAACAACGACGGATTTCGGGTGCAAGACTCCGACCGGCCACAGATCGGGCGCGCCGCAGCTCGTGCGCTGGCGACATGGAAACTCGGCGAGACTACGTCGATTGCCGGCACGCTCGTCCTGAACGGAAAGAGACATATGGCGGCGGCCGGGCCTATTGCGGTCAGCGGCGAACAGCGCCTCAAGACGGCTGCCCGACCAGCCTTCGCCTTGTTCTATCTAGAAGCGTTGGATGGAACCTGGCGTGACGCTCTCTCTAAAACGTTTCACCTGCGGGACCTGAAAGTGGTCGACGCGACTGCCGGCGCGACGCCGTTGCCCACCATGCTACCCGGCACATCGCCGGCGGCGTTGGTTTGGACGCCAGCGAACCTTGGACGCGAGTTTCTCCACGAAGTCCTGCCGCTGTCTCTTCTTGCGCTGTGCGCAAGCACCATTGTCTTCTTGGCCGCCACACTTGCCTGGATACGGATCGCGCGAAACCTCGACCGCGCCGTAGGATTGTCCGAGGCGGCGAATGCTGCGAAGTCGGAATTTCTGGCGTTGATGAGCCACGAGATTCGCACGCCCATGAACGGCGTACTGGGTATGACCAACGTGCTGCTTGAAGGCAAACCCGACGAGGAGCAGCGACGCGGGTTGCTGACGATCCGCGAGTCCGGTGAAAGCCTGATGCGGATCATCAACGACGTGCTCGACTTTTCCAAGCTCGACGCAGGACGCATGGACATCGAGGTGGCGCCCTTCGATCTGCACCAAACGTTGCGGTACGCGGCTGAAATTTGCGCGCCCCGGGCGAAGATCAAGGGCGTCTCGCTTGATATCGAGATCGGTCCGCTTGTTCCCGTCTTCGTGCATGGAGATGCCGGCCGGATCCGGCAGATCGTGCTCAACCTGCTCACGAACGCTGTCAAGTTCACACCGGAGGGCCGCGTGCTGCTGACCGTCGGAGCGTCAGGCGATGGTGGCGAGATGGCGGTTCTGCGTGTGGCCGTCAGCGACACCGGCATCGGAATCGCACCGGACAGGCTACCTCATCTGTTCCAAAGCTTCGAGCAGGCGGACGCTTCGATCTCGCGCCGGTTCGGCGGTACGGGGCTTGGCCTTGCCATCTCCAAGAAGCTCGTCGAGCGTATGGGGGGCAAGATCGGCGCGGAAAGCGTACCTGGTCAAGGCTCAACATTCTGGTTCGAGCTGTCGCTCAAGCGCGCCACGGCAGCGGAGGCCGGCGCCGCGCGCCCCGCCGTCAAAACCGCTGCGGTCGACGAGGCGCTGGCGACGGTCAAGCGGCTGGGCCGGCCGGTACGTCTGTTGCTCGTCGAAGACAATGCGACGAACCTGCTTGTCGCGAAGGCGGTGCTGCAAAAATTCGGAATCAATGCCGACGTCGCAGGCAATGGGCTCGAGGCCTTGGCCGCAGTTCGCCGGTGCAGCTACGACATCGTTCTGATGGATATGCATATGCCGGAAATGGACGGCATCGAGGCGACGCAGGCTATTCGCTCGCTGGGCACCGATGTGGCGCGGGTGCCGATCATCGCACTGACCGCCAACGCGTTCGATAGCGACATCGAGCGCTGCATGCGGGCGGGGATGAATGGCCACGTGGGCAAGCCGTTCAATAAGGATGATCTCATTGTCGCCGTCGCGTCGACGCTGCGCGGCGCAACGACTACGACTGCGACGCGTGCGGAGCCGGTTGCGTGCTCCGGTCCGTTGGCCGCCGACCTTGCACAGCTGGACGCGTTCCGTCGCGACAATGGCGATGAAGCGTTCCAGCTGTTGCTCGACACTTACATACCGGATGCGTCGGCGAGGCTGACGCGGCTGCACGAGCTTATGGCGCAAGGCACGGCCGATGAAGAAGCGGTGCGAATTGCTCACTCATTGAAGAGCTCGAGCGCCATGGCGGGCGCGCCGGCGCTATCGCAACTGGCGGCGAATCTTGAGGCGGCGTTGAAGCAAAAAGACAAGCGCCCCAACGTCGGCGACGCTGAGGCGCTGGCGAAGTCGTTTGAATCCTATCGGCACGCGTTGGCCGAACGGGGCCTTGTGGCCGCCGCCTGCTAGTCGACCTTGAGCAACTCGACCTGGAAGACCAGGACCTGATATGGCGGGATGCCGGGACGGCCGGCGCCGTAGGCGAGGTCGGCCGGAATCACCAGCTCTGCCTTGCCGCCTTCGCGCATCAGCTGCAGCCCTTCGGTCCAGCCGGCGATCACGCCGTCGAGCGGGAACGAGATCGGCTCTCCGCGCTTGTAGGAGGAGTCGAATTCCTTTCCGTTGATGAACGTGCCTTTGTAGTGGACCGTGACCTCGCTGGTCGGGCCAGGCTGTTTGCCCTTGCCGGCGGTCAGTTCGCGGTAGTTCAGGCCGGTGCCGGTGACCTTTACGCCGTCTTTCTTGGCGTTTTCGGCGAGGTAGGCTGCGTTCTTCTCGGGGCTTAGATCGGCGGGCACTTCGGCCTCCTGTTCGGGTTCGAGAACTGTTTCGGTCGGCGTTTCGATTTCTTGCGGGCGTGTCAGCGAGTCCAAAAACCCGCCGGGTGCGAAAATCCAAATCGTCAAGATTAGGCAGAGCGCCGCACCGCCGGCCATGGCGAGGCCTTCAGCGGTGTTGAGGCGCGCGAGGAGGTTGGCGGCGAACTTTTGCATGGTTCCACGTGTCGATGTGTCAGGGCTTGGGCGCCGGAATCGGATCGCTGTCTATGATGGCGAATAGCAGATGGTCCTGCCATTCGCCATTGATCTTTAGGTACTTTCGCGCGGTCCCTTCGGCGGTGAATCCGGCCTTGGTGAGGACGCGGCGCGAGGCCGTGTTCGTGGGCAGGCAGGCGGCTTCGATGCGATGAAAGCCGAGGCGGTCGAAGGCGTAGTGCACGAGCGTGGTGACGGCGTCCGTCATCAGGCCTTTACCGGCATGGGCCTTGCCCATCCAGTAGCCGAGCGAGACGGCCGATTGCGCGGCGCCTTGGCGAATGTTCGAGAGTTGGCATCCGCCCAGGAGATCGTTCGTTTTGCGATCGAAGACGAAAAACATCAGGCCGCTCCCTGCCCGCTCCGCCTGCTTGTAACGTTGCAGGCGGCGGCGGAAGGCGGCGCGCGTCAGTTCATCCGGTGCCCAGGTCGGTTCCCAGGGCGTCAGAAACGCCCGGCTATCGCCGCGCAGCTTGGACCATTGCGCGAAGTCGGCGGCGACCGGGGCGCGCAGACGGACCAAGCGGCCCTCGATCAGGGTTGCCGGCTTCAGGCCAGGGAAGGTCGCGCTGATCGGCATTAGGCGAAGCGCTTTGCCACTCTGTCGTAGGAGCCGAGACTGCCGACGGGACCGAGCGCCGCCAACGAAAGCTGACCGTTGGCCAGAATCTTCTGTCCGATGCGGCTGACGGCTTTGGTGTCGATGGCGTCGATCTTGGCGATCAGCTCGTGGGCGTCGATCAGGCGACCGTAGATGAACATCTGACCCGCCATCTGCTCGCAGCGCGAGAAGGATTGCTCGAGGCCCATCAGCAGGCCGGACTTAATCTGTGCGCGGGCGCGGACGACTTCGTCTTCGCCGGCGCTTGCGGCCAGCGATTTCATTTCGTCGGCGATCACCTTCGTCAGGTCTTCCGCGTCGGCGGCGCTGGTGCCGGCGTAGACGCCGAACATGCCGGTTTCGCGGAAGCTTTGGCCGAAGGTGTGGATCGAATAGCAGAGGCCGCGCTTCTCACGTGCTTCTTGGAACAGGCGCGAGGACATGCCGCCGCCGAGCACGGTCGAATAGACCTGATAGGCGTAGATGTCCTCATCGTCGGCGCGGAAGCCTTGGAAGGCGAGTGCGAGATGGGCTTGTTCGAGGTCGTCGTCGTCGCGGAACTCGCCGCCGGCGTATTTCGCGTTCGGTGCAGTGGGCGCTACGCCGCTGGGCAGATTGCCGAAGTGCTTTTCGGCGAGGGTGACCATTTGGTCGTGGTTCACGGCGCCGGCCGACATCAAGAGCATGCTGCCCGCGAAATAGTGTCCTTTGATTTGATTGAACAACGTTTCGCGCGTGAACGAGCGAACGTGCTGCTCGGTCCCTAAGATCGGGCGGCCCAGCGACTGGTCGGGATAGGCGGTTGCCTGGAGGTGATCGAAGATCAGGTCGTCGGGCGTGTCCTGTGTCTGGCCGATCTCTTGGATGACGACGCCCTTCTCGCGCGCGAGTTCCTCGTCGTCGAAGACGGAGTCCTGCAAGATGTCCGCGAGGATATCGACGCCGAGCGGCACGTCGTCTTTCAGCATGCGGATGTAGTAAGCGGTCTGCTCGCGGCCGGTGTAGGCATTGATAAAGCCGCCGACGCGCTCCACTTCTTCGGCGATGCCGCGCGCGGAGCGGCGGCGGGTGCCCTTGAACGCCATGTGCTCCAGCATGTGGGCGATGCCGTTCGTGGCTTGCGTCTCGTTACGCGCGCCAGCGTCCACCCAGACGCCCAACGAGGCCGTCTCGAGGTGCGGCATGGCATCGGTAATCACGGTCAGGCCGTTCGCGAGTTTGGTAATCTTCGGGGTCATTCCGGTCCTTCGGGGGCGTTGGAGCGGCATTAGATAGAGGACTTGCGCCCCGTTTTCATGGGCTAATCTCGCAGGGTCATCTGCCGCGGAAAACCGGGCTTTTCCGGGCTCAGCGGGCTGCGATGTATGCCCGGAGCGCCGCCGCATCGTTGGGAAGCGTGTCGTAGCGCTCTGCTGCGGTTAGCAACGATTTGAGCCGGTCGGGCAGCGCCGGCTTCGTGCCGGTGGCCATTTCGACGGCTTCGGGGAATTTCGCCGGATGGGCGGTGGCGAGGGTCACGACGTCTTCGGTCTCGCTCGCCTTGCGGGTCGCGGTGAGGCCGACCGCCGTGTGCGGATCGACAGTCAGATTGGCGTCACGGTGGAAGAGCTTCATGGTGGCAACCGTCTCGCCTTCGTGGACGCGATCGGCGAGGAACAGCTTTTTGATGTTCGACAACGCTTCCGGTTTGATGGTGAGCGAGCCGGTGTCGGCGAAGGTTTGCATCAGCGCGCGCACGGCGGCGGCATCGCGGCCGTGGCTTTCGTAAAGCAGTCGTTCGAAGTTGCTTGCGACTTGGATGTCCATCGCGGGCGACAGCGTTGCGTGCACTGTGCCGCGGGCGTAGGTGCCGGTCGTGATCGCGCGCGCCAGGATGTCGTTCGCGTTGGTGGCGACGATCAGGCGATGGACCGGGATGCCGAGTTCTTTGGCGACGTAGGCTGCGAAGATGTCACCGAAGTTTCCGGTGGGCACCGAGAAAGTCAGCGGACGGTTGCCGAGCGCGAGGCTGGCTGCGAGGTAGTACGCGGCTTGGGCGGCGATGCGGACGAAGTTGATCGAGTTAATCGCGGCGAGTTTGTGCTTTTGAGCGAATGCCTGGTCGGCAAAGATCTGCTTCACGAGCGCCTGCGCATCGTCAAACGTACCTTCGATCGCGACATTGCGAATATTCGATGCGGTCGTGGTCGTCATCTGGCGGCGCTGAACGTCGGAGATACGACCCTTTGGGTGCAAGATGACGAGGTCGATATTGGGGCGGCCGGCCAGCGCGGCCACCGCTGCAGCGCCGGTGTCGCCGGAGGTTGCGGCGAGCACGAGCGCGCGGGTCTTGCGGCGCTCCAGCGCTTCGTTCATCAGCGGCACGAGGAGCTGCAGCGCGAAGTCTTTAAAGGCGAGCGTCGGGCCGTGGAAGAGTTCGAGCAGCCAACGATGGGGCCCGAGTTCGCGGAGCAGAACGGCGTTTGGGGTGTCGAACTTGGCATAGACGTCGCGGGCGTGGCGGTCGATCGGTTCGTACCAATCGCGGTCGGCAAAGAGCGCGAGCACAGTCGCGGCGAGATCGGCGTAGGAGAGCTTCTTGCCCTTGAGCCGCGTGAAGTCGAGGCGAGGCCAGGACTCCGGCATGTAGAGGCCACCGTCGGGTGCGGGTCCTGAGAGCAAGACATCTTCGAACGAGATCGCGGGCGCTTGGCCGCGGGTGCTGACAAATTTCATCGGCTGAACCTCAGACGCCCGCGGAGCATGTGCAGGCGCAGATAGATAACGACAAGAATGATAGCGAAGCTGAACCACGTCAGCGCATATTGCAGGTGATTGTCGGGGATGTTGAGCGTGGACGGCAACGGCTCCGGACCGCCTTCGACTTTTGCCGTGAGCTCAAGGATCAGAGGGCTGCGCAAGGTCAGGCCGAGGCGCTTGCCAATGGCAGAACTCTCACGGGCATAGAAGATGCGCCTATCGGTGTCGGGCGGCGGGGTGAAGGTGGCGGGCTTGGCCGACATTCGTAGGATGCCCGTAAGTTCGATCTCACCCTCGGTCTGGCCTAGTGCGCGGGTGGCGGGATCTATCTGCGCCTGGTCCACCCAGCCGCGGTCGACGAGCAGCGTGCCGCCGGAGAGCAACTCGAACGGCGTGATTACTTTGAAGCCGGGCTGCGTCGGCCCCTTGTCGGCACGAGGGTGGAAGACGTAGCTCTCCTTGCCGTGCGCGAACGTGCCTTGCGCGGTGGCGGCGCGGTGCGCGGCGTAGTCGCCGGTGACAAGTAGAATCTCGACGGGTGCTGAGGGCGCTTCGGCGCGGGCTGCGATCGCGTTCAGTAACGCGTGTTTCTCGGCGCGGCGCTCAAGCTGCCAAACGCCCAGCGCGATCAGGATAGCGAGCGCGACGGCCGTCGCTGCGGTCAGGATGGGCAGCGGGCGGAACATCGCGCTACTTCGACCGGCCTTCGCCGGCGTCGTTGCGGAACTGAAGCGCGAAGAGCGTCGCTTTCAGCAACGGCAGGAGGCTGAGGCAGGTGCCGAGCGTAAGCGGCAGCCAGAGGACGGCGTGGAGCCAGTAGGGCGGTTGGAACGTCACTTCGACGAAGAGCGCGCAGCCGACGATGAAGGCGCCTGCGATCAGGATGACGAACACGGCCGGCCCGTCACCGGAATCGGCGAAGCGGAAGTCGAGGCTGCAGACGTTGCAGCGCTCCGCGAACTTCAGATAGGCCTCGAAGAGCTTGCCCTGGCCGCAGCGAGGGCAGCGGCAGCGCAGCCCCGACTGCCACAACGGGGCTACGCGCAACTGGCCCATTTGGTTTCCTTCGCTTGGCGCTGCGTCCTAGTGGACGGCGACGTTGGTTCCCACACCCCAAACGTAGATCGAGGCAAAAAGGAACAGCCAAACCACGTCGACGAAGTGCCAGTACCAGGCCGCCGCTTCGAAGCCGAAGTGGCGTTCCGGGGTGAAGTGCCCGGCGCGGGCACGGAACCAGCAGACGATCAGGAAGATCGTACCGACGATCACGTGGAAGCCGTGGAAGCCCGTCGCCATGAAGAACGTCGCGCCATAGATGTTTCCGGCGAACGGGAACGCGGCGTGCATGTACTCGTACGCCTGCACGCAGGTGAACAGCATGCCAAGAATGATTGTGAGGGCGAGGCCGTTGACGGCGCCGCGCTGGTTGCCGGTTTGGATCGCGTGGTGGGCCCAAGTCACTGTCGTGCCCGAGGTCAGTAGGATCAGCGTGTTGAGGAGCGGCAGACCCCACGGATCGAACGTCGCGATCGAGATCGGCTCAGCGAGGTTCGGGTTCACGACAGACACCGGCGGCCAGGTCGCCATCCCGACCGAGGTCGGATAGAGCGCGGAATTGAAGTAGGCCCAGAACCAGGCGACGAAGAACATCACTTCGGAGGCGATGAACAGGATCATGCCGTAGCGAAGGCCGAGCTTTACGACCGGCGTGTGGTCGCCGCGGACGACGGATTCTTTGACGACGTCGCGCCACCAGCCGATGAACGTGTAGATCAGCAGAACTGCTCCGAGGAGCAGCATCCAAGGTCCGCTGAGCACGCCGAACAGCGGCGGTGCGCCTTTCAGCGTCTGGAAGTACGCAATCGCGCCGACGGCCGTTATGAACGCTCCAACCGAGCCGACGATCGGCCAGGCGCTGGGGTCAACCAAGTGGTAGTCGTGTTTCACTTCATCGGATGCCATGGGCGTAGACCTCTAGCTCTCAGTCGAGGGTCGCTTGCGCGACCACGTTGGTTCCGGATTTCGCGGCGTAGAATGTGTAGGACAGCGTGACGGCGGTGACGTCCTTGGTCTCGGGGTCGGTGGCGATCGCCGGATCGACGAAATAGGCGACGCCGAAGCGCACCGATTGACCGGGCTGGAGCTTCTGACCGTCTTCGCAGAAACACTTGATCTTGTTGAAGTACTTCGCGGCCTTCAGCGGCGTGACGTTGAACTTCGCGATGCCGACGATAGGCCTGTCGCTGGTGTTGCGGGCGCGGAAGAAGTCCACCGTATTTTCGCCGAGGCGAATTTCGGTCGAGACTTTTTCACCGCGAAACTCCCACGGCAGATCCGAGGCGACGTTCGTGTCGAAGCGAACACCGATGGTGGTCGCGGCGATGCTCGTCGAGGCGGCGCTATAAAGCTTGGGCGTGCCGTCGTAACCCGTCGCAGCACAGAAGGCGCGGTAGAGCGGCGCAGACGCATAGGTCAGGCCGACCATGCCGGCGAACACGCCGAGACACATCAGCAAGACCCTGTCGTTGCGGTCGATCTTGCGCATCGCCACTCCTACAGCGGCCGGTTGGCGATGTTGCCGCCGATCTTCACGATCGTGACGGCGTAGACCACGGCGACGAAAGCGATCAGCACGGCGGCGATCGCCCAGTTGCGTTGGTTGCGCTTGCGGATTTCTTCGGGAGTCTGGGTCACAGGCGTCACCTCACGATACCGTGGGTGCGAAGCCGATCAGTTTCTCGGTCGCGAGCGCAGTAAACGCGGCGAAGAGATAGAAGATCGAGTACGCAAACAAACGAAGGGCTGCCGTGCGCTCGCGATCGGCGGGCGCGAGCCAGAGCATGATGGACAGAGCGATGAAGGCGAGGTTGCCGATGGCGGCAGTTACGCCGTAGACGATGCCCGTCAGGCCAAGCGCATAGGGGGCCATCGCTGAAGCCGCAAGCAGGAACGTGTAGACCACGATCTGATTGCGGGTGGCACGCGAGCCCTTCACGACCGGCAGCATCGGCACCTTGGCGCGGGCGTAGTCGTCGCTGCCAGCGAGGGCGAGCGCCCAGAAGTGCGGCGGGGTCCAGAGGAAGATCAAAAGGAAGAGCAACCAGGGTAGCGCGCTCGTCGCCTCCCCCGTCACTGCCGCCCAACCGATGACCGGGGGGAGCGCGCCGGCGGCGCCGCCGATGACGATGTTCTGCACCGTCGAGCGCTTCAGCCACATCGTGTAGACGAAAACGTAGAAGGCGATCGTGGCAGCTAGCAGCGCGGCGGCGACGTAGCCGACCAAGAACGCCATTGCGAAAACGCTGAAGCCGGCAAGGATCGAACCGAACTCAAGTGCCTCTTGCGGCGAAATTTTGCCGGACGGCACGGGGCGCGTCCGCGTGCGGGTCATGATCGCGTCGATGTCGGCGTCGAACCACTGGTTCAGCGCGCCGGCGGCGCCCGCTCCGATGGCGATGCAGATGAGCGCCACGACGGCCACGACCGGGTGAACGTCGCCGGGAGCCACAATCATCGCGGCCAGCGCCGTGAAGACGACGAGCGACATCACCCGCGGCTTCAGAAGCGCCAGATAGTCGGAAGGGCCCGCTAGCGATGGGCGGGCCCTTTCGAGTTCGATTGTTGCGGCTGCGCCGGTCAATGCCCGTGTCCTTGACCGGTGATTTTCGGCAGCTCGTTAAACTGGTGGAACGGCGGCGGCGAGGGCAGCGTCCACTCCAATGTCGTCGCGCCGACGCCCCACTGATTGGCGGGAACACGGCGCTTAGCCAGGAACATTTGCGCCAGCACCACGAGGAAGATGAGGACGCCGACGGCCGAAATGTAGGAGCCGACCGACGAGATGTAGTTCCAGTAAGCGTAGGCGTCCGGGTAGTCGATGTAGCGGCGGGGCATGCCTGCGAGCCCGAGGAAGTGCTGCGGGAAGAACGCCAGGTTGACACCCACGAACGTCGTCCAGAAATGAAGTTGCCCCAAGAACTCGTTGTACTGATAGCCCCACATCTTGCCGGCCCAGTAATAGAAGCCGCCGAAGACCGCGAAGACGGCGCCGAGCGAGAGCACATAGTGGAAGTGAGCGACGACGTAGTAGGTGTCGTGCAAGGAGGTATCGACGCCAGAGTTTGCAAGCACGACGCCGGTGACGCCGCCAACCGTAAACAGGAAGATGAAGCCGATCGCCCAGAGCATCGGCGTCTTAAACTCGATCGAGCCGCCCCACATGGTCGCGACCCACGAGAATATCTTGATGCCGGTCGGCACCGCGATCACCATGGTCGCCGCCACGAAGTAGGCTTCCGTGTTGACGCTCATGCCCACGGTATACATGTGGTGCGCCCAAACGACGAAGCCGATCGCGCCGATCGCAACCATGGCGTAGGCCATGCCGAGATAGCCGAACACCGGCTTCTTCGAGAAGGTCGAGACGATCTGGCTGACGATGCCGAAACCAGGAAGAATGAGTATGTAAACCTCCGGGTGACCGAAGAACCAGAACAGATGCTGGAACAGAATCGGGTCACCGTTGCCGGCCGGATCGAAGAACGTGGTCCCGAAGTTGCGGTCGGTGAGCAACATCGTGATCGCGCCGGCCAGGACCGGTAGCGACAACAACAACAAGAAGACGGTGACCAGGATCGACCAAACGAACAGCGGCATGCGGTGCAGGGTCATGCCCGGCGCACGCATGTTGAAGATCGTGGTGATGAAGTTGATCGCGCCCAGGATCGACGAAGCACCAGCGATGTGGAGGGCCAGGATCGCGAAGTCCATCGCGGGACCTGGCGAGCCGGTGGTCGAAAGCGGTGCGTAAATCGTCCAACCGCCGCCGACGCCGTGACCGCCGCTATCGCCTTCGACGAACATCGAGAGGATCAGGAGAAGGAACGAGAAGGGCAGCAGCCAGAACGAGATGTTGTTCATGCGGGGGAACGCCATATCCGGCGCTCCGATCATCAACGGCACGAACCAGTTGCCAAAGCCGCCGATCATGGCGGGCATGACCATGAAGAAGATCATGATCAGCGCGTGGGCGGTGACGAAGACGTTATAGAGATGCTCGTTGCCGGCGAAGTACTGCACGCCCGGCTCCGCCAACTCCATGCGGATGCCAACCGAAAGGGCCCCACCGATCAATCCCGCGATGATCGCGAAGATCAAATACATCGTGCCGATGTCTTTGTGGTTCGTCGAATAAACGAAGCGGCGCCATCCGGTCGGATGGTGGTGGTCGTCGTGAGCGTCGGCGTGCTGCGCGGTCGCCATGGTCTTTAGCTCCAAGTTTCGTTAGCGCGAGGCAAGCGCGGTCGGGGCGCTTTCACCGGCGGCGTATTTCTTTTTCGCTTCTTCAACCCACTGGTCGAACCGTTCCTGGCTCACGACCTCAACCGCGATCGGCATGAAGGCGTGCTTCGACCCGCAGAGTTCGGAGCACTGGCCATAGAAGACGCCTTCGCGATTGGCTTTGAACCAGAGCTCGTTCAGTTTGCCCGGGACCGCGTCGATCTTCACGCCGAAGGCCGGGACCGTCCAAGCATGAATCACATCCTTGGCGGTGACGATGACGCGGACGACCTTGTTCACCGGCACAACCACGCGATTGTCGACGCCCAGAAGCCGGGGCTCGCCCGCTTTCTTTGCATCTTCGTCGTTGAGCATGTTGGCGGCGAAGCCGAAACCGCCGTTGTCGGGGTATTCGTATTCCCAGAACCACTGATTGCCGATCGCTTTGACGGTCAGATCGACATTGGGCGGGATTACCTCGCCCGCGTAGAGCAGGCGGAATGAGGGAATTGCGATGATCACAAGGATGATGATCGGGATGATCGTCCACATCACCTCTATCAAGGTGTTGTGCGACCACGTCGCGGGCTTTGGATTGGCGCGCGCGTTGTAACGGATCATCACCCACAGCAGCAGGCCCAACACGAACGCCGTGATGACCGTGATGATGACGAGGAGGAGATTGTGGAAGCTCTCGATCTCCTGCATGTGATCGGTGGCGGCCGGCATCAGCCAGTACTGCCCATCGACCGCGTAGCTACCGTCGACGGCCCACGCCATTCCAGTCCCGAGCAGCATGACGGCGAGCGCCGCAAGACTCGTGATTCCAATTCGCATTAGTGCGCGCATGCGCCGATCAGCCCCGTTCGAGCGTATGAGAAGGAAAAAACCCCAAGGGGAATCGCCCCTTAGGCCAGGCCCACAGACAATTTTAGTTGAGCCGGTTTAGCGGCGCAGTCGGCCCATCGTCATTGCGACCTTATGCCACAACTCTTGCGCGACTGCAGATTGACGGCGTGTCGTAACGACTTACCTTGCATTCATCCCCATGCAAACGAGGCCCAAGATGAGCAGCACGAGCGATTTGTTCTTCACGCAAACGGGTCTCAATCGCGGCGAGGTCGAACGGATCGCGGGCGATGCGCTGAAGGGGGCGGACGACGGCGAGTTGTTCCTCGAATATCGCCTGAGCGAGAGCTTCGTGTTCGATGACGGGCGGATGAAGTCCGCGAGTTTCGATACGACGCAGGGCTTTGGGTTGCGCGCGGTGGCGGGAGAAGCGATCGGATTTGCGCATTCGTCCGAGTTGAGCGAAGGGGCAATCAAGCGGGCTGCGGCGGCGGTGCAAGCGGTGAAGAGCGGGCATACGGGGTCGTGGGCGGCAGGACCGCAACGCTCCAACGTGAAGCTATACTCTGACGAGAATCCAATCGATCGAACGCCGTTCGAAGCGAAGACAAAGCTGCTCTCGGACATCGATGCCTATGCGCGGGGCAAGGACTCTCGTGTGCGGCAGGTGTCGTGCTCGCTGTTCGGCGAATGGCAGGCGGTCGAGATTATTCGCCCGGACGGGATGACCGTGCGCGACGTTCGCCCCTTGGTTCGATTGAACGTGTCGATCGTGGCAGGCGAAGGCGACCGGCAGGAAAGCGGTTCGCATGGCATGGGCGGGCGTACGGCCTATGACGTCTATCTGCGGCCGGAGACGTGGAAAGGCGCAGTGGACGAAGCGCTGCGCCAAGCGATCGTGAACCTGCATTCCGTATCGGCACCCGCGGGCGTGATGCCGGTGGTGCTCGGTGCTGGGTGGCCTGGAATCTTGCTGCACGAGGCGATCGGGCACGGGCTTGAGGGCGACTTCAACCGGAAGAAGACGAGCGCGTTCGCCGGTCTATTGGGGCAGCGCGTCGCTTCGCCCGGCGTGACCGTGGTCGACGACGGCACGATCGATGGACGGCGCGGCTCGCTGTCGGTCGATGACGAGGGCAATCCAACGAGCCGCACCGTGTTGATCGAAGACGGCATCCTGAAGGGATATCTCCAGGACCGGCAGAACGCGCGGCTCATGGGAATGAAGGCGACCGGCAACGGCCGGCGGCAATCTTATGGCTGCACGGTAATGCCGCGGATGACCAACACATTCATGCTCGCCGGTGCGCACGACCCCGAGGAGATGCTGCGCAGCGTGAAGAACGGGATCTATGCCGTGAACTTCGGCGGCGGTCAGGTCGATATCACCAGTGGCAAGTTCGTGTTCTCGTGCACCGAGGCGTACCGGATCGAAGACGGCAAGGTCGGCGCTCCGGTCAAGGGCGCGACCTTGATCGGAAATGGGCCGGATGCACTGACGCGGGTGAAGATGATCGGCAACGACCTGAAGCTCGACACGGGTGTGGGCACTTGCGGCAAGAACGGGCAGAGCGTGCCGGTGGGCGTGGGTCAGCCGACGCTGTTGATCGAAGGGCTGACCGTGGGCGGGACGGCGGCTTAGTTTTCGCACCTCACGATGAGCGCCCTCACGCCTACAGCGCCAGCTTCCGTCTATCGCGATCCGGATCGGTTTGCGGCCGAGCGGCGCGGCGTGTTCGGGCGTGCGTGGCTCTTCATGGGGCACGTGTCGGAGTGCGCGCACGAGGGTGATGTGCTGACGGCGACGGTGGCGGGTTATCCGTTGATCGTTGTGCGGACGGGCGCCGGCATAAAGGCGTTTCACAACGTTTGTCGGCATCGGGCGGGGCCGCTGTTCGATCAGGAGCGTGGGAACTGCGGCGGGGTGCTGACGTGTCAGTATCACGGCTGGGTCTATACGCTGGACGGTCGGCTCCGGAACGCGCGTGACTTTGGCGCCGTTGAGGGCTTCGATCCGCGGAACTTCGGGCTCTTCGAATTGCGGGTGGAGACTTGGCGCGGGTTTGTGTTCGTGAACGCCGATGCGACGCCCCCCGCCCTCGCCTCGCTCTGGGCGCCGCTTGACGCGCGCCTGCGTGGACGCGCGCTTGAGAACCTCGTGCACGCGGAGCGGCGGACACACGACATCGCGTGCAACTGGAAGGTATATGTCGAGAACTATCTTGAGGGCTATCACATCCCACTGGTGCATCCGCAGTTGAATGCGGAGGTCGACGCCTTGAAGTACGAGGTGACGGTCGAGGGGGCGATCTGTTTTCACTACGCGCCACCGAAGGCCAGCGACAGTGTCTATGACGGGCTCTGGGCGTTCGCACTGCCGAACCTTGGCGTCAACGTGTACGGGCACGGGTTGATGATGGAGCGGATGGTGCCGCTCGGTCTGAACGGCACTCGGCTGATCTACGACTTCTATTTGACGCCGGAAGTCGCGGGGAACGTGGCCGAGCGAACCCGTATCCTAGGCATGTCGGGCACAGTCACGGCCGAGGACAAGTGGATTTGCGAGCGGGTGCAGGCGAATATCGACGCCGGGGTCTATGAGGCCGGTGTGCTGTCGCCTAAGCACGAGGTTGGGGTCGCCTGGTTCCAGCGATTTGTGGCGGACGCGATCTGCGCTTAAGCTCAGCCCCGTCAACGCTTTCCCAAGGGAACACATTCATGAGCACGCGGCCTGAAGCGCTTGGTCTGTCATCGTCCAGGCTGGAGCGGATCGATCAGTTTATTCAGCGCAAGTATGTCGAGCCGGGGCGGATACCGGGCGGGCTTGTGGTCGTGCATCGCCGTGGTGAGACGGCTCACTTCTCCGCGTTTGGGCTTGCCGACGTCGAGCGCAAGAAGCCGGTCAAGGACGATACGATCTTTCGTATCTACTCGATGACAAAGCCGATCACGTCGATCGCGTTCATGCAGTTGGTCGAGCAGGGCTTGGTCTCTCTCGACGACCCGGTACACAAGTACATTCCGGCTTGGAAGGACCTGGGCGTGTTCGTGGGCGGCGGCGGGACGACGCCGTTCCGCACGAAGGCGTGCGAGCGGCCGATGCTGGTCGTCGACTTGCTGCGGCACACGTCGGGGCTGACCTACGGGTTCCAAGAATCGACGAACGTTGACGCCGCCTACCGCAAGCACAAGATCGGCGAGATCGAGAAGAGCGGGACGCTTGAGGGCATGATGGAGAAGCTCGCGAAGCTGCCGCTCGAGTTTTCGCCGGGCACGGCGTGGAACTATTCTGTGTCGACCGACGTGGTCGGCTATTTGGTCGAGAAAGTCTCGGGGCAGAAGTTCGAAGACTATGTGCGCACGAAGATCTTCAAACCACTCGGGATGGTGGATACCGATTTCCATGTGCATCCGGGTAAGGAAGCGCGCTTTGCCGCTTGCTATATCCCGGCCAAAGGCGGGATGGAGCTTCAGGATGATCCGGCGACGAGTTCCTATCTGCAACCGCCGAGCTTTGTGTCCGGTGGCGGCGGGTTGGTTTCGACGGCGAGCGACTATCTGCGCTTCTGCCGGATGGTGCTGAACGGCGGGTCGCTCGACGGCGTGCAGATCGTCAGTCCGAAAACGATCGAGCTGATGACCATGAACCATTTGCCGGGCGGCAAGGACTTGCCTTCGCTTTCACGCTCGCTGTTCAGCGAAGTAACCTACAACGGTGTTGGCTTCGGGCTCGGCTTCTCGGTCACGATGAACCCGGCGCAGACGATGATCCCCGGATCGGTAGGCGAACACTCGTGGGGCGGCGCCGCTTCGACGTCGTTCTGGATCGACCCGAAGGAAGAGCTGATCACGATCTTCATGACGCAGCTCATCCCATCGAGCTTTTATCCGATCCGACGGGAGCTGCGGACGATGGTGTACTCGGCATTCACGAGCGACCGCGATGGTGGCGCGAAGGCGAAGGTCGGATTCTAGCCGTAGCGCTTCACGCCTTCGACCCAGGTTTCTCGGACTTTGATTTGGCTGAGGCGCGTTGGCGCGACCTTCATCGGGTCTTCTTCCAGGACCACGAGGTCGGCGTATTTGCCGACTTCGAGGGTGCCGACGGCGTGGTCCATTCTGGCTTGGTAGGCGGCGTCGATGGTCATGGCGCGGATCGCTTGGTCGACGGGGAGGCGTTGTTCCGGGCCTAAGACTTCGCCGCCGTCGCGCATGATGCGGGTCACGGCGTTTTCAATGCAGCGCAAGGGACCGATCTCCGTCACGTCGTAGTCGGAGTGCAGCGAGAAGCGGACGCCGTGCTTCAGCGCGGACTGACCGGCGCCGAGGCGCGCGGCGCGCTCCGGGCCGATGATACGGTCGCGGAAGGCCTTGCCCCAGTAGTGAACGTGGCCAATGAGGAACGAGGGTGTCAGGCCCAGTTCCGCCATCTTCGCGTAGTGTTCGTCCCAGGCGATCGAGCAGTGTTCGATGCGGTGGCGATGGTCGGCGCGCGGGTTCGCCCTTATGGCTTTCTCGTAGGCGTCGAGGACGATGTCGATGGCGGCGTCGCCGTTCGCGTGGACCGCGACTTGCCAGCCGGCGTCGTGCGCTTGCTTCATGCCGGCGGCGAGTTCTTCGGGCGCGAAGCTCAAGACGCCTTTGCTGTCGACGTTCAGGTAGCGCTCACGCAGGTAGCCGGTGTTGCCTTGGTTCGAGCCGTCGGACCAGAACTTGAAGCCGAGGAGACGAAAGCTGTCGTCGCCTGCGCCCGGCTTGATGTCGGGCATGGCGAGCCACTTGTCCATCAGGCGCGAGGTCATCATTGCGGCGAGGCGCACGGAGGCACGGCCGCTGGTGACGATGGATTTCAGGATCAGCAACTCGTCGGGACCGGCGAACGTGCCGAGGCCGGCGTCGACCAACATCGTGCAGCCTTTGCTCGCGGCCATGTCGAGTTCGCGCGCGGATGCGGCGACGAGGGCGGCGGCGTCCGGTCTCGGCATCTTGGCGACGAACGACGCGTAGGACGTGCCGCCCGCAAGCTGGCCGGTGAGTTTGCCATTCGCGTCCTTGAAATAGCGGCCGCCGGCCGGCGGGTCGGGCGTTGTCTCGGTGACGCCTGCGAGTTCGATCGCTTTCGAGTTCACGTAGGCGAGATGGCCCGAGGCGTTGAGCATGAAGATCGGATTGTTCGGCGCGACGGCGTCGAGCTCTTTGCGGGTGATGTTCGCGTTACCGGTGGTCAGCGAGGGGTCGAACCCCTTGGCCGGGACCCATGCGCCGGGCGCCGCTTTCTCGACGGCGGCGCGCAGCTTCGCGAACACGTCGTCGATGGTCGGGCAGAGCAGCGCGCGGACGTCGATGAAGCTCGCCAGCGCGGCCGCCATGACGATGTGCACGTGAGGGTCGATGAAGCCGGGCAAGATCGTCGAGCCATGGCCGTCGATGACTTCGGTGCCGGTGCCTTTCAGCGCCAGGATGTCACCGCGCTTACCGACGGCGACGATGCGCCCCGCCTTGACGGCGATCGCCTCGGCCACCGGCTGGGCGGGGTTCATCGTGCGGACGGTTGCACCGAGGAAAATTGTGTCGGGGGCCGGGTGGGGCTTCGGCACCGCCGCGCAAACCAGGCGCGGGGCGGCGAGCGACAGGGCGGCGCCCGCCAGCACTTGGCGGCGGGAGGCGCGGTAGAGACCTTGGAGCGGCGGCGTGCAGCAGCCGCAGGATTCGGCGAGGGAGCTTCTCATTCCCCACTGAATAGCGCTTCCCCCCTTGAGGGGGAAGCAGTCACGCCGCGGAGCGGCGCGACGATGGGGGGCTGCGCGAATGCCCCCCATCAGTCGCGCCCCTTCGGGCCGCGCCAGCTTCCCCCTCACAGGGGGAAGCGCTATCAGTGGCGGAAACAACCATTGCCAAACGAGGAAACGTCTCCATGTCCGCTGCCCCTTCTCTGCCGAAAGGCTTTCCTGCCATGCCGATTGCGCAGGCACATGCGATGTTGGTTGGGGTGCCCGCTTCGCCGTTCGAGATCGAGGAGAAGGAGATCCGGGGCGTTCGGATCAAGACGTGGAAGAATGCGCCGGCCTCGCTGGCGCTGGTGTTCGAGGCGAGCAAGCCGTTTGCGGCGCGGGACTATTTGGTGCTGGACGACGACCGGGTCACGTTCGATGCGCACCGGCGGGCGGTCTCGCAACTGGCGAAGCGGCTTACCGCCGACGGGGTGAAGAAGGGCGACCGGGTTGCGATCGTCATGCGCAATCTGCCGGAGTGGTCGGTCGCGTTTTGGGCGGCGATCCTGTGCGGCGCGATCGTGACGCCGTTGAATGCGTGGTGGACCGGGCCGGAGCTCGAGTACGGGCTGGTCGATTCCGGCACGACGATTGCGCTGATGGATGCAGAACGCTGGGAGCGCGTGCGGGAGCATGCGGACAACTGTCCGGCGTTGAAGCGCATCTATGTCTCGCGCTCGGCCGACGAGATCGCTGATCCGCGGGTGAAGCGGCTTGAAGAGGTGATCGGCGTTCCGAACGCGTGGGCCAAGCTTGAGGAGGTGCCGCTGCCGAGTGTGGCGCTGGCGCCGGAAGACGATGCGACGATATTTTATACGTCGGGCACGACGGGCAAACCCAAGGGTGCGGTGATCACCCACCGCAATATCGTTTCGAACTTCTTCAACGCAATGTGCGCGCAAGCGCGGTCGTTCTTGCGGCGGGGCGAGCCCCTGCCCGTTCCCGACCCCACGGTGCAGAAGGCAAACCTGATTTCGGTGCCGTTCTTCCACGCTACGGGTTGCTTCGCGATCATGATTCCGGCGGTATTCGCGGGATCGAAGATTGTGATGCAGCGGCGCTGGAACGCCGATCAGGCTCTGGAGCTGATCGAGCGGGAGAAAGTTACGAGTGCGGGCGGCGTGCCGACGATCGCCTGGCAGATTATCGAGCACCCGCGTTTTGCGGAGTTCGATCTGTCTTCACTGGAGACTGTTTCGTACGGCGGTGCACCATCAGCGCCGGAGTTGGTACGGCGTTTGCGCGAGCGTCTGCCGCAGATCAAGACCGGTCAGGGCTGGGGCATGACGGAGACATCCGCCACGGCGACGAGCAATTTCGGCGAGGACTATGAGCGTAAACCGTCGAGCTGCGGCGTGCCCACGCCTACCGGCGAAGTGAAGATCGTTTCGCTGGAGGGCAAGGACTTGCCGGTCGGCGAGGTCGGAGAACTTTGGTATCGCGGGCCGATCGTCGTGCGCGGTTACTGGAACAAGCCGCAGGCAACGGCGGAGACGTTCGTTGACGGCTGGGTGAAGACGGGCGACCTAGCGAAGATCGATGAGGAGGGCTTCGTTTACATTGTCGATCGCGCGAAGGACATGCTGATCCGCGGCGGCGAGAACATTTACTGCGTCGAGGTGGAAAACGCTCTCTACGACCATCCGTCGGTGATGGACGCGGCGGTGATCGGCGTTCCCCATCGCACGTTGGGCGAAGAACCGGCAGCGGCCGTGCACCTGAAGCCGGGGATGAAAGCGACGGAGGAGGAGCTTCGGCATTTCGTGGCGCAGAAGCTTGCGGCGTTTAAGGTGCCGGTGAAGATTTTGTTTCTGCCCGAAACGCTACCGCGCAATGCGAACGGGAAGATCATGAAGAAGGACCTCAAAGGGCTGTTCGGCGCATGAACGCCCCTCTGAGTTGGCGCATCGGCGATGTGAAGGTGACGAAGATCGTCGAGATCGAGTCGACGGGGAGTACGAAGTTCATCCTGCCGCAGGCGACGCGGGAAGAGGTGTTGAAGATCGGCTGGCTGGCGCCGCACTTCATGAATGAGGAAGGGCGGCTGAAGATGAGCATTCATGCGCTCGTCATCGAGACGCCGACGCGGCGGATGATCGTCGATACCTGTCTTGGCAACGACAAGACTGGCCGGTTCGTGCCTTGGTGGAACAAACTCTCCGGGCCGTTCTTGCGCGATCTCGCCGCCGCCGGCTTTGCGCGGGAGTCCATCGACACGGTGATGTGCACGCATCTGCATGTCGATCACGTGGGGTGGAACACGATGCTGGTCGACGGCAAGTGGGTCCCCACGTTTCCAAAAGCGCGCTATTTGATGGGGCGCGTCGAGTTCGAGCATTGGCGCGATCAAGAGACGCAAGAGGAGCAGCGCGCGGTATTCGCGGATTCCGTACAACCGGTCTTCGATGCCGGGCGCGTCGATCTGGTCGAGATCGATCACAAGGTTTCGGAGGAGGTCAGCTTCGTGCCGACTCTGGGCCACACGCCGGGGCATGTGAGCATCCGCATCTCATCGAAGGGCGAAGAGGCGCTGATCACCGGCGACTTTATCCATCACCCCTGCCAGATGGCGCATCCCGAGTGGGCGTCGAGCGCGGACTACGATCAGACCGCATCGACAAAGACCCGGCGCGAGGTGTTCGCGCGGCTGGCCGGTACGCCGACGCTTGTCATCGGCACGCATTTCGCGACACCGACGGCAGGGCGTGTGGTGCGGGATGGGGACGTTTGGAGATTGGCGGTTTAGATTCTTCCTGAGACCGCGTAGCGCCGCGGTCCCAGGAAGCAACATGTCAGAACGTTCCCAAGAAGTCGCGCTTGCCGACTTCGACGCCGTTGTGGCGGAGGATGGCGTAGGCGGCGGTGGCGTGGAAGTAGAAGTTCGGCAGGGCGAATTGGTGCAGGTAGACGTTGCCCTTCCATGTCATCTTTTGGCCAGCGATCGTGAGTGTCACGTCGCGATCGAAGCCGCCGTCGAACTGGGCGGGCTTTAGGCCCTTGACGAAATCGAGCGTCTTGGCGATGCGTGCTTGGAGTTCATCAAACGTTGTTTCGGTATCGGCGTAGCTCGGGACGTCCACGCCGGCCAGGCGGGCGCTCGCGCCCTTCGCATGGTCGGTCGCGATTTGCACTTGGCGCGAGAGTGGGAACATGTCCGGCGCGATGCGTGCGTTCACAAACACCGCGGGGTCGATCTTCTTGGCTTCGGCGTGGGCGGCGGCTTTCTTCAAGATCGCCGAGATGGCGTTTAGAATTTGGACAAAAGCGGGGACAGTCGCCTGATATGCATTGACGGACATAATCAATCTTCCTTTCGTGATGGCGGTGGCTTGCTCTAGCACGGGGAGCCCCGAGCGAGGAACGGCAATTGCTCTGGATATTTGCTACTCTGACGGCCGCCGCGGCGCAAACGGCGCGGAATGCGATGCAGAGTTCGTTGACGGCGACGCTCGGGACCGTTGGGGCAACGCAAGTGCGGTTTCTCTATGGGTTTCCGTTTGCGCTGCTGTTTCTGTTGCTCGTGACCGCGGCCGCGCAGGCCTCGGTGCCGGCCGCAAACGGACCCTTTTTGGCGTTCACCGCGGCGGCCGCGGTGGCCCAGATTTTTGGCACCGTGCTGTTGCTCGCCGCGATGCGGGACCGGTCCTTTTCGGTCGCCACGGCGTTTGCAAAAACCGAAGCGGTGCAGGTCGCGGTCTTCGGGTTGATCATCCTCGGCGACCACCTGACGCTGATGCGCGCGGCAGCGATCGTGATTGCGACCGCCGGTGTTTTCCTCATCGCAGTGAAGCCTGGCGAGAGGTGGACCACCGAGAGTTTGCGCCCTGCCCTCTATGGCGTTGCGTCGGGTGGGCTCTACGCTATCGCCGCGGTCGGGTTTCGCGGCGGGATCTTGGCGCTGGACGATGGGCTCTATTTCGTGCGCGCGACGACGACCCTCGCTTGGTCGCTGGGCTTGCAGGCGGCGTTGCTCGGGTTCTGGATGATCGCATTCGATCGCGCCAATCTGCTGAAGAGCCTCTCGTTGTGGCGGCAGTCGTTGTTTGCCGGCTTCATGGGTGCGTTCGCGTCGCAGTTTTGGTTCTTAGGCTTCTCGCTGACCGCCGCCGCCAATGTTCGGACACTCGGTCTGATCGAAGTGCTGTTCGCGCAGGCGGTGTCGCGGCGCGTGTTCGCGCAAGAGACCAGTGCGCGCGAGTTGTCCGGAATGGCGCTCGTCGTGGCTGGCGTGGGGTTGCTTCTCGCCGCGGTTTAGCTCGCTAGCTTGAGTTTCTTGCCGACCGAGGCGATTGCCTTGATCGCGGGCACGAGTTCGTGGCCAAGTTCGGTGAGTTCGTACTCGACCGAGGGCGGCGATGTGGGTTGCACGCTGCGGCTGATGATGCCGATGCTCTCAAGCTCCTTGAGACGCGCGCTCAGGACCTTCGCCGAGACGACGGGGATGTCCGCGCGAAGCTCGCTGAAACGACGCGGACCGCCGATCAGGTACCAGATGACGTTCGGGGTCCAGGCGCCGCCCAGGAACTTCATGCACATGCCGATCGGACAAATCGGCTCGGGCGATTGATTCTTGCGCATTTTGAGCGCCATGACTGCAACTCTCACGAAGTTACCATGAGGATACCTGAAAGTGTCGGTAACAATCAATCACGTAGTTACAAAATGTTATCGGAAGGCTTATGTCACTCGGGATGCAACGCATTTCCCTTCAGTCGCTTCTCGGATTGGCGCAACGGCCAAGCTCTGCCGTCGAGCGGCTTCTCTGACATATCTGAATTTTCAATCGAAGTGCCCAATGCGTTTTTCAACCGAAGAGGTCTGACATGCTGAAACTTTATTACTCCCCCGGTGCCTGCTCGCTCTCGCCGCACATCGTGCTGCGGGAAGCGGGTTTGCCGTTCGAATTGGAACAGGTGAACCTGAAGGAGAAGAAGACGAAGTCCGGTGAGGACTACTTGAAGATCAACTCAAAGGGCTACGTGCCGGCGATCAAGCTGAACGACGGTTATGTGCTGACCGAGGGTCCGGCGATCGTGCAGTACATCGCCGATCAGAAACCGGGCTCGCATTTGGCGCCGGCGAACGGCACTGCAGAACGCTACAAGCTGCAAGAGTGGCTGACGTTCATCGGCACGGAGTTGCACAAGAACTTCTCGCCGCTGTTCAACCCGGCGAGCGCGGATGCCACGAAGAACGCGGCGCGCGAAAATCTGGTGAAGCGCTTCGCGTATGTCGATCAGCGGCTTGAGGGTCACGACTATCTAACCGGCTCGCAGTTCACAGTGGCGGATGCCTATCTGTTCACGATCGCGAACTGGGGCAATTTCGTGAACTTCGATCTGAAGGACTATCCCAACATTCGCGCGTTCCAGGCGCGCGTCGCGGCGCGGCCGAAAGTACAGGAAGCGCTGAAGGCGGAAGGTCTGCTGAAGTAGCTTACGTCTCGGCGGTCAGTGCGCGAGCGTAGACATGATCTGCGCCGTGACCTGACCGCCGAACCACGACAGGATCGGCACGATCACCAAAGTCGCCAGCCGCGCGAAGACAGCCCAACCACCGGGCCAGTCGCTGATGCGCGTGATCTCGTTGCGGACGGTCAACATCGCGCCCAGCGCCGGAACGGCGACGCCCACAGCTTCGGTCAGGTGTCCACCCGCGTAGCCCCTGCGCCAGAGCTCGCGCGAATAGGTGTGGAGTTCGGCGAGCGCTGTCTTCTTCGCGGCACGGATGGCGCGGCGGGCGCCCCACATGGCGCCGGTGACCGCGATGCCGGTCAGGATGACGCCGACAAGGAGCAGCATGGCGCTGGCATACATCGCCTCCGGCTGCGCGACGGCGGGGCCGGCAAATGCCAACAGGATTGTGAGAAAGAGCGCGACGCGGCGAGCGTAGCGGGCAACGGGCTCAAGCGGCGCCATATCGAAAAGGTCGACCCGCAGGAAGCGCCCTGTGGCGCCGCGGAAGCGGTGATGGAGGAGCGCGACATAGCTGATGCTGGAGCCAAGCAAGCCGAACGTCAGCGCGATCCGGACGTACATCCAAATCGTCAAAACGGCGGCTCCGGCTCCGTCGCCCTGGATGCTGGCGCGGAAGAGATCGCCGAAGACGGGGGTCAGAATGACCGCCCAGAAGAGACCGAAGCCCAGGCGCCAGACCGAGAATGGGTCGGCGAGCGTTGCGCGCAGCTGGCCGAAGCTTCTGTCATCGAGGGCGAAGGCCGGGCGAAGCTGGTCGTACGCGGTGATGCAAGCGTAGCCCACCAGCGTCGGCAGCACGACGTTATAGGCGGTGAACGCGAGCAACAGGATTTCGATTGGGTTCGAACCCGCCATGGCGAAGAACGTGTCGCCCACGAAGATACCGCTTGCTAAGCCTGCGAGGTTCAGGACCAAGAGGTGGGTGACAAGTAAGACGCCGAAGATTGCTGCGGCAGCGAGCAACGGGTTTTGCTCAAGCCAGATCAGGCCGCGATCGAGCCAGCCCTCGGGTTCGACGGAATAGGGGATCGTCGTCTCATAGGACGGCGGCGGCAGCGCCAGGGGCTCGGGCGCGTCCTCGACGGTCTCCGCATCTTTGATTTCGGGTTCGTTCATGGCCCCGGCAACGCTTCGCAAAGCGCATTGTTTCGCGGGGCGGCCGTCAAGTCACTCGCGGAGACGTTGTATGGTAACCGTCAGCTCAGTAAGAGAATTCCTGGAAGATCTTGGTTACGTCGCGGCCCCAGGGGCCGTGATAGCGCTCCAGAAGTTCCTCGGCGCGGGTCTTTCCGCTCTGCACGATCTGAAACAGTGGCTCGATGAAGCCTTCCTCGGTCCCGCCGATCGAATCCATTTGCGCGCGCGAACGTAGGCCCATGCGGGAGATGTCGAGCATGTGACGGGCAAGCGCCTGGACGTTCGTGTTGCGGAACGGCGTCTTGAGGCCGAGCTTCGGTACCGCTTCGCGCAGCGCGCTACGCTCTTCGGCCGTCCAGTCCTTCACCATGTCCCAGGCGGCGTCGAGCGAGGTTTGGTCGTAGTAGATGCCGACCCAGAGCGCAGGCAGGGCGCAGATACGCCGCCAGAGACCGCCGTCGGCGCCGCGCATTTCCAAGAACTTCTTCAGGCGAACTTCCGGGAAGATGGTGGTCAGGTGGTCGGCCCAGTCGGCGAGCGTGGGTTCGATGTGCTCCAGGCCGGGCAGTTTGCGGGTGAGGAAATCGCGGAACGACTTACCGGCGACGTCATGGTACTTGCCGTCGCGGTAGACGAAGTACATCGGCACGTCGAGCGCGTAGTCGACATAGCGTTCGAAGCTCATGCCGTCGTCGAAGACCCAGGGCAGCATGCCCGAGCGTGAGTTGTCGACGTCGGTCCAGATGTGACTGCGGTAAGAGAGGAAGCCGTTCGGGCGGCTCTCGCGGAACGGCGAGCTTGCGAACATCGCGGTCGCGATCGGCTGCAAGGCGAGGCCGACCCGGAACTTTTTCACCATATCGGCTTCGGACGCGAAGTCGAGGTTCACCTGGATCGTGCAGGTGCGGAACATCATCTCCAGGCCAAGTCCGCCGACGCGGGGCATGTAGTTGCGCATAATCCCGTAGCGCCCCTTGGGCATCACGGGCACGTCGTCAAGGCGCGCGGTCGGGTGATAGCCTAGCCCTAGAAATCCCGCGCCGATTTCTTTGGCGATATCACTGACTTGGTCGAGGTGCTGGTTCGACTCGGCGCAGGTTTCGTGGATGCTTTTGAGTGGCGCACCGGAGAGCTCGAGTTGGCCGCCTGGCTCCAAGCTGATGGCGGCACCGGCTTGTTTCAGGCCGATGATGTGTGGGCCTTCGTTTATCGGCTCCCAGCCGAAACGCTTCAGACCCTCCAGCATACCGCGCACGCCGGGGCGGCCTTCGTAAGGCAGCGGCGCAAATGTCTTTGAATCGTAGCCGAACTTTTCATGCTCGGTGCCGATGCGCCATTCACTCTTCGGCTTGCAGCCGGAGGACAGCGCTTCGACGAGATCGGCTTTGGATGTGATGGGGCCGCCGCCTGCTTGCGGAACGGACATGAAGGCACCTCAATAACGATGACCTCATGTAGGCTTGGCGTCCCCCATGGCGCAAGGGGTGAACCGGTTAACTCCAGTCGCCGAGCGTCGCTTGCCAAATCGTGATCGCTGAGAGAGCGGCCGTGTCGGCGCGCATGATGCGTGGCCCAAGCGACACGGGCACAACGAACTTCAGCGCACGGATCATTTCACGCTCAACGCCGTCGAATCCGCCTTCTGGACCGGTGAGGATAGCCCAGGGGCCACGACCGGCTCGAGCGAGGCCCGCGACGGCAGGTGGCGCGCCGCCCTCGTCGCAGAACATAACCTGGCGGTTTGCGGTCCAGGTCGCGAAGACTTTATCGAGAGCGATCGGCGGGGCAATCTCAGGCACGGTGAGGCGGCCCGATTGTTCGGCGGCTTCAATAGCATTGGCCGCCATACGATCGCTGTTTACGCGCTCCACAATGGTGCGATGCGTGATCACGGGTTGGATGCGTGCGACACCGAGCTCGGTCGCCTTTTGCACGATGTAGTCGAGCGGTGTTTTCTTGATCGGCGCGAGCAACAGCCAGACATCGGGCACGGTGTCTTGCGGTCGGGTTTGGCCTTCGATGGCGAGTGTTACGGCGCGCTTCGAAACCTCTGCGATCCTGGCCCGCCACTCGCCGTCGCAACCGTTGAAGACGCGCACATGGTCGCGTGGCTTCGCGCGCAGCACGTGCGCAAGGAAGTGGGTCTGCGACTCTGGTAGCGGCAGGAGGGCTTCGGGCGCGAGTGGCGCATCGACGTACAGGCGGGTGAGCCCGCCCGGATAGGTGAGGTCGCTGTCGTCTTGCGGCATGGCGCACCCTTGTCGCGTCGTCGTCGCCGACATAACACATTGGCGCATGAGCGTAACCGACGACGTTCGACCGGCCGATGCCGCGCCCTCCACATGGGTCGACACCTATGCGCCGGCGGCGCTGCGGCCGTATTTGCGGCTCGCGCGGGCGGACCGGCCTATTGGGGTTTGGCTTCTGCTCTGGCCATGCTGGTGGAGCATCTTGTTGGGCGCGGGGCAGTCCGGATTCGGGTTCGGCCTGATCGCCTACGTCGCCTGGATGATGCTGCTGTTCGCGCTCGGCGCCGCCGTGATGCGCGGGGCTGGCTGCACCTATAACGACATCGTCGATCGAGACATCGATGCGAAAGTGGCGCGCACGGCGGGACGCCCGATCCCGTCCGGTCAAGTCAGTGTTGCGATGGCGTTTGCGTTTTTGGCGGCGCAGTTGGTGATCGGCCTCTTGGTGCTGTGGCAGCTGAACTGGCTTTCCGTCGTGCTTGGCGCGTTGTCGTTGGTGCCGATTGCAATCTATCCGTTCATGAAGCGGATCACGGATTGGCCGCAGGCTTTCTTAGGGCTTACGTTCAACTGGGGCGCTTTGCTTGGTTGGTCGGCGGTGACGGGCGGTCTTGGCGTTGCGCCGGTATTGTTATTCGGCGGCTGCATCTTTTGGACGCTGGGCTACGACACGATCTATGCGCATCAGGACAAGGAGGACGACGCGCTGATCGGCGTGCGCTCGACCGCACGACTATTCGGCGAGCGGACGAAGCCGTGGCTGGCGGCGTTCTATGGCGCGGCGTGGTCGTTGTGGCTGAGTGCGGGATTGGTCGCGGGGTTAGGCGTTGGGTTCTTCGTGGGTCTTGGGCTCGTCGCCGCGCAGTTGACGTGGCAGGTGCTGCATGTCGATATCAATGACGGCGCGAACTGCCTGGCGACGTTTAAGTCGAACCGCGACTTGGGGCTTGTCATGCTTGGCGCTATCCTGGCTGGAATCATCACCGGCTAGAGGGGTCTCAAGCATGAGCGGCGTTCCGATTCTGCCACCGTTGGTGGCGCTGGTGTTGTTTGCCGTCTGGGCGATGGTGCTCGTGCTCGCGATCGGCGCGTGGCGCGTTGGGCAGACGATTGGCGGGGGCAAAAAGGCTGGCGACTTTCCGGCCGGCGTGCCGCACGGGAGCGACACTTATTGGCGGCTGAACCGCGCGCACCTGAACACGCTTGAGAACCTGCCGGTCTTCGGGACGCTGATCCTGACGGGAACGATGATGCAGCTACAGGACACGGCATTCCAATTGCTGCCAACGCTGGTCCTTTACGCGCGGCTGACGCAGTCGGTCATCCATATCGCCTCGGGCTCTGTTATGGCGGTGACCTTACGGTTTCTGGCTTACGCCGTTCAGGTTGGATCGATGCTTGTGATCGCCAGTGTGGTCTTGAAGGCTGCCGGCCTGCCATTGCCGTGGTAGACTAGCCGCATGACGCTTGCCGCTGCCCAGTTCTTGACGCCTGAGGAGCTTGCTCTGATCCGCAAGCGGTCCGATCTGCGCGGCGTTTGGTGTGTGGCGCATGCGTGGGGCGTGATCGTGGCGTGTTGGGTGGCGTTGATCTTGGTGCCTCATCCGGCCGTGTGGGCGATCGGGATCGTGCTCGTCGGGGCGCGGCAGTTGGGGCTTGCGATTCTCATGCATGACGCCGCGCATGGCGTGCTGACCGAGAATAAGCGACTGAACGAAGCGCTGGGGCAATGGTTCTTGGCGTGGCCGGTGATCAGCGACCTCTACAACTATCGCACCTATCATTTGAAGCATCATCGCTGGACCCAGCAGGCGAACGATCCGGATCTCACCTTGTCGGCGCCGTTTCCAATTACGCGCACGAGCCTTCGGCGCAAGATTGCGCGCGACCTCACCGGGCAGACCGTTTTCAAGCAACGCGTTGCGCAGTTCCGCAACGCGTTCACGGTGAAGGACGGCTCGTTCTTCGACGGTGTGAAAAAGGGGCTTAACCGGCTCGGCGGTCCGATCGCAGTCAATCTGGGGCTCCTGACCGTGTTGAGCGCGCTTGGCTATTGGTGGGTGTTCTTCGCACTTTGGGTGGTTCCGTTCTTCATCTGGTTCCCGATGATCACGCGGATCCGCAACATCGCAGAGCACGCCGTGGTTCCTGACAACAACGACCCGCTGCGCAATGCGCGCACGACGAAGGCGAACCTGCTCTGGCGCGCGACGGTAGCGCCCTACTGGGTCAACTATCACGTCGAACATCACATGTTGATGTTCGTGCCTTGCTACAATCTGCCGAAGTTCCATGCGCTCATGATGAAGAAGGGCCTTGGACCGAAGATGGAAATTCAGCCGGGCTATCTTGCGGTGTTGCGGCTGGCTGCATCGAAGCCCGAACGGGCGTGAGAGATCCGGCAGAGTTCATCCGCGCCAACACCGAACTGATCCGCCCGCCGTTGGTGCCAGAGATCGTGCTGCATCTGGCAAGCGAGATCGTGCCGATCTGGCGCAAGACCGAAGAAGAGTTGGCGGCCGAAGGGATTCCCCCTCCCTTCTGGGCGTTTGCGTGGGCCGGCGGTCAGGCGTTGGCGCGGTGGGTGCTGGACAATCCAGACGCCGTGAGGGGCAAACGCGTGCTCGACTTCGCGACCGGTTCGGGCCTGTCTGCGATCGCTGTAATGAAGGTTGGCGCCAAGAGTGTGCTCGCTACCGATATCGATCCATTCTCTATCGCGGCCTTGAACCTCAACGCGACGGCAAACGATGTGGACGTCGCTGGATCAACCGACGATGTCATTGGACGCGACGATGGCTGGGAGACGGTGATCGCGGGTGACGTTTGTTATGAGCGCGAGATGTCGGCACGGGTGTTCGATTGGCTCAAGGCGCTCACGCGGCGCGGGGCAACAGTGCTGGTCGGCGATCCGGGACGAAACTATCTGCCGCGCGAACACATGACCGAGCTCGCCGTGTATGACGTGCAAACGACGCGCGAGCTTGAGGATCGCGAGGTTCGCAGGACGAAAGTTTGGCGGGTTTCGACTTAGCGTCGCTGAGGTTTTGCCGCCAAGGGAAGGTCATCGAACAACGTCGGCGCGCTTCCGACTTTGGCGCGTTCGATGGTGAGCATTTCCATTTTTGTTGTCAGACCACCGGGGGCTGAGAAGCCGCCGGTTTTGTGGCCGGCGGCCATGACGCGGTGGCAGGGGATGATGATCGGGATCGGGTTGGAGCCCATTGCTTGACCGACGGCGCGTGAGAGGGCGACGTCGCCGAGGCGTTTGGCAATGTCGCCGTAGGTCAGCACTTCGCCGGGCGGGATCGCGCGGGCGATGTCGTAAGCACGCAGGTTGAACTCCGGCACACCGGCTAGATCGAGTTCGATATCGCGCAGATTGTTGCCGCCGCCTGAAAGCAATGAGACGATCTCGTCGATTGCGTGGCGAACCGTTGATGGGGGTGCACTCTCTTCGACATCGGCGTAGCGTTGGCGGGCCAGCGCACGTGTCTGGGCTGGCGACGCTGCAGGCAAGGTGACGCCCACGACTCCACGCGGGCTCCACGCGATGGCACATGTGCCGATAGCGGTTTCGAAAAGGGCGTAGCCTGCGCTCACGATTGCGGCGTCCCGAGCAATTTCGCGGCAAGGGACCAGCTTTGGCGGTTTGACGCAAGCGTTGTGCTTGACGGAGGGAGCCCAGGCGGGTTCATTCCGGCCTCCCCACGAAGCAACGGCGTTGGACCCCATGAGCGACCGCATTGCCCTTCTCGAAAGTTTGATCGCCAAGGCCAAGCGGCTGGGCGCGGAAGCGGCCGACGCGGTCGTGTTCGATTCGGTGTCGTCGAGCGTGTCCTACCGGCTGGGCAAGCTGGAGGAAGTGGAGCGGTCGGAGTCTACCGATCTGGGCTTGCGCGTGTTCATAGGCAAGAAACAAGCGGCGGTGGCATCGACCGACCTGGGCGCGCGGGCGCTGGACCTGCTGGCCGAACGCGCAGTCGCGATGGCGCGGACGACGCCTGAGGATCCCTATTGCGGGTTGGCGCCGCAGGAGTTGCTGGCAAAGACGTGGCCGTCGCTTGATCTCGAAGACAAGGTTGAGCCGTCGTCCGAGCGGTTGGTCGAGTTCGCTAAAAGCTGTGAGGGCGCGGCGCGCGAGGTTCCGGGGATTACGAACAGCGAGGGTGCGACGGCCGGTTGGGGGCGCGGTGCGGTGGCGCTTGTAACCAGTGAGGGGTTTGCGGGTTCCTATGCCACGACAAGCATCTCGATCTCTGCCAGCGTTCTTGCCGGCGAAGGCACGCATATGGAGCGCGACTACGACTTCTCGTCGGCGCGTCATGTTGCGGATTTGGGCGATGCACAGGCCGTCGGGCGCAGTGCGGCCGAACGCACGCTGAAGCGGTTGAACCCGCGCAAGGTGAAGTCGCAAGCCGTGCCAGTCGTCTTCGATCCGAGGGTGTCGAACAGCATCGTCGGACACCTGGCCGGGGCGATCAATGGAATCTCGATCGCACGCGGGACCTCGTTCTTGAAAGCAAAGATGGGACAGCGGATTTTCCCGGAGGGCACGCGGATCGTCGACGACCCACACATCGTGCGCGGTGTGCGCTCGAAGCCGTTCGACGGCGAGGGTGTGGCGAACCGGGCAATGAACTTGATCGAAGACGGCGTGCTGAAGACGTGGTTACTCGACAGCGCGTCGGCGCGTCAGCTTGGACTGACGACAACGGGGCACGCGGCGCGCGGCACCGGCGGGCCGCCGTCGCCGTCAACGGGCAATCTCTATCTCGTGCCAGGAAAACAAACGCCGGAGCAGCTGATCGCCGACATTCGCGACGGGCTTTATGTGACCGAGCTGATCGGCATGGGCGTCAACGGCGTGACCGGCGACTACAGCCGTGGCGCGGCGGGGTTCTGGATCGAGAACGGAAAGATCACCTATCCGGTCAGCGAGATCACGATCGCGGGCAATCTGAATTCGATCTTCGCCAACATCACGCCGGCGAACGATCTGGTCTTCAAGTACGGCACCAACGCACCGACGCTGCGCATCGAAGGCATGACCGTTGCCGGCGACTGACCCCGATCTCGACCTGCTGGTTGCGACCGTTCGCGAGGCGGGCGCGATCGCGCGCGATGGGTTTGCAAGCGCGACGAAGTCTTGGGAGAAGTCGAAGGGCAATCCGGTCACGGAGACCGACCTTGCGGTCGATTTGTTCCTCCGCGAGCGTCTCTGCGCGGCGCGGCCGGACTACGGTTGGCTGTCGGAGGAGAGCGCAGATAGCACGGAGCGTTTGTCGAAGCGGAGGCTTTTCATTGTCGACCCGATCGACGGAACGCTGGCGTTCATCAAGAAGAAGCCCGAGTTCACGGTTTGCGCGGCCGTGATCGAGGACTGCGCGCCGGTTTCGGCGGTGATCTACAACCCGATCACCGAGGAGATGTTCGCGGCGGCGCGAGGCGCGGGGGCGACATTGAATGGGGCGGTGATCCGGGTGACCGCGCGGGCGGAGCTTGAGGGTTGCCGCATGCTCGTCGCGCAGGACGTGATCAAGCATCCGGCGTGGCCGCGGAAGTGGCCCGCGATGGAGCTGGGTAAGCGCGCCTCGATCGCCTATCGCATGGCGCTGGTTGCGAACGGGACCTTCGACGCGATGATGGCGCTGTCGTCGAAGCACGAATGGGACTCCGCCTCCGGCGCTTTGATTGTGGCTGAGGCGGGCGGGCTGGCGACGCTGCATACCGGCGCTCCCCTACCCTACAATCAGCCGACGCCCAATCATCGCAGCTTGATCTGTGCGGGGCCGGCGCTCCATGCCGCTATTCTTGAGCGGACGGGGCCGATCCGATTGCCGTAACGCTTGACGCGGCGGCGCCGTTTGCGCCATCACGCGCCGCAAAACCAGTGGGGGACCGATGGCAAAGCAGCTATTGCATTTGGTGTTCGGCGGCGAGCTTGCTGCGCTGAACAGGGTCGAGTTTCGCGATCTGAGCAAAACTCATTTCGTCGGGCTCTATCCGAACTTCGCGCAGGCGAAGGATGCGTGGCGCGCGGCGGCGCAGGCGACGGTCGATAATGCGCATATGCGCTACTTCGTGGTGCACCTGCACGAGTTGCTTCAGCCGGAGGAAACGGCGCAGGTTCGGAAGAAAGCTGCTCAACCGGCGAAGAAGGCAGGGGCAAAGACCGGTGGAAAGCGCGCAAAACTGCGGCAGCCCAAGTAACCATCCGGCGGTTGCACTTGTGGTTAAGCCCTTGGGCGCGTGATAGTTTTCGCGCGTGGATTGCACGAGCTCCAGGGGCAGTAGCGAGAAAAGCGTGACGACGACCCCACCGACCGGTTCGACGACGACGCGGCCGCTGCTACGGCTCGTGCGCGATTTCGTGTGGCCGTATCGCGGCACGGTGGCGGTCATCATCGCACTGATGGTGGTGGAGGCGGCGCTGACTGGGGCGCTTGCCTATTTGCTCGATCCCGTCGTCAGGCTGGTCTTCGTCGAGAAGAACCAGGAGATGGCGATCGTCCTGCCCCTAGCGCTCTTCGGTGTGATGGTGGTGAAGGCAGCAGTTTCCTACGTCAGCGGCATATCGTTGGCGCAGGTTGGTCAAGGCGTGGTCAGCGATCTTCAGGTTTCAATGTTCGCGAAGGTCACGCGCTTTGATCTAGCACATCTCAATGCGATGCATTCCGGTCAGTTCTCGGCACGATTTCTGAACGATGCCATGCTGATCCGGGAGAGTGTGACCCGCACGACAACCGGGTTGGTGCGGGACGTGCTGACGATCAGCTTTCTGATGATCGTGATGTTTGTGCAGGATTGGCCGCTCGCACTCGTGCTGTGTTCCGTGTTGCCGGCGACTGCACTCTACACGCTGAGTCTCGGGCGGCGAACCAGCAAAGCGTCGACACAAGGTATGAAAGCGACTGGCGATCTAGCGACGCATCTTTCCGAAACCTTGGACGGACGCCGCGTTGTCAAGGCTTACCGAATGGAAGAGCACGCGATCCAACGCGCGACGCGGATCGTCACCGACCGGATGAAGCATTGGATGAAGGCTTCGAAAGCGCGTGCAGCTGCGACGCCATCGGCGGAAGTTCTGGCCGGTGCGGGCATTGCCGCAGTGATCTTCTATGCAGCCTCCCGCGGGATGGACATTGCGAGTTTCACATCGTTCCTCGCCTCGATGATGCTGTCGTATCAGTCGATCAGATCGCTCTCGAGTTTCTACACGGCGGTGTCGGAGGGTTCAGCCGCCACGGCGCGCGCCTATGAAGTTCTCGACACGCCAAGCGACATTGCCGACGCGGAGGGCGAACCGCTTCGTTTGGCGAACGGATCGCGCCGCGCGGGTCTCGCCTTCAAGGCGCTGTCGTTCGAGTATGGCGGCACGGGTACGCGTGTTCTGGACGGTGTCACGTTCGACGTTCCGGCGGGCAAGACCGTCGCCTTGGTTGGTCCGTCCGGCTCGGGCAAGAGCACCACCCTCAATCTCATCTTGCGCTTCTACGACGTGACCGGCGGCGCGATCGAGATTGATGGGCAGGATATTCGCAAGGTCAGCATCGCCTCGCTGCGCGATGCCACGGCACTCGTCACGCAAGAGCCGTTCCTGTTCGACGAAACGATCACCGATAACATTCGCAGCGGCAAGCCCAGTGCAACGCGAGAGGAGATTGAAGCGGCAGCGAAAGCCGCGTCGGCGCATGAGTTCGTTCTGGCATTGCCGCAGGGCTACGACACGATCGTCGGCGAAGCCGGGGTGCGTCTCTCGGGCGGGCAACGGCAGCGGATCGCGATAGCGCGGGCGATTTTGAAGGACGCGCCGATTTTGCTCCTTGATGAGGCGACTTCGTCGCTCGACAACGAGAGCGAGCGGGCTGTGCAGGCGGCGCTGACGGCGCTGATGAAGGATCGCACGACGCTGGTGATCGCGCACCGGCTCTCCACGATCACGGGCGCGGACAAGATCGTTGTGCTTGAGCAAGGGCGTGTCGTCGAGCAGGGCACGCATGGCGAGCTGTTGGCGCGCAATGGGCTCTATGCGCGCCTTTACCGGCTGTCGGAGGCGCATGTGGCGCCTGCCGCGGTTGCCGAGTAAGCGGCCATGTTCAAAGACACTTGGCGACGGATACGGAAATCGGACGGGGCGCGGCGGGTCGTGTGCTGGCTGGTGGCGCAGTACATCCGCTTGGTGTGGGCAACGGGACGTTGGGAGATCAAGAACAGTGCGACGCCGGAGCGGTACTGGCGCGAGGGCAAGCCGTTCGTGATCGCGTTCTGGCATGGGCGGCTTTTGATCCTGCCGGCGATGTGGCCGACGAGTGCGAAGATATCGATGCTGATCTCGATGCATCGCGACGGCGAGTTGATTGCGCGGGCGATCGGCTATTTCGGGCACGGCACGGTGCGCGGTTCGGCGGCGAAACCTGGGTCCGACAAGGACAAAGGCGGCGTCGCGGCACTGCGCGGGATGCTGAAGGCCTTGAAGGCGAACGAGTATGTCGGGATCACGCCGGATGGGCCGCGCGGTCCGCGCATGCGGGCGACGGATGGGATCGTCACGGTCGCGCGCGTGGCCGGCGTGCCGATCATTCCGTGCAGCTATAGCGCACGCTCGCGGGTGGTGTTGAGCACGTGGGATCGGTTCATTCTGCCCCTGCCCTTCACGCGCGGCGTCATCATGTGGGGTGAGCCGATTAGCGTGCCGCGCGACGCGGATGTGGCGGCATTGGACGCGGCGCGGCTTGCCGTCGAAGCCGGGTTGATGGCGGCCACGAACGATGCGGACGAGCTCATGGGCGTCGCGCCCGTCGAGCCCGAGCCCATGACGCAGCAGGCGCTTGCCGGATGACCCCGATAAAGTCGCGCTCAAAGCTGCTCTCCACGTATCGCAAGATGACCAGCATTGCGGAGCCTCTGGCCGCGCGTTTGCTGCGGCAGCGTCTCGCGCGCGGCAAGGAAGACGAAGATCGTTTGCCGGAGCGGCTGGGCCGGCCGGGGCGCGTGCGGCCGAAGGGGCCTTTGGTTTGGATCCATGCGGCGAGCGTGGGCGAGTCCGTGTCGGTTCTGCCGTTGATCCGCGAGCTCGGTGCGCTGCGGCCCGATGCGAGCGTGCTGGTGACGACCGGGACCGTGACCTCCGGGCGCATGATGGTCGAGCGATTGCCGAGCCACGCGTTTCATCAGTTTGTGCCAGTCGATACCCCCTCGGCCGTGCGGGCGTTCTTGGATTATTGGAAGCCAAGCCTGGCGCTCTGGGTCGAGTCTGAGTTGTGGCCGAACGTGCTCTACGAGGTGCATGAGCGGCAGATCCCGGTCGTCCTCTTGAACGCGCGCATGTCGGAGTCGTCGTTCCGCAATTGGAAGCGCGCGAAGCGGGCGGCGGCGGAGTTGCTCGAGTCGTTCGATCTTTGTTTGGCGCAAGACGACGATGTCGCCGACAAGCTGCGCAAGTTGGGCGCGAAGCATGTCGAGGTGCCGGGGAACTTGAAACTGGTCGGCGATCCGCTGCCATTCGATGCCGAGGTGCTGGGCGAACTTCGCAGTGCGATCGGTGGGCGGCCGATGTGGCTCTTGGCGTCGAGCCACGATGGCGAGGAACAGCTGGCGGCATTCACGCACCGCGATCTCGCGGCGCAGTTTCCGCGCCTCTTGACCGTGATCGTGCCGCGACATCCGCAGCGTGGACCGGCGATTGCGGCGTCCTTGGAGCCGCTGTTCCGCGTGGCACGGCGGTCGAAGGGCGAGTTGCCGGCGAAGGATACGGAACTCTACATTGCCGACACGCTTGGGGAGCTCGGCGTGTTTTATCGGCTGTGTCCGCTCGCCGTTATGGGCGGCAGTTTCGTGCCGCATGGCGGGCAAAATCCGTTGGAGCCGGCGCGGCTCGGTGCCGCGGTGTTGAGCGGGCCTTATATCGACAATTTCCGCGAAATCTTCCGCATTCTGGTCGCCTCCGGCGGGGCCGAGGTGTTAACGTCGAACGATCAACTCACCGCCCGCCTCGGCTCCCTCCTCGACAACGACATCGAAACGATGCAACGAGGACAGGCTGCGGCGAGAGTCGCCGGATCGAAAGAGCCACTTGTGCGCACGTTCGAATTCCTTGCTCCGTATTTGAGGGCGCTTGATGCGAATGCGCGCGCCTGATTTTTGGTATTCGGACCCGAACGAGTCCGTTGCATTCGTGCTGAAGCCGCTGGGCTGGCTCTACGGCTTTGTCGGGCGGACGCGGGCGGCGATGACCGTTCCCTTTCGTGCGTCGATCCCGGTGATCTGCGTCGGCAATCTGACGGCCGGCGGCACGGGTAAGACGCCGCTCGCGATTGCGATTGGCGAGCGGTTGAAGGCGCGGGGTTTGCGCGTGGCGTTCCTCTCGCGCGGCTATGGAGCGGATGTGCCGGGCGCGATGATTGTCGATGCTCAAGAAGACACCGCCGCCACCGTCGGCGATGAACCCTTGATGCTGGCGCAACACGCGATGACCGTGGTGTCGCCGGACCGGCCGGCAGGCGCGCGGCTTGCGGTCTCCCGCGGGGCGCAAGTGATCGTGATGGACGATGGGTTTCAGAACCCGTCGCTGAAGAAGGACTTGTCGTTTGTCGTGGTCGACGCCGCGAAGGGGTTCGGCAATGGGTGCCTTATTCCTGCGGGGCCTTTGCGCGAGCGGATCGAGGACGGGTTGGCGCGGGCGCAAGCCGTCATTGCGATGGGACCCGGGCACATGACGATGCCGGTCGAGAAGACCGTTCTGCGCGCGCAGTTGCAGCCGTTGGCGGAGGAGCGGACGCGACTCAATGGTCAGCGCGTGGTCGCGTTTGCCGGCATCGGCGAGCCGAAGAAGTTCTTTGCGACCGTCGAGGACTGTGGTGCCGTGATCGAGGCGACGCGCGAGTTTCCAGATCATTATGCCTATTCCGACGACGATCTGGCCGACATTCGTGAGATCGCGGCGCGGTACGACGCGTTGCCGTTGACCACCGAGAAGGATCTGTTGCGGCTCGCTCCGGCCGCCCGCGCGGGGATCAGCGCGCTTAAAGTCACCGCCCAATTCGATCCCGAGTCCGTGGGCCACCTCGACCAATTCATCGAACAATGTCTGACACGATTCCCGCCGCGCGCTCTCACAAGACACTGAGACCGGTCAAGCGGGCGACGACGTTCGCCATGCACGTCGTGTATGCGGCGGAGTATGTGCCGTTTCTCGGCATCATGGGGCTGTTTCGCATTCTGGGTCTGAAGAACGCGTCGAATCTGGGCGGGTGGCTTGCGCGCAAAATCGGTCCCAAAATTCCGGTGACACGAAGGGCGCGGCGCGCCATGACCGCTTCGTTTCCCGACATGGCGGAGGCCGACCGCGAGCGCTACATCGTGGCGATGTGGGACAATCTCGGACGGTATTTTGCGGAGTATGCGCATCTCGACAAGTTCTGGGCACTGAAGGACGGCGCGCGGATCGAGCTTGCCGGCGAGGAGAACGCGCGCGCGGCGATGAGGAAAGGCAAGGGCGGGTTGTTCGTTTCGGGGCATTGCGGCAACTGGGAGCTGATGCCGCGTTGCATTGCGGACATCGGCGAGAAGGGAACGCTGGTCTATCGGCCGCCGAACAATCCGTGGGTGGATGCGTGGATATCGAAGCAGCGGCGGATCGGTTTGCCGACCATCGCGGCCAAAGGTGCGGATGGGGCGCGGGCGATCGTCCGTACACTGAAGGAAAATGCGTTCCTGGCGATGCTCGTCGATCAGAAGATGAACGAGGGGATATCGGTGCCGCTGTTCGGACGGCCCGCGATGACGCCGACAGGCGCGCCCAGCCTTTCGCTCCGCCACCGCGCGCCGATCGTGCCGGCTTGGTGCGAGCGTTTGCCCGACCAACATTTCAAGATCACCGTCTATCCCGAGATTCCCTTCCCAAACACAGGCGATCGCGACAAGGACATCTATGAGATTGCGCTCGCGCTCAATCAGTTCATTGAGGCGCGCGTGCGCGAGAACCCCGCGAATTGGCTGTGGCTGCACAGCCGCTGGCCGAAGGGTTGACGCGGTCAGGCTTTGGCAAGTTGTTCTCCCATCAATTGATGCAAGAGATTGATCGCCTTGAGCGGACGGACCATCACCTTGAAGTGCGTGATCAGGCCCGTCTTATCCCACGTGATCATATCGACGCCGTTGATCCTGATCCCTTGAACTTCGTTTTCGAATTCGAGGACCGCGCTGTTTTCGCCGTGCCATTCGCCGATGTACTTGAAACCTGAACCGCCGAGCACTTTGTCGGCGCCTATAAGGTATTTGAATGTGATCTCACGGCCGCGTTGCGGCGTGTGGACAACGGGGCTTTCGAACACCGCGTCGGGGTGCAGCATCGCCCAAAGTTCGTCGCGGTTGTGGGTCTTCGTGTAGTCGATCCAGCGCTTCAATCCGCTCATCGCATTATCCTTTCGGCATCGCAGGCACGACGAGCGCGGCATCCAGACGCTCTTGGAACCAGTTTAGGCGCCAGCACAGATGCGGGCCGGTGGCGCGGCCGGTTTTGCCGACGGCGCCGATGACATCGCCTTTGGCCAGGCGATCGCCGACCTTCACGTCGATGCGCGACATGTGCAGGTAGCTGGACGAGACACCGTGGCCGTGATCGAGGATCACGGTGCCGCCGGTGAAGTAGAGATCGGGCTCGGCCATGGCGACGACGGCGCCCACCGGCGCGTGGATCGCCTTACCTTCGCCCGCCGCGATATCAACGCCGAAATGCGGACGCTTCTCGGCGCCGTTTAGAATGCGCCGGCTGCCGTAGACGCCGGTGACGGGGCCTTTTACGGGCCAACCGAAGTCGTCGGCGAACCAAGCCTCGTCGGTGGCGCGCGCACGGGCGGCGCCGATGAGCTTGTTGTCGCGTTCGATGCGTTTGAGGACGGAGGCCGGCGGCTCGACGAATTTTTCGGGCAAGCCGTTGATGCGCTGGATCTTGTACTCGCGGGAGGCGACCGGGATCGACTTCGTTTCGCCAGCGCCGCCGGCGAGACGGATCGTCAGCTCGGCTGGCTTCGTGCGATCGTAAGCGAAGCCGAAGGCATAGTCGCCAGCCGCGGTCACGCCGAGCTTGCGGCCGTCGATCGTGACGGTTGCACCCGGCTCGGTTCGGCCGCGGATCAGCATACCTTGAACGAACGTGCCGCGCAGGGCGGCTTCGGCACGGGCCGGGCCACCGACGGCCACCAACGCTGCCAAGCTCGTGGCCCCGATCAGGGCGTGGCGGCGGTCGAGCATGTTCACCTCAACCCTTGCGCGTGTCGCGAAAGCGCTTATTCGCAGCCTCCGCGTTCACGTAGGCCTCCTGCAGGTCGACGTTCCAATAGCGCAAGTCTTCGAGCGGGATGTGCGCGCCGGTGACGGCGCAGATCACATAGGCGCCGGCGGTGACGATGCGAAATTCGCCGTCGAGATATTGCAGTACTGCGGGGCCGCGAGCGCCCCGCTCCATCATGTTCATTGCGTCTGCCTTCCGATTTGCGGGTGAGGATAGCGCATGGTTGCACGCCTCTAGAAGAGGTCTCCTTGACCGGCGGGTCTGGTTTTTGCGCGCGGTTTGGCGGGTTCCGGTGCCGCGGCGGCGTCGGCTGTCGCTGCCACGGTGCCGTCGGCGAAGGTGATCGCCAGGCGATCGCCGGTGACGATGTCGCCCTTGCGGCGGGCGAGCCCCCTGCCCGGCTTCGACACCAGTGCGAAGCCACGCTCGAGTGTCGCCTTGTGGCTCAAGGTTTCGAGCAGCTTGGCGCTCGCGTTCAGCCGCTGCGTCAGGTCGGCAACGCGGCGCTTGGTCGAGAGCTGCATGCGATGCGTGAAGTCGCGTACGCGCTCGCGGCCCTGGCGTGTGGTTTGTTGGAGCTGCGCCGGCGAGAGGCGCAGGCCCGCGAGGCGGGTGCGCTGGCGCTGCACGAGGACGTTCAGCGCGCCGGAAAGTTTGCCGGCGGCATTGTCAAAGCGCTGACGCGGCGTTTCAAGCAAGCGCTCGCGGCGCGGCAGCGCGCGGGCGATGTCGGTCAGGCGCTGGCGCGCTTGCTGGAACAGGCGCAGGCGCCCGCGCTCCAGACGCTGGGTGTGATCCAGGATCGCACGCACGAGGTCGGCGCGCACGGGGACGGCCATCTCTGCCGCGGCGGTCGGCGTTGGCGCGCGGCGGTCGGAGACGAAATCGATCAGCGTTGTGTCGGTTTCGTGGCCGACAGCGGAGATCACGGGGATTTGGCTGGCGAAGACGGCACGCACGACTGCTTCTTCGCTGAACGACAGCAAATCTTCGATCGAGCCGCCGCCACGCGCGACGATGAGCACGTCGGGGCGCGGGACGTTGCCGCCGGGTTTGAGCGCGTTGAAGCCCGCGATTGCGGCCGCAACCTCGGCCGCCGAACGCTCCCCCTGCACGGCGACCGGCCAGACGATGACGCGGCGCGGGAAGCGATCGGCAAGGCGGTGCAGGATATCGCGAATGACGGCGCCTGTGGCGGAGGTGACCACACCGATCACTTCCGGCAGATAGGGCAGCGGTTTCTTGTGCGCGTCGTCGAACAGGCCTTCGGCGGCGAGTTTCTTGCGGCGCTCCTCCAGCAGCTGCATGAGCGCGCCGAGGCCTGCGAGCTGCAGATGCTCGATCACGAGCTGGTATTTCGATTGTCCGGGATAGGTGGTAAGGCGGCCGGTGGCCACAACCTCAAGCCCGTTTTCCGGTTGAACGCGGAGCGCGCGGACGTTGCCCTTCCAGATCACGCCGGCAAGGACCGAGCGGTCGTCCTTCAGGTCAAGATAGACGTGACCGGAGGTGTGGCGCTTCACGCCGGAGAGTTCGCCGCGCACGCGCACGAAGCCGAAGTCGCGTTCCACCGTGCGCTTCACGGCGGAGGAAAGTTCGCTGACCGAATATTCCGGCACGTTGGCGGCGCGCGGTTCGTCTTCGGCGATCAGTGGGGGCGAATCCAGATGGCTCATGTGCTCAACGTAGACGCTCCGCTGTGGTGGTTCGATGCGCGGCGAGGCGGGATTCGGCGCTGTGGCACGAAAAGTTGGGTAATTTGACCCGCAACAGCGTAACAGCGGCTGATTTGAGCCAAAAATCACGTAACTTCGCCGCTACATCGATGTAACTTGTTACGGGGGACGGGCGGCGCGCGGCACGGGTATGGCCACGGGAAATCGCGCGGTGACGGATCGAAATCCGGAAAGGTGCGGTGGATGTCGAGAGGGGCATTGCACAGATTCTCCGCTTGAAAAAGCGACCTAGAACAAATATAGAACAACCTGCTCGTTCGCGTCAAGCAAATTCCCCCGCTGGGAGCGCCGGCCTCTGGCCGGCACTTGGCCCGCTTCGCTTCAATAAGGGCCGGCTGGAAGCCGGCGCTCCCGGCGGGGGCCATTTTTTTGACGCTCAGCCAAGGGGCTCTTGTATGTCGAATGTCTGGCGCTCGCGTGGTTATCTTCCGCATTGGGAGGCTGGCGAGACCGCGCAATCGATCACGTTTCGTTTGGCCGACGGTTTGCCGTCGGCGATCTTGGAAAGTTGGGAGGCTGAACTCCGGCACCTGTCTGAGGATGCGGCCAACACGAAGCGGCGTAAGCGGATTGAGGCGGCGCTGGATCGGGGACACGGTGCTGCGCATTTGCTTGACCCGCGGGTTGCAACGGTGGTCGAGCATGCGTTCTTGCACTTCGATGGTGAGCGTTATCGTCTCCACGCTTGGTCGGTCATGCCGAACCATGTTCATGTGATCGCGACGCCATTGCTCGACAATGCGCTTGCTGCGATCGTGCATAGTTGGAAGTCGTTCACGGCGAAGAAGGCGAACGCGATCCTCGGGCGCGAGGGTGCATTCTGGTCACGCGAGTATTTTGATCGCGCCGTCCGCGACGACAGGCACTACGTCAACGCTGTCGCCTACGTCGAACAGAATCCCGTGCAAGCCCGCCTTTGTAGTGCGCCGGAACAGTGGCGCTTCTCGAGCGCTTGGACTGGTCGTACTTCCAAGGGAGCGGCCCTCGCTGGGAGCGCCGGCTTCCAGCCGGCACTTGCTGACGTGAAGACTCTCTAAGGGCCGGCTGGAAGCCGGCGCTCCCAGCGGGGGGTTGCCTCGCAACGTTTGCCTATGCTGGGGCGATGAGCGAACGAGGCCGTTCAACCGGCATACGCCATATTGCGCGAGGACCAGACCGGTACACCGACGCCGAAGAAGTCGCGGTCGTGACTCCAGATGGCGCCTTCGGCTGCGAGGGCGGCGGCTAAGACCGGCCAGTCGGACTGGGCGCGCTCGTGCAGGCGGCGACGCGCCGGAGCTTTCATCGCAGCGCAGAACTCTTGGCTCAACGGCATGACGAGGGCGGTGACGGCCTCAAGACCTTTGCGCGCTTCGGCTTCGGTTAGACCGATCTTGTCGATCAGAACCTGCGCCGCTTCAAGGATTTGCACCTCAGTGACCGCGAGCGCGACACCGCGTGCGTGAGCTGCGGTCAACACACGCGGCACCTGACGGCCCAACACCGCTGCGACAAGTATATTCGCGTCAAGAACGATCATTTGCGGCGGCGGGTGGCAACCTTGCCTTCGCGCTTGGCGGGGCGCGCTTCGGCCCACGGGTCTACGAAGAGCGTGTCGTCTTCGATTCCGAGCGCCTTCAATCGGCCGGCGACGTCAATGCCACGCGCCTCCGCGCTTCGGCGCACGTGCTTGAGATCGGCCAAGATGTCGGCGACCGAACGCTGCGGTTTGTTCGCGGGCGTAAACCAGCCGATAACCGCGTCATGATTGGTGACTATCACCGGTGCCTTCGCCTCGCGTGCGATCGTCGTGAAGTTGTCGCGAAACTCGCGAACGCCCATTCTTGCGGTCATTGGCGCCTCCTCGTTCGACGAAAATATGACACCATTGTGGTCACATTGCAAGAGAAAGGGCCGGCTGGAAGCCGGCGGTCCCAGCGGGGGCCCGGCTTTCGACGGTTGGTGAAAGCGGGTAGACTTGCGTGATGACAAGCACAGTTCCCCCAGATCGATTTTCCGTGAACTCTTGCGCCGACGATGTTGACGATGAGATTGGCGGCGCCGAGCAACAGCTTGGCGAAGAACAGGTTGCCGACCTGAGAGCGCGGTTGAAGAATCCTGGGCCAATCGCTACGCCAGAGCGCGTTGCGGCGGTTCTCGCCAATTTCAGGACGTAGTGACGATGAACATCCTCGTGATCGGCTCCGGTGGGCGGGAGCATGCTTTGTGTTGGGCGATTGCGGCTTCGCCGCTTTGCGACAAACTTTATTGCGCGCCGGGGAATGGGGGGATCGCGGCGGTTGCGGAGTGTGTGGCGATCGATGCGATGGACTTCGACCGGATCGTGGCGTTCGTGCGCGAGAAGGCAATCGACTTTGTGGTGATCGGGCCGGACAATCCATTGGCCGGCGGGTTGGCGGACCGGCTCGCCGCGGCGGGGGTCAAGCACTTTGGGCCTTCGAAGGCTGCGGCCGAGCTTGAATGGTCAAAGGGGTTCACGAAGGAGCTTTGCGAGGCGGAGGGGATTCCGACGGCGCGATTCCGGCGGTTCACCGATGCGGCGGCGGCGAAGGACTATGCGGCGGATCATCCGCTGCCGATGGTGATCAAGGCGGATGGGCTCGCGCTCGGCAAGGGCGTGATCATTGCGTCCACGCGGGCGGAGGCGTCGGCGGCGATCGATTCGATGTTTGGTGGCGCGTTCGGCGTGTCGGGGCAGAGCATCGTGATCGAGGAGTTCATGGAGGGCGAGGAAGCGAGTTACTTCGTGCTCTGCGACGGCGAGAATGTGCTGCCGTTCGGGGCGGCGCAGGATCATAAGCGCGTCGGCGACGGCGATGTCGGGCCGAACACCGGCGGCATGGGCGCCTATTCACCGGCGCCCGTGTTCACAGCGGAGGTCGAGCGGCAGACGCTGGAGCGGATCATCATGCCCACCGTGCGGGCGATGAAGCGCCTCGGGCGGCCGTTCAAGGGCGTGTTGTTTGCGGGGCTGATGCTGACGAAGGACGGACCGAAGCTGATCGAATACAACGCACGGTTTGGGGATCCGGAGTGTCAGGTGCTGATGATGCGGCTGAAGTCCGACATCGTGCCGTTGCTGGTGGGCGTGGCCGACGGCGCGTTGAAGACGATGGATGTGCGTTTTCACAACGATGCGGCGCTCACCGTTGTGATGGCGGCGCAGGGTTATCCGGGGACGCCGCTCAAGGGCACCGTCATTCGTGGGCTCGAGCGGGCGGCGGCGGTCGAGGGCGTCGAGATTTTTCATGCGGGCACGGCGCTGAAGGACGGTGCGGTGGTGGCCACCGGCGGGCGCGTGTTGAACGTTACGGCACGCGGGCGCGACTTGGCCGAGGCGCAGGCGCGCGCCTATCGCGCGGTCGACTTGATCGATTGGCCGGAGGGTTTTTGCCGCCGCGATATCGGGTGGCGCGCCCTTCGCTGAAGCGGCGGCGTGGGACGCGGTGGCGACGATCACCCTTCCCTCCCCGCTCAGATTGGTTATGAATGGGGTCAACGATAAGAGTGTTCGAGGAAGCCCCATGTCGCAACCGTCTCGCCAGGAACAATTCAGCGGTACCAAGGAGGTCACGGCGCAGCATGCGCTCGATGTGCCGAAGTTGGAGCGGTATTTGGCGGAGCATGTCGCGGGGTTCGAGGGGCCGCTTTCGATCCGGCAGTTCAAGGGCGGGCAGTCGAACCCGACCTACCAGCTGATCACGCCGAAGACGAAGTACGTGCTCAGGCGCAAGCCGCCGGGCAAGCTGTTGCCATCGGCGCATGCGGTGGATCGGGAGTTCCGGATTATCTCCGCGCTTTATCCGACCGGGTTTCCGGTGCCGAAACCTTATGTTCTGTGTACGGACGAAAGCATCGTCGGCACGATGTTCTATGTCATGGAGTGCGTCGAGGGGCGGGTGATCTGGGAGCCGTTGTTGCCGGGGCTGGAACCGAAGCAGCGGTTTGCGATCTATGACGCGATGAACGAGACGCTGGCGAAGCTTCATCAGACGGACTACGCGAAGTTGGGGCTTGAGGACTTCGGCAAGCCCGGGAGCTATTTCTCGAGGCAGATTTCGCGCTGGGGCAAGCAGTATGTCGCGTCGGAGACGGAAAGCATTCCGGCGATGAACAAGCTGATGGAATGGCTGCCGCAGAACATTCCGCCGGGCGAGCGCAGCGCTATCGTTCATGGCGACTACCGGCTCGACAATATGATCCTGCACCCGAGCGAGCCGCGCGTGCTGGCGGTGCTCGATTGGGAAATTTCGACGATCGGCGATCCGCTGGCCGACTTCACCTATCACATCATGCAGTGGCGGATGCCGCCGGGCGGTTCGGGCGGCGGGACCGGAAGTTTGACGGGCGCTGATTTGAAGGGACTCGGCATTCCGACAGAAAGCGAGTACGTCGCGATGTACTGCAAGCGCACCGGACGGCCGGGAATAGAGGGGCTCGATTTCTACTTCGCTTACAACTTCTTCCGGATCGCGGGCATCTTGCAGGGTATTGCGGGCCGTGTGCGCGACGGGACCGCGGCGAGTGCGCATGCGACGACGATGTCGGCCGCCGTGCGGCCGTTGGCCGAACTCGGCTGGGAATATGCGAAACGCTCGGGAGCGAAGGATTGATGCGGGCTATTTTCTTTGCGGTCTTGGCGGTCCTGGGTGCAGCGGTTGCCCAGGCGGGTGACAAGCTGATCTATGCCGGAACACTCTTTGCGGTGCCGGGGCAAGAGCCGCTGAAAGAGCAGACGGTTTTTGTGCGGGACGGGAAGATCCTGAAGGTCGAGGCGGGGTTCATTCGAGCGTCCGCGGGCGAGCAGGTGATCGACCTGCGCAATCACTTTGTGATGCCGGGGCTGATCGACTGTCACGTCCATATCTTGAGTGAGCTTAGCGCCAAGTCGCGGCTCGAAACGGTAGAGAGCGAAGAGACATATGTGGCGCTGCGCGGGGCGGCTTACGCGCTTCGCACGCTGCGCGCGGGGTTCACGACGGTGCGCGATCTCGGCGAGCGCTCGCCGGCGATCTTTGCGTTGAAGAAGACGATCAACGAGGGGCTGATCGCAGGGCCGCGGCTGGTCGTCGCCGGCTCGACGTTGTCGCCAACGGGCGGGCATGCGCAGACGTACGGCTACCGCGAGGAGATCAATCTCCTATTCGCGTCGACCGGTGCGTGTGACGGCGTTGACGAGTGCCGCAAGGCTGTGCGGACGCAGGTGGCGCGTGGTGCAGATGTGATCAAGCTCGTCGCCACGGGCGGCGTGCTGTCGAATATCAGTGCCGGGGTCGATCAGCAGTTCACCGATGAAGAGCTTGCCGTCATCGTCAAGACCGCGCATGGGCTTGGCAAGCGCGTGGCGGCGCACGCGCACGGTGCGGGCGGCATGGCGGCCGCGCTCAGGGCGGGTGTCGATTCGATCGAGCATGGGTCCTATGTGGACGACACGGCGATCTCGCTCTTCCGCAAGACGGGGGCGTATTTGGTGCCGACGGTGATTGCCGGGGTGACGGTTGCCGAGCACGCGAAGCAGCAGGGCTTCTTGACGCCGGCGCAGCGGGAGAAGGCGTTGAAGGTCGGGCCGCTGATGCAGGCGGCGCTTGGGCGCGCGTACAAGGGCGGCGTGAAGATCGCGTTCGGCACCGACATGGGCGTCGGCGTGCACGGACAGAACGCGAAGGAGTTCGCGCTGATGACGGGTGCCGGGATGCCGCCGATGGAGGCCTTGAAAGCGGCGACCGTGAACGCGGCAGATTTGCTGCAACTCTCGAACGTCATCGGCACGATCGAGCCGAACAAGATGGCGGACATCGTCGCGGTCGCGAAGGACCCGCTCAGCGACATCAAGGCGCTTGAGCGGATGTCGTTCGTCATGCGCGGCGGCCAGGTGTACGTAAGCCCATGAGCTTCGCTCCCGGCCCCATTCGCGCCGCGCACCGCTTCGATGAAGCGGCATTGGAGCGCTATCTCGCCAAGGCGGTCGCTGGGTTCGAAGGTCCGCTCAGCGTGCAGCAGTTCGGCGGCGGGCAATCGAACCCGACGTTCCTGCTGAGCGCGGGCGGCAAACGCTATGTGATGCGCAAGAAGCCGCCGGGGGTGTTGCTCAAGAGCGCGCACCAGGTCGACCGCGAATACCGGATCATGAAGGCGCTGGCGGCGACGGACGTACCGGTGCCGAAGATGCATGCGCTGTGCGAGGACGAGAGCGTCGTCGGCACGGCGTTCTATGTGATGGATTTTCTGGAAGGTCGGATCTTCCGCGATCCGCAGCTGCCGGGCGTCGCCCCGGCGGAACGCGCCGCGATCTATGACAGCATGAATGACGTGCTGGCGCGGCTGCATAAGGTGGACCTCGCGCGAACGGGCTTGTCGGATTTCGGCAAACCCGGGAACTACTTCGACCGGCAGGTGGCGCGTTGGATCACGCAGTATCGTGCGGCGCAGACGGATCAGATTCCCGACATGGAAAAGCTGATCGATTGGATGCCGCTGAACATCCCGAAAGACGACAGCGTTTCGATAGCGCATGGCGACTACCGGCTTGAGAACACGATCTTTCATCCGACCGAGCCCCGGATGATTGCGGTGCTCGACTGGGAGCTTTCGACGATCGGACATCCGCTTGCCGATCTCGCCTATAACTGCATGGGCTATCACGTGCAGAATCCGCGGCAGGGCGGGCTTGTTGGCGTCGACTATGCGGCGAGCGGGATTCCGAGCGAGGCCGACTACGTCGCGAAGTACTGCGCGCGGGTCGGGCGCGGGAAGATCGAAAACTGGTCGTTCTATTTGAGCTTCGCCGTGTTCCGGCTCGCGTCGATCGCGCAAGGGGTCTACAAGCGCGGGCTTGACGGAAATGCGAGTTCCGAGACCGCGGCGCAGTTCGGCAATACTTGCCAATTCCTTGCCGAGCACGCGTGGCGGCTCGCGAATGCGCGGCTTTGAGGGGCCGGGGCGCTCGATCTTAACCGGTCCTTAAACGACCCCGGGTTCAACGCAAATTTACGCGCGGTGCGTATGTTGTTCGTCACGCTTTGCTGCTGACGACAGAGCCCATGGCCGAACCTGAAACGCAAACCGGCGCTGCCGCTTCCGCGGCGCCCACGCACCAGCTCCTCGAGCTTGGCGCGCATTTCGGCCTCGCCGAGCGCGCGGCCCGGATCGGCTATTGGCGCTATCAGCTGAGCGAAAAGCACCCGCATTGGTCGCCGGGCTTCTACGCGATGTTGGGTTTCGACCCCAAATTGGTGGCGCCGCGGAGCGAGTATCTGATGGAACGCATCCATCCGGAGGATCGCGCCAAGGTCGCCGCGGCGGTGCAGGAAGCGACGCGCAACGGCACGCCATTCACCTATCGAACGCGGTCTTGGGACGGCAATCCGGAGCGGGTGTTCGACACGCACGGCGACGTCGAGCGCGATGCGAGCGGCAAGATCACCGCGATCTTGGGCGTCGTGCGCGAGGTGACCGCGGAAGTGGTGGCCGAGAAAAAGCTGAAGGACAGCGAGGCCGCGTTCCGTTTCATGGCCGAGGAGGCCACCGACGCGATCACGCACTACGGGGCCGGCGGCGTACCGGTGTTCGTCTCGCCCGCGATGAAGCAGATGCTCGGATTTGCGCCTGAAGAACTCTTGGGCCGCGACCCGATGGTGCTGTGTCATCCGGACGACTTGGCGAGCGTGAAGGCGTCGCTCTATCGCGCGCGGACGACGTCCAATACCGAGACCTACACCCATCGCGCGCTGCACAAAGATGGCCGCATTGTCTGGCTGGAGACGAGCATTCGCTTCGTCAGGGACCCGCTTACGGGTGCGCCAAGCAATGCGATCACGGTGACGCGCGACGTAACGCAACGCAAGCTGGTCGAAGAAGAGCTGTGCGCGGCGCGCGAACGGGCGGAGTTGGCGAGCCACACGAAGTCGCGGTTCCTGGCGAATATGAGCCACGAGTTGCGCACGCCCTTGAACGCGATCATCGGGTTCTCCGATATTCTGTCGCGCGAGATGTTTGGGCCGATCGGAAACGAGCGCTATGGCGAGTATGCAAAGTTGATCAACGAGTCCGGCGGCATGCTGCTCGATCTGATCAACGACTTGCTCGACATGTCGAAGATCGAAGCGGGCAAATTCGAATTGCATCACGAGGAGTTTTTGGCTGCGGAAGTGATCAACGCGACGCTGCGGCTGGTGTCGGGCCGGGCGCAGGAAAAACGCGTCGGGCTCGTCGTGCGCGCGGCGCCCGAGCAAATGTTGCGGGCGGACCTGCGCGCGTTCAAGCAGATCCTGCTGAACCTGATGTCGAACGCGGTGAAGTTCACGGATGCCGGCGGCAAGATCTATGTCGATGCGGCGATGGCGGGGCCGGCGTTCCAGCTCACCGTGCGCGACACGGGGGTCGGCATTCCGGCGCACATCTTGCCGCGATTGGCGCGGCCGTTCGAGCAGGCGTCAAACGATCCGGCGCGCACGCATGGCGGTTCGGGCTTAGGACTCGCACTGGTCAAATCGCTGACCCAACTGCACGGCGGCGAGTTCACGATCGAAAGCCAAGAAGGCAAAGGCACCACGGTCACCGTGACGCTGCCGCCGATACCCGCCGACGCCGAACGCGCGGCTTAGCCAGTAAGAAAGTCTCACACAATGAAACAATGAAACAATGGCGCGCCTACGGCGCGCGGGGCTCGTCATCGGCGCTGTGCCACACGTTGACCTGAGAGAGGTCTGCGTTCTTGTTGAGGATGCGGTGGGCATCTTCTTTGAAGGTCGCCGCACCAAGATCCCTGTGAATTGCCAAGCCGCATTTGAGCGCGCTGCGCGCGAGATGTTCGATTTCTTGCATTCGCCAACCAATCCCAAGAACATGGCGCAACAATGGCGAGCCCAGAAAAAAGCGCGCCCATTTGGGCGCGCCATAGTTTCATTGTTTCATTGTGTGAGATCTCTTCTTGCTACTCCGCGGCTTCCATGCGGAGTTGGTTGGAGTATTTGCCGAACTCTAGGCGGGCGATGGTGCGGTTGTGGACTTCGTCGGGGCCGTCGGCCAAGCGCAGCGTGCGTTGGCCGGCGTAGAGGCGGGCCATGCCGCTGTCTGTCGTGACGCCGGCGCCGCCCCAGGCTTGAATCGCGTCGTCGATGACCTTGAGCGCCATGCGCGGAGCCGCGACTTTGATCATCGCGATTTCCGTACGCGCGACCTTGTTGCCGACCTTGTCCATCATGTCGGCGGCCTTCAGCGTGAGCAGGCGGCACATGTCGATGTTGATGCGGGCTTCGGCGACGCGTTGCTCCCAGACCGAGTGTTCGGAGATGCGTTTGCCGAACGCTTCGCGCGTCATCAAGCGCTTGCACATCGATTGCAGCGCGCGTTCGGCGGCGCCGATCGTGCGCATGCAGTGATGGATGCGGCCCGGCCCAAGGCGGCCTTGCGCGATTTCGAAGCCGCGGCCTTCGCCGAGCAGGATGTTCTCGACCGGGACCTTCACGTTCTCGAATAGGATTTCGGCGTGGCCGTGCGGCGCGTCGTCGTAGCCGAACACCGGTAGCATGCGCAGAACCTTCACGCCGGGCGCGTCCATCGGCACGAGGACTTGGCTTTGCTGGCGGTATTTGTCGGCGTTGGCGTCGGTCTTGCCCATTACGATCATGATCTTGCAGCGCGGATCGCCGACACCCGACGACCACCACTTGCGGCCGTTGATCACGTAGTGGTCACCTTGGCGATCGATCCGGGTGCGGATGTTCGCGGCGTCGGAGGAGGCCACTTCCGGTTCGGTCATGATGAAGGCGGAGCGGATCTCGCCTTCGAGCAGCGGCTTCATCCATTTCTTCTGCTGCGCTTCGTTGCCGTAACGCTCCAGCACTTCCATGTTGCCGGTGTCGGGGGCGGAGCAATTGAAGACTTCCGAGGCGAAGCCGACGCCGCCCATCATTTCGGCGAGCGGGGCGTATTCGAGATTGGTCAGGCCGGCGCCGTGCGAACTCTCGTTCAGGAACAGGTTCCAGAGGCCTTGGGCTTTCGCCTTCGCCTTCAGTTCCTCGACAACCGGGACAACGATCCACGGGTTGCCCTTCGTGCGGGCCTCGGCCATTTGGTCGTTGTAGGTCTTCTCGGCCGGGTAGACGTACTTGTCCATAAAGTCGCCAACGCGGCGCATCCATTCCTTTTGGCGGGGCGTGTAGTCGAAGTCCATTTGATCCTCCCAATCTTAGTGACGATGGGGGGACCTTAGCGGGGGCGCCCCGGTGTCTCCAGGGGCTAGATCAACGGCGGGCGCGGAAAAAGTCCTTGAGAATGGCCGAAGCCTTGGCCTCGGTGTCGCCGGCCATGCGTGCGACCTCGGGGCGGTGGTGGCATGTCGATAGCTCGAAGAATTTCGGACCGTGGGCGACCGCGCCGCCTTTGGGGTCGGAGGCCGCGTAGACGAGGCGCTTAAGCCTCGCGAAGGAGATGGCACCGGCGCACATCGCGCAGGGCTCAAGCGTGACGTAGAGCGTGGCGCCGACCAGACGCTCGTTGCCCAGACGCTTGGCGGCGGAGCGGATGACAAGCATCTCGGCGTGCGCGGTCGGGTCTTTCGTCTCGACAATCATGTTGCCGGCAGAGGCGAGCATCTCGCCGGGGTTCGGGCCGACGAGCACGGCGCCAACGGGGACTTCACCGCGCGCCGCCGCAGCCTCGGCCTCAGCGAGGGCCACGTCCATCCAGCGGTGGTCGGCCTCTTTTTCCTGTATTGACATTGTCATTACATTTCTGATACGTTGTTGCGATCGATGGAGCCATCATGTCGCAAGCCGTTCGCAAGCGCGAGACTCGCAAAGACGAAGTCATTCAAGTTAGAGCGTCGGCTGAGCTCAAGGCTCTGCTCAATCGTGCCGCCGAATTGCGCGGGCAAAAGCTATCGGAGTTCGTTCTAGAGAGTTCGCGGCGCAGCGCTGAAGACGCGTTGCTTGACCAGCGAGCGTTTTTCTTGAGCCCCAAAGACTACGAAAAATTCCTAGCGCTCCTCGATGCACCGCCTAAGATCACGAAAGAGATGCGCGCGCGGTTCGACAAGAAGCGGATCTGGTAGGCGCTGCGGCAATGCGCGCCCCCGAACGGTTGCGACCCGAGCACAACTTATCTTTGTTCGAGAACGGAAAACACCCTGCGCTCGACGATTGGTTGCGACTTCGGGCATTGGTTTCGGAGGGTCTTTCAGCCAGGACCTATGTGATAGGTCCGGATGCAGAGCCTGACCGCGTCGCCGGGTACTATGCCCTTTCTAGCGCGCAGGCCGAGCGTGTCATCATGCCGACCGCGAAGCTCCGAAAGGCAATGCCCGAACACGTACCGTTGCTCTTGATCGGCAGACTTGCGGTGGACAAAACGCAACACGGTAAGGGACTCGGCGTCGGCTTGCTGATCGATGGCCTGCGCCGCTGTGTCGCTGCCGCGCAACTCGTGGGGGTACGCGCCATCGTAGCTCATGCGATTGATGACGACGCAGTTGCGTTCTACTTGAAGCACTACTTTCTTCTGTCACCGCTCGGGGCGCGTACCGTCGTATTGCCGATTGAGAGCGCCCTGGCTCTCGTCGGCGACTAGGGCACGAGCACGCAAGATGGACAACAACAGAGACATGGACGCTGGCGACCGGATCGCCAAAGTTCTAGCCCGCGCGGGTGTTTGTTCGCGGCGGGATGCGGAGCGGATGATCGCGGAGGGGCGTGTGGCGGTGGATGGCAAGGTGCTGACCACGCCCGCTTTCAAGGTGACGCCGGGGGCGAAGATTCTGGTCGACGGCAAGCCCGTGAAGGAGCCGGACCGGGCGCGGCTGTGGCGCTATCACAAACCGAAGGGTCTGGTGACGACGCATCGAGACGAGAAGGGGCGGCCGACGGTGTTCGAGCAGTTGCCTAAGGATATGCCGCGGGTGATTTCGATCGGGCGGCTCGACTACAACTCGGAAGGGTTGCTGCTGCTGACGAACGACGGTGCGTTGGCGCGGAAGTTGGAGCTGCCGGCGAACGGGTGGATCCGGCGCTATCGCGCGCGCGTGTTCGGGCGGCTGACACAGGAGGATTTGGACGGGCTGTTGCGCGGCGTCACGATCGACGGGATCAAGTATCAGCCCGTCGAGGCGAAGCTCGACCGGCAGCAGGGCGGCAATGCGTGGGCGACGATCGCGCTCAAAGAGGGCAAGAACCGCGAGGTACGCCGGTTGATGGAGCATATCGGGGTGCAGGTGAACCGGTTGATCCGCGTGTCGTTTGGGCCGTTCAACTTGGGCCAGGTCAAGGAAGGCGCGGTCGAGGAGATTCCCTCGCGCACGATGCGCGAGATGCTCGGCATCAAAAAGGGCGCGGGCTGGGCCTGAGGGGTCATGCGGATCGTTGCGGGTAAACATCGCGGGCTTTCGCTCGCCACGCCGAAGGACGATCGGGTGCGACCGACGTCGGATCGCGTGCGCGAGGCGCTGTTCAATGTACTTGCGCACAACGATTTCGAGGTTGGGTTTTCCCTAGAAGGGGCGCGGGTGCTGGATCTCTTTGCAGGGACCGGCGCGCTTGGGTTGGAGGCGCTGTCGCGCGGGGCGAAGTATGTGCTCTTCGTCGACGATCATGCGGAGAGCCGGGCGCTGGTACGCCGCAACGTCGAGGCGGCGCAGGCGACGGGCGCGACCAAGATCTGGCGGCGCGATGCGACGGGGTTGGGTGATATGCCGCCGAACGCGGGTGGGCCGTTCGATCTCGTGTTCCTCGATCCGCCTTATCGGAAGGGGCTGGTTGAGTTGGCGTTGGTTAGCGCGCGAGATGGGAAGTGGTTCGCGGCGAACGCGCTTGTGGTTGCCGAGATGGCGGCGGGTGAAGCGTTTGTTGTGCCGGTCGGGTTCCTGGTGGTGGACGAGCGGGCTTATGGGGACACGCGGGTGGTGGTTCTCGTGCTCGCTGCCAGTTGAGGCGCCGCAAGGCTCACCACGAAGGCGCGAAGGTGCTCAAAGGTTCACGAAGAAGAAAGAGGTCTCACACAATGAAACTATGAAACAATGAAACTATGATGGGCCACTCGCGCGCGTCAGCGCGCAGTCGGAGTCTGACTGGCGCTTCGCGCCGAAAGAATGGCTTCCATTGTGTCATTGTTTCATTGTGTGAGACCTCTTTCTTCTTCGTGGTTCTTAGTGACTTTGTAGTGAAATTTTGCGGCTTCGCCGCACGCGCCGCGGTGGTAAGCTCACGCCATGAACGATGAACCCATTTCTCCGCCGCCGCGGCGGTTGTTGTTTTTGGAGCCGCGGGGGTTGATCGATATCCCGACGCTGTTTGTGGCGGCACCGTTTTTGTTGAGTGCGCCGCGCGGGCGGAAGCACGGGGTGGTCGTGCTGCCGGGGTTTGGGGCGGACGACCGGTCGACGCTGTTGTTGCGGCGTTATTTGTCGCTCCTCGGATACGACGTACACGGATGGAATCGCGGGCGGAACGTGCGGCGGCCGGGCGAGGACTTGCCCGCCGTGATCGCGCAGATCAAGACGCTGAAGGCGAAGCACGGGTTGCCGGTCAGTCTGATCGGGTGGAGCCGCGGCGGGATCATGGTGCGCGAGATTGCGCGGCAGGTGCCCGATTGCGTGCGGTTGGTCATTACGCTCGGCAGCCCGTTCGCCGATCCGACCGCGAACAATGTCGGCGTGATTTGGAAGTGGCTGACCGGCGAAGAGGTGCCGACAAGTCCTGAGCGCATCCGCCAACTTGCCGAGCCGATTCCGGTGCCCGCGACTGCGATCTACACGAAATCCGACGGCGTGGTGGCATGGCGCGCGTGTCTGGAGCGCGAGGGTGAGGGCCGCGAAAACGTCGAGGTGCGCTCGACGCATATCGGGCTCGGGTTCCACCCGCCGGCGCTTTGGGTGATTGCAGATCGCTTGGCGCAGAGGCCGGGTGTGTGGAAGCCGTTCAAGCCGAGCAAACTGGTCGCGCCGTTTTTTCCGCGGCGGCCGCGGATGTATTACGCGTCGACCTAAACGTCGGGGGTTCGCGGCTTACCTTCGGCCGAAGAGTTTTTCGACGTCTGTCAGCTTTAGCTCCACATAGGTCGGGCGGCCGTGGTTGCATTGGCCGCTTAGGGGCGTTTGCTCCATTTCGCGGAGCAGCGCGTTCATTTCTTCGAGGGTTAGGCTGCGCCCTGCCCTCACCGCGCTGTGGCAGGCCATGGTGGAGCAGATTTCGTCGAGGCGTTCTTTGAGCGAGAGGGCGCCGCCGTATTCGGCGATTTCGTCGGCGAGGTCGCGGACCAGACCTTTGATGTCGCCGCCCTTCAGCAGCGCGGGGACTTCGCGCACGAGCACGGCGTCGGTGCCGAACGGTTCGAGGACGAGGCCGAGTTCGGCGAACTCGCCGGCGCGCGAGGCGAGGCGGTCGACCGACGGGCCGTCGAGGTCGACGACTTCGGGGATCAAGAGCGCTTGGCGTTCGATACCTTTGGCGGCAATGGCGCGCTGCAGGCGGTCGAGCATCAGGCGCTCGTGCGCGGCGTGCTGATCGACGATGACCATGCCGTCGCCGGTTTGGGCGACGATGTAAGTGTTGTGCAGTTGGCCGCGCGCCACGCCCAATGGGAATTGGTGATTGGGGGATGGGTTTTGGGGTTGGTCGAGCGGTCTTGCCAGCGGCGGCGCGTCCATGAACGTGCGCTGCGCGGGCTCGGGCGGCGCGTAGAAGGCGGCGGCCTCGCGCAGGAGGCCTGGGCTCGGGCGCGCTTCGGCGAAGGCGTAGGTTTGCGTTGGGGCGAGGCGGTCGAGAGCGCTGCTCGCGACTGTCGTGGAGGTGCGGGTGCCGCCGGCGTGGATCGCCGCCTTGAGTGCGCTCACGATCAGGCCACGGATGAGCGCGGCGTCGCGGAAGCGGACTTCGGTCTTGGCTGGGTGGACGTTGACGTCGACCTCGTGCGCGGGGAGATCGAGGAAGAGCGCCACGACCGGATGGCGGTCGCGGGCGAGCACGTCGGCGTAGGCGCCGCGCACGGCGCCGACGAGAAGCTTATCGCGCACTGGGCGACCGTTGACGAAGAGGAACTGCTGGGCGGCCGTGCCGCGGGCATAGGTCGGCAGGCCGGCGTAGCCGGTCAGGCGCACCTCGCCCCGCATGACATCGACGGGAAGTGCGTTCTCGGCGAAGTCAGCGCCCAGGATCGCAGCGAGCCGGCGCAGGCGGCTATCGAAAAGATCGCCGGGTTCGGCAACGGCCTTCACGACCGTGCGTTCTTCGGTGGCGAGGCGGAAGCCGACGTCGGCGCGGGCGAGCGCCAACCGTTTCACGATTTCGATGACGGCGGCAGACTCGGCGCGCTCCGACTTCAGAAATTTCAAGCGCGCCGGCGTGGCGTAGAACAGGTCGCGGACTTCGACGGTCGTGCCGTGCGCGCCGTGACCTTCGAAGGGTGCGGGGCGGATGGCGGACACCGTGCCGCCCTCGACGGCAATGGCGAAGGTGTCGCTCGATCCATTGGCGCGCGACGTGATTGTCAGGCGGGCGATGGCGCCAATCGACGGTAGGGCTTCGCCGCGAAAGCCTAAGGTGGCGATGGAGGTCAGGTCGTCGGCGCCTTCGCCGTCGCGGGGGAGCTTCGAGGTGGCGTGGCGTTCGACGCCGAGTTTCAGCTCATCCGGGTTCATGCCGAAACCGTCGTCGGCGACGCGGATCAGATTCATGCCGCCGCCTGCGATCGTGATCTCGACGTTGCGGGCGCCGGCGTCGATGGCGTTTTCGACGAGTTCCTTCACGGCCGAGGCCGGGCGCTCGACGACCTCACCGGCCGCGATCCGGTTGATCGTGCCTTCGGCGAGTTTGCGGATCTTCACTTCTGTTCGCTCAAATACTTGCGCGTCAGCGCTTTGCCCTGCTCCACCGCCGGCTGGCCGAACGGATCGACGTTCCAGAGGCGGGCGGCGATCAGCGTTTCGAGGATGAAGTGCATCAGGAGCGCGCCGACATTCGCTTCCTCAAGCGGTGCGGCGAACGAGATGCGGCGCACGGCGCGGCCGGCGGCGGTGAGCGTTTCAGCGGTGGCGCGGACTTGCGCCTCAACCACTTCCGACATACCGCGGCCCGCGTAGAGAGCGAGGTCGTGCTTCTTCGCCCATGCCTCGTTCGCGGTGGCGTCGACCATTGCTGGGGCGTCGATCAGCGTGAACAGCTTGTCGTTCGCGCCGTCGAGATAGAGTTGCAATTGACTGTGCTGGTCGACGGGGCCTTGCGCATCAATCGGCGTCGTGCCCTTGCCGTTCTTGCCCAGGCTCTCGGCCCAGAGCTGGCGCCACCATTTGGGCAGGCGCGCGAGGCGGTCGCGGTAGACCCACATGACGCTTTGGTTCAGGCCAGCGTCGCTGGCGGCGACACTGAGTGCGGCGCCGTCGATGGCGGCAGCGCCGTCTTCGAGTGTCGCGCGGGCGCCGGCGCGCAGGGCCTGCGGATCGAGGCCAAGGAGGAGGGCCGGGATGGCGCCCACGGCGCTGAATACGGAGTAGCGGCCGCCAAGGTCGGGGTCATGTGCGAGGATGGGCGCGCCCATGTCGCTTAAGATCGTGCGCAGCGGATTGGCGCGCTCTTCGGTGACGCCGGCGAAGTGATGTTTCAAATACTTGCCGCCGCCGGCCTCTTCGAGCGCTTGGAGCGCGACAAGGGTTTGCATCAGCGGCTCGGTCGTCGAACCCGATTTGGAGACGACGAAGAAGCGCGTGGTGCGCAGGTCGACGTTCTGCAGCAGCTTGCGGAAGACGGCACTGTCGAGGCCGTCGATGATGTGGATGCGCGGGCCGCCCGGGCGCGGTACGTAGGCGGGCGTGCCCCAGAAGGCGAGCTGCGCCAGCGTCTGCGCGCCGAGGCTTGAGCCGCCGATGCCCAGGATGATGAGGTCGGTCGTGTTCTTCGTCAGGTGTTCGACGATTTCTTTCGACGGGTCGAGGTCTGCGCCTTCGAGGGAGCGGCGGATCGCAGCGAAGTCGGGGCTGGCGCCGTCACGCCAGAACTTCAGGCCTGCCCGTGCGTCGCCTAACCGCCGGTCGAAGGCGGCTTTCACCCCTGGGTGCGCGGCGAGAGCCGGCGCGATGTCATGGCGAAAGGCGGTCATGCGGCTCGAATCCTGAACGCGGACGGGTACGGTTTAACGCAAAACGGGGGCAGTGACTGCCCCCGTTCGTTTTCCACAGGCGATCTCAACGGCCTAGAACCAGTCGAACCAACCGCCGGAGCTGTCTTCGTTCGATTTCTTTTCTTCTTTCTTGTCGGCCGGTGTCGGGGCGGCCGGTTCCGGGGCCTTTTCGATCACAACGGGTGCCGGCGCGGTGGCGACTGTTGGGGCAGCGGTGTTCATGCGCTCCGCCTCCGCGTTCGGGTCGAGCGGCGTGCCCTTCTCGCCCCTCTTGCCGCGCCAGAAGAGGACGGTGTCGGCGTAGGACTTGCGCTTGCTCGATTTCAGCACTTCGTTGCGCAGTTCTTGCCGGACCTTTGGGTCGGCAGAGGTTGCGCCGGATGCTGTCAGGAGCGCTTGTTCGCCTTGGGAAGCGGGGGCCATCTTGATCGATGGGCCACCAAGCACACGCTGCGCCTGAGCCGCCGTATCGGCGTCTTGCGCACGCGGGGCGCCCGGCGTCGGCGGCTTGAGGTCGAATGTCGCGGGCACGACGAGCGGCGCGCGGGTCGTGATGGCGGTTTCGTCGGGCGCTTGCTTGGCCGCGCCGATCGACTCCTTAAAGCCTGTGCAAGCGACGAGGCTTGCGGCAGCAACAACAACAAGGGCCCGTCCCGTCGCCGGGGCAAGCTTACGCAGAACTGTCGTCACGTCTGATCCTCCTTCGCGCCACGCATACGAGACCGCCATTCGTTCATGACGAGGTCCAATCCCATGATGGCTACGCCAAACACTACCGCCGTGTCGGCGACATTGAAAACGTACCAATCATAACCGAACGCGTACAGGTAAAAAAAGTCGGCAACGGCGCCATAAAGTATGCGGTCGATCACATTTCCTATGGCGCCGCCGATAATCAAGCCTATCGCGATGGCAAGCCGTGTGTCCTTGATCCCGCGCAACCACCAAATGAGGAAGCCGATGACGCCAAGGGCGAAGAAGACAAGCAGCCAGCGGTGGAAGTCGCTGTCGGCCTGTAACAATCCGTAGGAAATGCCCCTGTTCCAAACCATGACGATGCTGAAGAACGGCAGCACTTCATATTGGATATCGCTGTGCGGTTGGCCCAGCGTGCGGATCCAGCCGAGCCCGTGCAGCAGTACAATCTTACACAGCTGATCGATAACGAGCGCCAGCGTCGCCACGGCGTAGCCGAGTTGCGGCTGAGTGAGTTTGCTCAACAGGCTCTTCACTTGGCGTCGTGCTCCGCGACCGCTGCCTCGCATCTGAGACAGATGTGGGGGTGGGCGCTACTTTTGCCCACTTCGGGCAGGATACGCCAGCAGCGGGCGCATTTGGTACCGGGCGCCTTGGCGAAAGCGACAGCTATGCCCGGGACGTCATCCAGCTTGAACGCCCCGGCTGGGGCCGCCGCCGTGGTTACCTGAACGGCCGAGGTGATGGCGATCTCGGCCAGGTCGAGCGATTTCAGGAGGTCGGCGTCCTTAATGTCGGTCACGTGGACAGCCGGTGCGGCTTCAAGGCTAGCGCCGATGGTTTTTTCCCGGCGGGCGACTTCGAGGGCGCCGGTGACCACGCGGCGGAGGTCGCGCAGGCGGGCCCACTTCTCCGCCAGCGCTTTGTCGTGCCACTCGACCGGAACGGCTGGGAATGTGCGCAGGTGGACGCTGTCATGTTCGCCCTTGTTTCGGGTACGCCAGACTTCTTCCATCGTGAAGACCATCACGGGAGCCAGCCACGCGGTCAGATGGTTGAAGAGGTGGTCGAGGACCGTGCGCGCGGCTCTGCGGCGGAGCGAGGAGTTCGCGTCGCAGTAGAGCGTGTCCTTGCGGATGTCGAAATAGATCGCCGACAGGTCCGTGGTGCAGAAGTTGAAGACCGCCGTGAAGACGCGGTTGAAGTCGAACGCGGCATAGCCGGCGCGGACGATCGCATCGAGTTCGGTCAGGCGGTGCAGGACCCAGCGTTCGAGTTCGGGCATGTCCTTGGCCGCTACGCGTTCGCTTTCCTTCCACTCCATCAGATTGGCGAGGATGTAGCGCATCGTGTTGCGAAGCTTGCGGTAGGACTCCACGTTCGCCTTCAAGATTTCAGGACCTAAGCGCAGGTCTTCCGTGAAGTCGGAGCTTGCCGCCCAGATGCGCATGATCTCGATGCCGTTCTGTTCGGCGACCTTTTGCGGTTCGACGGTGTTGCCGAGCGACTTCGACTGTTTATAGCCCTTCTCATCCAGCACGAAGCCGTGCGTGAGCACGGTCTTGTACGGCGCGCGGCCGCGCGTACCGCAGGCTTCGAGGAGCGAGGATTGGAACCAGCCGCGGTGCTGGTCCGAACCTTCAAGGTAGAGATCGGCGGGCCAGCCGTGCTCCTTCTCGATGACGAAGGCGTGCGTCGAGCCAGACTCGAACCAGACGTCGATGATGTCGTCGACGCGGGTGTAGTCGTCGGCCTTGTACTTGTTGCCGAGGAACTCCTGGACATCGGTGGTGAACCAGACGTCGGTGCCGCCCTTCTCTACAGCGGCGGCGACGCGCTCGTTGACGTCGGTGTCGCGCAGGATTTCGTTGTTGTCCTTGCGCATGAATATGGGGATCGGCACGCCCCAGGCGCGCTGACGCGAGATGACCCAGTCGGGGCGCTTCTCGACCATGGCGCGCAGCCGGTTGCGGCCTTGCTCCGGCACGAAGTGGGTGTCGTCGATCGCCTTCAACGCCAGTTCGCGCAGCGTCCTGCCGCCGAGGTTTGCGATGGGTTTGTCCATCGCGATGAACCACTGCGGCGTGTTGCGGAAGATGACCGGCGCCTTCGAACGCCAGGAATGCGGGTAGTCGTGACGCAGTTTGCCCTTGGCGAGCAGCGCGTTCGCCTTGATCAGTTCGCCGATGACGGCGCCGTTCGCGTCGCCGTCCTTCCCTTCGGCGGTCAGGATCTTCTTGCCCGCGAAGATGGGAACGTGCGGGTAGAACGAGCCGTCCTCTGAAACCGTGAAGGGGATTTTGGGACCGTCTTTCGGATGCGCCTCGGGGTGTTGCATCCAGATGTCGAAGTCTTCCTCGCCGTGGCCCGGCGCCGTATGCACGAAGCCGGTGCCGGTATCGTCCGTGACGTGCTCGCCCGCGAAGAGGGGGACTGGGAAGTCGTAGCCTTGACCTGCGAACGGATGCGCGCAGACTAGGCCTGCGGGATCGGCGTCGGCAATGCGGTCCCAGGCTTCGATCTTGGCGGCGTTCTTCGCGGTCTCGGCCAGCGTGTCGGCGAGGACGAGCAAGTCGCCCGCGGTAGCGCCCGCCCCCTCGCCCACCGCGGTCACGCGGAACAAGCCATAGGAGATTTTCGGCGAGTAGCAGATCGCACGGTTGCCGGGGATCGTCCACGGGGTGGTCGTCCAGATGACGATCTTTGCTTTCGCGAGGTCGCCGCTCGCGCCGCTTTTGATCGGGAACTTCACGAAGATCGTGGGCGAGAGTTTTTCGTGGTACTCGACCTCGGCTTCGGCGAGTGCGGTTTTTTCGACGACGGACCACATCACCGGTTTCGAGCCACGATAGAGCGCGCCGTTCATCACGAACTTTTGGATTTCGCGGATGATGATGGCTTCGCTGGCAGGGGCCATCGTGACGTAGGGATTGTCCCATTCGCCGGTCGCGCCCAGACGTTTGAACTCGCCGCGCTGCACGTTCAGCCAGTGGTTCGCGAAGTCGCGGCATTCCTTGCGGAACTCGATCAGCGGGACTTGGTCTTTGTCCTTGCCTTCTTTGCGGTACTTTTCCTCGACCTTCCATTCGATCGGCAGGCCGTGGCAGTCCCAGCCGTGGATGTAGGGCACGTCCTTGCCGAGCATGCCTTGGGAGCGCACGACAAAATCCTTGAGGATCTTGTTCATGCCGGTGCCCAAATGGATGTTGCCGTTCGCGTACGGAGGGCCGTCGTGGAAGATGAACTTCGGGCGGCCCTTCGCAGCCTCGCGCAGGCGTTTGTAAAAGCCGATCTTGTCCCACCAGGTGAGCCATTCAGGCTCGGCCTTCGGCAGGCCCGCCTTCATCGGGAAGTCGGTGTCGGGCAGGAACAGCGTGTCTTTATATTCGCGCGCGGGCGCAACGGCGTCGGTCGTCATGGTTTGTGTGCTCTTCGATAGAGTTGTCGCAGGCTTGGGCAGCTGCCACGCTCAGGCGCGGGCTTGGGGGCGATCCGCCGCTTAGGCGATCGCGCCGCTAATTCGTGCCGTGCTTATGAAGAGCGTCATATTCCGTTCCATTGCCATCCCCCTCGGGACCCGCCCTGCGCGCCGGAAATTTGGCAAGCAGAGTTTGTGGCTTTGCCTCACCCCGCGAAGCACCTGCGTTCGCCGGGGGCGCGCGCTTCTAGCAAAGGGCGCCGGGGCGGTCAAAGTGCGCCCATTGGCGCTTGCAAGGCCGTGAGGGAGCGGCTTTGTTACCGGCCAAATTGCGATCCCCAACAGAGGCGTTTTTCGATGCAAAAGCAGAGCTTTGAGTACAGGGACGGTTCGACCACCTGCGAGGGTTATGTCGTGCACGACGGCGGGGGCAAGAAGCCCTGTGTGCTGATCTCGCACGCTTGGGCGGGGATCGGCGATCACGAGAAGCACGCGGCCGAGCGGTTGGCCGGGCTTGGCTATGTCGGCTTTGCAATCGACGTCTATGGCAAGGGCGTGCGGGGCGATCCGATGGGCGACAACTCGGCGCTGATGGGGCCTTACCTTCAGGATCGCGCGACGCTCAGGGCGCGGTTGCTGGCGGCGGTCGCGGCGGCGAAGGCGCACCCGGCGGTCGATGCGAACCGTATGGCGGTCATCGGCTATTGCTTCGGCGGGTTGTGCGCGCTGGACGTGGCGCGCTCGGGAACGAGCGATGTGAAGGGCGTCGTTAGCTTCCACGGATTGTTCACGCCGCCCGGCATCGGTGCGCAAGCGCCGATCAAGTCGAAGGTGTTGGTGTTGCACGGTTGGGACGACCCGATGGCGACGCCCGATAGCGTGCTTGGTCTTGCCAAGGAGATGACGGCCGCGAAGGCCGATTGGCAGGTTCATGCCTACGGCCACACGCTGCATGCTTTCACGGCCGAAGGCGTGAACGCGCCGGAGCGCGGCGTGAAGTACGACAAAAATGCCGACCGCCGTTCGTGGGCTTCGACCGTCGACTTTTTGAAGGAAGTGTTCGGCTAGAACTTCACCGACACTCCCGCCTGGATCAAGCGCGGCGCGCCGGGGAGCTGGCCGCGCGTTTGATCGACGACATAGACCTCATCGAAGACATTTTTCACGCTGACGTAGGCGGTCAGGGGCGTGTCAGGAATTTCGACGTTGAGGGTCGCATTCCAGATCAGCGAGCTCTTGATGCGGCCACGCTGGCCGTCGGGCGACACGTCGACCGTTTCGCGATCGTCGGTGAACATGCCGCCGCTGTATTGTGCCTCGACCTCGAATGACGCGCGGTCCTTCCACTCGTAGCCGACGGCGGCCGAGAGCAACCACTCCGGTGCATAGGGAAGCCGGTTGCCGCTGATCAGATCGCAGGTCGGGCCTTCGACGGGTGGCACGATGCCGGCGCAGTTGAAACCCGGCACCGTCGAGAAGCGGCGGCCTTCAAACTCTGCCGTCGCCACGTAGGTCGCCGCCGCTCGCATGTAGACGTCGTCTTGCGTGAAGACGCCGGCATCGCGGAGCGAGCCGCGCAAGAGCAGTTCCAAGCCTTCGTGCAGCGTTTCGCCGGCGCTTGTCAGGATGCTGGTGCTGCCGCCGGCGGCGCTGGCCGGAATGATCTGGTTCGAGAAGTCCATACGGAAGTAGGTGAAGTCGCCGTACAGGCCCTTCACGACGTCGCCACGGATGCCGAGCTCCCAGTTGACGCTCTCTTCCTCGGCAAGATCGACCGTCGCGCCGTCAACGTTCGAGATGATGTCTTCGACGCGGGGCGGCGAGAAGCCTTTGTGGACGCCGGCGTAGATTACCGCTTTCTCGGTGAGTTCGTAGACCAGGCCTAAGCCCGGGATGACTACATCGAGGTCGGTCTCTCCCTCGGCGCCGCTCAAACGATTCTTGCGCTCGAATTCGATGTGTTCGAAACGGACGCCGGGCTCAATGAGGATGCCGCCGAGGTCGATCTCGGTGGTGAGGAAGCCGGACGTGGCGAAGATGTTGCGGTCGTTGTTCTCCTTCACGCCAGCGTTCGGACCGGCGCCGGGTTGGCGTGCGAACGGCGTGTCGCCATTCCACTGACGGCGATGCTGATCTTCGAAGTGGTAGCGCAGGCCGGTTTCGGTGCGCGCCGGCAGACCGAAGAATGTGTGTTCGAACGCCAGGCGGCTTTCAACGCCGGCGGCGACGTAGTCGCGAAGGCGGCCTTCGTTGCCGCAGCCCGTGTTGAGGTTGGCCATGCCGGCGCATGCGGGATCGGTGGCGTCGTTCGGGCGCTGACCCGAGTTCGAGGACTGGCGCCACCAGTCGCGCGTGAAGTACGAACCGTAAAGCGTGGTCTTCAATGTCGTCGCGTCGTCGATGAACCAGGCATGGCTTAGCGCGCCACCGAAGCGTTCGGCCTCGAAGCGATCGTTGGCGAACGGATTGCCGTATGGATTGGCGAGGAACTCGCTGCGGGTCAGGCCCGAATAGGTGATTTTGCTGTCTTCGCTGTAGCGGCTGACACGGGCCGTCAGTGCTTGATCGTCGGCGATGTCCCACTCGACCTTGAGTGCGATGTCGTTCATGCGGATGCGGGTGTTGTCGCGTGCGCCGTCGCTTTCCTTGATTTGCGCGTGCGCGAGCGCGCGCCCGCCGAGGAACGGGCCGCCCGCGGTGGCGTCGATCTCAAAGTAGTCGCGATTGCCGGCGGCGATCGTTGCCTGTCCACCGAACTTATCCGGTGCTTTAGGCGTGATGTAGTTCACGACGCCGCCCACCGTGTGCGGTCCGAAGCGGACTTGGCTTGCGCCCTTCAAGACTTCGATGCGGGTGTAGCGTTCAACGGGTGGGTGGAAGTAGGTCGCGTTGTCGCCATAGGGCGCGAAGGCGAGCGGGATGCCGTCCTCCAGCAATAGCACTTTGCTGGAGCGCGTGGGGTTCATGCCGCGGAAGCCGATGTTCGGGCGCATACCCATGCCTTCCTCGTCGCGCGGGAAGGCGCCGGGAATCGAGCGCAGGGCTTCGTTGACGGTGAACACGCGAGAGCGCTCAAGCTGATCGGCTTCGATCGTCGCGCCGGAACCGGGGATGCGCAGCAGGTTGGGCCGCTGGCCGATGACCACGACGTCGGGACTTCGCTTCTCCGTCACCTGGACTTTCTCGACTGGACTCTCGGAGCCGGGCGCAGGGGCGTCGGCGGTGGCTTCAAGGGCACAGAAAAGCGCCAAAATTGGTAAGGCGGTACGCACGCGTTCAACCTTGTTGCGAATGAGTTGCACTTTCATCTAACAGGATGCGCGTTTGCGGGTCAACTCGGGTGCGACGCTCTGTGCCTGGACCGGGCGGGCAACACGATTGCTTGAGCGCTATCGCTAGCGCCTTCGCGGCCCGGCACACTGCGGACGTTTGCAAAGGGATGGGTCATGAGAATTTGGATGATGATGGCGGGCGCACTACTTGCGGCTTCGGCTGCACTCGCCGCGGATACGCCGAGCGTCGATGCGGAGCTTGCGGCGGCACGGGCGAAGATTGCTGCTGCGGCAGCGAAGGCGCGCGCTGATGCGAAGACGGCGGAAGAGAAAGCGATCGTCGAGGCCGATCTCGCATTCGCCGCCGATGCGCAAAAGCGCGGGGCGGCGGCGGCGTTCGGCGACCGCATGCACGCGCAGGGCAAGATGTTTCCGCCGCGCCGGCCGGTTCAGGTCGGGTCGGAGGCGGCGCGCGCGGCGTTCAAGGACGATACCTCGCTCTGGGAATGGGCGCCGGTCGAAGCGGTGGCCAACGGCGATCTTGGCGTAACGTGGGGGATCGCGGCGATCTCCGGCAAGGGCGAGGACGGCAAGCCGTTCGCCGTCACGACGCGCTACACGACGGTGTGGCGGCGCGATGCGAGCGGGGCTTGGAAGATCTGGATCGACGTCGGAACACCGGGACCGTTGCCTTAGATCAGGCGTCGATCGTGTCTTCCAGAAAGCTCAATAGCTCGGCCTCTTCATTGCGGGCGAGCCATCGACCGAAGAAGACAAGCGCGATACCGAACACCAGCATCGTTGCCGGTATCGCGAGCAGTAGGGGTGGGACATCGGCGAGATGTCCCGCGAGCGCCGCGCTGACGCCCTCAAGGAACCAGGGCCCTCCTATGCCGAATAGTAGACCGAACCACACCGTCATAAAGACAATGACGAAAGTGTGCATCCGCGCTGTGCACTTCACGCGCGTTTGGCCGCCCTCGGCACTGAGCGTGCCATAGAGATGCGTTTGGAAGGAATTTCGATACCAAATGTTCTGCCGAATTCGAAATGACCGCTCATCGACGGTCCCCCGAATGGGTTTGTCGGAAAAGAAGCTCCATTCGCTTGCAACGGCTGACTTGAGGTGTCTGCAAATTTCGTCCGGGGACAACGGCGACATCAGATCATGCCGTCGCGGCATGATTGCGCCAATGCGAACGGGATCGGGCTGGCTCATGCGCGCGTACTACTCTGCCAACAAATCCCGGTAGGCCGGGTTTCGTCGCACGAACGCGGCGATGAAGGCACATTGCGGGATGATCTTTTCGCGGCGGGTGCGGATGAGGTCGAGCGTGCTGCGGGCGAGCTTTGAGCCCAGGCCTTGGCCGGAGAGAGCGTCGGGAACCTCGGCATGCGTCAGCGTGAGCACCGCGCCATCGCGGCGGTAGTCGACGAAGGCGATTTCGCTGCCGATCGCGAGTTCAAAGCGGCGCCGATCCGGTTTGTCGACGACCTCGCCTAGTGTGTTGGGGTGGCCATTCACGGTCGTTGTCTTGGAATTGGTCGGGTTTGCGCCATTGCGGCAATCGTATCCGCCTCATACCCGGTTGCGCAAATGACTTTCGACTGGCACGAACGGTCCCATGACACCCATTGTTTCTATTCAGAGTCTCACCAAGACGTACAAGTCGGGGCTTCAGGCGCTTAAACCCATCACTCTGGACATTCGCCGCGGCGAGATCTTTGCGCTCTTGGGGCCGAACGGGGCCGGCAAGACGACGTTGATCAGCATCATTTGCGGGATCGTGACGCCGTCTAGCGGCACGGTCGTGGCTGACGGACACGACATCCAAAGCGACTATCGCAACGCGCGGATGAAGATCGGTCTCGTGCCGCAGGAGTTGACGTCAGACCGATGGGAGACGGTGTTCAATACCGTGTCCTTCTCGCGCGGGCTCTTTGGGCGGGCGCCGGACAAGGCCTATGTCGAAAAGGTGCTGCGCGACCTGTCGCTGTGGGACAAGCGGAACGATCAGCTGCAGACGCTGTCGGGCGGCATGAAGCGGCGGGTGATGATTGCCAAGGCGCTGAGCCATGAGCCGACGATCCTCTTTCTGGACGAGCCGACGGCCGGCGTTGACGTGGAGCTTCGGCGCGATATGTGGGCGCTGGTGCGGCGGCTGCGCGAGGACGGGGTCACGATCATTCTAACCACGCACTATATCGACGAAGCGGAGGAGATGGCGGACCGGATCGGGGTCATCAACAAGGGGGAACTCATCCTGGTCGAAGAGAAGGCGACGTTGATGAAGAAGCTGGGCAAGAAACAGCTGACGCTGGTGCTGCAGGAGCCGATGGCGGCTGTGCCGGCGGAACTTGCCGAGTGGCAGCTGGCGCTGAAGGACGGCGGGCATGAGCTTGAGTACACGTTCGACGCCAACGCGGAGCGCAAGGGCATCGCCTCGCTGCTCAGGCGCGTGACGGATCTCGGCATCGGCTTTCGCGATCTGCACACGACGCAGAGCTCGCTTGAGGATATTTTCGTGAGTTTGGTGAAGGGGGACCGGACATGAGCGCACCGTCTTTCAACCGTCATGGCGTGTGGTCGATCTACCGGTTCGAGCTATCGCGCTGGCTCCGGACGATTTGGCAGAGTCTGGCGACGCCGGTGATTACGACGTCGCTCTACTTCGTCGTGTTCGGCACGGCGATCGGGTCGCGCATGGGCGATGTCGAAGGCGTGACGTACGGCGCGTTCATCGTGCCGGGGTTGATCATGCTGACCGTGTTTTCGGAGAGCATCTTCAACGCGGCATTCGGGATCTATTTTCCGAAGTTCACGGGCACGATCTATGAGTTGCTGTCGGCGCCGGTGTCGTCGTTCGAGGCGGTGCTCGCCTATGTGGGGGCGGCGGTGACGAAGTCGGTGGTGCTTGGGCTTATCATTTTGGCCACGGCAGCGCTGATCGTGCCGATCCATATCGAGCACCCGCTGGCGATGCTGGCGTTCCTGATTTTGATCTCGGCGACGTTTTGCCTGTTCGGGTTCATCATCGGCATCATATCGAACAATTTCGAGCAAATGCAGATCGTGCCGATGCTGGTGGTGACGCCGCTGACATTCCTGGGCGGTTCGTTCTATTCGATCAGTATGCTCCCGCCGGCTTGGCAGACGGTCGCGCATTTCAACCCGATCGTCTATTTGGTCTCCGGCTTCCGTTGGAGCTTCTTCAGCAAAGGCGACGTCGGGATCGAAATCAGCCTGGCCGCGACGCTGGGAATGTTCCTTGTATTCCTGAGCGTCGTCGCGTGGATTTTTCGGACGGGGTATCGGTTGAAGAATTGAGCCCATTGGTCTTCGTGAACGCGATCACCCAGGACCATTGGCGGAGTAAAGATTCTTCGGTCGTGCTTGCGGACTACGATGCGATCGAGGCGGCGTTCAGACTCGTTCGTCCGATCGCGCTTCAGCGGCGGCTGGCGGTTCACTTCCCGCTGATCGGATGCGGGCTCGCGCGCGGCACCTGGGAGGAGGTGGCGCCGAGAATCGAGCGGTCACTTGGGGACGAGGTCGAGAAGTATCTGTGGCGGCTGCCGGAGACCTAGCCGTGCCCTTCCACGGGTCGAGCGGGAGCAAACGGATTGCCGCGCTTTGTGGCGCGCGACGCGGCCGGCAGTGGTTTGCCACGCGGCGCGCTGTTCACGAGCCAAGCGCCCAATTTGGCGTTTTGCCCGATGCGCTGACGCTTTCCGGCGCGCTCGGGCCAGGACTTAGGACAATTTGGCTTTGGCATTTTGGACGGACCAACAGTCGGACACAGATGGCACTCCCACCGTTGGAAGAGTCCAAACCAGTTCTCTCTAAGAATCAAGAGCGACGGTCGTTAGGGTGTTGAGCGCGGAAGGCGATGGCGATGCGGTTCCAGCCGTTGATCATGGCAACAGCGATCGAGAGGTCGGCGAGTTCCTTCTCGGAGAACTGCGCTCGGGCTTGGTCGTAGACGGTGTCGGGGACGTGGCCTTCGGTGACGCTCGTGAGCGCTTCGGCCCAGGCGAGCGCGGCGCGTTCGCGGGGCGAGAAGAGCGCCGACTCCTGCCATGCGTTCAGGAGATAGAGGCGCGCTTCGCTTTCGCCGTCCTTACGCGCTTCGGTCGTGTGCATGTGCAGGCAGAAGGCGCAGCCGTTCAGCTGCGACACGCGGGTTTTGACGAGGTGCAGCAACGGCGGTTCGACCCCACCCGTTTTCAGGTAGGCCTCGACGTTCAAGAGCGCCTTCAGGCCTTCCGGCGCGGCTGCGTAGTAGTTCATTCGTTGGGTCACGCGTCTAGCCTCGATGTCTGCCGAAGGATGACGCGCGGCCCGTTCGGTTTGTGACAGCTACCCCTGCGCCTTGTAGGCCTCGCGGCGGTAGCGGAGCATTTGGCCGGCGCCGGCGTTGGTGTTTTGGCCGTCGCGGTGGGCGATGGTGCCGTTGACGACGACGGCCACAATGCCTGCCGGGTACTGCTTCGGGTCGTCGTAAGTGGCGGTGTCGCGGATGTTGGCGGGGTCGAAGAGGACGAGGTCGGCGAACCGTCCGGGCGCGATGCGGCCGCGATCGACGAGGCCGAACGTGTCGGCGGAGATCGAGGTCATGCGGGCGACGGCGGCTTCAAGCGGCAGCAGGCCGCGGTCGCGCGCGTATTCGCCCAGGAAGCGCGGGAATGTGCCAAAGAGGCGCGGATGGGGCTTGCCCTTCAGGTCGGGAATGCCGTCGGAGCCCACCATCATGTCGCGATAGCGGTAGTTCTCCTCTATGTCGGCTTCGTCGATGATGAAGTGGATGCAGATCGTACGATCGCCCTGCGGCGCGGTCAGAATCATGCGGACGAGGTCGGCGATGTCCTCACCGCGTTCGCGCGCAATGTCGATCAGCATGCGGCCTTCGAATTCGCGGAAGGCGGGGCAGTTCGCGATGCGCATGAGCTCGGCGTAGTCGCGGTCGATCGCGTTCAAATTGAAATACTCGATCATGCGGCCGCTGCCGGCGGTGTAGGGATAGGCGTCGAGCGTGACGCCCTGCCCCGTCGCGCGGGCGCGATCGACGGCGGCGAGCGACTGGCGGACTTTGCCCCAATTGCGTTTGCCGGCCGATTTGTGGTGCGAAATGTGGACGTGCAGGCCCGTCGCGCGCCCGATCGTGAGCGTTTCGTCCACGGCTTCGAGCAGGCGGTCACCTTCGTTGCGCATGTGGGTGGCGTAGAGTGCTTTGTGGGGCGTGACCTCGCGTGCGAGTTCGATGACTTCATCGGTCTTCGCCCAGCGGCCGGGCCGATAGATCAGGCCGGTCGAGAAGCCGCAGGCGCCCTGCTCCATCGCCTCAGCAACTTTGCCTTTCATCTGCGTCAGTTCGGCGGCGGTCGGTTCGCGCGCGTCCATGCCCATCACCATCGCGCGGACCGTGTTGTGGCCGACGAGCATGATCGCGTTGACGGCCGGGCGTCGCGCGAGCACGGCGTCGAAATAGCCTTCGAGGTTCGAGAAATCGCCGCCCGCGCCCGACAAGATGCCGCCGCTGGCGCTGCCCGGGTCGGCGCCGGCAACGGCTGGGATGGCGCTGAAGCCGCAGTTGCCGCAGACGCAGGTCGTGACGCCTTGGGCGAGCTTGAACGTCATGTCGGGGTGGCGCAGGAGGGCGCCGTCGTCGTGCGTGTGCACGTCGATGAAGCCGGGCGATAGGCAAAGGCCTTTCGCGTCGATTTCTTCCTTCGCTTTACCGCGCGCGGTGCCGACGGTTGCGATACGTCCATCCTGGACTTCGACATCGCCGTCGAAGGCCGGGGCGCCGGTGCCATCGACGATGCGTGCATTCCTGACGATGAGGTCGAGCATGGTTGCCTTTCGCTAGAGTCCGTAGTGCGCGGGCCGCGTGCGCAGCCACTCGCCGATCTTCTCGCCGATCATGATGGCGGTGAGGTTCGTGTTGGCGCGCGGCACGAACGGCATGATCGCGGCGTCGGCGACGACAAGGCCGTCGAGCGCGTGGCACTGGCCGAACTGGTTCACGACCGCCATCGGATCGGAGGCGGGGCCCATCTTGACGGTGCCGCAGGGGTGATAGCCACTGCCGGCGAAGCGGCGGCAGAGGCCGGCCAGATCATCGTCGGTCGGATTGCCGCGCGGGAAGGCAACGCCTTCGGCGAGGTCGGCGATCGGCGGGGTGGCCGCGAACTGCAGCACTTGGCGGAAGCACGCAGAGAGCCGCGCGGTGTCGCGTTCGTCCTCGCAGAAGCGGTGGTCGATGATCGGCGCGGCGTCGGGATCGGCCGAGGCGAGGCGAAGTTCGCCGCGACCGTACTGATACTCGATGACGCCGGCGATCGTGAATAGCGGCGCTTCGCGCTTGCCGGCGATCGCGATCATCTCGATCTGCAGATCGTTGCGCTTCTGCGAACCTTCGGCGGTGTAGCGCAGGATCGTTTGGATGATCGGGCCGTCGAAGTCGATCGTCGACGGGTCCTTCGGGCGCAGCGTCGCCGAGATCGCCGGATGGTCGGAGAGGTTCTGGCCGACGCCGGGGATGTCGGCCACGACGTCGATACCGTGTGACTGAAGCTGGCCGCGGGGGCCGAGGCCGGAGCGCATGAGAATTGCCGGGGACATGATGGCGCCGGCAGCCAGGACGACGAGGCGGGCACGGACGACTTCGATCTCACCGGTCTTCGCTCGCACCTCGACGCCGACGCAGCGGCCATTCTCTATCGCAAGACGCGTCACCAATGTGTCGGGGCGGATGGTCAGGTTCGGGCGGACACGGGCTGGCGCGAGATAACCGATTGCGCAGGAGACGCGCAGGCGGCCGATCTTGTTCATCGGTTGCGGGCTTGAGCCCCAACCATGCGGGTCGTTGGCATCGGGGCACGCGGGGAAGCCCAAGCGCTCCGCCGCGTCGACGAACGCTTGCTGTTGCAGCGCCATTTCGGATTTGCGGTAGCGGCGGATCGTGATCGGGCCGGCGTCGCCGTGATAGTCGCGATCGCCGAAGTCGAGATCGCGCTCCAGGCGCTTGTAGGGGCCGATGACGCCGGCCCAATTCCATTCGGGAAGGCCCTGCGCCGCCCACTCTTCAAAATCCTCCGGAATGCCGCGCAGCGCGATCGCGGTGTTGACGGCGCTCGAGCCGCCGACCACACGACCGCGGGGGAAGTTCACCTGCCGCCCGCGCGTCGCGTCGTGGGTTAGGCCCCAGTCATGCGCCGTATAGGAATTGTTGTGGCCGTTGACGAGGTCGAACGGTGTGGTGGTTGGATCGGCGTAATCCGACCCCGCCTCAACGAGCAACACCCGGCGGCTGGCGTCCTCCGAGGCACGAGCCGCCAAAGCGCAACCGGCGCTGCCCGCGCCGACGATGAGAATGTCGAACATGGGCTCACGCTAACACCGCTTAATGGGACGTGAAAGTTCCCCGGTTCAGGCGAACTTGGCCAGGCGGCCGTGGATGATCTCGTTTGCTTGCTTCATGATGCGGTCGATGAGTTCTTTGCAGGTGGGGATGTCATTGATCAGGCCGACGACCATGCCGCAGGACCAGGCGCCGGCTTCCATGTCACCGTCTTTCATGATCTTCGGGTAGACGCCCGCGACTTCGCCGAAGATGTCTTCGAACTTGATGTTGGCGCCGAGGGCTTTTTCTTTCTCGAGCAGGCGTTCGACGGCGGCGTTCTTCAGGACGCGCTCCGTATTGCGTAGCGGGCGCATGACGAGGCGGGTGTCGAGTTCGCTCGCCGCCACGATCGCCTTCTTCACGTTTTCATGCACGGGTGCTTCTTTCGTGGCGATGAAGCGCGTGCCCATGTTCATGCCGTCGGCGCCCATGGCGAGGGCCGCGACCAGGCTGCGGCCGTCGGCCATACCGCCTGAGGCGACGAACGGGATCTTGAGTTCGTCGGCGGCGCGCGGCAGAAGGATCATGTTCGGGATGTCGTCCTCACCCGGGTGGCCGCCGCACTCGAAGCCGTCGACGGAGACGGCGTCGCAGCCGATCTGCTCGGCTTTGAGCGAGTGGCGGACCGACGTGCATTTGTGGATGACCTTGATGCCGTTCTCCTTCAGCACGGGCAACCACTTTTGCGGATTGTTGCCCGCAGTCTCGACGACCTTGATGCCGCCGTCGACGATCGCCTTGATGTAGCCCGGATAGTCGGGCGGCGTGACCGACGGCAGGAACGTCAAGTTCACGCCGAACGGCTTCTTCGTCATCTCGCGGCAGCGGGCGATTTCCTTCGCGAGCAGTTCCGGCGTGCGTTGCGTGAGGCCGGTGATGATGCCGAGCCCGCCCGCGTTCGACACCGCCGCCGCCATCTCGGCAAAGCCGACGAAGTGCATGCCGCCTTGGATGATCGGGTGCTCGATGCCGAACATTTCGGTGATGCGGGTTTTCATGGGATGGGCTCCGTGTTTGGGAATGGCTTGATGGCAGACTCAATGGCACGAAGGTAAGTGCCGATCAACTGAGCCGACCATCCAGCTCTCGTTCCCGTGCTTTGTGCTCAGCAGATTTGATCTCTGTTCGCTCGAATAGGTGACCATCCGGCCAAGTTAGCCCGACGGCGACCGCCCACTCTTTTAATCTCGCGATGTCAGCAACCCGCTGGTAAGCCCACAGACGCCACCTCGGCACAGTCACCGCCCACCATGTCCAAGCCAACACGAATCCCGCTACGCATAATGCACCCAAAATTGGCAGCGCGAGATCGCCCCGAAGCAACTCACTTTGAAACATGAACGCGAGTGTTGGGGCGCCGACCATTAGCGATATCACCGGCCCGTTCACCCACAGCAAGCCGATGGAAATCGCCAACCAGATCGGCAGCGGGTGCCGCGCACTCGTACTTTCAGGCATTGCCGCCATACCGAAGATAGAGGTGCCGCTCGGCTACCCACGACTGCTCGTCTGGGATCGTGAGTGCATCGAGGTCCGCCGGTGTCGCTGTCATGTCATCCACCCACTCGCGCAGCAGCGGGCTGCCGTTGATGACGTCGATGGCTAGTTTTCCAAGTTCGTATTCGTAGGGGAAGTCGCGCCAGAGGGGGTAGTTGGGGTAAAGGCGGCGGATGGATTTGAACGCCAAGGCTTGGATACGCCAGGGTTTGAACGCTTGGTGGTCGTAGTGCGCGGGGTCTTCGGTGTGGATTTGGACGCCGTTGCAGAGTTTGCCGACGTGTTTGTGGAACGTGGGCTCGAACCAGCAGTCGCGGAGTTTGCAGCCCTTGAGCCACTCGGGCGCGAGCGTGTGCATCTCGGCGATGACTTTGCGGGCGTCGATGTCGGGGGCGCCGAAGAGTTCGAGGGGGCGCGTCGTGCCGCGGCCTTCGGAGAGCGTCGTGCCTTCGAGCATGACGGTGCCGGCGTAGGCGCGGGCCATCCAGAGGTTCGGCGCGTTCGGACTTGGGTTGACCCAGGTGCGTTCGGCCAAGGGCCAGCCGTAGCCGGGGGCTTCGTCGGGGCGGTAGCCTTCCATCTCGATCACGCGGTAGTCGACGTCGAGCTTCTTCGTTTTGATGAACCAGAGGCCGAGCTCGCCGAGCGTTAGGCCGTGACGCATCGGCATGGGGCCCGCGCCGACGAAGCTTTCCCAACCGGCGCGCAGGCGCAGGCCTTCGATCGGGCGGCCCGCGGGGTTCGGGCGGTCGAGGACCCAGACGGATTTCTTGTGCTCTGCCGCCGCTTCGAGAATGTAAAGCAGCGTGGTGATGAACGTGTAGATGCGGCAGCCGAGGTCCTGCAGATCGACGAGCACGACGTCGAAGGTGCCCATGCTTTGGCCAGTGGGCCTTCTGACTTGGCCGTAGAGGCTGAAGACCGGGATGCCGTGCACGGGGTCGTTGAAGTCCGGGCTTTCGACCATGTTGTCTTGCTTGTCGCCGCGCAGGCCGTGCTGGGGGCCGAAGGCTGCGGTGAGTTTCACGTCGCCGCACGCGGCGAGCGCGTCGAGCGAATGGGTGAGGTCTTTGGTGACGGACGCCGGGTGTGCGACGAGCGCGACGCGCTTTCCCTTCAACGGTGCACGCAAAGACGGGTCGGCGAGGAGGCGGTCGATACCGAAGTTCATAGAGTTGAGCTCACGTGAGTTTGTGATCGAAGCCTATGGCGTGGTGAAAGTCGGGGCGGCCCGGCGGATGGGCGAGCGCCCAATAGGATTTTCGGCCGCTCAGTTCTTCGATGACGGCGCTGACTGCGATGCGCGCGGGCAACGGCGGGGCGAGTTCGATCGAAGCCGTCAACAGGAAATCGTCGCCCTCCGGCCCTGCGTGGATTTGCGGCGGCGAGGTCTCCAAGTTCCGCATGCCTTCACGATAGCCGTCGAAGCCGTACGCTGCCCAGGCCGTCGAGGGCGCGAAGTTGAACTCGCGGTACGCGGTTTGGTGATTGCCGCGCACGAAGACTTCGAAGCAGGTGTGATGCCAAAGGCCGTCGGTGCGTTCGGCCGACGCCGCCTGCGGTAAGCGCAGAACTGCCGCGCCGCCCGTCACCCGATAGTGAAGCGTGAGCCGCTCCGGGCGAGGGCGAACGACGTCGACCGTAATAGCCGCGACGGCGGCTGGCGTGTCCGGGTGCGGAACGAGCGAAAGGCGCATGGCGGCGTTGTAGCCGAACGGCGCTGGCTGTCGAGAAAAAACGAGCGGGTTTCAACCCTTCGTTTGTGAAGGTTCACGGCGGGTTACCAAACGCGCGGGTCAAGGAGCAATTTGGCCGATTTTTCCAATGTTCCGCGCGCTGACGATCTGCCGGATTAGCCTGGCTTTCATTGCGGCCGCGCTAGGTTGCCTCCTGCGCTCGCTCTCGATGGCTCCGATGAACTTCGCCCGATTCCGACCTGTCTTCGGACGCCCGATCGAACCGGGTGACGGGACGCCCTCGACTTTCGAACTGCAGCTTCATGCGGTCGCCGGAAACGCTCTCGCGGTCGGCGTGAGCGGTGCGCTGATCGCCACGACGGTCGCTGCCGCGTTTTGGGGAACGGTTCCGGCTTGGCTGCTTGCGTTGTGGGCCGTGCTTGCGGTCACCGCGTCGCTGACGCCGCCATGGCTGCTTCACAACGTTGGCGCGCGCGTGTTGAACGACGTCGAAGCCAAGCACGTGATCGACCTCGTCTTCGTCGTCAGCGTGGTACGCGGTTTGATTTGGGGCGGCGGTACGGCGGCCTTCTATCAATACGCGTCGGGGAGCCAGCTGACGCTGCTCGGCGTTCTGGTGCTCGGCAACGCTCTGGGCAGCGGGGCGGCCATGTCGCCCATGCCGCGCGCGATGGCGGCGTATGCGCTGTGCACGGTGCTGCCGATCGCGTTGGCGTTTGCATTCTCCGGCGAGTTTCAAGGGATTCTGATCGCCGCACTTCTGGTCGTGTACACGGCCGGCCTGATGTCGGCGGCACGCCATATTTTCACGTTCGTGAAGAACGAGATCGGGCTGCGGCAGGCGCTGATCGACAAGCAGGAAGAATTGGTGCGTGCGAAGCTGGACGCGGAGGCGGCCAATCGCGCGAAGTCCGAGTTCCTGGCCCACATGAGCCACGAGCTGCGCACGCCATTGAACGCGATCATTGGATTCTCCGAGACAATTGCGAGCGAGGTGTTCGGTCCGGCGAGTGAACGTTATGTCGGTTACGCAAAAGACATCAATCAGAGCGGCGGACATCTGCTGAAGCTGATCAACGACGTGCTGGACCTGTCGAAGGTCGAGGCTGGCGCGCTGACGCTCAACGAGCAGCTTTTCCATGTCTCGGAAGCCGCGGACACGGCGCTGCGCCTCGTGCGCGAGCGCGCCGGCCACAAGCGCATCGCGCTCACGTGGCAGGCGGAGCGGGATCTGCCGCGCGTGAAGACGGACGAACGCTTGGTGCAGCAAGTTCTGATCAATCTGGTTACGAACGCCATCAAGTTCACGGGCGAAGGCGGACGGGTCGACGTTTCAGCGGTCCGCGATCGCGACGGCGGACTCAGCCTCAGCGTGGCCGACAGCGGCGTGGGCATGAGCGCGGCCGAAGTGAGAGTGGCACTGACGCCGTTCGGCCAGGTCGGTCCGAACATGGCGGCCCGCTCGGAAGGCACCGGGCTCGGCCTGCCGCTCTGCAAACGCTTCGCGGATGCGATCGGTGCCGCGTTCAAAGTCGAAAGCGCGCCGGGCAAAGGCACGACGGTGACGCTCACCCTACCCGCCCGCTGCGTGCAGGGGCCGGTGGTGGCGGCTGAGCGGCAGGCGATCAGCGCGTAGCCGCGAGCCGGCGCTTGGCTTCTTCGCCGTCCTTCGCTATCTGCGCCTTCAGGGCATCGAGTCCTGCGAACTTCATTTCGGGGCGGAGGTAGGCGATGAAGGCGACGACGATTTGTTGGCCGTAGAGGTCGCCGGCGTAGTCGAAGATGTGGACTTCGAGGAGGACGTCTTTTTTGTCGAAGGTCGGACGGCGGCCGAAGTTGGCGACGCCGTTGTAGGACTTGCCCCCGATCTCGACGCGGACGGCGTACACGCCGAGCGCTGGTTCGAGGTAGCCTTCGAGGCTGACGTTGGCGGTCGGGAAGCCGATCGTGCGGCCACGTTGGTCGCCGTGCTCCACCCTGCCCTCCACCGTCCAGGCGTGGCCGAGGAGGTCGGCGGCGACGTCGGGTTTGCCGGCGCGCAGCGCTTCGCGAATGCGGGTCGAGGAGATTTTCGCCTCCGGGCCGGCGCCAACGAGGTCGAAGGTCGAGGTGGCGAAGCCGAGGGTCGCACCCTTCGCTTTCAAGTGTTCGATATTGCCGGTGCGGCCTTTGCCGAATTGGAAGTCTTCGCCGACGACGACGTGGCGCGCACCGATGCCTTCGACGAGGACTTTGGCGATGAATTCATCGGCTGTGAGCGAGGCCAAGCTGGCATCGAAGTGCAGCGCATAGAGAACGTCGACGCCGAAGCGTTCGAGCAGGCGCGCTTTGGCGCGGAACGGTGTTAGGCGGAAGCGTTCACCGTCGGGCTTGAAGAATTCTTGCGGGTGCGGCTCGAACACGAGGACGCCAAGCTTGTCGCCCAAAGTCTTGGCGTGTTTGAGCAGCGCTTGATGACCGCGGTGGACGCCGTCGAAATTGCCGATCGCGACCGTCGCGCCGCGCGCCGAGGCCGGCAGGCTTTCGAAGTGACGGAAGATTTGCATGCGGGCCGCGCGGTCTCGATCTTTACTTGCCGCGCGAGGGCACCATGATCAGCGCCTCACCTTCGATCACGACCGTGTCGCCGACTTTGCAGATCGTCGAGAGTACGGCGCGTCGCTTGTCCGGGATGATCTCGCTGATGGTGCAGGTCGTCTGCACCGTGTCTCCGATCTTGACGGGGGCTTTGAAGCGGAGCGTTTGGCTCATGTAGATCGAGCCCGGGCCCGGCAATTTCGTGCCGATGACGGTCGAGATGAACCCGGCCGACAGCATGCCGTGGGCAATGCGGGTCTTGAACGGCGTCTTGGCGGCGAATTCCTGGTCAAGGTGGACGGGGTTCGTGTCGCCGGAGACGCCCGCAAACATGACGATGTCGGCGTCGGTGATCGTCTTGCCGTAGGAGGCGGACATGCCCACCGTCAGATCTTCGATGAAATAACCGGACGTGGCCGACATGGCGGCGTTTCCTCTTCGCTATTGGTTGGATGGGCGGCAATCTAGGGCGGCGCGGGCTACCAGAGCAAGCGGCGCATGGCGGCGGTTGTCGTTAGGTTTTGCGCGGCCAGAATGGCGGCGATCTTGGCGGGGTTCGGCGCACCATCGGCGTTAGAGAGTTCGGGCTCGTGAATGCCGCCGGTGATCAACAGCGAATCGATCCGGGCGCGCGTGGCGCCGGCGATGTCGGTCTTGAGACCGTCGCCGATGGCGAGCCACTTCGATCGAGGGATCGAACGGCCGCTGAACTCCTTCATGTGCGCTTCCACGAAGTCGTAGACGGGTGCGTGCGGCTTGCCGAGGTAGATCACCTCGCCGCCCTGACGTTCGTAGTCTTGGGCGAGTGCGCCGGCGCAGTAAATCATTTGATCGCCGCGTTGCACGACGAGATCGGGGTTGGCACAGAAGAACGGCAGCTTGCGCGCAAGCGCCGGACGCCAATAGTCGCGATAGTCCTCGGGCCCCTCCTTCGTATCGTCGAAGGGGCCGGTGCAAACGATCGCCTCCGCCTCCTCCAGCGAAACGCGCTCGACGTTCAGTCCTTCGTAAAGCGGGAAATCGCGATCCGGGCCGACGCGGTGGACCTTGAACGCGCGCTCGCGTGAGCGTTCCGCGAGAAGTTCACGGGTTAAGTCGCCCGAGGTGACGATCGTGTCGTAAGCGCTCGGTGGAATGCCGAGCTGGGTAAGCTGTTCGCGGATCGGCGCGTTGGGGCGCGGCGCGTTCGAGAGCAATAGTACAACGCCATGGCGGCGATAGGCGTGGAGACAGTCGACAACACCGGCAAACGCCTCGCGCCCGTTGTGGAGCACACCCCACACGTCGCAGAGGAGCGCCTGGTATTTGGGGGCGATGGCGCTAAGGCCTTGGATGATGGGAACGCTCGTCATGAGACGGGCGTGGTGGCAGATCGCTGGCGGAGCGTCAATCCTAGGCGGTCTTGCCGACGGCGCGGATACGGGGTTGCGGCGGGGCTGCGGCGCGCGGGTGGCCTTGCTCGGCGATCGTTTCGCGGATTGGCTGCGGTTCGCCGAAGAGGAAGCCTTGACCGTAGTCGACGTTGTAGTCGAGCAGGTTGACGACGTCGCGTTCCTGCTCGACGCGCTCGGCGATCAGGTTCAGGCCGAAGCGTTGCAGCAGTTCCTTCAGGTCGGCCGGGTGCACGCGGGCGCCGGCCTTCTCGGGATCGCCGAGCAGCAATTTCGCCGGCACCTTGAAGTAGCGAACCTGACGGGTGCGGGCGAGCGCGAAGTCGAGATCGAGCGTCGTGACCTTGTCCATCGAGAACGTGAAACCGAGGTCGGCGAGGTGAGTCAGGTTCGCGCTTTCCGTCGGCGTGCAGTTCACGAGCGTATCTTGCGAGATCTCGAAGATCAGCAGGCCGGCGAGCTCGCGATGCTGCTGCATGAACTCGATGAACTGGGTGAAGAAGCCGGCGTCCTGCAGCGTTTCGCGCGAGAGATTGCAAAAGACGCCGATGTCTTTGTTGCGTTGGCTCCAGGAGCGCAGGATTTGGATACAGCGGAAGAGAAGCACGTTGTCGACGACCGACATCAGGCCTGCCGGTTCGGCGATGCGGATGTACTGCGACGGCATGATGATCGTGCCATCTTCGGCGCGCAGCCGCGAGAGCGCTTCGTAGAAACGCGTCTTGCGTTGCGGCAGGCTGACGATCGGTTGCAGGTAGAGTTCGACGCGGTTCTCTTCGAGCGAACGGCGGATAATTTCGAGCATCGCGTCGTCGGGCGCGTCGTCGGCGACGCGCGCGGCGATGGCGCGGCGCGAGCGCGGCGGCAGGCGCTCTTCTTCGCTCGGTTCGTAGGCGATCGATTTCTGGGCGACGCCTTCGGCAAGTTTGCGAACAAGCGACTCCAGCACCTTCACCTCGCTCACCACGCGGTCGTTGCGGGTGGCCATGCGGTCGTCGAGGTGGAGCTTTAGTTCGATCACGGCGCGGCGGGTGAGCTCGCTCTCGCCGCGCATCTGCTCTTGCTTGACGTTGACGTGGTCGATCGCGGCTTGGGTGCGGGCGCGCTCGGCCGTGCGGTCGAGGATCAGGTCGCAGTAGGAGGCGACGATGGTGATGAAGCCCGCGACCAGCGCCGCGCCGACGGCATCGGTGGCGCCGACGCGATATAGGACCGCGCCGACTACAATTCCGGCCAGAAGTGCCACGGCGGGCACGACGATTAGATCCAAACGCGGCATAGATGCCCCTGATTCTCCCTCCGTTTGAGTGTCGGGGCCGAACTCTTTACAAGGCCTTAACCCTCAGTGACGGAGCGATCAGATGACGAACGCGCATGCATTTTCCTTCACCTCTATCGAAGGCAAGCCACTGCCGATGGCGGGCTTCAAAGGCAGAGCGGTTCTGCTCGTGAACACGGCGAGCGCGTGTGGATTTACGCCGCAGTACAAGGGGCTCGAGGCGCTTTGGCAATCGTACAAGGACAAGGGGCTTGTCGTGCTCGGCGTGCCGTCGAACGATTTCGGTGCGCAGGAGCCCGGAAGCGAGGCGGAGATCAGGGAGTTCTGCGAGGTGCGCTATGGCGTCGACTTTCCACTGACCGCGAAGGTGCACGTCACCGGCGGGGCGGCGCATCCGCTTTATCAGTGGATCGCCAAGGAACTCGGCGAAGGCGGCGCGCCGCGCTGGAATTTTCACAAGTATCTGGTCGGCAAGGACGGCTCGCTGAAAGGCGCGTTCAACTCGAAGGTCGCGCCGGAGAGCGCGGAGCTGAAGACGGCGATCGACGCGGCGTTGGCCTAAACCAAAACGAGAAACGCCGCCGGATCGACCCGGCGGCGCTCTTCAATTCGACGTATACGTCCTGGTTTACGACGTGTACGGAACGATCTGGATTTCGACGCGGCGGTTCTTGGCGCGGCCGGCCGGGGTAGCGTTGGACGCGACCGGGCGGGTTTCGCCCAGGCCGATCACGTACATGCGCTGCGGCATCACACCGTTTTGCGAGAGAACGTAAGCGACCGAGTTCGCGCGGCGTTGCGACAGGTCTTGGTTGTACTGGTTCGCACCGGTCGAATCGGTGTGGCCGGACACTTCGATCGTCGTCTTGTTGTATTCCGCCAGAACCTCACCGACGGCGGCGAGCGTTTGGTAAAATTGCGGGTTCACCTGGTCGCCGTCGACCGGGAAGGTGATGTCGCTGGCCATGACGAGCACGATGTTGTTGCCCTGGCGCTGCACCGAGACGCCGGCCGCGCGCAGACGCTGACGGAGTTCGGCTTCTTGGTTGTCCATATAGCCGCCGATGGCGCCGCCGGCGAGCGCGCCTATGCCCGCGCCGATAAGCGCGTTGCGGGCGGCTTGCTTACCGCTGGAGGTGTTCGTCAACGCACCGATCGCGGCGCCGCCGAGCGCACCGAAGATCGCGCCGCGGGTCGCGTGGCTCGTCTTTTGTTCGCCGGTGTAAGGGTCTTGGGTTTGGCACGCGCTGACCAACAACGCGGCGCAGGCTGCTAAAGCAATCGCTATACGCATTTTCATTCGTCCTCTTCTTTGAAGGCCCCACGTGATCTCGCATGGCTCAGCAATGGCCGCGTGATAAGCCGAAGGCCGGGTTGCAGGCAAGTCGCCGTGGTCCAACTAGCGTATTTGCGCCCGGGGGAAAGCGTTTTTTGCATTTTTCTTGACGGCCGTCGCAGAGCGCCGTCTTTTCGCGGCGGCGAAATTTCAGGCTCAATCAGACATTGCACAAGGAATGGTCATGGAGCTCTTCGATCTCAGCGGGAAAATTGCGGTTATCACGGGTTCTACGAAGGGGATCGGCGAGGCGATCGCGCATCGTATGGCGGAGCACGGCGCGAAGGTCGTGGTGTCGAGCCGAAAGGCTGACGTCTGCGACAAGGTGACGGCCGACATCAACCAGAAGTGGGGCAAGGGCAAGGAAGTGGCATATGCAGTGCCCTGCAACATCAACGCCCGCGAACAGTTGGAGCAACTCGTCGCCAAGACCCGGGCGAAGTGGGGCCGGATCGACGTGCTGGTCTGCAACGCGGCGATCAATCCAGTGTTCGGGTCGATGTCGCAGATCCCGGATGAGGCCTTCGACAAGATCATGGGCGCCAACGTCAAGGCCAACCATCAGTTGTGTACGATGGTGATACCCGAAATGGTTGAGCGCAAGGACGGCTCGATTATCATCGTGTCCTCGATCGGGGGCCTACGCGGCTCGCCGGTGTTGGGCGCCTATTGCATCTCGAAGGCGGCGGACTTCCAGCTGGCGCGCAACATTGCGGTCGAATATGGCGCACATAATGTGCGGGCGAATTGTATCGCGCCGGGGCTGATCAAGACCGACTTCGCCAAGGCGCTATGGGACAATCCGGCGATCCTGGAACGATCCACAGCCGGCGCGCCGCTCAAGCGGATCGGCGAGTCGGACGAGATCGCGGGCGCGGCGGTGTTCCTCGCCTCCAAGGCTGCGGCGTTTATGACCGGACAGACGATGGTCATCGACGGCGGGGCGACTATTGCCTGAAACGCCAGTTTGAATGGGGGTCCGGTCGGGGGCCCCCGAAATTAAGGCTTTCCATTCATGGGGGGTTCATTGAAAAGTGCGCTCCATGGTTCGAGAGACCGAAGCTAGACGTCGATGAGGACTGGCATGGGGACGACCGCTGAAGCGCAGCGGGCCGAGTTCACGCTTACCGGCAACAAGATGCTTGCACCGCTTGATCGCGCGGCAATCGCCAAGCTTGAAGGGCAGTGTGCGTGGAAGGTCGTGCATGCGAATGAGCCGATCGTCAGCCGCGATTCGGACTCGCGCGACGTGTTCTTCGTGGTCAAAGGCCGTTGCCGGATCGTGAACTTCTCGCCTTCGGGCCGCGAGGTCGCCTATGCGATCGCGGGGCCCGGCGAATATTTCGGCGAGATGGCGGCGATCGACGGGCTCCCGCGCTCGGCCACGGTGGTGGCGCTTGAGGATTGCGTCTTGGGTGCGGTGACGCCGCAGACGTTTCGCGATTTGATCGAGCAGTATCCGAAGGTCGGGCTCGTGATCATGGAAAAGCTCGTGCGCATCGTGCGCACCAGTGACGACCGGATCATGGACCTGGCCACGCTCTCGGCCTATCAGCGGGTTTACTCGGAGCTCTTGAAGCTGATCAAACCGGATCCCGTGCGCCAGGGGTCGTGGCTGATCTATCCGCTGCCGACGCAGGCGCAGATCGCGGCGCAGGCGTCGACCACGCGCGAGACGGTGGCGCGGGTGCTCTCGCACCTGTCGAGCGACGGGATTGCGGAGCGCAAATCGAAGACGCTTTATGTGCGCCAGGTCGAGCGGCTGAAGCAGTTGTGCGATAAGATCCCCTCGCACGTGCGGCCGGACGGGCAGAGCTGAGCGCGCGCGATGAGCGTGGCGGTCAACGTTTCTGGCGACAACGATTGTCATCCCGAGCTTGAGATCGTCACGGTTCGCCCGACCGAGCCGGTGATGACGTTGCAGCGCCTGCCCTACTTTGTGGGCGTCTCGGGTGCGAGCGGCGCGAAAAATCTTTCGATGAATCTGGTCGTGATCCCCGCCGGTGGTGCCGCCGAGCCGCACTATCATCGCGGTTATGAGACGGCGATCTACATTCTCAAAGGCCGCGTCGAGACGCGCTATGGCGCCGGGTTGGCGAAAGCGGTCGTGCATGAGGCAGGCGATTTTCTGTTCATCCCCGCGGGGCTGCCGCATCAGCCCGTGAATCTGAGCGCGACGGAGACCGCGCTCGCGATTGTGGCGCGGAACGATCCGGGCGAGCGCGAGACCGTGGTACCTTACGATCCGACGGCTGTCCGCTGACGGTTTGCGACGCGGATTCGGCGCCCTCACGACGAAACCACTTCGAGGCAACCTGCACAGCAGTTCGATCAACGGGAGCGCTTGACGCGTAAATAACTATCTGGTTATATAACCTTCTGGATAATTACACCCCACCTCGACGGAGGGATCTCACACCCATGAAGCACCGTACGACGGCGGACCGTAAGTCCGAGCGTAAACTTGCTATTTCGCGAACCTTCGATGCGCCGGTGCGCGTTGTGTTTGAGGCGTGGACGAGCCCGGAGATCTTCACACGCTGGTGGATCCCGAAATCGATGGGCATGACCGTCCTTGCCTGCGAGATGGACGCTCGCACCGGCGGGCGCTACCGGCTTGAGATCAGCCACCCGGCATTCGATAAACCCATGACGTTCTTCGGCAGATACCTCGAAGTCATTCCGAACGCGCGCCTTGTCTGGACGAATGAGGAAAGCGGCGGCGGCGCCGTGACCACGGTGACGTTCGAAGAACGAGACGGCAAGACTGAGCTCACCCTGAGCGAACTTTATCCCACGAAGGAAGCGCTGGACGAAGCCCTCGAAGGTTCGGCCGCCGGCCTGCCGGAACAGTTCGCGGAACTGGAGGCGCTCCTCAACACCCTTGGCGCGAGCGAGGGACCGCAATGACGTCGCCTCTCTTGGGCATGCTACCGTCCCACCTTGATACGACGTTTGCCGCGTTGGCCGACCCAACGCGGCGGGCGATTCTCGCGCGCTTGGCGAAGGGGGAGTTGTCGGTCATGGAACTCGCCGAGCCGTTTGCGATGAGTCAGCCGGCAATCTCCAAGCACTTGAAGGTGCTTGAGCGCGCGAGGCTTGTGTCGCGCGGACGCGATGCGCAACGCAGGCCCGTTGCGCTTGAGGCCAAACCGCTGGCCGAGGCGAGCGCTTGGCTCGACAAGTATCGCCGGATGTGGGAGGCACGGTTCGAGAGCCTGGATGCCGTCCTGGGCGAGATGACGGCCGCAAAGAAAGAGCCGCGGGCCGGCGCGAAGGGAAAGCGGAAGTGAGCTTTGAGATCACCGTTTTGGCTGCGGCGACGTTTTGGGGTTTCGTTCAGCTGATCGCGGCGGCGCAGGCAGCGAACTTTCAGTACGGTCTCAAGTGGGCCGCGAGCCCGCGCGACGAGGAGATGCCGCCGCTCTGGCCGATCCCCGGCCGGATCAATCGCAACTTCCGCAACTACATGGAGACGTTTCCGTTCTTCGTCACGGCCGTGCTCATCGCCGAGGTTGCGGGCGTTCATAGCGCGATGACGCATTGGGGCGCGATCGCCTATCTCGGCGGACGCATTGCCTTCACCGCGCTCTACGTCGCCGGGATACCGCTCATCCGGTCGCTGTTCTGGAACGTCGCCGCCTTCGGAATGCTCGCGGTTCTGGCGGCACCGTTGTTCGCTTGATGAGGCTCGATCTGGGGAGGGCGATCCAGAGCTTGACCTGGATCATTTCGGTTCGCGCTGATCTCACCGATGGTGTTGGCATGATGAGAGCATTCGCGGTTCTTGCCTTCGCGCTCACCTTGGTGGGGTGCGAGACTCTGGTAGAGACGGGCAGTCCGCCGCTGGGCGATGTGGCGCGCGGCCGTGCCTTCGCCGAAAAGAACTGCAGCGGGTGTCACGCGGTCGGCGCGACGGACGCCAGTCCCTATGCGCCGGCGCCGCCGTTGCGCACCATTCACACGAAGTACGATGTCGAAGGCCTGGCTGAGGCGTTTGCCGAGGGCATACTCGTCGGCCACAAGGGCGAGAAGCAGATGCCCGAATTCGTTCTGACGCCGTCGGAGATCGACGATCTCTTGGCCTATCTCGACTCCTTCGAATGAAGGCGACCGTTGCCGCCTCTCAGCGCGATGCTTCTGCCATCGCCTGTTTGCCGGGCGCGGGCAGGCTGGCCTCGCGCCCTTCGAATGCGGCGCGCATGTAGGTGACGACTTCCCAGATCTGGAAGTCCTTCATTTGTCCCTTGAAGCCCGGCATGGGCGAGCGGAACTGAGCGCCGCCCTCGGCGATCGTCCAGTAGAGAAAGTCGTCTTTCACATCGGGTGCCGAGAGCGACCAAGCCAGATCCGCCGGCCGCACAGGCAGTCCGCCGGACGCCGCGCCGTTGCCGAATCCCATCAAGCCGTGACACGAGGCGCAATTCGCGTTGTAGAGGTCGGCGCCGCGGATGACGTTCGGTACGTTCGTCTGCAGCGGATTCGTCATCCCGCGATAGGGCGCCGGAAGCCCGTTCGCATAGAATTGTGCGCGCGCCGGAACTTTGACCGTGGTCGGTTGCGCGGCGGGCGCGGACGGTTCGGCACTCGCTACCGTGAGCAAGCCCAGAGTTATGGCGACGGCAATTGCGGGAAACTTCATGGTCCACCCCTTTGCGAAGCCGGCAGGCGTATTACGGGGCGACCGCTGGACCATCGAGCCGCCCTTGAGAACTTGCCGAACGAGCGAACGTTATCGGCCTGTCGCGCGTTTGGTCAAGTGGGCGTCCATGCGAGCGGGACCTCTCAGCTTTCCGCCAAGCGAGCGTACGCAGCGCGGATGCGGTCGCGGACGGCCTGGGGCTGTTCGTCGACTGCACTGGCGAGGCTACGTAGTTGGTGGCGCAGGCCATGGATCTGGTCGAGCAGCGAGAGAACGAGCGGTACTGCATCGTCGTCGAAGTCGAGCGCATGTTCGAGTTCGTTGAGCAAACGCACGCGCGCAACGTCCACGTCTTGGAAGAAGGCCGCGCCCTCGCGCCGTTCCGGCTTGACCCAACCCAGCCTGATCCATTTGTGCAGGCGGGGCAACGATAGGTCGCGAATTTCGATGACGAGTTCCTGTTCGCTCACGATCATGGCTGCGGGCTCCGCGGATCGTAGGCGTGTTTCTCACGCCAGGTTTGCATGAAAGACGAAAGCTCATCGTCGACGACCTTCGGCAGCACGATCCTCAGGCGGATCAGATGATCGCCCGCGACACCACCCTTGCCTTTGATCCCTTTACCTTTCAGGCGCAGGCTTTGCCCGCTCGACGCGCCCTTCGGAATGGCGACCATGACGCGGCCGGAGATCGTGGGTGCTTCGACTTTGCCGCCGAGGATCGCTTCGTCGATGCCGATCACGAGTTCGCTGAGGATGTCGTCACCTTTGCGTTCGAACTGCGGATGCGGGCGGACGTGTATTTCGATCATTGCATCGCCCGCGGGCGCGCCGGCAGGCCCGGGGTGGCCGAGCCCCTTCAGGCGAAGCGTCTGTCCGTCGGTCACGCCTTCGGGGATTGTTACGCCGAGCTGCTTGCCGTCCGGCAGAGTGATGCGCTGCTGGCCGCCTGTGGCCGCCGTCAGGAAGTCAACCTCAAGCCGGTAGTGGACGTGCTGCCCGCGCGGCGGGCCGCCGGTACCGCCACCAAAGAAGTCGCCGAAGAGGTCTGAGAACTGCCCCAAGTCGTCGAAGCCGCGCGCCGATTGATAGTGTCGTGCGCCGCCTTGATCTGCAAAGTCGCGATAGTAGCGCTCTTGCGGACGCTCCTGACCGGATTCGTCGATTTCGCCTTTGTCGAACTTCGCGCGCTTGTCCGCGTCACCAACGATGTCGTAGGCGGCGGCGACGTCCTTGAAACGGTCGGCGGCCTTCTTGTCGCCCGGGTGCAAGTCGGGGTGCAGCTGTTTGACGAGCTTGCGGTAGGCTTTCTTGATGTCGTCGGCGGACGCCGTTTTGGCGACGCCGAGCACGGCGTAGGGGTCTTTGGCCACGGGTTTGGTGCCTCGCGGTGGTGGTTCTGAGAAATAGTGGTGTCCCCGGCCACCGATCGCAAGTGGTTGCGGCCGGGGTGCGCATTGCAGCGGGCGACTAACCACGGCCTCGCTCGCAATTCCTCAGACGGACGCGGCGAGAAGGCGCCAGGAAAATGATAGTATGAGCGCATGACGAAACACCGAATCTACACTGTGAGCTTCGCCAACGTTTATCCGCTCTACGTCGCTAAGGCGCAGAAGAAAGGGCGGACCAAGGACGAGGTCGACACCGTCATTCGCTGGCTGACGGGCTACACCCAGAAGGCGCTTGAGGCGCAGTGTGCGAAGAAGACCGACTTTGAGACGTTCTTCGCGGCGGCCCCCAAACTCAACCCTTCGCGCGCGTTGATTACGGGTGTGGTTTGCGGCGTGCGCGTGGAGGAGATCGCGGAACCGACGATGCGGGAGATCCGGTATTTGGACAAGTTGATCGACGAGTTGGCGAAGGGGAAGGCTATGGAGAAGATTTTGCGGAAGTAGGGGGCCGGGTGCTGATGGGGTCGAGGAGTGTCTGTGCGAACGTCCGCGCATCCGTCTCGTCGCTTTCAGCGACGATCCACCTTCTCCCGCGGGCGGGAGAAGCGCTAGGCTACGGGGTGCGAAGGTAGGGAACGGTCATGCAACTCAAAGATAAGATCATTGTCGTCACGGGCGCGGCGAGCGGGATCGGGCGGGCGATGGCGCAGCGGTTTCATCGGGAGGGGGCGCGGCTTGTTGTTTGTTCGGACTTGAACGCGGCCGGCGCGAGGGCGGTCGCGGCGGAGGTCAAGGGCGTTGCGTTCGAGACGAATGTGGCAAAGGAAGGCGACATTCAGCATCTGATCGAGACGGTCGAGCGCGAGCACGGGCCGATTGCGCTCTTCTGCTCGAATGCGGGAATCGGAGTGCCGGGCGGGGCGGAGGCTTCGAATGAGGCTTGGGACCGGATTTGGGACATCAATGTGATGGCGCATGTGTGGGCGGCGCGGCATTTGGTGCCGCGGATGATCGCGCGCGGCGGCGGCTATCTGCTCAACACGGCGTCGGCGGCGGGGCTCTTATCGCAGATCGGGTCGGCGCCTTATGCGGTGACGAAGCATGCGGCGGTCGGCTTGGCTGAGTGGCTTTCGATCACGCACGGCGATCAGGGGATCAAGGTGTCAGTATTGTGTCCCCAAGCGGTGCGCACGGCGATGACAGCGGGCAATCCCGACGGTGTGGCGAGCATAGACGGGATGATGGAGCCGGATGCGGTTGCCGAGGCCTGCGTGCGTGCGATTGAGGCGGAGGAGTTTTTGATCCTGCCGCACCCGGAGGTGCTGGACTACATGCGGCGCAAGACCGCCGACTATGGGCGGTGGCTCGGGGGGATGCGGAAGTTGAATAGGAAGTATCGGGGATAGCGGTGTCCCCTCATCCGTCTCGGAGCTGCGCGCCGATCCACCTTCTCCCGTGCCGGGAGAAGGGCAACCTTCTAGCGCGCGCGGCGCCGAGACTAATGAGGGGACGCAATGCGCTCATTCTACCGCGCAGTAGCGCTCGTCGCCGATTCGCTTGATTGCGACGGTGCAAGCGGGTTGGACGAATTTGTAGGCGTGTTCCTCGAACCATTGGAGGCGGGCTTGGAGGTCATCCTTTGATGGGGTTCCGCTGTCTGGGGTTTGGAACCACGGTGGCGACTCGAACATGGCGCAATCCTCGGGTTTAGCGATCGAGGCTGGCTTGCAGGTGAGTGCGAACAGTGCGGCAAAGCGTGTCGCGGCGTTGCGCAGGCCGCGGGCGGTGCGCTCGATGTGGTTCGAGGGGGTGGCGCCGCTTTCGGGTGACGGTGTTTCGCCGATGGCCACGATCGCCACGCCGAGTTGGTAGGACCAGCGCTCCGCCTCGATCGCCATGGTCCAGTCGTCGTCGAGTTCGGCGCCGACGCTCATGGGTGGGCGAGCCGTGAATTCCGCGTAGTCCTTAGGCGGCCAGGTGCCGGCTGCGGCGCGAGGATCGGTGGGTTTTGCGGGCGAACAGGCCGTCAGCAACAGAAGCGCGATGACGAGCGCCGACGTCTTCATGCGCGCACCGGACGGGTGAAGCGGCGGGCGGATCTTGCTCTGGCTTTGGTGGCTTCGACGGTGCGGTCGCGTGCGGGGGCTTCGGTCACCAGCGCGTCGACGAGGCGGCGGGCTACTGTGAAGACCTCATCCACGGCGCGGTCGAAGGCTTCGGCGTTGGCTTTCGACGGCGCGTTGAAGCCGGAGAGTTTGCGCACGAATTGGAGCGAGGCCGCGCGCACTTCTTCATCGGTGGCGGGAGGGTCGAAGTTGAAGAGCGTTCTGATGTTGCGGCACATGGGGACCTCTCAAGAAGCCAGGGCCTTATCATATGGTGACCTCCCGCTAGACGTCAGCCGTTATTTGGCCACTTCAGCCGCGCGCCAGCTCCGCGGGAAGCTTGTCGAGCGTCTCGCCCCAACCGCGCTCGCGATCGGCTGCAGTGTCTGCGCCGTCGAGCGTCACGCATTGGTCGGTGACCCTTACACGCGTGCGCTGCCCCTCGGGAAGGAGCTCGACCGTAACCATCGATGTCGTAATGCGTTCACCGTCGCGCGCGATGGTCATCGAGAAGCAGACGCGCCAGTTCTCGACGATGTCTTCGTACCGGCAGTCTTCGCTGTAACGCGGGCCGCCCTTTGGACCAAACGTCAGGTGTTTGCGGCCACCGACGCGGAACTCGTGCTGTTCGATGCGCGACGTCCAGGCAGCGTCGCCCGGCAGGTACCAGCGGCCGAGCGCGGCCGCATCGCCCCAAGCGTCGAAGACACGCTTTGGGTTCGCGTCATAGATTCGAGTGACGACGATCGTGTCGTGGGTCGTGCGGGGCAACGTCATTTGCGAGATCTCCTGTTGCGGGTGGGCGACTTCGTCTCGTCGAGATAGCGGCCGAGGGCGTCGAGACGACCGTCCCAGAGCGCACGCCTGTCGGCGATCCAACTCTCCGCCGTTCGCAATGTACGCGGCTCCAACATGCAGGTGCGCACGCGACCCTGCTTGGACGAACGGACCAGACCGGAGTCCTCCAGAACCGCCAGATGCTGCACAACCGCAGGCAATGACATGTCGAGCGGAGCAGCCAGTTCACTCACCGAAGCGCTGCCGCGGGCCAAGCGATCGAGCATCGCACGGCGCGCCGGGTCGGCGAGTGCGCGAAACGTGCGGTCGAGTGCGTGAGATTGGTTAAGCATCTGCTTAAGTATCATAGCAACGATGCGCCTGCAAGCCCGTGCCGGGCAGCCGCAATTGTTACACCGTCGTTGCCCGAAAATGCGGACTCAGCGCCGCCTCGATCGCCGCAATGCGCGGCCCTGGCCGCTCAGGCTTTGGCGAGCCAGGTTGCGCATTCTTGGCCGAGTTCTTTGACGGCGCGCGTCTCGTAGGCTTCGATGTCGGCTTTGGTGAGCTTGTCGTGCCAGCGGCCGTTGACGCCTTTGTTGATGAAAACCTCGGCGCCGGCGTCCCAAAATGCGCCGCCCAGGGGGACGCTTTTGGTCGCGTTCTTCTTCATCCACTCGAACGAGCAGTATTCGAGGATCTTCGGCCAGTTCGCTTCATCGACTTTGATATCGAGGAACTTCGCCATGGCGCGCATTTGGCCCGGGAGGTCGCGTTTCAGATCGGCGAAGTGGACGAACATCAGATTCGGCAAACCGCGGATCGCCCACCATGTGCGGACGTTTTCCCAGAACGGCCAGAACGGATGACCGTCGCGAGCCAGCCAATCGAGAAAATACTGGCGAACGTCGGCGGGCGGCTTCTCGATCGGGGGCCCTACCCTGCCCGGCGTGTCGTTCAGCGCCTGATACCATAGTGCGTTCGCATTGGCGTGATGATTGTACATGCTCCACACGACGTCGCGCCCGTCGCGGCCGATGTAGATGTATTTCGCGCGCGGGCTGTAGACGAGTGCGTCGACCGGCAGGTGGGTCTTCAGAAAGCGCCGATGAGTCTGCGCTTCGACCAGCGGCAGCTTGACGTCCTTCGGCGGCACGCGCAGATCGAGCCACGGCGACATATCGGCGACCGAGAGCTCTGGATCGGGCCCGAACATCATTTGCGCCAGCATCTGTTGAGTCCAGGTCGTGCCCGCCTTCGCGTAGGTGGAAATAACGATGTCGCCGTCGCGGAACTTCAGGTCGTTCCAGATCGTCGAGTCGAAGTGGTGGTTGTGGAACTCGCGAGTCTTTTTCGGATAGGCCGTCATGGTGTGTCTCCTTATGGCGAAGGCGCCGGGTCGCCACCTTTTCTGCCGGCGGCGAGCCATTTGTTCAGTGCGGGGTCCAACTCCTGCGCGGCGCGGGTGCGGTAGAGGGCGACGTCGGCGTCGGTGAGCGCGTCGCGCCAGCGTTCGTTTTTGCCGCTGTAGATGAAGCCTTCGTGGCCACCAGCGAATGCGGCGTCGGCGTGGGGCATCAGGGCGCCACCGTCGCGGCGCATCTGTTCGAAGGTTGCGGCGTGAACCAGCTCTGGCCAGAGCGCCGGCGGCGTTTCCACGTTAAGGAACTTTGCGATGCGCCGCATTTCTTGGTCGAGGTCGGCGGTGAGGTCGTTGTAATGGACCATCAGCACGTTCGGTTCGCGGCGGGCGGTCCAATAGGTGCGCTCGGTGTCGAAGAAAGACGCGGCCGAGACGTCGCTCACCCTGCCCTCGCCGTTCAGGCCCATCCAATCGCGAAAGAAATCGCGCGCGCTCTCGGCCGGGCGCGGATAGGCGCGCGCGATGGTGTCGTCGGCAAGACCGGCGCGATCGAGCAGCTCCATGCGTTTGTACTTCAGCTGATGATTGTGCCACGACATCATCGCGTCGAGGCCGTCGCGGGCGACGTGGATGTACTTGACCTCCGCGTAATGCGGCAGCGCGTCGAACGGCAGGTGGCTTTTCAGATAACGGCGGTGGGTTTGGGCTTCGATGCGGCTTTGCGTTTCTTCCGGCACACCCAAAAAGCGCACGTCGATCCAGGGCGAGAGCGACATCGGCTTCGGTTCCGGCGACTGAAAGATCAGTAGGCTGACGATGCGTTGCGTCCAGGTCGTACCGCATTTCGGGTAAGTCGCGATAACGACGTCGCCGGGCCGCGGGCGGTAGGCATCCCAAAGGCGGCTATCCATGTGCCAGGTGCGGACGATGCGGGCCAATCTAGCTCCACGCTTGCAGCACGGAACGTGCGACCGCACGGTGGAACTGGGCAAGTTCGGCAGGCGAGAGCGTCGCGCGCTCGATCAAAAGCGCAAGCGCGATCTTGGCGCCGTTCTTGTGGGTGGCGAGGCCTGCGTCGTTGAACGCGAACATGGCGCCGTCGATCGAACGGCTGTCGCCGGAGCGGTGCGCGAAGGTCCAGCCGGGCAGCATACCGCCCTTCAACCGATCGTCGCCGATCTTCGTGCGGCGCAGAAGATCGGTGACCAGTGCGACGAACCGCGGTTGGATGAGATGGCCGCTCATCATTTTCACGATCAGCGTCGCGATCGCGCGCGGGCTTGCGGTGTCGCGCGGGTCGACGAGGTAGCGCTCGAGCGCGCCCTTCTGCGCCAGCGCGGCGGTGTCACGGGCGAGCTCGGTCTCGGTGCGATCGATGCGCAGTCCTTCGATGTCGAACTTTTTGATTGCGGCTTGAATGCCGGCGGGGCCGGCCGCGCGTTTGAGCAGCGCATCAGTTGCCGTATTATCGCCGTTCAGCAGCATGTGTTCGATCAGCTGGCGCGCGGTGAACAGCGTCGGGCGGCGGCGCAGGCGGTCTGCGATCGGCGAGCGGCCGGGGGCGATGTCCGCTGCCCGCAGATTGACGCGCGCGTCGAGCCGCGCGGCGCCGTCTTGAACGAGCTGCAGATAGGCGACGGCAATCGGGAGCTTGTTCAAGCTCTCCATCGGGACGAGCTCGCCGCCACGCACGAACGCGGTCCGGCCCTTCGTGATGTCGACGGCGGCAAAGCCGACCTTCGCGAGACCGGCTTCGCCGGCGAGGGCCGCGATCTTTGCCTCGAGCGCGGCATCTGGGGCGCCGAGGCTCGCCACATCCTGCGCGACCGCGCCCAACGGGTCGGCCGCATGCGCGAGCGGGCCCAGCGCGAGCGCGGCGGCGCCGAGCAGGATGGTTCGCCTGGAGAGGGAAAACGGCACGGAACTGTTCTTCATAGCACGCGCACCATAGCGGGCGCGCGCAGGGATTTCAGTGACGGAATAACAGGAAGCTGTGTCGCACGACAATGAGGTGCGTGGATTTCACTGGGCCGGCTGGTTTGACGCGGAAAAGTGGTGGGTGGTCCGCCCTCGCGGACCATGACACCGATACTTGATCTGCCCCACGACTTTCTTTGAGCGCTATCGCGGCAACGCTCTTTCGGGCGGGGTGTATTCGCGTTTTTGGAAGTCGGCGACGGCTTGGTAGGTGAGTGCGCCGCGGTGGATGTTGAGGCCGGCCAAGAGATGCGGGTTGTCTTTGCAGGCTTTGGCGTAGCCCTTGTCCGCGAGGGCTAACGTGAAGGGGAGCGTGGCGTTATTGAGGGCGAAGGTCGAGGTTCTGGCGACGGCGCCGGGCATGTTGGCGACGCAATAGTGGACGACGTCGTGGACGCGGTAGGTGGGTTGGGCGTGCGTCGTGGGCTTTGAGGTTTCGGCGCAGCCGCCTTGGTCGATCGCAACGTCAACCAGGACGGAGCCCTTCTTCATTTTCTTGATCAGCGCTTCGGAGATCAGCTTCGGCGCGGCGGCGCCCGGCAGCAAAACGGCGCCGACGACGAGGTCGGCGGCAAGGACGGATTCCTCGATCGCATCGACCGTCGAGTAGATCGTGTTCAGCATGGCGCCGAATTGCTGATCGAGCTCGGCGAGGCGCGGCAGGCTTTTGTCGATGATGGTGACGTGCGCTTCAAGGCCCATGGCCATGCGCGCGGCATTGGCGCCGACGACGCCGCCGCCGATGATGACGACTTTCGCCGCCGGCACACCGGGCACGCCGCCCAGCAACATGCCGCGACCGCCTTGCTCCATCTCCAAGCAATGCGCACCGGCTTGGATCGACATGCGGCCGGCGACTTCGGACATCGGCGCGAGCAGCGGCAGGCCACCGCGCGCGTCGGTCACGGTTTCGTAGGCGATGCCGACGCAATCGGATTTCAGCAAGCCTTCGGTTTGTTCCGGATCCGGCGCGAGGTGGAGATAGGTGAAGAGAACTTGGCCGGCGCGGAGCATCTTGATCTCCTGCGGCTGCGGCTCTTTCACTTTCACGACCATATCGGCCTTGGCGAAGACGTCGTTCGCGGTTGGCACGATTTCGGCGCCGGCGGCTTTGTACATTTCGTCGGTGAGGCCGATCGCGGCGCCGGCGGACGCTTGCACCGTGACCTTGTGGCCGTGGGTGACGAGCTCGCGCACGCTCGAGGGCGTGAGGCCGACGCGGTATTCGTGAACTTTGACTTCCTTGGGAACGCCGACGAGCATTAGATTTCCTCTTCGCGGGCTTGAGTTCTAACTGAGGCGGCGCAGGACGCGTTCAACGCCCGCAACCAGCCGTTCGATGTGGCTCTGTTCTGCTATGAGAGCGGGGCCTAAAGCAATCGTGTCGCCGCCCACGCGCAGCACAATATTCTCATCGAAGAAGGCGCGGCGGATCGCGTCGTGGCCGCGTTTGCCGGGCGCGCCGGCGGCGGGTTCGAGGTCGATGGCGGCTGCGGCGCCGGAATTCCTGATGTCGGCCACAAACGGGGCGCCCTTCAGTTTGTGCACCGCATCCTCAAGCCACTTCTCGATCTGGAGCCCGCGCGCGAACAGATTTTCGTCGCGGTAGACATTTAAGGTCGCGAGAGCCGCCGCCGCCGCAACAGGATGTCCGGAATAGGTGTAGCCGTGAAAGAGTTCGATCTGCCAATCGTTCTTTTGTGCAAACGCGTCGAAGATCGCGGTTGAGGCGATGACGCCGCCCATCGGGATCGCGCCGTTCGTGACACCCTTGGCGAACGTGATCATGTCGGGCTTGACCTGATAGCGCTCAGCGGCGCTCGCGGCGCCCATGCGGCCGAACATCGTGATCACTTCGTCGAAGATCAGCAGGATGCCGTGTTTGTCGCAGAGCTCGCGCAGACGCTTCAGGTAGCCCTTCGGCGGGGGGAGCACGCCGGTGGAGCCCGCCATCGGCTCGACGATGACGGCGGCGATGGTGTCGCCGTGGAGCATGACGAGTTCTTCGAGGCTGTCGGCGAAGTGCGCGCCGTAGTCGGGATCGCCTTTCGAGAACGCTTGCTTGGCGCGGTCGTAGGTGGTGGGCAAATGATCGACATTGCCCAACAGCGTGCCGAACGCTTTGCGGTTGTTGGCGATGCCGCCAACGGACATGCCACCGAAGTTCGTGCCGTGATAACCGCGCACGCGGCCGACGAGTCGGGTGCGATGCGCCTCGCCCTTGGCGCGCCAGTAGGCGAGCGCGATCTTTAGCGCGGTGTCGGCCGCTTCCGAGCCCGAGTTGCAGAAGAAAACATGATCGAGGCCCGACGGCGCGAGCGCGGTCAGGCGGCCCGCAAGCTCGACGACTTTCGGGTGCGCGAACTGGAACGTGGGGGCGAAGTCGAGTTCTTCGATCTGGGTTGCGACCGCGGCGGTGATCTCCTTGCGGCCGTGACCGGCGAGTGAGCACCAGAGCCCCGCGAGCCCATCGAGCAGCTCGCGCCCCTGCGGGTCGTAGTAGAACATGCCCTTCGCGCGGGCGAGCATCCGCGGCTCGTTCTTGAACTGCCGGTTCGCCGTGAAGGGCAGCCAGAGGGATTCAAGTGCGTTCGGAGTTGGTGACATGGGCGGTCCGGTTGTGCCTGAGCGGGCTTATAGCACTTCACCCCTGCCCTGCCAGGGGCCGACGGACGGGAGGGTTTGCCTTAGGCGGGGGGGCGTCGAGTCAGCCTTTTCACCACGAACACACCGAGAAGCACCAAGTTACACAAAGACTGTTTCGCCTTTTGGCGCGCAGCGCCGCTCGGACTCGATTGCGCGCTGACGCGCGCAAAAGAGACCACTTGGTGAAACTTTGTGCTTCTTGGTGTTCTTGGTGGTGACGTGCTGACTCGCCACCGATTCCGTCCGTGAAGGATTTGCTTTAGGGATTATCCATGAACACTCCGACCATCACCTGGACACCGCTTGAGCCGGGCCAATTGAAGGCGATGCGGATGGGCGCGGCTATCACGGCCGTCGTTGTTCTCGCCGTTGCGATTGGGCTCGATCTTTGGCTCGTGCTGGAAACCCCTGTGCCGGCGGGGTTGATTGCCGTGCCGGTCGCGGTGGCGCTGCTCTACTATGTCAGCGTCACGCCGGCGCGGCAGTTCAAGCGCTGGGGCTACGCCAAGACCGAGGATGAGTTGCATGTCGCGCATGGCGTTCTCGTGCACACCGAGACGTCGGTTGCGTTTCACCGGGTTCAGCACATTGACATCGCGCAGGGGCCGATCGAGCGGATGTGCGGGGTGTGGGAGTTGGTGCTGAACACGGCCGGCACGCTCAACAGCAGCATCAAGCTTCCTGGACTCGCGCGCGAGACGGCCGAGGCGCTGCGCGACGAGATACGCCAACGCATTCGGGCGGAGCCGGAATGAGCGACGTGCCTCTGCCGCGGCGGCTGCATCCGATCATTCCCATCGTGTCGCTCGTTCGGCAATTGCCGGAGCTGCTGTTACCGACGGCCGGCATGGTCGCGCTGTCGTGGGACAAGGGATTGGGCATGCTGTTGCCGGCGGTCGGCGCCATGATGCTGGTCGTTCTCGCGTTCCAAGTTTTGGCTTGGTGGCGGTTCACCTACACGCTGCTGCCGAACGAGATGTATATCGAGAGCGGCGTCTTCTCGCGCAACCGGCGGAGCATTCCGTGGGAGCGCGTGCAAGATGTCGAGATCGAGCGCGGCCCGCTCGCGCGCGTTCTGGGCTTGGCCAAAGTCAAGCTGCAAACCGGCGGATCGGGGAGCGACGAGGGGCTGCTCGATTCGATCGCGCTCGCCGATGCGACGGCGTTGCGTGACGAGATCAGGGCGCGGCGCGGCGTGGCGATCGCGCCGGCTGCGCAGGAGCCAGTCGCCGAGCCGCCGGTCTTCAGGATGACGCTTACGCGGATCCTGCAAGCAGGGTTGTTCAATTTCTCGCTGATCTGGCTCGCGGTCATCGTCGGCGCGGCGCAGTACTTCGGACAATGGCTGCCGTCGTGGGAGGAAGTCGGAGAATGGATAGGCCTGCATGAGCGGGAGCTTTGGGGCATGGTCAACCCAGCGACAATCCTGTTCGCGCTCGTGTTGTTTCTGGTGGTGAGCACGCTTGCCGGCGTGACCGAGATGCTGGTGCGTAACTATGGCTTCACCCTGTCGCATGAGCGCCGAACGTTGCGGCTGGTGCGTGGGTTGATCACGCGGAGCGAGGTCGCGATCCCGCTGCGCCGCATTCAGGCCGCGCGCACCGTCGACCATTGGATCAAGCGTCGTTGGGGCCTGTGCCGCGTGGAGGTGCAGTCCATGGGCGCGTTTGGCGGCATGGAGGAACTGGCGCCGCTCGCGAACGCCAACGAAGCAGAGCGTGTACTGACGATCGCCGGGGACTTCAAGCGGATCGCGCCGGATCGCTTCACACCGGTTGCGCCGATCGATCGCTGGTATGACGCCCTCACCAAGGCTCTGCCGCTCGCGGTGTTGTCGTTGCTTGCGGGTCTTGTGTGGCCGCCGGCGTGGTTGGGGCTCGTGCTCGCCGTGCTTTGGGGGACTGCGCAGGTGATCTCGGCGCGGCCACATGGCTGGCGCGTGGAGGCTGACGTTCTGCAAGTCCGCGATGGGTGGTTCAGCCAGGATCACTGGCTGCTACCGCTTGGCAACATTCAATCGGTGTCGCTTAGCGTTGGCCCGCTGCAGCGGCGCCTCAAACTCGCGACCGTTGCGGTCGATAGCGCGGGTGGACAGTCTGATGGGCTGCGCATCCGCAATCTCGCGATCGACGACGCGCGGGCGTTGGTGGTGTTTTTGCGGACGCAGCAGGGCGGCGGGACCCAGCCTTTGAGACTCGAACGAACGCGGCAGGCTGCGTCATCTGCAACCGTCGAGCAGACCACTCCTGTCTAGCCCTAGCGCCTTCATCACGGCGATCGGCGAGATGGGATCCGCTACATTGTTGATGCTCATAGCCACCCTCTCGGCATGCTGATCGCCCTTTGCTGCAAGGGACTGTAGTAGGCTCAAGAGCTCTCTCAGCAGCGCCTGATCGACGGGCTTACATACCCGAATTCCGGCTGCGATTTCGATCGCCAAACCGTTCTTGAGTTGTTGTTGTACGCGTTCGTCGTCACGCACAGCCGGGAGGCGCAGAACGTCGAGTGAGCCACTCCTATCTCCCCACGACAAGATGCCCGAGAGTTGCAACGCCGCCTCGGCATCGCCCGCGCTAGCTTGCGCGCGGAGTGCTGTGAGCGTTGAATCCAATATGGCAAGGCGCGCAATAGCCACTTCGTCACCGTTGGCCGCTGCTTTGCGCAAGTCAGGTTCCTCAAGGCGCGCTCGCAGCACGGGATCGGACGGGAACGGGTCGGTGGGTGGCACGCCGGTCGCGGCGGTCGCACGCTCAGTTTCTGCGTGGTGCTCTGGCCATCCGGCGACGAATAATGTTCCAGCCGCAACGAGCGCTGCCCACGATGCGAGGTTGCTCATGAGATGGAACTTGAAACTCATGTCGCGCGGTTGCTCCAAAAGGAGCCGGCTAGAAGCCGGCGCTCCCAGCGGGTTACTTCTTCTCCGCACCCATCTGCTTCGCGTAGCCCGCGGCCACCATCTTGGCCATCAGGTCGAAGAGCGCGTTGGGGTCGGCGCGGCGCAACCTGGCGATCTCGGCTTCCATGCCTTGGGCGAGGATGAGTTCGCGTTCGCCGGCTTTGAGGGCGTCGAGGATGCGGCTGGCCGCGACCATCGGATCCATGCCGTTGTCGATCGCGGCGTCGGAGACACCGCGCGACTTTGCGTCGGCGTCGAGCGCGTTCTTCGAGACGTCCGTGCGGACGGAGCCGGGGGCGACGACCAAGACTTTGATGCCGAGGTGATCGGTCTCGGCGCGAACGCTGTCGTGATAGCCGATCAGGCCGTGCTTCGCGGCGGCATAGGCGCTGCGCAGCGGTGGACCCGCGATGCCGGCAACGCTTGAGATGGCAATGATACTGGCGCCGCCCGCTTTGACCATGCGCGGCAGGAGTGCCTGCGTCAGCGCGATCGGGGCCATGAGGTCGACGTCGACGATCTTGCGATAGACGTCGAACACGGTGTCGACGGCGAGCGAGCGTTGCGAGATGCCGGCGTTGTTGACGAGACCGTCGATGCCGCCGCCCTGCCCCTGCGCCCAGCTCCACGCGGCTTCGACGTGCGCCGGGATGTTCGCGAAGTCGGTCGCTTCGAACGGCAGGATGAGCGAGGGCGTCTTGCAACGGCCGGCGACATCTTTGAGCGCGGCGACGTTGCGGCCGGACAAGATGAGCTTTGCGCCCGCTTGGGCGAGGCTTTCCGCCAGCGCCGCGCCGATGCCGGAGGAGGCGCCGGTGATCCACCAGATTTTGTTCGCGAACATGTGAGGCCTCGTGGGTTTCGGATTTTGACTTAGCATGGCGTGGCGTGCGTCATCCACTTCATCACGTGGCCAATACCACCCTACTGCCCCATTGTCCGGCGCGGATGAAGGAGCCACTTGTCAGTTCCGACGACCAACGCGATAGCAGCGCCACCAAGAGCGTTGTTTCGGCGCTCGCTGAGCCGAGGTCGTCGATCAGGAGCACGCCCGCATGAGGATACCCGTCGCGGAACACGAGCGTCCCGATGTCGGTGTCCTTTGAGACGAGAATGCGTCTCTCCGCGTGCGCCTCCGCCAGAATTGCGATGTCGCCCGGATCGACACTGCGCTCCGCAACATGCTGCACATCGTGGCCTGCGGACCTCAGCGTCGAGACGGCCAATGCAACGACGTTTGTATCGGCGAGTAGCTTCACTTACTCCGCCGCGACGGTGGCACCGTCGAGGCCGGCCTTCTCGCTAAGCCGCGCGGCATACAGCAAGCACGCGTCGATGTCGGCATTTTCCAAAACCGGGTAAGCCGCGATGATTTCCTGTCGTGTAGCGCCGGTGGCGAACATGTTCAGCACCATCGACGGCGTGATGCGCCGACCGCGGATTAGCGGTTTGCCGCCGAGCTTTCCAGGCTCGGTGACAATGCGCGCAAGGAGGTCGCGTTCGGCGTTCGTTGTCATGGTGGAATAGTTGCACAACTCGCCAGCCCAGGGTAGCGCGCCATCCACGAGCGTCGGGCAACATCACGCTTGTACAAACGATGAACAGTGTTCTGGTGAGTTATTAACAAGGGTGATTTGGTCGCAGGCGATGCCGTGATTCCGCCGCTTCGCCGTCTTAAGTTAACAGGGTCCGGACGGAAAAGGAGTCCCCCCATGTGGCGCATTCTTCGTTGGGTTCTTTTGGGGCTCGCCGTCCTCGTTGTCGGCCTGATCTCGTTGCCGTTCCTGCTGCCGACCAGCGTCTATAAGGAACAGATCATCGAGCAGACGCGGCTGGCGACCGGGCGCACGCTGAAGATCGACGGCGACTTGAAGCTGTCGTTCTTTCCGGCGCTGGGCGTCGAGGTCTCGAAGGTGAGCTTCGCGAATGCGCCCGGCGGCAGCGAGCCGGAAATGGCGACGATGGATTCGATGATCGTCGGCGCGGAGCTATGGCCGTTGCTGTCGGGGTCGTTGAAGGTCACGGAGCTCAAGCTCGTCAACCCGGTCATTCATTTGGAGATCGACAGACAGGGCCGCGGCAACTGGTTGTTCGCGCCGGTGGCGCCTGCCGAGGGTGCGGCGCCCTCGGCGGATGCACCGGCGCAACCGGCGGCGGCTGGCGATCTGAGCTTTCGCGATGTCGTGCTGAAGGGTGGCGTGCTGACTTATAGCGACGCGCGTTCGGGCACTGCGCAACGGGTCGAGGCGATCGACGTTTCGGTGAAGTTGCCGAGCCTCGACGAACCGATGACGTTCGCGGGCGGGCTCACGTGGAACAAAGAACCGTTGAAGATGGAGGCCGAGGTTGCCAAGCCGCGGGCACTGTCGACCGGCGGTAAGAGCGATCTGAAGGCCACGATCACGTCCGACGTTTTGAACGCGACGTTCGATGGCGGGATCGATGCGGCGACGAGCGCGATCGAGGGCAAGGTCGATTTCACGACCGACTCGGCGCGGCGGCTTGCGGCGTGGGCTGGGGTCGAGCTGCCGAAGGTGCGCGGGTTCGGACCGATGAAGTTGACGGGGATGCTGTCCTCGACACCGACGCAGATCGCGTTTCGCAAGGCAAAGCTTTCGCTTGATGGGATGAATGGGTCGGGGAGTCTTACGCTGCAAACGGCGCGGGCGACGCCGTACGCGAAGGGCGACTTTACGCTCGACCGGTTGAATCTCAATCCGTACATGGGCAGCGGGACGCCGGCGAAGAATGAAGCTGCCGCGGGTGGCGCTCGTCCGTGGAGCGACAGTGCGATCGACTTCTCCGCCTTGAAGACGATCGACGCGGATCTCGACTTTGCGGTCAACGCGCTCAGCGTGGGCGGGTTGAGCATCGGGCGCAGTGAGCTTGGCATCGGCCTTGCGGGCGGCCGGATGCGGGCGAACTTGAAGCAGCTCGCGCTTTACGGCGGCAACGGGACGGGCGTGATCTCGCTCTCGGGCGCTGGCGGGACGCCACAGTTCGGGCTCGATCTCAGGTTCGTCGGTGTGCAGGCGGAGCCGTTTCTGACGGACGCAGCGCGTTTCAACCGGCTGAGCGGGACCGGCAACATCGCGTTCAAGGTGGCCGGCGCAGGGCGCTCGCAGCGCGCGTGGATGAAATCGCTTGGCGGAACCGCGCAGATCAAGCTTGAGGACGGGGCGATCAAGGGCATCAACCTCGCCGAGATCGCGCGCACGATCCAATCGGCGCTGACCGGTTCGGCGGTCGGCGGGGCAGCGAAGACAGACTTCGCCGAGTTGTCGGGCACGTTTGTGATACGCGGTGGTGTCGCCGCGAACAAGGATCTCAAGCTGTTGAACCCGTTCGTGCGGTTGAACGGTGCCGGGATCGTCGACATCGGCAACCAGACGATCGACTACCGGGTGGAGCCGAAGGCGGTTCGCTCGGGCGAGGGCCAGGGGGCTAAGGGCGATATCGCCGGATTTGGGATTCCGTTCCGGATCAGGGGGCCGTGGAGCAATCCGTCCTATGAGCCGGACCTGACGGGCGTCCTGAACTCGACTGTCGATTCGATCCTAAAGGGCAAAAATCCGCTCGACAGTCTTAAGGAAAGCACAGGTCTGAGCGACTTCGTGCCCGAGCTTGTGGGCAAGAAAAAGCCACAACAGGAAGGTGCACCGCCTGCCGACCCAAACAAGAAGCCCGAAAAACCGAACCCGCTCGATGAGTTGAAGGGGCTATTGGGGGGCCCGCGGTAGGCCGACGATGTGTCTTTCAATTAACCGCGGTGTTGCCTAGGATTGGCTCCCGCCTGCAAGGGCGTGGGGAAACGGACTCGTCCGCGTTATCAATGGCAGCTGATACAACAGATGCGCCTGGGAAGGCCTCGACAAAGGGCTTCTCGCTTCGGTCACGGCTTCTAGGGATTCCGGCGGAGGATCAATCCGGCGCGGGACAGGAGACGGCTGAGTCGGGCGAAGCTGCGCCTGAGGCCGTCGAAGACAACGCCACCACCGCTGCCCCGCAAGTAGCACCGGCCTCCAACGATGATGACGGCGAAGAAGGCGCGGAGCCGCCGCGCGTCGGCGTTGCGCTTGCGCCGCGGAAGACATCGCTCCTCGGTGGCGCGTTCAATTTCTCTCGCGCGCGTAGGGCCGAAACGCCAGCGCTGGTCGAACCCGAGAAGCCCGCCGAGCCAGAGGCCAAGCAGCCCGAGGCTGAGGCCGAGATTCCGGTCGTCGAGATTCCCGAACCGGACCGCGGCGCGGAAATCGTGCCGATCGCGCGCGGCGTTGCGGACGAGAAAGTGCAAGACGCCGAAGTAACGCCGGTCGAGGATGAGCCGGTGGTTGCCGCCGAGCCCGCGCAGCCGGTGCCTTTCGTGCGTTTTGCCGGCGTGAAGAAGACGTATGACGGGCAGCAGCTCGTCGTGAAGGATTTGCATCTCGAAATCGCGAAGGGCGAATTCCTGACGCTGCTGGGGCCTTCGGGTTCGGGCAAGACGACGACGTTGATGATGCTGGCCGGGTTCGAGACGCCGACCGACGGCGACATTCAGCTGAACGGGCAGTCGTTGACGACGATGCCGCCGCACAAGCGCGGGCTGGGCTTCGTGTTTCAGAACTATGCGCTGTTTCCGCATATGACGGTGGCGGAGAACCTGGCGTTCCCGCTCGAGGTTCGCAAGACCGGGCGCGGCGAGATTCGCGACCGGGTTGCGAAGGCGCTTGCTATGGTGGAGCTCAACGGCTTCGACAAGCGCAAGCCGCATCAGCTGTCGGGCGGCCAACAGCAGCGCGTCGCGGTGGCGCGGGCGTTGGTGTTCGATCCGGAGCTTGTGCTGATGGACGAGCCGCTTGGTGCGCTCGACAAGCATTTGCGCGAGCAGATGCAGTACGAGCTGAAGCGGTTGCATCGCGATTTGGGCGTGACCATCGTTTACGTGACGCACGACCAAAGCGAGGCGCTGACGCTGTCGGATCGGATCGCGATCTTCCATGACGGCGTGATCCAGCAACTCGACACGCCGACGAAGGTCTATGACGAGCCGGCGAACGCTTTCGTCGCGGGCTTCATCGGCGAGAACAATGCGCTGCCCGGCAAGGTGATTTCGATCGACGGCAAGGGCGGCTGCATCATGGAGTTGATCGGCGGGCAGCGCGTGAAAGCGACGAACGGCAACTGCAACGCCATCGGCCAAGCGGGCGTCGTTTGCGTCCGGCCGGAGCACCTGAACGTGTCGTCGGAGACGACACCGGGCGGCAATCACGTGGCGGCGTTGATCGAGGACTTCATCTTCCACGGCGATCATCTGCGCGTGAAGTTGTCGGCGCCGGGCATGAACGAGATTTTCGTCAAAGCGCCGGCGCGCGGCGCGCGGTTTCCGGCCAAAGGCGTCGCGGTCACGCTCTCCTGGGAGCCCAACGCGGCGCGCGCTTTTGTATCGTAACCTCCCCAGTTGTCATGGTGCGCGTAGGCGCACCACCCACGACTCTCTGGTGGTGGAAGAAGTGAAGTCGTGGGTGGTCCGCCTTCGCGGACCATGACAAACAGTGAGTGAGTGATGTCGAACTGATTTAAGCCAATCGAGGATTGTTCATGGGCCGCACCACCGGAATCATTATCGCCGCCGCCGCTGCCGTTGTGATCTTGGCGGGCGTGTTGTTGTTCATGCTCGGGCGCGGGGCGGAGAAAGACGTCAGCCAACTCGACCAAGAGCTTTCCGACATGCCGTTGCCTGGAGCGACACCTGCGCCGGGTGGCGGCGACTCGTTGAAGGGACGCTCGCTGGTCGTTGTGTCCTGGGGCGGCGCTTATACGAAGAGCCAGATCGAGGCTTATCACAAGCCGTTCGAAGCGAAGACAGGCGCGAAGATCAACTCCGTCGACTACAACGGCGGCATCGCCGAGATCAAAGCGCAGGTCGAGGCGAACAACGTGACGTGGGACGTCGTCGACATGGAGCTCGCCGATGCGCAGCGCGCGTGCGACGAGGGTCTGCTCGAGAAGATCGATGCGGGGAATTTGCCGCCGGCGCCGGATGGAACGCCCGCGGTGCAGGACTTCATTCCGAACGGGATCACGCCGTGCGCGGTGACGTCGATCGTGTTCAGCCACATCGTTGCGTACGACGAATCCAAATTTCCGGGCGCGAAACCCTCGAAGCTTGCCGACTTCTTCGACGTGAAGAATTTCCCCGGCAAGCGCGGTCTGCGCAAGACGAGCCCGAAAATCAATCTGGAATTGGCGCTGCGTGCGGACGGCGTGCCGGGCGATCAGGTTTACGCGACGCTCTCGACCAAAGAAGGTGTCGATCGCGCGTTCAAGAAGCTCGACACGATCAAGAACGACGTCATCTGGTGGGAGCCGGGTTCGCAGCCGCCGCAGTTGCTCGCCGACGGGCAGGTCACGATGACAACGGCCTATAATGGGCGCATTTTCGACGCACAGATCATGGAAGGAAAGCCGTTCAAGATCATCTGGGACGGGCAGCTGCAGGAACTCGACGTGTTCGGCATCGTGAAGGGGACGAAGAACCTCGATGCGGCGAACCAGTTCTTGGCGTTCGCAACGGACACGCAGCGGCTGGCCGATCAGGCGCAGTGGATTGCTTATGGGCCGGCGCGGCGGTCGTCGATGGCGTTGGTCGGCAAGCATGCCGTCAAAGGCGTCGAGATGGTGCCGCATATGCCGAACGCGCCGCAAAACGAGACCAACGCCATTCAGATCGACTTCCTTTGGTGGGCGGACCATCAGGAAGAGCTGAACCAGCGTTGGAACGCTTGGTTGGCCAAGTAGAGGGATTTGAGGCTGTGGGGGCGGTCGCGATCGACAATCGGACTTTGGCGGAGCAGTTCAAGCGCTCCGGCAAGAACGCGCGGCGGGGGACGTTCCTGCTGGTGCTGCCGCTGCTCGCGTTTCTGACCATCACGTTCATTCTGCCGATCGGTAATATGCTGAACCGCAGCGTCGAAGACACGACGCTGGTCGATCTTTTGCCGCGCGCGTCGGTGGCGCTGCGGGCGTGGAACGGCAAGGGGCGGCCGCCGTTCAGCGCGATCGCCGCATTGGCCGGCGATCTGGCGCGCGCGCAGCATGAGGGCACCATCGGCAAGATTGCGACGCGGTTGAACTTCGAACGCGCGGGCATGCGTTCGCTCTTGATGAAGACCGCGCGGGAAGCCGACAAGTTCGAGCCGCCCTATGCGCAGGCCTTCAACGCGGTCGATCTGGCGTGGAGCGATCCGGAGGTTTGGGGCGCGCTGCGCCATGCGAGTGCGGCGCATACATCGGGCTATTACATATCAGCCACCGATCAGACGCGCATCGCCGACGGCACGATCGTTCCGAAGCCCGAAGAGGACCAGATTTACATCACGCTGTTCCAGCGCACGCTGTTCGTGGCCGGTGCGGTGACGGCGTTGTGTTTCCTGCTTGGTTATCCGCTCGCCTATTACATCGCGCGGCAGGACGACCGGCGGCGCAACATGCTGTTGATCTTGGTGTTGCTGCCGTTCTGGACGTCGCTGCTCGTGCGCACGACATCGTGGATCGCGCTGCTGCAGACGAACGGGATCGTCAATGACGCGCTGGCGTTCTTCGGCGGCCCCGGCGCGCGGCTCGAGCTCATGCACAACATGACGGGCACGATGATTGCGATGACGCACATCCTGTTGCCGTTCATGATTTTGCCGACCTATAGCGTGATGCTGTCGGTGCCGCCTTCCTTGACTCGGGCCGCCGTGTCGTTGGGCGCCACGCCTTGGACCGCGTTCTGGCGGGTCTATTTCCCGATGACGTTGCCCGGCGCTGCGGCGGGCGGGTTGCTCGTGTTCATTCTAGCGCTCGGTTACTACATCACGCCGGCCTTGGTCGGCGGGCGGACCGGGCAGCTGATCTCGAACATGATCGAGTTCCATATGAAGACGTCGCTGAACTGGGGTTTGGCGGCGGCGCTGGGCGGGATGCTGCTGGGCACGGTGCTCGTGCTCTACATTGTTTACGCGCGCGTCATTGGCTTGAACCGGTTGAGGTTGGGTTAGTACCATGGCCCAACCGAAGAAACCCGCCGCCGGCTTGGACGACATGCTTGGGAAGGTGTTTGCCTATCTGGTACTGGCGTTTTTGATCGCGCCGCTCATTGTGATCGTGCCGTTGTCGTTCAATGCGGAGCCCTACTTCACGTTTACGCCGAAGATGCTGTCCTTGAACCCGGACGGGTTCTCGCTGCGGTGGTACAAGGATATCGTCGACAATCCGCAGTGGCTGGAGGCGATCGGCAACAGCTTGATCATCGCGCTGGCGTCGACGGCGCTGGCGACGGTGCTGGGCACGCTGGCCGCGATCGGACTCGCACGCTCGAACATGCCGTTCCGCGATTTCTTCATGGCAATGCTGATCTCGCCCTTGGTCGTCCCGATCGTGATTGCGGCGGCCGGGATGTATTTCTTCTATTCGAGTGTGGGCTTGGCGCAGACGCATCTGGGCATCATTCTGGCGCACACGGCGTTGGGCGTGCCGTTTGTCGTGATCACGATGACGGCGACGCTGTCCGGGTTCGACCGGAACTTGATCAAGGCGGCGTCGAGCCTGGGTGCCGATCCAATGACAGCGTTCTTCCGGGTGACGTTGCCGCTGGTGGCGCCGGGAATGATCTCGGGCGCGCTCTTCGCGTTTGCCGCTTCGTTCGACGAGGTGGTCACCGTGCTGTTCCTGGGTGGACCCGATCAGCGCACCATTCCGCGGCAAATGTGGTCCGGCATCCGCGAGCAGCTGTCGCCGACGATCCTGGCGGTGGCCACGCTGCTCATCATCTTCTCGTCGCTGCTGTTGCTCGCGGTCGAGATGCTCAGGCGGCGGAACGTGCCGTTGGCGCAGGCTCAGACTCGGTGATGGGTTTTGGGGGATGGGGATTGGTGATCCCCAATCCATATCACCTAAACGCTATGCCGCCACCCGGTGCTTGGCCTCGTCGTACTCGCGCTTGAGTTTGGCGACGACGTCGGCGGTGGGCACGATTTCCTGGATTTGGCCGACGCCTTGGCCGGCGCCCCAGATGTCTTTCCAGGCTTTCTTTTCCATGTTGCCGCCGGAGCCGAAGTTCATTTTCGATTTGTCGGCTTCGGGGAGCGCGTTGGGATCGAGGCCGGCGGCCGTGATCGACGGGGCCAGGTAGTTGCCGTGCACGCCGGTGAAGAGGTTCGAGTAGACGATGTCGTTCGCCATCGTTTCGACCAGCATCTGCTTGTAGCGCGGGTCGGCGTTCGCTTCGGTCGTGGCGATGAAGCGGGTGCCGAGATAGGCAAGATCGGCGCCCATCGCTTGCGCGGCGAGCACGCTGGCGCCGTTCGCGATCGACCCTGAAAGCAAAATCGTCTTGCTGAACCACGAGCGCACTTCGGGGACGAGCGCGAAGGGCGAGAGCGTGCCGGCATGACCGCCCGCGCCGGCGCAGACGAGGATCAGACCATCGACGCCCTCCTCCGCCGCTTTCTTGGCGTGACGGATGTTGATCACATCGTGGAAGACGACGCCGCCGTAGCCGTGCGCGGCCTTCACGATTTCGGCGGGCGCGCGCAGGCTGGTGATGATGATCGGGACCTTGTGCTTCACGCAGACGGCCATGTCTTGCATGACGCGGTCGTTCGACGAATGGACGATCTGGTTCACGGCGTAGGGTGCGGTCTTCTTGCCAGTCTTCTGTTCGTGGTCGTCGAGTTCGTTCTTAATGCGCTCCAACCATTTGTCGAGCATCTCGGCCGGCCGTGCGTTTAGCGCCGGGAACGAACCCACGATGCCGGCCTTGCACTGCGCGATGACGAGTTCTGGGCCGGAGACGATGAACAGCGGTGCGCCGACGACAGGGATCGAGAGGCGGTTCTGCAGAACGGGCGGTAGAGACATTGCTGATCCTACTTGAATGACGATATGCGCAGACGCTAACGGGGGCGCTTGGGATAAGGCAAGCGCCCCCGATTGCCTTACGTCTTAAGCCGCAATCCAGTTGCCGTGGAAGCCGGGCGGGATGCGGTGCGGGATTGTGATTGCCGCTTGCGGGGCGGCTTCGAAGTTGGTGGCGTCGAGGATGACGAGGTCGGTCGTTTGCGCGTTCGTGTCGATCACATAGCCCATGAGCCAGCCGTCGTCTTCGTTGCGGGCGTTCGCCTTAGCGACGAAGACGAACTCGCCGGGAACGCGACCATCACCGAAGTCGTGGACTTGGCGTGTGGCCTCTTCGAGATCGTGCTTAAAGAGGCGCGTGGACGCGCCGACGAAGGCGTTCTCATGCGAGAGCGAGACGGTGTAGGCGTAGCGGTAGGGTTTGCCGATGCGGGCTTCGTTCGGGCGCGGAAACTCTTGCGCTTCTTGGTCGATGACCTTGCGAGCGACGCTGCGCGCGGCAGGGTCGATCGTCCAGCGTTCGAACGGCACGCTGGCCGAGTCCGGACCCTTCGTGCTTTCGGCGAACATCGTATCGTGAGCGCAGACATCAAGCGTGACTTTGCCATCCGGCGTCTCGAATGCGTTCGCCGGGTGGAAGACGTAGCACGGGTCGACCGCGCACCAGACGACGTCGTCGCTCTTACCTTCCTTCGGCAGGAGGCCGACGCGCGCTTGGTGTTCCGGGTTCCAGGCATATGGGAAGCCGTAGCCGCCGATCAGGCGCTTCATCGAGAACGTCACGGGCAGATCGAGAATGATCACGTAGTTCTTGGTGATCATGCAGTCGTGAATCATCGGGCCGTGTTTGACCGCGATCGGTTCTTCGCGGCGCACCTTGCCGGCCTTGTCGATGACGACGTGGCGGATCGTGTTCAGGTTCGGGCCTTCGTAACAGATCGCGTGCATTTCGCCCGTGTCGGGGTCGAGGTGGGGATGCGCGCTGAAGCTGCCCTTCAACGAGCCGCCGAACGGATCGTGCGCGATCGTTTCCAGATCGGGTCCGACCCGGACCGGGTTGCCGCCCGCTTCCACGATCGCCCAGGTGCTGCCCGCGTGGCCGATGAAGTTCGTGTTGACGGTGTCGAACATGGCGCGGGGTCCGGGGGCTTCGGGTTCGCCCAGCGCTTTGCTGACCGCCGTGCTTCTGATCCAGCGGTTGCGATACCAGTCTGCCTTGCCGTTCTTGAGTTTCACGCCGTGGATCATGCCGTCGCCCATGAACCAATGATAGGCTGCCGTGTTCGGCGGCGTTGCCGGATTCGGTCCGATGCGCACGTAGCGGCCGTCGAGGTCTGTCGGGATCGTGCCCGTGACCTTCAAGTCCGTGATCGTGCGTTCGTCGCGCATCGGTTCGTGGATGCCGGTCAGGAACGGATGCGGCTCCTTCGTGCTTAGGAGGCCGCGATTGATGCCTGCGACCGCCTCAACCGCTTTCGTTACCGTCGTGCGGATCAGGGTTTCGACTGCGTTCGCCATGGCGCTGTTCCTTTGTTGCAAACCGTTCGCTAATGTTTACACTGCTAACATAGTGTCGAACCGCGCAGAGTCAATATGAAAAAGTCGAAGGACAGCTATCACCACGGAGACCTGCGGGCGGCGCTGATCGCCGGGGCTCTGGAACTGCTGGAAAAGCGCGACTTCGAGGCGCTGAGCCTGCGCGAGGTCGCGCGCAATCTGGGGGTGAGCGCCACGGCGGTCTATCGGCACTTCCCGGCTAAGGAAGATCTACTGAGGGCGCTCGCGCATCGCGGACTCGCGATGCTGGCCGAACAACAGCAATGGGCGGCGGCCAAGGCAAAGGGCGCAGCGGCGTTTGCTGAGACGGGGCGGGCTTACGTGCGTTTCGCGCTCGCCAATCCGAACCTGTTCCGGCTCATTTTCATCCATACACCTGGCCGGTTGCGGCCGGACGTCGACAGCCCGGAAGGATCGCCCGCGCGCTTGCTCAGAAACTACATGGCCGGTGCGCTCGGGCCCCGGGCGACGCAGGAGCAAGTCTTTGTCGCGGCGCTGCGCGCGTGGTCGCTGGTGCATGGGCTTTCGATGCTGATCCTGGACGAGCAGGTCGATCGCAAAGTCGCGGAGGCGATGATCGATCAGGTGATCGGGCGGGATCGGGTCGCCTAGCCCAATCGGCACCGATTCCTGATTTCGCCACAATGTCAGCATGTTTCCCCCATGCTTCTGAGGGCATACTCGAGTCTGACTTTCAAACGGAGAGAGATTCGTGACCTTGGACAATTCTAAAGCCGTGGTGATTTTGGGCGTGCTGCTGGCCGTGGGCATGTCGCTCGCTGCGCTGATTTTCGGCATCCACGCGAAGCAGATCGGCGCCGGACGGCAGACGATTACGGTCAAGGGTTTGGCGGAAAAGCCGATCACGGCTGACGCCGCCGAATGGACGGTCGGCTTGCGCGTGACCGGCACGACGTTCGCCGATGCGCTTGCCAAGTTGCGCAAGGAGAAGCCGGCGCTCGATGCATTCTTGAGCGGGCAAGGTTTTGCGAAGGAGACGCTCGCGGACGGCAACGAAAGCGTCACGCCGAACATGGTGGACGAGCCGCTGCCCAATGGGAACTCGCGCACGGTGCAACGGGGCTTCAACGCGGCCCAGAGCATTGTCGTGCGATCCACGGACCTCGCGCGTGTCGCGACGGCCAACAAGGCGATCCTTCAGTTTGAAGCCGACGGGCGCCCGGTCACCTACGACGCACCGTTGTTTCTGGTGACGAAGCTTGAAGAAGTGAAGATGTCGCTGATCGGTGCGGCGACGCAGAACGCACAAAAGCGCGCGGAAGAATTCGCGAAGAACGGCAACATCCGGGTCGGCGCGATGCGGTCCGCTTCGCAGGGTTCGTTCTACATTCTGCCGGCGGGCGCCAGCGAGGAGGCGACCGACTACGGCGGCACGTACGACAAGTCGACGATCGACAAACTCGCGCGCGTGGTGGTGACGATCGACTACAATATCGAGCGCTAATGTTCGCGACCGAGAGTTGGAACCCGGTCGCCCGGGTGCCGACTCTCGCTCTACTCGATCGGGATGATGGTGTAGGGTGGGCCAACCCGTTCGGCTGGCGGAAAGTCTCTGTATGGCGAAGATCATCTTTGGAATGAACGTGTCACTGGACGGCTATGTCGACCACGAGGCATTCGCGCCCGATGCCACGCTCTTTCGTCACTTCATCGAGCAAGCGCGGGGGTTGAGCGGCAGCATCTATGGCCGTCGCCTTTACGAGATCATGCGCTATTGGGACGGAGACGAATGGAACCAACACGATCCTGCACGAACGCCGGACCTAGAAGACTACGCGGCGGCGTGGCGGGGTCAACGGAAGTGGGTCGTGTCGCGCACGCTGACGTCGGTCGGCCCTAACGCCACCCTCGTCGCGAATGACCTCGAGACTGTCATCCGCAAGTTGAAGGCGGAGCTTCCAGGGGAGATTGAAGTCGGCGGGCCCAGCCTTGCGCGCAGCCTGACTGAGCTTGGGCTCATCGACGAGTACCAACTCTACGTCCATCCCGTCGTCCTTGGTCGCGGCACGCCCTTCTTCGCCGCCGCCCGGCCACCGCTTCGCCTTGTGGCCAGCGAGCGGATTGGCGAGAGCGCGATTCGGTTGACCTACGTTCCCGCCTCGTGACGCGCCGTCGAACGGTGTTAAGTGATCGCGTTGTTGGCGCGCAGCTTGACGATGTCCTCTGGACTGCGGCCCAGTTCGCGCAGCACCTCGTCGGTGTGCTCGCCAAGCGATGGGGCGTGGCGGCGGATGGGGGGCGGTTCACCGTCGAACTTTGCGGGGCTGCGGGCGAGGCGGATTTTGCCGGCGCGGGGATCTTCGAACGTGACGATGCTGCGGTTGGCGACGACTTGTTCGTTTGTCAGGACTTGCTCGCGGGTGAGCACTCGGGCGTGGGGGACGTCTTCGGCTTCGAGGCGGGCGGTGATTTCGGCGGTTGCCATTTGCGATACGATACCCGCGAAGAGGTCGGTCATGGGTTTCGCGTTTTGCATGCGGTCGAAGACGGACTTGAAGCGCGGGTCGTCGGCGATGTCGGGGCGAGCGAGGGCGCGGCAGGTCGCGCGGAACTCGTCGTCGGAGATCGCGATCATCGTGATGTAACCGTCCTTCGTCTTTCGGATCGAATAGAAGCTTGCGAAATCCGGCGCGCGGTTGGCGCCTTCCTCGAACGCCAGGTTATAGTAGGCGTCGGGCCAGAGGAACGCGATTGCGGTGTCGAGCATGCTGATCTCGACGAGGCGCCCTCCCCGCCCGCGCGCCTTCGCATAGAGCGCGGCGGTGATCGCTTGCGCCGCGGTGATCGCCATCGTTTTGTCGACGGCCAGCGTTTGGATGAGCTGCGGTTCGCCCACGGTATTCTTCTGCGTGTCGGAAAAGCCTGACGTTGCCTGGATCACCGGGTCATAGACGCGGCGCTTGGCATAAGGACCGGTGTCGCCGAAGCCCGACATTGAAACGTAGACGAGGCCAGGGTTGATCGTTTTCAGTTTGTCGTAGCCGAGGCCGAGCTTTTCGATCGCGCCGGGGCGGAAGTTTTCGACGAAGACGTCGGCGGTCTTCACGAGGTCGATCAGGATTTGGCGGCCGTCAGACGACTTCAGATTCAGAACGATGCCGCGTTTGTTGCGGTTCACCGCGGTGAACATCGCGTTGACGCCGTTCTTCTGAGGACCCAAGTAGCGCACGATGTCGCCGGGGCCGGGCGCCTCGACCTTGATCACGTCCGCGCCTTGGTCGGCCAAGATTTGCGTCGCCATCGGGCCGGAGATGATGGCCGAGAGGTCGATGATGCGGACGCCGTCGAGGGGTAGGGTCATGGGTTGGCTCTGCTTGATTGGTTCGCGCATGACTTTGTCATGGTCGATGGTGGCGAGCCACTGGCTCTTGACATTTGTATCTTTTTTGGTACTATCATCCGATGGCTGCGAGACTGCAACCGATCCCTCTCAAGTTCTGGCGATCGGAAAATGACAGCGAACCGGTCCGAGACTGGCTCAACGCCATGCCTGTGGAAGACCGGCGAGTGATCGGTCGCGACATTCGAATTGTGCAGTTCGGCTGGCCGATCGGATTGCCGTTGTGCCGATCGTTGGGCGGCGGGCTTTGGGAGGTTCGCTCGTCCCTTCCCAGCAAGCGGGAGGCGCGCGTGCTCTTTGGTTTCCACGAGGGTGAGTTGGTTGCGCTCAGCGCATTCATCAAGAAGACGCAGAAGACGCCCGAGGACGAACTGAAGCTGGCGCGTAAGCGATTTAGGGAGGTGACACAATGAAGAAGAAAAATCCCCGCATCGGATCCAGCTTCGAGAGTTGGCTCGACGAGCAGGGCATTCGTGAGGACGTCACGGCTGCGGCCATCAAGGCGGTATTGGCGCATCAGCTCGCGGCCGAGATGAAGGCAAAGCGCATCACCAAGACGGCGATGGCCCAGAGGATGGCGACGAGCCGGGCGCAACTCGACCGGCTGCTCGATCCGAAAAATCGAAGCGTTACGCTCGACACGCTGCAGCGGGCTGCGAAAATCGTCGGCCGCACCCTTCGATTGGAGCTGGCCTAGGCGCCAAGCTCCAACGGTTCGTGTTGCAGTTTCGGCAGCACGTGCCTGGCGAAGAGGTCGCACTCTGCCGCGTGGGGGTAGCCTGAGAGGATGAAGGCTTCGATCCCGAGCGCGCGGTAGGCGTTCAACTTCTTCAGCACTTGGGTCGGGTCGCCGACGATGGCGGCGCCGCAGCCGGAGCGGGCGCGGCCGATGCCGGTCCAGAGATTTTCCTCGGTGAAGCCTTCGTCGTCGGCGGCTTCGCGGATTTCGGCTTGGCGGCGGACGCCGACGCTCGCGTGATCGAGCGAGCGTTTGCGGATCGCCTCGCCCGCGTCGGCGTCGAGCCGCGAAAGCAGGCGGCGGGCGTAGGCGCGAGCCTCGGCCTCCGTCTCGCGGACGATGACGTGGACGCGGTAGCCGAATTTGAGTTTGCGGCCGCGCTTGGCAGCGCGGGCCGTCATGTCGGCGACGATGCTTTTCACTTCCTCGATGCGGTCGGGCCACATGAGGTAAACGTCAGCCGCTTCGGCGGCGGCTTCGCGCGCCTCTTCGGAGAGACCGCCGAAGTAGAGCGGCGGGCATTTGCCGCTGACGGTGCGGGCGCCGGGCGGGTCGAGGTCGAAGCGGTAATGCTGGCCTTCGAGTTTGACGCGTTCACCGTTTAGCGCGCCCTTCAGCGTCTTCATGATTTCGACCGTACGGCCGTAGCGCGGGGCGGAGGCCAAAACCTCGCCGGGCATTTCGCTGGAGATGATGTTGATGGTGAGGCGGCCGCCGAGCATCTGGTCGAGCGTCGCGAGTTGGCGCGCGAGTTGCGGCGGCCACATCTCGCCGCAGCGCACGGCGACGAGCAGGCGCATACGTTTCAGCTGCGGCGCGATCGCGGCGGCGAAAGCGACCGTGTCTATGCCGAGTGCATAACCTGAGGGAAGCAGGATGTTGTCGAAGCCACCCTTCTCCGCCGTTAGCACGATGTTGCGGCAGTGTTCGTAGCTCGACTTTAGTTTCGGGTCGGGAACGCCCAGAAACTCGTAATCGTCGTCGCAGAGGGCGGAGAACCAAGAGACTTCGCAGGGCTTCATGGCAAGGGCTTCCCTTGGGCGGCGACGACGAGTTCGTACCAGTCGGCGCGGCTGAGATTGACGCGCAGCGCATCGTTCGCGGCGGCGATACGGGTAGGGTTCTGAGTGCCTACGATCGGGATTGCGCCTGCCGGGTGGCGCATGACGAAGGCAAGCGCGATGGCAACGCGCGTTGTGCCGTAGAGCTTCGCCAGTTGGTCGAGCTTGTCGGTGACGCGGCGGATCGTCGGGTCGGCCGCATCCACGCCGTCTGCGAGTCGGCCGCCGGCGAGGGGCGACCAGGCGAGTGGTGTCATCTCGCGCGAGATTGCGAAATCGAGCACGCCATCGAATGCGGCGTCGACGTTCAGCGCGGAGAGCTCGGGTTGGAGCGTCGCGAGCGGGAAGTTCAGGAATTGCTGCAGCAACAGCGTTTGGCGGGCGCTGTAGTTGGAGACACCGACTTCGCGAATTTTGCCTTGGGTCTTGAGACGGGTGAGCGCTTCGGCGAGTTCGGCCGGATGCGTGAGCACGTCCGGTCGGTGGACCTGGAAGAGGTCGATCGTTTCGGTTTGCAGGCGGGTCAACGACTCCTCGCAGGAGCGGATCACGGCGGGGGCACCCGAGTCATAGGGGATGCCAGGGATGATGCCGAATTTCGTCGCCAGCACCATGCGCCGACGCAGGGCGGGAGCGTCGGCGAACACTTTGCCGAGCAACGTTTCGGACTCGCCGAACGCGTGTCCGCCCCAATCGAGGCCGTAAACGGCCGCGACGTCGATCAGCGTGAGACCCGCGGCGAGGGCCGCGTCGATGCGCTTGCGCGCGGCGGCGACGTCGTTGCCGACGAAACGCCAAAGTCCGTAAGCAATGGGGCCGACTTCGAGGTCGCTCTTACCTAAGCGGCGGGATTGGCCGGTGACTTTCATGCGGGTTCGCTTCCAATTTCGCTCGCTTGGCGAGGGATTGCTCGCCCAATCCTGCTCCGCCAACGCCCGGCATGACAACGACTATTTGAGAGCCGCATTCCGCTTCACAAGATTGCCTGCACATGGCAAGGGTCGGTTCGAAAAGCGGAGGGCGCGACATGGCTAAGCTTCGGTATGGGCTCATCGGGACGGGGATGATGGGGTATGAACACATCAACAATCTGAAGCTGATGCCGGAGGCGGAGATCGCGGGGATCACTGATCCGGTGCCCCAGTCGGTGCAGTTGGCGCAGGCTTTTTTGGGGGATGGGCTTAAGGACACGGTGAAGGTCTATCCGGACCGGGCAGCGATGCTCAGCGATCCTTCGATCGATGCGGTCTTAATTTCGTCGCCGAACTTTACGCATGCCGAGGTACTGCGCGACGTGATTGCGTCGGGTAAGCACGTGCTGTGCGAGAAGCCGTTGGCGACAACTATCGAGGACGTGCGGGAGATCCACGCACTGGGCAAGAAGCACAAGGGCGTGTTTTGGGTTGGGATGGAGTATCGCTACATGCCGCCCGCGGCGCGGTTCATCGAAGAGATTGCCGCGGGCAAGATCGGGCGGCTGACCATGCTCGCTATTCGCGAACATCGGTTTCCGTTTCTGAAGAAGGTTGGCGATTGGAACCGGTTCTCGATGAATACCGGCGGCACGATGGTCGAGAAGTGCTGCCACTTTTTCGATTTGATGCGGTTGATCGTGAGGGCGAAGCCGGTGCGGGTGTACTGCTCGGGGGCGATGGATGTGAACCATCTGGACGAGCGGTACGACGGCAAGGTGCCCGATATCATCGACAATTCCTACACGGTCGTCGACTTCGAGAACGGCGTGCGCGCGATGTTGGACCTTTGCATGTTTGCGGAAGGATCGAAGAACCAAGAAGAGATCGCGGCGGTTGGCGACACCGGCAAGCTTGAGGTGTTCATTCCGGACGGCGATATAGTGTTTTCACCGCGTTCGCCGAAGAAGGCGGTGACGACGCATGTCTCGGTTGATGAAACTGCGCTGCGTGCGGGCACGCATCACGGCGCGAGCTACTATCAGCACCAAGCGTTCTTGCGCGCGGTGCTGCATGGTGGGCCGGTGGATGTGACGGTTGACGACGGTTATTGGGCCGTCATCATGGGCATGGCGGCGGAAACCTCCGCAAAGGAGAACCGCGCGGTTACGATCAGCGACCTTGCGGGCTGATCCCTACCCTCGTGTGCAGCAATTGGCCGACGCACGGCGTGCGCGTACCACCATTGGATAGGCGCCGCGCGTACGGCTGTGGAGATATTGCTGCGACATTCGTCAGGGTTAAGACGTTTGGGGGCCGAACCGTCTCCAACTTCGCAACTTGAGCGCGGCTTGACCCTGTCACCACAACAGAAGGGTTCTAGAACGGCGCGTCCTTGAATGCTTAGCTTGCCCTTCGTGCGACGAGCGTAAGGATGCTGTGGCGTATGCCGGAACGAACGGAGACGGTGATCGCAGCCTATCGACCGCGGCCCGGAAAGGCCGAGGAACTGCGCAGGATCGTCCTTGAGCATCGGCGCGCGCTGGACGAAGCACAGCTCACGAGTCCGCGACCCACCATCCTGTTGCGCGCGCGTTCGGATGGGACACTGCTGGAAATTTTCGAATGGGCTTCGGCCAAGGCGGCGGAGGAAGCCCATCAACATCCGTCCATACGCGGGATGTGGAATAGGCTCGCCGCGATTGCCGACTTCGTGCCGCTCTCGCAGGTCGAGGAGGCCGGCAGAGCATTCAGCCACTTCGAGGCGGTGAAACCCAAGGGCCGGCCTCGCCAGAAGCACCCCACAAGTGCAGGGCCAAAGCGTTGATCCGATTGGTCAAATCGTAGTTACTGTCGGAATAGACACATTGACTTTGGAGACGGGGGGCTCAAGGTAGCGTCGCGGTTGCGCCAGCCGTTCGACGTGCATTCGCAGGGGATTTGTCGGCCAAAATGTTGCGTTTCATCATTCGCCGTCTCCTCGGGGCGATCCCCACGCTTTTGATCATCGTCGCGATGGCGTTCTTCATGATGCGCATCGCGCCCGGCGGTCCGTTCGACCAAGAACGCCGGCTGCCACCGGAGATCGAAAAGAACATCTTGGCGGCTTACGACCTGGACAAGCCGGTTCTGCGGCAGTTTTTCGACGTCGATATGTTCGTCTGTCAGGCGCTGTTTTCGCCACCGGATGCCGCGACGCTGGCCGCCCGGAAGCTAACGCTGGCTGACGGAAACTACGTCGATGCCAACGGGAAGCGCGCGCGCTGCCTTGGCGGCTATGTCGGCAAGTTGCTCGGCGGCGATTTCGGGCCATCGTATAAGTACAAGGACTTCACCGTCGCCGAATTGATCGCCGACGGCGCGCCGGTGAGCGCGCTTCTGGGCATATCGGCGATCCTACTGGCGACGTTCGTCGGCATGACGCTAGGCACGTTCTCGGCGCTTCGGCAAAATAGCATCGGCGACTATTCGGTGATGACGCTCGCGATGGTCGGGGTCACGATCCCGAGCTTCGTGATGGCGCCGATTTTGACGCTGATCTTCGGCGTTTACCTCGGTTGGCTGCCAGTCGGCGGGTGGGCCGAGGGACAGCTGCGGAACATGGTGCTACCGGTGATCAGCCTGTCACTGCTGCAGATTGCGGTGATCGCGCGGTTGACACGCGGCGGCATGATCGAGGTTCTGCGCTCCAACTATGTGCGGACGGCGCGCGCCAAGGGATTGCCGGAGCGGCTGGTGATCACGCGCCATGCGATGCGGGCGGCGCTGCTGCCGCTGGTCAGCTATCTGGGTCCGGCAACTGCTGGCATTGTGACCGGATCGTTGGTCGTCGAACAGATTTTTCAGCTGCCGGGGATCGGCAAGTACTTCATCAACGGCGCGCTGCAGCGCGATTACACACTCGTGATGGGGGTTGTCATTCTTTATGCGACACTCGTCATCATGCTCAACCTGGTGGCCGACGTGCTGTACGGGATCCTCGATCCGAAGGTGAAGTACGACTGATGGCGAGCGTAACCGCACCCACCGAACGCGAAGTTCAGGGCCGCAGCCTGTGGCAGGACGCGCGCCGGCGCTTGTTCGCCAACAAGGCCGCCGTGACGTCGATGATCATTCTTTCATTCATCGCGCTGTTTTCCATCGTCATGCCCGGAATCTATTTCGACGGCGCGAATGGGCAGCGGGTGACGGTTCTGCCATCGCCGTGGCCGCACGATTATGACCACGTTTACATCGACCGGATTTCGTGCCCCCCGCCCGATTACCTGGGCATGACGGCGCTGTTCGGCAGCCAAGCGGAGCTTTGTCCGACCGCCGTGGGTCAAGGGCACCTCTTCGGCACCGACGCGAACGGACGTGATCTTTTCATCCGCGCGATGATGGGTGGACGCGTGTCGTTGTCGATCGGGCTCGTGGCGACGATGGTCGCGCTGATGATCGGGGTGCTCTATGGGGCGACCGCCGGTTTCATCGGCGGGCGCATCGACAACTACATGATGCGGTTCGTGGACGTGATGTACGCGCTGCCGTTTATCTTTTTCGTCATTATCTTGGTCGTCGTGTTCGGACGGAACTTCATCTTGATGTTCGTCGCGATCGGCGCGGTCGAGTGGCTGACCATGGCGCGGATCGTGCGCGGGCAGACGCTATCGATCCGGCGCAAGGAATTCATCGAGGCGGCGGAAGCGGCCGGCGTTTCGACTTGGTCGATCATCCGCCGGCATATCCTGCCCAATGTCGTGGGCCCCGTGATCGTTTACGTCACGCTGACGGTGCCCGCGGTCATCTTGGTCGAGAGCTTCTTGAGCTTCTTGGGGCTTGGCGTGCAGGAGCCGTTCACGTCGTGGGGCGTTCTGATTTCGGACGGAAAGGACCAGATGGAGTCCTATCCCTGGATGCTGATCTTCCCGGCGCTGATGATGACGGTCACGCTGTTCTGTTTCAACTTCATCGGCGACGGGTTGCGCGACGCGCTCGATCCCAAGGACCGCTGAAGATCATGACCGCCGTCCTGTCCGTCAAAGATTTGACCGTCCGCTTCTCGACGCCCGAAGGACCGGTGTCGGCCGTCAACGGCGTCAGCTTCGATATTGCCCGCGGCGAGTGTGTGGGGATCGTGGGCGAATCCGGCTCCGGCAAGAGCCAGACATTCATGGCGGTGATGGGGCTGCTCGCCACGAACGGAAAGGCGACCGGCAGCGCGAAGTTCAAGGGCGAAGAGCTTGTCGGCATGAAGGTCGACAAGCTGAATAAGATCCGCGGATCGAAGATGACGATGATCTTCCAAGATCCGATGACGTCGCTGACGCCGCATTTGAAAATCAGCCGGCAGCTAACAGAGGTGCTGGTACTGCACAAGGGCATGAGCGAGCGCGATGCGCGGGCGAAGGCGCTGGTGACACTCGACCGGGTGAAGATTCCCGACGCCAAGCGGCGGCTCGATCAGTATCCGCACGAGTTCTCCGGCGGCATGCGGCAGCGTGTGATGATTGCGATGGCGTTGATCTGCGAGCCGGAGCTGCTGATCGCGGACGAGCCGTCGACGGCGCTCGACGTGACGGTGCAGGCGCAGATCCTGGAGCTGATGCAGGAACTGCAAGCGCAAGGCAACATGTCGATCGTGATGATCACGCATGATCTGGGCGTTGTCGCGGGGCTCTGCGATCGCGTGATGGTGATGTACGCGGGCGAGTTCTGCGAAACGGGCGCCGTCGGCGAGATTTTCCATCACCCGCAGCATCCCTATTCACGCGGACTTGTCGGATCGATCCCGCGGCTTGACCGGACGGGTGAGGATCGCTTGACGGCCATTCGCGGTCAGCCGCCGAACCTGCAGCATCTGCCGAAGGGCTGCACGTTTCAGGAGCGCTGCGATTTCATGTTCGACCGCTGCGTCGCCGAGCGGCCGAAGCTCACAAGCTTCGCCGAGGACCGCGCTAAGGCGTGTCACTTGAAGGGCTTCGACGAGAAGGGCGAGTTGCTGAAATGAGCGCCGAACCCATTCTCTCGGTCAAAGACTTGAAGGTTCACTTCCCTGTGCGCGGCGGGTCCGGGTTCGGGACGGCGAAGTCGTTGAAAGCGGTCGACGGAGTTTCGTTCGACGTGTTTCCGGGCGAGACGCTAGGCATCGTGGGTGAGTCCGGTTCCGGCAAATCGACGATCGGGCGCGCGGTGCTGCAACTGATCAAGCCGACGGCGGGGCGCGTTGCGTGGCTTGGCAAGAACATCGCCGGATTCTCGCGTTCCAGCATGAAGCCGCTGCGGCGCGAGATGCAGATCGTGTTCCAGGACCCGCTGGCCAGTCTGAACCCGCGCATGACGGCGGGCGACATCATTGCCGAGCCGCTGGATACGTTCGAGCCGGGTTTGAGCGCGGCCGAACGTAAGTCGCGCGTGCAGGAGATCATGGCCAAGGTCGGCCTGCTGCCGCAGATGATCAACCGCTATCCGCACGAGTTTTCCGGCGGGCAAAATCAGCGCATCGGCATTGCGCGGGCGATGATCCTGAAGCCGAAGTTGATCGTGGCCGACGAGCCGGTGTCTTCGCTGGACGTTTCCATTCGCGCGCAGATCATCAATCTGCTCGCCGATTTGCAGAAGGAGATGGGCGTCGCGCTGATGTTCATCAGCCACGATCTCGCGGTCGTGCGCCATGTGAGCCACCGTGTGCTCGTGCTTTATTTGGGCAAGGTGATGGAGTTGGCGGACGGTCAGACGCTGCTGACGAAACCGCGCCATCCCTACACACAGGCGTTGCTCTCGGCTGCACCGGTTCCCGATCCGGATATCGAACGGGGCAAGAAGCGAATTTTGCTTGAAGGCGACCTGCCCTCGCCGCTCAACCCGCCGTCTGGGTGCGTGTTCCGGACGCGCTGCCCAATCGCGCAGGCAAAGTGTGCCAAGGAAGTTCCAGCGCTGGAGTCGCGCGGCGGTGCGGCTGACCACGTGGTGGCGTGTCACTTTCCAACGTAGGCTTGCCCTTGCCACCCGCGAGGCTGGCGGGAGGCCCAGGCACGGGGCGAATCTGGCGCCATGCCGCAAGAAGCCAAAAGATTCGCATGCGGATCCGCAATAACGTGACTCACGGGCGTCACCGTTTCACGCCAAGCAGCCCCTCCCTCGCCGCTAGACAATGCTACGCTATATGACGTGGCCGCAGGGCCCAGGAACGAAATTGCAACAGTCCGGTCCCCTACAACGCCAACGTTCAGCGCGCATTCACACGGCAAGAATCAGGGTGTCCGGTGGTGCCGAAACTCAGGGAGTGACGACGAGAATGAATAGACCCAGAGGCGCGATCGCCCGCGTCCACGCTGCGCAGACCGACATGCGCCGCGCTTGGCTTTGCTTCGCTTTTCTGATTGCGCTCAGCGCTGTCGTATTTGCGCTGCCCGCGCATGCCGCGAAGGAACTCATTCGCGGGAATGCCGGAGAGCCCAAGAGCGTCGATCCGCATCGCGCAACGGGCACTTGGGAAAATCACATCATCGGCGACATGTTCCTCGGCCTCTACACAGACGCGGCGGATGCCTCGCCGATCCTCGGTGCCGCCGAGAGCGCGCAGACTTCGCCGGACGGACGCACCTGGACGTTCAAGATTCGTCCGCATACGTGGTCTGACGGCAAGCCAGTATCGGCGAACGATTTCGTGTTTGCCTACCGGCGGATTCTGGACCCGAAGTTTGCGGCCGAGTATCGCGAGATACTCTATCCGATCAAAAACGCGGTCAGCGTCAGTCTTGGGAAGGTTCCGGTCGACAAGCTTGGCGTGCGCGCGCCAGACCCGCAGACACTGATCATCGAACTTGAGAACCCGGCGCCGTTTCTCCCGCAACTGTTGACCCACTACACGACGTTCCCTCTGCCGCAACATGTCGTCGAGAAGTTTCAGAGCGATTGGGTCAAGCCTGCGAACATGGTGTCGAACGGGCCTTACATGCTCCAGTCGTGGCGGCCGCACGATCATATTTCGTTGATCAAGAACCCGAAGTTCTTCGACGCCGCGAATGTGAAGATCGATAAGGTGACATTTCTCCCGCTTGAGGACGATTTGGCGGCGCTCAAGCGCTATCGGGGCGGCGAAGTCGATCTGACCGAGCGTTGGCCGCTGACCGAACAGAAGTGGCTGAAGGCCAATATTCCCAACGAAACGCGGAGTTTCACTTATCTCGCGGTGTCGTACACGACCTTCAATATGACGAAGCCGCCCTTCAACGATGCGCGCGTGCGCCTTGCGGTGGCGGAGGCCATCGACCGGCAGGTGCTCGCGAAGGACATCTTCTTCAACTCCTACGGCAACGAGGCGACATCGTTCCTGCCGCCGGGTCTGCCGGGCGTCGAGCGCTCGGCAGAGGTCCCGTACAAGTCCAAGTCGATGGACGAGCGGCGGGCGGATGCGAAACGGTTGCTGGCGGAAGCCGGCTACGGCCCCGACAAGCCGTTGAAGTTCACATACAATTTTATCGTGACCCCCGACTTCAAACGCTCGGCCGTGGCGATCCAAGCGATGATGAAGCAAGTCGGCATCCAAATGGAACTGGTGCCGGGCGAACCGAAGGTTCACTACGACAACCTTAAGACCAAGAACTATCAGGCGGCGAACGCGGCCTGGGTGTTCGATTATCCGGATGCGAAGAACATCCTCTATCTGTTCCAGAGCACGACCGAGCAGCAGAACTATCCCGGCTACAGGAATCCGGAATTCGACCAGTTGATGGACAAGGCCGACGCAGAGCCGGATGGCGCAAAGCGGGCGAAATTGCTCGGCGACGCGCATGCCCTGTTGATGCGCGACCTTCCTGCGGCGCCAGTTTTCTATCCCTTCGAACGGCCACTGGTGAAATCTCACGTCCTTGGCTTTGTGGAGAACGCCCGGAACGTCTACCGCACGCGGTGGATGGACATCGGGGACAAACCCGGTCCGGCGACGGCGTCCCGGGGCGCGGACGGCGGGGCACAGGCGAGCGAAGGCGGAATCTGGGGATGGCTGGCGTCCTGGTTCAGCCCGGACGCCTGGTCGAGGTGGTGGAACTCCTAGTGTTTCGCCGGGTCCAGTAACTTTGCGGCGGCGCACCCGATTCTGTTGGGGGCGCCGTCTCTCGACCGGCCACGGAGTCCCTGCCCGATGAATCGCTCTCTATCTTGGCTCCTTATCTCGGTGGCGCTCGCGTTCGCCGCCAGTCCTGCCTTCGCGGCAAAGATCTTGAACCGCGGCAACGGCGCGGAGCCGCACAGTCTCGATCCGCAGCGTGCGGTGTCGACGGCGGAGAACAACATCATCGGCGACCTGCTGATGGGGCTCTATGTCGAAGATGCGAACGGTGTGCCGATATTCGGCGTTGCAGACGCGGCGGAGACATCGAAGGACGGGTTGACATGGACGTTCAAGCTACGCACGCATACGTGGTCGGACGGCGTGCCGGTGACGGCGGACGACTTCGTGTTTGCGATGCGCCGCCTGCTCGATCCGAACACGGCAGCCGAGTACGCGTCGGTGCTCTATCCGCTCAAGAATGCGCTCAAGGTCAACAAGGGACAGCTTGCGGTCGACAAGCTGGGCGTGAAGGCGGCCGATGCGAAGACGCTGGTGATCGAGCTTGAGCATCCAGCGCCGTATTTGCCGGAACTCCTGACGCATTACACGACCTTTCCTTTGCCCCGCCACGTGCTGGCGAAGCACGCGAGCGATTGGACACGGGTCGAGAACATCGTCACGAACGGGCCCTACAAACTTGCGGCATGGCGGCCGCACGATCATATCCGCCTGGTCAAGAACGAGCGCTTCTACGACGCGGCCAACGTGAAGATCGACGAGGTGCGCTACTATCCGACGGACGACGACAATGCGGCCTTGAAGCGCTATCGCGCCGGCGAGATCGATACGCAGGAGCGTTGGCCGGTCAGCGAATACAAGTGGCTGTCGCAAAATATTCCCAACGAGACACGGAAAGCGACGCAACTCAGCGTCAACTTTGTATCGTTCAATATGCAAAAGAAGCCGTTCGACGACCTGCGTGTTCGCACCGCACTCGCGATGGCAATCGACAATGAAGCGCTGGCGAAGGACGTCTATCATGGAGTTTATGGCGACGTCGCCCGCAGTCTGTTACCGCCGGGGACCGCGAATGTCGATCTATCGGCCAAGGTCGCTTGGGCCGATATGCCCATCGCGCAGCGGCGCGACGAGGCCAAGCGTCTGTTGGGCGCTGCCGGTTTTGGGCCATCGAAGCCATTGAAATTCACCTACCGCTTCATCGGTAATCCGGACATCAAACGAGCGGCGGTCGCTTTGCAGGCGATGTGGCAGGACATCGGCGTCCAAGTCGAGCTCGCGAGCGCCGAGGCAAAGGTGCACTGGAGCCTTCTGGAAGTGCGTGATTTCGAGGTGACCTACAACACGTGGTCTTTCGACTATAACGACGCGAAGAACATGTTCTTTCAATTCCAGGCGGCGGCCGTGCAGATGAACAATTCGGCATACGACAGCCCGGCGTTCGAAGCGTTGTTGGACAAGGCCGATCAGGAGGCCGATGGCGCGGCGCGGGGCGCGATCTTGGGGCAGGCGAACGCGATGTTGCTCAAGGATTTGCCGGCAAGCCCGATGCTGTTCCAGTATTCGCGGCATCTGGTGAAAAGTTACGTTCTGAACTGGACGGATAATCCGCGAAACGTCAATCGGACGCGCTGGCTCGACATGGGCGAGCGCACCACCGCTGCGCCGGCGGCGGATGCCGATGGCGGGGGACAAGGGATTTGGGGGTGGCTGGGTTCGTGGTTCAGCGCGGAAGCATGGTCGAAGTGGTGGAACTCGTGAGGGCCGTCGGGTCCTCGCCGTTGAATGGTGGGAGTGTGACGATGGGTATTTTTGTGAGATTTTTTGCAGCGCTCGTGCTGTGCATGGCCATTGCAGCGCCGGCCTCGGCCGAGAAGATTCTGCATCGGGGCAATGGTGCGGAACCCAAAGGACTTGATCCGCATCAGGCCTCGGGCGATCCGGAGAACCAGATTCTGGGCGACATGTTCGTCGGCCTGTATACCGAAGATGCGGATGGCAATGCGGTGCTCGGCGCGGCCGAAAAGGTCGAGACGTCGGCGGACGGTCTGACATGGACGTTTACGATCCGCGACCATAAATGGTCGGACGGCGCTCCCGTTACTGCGGAGGATTTTGTTTATTCGTATCGCCGGCTGCTCAGTCCGACCATCGCGTCGGAGTACGCGAACATTGTCTATCCGATCAAAAACGCGGAGAAGGTGAATAAGGGCGCACTACCGGCCGAGCAGTTGGGCGTGAGCGCACCCAATCCGAAGACGTTCGTGATCCAACTCGAACATCCGGCGCCCTATGTGCCGGAGATGATGACGCACTACGCGACTTTCGGGTTGCCCAAGCATGTGATCGAGAAGGCGGGGCTTGGTTGGACGAAGCCCGGCGTCATGGTCTCGAACGGTCCTTACATGCTGAAAGAGCGGCGGCCGAACGACCATATCGAGTTGGTGCGGAATCCGAACTTCTACGATGCGGCCAACGTGAAGATCGACCGGGTGTTCTTCTATCCTTCTACCGACGAGGGCGCGGCGCTAAAGCGGTATCGCGCGGGCGAGCTCGATACCCAAGAACGCTGGCCGTTGACGGAAAACAAGTGGTTGCTGGCCAACATCCCGAACGAGGCGCGGAAGTACACGGGATTGCGAGTGCTCTATGCGGTGTTCAACACGCGCGTACCACCGTTCAACGACAGACGGGTTCGCCTCGCGGTCGCGGAATCGATCGACCGGGCTGCGATTCAAAAGGAAGTCTACTTCGGCGTACACGGCATTGAGGCAACGACCGTGATCCCGCCGGGCATGGTGAACGTGGATCGCTCGGCGCAGGTACCCTGGGCGGGCAAGTCGATGGCCGACCGGCAGGCGGAGGCGCGCAGGCTTCTGGCCGACGCCGGTTATGGCCCGCAGAATCCGTTGAAGATCAGCTACAACTTCATCAATCGCCCCGATACGAAGCGCATGGCGATTGCCACGCAAGCGATGCTGAAGCAGGTCGGCGTAAACATGCAGTTGGAAGCGAAGGACTTCGCGGTTCACTACGACTTGTTGAAGACAGCGAACTTCCAGATGGGCGAGGCCGGTTGGATATTCGACTACAACGATGCGCAGAGTGTGTTGTTCCTGTTCCAAAGCTCGAACACCGGCTTGAACTATCCCGGCTACAAGAACCCGGCTTACGACGCGCTGATGGCGCAAGCGGAGAACGAGAAGGATGCGGCCGCGCGCGGCAAGTTGCTGGGCCAGGCGGCGGGCTCGCTGATCAACGACGTCGCTATCTCGCCCTCTTTCTTCCAGTTCATCCGGCCATTGGTGAAGCCGTACGTGCTGAACTGGCAGAACACGCCGCGCGGCGTGAACCGGACGCGCTGGCTCGACATCGGCGACAAGCCGGGCCCCGGCGCAACCGCGAGCGGCACGGACAGCAGCGCGCAGACGTCGGAGGGCGGATTCTGGTCATGGCTTGCGTCTTGGTTCGATCCGGCGGCCTGGAGCAAGTGGTGGAATTCATGAACGAGTAGCGGCGCCAAAGCTGCAGTTTCGGCGCCCTATCACGCCTCCGGACAATACCGGCCGCTGCCCGACCCAAGCCGCGCGGGTGTTGTTTGTAGTCGTGTGGAATGATCCAACTTGAGTTCGATTCGCGTTGCGGCGGGAGGAGATACCGATGTCAGGCCCATCGGCGGTAGAGGGTTTGCTGGCGCGGCTTCCTTCGTCGCCTGATGTCTACGTGCACAGGTTCAACCTGGTGCGGGACGCGGTACTGCTGGTTCAGTTCGACAAGGGCGTTTATCGCACGTCGAGCTTTCTCGACGAACGCGCATTGCTGCCGACGATGGCCGCTGGATGGGTCGGGATCGGCCAGATGGTCGAGAGAGCTCGATCCATTAGGTCCGGCGTGCCGGTCAATTTCATCTTTCATTCGGGCCACGTCGGATCGACACTGCTGAGCCGCTTACTTGAAGAGGCGGGCGCGGTGTTGGCGCTACGCGAACCGCTCACATTGCGCAATCTTGCAGAGGTGCATGACGTCTTGCATCTGCCGGAGTCATTGCTGGATGGATCGTCGTTCAGCGCCTTGCTGGAATCGTTCCTTCGGCTTTGGGGGCGGGGCTACCCGGACACCGCCATGACGATCGTCAAAGCCACCAGCGCCACGGCCCGCCTTGCACCGCAGCTGCTGGAGCGCCGGCCTGCGGCGCGGGCGGTCTATCTGAACCTGCGAGCGGAGCGGTACATAACCGCCCTCCTCGCCGGTCCAAGTGCCGGCTCGGATGTTCGCGGGCATGGACCAGAGCGGATACGCCGGCTGCAGTCGTACGGATTCAAGCACGAAGCCGCCTATCACAAGATGGCGATCGGCGAGCTTGCGGCGATGAGCTGGCTGGCGGAAAGCTGGAGCCGGCATAAGGCATCAGCGGTCGGTGGGGCGCGCGTGCTGGCGGTCGATTTCGATGCGCTGCTCGGTCAACTGTCGGGCACATTGGAGCTCATACTGCGCCACTTCGGACTGCCCCACGACGCGGCTACCGTTGCGTGGCTTGCTGACAGTCCGGCATTGCGCCAGTACTCAAAAGCGCCGGAGCATGCGTATACGGCAGAGATGCGCGCTGAGATCTTGGCGGAATCGCGTGCGGCCCATGCCTCGGAGATTGCCAAGGGGCTTGCATGGCTTGAGCGCGCAGCCAAGGCAAATGCCGAGGCTCACTTGGTGATCGGCGCGAGCGGGCTTTGAGCCCCTCGCGATCCCTGAAGCCTTGGGCGTCGGCACGGTGACTGCCGGCGCCCGTCACTCTGCGGCTACCTCGCCGGCGCGATTGGCGTGACGCTTTGTACGAAGCATACGCCGCCGTAGCGGAACACGAGAACGTCATCGTGATCGAAGCACTCCATCGTGCTGAAAAGGCGCACGGTGTAGAAATTGCCGCTCTTCTTCAAATCCGGGCAGGCTTGTCGGAACGTCACCTTGAACTTTGCCGATCCGCGGGTGCTCGCGATGGCCGTATTGCCGTCGATCAACGTCATCCCGGTAAAGTCGCGGAACCTCAAGCAAGATCCGCCAGACGCACTTGCCGGTTCGGATGCCGCGAATGTGTACGCCACCGCGGCTCCCGCCAAAACCAACCCTGCCAACATCAGTTCTGCTCGCATTTGCGGGCCTCCTTCGTTGAGTGTGGTGTGGTGTGCGAAGCATACACGACTTGGCGCCAGGAAACCATGCCGGCTTGTGGTCAGGCCGTCGTTTCACGTACGAAACGCGGCAAATCGCGTCGACAGGCGCCTAGGTGTCCGACCACATCCGCATCAGATTCTGGCGCACGACGTCGAGGCGGACGCGCCCATCCCACGACATCTTCAAGCCTTCCAGCGCGGCAACTTCGCTTAGTTCGTAGAGTTGCATCCGCCTGTGCTCGTCAGCAACGAAGCTCTCGATGAATGTGATGGCCACAAGCCGCTGGCCCGACGTCACCGGCCTCACTTCGTGCTGCGTCGTCGAGGGGTAGATGATCGCAGATCCGGCCGCGCCTTTGAACGCGATCATCCGGGTGCCGAGAGTAACAACCAGTTCGCCGCCATCGTAGGATTCGGGGGGGGCGACAAATATCGTGCACGAAACGTCGCTTCGGATGCGAGCGCCGGGCACCTGGATAATCGCGGTGTCGGCGTGAGCGCCGTACTTCATGCCAGGCTCGTAGCGGCATAGGAGCGGAGGTGCGAGTCGCTTCGGCATGGCGAAGTCGACGAACTCTCGCGACCGTGCCAGTGCGGTCTGCAAGATCTGGACGCTCTCCGAATACTTCGGGTCCGCCTGATCCGCCTGCAAATTGAGTTTGGTGAGATTGGCTGGATTGGTGGCTCGCCCGTCGACGAAGCGCAAGCTCGCGGCAAGCTCGGTTAAGCGGGCAACCTGGGTGTCGCTGAGAAGCCCTTTTATCTCAAGAAACACTGCGCTTCGTCCCCTGTGGTCGTTTGCCGAATGTACGTCACCTTCTTCCGTTGAATCAAACGAACAAAGTCGACAAGCGAGGCGGAAGGCGTCGCGGAGACGCTCGCACTTGTCATTCTGACAGCCTTGCCGCGCAAAACAACGACACTTGGAGGTGTGGCGCGACCCCGTGGGGCGGGGTATAAACCCTGCCTCGATCTCAAGTCCTTTTTCGGGCGTTCCTTTGGTTCATCAGGTCAAACGCAAGCTTACGACGATCTTCTGCGCGGACGTCGTTGGGTATAGCCGCCTTATGGGCGTGGACGAGCACCGTACGCTGGTTCGACTCAAGGAATGCCGGGAGCTGATCCAGGCGTTCATCGAGCGGCATCATGGGCGGGTGGTCAGCTGGTCCGGCGATGCGGTGCTGGCCGATTTCTCAAGCGTAGTCGAATCAGTGCAGTGCGCGGTTGAGATTCAGCGCGAGTTGAAGGCGCAGAACGAGAGCATTCCGGAAGCGCAGCGGATGGACTTCCGCATCGGGATCAATCTCGGCGACGTCATGATCGACGATCACGACATTTTCGGCGAGGGCGTGAATATCGCGGCGCGGCTGCAGGCGTTGGCCACGCCCGGCGGGATTTTGATCTCGGGCTCGGTGCACGATCAGGTGCGCAACAAGCTTGCGCTCGGCTTCAACTTCATGGGCAACCAGCAGGTCAAGAACATCAGCGAGCAGGTGCCGGTGTTCGTGGTCGCGCACGAGTCGGGGCTGTCGATGCCGATCGCGGGTGCGGGTGTGCTTGGCGGGCGCGCCGGGGCGGCTGCGGCCAAGGCCCCTGCCCTGTTGCCGCTCAGGCTTGGGGCGGGGATCGTCGATGCGATCTTTGCCTGCGCGCTGACGTTTGCGGCGGCCGTCGGCTTGCAGGGGATGATCGGGCCAGCCTTCACGCTTGATGCGCCCTTCACGTGGATCGCGAGCGAGCGGACGATTTCGACGAACCTGCCGTCCTTGGAGATCGAAGACGGCGGACGCGCGACGCGCATGACGACAGGCTCGCTGATCGAGCGAAACTATATGGGCTTCGTGAAGCAGAGCTATTGGCGCACGGTCGTCGAGGAGAAGTCCTCCGGCGCGCGCACGGTGACGAGCAGCGAGGCGTTGCTCGACGGCAATCGCAAGGACACGCTGGTGCGGCCGCCGCTGTCGATCGCGGCGATCGTGATCTATTTCGTGATGATGGTGCTCGCGGAGGGCTTGCTGATGCGCGGGGCTTCGCCGGGGAAGATTTTGATGGGACTGCGCGTGTCGGGTGTCGATGGCGAGCGCATGGATCTGAACCGGGCTTCGATCCGCAATCTGTCAAAGGTCGTATCGGTGGCGCCGCTGCTCGCGGGCGTCGTGATGGCGCTGTTTTCGAAGCGGCGGCAGATGCTGCACGATCAGTTCGCCGGCGCTTACGTGCACGATGCGAAGTGAGACGCAAAGAAGGGCGCGGGGTTAGCCGCGCCCTCGGTTCTTGCTCCAGCTGCTTAGCGCGTCTTTGCGGGGAGCATCCTTAGCTGGTGGCCTTGGGCACTGTTGGCGTCGTTGGCCATCAGTTCCATGTAGTTCGAGACCGGTTCGCTGTCGATGACCTTGCTCATGAAGGCCATCGTGCGGACGACTTCGGCGGAGGTGCCGAACATCTCCGCCAGCTCCTCGAACGGGCTCTTGGGTTTCGGCATCATCTTGAGGTTGATCTCGGAGTCCGCCGGAATGCCGGCCAAGGCCTTCGTCGCCTCAAGCGCGGCGCGGAAGCCGCCGAACTCGTCGACCAAGCCGCGCGGCTTCGCATCGGCGCCGGTCCAGACCCGGCCCTTGGCGATCTCACGCACCTTCTCGAGCGGCAGCTTGCGCCCTTCCGACACCTTACGCGTGAAGTCCTCGTAGATCTGATCGACGCCCTTGTTGAAGGCCGCCCATTGTTCCGGCGTGAACGATTGGGTCGCCGCGTCCATCAGCACGTTCGTGCCGACGCCCAGCGACTTCATGTCGACGCCGAGGAGCGCCCACGTGCCCGCGGTCACGATCTTGCCGGACAGCACGCCGATCGAGCCGGTGATCGTCGTTTCGTGAGCGAAGATCTTGTCGGCCGAGAGCGAGACGTAGTAGCCGCCTGAGGCCGCCACGTCGCCCATGCTGACCACGACCTTCTTACCCGCCTTTTGCGCCTTCTTCACGGCATCCAGGATTTGGTCGGACGCGAGCGCCGAGCCGCCGGGCGAGTTCACGCGGAACAGGATCGCCTTCACGTTGTCATCTTCGGTCGCGTCGCGGAACGCTTGGGCAATCGTGTCGCCGCCCATCGAAGACTCGCCGCCGAAGCCGCCGCCTTCCGAAGCGCCGTCGTTGATCTGACCTTCGCCTTGGATGAAGGCGATCGTGGGACGGCCGAAGCCTTGGTAGGGGTTGCCGGCGAGTTGGAAGTACTCGCTCAGCGTTTTCAGTTCGGCCTTGCCGCCGGCGCGGGCGAGTGCCGCGTCTTCGGCTTCGTCGTCGTAGCCTTGCTTGTCGATCAGCTTCTTGTCGATCGCTTCTTGCGTGAGGTACGGCGCGCCGTTGATCAAGGCCACGATCTCGTCGCGGGTCTTCTTGCGGTCGCCGGCGATGCCGGCGGTCGAGGATTCGAAGAGCGACTCGATCAGGCGCGTCGCCGCTTCGCGGTGCGCGGGGGTGAAGTCCTTTTCGGTGAACATGTTCGCGGCGTTCTTGTATTCGTAACGCTGCGTGAATTCGGCCTTTGCCTGAATCTTGTCGAGCATGTTGCGGAGGAACACGGCGGTCGTCGCGACGCCCGCGGTCTTCATTTCGCTGGCCGGCTGCAGCCAGATTTCGTCGGCGGCCGAGGCCAAGAAGTAGTCGCCCATGCCGCTGGAATAGAACGACTGCGCGTGCGCGATCACGAACTTGCCCTTGGCGCGGAACGCCTTGATCGCGCCGCGAAGTTCTTGTGCCTGGGCGGAGGAGATGCCATTGCCGCCAACGCGAATGAACATGCCCTTGACGCGGTCGTCGCTCTCGGCCTTGGCCAGCGCCAACACGGCGTCGATGACCGAGGCAACGCGATTTGGTTCAGCGAACGGGTTGTTCGGCTTCGCATCGGGCAGACCGTTGCGCAGATCCATTGTCAGGACCATTTCGCCCGGCAGCCGCGGTTGGGTGAAGGTCCCAACGACGCCGAAGACGATAGCAAGCAAGACCAAGAAGATGATGATCGAGGCAATGCGGTTGAAGATGCCACTCAGCCGCGCCAGGAACCATGACCACATGCGACGCCCCCTCAAGGATGGAAATTTGGTTGAACTCAAGGCCCCTTAGATGGGGCCCCACCCGGTCACCATACAAGGGCGCGCTTTACGGGTACATCAATCAGTTCCGCGCAAAAGCGCGAGTTTTTCAGGCGAATTCGCGTGGGAATTGTGTGGGACCCAAGGGTTGCAGTTCACGCGGGCGTGATGAGCCTGAGGTTTATTCAAAGGCCCTGCTTCCGCCGTCTGATCCACTTGTTTTCGATTTCACGCCAACTCCATCCGTTTGAATTGCGCTTGTCGTTCCGTTTTCTGGGCCAAGCTACTTGGGCTGGAGATTTTAGTGTCCCCGCAATTCCGCCAAGCGATTGGCGTGGGACAGGTCTCCAACCCCATTCCAAAAGAGCGACCCTCACAGTGTCACATCCGCAGAACTCCGCCAGTTCATGCGTCACAACGATGTCAACGCGTGTACGCACAGAGGTCACGGCGCCGTTCGTCGGA
>JAGOBA010000026.1 GCA_017983635.1 Alphaproteobacteria bacterium
CGACCCCAATTCCTGAAACTCAAGCGTGCTTCCGACAGAAGCGAACGCCTTCACCACATCAAGCCGCCACGCATGCTGATCGCCGCGCTGAAGCCGTGTGTCGCGGTGTTGCGCACTGAGCGTCCGGCATGTTCCCGGGTAGATCGGCCCCTCGGGTCCATGCGGCGCACTTACGCTCGCTGCAAACTCCGCCTCGATTTCCTTCCGCGTGCAGAAGCAAGGATAAGCCCACCCCCGCGACTTCAGAATCACGAGCGCCTTGGCATAGTCGTCGAAGTGCTCCGACTGCCGCCGCATCGGCCGCTCCCAGCTAAGTCCCAGCCAAGATAGATCCTCCTCAATCGCCGCCTCATACACCGGCCGCGACCGCGTGCGATCGGTGTCTTCGATGCGCACGAGAAAGCGCCCACCCGCCGCCTGCTCATGCGCATAGAGCGCCGCAAACGCATGCCCCAAATGCAAGTATCCGGTGGGCGAGGGCGCAAATCGCGTAACTTGAGCGGTCATGCAACTCCTCTAGCTCAACGCCTACCGCTCCGCATAGAGTGCGCCCAGCCAGCCATTCGGAGCCCCCATGATCCCGCAAATCAACGGTCCGCGCTTGGCCCCAGCGAGCGGCAAGGCCGACCGTCTCGTGATCTTCTGCCACGGCTACGGCGCTGACGGGAACGACTTGATTGGCCTTGGTAGCCATTGGCAACGCCTATTGCCGACCACGGCCTTCGTTTCGCCGCATGCGCCGGAGCGCTGCGCCATGTCGCCGATGGGCTACCAGTGGTTTGCCATCAGCCGGTTGCAGCCCGATGAAATGTTGCGCGGCGTCGAACGCGCGGCGCCAATCCTGAACGCATTCATCGATGCCGAACTCGATCGTCTGGGCCTCGACGCTTCGCGCCTCGCGCTCGTTGGCTTTAGTCAGGGCACGATGATGTCGTTGCACGTTGGTCTCCGCCGCGCGGTGGCGCCGGCCGCCATCGTTGGCTTCTCCGGCGCGCTTCCCGGTCCCGAGACACTTCCCGCCGAAATCGTCTCGCGTCCGCCCGTGCTGCTGGTGCATGGCGATGCGGACGAGATGATCCCCGTGCAAGCGCTCCATATCGCCGCGAACGGTCTTGGCGCGGCAGCCGTCGCGGTGCGTTGGCACATCTCGCGCGGCATCGGCCATGGCATCGGACCCGACGGCCTCGACCTCGCCGGACGGTTTTTGGCAGACGCTTTCGCCGGAAAATTGGCAAGCAAGCCCGAGCAGGCGCCGGTCGGCGTCAAGGAATCGGGTTGAAATCGCCGGCCGCCGTCACACCGCCGTCACGCCTCCAAGTGTAGAATTTCCGCCGATTCGCGGCCAAAGTTGCGCGCCCGCGGCGCGTTGCGTTAGGCTGTCACATCAACGGCGGGCGATCCCGCGCGCCGCGTAGCGGAAAGGACCCAAGTCTTCAGGCACCGCGTAACGAGGAGGACAGTATCGTGTTAGCCGCCTCAGAGCGCGCGCCGGAGGCTTATCCCGCGTTGGTATTGAACGCGGACTATCGGCCGCTTTCCTACTTCCCGCTCTCGCTGTGGTCTTGGCAGGACACGATCAAAGCCGTGTTCCTCGACCGCGTGAACATTGTCCAGGAATACGACCGTGTCGTGCACTCGCCCACGTTCGAGATGCGCTTGCCCTCGGTCGTCTCGCTCAAGACCTATGTGAAGCCGTCGCGCCACCCGGCGTTTACGCGTTTCAACGTGTTCCTGCGCGACCGCTTCCAGTGCCAGTACTGCGGCGTGACCCACGTTGCGAACGACCTGACGTTCGACCACGTGGTTCCGCGCTCGCGCGGCGGGCGCACGACCTGGGAGAACGTCGTGACCGCCTGCGCGCCGTGCAATCTGTTCAAGGGTGGGAAGATGCCCCACCAAGCCGGGATGCATCCGTACCACAAGCCGCATCGCCCGACGGTGACGCAGCTCCACACCAACGGCCGCTTGTTCCCGCCGAACTACCTGCACCAGTCCTGGCAGGACTACCTCTACTGGGACACGGAACTGGAGCCTTAGTCGGTTTTGGGGGATGGGGAATAGTGTTTGGGAATACCAGCACCCATTCCCCAACACCCAATCACCTCTTCTTCGCTTCCCGCCACATCCCCCACAGGGGCGGCCCATCAGGGGCAGGACGGAACTCCTTCGTCACCTCAAACCCGTGCCGTTTGTAGAGCGGTACGTTCTTTGGGCTTGAGGATTCGAGGTAGGCGGGCAATCCCTTCGCGTCGATCTTGGCCAGCGTCGCTTCAAGCAGCGCCGAGCCCAAGCCTTGTCCCTGAAATTTCGGATCGACGCCGATCGTCATCAAATAGAAATGCGGCTTGTCCTTCGGATGATGCGCGTCGGCCGCCTTGCGAAATGCATCGACGCGCCCGAGGCCGCTGAGGCTCGTGAACTGCACGATCCTCGGAAAGAGCATCAACTCTTGCCACCACGGCAACTTCATGTCGGCGCGCTCCGGTGGAATCCAAAGCGCGGCGGCGCTGTAGTCATCGGGCGTCCAAAGCTCCTGCCCCGGCAGGCCCAGCGACCCCACCAAGAACGTGAACATCGCCCGCCGCCCGATCTCGCGCTTCGCATCGCGCCGTCCGATCCAGCACATCACCGGATCGTCCGCAAACGCCGCACTCAGCGTATCGATGACGCGCTCGCGATCGGCCTCGGTCGCGCGCCGGGGATTGGCCGCCAGCCGCCGCCGCTCAAACGCAGCATCGTCGAGCGCCGTCATCAGACGCGCTCCGACAGCTTGATCGCGAGCCGGCAGCCCGCCTTGATGACTTCCGACAGCACCGTGTAGCCCGGCATCTGCTCCGCGCCGTGCTCCAGCGCCGTCTCGCGATGTGCGATCTCGTCGGCGCGAAACTGCTCGATCGTTTCTTTCAGTTCTGCGTTCGTAGCGCCATCTTTCTCCAACGCTGCCGCTTGCCGGGCGTAGTGCTCGTCGATCACTTCTTCCACTGCAGCCGTGCAAGCCATCGCGGCTTTCTCGCCCATCAGCGCAGTTACCGCGCCCAGCGCGTAGCCCGCCACGCTCCAAACGGGCGCAAGCACCGTCGGCCGCACGCCGTTCTCCGCGATCAATTGATCGAAGCGCTGCAGATGCGCCTGCTCCTGCTCGTGCATATGCCGGATCGTCTCACCCGTTGCCGTGTGCCCGAGCACCGCGAGCTGTCCGCGATAAATCTGCACCGCGCCGTGCTCGCCGGCGTGATCGACGCGAATCATGCGCTCGAGATCCTTGTCGGTCGCGTTGAACCCCGGCAAGCGCGGCGCCGCCTTGATGCGCACCTCCATCTAATGGCCCTCCGATAGAATGGTACGCAGGCCGAAAGCGGCGAGCCCGACTGCTACGAGCGAGAACAGGAAATTGAATCCCGCAAGCGAGATCAGCCCGAACAGAGCCCAGGGAATCTCGTCACAGCGCACGATCTCCGAGCTCGATAGATCATTCAGAAGCCCGCCTTCACCGGTCGGCAGGTCCAGCGCCGATCCCGAACACGTCTGCGGTCCTGGCCACCACTTGTATTCCACGCCCGTATGGTAGCCGCCGAGGTAGACGCTCCACAAAGCAACACCGATCGCTGCAACGAAGAGTGCGATCACGACCATGCGCGGCGCTTTCGCGTTGCTCGCGCCCACGATCACCCCACCCAGCACGATCAGGACGTACCAAGGCACCCGCTGTTCGAGGCATAACGGGCAAGGCTTCAAACCGACCAGATACTCGAACACATAGGCCCCGCCGATGATTGCGAGCCCAAGTGCCGCGATGGCCGCGCCGGGAAAGAGCGGGTGCGCCGTACCCCGCTGCAGCTGGCTGGAAAGGGTGGCAACGTTCATGGCGCTGAATCTAGCGCGCTTGGAGGCCCGGTGCACTGTCCCCCAATGCGGCAAAGCGCACAACAACGTGAGCGCGAAACCGAGGTTGACGCGAGGCCCGCCACCCCTAATATGCGCCCCCTTGCGCCGCGGCGGGACTACCGGCCCGCGAAGCCTTAACGGCGCAAGCGTGCCCCTGTGGCGGAACTGGTAGACGCGGCAGACTCAAAATCTGTTGTTGGTGACAACGTGCTGGTTCGATTCCGGCCAGGGGCACCAGCCTACGCTGCTTGCGCAGCTAACGCGTGGACCGAGCCGGCCTATCCACCACGCTCCGGCATCGTGCGAATCTTCGACCGGCCATCATAGCAGCGCGAGCGGCTGCCGAGACTGCCCCAGGTCAGCACTAGAACCCCGCGGCAATCGTGCCCGCTAAAGCGCAGCACGCCCGTCGAGGTCTTCATCTCGCCCGGCGTGCGCACATTGATGTGCTTCGGGCCGCGTGGTCGAATAACCTCCTCAGCGTCGCGTTCGTCTTCGAGATCGCGCATGACGAGCCGCTTCTCGACGCGCTTGACGATCTGTGCCGGTGCTCGGCGAAAGCGTTGATCATACCCGCTGGAAGTCGTCTCATTGTAACTGCCGAACAGCGAACTGCGCCACTGGTCGTCGACCCACACCATCGGATCGGACGACGCGATCTGCACATAGCCGCGCGCGGCTTCGCCGTCGTAGTCGTGTATGTGGTAGCGCGGCCCGCGCTCGTGACAGGTCGAGACGCCGAAGCTCTCGCTGCTCACCATCGGGTCGTCCGCATCAACGCGGCATCCCGCGCCCGCTTGACCGATCGATCCCAAGAATCCAAAGGCTAGAAAAGCTGCTGCAAACGAACGCCGCATGACCCAAATCCTCACCGCCGCGCCGTTGCAAACGGCGAACCGGCCCCAATTCAACGAGGAACACCAGGGAGGTTCCCCTTAAACCTCCGGTGACACCGTAACACATTGTTGAGGATTGGCACGGGCTTTGTGTCATCACGAAACGATGTTCGGGGACACGGTAACCATCGTCTCTTAGTTGACGACGCGAATACGGTTTCCGTTCGGTAAATGCCGGCCGAGCGACCGCCCACTTGTTTCGCGATGAGACGAAATTCCTGGCCTGCGCCCTGCAATCCCGACTCTGCGCTCTGGGTAACGGGAGATTAACGAATGCGTACAGTTCAATTGGGTTTTGTGGCGGCTGTTTTGCTGGCTTCCACGGCCCTCACAACGCCGGCCTTCGCGACCGGCAATAATGGTGGCGGCTCGAATCAGAACCACACCTGCCAAGGTGGCCACAACTGCAACACCTACAACACGACGAACAACGACAACGACACCTACAATCACGGCGGCAAAGGCGGTAACGGCTACGGTTACGGCTACGGCGGCGAAGGCGGCGAAGGTGGTGAAGGTGGCGCCGGCGGCGCCGGCGGCCATGGTGGAAATGCCAACAACAACGGCAACGGGAACGGGAACGGGAACGGAAACGGGAACGGGAACCACAACGGCTACAACGGCAACAACGGCAACAACAACGGCCACAACGGCAACAACGGCAACAACGGCAACAACGGCAACAACAACGGCAACAACGGCCACAATGGCAACAACGGCCACAATGGCAACAATGGCCACAACGGCAACAACGGCAACAACGGCCACAATGGCAACAATGGCCATAACGGCAACAACGGCAACAACGGCAACAACAACTCCAGCAATACGAACAACAACCAGGATACCAACAACAACACGAACAAGCAGGGTCAGGCCCAAGGACAGATTCAGGGCCAGGCTCAGGGTCAGACGCAGTCGAACCGGAACGACAACGAGAACTCGAACAACTCGTCGCTCGAGGTGAACACGTACAATGAGCGTGCGCCGGTGAACACGGCCTATGCGGCGCCTCTCGCCACCGGCGAAGACACCTGCATGGGATCGAGCTCGATCGGTGCGCAGGCGGTTTCGTTCGGTCTCTCGATCGGCACGACCTGGCAGGACGACAACTGCCGGCGCCTCAAGAACTCTCGCCAGATGGTGGCCCTTGGGTATCACCGCGCGGCGACGGCTCTGATGTGCGTGGATGAAGACGTCCGTCAGGCGATGATCGAAGCCGGCACGCCGTGCCCCAGCGCTTCGCAGACGGCGGTTGTTGTCGCTCCGGCGATCGTCCCGACGGTCCAACGCGACTACGTGCCGATGGCCCCGGTCGCGGACAAGCCGCACCGCAAGGTCCGCAAGGTCCGTAAGCCTCTGCCGCCGAAGTAAGCGGTAGCGATATCCTCCGTTACTTGGGGAAGGGGTCGTCCGGAAACGGACGGCCCCAATCGCTTTCTAGAAGGTCTAGCCGAACAGTCGCGGCAGCAATCCGACGCCAACGACGAGCGCGGTCAGAAGCACGACATGGAAGAACTCGCGGGATGCGGTCATGGGGAACGTCTCCTCGATGCGTCGATCCGATACTGGACCGTTGCGAGAAGTTTGCGCCCGCGAACCTGAACGACTGAGCGCATGGTCGTTCAGATACCGTTCATCGTGCAAGCCCTGTGATGAATGTCACGGCGCGATCAGCTTCAGCCCCGGAAAGTAAGTCCGATACCGCCTGGCGTCGCGCGTCAGCAACGCCACGCCCGCGACCGCCGCAGAAGCCCCAATGAAAAAGTCCGGCAGCACCCCTGTACGAGAACCGCCCGAAGCGCGATAAGCTTTGTAGGTTTTGCCGGCAAGGAACAGGGCCGAGCGTGGCATCGGCTCGACAGTGACTTCAGCAGTTTCGATTAGCGTTTCGACATCTTCGATGCGGTCGTAGCTGACCGAGAGTTCTGCAAAGACGACATCGTTGATCACCAATCGATCACTGGTCCCTGCATTCTCTAGCTGCATCAATGACCACGGTTTCCACACCGGATCGTCCGTCACAACATCGAGCAGCACGTTCGTGTCGACGAAGATCAATTGGCTACTCGCCGCGTGTCAGGGTCATGATCTGGTCGGTCGTCAAGTTGGGCCCCTTGCCCTTCGCGCTCCCGACCAGTTTGGCGAACCGGCTCTTGCCGGGCTTGGCCTTCCCTTTTGCCAGAATGACGACGCGTCCATCCGCAATCACTTCGAACTCAACTTCGCCGCCCGGCTTCAGCCGTAGGTGGTCGCGCAGCCGTTTAGGGATCGTCACCTGGCCCTTGCTTGTGAGAGTAGTCATAGAAGTATTACCTCATCATCAAAGGTAATACTTATCACGAGAGCCCAGGCCCGTAAAGTCACCTCACTCCGCAGCACCCTTCACCGGCACGTAGACTTCGCTACCCGCCGCGCGGAACTTGTCGTTCATGTCGGCCATGCCTTTTTCCTTTGCCTCCAGTGCCGCCGCATAGTCGCGCACATCCTGCGTGATCTTCATCGAGCAGAACTTCGGTCCGCACATCGAGCAGAAGTGCGCCGTCTTGTTGGCCTCCTTGGGCAACGTCTCGTCGTGATAGGCGCGCGCCGTTTCCGGATCGAGCGCCAGGTTGAACTGATCCTCCCAGCGGAACTCGAATCGCGCGCGGCTGAGCGCATCGTCCCAGAGCCGCGCGGCCGGATGCCCCTTCGCCAGATCCGCCGCATGCGCTGCGATCTTATAAGCGATCACGCCTTGCTTGACGTCGTCGCGATCGGGCAGTCCCAAATGCTCTTTCGGCGTCACATAGCAAAGCATCGCCGTCCCGAACCACCCGATCATCGCCGCGCCGATCGCGCTCGTGATGTGGTCGTAGCCGGGCGCCACATCGGTGGTCAGCGGCCCCAGCGTATAGAACGGCGCTTCGCCGCAAACGGCGAGTTGCTTGTCCATATTCGCTTTGATCTTGTGCATCGGTACATGGCCCGGCCCTTCGATCATCACCTGCACGCCGTGCTTCCACGCGACCTTGGTGAGTTCGCCCAGCGTCTCCAGCTCCGCAAACTGCGCCGCATCGTTCGCATCGGCAATCGAGCCGGGCCGCAACCCATCGCCCAGCGAGAAGCTCACGTCATAGGCCGCCAAGATCTCGCAAATCTCTTCGAAGTGCGTGTAGAGGAAGCTCTCTTTGTGATGCGAAAGGCACCACTTTGCCATGATCGACCCGCCGCGCGAAACGATCCCGGTCGTGCGCTTCGCGGTCAGATGAATGAACGGCAATCGAACGCCCGCATGCACGGTGAAGTAATCGACGCCCTGCTCGCACTGCTCGATCAGCGTGTCGCGATAGATCTCCCACGTCAGGTCTTCGGCAACGCCGCCGACCTTCTCCAGCGCCTGATAGATCGGCACCGTCCCGATCGGGATCGGCGCATTGCGGATGATCCAATCGCGGATGTTGTGAATGTTGCGGCCCGTCGAAAGGTCCATGACCGTGTCGGCGCCCCAGCGGATCGACCACACCATCTTCTCGACTTCTTCCGCGACCGAGGACGTGACGGCGGAGTTGCCGATATTCGCATTGATCTTGACCAAGAAGTTCCGCCCGATCGCCATCGGCTCAAGTTCGCCGTGATTGATGTTCGCGGGAATAATCGCCCGCCCGCGCGCGATCTCGTCGCGCACGAACTCAGGCGTCACCTCATCGGGGATAGACGCGCCGAAATCTTCGCCGTCCCGTGCCAGCTTCGAACGGCCCAAGTTCTCGCGGATCGCGACGTATTCCATTTCCGCGGTCACGATCCCCGCGCGTGCATATTGCAGCTGCGTGACCCCACGCCCGCGCTTGGCTTTCAACGGTTTGCGAACGATAGGGAAGGGCGCAACGAGCCGCTCGCCCGTCGCACCGCCATTGTCGATTTCGGTCACCGCGCGCCCGTCATAAGCCTCGACGTCGCCGCGCGCCAGTACCCAGGCCTCGCGCGAGCGCGGCGCACCCTTAAAGATGTCGATCGCGGTCTTTTCATCCGTGTACGGCCCACTCGGATCGTACAAGCGCACCGGCGCCTCTTTCGCGCTCGGATGCAACGCCACTTCGCGGAACGGTACGCGCAAATCTTTGTGCCGCTCGCCCTCGACATAGATCTTCCGCGATCCCGGGATCGACCCGGTTGTAATCTGGAACGAAGGCTTGTGCTGAATGTTCATGGACCGCGCGCCGCCTCGATAACGTTGATGGGCTGATGCGGGCGCAGCGAAGAGATGAAGACGCGCCCGAATGTGTGGACGCTTATCCGTATCCCTCCGCCGGTGCGAACCGGATCAGGTTCAAAGGGTGGTCGCGTTTCGCGATCTCAGCCTCAAAGCGAGGCCCCCCTTCGGACGGCGCGGACTGTCGGCCGAACCGCGCGCCCCGTCAACTGCCCAATGGGCAAGAGTTCAAACCTTTTCGCTCTCTTTCGGCCGCGAGTCCGCGACCGCCTTCATCGCTTGGCCAAGGCGCCCGTCAAGCTCCGCCACCTTGGAGCGCAAGATCGCCGCTTCGTCGCGCGACTTCGCCGCCTCATGCAGCAATGCCTCGAGCGTGAGCACCCGGCTGCGCAAGGACTCGTATTCGTGCGACGACTGGCTCGACGTCATCAGCCGCCCTTCCACATCGGCAAGCCGCGCCTTCAACAATCCGACATCCTCGCCCGAGGGCCGTTCCTCCGCGGCGCGCTGCGTGGCCGCCAGGCGCGCCTCAAGCGTCGTGACCTGTGCGCGCAGCGTCGTAGCCTCGCCCGCCTGCCGCCGCGCCCTCTCCAGAGCTTGTTCGAGCTCGGCGATCCGCGCCTGCAAGCGCTCGTCGCCGCCGCTCTTAGTCTCGGCCAGCGCCAGGCGCGAGCGCATCGCCTGCGCCTCGCTCACCTGTCGGTGCGCTTCGGCCAACTTGCCTTCCACCTCGGCAAGTTTCGCGCGCAGCTGTGACGTCTCCGCCGCCGTGGTCAGCGCGACCACCGCATTCGCCGGCGCGATTTCCTTGGCGGCCGCAAGCTGCGCCTCAAGCGCCAGCACCTTCGCGCGCAGCGGATCCGACTCTTGCTTCGTCGTCGTGACGGCTCTGCTCAGCGCGACTTCTGCCTCGCCAAGCTTGTCCTGCAGGTCCGCCACGCGCGAGCGCAGCGCGTCCGTTTCGCGCGCCACGGTGATGCCCGTGGCAAGCCGTCCCTCCAACTCGCCGATCCGCGCTTGCAGTATCCGCGTCTGCTCGTTCGCCTTCTCGCTACCCTTCGACGTCGCCGCGAGCTGTGCCTCAAGTTCGCCGACCCTGGCCTGCAGCGTCTCAGCCTGGGTCACGCTCTGCCGGCTGCCGGCGCTCGCGGCCGTGAGCTGCGTTTCGAGTTCGGCGACGCGCGCCTGCAACGCCTTTGCGCGCTCGGCCGCGGCCGGATCGACCTTTGCGGCCGACACCACTTGCGTCTCCAGCTCGCCCATACGCGCAGCCATCTTGCGCACTTGTTCGCTCGTCTGATCGCGCACCTTTGCGGTCTCGGCGAGCAACCCCTCAAGCTCCATCACCCGCTTGCGCATGCCTTCCGTGGCAAGCGCATTGACCGGTCCCATGCCGGCTTGCATCGCGGGCGCCTGCGCCAGCGCTTCAGCCTTCGCCTGATACTCGTCCCACTTGGCGCGCGCCTCGAGATAGCGGGTGCGGAAGCCCTCGACATCCGTGCGCAACCGGTCGCGTTCTTCGCTTGCCTTCTTCTCCGTCGTCTTCGCGGCATCCAACTCGCGCTCAAGCTGCGTGATCCGCGACGACATCTCTTCGCGCGCGGCCACCCGCGAGGCGCGCACGCCTTGCGGCAGGCCCTCCAGCTCCGTCACCCGGCCGCGAAACTCTTCGATTTCCTTTTCCAGCGCGATGTTGCGATTGCGGATGTCGAGCAGTTCTGACTCCGACTCCGCATGACTGCGCGATTTCTGATCGCGATTGAGCGCAAAGCCGACGACGATCCCGATCAGCCAGGCAATGCCGAGGAACAACCAAGTTTGGGCGATCAAATACATCATTGCGTGGGCGTTCCGATCGTCGTCATGGCAGCACGGTGATTTCAATGCGCCGGTTGCGGGCTTGGCCTTCGGGCGTGTCGACATCGCCGATCGGCTGCGAGGACCCCGCGCCGATCGTGATCAATCTTTCGCGTGCGACGCCTTTGGTGGCGAGATAATCGGCCACCGCCTCCGCGCGGTCGCGGCTCAGATTGTCCACCGCGCCTTCAAGACTGGACCCGTCCGTGTGTCCGGTAATGCGAAAGCGCAGCGTCCCGCAATCGGTCGCGGTATGCGCCATCCGGTCCAGAACTTTGTAGCTCGACACCTTGATCGTCATCGACGTGCTCGCGAACGCAATCGTGTTCGCGGCCATCGCCTGATCGACCAGCTTCTGGCAATCCGCCGCCGCCAAGCGCTGCACCGGCGCCGCTTCCGGCACCTCGGACAAGGGCGTCATTTCGTCGGTCGACGGCGCATCGGGCAGAGCGATCGCATTCGTCAGCGTAATTTCAGGGACACCTTGATAGGGCGCCGGCAGCTTTTTCACCGCGGCATAGATCGCCGCCTGCACGGTCGCATCGCGCGCCTCGCCGCGGATGGTCAGAACCTGGTTCTCGAACCGCGCCTCGCCCGACTCCAATTGGTTGAGCTGGCGCAACGCCAAGATCACCGCTTGCTGCCAATCGCCGGTCGGATGGCCGCTCGCGATTTTCATCTGATCGTCGACCCCGGTCGGGAACAGTTTCTGCGCCTCCGCTTTGATCGCCCGGTGAAAGCGCTGGCCGGGGACATAGTCGTTCAACTGCACGCGTCCGTCCGCGCCGCGCTTGGCGCTCCAGATGTACGGCGATTTCGGCGGTTCGACCGTCAGATCGTCGCGCACCTGCGTGATCCCGCCCCACCACGCGCCGCCCGCACCCGCCGCCTCGCGCACGGCTTGGCGCAAGTCGTCGCGGTCGGCCTCTGTCGGCGCGACCCCGCTCAAATACGCAATCTGCCCGTCGACCTTCACGCTCGCCCAATCGGCATTGAGCCGCTTCAGCACCAACTCGCTCTTGGTCTGCAACTCGGCAGGGATGGTCTGCACGCTGCGCCAATAGCTGCGCCCGTGCGCATAGAAGGTCGCGAAATACCCGGTCACGAGCAAAGCCGTGATGCCGGCGAATACGATCCACCGTGCCATGAACGATCTCTGGCCGAAGACGCCTTGGGCCGCCTACCCAAACAACCCCGAAAGACGTCTTCTCTGCCCAGTTGAATTTCTACCATTACCCGCCGCCGCCGTGAACCGCGGAAGTGGCAGTTTCGTGCGCCGCGGTGAACGTGGCGCCTCCCGTTAGGGTTGCAGGCGCTCAGATTGAAACGCCGGGGCCGCTCGCCTAACGTCCGCCGCCTTAACCAATCGAGTCCAAGCGGGTCGCAATGCTGAAATTCCTGGGTTCCATCAACTGGTTCGGCGTCGCCGCCGCCATGATGTTCATTGGCGTCTCGATCGGCACCGCCATCCTGGTGACCCAGAAAAGCCAGCCGACGCTTCACCTGCCGCTCATCAAGGACGTTAACCTGCCGACAGGCTTCACCGGCAAACATGCCTTCGGTCTGTGGACGCTGGTCTGTCAAGATCTGCAACCCGGCTCCAACCCAGCCGACCCGGCAGCCAGACGTCTCTGCCGCACGAACGCCCGCATGCTCGTTCGCGGTCCGAACAATCAGCCCGTTCTGGCGGCAGGCTTCAACATCGTGCGCATGGACACCCAGCCCAAACCCGGCATCGTCTTCGTGTTGCCTCTGGGCGCGCGGGCTGCCGCGACGGCGAATTTCGCCATCGACAAGAACACGGCATTCAAGGCGCCCATCCGCTGTACGCAACGCGAATGCCTGGTCCAAGGCGCGCTCCCCGACGAAGCGCTGGAGCAAATGCGCAATGGCATCACGCTCTCGCTGATCTACACGGTGAAGGACAAAGCGCAGAAGGACCGCAAGGTGCGCGTCGACCAACTGCTGCATGGCTTCCGCCAGTCTTACGACGCGATGGTCAAAGCAGTCGCGGCCTAATTCCGCCAAAAACCGGTGCCTTTCGGCGCTGTGTGCAGAAAAACAGCCAAAATTGACCCGAAACGCCGAAACAAGGGCAGGTTTGAGCCAAAAAAGCACGTTACGACCCGTGCACAGACCCGTTACTTGTAACGGCTTCCGCCCGTCCGCCGCCCGCGCTGCGGTGATGAAAAACTGACTCACCAACGGCACCCGCGCCGAAGTATCATCAGCCATGCGAATGCTCCTTGCATCCTTCGCCGTCGTCCTGACCGGCACCGCCTTGGCCGACACGGGGGGAAAAATTCACCCGCCGGCGAGCCCCGTTTGCGCCGCCTTCAAGCCGCATGAACTCTGTTTCGAAACGCCGAAGGATGAGGTCGCCCGCGCCGAGTACCGTTCGGAACAGTTCTACGCGGTCATGCTCAAGACGGCTGAGCGCTGCAGCATCGCTGAGAAGGAACGCCTCGAAATCCAAGCGCTCTTCCCGCGCAACAAAGTCTTCTCGAGCCGCTTCGAGTGCGGCGAAGACGCGGAGGAGAACATCACCTACACGAACGTCGCCGAAAGGGTCGCCTTCCTCGCCGTCTACGCCGGTACGACATCGGACGAGGCCGCGAAGTTGTTGCGCGACGTCCAAACCACCAACCGCTTCACCGGCGCCAACATCAGAAAGATGCAGGCGGTTTTGGTGTACCCATAAGTTCGCTACGGCCGCTTCGACACGGCCTTGAGACACCCCGCGATCAACTCTAACAGCGCCACATCCGCAGAATTCAGCCATTTCATGCGTCGCGGTGGCGCCAACATGTGTACGCACGGCCCGTCCAAAACTCCTGCCAAACGCCTCATCCTTGCCCTAGAACATAAATAGAACAAAGCGGCCGGAAGCGCAAGGCGAAAAACCAACCACTGAGCCCCTTCGTGACCCTCCGAGTGCGTTCGCGCCGTCGCGGTGAGAGTCGTTTCTTCCTACAGCGCCAAGTCGCCAAGCTCTGCGAGCAGCGGCCCTAGGTGTTTCTCATAGTTCCGCCAGCGCGCGACGGAAGAGGAATAGATCGGCTTCCTCACCTGCGAAGCGCTGGCCGTTTTCACCGGCCGCTCCGTGCGGTGGAAGTCGAGCACGCGCGGATCCCACGCCAAACCGCAGTAATCCAGAATGCGCCGCGCCTGCCCCTCGGTGTCCGCGACAACCTCTTCGTACGTGACATCGAGGAACGACCCGACCGGCAACACCTCGCGCCAATGCTGCATCAGTCCGTGATAGGCCCGGTAATAACGCCCAAGTTCGGCCAAGTCGTACGTTTGCGGCTGCTCGCCCGCGAACAACTTCGAGAAGCACGACACGCACGTGTCCACCGGATTGCGGTTTGTGTGAATGATCTTCGCCCCCGGCAGCGCCAGGTGAATGAGTCCCATGAAGTAAAAGTTCGACGGCATCTTGTCGGTGATGCGCTCCGCAGACGGTGCATGTTTGCCAAGGCGCGCGACGTAAGCCTGGCCGATCTTCCCAAGCGCATCCGGCGTCAGTGCCGGCACGAACTCGGGATAGGGCGCCTGACTGCCGTCCGCGTTGCGCACGGTGTTCACGGTATCGCTCATGTCCTTGAGCTCGCCGGCACCCCGAACGCTGGGATGGCTCGCCAAAATTTGCTCGACCAGCGTCGTGCCGGAGCGCGGCATCCCCAGCACGAAGATCGGCCGGTCCGACGCAAACCCGCCGCGGGATTTCTCGGCAATGACGTCCGCCGTGATCGACTTGCGAATGCGCTCGAAGTACGTAAGGACCGTCGGCTCGTCGTAGGTCGTGGTTTTGCGTTTCAGCCGGTTGCCTTCGAGCAAATTCGCCATCGCCTCGTCGTAACGCTGTAAATCGTCATAGGCCTTCGCGACCGCGAAGTTCAGCTGCATCCGCCGCTCGTCTTTCAGGGCGCCCTTTGCAAGATGCGCCTCGATCCCCTGCAAGTGCTTGTCGTCGCTCGACGTGAACGTGATTGCGTCGACAAGATTGACATAGGTCGCAATCGCGTCCGGATTGAGCGCCATGCAGGTCTCGAACGCCCGCCGCGCCTCCGCGAACTTGCCCAGCTCTTTCAGCGCATTGCCCATGTTGTTGTAGGGGTCGGAGAAGTCGGGCTTCAGCTCGATCGCGCGTTTGTACGCCGCGAGCGCGCCGGCCGGGTCGTTCGCATCGAACAAGGCCCGCCCGATCATGTTATGCGTCTCGGCCTTGTTCGGATTGAGCGCGAGCGACTTCTTCAGCGCCTCGAACGCCGCCTCGAGCTTCTTTTCGTCCACATAGATTGCGCCCAGATACGAAAGTGCGTCCGCATTGTTCGGATCGCCGGCCAGCACTTCCTTCGCAACCGCTATCGCCTCGTCGTACTTCTTCAAATCCTTAAGCGCCAAGATCAGATTGTTCTTAGCCTCGACATAAGTGGGCTTCAGCGCAATCGCACGGCGATAGGCGGGCTCGGCTTCTTCCGGCCGTTCCAGATCGCGCAGGATGCTGCCCATGTTGTTATAGGCTTCCGCATAGGACGGATTGATCGCAAGCGCGCGCCGGTACTCGGCCTCTGCCTCGCTGAAGCGTTTGAACTGGCGTAGCGCATTGCCCTTGTTGCTCATCGCCTCCGCAAATCGCGGCTTCAGCGCGATCGCGCGCTCGTAGCAGGCGATCGCCGCCTCGAAATCGCCGCTGTCGAAATAGGCGATGCCCAGATTGTTGTGTGCGTCCGGAGCATCCGGGTTGATCGCGATGGCGCGCCGCCCATATTCGATCGCCTTCGCCGGTTGCCCGAGCCGCCGGTACATCTCGCCGACATTGGCCTGATAGAGATACATGCTCGGGTTTACCGAAATCGCGCGCTCGATCAGCTGCACCGCAAGCGGCGTTTTGCCTGCGTGATGCGCCACGATGCCCAGCTGATGCAACGCCTCCGCATCGTTTGGCCGCTGCTGCAGGATCTGGCGCAAAATCGCCTCTGCCTGCGGAAGCCGCCCGGCCTGAACATGCCCCGCCGCGATCTTCATCGCGTTGGCGACACTCATGCGTTGCGGCTGTTTGCCTTGGGTGTTGGGAGTCATCATGCCGCTCTTAGCGCGAATCCGAAGCGATGCGTCAATGACGCTATCTCATGCCATGGACCGCTCGCCAAGAGCCGCGAACCGTCGCGGCCCGAATCGCGTTCGCGCGGGTGAGTGCGGCGCGCGGCCATTCTTTCTTTTCTACTAACGAGCCGCCGCGTCGTGGCTCGCAAGCGACACTCCCTCAACCTCTCCTAACGAAACGACTCCGCCACCCGCCACGATTAACAAGTTGGTAGGCTTAACGGCTTATCCCCGAACGCGAACGAAGTTGCGTAGGCGATGGGTTGGCCGCGTCCCAGGGGCGGGATGCGGCCAACAGCCTTCCCCGCAGCTTGTCTGTCGAACCGCGAGGGGAAGATCATGCGCAGCCAAGCCACGAAATTGTTGTCGGGCGTCTCCGCCCTGGCCGTCATCACCGCGCTGAGCCTGGCAGGTCCTGCGTCCGCCGCCTCGGTCACTGGCCCGCTGCCCAGCGATGCCTTCATCAACGACGGCACGGCCAACAACGTCACCGACTTCGTCGCGATCACGGCCGATGCCACTCTCGATGTGGACGCCAACAACGACAGCTTCTTCAACAACCTCACAATGCTGAACGCGGCCGGCCCGGTCCTGACCGTCGACGACAGCTTTCTGCTGGGTGATATCGTCAACCAGGGTTCGATGACCGCCTCGACCGGCAACGCCATCGACATCCTGAACGATTCGCAGATCGACGGCGGCATCTTCAACGGCGTCGGCGATACGATCACTGGCGCCGGCTACGGCATCTCGATCACGGGCGCGAGCACCGTCGGCCAAGGTATCCACAACGACGGCACGATCTCGGGCACCACGGGCGGCATTTTCCTGGGGCTGAACAGCGAGATCTACGGTGGCATCGACAACACCGGCACGATCACCGGCGGTTCGGGCATCGTCATGAGCGGCGCCGCTGTCGAACTGCGTGGCGGAATCACGAACCACGAAGGCGCCCTCATCGAAGGCACGGCGGGTGACGCGATCTTGTTCGACTCGGTCGGTGGATTTCTCCGGGGCGGGATCACGAACGACGGCCACATCCAAGGGCAAGGCGCGAGCAACAACGCGATTTCACTTGCGGCAGGCACGGTGAACGGCGGCATCACCAACAGCGCGACCGGCGTCATCGACATCACCGGCACGACCGCCGCAGCGATCTTTGTCAACGGCACGGCGTTCAACGGCAGCATCGACAACTCGGGCGATATCCTGGCCGAGACGGCCGGCGGCGTCGCGATCAACATCGCCGGCACGACGGTGTTCACGGGCTCCATCGTCAACCAATCGACGGGCACGATCAGCGCCAGCTCCGACGCCATCATCGTCGCTGCGACGACCTTCATCGGCAACATCACCAATAGCGGCGGCATCGTCTCGCTGAGCGCCGACGCAATTGTATTCTCGGGGACCACCTTCACGGGCAATATCACGAACAACGCGTCGGGCATCATCACGGCGAACAGCAACGGCATCGTGCTGAGCGGCACCACCTTCGCCGGCGATGTCTTGAACGCAGGCGCCATCACCGCCGGCAGCGACGGTATCGTGGCGAACGCCGCCACGATGGCGGGCGTCGACATCACGAACTCGGGCACGATCACCGCCGATGACGACGGCATCTTTGTTGCCGACACGCGCACGCTCGGCGGCGCGATCGTCAACAGCCTCATGATCGAAGGCGACGCCGACGCGGGCGGCACGGGCGCCGGTATCAACATTCAAGGTCAGGTCACGGGCGGCATCACGAACACCGGCACAATCAAGTCGGCGACCACCGGCATCGACGTCACCGGCGCCGACGCCGCGACGGTGATCAACCAGAACGGCGGCCTGATCCAAGGCCGAGATGGCGCGGTGATTGAAACCGCACTCGACCTTGTGAACGCCCATCAAGACACGGTCAACGCCAACGGCGGTGCGATCGACGGCGACATCATCGGCAACAACACCGACGATGTCGTGATGGGTCCGACCGGAACCGGCACGTTCGCCTACCTTCGCGGTACGGCCTCAGGCCTCGATACCTTCAACATGACCGGCTCCGGCACCGCGATCCTCGGCGCCAACGCCCGCGGCGCCAACACCCTAGCCACGGCCCCCGGCGTCACGATCGGCGCGGTGAGCATGACGCATAGCGGCGCCGGCACGCTCTACGTCGACGACAACACGCAGGTGAACCTGACCGGCGCCTATACGCAGACGAACGGCATCCTCGAGTTCCAGCTGACCTCTGACGTGACGACCCACGGTCAGATCGTGGCGAACACGGCGGCGCTCGGCGGCCGGATTGCGGCCTACATCCAAGGCGACACCTTTGGCTCGATCGGCGGCGACACGTTTACCTACCAGGATGTCATCACCGGCACGATCGCAGGCAACTTCACCAATTTCGCTGACATCGACGTGAACTCGATCTTCTTCACCGGCGTCGCCGACGTGAATGCGGCAGATGTCGACATCATCCTGACCCGCCAGTCGTTCACGAACGCGCTCGCGCTCCCGGGCCTCTCGCAGAACCAACTGGCGGTCGGCGGCGCAATTGAGGCGATCTACAGCGCCGGCGGCTACAGCACGGAATTCGAAGACCTCTTCAACTACATCTTGAGCCTGCCTGCCGGCCACGAAGAGGAAGTCGCGCACATCTACGACGAACTCTCGGGCGCCGAGCACGCCGACCTGCAAGAAGTTGGCCTGCGCGTCAGCCATACGTTCAACGACATGATCGGCGGGCGCTTTGCCGACATCCGCACGGGCGAGCACATGGCCGAACTCGGCCTGCGCCGCTACGCCGATGCGGCACCGCCGAACGTTGCGAACGACGGCATGTCCGCGCCGCGCCTGCGCGACTCGCTGGGCATGGCGGTCTGGGGACGCGGCTACGGCGCCTGGACGGAAGCGGACGGCGACGCCGAGGCCGCAGGTTACGATCAAGACACAGGTGGTTTCGCGGGCGGTCTCGACTTCGCGGTCGACACGGTCTGGCGCGTCGGCGGTGCGATCGGCTGGTCCTCGACCAGCGTCGACTTCGATACCGCGGGCGACACGGCCGACGTCGACAGCTTCCAGTTCGCTGGCTACGGCTCATGGGAAGGGCAACGTCTCTATGCCGATGCCGCGCTGAGTTTCGGCTTCCACGACATCTCTTCGACGCGCTTGATCGAATTGGGCCCCGACACCGCGGTTGCCAGCGCGAACTACGATGCCAACACGTTCGGCGCGCACGGCGAGTTCGGCGCTCGCTTCGAAATGGGCACGTTCGACTTCGAAGCGTTCGTCGGCGCCGCCTACGGCTCGCAATCGACCGACGGCTTCGCCGAGTCGGGTGCGGACGGCTTCAGCCTGCTGGTCCAAGAGTCCGATGCCGATAGCCTCGCCACGAGCGTCGGCGCGCGCTTCTCGGGCAACTGGCAGGCGGGCGGCGTTCGCCTCATTCCGAAGGCCGAGATCGCCTGGCGCCACGAGTTCATGGACGAACGCCAAGAATTCCAGGCCGCCTTCCTCGAAGATCCGGCGACGCAGTTCCAGATCGTCTCGACCGCCCTCTCGCGCGACAGCGCGGTGGTTGGTCTTGGGCTCGGCGCTCAAGTCTCGAAAGGCCTCGTCCTCTTCCTCGACTACGACGGCCTCTTCAACGGCACCACGAACACGCACGCGGCCTCAGCCGGCCTGCGCGCTACCTGGTAATACCACGACTCCACTCACCCAAGCCAAAGGGCGGCCCCACACGGCCGCCCTTTTCGTTTGCGAGGTAGGAAGAAGGAATTCTCACGACAAAGCCACGAAGGTCACGAAGCCGGTTGCGTTGCGGCGATGTTTGGTGAGGGTCGAAGGTGTTACTGCGTGCGACGCACGCAAAGCACTACAGCGCGACGCGACGATGAGCACGGTCCGAGCCTTACTCCTCCCCGCCCGGGCCGCCCTGATTGAGCGCCGGAATCGCCGGCAGTGCTTGCGCCAAGCGCACCATCTGCACGAACTCGGTGCGATAGCCGAACGGATCAGTTCCCTTCGCCCCGCCCGCGAGTTCCGCAACGTCTTTGTACCCGAAGTTCTTCATATAGGGATCGTTGCGGAGCAGCTGCCCGAACCCGGCAACCGCCGCTGCAAAGCGTTGGTCCTCGCTCGCCCGCCGCAAGTCTTCGATCTTGTCGCGATCCGTCACCGGCCGCTCGATCAACCGGCTCTGGCTCTCGTTCGGCAGCTTGTAGCGCATGCGCAGGAATGCGATCTCGCCCGACGCATTCGACGGCTGCGTCGGCGTCGCCGCCCGATAGCGCAGCGGGTCCATCAAGTGCCCATTAGAGCCCGCCGGCACGATCTCGTAGAGCGCGGTCACAGTATGCCCCGCGCCGATATCGCCCGCATCGACCTTGTCGTTGTTGAAGTCCTCGCGATTGAGCAACCGTGTTTCGTAGCCGATCAGCCGGTATTCGCTGACGCGCATCGGATTGAACTCGATCTGGAACTTCACGTCCTTGGCGATCGTGAACAGTGTGCCGCCGATCTGCTCGACCAGCACTTTGCGCGCTTCGTTGATCGTGTCGATATAGGCCGCGTTCCCGTTGCCCTTCTGCGCCAGCTTCTGCATCAACGCGTCGTTGTAATTGCCCACGCCGAAGCCAAGGCAGGTGAGCGTGATCCCACTTTCCCGCTCGCGCGCGACAAAGTCCTCCAACTGGTTCGGATCGGTGATCCCGACATTGAAGTCGCCGTCGGTCGCCAAGATCACGCGATTGACGCCGTCCTTCTTGAAGTTGGCGTGCGCCAGTTGATAGGCCTGCCGGATGCCCTCCGCGCCCGCGGTCGATCCGCCGGGCCTCAAGTCGTCGAGCGCCGCCAAGATCTTGCCCTTGGCCGCTCCCGAGGTCGGTTCCAGCACCATGCCCGCGTCACCGGCATAGACCACGATCGACACCCGGTCCTTCGCGTCGAGCTCGTTCACGAGCATCCGCATCGCCTTCTTCACCAGCGGCAACTTGTTCGGCTCATCCATCGAGCCCGACACGTCGAGCAGGAAGACGAGGTTGGCGGCCGGCCGCTCGTTGCGCTGTATGTCGAAGCCCTTGATCCCGATATGCACGATCTGCGTGTCGGGGTTCCACGGCGTCTGATAGACCGAAACCGTCGGCCGGAACGGTTGCGCGCGGTTCTCGGGCAGCGCATAGGAATAGTCGAAGTAGTTGACCATCTCCTCGATCCGGACCGCATCCGCGGGCGGCAACGCGCCGTCGTTCAGGAACTTGCGAACGACCGTGTAAGAGGCGGTGTCCACGTCCGCCGAGAACGTCGACACCGGCTCCTCGCTCGCAAGCTTCACCGGGTTCGGCTTTGCGTTCGGAAACTTGTCGCGCACCTCGGGTTGAGGCAGCGCAGGGTAGGGTGCCTGCGCATCAACCTCCCTAGTGCCGGCGCTGAAGCGAAACGACTCCCCAGGAGCCTGCTTTGGCGCTGGTGGGGCGGCATCGGCCGCTTCCATCTCTTCTCGAACTACGCCGGTGACGGGCGTGTCCTTCGTGGGCGCGGTTCGTCCCGTCACGGGCGCCGGACCGTTCTCGGCCTCGGTCTGAGCCTGATCCTGCTTCTGGTCGCACCCGGCAAGCAGCAACGCACCGACCAACAGCGCTGCGATTGCCGTGGACGTTGTCAGCGATTGCCGGAAAAGAACGTGGGTCGGGGTTTGGTGCGGGCCCATTGGCTTTCTCTCCTCAAAGGTCGGGAGAGAAAGCTCGGCCTCAATTGCGCCCTCGGCGGGGCGCGTTCATGGCAATCTTGCGGCCATGACGGTCGACGGCGCGATGCCGCAGCTATTTGTGCAACTTGTTGTAGTTGTCGACGAGCTTATTGTAGTCGTTCCCTAGCGCTTCCTTTTCCTGTTGGCTGCGCTCGATCGCGGCGGCGATCAGGCGCTTGTCGTTATCGCTCAAGCGCGGTCCAAGCGAGTTGGCAAGCCTCACCAAGCAATCCTGGTAAGCATCGGACTGAGTAATGAACGCAACCACATCCTGCTTTGCGTTCTCCATCTCTTCCTTCGTCGCGGTCTTGGCGTCCATCACCAGTGTAGGCCCGTAGGGTATCGTCCCGCACTTGCTCACAATCTCTGCCTTGATGTTGACCGGCGTCGGCTTCTTGGGCTCCGAGCTGGTCGCAGCCATCGCTGCAAGAGCCGTAAACGCAGTGATCAACGCTCCGGCAAAAATGGTGCGCATTGAAGAGTACTCCAATAACAAAGTTACAAAACCGAACCGGCCAGGCAGGCCGCCATCACAATTCGATCAAACCACGTTTGAACGGCGGATGAACAAATGGGCGGCCTCTATAGCTGACAGCAATGCCACAATTCTACGGTGAATGTGACGGCCGTCGCCGGTCATGGTTTCCACCCCCGGCAAAGCCGCCAGTTACCGCGCGCTGAGCCGAAACGCCGCCGCCCAGCTGGCGACGGCTTCGCCCGCCTCATAGCGCGTGACGCACTCGACCAGACTCGCGACATCGAACCCGTGTTCGCCGGCGAGTACGCGCAGGTAGGCTTCGCTATGCCGGTAGCGGCGCTTCTCGTGGCGTTCGAAATCGGCTGTGCCGCTGCGTTCGGTCGTGAAGAGCCAAAGCCCGTCCTCGCGCAACCGCCGCCGCACCGTCGCGAACAATGCCGACAGATCGCCCAGATAGACCAGCACGTCCGCCGCGATCACCAAATCGAATGGCCCGTCGCACACCGGCGGCAATGCCTCGACATCCCCCTCGACGAGCGCGTCATAGATGTTGAGCGCACGCGCCTGCTCCAGCATGCGCGGTGACAGGTCGACACCGGTGAGCCGCTTCGCAAGCGGCTTGAACGCCACCCCGCTCAACCCCGTGCCGCAGCCCAAATCGAGTACGTCGTACCGCCCCATCGGATCGATCAAGTACTGTGCCAAGTCTCGCAAGATCGACGGCGCCGCGTAGCCGAGCCGCCCGCGCATCCGTGTGTCGTAGTCCGCCGCGAACTGATCGAACAGCGTGCGCACATAGCCTGCATCCGCGCGCTCGGCCTGGCGCATCCCTTCAGCCTCCGCGCGCAAACTGTTGACGAGTACGGCGTCCGCACCGCCCAACTCTTCCGCCACGGTCGCCGCCGCTTCCGCCTTGTCCGGCTCGCCTGCCGCCAGCCAAAGCTGCGCGATGCGCCAATGCGGGCGCCCATCGCTCGGCGCCAGCCTGGCGGCGCGCTGATACTCGCCGATCGCCGCCGGCAAAGCGTCCGCCGCCGCCAACGCCTCGCCGAAAGCGAGCACAACCTCGGCCGTATCGGGCGAAAGGTGCGTCGCCTCGCGCAACACCGCGATCGCCTCACCCGTTCGGCCGAGTGCAACGAGAGCGCGCCCCAACGCCACCCGCGTCAGCATGCCCCCGCGGTTCGCCTTGATCAGCGCATCGCAGCGGTCGGCAACTTCCTGCGCGCGCCCCGCCGCAATCAGTTCGGCGGGCTCGCCCAGCGGATCGAGGAACGGTTCCGCGCTCACGCCCGCAATGTGCACTTGCCGTTATTGATCACGACGACGTCGCGCTCCTTCACCTTGGAGCGGAACGAGACGACGTTCCCGTCTTTCCACATCTCGGTGACGATCGTCTCGCCCGGAAACACCGGCGACGAGAAGCGCACGTCGAATCCGGTGATCATCGTGTGATCGTAGTTGCAAATCGTCTTCAGCACCGCCCGGCACGCCGTGCCATAAGAGCAAAGCCCATGCAGAATGGGCCGCGGGTAGCCCGCCATTTTCGCGATGTTGGGGTCGGAGTGCAGCGGGTTGCGATCGCCCGATAGCCGGTAGAGCAGCGCCTGATCGGCCCGCGTATCCGTCTCGCAAGAAACGTCCGCCTTACGCTCCGGGATCGGATGCGGCTCCGGCGCACCGGTCGAAGGTCCGCCGAACCCGCCGTCGCCACGCGCAAAGATGGTGCCGCCCAGCGTGCACAGCTTCTCGTTGGAACCCTTAAGACGGATCACCTTCTCCGTCAGCACCAAAGCGCCCTTGCCGGGCCCCTTGTCGACTGCGGCGACCACCCGCTCGTCGGCGATGATCGTTGCCGAGGCCGGCAAGGGCTTGTGCAACGTCAAACGCTGCTCGCCGTGCACGACCATCAAATAGTTGATGCCGGACGCACCGATGGTGCGCTGCCCCCAAGCGATCACCGTCGCCAGCGTCGGTACGGTTTTTAGGTCGTTTTCGTAGACGTAGCGCAGCTCTTCGCTGTTCATGGGATCGCGCCCCATGCCGACGCCAAGCGCGTAGAGCATGGAATCGCGGTCGGTATAGGTGAACTCGTCACCTTCCGCTTTCAGGGACATCAATCCGTCATAGGTCACGGGCATGGGGAAGGGCCTCCAGAAGTTAATGGCGATGCGCGCGAGTGAAGCCCGGATAATCCGCAAGCGCAAGTGATCCGCTGACGGCAATGCCATAGCGCCGCGCCGGGTCTCGGATTATGCTGTCACCCGAATGAGCAAGGTCGACCTGCAGCCGCCCCCCAGCGCCGCTCCGCCAGATGCTACAAGCGAGCGCATTTTGGACATCGCCGAGCGGCTTTTGGCCGAGCACGGCGTCACCGGCACGTCGGTGCGTATGATCACGGAAAAGGCGAACGTCAACGTCGCCGCCGTGAATTATCACTTCGGCACCAAGGAACACCTCGTCCGCGCCGTTATCGCCCGCCGCCTTTCCGGCATCGAGGCCGCGCGCGCGGAGGCCTTCGACGCGCTCGACGCCCGTACCGCGAGGGAAGGTCGCGTCGCCACAGTGGTTGAGATCGTCGAGGCATTGATCGCGCCGATCATGGCGCAAGCCTTGGAACAGCACAGCGGATGGCCGTACTTCATACGCTTTATTTCCCGCCTGGCGTGGGAGCCGGGCGCCGAGGCCTTCGCGCCACCGGAAAGCTCGCTCCGCATGTTCGAGCGCATCGATCGGGCATTGGAGCAAGCGCTCCCGCATCTGGCCGGCGACCCGGCGCGCCGCCTCTGGCGCATGACGTTCCTGCGCGGGGCAACGCAACACACGCTGATGCTTATTACCGCCCTGCGCGCGGAACGCATCCCGAGCAACGTACCGATCGCCGGCATGTTGGCCGGAACGGACATCGAGACAACAAAGCGGGAGCTGATCGCCTTCCTCGCGGGTGGGCTCAGCGCCCACTGACGCGCAGAGCACATCTCACCACTCCAGTTGGACCTCTTCCGATCCGGACTAAGCCTTCAATATCTCGCCTTCGATCGGCACCGGCTCGCCCGTGAGCCAGGCCTCGATCATCGCGTTGACCCGTTCGGGCGCTTCTTGTTGCACCCAATGCGACACGCCCGGCAGATAGCGCAGAGTCAGATCCCTCACGTACTTGTCCGTGTCGTAGGTCGTGGCCTTACCGAGCGCCGTGTCTTCCTCGCCCCAGATCATCAGCGTCGGCACGTCGACCGTGCCCGGGTTCATCGCTTTCGAACCGGCGCGAAATGCCGCCCGGTAATAGTTGATCATCGCCGTGAGCGCGCCGGGCTCAAGCGCGGACTTCACGTACTCGTCCGTTACCGCGGCGGGGAAGCGCGCCTTGTCGATCGCCATCTCGCTGAACGCGCGCGCAATCGCCTCGCCGCCCCGCGCACGCATGAGCCGCTCGGGCAACCAGGGAAGTTGAAAGAAAAAGACGTACCAAGATTTCTTCAGCTGCGCCCAGGTTTTGAGCTCCCGCGCGAAGCACGCCGGATGCGGCACGTTCATGATGCAAAGCCGATCCAGCGGCCGTGTCTTGCGGATCGCAAACTGCCACGCCACGATCGCACCCCAATCGTGCGCCATCAGCAACGTGTTCTTCGCATCCGCCGCATGCATCAGACCCGCCGCATCGGCGACCAGATTGTCGATGTGATAGTCCGAAACCTTGCCCGGCCGCGCGCTCTTGCCATAGCCGCGCATGTTCGGTGCCCAAACCGTGTAGCCGAGCCGCGCCAGCAGCGGCATCTGATAGCGCCAAGAAAACTTCGATTCCGGAAAGCCGTGCAGCAGCAGCGCGAACTTGTTGCCCGTGCCGCACTGATCGACCTCGAAGGTCAGTCCGTTGGCCTTGACGAAAGCGGTTTTGATCGGAGCATCCATCTCATTCGCGCCTCAAAATGGTGTCGACCAGGACGTTACCCCACCAATTCGATTGGAACTGCGCCTTCAGCACATCCGGATCGTAGTCGCGCTCCATCCATTCGATCAGCGACAGTCCCTTGGCCTTCCCCCGCGCCAAATATTGCTCGAAGAAGTGGTCGATGATGCCGGTCTTGCCCTGCCGCACATGGCCGTAGCGCAGGCTCAACATCTTCATCGCCTGTTCGATCGGCTGAGCTTGGCGATAGTGCATATAGAGCACGCTCATCAACCCCGCCCGGTCCGCGCCCGACTTGCAATGCATGAGCGCGGGGTAGGTGATCCGCTCGAACAAGTCCTTCGCCCCGCGCACCTGCTCCAGCGTCGGCGCGCCGCGCGAGGTGACGGTGAAGTTCTCAAGCTTGATCCCCGCCCGCTCGCACGCCTCGCGCTCCAGCTGATGAAAGCTGGTGCCGAAGCCGCCGCGCAGATTGACGATCGTCTTGATCCCTTGGGCCGCCCGCCGCCGGATCTGGAACGGCCAAGGTTGGTTCGCCCGCATCATCTCGCTCGAGATCCAATGCGCATTCTGCCACCAAACGCGCAAAAATGCGTGGTCGCGGAACGTCATATCGACGAGCGCGGCCAGCCGTCCGGATTTCTGAGACAGGTCGAACTCGGGCATGGGAACGCGTGAGATAACCGCTTGAGCCCAAAAACGCAAAGGCCGCCGGTTCCTCACCGGCGGCCTTTCAAGATAGGGTCTTAACCCTGGGACTATCGTCAGAGGTGGAACTGCAAACCCACGTCCACGCTTTGTTGCGTCAGAGATGTCTCCATCTCCTCGCCAAATGTGTTTTCGTAGGTGAAGTCTTCCGTTTTGAAGTACCGGTAGCCCACCGACATCGAGACACCTTCGCCGACCGGGAACGTTACGCCGGCCATGAACTGATAGGCAAAGGCCCAGGTATTGTCCTTGCCGTTGAAGTCGTCGTTGACCGTATCGACGATATTGTAGTCGACGTACGCGCCGCCAAGGCCGGCGCCGATCCACGGCAGGATCGAACCATCGAACACGTGGACGTCATAATAGAGGTTGACCATGGCGGTTCCGAGATCGGCGTGACCGCCGGCATCGATAACGTCGCCGATCGCGTTCGCCGCGCCAAGATCGGCCCGAACGATTGTCACTTGATCAAGATCGGCGTGGCGATAGCCGCCCTCGATCTCCATGCGGAAGCTCTCATCGAGAACCCAACCCATAAAGAGTGCGGCGCCGTAACCGTTCTCGTGGGTCTGGTCGTAGTCATAGAGCCCGTTGCCGGTTGTCCCGGCATCCTCGGTCCACACGTAAGACCCACGCAGCCCCATATAGGCGACCCCATATTCGCCCGCCGCGAACGCGGTGCCGCAGGCCAGCGCACCTGCGATGAAAAGCGTTGCCGGCGCAAACGAGAAACGCATGACTGATACCCTCACGAAGAGACGGCACAGCGCGCTACCCACACGCCTGCCGCTGGTTAATTTCCATTTGCACTTTGAGGGCGCGTGCTTAAGGCGGGGTTAAGTGGCCGGTTAAAGAAGCGTTACGTTGCAAGCGGGTCGCGCCCGCCGTCGTGGGCGAAAAACCGCGCGCGCTTTCGCCGCCAAACGCTCGTCTTGCAAAGGTAAACGCGGAGCACTAGTTTCCGGCCCCTGCCAAAGCGGCCCAAGCCGCCCACGCGCGAACGTGCAGTTGTAGCTCAGTTGGTTAGAGCGCCGGATTGTGGATCCGGAGGTCGGTGGTTCGAGCCCACCCAACTGTACCACCTACGATTGTAGTCTCGTAAGTCTCTGAAAATAGAGAGAAATTGGCGCAGTTCGGCGCGATTTTTCGAGCCACGGCCCACAGCAACTCGTCTTCCACGTGTGCTCCGCCGGCGTATCCGGCATTCGTCTCCGACGACCGAAATTCCAGTCACTGAAGAAGTGCCTGAGCACGTTTGTACTGACTCGATGCCGTGCACCCAGTCGCGTTCGAACTGATGCTCTAACATCAAGAACAAGTCCGTGTACTGACGGTTCGTACTGACTCGGTGGTTGAGCACTGAGTCATCATCCAACCATGCTCATGCGCATCGGATCATAGTTGGATGCGTTGTATCTGCTCGCGATCGACGCATGCAGATTGTGCGAGCGATGCCACCGGTGATGCAAAGTTCGAGACCATCGCGGAGTACATTTACTCGGCGCGTATCCGCTGTCTCAGAAGACCGGCCGAAAATGGCGCGGATCCGCGCCTGTTCAACAGGCCAGCTTCGATAAAGCCTTGGCACCCGCCTGCGGTTCTGGCGAATAGCCCTCATCGTCTCTTGGTTTCGATATCGCGGTCTCATATCGCTAAGGCACCTCGCGCAACTTGAGGTGCAGGTCTCCGAGCTCTGCTGCTTGATCCGGAGGAACATGGCGCGAAAGGATTGCCAGCAACTCACGAACTTGCGCGGTCGCATCCGGCCACAAACTCGAAATGATCTCCAGCCCGAACAACGTTGTCGTCAAACGATCCCGTGGGTTGGCAGGGCGATTAATCGCAAAGTTGAAGACTGCCTCACACAAGGATGCGATACATCGATCCCTTCCCGGGATGTTGCCCTGCATCCGCGCTGCATAGACTGCTCGCCTTAGGAAGTTTGCAAACTCATCTCGACAGCCTTGCCGGCCGAGTAATCCGCAAATGTAAGACGTCCAGAGTTGATATTCATCACTGTCCCAGGCGGGCTTCAGACCTCGAAAGTAGACGGATGCGATTCCTGCTGCTTGGGAAAGTTGACTCTCCTCCAGGTCTTGTGGTCGGAACAGCGGCAGGACGGAGAGGTCATCGTGCATTGCACTCGTTAGTCCTCGGGCCACAAGCGCCGCCCATATTTCGGCACGAGAGTAGACCGCAGTGTCAGCGTCAGTGAAAACACCCGCGTCGCGCAGCTTCGCCACCGCGTCAGACTGCTGAAACCCTGTAGCTCCGTCAGGACGCGCAACAACTATGAAGTGCGGTCTCCACATTCCAGCATGCTGCGTCCCGATCAACTCGCGAAATCTGGCGAGAGATTCTGTCCCAGTAGAGGATTGGACATTGGCTTCGAAAAGCCGCGACAAGATCCAAGCCTGAAGCGCTGCAAGATGCTCGAACTGCACAACTTCTGCAACAGATTCGCGAAAGCTACTCATGTATTGCCAAGGGTCTAAGCGATCCTGCGCGTCGAAATACTCCTGCAATTCAGTCGCCTTCCCACCACCGGTCATCAAACAGCCCACCACCAAATCCGCATGAACCCAGAGCAACGATCGACGAAGCTCCGGTGGTAGCGCCAACCACTCCGCTTTGCCGCATGCTAACCGTGCCGTCCACTTCAACACGGCCCAAAAGAGCCCGCTCTGTTCCTTGAGCGCCTCTGCAAGATTTTGGGCCCTCAGCTCCGCTTCCGCAGGGTCTGACCCATGGCGAGCAATAGTAGCAAGCCGCAACGCATACATCGGGCTAGGGGGCTTCGCACCCTTTGTGGTTGGTTTGAGCGCAAGCAAATCCGCACTTGCATCCAATCGAAGCGTTGGAAGTCCAGCGAACCGTTTCAGCGCCTCGGTTGCGCCTCTTTCCGCTAACAGCTTCTGGAAAGCCTCCAAGGCGTCGCCCTGCGACGCTTCCATGTGGAGGTATCGCAGTAGCGTCGATGGAGAGGGTGGTGCAAAGAGGTGCGCCCCGACACGAGGCGCGTTCGCAAGTGCATCGCGAACGAGCTGGAGGTTGTGAGCATAGCTCTGATCTTTCAACTCCTGCAGAACGGAGAGCCGTTCCTCCGGACCCGCGCACTCGCGCAGACGTCGGGAGAGTTCGGCTTTCTCTCGATCTGGTAAATCATAGGCTCTCGCCGCAACCTCCAGCGCTCGCGCCTGCGTATCGGATGCGCTAGCAGCGAAACCCATCTCGGTACCGCCGATTTGATAAGTGGCCTTACCTGCAAGTGTTACGAGAGTGCGGTCACCGGTTACGGAGACCTCAGCACCGTCACCCTGAAGAGTCTGGATGGCCTGAGGTACTCCATCGAACGCCGCGAGCAACGCCTTGGCAAACTCGACGACCAAGAACGTCGTTCCATTCGGGAGAGTTATAATCTCTTGATATTGTGGCTTGAGCTTGTCGCGGAGGTTCGGCACTTCCAATATTTCTTGATACCAATCCTCTGGCCAGCGAGAGAGAATTGTCTGTATCAGTTGCGATGGCGCAAATCCCTTGGGCGGCTCGTCGCTTCCTATGAAGGACGCAAGTCGACCTCCGACGTCATTCAGCACGGCATCAACGAGCTTCTTGTCGTTACGACTGACAGTGTCGAGCATCGAGAACGCCCATCGATAGTATTCGCCCAAGCGTTCGAGATCGAGCCTGCCGCCGTCACCCTGGACCTGAAGCCCATTTATCAACAAAGAGGCGTACGTCACTGTTGCGATCGAGCGCCTGGCATCTGAGTCTGATGAGCCGCTAATCGGCACAAAGCTCACTTGGCCGGTTTGCAAGTTTTGCCACACCCACTCAGCCCGCCGCACCCGTTCTGATGACGTTGAGCCCTTCGAATTCCAGATGCGGACTAGAACGTTGCCTGCGAACAATGCCAGGCTCGCCAAGAATTGAACTTCGGTTCGGTCACCCTCGCTGGTGGGGAATCTGATGTCTGGGTTGAGGTAACGAGCTAACTGAAATTGAGTTGCAAAACGTTGCCGGAGTCTCCCGAGCTCCAGAGTCTCAACCACTGCTCCATCCCGCAACGGGGCGGAGCACACGAGCCTCGCTGCTTCGTCAGCATCTAGGGGACAAAAGGAATATCCATGGCAATGTAGTTCGCTCTGCTTGATCGAAAGCTCTTGCTGAGAGAGTTGCCCGTCGCTCACCAACGACGGCAATACGTCGAGAACTGAAACCGGCGTTGATGTGCCAACTCTTAGACTCGCCGACGCCGCTCGATCCTCAATCCAAGTAAATCTATCGGGTGGGCCATCCTCGCGAGCGAGGGCGAGCAAGGATCGAAGAAGCGGTCCAACTTCCGCAACACGAGAGTTGCTGGGATCAACCGTTCGCCAATCTCCCAGCGAAAGTTTGCGTGCGACAAACTCTCTTGCGCGGCGAAGCATATCCAACTTCGCAGCCTGTACTGTCGCGTAGGCTTGCCGCCGCCGGACGTCATCCAGCGCTGCCATTGTTACAGCGACACCGGCCGTGGCAAGGAGGGGCTCAAGTAACCCAATTTGCTCTAGCAGTCTGCTGAAAAACCTCGCCAGTTTGAAGGTCAGATGATTCAGTCTCCCTGTTGATTCTGGGGGAGGCTTAGAGATGCGCGGGCGGTTTGACGATCAGGGTGCGATGTTCTCGTACATC
>JAGOBA010000015.1 GCA_017983635.1 Alphaproteobacteria bacterium
TCCCCAGCAGAGCCCGCTTCCGCTTCGCCGGTGCCCGGACTATAGGTTTCAATCTATGCTGCCGCAATTCCGCGTCAGCACATCTGTCTCTCAATTTCCGTGTCTCAATGACCGGGTGCACTCCAGTGCACTGTCACCGAAATTTCGCGTGGTTCGCCACGATCTCGCGGATATGGGCTTCGTTCCAATCGGTGGCCGTCACGCCGACTCTCTCCCTTTTCTCTCAAGCTCAGGCCTCAAACCTAAGCTCCAACCCTACGCAGCAACGTCTTAAAGCGTGGTGACGGGCGCAACGACTCGAACTCTGATGTCGTTGCCAACTTGAAACGGGAGGGGTCGCCCATCGCAAAGGCTTGTTCCAAGCTGGCGAGTGCCAGTTGAATCAATCCTGCTTCTGCCTCCGCTTGAGCGCGCTGAAACCACTGTGTGGGATCGCCGGCAAGCCGCGCAACCCGCCAGTCCAGAAAGCGTTGATAGCCTTCTTGAGCGCCGCTCTCCCGCACCTTTGAAATTTCATCGCTACCGGCACCAACCAACGTCATTAGATCCAGTGCCGCGAGCCGAGACCTTGCGCCGTCACCCGTCCGAGCCAGTGCCGTGTGGCGGCAGGAGAGTAAGTTCGGCGTGACGTCGCCGTCGGCGCACAAGGAGAGCGCCAGGGCGGGGCGCTGCGCGCGCAAGAAGAACCAGCCCAGGTCCGCGCGAAGTTTGCTATTGAGCGGCGAATTTGCCAGCAGCGTTTGCACCTCGCAAAGAGCTTGGCTCGCGCGTCCGGAATTGAGAAGCAACCAAGCGAGACCACGCCGGGCTTCGGCATTGCTTGGCTCGCGCTCGATCGCGGTCCGGTAGCGTTGCTCCGCGCCGCGCCAATCGAGGTTGCTCTTCAATGCGAGCTCAGCATCCATCGCCTCAAGGTCCGCATTTGCGACACCGACCGCGCGGGCAACTTCAACGGCCCGTCGCGCAGCCCGAAGCGACTTTGGGCGGGGCGCGTCGCGCCAACGCTGCATGGCAAGCGCCGCGTCGAGTGCGCGCGCCGGCGCATAGTCGGGCTTTTGGACGAGAAGGCGCGCCAGTTCCAAAGAGGCCATTGGTGGCGAAAGCGGTGCCATGGAGACAGCGCGCACATAGATGGCTTCCTGATTTGCGGTCAGCGGCGCTGAGGTGGCGGTCGATGGACGCGCCCACGATGCTTGGCGTTGTACGGCGGCAGTGTCGTGGCCGATCCAGCGATAGCCCCGGCCTCTCACGGTCTTGATGTAAAGTGGGCGCTGCGCAACATCACCGAGCGCCTCGCGCAACGCGCGAACAGCGGTATTGAGACGCCTTTCGGTATATATCCGCGCCGCGTGGGGCCACAGCACTCTCTTCAATTCGGCGCGCGTCACGACGGCGCCTGGCGTACTCATCAAGAGCGCAAGAATTGCCAATGGTTGGCTGCTCAGCGGCACTTCAACGCCGCGCCTTGTCAGCCGTTGCGCGGCGGGATCAAGTTCGAGGGCGCCGCAGGTGAGCATGAAGAGAAACCCCGAAATCAGCCGCCCCGCGCCCCAGCGCATCCTTTTCTTACACAATCCTTATCTTCGTGCTGTTGCCAGGGCAATGCGAATTCCGGAGGTTAGCGCCCTCCACAATGGCCGGGACCAAATGATCCGAGCGCTCTTCCTATCGATACTCACCGTCACTTTGTACTCAGGTCAGCCGGCCCAGGCGCAGCCCGAGCGGATGGCTTTGGATGCCATCATCGACCGTCACATCGAGGCCCGCGGCGGTGCCGCCGCCATGCGCGCCATACGCTCGCTGATGTTTGACGACGGGGCTTATGGCGAGAACGGCAAGGTTGAAGACACTCACGCCGTGATGATGTTGATGCGGCCTTATTTCAAGCTGGTCGGCCATCCCAAGCGGCGTCCGCCCTACATGGAAGGCTACAACGGCGAAGCTTGGGAGTATTTTGCCGATCCCGGCGTTGTTCTTCACACTGTCGGAGCGGCTTCGGAAGCGATCCGGCATCATGCCGGCGTCGATGGGCCATTCCTGGATTACGTTAAGCGGGGGAGCCGGGCCGAGCTTGTCGGCACGGCGAAGGTCGGTTCGCTTGATACCTTTCAGGTGCGGCTGACGATGATGGATGGCTACGCCACCGACTTCTTCATCGATAGCCAGTCCTTTCAAGTCATCGCGTCGCGCCACACGGCGAAAGTGCATGCCTTCGGGCAGCCCGTGACTTCAGAGACGCGCTTCGAAGACTTCCGGCGCGTGGCCGGCGTGATGTTTCCGTTCCGTAGCCGAGAAGTGGAAATTGCGACCGGCCGCCAGTTGAGTTCGATGCAGTGGGGCCGGATCGTAGCGAACACAAACATTCCTGCCGCGTGGTTTTCGCCGCCGGTTTTCAAGCGCTCGCCGATCCAATCGTTGATCGAGCAGCTTTATAACCAGCGTAGCGACGCAAACGCGATGCTGTGGACCTACCACGTCTTCCGCTATGCACACCCGGACGTCAGCACCGACGAGGCCAGTCAAATCGCCGGCTACCAGGCCCTGAAGATGGGGCAGGTGGAGCAGGCGACGGCTCTGCTGGAGCGCAATGCGATCGATTACCCCAAGTCTGCGGATGCGGCCTTCGCCCTCGGGCGTGCTTATGCTTCGGCGCAACGCAACACCGACGCGCGCCGGGAGTTTCAACGGGCGTTGACGCTGCAACCCGACCACGCGCGCGCAAAGCAAGCGCTTGCGGCGTTACCCAGCGGCTGAAGCGCTGGCGATCGTAGGTCGACCAGGCGAGGTACGCGCCGGAGCAAAGTGCTGTCGGATGGTTGGTTGTGTGGGTAGTCCGCACAGCACTCCGCTCTGCACGGGTTTCCCTGATAACAGGCCAAATACAGGGAATTCTCGTGAAGAACAGGATCAAATTCGGCATTGAGCGAGAGGAACCCCAGCGAATTCGCGGCAACTAGAACAAAATTCCCGTTGATCGGAACAGGGAACGATCAGGCCGGTATCAGGGATCGAAACAGGGCGATCAGCGAATTTTTCAGGCGCCGTATACGCGTTCATTCGTTGCACGATTGTTCGCGCAACGGCGCTCCTGATTTTTCTCTTCGGCGAGCCGCATCGCGATCAGGTGAAATTGTCGTGTGAGACCGAGAGGCCAGGTTTTGGGCGCCTTTGGGAAGCGCAGTGGCGCGAAGGCGATCTCAATCTCCGCGAATCGGTAATTGGCGAGCCGAGTTTACGCACGAACATATGGTGGCTGAACGCCAAGTGCTGCGCCGCCTTAGTCATGGGCTTAGTCATGGGCTTAGTCATGCGACAAGTCATGCGACACGCGAAAGGCGCGCCAAACTTCGTCGACCTTGACGATTTCACCGGTCATACCCAATCTAGAAACGTGCTCGTGAGCAAAAGCAGCGCCTGGGCACCTTGATATTGTTGCGACGAAGAACCCAGCGCTGGCACGAGGCCGGTAAGGCTGACGACAAAGCGAAACCCATCCATGGAGGCGTGCGATGCACCACGAGGATACGTTTGCGCGGTTGATTGCGTCGGGTTCGGAGGGCGCGCAGCCGAAATCGAAAGACCTGCTTCATTGCTTCGAGGAGGAGCGGGCGGCTGAGTACAAGGGTGAGCGCTATTGCGTTCGTAACAACGGAGCCATATTGCGACTTTCACGCGCTGGCGCGCGTCTGCGAAAGTGGGACGAAATCTGGACCTTCGGCATGCTGAACAAGCAGACCGGCTATCTGGCGATAAGCGACCACGTCGTCCACCGCATCGTGGCCGTCGCATTTCACGGTGATGCGCCCTCAGCTGGTCATGTGGTCGACCACATCGACACGAATCGCCGTAACAACCGGCCCGAGAACCTTCGTTGGGTGACACGGCTGGAGAATATCCTTCTCAACCCGATCACGCGGGCGCGGATCGAGTTCGCCTACGGTTCGCTTGAAGCCTTCTTCGCCAACCCAGGGTCGGCATCCGTACCAAACATGGAGTGGATGCGGACTGTTACCAAGGAAGAGGCCGCGCAAAGCCTCGCGCGCCTGCGTAAATGGGCCGAAGAGGGTAAAGCGCCTGTCGGCGGCACATTGGGAGATTGGGTATTCGCACGGCGTTCCAGGACAATACCGGAGCCGGACCCAGAGCCACTGGACAAGCCGTCGCTAACCGTTGGCGCAATTCAGCGGCGCTGGCGCACACCCACCGAATTTCCGCTCTGTCCGCAGACGATGAGCCATGCGGTGCTGGACGAGTATCTCTCACGCCTAAGCGTCGGTGCGATCGTCGCTCGCAACCAGCACGGGGAAAGTACAGTCGTCGAGGCCGGCATGGCTGCCGGCGGCGCGCTGTCGATCGTGTGCAAGACACCGTCCGGCATCAAGAACTGGAGCGTGGTGCGTGTGTTTGTCGAAGGTGACCTCGTCTGCCACGAGTCTGGCGGGATGTTCTTCGACCTCAAGGGCGCCATGAAGGCGCACCTGGTCGCGCGCGGCGTTGCCTTTGATGAGGCCGAGTACGAGTCGATCGATGACTACGCGTAGCTGCTCCGTTCTCTTGATGTAGTTGTCGGTGGAGGCTTCGGCCTCTGTGTTGCCAAGGACTTCGGTCCTACACGCTGGCAGTGCTGAACTCCACATTGAGCGAGTGGGCTGCACCGAAGGTGCTCGTTCGGGTGGCCGACGCTGACAATGTCATTGCGACAGACTGGCTGCTTACTTTGCAAATGGTTTAGGGATTCTTCGGAAGCGAGTAGCGTGTCTCTCGCTTCTTGAACGGTTTCGATCCCCCTTCCAGTAGCCGAACCGTTTGCGCGCGTATTGCCACCTCAGTGCCCGTGTGTTCAAGGGACCCGCTCGTGTAGGCAAGCGTTGGATGATCCGCGCTATCGCTGCGGGCCGCCGTCGCCACGATGACCTGGTCTGCGTCTGCAGTGACAACCAAGTTCGGATTGTGTGATACTAGGATTATCTGACGTGCGAGCTTTGCCTTGCGCAAAAACGGAACCAGTGCTTCGTAGACCGACGAGTTATCCAAATTGCCTTCGGGCTGATCAATTATCAGCGGACGACGGTCTTGCACATCCATGGCGAGGTACAATACGAGTAGTACGATTCCCCTCGTTCCTGGCGAAAGGACTTCGAGTTCGCTGCCGCGATACCGAAGCCCATACTCCAGGGTCACGTGATCCGTATTGAAGGCCCACTCATAGACCCGCTCGCGCGTCGCGTGCGTTACGAGCCGTTGATCAATGTCGGTTGGCGAATTGCCGAGTGCCAATAGCACTTCGGAGATGCCGGTCCGGATGGCCTCCACATCCCCGGTCTTCCAACCTTCAAATAAGCTGGCGTCCAGTTTGGCCAATGTGTCGTCGGACAATGGCACCTTGCGCCGCTTGTCGAACAGTTCCCTTCCAACTTCAATCCAATCGTTCGTACTTGCAACTTGGCGAACGTTCAACTCGAAGCCGGTCTGAGCGCCAGTCTCGTCTTGCGCAATCACTTTGCTAAGGGGCGCATAGAGTTCCGCAAGCGCCTCCGCCTCCAATTGCATCAACCCAAAAAACGTGAGGTACTCCGACAGCCTTTCGTCAGCCTTTGCTTTGATGGCGGCTGCGACCTTGGTGTCCAAACGAGCGATCTCCTTGGCCAGCCTTTCCTTATCGGCAATGGCCTTTGCTCGTTGATCTTGAAGCGCGAGTAACCGTAACCGTTGTTGTTCGTCCGACGCCAAGGTTGCCTTCAGGCTGGTCAATTGGACGTTGATGTCTGCAATCGTCTCTCCGCTCAGATTCGGATTGGCTTCGTCGCCTTTAAGCGACTTCGCCTCCCCCAGCGCAGCGGCGCTTAATGCGGCGAACGGCGCCGCCCTAGTATCCGACAATTTGGGGCGGAACGCATCGACTTCTTCAGCACTTAAGCCAACTTCCTCTAGCAGAGGCTTCAACGTCAAGAATGCTGCTTCAAGTGATGCGGCGTAGTCGACTGCGCGCTCCCGAACAGTGTTGATTCTCGCTACTCGGCGATTGGTCGCGGCCAGCTGTGCGGCCTTCTGTTGTTGCAGTTCTGTTAGCCGCTTCAGCTTTTCCGCGACGGTCGAATCGACGGTTGACTGAAGCATCGGGAGTTGTGCGTCAATCGCCGCTATGTCGGCATCAAGCTTCTGCGTCGCTTCGAGCTTTGCTCCGCGGCTGGTAAGCTGGTCTTGTAAATCTACAATCTCTCGATTTAGCGAGCCAATCCGAGCCGTCAAAGCGTCTTTCCGAGAGTGAATCGTCTCTGTTTTGATGCGCCGCAATACCTCGAAACTTGATGCATCAAGCCGATCTGCTTCGTCGATGTAGGAGAAAATGACTTCCTCGATCTGGCGTACTAACGCGCTTCCCGACAAATCTCTCGAACAGAGTTCCTCAACAAAGTCTTGTGAGAGGTAACGCACTTCTGGCGTGGCTGCCGTCTCTCGCTCACTCAGCTTTCGCGAACTTGTGCGCTTGTCTGCCCACTCCAACGTCACGCCAACATCGCCAATGCGCTTCCCTGCCTTTGCGATGAAGGAAGACGAACTCTTCTCGCCCTTCCATGCTGAGCCGGCGAATGCAAGGAGCTCCGCCAGCGCCGTTTTGCCTGAGCCTTTCTCACCTATGATCCCAACCAGACCTGCGTTCAAATCGATTGATTTTGTTGTGAACCAAGAGTCCCCGCCGGCGACCCGCAACGCTCGGATGACCTTGCTCTGGTCGATTGGCGCCGGCGGTGTTGGGCCAATGAAGACTCTGTGCTCGGGCTCGAACTGCAGCTGCCGAAGCCCCTCGAACGTTACATCTGCTTTCACCCAGCAAAAGCGTTTCTGGTCGGGCAGGAACAAGCGGGCAGCGTCATGGGCGTCAGAGCCGTGAATGCATGGCTTCAGGCCACCGCATTTGCGGACAACTTCCTCAAGTCCATCTGTACCTAATCCTAGAAAGTAGGCTCGATCCTTTGGATTTCCAGAGAAGATAAAGTGCGCAAAGCGGTATAGCTCGTCGCGCGTCGCGGCAAAGCCGGCATCCTTCGACAACCCCGATGGGCCATCTTTTCCGTTCGCAAGCACGACTAAGGAGTTTTCTTTCAACCACCTCTGCTTTTCGTACCACTCCCTAAACTTGCTGAAGTCGGGTTTGAAGTTGTTCACGCCATGCTTGAACGCGCCGCCCTTGTCGGTTCGTCTAGGATCGTGCGCTCGTCCGAGCCGCTCGAGGCCATCTTCGTCGCAAGAATAGGGTTGCTCGTTGTATTCGAACACCAACAGTTTCAACGCTAGCTCAATCTCTGCGACGTGTTTGGGGTCGGTCGGATCAATGAGAACATGAATGTTGATGCTGACCTGCCCCCGAACTTTCATCCAGCGGCAATTAGAGTCCCGACCGTTGATACGCCTTTCGGCGCGGGTTGAGCAAATGGCACTCGCGCGGAGCCATCCAAGAGCGCAGCGCGTGGGCCATTTGCGGATTGCAGAGCCTCGGCGTAGGCCGAGGGTGTGATGTAACCGAGCGAGGAGTGAGGCCTCGCGGTGTTGTAGTCGTCGACCCAGGCGGCAATGACGCGACGCGCATGGTCGAGATCGATGAACAGCGTCTCGTTCAACAGTTCGTCGCGCATCCGGCCGTTGAAGCTCTCGACGAAGGCGTTCTGGATCGGCTTGCCGGGGGCGATATAGCACCACTGAATAGCGTTCTCGGCGGCCCAGCTGAGGATAGCGTTTGAGGTCAGCTCGGTGCCGTTGTCCGACACGATCATGCCCGGCTTGCCATGGACGTCGATCAACGAGGAGAGCACGCGCGCGACGCGAACGCCCGAGATCGAGGTGTCGGCGACGGAGCCAAGGCATCGGCGCGTCACGTCATCGACTATGTTGAGCACGCGAAACCTGCGCCCTGAGGCCAGCTGATCATGCACGAAGTCCAGCGACCATCTGGCGTTAGGCTTCGCCTCGACGAGGATCGGCGCGCGCGTTCCTACGGCTCTACGGCGAGCTTTGCGCTTGCGCACGGTCAACCCTTCCTCGCAATAGAGACGGTAGATGCGGTTCTTGCCCGACGGTTCGCCTTCACGTCTGAGCAGAACGAACAGGCGCCGGTAGCCGAACCGGCGCCGTTCGCAGGCAAGTTCGCGCAGACGCGAGCGCAGCGCCGTGTCGGGCGGCCGGCGCGAGCAGTAGCGAACCGTCGTACGATCGGCGCCGACAAGGGCGCAGGCCCGGCGCTCGCTCATCTGACGGGTGGCCTTCAGATGAGCGACAGCCTCGCGCTTGGCGGCGGGCCCTACCATTTTTTTGACAGCAGATCCTTCAGGGCCGAGTTGTCGAGCATCGCGTCGGCGAGCAACTTCTTCAGCTTGCCGTTCTCGTCTTCCAGAGCGCGAAGGCGCTTGGCTTCGGACACGTCCATGCCGCCGAACTTCGACTTCCAATTGTAATAAGTCGCCTCGCTGATCCCGTACTTGCGCGCCAGGTCGCCCGCTTTGGCGCCGGCCTCCCCCTCACGCAAAATCCCGATGATCTGCTCTTCCGTGAACCGCTTCCGCTTCATTCGTCCGTCCTTCCATCGGGCCGGACTCTAATTCCTTCTGGAGGAAATTCTCAGGGGCAGGTCAATGCCTCCACCACCTGGAAGCTCTGGGCTGATCCGAAACTCGATGTTTGGGAAAATGAGATCGAAGTTCTGGAGTCGGTTTTTGCTTCTATACTCCAGCACCTTTTTGTAGCCGGCGATGCTGCAGTAATCGGTTACGCCAATTGCGGCGACCGCGGGGTCTGCGCTCTCCAAGGCGGCAATGTACTGGTCCCAGGTACCGTAGTCGTTCTGCAATGCACTGGCTGGAGTGTGGACGTGCGGGTCCCACCGACGCCACTCGGAACCACGCGGATATCTAACTTCGTCCATTGGTTGTTTTTGCGTCATGAGCTTTAGTATGAAGTGACAAAGGTCGGTTGGCAAACATGTGTCCGGTTATCCAGTACTAGGCCGGAGCGACGGCTTGATAGTGGTCTCATGTGAGAGGTCGTGACGGCTTGGCAATTTCCCCATTCTTGTGGACGGTTGACCAAATTGTGCCATCTGTAAGTGTGTTATCGGACAAGCTGGAGGCAGGCACAAATTGGACCTCTCCATATACGTTGGGTGCACTTTGAAGCCTTTCGTTTTGTTTTTCTTTTGTCGTACAATATTCGTCGCTTGATGTGGTTAGATTGGGTTTCGTGGAACATGCTGATTGACGTCAACCTTCTCTTGGCAGTCGTCGCCGGTGTTGTTTTTGGTGCGCTCGCGATGTTCGTTCTGATGCGCTCGCGGCTCCTGGAATCTGAGGGCGTGAGCGTGACCAACGATCGCGCCTAACCTCTCTTGAGCCGACCCTTGCAGAAGTTCAAACGCTGCGGGAACGAACGGCGCGGTTGGACGACATGGAGAAGGCGGCAGGGGAGTCACTCAACAGACTCATAGCCGCCGAAGGCGCAAAGGCGCGTCTTGAGGGGGAATTAAGTCGGTTCGCCGAATCTCACGATGAGAAGAGCAAGCATGCGCAGGATCTTGAGCAGAAGCTCGCCGTCCTTGCGTCCGAGATAGGTGACGCTCGCGTCGAAGCGGAGCGCGCTACGACAACGCTTGCTCAGGAGCGGCGCGCCCATGAAGAAAAGCTGGAGGAACTCCGAAATGTCAGGGCGCAAATCGAGAAAGATCTTCAAATACTATCCAACAAGACGCTTGATAGTACCTCTCAGGCATTTCTAGACCGCGCGACAAAGATTTTCGATCAGCGCCAGAAGGAGAGCCAAGCGAGCCTCGAAACGCTGGTCAATCCCATTAGCGACTCGTTACGGCAATACCAAGACAAGCTTCAGGAATTGGAGAGCGGTAGGAAGCGAGACGAGGGTCAACTCGTCGAGCAGCTTCGGCAGGTTGCTGACTCTCATGCAAAACTGCAGACCTCAACTTCGCAGTTGGTCAATGCCCTCAGATCGGCGCCGAACACGCGTGGTCGATGGGGCGAACAGCAACTGCTCCGAATTCTTGAACTCGCCGGAATGATGAAGCACGTTGATTACGATGCCAATAAGACGATTGACGCTGATGACAAGAGCATGCGCCCGGACGTCGTTATCAAGATGCCAAAGGGGCGATGCTTGGTTGTCGACGCAAAGGCGCCAATGGCCGCTTATCTGGCGGCTCTGGACGCGCCGAACGACGATGCTCGCGAGGTGGCCCTAAAGGGACATGCAAGGCAGTTGCGCGATCACGCAATGCTGCTGGGATCAAAGAACTACTCGGACGCGCTCGAACAGGCTCCGGATTTCGTGGTGATGTTCATTCCGGGAGACAACCTCTACGCGGCTGCCATAGAGCGCGACCCTGATCTTTTCGAAGATGCCTATAACAAGAACGTCATCGTGGTGACGCCGACGACGCTGTTGGCGCTAGCAAAGGCGATTGCGTACGGATGGCGACAGGAGAGGGCCGCGGAGGATACTCAGCAAACCATCGCGTTAGGGCTTGAATTGTACAAGCGCATGTCGGCTCTTGGAGCGCGGCTTACGTCGCTTACAAAGGCGCTTAACGGCACGGTTGCGCGACATAATGAGTTGATCGGCACACTAGAGGGAAGCGTTCTCCCTCAGGCTCGTAAGCTTGCCCAACTCCCAGGCGCGAGCACATATGAGCAGATAGGAGAGCTGGGCCTTATCGAGACGTCGGTGCGGGAGGCGCGCGAGGATCGGGATCTAAAGGTTGCTGACGAGCCTAGTGACGAAGGTGGCTAAACCAGTCCCGGCAACTGGTGACGTCGGCGAAACTTAACTGCGGCATCGACTAGCGCATCCAGAATGGGGCTACCGTTTCGGGCAAGTTGCAAGGGGGTGCTCGGCATCCAAGTGCGGCCGACGCCCCTCAATCCCTGGTTGTCACTGTCAGTGGCAATGGATGGAGATAGCGCAGTGTTGAGAAATCATCGCTGGGCGAACGGAGGAGGTATTCCACCGCGGCATTTGAACAAAGTCGCGGATATTGTGCGAATCTCGATACTGTGAGTTGGCGCTTTCGCGACTGGCGAAGGGCTACTCAGGGATGAAGGAATGGCGCAGGGGCTTGAGTTTTTATCTAGCATTCCTATCCACACCCTAGTGTTAGGCATGTTGCTGGCACTTTCTCTCTTTGTCTTCTTGGCTCTTTTTCTTACGCCCTGAATGTAGTTGGTGACTTGATTAACGTGTTTGCTGCCTATCTTTCCTCGTTCATCAATAAGGAATGCGATTTTCGCAACGTTTGTCCAGCTCCGCGCTTCGTATGGTATTGAGGTTGATTTCCAAATTCTGAGTGGTTCATTGTAAGTTCCGTCCAGGCAAAGAACCAATTTTTTGTTCAACGCGCCGGCCATTTGATTCCCCCTATGAACCGCTATGAGTGCCGCAAATCTTTGTGGCGCGATCACTATCCAGCAGTTTCGGAACAACGTTCGCGTCGCACAATTCCTGAACGCGCCTTGCTGATACCCATACGGCGGCTTCGGAAATTAGCAGGCGCTCCGTGGCCGTGAGTTTGAAGCCCGACTGAGCCTCATTGATGTCCGCGAATATCTTTCGCAACGCAGTGCCGATGTCCTCACCAGAGCCGCAAATTGCGCGGTATCGCGCTCGCTCCATGATGCTGCGGTCTGATTGGTCAAGATCTGCCGTGCACTGTATCTCAGGATGGCTATCTATCATTCGCTGCTTCGCTCGATCCCATAACGTGCATTCTCCGCCGATGAGGCATGTGGGATCGTTAAGCGCTTCAAGCCCAAAGTCAGCGAACGCAGTGTCCCGTCGCTCTCGCTTTAGATCCGTGAGCAACTGCACAAGGCTTGTCTTTCTCTGCGCCGATGTCGTGAATATCAAGTTACTTACAGCATCAACAGTAGATGAAACCCGTATCGGTATTCCGCTACCAGCCAGCCGCTGCTCCCCTTGCTTGTTGTCGCGCCCGAAGCCCCCCAGCGTCGCCACGTCGATCATAATGGCCAGGGTCAGCTTTGGCGGCGCTTCGTGCCGCTCAAAGCAGTCCGCGAACGGCTCCCGCTCCCCGACTCGTGCGTTGTTCGCAACGCGCCCTCTGTATGAGCATTCGATGAACCACTTTAGCTTCGACGCACCAGCGTTGTCGAACACGCCTGCATCCGTCAGATGCACGAACGACAAGAGTTCATTTGTGTCGGAAACAACGCTCTTCGAATACCACGATTCGGGCGTGTCGAACTTCTCTCCGCGTACATTCTCGCGCGGCCTATATCCATAGTTCCGCAAGGTGACCGGGTCGATTATGAGTGGAAAGGCCGCAGAGGCCGTTAGCGCTCGCGACAAAGGATATGAACTTAGATCTGACTGCAAACGTTCGAAGTACTTGGGCGTAAATGAAAAGTGCAAAGAAAGGTCGCGCAGTTCGGTAGGCTCAAATCCACGTCGCCGCTGCTGCGCCTCGCCGTCGATCCCGTTGTTTCCTTGGAGTCCAAGAAAGTAAGCGCGGTCTCGACTCAAGTTCGTTGCATTGAGAATGAGATTTGGACGCTCTGGATTTAGATCAGCAAAGGTCAAAGGCTCACCAGTTTCCGTGTCGGTGAGGATGCCTTCGTAGCTGCTCTCCAATTGGTCGACGAAACTATCGGATGAATCATGATAGTTTAGAATATTCTGTGTAAGATCGAGCGGTGAAAGTCTGCGAAGCAGATACTGCCAAAAGAAATTCGTCGAGCGAAATTCATCGTTCGCTTGATCAGCGTAAATGACCTTTGAAGCAGACCCCGTCGCCCTTCCCGCGTCACGGCTCAGCGCATAGTAGAGCGCGGCGAACGAGCCGCCCGACACAGACGACATCGCGTCAATCTCGGAGCGAATGCCGTAAGCGCCCAGTTCGTCAAGTACGCCCAAGCCAAAAACCATCGACTGGTGACCGCCACCAGAGAATCCGGCAACGACCAAGTTCGAATTGACCGGCGCACCAAGTGCCCGCGCGATTTCCGAGTAGCTACGGGTGTCGTTTTTTGACCAGATCTGTTCGCGCACCTTCGCCCGAAAGCCCTCGGGAACTTCCCACGGTACATTGTCGTCCGCGACAAGCGCTCCAAACTTTGCGCCCCGTGCGGCGTGCGTAGCATCTTGGTTTCTGTAAGCGAAAATGCGGCTATCTTTTTCAAAGTTCCCAGACAGCTGTGGGACACATGCTTGCAGCACTACAGCAGTTACGCAGACTGCGAGCAACAGACCTCTCCGCTCAACTTTCATCGCGCTCCCCCCACTCGGTTAGGAGAATGGCCGTTTGAAAAGTGGATTCGCAAGTAAAATGAGAACCAGAACTTAGACACCCATTAGAAGAAACACAGAGAACAGACCAAGTCGTTTCGTGAACTAATAGTAGAACAGTTCTCCCATGACAAAGCGTCTCAGGCGACGATGCCATTCTTTGCATCGCCGGAGGTTAGAGTTTGCGGCTTCATCCCGATGGCGGGCAGGCATGTGTAAGTCCGATCCCCGCGGAACCCGCCGCTACCAAACCTCCGACGTCACCAGTGCATAGCGGCGTCCTGGATCGAGCCCTGCGATCCATTTCACTCGTGCGACCGGCACCCGGTCGCGTCCGTAGCAGTCGGTGGTGAAGGCTCTCAGGTGGTCGCGGGTGAGGGTGTGGGCGATGGCGCCCCAGTCGAAGTGGCGGCCGTTGGCGCGGCTGCGCTGAAGCCAGTCGACGGCGACGTCAAAGGGGAGTGCAAGGCACCGGAAATACGGGACCTATCCGCTGGGGCACATTGCCGTTGTCGCTATCGCCGCCCCAATCCAAGGCGTCGTTTGGTCCCAATTGGCCGACGAACACCTCGCGGAATTGGGCGCGGTGCGATAGCTGGGGCTCGGTTTGTGGAGCACGCATGACGGTTCCTCCGCCACTCTGTGAAGAGTGTGCCGCACTCTCCGTTTCCCTGGGCCATTGCGTATGCAGCGACGAGTCCAAACAGACTGGTAGGATTATTGGTTCTGGGATCGTCCAAGTAGTCAGCCGGGAAAAACTCTATGACGAGACGCGCGATGGCCCGTGAGCATGCGCGGTTCGGAATCTCCTTCAGGGCTCTGTCGGCCTCGTGCCGCTCCCCGCGCTTCCGTGGTGTAACAGCCGTCCGAAGAAGGTCGCCCGTGCGGCAGCGTAGTTGAGCCAGTCTTTCCGTGCACGTTCTAACCGATTGACTAAAATCCGCGAGCGCGATCATTGGGCCACCTCAATTCCCAGTGGTGTAAGTCGTGTCCAACCAAGTCGAAGGCAAAAACAACTCAGAGGAGAATTTGGCGGGTGACACCGGGCTCGCTTGTTTCACGTTGATTTTGCGCTTCCTGCAGGTGCCGGTCGATCCGGGTCAGCTGCAGCATGAGATCGGCCAGGGTCGCTCGCTTGCCACCGCACAGGATCTGCTGCGCCTCGCCAAGAAACTCGGCGTGAAGGCGCGCGAGGTCAAAGCGAAGTCAGAAAGCCTCTCGCGGATTCCACTACCTGCGATCGCGGCGGCGAAGGATGGCACCTATTTCATCTTTGGTCAGGCGAGCGAAGAGGCGGTGCTGATCCAGCACCCGCTCGAAGAACGGCCGCGGAAGTTGAAGCTCGCGGAACTCGACGAGCTTTGGACCGGTCAGGTCATTCTTCTCACGACCCGTGCCCGCATCGCCGGCGACGGCCGCCGCTTCGACGTGTCGTGGTTCATCCCGGCGCTGGTGAAGTATCGCGCGCTCTTGGGCGAAGTCCTGGTCGCCTCGTTCTTGCTGCAGATATTCGGCCTGGTTACGCCGCTGATGTTCCAGGTCGTGATCGACAAGGTCCTGGTGCACAAGGGCCTGACCACGCTCGATGTGATGGTCATCGGCCTCCTCGTCGTCTCGCTCTTCGAAGTGATCATGGGCGGGCTTCGAACCTACATCTTCTCGCACACCACGAACCGTGTCGATGTTGAGCTCGGCGCGCGTCTGTTTCGCCATCTATTGGCGCTGCCTTTGAACTATTTTGCGAGCCGCCGCGTCGGCGATTCCGTCGCCCGGGTGCGCGAGCTCGAAAATATCCGTGAGTTCCTGACCTCGTCTTCGGTCACGGTCGTGATCGACCTCTTCTTCACGATCGTTTTTCTGGTCGTGATGTACTTCTATAGCCCGACGCTCTTCCTCATTGTCGTCATTTCGCTGCCGCTCTACGCGATCGTATCGCTTGTCATCACGCCGCCCTTGCGTGCTCGCCTGGATGAAAAGTTCAAGCGCGGCGCGGAGAACCAGGGCTTGCTCGTCGAATCCGTGACGGCGATCGAAACGCTCAAAGCCATGGCCGTCGAGCCGCAGATGCAGCGCCGCTGGGAGCAGCAGTTGGCGGGTTACGTGGCGGTCAGCTTCAGCGTCGCCCGCCTTGCCATCATCGGCAACGAGTCCATCCAGTTCATCAACAAAGTCACGACCGCGCTGTTGCTGTTCTGGGGCGCCGACCTTGTGATCCGCGGCGAACTGACGGTGGGCCAGCTCGTCGCCTTCAACATGTTCGCGGGCCGGGTCTCGATGCCGGTCTTGCGGCTTGCCCAACTCTGGAACGACTTCCAGCAGGTCCGCATCTCCGTCGCACGGCTCGGCGACATCTTGAACACGCCGGCCGAACCTTCCTTCAGCCCGAACCGCACGGCGCTCCCCGAGATGCGCGGTCAAATCGAGTTCGACGGCGTGACGTTCCGCTATCGCATCGACGGCCCGGAAGTCCTGCGCAAGGTCTCCCTGCGCATCCCGGCCGGCCAGGTGCTCGGCATTGTCGGCCCCTCCGGCTCTGGCAAAAGCACACTCGCCAAGCTCAGCCAGCGCCTCTATGTGCCGGAGTCGGGCAGGGTGCTGGTCGACGGCGTTGATCTCGCGCTCATCGATCCGTCTTGGCTGCGCCGGCAGGTCGGCGTGGTGTTGCAGGAAAACATCCTCTTCAACCGCACCGTCCGCGAGAACATCGCGCTCGCCGACCCCGGCCGCGATCTGCAGGCGGTGATGGCCGCGGCCCAACTGGCGGGCGCGCATGATTTCATTCTGCAGCTGCCGGAAGGCTACGACACCATCATCGACGAGCGCGGCGGCAACCTCTCCGGTGGTCAGCGTCAGCGCATCGCGATCGCCCGGGCGCTGATTACCGGTCCGCGCATCTTGGTCTTCGACGAGGCGACGAGCGCGCTCGATGCTGAATCCGAAGAGATCGTGCAGAAGAACCTGCGCGCGATCTCCCGCGGCCGCACGGTGATCATCATCGCCCACCGCCTCTCGGCCGTCCGCCAAGCCGACCGCATCATCACCATCGAACGCGGCGAAATCGTCGAGGACGGCACCCACGACGAACTCCTTCAGCGTAACGGGCGCTACGCGATGCTGCATGCCAAGCAGATGGGAAATCCCGGCCATGTTTGAGACCCTGAAGAAGCACTGGCAGGTGCTGCTGGAGTCTTGGTCGAACGAGACCGAGGCCCGCAAAACCAAATTGAAGCTTGAGGAGAAGGACTTCCTCCCCGCCGCGCTTGAGATCCTGGAAAAGCCCGCGTCGCCGGTCGGCCGCGCTGTGATGTGGTTGATCGTGGCGCTGGTCGTCGCGGCGCTCGTCTGGGCGACGCTGGGCTTCGTCGATGTCGTGGCGGTCGCCGAAGGTCGCCTGATCCCTCGTGCACGCGTGAAAATCGTCCAACCGATCGAGATCGGCGTCGTGCGTGCGATCCGCGTGCGCGACGGTCAGCGGGTGAAGGCGGGCCAGGTGCTGATCGAACTTGATCCGACCGTCTCCGGCGCCGAGGCCGAGCAAGCGCGCAAGGCGTTGCGCACGGCGGAGGTCAACCGCGCCCGCGGCCGCGCGCTGATGGCGCATCTCGCGGGCCAGCCCGCACCGTTCGAGGCGCCGGCAGGCCTCGACCTCGCCTCGGCCGCGACGCAGCAATCCCTCGTCGAAGCGTTGATCCGCGAGTATGAGGCAAAGCTCGCGAACCTCGCCCAGCAAAAGATCGAGCGCCAGCAGGACCTCGCCGCGACCACCAGCCAGCTCTCAAAGCTGAAAAGCGTGCACGGCCTGATAACGGAGCAAGTGACGGCGCGCGCGCCATTGGTGGAAAAGGGCTGGTCGCCGCGCTTGCAGCTCCTGGAACTGAAGGAACGCCAAGTCACGTTCGCCCGCGACATCGACATCCAGCGCGAGACGTTGGAGAAGGCGAAGGCGACGATCGCGACCCTCGACACCGAGATCGAGCGTATCACCGCCGAATTCCGCAAGAATGTGATCACCGATCTCGCTGAATCCGAGAACCAGGTTAGTATCCAAACCCAGAACCTGCGCAAAGCCGAACAACGCCTGCAGCTGCAGCGCCTGACCGCGCCGATCGACGGCGTGGTGCAGCAGCTGGCCGTACACACGCTGGGCGGTGTGGTGCAGCCGGCGCAAGCGTTGCTCATCATTGTGCCGGGCTCGGGCGAGTTGCTGGTCGAGGCGATGGTGCTGAACAAGGACATCGGCTTCGTCCATGCGGGCCAGCCCGTGGAGGTGAAGCTGGAGGCCTTCCCCTTCACCAAGCACGGCGTCATCCACGGCGTGCTCGAAGACATTTCGAATGACGCCGTGCAGGACGAAAAGCGCGGGCTCATCTACCCCGCACGTGTGACGCTGAAAGCGCAATCGATCGACGCGGGCGGCCGCCAAGTCCCGCTCGGCGCTGGCATGCAAGTCTCCGCCGAAATCAAAACTGGCGAACGGCGTTTGATCGACTACCTGTTGTCGCCGATCATCAAGTACAAAGAGGAATCGTTCCGTGAGCGTTAGTTGGTCGGCAAATCTGCAAAGCGATGATGTTGCATAGGCACATGTGATGGCGCGCGTGCGCGCGAGTGTTTGCGATCAAGAGATGTGTTGGAGAGTGCGGCGCGGACTCAGCGTGCCCCTTCGAAATCAATGAGCGCCATTCGTTTAGCGTTAAACTATTGTTTGAACCGCAAAGAATTTGATTCAAAAACAAGCGGCGGTTGAATTTGGAGAACCTCGAAAAGGTTGTTGTCGATTTCGCGACGCAAGCGTGACAACCACAACGTTCGTCAGCACACGTCCTTAAGATTGGTTGACGAATGTGTATCTCTCGTTCATCGTCTGCTTCCTAACCGCAAGACTTGAATCCAAAGTTCCAGATTCTTCACGAGGCAACCAATGAGCGCGTCGCCCGAACAAGTTTCTGCGTCCCCGATGCTGGTGCCCGCGGCAAAAAACGGCGTGGTACATTACGCCGCAACAAGCGCCAAGCCGAAGCCGAGCGCACCTGCCGCCCGAAAGAGAACAACGCCCCCACGAGCGCGAGCTCACGTCCTCGGCGAAATCGTGACGCTGTTGACCCGGTCGGCGGCGCACAAGCATATTTTCGTGAGCGACCTCGACTGGTTCATCGGCCCGCCGATGATGTTGGGCCAGTTTCGCAACATCTACGCAAGCGGACGCCCCGTCGCCCTCTGGGCCAGCGTCTCAGAGGAGGTCGAGAAGGAACTGCTGGCCGGCCGCATGCGGCTTAGGCCCACGGAATGGAGATCCGGAGACCGGCTCTGGCTGATCGCACCCTCATTCGCGAGCGATGCGGGGCAGGCAAGCAGCTTCTTGCCACGGGTTGCCCGCGAAGTTTTCGGCGGCAAGCCGTTCAAGATGCTGCGGCCTACTCCCGAAACTCGGCTGCCGGAATCTGTAGAGGTGTCGTCAGGTTCGGATACTAAGGTCGTCAGGTTCTCATACTAAGAGTGGCGAACCTGCGGCGCCAAAGAAACCGCAATAGGGAGATGAATGAATGGGCGACCGGTTCATAGCGTACCTGGCGTGCGAAGGGCTGGCACCGGTTTCACCAAGTGCCTTGGCCGAACAGATCGAACGACTTTTCCCATCGGCGCCCCTGAGGGCGCGGGCCGTCTCGGGTGCTTCTCCGTTGTCAGCGGGTGGTGGATTTCTGCTGGAATTCGAAGGCAGCCTTGTTTCCGTAATCGCAGTCGACAACTCGCTACCTAGGGACGCGTACGAGCGCGCCCTGAGACTTGATCGGGTGTGGCCTGCAGCCGGCGAAGCGATGGCGTCGCATAGCGCCCACGTCATAGTGGCGACACTGAAGGAGGCCAATTCGCACTTGGAGGCGCTGAATGGTGCCGCGCAGGTGACACTCACCGTCGCAGCACTCGCGACGTTGGTGCCGGGCGTGGCGGTTGTGTGGGCTAACGGCGATGTGATCACGCGAACGGATCGCTTCAGCGAAGCCGCCCATGCATTTGCGCAACGCCAGATTCGACCGGACATCTGGATTGGTTTCGACTGGCTCGACGGTCCGCCGCTACAAGGTGGACAACGGACTTTAGCATTGACCACGACCGGGTTGACGGCATTTGTGGGGCGCGAGATCGAATGGCTCCCCGCGGCATTGCCGCCAACTACGATTGCGCGCCGTGTATTCGGCGTATGTCAATATCTGATCGTCAGCGGCATGGTGCTGAAGGACGGCGAGACAGTGGGCGTGAGTGAGAGCGAGCGCATTCGCGTGCGTTTTGCCGAACGCGGCCAGCGCGGGGCGCCGGTAATTCAGCTAACTATGGAGATAGGGCCCGTCGCGGGTCGACCCCGGGCGCACGATCAGGCGCCCCACATATCCAACCTGTTGCAGTAACTTTGGTGTGACAATGGCTTGGTATTTGGAAATTCCCGTCGGTACGGGCGAGGCGGTGGTCCGGGAGGTCATCGACTTTTCGGAGAACGTTCGCGCGACCAGTGTGACGAGGACGCGTAGTTGGTGGCCCGGCCATTTCATGACCGGGCGAAAACTCGACATTGGTCCCGTTTGGCTGCGGATAAAACTCGGGAAGCCCTACACGGCGGTGCCGGATGTTCTGCCAATCCACGGGCCGTGGATGGTCAGCGAGACTTTTCGTAAGATCGTGGAAGAGCGGGAACCGGATACTCATCAGTTTTTTCCGGTCGAACTGCAGATCGCCAAGGGCGGCGCTGAGCTTGGTCCCCGCTATATCCTCAACGTCGGGCAAACATTGAACGCGATATCGGTAAATCACTCAAAAATCAATTGGGGGGTGCGTGCTGACGGCTCAAAATGGGCTTACCCTCCCGGCGCAGATGACGACTTGGTCGTCACCAAAACAGTGGTCCACGGCAAGAGCCTGTGGAGCGACCGTCTCTATCCTGCAAATAGTCTTATTTCGGACGGCATCAAGATCGCATTCGAAAGCGCCCAAGTGCTGGGCCTGCGGTACGTGCGCGTGCGCGAACAAGACTGACTTGAGTTTCCTTAAGCCCACGGTGAGTCAAGGCGAGAGAGAAAATGACCATCAATCCCAACTTTGGAAACATGCCGACCAATCCCGGAAGTGGCGATGGTTGGAACGGCACTTTTCAAGGGCACCACCTTATTCCTTATGATGTGGCGCTCAATTCGCCGTTGATGCAGGCCATCGATTCCAACGGGCTCATGGACTTCAACGACTTCAATACGAATGGGATTTTTCTGCCGACCGATATCAACGATGCGATTCGTAGCGGACTTTCGTTGCACGAAGGGAGCCATTCCCTTTACAGCGGTTTCGTGCAGAGTGTGCTGGAAGGAATTTGGGTCGAGCATTTGAATGGTATTCCTTCGAGTGACCCAACGTACATGACTCGGCTCCAGGCCGCCGCAGCAGACGTTGACAAACTGCAGCTGATGCTTGCGGACGGCCTAATGGCAAAAGCTCCGGCTGGCACGCCGCCAGGTTCGGTTGTCGCGAACCAGCTCAAGCCGGATTTCTTCCTTAACGCCGCCGACACCCGGCGTGGATCGGGTTCCTATGGTTATCCCAGCGCCGCGACGGCACATCAGGTGTTCAAAAACAGCGCGGCATATACAAGCGCCGACTATCGCGTGATGATTCAGAATGCGCTCCAAGCAGATCTAAAGGGGCCTCTAGTCGGGCAAGAAGCGATGGCGTTGTATCGCGCGGCAAAATACAGTCCCGAGCTGCAAGCGCACATTAACGCCAGCCGCTTTGGTGACTTTGGATCGCGTTTTCATGGTGCAATCGGTGGTGCCGTTGATCCGTTTGACGCGCTGTTGGCAGGGCTCGTTGGTTTGGCGTACATCAAGTCTGGTCTCAACGAGGGAAACACGCTCGAAGCGATTGCCGATGAGATTTACAACAACATCGACCCTCAGCTGATCGCGACGATGGCGGCAAGCTACGTCGCCGGGGAAGCGGTCTTTGGAACGGTTGCCGCGCTGACAGGTCCTGTCGGCGTCGCAACGCTGATTCTTCTGGCGTCACCCTTCATCTTCGAGGACGTGAAGAAGGTCGTCACGGACTTGCGTGACGCTTTCCCGGAGTGGGCGTTTCTAGGCACGGCAGTTGAAAGCATGGAAGCGGTAGAGCCCTATGTCGCGGGCGCCGCAAATGCGATCACCGGGTTTCTTGAGAGCCTGATGCCGAGAATTACGATGGCGTCAGGCGAGATGATCGTCAGTGGTGCGGACGGTATCGACCTTATGGCCGGCTTCGACAAGTCCGTCTTGAGTGGAGGGGACGGTGGTGACTGGATGGTGCATTTCGGGTCGGGTGAGCTGAAAGGCGGGTTAGGGAACGACAAGTTGTTCGCGATCGCGCCTACGGTCGGTGGCCCCAACGATTTTCTTGAGATGCGCGGCGAGGATGGTGACGATCTACTTGCGATGTTTGGAGGTGCAGGTGGCTACCTTTTTGGCGGTGCCGGTGCGGATATCTTGCTGTCTTTTGCGAGTGGCGAGGCGCACCTATTTGGCAAGGATGGAAACAGCAGCGGGGGAAGTCTCTCAAGAGACGGCAACGAAGATTTGTTCTTGGCAGGCGGTGGCCTCACCTTCATCGAGGATGCAGATGCTGACGATTACGTCTCGTTCTTAGGGCTCCCGATCTTTGGGGGCGTGCAGCAATGGTGGTCCGAGGGTAATGTTGCGAGTTGGGCGCCTCTTTCAGCGGTGTTGTCAGCCGTTCCAACGGTTGCCTTTAGCGGGAATATCCTCTTTGCGGTTGGCTTGGCTTTCGTTGATGCGGTTTGCTCTAACCTATTGAGTTTTGGAAAGACCACGTCAAACCAGCTCCTCATCTCGGTGATGGGCGGACGTGGTGGCGCCATTGTGATTCAGGATCACAAGATCGATTTGGAGACCGGCGACTCCAGTGGCAATGTTGTCGTTTTCAAGCAGATATTTGTTCCCGAAGGCGCGTCGCTTGAGTCGATAAAGCGGTACCTCAATCTTGCGTTGAAGGCAGGCTTCGGTACTTGCATCATTGGGACCGACCCGCTGGTGATTGATGTCGACGGCGACGGAGTGGAGCTAACGAGTTCTCAGACCACGTACTTTGATATGAACGGGGATGGTTGGGCCGAGCGCACGACTTGGGTGCGCGGCGGTGATGGCTTCCTCGTGATGGACATCAACGCTAACGGCAAGATCGATAACATAACGGAGATGTTCGGCAACGCGACGACCTCAGCGTTGACCGCGCTTGCCGCGCTTGACACGAACGCTGATGGAAAGATCTCGGCGGCTGACAGCGCTTTCGCCTCCCTCCGGGTTTGGATAGATGCCAACCAGGATGGCGTGACCGACGCCGGCGAGCTTAAGACCCTAAGCCAAGTCAACATTCGTGACATCTCCCTGACGCCGACGGGTGGTGCAGGGAATCTGCGTGGAAATGCGGTTCGTGCGACAGGGACGTTCACGCGCAACGACAACTCGACTGGAACGACCGCAGATATCCTACTCTCGTCGAACCCTTCGGATACGCGATGGCAGGGAGACAAAACAATCTCCGCCGCTGCTGCTGCGCTGCCGGAGGTGAAAGCGTTCGGGTTGCTGACCGACTTGCGTGTCGAGATGACGGACGATGCCACACTGCTCACAGCAGTGACGAACTTCAAAAACATGAGCTCGACGAGTTCTTGGTCGGCCCTTGAGGCGGCTGCGACCAGCATCTTGTTCCGCTGGGCGGGCGTCGACGGTGTGTCTCCCGTTGCCATGACGAGTACGTTCGACCAACAGAAGCTTGCCTTGATCGAGAAGTGGTACGGCACCCAGATGACGCCGCGAGACACAGCCGGTGTTCCCATGCTCGGGAACGTCGCGGAACTCGTGAGCGCTTGGAACCACGTGCTTGATCAGGTGACTGTGCGCCTCGCGGTCCAAGGGCCGCTCCAGTCGTTGTTTCCGACTGTCAGCTACGATGTGGCAACCGACCGGATTAAGGCGCTCACCCCGACGGCATTTGCTGACTCAATTCGGAATGGGCTGTTAGCGTTACCGGCAACGCGAAGCGGCGCTCTCTCTGCTTGGAACAGCAGTTGGGGGCCGCTGTACCAGGCTTTTGCCGAAGCTCTCGTGAGGTCAGACCAAAATCTTGCAAGACCTGACTACACTGTCATGAGCATTATGCGCGCGATGGACGGTGTAACGCAGCCGCTCACGCTGACAGAGTTGATCGGCGGATTGAAGCTGACGAACGTCTTAGTGGGGACCGCAGGCGCTGATGGTATCGCTCGTCCAAGTGACGTTGCTGACATGGTCGTGATGGTCGGAGGGGCGGGCAACGACACACTGACCGGGAGCGGCGGCCAGACAGCCTATCTTGTTGGCCGGAATTTTGGTCAAGACACGATCATCGACGTTGACACAATGGAACAGGGCGATCGGGTACGCTTCGCCCTTCATACGCTCAGCGAGGTAGCGCTTTCGAGAACCGGGCAAGACCTGATCATCAGTGTCAACAGCACAACTGACAAGTTGACCATCCAGAACTACTTCCTGAAAGGCGCGTTGGGTGCGAACTACGGCATTGAAGAGATTCAGTTTGCCGACGGCACGCTGCTTTCGATTGTCGATGTGATGACTGCCGTAGGTAAAGGGACGTCTGCCAGCGAGACATTGACGGGAAGCGAACGCGACGATGTGTTGGAGGGCCTTGCCGGCAACGACACGTTGCGTGGCGGCGACGGCGGAGACATCTACTTCTACAGTCAAGGTCACGGTCAGGACACGATCGAGGAGATCCAAACAACACCGATGAATCAGCCATCCGACGCGCTGATCATCGAAAATGGCTACAAGGAGTCCGACGTCACGCTCTCACGCGCTGGCGCGTCCGACGACTTGCTGTTGAGCTTCAACAGCAATCCCGCTGACTCCATACTGATCAAGGGGCAATTCTGGTACAGCTCTTTAGGCGTGAGAGGGGCGAACGGGCCGGAAGGTTTGGTCGGGGCATTGCTCACCAGCCCATTTTTCGATGGATCGCAGCTCGCGACGGAGAAGCGGATCGAAACGCTCGTCTTCAAGCAAGGCGGCGGCTGGAGTTGGACCGATGTCCAGGCGAAGCTGATTCAGCAGGCGACGACATCCGGCAACGACACGACGTACGGATTCGGAACCGCGGACACGTTCTCGGCGACCGCAGGGAACGATACACTCGTTGGCTTTGATGGGAGTGACACGTACGCGTTCGGCAGGGGCTCGGGGCAGGACGTCATCGACGAACAGGCGCGATACCTCACACTCCTCGGTACCGATACGCTGAAGTTCGGGGCGGGCATCACGCTCGCCGATCTCGAGTTCACACGACCTATCGGCACGAAAGACCTCTTGATCCACATCAAGAACACGACCGATACGCTCACGATCAAGGATCAGTTCGACGGGCGCCAGATCGATCTCTTCAACGTATTCGGAGCGCAGTGGTTCGACCGGATCGAGAAATTTGTGTTCGCCGACGGCCAGACGATTGCGTGGGAAGATGTTCTGCACACCGTAACGACGGGAACTACGGGCAACGACACGCTGGTTGGCGACTTCTACGCCGACAGTCTGGACGGTGGCGCCGGAAACGACCTTCTGAACGGCGGCGACATGGGCGACACCTACCTATTTGGTCGCAATGACGGTCAGGACACGATCCAGGAAACGCGGACCTACGTCATCGACACCTTGGCCGACACGCTGCAGTTTAAGGCCGGTGTTGCTGTTTCCGACGTTGTTTTCACACGTGTTGGCGCAACCAATGATCTGTTGGTCTCAATCGCTGGAACAACCGACTCCGTCCTGATCAAAGAGCAGTACAACGTCGCCGAAACTGGTCCCTTCGGGCCGCAAGCGATCTATCAAGTCGAGCAGTTCCGCTGGTCGGATGGCACCGTCAAGGCGTGGACGCAGTTGACGCAGCAGATCATCGATGCGGCGCGCACCGCCGGTGACGACACGATCATCGGTACGCACTTCAACGATACGATGGACGGCGGCGCGGGCAATGACACGCTGAAAGGCGGCAACGGCTCGGACACCTACGTGTTCGGCCTGGGTTCGGGCAATGATATCGTCAACGACGGCGCCAACAACATCTTCGCCGCGAACGTCGATCAGGTGTCTTTCGGTGCCGGGATCACAACGTCGAACATCACGATTCAACGCTCCGGCGCGGACGATCTCATCCTCGGCGTAAGCGGGGCGACCGATACGCTTAAGGTCGAAGGGCAGTTGTTTTATACAACGATCAATGTGCGGCTCAACGAGATCGAGACGTTCGTGTTCAACGGTGGTCCCACCTGGACAGCGGCAGATCTGCGCACGCAATACCTCACGCGTGCGACGACGACCGGTAATGACACGATCACGGGCTTCTGGTCGGACGATGCGATCGTGGGCGGCGCTGGAAACGACACGCTTCGCGGCGGTGACGGCTCAGATACCTACACGTTCGCGTCGGGCTTCGGCCAAGACGTCATCGAAGAGACAGTGGGATTCGTCACTTACAACGATGCTGATCGGATTGTATTCGGAAGCGGCCTAAGCTCAACGAATGCGATACTCACGCGCGTAGGCAACGATCTGACAGTTGGCTTCGCCAGCATCGCGGACAAGGTCACGGTCACGGGACAGTTCTCGCACAACGCGGGTTACGCTGGCTGGAGCGACATTGAGTCGGTCACATTTGGCGACGGCGTCACCTGGACGGATGCGCAGATCAGGCAGGCTCTGATCACCCAATCGTCGACGTCCGGAAACGACATCGTCACGGGCTTCTACACGAATGACACGATCGATGGCGGCGCCGGCAATGATACGCTCCGCGGTCTCGGCGGTGGAGATACCTATGTTTTCGGCAAGGGCTCAGGAACGGACACGATTGAGGAAAGCATCGGCTCCAGCTACGAAGACCAGCCAGACACGGTTTCCTTCGCCTCGAACGTGACCCGCGCGGAAGTGACTTTCAGCCGCGTTGGCAATGACTTGCGCGCGGTGATCGCGGGATTCCCGGACACCCTGACGATCAAGGACCACTTCGTAACGAGTGGTGCCAAGGTTGAGTTCTTCAAGTTCTCCAATGGCACGGTGCTGACTGCCGCGCAGGCCGAAGTCAACGCCGCTGGCGGCCAGAGCAACGGCAATGACACTCTGGTCGGCACGACGGGCGACGACATTCTAGACGGTGGGGCCGGGAACGACATTCTCCGCGGCGTTCAAGGTAACGACACCTATGTCTTTGGCCGCGGCTACGGCGTCGACTCGCTCGAAGAGGATACTGGAACGATCGTGAGTCAGGTCTCTCCCTCCGACAAGTTAGCGTTTGGAGCGGCGGTTAGCTTGACGGATCTGATTCTTTCGCGCACCGGACTCGATCTGGTCATTCAGATCAGCGGTACGTCGGACCAGATCACGATCAAGAATCAGTTCTATTCTGCGGACTCGACCGGGGTGTTCGGTCGCTATCGCGTGGATTCGTTTGTGTTCGCTGACGGAACAACTCTGTCGGCCGTCGAAATGGACCGGCTGACGTTGCTCGCGGCAAAGACGACGGGGAACGACACGGTCACGGGCTTCTCTGATACCGATGACACGTTGGATGGTGGTGCTGGCAATGACGCGCTGCAAGGAAATGGGGGCACGGACAGCTACATCTTCGGCAGAGGGTATGGCCAGGACACAATCGACGAGACAACGCAAACAACGGGATCGATCGCAGACACGCTCCGATTCAATGCCGATGTCGCCCCGGCCGATATTCAGTTCGTCCGGTCGGGGTTCGATCTCATTCTGAAGATCGCGGGAACGACCGATCAGATCACGGTCAAGCAACAGTTCCTCTCGATCGACTCCGCCAGCGTGACTGGCGCCGACCGGGTTGAGAACTTCGCCTTCGCCGATGGGACTGTGTGGACCGCCGCAGATGTGGAAGCGAAGGCACTGGCCGCCTCGCAAACGAGCGGAAACGACACGGTCACAGGTTACGACAGCCAAGACGTGATCGACGGGGGTGCCGGGAACGACACCTTGCAGGGCAATGGCGCTGCGGATGTTTACATTTTCGGGCGCGGCTATGGGCAAGACACAGTCTTTGAGACGTCGCAAAATTCTGGATCGACCACGGATTCGATCAGCTTCAAGGCCGACGTTCTGCCGGCGGATGTGCAGCTGATTCGCTTGGGTTTGGACCTGATCGTGAAGATCATTGGAACAACCGACCAGATCACAATCAAGCAGCAGTTCAGCGCGATTGACTCAAGTAGCGTGCTTGGCAAGAACCGCGTTGAGAACTTCGCCTTCGCGAATGGCACGCTCTGGACGGCGGTCCAAGTAGAGCAAATGACGCTGGCGGCGCAGCAGACTGCCGGCAATGACACGATCTACGGCTATGCCAGCTCAGATGTTCTTGATGGCGGTACCGGAAACGACACGCTCCAAGGGAACGGCGACAACGATTTTTACGTCTTTGGCCGTGGGTATGGGCAGGACGTCATCGATGAAACAAGCGAGACGTTCGGGTCGGTGGCCGACACGATTCGCTTCAAGGATGGCATTAACCCGACGGACGTGCAGCTGCAGCGCGCTGGCGACAATTTGGTCATCAAAATTCTAGGGACTACGGACCAACTCACCGTGGTTAATCAGCATCGTTCACAGGACTCAAGTGGCGTCTACGGTCCGGGTCGAATTGAGAACTTTGTATTCACGGACGGGACGACTTGGATGGCACCCGAAGTTGATGCGCGGCTTCTGCGGGACACGCAAACGCCTGGCAACGACACGGTCGTGGGCTACGAATCCGTCGATACGCTCGATGCGGGTTTCGGCAACGATTTGATGCAAGGCCTGAAGGGCAACGACGTCTATGTTTTTGGTCGTGGTTACGGCCAAGATGTTGTGAATGAGAATCTCTTAAGCAACGGTGATCTCGCAGATCAGCTTACCCTGAGAAGCGGCATCGTTCCGGCCGATATTCAGATTATTCGTTTCAACAACGGCAACAACATCACACTGAAGATCAATGGTACGAACGATCAAGTGACAATCGTCGGCCAACTCGCCTCGATCGACTCCGCATCGCCCTTGGGTGCGAATCGTATTGAGAGTGTTGTCTTTGCTGATGGCGCGACCTGGACGGCGGCGAGCCTGGATGCGCGTACGTTGGCTGCGCAGACGACGGGTGTTGACGACGTCATCGTTGGCTTTGCTTCGAACGATCTCATCGATGGCGGGGCTGGCAACGACACGTTAACCGGCGGCGCTGGCGGTGATCAGCTGATCGGCGGGTCTGGCATCGATACGGTCAGCTACGCGAACACCAATGTCGGCGTGACAGCGAGTTTGGTTTCTGGTGGCACGGTTGGTGAGGCAAGCGGAGACACGTTCTCCGGCGTTGAGAATCTCACAGGGAGCGACGGCAATGACAGTCTCACGGGCGATACGGGAGCAAATGCACTAACCGGTGGGCTTGGAAATGACACGCTCAATGGCGGCGATGGCGACGACACGCTTAACGGTGGTGCCGGAACGGATACGTTAGATGGCGGTATTGGCAATGACACATTGATTGGTGGTGCCGCAGCAGACGTTTTGACTGGTGGTAGTGGCAACGACACGGTGAGCTATTCGACATCTGCCGGTGGCGTTACCGCGAGTCTGGCGACGAACACCGGCACAGTGGGTGATGCGAGCGGAGACACTTTCTCGGGGATTGAAAACCTGACCGGCGGTTCGGGCAGTGATACGCTCGCGGGTGACGGTAACGCGAATGTGCTTATTGGTGGCGCAGGCGCCGATGCGTTCACTGGGAACGGCGGCATCGATACTGTTAGCTACGTCACCGCGACCGCTGGCATCACAGTAAGCATGACTGCGACGGCGGGCTCTGCTGGAGACGCTCTGAACGATACGTTCAACACCGTCGAGAACGTGACCGGGAGCGGCTTCGACGATTCGATCACTGGCGACGGCAATGCGAACACCTTGGACGGTGGTGCGGGCAACGATACGCTGACTGGGGCTGCTGGCGCGGATGCGTTGATCGGCGGATCTGGCATTGACACGGCGAACTATGCGGCTGCCTCGGTTGCCATTGTCGCCAATCTGACGACGGGCGTCGGGACGGGTACTGGCGACTCCAACGGGGACACTTACAACGGCATTGAGAACCTGACCGGCGGTACGGGCAACGATACGCTCACGGGCGACGCTAATGCGAATGTCCTGAACGGTGGCGCTGGAACAGATGGTCTCGTAGGCAATGACGGTGATGATACCCTGATCGGCGGTGCTGCGGGCGATAGCCTCAATGGCGGCAATGGCATCGATACGGTGAGTTATTCGACGTCGACGGCGGCGGTAACTGCTAGCCTTACGACGAATACGGGCACGGTCGGTGACGCGAGTGGTGACACGTTCACCGCAGTCGAGAATCTCACCGGTGGCTCTGCAAACGATACTTTGACGGGGAACACAGGGGTCAATGTTCTCATCGGCGGCGCTGGCAATGATACGCTCGATGGCGGGGGCGGAAATGACACGCTCATTGGCGGCGCAGGGTCGGATGCGTTCAACGGGAATACTGGCACGGACACCGTCAGCTATGTGACTGCGACAGCTGCGATTACGGTGAGTATGACAAGCACCACCGGTGCGGCCGGTGACGCCATTGGCGATACGTTCACCGCCAACAGTGTTGAGGCGATCGCGGGCAGCGGCTTCGACGATTCGATCACTGGCGACGGCAATGCGAACACCTTGGACGGTGGTGCGGGCAACGATACGCTGACTGGGGCTGCTGGCGCGGATGCGTTGATCGGCGGATCTGGCATTGACACGGCGAACTATGCGGCTGCCTCGGTTGCCATTGTCGCCAATCTGACGACGGGCGTCGGGACGGGTACTGGCGACTCCAACGGGGACACTTACAACGGCATTGAGAACCTGACCGGCGGTACGGGCAACGATACGCTCACGGGCGACGCTAATGCGAATGTCCTGAACGGTGGCGCTGGAACAGATGGTCTCGTAGGCAATGACGGTGATGATACCCTGATCGGCGGTGCTGCGGGCGATAGCCTCAATGGCGGCAATGGCATCGATACGGTGAGTTATTCGACGTCGACGGCGGCGGTAACTGCTAGCCTTACGACGAATACGGGCACGGTCGGTGACGCGAGTGGTGACACGTTCACCGCAGTCGAGAATCTCACCGGTGGCTCTGCAAACGATACTTTGACCGGGAACACCGGAGCCAACACGCTCAGCGGTCTCGCCGGCGTCGATACGCTTGATGGCGGAGATGGCGATGATACTTTGATCGGCGGAGCGGGCGCGGACGCTCTAACGGGCGGTCTAGGGTCGGACACCGCAAGCTACATTACAGCCGCCGCTGCTGTGAGCGTCAGCCTCTCCGGTGGCACATTCACGGGTGATGCGCTAGGCGACACGTTTAGCGGCGTAGAAAATCTAAGAGGAAGCAACCTCAATGATACGCTGGGTGGCGACGCCAACGGAAACACGCTCGAAGGTGGGCTCGGCAACGATACAGTCTCTGGCGGAACGGGCAGCGACACCTACAAGTTTGATCGCGGCGACGGCGCTGACGCCCTGAACAATCTCGATAACTCCACGAGTTCGACGGATCGACTGGTGTTTGGAGCCAGCGTCGCTTTTGACCAGCTTTGGTTCCAGCAAAGCGGCAACGACCTGATCGTCGCCGTTATCGGCACCAACGATAAGGTGACGCTGACGAATTGGTTTGCCGCTACACCAGATAGGTTGGATGAGTTCCGGACCTCGACCAAGGCCCTTTCGGTGAGCAATGTACAGGCGCTTGTATCGGCGATGGCTGCCTTCACGCCCCCGGCATTGGGGCAAACGACGTTGCCAAGCGGCTACCAACTTGCGCTCTCGTCGGTGATCAACGCGAGCTGGCAGAACATCTTGCCGCCGGTGATCATCGACCTCGACGGAAACGGTTTCCGATTCACGCCGGCGGCGCCGGCCGTTCTGTTCGACGCCGACAACGACGGCATCAAAGAGCACGTCAACTGGTTCGGCGGAGTCGATGGCGTGCTCGCGCTGGACCGCAACCACGATGGCGTGATTGGCTCCGGCAACGAGATATCGTTCGTTGCCGATAAGCCCGGCGCGCTTTCGGATCTACAGGGTCTGACCGCGTTCGACACCAACAACAACGGCAAGCTTGACTCGGGCGACGCCCGTTTCGGCGAGTTTATGGTCTGGGTCGACAAGAACCAGAACGGTCGCAGCGACACGGGTGAGCTCAAGTCGTTGGCCGACATGGGTATCACGTCAATCTCGCTGAGCGGCACGCCCGCGACCGACAAGCAGAAGGAGAACGCACCCGGTCTCAACGCCACGGCCGTCGTGACCTATTCGGACGGCAAGACGGGTCTCGCTGGGGACGCCGAACTGTTGTTCAATGAGGCGCCCACGTCGGGGACGGGTAGTGGATCGTCGGCGTCGTCGAACGGCAACGACGGTTCCACTTCCAGTGGCGGGACGGTCAATGCCGGGGGCGGCGGCCAGCATCAGCCGCCCGAAGATCAGCACCACGACGATGACAACGATGGCGAGGAGGCTGGCGATCATATCAAGACGACCAGCGCAGTCTTGGTCGATGTCAACAAAGATGGTCTTAGGACGAACGGGTTCGGCGCCTTCAGCCGCCTCGATATGGACGACGATGGCAAACAAGAATGGGTCCGTGGACTCTCCCGCCGCGACGGCGTTCTTGCGCTCGACCGAAACGGCGACGGCAAGGTCACTACAGGCAAAGAGATCTCGTTCATGACCGACAAGGCTGGCGCGACGAGCGAGTTCGACGGCTTGAGCGCGTACGATACCAACAATAACGGCAAGCTCGACAGTGGCGATCTCCGATTCAACGATTTCATGGTCTGGCTCGATCGCAACCGCAATGGCCGCAGTGATGCCGGCGAGTTGAAATCGCTCGCCGATCTTGGAATCACCGCCATCGGCTTGACGCCGGCCGTGGCGTCCGACGCTCAGAAGGCGAAAGCGCCGGGCCTCAAGACCACAGTCGCGGTGACCTATGGCGACGGTACTTCGGGAATCGCTGGCGAAACCAGCTTGGACCACCACGAAGGACCGCGGATGGCTTGGCTCGACGATTTGTTCAATCGGCTGGCTGACCGAGTGCGCTTCGACGACGAGGCGATCACAAATACTCGGTTGAACAAGCTCATCAATGCGATGGCAGGTTTCCGAACTGACTCAAATGGCGGTGATGTGGGCCACTGGGATGGAAGAGCGCTGCTTCAGAACGTACCGGCGGTTTCGGCGGACGTGTCGAGACGCGGTGACTTCGGCCGCGCGGCGTAAAGTGATGTAGCGCCTTGGAGCGCTCATCAGGACACTCCGGGGCGATGGGCAGAGGCCCATCGCAAGCGTATGTGGTAGGCGCGAGGTCATCAGACATTGGTCTCAATTGAGCATCGCGTTACCCGGCTGACGGGTTCCCGGCAGACCTCAAGCGCTACAATACTAACGATTTCCTCAGGCGCTAATGCGTTGCTACTTACGTCGGTATTCGAGCAGTTGCGTCGGATCGATCGCTAACACCTTGGCGATCCTTTCGATGAAGTCGAGGTTCGCGGGGTATTTGCCCCGTTCCAGCTCATAAAGGTAGCTCCGGCTGATGTCGGCTTCGTAGGCCAAGGTCTCTTGCGACATACCCCGAGCGTGGCGCCAATGGCGCACGTTTTTGGCGAATGTCTGCCGCAAAGTCATGCGACAAACCAGTCCACTTGTTCGATTTGCACCACTCGAATTGTCGGACTATTTTCCAAACCAATGTCGCTGCCACCGCTCCCTAAGTCAGCCGGATCATCCGCACCGAGGCGCTTTCGGGAAGATATTCCGGCCGGCCTCATCGGTCTGGTTGGCGAGATCGACGTTCGGCGCGAACTCGCCGCCGAAGGTTGGCTCACGATCAACGCCAACACGGAGAGAGGGAACTTCCCCAACGTCGATTTGGTTGCCACGAGGGGGATCGAGGCGCGCTCGATTCAAGTGAAGACAAGCAACGCAGAGCGCGGATCGCATGCGCATTGCTTGTTCATGGGGCGGGCGCAGGGTTGGCTTGAGAGTGAGACGCCGTTCTACAATTCAAAGACCGGCCCGTTGCGGTGCAGCGTGGTCGTCCTGGTGCATGCGTCGCGGGCGAGATCACGGTTTGTAGTGCTCCCGGTCGCTGTGGCCGAACATATCGCGCGCAGATTGGTCGAAGAATGGCGCCGCGTGCCGAAGCGCGATGGCCAAGTTCGTTCGGCCGGATTCGATGCACGGCCGCAGTTCACGCGACTCAAGACCAATGCCACGCCGCTCGACGCGCGGGTTCAAGAGGTTTTACGTTCGTTTGAAGACCGGTGGGATGTGCTCGATCGATCGGTGGACGAGCTTGAGACAGTCCGCGCATGGGGCGTCGATCTCAAAAAGCGCTGACTCGCTCGAAAGAAGCTTCCGGAAATCCTGTGCGCGATATGGTCTCGACCGCGCAACGTGCATTTTCCTTGTGCTACGGTGACCGCCCACGATGGCCCGTTTCGGCACGGTGCCGACTCGATTGATGCCCCTGGCGCAAAGCTGCGAAACATAAGCGGTGATTGATTGACCGAAGAATTGCAGACTGACGAAACCGACCTTCTTCAAGAAATTCACAAGAGCGGATGGGTTGATTCGTGTGAGCATCTGTCCGACGCACAGAAGAAGCAGCTGCGCGGGGTGATCGGCGACCGGTTGGCGTCTGAGCGCGCACAAGAGTTCAGCGCGCTGATCAATCTCGCGTTCGGCCGGGCAGTGCGCGGCGAGCGGTCGCTACGTGCGGGCGAGCAGAGAAAGCTAACCACTGTCGCGCGGGGGGAAGTCGAGGCCGTGATGAACGATGCCGAAGCGCTGTTGGAAAAGCTCACCATCCTCGGCCCAGCAGGACAGGCGGCCCTTGAGGTCGCATTCGAAGCCAACTTGCCGGAATCCGGAGTTCTCAACCCCGGCATGAAGTTCCGAAACGTAAGAAATCGTCTGACCGTCGAGCTTGAGAATTTCATTGCGCTGGGTGACGGTCGCCAGATCGCCGTGCAGAGAGGCAAGAGCGAACCTGCCCTTCGGCAGATGGTACGAGAGCTTGCAGGCTTAGTTGAAGGCTTCACCGGCAAGCTCCCAACGCGCGTTTACCGCGTTCCGGAAACGTCGAAATCGGGTGAAGGCGAAGATGGGCTGTTGCTGCGGCTATCGAAGCTTATGGCAGATTTTGTTGACGCGGCGTTGCCGATTGAGCTTCGGCGGCTGAAGCGCGCGACGTTGACCGGCATTGTTCGAGAAGAGATCGAACGGCTGCGAGCTATGGAAGAAAAAACAGCGAATTCGATCAATACCGACCATTAGCGAGGCCGCTCAGAACTGTCCACCTTCGTGCGTCACAAACCGCACAGGAGGTGGAGATGACAAAACTAAAGATTGCTTATCGGCCGGTTTCCAGTTTGAAGCCGTATGCCGGAAACGCCCGAAAACATCACGCCCAACAAATCAACCAAATCGCGGAGAGCATTCGGACCTTTGGCTTTGCCGCGCCTTTGCTGGTTGATCGCAACGGTGAGGTGATCGCCGGCCATGGCCGGCTTGCGGCGGCCAAGCAGATCGGCATGAAGAGTGTGCCGGTCGTCGAGATCGGCCACCTCACCGGCGCGCAAGTGCGCGCCCTGCGGGTCGCTGACAACCGGCTAACTGAACTCAGCACATGGGACGACGCTGCTCTGAAAGCCGAGTTCGAAATCCTCTCCAGCCTCGAACTTGACTTCGACCTGAACGTCACCGGGTTCGCAGCGCCCGAGATTGACCTGATCTTGTCTGGTTCTCCAGGCGAAACGGGCGCCGAAGCAGAGCCACAGGTGCCGGTGCTTCCTGCCCGTGTGGTGTCGAAAACGGGCGACCTGTGGCTTATTGGCGAGAACCGGCTCTTGTGCGGCGATACCCGCGACAAGCCCGGACTTAAGCGCCTGATGGCTGGCGGCGCGGCACGGATGGTGTTCACGGACCCGCCCTACAACGTGCGTATCAACGGCTTTGCGGGCGGCAAGGGTCGGATCAAACACCGCGAGTTTGCCCACGCGTCGGGTGAAATGACGAATGAGGCGTTTGCGGCGTTCCTGCGGGAAACGCTCGGGGCCGCAGCTTCGGTCTGCGCCAATGGGGCACTCGCCTATGTCTTCATCGATTGGCGCCACGTCGAGGATCTGATCGCGGTGGGTGAAGGGGCGCTTGGCCCACTCGTGAACATGGCGGTTTGGGTCAAGACCAATCCCGGCATGGGCTCGTTCTACCGTTCGGCTCACGAACTCATTCCCATCTTCAAGGTCGGCGATGCGAAGGCGGTGAACAATATCGAGCTCGGCAAGTTTGGACGCAGCCGGTCGAATGTATGGAATTACCCCTCGGTCAACAGCTTTGCCCGACATCGGGCGCAAGATCTAAAGCTCCATCCAACGCCGAAGCCTGTCGCCCTGATTGCGGATGCAATCCGCGACGCCTCCCGTCGCGGCGACATCATCTTCGATGGCTTCGCCGGCAGCGGTGCAACGCTGGTCGCGGCGCAGCGGACCGGGCGGATCGGCACCGGCGTCGAAATCGACCCGATCTATTGCGATGCGATTCTCACCCGGCTGGCGGCCGAGACTGGCGCGACGCCGGTCTTGGAGGCAACGGGCGAGCGCTTCGAGTTGGTCGCCGCCGCTCGGCATGTGGAGGTGTCACATGGCGAATGATGATCATGACGTTGGCTTCAGGCGCCCACCGAAGGCGACACAGTTCAAGAAAGGCAGGTCGGGCAATCCTCGCGGGCGGCCCAAGGGCACACGCAACTTCAGCACCGACCTGAAGGAGACGCTATCGCGCCCGGTGCAAGTCACCGAAGCCGGCCGGTCACGATCTATCTCGACGCAGCAGGCGAGCCTCGAGCGCCTGCGCGAAAAGGCTCTGCGGGGCGATCAGCGCGCCCTCGATCGCCTGCTGCAGCTCGCCGAACGTCACGCCGAGGATGAGACGGCGGCGCACGCCGAAGAAAAGCTCGCCGCGTCAGAGGTCGAGATATTGACCAACTATGCCGGGCGCATCCGTGAGCAAGCCATCAATGACTATCTGGCCAAGCGTGATCGCTTCGATCAGACGGCAACCACCCCCAACGTTGAATCCGCAAGCAACAATGAGAGCAACCATGAATCTTGATACCTTCCGCGCCGTTCTGCGCAATGACCTTGTGAGCTTCATTTGGCAATGCTTCGGCACGGTCGCGCCGGGCCAAACCTTTCACATGGGCTGGCCGGTTGATGCCTTGGCTCATGTTCTCGAGCGTTGCCGAAAGCGCGAGATCAAGCGGCTGATCATCCTGATGCCGCCGCGAAATCTCAAATCCATCTCGGTTTCGGTGGCGCTGCCCGCATTTCTGCTCGGCCGCGATCCTTCGGCAAAGGTGATTTGCGCGAGCTACTCGCAGGAACTCGCCAACAAGCACGCGCGCGACTGCCGGGCGGTGATGGAAAGCATCTGGTACAGGCAGGTCTTTCCGAGCACGCGCGTCGCCGCCGAGCGCGCGGCGGTGCATGACTTTCAAACGACGAAGCGCGGCGGGCGCCTTGCCACCTCCGTCGGCGGCACACTGACGGGGCGGGGCGGCGGCTATATCATCATTGATGACCCAACGAAGCCGGATGAAGCGGCGTCTGACGTGGCTCGGCAAGCCGTCATCGATTGGTTCAGAAACACGGTGCTTTCGCGGCTCGACGACAAGTCGCGCGACGTGATCATTGTGGTGATGCAGAGGGTGCACGAGGACGACCTGGCCGGCATACTCATGCAGGACCCGAGCTGGCATGTGCTTGAGCTCCCGGCAATCGCCGAGGCCGATGTCGAGATTCCACTGACGATGGGGCGCACCAAGCGCCGCCTGGAGAGCGAGGTGCTTTCGCCGGCGCGCGAGCCCTTGGAGGTGCTGGAGCAACTCTGGCGAACCATGGGCAGCTACGACTTCGCGGCGCAGTACCAGCAGAGGCCGGCACCCAAGGGTGGCGGTCTGGTTCGGTGGGAATGGTTTAGATCTTATGCGGAGATCCCCAAGCCGCAGCCCGGCGATCGGATTGTGCAGAGCTGGGATATCGCGAACTCAGTCTCGGAGGCGGCCGATTACTCGGTCTGCACGACATGGCTCTACCGCGATGGCACCTCCTACCTGCTCGATGTGATGCGTAAGAAGCTTGAGTATCCAGCCCTCAAAAACCTGGTCCTGAGCCACGCTCTGGAATGGGAGGCGAAAACGGTCTTGATTGAAGACAAGAACGCGGGCAGTCCGTTGTACCAAGAATTGCAACAAGTGAGTGGGATCAACGCGGTCGCCCGAACGCCGGTGGCGGACAAAGAAACGCGCATGTACCATGAGACTCCACAGATCGAATCCGGTCGCGTGAAAATTCCAAAGGATGCATCGTGGCTGGCGGCGTTCCGTGCCGAAATATGCGCCTTCCCCAAGGGCAAGCATGACGATCAGGTCGATAGCGTCTCGCAATATCTCAACTGGGCTCGCGAAGTGGCGATGCGTCCGCAGCCGCGGCTTTACGTGCTTGATGTGCCGTCGCAGGTCGGAACCTACTATCAAGGCGGGTTGTTCGGCGATTTCTTGAGGCGCGGATAATCTTGGGTGCGGTTGGTGCCGCTTTGGGGGGGCCGTGCATCGCCAACCAGCCCGAACTGAGCAAGAACATTGCTCACATTGCGCTCGACTTCCAAGCCGCACAGAGCGTGCATGCGTGTGTCTTTGGAGAGCACAAGCATGCCAACCACCAAGCGCCCGCTGACGGGAACTACGTTCTTGAAACCTATTGCCGACCGGCTGACCCGAGCCGCCGGCATGGCGCGGGCTGCTGAAGCCTGCGCCAACGCGGGTGACGATGAAGGAGCAGCCGAGATGATCGTCGATATCGACATCCCGATCTACGAAGCGGAGGCCCTTGTTCGCGCGACCTACATCTTGAACCGGATCGAGCGTGATCGCGATGATGGCGGTTCCACAGCGCGTGGGCGGCGCAAGACGGCTAAGCGAGCTCAGCGCTAAACGGCGTCGCCCAGACACGACAGCGAGTGAATGCCCCGCAGCGCCGTCGGCCTCCCGGGGCTCGCGTCCGTGGCGGCATGAGCCGTCGATCAAGGAGGCATTCTCATGAAACGGCAATCCAACATCGCAGTCGTTACTTCAAATTCCGGCGCTCCACGCCCGCAGCAGCCCGCGAAGGCCAAGCCGCAGACGAAGGCAAGGCCGTTAGCTCCCGCGAGCAAGCTCGAGATGCTGGTCGAGTTGATGCGCGCTAAGTCGGGCGCGACGATCGACCAACTCACCAAGGCCACAGGCTGGCAAAAGCACAGCGTGCGGGGTGCGATCTCGGGCGCCTTGAAGAAAAACGGCGGCTTCAAGATCACGAGCGAACGCATTGATGGTGTGCGGGTCTACCGGATCGCCAAGTAGCCGCCGCCCGATGCAAACGCGAAAATCCAACCGTGCGCCCGGTCATGCCGGGCGCAAGCCTGTTGCACGCGAGGACGAGATCGAACTCGAGATCGAACGGATCACGAAGCTGCCGGTCGCGGCCGTTCGCGATCTGTGGCGGCGGCGGTTGCGAGGCGATCCGCCTCAGATTCGATCGGCGGATGTGCTTCGCCGTATTTTGATCTGGCGGCTCCAGGTTCAAGCGTTCGGCGGTCTCGATGCCGAGACGGCAGCCGCGATCAGGCGGCTCAGCCGCCTGCAGGCTGAAGGAAAGGCGGTGGACTTCGCTCCTAAGCCGCAACTGCGGCCAGGCGCCGTGCTGGTGCGCGAGTGGCGCGGTCTTGAACATCGCGTGCTGGTGCTTGACCAGGGATTCGAACATTGCGGGAAGCGGTACCAGAGCCTCTCCGAGGTCGCCCGCACCATCGCCGGCACGCGGTGGTCGGGGCCGCGGTTCTTCGGGCTTGAGGGTTCTACTGCGAAACCGGGTACCAAAGCATGACAACCAAGCGCCCCTTGCGCTGTGCCATCTACACGCGCAAATCGACAGAGGAGGGGCTGGACCAGTCGTTCAACTCCCTGGACGCGCAGCGCGAGGCTTGCGCTGCCTACATCAAGAGTCAGACCAATGAGGGCTGGTCGCTCGTTCCGGCCAAGTACGACGATGGCGGGTTCTCCGGCGGCAATCTGGAGCGCCCGGCTCTGCAACGGCTCCTAACTGACATTGATCGCAGCAAGGTCGATTGCGTGGTTGTGTACAAGATCGACCGGCTCACCCGCTCGCTCGCCGACTTTGCCAAGATCGTCGAGCGCTTCGACCAACGGAACGTCACCTTTGTGTCTGTCACGCAGTCGTTCAACACGACGACGTCGATGGGGCGGCTGACGCTGAACGTGCTGTTGTCGTTCGCTCAGTTCGAGCGGGAGGTCACGGCTGAACGCATCCGCGACAAGTTCGCGGCCTCGCGCGCGAAGGGCATCTTCATGGGCGGGAATCCACCGCTTGGTTATGACGCACGGGATCGCAAGCTGATTGTCAATCCGGTCGAGGCAAAGGTCGTTCGAATGATCTTCCAGCGTTACCTCGACCTTGGTTCGGCTGGGAAATTGCTTGAGGAGCTTGAAGCCAAAGGAACCCGCACCAAGGCCTACGTCTCGACGCGCGGTCGCGCCATCGGTGGCGGCCGTTGGTACATTGGTCCCCTGCGTCACGTCCTCCGGAATCCGGTCTATGCCGGTCTAGCACAGCACAAGGGCAAGCTGTACCCCGGTCAGCACGAAGCGATCATCGACAAGGTCACGTTCGATACGGTTCAGGCGCGGCTCACCGCCAGTGCGCAGGGGTGGGAGCGAAAGCGGACGGTCGAAGCGTCAGCGTTGCTCACGGGTCTGATCGTGGACTCCAATGGCAACCGGATGAGTCCGCAGTGGTCACTGGGCGCGGGTGGCAATCGGCACTGCTACTACGTAAGCCAGGCCGTGTTGCAGCGACGGCGCGATGCTGCCGGGAGCCTTCCGCGGGTGGCTGCGCCGTTGATTGATCAGCTCGTCCTCCAATGCGTCGGTGCGCTCGTGCCAAGCCCGCGAGGGAATTCGTCAACGGAGAGCGAGAGACGATCTCAAGTTCGTGCGGTCGTTCAATTGGTCGTGGTCAAACATGAAGAGGTCTCCATTCAGACCACTCATGTGCAGCCTACCGCCGCGTCCAAGGCGGCACTTCCGACCGGCACCGTTGTCACCGGTGCAGCACAAGGCGTTCGACTCACGATTCCTGGGACCTTGAGGCGTTGGGGTGGCCACAAGCGGGTTGAGGGTTGGAACAAAGACGACTGGACGTCGGCGACACCTCGCTTCGATAAGATGCTGCTGACGGCGCTTGGGCGCGCGCATCGTTGGCGGGAACTGGTTGAGAGCGGATCGGTTGTCAGCATCGACGAACTCGCTGACCGTGAGCGCATTGGCCGTCGCCGCCTGCGAGAGCTCATCCGCTTGGCGTACTTGGGGCCGGATGTTCAGAAGGCCATCGTCGAAGGGCGTCAGCCGCAAGGTTTGAGCTTGGAACGGCTGTCGAAATTAGGGCCGCCTGCGTCGTGGGCGAAGCAGCGTCGCGCGCTTGGACTCGAATAGACATCGGACGGATCTTGAAATTGGGGCCGCGGTCGCAAAGTGCCGGACAGTTGACAGAGCGCTTCTTGCGTAAGGCGCGAAACACACAAGCTCACATCCCAGGTGGCTCACCTGTTCGAAAGATCCGTCATAAGATTGAATGGTGATTCGCGCTGACCAGACGCCTGTTTCCAGCCTTGCTCAACAAATGGGCCCTTAGATGTTTGAAAAGCTACGGACATACCAGCTTGCGAGCGACTTAAAAGGCCTGCGGAGGCACAAGAGTACTGCGCTGAGGGAACGAAGAAAGCTCTTCACGATTGCGGTCGTTGACGACAACCCGTTCGAACCGAGAAGCAATCTCGAGAACGTAGGTTACAGAATCGTGACGGTAGGCGATCCTAGCGATGTCGAAGTGCTCGCTCCACATCAGATCATTCTCTGTGATCTCCAGGGCGTTGGTTTGGCATTTGATAAGCGAAAGCAAGGCGCCTTCCTGATTCAGGAAATCAAAAAGCACTTCCCTGACAAGTTTGTCGTTGCGTACTCCGGCGGAACCAAAAATCTCAACATTACGCGCGACGCGTCGAAAATCAGCGACGAGTTTCTGAAGAAGGACACTGATATCGAGACGTGGGTGCAAACATTGGATGATTTCATCGCCCGCCTTATGGACCCCTACGCTGTTTGGCAGCGGCAACGAGAGGCGCTGGTTGCCCGCGAGGTTGACACGCTCACCATACTAAGGCTGGAAGATGCATTCGTGAGGTCGGTGAAGAGCGGGGACTCGTCGACTGCATCAGCGTTCCAGCGTTTGATTGGGTCCGAGCAACTGGGGGCAGACGTTCGCGCGGTCCTTCGCTCGGTTGTCGCGTCAGGTTTGTTCAAGATAATCGTGGGTTCCTAATATGCATGCGCTTCCCGTGGTGATTGGTAGCGGTGGTGAGCACAAGCTCTTCGATGGCACGCTGGTTTCGTTGCCCATCGAGCTCAGAAGCCCGTATCAAATGACCGTCTACACCAAAATGGCGCCGAAAGGATGGAGCCAGTGCCCGCAAGGATATTGGGTGTTTGTAGCGATTGATTCCGACGGAAACAGGTACGTTGTGCCCGGCCTAACGATAGCGGGAGAGAGACGATCCAAGAAAAAATTCTTCGAGCGAACTCACGAGTTTTCGAAGGACCGGGTCGAAGCTTTTTGCAAATCGTTGATATCTGAGCGTGATCGGATCAACGCTGCGAAGGATGAGGAGCTTGGCGACCTGATTCATGATCTGAGGGCGCTGTCGTCTGCGATCTACAATTCCGCCGAGGCTGCGAAGACCGCATGCGCGGACCGGAATTTGAGCGTTGCGGAGGATCGGATCGAGACCGTAATAGCAACCCATTTCATGTTGTCGATACGAATTGACTTGATTGATTACCTCTCCAATCGCGTTGCTTTGGAAAATCACACCACGATCCCGGTCTTCAAGAAGGTCGATAAGGTCGTTCGATGTTTTCGGCCCAAAGCCAGCGCTCGGTCGATAAACTTGGTGCTTCGTGGAAATTCCTTTGGGTCGGTCAGGGGGCCGCAGATTTTTGAGTTGGTTCCGTACGCGATAGTCGACAACGCTATCAAGTATGCCCCGAGCAATTCCGACGTCGTCGTTGGTGTTGCGGAAAATTCGGAGTCATTCGAGATATCTGTGCGATCAATCGGACCGCGCATTGACCCGGACGAGGTTAGAAAGATATTTGACAAAGGATATCGTGGGCGCCATGTGCAAAATAGTGGTCGCCAGGGCACTGGCATTGGGTTGAGCACGGCCGGCTCGTTGCTTGAAGAGCATTTCGGTGGGACCATTTCCGTTACTCAGGACGAAGTAGAGCACCCGCTTCACGATTCGATGCATTGGACGAGCTTTGAAATCACCTTGCCTCGAGATTGATCATCGACACTGGCTCGCCAGTTGGCGGCCTTGCGGAAACGGGACCACCATCGCGATGCCCGGAGCGGGGCCCCCGAATTAGGGCAGTTGCACGCTCTATTTTGCGACTGCCGCCCCCGTATTCCGGCTAGGAAAGCCGCGGAATGCGGGGTTTTTCAGCGAGGGGCACGCGCAGGAGCAGAGTGCTGTCGGATGGCTGGTTGGGGGACTAGGATTCGAACCTAGACAGGCAGAGTCAGAGTCTGCAGTCCTACCGTTAGACGATCCCCCAAGGGAGGGGCGTCTTATAAGTCCCAAGCGCGTTGGGCGGCAAGCGTTAAGGCACTGCGGTTGGCGGCAGTTTGAGTTTGGCGGCTAGCTCGCGGGCTTGGTCGCGCAAGCCCGGCAGCCATTGGGCGTCGGGCGGGCCGTCCTTGATGATGGCGACCCACAGGTCGAAGGCTTCGCGGTCCTTTCCGGCCTGGGTGAGGGCGAGACCCTGATAAAAGCGGGCGCGGGGGTCCTTCGCGTTTTGCTTCAGGGCTTGCGCGAAGATCGCTTGCGCTTCAGGGGTCACGGTGCCGCCGGCTAGTTGCACCGTCGCTTCGCCATATTGGGAACGCAGCGCCGCGTTTTCGGGATCGAGTTGCACCGCTCGCGCGAGGGCTTCGACGCCATCTTTCACGCGGCCGAGTTGTACGTAGGACCAACCAAGCATGCGCCAGCCCTTTGCGTCGTTCGGTTGCGTCTTTAGGCGCTCGGCGAGCTTGGCGACCATCTTCTCGACTTCGCCCAGCATTTCGGTTGCGCCGGCATCGCGCTCGGCGGACGCGTCATAGGGGCGATCGGGCAACTGCGGGCGGCCGAGCGGCAGATAGATGGCGAGCGACGCGGCGCCGAGCAAGGCGGCGACTGCGATTGGCACCGCGCGCGGTAGACGTGCCGGGGGCGCAATGGTTTCGTTGCCGGGCAGCGCCAAGATGCGGCGTTTGATTTCGATGCGGGCGGCTTCGGCTTCGGCGGGTGTGATTAAGCCGCGCTCAAGGTCGGCGTCGATCTCCCTTAGCTGGTCGCGGTAGACGGCGAGGCTGGTGGAGTCGCGCGGCGCGGCGGGCGGGCGCTGGAGCAGCGGTGGCAACACCACGGTGCAAGCCAGCAATAAGAGCGCGGCCATCGCAAGCCAGATCATGACGCGCGCTCGTCGAGTTTGCGCTGCACGGCGGCTTCTTCTGCGGCATTGAGCGGTTGCGGTGCCGTTGTGTTGCGGCGCAGGCCGCGCATGTAGTTCCACGCCAATGCGGCCGCGATGACCAGCACCGCAAGCGGTCCGAACCAGAGAGCCCAGGTGCCGCTGTCGAGCGGCGGACGGAGCAGGACGAACTTGCCGTAGCGTGCGACGATGAAATCGCGAACTTGCGTGTCGGTGTCGCCGGCTTTGATCCGTTCGCGCACGAGGATGCGGATATCGCGTGCTAAGGGCGCGTCGGAGTCGTCGACCGATTGGTTCTGGCAGACGACGCAGCGGAGTTCTTGCGTGATGTGTCTGGCGCGGGCTTCGAGCGCCGGGTCGGCAAGGATTTCGTCGGGCTCGACGGCGAACGCGGGCGCGATGGCAACGAACAACATAAGCGCGGCGAGGAATGATTTGAAGCTCACGGTTCGGCCTCAAGTTCTTTGACCAACGGCTCGATCGTGTTGGTCCAAATGTAGTCGTCGATGGCGCCGACTTGTTTGAAGCGAATGCGCCCGCGCTTGTCGACGATGAAGGTCTCCGGCGCGCCGGTGACGCCGAAATCGATGGCGGTGCGGCCTTTCGCGTCGTCGGCGATCGCCGTGTAGGGGTTTCCAAGTTCTTCCAGCCAGGCTTTGAGCTCGTCCGGCTTGTCCTTCCAGGCGAGGCCATAGATCGCGACACGGTTTGCCTTCGCATGCTTGAGCAATATCGGGTGCTCGACACGGCAGGTGATGCACCACGAGGCGAAGATGTTGATCAGCGAGACGTGGCCCTTCAGCGTTTCGTTGGAAACGGTCTCGCCGCTGCGGCCGAAAGAAGGGAGATCGAATGTGGGCAGGGGCTTGTCGATTAAGACGGATCTGATCGTGCGCGAGTCTTCCGTTAGGCCGATCGCGAAGTAGCCGGCGAGCAGCAGCAGCAAGCCGAGCGGGAGAAGCGAGAGCCAGCGCGACATCGTCATTCCGCCGCCTGTGCCGCAACGGCGCGGCGCGGGGCGCCTACGCGCAGGCGCCGGTCGCTCAGTGAGAGCAAACCGCCAAAGACCATGATCACTGCGCCGCCCCAGATCCAGACGACCCACGGGTGATGGTAGAGCCTCACCGTCCAGGAGCCGTCGCCGTGCGGTTGGCCGATGGTGACATAGAGAACGTCGAGCGGGCGAACGCGCATGCCGGCCTCTGTCGTTTCGGAACCGGGGTTCGGATAGGTGCGGCGCTCGGCGAGCAGTTCGTCCACTTGCGCGCCGCCCATGACGACGGCGAAGCGGCCAGCCTTGGAGGTGTAGTTCGGGCCTTGCTCGTCGGTCACGGATACGAGGCGCACCTCATACGCGCCGACTCTGGCCGACTGGCCGGGTTTGAGAAGCGCCACCGTTTCTTCGGTCCACGCACTGATGCCAACGACGCCCAGCGCGAGCACCGCGACGCCGGCGTGGGACACGGCCATGCCCCAGGTGGCTCGCGGCAAACCTGCGGCGCGCGACCAGATCGCTTGAAGGTCGCCGGTCCCGAGCGCCAAGCGCTGAGCGATTGCGCCAAGAGCGCCCGCGAGCAGCCAGACAGCTGACGCGATCGCAAGGACGGCCAGCGAGCCGGTGCCGATCATTGCGGCGGCGACGCCTGCTGCGACGGCGACGACGGCGGCGATCTTGAGCCTGAAGAACGCTTGCGCAAGGTCACCGCGTTTCCAACTTAGCAGCGGGCCGATTGCCATGACGAACATCATCGCGATCGAGAACGGCACGAAGAAGAAATTGTAGAATGGTGCGCCGACGGAGAGTTGGTCGCCGCTCGAGACTTGCGCGAACAGCGGATAGAACGTGCCGATGAAAATGAACGCCGTTACGGAGACGAGCAGTACGTTGTTCAGGATCAGGCCACCTTCACGGCTGACCGGCGCGAACAGGTTGCCGAGCTTCATCGTCGGCGCGCGGATGGCGTAGAGCGTCAGTGCGCCGCCAGTGGTCGCGACGAGGAGGCCTAAGATGAATATGCCACGCGTGGGATCGGTCGCGAAGGAATGTACGCTTGAGATCACGCCGGAGCGGACGAGAAAAGTGCCGATCAGGCTCAACGTGAAGGTCAGGATCGCAAGCAAGATCGTCCAGTGTTTCAGCGCGTCGCGTTTTTCGACGACGATGGCGGAGTGGACGAGTGCGGTGCCGGCGAGCCAGGGCATCAGCGATGCGTTCTCGACGGGATCCCAAAACCACCAGCCGCCCCAGCCGAGTTCGTAGTAGGCCCAAAGCGAACCCAGCATGATGCCCATCGTGAGAAAGCACCAGGCGGCGAGCGTCCAAGGCCTGACCCAGCGCGCCCATGCCGGATCGACTCGGCCTTCGATGAGCGCTGCAACGGCGAACGAGAAGGCCATCGAGAAGCCGACGTAACCTAGATAGAGGAATGGCGGATGCGTCGCGAGGCCCGGGTCCTGCAGCAGCGGGTTCAGGCCGTTGCCGTTCAGCGGTGCCGGGTCGAGGCGCAGGAATGGGTTCGACGTAAAGATGATGAAGGCCAGAAACCCGACACCGATCATGCCCTGAACCGCGAGCACGCGCGCGGCGAGCGTCGCGGGCAGATTGCGTCCGAACAAGGCGACCGCGCCGCCGAACAGTGCCAGGATCAGCACCCAGAGCAGCATCGAGCCTTCGTGGTTCCCCCAGACACCGGCAATTTTGTAGACGAGCGGCTTGTCCGAATGAGAATGCTGCGCCACCAGCGACACGGAGAAGTCGGAGAGGACGAACACCAGCGTCAGGCATGCAAATGCGATGGCGATAAACAAAAGTTGACCGATTGCCGCCGAGCGGGCGAACGCCATCAGGTTCGGGTCGCGCTTGGCGGCCCCGTAAAGGGGCACGCCGCTCTGCGCGACTGCCAGGGTTAGCGCCAGCGCAAGGGCGAAATGTCCGATTTCCGCGATCATCTGGCGCTCGGATACGCGAGCGGGCGGGCAAATTCAATGAGGCGCAACCGTCCCCTCCCGGGCGAAGACCACTCGCGCAGCAGGGTTGCCGCTCTTGCTTTGCCAAGCGGTCAAAAATTTGCTCCATTCGTCTGACAAAAAGTCAGATGCGCGTTGGCGCACGGCGGAGGAGACGAGCATGCGTGTATGGGCCATTGGGCTTGGGGCAGTCACTGCCGTGCTTGTCGCCGCCGGGTACGCGGCGGGTGCGAACAAGCCGCTACCGGAGACGCCGAAGTCGAGGAACGATTGGCCGACCGAGCGCGTGGTCGTTGTGGGCCGCCGCGGTAATCCTCGCGATTGGATCGTCAACCATACGTTCCGGGGGATGGAGGGGTTTGCGGACGGCTCGGCGCCGCCGGGGGTTGTCTCGCGCACCGAATACCCTTGGCAAATCTACTATTTGGCCGATGGGACACTTGAAGCGCGTTTCCGGCGCCTTGGGGCCCGCGTTCCTCATGGGCCGATAGAGGAGTTGGACTTTGTCGAGCGTGGGAGATGGCGATTCAATGCAGAGGGTGAACTCTGCCAATCGATCCCACATGTCGGCTGGGGTGTGGAGGTTTGCTACTGGATCGAGCGGCGCGGCGACCGGATGGCTATGTATTACACGGGCTGCGGCGCCTATAACCGTTGTTATCCGGATCGTTTGGGGCCAGAGGGTGAGATCGTTCCCGGCCGGCAGTTTACCTTTTAGGCCTAATCCCTTCGCTAACTTGCCGCTTAGCATCGTCGTGTTACAGTGGTGGCAACTGTAATCGAAGGCCGTGTGCGGCCGGGCCCCTTGGGTCAGGCGACGCACCAGCCGAACGAAGTGAGATTGCCCCGTGGCGCAAGGTTCGCGTGGGGCGCCGTATGGGTCGCAGGACCCGCCCGCCGTTGCCACGGCTGGCAATGAGGCTAAGCCGGCGAACGTTCGGCCAAGCCACATTTATGCGGCGCTCGACCTCGGCACCAACAACTGCAGGCTCTTGGTCGCAAAGCCAGATGCGAATGGCTTTCGCGTGCTCGATTCATTTTCCCGCACGGTTCGATTGGGCGAAGGGCTCTCGCAAACGGGGGAACTTTCCGAGGCAGCGATGTCGCGCGCGATCGAGGCGATCCGCATCTGCGCGGTGAAGATGCGCAAGCGCGGCGTGACGTCCGCGCGTGCGATCGCGACGCAGGCCTGCCGCACGGCAAAGAACGGTGAAGCGTTCATTACACGCGTCGCGAAGGAGACGGGGCTCCACTTCGACATCATTCCGCCGATCGAAGAGGCGCGTTTGGCGGCGCGCGGTGTGGCGCCGCTCCTGGACCGCTCGGACAAGGGCGCGTTGGTGTTCGACATCGGCGGCGGGTCGACGGAGCTGATCTGGCTCGATCTGCGGGATCACGGACGGCCACCGCGAATACTGCGGTGGGGGTCGATGCCGCTTGGCGTTGTGACGCTGGCAGAGAGGTTTACGGGAAAGTTGGACGAGCCGGGCACCTATGAAGCGATGACGGCCGAGGTGCGCGCGCAGTTGAAGGAGATATCGACGCTGGCGCCGCCCGGCGGACATCCTGCTGGTTCGTTTCACATGCTGGGGACCTCCGGCACGGTGACCACGATTGCGGGCATTCATTTGGGCCTTGAGCGCTATGAGCGTTCGAAAGTGGACGGCACCTGGTTGAAGCGCGATGACATTCAGCGCGTGGTCGCCAACCTCAAGGGAATGAACCGCGAGGCGCGGGCCGCGCATCCGTGTGTCGGACCGGAGCGGGCAGAATTGGTGATCCCGGGGCTGGTCATCTTCGAGTCGATCTTCACCCTGTGGACGCCGCCGCGGCTGCGGGTGGCGGACCGCGGTCTGCGCGAGGGGATGTTGCTTGCGCTCATGGAAGGCGGCGAGGGACGCGGGAGCGGGAAGCGGAAACGCAAGCGCCGCGGCGGGCGCCGGCGAAGGCGCGGCGGCAAGCCTGCGGGCGGCACGTCATGACGGACAAGGTGAAGCCGGCGGCAACGCGGGCGCTCAAAGTGAGGCTGAAGTCTGCCAAGAAGCGAACGAAATCTTCGAAGGCTTGGTTGGAGCGGCAGATCAACGATCCCTATGTGCGCGCGGCTAAGGCGAGTGGCTATCGTTCGCGCGCGGCCTACAAGCTTGCCGAAATGGACGACAAGTATCGCTTTTTGAAGCGCGGCCAAAGCGCGGTCGATTTAGGCGCGGCGCCGGGTGGTTGGACGCAAGTGTTGGTCGAGCGGTTGGGCGAGGGGCGGGTTGTCGGGGCCGACATTCAAGAGATGGATCCCATTCCAGGTGCCGTGTTGCTGCACCTCGACTTTATGGATGCGAAGGCGCCGGCGGTGATCAAGCATGCGCTCTCGGGGCCGGTCGACGTGGTTGCTTCCGACATGGCTTCACCCGCGACCGGACATCGCGAGACGGATCATTTGCGCGTCATGGCGCTGTGCGAGACGGCGCTGGATTTTGCGATCGAGGTTTTGAAGCCCGGCGGCGCCTTCTTATGCAAGGTGTTGCGCGGCGGTACGGAGCGTGAGTTGCTTGAAACGCTTAAGCGCCGGTTCGCGAAGGTTGTGCACGTGAAGCCGCCGGCAAGCCGCGCGGACAGCGCCGAGATGTATGTGCTGGCAACTGGATTTCGCTGAGCTATTGGCAGGCGGGTTGGTCCTCGCTTCGCTCGCCGATCGCGACGGCTTGCAACTCACGTTTGGCGCAAACGAAGTCGCGATGGAACTCGGGCAACGCGAACAGCTTATCGACGACGGCCGTTGCCAGAAGTTGACCCGCTTGAACATCGGACGGGAAATGCACGCCACATACGATGCGGCTTTCGCCGTAGTCGACCGCGCGCAACACGATCGCCTGTGCGCTTTGTGGATAGGCTTCGACCATGACGAGCGCTGCCGCCCAGGATAGCGCGGCGTGGCCAGAGGGGTAAGCCGTGCCTTTGGTGGGTGAGGCTTCAGGTTTGGGTGGCGTCTTCTCTCCGCAGATGCGCGTAAGCGCAAAGCGCTGGAACGGGCGCGGACGCGGGAATTGTTTTTTTGCCTCGCTCGCCGCCGCAAGTACGTCCTCGGAGACGCGGTTCAGCAGCCGCACGAAGCGCGGCACGTGCTTGCGATCCGGCGCGAAGCCCAACTGACGTTCAAAGCGATCGTAGACTGACGCGTCGTCGGCGAGGGCTCGCGCCCAGCGTTCGGCGCTGACGCGCGCTGTCGTTTGGCGAAAGAGGGCCACGTCGGCTTTGTCGGCGGGTGAATCGATCGCGGGCGGCGGTTGGAGGACTTCGGCGACGTCGATGCTTCCCGGCGGAAGGTAGCCCTTCACCTCCTCGGCGAGTTCCTCGGGCGAGAGTTTGGCGGCTGATGCGCCTTCCAAGAACTTGGCGCGGTCGCCCGGTGCGGCGGTTGCGCAAGACAACGATGCAGCTATTGCCGCGATCGTGAGAACGGTCCGTTGAAACATGATGTCCCCCCGCCCAACTGTCGCAAGGCTTTGGCGGTCTGCCAAGGCGAAATCATTGATAACGGGGCTTTGACCGCGGGTGGGCATTCTGCCGCGCTTTACAAGGGGACTGGCGGCGAGTACATGCACACGGCAACTCGAATCCCGAGTGATCAGTGAAGAGAGAGGGATCGGCTTGCAACCCCGTGAAGCTTTGACTTTCGACGACGTCCTGCTGGTGCCGGGCGCGTCCGACGTGTTGCCCGGCCAGGCCGACACGCGCACCAAACTCACCAAAACAATCGAACTCGCGGTGCCGCTATTGTCCGCCGCGATGGACACCGTGACAGAAGCCAGACTTGCGATCGCGATGGCGCAAGCGGGCGGCATGGGCGTCATTCACCGCAACATGACGCCGGAAGAACAGGCTGCGAATGTGCGGCAGGTGAAGAAGTTCGAAAGCGGCATCGTCTTCAATCCGATCTCGATTTCGCCCGATGCCACGCTCGCCGAAGCGCGGACGTTGCGCGAGACGCATCGGATTTCCGGCATTCCGGTGATCGAGCCGAAGACCGGAAAGTTGGCCGGTATCTTGACCAACCGCGACGTTCGGTTTGCGACCGATATGCGTCAGCCGGTTTCGCAGCTGATGACGAAGGAGAAGCTCGTCACGGTGCGCGAGAACATCGGCATGGACGAGGCTAAGCGGCTGTTGCACCAACACCGGATCGAGAAGCTTCTGGTCGTCGACGGCGACTATCGTTGCATCGGCCTGATCACCGTGAAGGACATCGAGAAGGCCGAGTCACACCCGAATGCGGCTAAAGACGCGCGTGGCCGTTTGCGGGTCGGCGCGGCGACGACGGTAGGGCCGGATGGGCTGGCGCGGACAGAGGCGCTGCTCGCGGCCGGCGTCGACGTGATCGTCGTCGATACGGCGCATGGTCACTCGGCGCGGGTGATCGATGCGGTCGCTCGCATCAAGCGGATGTCGAACGAGACGCAGGTGATGGCCGGAAACGTGGCAACGGCTGAGGCTGCCATTGCGCTGATGGATGCGGGCGCCGACGCGATCAAGGTTGGCATCGGGCCCGGCTCGATCTGCACGACGCGCATGGTGGCCGGCGTGGGCGTGCCGCAGTTGACGGCGATCATGGACGTGGTGTCGGCCACGAGGCCGCGCGGGGTGCCGGTGATCGCCGATGGCGGCATCAAGTACTCGGGCGACTTTGCGAAGGCAGTCGCGTCGGGTGCGAATTGCGCGATGTTGGGTTCGCTGTTCGCCGGTACGGACGAGAGCCCCGGCGAGGTGTTCTTGTATCAGGGACGTTCGTATAAGTCGTATCGCGGTATGGGTTCGCTAGGGGCGATGGCGCGCGGATCGGCGGACCGGTACTTCCAGGCGGAGGTGAACGATACGCTGAAGCTTGTGCCGGAGGGCGTCGAGGGGCAGGTGCCGTTCAAGGGGCCGCTGTCGAGCGTCGTGCATCAGCTGGTCGGCGGGTTGCGCGCTTCGATGGGCTATACCGGCAGCAAGACGATCGCCGAGTTCCAAGAGAAGGCGAAGTTCGTGCGCATATCGGCGGCCGGTTTGCGCGAGAGCCATCCGCACTCGATCACGGTGACGCGCGAGTCGCCCAACTATCCGATGTCGGGCTAGGCATCTGACACCGGGAGCTCGACTAGCGGCCGCGGCGGAAATTCTGACCGAGGTTTTGGCCCGAAAGGCGGCGGCCGACCGTACGATCGCCGCTTGGGGCCGTGCGCATCGCTTTGCGGGCTCGAAGGATCGCGCCGCGATTGCCGATCGCGTTTACTCGGTGTTGCGGCGGCGAAACGAATGTGCGTTCCGCATGCAAAGCGAGGACGCACGGGCGCTTGTGATCGGATCGCTCGCGGTTGGCGACGGGTTGGAGGCGGATGAGATCGCGGCGCTTTGCGTCGATGGGCAGCATGCGCTTGGGGCCTTGAGCGATGGGGAGCGGGCGACGCTTGAGGACAAGCGCGTTCCGACGGCGCCGTGGATCGTGTTCAACTATCCGCAGTGGCTGCACGGCGAGTTTTCCGCGGCCTTCGGTGCAGACTTGGCGCGCGAGATGGCGGCGCTGTGCGGGCGGGCGCCGCTTGATTTGCGGGTGAATGCGCTCAAGGCGAACCGCGACGATGTCGCGTTGGAACTCACGCTTGCCGGTGTCGTTGCGGGATCGCTCGCCGGCGCGCCGGACGGGTTGCGTGTAGCGGCGGGCGCGGATGCCAAGGTCACGGTGTTGCCCGCCTATCAGGAAGGGCGCGTTGAGATTCAAGACGAGGCCTCGCAGCGTGCGGTCTTGTTGGCTGAGGCGCGGCCTGGGGACACGGTGATCGACCTGGCGGCCGGCGCGGGTGGCAAGGCGCTGGCTCTGGCGGCGGCGATGGACAATCGCGGGCGAATTTTGGCTTGCGATGTCGATCTTGGGCGTTTGCAACAGATGACGCCGCGCGTCGCGCGTTCGGGCGTGACGATTATCGAGATGGCCGGCGATCCCTACGGCAGGGAGCTTGCGGCGCTGGCGCACGGTGGTGCCGATCTCGTTTTCATCGACGCGCCTTGTTCTGGCACGGGCACGTGGCGGCGCAACCCGGAGAGCAAGTGGACGCTTGATCAGGCGCGGCTGGCGACCTATCGCGCAGCGCAGGCAAAGCTGTTGGATCGTGCGGTCGAACTCGTAAAGCCGACCGGCGCGATTGTGTACGCGACGTGTTCGTTGTTGCCTTCGGAGGGGCCGGTTCAGCTTGCGGCGTTTGTCGAACGGCATCCTGGCTGGCAGGCAGAGACGGCACAAACGCTGACGCCTTACCGTGAAAACACCGACGGCTTTTTCGTCGCACGGATGGTGCGGGCGTGAACCTTGTTCGCGGGCTCTTCCGCATTATAGTTCGTGCGCTATGACACGCCGTCAGCGCCGCCTTGCGTTTTTAACCGGAGCCGTTGGGGCGGCCGTTCTTGCGACCGTCATCATCGTGGCGGCGCTCGGCGACCGGGTGCTCTATTTCTACTCGCCGAGCGAGGCGAAGGCTCGAGGTGTCGAGGTCGGGCGTCAGATCAATCTGGGTGGGCTGGTCTCGACGGGCAGTATCGAGCGGCCGGGCGGGCTTGAAGTTCGCTTCAAGGTCACTGACGGCGATCAGGAAGTGCCGGTCACCTATTCGCGCGATTTGCCGGATCTGTTTCGCGAGGGGCAGGGGGTCGTGGTGACCGGGTCGTTCCGGCAAGACGGGGTCTTTGCGGCGACCAACGTGCTGGCGAAGCACGACGAGAATTACATGCCGCCCGAAGTCGCTCAGGCCCTCAAGGACAAGGGGCTTTGGAAGCACAACGAGCCGCCCGCCAAGGCGCCTTGAGAAATCGGTCCTGGTCACGGGATCGGGACTAAAATTACATGCAGTTAATCGTTCTGACAGATTTAAGACATCTTCTTGGGTCTATATATTGGTGCAGCTTTCGGCCGCGCATGGGTCCGGCCGAAGCCCCAGTTCCCAAGGAGAAGTACGAATGTCTGCCGATGCTTCGTCGCCTGAAGCCGCCCCAGTTGTCCCAACGCCCGTGGTCCCTGACGCTAAGCCACGCAAGCGCGTGCTGGTCGCCAGTGCCGCAGCGCTCGCTCTCGCCGTCACGGCCGGCGTGGTCGGGGGTGTGGTGTGGAGCGGTGGCGGACCGGCTGCGGTGGCCGAGTCAACGCCGACAGCGGGCTTTGCGGCGACAGCGCAAGTTGCGGGTGCGCCGGCGGCAGTGATGCTGGGCGCCACCGGCGGCGTTTTGCCTTCGCTGGCCGATATCGTCGAGCGCGTTGCACCGGCTGTCGTGAGCCTGAAGGCGAAGGTCACGTCGGGGCCAGAGCAAGAAGTGAGCGATGAAGATCTTGAGAACCTTCCGCCTTCGCTGCGCGACTTTTTCGACAAGTTCCGCAAGGGTGGACCGAACAACCGCGGACGTCAGAAGGGCGAGGTGCAAGGGTCCGGCTTCGTGATCGATCCTTCGGGGTATGTGGTCACCAATAATCACGTTGTTGCCAATGCGACCGAGATCGAGGTCGGGTTCGCGGATGGCAAGAAATACAAGGCGCGCCTGATCGGGCGCGACGAGCTGACCGACGTGGCCTTGATCAAGATCGAAGGGAAGTCGTTCCCGTCCGTGACCTTTGCCGACGATAGCAAGGTGCGGGTCGGCGACTGGGTCTTGGCTGTCGGCAATCCGTTCGGCCTTGGCGGCACGGTTACGTCGGGAATCGTCTCGGCGCGCGGCCGCGACGACGTCGGCGGTACGACGTATACGGACTATCTGCAGATCGACGCCGCAATCAACCGCGGCAACTCCGGCGGTCCGACGTTCGATCTTGCGGGGCACGTGATCGGCATGAATACGGCGATCTATTCGCCGTCGGGTACGAGCGCCGGCATCGGCTTTGCCATTCCTTCATCGACCGTGCAGCGGGTCGTTAGCGAGTTGAAGCGCTCAGGCACGATTACGCGCGGCTGGCTGGGGGTGCAGATTCAGAGTCTGAACGAAGACTCCGCGCTGGCGCTTGGTTTGGCGAACGAGCACGGAGCGCTCGTCGGCGATGTGATTGACGGCAGCCCGGCCCAGAAGGGTGGTTTCAAGCGCGGCGACGTCGTGTTGAAGATGAATGGCAGCGACATCAAGGACAACCGCGATTTGACGCGAAAGGTTGCGGCGCTTCAGGTCGGACAGACCGCCAACTTTTCCGTTTGGCGCGGCAGCCGCAACATATCGCTCAGCGTGACCATCGCGAAGCGGCCGGGCGAAGATCGTCTGGCCGGCAACGAACGCGGCCGCGGTACGGATGACGGCAAGGACAGCAACATGCCGGGTCGTGCGGAAGTCTCTGCGCTTGGCCTTGGCCTTGCGGCGATTACGCCTGCGGTGCGCAGCGAGTTCGAACTCGATGGGAAGGCCTCAGGCGTTCTCATCACCGATGTCGATCCGGACAGCGACGCGGCGGAGCGCGGCCTGCGGGCCGGTGACCGCATCCTTGCCGTTGGCGGGGACGAGGTTGACTCCATCGAAGACGTCAAAGGCGCGGTGGCCGATGCGAAGTCGGCGAAGCGTCCGACTGTGTTGCTCTTCGTCGAACGTGACCGGGGCGTGAAGGTCTACATCCCCGTGAAGATCAAGGGCTGATGTCCGCCCTCAACAAGATGGGGGCGGCAGGCTCCGCCCCCTCGTCCCCCCTCACCCCCATGAATGAGGACGCTCGAGTGATGCGAATTCTGGTTGTTGAAGACGACCGCGAGGCGGCTGCGTACCTGACGCGTGGCCTGAAAGAGAGCGGTCACATTGTCGATCATGCGCCGGATGGCGAAGACGGTTTGCACCTGGCGATGGCCGGAAACTACGACGTGGCGGTCGTTGACCGAATGATGCCGAGGCTCGATGGGCTGTCGATGGTCCGCAAGATGCGCGACGAGGGCAACAAGACGCCGGTCTTGTTTTTAAGCGCGCTCGGCGAAGTGGACGATCGCGTGAAGGGCTTGCGGGCGGGCGGCGACGATTATCTTGCGAAGCCGTATGCATTCGTCGAGCTGTTGGCGCGGATCGATGCGCTGGTGCGGCGGAACGGCTCTGATGCGGTGACGACGAAGCTTGCGATCGGCAATCTGGAGCTCGATCTTTTGTCGCGCACGGCGACGCGCTCGGGGCAGCGGATCGATTTGCAGCCGCGCGAGTTTCTGTTGCTTGAGTACTTGATGCGGCACGCCGGGCAGGTGGTGACGCGCACGATGTTGCTGGAGAACGTGTGGGAATATCACTTCGATCCGCAAACCAACGTGATCGACGTTCACATCTCGCGCCTGCGCGCTAAGATCGACAAGGGTTTTGAGGAGCCGCTGTTGCACACCGTTCGGGGTGCCGGATATTCGCTCCGTGCGCTTGCTTGATGTCTTTCGCACGGCGACGTTCAGGTTGGCCTTCGCCTACCTGCTGCTGTTCGCCGTGTCGGTGCTCTTGGTTCTAGGCTTTATCTATTGGCGAACCGCGGGCTTCCTCGCCACGCAGTCGGACGAGACGATAGCCGCCGAGGTGCAGGGTCTCGGCGAACAGTATAAGCGGCGCGGCATCTTGGGATTGCGCTCGATCATCGTCGAGCGCTCTTCGCGACCGGGCCAGCGCGGTCTCTATTTGCTGTCGATCGGCAATGCGCCGTTGGCCGGCAATCTCTCGCGTTGGCCGCCGGACGCAGTGCAAACGGCAAAGGACTGGATCAACTTCACTTACGAACGCGAGATCGACGGTGAACGCGAGATGCGGCCGGGTCGCGCATTTCAGGTACCGTTGTTCGGCGGTTATCGCTTGCTCGTCGGGCGCGACACGAAGGACGTAAACGCGATCGGCGATGCGATCCGCTCGACGCTGTTGTGGGCCATTGCGATCACAGGCTTCATCGGTGTCGCGGGCGGTGTTTGGATCAGTCGTAACGTGCTCCGGCGCCTTGAAGTCATCAACCGGACCAGCCGGGATATTATGTCGGGCGATCTGACGCGGCGTATTCCGGTGATGGGAAACCGCGATGAGCTCGACGACTTGGCGACCAACCTCAACCAGATGTTGGAGCAGATCGAGCGGTTGATGATGGGTATGCGCGAGGTCGCAGACAACATCGCGCACGATCTGCGTACGCCACTCAACCGGCTCCGCAACAAGCTTGAGGGCGCGATGATCGGAAATGCTTCGCACGACGAGACGGTGCAGGCGTTGGAGAGCGCGATTTTGGAAGCGGACGGTTTGATCTCGACCTTCAATTCGCTGCTGCTTATTGCGGAGGCCGAGACGGGTGCGCATCGCGATGCGCTGGAGCAGGTGGATCTCAGCGAGGTGATCCACGACGTCGCCGATCTTTACGAGCCGGCAGCGGAGGATCGCGGGATCTCGCTCAAGTTTGTCGCGCCTGCGAGAGTCACAGTGCGCGGCAATCGCAGTCTGCTCGCGCGCGCGGCCGCGAACTTGGTCGAGAACGCGTTGAAGTACACGCCGCAAGGCGGTGCGGTCACGGTGTCGGCGAGCGTCAATACGCGCAACGACCGGCCGACGTTCTCGGTCCGCGACACGGGGCCCGGGATTCCGGAGGCGGATCGCGAGCGCGTGCTCGATCGCTTCGTTCGCTTGGAACGTTCGCGCAATACGCCTGGGTCGGGGTTGGGCTTGAGCTTGGTGGCGGCCGTCGCGCGGATGCATGACGCGACGATCAAGCTTGAGGACGCAAAGCCGGGATTGCTTGCGACGCTGTCGTTCCCGCCGATTGCCGAAGCGCCTGCTATCGCGGCGGGGCAACTTCGGCGCGTTCTTCCTTCACCCACCAAAGCCCTACGAAGCCCAGAACCAGAAACACAAGGATCACGGCAAAGCCTGCCCGCTGGCTCTGCGTAGCCGAGGTCACGACGGCGACGAGGAACGGAGCGGCGAAGGCGGTTGCTTTGCCAGTGAGGGTGAAGAGACCGTAGACCTCCGAGATCATCGTTTGCGGCGCAATGCGAGCGACCATGGTGCGGCTTGAGGCGAGGATGGGTCCGACGAAGACGCCGCCCAAGATCGAGAACGCGAGGCTGAGCTGTTCGGGAAACTGCGTGAAGCCGAACATCGCGAGCAGGGGGCCGAGCACCGGTAGTTGCTGCGCGCGGAGTTCCTCGGTGACCGGAAAGAAGAAGAGGTACTCATTTGGCGTCGTGCTCACGGAGCCTGCGACGGCGAGTGTGAACATCAGGAGGCCTACTTGAATTGTGCGGCGCGAGCCGACCTTGTCGTCGATCCAACCGCCGATGAACGAGGTGAAGATCGGAACGGTCAGAACGATCAAGGCGAAGAGACCGATCTTGGCCGTGCCCCAGCCGAAGACGCCGCTCAAGTATCCGGCGAGGAAGGTGAACACCGCGCTCATGCCGTCGGCGTAGATCGCCCGCACGAGTAGATACTTGCCAATGTTGCGGTAGTGGCTGACTTGGCTGATCGTGCGGCCGAGTTGCTGTAGGCCTGAACCGATAGCGCCGACAATCGAGAGCCCCGTGCGCGGGCGATCATGCGTGAACAGCACGAGCGGGATCGAAAAGACGATCAGCCACAACGCCGAGAGCGGGCCGGAAAGGCGCTCGTGCGCGAACTCACCACTGAATAGAGCGAGGATGCCGAGGGTTGGGATTGTCAGCCACACGATGAAAAGCGTCACGCTGCCGACATAATCGAGGCTGTAGGCGAGGCCGCTCAGGAAGCCGACGTTCTTTTCGCCGGCGATGCTGGTCAGCATGGCGTTGTGGTAGACGGCGGCGAATTCCATCGTGACGGCGGCGACGATGATCGCCAGGATGCCAAGCCAGAGGTTTCCCTCGGTCACGAACCACAGGGCCAGCATGGCGGGGATTGCGATCGCCGAGAAGAGGAGAAGCCCCGGCTTGCGTGGGCCGTAGGCGTCGGCGAGCGCGCCCAAGATGGGGGAGCAGAGGGCGATCAACATGCCCGCGGCCGCTTGGGTGTAGCCCCAAACAACTTGGCCCTCCACATTGTCGCCGACGACGTGCTTCTGGAAGTACGCTGCGAAGACGAAGATGTTGATGATGACGAAGTAAGGGCTAGCCGCGAACTGATAGAGCGCCCAGCCGAGTTGACTGAGGCGCCCTTGCGCGGGTGACCTGCCGGCGGCGCTTTCCAGGCTCATACGACGACCGTTTCGCCGGTTTCGTTTTCGCAAACGTTTTCGAGCGCGCCGAGGCCGTCGATCTCGACGCGAACGCGGTCGCCCGCTTTCATGCGCACCGGCGGCGTTCGCCAATTGCCGACGCCGGCGGGCGTACCGGTGAAGATGACGTCACCCGGTTCTAGGGTGAAGGCTGCGGTTAGGTGTTCGATTTGGGCTGGGATCTTGAAGATCATCTCGGCGGTCGAGGCGCTCTGCATGACTTCGCCGTTTAGGAGGCAGCGCACGTTGAGTGCATGAACATCTTTGATCTCGTCCGGCGTGACTATCCAGGGGCCGGTGGGGCCATGGGTGTCGAAGCCTTTGCCCATCATCATGGTGGGTGAGCGTTGCTGCCAATCGCGGACCGAGATGTCGTTGCCGCACATAAAGCCGGCAATCACCTCGAAGGCGCGCGCTGCCGGGACGTGGCGGCAACGGCGGCCGATGACCACGCAGAGTTCGGCTTCGTAGTCGACCTTGTCGGAGACTTTGGGGATACGAACGGCGTCGTTTGGGCCCACAATGCAGGTCGCTTGCTTGGCGAACCAGACTTGATGTTCGGGCGCGGCGCGACCAGTCTCGCGGATGTGGTCGGCGTAGTTCATGCCAATCGCTAAAACCTTGCCGGGGCGCGGCACCGGTGCTTCGAGCCGCACTTTTGACAAGGGCAGGCGTTGGCGCGCGGATGTAGCGACCTCGCGGGCCTGCGCCATGGCGGTGGGGCCGGCGCGCAGGAGCGCGATCATGGATTGGGGAAGGTCGGGAGCGGCGGCGGCGAGGTCGACAATGGTGTCCCCCTCGACCACGCCGATGCGGCGGCGGTGGCTTTCAGTGAAGGTCGCGAGCTTCATGGATCTCAATCGTTGAGTCGTGGTGGCTTTGCGCACTCGTTAGAGCAAGGCGAGCGGCCAAAAGCACCTGCGAATCGGTGAGGGGGCTGCAGTTGCGGAAACGAGCGGTCAAATTGCAAGATGGGATCACGCTTTTTCCGCATCTGATGCCCAGAATCATATGAAAACACACACTTCTCTGCCGTCCGTATGCAAAAAACCCAAGCAAAATGACGTATTTTTGTAGATTGCTTAATCTTCGTCCGTTATATGTCGCTGATCGCTGACCTTAGTCGAGGTCGCGCAACCCACACCCAAGTTGAGGGGCATAACCCACATGAGCAAATCGGACTTCATCCTCGCCGTCGCCAAAAGAGGCGGAGACCTGCCCAAGGCGGAAGCCAAGCGCGTGATCGAACTGGTGTTCGGCACGATCGAGGCCAGCCTCAAGGGGCTGAAGGGCGGCGGAAAGCTCCCGATCGGTAATTTCGGCGTGTTCACGGTCGCCAAGCGCCCGGCGCGCATGGGCCGCAACCCGCGGACCGGCGAAGCCATCAAGATCAAGGCCTCGAAGAAGCTGCGCTTCCGCCCGGCCAAGACGCTGAAGGCCGCGGCCGGTATCGTCTAAGCTTCTCTTTGAAGCGAATGAGCAACGGCCCGGGTGATCGCCCGGGCCGTTTTGCTTTGGAGCCGGCACTGGTATGCAGGACGGTATGACCGGATCACTCACCGCCCGGATTTGCCGCGTCCCCGAGACCTTTGATGCTGCGCTTGGGGCGCGGACGCTCGAGACGCTGGGCGAGCGGGCGGGACAGGGGGCGCTGCGCGAGCTCATTGCGGCCACCGCCTCGAACAGCCCCTATCTCGCGCGTGTGATGGAGCGCGAGGCCGATAGTCTGGTGCGCGATCTGGCCGGCGACCCGCGCATGATGCTCGCTACGATGCTGGCCAGTCTGCGGTTCGATGAGACGCCGACGCGCGCGGACATGATGCGGCGCTTGCGCGAGGTGAAGCGGCGGGCGTCGTTGTTGATCGCGCTGGCGGACCTCGGCGGGGTTTGGGGTCTCGACGAGGTGACTGAGGCCCTGACGAAGCTGGCGGATGCGGCTCTGGCATCATCGCTGCGCTATGCGATGATCGAGGCGATCGGCCGGGGGCGGTTTGCGCCGAGCGATACGATCGAGCCGGCGGATGATGCGGCGCTGTTCTTTCTCGCGATGGGGAAGTACGGCGCGTTTGAGTTGAACTATTCCAGCGACATCGATTTCAGCTGCTATTTCAACGCGGATCGGTTGCCTGTCGCGACGAGTGTTGAACCGCGCGAGTTCGCGGTGCGGTTGACGCAGGCCACCGTCGGGCTGATGCAGGAAGCGACGGCGGATGGGTACGTCTTCCGCTGCGACTTGCGGCTTCGGCCGGATGCCGGATCCACGCAGATCGCGGTTTCGACGCGCGCGGCAGAGGCCTACTACGAATCCATGGGCCAGAACTGGGAACGTGCCGCGATGATCAAGGCGCGGCCGTGCGCGGGAGATCTGGCCGAGGGTGCGGCGTTTCTAAGCCAGATGGAACCGTTCGTGTGGCGCAAGTATCTGGACTATGCGGCGATCGAGGACATTCATTCTATCAAGCGTCAGATTCATGCACACGGCGGCCACGGCGAGGTGGCGATCGCGGGGCACAATATCAAGCTTGGCCGCGGCGGCATTCGCGAGATCGAGTTTTTTGCGCAAACGCAGCAACTGATCCTGGGCGGGCGCATTCCGATATTGCGGCGTTCTCGTACCGTCGATGCGCTCGCAGCGTTGGCTCAGCGCGGAATCATAGCGGAGGAAACGCGGGCCGACCTGACCGAGACTTATGAATTCCTGCGCACGCTCGAACATCGCTTGCAGATGATCGAGGACGAGCAGACGCACACGTTGCCGAAGACGCCGGAAGGGCTGAGCAACGTTGCCCGGTTCATGGGCTTTGGCGTGACGCAAATTTTCTCAGATAAACTGCGCGATCATCTGCTGCGGGTGCAGTCGCACTACGCGAAGCTTTTCGAGGGTAAGCCGTCCTTGTCGGAGGACTCGGGCAGCTTGGTGTTTACCGGCGTCGATGAGGATCCGGAGACGGTGCAGACGCTGCGCAAGCTCGGCTTCTCGCAGCCGGAGGCGGTGTCGGCCACGATCCGCGGTTGGCACCATGGCCGCATCCGCGCGACGCGCAGCGAAAAGGCGCGCGAGAAGCTGACCGCATTGATGCCGCTGCTGTTGGCGGCGTTGGGCAAGACCGCCAATCCGGACATCGCGTTTACGCGCTTCGACAAGTTCTTGAGCGGGTTGCCGTCGGGCGTGCAGGTGTTTGCGCTGTTGTTCTCGAACCCGCGGTTGCTCGATCTGATTGCAGAGATCGTGGGGACTGCACCGCGCCTGGCCGATCATTTGGCGCAGCGGCCGGGGCTGCTCGATGTTTTGATCGACGTGGATTTTCTGCGGCATCAGCCGGGTTTGAAGGAGCTTGTCGAGAATCTTGAGTCGTTGATGCGTGGCGCGAAGACGTTCGAGGACAAGCTCGACGTCGCGCGGCGGTGGACGAAAGATCAGCAGTTCCGCGTTGGGCTGCAGCTCTTGCGTGGCGAAGTCGACGGGGTTGCGGCGGGCTATGCGTTCGCCGATGTGGCGGAGGCGGTGATCGCTGCGTTGAACGCGGCGACGTTCAAAGAGACTGCAGTTGCGCACGGGCAGGTCAAAGGTGGCGAGATGGTCGTCATTGCGATGGGCCGGGTCGGCGGGCGCGAAATGACGGCCGCCTCGGACCTCGATCTGATCTTTGTCTATGATCATGCCAAAGATGCGGTCTCGTCCGACGGCGCGCGGCCGATCGCGCCCAGTGTGTATTTTGCGCGCGCTTCGCAGCGTTTGATTTCGGCGCTGACCGTGATGACCGGCGAAGGCGGTCTCTACGACGTCGACATGCGCTTGCGGCCGTCGGGCAACAAAGGGCCCGTGGCGGTAAGCTTCGAGACGTTTGCCAAGTACCAAGCAGATGAGGCTTGGACGTGGGAGCGGCTCGCGCTCACGCGCGCGCGGGTGGTTGCAGGCCCTCACGAACTAAGGTCGCGCGTAGAGGGTGTCATCTTTGGGGCGCTGACCGCGCCGCGGGGGCCTGTGCAGATTCTGACCGATGTGGCCGAAATGCGTGGTCGGTTGGACCGCGAGCGGCCGGCAAAGTCGCCATGGGACATCAAAGAGGCGAAGGGTGGTCTGTTCGACGTGGAATTCGTCGCACAGGGCTTGCAATTGGTTCATGCGCAAAGAGACGCCGGTGTCTTGAGGGTCAATACGATCGACGCGCTGGACGGCTTGGCTGAGGCGGGTGTTCTTTCGGCAGCTGACTATGAAATGCTCGCGCGGGCTGTGAGCCTTTACCAGAGGATCACTCAGCTCCTTCGCCTCACGGTCGAAGGTGTCTTCCAGCCGGCGGATGCATCGGCGTCACTGCGCGCGCTTGTCGTGAAGGCGGTTGGCGCCGCGACGTTTGAAGAGGTCGAAACCACACTCGCCGCAGTCGAGGCCGACGTGAGGGCTGTGTTCGAGCGGTTGATCGGACCAGTCTCCGGGTAGACCGCCTCACCACTCTTCGACGAGTTTGAACGAGGCGCCGATTTCGCCGTAGACGCGCAGCGTGCAGGGGCCGGCGGCCTTGGGAACGTCTGTCTGCAGTGCTTCGCTCGCTTGGCCTGTCAGTGTTTGGCGGGTGCAGTTGATGCGGTATTGGCTGACGCCGCTGCCGAGAGAAGCGAATTTGAACTTGCTGCGCGTCAGTGTGTGTTCCCAAACGCCGCTGCCTTCCGTGGCCGGATCGGTGAGCAACGTTCCATCGAGCGAGAGCGGCGCAGTGGCGCCCAGGCGCTTCTTGGCGTCGGCGATGGTCTCGGCGGTCGCCTTGATGTCGGCGCCGGTGGGGTCGAAGCTGTCGGTGGCCGGAAGTGGCGCCGCGCAGGCCGCGTGAATGAGGTTGCCGTTGGCGGCTTCGAGCCTAAGCCGCATGCGGCGCGCGGCAGGCACCACTTGCTTCTCGAGGAATGTGCCGCTTTCGATGAGGGTGTGCCGGACGTGGACCAGCGCGCGGGCGGTGTCACGCGATTTTTCGTACGCGAAGGCCAGTGCGAACGAGATTTTCGCCTGTTCGTAGAGCGTCAACCGCATCCGGAGCGTTTGTTCCAGTAACGCGATGCCTTCGGCGTATTTGCCGGCCGAGACCAGGCCGCGTGCTTCATCGAACTTCGCGACGGCTTCGTCGTGCACGGCGGTGTTGCCGACGTTTTGGCGGCGGAAGACAAGATCGACAGCGTTGCCGTATTGCTCGATCGGTTCGCCGTCTTGGGTCGCAGGTTTGTACTTCCAGCGGGCGACGGCGCGGCGCGCGGCGCGGGCCATGGTCTCGGGACCGATGCGATCGAGGACGACGATGTCTGTGGTTTCGCCTTCGACGTTGATGGTGAAGCCTAGACGCACCCAACCTTCGCTAAGATCGTCACCGTCGGGGAAATCGGGCAGCGTGCGCGCGCTCTCGCGAGTGGCGGCGACAAAGCCCTGGGGCAGACCCGCTTTGGCACAGATGTTCGGTGCGGGCGGTGGGGTCAACGGGGCGGGCGGTGCCGCAATGGCTAATGGGACGGCTGCCACGCTTAAGGCCGCGGCCACCACCAAGCGCAACTTCCGAATTTTACCCATTCGCCGACTTCATTTCATTAAAGGCGCCCCCGAGCACACTTTAGGCGACGCCGGGGCGGATGAACAGTGCATCGCGCCCCGGCGTAACTGAGAGGGGTCAGTGTCGCAGTCGCAGCGTCGCGCCAATCATACGCGGCTCGCCGACGAAGGCGTCGATGGTGCTTGAGGCGGCGGTGGTCGGCGTTATCGAGGAGCCTTGCAGCGGCGCGTCGAACGCTGTGTTGATGTAGTTCTCGTCGAAGAGGTTTCGGGCGAAGAACTCCAGGCCGATCCATTCATCTTCGCCGTAGACGCCTAGCTTGAGACCTACAACGGCGTAAGCGTCTTGTATCTTACGCGGGTCGAGGTTGGAGCCGGTGTTCATCTCGCTCTGCCAGCGTGCATCCACGTGGAAGCGTGCGGTGAACGCATCGATGAACGGTACTGAATAGTCGACCGCGCCGGTCAGGGTCCATTTCGGTGCGTGGGTGATCGTCGCGTCTTGCAGCAGGAAAAGCCCGGGATTGCGACCGAGGAACGAAGTCGGATCGGAAAGCGAGCCGATATCGCCGTAGCGGGCGTCCGTGTACTGCACGGCAAAGTTCGACGTCAGGGCTTTGATCGGGGTCCAATAGGCCTCCACCTCGACGCCCTTGCTGATCACTTCAGGCACAGATGTCACAATGAACGAAGTGCCGGTGAATGTGTTCAGCTGGAAGTTTTCGAAGTCTTGGTAGAAGATCGCTGTGTTGACGTAGAACGTCTTGTCGAGTTGAGTCTTCAAGCCAAGTTCAAACGCGTCAACGAACTCGGCCTCGAAGCTCGTGTCAGGTGCCCGGACGACTTGCGCCGGCAACGGGCCTCCGATCGCGAACGTCGCGTTCGAGACGATTGATCCATTTGCGTCCGAGAACGCGCGGTCAAGGTTGAAGCCGCCGGCCTTGTGACCGCGGGAGTAGGTGCCATACGTATTGACGTTTTCGTCAAGCCGCCAGGCTAGCGTTAGGATTCCGGAAAACTCGTCTTCCTCTGACTCCTGGTGATGCGGTGTCGTCGCGGTCAATTGGTCAAGCGCTTTGCGCGCGAAGTTGAGGCAAGCCAAGGGGGCAAGCGCGCGGCGCGTTCCGTCCGCTAATGTCGCCGCAGGGTGGTTGAAGTTCACGTTGGCTGCCGGATCAAGGCCGTAGATAGCCTCAATGCCCGCACAACCGCCCTGGCCAGTTGTGCGGTATGTACCGTCGAAGGTCTTGGTTTCCGTGGTCCAACGCAAGCCGGCGATTAGGTCGATGTTGTCGTCCAGGTGGAACACATTGTGCGTGAACAGCGCAAAGCTTTCCGAGTTTTGCGTATAGCGATCGCGGTCGCCTTGTCCGCCCGTGAAGACGGCGCCACCGACAGGGGCTGCGAGCAGGGCGGTTAGCGTGCCATTCAGCGACGCACCGAAGTCGCCTACGCGATGTAGGCTCAAAAACTGCTCCATCTCTGTGCCGAACGTCAGCGTTGAACCGCGGTTGATGTCTTCATTGGAGTAGAACGCCCCAAACAGCCAGTTCACCCACCCAGCTTCGCCGGTGATCCGCGACTCATGGGTGAAGGTTTCAAACTCGTTGAAGTTGCTGCCATCGGTGGGGAAGTAAAGGATATCGGCGCCGGAGAAGTCGGCGTCTTGGCCATAACCGGTCCGCCAATCGCGGAGTGCTGTGATCGAGGTCAATTTTGCGCCGTCGAAGTCCCAGTTCAGTTCGGCGGATACACCGCGATCTTCAACGTCGCTGTTCGTCGAACGGTTGCCGAAGGCAATTTGTGAATCGATTTGGTTGGCTGTCGACTTGCCCTGGAGAGGTCCTTCGATTGAGTTGATGATCGACGGCGCCGATGTGTTGGGAAACGCGACAGTAGGCGTACGGCCGAAGCTGCCGGGGTTGATCGTCACCGCCGAGCAGCATTGGTCCTTCCGCTTCGAGTAGTCAGCGACCAATCGCACGTCCGCGTTGGCGTTGGCTTGCCAGAGGATCTGGCCGCGGCCGCTGTAGTAGCTCTTTGCGTTGCCGTCGTAAGCGTCGGGGCGGCCGGGGTTGACGTCGACGTAGCCTTCTTGCTCGTGGCGCGTGAAGAAAATGCGCGCGGCGAGTTCGTCGGGGGAGAGCACGAAGTTCGCGGCGCCCTTGGCAGCATACTGGTCGAACGAGCCGACCGTGGCTTCACCCCAGACTTCGTTTGTGAAGGACGGCTTCTTGGAGACGATGTTCAGGATACCGGCCGAGGTGTTGCGGCCGAACAGCGTGCCTTGCGGGCCGCGGAGGACTTCGACGCGTTCCAGTTCGCCCAGATCGCCGAAAGCGACGCCGGTGCGGTTGCGATAGACGCCGTCGATGAACGTACCGACGGCCGCTTCGAGGCCGGGGTTGTCGCCCTGGGTACCAACGCCGCGGATGCGGGCGGTATAGGCGAAGGGGTTGCCGTTGTTGGTGATCATCAGAGAGGGGACCAACGCGACGAGGTCATCGATGTTCTCGACCCGCGCGGCCTCAAGCAGTTGCCTGTTAACGTTTGTGACCGCGATCGGGGTCTTCTGCAGGATCGTCTCGCGCCGCGTGGCGGTGATGACGACGCGCTCGACGCCGCCTTCGTTCGCGTCATCCGTGTTCTCGGCGGCCGCCGGTTCGGCGGCGGCTTCGGGCGTCGCCCCCGAGGGGGCGTCTTGGCCCGGTTGAATCTTTTTCGGCTGGTCCTGTGCGCTATCTGCCGACGGCGCGTCGGCGCTGGCGGTTTGGACAGGCACGACCGCTATGGTCGCCACTGCTGCAAATGCAGCCGATAGAAATAGCCGCCGTTTGCTGTTGTTCAGGCACGCCGCAACATCAAACGTCGCTAAGGGGATACGCATTGCCAACCTCACCACACCCGCTGAAACCACATATGTGACCGTTTCATTCGAACGAACGGTCATTTCGAATCGAGTGTAATCACGCGACTCTTGGATGTCTGCCGAGCAGAACGTGCAAAGCGCTCTTTGATCAGAAAATTCGTGTGCACGGGCGGTAAGTATTCGAGCATCGCGCGTGTTGCGATGCGTACTCAATCTGCAGTCTGTGTCAGTTTAGACGGTGGAGCAGGTTCGACGCGAATTCGGAGAGCGTGTCGTCTCGCGCGCCCATGATCACGATGCGGTCGCCGGGTTTAGCGAGGCTTGCGAGTTTGTCGCCACATGCTGCGCGATCGGCGAGGTGAAGCGCTTGATGGCCCTTGTCGCTTACGCCCCGGGTGATGTCTTCGCTGGTCACGGTCCGGTTCGTTGTGCCGCCGTAATAAGCGGGGTCCGGCATTACAAGAATGTCATCTTGGCGGAGGTGGTCGGCGAAGCAAGCGATCAACTCGTTCTTCATTAGGCGCAGTGGGCCGAAGCCGTGGGGCTGGAACATCACGAGCAGGCGGCCAGGGAAGGCGTGCAATGTCGCCAAGGTCGCCGCGATCTTGTCGGGGTTGTGCGCGAAATCGTCGATGATAGTGATGCCGTTCCTCGTGCCCACGATTTCGAACCGGCGCTTGATGCCCGAGAAGGTCGAAAGTGCTTTGGCGGCGTCGGTCAAAGTGATCCCGCAAGCGCGGGCGGCGCAGAGGGCGGCGAGTGCGTTCGAGACATTGTGAGCGCCGGGCGCTTTGAGGCGAATATCCAGCCGCGTGCCGGTGTCGCGTTCGGTGACTTCGAATGTGATGCCGTCGGGGGCAGGACGCAGGCGGCCGGCGAAGAGTTGAGCGCGCAGGTCGGTGAGACTAAAGGTCAGGGCGTGCGGCGTGTCTTTGGCGAGCGCTTTGGTTTCGTCGTTATCGAGGTTGAGGACAGGGACCTTCGCCTTGGCGACGAAGTCGCGGAACAAGGTGCGAAGCTCGTCCATCGACTTGTGATCGAGGGAGATGTTTGTGACGATGGCGACGTGCGGGCGATAGAGCGCGATCGAGCCGTCGCTCTCGTCGACTTCGCTGACGAAGGTGTCGCCTTGGGCGACGACGGCGCTGGCGAACGGGTTGTCGGCGTCGGCAAAGTTCTTCATCACGGCGCCGTTCATGATCGTCGGCTTCGCGCCAGTCTGATCGAGAATCCAACCGATCATACCGGTCGTGGTCGACTTGCCGCTGGTGCCACCGACGGCGATGCTTTGCTTGGCGCCGTTGAAGAGCGTCGCCAGGAGTTCGGCACGGCGCATGGCGGGCAGGTCTAGTTTGCGCGCGGCTTGGACGTCGGGGACGGTTTCTTCGACTGCGGCCGACGTCACCAGGACTTGGTCGCGGCCGGTGATGCCGCTGCCATCCTGCGGGAAGAGGCCGACGCCTTTGGCCTTTAGGTATTCGAACTTTTGGCCGAGGCGACCTTGGTCGAGCGAACGATCGGAGCCGTCCACGGCGTAGCCCTGGCCGCGCAGAATCAGGGCCAGCGGCAACATTCCGCTTCCGCCAATTCCACAGAAGAAATAACGTGCTTGACGATTCAGTGTCATGGGGGTTGATCGCATATGACGTGTCGCCGCGTAAATGGTTTCGCATGACCGCCCGCACGGTGAGAATCGCGGTCGTTGCCCCGGCGAACCGCGTCGACCCCTCCATAGCGCAGCGTGTCGCGGTCATTGCGAAGAGCGCCGTTGCGGGACGGGCCGAGCTTGTGTTCCATCCCCAGTGTCACCTCTCGTCAGGACACTTTGCCGGGGACGATGCGGCGCGGGCGGCGGCCCTTATAGAGGTCGCCAACGATGCGAAGTTCGATGCCGTTTGGTTCGGGCGCGGCGGCTACGGCTCGGGGCGGGTGGTCGAGGCGGTGCTGCCGAAGCTGACGGCGGCGGCGCGGCGCAAGCTCTATCTGGGTTACAGCGATTTGGGCACGGTGCTGGCCGCGTTCTATACGAACGGGATCGGTCGTGTGGCGCATGGGCCGATGCCGTCGGACCTGGCCCGCGAAAACGGGGAGGCCGCGGTACGGCGGGCCCTGTCGTTCTTGGTCGACCGCCTTCCGGAGACGGTTGAACCGACGGCGTGGTCGGGCGCCAAGTGCGTGGCGTTCAATTTGGCGACGTTCTGTTCGTTGATCGGGACGCCGTGGCAGCCGGATCTGACCGGCCACGTTCTCATGCTGGAGGATGTTGCCGAGTATATGTACCGCATCGACCGGATGATGTTTCAGATCACCTCAAATTCCGGCCTGCGTAAACTTGCCGGGATCAAGCTCGGACGATGCAGTCAGATTCCCGACAACGATCCGGCCTTCCTGCAGACCGAGGTCGAGGTCGTGCAGTCGTGGTGCAAGCGGTCGGGGATCCCGTATCTCGGGCGCGCCGATATCGGGCATGATGCCGAGAACAAGGTTGTGCCGTTCGGCGGCATGCTGACAAGCTGAGCTTAAGTCTGCTCCGGCGTGCGCGCCGTCTTCAGCCGCCGCCTCAGTCCCAGGATGTGACTGGCCAGCATATAGATGAGCAACGCGGCCAAGCCGAAGCCGATTTCGCGAAGCGGTAGGTCAGTACGCGCCTTCGACGCTTGCGCTTTCGCTGAGCGGTCTACGCGTGTGAACATGTCACCGGCCGCTCGGCTTGCGGTGTCCTTCATTGCCGAGAAGTTTTGGGTTGCGGTGTAAATGGTAGCGCTACCAGTTTGGCGCAGGGCGTAGCTGGCGTTTTGGAGCGTGACGCCGCCGTGTTGTGTCGTTGCTGCGGTAGAACCCTGGCTGCGCAACGAGGCGAGCGTGATTCCACTGATGCCAGCCGTTGCGCTTGTACCGCCGGTGGGAAAGTCGATCGGCGATGACGTGGCGGGCGTGTTCTCCGAGCCGCGCAGTGCCGGTGCTTCATCGAAACGGACAGACGCGCTTTGGCTTGCGGCTGACGAGGCCGGACCATTTACGAAGCTCGCGGCGACAGCGCTGACACCTTGGACGCTATTGCTGGAGCGGAGTAGCGGGGCTTCGCCGCCACTTGTGGCGGCGGATCGATCCGGTGTGCCCGGGGCAGGCGTGCCGCCGTGGTCATCCGGTCCGTTGCTGTCCCAGCTGCCGTCGTGACCAGCGACGATGCGTTCGGTCTTGCCGCCGTTGACGATTTCGATCTGGCTGCTGCTGCCGCGCAGGACGCGCGCGGTGCGACCGCGCTTGACGAGGGTGACCGCGCTGCGGCTGTCGGTTGCTACCTCGACCGTGCCTTCTTGAACGGCGACGGTGCTCCCGCCGTCGTCGATGGTCACGGTGAACGTCGTGCCTTTCACGATCGCGGCCAGATAAGGCGTGTCGACCTCGAAGTGGGGCGCGGTGCGCTTACCGACGTTGAACCAAACGGAGCCTGAGTTCTGGCGGATGCGGGTGATGAGGTTGGTGCCGTCGGTCAGCGTGATGCTGCTGAGGGGACCAAGCGCGATTTGCTCGCCGCCGCGGCGCAGCATCATGCGTCCGCTCGGGCCGGTGCTGACGACCGTACCGTTCGGCAGCGGGGCTTTCGGGTCGAGCGCGACCGGAAAGATGCCGCCGGTGCTGACCATTGTTTCGCCGGATGACTGAATGATTCGCCACGCCAAACGCGCCTCGTCGGCATTCGCCGCGAAGGCGAATAGCGTTTGCAGCGTCAGCAGAACGGCAAGAATCGTCCTTCGCATGGCCAGCACTCCTCGGCGGAAAATTCGCTCTTCCCCGCCTGGACGATGCTTGGAACGGCCGCAACAAATTGGAAACAAATGGAGTTAATCTGCTGCCAGCGTCAGGTGATGTTCCTTAGCACTAACAATTGGCTAACGGTTGCGACGTCGCGCGGCAGAAAATCGAAGAGCCCCGGGACGACGCGTCGTTCCACGGGGCTCATCATCACTTCCGACTTATGGCCAGCAAAACCGGCCTGGTTTACGTGGGCTCATCGCCCCGTTGTCAATTTTCAGCTTTGGCTTCTTGAAATGGCTCGCCCCGCGCGACGTCTGGCTGTCGCAAATCAGTAGATTGGCCGTGCGGTTATCGAGCCTTGCCCTCGCGGCTTGCGAGGGCATTGAGACTGTCCGGTGGCGTCATGCTCCCTCCGTCAGTAGTTGACCTTCGCGACGATCCCGCACCTAGGGCTCACGCTCATTCGCGACAACTCAGGGCGATCGCTTTCGATTGCGCCCGCACCTGTCATCGAGCGATGGCGGCCAGTCATCCGAAGACTTCATTGGCAGCATCGTCACTATTGAGTTTGTTCCTCTCACAGTGAGAGTCAAGTGTGCAGGCGTGCAATGCACAAGAGTTCGCTGCAATCGCAACGATCTTCCACGCGGGCGCACGGATGTTGCGCGTTAGCGATCAGTGCATCGTGCGCGAGAGGCGGCGAATGGGCACCCACTTCGCTTGGGCGCGCGCGGGCGGATTGATGCGGCGGAAGAGTGCGCCGATGCCGCGCAGACTCAGACTCGCGAATAACCTTGTGATGCCGGCGGGCTTTGCGCGCGCGTCGCACATGTCGGCGTAGGCGTCGCCAGAGCGATGCGCCAGGCGCACGACGGTCGCGAACTCGCCAACAGTGCGGCCGGTGAAGGAGAGACCGAAGGCACTGCGGCCCGAGGCGTCCGTTTGGCGCGAGAGTTGGACAGGTAGCACCGTGTCGCCGAATGGCGAGCGCAGCGTCAGTTGCCCGGCAAGTGCGCGCGCCGGCAAATCGACGACGCCTTTGGCCAGGAACCGCGCGCCGTGAACCGAGATGTCCGAGAGGCGGCCGGCGAAGCGCTCGCCGCCGAGCAAGAGTTCAGCTTCGAGCCGTTTGGACATGCGCGGCGATAGACGGCGCTGGCGCGGCTCGGCGATTGCTCCGAGCAAACAGGCGAAGAGGCATGCGGTGAAGAGGGTCAGCACGAGCAAGGGTGCCGTGATCGTTTGTAGTTCAGGTTTCATGAAGGTGGCGGCGATGCCGGCGGTCGTGCCGGCGAGGGCGATCGCGAAGACGATCACCAGGAGGCCGTTCGCGTGTTCAGGGTCGGGGACGCGATCGGTCTTGTCGCGTTTGCGCAGCAGCGTAAACAGTGACGGTGCCGTGAGCAGCGACTCCAGGATTTCGCTCCAACAAGCGATGAGGGCACCACGCATGCCGGCGTTCAGAACGCCCGCCATTGTCACAGCGATCAAGAGGCTGCCGAGCGCGATGGCGGCGCCCTCGATCGGGCCGACACCACCGTAGAGCTGGATGTTGCGCAGCAAGGCAAGTGGCGGAATCGCGAATGCGATCGCCCATGCGAATGGCAAGAGCGCACCGAAGAGCGCCGGCATCCATGCAAGGCGCTCGCGCAAGGTGAGGCCCCTGGCGAGCAGCGGGTCGCGGGTCAACGCTGCGTCGATGGTGCCGATGCGTTGCGCCAGCCGCCCGCGCAAATACTCGCGCACGGTGTCCGGGGCGAGGCTTGCGATCATTGGGCGGCTGACGATCCCGCGGTGCCAACCGGCTTCGGCGGCGCGTAACCGCGCGGGCGCGTCAGGGCGCAGGTTCCAGCGCGAGCAGCTGCCCGAGGCCGACAAGGCGGCGCGGCGCCAGACAGTGCGTTGGCTGAGGCCAAGTCCGCCCGTCGCGGCGCCGATCGTCTTCAGGCACGATTTGAAGAACGTGCCGGGGTCGTTGGGCAGGCGCTGCGCTATGTCGATGTCGGTGAGAACGGGGTCGCCATCGATCGCAAAGGCCGGGACATCGCAGAAAGCGAGGCGTGGGTTGCCCGTGAACCCCGCAGCAATGCGGCGGAAGAGATCGGGAGTCGGCGTTTCGCCGGCGTTCAGCACAAGCACCAGGCTTCCCGCGGTGCGGGCAAGCGCGGCATTGATCGTCGAGCCCGCGGTCGCCTCAGACGATGCGGCCAGCCATGAGGCCTTCATGCGCTCAGCGAGCGCGCTCAGCGACTCCGCTTTGTCGGTCGCGCGATCGAGCCCGACGAGGTGGAGACGAATGAGATCCGTCGGGTAATCGAGCTGCGATGCGGCGGCGAGCGAGTACGCGGCCTTCGGTGCTTGTCTCGGGTCGGCGATCAGGATGAAGACGTCCGCCGTCGGCAACTCGTGCTCGGAGACCGCTTCGGGTTTAATCTCGATCGAGGCGGGCATGATGTCGGCGAGCGCGGCCAGCGTCAGCGCGATGGCGATAAATGCCTCGACGGCGAAGAGTAAAATCGACAGTGTGAGACCTGTGGCCGTCAAATCTGTCAGCGTCGTGTCTACACGCCAGAGTAGGTGCACCATCAGAAGTGCGGCGCCTGCTCCAAGCGTCAGAGCGCGCGACGTCGGAATCGATCGAAAAACGATCCGTTCTGATGAGTTAGGCGCGTGTTTTACCATGCTCACTGAACTGCCCCTCGCTACGCGCGAATCGCCCCGAATCGCACCTAGAAGGGAATCGCAAGTTGAGTCCAGCAACCAGTGGCAATATTGACTCAGTTTCTTCCAATCGATTCCGGCGACGAAATTTGATGACCGAACCACGTTTGAAAACTTCGATTTGGGCCGCCGCTTTGATCCGCCGCGCGGAGGTGAACGGTGCGTCCGCTTTCGTTGCGCGCAAAGGAGACGCAGAGTCCGGTGCGGTGATCGTGAAGGTCGCATTGCTCAACGGCACGGCGCGTGTGTGGTCGTCGGCGTACGGACGCGACGGCGAGCGGCGCTGGGTGCGTGCAACCGGCGCGGAAGTTGTGCCGGACGCGGACGCGGAGAGTTACGTCGCGCGGGCACGCGCTCGCGACGAGGATCTCTGGGTGATCGAAATCGAAGACAAACACGGGCGCGATTTTCTGACGGAGGCGAAGGAGTGAGCTGCGCTTTGCTTAGCGCAGCTTGAACTCAAACGTTCCCGTCACGCCCAGGTCGCGGGCGAAGCTTCCGTTGGTGAGGTAAGCTTTCGCGTCGGCGTTGCCGAGGAGGTAGGCGTCCCAGTAGGCGAGCGAGGCTTTCTGGATCAGGGCGTGGAACATTGGGTCGTTGGGGCGGGAGTTGCCGCGCAGGTCGCGGCCTGAGAAGATCATATGATCGCCGCCGTTGAAGACGAGCAGAAATTTGTCGGTGTTGAAGATGTTCTGATAGGGAATCTGACGGTCGGAGGCTGGGACCGAGGCATCGAGAGGGTTCTTGTCTTCCGTGCCGGTCATATGAAATGTCGGGATGCGGATGGTCGCGAACGCTTCGCGCGGATCGCCGCGTTGCGGCTTTGACGGGCTGTAGGCGATCGACGCTTTGATCCGAGCATCGTCGAACGAGATGCGGCCGCCGCCGAGGTTTTGGCCCGAGAGCGCCATTGTCGTTATGGCGCCGAACGAATGACCGGACATGCCGAGGCGGGTCAGGTCGAGGCGACCGCGCAGGCGGGCGTCGCCTTGGTTCATCTTTTCCAGTTCGTCGATCGCGAACGGGATGTCGTTGAAGCGATCGATGGTGACGGCAGGGGAGATGCTCTTCTTCAATTTGTCGCGCAGGTCCGAGCGGTCGAGCCCGCCGCCGCTTCCACCGCCGAGTTCGCCGAGCACCGCCGGTGTGTCGGACCCGGCGTGCTGCACGGCGACGGCGACGTAGCCGTTCTCGGCCAGGAAGCGCAGCAGGTACTCCGCTCCGTCGCGGTTCCCGCCGAGGCCGTGAGAGAATATGACGACGGCGCGGGCGCCGGGTGCATTGGCGGGTAGGTAGATCTTGTAGGGGACGACGCGGTTGGCGCGGGCGGTGTCCGTCCACTCGCCGTAGGAGACGTCAGCCGTGAAGCGCGTGTCGGCGCGGGCGGGGCTGAAGATAAGGAGGGCAAGGGCGAGTGCGGCGACAAGTCGGAGCATGGCTTTCCTTATGGCGGGCAGGGCAGTGACCGTGACAATCTAGGGGCACAAACGTTCTGTCAGGGCAATATCCGTCGCATGAGCAAATTTCTCCGCAGCCGCCGTTGGTTCGACAATCCGGACAATCCCGGGATGACGGCGCTGTATTTGGAACGATACCTGAACTATGGGCTGACGCGGGACGAACTGCAGTCGGGTAAGCCGATCATCGGGATCGCGCAGACGGGGTCGGATCTGAGCCCGTGCAATCGCCACCACGTCGAGCTTGCCAAACGGGTGCGTGAGGGCATCGCGCAGGCCGGCGGAATCGCCATCGAGTTTCCGGTGCATCCGATTCAGGAAACGGGCAAGCGGCCGACGGCGGCGCTCGACCGAAATCTAGCCTATCTCGGTTTGGTCGAGGTGTTGCACGGCTATCCGCTCGACGGCGTTGTGCTGACGACCGGCTGCGATAAGACGACGCCGGCGTGTTTGATGGCGGCGGCGACGGTGAACATCCCAGCGATCGTGCTCTCCGGTGGGCCAATGCTCGATGGCGTGTGGCGGGGACAGCGCGCGGGTTCAGGTACGATCATTTGGCAAGGGCGACAGATGCTCGCCAAGGGCGAGATCGGCTACCAGGAGTTCATGGAGATGGCGGCGGCGAGTGCGCCGTCGGCCGGGCACTGCAACACCATGGGCACGGCGCTCTCGATGAATTCGCTGGCGGAGGCGCTGGGGATGTCGTTGCCGGGGTGCGCGTCCATTCCTGCGCCCTATCGCGAGCGGGCGCAGATGGCGCATGCGACGGGCGTGCGGATCGTCGAGATGGTGCGCGAGGACTTGAAGCCATCGGACGTGATGACGAAGTCGGCGTTTGTGAATGCGATCCGCGTTGCAGCGGCGATAGGGGCGTCGACGAATTGTCCGCCGCATCTAATCGCGATCGCGCGGCATATGGGGGTTGAGCTCTCGCTCAGCGACTGGCAGACCCATGGGTATGAGGTGCCGCTGATCGTGAACTGTATGCCGGCGGGCGCGCATCTGGGCGAAGGCTTTCACCGCGCGGGTGGAATTCCGGCCGTGGTTGCCGCGCTGATGGAAGCGGGGCTGATCGAGACCGGCGCGCTGACCGTGACCGGGCGGTCGATGGGCGAGAACTGCCGCGGGCGCGTCGCCATCGATCCGGATGTCATTCGCGCGGTGAAGGCGCCGCTGAAGGCGAATGCTGGGTTCTTGGTGATGTCGGGCAATCTGTTCGACGCGGCGATCATGAAAACGAGCGTCATCGGCGACGAGTTTGCGAAACGTTATCTCGGCAAAGGCGGTGCGTTCGAGGGACGCGCGATCGTGTTCGAGGGGCCGGAGGATTATCATGAGCGGATCAACGACGCGTCGCTTGGCATCGACGAGAACTGTATCCTTGTAATGCGCAACACCGGGCCGATCGGTTATCCGGGCTCGGCGGAGGTCGTGAACATGCAGCCGCCGGACGCGCTAATCAGACGCGGTATCACGGCGCTGCCCTGCATCGGTGACGGACGGCAGAGCGGGACGAGCGCGAGCGCATCGATCTTGAACGCGTCGCCTGAGGCGGTGGTTGGCGGCGGGTTGGCGTTGCTCAAGACCGGGGACATGGTGCGTATCGACCTCAACACGCGGCGCGTCGATGCGCTGGTCGCAGCCGAGGAATGGGAGCGGCGGCGCAAGGCGTGGACACCGCCAAAGCTTGTTTCGCAGACGCCGTGGGAGGAAGTCGCGCGCGCGAATACGGGACAGCTTTCGACGGGCGCGTGTTTCGAACCCGCGACGCTCTACATCGACATCATCAAGACGCGCGGCGAAGCGCGGGATTCGCACTAAGCCATGTCAAACTGGTACTTCGACGAAGACACGATGATTGCCCTTGTGGTCGGGCTTGCGGCCGCCGTGTGTGTGGCATTTGCCGTTCGGCAGTTCCGCGCCGGTCGCCCCATCGTCGGCGTCGTGTGGTCGATCGGGGCGGCGGTGCTTGCGTTCGTGACGTGGTACTTTGCGGTGTTCACGATCAGGATGTTCTAAACCGGCTCAGTGGCGCTTCACCTGGTCTCTTGCGTGTTGCGTTTGCGGAATCGGCCTGAGATGGCGCGCCACGTCAGAACGCTAAGGCCGATGAGCATCACGGCGGCGAGTGCCAAGATCCACCAATAGAAGCTCAGCTGGCGAGCGAGCGCGTTTCTTTCAACTTGGCGCTGGACGTTGTAGCCGTCGGGCATCGGCAGGACACCCATTTGCTCCGTATACGTCTTATAGGCGGCGCGCATGTCTTTCAGCCGCTCGGGGTCTTGCGCCGACAGATCCTTCGTTTCGCCCGGGTCGGCCGCCAAGTTGTAGAGACGCCATGTGCCGTCGCCGAGCGCGCCGCCGTTCCTCAAGATTTTGTAATCGCCCTTAAAGAGCGCGGCATTGCCTGAGACTTCGATGCCGACGCCGGCGTCGTCAGGGTGGGTGCGCTCGGCCGTGCCTTCGAGCACGGGACGAAGCGAGCGGCCGTTGATGGGCACCGCGCCTTCGCCCGCGGTCTCGCCGACACCGGCGAAGTCGAGAATGGTCGGCGTCACGTCCGTCACGAAGGCGGGCGCTTGTTTCTTCGACGGCGCGATGCCGGGGCCTGCGATGACGAACGGTACGCGCAGGCCACCCTCGGTGGTGTAGAACTTGAAAAGCTTGGCGGGCGACGAAACCGCCGCTGCCCATTCGGGACCTATGAACGCGAGGCTGCCCTTTTCTCCCAAGGTCTCGACGCTCCAGTTGTAACCGTTTAGCGCCATCCAGACGTTCATGCCCATGGCGTGGACCGGGTCCGAGGGTTCCGGCCCGTTGTCCGAGGTCACGATGAAGATGGTGTTGTCGAGTTCGCCCGTCGTCTTCACGTGCTCGATCAGGCGGCCAATGGCGTTGTCCATCGCCTCCAACATGCCGGAATAGACGGCCATCGCCTTGGCGTAGATTACCTTTTCATCCGCGGTGAGCGTTTCCCATTTGCGCATCGTCTCCGGCATTGCCGCGAGCGGGGCGTCTTGCGGGATGAGGCCCAAACTCTTCGCCCGTTTCCAACGGGCTTCGCGCAGCTTGGCCCAGCCTTCGTCGAACTTGCCCTCATAGCGCGCGGTGTATTCGCGCGGCGCTTGTACGGGGATGTGGACCGCTTGGAACGCGACGTAGGCGAAGAAGGGGGCGCCATTGGAGGTGCCGGTACTCATGTAGTCGATCATGCGGTCGACGATGAGGTCGGAGGAGTAGAAGGCCTCCGGCATGTCAGCGGGCTTGCCGTCTTCGAACCACGGCGCGTCGCGGTAGTAGGGCATGTAGGGCTTGGCTTCCCAATTGTCCGCACCAGACGCATCGAGTGCGAGCGAACGGTCGAAACCGTGAGCGCTGGGCAAGTCGCCGGGTTCGTGGCCGAGGTGCCACTTGCCCGTCATATACGTGCGATAGCCAGCGGCCTTCAGGCGTGCGGCGACGGTGGTGACACCGGGCTCCAAGCGCAAGCTGTAGCCGGGCTTGCCTTTCTGCTCCGGCGGAAGGACTTCTTCGATCGTCGCGACGCCGGTCTTGTGATTGTCGATGCCGGTCAAGAGCATTGCGCGCGATGGCGAGCAGAGCGGTGAGGTGTGGTAGCTCGTGAAGAGCGCGCCGCGACCCGCTAACGCATCGATGTTGGGCGTGCGCGCCTCGCCGCCATAGGCGCCGAAGTCCATCAGCGCTGCGTCGTCGACGAGGATGAGCACAACGTTGGGGCGTTTCGCGGGCACGGGTGCCGTGTCCGCATGCGCGGCGGCGGCCAATGCCGCGACGAGCGCGATCAGAATGGCGATGAGTCTCATGGCTGTGTACTCGCGGATGTTGGTGCATCGAGCACCGTGCGGAAGCCGACGTGGCTCGTGCCTAGGCCGTCTTCTTGCGGTTGGCGGGCGGCGGCGCGGTAGCGCAGGCAGTAGTTCGGGGCACAAAGGAATGAGCCGCCTTTGATCACGTGCGCGGGCGGCGATTGGTTCTCGAAGGTGTCGGTCGTGAACTCCCAAACGTTGCCGATCATGTCGTGCACGCCGAGTGCGTTGGGTTTGAAGCAGCCGACGGGAGCGACGCCGGTGAAGCCGTCTTCGCTGGTGTTGATCAGCGGGAAGACGCCTTGCCAGGTGTTGGCATCATTCGGCTGTTCGCGCTCCGGCAGCGCGGCGGCGCCGGCGCGGGCGGCGTGTTCCCATTCGGCTTCGGTCGGCAGGCGGCGGCCTGTCCATTTGGCGTAAGCGGCCGCGTCCTCGTACGCTATGGCGACGACGGGAAAGTGCTCGCGGCCGTCGATCGACGTGTCCGGGCCGCCGGGGTGACGCCAGTTCGCGCCTTCGACGTAGCGCCACCAGCTGGCTGCGGTCGAGAGGTCGGCGTTGCCGGAGGGCAGCACGAACACGGCGGCGCCTTTCGTGCCTTTGCGTTCGGCGACCGTGACGTAGTTCGTGGCGCGGACGAATTCGGCGAACTCAGCGTTCGTGACTTCGGTGTGGTCTATCCAGAAGCCGTCGACGGTAACCGTGCGGCGTGTTTCCTCTGGGTAGATGTCGGAGCCCATTTCGACCGTGCCGCGCGGAATCCAGACCATGCCGGGGTGCTGGGCGCGCTCTTCGATTTGGAGCGGGCAGGCGAGGGTGAGTGGTGGTGCGTTTGTGCGGGTTAAGAAATAGATCGTGACGGCGAGCATTGACGCCGCGATCGCGGCGAGAGCCCAGGTTCGCCACGCCATTGTCGTCACAACTCTGTGTCATGGTCCGCGTAGGCGGACCACCCACGACTTCGCCTTGGTCGAGCGCCACAGGAAGTCGTGGGTGGTGCGCCTTCGCGGACCATGACACCAATAGAGAGCGGTCGGCTCAATTCGCCCAATAGATGTACTCCTCATCCTCAACCGCCGGGGTGTCGAGAGGGCGGTCGATGGGGATGGGGCCTTCTAGGAGGGAGGGCCAGAGCGGTTTGGCTTGTTCGTCGTTGACTTGGTCGAGGACCGCCCTGATCTGCGCGAGCTTGTCTGGCTGGGTTTCGGCGAGGTTCGTTTTCTCGGTCGGGTCGTCCTTCAGGTTGAAGAGCCAGGCCTTGTTCGGATTGGCGGAGACCTGGAGTTTCCAATCGCCGGTGAGTAGCACCCGGTACTGGCCGGAGCGCCAGAACATGGTTTGGTGCGGTGTGCCTTGCGCTTCGCCGGTGATGAAGGGGACAAGGTTCACGCCGTCCAGTTTCTTATCGGCTGGTGCTTCGGCGCCGGCGGCTGCGGCGGCAGTTGCGAAGATGTCGACGTGACCGGCGGCGCCGGCGAGCGTCGAACCGGCTTTGATCTTTGCCGGCCATTTGACCAGCATGGGCACGCGAATGCCGCCTTCGAAGAAGCTCGCCTTCCAACCGCGGAACGGCTTGTTGATGTCGGGCAGGCCGATGTAGTTCGCGCCGCCGTTGTCGCTGGTGAAGATGATCAGCGTGTTGTCTTCGAGGCCTGCGTCTTTCACGGCTTTGAGAACCGTGCCGACGCCGCGGTCGAGCGCTTTGATCATTGCCGCGTAAACGCGCAGGCGGTGGTTTTCGATGCCGCTCAGCGCATCATAGTCGGATTTCAGCGCCTGCAACGGCGTGTGCGGCGCGTTGTAGGCGACGTACATGAAGAACGGACGGTTCTTGTTGGCGTCGATCGCCTTTGCCGCTTCTTCCGAGAGATAGTCGGTCATGTATTTCGACGGCTTGAAGCGGCCGGGCTTGTTGTTGTTCACGACCGCGAAGGGCAGGTTCGCCCAGAGGAACTTGTCGATCTGATCGAAGTTCTGGCGTGACTCGACGATGTTCGGGTCGCTGGTTTCGCCGAACAGCGCGGCGCCGCCGAGGAAGCCTAGATACTCGTCGAAGCCGCGCGCTTCGGGCCGCGTGGCGGCGGTTTCGCCCAGGTGCCACTTGCCCAGCATCAACGTGCGATAGCCCTTGGTCTTGAGCATTTGCGGCAGCGTTGTTTCGCTGAGGGGTACCGTCATCTCCGCCATCGCGGGCACGTCTTTTTCGAACTCGGGATGGTAGATCGGCGCGATCGGTGCGCCGGGCTCGGCATGGCTGAGTAGCCTGGCGAACTGCACGGGCACCGGCGTGAACTCGAACCCGAAGCGGGTGGCGTAGCGGCCGGTCAACATCGCGGCGCGCGAGGGGGCGCAGGTCGCGTTGCCGGAATAGGATTGCGTGAGGTTCGCGCCGCCCAGGGCGATCCCATCGATGTTGGGCGTCGGCACGGCGCCGTTTGCCACACCGCCACCGCCGAGCGTGATGTCGTTGTAGCCGAGATCGTCGGCGACGATGAGGATGATGTTCGGCGGACGATCCGTGGCGGCGGGCGTGTCAGGGCCCTTCTCCCACACGACCTCGCGGTTCGGTTGAACGGGATCGCGGAACGATGCGATGAGGCCGGGCAGGTAGTACCAATAATTCTGGAACGCGATGTAGCCGCCGATCGCGAGCACGGCGACGACAGCAAGCGTGATCGTAAACCATCTGGGCATGGGCTGCTCCTATTTTTGGAAAAGCGTGTTGATGGCGGTGCCTGCGAGGATCTTGTCGACGGCGGTGCGGTCCTTGTCGCCGAGGTCGGCGTAGGTGTTGCGGATCCATTGCAGGCACTTGGCCTGGTAGGGGAAGGTCTGCTGCTTCCAGGGTTTGCCGTCGATTTCGGTTTCGAAGGTCTCGGCCCCAGTTGCGATCGCTTTGGCGTTGGCGATGAGCGCGGGGACATAGACGCGGCCGAATTCCTTGAGCAGCGCGATGATCGTCGCGGGCATGTTCGCCGGATCGAGCCAGTCGCCCTCTTGCGGCTCAAGGCCCGAGAGGTCCTCCGTGACTTCGACCCAGGCGTAGACGCGCGGCGCCTTCTTCGTCGTCAGCGCCATCGGCGTCGGATCGAAGTGGGTGAGGGCGGTCAGTTGGCCGAACATCGCGAAGTCGCTGGCGCCGGGGCGCTTTCCCATCAGATACGGGGACGCTTTCAAGTGCGCGTTGAAGAGGTCGAGGAAGCGCTCGTAGCTCGCCTCGATGACGGGCGCGGTTGTGTTGTTCGAGCCCACGACATAGAGGCGCGAGATCTGGCGGTCCATGATGAACTTTTTCATCTGCGCCATCTGCTCATCGCCGGCGGAGATGTTCGACCAGCGGGGAAGGATGTCGCCGGCCTTGTCGGCATCGGCCGGGTAGTGCCAGCGATAATGGAACATCGCCTTGGTCAGCCACTCGTCGGCGAAATCTTCGAGCAGGTAGTCGATGAAGGCGGTCACGGGATGTGGCGGGAGGACCGAACGACCTTCGAACTCGCGCTCCAGACGGCGGATCAATGGCGAAGAGTCGACGACAGCCTCGAGTTCGCCCTTGGCGTTCGGCAGGTAGAACGTCGGCAACAATTGTACCTTCGGTTTCGGCAGGTGTGAGGGGCCGCCCATGCCGAACTGCAGGAGCTTGTAGGGAATGCGCCGGTAGCGCAGCAGTGCCACCATCTTGCGGGTGTAGGGCGAGCCGGGGGCCCCGTTCAGCGTGATCGGGGTTGGGATCATTGGTTCACCTGTTGCAGTTCTTGCTCGATCGCCCATAGGCGGTCTTGGCCCCAGTGAGGGCGGTTGTTGTTGACGCGGAACGAGGGCACGCCCCAGAGGCCGAGGGTGAACAGTTCCTCGCGGTTGGCTTCGGCGACTTTGCGCCAACGGTCGTCTTTCAGCGCTTTGGCGATCACGTCGCGCGTTAGGCCCGTGCGTTCGGCGATCTTGGCAAGGCCGGCGTCGGCGCCAGCGTCGATGCCTTCGGCGAAGACGCCGCGCAGAAACGACTCCGCAAAGGCGGGGCCTTTGCCGACTTGGATGGCTTGATGGAGGACGGCAAGGCCGCGTTCCGTCGGTTTGCCGACGGGATCGACGATTTTGCCGAACGGCAGATCCAAACGCTCGGCCTCGCGTTTCGTGTCGAGCAGGATGTACATGCGCTTCGGCCCCGGCACCGGCAGGCCGCGCATGACCATCGGCAGCACGAAGCGCAGGCGCAGCGTTGCGCCGTAGTGCTCGGCGAGCTTTTGGACCCGTGCGGCGGCGATATAGGTGTAGGGGCTGCGGAACGAGAGGAAGTAGTCGAGCGTGGCACCCTTTGCGCTGCCGCGCGCGCCGGAGAACGTGACCTCCTTCACGGGTGCGATGAGCGCCGTGCCGTTGCTCTTGGTGAGTCCGGCTTCGCGCAGGCGTTCTTCGAGGAAGTGCAGACGGTCCACGCCCCAGTACCATTCACCCTCGAAATAGAACATGGCGCTGAGATAGTGGCCGAGTTTTTTGCGGAGCGCGTCGCCGTTGTCCGTGTCTTTGAGCGTTGCTTCGGGCGCCGGGTATTTCAGCCCATACGCGCGGGCGAGGAGCGCCGCGTCTGCGTCGGCCAGTTTGAGGAGGCGTTCGTATTCCGGCGCCGCCGCCTTATCGGGCGGCGATACGACGTGCGACCTGATCTCGACTTTGTAGGCCTCGCGAAGCGCGGGTAGCAGTTGCGCGGCGAGTTGCGAGTAGGGATCGTCCGGCTGGTGGAAGTAGTGGACCACCGCCTTGCCCCCGAAGGCGTGGCCGAGGCCGTTCCAACCACGGCGCAGGTGGCGCAGGGTTGGGCCGGTGATGATCGATGAAACGGTGCGGCTGATGGCGGCGCGCAAGGGGAGGCCTTTCTAAGATAGTGGCATTTACAATGCCACTATCTTGAGGGGCTCGCAAGCCGAAATCAGACGAGGGTTTTGCGCATCAGCGTCGGCGCAGCGATCTCGTTGTAGCCGAGCTTGCGGTAGAACGGTGCTGCGTTGCGTGTGTGTAGCGCGACAGCCCCCAGCCCTAGCGCGCGCGCCCATTGTTCCGCCTCCGCAACGAGGACGCCGCCGACGCCTGCGTTGCGCCGAACCGGATCGACGGCGATCGACTGGAGGACGAGTTCGCAAGGCTTCTCTAGGGCGGGGCGAATGAACGCGTGGGCGACACCCACGACCGCACCCCCCTCCTCGAATACCCATACGCGATGAGCTTCATTGCCTGCGAGCTTGGCCAGGCGGTCGCCCAGGGTTGCCGGCGTCAGGGTCTTGTCGAGCGCAGTCAGAAGCCGAGCCGCAGCCGGAATGTCGGCTGCGGCCAGGAGGCGGATCGTCACTTGAAGCCCTTGACGAGGAGGCCTGCGCTCAGGAAGTGGTCGAGTGCGTCTTGGTCGTGGCCGGGCATCAATTCGACTTGCGGTTCGGCTTGGGTCAGGCGTTTGAACTCGGCAAGTTCCAACATCACTTGGTCGCGGTCTTCGTTCAGGAACCACCAGGTGACAAGGCGCGCGCGTTGGCGGACTTGTTCGACGTTGCGGCGCTTCCAGGCGACGTCGCCGAGAAACAGCATTTCGGCGCCGTCGGCGCGCTTGACGTAGACGAGTTGGCTCCCGGGCGTGTGGCCCGGCGCCTTGATCAGCACAACCCCAGGGGCGACCGCGGCGTAATGATCGTACTCGAAGGGCTGGTAGTCATCGAGTGCGCCGGCGGGCCACTTCAGCGGCTGCATGTAGCGCTCCTCGGCAATTTGTTCTTTGGTCAGTTTGGTAACGCCGAGCAGCTGCTTCAAGTTCGGCTGGCCGATCAAGCCGCCGATGTGGTCGAAGTGTTCGTGGGTGATTACGATCAGCGAGGTCGCGTTCAACGCCGCAGTGATGCGCCCGTAGGCGTCGGCGTCGAACATTTTGAGTTGGTCGTTGTCGGGCGATTTCGGGACCCCGGTGTCGATGATCACGGTGCGGTCGGCGTAGACGAGCTGGTAGGACGACATCGGCATGGAGTCCTGATCCCAGGTGTCGCCGGTCATGATTGCGGCCTTCGGAAAGTCGACGGAGGCAACGGTCTCCACGCGGACTTCGGTTGGCTTGTCGCCGGGGAGCGAATCCGCGAGGCGGCGGACTTCCGCCATATCGATCGCGTAGCTGCCGTTCGACGGCAAGTGATTTTCCACGATGAGCCAGTAATAGGCCCCCGCAGCCAGGACGACGAGCGTTAGGAATATGTATCCAAGCCAGCGCAACATTCTGATCTCCCTCATGGCGGTCCGTTAGGCTAGACTTCGGCGAACGCTATTGGCCAGGAGTTTTGAATGGACAAGGCAGCGCATGTCGCGCGAATTCGCCGGGACGGATACACGATTGTGGAGAATGCGATCGAGCCCGGCCTGATCGGCGAGCTGAATGCTGCGCTGCAGCGCCTTGAGCGCGAGCTTGACGCGAAGCCGGCGATGAACGGGTTTGAGGGACACAAGACGGTCCGCATCTACAACCTGCTGGCCTTCGGTGCGCCGTTTACGAGCGTGCCGGTGCATGCGTCGGTTCTGCCGATCGTGGAGGAGATTCTCGATCCGGGATGCTTGGTCTCGTCGCTGTCGTCGATTGCGATCGATGCGGGCGAGATTGCGCAGCCGATCCACGCCGACGATATGGTGATGCCGCTGGCGAAGCCGCACATTCCGGTCGTGTGCAATTCGATGTGGGCGCTGACGGACTTCACGGATGCGAACGGCGCGACGCGATTGGTGCCGGGGAGCCACGTGAAGGACAATCCGGTTTACGGCGGCACGTACGACACGATTCCGGCCGAGATGAGACAAGGCAGCGTGCTGATTTGGGATGGTGCGCTTTGGCATGGCGGCGGGGCGAACCAGACCGACAAACGGCGCATGGGGATCGCAATGAACTATTGCGCCGGGTTCATCCGGCAGCAGGAGAACCAGCAACTGGGGCTGAAGCCATCGTTGGTGAAGACGTTCTCGCCGCGGCTGCAGGAGTTGATCGGCTACGGCGTCTATCGCGGGCTGATCGGACACATCGACAAGAAGAGCCCGGCGCAGGTGCTGGGGGCGGCGGATGGGTTTCAGTCGATCTGGGAGAAGAGTTAGAAGTCCCACTTTGTGTCATGGTCCGCCTTCGCGGACCATGACACATGGGGGAACAGAGGCGTCTTCCCGAATGGCCGACCGCTTCAGTCGTACCAAAGATTGCGGGAAACCGAACGAAATTGAAAGCGCATCCGTACCTGCAGGCAGCTAATCTCTGCCGCAAATGGCGTCCGGCGACTCGGGCGCTGAAGATCAGGAAACGCGCCCATGAAAACCACTCGCTATCACAAACGCACCATTGCCGGACGGCCGTTGCATACGGAGACGCAGATGCTCTCGTACGGCTACGATCCGATGTTGTCCGAAGGGGCGATTAAGCCGCCGATCTTCTTGACCTCGACGTTCGTGTTCCGCAACGCGGAAGAGGGCAAGATTCTGTTCGACGTGATCGGCAATCGACGGCCGGCGCCGGAGGGGCAGTCGGGCGGGCTTGTCTATTCGCGTTACAACAATCCGAACCTTGAGATGCTTGAGGATCGGTTGGCGTTGATCGACGATGCGGAAGACTCGCTCGTGTTTTCGTCGGGTATGGCGGCGATCACGACGACGTTGATGGGGTTTTTGCGACCGGGCGACTGCGTTGCCTTCACGAAGCCGCTCTACGGCGCGACGGCGTCGGTGATCGAGCGGTTCTTGGCGGAGTTCGGGGTGACGTGGGTGGCGATCGAAGATGCAACGCGCATCGAGACGATCCGCGCCTCGCTCGCCAAGACCGATCCGGCGCGTATCAAGATGATCTTGGCCGAAACACCCGCCAACCCGTCCAGTCTGTTGTGCGATATCGCGGCGCTGGCGCAGGTTGCAAAGGAGATCGGCGAGAAGTCGGGCAAGAAACCGATCCTGGCGGTCGACAATACGTTGCTTGGACCGATCTTCCAGAATCCGCTCAAGCATGGCGCCGACATCAACATGTATTCGCTGACGAAGTATGTGGCGGGTCATAGCGATCTGGTCGCCGGCGCGGTGACTGGAAGCGATGCGTTGCTCGCGCCGTTGCGTACTTTGCGCGGCTGGCTTGGGTGCCACCTCGACCCGAACTCCTGCTGGATGGTGACGCGCTCGCTTGAGACGGTGGCGCTGCGCATGAACAAGGCGGCGGACAATGCGCGCGCGGTCGCCGAGTTCTTGAAGGCGCATCCGAAGGTCGAGGCGGTGAATTTCCCGAGCTTGCTGCCGAAGACCGACTTGCAGCGGCAGATCTACGAGCGGCAGTGCACGGGCGCCGGCTCGACGTTCAGCTTTGTCGTCAAAGGCGGCAAGGACGCGGCTTTCCACGTGCTCGACAGTTTGCAGATCGTGAAGCTGGCGGTCAGCCTGGGGGGCACGGAGAGCCTCGCCTGTCATCCGGCGACGACGATGCATTCGAGTTTCAGCGCGGCGGATCGCGAGCGGCTTGGCATTCCCGATGGCCTTATCCGGATCTCGATCGGGGTCGAGCATCCGGATGATCTGATCGCGGATTTGAAGAACGCGTTGGGCTGATCAGCGCGCGTCCGCGCGTTTGAACGCCTCGCGCGCCGTCAGGCGGTCACGGTAGGCACGGACGTGAGGGGAGAAGTCCTGGTCGATGCCGACGCTCGCGGCGAGATAGAGCGCGTAGCCGACGGCAATGTCGGCGGCGGTGAAGCGGTTCGCGACGAGGTATTTCTGTTCCTTCACCGTCGCGTCGACGATGCGCAGGCGGCCGTAGAACCAGGCGCGGTAGTCGGCGGCGGCTTGCGGGATGCGGCGTTCTTCGGGTTCGAGGCGCGTGTAGCGCAGCACGATCGTCTGGGGGAACGTCAGCGTGGCGTCACTGAAATAGAGCCAGTTCAGGTAGCGGCCGTAGTCGGGTTCGTCGGCGCGCACGTGCAGATCGGGCTTGCCTTGGCTCGCCGCGTATTTCTCACCGAGGTAGTGGCAGATCGCAGGCGACTCCGTCATGCGCAGATCGCCGTCGAAGAAGCAAGGGATGGTGCCCAGCGGATTGATCGCGAGGTAGTCCTTCTGAAACACGCGCGGCGGGAACGGCAGGTTCGTCAGCTCGTAGTCGAGGCCAAGCTCTTCGAGCATCCAAAGCGGACGGAGTGAACGGGCGCCTTTGCAATGGTAGAGTTTGAGTTGGTTCGACATTTTTGTTCCTAGCGGCGCCGTTTGCGTTGCTGGCGGGTGGCGGCTTCGGCGCGGTCTTTGATGCGGCCGGCGAAGTTCATGACGTGGAAAATGTACTGCTGATCGACGGCGCCTTGGAAGAGGTGGGCCCAGGGGCCGGAGGCGTAGATGGGGACGTCTTCGCCGCCGTGGGTTTCCCACCGCAACGGCACGGCCGATTGTTGACGGTAGTCGGGTGCGGTGGTGTCGACGGTCGAGGGATCTTCGCGGAGCTCACCTTTCTCGGCAGCGCCCGGACCGTTCGCGTAGCCAAGCGTCGTGTACGGTTTCTGGTCGAGGGCGAGCACGGGCTTATCGTCGGGACCGTCGACCAAGCCAAGGATCGGATTCTTGCGCGACGGATATCCCGCCATCGTGAACACGTGACTGTGGTCGGCGGTGACAATCATGAGCGTATCGCGCAAGTCAACCCTGTCGAGGGCGACCCGCACAGCCGCGTCGAACGCAACGGCGTCTTCGAGCGCGCGCGCGGCGTTCGAGCCATGATGGGCGTGGTCGATGCGGCCACCTTCGACGAGCAAGAAATAGCCCTTCGGATTGCGCCGCAAAATTGCGATCGCCTTAGCGGTCATCTCGGCAAGTGAAGGTTCGCCGGCCCGGTCTTTCGGGCGGTCGAGCTCGAAGGCCATGTTCTCAGGCTCGAACAGCGCGAGCACACGCTTCGTGCGCGTCGGGTCGAGCGCGTCAAATCCTTCGCGGTTCCAGATGTAAGTTGCATTGCCGCGGTAGCGGCGCAACCACGCCTCGATCAGATCGCGGCCGTCCTTTCGCGTGCCCTTCTGTTCCGGGTATTCGGGGTCTGCAACGGTGTTCGGGCGAAAGAGATTGCGCCCACCGCCCATGACAACGTCGAGGCCGTCACCGGGGCGCATGTCAATCAGCTGCCGCGCGATGTCGACACAACCAGCTGCGATGTGTTCGGGTTTCATATCGGAATCGTCTTCCCAGTCGCGGCCGGCAGAATGGGCATATGTAGCAGCGGGCGTCGCGTGGGTGACGCGCGTCGTCGTGACCGCGCCCGTCGACATGCCGGCGATCTCGGCCAGTTCGGCAATCGTCGTCGTCGGGTTTGCGAGGCCCGCCGCGCAGTCATTCTCGGCGACCACGGAGGAGACGTTGATCGCGCCATTCTGCGACTTCACGCCCGTCGTCATCGCGCTGGCGGATGGCGCGGAGTCGGTCACTTGCGAGTCGTGCGAATAGGTGCGCGAGAAGGCGGCGTAGGGCAGCTGCTCGAACGTCAGCTTGTTCGAGACACCGTCGCGGCCTGCCTTTTGGCCCTGATAGATGCGCGCGGCGGTGACGGTGGTGATGCCCATGCCGTCGCCGACGAAGAGGATGATGTTCTTGGCGCGGCGGGTGTTCGGGGTGCGCGCGAGGGTGGCGCGCAGTTGGGCTTCGGCGGACTGGTAGTAGGGGTCGTTTGCTTGTTTGAGCGGGCCGTCGGCGGCAGTTGCGGTCAGAGATGTGGCGAGGCCGCCGGCGACGAGAAGTGCAAACACGCGCATCGAAAGTTCCCCTGAAGTGGAGCGTCGGTCTTAGCGCGTGTTTGTGACGGTTCTCCGTTAAAGCTGCAACCCCGTGACGTAGTCCACCAGCCTTTGCTGTTCGTTGGCGCGTTGTTGTTGGAGGCGGTCGATGGCGCGTTTGTGGGTTTCGGCTTGGTCTTCGAGTTGGCTCATGGAACGCAGGTAGCGGTTCTGGATGTCGCTGCCGGCGGGGACGGCTTTGATGTTTTCGCGGATGCGTTGTTGTTCCTCGAAGACGCGGTCGCGGGCTTGGCCTTCGACTTCGATCTGGCGGTCGATTTCCTCGACCTTGCGTTTCATCTCGGCCATGCGGTTGAAGGCGGCGCGTTGCGCGGGGCTTAAGTTGTCGTTCGACGCGTAGGCCAGCACCACATCGAGGCCAAGGTCGACGAGTTGTTGTTCTTCCTCGCGCGGCCATTGGGTGGTGACGGTTTCCTTGATCGTGGAGCCCGCCTTCACGTCGAAGGGGATGCGGAAGGCGCTGTCGGTCATCTCGGCGGTCTTCGGGTCGGGGGTCATGAGCTCCCAGCCGGCCGAGCGCGGGTGTTCGACGACGACGCGGCGGTCTTCCTTGGCGGCGCCTTTGATCGTGTAGACGGTCGTGCGTTGATCGACGATCGAGGCTTTGAAGATTCCGTTGGCGAGCGTTGCTTTCGAGATGCGTTGTTCGGCCTTGTCTTCGCGGTCGACGATGACTTTCTGGTCGAGCGCGAAGCCGAGCATGCGGGCCTCGGCGATCGGCAGCGTTGCCATCTGTGCGTCGCCGACATAGTCGGTCGTGTCCTTGCCCTTTTCGTAGAGAGTGAGCACGCCGGGCGGCAGGCTGTTCTCCGTCGCGTTCGTGATCTTGAGGGCTGCCAGCGGATGGCGCGCGTGCGTTTCAGGTTGATAGAGCGAGACAAGTTCGCCCGGGACCTCTTTATCGACGATCGGCACGGCCAGCGATTGACCGTTCATGACGGTGACGGTGAAGTCCATGTGGAAGGTGACTTGAGTTGCTGTTTCTTTCGACTCAGCGGCGATCGGCTTGGCGGGTTGCCCGCCGGGGCCGCGTTCGTCGCGGTCGGCGAATCCGCCTGGGGACGGCGCAACCATGGCCGGCGGAGGCGGCGGCGGTGGTGGCGCCATGCTCGCCGCGGCTTTGCGCGATCCGGTGACGACGACGGCGCCGTCGTCGGGCTTGGGCAGGATGCGGCCGAGGACTTCGACGGGAACTTCGGGGCGGTCGACGTAGTAGGTCGAGTACAAAGCTTGGCGAAAGGTCACGGGGTTGCCGGTGGCGACGGTGAGGTCGACGTCGACCCAATCGTTGCCGGTCACGTTTTCCAGAATCGCCCAGCCTTGTAGGCGCGCTTTGCCGTTGCCCAACGTCGTTGTGCGGTAGGACGATTTCCAGAGCGGCGCTTCGACGACATAGGCAACCGTCACCGTGCGCGGGCCTTCACCGACGGCGCGGATTTTCAGCGTGCGGCCTTGGCCTTCGCGATGTTCGGCGACGGAGGCGAGCGCTTGTTCGATCTGGCGCTCGAGAACGGGATCGGTAAAGTCGACGGAGACCGCCTCTTCCAGCACGAATTGCTTCAGGCCGCTTGACGTCATCACGCCGACGCGGTGGCGGGTGACGACGGCGTCGCTGTCGGGGACTTTCACGTCTTCCTTGACGACGCTGACGATGCGGCCGCTGATCGTGCCGTCGGCGCGGACGGAGACTTCGGCGCCTTTCAGCGCTTCGATCAGGGCGGCGTTGGAGTCGAGCGCGTCCGGACCGAAAGGCAGCCCGCGGAAGATATCGCTGAGCGGCGCGCGCGAGGGCAGTTGCACGAAACCGGTGTTGCCCTTGTCGTCGAACACCACGATGCTTTTCAGCACGTCGTCGACTTGGTCCATGCGCACAGGCATTTGCAGCTCGGTCGTGCCGGTGACCTTCGCTTCGTATTCGAAGTAGCCGACGCCGCCGGTCGAGAGCATGACGCGGCGCAGTTCGGGGACGACGGGGGCGCCGCTGACCGTATGCGTTTGCGCGCGCTGAGCGCCCGTCTCATGCCCGCCGGTCTTGTTGCGCATCGCCCAGAAGAGCAGGGCGACAAGGCCCGCGGCCGCGAGTGCGATACCGATGAGGCGGACCAAGCCACCGATCGTCAAACCTGAAGGCGGCGGCGCGGCGGATTGGTCGCTCATGAACGAACTCCTGGAACTGTTACTTGGGGGCTGTGAGGCGGCGGAGCCGGGCGGGCTCTTCGATGGTAGCGGCTGCGGCGTCCGGCGAGGCGAGGAAGCGTGCGAGTTCGTCGGGTGAGCCGGTCAATGTGGCCATGCTGTATTGGCCGGGGGGGCGCTCGCCCTTCAGCTTGCGCTGCTCGATCAGGCGGCCAATCTTTTGGCTGTCGAGCGGCGAGAACTCCAGCTCCGACGGCGATTTGAAATCGTAGAAGCCGATGAAGAAGTGCGTGGTGGCGTCCTTTTCCTTCAACGCCTCGGCGGGGCCGGTCATGCGGGCGGCGAACACGTTCTTGTTGCCGATGCGGCGGCTGATGACGTCGTAGAGGTGATATTTGTTGTTTTCCACCCAAACGAGGCGCAGTGGCTTTCCCTGCTCGCCGGCTTGGAAGTGCAGGAACGCGTCGCCTTGTTCGTTCTCGCCCTCGATGCCGCGCCAGGTGCCGACGAGGCGTTGATCGTCGACCGGGCCGGAACCGGCCGGCACGTTCTTGGCGACGACGAAACAGCCAGCAAGCGCGAGCGCGGCCAGGGCGACGGTGACGACGGCAAATGCACGACGAAGCATGACTTTGTTCCTCCCCGCGGGCCCCGGAGCGGGACACCTTAGCGGAGCCCCAGACAAGCGGCCAACTGCGGCAGAATTGCGCCGTTCGTGTGGTCTCCCGCAGGTTGTAGTGCGCCTGGGGAGGACATCGTTTGTCACCTTTACCGGGCTAGGTGGTGTCTCTAGTTCTTTCGGCTTCACCCCTCTCCCTCCTGGCGGAGTGCGAGGGGAGTGGTTGGGCGCTTTCGCAGTTATGGGTCCTATGACACAAACCGTTTTGATTATCGATTTCGGCTCTCAGGTGACGCAGCTGATTGCGCGGCGGCTTCGGGAGCAGGGGACGTATTGCGAGATCGTGCCGTTTCAGTCGGCGGAAACGTGGCTCACGAAGAACAAGGCGGCGGCGATCATTCTCTCGGGCTCGCCGGCGAGTACGACCGAAGACGGTTCCCCCCGCGCGCCGCAACAGGTGTTCGACGCGAAGGTGCCGGTGCTCGGCATTTGCTATGGCGAGCAGCTGCTCTGTGCGCAGCTGGGCGGCAAGGTTGAGGCGGGGCATCACCGTGAGTTCGGGCGCGCGACGCTGGAGGTCACCGACATCTCGCCGTTCTTCGAGGGCGTGTGGCCGAATGGGGCAAAGGACGACGTGTGGATGAGCCACGGCGACCGCGTCACCGCGCTACCGCCCGGGTTCAAGGTGATCGCGATTTCCGGCAACGCGCCGTTCGCCGCCATCGCTGACGAAGCGCGCAAATTCTACGGCGTGCAGTTCCACCCGGAGGTCGCGCACACGCCGCGCGGCGGGGCGCTGCTCAAGAATTTTACGCAAGGGATCGCCGGCGTGAAGCCGGACTGGACGATGCAATCGTTCCGCCGCACGCAGATCGAGCGCATCCGCGCGCAGGTGGGCAAGGGCCGCGTCGTGTGCGGGCTGTCGGGCGGGGTGGATTCATCTGTTGCGGCCGTCTTGATCCACGAGGCGATCGGCGAGCAGCTGACCTGCATCTTTGTGGACACCGGCATGATGCGGCACGGCGAGGCCGACGAGGTCGTGACGCTGTTCCGCGAGCACTACAACATTCCGCTCGTGCACGTGCAGGCGCAGGACCTGTTCCTCGACCGGCTGGCCGGCGTGAGCGACCCGGAGACGAAGCGCAAGCGCATCGGCGCCGCCTTCATCGAGGTGTTCGACGCCGAGGCGAAGAAGATCGGCAACGTCGAGTTCCTGGCGCAAGGCACGCTCTATCCCGACGTGATCGAAAGCGTGTCGTTCACCGGCGGCCCCAGCGCCACGATCAAGTCGCACCACAATGTCGGCGGCCTGCCGGAGCGGATGAAGCTGAAGCTGGTCGAGCCGCTGCGCGAGCTCTTCAAGGACGAAGTGCGCGCGCTCGGCCGCGAGCTTGGCCTGCCCGCGTCGTTCGTGGGGCGCCATCCGTTTCCGGGCCCGGGCCTTGCGATCCGCATTCCGGGCGAGATCACCCGCGAGAAGCTGGACATTCTGCGCAAGGCGGACGTCGTCTATCTCGACGAGATCCGCAAGGCCGGCCTCTACGACAAGATCTGGCAGGCGTTCGCCGTGCTGCTGCCCGTGCGCACCGTCGGCGTGATGGGCGACGGGCGGACATACGACTACGTCTGTGCGCTCCGCGCAGTGACGAGCACGGACGGCATGACGGCCGACAGCTACCCGTTCGAACACGCGTTCCTGAGTAAGGTGGCCACGCGGATCATCAACGAGGTGAAGGGGATCAACCGGGTGGTGTACGACGTGACGAGCAAGCCGCCGGGGACGATTGAGTGGGAATGAAACGATGTGTTTCCGGACGTTTCGCGAACTATCGGAAACTAGCAGTAAGTCGTTGATATAAATAATAATTTGTCTCGACTACTATCGCAATCTATCAGTGGCAAGCGCCTCGATCTGACGGTAATCCTGACGGTATCGAACTCTCTTGCCTCAACCTCAATCTGGAGATACCGTCAGGCGATCAACGCTCCATGACGGTATTTTTTTGGAGCTAAGTGTCGGATAACGCGTGATAAATGCCGGTTCCATCGGCCTCGTTTTGGCCTGACGGTATTTTTGAACTGATCCGACGGTTTTGGGACCGGTTGGAGACAGGCTATGCTCACAGACACAGCTCTTAAGAACCTGAAAGAACAGGATAATCCATACAAGGTGGCTGACCGTGACGGTATGTATGTCGTCGTCGCGACTTCGGGTACTGTGACTTTCCGTTACGACTACCGCCTCAATGGCCGCCGCGAGACATTGACTATCGGGCGATATGGACCGTCGGGGCTGTCGCTTGCGCGCGCCCGGGAGAAGTGTCTGGACGCGAGACGGGCGATCGCAGAGGGCCGGTCTCCCGCGCAGGAGAAACAGCGTGAGAAGCGCCGTATCAAAGAGGCAAAGAGCTTCGGCGAATTTGGCGAACGGTGGCTGAAGGAGGCCAGGATGGCAGACAGCACGCGTGCGATGCGGCGGGCCATCTTTGAGCGCGACATACTGCCGACGTTCCGAAACCGGCTTCTGACCGAAATTGCGTCAGGTGATGTGCGGGTGTTGTGCGCAAAGGTGAAAGATCGTGGTGCACCTGCGACCGCAGTCCACGTTCGCGACATCATCAAGCTCGTCTACGGCTTCGCAATCCTTCACGGCGAGAAAGTGCCGAACCCTGCCAGCGAGGTTGGACCGGCGTCGATCGCGACGTTCGTGCCCAAGGACCGGTCTCTGTCGCCCAGCGAGATCCGGATAATGCTTAAGCAGATCGATCACGTTGCGACGTTGCCAACAATCCGGCTCGGAATGAAGCTCTTTCTGTTGACGATGGTTCGAAAGAGTGAGTTGCAAGATGCCACTTGGGATGAGGTCGACTTCGAAAATGCGGTCTGGTCGATTCCGAAGGAGCGGATGAAACGGTCTAAGCCGCACAACGTCTATCTCTCGCAGCAGGTACTCGACATTTTGATCGCACTGAAAACCTGTGCGGGTAACTCACGCTATCTGCTGCCTTCCCGATATGACGCCGACGCACCGATGTCGCGGGCGACCTTCAACCGGATCACGTATGCTGTGGTCGATCGGGCGAAGAAGGAGGGGCTGCCGTTGGAACCTTTCACGGTCCACGACCTTCGTCGCACCGGCTCCACGCTCCTCAACGAGCTTGGCTTCAACAGCGACTGGATCGAGAAGTGCCTCGCTCATGAGGATGGCCGATCGTCGCGTGGCATTTACAACAAGGCTGAGTATGAGCATCAGCGACGCCACATGATGCAAGAGTGGGCCGATATGGTCGACGCCTGGGTCGATGCGCGCAAGCACGTCCCGACACTTTACCCGCCGTCGATGGAGTTGATGGTTGCCGAACCTACTGTCTAACGGGGCGGGTTTTGCGTTGCCGGACGTCTGGGTATGGCGCGCGTCGGATTTGCGAGGTGTCGGATGCCCGGCGGCGTTCTTCGATCCATGCCTCCACTTCGGCCAGGTCCCAAACAACGCAACGCGGCGTCAGATGGAAGCGGCGTGGGAACTCTCCGCGCTGCTCCATTTCGTAAATCGTCGTGTCGGCCACCGGAACGATTTGGCGGAGTTCAGGGCGCCTTATGGTGCGTCTGAAGGGTAGAGCGCTTCGGGGCGTCACTGGACGCGGCATCGTGACGTTTTCGGGTTCCTGGGGGCTCGGCATCGCGCCCGGCCCGTCAGCCTTCGAAGAGTAATTTTCCCTTCTGAATGACAATCTCGGGGCCATGATGTCGCTCCTCCGTCCAGTCTCTTTCGGACAATGAACCGGCGCGACATGCCAAAGGAATAGAAAAACCGAGGTCGTAGGGAAGCTGGATATTCTGGAGTGCGAATCGGACGACTCACGGATCCTATCGATATGCTCGATTTACTATCGGTATAGTGCTTCGGGGGAATCGATCCTAAGTCGCCTCGAATCGGGGCTGAAGACAATGCCGAATGGGCTCCGCTAATTTCTCTGGCGTTTCTCGGCAAGCTCTGGCAATTTTTGCTATTCTTTCCCCTGAAGGGAGCCCGGTCTATGCCGGACGAGATTCTAACGCTGCCGGAGGTGGCCCAATTGCTCAAGGTCGCCGAAAAGACTGTCTACACCATGGCGCAGAAGAACCTGCTGCCCGCTTTCAAGGTGGGAGGACAGTGGCGGTTTCAGCGTGTCGATATTGATCATTGGATCGAGCAACAGAAGGCAAATGCCCGAGACGAGGGAGCGCGCTGAGATGGCCGCCCATCGCTGCGTGAACCTATTCAATCGGCTACGTGCCAATTTTGGCCCGCCCTGTGTTGCATGTCCGATCGGGGAGCTCAGTCTGTGACGGCTGCCAAGATCGACTTTGATCGTCTGCTGAAGTTGCGTCTGGTCGTTGCCCGGGTAGGCGAGATGGATCTCGCCAAGTGGTGGAACACGCGTGGACAGCTCGGTCGGCTGGGATCAGCAGCCGTCCGAAGAGGGTTCCCCCGGACACATTATTTTGCCCAGGCTCGGTCCGTATTCGCGGTCGCAGGCTTCCGCTGTCGTGAAGTCTTCGATCCACCCCAAAGTGTCACCCTCTGGCAGCTTCCTGAAGCCGTGGAAGAGGAATTCGAGGCGCATTGGGAGCGTTGGCTCGATCAGGCGGATCAGTGGAATTCGTTTTTCCTGGAACTTGAGGCATTGAGAGAGATCGAACTGAAGTCGGTGCTTCAAACTTTCAATCTGATCACTGACGAAGATGCCGAGCTGTTCTCACGGTTGCGTCGATCCGCTGAAGGACGTGCCGTGCCCTTACCTGCTCCGTTCACCGCCACAAATCGGGAAGTTGCGTCCCTTGCGCTTGGCTTCGCTCGTGGCGCGCCAGGCGCACTGGCGGTTCCCTATGCCCGCTTGGACAACGCATGAAGGGGCCGGACCGATCAAACGTAGCCTCGTCGTTCACCCTCATCAAGGGGGCGATGATAGATGAAACGTATGCTGTCTTCGCCGAGTGGGATTTTGGTTCTTCAAAGAAGGAGAATCTCGAACGCCTTAGAAGCGAAAACTTCATTGGCGTCCGGACTGCTGCCCGCTTGCGAGATTTCATCTTCGTCTTGAATAGACGCTTTGATCCAAGTGACCGCGATCGGGCGCTTGTCTTGCTGGCTAAAAGTGGCTGTCCCATTGAAGAATGGAAACCAATCCTGCTCTGGCACATGACTCGCGACGAATTTTTGTTTCGCGATTTTCTCGTGAACTGGCTGTTTCCGGCTTTCACGTCGGGTGCCTACCGTGTTCGGCCCGAAGATCTTTATGCACATATCCGGAGTGTTGCGCTCAGGGGCGGAAAGATCGAACACGTGTGGAGCGAGACGACGCTGAATCGCGTTGCCGCGGCTTTGCTCAAGATGTCAGTCGATTTCGGACTTCTGCGCGGCAGTGCAGTCAAAGAATTTGCTGGATACCATCTCCCAGAGCG
>JAGOBA010000031.1 GCA_017983635.1 Alphaproteobacteria bacterium
TGCAAAGGTTGCGAGTCCGATATTTGAGATTGACCACTTCAGCGCAGTCTTGTCGCCCATAGTTTTTATGCGGTCTATGAACTGACTGGCAAATCCTGCTTGTAGAAATGTATGTTTTGCTTTGAAATAGTCAGTCGTCATATCCTCTGCGGTGTGCTTGCTGTAAGGCACAAGGGCGATAGGCAAGATATGCTCGCTGGGATACTGTGAGCGCAAGGCTCTACATGCCGATAAGATCGCTGCGGTGTCAAACCCTGTGACTTCAATACCAGTTACGTTGGCCTTGCTAATGGGCGTTCTGAACATCTTGTCCATGCCTGTGAACGTTGTATAGGTATCGCCGCGCAGGGCCTTGGAGTAGGGATGCTGCATCGTACGGAAGATGGCGGGGGCCGCGCCTTCTTCGACGATCTCGCCATCTTTCATGATCGCGATCCGGTCGGCGAGGCCCGCGATCACGGCGAGGTCGTGGGTGACGAAGACGAGGCCGGCACCTTCCCGCCGTGCGAGTGCTTTCAGCAGGTCGAGGATGCCAGCTTGTGTCGTGACGTCGAGCGCGGTGGTGGGCTCGTCGGCGAGGACGAGCTTCGGCGCCAGTGCCGTTGCCATCGCGACGACAACGCGCTGACGCTGGCCGCCCGAGAGTTGGTGCGGGTAGCGGTCAAGGGGAACGCGGCCAGCGTCCAAACCGACCTTTGTCAGTTGTTCCTCGGCAGCGTTCATGGCTTCGTCGGCGCGCGCGGCGCGATGGAGCGTGAACATCTCCGCGACTTGGGCGCCGATTGTTTGCACGGGGTTCAGCGCGCTCATCGGCTCTTGAAAGATCATGCCGATACGTTTGCCGCGCACCGCGCACATCTCGCGTTCGGATTTCGCGGTGAGGTCTTCGCCATCAAGTGAGACGCGACCGGTCATGCGCGTGCTGTTCGGCAGCAGGCGCATCGCTGAGAGTAAGGTCATCGATTTGCCGGAGCCGGACTCGCCCACAATGCCAAGGATCTCACCGGGGGCGACGCTGAGCGATACAGATCTCAGGATCTGCGTGGCGCCGATGGAGACGTTTAGGCCTTGGATGTCGAGCAATGGCATCGGTCAGCGCTCGACTCGGGACTTGGGATCGAGCAAGTCGCGCAGACCGTCGCCGAGCAAGTTCAGGCCGAGCACCGTGATGACGATGGCCATGCCGGGAAACAAAGCTAGCCACGGCGCGAGGGCGTAGTAGGTCTGCGACTCCGCCAGCATGCGGCCCCAGCTGGGGTCCGGCGGCTGTGTGCCGAGCCCTATGTAAGAGAGCGCTGCTTCAGCCAGAATGCCGAGGGCGAATTGTATCGTGCCTTGAACGATCAGCAGGTTCGCGATGTTGGGCAGGATGTGCTCGCGCGAGATCGCGAATGAGCCTTTGCCGGCGATGCGCGCGGCGAGCACGAAGTCGCGGCTCCACAGCGAGAGCGATGAGCCCCGGGTGAGGCGCGCGAACACCGGAATGTTGAAGATGCCGATGGCCAGGATGGCGTTGAGCGCGCTTGGACCGGCGACCGCGGTAATGAGGATCGCGAGCAGCAGGGCTGGAAACGCGAAGACGAGGTCGTTGGCGCGCATGATGACTTCGTCGAGCCAGCCGCCGTGTGCGGCGCTCCAGAGGCCCAGCGGCACGCCGATCAGCATACCGACGGCGACGGCGACGATGGCGACTGCAATAGAGTTCCGCGCGCCTTGCAGGATCATCGAGAAGACATCGCGGCCAAAGTGGTCGGTGCCGAACCAGTGGATGGCGGAGGGGGAGAGCAGGCGTTGCTCCACGATGATGAGTGTGGGGTCGTAAGGCGTCCACACGAACGACAGGGCTGCCGCCGCGGCGATAAGGACGGTGAGCGCGACGCCGACGAGAAGGCTGAGAGAGAGCGCGGAGGTCTTCATGGGCGCGACGTCCGCACACGCGGGTCCGCGATCATGTACGCGACTTCGACCAGGAAGGTGATCGCGACGGCGGCTGCGACCAGCACGATGACGACACCTTGAACGACGATCAGGTCGCGCTGGGTGATTGCTTGCAGTACGAGGCGGCCAAGGCCGGGCAGGTAAAACACGTTCTCGACGATGATGCCGCCGGCAAGCAAGAACGTGAACTGCAACCCCAGAATCGTGAGGACCGGGATCAACGCGTTGCGAAGTGCGTGGCGCCGGAGCGCTTGGCCTTCGCTGAGGCCCTTGGCGCGCGCGGTGCGGATAAAGTCTTCGCTCAGCGTTTCGAGCAGGGACGAGCGGGTGACGCGGGTGAGGATGGCGGCCTGGGGCAAAGCGAGCGCGATCGCAGGGAGGATCAAGGCTTGTAGCGCGGGGCCGACGCCCTCATCCCAACCGGGGAAGCCGCCGGCGGAGAACCAATGCAACGTGGTCGCGAAGAAGAAGACGAGCAGGATCGCGAACCAGAAATTCGGTATGGCGATACCGAGTTGGGTGGCACCCACGACGGCCGTGTCGGCAAGGCGGCCGCGGCGGGCGGCGGCGAAGATGCCCAGCGGGAGCGCGATCCCGAGCGAGAGGGCGGTCGCCAATAGAGTGAGCGGCAGGCTCACGCTCAGGCGCTCGCCGACCAGCTCGGTGACGGGGACACGGTAGGTGTAGCTGGTCCCGAGGTCGCCTTGGACGAGATTGCCGAGCCAGGTCGCATAGCGTTGCCAGGCCGGCTGGTCGAGGCCGAGTTCGCTGCGCAACTGTGCGAGCGCGTCGGGGTCGGCGTTCAGGCCCATCATGTAGGACGCCGGGTCGCCAGGCACGATGTTGAGCACGCAGAAGACGACGACGGTCGCGACCAGAAGCGTGAGGGCGAGGGCGATGACCCGTTGGACGAGATAGCTGGCCATGGCGCTATTTGCGCTCCCAATGCGCGGCGGTCATGTCGTTCGCTTGGACCGGCGAGTTCTTCCACTGGCCGATCAGGCGCTTGTTCCAGACGCCGATCTTGGGCAGCTGAAACAGGAAGCCGTTGACGGCGTCATCGGCAAGCATCCGTTGCGCATCCTGCAGAATGCGAATGCGCTCGTTGTCGGTTGCGGCAAGGTCGAGCGATTTCATCAACGCTTTGAACTCAGGTTTGGCGTAGTGGAAGTAGTACTCATCGCGCGCGTAGATGCCGATGTCGTTCGGTTCGGTGTGCGAAACGATCGTCAGGTCGAAGTCGCCCCGGCCGAACACTTGATCGAGCCACTGCGCCCATTCGATGTTCTCGATTTTTGCGGTGATGCCGATTGCCTTCAGTTGGGCGGCGATCACCTCACCGCCGCGGCGGGCGTAAGGTGCGGGCGGCAAGCGCAGCGTCAGCGTGATGTCGCTTGCGCGGCCCGCTTCGGCAAGCAGGGCTTTTGCCTTCGCAACATCGAAAGGGTAACGGCCGGTCAGATCGATGTAGGCTTTGTTGTGCGGAGCGAAGTGGCTGCCGATCGAGGTGCCGTAGCCCTCGCCCACGCCGTCGATCAGCGCCTTGCGGTCGATCGCGTGCGAGATCGCGCGGCGGATGCGGATGTCGTCGAGCGGCGGCTTGGTGTTGTTCATCGCGAGGATGGTTTCGCCCTCGGTCGTGCCGATCGCGATTTCGAAGCGCGGGTCATCTTCGATCTGTGGCAACAATTCGGGCGCGGGGAAGTTCGGGAAGCTGTCGACATCGCCCGCCAACAGCGCGGCGTAGGCGGCGGAAGGATCGGGGATGATTAGGAAGACCAGCTTGTCGAGCTTGGCTGGGGTGCCCCAGTAGGTGTCGTTGCGCGCGAGTTCGATCTGCGTGCCCTTCAGCCAGCGCGAGAATCTAAATGGGCCGGTGCCGATCGGCTTCGATGCGTTCTTTGCCGCCGTTTCGGGGGCGACGATGACGGCATCGCCTGAACCCATGTCGAAGAGGAAGTCGCTGACTGGGCGGGAGAGGACGACTTGTAGGGTTGCGGGGTTGATCACCGTCACGGACGCGATCGGTTCGAAGAAACCTTTTTGCGCGTTCGTCGAGTCCGGGCCGCGAGCGCGGTCGAGCGAGAACTTCGCGTCGCTGGCGTCGAACGTGCTGCCGTCGTGGAACTTCGCCTTGGCGCGCAGGTGGAACGTGTAGGTGAGCCGATCGGGTGAGATGTCCCATGTGGCGGCGAGGGCAGGGAGTACCCCACCAGTTTCGTCGATCCGGGTCAGGCCTTCGAACACATTCGCGTAGACGACCTCGTCGATGGCGGCCGCGGCGCCGGCCGTTGGATCGAGGTTCGGCGGCTCCAGTACGATGCCGATACGCGCGGCGTTCGTCGGCGCGCGGGGCTGGCCGCACGCGGTGACGATGACGCAAAGCAGTACGGCGAGCGTGCGAGCGAATGTCATGCGCGGCCGGTAAGAAGGCTCAGAGCGGCCAGCGCCATCACCTGCGACGAGCGCACGAGGTCTGCGATCACGACGTATTCGTCCGGCTGGTGCGCGAGATCGAGAATGCCTGGACCATAGGCGACGCAGTCTTTCAGCTTGCCGATCCGGTCGATGTGCTTTTGATCATAGCTGCCGGGCGAGCAGATGAAGGAAGGTTCGCGCTGCAGCACGTTGCGTATCGCGGCAGCCGTCGCGCGTGCGACCGGGGCGTTGCGGTCAGTCATGCTCGGGATGACTTCGAAGAGGTCGCGAAGCTCGTATCGAAAGCCCTCGCGCGCGTGGGTGAGACGGTCGAGTGTAGCCTTCACTTCAGCCTTCACGTCGTCGATCTCGTGCTCGATCATAAAGCGGCGGTCGATGACGATGCGGCAGGAGTCGGCGACGACGGGGGAGGGCATGCGACCCTGTGCCGGTTCGACCTGACCGCCGTGGATGGAGTTGATGTTGAGCGTCGACTGGCGCGCGCCGTCCGGTACGACGGGCATGGCGGTGGTTTTGGCTGCCAGCGCCGGGAGCAACTCGCGTTCAAAGCTGTCCAAAACCGCGCCCATGTGGCGGATGGCGCTGTCGCCCAGGAACGGCATGGAGCCGTGCGCGATGCGGCCCTTGGTTTCGATCTCCGCCCACCAGACACCGCGGTGGCCGATGCAGACGCGGTCGACGTTCAGTGGTTCCGGGATAATCACATGATCGACACGCGGCTTGGAGAACCAGCCGCGCTCCGCGAGGTAGGCAACGCCGGCGAACCCGCCGGATTCCTCATCGACCGTGCCGGAGATTTCGATGGCGCCCGGGAAGTCGATGCCGGAATCGACCAGGGCTTCCGCCGCGATGATCGAGGCGGCAAGACCGCCCTTCATATCGCAGGTGCCGCGGCCGAAAATCTTGCCATCTTGGATCACGCCCTCGAAAGGGGGCACGGTCCAGCCGTGGCCGGCTTCCACCACGTCGATGTGGCTATTGAAGTGGACGCACGGGCCCGGGCGTTTGCCTTCGAATCGGGCAATGATGTTGGTGCGTGGGTACTTGTTGCTGTCGCCCGGTGCACCTTCTGCGCGCACATAGCTGACCTTGAATCCACGCGTTGCGAGACGGTTGCCTACTAACTCGGCGCAGGGGCGGTAGGCGTCACCCGGCGGGTTGATCGTCGGGATTTTCACAAGCTCTTGCGTGAGCACGACCATCTCCTCGCGCCGCCCTTCGATGCGGCGCAGGAGGTCGGCTTCGAGGGTGGCGGCAAGCGTCATTCGCGGTTACTCGACAAGCGTTTGGCGTGGTTGATCGAAGATATAGCACGGCGTTTCGCCGGGTTCGCAAGCGGCGTTAAGGTTTCGGCTCCATCCGTACACGGAGCAATTGTGCAGTGCGAAGCAGGGGCATTGCCGAAGCGGACGATTGGGCGCATTGTGATGCTTCGACAGAAGAGCGGCCTCGCTCGTTGTTCGTCGTCCGGCGCGTCACGCGGGCGTCTTTGGCTGCGCTTCTTCAGGAGGAGAGCCATGACCGTTGCCACAATTCTGAAGCATAAGGGCGCGCGGGTTGAGACCGTTCGGCCAAGCGCGACCGTGCAGCAGGTTTGCGACCTGCTATCGCACAAGAAGATCGGTGCCGCGGTGGTCGTCGGTGCGGCCGGGGAGGTCGTCGGGATCGTCTCGGAACGCGACTTGGTTCACGCGGTGGCGCAAAATGGAAACGGCGCGCTAACGCGGTCGATCGACGAGGTTATGACGCGCGATGTCGCCACCTGTCGGCTGACGGACAGCTCGGAATCGCTGATGGAAACGATGACCGTCGGGCGCTTCCGGCACGTGCCGGTCGTCGAGGGCGGGCGCTTGATCGGGATCGTCTCGATCGGCGACGTGGTCAAGCGGCGGATCGAAGACAGCGATTTGGAACGCCACGCCATGCGGGACTACATCGCTCAGGCCGGTTAGCGCGCGAGTCTATCGACAGCGTGCTTGATGGTCGGCAGCGCGTCGCGCGCAGCCTTCGCACCCAGTTCAATGATTTCGGCCGCGCGGTGAAACTCGATCAAGCCGATCGGGGCGACGTGCGGCGCGATCAGGACATCGGGCGGGTCGCCGGCAAGGCGCGCTCGCGTAACCCGATCAAGCAGAATGTTCAACGCGCCGACCATCACGGTGCTGAGCGCCGGTCCGTCGGGCCGATCGGCGAAGATACGCTCCATGATCATGCGGTCCGGGCGAAGCCAACGGGACAGCGCGCTCTCTTGAGCAGGTAGCGGTGCCGTCGGCGGTGGGAGGTTGTCGTCGGGCGAACCGACGATGTCGGTGTGAAGGCTGACCGCGATAACGATGTGCCCGCCAAACGAGCGCGCGGCCGACGTTGGGCAGGGATTGACGAGCGCGCCGTCGCACAGCCAGTGGCCGTCGCGCTCGACCGGCGAGAAGACGCCGGGCAGCGCATAGGACGCGCGCATCGCCTGAACCAGTGAGCCGTCGCGGATCCAAACTTCGCGGCCGGTGTCGAGTTCGGTCGCAACCGCGACGTAAGGCCGGTTCAACGTCTCGATGCAGATATCGCCAACCTGCTCTTCCAAAAGCTTGGCGAGTTTCTCGCCCGCGAAGAGGCCGGAGCCGCCGAAGGTGAAGTCGAGCAGGCCGAAGACCTTGCGCTGCGTCAGGGCGCGCGCCCAGGTTTCGAGCGCGTCGAGTTTTCCGGCAAGATAGATGCCGCCGACCAGGGCACCGATCGATGTGCCGCAGATCACATCGGGCGCGTATCCTGTGGCGGTCAGCGTCTTCAAAACGCCGATATGAGCCCAGCCGCGGGCGACTCCGCCGCCCAATGCCAGAACGATCTTTGGTTTGGCCTTCATGGGCTTAGTTTAGTGGGTTCTGACGACGCGCCAATTCGGAACGCAAACACGCGGTAAACCAAGGCGGATTGCGGCGGTGTGGAAATCTGTCGCGTGACCGATTTTCTTGTTTGACATCTGATAGTCACATCCCTATACCCCCGCTCCTCCGGCGCCGCCGGGGTGTCCGTCACAGGGCATCCGGCGGCGTCGTTTCGTCTGGGATACCCCTCGTCCGCGAGACCGGTCCTTAGGCGCTGCAACTTGACAATTATATAAACCGGGAAGGGGGATGAGGGCGGCGTAGCGAGCTCTGGTCATCTGATCAGATTTTGAGACGTTGTTTGAGTTCTCTTTCTTAAATTGTGCGGAGACGCATGCGG
>JAGOBA010000016.1 GCA_017983635.1 Alphaproteobacteria bacterium
TAGCTATCCTTCCATCGGTAGAGGATTGCTCGTCGGATCTTCAGTTCTCGCGACACGGCGCTGACATCTTCGCCGCCAAGCATGCGCTTGACGATCGCAACCTTCTGCTCCGGCGTAAATACCCGAGATCCCTTCGGCATTCAGTTCTCCTTCCGAGAACTGTCTCCTATTTTACGTGTCTCACTTCTTGGGTCCACTCCAGCACTCTATTGGCTTCGACATCTTCAAATTTGCGCACTGTCACCGCAATTCTTCCGCCGCACTCGCAAGGCGGGAGGGTTCCTCAGGGCCCTGTGGCGCCGACCCTGTTTACACACGTTCGCCCGCTAACCCATCAACGGACATGGCCGTTGGCAAACGGAAACTCCGGAACTGGTATCGGAATGATACGAGACTTACCACGCTCCCAAACATAAAGCGTTGCGTTGAAACCAGCCTTAGTCGCAAGCTGAAGCTGCGGCAGCGCCGCCTTCAACGTCTTACCCGAGAAGTCAATGTGTATCCGGGTGGCGACCTTCGGAGCGATAGTGGTCAGGCCATCCTTTGGCTCCCGACAGGCTCTCTCAATGTAGCAAGTTTTCAAACCCGAAACGCGCAGATTCTCGCCTGGACGGAAAGCATTGAAGATCGCCTCCGCACTCTCAGGCGACAGAGAGAGGGCATTGTAGTCCGCCAGCAGGATCATATCGATCGGATATTCCGATTTGTTCGTGAGTTCGAGATTCAGCGAGACTCTCGACCAAACACCGAGATTGTCAACGCGGTCCGGCGTCAATGCCGCCGACTTGACACAGACCGAAATCGTTCCGTCCCCGGCACACACGTCCGCGGCTCGAACACTGATACTGAAAGCTAACGACGCTAAGCAGACAAATCCCCTGAGCCACATCACGGACATTTCGTACCTCCTCCATCCAGGACTTTGTCGATCCAGTTCGCAATCGCCGGCATGCTCTCATCCACCGCCTTCATTACACTCGCCGCCGTCGAAGCAAGACTGTAGGTCCGCGGGACGCCGAATTGGACTTCGCATGCTGGAATCGAAGGCAAGCGGGCGACAACATGTCCAACAACGCACGTGCTGCACGCAAAGCGGCGCAGTTCCTTGGGCTCGACAAAACCAATTGCCACCACGATGCGCTGAGCGTTCACGCGCTTGCCGGCAATGAAAGGCTCAAGTCGCCGGTTGAAGTAGGCCAGAGGAAACGACGTGGGCGAAATCTCGGGATGATCGAGCGGGATGAACGAAAGGGCAGTCGTGGCACTGTACGAGCCAGTCGCCCCCGAAGTTTGTGTCGTCGGCGGCGGCGGCATCGCCGCTGACGGCGCTTGCGCAACACCTTGCGGATTGAAGCGGAACTCACGATCTAAGGAGGAGCTGACGAAGGGCGATTGCCGATTTGCCGTGGCACGCTTGACGTTCGCCGTAACGTTGGTCATGACAATTTCGATCCGATCAGAGCTCGATCCGATCTCCTGGGCCAACGCCTTTGTGTAGGGACTATTGCCGTCGTCACCGTCCGCGGCTACGTCGTCCGGTGCGGTCGCGTAACCAACGACACTGTTGCTCGGCGCCTGTACGGGGGCGAGGCCACGTTGCGAACTGCGGAAACTGCGCGCGAACGGATTGTTCCGGCACGCGTCCAAAATCACGATGTTCAACTGGTTGCGCGCGATGTCCATCTGCTCCAGCACATAGTCGGCGCGCACGGTTTCGTCTTCGGCATCCGCCTCGGAATTGACGACGGCGCCGACGGGCACAAGCCAATTGCGTCCACTCGTCTGAAACCCATGACCGGCGTAATAGAACATCCCAACCGCCGTCGGACCCGCCTGCGTCAACCGGCGTCCAAAGTCCGCAATCGCCTGACGCATCTGTTTGCGGTTCGCATTCTCAAGCCGTACCACCTGGAATCCGACGCCGCGCAACGTCGAATCCATCAGCCGCGCATCGTTGACCGGATTCTTCAGCCGGCCGATATCGGAACCATAGTCCGCATTGCCGATCACCAACGCAATCCGAGGCTCAGGCGCAGCGCGCAGTGACGGCGAGAGCCAAATCGCCGCGCCCGCAACAAGCAATAAGAGTAGTGCAAAAACAGCCCTGCTCATTCTCCAGACCCCGGCGCGCACGCCAGCCAACCCTACCGAACGAACCACCGCTAAGGAAGACCAGCGCACCACCCCCGCCAAGAGAACGGCGCAAGCCACATTCCCAACGTGGGAGAGTTCACCCATCCACCCGCGCAATCGGGTATCCTCGTGCCACGCAGTCCAGGGAGAGAGTCGGCGTGACGGCCACCGATTGGAACGAAACCCAGATCCGCGAGATCGTGGCGAACCACGCGCATCTCGAGGGACCGCTGCTGCCGATCCTTCACGCCGTGCAGCAGGCAACGGGCCACATCCCGCGCGACGCCATCCCGATCATCGCCGACGCACTGAACCTGACGCGCGCGGAGGTCTATGGCGTCGTCTCTTTCTATCACGACTTCCGCGACAACCCGCCGGGTCGGCGAGTCATCAAACTCTGCCGCGCCGAAGCGTGTCAGGCGATGGGCGGCCGCGCGCTGGCCGACGCGATCCTGAAGCACTTCCGCCTCGGCTGGGGTGAAACGACGGCGGACGGCACCGTCACCGTTGAGGCCGTCTACTGTCTCGGCCTCTGTTCGGTGGCGCCAGCCGCACTCGTCAACGGCGAACCCCACGGCCGCGCGGAAGGCAGACATCTCATCGCCATCGCGGAACACACCGGATGACGCGCGTCTTCGTCCCGAACGACGCAGCTGCCTTGGCCCTTGGCGCCGAAGCTGTCGCGCGCACGCTGCGCGGCGTTGCTCAAACGCGAAACGTCGCCATCGAGATCGTGCGAACGGGCTCGCGCGGCATGCACTGGCTTGAACCACTGATCGAAGTTCAAACGCCGCAAGGCCGCGTCGGTTACGGACCGGTCCAAGCCGCAGACATCCCCGCCCTCATCGATGCCGGTATGTTGGAAGGCCGGCCGCATGCGAACTCCATCGGTCTTGTCGATCAGCACCCCTGGCTCAAACGCCAAACGCGCATCACCTTCGCGCGCTGCGGCGTCATCGATCCGTTGTCGCTCGACGACTATCGCAGCAGCAGCGGCTTCGAAGGATGGCGCCGCGCAAAGGCACTCGGACCCGTGGCCACGATCTCGACCGTCATCCAGGCCGGCCTGCGCGGCCGCGGCGGCGCCGGCTTTCCAACCGGTGTGAAATGGAAATCTGCGGCCGACGCAAAAGGCGACCGCAAATACATCGTCTGCAACGCCGACGAAGGCGACAGCGGCACCTTCGCCGACCGCATGCTGATGGAAGGCGACCCGTTCGCCTTGATCGAAGGCATGGCCATCGCCGCCTTCGCCATGGGCGCGCGCAAGGGCTACGTCTACGGCCGCTCTGAATACCCGCACGCCAACGCGACCTTTGCTAAGGCGATCGACATCGCCCGCACCGCCGGCCTGCTCGACGAAAAATTCGATCTCGACCTGAGAGTAGGCGCCGGCGCTTATGTCTGCGGCGAAGAGACCGCGCTGCTCGAAAGCCTCGAAGGCAAACGCGGCCAAGTCCGCGCCAAACCGCCGCTGCCCGTGCACGAAGGCCTGTTCGGACAGCCCACGGTGGTCAACAACGTGCTCTCGCTCGCAACCGTGCCGTGGATTCTCGCGAACGGCGCCGACGCCTACGCCGCCATCGGCCACCGCAAGTCGCGCGGGACGATGCCGATCCAACTTGCCGGTAACGTGAAACGCGCCGGCCTCTTCGAAGTGCCGTTCGGTATCACGCTCGGCGACCTCGTCGATGAAGTCGGCGGCGGCACGGCCACCGGGCGCCCGGTCCGCGCCGTGCAATGCGGCGGTCCGCTGGGTGCCTACTTCCCACCTGCGTTTTTCGACACGCCCTACGACTACGAAGCCTTCGCCGCACGCGACGGCTTGATCGGCCACGGCGGCATCGTCGTCTTCGACGACACCGTCGACATGGCGGCCCAAGCCCGCTTCGCCATGGAATTCTGCGCCATCGAAAGCTGCGGCAAGTGCACCCCCTGCCGCATCGGCTCCACCCGCGGCGTCGAAGTCATCGACCGCATCCTCGCCGGCGAGAAGCGGAACATGAACCTGGCACTGCTCGAAGACCTGTGCCGAACGCTCAAGCTCGGCTCGCTATGCGCATTGGGAGGGTTCACGCCCTACCCCGTTTTGAGCGCTTTGCGCCATTTTCCTGAGGATTTCATGCCCCGCGCAAATCGTCCGGCAGCGGAGTAGACTCGGCGAATGGCACGCGTTACCGACCACGATCTAGGCACGCCACCATCGCCGAGCGAGCAACACGTTCGCCTGACGATCGACGGCCGGGACGTGACGGTGCCCGAAGGCACCTCGATCCTGCGCGCCGCACGCGAGGCCGGCATCGGCGTGCCAAAGCTCTGCGCGACCGACAGCCTCGACGCCTTCGGTTCCTGTCGCCTCTGTCTCGTCGAGATCGAAGGCCGCACCGGCACGCCCGCCTCCTGCACGACACCGGTCGTCGCAGGCATGAAGGTCCAAACCCAGACGCCACTCCTGAAGAATCTGCGCCGCGGTGTGATGGAACTCTACATCTCCGATCACCCCCTAGACTGCCTCACCTGCGCCGCCAACGGCGACTGCGAATTGCAGGACATGGCTGGTGCCGTGGGGCTGCGCGACGTTCGCTACGGCTATTCAGGCGACAATCATCTCGCCCAAGCAAAAGACGAGTCCAACCCCTACTTCAGCTTCGATCCTTCGAAGTGCATTGTCTGCTCGCGCTGCGTCCGCGCCTGCGAGGAAACCCAGGGCACGTTCGCACTCACGATCGAAGGCCGCGGGTTTGACTCCAAAGTGTCCGCCGGCATGTCTGAGTCGTTTCTGAATTCGGAATGCGTCTCCTGCGGCGCCTGCGTCCAAGCCTGCCCCACCGCCACGCTCAGCGAGAAGTCGGTGATCGAGATCGGTGTACCCGAACATGCCGTGGTTACGACCTGCGCCTATTGCGGCGTCGGCTGCGCATTCAAGGCAGAGATGCGCGGCGAGGAACTGGTCCGCATGGTGCCGCACAAGGACGGCAAAGCGAACCACGGTCACTCTTGCGTCAAAGGCCGCTTCGCCTGGGGCTATGCCACCCACCGTGACCGCATCCTTGAGCCGATGATCCGCGCCCGCATCGACGAACCCTGGCGCAAGGTCAGCTGGGAAGAGGCCATCGCCTACACGGCGTCGGAATTCAAACGCATCCAGGCAAAACACGGCCGCCTCGCCGTCGGTGGCGTCACCTCATCGCGCTGCACGAACGAAGAGACGTTCCTGGTTCAAAAGCTCGTGCGTGCCGCGTTCGGCAACAACAACGTCGACACCTGCGCCCGCGTTTGCCACTCGCCCACCGGCTACGGCCTGAAGACCACGTTCGGCACTTCCGCCGGCACGCAAGACTTCGACAGCGTCGAGCACGCCGACGTCATCGTCGTCATCGGTGCGAACCCGACCGACGGTCACCCCGTCTTCGCCTCACGCATGAAACGCCGCCTCCGCGAAGGCGCGAAGCTCATCGTCATCGACCCGCGCCGGATCGACCTTGTCCGCACGCCGCACGTCGAGGCCGCCTTCCACCTACCCCTGTTGCCCGGCACGAACGTCGCGGTCCTGACCGCGCTCGCGCATGTCATCGTCACCGAAGACTTGATCGATAAGAAATTCGTCGCCGGACGCTGCGAAGCGGACGCCTTCGCCGCGTGGGCCGCCTTCGTCGCCGAACCCAAGAACAGCCCCGAAGCGACCGAGCAAGCCACTGGCGTTCCGGCGGCCGCGCTCCGCGGCGCCGCGAGGCTTTACGCCACCGGCGGCAACGCCGCGATCTACTATGGCCTGGGCGTCACAGAGCACAGCCAAGGCACCACTGCCGTCATGGCGATCGCCAACCTTGCGATGGCGACCGGCAACATCGGCCGTCCCGGCGTCGGCGTGAATCCGTTGCGGGGACAGAACAATGTGCAGGGCTCGTGTGACATGGGCTCGTTCCCGCACGAACTTTCCGGCTACCGTCACGTCTCCGATGACGGCGCCCGCGCGATGTTCGAGGCACTGTGGCACGTGGCCCTCGACGCCGAGCCAGGCCTGCGCATCCCCAACATGCTCGACGCCGCGCTCGATGGCCGCTTCAAGGGCATCTACATCCAAGGCGAGGACATTTTGCAGTCCGACCCGAACACAAAGCACGTCGCCGCCGCCTTCGCCGCGATGGAATGCGTCGTCGTCCACGACCTCTTCTTGACCGAAACGGCGAACTTCGCCCACGTCTTCCTGCCTGGATCGACGTTCCTGGAAAAGAACGGCACGTTCACAAACGCCGAACGCCGCATCCAACCCGTGCGCAAAGTGATGACGCCGAAGAACGGCTACGAAGATTGGCAGATCACGCAACTGCTCGCCAACGCGCTCGGCTACAAGATGCACTACAGCCACGCGCGCGAGATCATGGACGAGATCGCCCGCCTGACACCAACCTTCGCCGGCGTGTCGTTCGAGAAACTCGAAGCCCTGGGCTCGATCCAATGGCCCTGCAACCAAGCCGCGCCCGAAGGCACGCCAGTCATGCACGCGGACGGCTTTGCGCGGGGCAAGGGCCGCTTCATGATCACCGAATACGTGCCGACCGACGAAAAGGTCGGCCCGCGCTTCCCGCTGCTGCTCACCACCGGCCGCGTGCTGTCGCAATACAATGTCGGCATCCAAACCCGCCGCACGCAGAACACGATCTGGCATGGCGAAGACGTGCTGGAGATTCACCCGCACGACGCCGAGCAACGCGGCATCAAAGACGGCGACTGGGTAAAGTTGGCGAGCCGCGAAGGCGAAACCAGCCTGCGCGCCACCATCACGGACCGCGTCGCCCCCGGCGTCGTCTACACCACGTTCCACTTGTCGGAGACCCAGACAAACGTCGTCACGACCGAGTTCTCCGACTGGGCCACGAATTGCCCCGAATACAAAGTCACCGCCGTGCAAGTCTCGCCATCGAACGGTCCGAGCGAGTGGCAGCAGGACTACGCCCAACTCAGCCGCCGCAGCCGCCGCATCGCCGAACCAGCCGCCGGGGAATGACACTGAAGCCGTCCATGCCACATAAACGCAGGGCCTGGCGCGGCACCACCGCCGCGGAGGGCGAACGCACACTCGCAAGCGAGACGCCCGTCGCCTTCGTCTTCGACGGCGGCACGGAAGCTGTGATGATGGCAACGCCCGCCGACCTGGAAGACTTCGCCATCGGCTTCGCCCTTAATGACGGCATCGTGACCTCAACCGAAGAGATCATTGAGATCGCGATCGTAGAAGTCGACCGCGGCATTGAACTGAGAGTATCGCTCACCACCGGCAACCGCGAGACCCTGATCGCGCGTCGCCGTCACCGCGCAGGCCCCGTCGGTTGCGGCCTCTGCGGCGTCGAGAGTATCGGTGAAGCGTTATCCCCGTTGACCGCGGTGACTGCGCCGCTGGTCGTCACCTCCGCGGATATCGTCGCCGCAATGAGTGCGCTTGGCGCGATGCAGCCTCTAAACCGCGAAACTCACGCCACGCACGCGGCGGCACTCTACATACCCGGCGAAGGCATCGTCGCGGTCCGCGAAGACGTCGGCCGCCACAATGCGCTCGATAAGCTCGCCGGTGCGCTTGTACGTGCCGGCCGCAAAGCCGACAGTGTCATCTTGATGACGAGCCGCATCTCCGTCGAACTCGTTCAGAAGGCAGCGAAGATGGGCGCTCCCATCCTGGCTGCCATCTCCGCCCCGACTACCCTCGCCGTCCAAGAAGCCCACGCAGCCGGCATCACCATTGCCGGCGTGGTTCGCGACGACGGCCTCGAAGTCTTCACCCACCCTGAGCGGATTCGCGATCATGCGCGCTGAGAAGCTGACCATGATGGCAAACCAAATCGGCGTCTTCTTCAAGGCGCAGGGCGAAGCACAAGCCCCGGCCGCCATCGCCGACCACCTGAAAAAATTCTGGGACCCCGGCATGCGCGCCGACATCGTGGCCCACCTCGATCAGGGTGGCGCCGGGCTCGACCCGCTGGTGCGCAAGGCCGTCGAACTCATCCGCACGAAGGCAAAAGCATGATCGGCATTGTCCTCGCCGGTGGCGCCAGCAGCCGCTTTGGCGGCAAACCCAAGGGCCTGGTCGAACTCGCCGGCCGCCCAATGGCGCTCCGCGTTGCTGACGTGCTGGCGCAAGTCTGCACGCGTGTCCTCATCGAAGCGCCGCCGAACGCCGGATACGAAGCGCTGGGCTTGCCGCTGCTTCACGCCGCGCCGGAGCACGCCGGCAAAGGCCCGCTCGCGGGTCTCGCCACAGGCCTACAGTCCGCCGATGACAACGGCGCCTTCGCACCATGCGACATGCCGCTTCTCACGCCCGAAATCTACCGGCGCCTCACAGCAAAAGGCACCATTGGAGCCTACGCTCAGACCGCCAACGGCTTCGAACCGCTGGTCGCCGTTCTGAACGCGAAAATACTCGCCGCGCTGACCATGGCGCTCCGTCGACCCGAATTGCCCCGCACGCACGCGATACTCGACGCGGCTGGCGCCAGCCGCCTGCTGTTCACCGACGTGGCTGCCTTCGCCAATGTGAACACGCCAGGCGATCTGGAGCGGTTCGCCTCTGCCGTTTCCCCAGCCGCAGACACCCAACAGACATTGCACGCGCGACCGCCGTCGCTGTAATCAAGCAGCCCCCAACGCTGAGGTTCGCCTTGCATAGAATTCTCTTCGCGCTCGCCGCCTGCCTGACAGTAACCGCGGCGGCCTTCGCCTTCGGCACCGAACCCGCAACAAAGGGCCTCGGCTCCGAGCACGAGCGTATCACCCGCGCGGCCGTCACCGATCTCGATCCCGCGACGCTTGATGTCCTGGCCGGTAAAGGCGAGGCGATGGGCGCCGTTAGCGCCCCCGACCTGTCGGAGAGCGAGCGCGCAAACCAAGCCGCACATTGCGACGGCGGCGACTATCTGGAACCCGCGGCCGACGCCTCGCCCTACGCCCAAACGGCCGACGAAGCGAAAGCGGCGCTCACGGCCTGCCGTACGCTGATCCTGGCGGAACTCAACGCCGCAGCGGTGGCCGCCGGCAAGCTCGCCGACGCGACGCCGGACGACATTGCACTCGACTGCCAATTTGGCAACGAACTGGGCAGCGCCAAATGTACGGTGCTCGCACACCTCGGTCGCGCCTTTCACACCGCACAAGATTTCTACGCGCGCACGAACTGGGTCGACAAACCTGCCGAAGGCGCGACCAGCACCGAGAACCCGCCAGGGCTCGGCAATGTCGGCCGTGTTAAATGGCTTGACCCCCGCCTCGTCGAGGCATTTCCGGATGGCTTGATCAGCGGCTGCCCCGGTGACGTCAATGTCCTTGGTGTCACGATTGGCTGCGAATACGGAACCTGGGCTCCGGTCTCCGGCCTACGTCGCGTCATGCGGGTCGATCTCAGCAAGGACTTTGGACCGATCGGCCGCGGCAAGGGCGGCACGGGCATCACGCCGCGCGGCAGCATCAACCGCAACTTCACGCGCGCCGTGGAAGCCGCGGTCGAAGACACCGTCGACAAATGGGCGTACTTCAAAGAGCGCGTTCAAAAGGACTACGGCGCGGCCGCCAGCAAAATTCTCTGCACGGTAACGAGCGACGGCATCGACATCGCGCCATGCCTGCAAAAAGCGCAAGTCGTCGAAGCCTGCACGCGCCGAACCACGGACGACGAAACGTCTCTCCCGCCCACCGAGGCCGAACGCGCGGAAGCCGCAACATTGTGGCCCAAGTTGCGCAATGCCTGCCGGCTCGAAGAACTCGACCTCACCCGCAACGCCACGATCAGCGGCGGCCTCGCCGCGGAAGGTTTAGCCGCCGGCCAGGCGAAGGCCGAAGGCACGCTCGCCTACTGGAACGCCTGCCCGGTCCAAGCCCGCCAACACCTTGACGCTGTCACCGCCGAGCACAAGGCCGCGATCCTGGCGGATAAGGAGATTGAGGACGCCAAAGCCAAGCCGAAAGCGAAGCTCCGCGATTTACTCGCGGCCGTCTACGCCGACTGCATCCTCGACGCCCGCCTCCGCCAACTTGGCAAGTGAACGGCTACCGCGGCAGAAGCTGCGGTGGCACCGGAATCGTTGCGATCCTGTCAGCGGACAAGCTGCCCAGATAGAGCAACCCATCCTTCTCGTTCACGCTGGTGATCGAGTTGATCGTGCGCCCGCCCGGATCCTGCAACGTCATCACGACCTGCCCGTCCAAATTGATCGCTATCACGCAGCCGTAAGGATCCGGCGTCGTCGGTAACGCGGCAAGCCCGATGGCATTCAGCCGGAACATCACCTTGCGCATGAACGTGCTCGGAAGCTGTTGCTCCAGCGTCTTGATCCTGGGCCCCGCCAGCGCCACCCAAAACAGATCGCGCCCATTGAACGACAGATTGTCGGGATAGCCCGGCAACCCCTCGATAAAGCGGTCGGAGGTGCCAGCTTTCGCGCCTTTCAACCAATATCGCGTGATCCGATTTCCCGCCGTCTCGTTGACGAGCACGTACTCTTCATCCGGCCCCAACGCCACGCCGTTCGCGAACGCAAGCCCCGACAGGCGCGATTGCAACGTGCCCGACCGCGGATCGAACGAGAACAACCGCCCCGTCGCCTGCCCCTCATAGAAGTCGAGGCCGAACTCGTCATAGCCGTACCGCATCGACGCGTCGGAGAAATAAATCGTCCCGTCCTTGGCGATATCGAGATCGTCCACAAAGCGCAGCGGCCGGTTCTCGAAGCGATCGGCGACCACAACGACCTGGCCCTGCGGCGTGATGGCAAGAAGCCCGCGCTTGCCGTCCGCGACCACGATGTTGCCGAACGGATCATGCTGCAGCCCCAGCGGCCGCCCGCCGGTCTCCGCCAACTTTTCAAGCGCGGCACCCGAGGCCGGCGGCGTCGTCGTACCCGGAGCCGGAACCGGCGCCGGCCCGGTCGGCGTCTGCCCATCGATCCGTATACGGACGACCCGTCCGTCGGCCAACCCGGTATAGGCGTAGCCGTCCTTGACGGTCACATCCTCCGGCCCTTGCCCGATCGTGTCGCTAAGCCAGCGAACCGACCGCAGCGCCTCGTTAGGCGCGAACGGCCCCACGAACCCAGCGCTCGGGGTCACTGTGACCGCTACCGGCTCGATCCGGGTCGGCCAGGCAAGCACATAGCCCGCCGCCGCCAGAAGAAGGACAACGACTCCGATCAAAACAAAGCGCATGGCAATCCGCCCCCAGTGGTCCGTTAAGCGTAGCGCCATTTTGCCCGCCTTGCCCCACCCCTGACCAGCCTGTATAAGGCCCCCCTTTCCCGCGACGGAATGGCATCGGAGAGTAGCTCAGCCTGGTAGAGCACTGCTTTCGGGAGGCAGGGGCCGGAGGTTCAAATCCTCTCTCTCCGACCAATTTTCCCCGGCTCTCGGCCGGGTCGATGCGAGCGCATCGCCTATCTCACCTGGAGACACTTCATTTGACCGCCCGGAAAGCTCAATTCGCGGCGCACAGCCGCCATTTTCGCGACTTGATATGAGACAGGGGTCGAGGGTGTCCCAGTTGTGCCATTTGGCGAAACGAGACAATCGAATTCATAGGCAAAACGCCGGCTGTGGACTGAGGCAATTCGCTCTGCCCCATGCGTTGCGGCCGCACGGGCGCCAGGTGTAATCCGGACCGCCCCGCCGGGCGGGTGTCTGACGGCCGGGCCTATCGACCAAGGAGTTGCTCAATGAACATCACAAGACTAGCCGCCGCCCTTGTGCTCGCCGGCGGCACGCTCGTGCTTGCAGGCTGCAGCGGCAGCACGCCGGCCAGCGACGAAGCCGCCATCCGCGATCAAAACAAGAAGTGGCTCGAAGCCATCGTTGCCAAGGACGCAACGACCATCGCCAATCTCTACGCAGAAGACGGCGCGATGCTCCCGCCGAACGCTGCCAAAGTTGCCGGCCGCGATGGCGTCAAGAAAGCTTGGGAGGGTTTCACACAAATCCCCGGCATGGCGCTGGTGTTCGAAACCGACAAGATCGTGATCGCCAAGAGCGGTGATCTTGCCGTTGAAACGCAAACTTACAAGTTCACGACCGGCGAGGGCGCCGCGCAAACGACGGAAGTCGGTAAGGGCGTCGTGACCTGGGTAAAACGCGACGGCCAGTGGCAGGTCCTGACCGATATGTTCTCAAGCGACAACCCGCCACCGGCCGCAAGCGCCGCGCCCGCGCCCCCGATGGATGCACCGGCGATCGATCCGGCTGCTGCCGGAACAACACCGGCCGCTCCGGGAACAGAAGCGCCCGCAGCACCCGCGCCGGCCGCACCCACCACCCCCGCGACCCCGCCGGCGCAATAAGTCCGTCGAAGCATCCCCCGCGCGCAGGCCATGCCTGCGCGCGATTTGTTTCCGTTAGCACTCTTCTAACCAATGCGGCCGCAGTATTCCGGCGACCGTCCTGGCCAGAACGTCGGCGCGCCTAACAATTTCCTCACGCGCAGGCCGTAAACTCAAAATCCCCAAGAAGGATTTCGAGGACCGATGAGCGTCGGCGCACCGCGAACGCCACCATCGACCGGCACCATCGCGCAGATCGAGCGCGAGAAGATCCGTCTTGCCTACGGCAATTGGGTGCAATACGTCGATGGCGTGCCGTTCGCCTTAGGGCTGATGATGGTCTTTTGCGGGATCGTCCTCGACGTCGGCAACACGCCGCTCGCCACCGGCCTCAGCTGGTTTGCCGCCGCCGCCCTATGGGCTGGCGCATCGTCGGCAGCACACCAATACTACCGCCGAAACGAAGCATCGAAATCAGTGCACTTCTGGCGCGGCCTTCTTTGTGCTGTCTGGGTCGGTCACGCGTTGGTCTGGGGCGCGCTCGTATGGGTCTTCTGGGACCAAACGAATCCGGTCAATCAGGCCATCCTTTGCACCGTCGCGCTCGGCGTCATCGTCTCCTATTTCTTCTCGCTGACAACGCATTTCCCGGCATTGGCGGCGGCCCTTGCCACACTCACTGTCATGCTGTGGAGTGCGTTCCTGAACTACGGCGGCGCGCTCAGCCATGTCTTCATGGTGGCCTTTCCGCTGTTCGTCGGCGTTCTGTTGAACTATGGCCTCGCCGCGTCGCGTAAGTACCATGTCGCGCTCCAGCTTCGCTTCGAGAACGAAGCGCTCGCCGCCGCGGTCACGCGCGCCAACCAGGCGAAGAACGACTTCCTCGCCTCCATGAGCCACGAACTGCGCACGCCGCTCAACGCGATCATCGGCTACTCCGATCTGATGCGCCAGCGTACCTTCGGCCCGGTCGCCCCGGCGCGCTATGCAGACTACGTTGAGGACATCCACGCCAGCGGCCAACACCTGTTGCAGATGATCAACGATCTGCTCGACCTCTCGAAGATCGAGGCCGGAATGCGCGAATACACCTTTGCGCCGATCCGTCTCGCCGACATCGCCAACGATGCGATGCGGTTCATTGAGCCGCAGGCCGAACGCGCACATGTCGGCGTGATGCTCGACGCCAGGGTCGATGTTGTTCTCAAGGTCGACGAGCGCGCGATCAAGCAAATCACGATCAACCTACTGTCGAACGCGGTGAAGTTCTCTCGGCCCGGCGGTATCGCCGTCGTCTTCAGCGAGCTGCGGCCCGACAACAGCGTCGCCTTCGGCGTCAAAGATACCGGCATCGGCATGACGCCGGAGATGCAGGAAAAAGCCATCGAACCATTCGCGCAAGCGTCCGACGCCTACACGGTCGAAGGTCGAGGCACGGGCCTCGGCCTTCCCATCGTCAAAGCCTTGATCGAAGCCCATCAAGGCCACCTGAAGATCGAAAGCACGCCCGGCGTTGGTTCCAAAATCTGGATTGAGTTCCCCGCCGAGCGTGTCGTCCGCAAAGCGAAAGCCGCCTAGTCGATCGCCTGGATCGCCGCACTGTTGGCGACAATTTTCGCCACCAGGGCGTTGATCTCCTCAGCCGTAACCTCGCGATCGCGGGCCGCCTCGCTGAGCTGCCGGTATCCGTCGTTGACCAGTTCAATCACCTGACGGCCCGTCGTAATCGCCGCCGGCAAGTTCGCGATGACTTCCGTCAGCAGCGCCAACACCGCACTCACGCTCATGACGCGTCTCCCTTCAGTTGCCGTTGCGCCTGGGTCAGCGCCGTCTTCACGTTCTCGATCGCAATCAGCGCAGCAACCAGCTGCCCCGCATCAACCTCGGTCCGGTTCAAGACCGGCGTCGCCTCCGCGATAGCCTTCGTCGCGGCACCCTCTTCCACCTTGATCCGCGTCCAGAGCGTGCGATCCTTGCAAAGCCGGATCGCGCCGGCCTCCACGTCGCATGTCGGCAGACGGCCGTAGATCAAGATCGCCTGCTGCGTGGCCTCATAGGCGACCAGCGTCACTTTCGCCGCTCGGCGCGCCTCTTCGTCGTACCCCAACGGCTGCAACAACGCGCAGGCCGTGAGGGCAAACGCGATGAAGCTCGCCAACAGCGTGTTCAAGATGTGCTTCATGGCTTACCCCACGTCAGCGCGCCTTCGGCCTTCGCGCGGCCATACCAAGCAACAAGACCACCGGCGATATTGGCCGCCCCGGTAATCAGTTCCGCCAGCTGATCTTGCAGCGACGCATCGAGCTTCAGCCCCGCAAGCGTCGCCACGCCGGCAAGCAGCGCAATGATCGAGCCCCACACAGTCTTCGACTGCCACCACACTTTGGTGCCGTTCATGTGTTATCCTTTCGCCAAAGAGAAACGGGGCCGCGAAACGCGACCCCGCCAACAACAACCCGTATCGACTAGGCGACGTCCGAGAACGTCACTTCCGGAATCGGCGATTCGCCGACCGTCACCGCCTGCGCCGCGATGTACTTCACGCCCGGATGCGCGCCCGCATTCTGGCGAATGAACTCCTTTGCCTCGTCGAGCGACGCGAAAGAGTCCGCCACGCCTTCCCAGTCGTCGACATAGTCGCCATCGTCGTCCAAGCGCACGACAAAGAACTTATTCATGTCTCGTGTTCCTTTGAGTGAAAGTTGAACACGGCTTTTCGCCGCGCACCGCCACCGGGAAAGCCGTCACGCCCCGGCGCGGAACCCGTCTAGGGCGAACGCTTCAACTCGTTCACCAATTCCTTGATGCTACTCTTGAGCTCGCGCGTCCCTTCGGTGAGCGACTGAACCTCTGCTTCCAACCGCGCGATCCTCTCGGCGGTAACGGTCGAGTGCTCGATCGTGTCGACACGCCGCGTGAGATCGCTCGCCCACCACAGCGCGGCGACCGTCGCGCTCACCAGGTAGACGAGAGTCGCCGGACCCAAGATCTTGTCCATGCTCATCGCCGCCTCCTTTTGCGCGTTGCCGCTTTGATCTCGGCCAGCAGCTGCTTCTGCTCTGCCGCGACGGCCGCGAGCTGCCGCTCCAGCACCGCCACGCGCGCGGCATCATTCGGCCGCGGCGCAACTTTCGCCGGCAGGACCAACGCCGCACTCGCGCCAACCGCGACGACGAGCACGCTCGCCACCACCGCCTCCGCAAACGGATGGGTCATGCCGCCTCCTTCGCCGCAGGCAGCGTCTTGTCCGGATAGACTTTCCGATCGAGCTCGATGTGCGGCCCGTCTCGAAACAGCCGCCAATCGCCGCCCCAAACGATCGGCACGCCAAGCTCCCGCGCTGCCCGCTTGAAGACGACGGCAAGCGCCGCAAACGGTGGCCACTTCCACGTAACCTCGCCGTTGATCAACGGCACGAAATCGATCGCGTGCCCGGTCAGATGCCGCGAGCGCAACGTCCGCGACGCTCCCGCCGCGAACAACTCCCGCTGCCGCATCATCGTGCGCAACCCTTCGATCACGACGAAGGGCGTGTCGCTCAACTCAAGCGCCCGGTGCACGACCTTCACCAAATCGCCATGCACACCTTCCAGATTCTTCAAACTCCGCTCGTCCATAAGAACCTCCAAAAACGCCAGCAACCGCGAGCGCAGAACGCGCTCACGGCAAACCCACAATCAAAATTGAAATCAACGAAACGCCGGTCCCTTGAACCAGCCGGTCAGCGAGCGCCGCTCGCCGTCTTTCATCGGCGTGACCCGATGCTTCAGTAGCGACGAGAACACCGCGACCGAACCTTGGGCCCCGAACGCCTCGGGCGCGAACAACCCGAAGTCGTCGTCGAAGAACTGCAACGCGCCGCCGCGATAACTCTCCGGTGCGCTCAGCTGCAACACGACGCTGACCTTGCGGATCATGCCGCCGCGCGCGCGCAGCATGTCTTTGTGGCATTCGAAGAAATCGTTCCGCCGGTACACGGCGTATTGCAGGTCGTCCGCCGCCGTCAGATCGTAGCCCCACACGGCATTCGCCCTTGTCGCGAACGACTGCATCAGGTCGAACAACCAATCGCGCTCTTGCACCCACCCGACAGATGTCATGCGCACATGCGCATCGTAGAACCGCTCACCGGTGCGGTTGTTGTGGAGCGGGCCTGGCCCTGCCGGCAGTGCATCGCCGCGGCGCGCGATCGCCGCACAAACCTCGCCGGCCACGGCTTCGGGGTAGACGCACAGCCGGTCCGCGATCCAGTCCGGGAGCTCGCTCATGGAACGTCCCCAACGCCGACACCGCCGACGCCCACACCGCCCGAACCTGTGTCGACCAGCGTGTACGCAAAAGTGTCAAGCACCGCATTGCCGTCGCTCACATTGGTGACCGTTGCGGTTCCGGCCCATGTCGTATTGTCCAGCGAGTTCGTGAAGTTGTAAAACAGTGTCTGGCCGTTCGTGATTGTCACGTCGACCGTCGTCCCGGAAGAGCCTTGCACCACGAACAGGCCGTCGCGATAGACGTCGACAACCCGTTGGCTTGTCATACCCACCGTCAACGTCAGTCGCAGCGTAATCGACGCGTCGATACCCGAGATCGCCTGTGCGTTCGTGCTCGCGGACGCAACGACGCCCGCGTCCGAGATATCGACGAAGTTGATCGGGCTTGGCGTGACGTCGATCCCGCCGCCGCCCCCACTGCCGAAGCCGATCAGTTGCGTAAGCTTGAGCATGGTTCAGTTGTCCGTGTTGGTGTTGGTGGTGTAGAACAGCGCGACCCCGTGCAGCCGCACGTCGATGGCCAATGTGTCCGATCCATTCGTGGCATCGCGATAGACCTGGAAGATCACGACATCGTTTTCCGTGGGCGTGCCACCGATTGTCACCGCCGCCGTCTCCGCCGACCGGTAGAGATCGTTCGTCGTGCCGCCGGTATCGGTGACCGTCTGCGCCGTGCCGAACGCAACGTCGAGCGCATCGTCGTCGGACACGGCAACGCCTTGAATGCCCCACACGACGTTGAAGTTCGTGGCCGTCGCCGCGTGCGACCAGACGAACAGCGCGCTGACCGTGCCTTCGTTCCAGCCCTTCGGCATCTGCACGCTGAACTGCGCGAACTCCGCGACCGATGCATCGAAATCCAGCGTGCGCAGCATCACGCGGTTCGTCGCCGTTTCAACCGTACCCGCGGCCGCCCCGGCCGTCGTGCGCGCCGTCATCGACCCGGCCGGAACCCAGATCGTTTGCTTGCCGACTCCGACATGCCCCAGAAGCACCTTCTTCGGCACGGCCGCGCTGACATCGCGCGACACCAGGAAGTCGGCGGCATGATCCGGCGACGCGTCTTGCGCAAAATTGTTCCAGAGATTGTAGATCAGCGTCTGGAACGTCACCTTGTTGCTGGCATTGGCCTCATCCGCATCGACGAACGGGCAAAGGTCGTTGGCCGCGCCGCCGGTGCTGTCGGTTGTGAGCAGGTTGAGATCGACCGCACTCCCGATCCCAAGCGTCGCCCGCGCCGTCGCCGCGTCCGGATCGTCGAGCAGCGTCCCCATAAAGCTCGACACCGTTTGCAGCGACAGGTTTGCAGGCACCTTTAGGTCATAGCCGTCTCCCGCCGCCGTCACCCCGAGCAACTGATTGGCAACACCGGCCCGCGGCTCCGGCAAGCCGATGTCGGCAAGATTGGTGCCCACCGCAAACCGCGGGCTACGCGCCACCAATTCGCGCAGCGTTTGAATCTCCGCCGCCAACTTGTCGAGTTGCACCTCCACGTTCTCCGCCGCGAAGGCGCCGGACGCGATCAGATCCAGATCCTGCGTCAACGGCATGTCGCGCACGATGACAACGGTCTGCCCCGACCCCGGCGCCGCGAAGAACACGACATTGCCCGTGTTCGGGTAGCTCACAATGTCGACCGTGTAGTCGCTACCCAATGTGAGCAACGTATCGAGCAACGTCGCATTGTTGCGCAGATAAACCTTGAGATTCGAAGCCGCCCAAACCTTGAAGGAAAAGGCAAACACCGTCGTCGCCCCATTCGCCGCGTACGAAACCCGCGACGTCGTCGTGCTAAGCGTCATGACAAACTCCAAAGAAAAAGGGCGCCCGCAAGGACGCCCTGTGACAAATGTCAAAGTTCTGTTCAGTCGGAACAACACTTAGCGCGGGAGAAGGCCGCGCGCTGTGAACTTACCCCCCGTTCGCATAAACGGTCTCCTCACTCCGGCAATCCGCAAACGTCCTCCGCTGTGAGCGTGAGGCCCCGCACCGCCAAGACCTTTTTCGCCCAAGTTGAGCCGTTTGCGCAGGTGATTTCCGCCACATCGATAAGAAGAACGCCCCAGCGACCGTCATCGTACCCGGCGAAGAACGGACCATTGTACGCGGTCCAACGCACCACTTCCTTGTACCCTTGCGCCGCCGCATACAGATAGAAGTCGCTCGTCTCGTCCAACCCGGACTCGACGATGATATCGAGCTGACCTTTCTTGAAAAATGGCAACGCATACACGCGCACCTTCGCCACCTCCCCGCCCCACTTGAAAACCTTGTGGAGCGAGCGGTTCTTCCCGCAACCGCGAACATCGATCACCTCAACATCCAAGTCCCGACGCTTGATCCGAACGTACAAGAGCCCCTGCCCCGGCGCCGCGGTGTCGAGCGTTTCGCATCGACCGACAACCTCCCATACCGCGGGCCGGTCGGCGGCAACCGATGGCGCAACCGCAAGAAACACGAGGAAGAGAGCAAGCTTGAAGTGAAAGTTCATTGCACGAACCATTGGCTTCGACGCGGCATCTTCGGGAAGTATTCAGGCAAAAAAACGGCGGAGCCGAGCTCATCGGTAAGGCTTCGGTCTCGGAATTGAAGTGTTTGTCATCGGTCGATCATACCAATCGTACGGATCCAATAGTTTCTGCTTCCCCCGGGTGAAGTCGAGTTGGCTTGGCCCCAGCACATATGCTTGCCGCCAAACCTCAAAGTGAACTTGCGGCTGTTTTGCGTTCCCACTGACACCGGCACCACCGATGATCGTCCGCGGGAATCTCAAGCGTCTGCCGCGGGAGTCGATCCTGCGCTCGCCGCGCATCGCCAGTCTCCGCGCTCTCGTGATCGCTCAGTGAATTCTCGAAGCTCCGTGATCACTCGCAGACGATGTTTGGTCCCTGCCACGCGCATGAGCGCGGCCCGCTATCTGGCGGCGGGTATGAGTGAGCGCGTTGCAAGGCCTCGCTCCAACCCTCCGACAAAGCAGCGCGCTCCACTTCATCGCGCGCACCGAAATAGGCCGCCTCGCGCGCTCGAAACGCCACCAATGCGTCTCGCGCGAGATGGTTCGCAGTGCCGTAGGTGACAAAATCTTGTGTCAAATAGTCGAACACCTGATCGCTCTGATAGTAGAGCGTCGCATAGGCGGGCTCGAGCAACAGATGGTGCGCACGAACCGCCGCGAGCCGCTTCTCGCGGCATGGTCGCGTCTTCTGCACGCGAAGCCGCAACGCCGCCGCTTCAGCCTCGCTCGGCATACCCGCATCGGCAAGCTGCGCCGCCGTGGGATCCCGCCGTGCAAACCTCGGGTTGACAACAGCCAGCGCCGGCTCGCGATCCATCGCCGCAAAGCAAGCCATCACCGCCGCGTCGTCTTCAGCCCATGTTCCAGCCAACGCCATCGCGGCACCGGCAACCGCCGCCGCGAAGATGAAAACCAACGATCCAAAACGCATCGCAGTACCCCACCGTCGGTATAGCAGCCGATAGCGCCGCACCGTCCGCCCCAACAGGAATTCCAAAGACACCAGCCCGCTTAACAGTACCTTGCAATGTCGAAGAATCAAAGCACGCGCCCAAAGTCGACAAACCAACGCCTTACTTTCGCCCCGGTTGACCGCTCCTCTTTGATGATTATGGTTGCGCGAGCCGGGGGCACACTGCATGAGCTGCAACGTATTCCGAACTTTTGCCGTCATCGTTGCCGTGTCGGCCACAGTTCTTGCTGTTGCCTGGCCATGGCCCGCACCCGATGTCGACTGGCGCACCCCGGCCGACAGTGCCGTTGCCAAAGGCGATTGCGCAACGGCGCTCTCAACGACCTTGGTCGCTGCAAAAGCCGGCTCTCGCGAAGCGATCGAGCGGCTGAAAGCGATCCGCGCCGGTGGCCCATGCCACACACCAGACGCGGGCGCCACGATCAGTGACGCGCTTACATTTATCGAATTTCAGACGAACACCGACGGCAGCGTCGAAGCCGTCTACCAGCTCGAACGCACACCCGAAGATTTTTGGCTCAGAAACCGCACCCGGCTTACTCTGTTCTTCTGCGCAATGCCGTACAACGGGGCATTGCAAACTGATAGCGCCGCTATCTCCAGCGCGCTGAACATAGGCGAGGGCCCGTTGATGGCGTTTCACCGCGCACGGCGCAACATTTGCCTTCGGACACTGAGAAATCTTGCCGCCGACCTCGTTGACTCCAACGACGACGCCGCGAAGGACACCGCTTATGGTCTTGTCCTCCGTCCGCCCCTCGCGCGAACAACCGGCGGCAGGATCGTTGCAGCGCGCCTCCTTCTCGAAGTCGGTTTCGTTCCCGCCCTTTATCGTGGCGGCGACGCCGCACGCTCGGCAAGTGCGCTCGGCTTGGTGCGCGGCGCAGCCTTGATCGAACTTGAGCAAGCCGCCCAAGACGACGACATCGAAGCAATCGAACTCCTGATTAAGTGCACTCACCAAGGACACTTCGTCGATCGCGATGACCGCAAGTCGTACTTCTGGGTCCTTCGCCTAATGCGGCTCGGCGGCAACAGCACCTTCAGGCCGCAGGAAAGTCTCTCCTCCGATGTAGTCGCAGAAACAACTGCTGAGGAGGACCGGCAATGGGGCAGTCGGAGCCGATCATCGACTGTGGCCCGGTCAAATTGACTATCGCCAGGAGCCGTCCCACCGGTCCAGAGCTCCGCAACGCCGACGGTATTCAAGCTCTGGCTGCAACAATAGCTGTTCCGCTTCGCGGATTCGGCTCTTGGTCTCGTTGATTGCTTGGTCGTACTTCTGCATGGTCTTCTTGTCGTGCTCGACCACCGCCGTGACGTTACGAATCTCTTGTCTTAACCGAGCGATCCGTTCTCGTAGTTCGAGCCCACGGCGATGCTTGTTGAGATCATCAATAGGGCCTCGCCACTGACGCCTTGGATCGATTGGCTTGGGAATACGATACGCGCGCCCCTCCAGTCTCGCGAGCTCAGCCTCCGCTTCCTCCAACTCGGTTCGCTTCCGGTCCCGATAGGAACTGTTGACGATGTACGAGTCCCACACTTCGGCCCGTTCTCGACGCTGTCCCTCAAGCTGCGAAACATAGGAATTGCGCGAGAAGCGCATATCCGAGATCGACCTTCGCAGCGACTCACACTCGGCTCGCTTGTCACTTCGCGACAGGTCCGACCTCGGCTCCGGCATCGGTGCGCTTTGGCCGGAACGACTCGAACTCTCCGAGGGAGGCTCGGAGGGCACCCCAATGCCACCCGAAAGCACAGGTAAGAGCCCGCTCACCCTCGGCGCCGCAGTCACACCGATAGAAGGTGATGGACCGAACCCCACAGCGGTCGCCGCCATTGGGCCACCCAACCAGCTTTCCCCCAAAGCGGCAGGCACGCCATCGGTGCGGGTGGCATCGTCTTGCTGAGTGCCGTGCCACACTCCAAAGAATAAAGACGCCCGCAAGCCCCCCATTGAACCCAACAACAACCGCCCCTACCCATCCATCACCGACATCACCGGCATGATCGAGAGCACGTCCAGCGGCAACGGTTCCGACTGCACGATGGCAAGCCGGCCGTCGACGTCGAAGTCGCCGGGCAGATAGACGTCGAAATCGCCCGAACGCATCGGCGGCGAGGCATCCATCGGATCGGCCTGGTCGCGCCGCACCAGATCCTCAAGTCCGCTCTCGTCGCCAGGCCCAACGGCGCCGCCGATGCTGTTGTGCACCCGGACCGTCACACGCGGGATCCGCTTCGTCTTGCCCTGCGCCGTCCCCATCGCGGGCACATCCAGGCGCATCGTGCGCACGCGGCTCGTATAGCCAAGCCCCGCCCACACATTCGTCGCCGGCTTCTCGAGTGATATCTTGCCGCCGGTGACCACGCGGTCGGGATGCAAACGCCCCATCGGCCACGACCTTTATCGTGCGCCCCTCCAAATGAAACAGTCCCGAGAGCGTCGTCGCGGCAGGCCCTTCGTATCTGAGCCCGCTGTCCACAAACCCCATCGTTGCTTTGTCGTTCGGTCCCGAAGGCTCGAACGGCGGCGCCAGAAACTCGACATAGCGCTTCGTCGCGCCATTGATGGTCCGTCGTACGACGGCCCAGAGATCGTCCGTCGTCGCATCCGGCGATGGAATGACAGCAATGCTTTCCACGAACCCATCGAGCAGATGCTTCGACCACGCGAAAAGCTGCTGTTCGCGCCGATAAGTCATCGAAAGCAATGTACCGTCCGATCGCAAACACCACAGCAACGACGCCGGATTCTTCGCCCAAGCGACGCGTGTCACCGTCCGGCCAACCGTCAAATGCTCCGCCAGTTCGAGCAGATCCGTCGCGACATACGAGCCGACATCCGACTGATTGAACAGCGAAAACACCTTCCGCCCGGCGCGATTGACGAACAACGTCTCGATCCCGACCTTCGCCGGCTGCACGCCGTTGGAACCCTCACCCGACTGCGGCACGATCCGCGTGTTGGAAGGCGTGATCGGATCGCCCAACCCGCCGCCATAGGCCGCAAACTCCTGACTGAGCGTGCCGATCACCAAGTCTGAGCCCGACGTCACCCACCGTATCGGATCGGCTTGGTTCGCGGCGATGTTATAAGCGATCGTCTCGTCGTCGCGTGTTCCCGGTAGAAAGTTCAGATAGTCGCCGGAGTTGGACGCCCAGATCCCGAACGGCTGCTGCAACGTATTCGCAAACACCAACCGCTGCTCGTGCAAGGCCACCGTCGCCGGATATCCCCGCGCCACCGAGAACGCGCTATGCGCCCAAAGCCACGTTGAGTACCGTCGCGCCGTACCGGCCGACATGAACGCACCCGGCGCGGCGGAGTTGGCCAGATCGAACGTGTTCGTGGTGACATTGACGATCTTCCAGTCCCCATTCGCCTGCGTCGCCCCGCCGACACCGGCGATCGAAACATAGTCACCCTCGTTGAAACCGTGCGCGGCCGAAGTCACGCGGCACAGCCCGCCAGCATTTGTCACGTTCGATACCGTCTTCGACAACGGCGCAAGCCCATCGCACAAATAGGTGACGATCGTGCCCGACATGTTCTTGGTATCAACGAAGGTATCGAGCCGGACGATCGCCCAGCGCGAATGCAGATAGCGCCATTTCTTGTAGTTCGTCCCGGCACTGCCGGTTGGGTTGTCCCACGCATCGCCTTCGGTGTGCGATGGAATCACACTTCCCGTCGCCGACCCGACGCCGACGTCGACCAGCGAATAGACATTCCCGTTGCTTGAAACCTGCGTGCCGATCACCGGATTAAACGACAACGTCGACGCCCACGGACTGACCGCCAGCTGATCCAGATAGATCTCGCGCATGTAGAAATAGCTGCCGACATGGTTCGATGCGAAGATCGGCGCGCTCGCCTTCAGCGACACCGTCGCGCCGGGTTGATAGTTTCCGCTCGCGACCGTGCACATCACCCGTTGTGAGTCATCGCCGTTCAGTGCCGCAAACGGCCCGCGACTCAAGACGACGGGCATCAACGACCACGACGTATGCCCCGACCGCGTTAACGTACGCGGCGCATGCTTCGGATGCGCCAGATAGAGCGTGTCGGCCGACTGCGCAAAGGCTATATTGTTGAGCTCTGACTCCAAATAGGGCGATGTAATCTCATAGATCTTCGACGCCGATCCACCCAACGTGTGGGCGTCGTAGCTCGTTGCATTGACGCCCGAAAGCTCGAACGTGTTCGCTGCCTGGTTCGCGACCGTGAACTCGCGGTTGTTCAACTGCCCCATGCCGCCAACACCGGTAATGATCACGCGATCGCCATTGGCAAATCCGTGCCCCACCGCCGTCACGACCGCCGGGCTTGTCTGACTGACGCCGCTGATCGTCTTGGTCGAAGACGTGATCGGCGCATAGTCCTTCCAGAACCGGATGTACCGATCGCCGAACTCCAGCATGTAGGCCTGCACGGTGGAGAACACGAACGGAATGACCCGCGACTGCTTCGCATGATCGCGCGTCTCGCCCGCGAAGCGCGTGCCATGCCGCCGCATGACGCCGCCCTCCGGCCGCACGATATAGTTCTCGATCGCTTCCGCGCCGCTGTGATACTTCGCAAGATCCGTCCGGCCATAAAGCCGCGGGCTGATCTCGCCGGCCGCAAAGGAAGGTTGATTGACACCGACGCGCGCCATCACTCACCTCGCCAATCGCGATAGGGCCCACCACCGCCGTCCCCACGCGAGTCGATCCACCCGCCGCGCGGCAGCGCCTCAGGCTGTCCCTCCTGGGCATCGCGCCGGCGCGCCTCAACCAGCTTCGACTGATAGATCTGCCAAAGCCCCTGCGCGCGGCTCACGCTCTCGCTCAGCTGCACGGCAATGTCCGACGCGATCCGCGCCGAAAGCGCATCGACGAACAGCGGATCGAACCGCGCGGCATCGCTCACCAGCGCCGTGTACTTAATCCGGATTGGGTCGCCCATGCCGGTGAGGATCTGCCGTCCCTCAACCACCCATCGCTCCGCCTCACCATCGACCACCGACCGCACGAGAAGACAATCGGCCGGCAGATCGAACGCGTTCGCATACTCGAACGCCGGTGCAACCGCGTTCTTCGCGAGCTCCGCACGCCGCGCCGCAAAGTTCCAGTCATACGCGCGCAAGACAGCATCGCGCGCATACGGGTAGCGCAGCTTGCAAGCGCGCGCCGCCTGGCTTGCTTCGTCAATCGACGTGATCTGCGCCCCGCGCCCGATCTCCGCCAACGCGAGATTGCAGATCGCAACCTCGGAATACTCGCCCAACGTCGGCATGATGCATCGACCCTTTCCTGTGGGAGGGAGTGGAAGAAACGAAAGTCAGTTGAAAGCTGTTCGCGCCAGCGCCCGGTCGGCGCCGTTGATCGCCCGAGCTTCGGCAAGCCGTGCCGGCCGCTCGTGAGTGCAATCAATGCGGGAGGAAAAACAAGCTAAGCGTTACCGAGGCACGACTTGTGGCCCCGTGCATTTCTTGATGAGGCGATCGACCCGCTGCAACTCATTGAGCGAAGCTGCCGTTCCCGCGGGATCATCGGAGCTTGCGGGCCCCATAACACCCCCATCCTGCTTCCAAAGGTCTCCGCAAACTTCTTTGAAGCACATCGGCGTCATCGAAGCATTCGGAACCCTAGTGTCAAAATCTTCGCCGACATAGCAGCTGAACTCATGCACCGTCTTCTCGACCACGCACCGGTAGTCTGCCAGCAACGACTGTGCCATGGCCCAGTCAGAGCGTTTGCAGGCAGCGATCGCAATATCATCCCACAACTCGAAGTTGGGGGAGGCCTCATCCCCGGTCCGCGCGCCGCGAAGCGTCAACCGCATCGCTCGCATCAGCGTTGCGATTCCCTTCTCCGCATCCCCGCGCTTCAGAGCCTGCACACCATCCGCGACCTGGCGCTTGAATTCGTCCGTGTACGATGCTTTATCCCACATAAAGCCGTAAGGCTGCGGAAAGCCTGAGTCGACCTTCGAACCTTCGGCGACTGCCGTAACGCCGCCGGCAACAACCGCGGCAGCAAACGACACAACCAGCCACTTCTTCATAGACACCCCCCTGCAACACTCTGAAGTACCGAAGATTCATGGCATTTTTTTGGCTAGTTCACGTAGTCGGGGTCTCGTATGTGCCTGGCCGCAACGTCACTCTCGTCGGTGAAGGCATCTTCAGGCGTTCTAAAGACAAGCGCACGACCTTTTCCAAGCGCGCTGCTATTGCCAAATCTAATCATGTCAGTGTCCTGTGAAATCGAAATGCCACTGGGCGCCTAGAGCGGAGATGGCGGGGCCAAACATCAAGGCCCCGCCACTTACACGCCTACGACTGCGCGAAGTAGAGATCGACGATGAGCGTGCCCGACGCGGGCAAGTTTGCTGTGCCGATCGTGATGAACACGGCTTCGTCCGCCGCCAACTTCGTGGCCATCACCGCCGCGTTGCCGAACAGCGTCGGCGTATCCGTCGCCGTGAAAACGCCCGCCGTGCGGTACTTACCCGTTGCGCCAGCCACCCCGATCGCGACCGTTGACGTGCCGAGCGAGACCGACGCGGTCAGCACGCCGCGCAGGAACGACTCGCCCTTCGACGGGTAGGCCACAACGATCGTGTCCGCCGTCGTCTGCGCGGCCAGCGTGATGATCTCACGATAGACCCGCACGTTGCCGCCTTGCTGCGAACCGTCCATCTGCCCCACGGGTGTCTGCCCGCGTGGCGCGGTGTTCGCACCGAAAAGAACTGCCATTGTTTTGTCTCCTTGTCCGTTCGCTTACTCGAAGCAGCCCACTTCCACGACGCCGACCTCCTGCAAACGCGCAGCACCGATCGTCATGGAGTAGAAAACCTGCGTCGCGTAGTTCTTGTCCGCGCGCTCCGAGATCCGCGCCCCCGGTTGCGCACCAACGCCCAAAACGACTTGGTCGCGTTGCCAGGCGACGCACGCCCGATCCGTCGCCGTGATGATCGGCACGATCTTCGTGCCGTCGATCCGCAGCCCGTCGACGCGAACGAAGTTGAAGCCGAGAAACGTCTCGACGTCGCCCTGCACCAACGCCTTCACGGAGTTGAAGTCGGCGCTCGTGATCTGCGTCGTGTTCAGCAAATCGGCGAGCTGCACCGACGTCACGGCGATATAGCGCCCTTCGCTGTCGATATCGGCCTGATCCATGAGCTTTTTAACGGAAATCAGTTTCGCCATCGTCAAGCCCGTGCCGCCGGCCGCGATCTTCTGACCGGCCGGCAAAGCAACGGAGGTCGAGCCGGTCTCGCCGGTGAACGCCGTGCCGCGGATCGCGTCCACGATCACTTCATCCATCGCCCGGCCCATCGCGTTCGCCGCCGACTTTGCATAGGTCGACGTCGGATCGATCAGCAGGCGAACCTTGTCCTCCTGATCGATCATGTCGGCCCAGTCGAAATCTTCCAGCGAACAACGCCGGCGCGCATGCGGCGTATCCATGCGCGGCGTATCGCTATGCCGCGAGGTCCGCCGGCGCGCCGCCGTGGCGCCGATCTGATCGAAGAAGGCTTGCTTGCCGGTCACGTTCTCCACGCGCACGGCATCGCGCAGCTTCGAACCCTTCTGCTGCGCCAGCATCATCACATTCGCCGCATACTGCTGAACGAATGCGGTCGTCACTTGAGTAGACATATGTCACTCTCCGCTTTGCTTGTTTGAAGTTGCAGTGAAGCGGAGCGGGTCCCGTTCAAACGAACGGCCGCCTCCTGAGCGCCTGTCGCGCGCTCTGGCTATCGGCTTGACTTACAGGCTTGCAGCGGGGCGCGACGCGCGCGCGTGTCCGCGGAACGGGTCTCTACAGTCAGGTCGTCGAAAAATTGCCACAATGCGACGATCTATTAGGCGGGCAACTTGGAGGGGCCCGTGACCACGTTTCTCACTTCGGTCCTAACAATAGCTACCGCCACACTACTTGCGGTTTTGCCATCTCGGGCCCGCGACGCGCTCGTGCCGATTACGGAGTGCCCCGAGGAGGAGGCTGGCGACACCTGTGAGGTGGGCGGTCTTGCTTGGTACGGACCCACGTCAAAAGCACCGATCCGCCGCCACATCAGTGGCGATAAGGTGATCAAACAGTTTCTGGTCACCGGTCGCCTGAACGGCGGCCGCGCAAGGTCCTATGCGCTGACGTTTTCCCAGCCGACAACCGACTACTTCGCGGCAACGAACAGAAGCGGTCCCATTGCCCACGACACCGCATCGCTTGGCGAGAAGCACTTGGTCGTTCGAACGAACCAGGGCTCCCTTCGCATCCTATCAAGCGTTGGGATCGAGCCACCACCGCACATTGTCATAGTTGACGAACGATCCTGGCAAGTCGTCGCGCGATACAGTTCACCATGTATCGACTTGACGTTCTTGAATCGAGTCAAACCCTTCTGGGATGAAGGGCGACACATCTGCGTCGCACCGCTAAATGAAACGCAAGAGACCGCGACCGCGAAGAACTGCACAAAGCCGAAGCGGGTTCCCGTCTGCTCCCCCTATGAGGTGCCCAAGGGCTTCCTTCCAGCAATTGGAACAAAACTCAGCTCAATCGATGCGGCAGTCCGAGATTTTCGAACGCTTCGACTCAACGCAAACAACACCGATGGCACCCACTTCGGAGGAAGCGGATGGTCCGTGCGCGCTTACCGGGTGACAGGCACACACTATCTCGTACTGCGTGGACTGTGCGGCGATTGCGACGAGTAACCGCCGTTATTCGAATTGGCGAACGCTCCAATCAATGGCGTCGTCAATGAAATCCGGCATCGGTACTCGAAGAAATGTCCGAGCCTTCTTCTCGAGAAAGAACGTCGGATCGACAACCCAACTCTCGCCGTTTGGCTCAGTGACCCGTATCTGAATGTGAGTGTGATCGTGGTCGCCGTCGACCTCACCCAATATCTCGCCCGCGTCGAACTGAAGTGGCGCCCCTGTTCGCTGAGCCTCCGCCAGCTTGGCGAGAAAGGCTGGACTCTGTTCGACATGCAACATCTCCAAGATGATGCCGTCGCCAAGCGAAAACCGAAACATGTTTATGGTTCGCTGGCCGTACACAGGATCGTTCGGCGTGACCGACACAAAACCAAGATAGGTGGCCCGCGTTGGAAGGCGAACGGCACGCGAATAGACCTTCCGCTGGCCTTGCAGGTCGTACTCGGGATCGTTGGGATACTTGTACGGCGCATCATAGGCGCCGTGATACACGGTGGTGTCGCCCGGTCCGGGACGGTCGGCGCCAAAATACCCATACCCCTCGTCGAGTCGTCCGGCCCCCGATGGCTTTCCTGTGGGGTGAATCCAATTCCGATTAAGAAGATTCTCTTGCTGCCGCCGCGTAAGTCGGCTCGGAGGGACAAGAAGAGTGCCATTGCTGGTTCTGGGGTCCGACTTCTTCTCCCACGCCCCGTATTCAAAGCCTGGAACCGGCTGCTTGTCTGACTTTGGTCGTGCAAAGGGACCAGTCGGACTCGGCGTCGACCGGAATCCGTCCTCCCCTCCCTCCTCGGGCGGCAGCAAATCCTCCCACTTCCACCAGGACGATGTCTCTCTCGTTCCCCTCGTGGGCTGCGGGCTCTGTTGCGTCGGCAAGGCTTGCATCGGATATGTCCGGCGCAACGGTGCAGGACTCGGCGGAACACCCAAGCGCGATGCCGGAGACCCTTCGGGTTCTCGCATTGCGCCATCCAACCCTTGACCGCGGATCGCCTTCAGATGAGACGCAAGTTCCTGCGCGGCGCCCGGCGTGGCGCTACGATCAAAGCTATCAAGAAGTACTCTCATGGAACCGTGTTGATATTCTATGGGAAGGCTGCCGACGTCCTTCATTTCCGCCTTCACAAATTGCGGCGGCAAGACCGGATGCGCGTGTGTTGGCACCCCTTGAACCCGGAAGGCGGCGGACGTGGCGTCAACGATCGCTTTGGCGGCCACACGCAACCCTTCGCTGTCGCCTGCTTGCTTCGCATCGTTCCAATGGGCGATCGCGCTATCGATCGCTGGCGTTCGGATGTCGTCCGCGTGGCGCTGAGCAACGTCATTCGGATCAGCGAACATATCTTCAGGAGCCCTGAAAATTGTTCGGCGGTTGAGGTCTGGCGCAACCTTGAAGCGATAGTCTGATTTGATCATGGCTTTTCTCCTGCCTTCACAACGAGATCGCGCAATTGGTTCGCCCAACCTACGCCTGACTCGGCTCCGCATACGCCCGCTCGAACAGCTGCTGCACCTGCTCCACCATCGCCTGATGCTCCGGATGGTCCCGCTTCGTGTAGGCCTCTTTCGCCATCAGTTTCTGCGCCTCGCGCCGCGCTTCGTCGGGCGTGATGGAGAAGCCGTGCGCCTTACCGATCTTGAGCGAGTCCTCGCTCATCATTGACCCGATCTTCGCGAACGCGCGCACGAGTTCCGGGTTGTTGCCGGCTCCAGTCTGGTTGAGGAAATCGATCAGCGGCTGTCCGCCGAAATAGCGCGCGGCGCGTGAGGCGGTCGCGACCTTCGTGTCATAGGACGGGCCCCATTCCTGCTGCAGCTGCGCTGTTGCGTTCGTCTCGTCGTCGATCCGCCCGCGCATCGCTGTTTGAAAACTCTGCGATTGATGGCCCGCATAAAACTCGAGCAACCCCTGCACCTGCCGCGGCGTCAGACCCAGCTTGTGCGCCACCGGCAAAGCGGCCCTTTCGAACGTCTCGTCATACGCCACACCTTGCGGCAGTTGCGGTCGCTGCAGTTCATAGCCGTCGGCCGAACGCGGAATGCCAAGCTTCGCCCGCGCCGTCTCGTCCCAAACGCCATCCTTCGGCAACGGAATCTTGTCGGCGCCGATCGCACGCTGCGCATGCGCATAGGCCTGCACGACGTCGGCCGGCGACTTGTACCCTTTCGCCTCGACGAGTTGCTTCAACTCCGGCGCCAGTGCGGATGTCCAATCGTCGCCGCTATGCGGCGGCACGTCCAGCACGGTCGGCGCGTCTTCAACGTGGCTAAAGTCGTCAGTCATCGAACCTCTCTCCATCGGCAATGGTCACGAAATCGGAAGGCCTCAGCCCGCACATCCGCGTGATGTGCAGCCACACGCGGCGCTTGCCTTCCTCAACGCCGCGCTCGAACTCGTTCGCGCCGGCAACGGGTGCCGCCGCGTTGCAGAACATCGCGAGATCGCGCACCAATAAGTCGCGCCCCTGCAGCGCGATGCGATATTGTTCCGCCACATGGCGCGCCCGCTTGCGGCCCCAAAGCGCTAGGATGATGTCCGGAAGTGTCTGCATGGATACCTCGTGAGTTGACCTTCGCCGTCGGCTCGCCTATTCGACGCGCCTCACAGCGGAGGTCGTGATGGTTCAACTGATTTCGTCCGGTTCGTCGTTCGAGCACGACATGGCGTACTCGCGTGCCGTCGTCGATGGCGACTGGATCTTCGTCTCCGGCACGACCGGCTTCGACTACAAGACGATGACGATCTCTCCCGACATCGCCGAGCAGACCGAGCAGTGTTTCAAAAACATCGCCGCCGCGCTTGAGCAGGCAGGTGCGACTCTCAAGAACATCGTCCGCGTGCACTACATCTTGCCGAACGCGAAAGACTTCCCTGCCTGTTGGCCCGCCATGCGCAAGTACCTCGGCGACATCCGCCCCGCGGCCACGATGTTCAGCGCCGGCCTCGCCGACGACCGCATGAAGATCGAGATCGAGGTGACGGCCCGCCGCGGCAACTAAGCCGCCGGCCGCCCGCGCATCGCACCGCGTAGCATCTCCAGCGCTTGGGCGACATCGCCCGCGCCCATTGGTTGCTGCCCACTCTTGATCGCGGCCTCGCCGGCCTGCGCGCCGCTCTTGGCCGAGTCGGCGACCTTCTTCATCACGTCGGCACCCTGCGCACCCATGGCGAGGCTCTGCTGCATCGCCTGCGCCTGCTCGCGTTCCTTGCGCATCTCTTTCACTTGATCGGAGCCGCGCATGATCTTCGCCGGCACCGCCCAGCCGCGGCCCAGCACCTGCACCGCCTCATCATGATCGACATTGTCAAGCACCGAAGGATCGACTTGCGCAATCTGGCCCAGCGACTGATAAAGCCGCGACACCGCCTGCGCCTCGCCCGCCATCTGCGCCCGCGCCAGTGGCGACACGTACTCGATCGTCATCGCCGCGCCTTGGATTTCTTCCGGCGGCGGCGGCAATTGGTTCGCCCGGAGCAACAGGCCGAACCGGCGCTTGATCAACGGCGACAAGAACTCGCTCTGTATCCGCCCCAGATTGGGCCCGAGCAGCCGCAGCTTCTCCTCCTGCCGTCCCATCCACTCCGTCGCCGTCATGTTCGGCGAACCGATCATCTGCATCAGCGAAAAGTAGAAGCTCTCCTTGATCGCATTGCGCCGCTGCTCCATCATCTCCAGCGTGATGCCGACGTTCCCGCCCGTCATCAGCGGCCGCAGCAACTGCTGCCCATTCTGATCGATCGCGCCATAGGTGATCCCGCCCGGCCACGTATGCGCCGCCTTGATCACACCCTCGTCGGCGGCGGCCAGCGGCGGGTCGGCAATCTTCTGCGCCGCCCTGATCGCCGTCTCGTCCATGCGGTTCAGCATCTTCACGTCGGGCAACACCTGCTCGCCGATCCCGCGCCCGTACACTTCCCCCGCCGCCTGCGCCCAACGCGGCACGTGATACGGCATCTCGTAGTAGCCGCCCTCCGCCACCTTATGGCGCGACTCCTCCTCGACGTAAGTCGAGAGGAACGGCCGCGCCGCCGCGTCAAGTTTGTCCGGCTTGTACGTCAGGTTCGGATAAACGCCGTGAATGAAGTGGATGAGACAGAACGGATCCTTCTCCGCCACGCGCGCCGTCCGCTCCGACAGCGCCTCGCCAAACATCTCGATCGCCTGCTTACCCGTCAGCGCGAAGCGGCGATAGACCGTGTCAACGTCGCCATAGGCACTCTCCGAAATCACACACTCGCTCAGCGGACGGACGTTGTCGTTGATCCGCCCCTGCCCCGGGATTTCCTCGGAGTAGAAGATTGCCGTGCCGAAGCACGCGAGATCCGCATACATCGACGGCAATACCGAATAGAACCGCGACACCTGCGGCCCAAACGAGTGCAAGATCCGCGTCTCCGCCTCATAGAGCCAATCGCGCACCGGATCGTAGTCGTTCAGCTCGTCATCCTGCAGCCGGAGCGCGAACCAACGGTTCGCCGGATTCGTCATCATGCCATAAATGCCGCCAGCAAAACTGTCCGCCGCCATCAACGGCGTGGAGTCGTAGATGCGCGTGTGCCGCTTGTCGCCCGCCGTGCGCATCGTCGTGAACTCGGCCCGCAGCGGCCGCACATAGTCCGCGATCTCCTGCCAAGTCCGCTCGAATTGCGCCCGCTCGGCCTTCAGCTTGTTCCAGTGCAGGACCAGCTCCTGCGGGGTACGATCCGTCATGTCCAACCCGTTCGTTGAGGAAATACCTGCATTCCCGCGCGTTGCCGCGCGCCCGCCACACGCGTAACATCAAGACATCTGGGGACACCCGATGTCGGCCGACGAAAATCAAATCGCTCCAAAACCCGGGCGCGCTCTAAAGCCCGAAGACACCGACGCCATTTGGTGGCTCGCCCGCTGGATCGGCATCCCGCTCTTGCTCGTGGTTGCCGTCTTCTACAGCGAGTACCTCTTCCCCCACCGCGCCGCGATCGACATCGTGCCGACGATCACCCGTCAAGAGGTGCACCCCTATCCGTTCCCGCCCGGCGCCACGGGACCGACACTCGCGCCGCCCGAGGTGCCGCGCGCTGCACCGGCGATCCCGCCGACGATCGTCGAGATACCGGCCCCCACACCCGCCGACATCGTCGCCCGCCCGATCGCGCAACCTCAACCGGACTTTCCGCGGCGTGCGCTGGAGGCAGAACGCGAAGGCATGGTCCGCCTGCGCATCACCATCGCCCCCGACGGCTCCGTCAGCGATGCCGTCGTTCTTTATGCGCGACCTACCGGCTGGTTTGAAAGCGCCGCCATCGCTGGCGTCAAACGCTGGCGCTACCAGCCCCCACCGCGCCCAATCTCGACGGAAGTGGAAATCGAATTCAAACTGAATTGATCCGACGCCCCGCGGCACCGAGCAGAAACAGCACAAGCGCAGGCCCGGTGAGCGACAACCACCAATCGACCACATAACGGCGGTCCTTCGCCTTCGCCACCTCCGCCGCCCGAAGATACGCGTGATAGAGCGAATGACGCCGCCTCGGCGCCTTGAAACTGTCGATCTCCTGAATTCTACGCGTATCATTGGCGGGCGACATTCGACGCTGCCACTTCAGTTCGTCCTTCAGCTCCCGGTCGAAAGCGTGGTAGCTGAGGTCATAGTCGACGCTTATGGCGGAGCTGTTCGGTTCGAATGCAAGACCTAGTGAGACTCTAACCGGTGGCATTTCATCAGCTCCAGCGAACAAATGCTCCGACACTCCAAGCGTGCACATCCAATCTATCATCACACGTATCCGCTCGCGCGGCGGCGACAACGGAACCGTCGCCGAAAATCCCAAAGCCCATGCGAATGCCAGAAACGGCATCCACATGAGCGGTCGCATGTAAAGCAGCAACGCCATCGCAACGCCAAAGAAGTGATGACCGAAGCTGTCCGCGAATTGCGGCCGGATCGTGGCCCGTTTATGACAACCTTAGAATTCTGCCCAAGACAGGATGGTTGTTGCAGAGTTTCCGCAACAAGCTGCACGTCAACGGCGCCACCTGCTTGGCGAGTTCCGACTCGCGCAGGTAGACCATAAAGACCTCCGCAATCCATTCCTCCGGATTCCGCGCCCAGTCGTCGCGATCGCGCGCGCCTTGGCCTGCCCGAGACTCGGTGAAGAGTCGCTGCATCTCCGATGACAACTGCGCGCGCTCCGATGCCGGTAGTGCCTCAAACGCTCGGTCCAGCGCCAACAGCCTACTGACAACGTGACCCAACTCGTGGGCCTTGTTGGCCGGTACAGCACCCGTCGTGCGCGCAACATCGGTCATACTCGCAAACGCCGAATCGACCAGCACCAACACCTGCTCCTTGTCGCCCTTGGTGCCAAGGTCATTCGCCACCGCCATTCCACCGATCGCATTCAATTTGGCGACGAGCGCGGCTTGATATTCGGGTGACGGATTAAAGGTCTTGTCGCGCGCCTTCTCTGCGGCGATCAACGCTTTCGCGGCCTCCTCAGCCGATTTGTATCGCACGATTCTGTCGAAGAGGATTTCTGTCAGCGCAGCAACGCCCGACGGTGAGAGACCCTGAGAGGTTCGATCGCCTCGTCTCGTGCCAACAACGAACATCGCCCGATAGGCGACCCCGTCAATATCGACACCGTCGTCATACCCTCTCGGCTTGCCGCCCAACTCTCCGCGTTCAGCCCGTTGAAGCCTCTCGTTTAGCCGGTCATTGTAACCCCTACTCGGGTCGAAGGGCGGACCTTCCTCCCCGATCGTGATCCGCGTGGTCGAGCTGAAATCATCTCGTGGCCCGCCCAAACTCTCCGGCAACCAATCCCAGAAATACTCGCGCCACGATTGCTCGCGGCTTCGATACGGACGTTGCGGCACCGGTGGTCGCTCGCTGACGATGTAGTCGCCATCCGAACCGTCACGCGCCGACAGCGGCTCCACGGCAGCACTTTCTTCACCTGTGGCGTTCACCTCGTCGTTCAACGCGCTCGGCGCCAGCTCAGCTTTAGCCGCGACTCCGCCCGGCCGGAGGCTTTCCTGTGGCGCGACAGCGGTGCGGTCGGCCCGATCGAGCGCTTCATGTACCGCACGCTCCACCGCCGGGCGATCTCGAACGACGATGCGATCGCCGGCTTTCATAAGGCGGCTGACCGCCTCGTTCAGACCTGCGTTGCGAGCCGCCGCCAAGTCGCCCAAGCGCGAGAAGTGCTCACGCGTCGTCTGCAGCGCCACATTCAGCGCCTCGCGCGAAATCCGGTAGACGCGCGGCGACGAGTCCGCATGGTCGACGGTCTGCTCATCGTCCAACGCCGAAGTCAGGGGCGGTCGCGCTGCCTCAGCACCATCAAGCACCGGCGCACGCGACCTCACCTGCGCCGCCGCATCGCCGGATACGGCGACGTCCGTCTGTTCACTACCACGCATCAATCAACCCTCATGATCCACACAGCAGTTCTCGTGGTGCCGCCATCGCGCACCTCGTTGCAGTGTTGAAACGGAAATCGAATCTCGAATGGAATTGTCGCGGCGACACGCGTCGGCTAACGCCCGCGCCTCTTACTCTGGCAACGCAGCTACCTGCGCAAACAAAACACTGTCCTCCAGCCAAATCGCCAGCATGCCTGTCGCTCGCGAGAACCGCAGCCCTAAGACCTTGCAAGCCTTGCCGTTGCAGCTGATCGACTTCGGAATTTCGACATCCGACAACGCACCAGAACGGATATCGCCAACCTTGATGCGGTCACCTACGACATAAGCAATTCGATGGCCGTCCAGCCAAACGAACGGCAGCACGCTTCGAATCGGTCCCGGAAACTCGCGAACGGTTTGGCCCATCTGCAAATCAAATATCTCAGGCGCAAGCGTCTTCTCACCCCACCGCCAGTCGTCGCTGCGAACCGTGACCAATGCCAGATACCGGCCATCGGGGGACACTTCAACTTGATCGCGGGCAACAAGCGCGACACGCTGACCTAACGGCACCAAACGTCCGACCATCTTCCGTGTTCGGTTCCCAAGGTCGACTTCGTCGATCTCTACGGGCGTGTATTCCCGAACCACCCCGTCAAGGAGCCTGCCCGTCGCGCCCCCCTGAACAAGGGCATAGGCAACGCAACGACCGCCTCGACTTACAATCGCGCTGCCCACAATGCGAGCCCGGAACAGCGACGTCAGGTCGGGTAACATTTTCAGTGTCGACGTATCAAAGACCCACAACCTAGCCTTTTCAAAAACAGGCACCCATTCTTCGCCGACCCGCACGTTCTTCTTGCGCGCAAACACCAAGCCACGGCCGCATTGCTCGTCCACGCGAGCAATCGCACTCTGCGATGGCATCTCCGAACCAACCTTGCCGGCTTTGCCGCTCGCGCAATCCACGTACGCGATGTTGTGCGCGCCATAGTCCGACGGCCGCTGTGACCGAAGTGATCGGCACGGATTACTCAGCACAAAGTCCGGGCTTGGGTAAACAGAGTCTCTCGCCGCCAACGCTTTGTTCGCGACATCCCACACGAAATGCGCACCACCAAACTGGCCTATGATGTAGCGTCCATCGACACTGAACTCGGAGAGGTCCCGCACATCGTCATCACCAAGAAGCGCCGCATCGCCATCCGACAACACGCGCGGAATTCGCACAGGCCCAGGCGAGCCGACCTCATAAGAGCTGATCAGCGACCCCCGCGGCGCGGCAGACATCATCTCGCAGGCACCGCAGCAAAGCGCAACCAGACACAACAACGAGAGACGTCGAAGAGCACGAACCACGTCTGTACAACGCTCCCTCAAAATTAAACGGCAGGTGCGAAACTAGAGCGAAATCTCTGGTACGATCAACACCATCACCGGCGACGACGGCGACGTTGTTGATGTTCGCGAACACGTTCATCGAAAATCTGGTCAACCGTCTTGCCTAAATCATTATGCACAAACGTCCTGGCGTCGTGGTTCTCGATATAGGCCGACGGACGCGGCAATAGGCCAAACGCTTGCCCAACGATCGGCACCACTGTTGGCTTGTCCGACGCGTCGACTGCGCCATCCGACACCGGCGCCACTGCACTGGCATCCGTCGCTTGCCGATCTCCGGCCACCGCCACACCCTCATGTAGAAAGCCGCGCATCAATCAACCCTCACGCGCCGAGCAACGTCTTCTGCGGTGTCGCGTTAGCGAGCGCCCCTTCCGCCATAGCGAACGGATGAATCCGCTGCCCCACCTTGCGCGCCAAGCGTTGACGCTCCTTGACGGCCTCATCCTCCTTTGACGCGGGTGTCGGCGGCGGCGGTGGCGGGGGCGGCGCTTTGGGTGTTTTGAACATGCACATGATCGTTTATCCTCCAGGCATATTGAAGAAAGGCGGCGCCCGAAGCGCCGAACCGCGGTAGGCGGCATTCCAGGACAAAGCCCAAGCGCTCCAACAGTCGGATCGCTTCAGCATGTCCTTCCATCGTGCGGCACTCGGCGCGCTCGAACCCTTGTGCGAGCAACGCGGGCCGCGCCACGCGCACGCCCCAACCCATCACCGCACGCGCGACGCGCGGCCAGTCGTCGGTCGTCATCATCGAAACAACGAGTGCCTTCGGCGTCAGTTGATGAAACGTCACGATCGCGACCGGCCGCCCGCGATACGCGAACACGTGCGACAGCGCTGCCGGCGCCGTGAACGCAAGCACAGCCCCATCACGATCCACCCCGTACTCAGCGAGTTCCAGCACATCGCGCGTCCGCAGCCGCGCCAAGACCGAACACACGTCAGCCAACATCGCTCGTCCTCACGCTTGGAAATCGCGGAAATCCGAGCGCTGCCGCACCAAATTGCGACGGCCGTCACGCCGGGACATGGTGGCGAACGTCACAGCGACGGCTGTAATGTCCCCACGCCGTTCAAGGCTTCATCCACCGTTCAGGTGCCGGGGATCAGCTTCCCGCCACCCAATCGGGGACACAAAGAAATCAGGAGAGAAACCCATGAAAAAGAGCTTGATGTTCGCGGCGGGTCTCGCCGCCCTTTCCGCCACCATGACCGCCCCGGCCTATGCCTGGGATCAGATTGCCGAACGCATCGTCACCGACCGCTTCGACGTCGACAACATCGTCCTGCCCGGCGCGCGCAAGTTCACGCGCCTCAAGGTGTGCGTGTACGACAACCCCGTGCATTTCTACGATTTTGACATCTTCTTCCACAATGGCGGCCACCAAGACGTATCGGTGCGCCAACGCCTGAACCCCGGCGAATGCACCCGCAACATCGACCTCGACGGCGGACGCCGCAACATCAACCGCATCAAGTTCAAGTACGAAGAAACCAGCTGGTTCATCGGCCGCGCCGTCGTGCGCGTGTTCGGCGAGTAGCCGCTTGGCAAGCGCCCGGGCACCAAAAAACCCGGGCGCTTTCGCCGCCCAGGCACAAATCGACCAATACTGAAATTGAGCGCCGAATATCGCCGAAAGCGCCGAGAACATAAAGTGAACAAATTGTCGCACCCTCGACCAAGGGGACATGATGCCGGCCGATCGGACCTCCGAACCACCCCCCTCTATCCGTCAAGGCCGGCCATGACGAACATTTGCGTTGGCGCGAACGTTCGACCGACGTGATAAGTCAGCGCAATGCCCGCCTTCGTCTATGTCATCGCCACAGCCGGCCCTGGACCCTTCCGCACCTATGTCGGCTGGACCACCGACCTTGACCGGCGCCTTGCCGCGCACAATGCCGGCAAAGGCGCCAAGTCGACGCGCGGCCGCACTTGGGTCTTGATCCACAGCGAACGCTGCAAGAGCCGCCGCGCCGCGATGAGCCGCGAATGGTACCTGAAACGCGACCGCACCTTCCGCAAAGCGCTCGCCGACGCCTTCAAATCAAATCGCGCAATCGCAAGACCACCGCGCGCATCACGCCGCCGCTCCGCACGCTCAAGCGAACTTCGCTCCCCAGCGGCGCGTCGCGCATCCGGTCGCGCAGCTCGCTGAGCGACATTGCCGATGCGGGCTTGCCGTCGACGGCCGTAATCACATCCCCGTCCTTCAGCCCGGCCTCGCCCGCCGGCGATCGCGCGACCACACCGTCGATCCGAAACCCGCCGCCGCCCCGGTTGATCCAAAGCCCCGACCGGTCGAAGGCATCGCGCGTCGCCGTTCTCTCATGCGGCAAAAAGAAGACGCGCTGGCCCGCATAATCGAACGTCATTGCAAAGCGCTTCAACAGCCCGCTGCCCACGCTGCCCGCCGGCGCGCCGTGCGACATCACACCCTGCGTGTGTCGCGACATATCGACGATCACGTCGTTGATCGCGATCGAACCCAGACGCAGCCGTTTCACGCGCGCGACGCTCGCCCGCGTCGGCCCGCCGATCCCCCACCCCGTCACCGCCTCCACGTTCGGCACAAAGCGCGCGCGCAATGCATGCCGCTGCACGAACGGCGAGTTCAATCCCACCGACGCGCGCGATCCCGTATCGATATCGAACGCCGCCGGCACGCCGTCTATGTCGCCTTCGATCTCCGGCACCGTGCCGTTGAAGACGAACGGCACCGCGACGCCCGCTCCCTGCTCATTCCAGATCGACGGATCGGTGAGCGTTAGCTTCCGCGCCTCATAGTCGATCCGCACCACGAAGCGCTTGAAGAGCTCGTAACCGATCATCCCGTGAAACGGCACGCCTTCCACGTCGTTCAACTTTTCCAACGGCACGACCGCGAACAACTGATCGCGCAATCGCACATTCCCTAGCGCCACACGCGCAACCCGCGTGAATTCCGCCCGCTCGCTGGTCTCGCCCGCACCCCACACGCGCGCATCGCCCACGCTGCGTAATCGCAGCGCACGCGCCACTTCCGGCGTCATCACGTTCGCAGCACCCGTATCGATCAACAGCGAGAACACACGACCGTTCAACCTCACGTCGGCATAGACATGATTGTTCACGAAGCGGAATGGCAGCACCACCTCGCGCTTGACGCCCGAGAACGCATAGTCCGGCTTCGGCGGCGCGGGAATCGCAAAGTCCGCATCGGCGACGGCAGGGTTGAGCTCAACCTTCGTGATCGTCCGCTCGGCCCCGAACACCGCCGCCGCATTCGACGTCAAAATCCGATAGGGGATGACCAGACCCTGGAACGGCCGATAGTCCTGATAGATTGTGGTGCGCGTCTCGGTGGCGCCGACTTCGATCGCCCGGTCCAGCAGCTTCGTCTGCGCATCGAACCAAAGCTCGAACGCCAGCCCGCCCTGCGGCGCAATCTCAAGCGCCTCCTTCACGCGCGACTGAAACAACTGCAGTCGGAAGTTGATCGGTGCCGCAACGGAGCGCTTGGGAAACCAATGCGCGAGCGATTGCCGGAACTGCGCCGACACATTCTGCGCCCGCCGGTCCGCGCCCTCCGGCACCGTCACGATGCCGGCGCTGTCTTGAAACCAGAAGCGCTTGCCGTCGTGGCCCTCCGCGCCCGTCATCGGTCCCAGGATGAACCGCGTCACTGTCCGCCCGCCCCCGATGTCCGTCAGCGTCGTGCCAGACCCTTCAAGCCCCGATTGCCGCAAACGAAACGTGGTCCGTATGGCTTTCAGTTCGTCGAGCTTACCCCCACCGGCGGCGAGCTTCGTCTGCCTCAACACCAGTGACGGATCGTCCGCGCGCAGCGGCGTCGCGACAACAAACAGCAGGAAGACCAACGCGCCTAATCCGCTTGCTCGCCTCATGCACGAAGCCCCTCGTTGCGCGCCGCACTATCTATCGCAAGCGCTGTCTTCAGCAGCCGAAAACTAGGCGTTTGCGCCATTGCGGCGCGCCCTGGCGAAGCGCCATTCAACCTGTTAGAGCTTGTTCGCCACGGAGCGGGGCCCACAGGCCCGACAAACCACCGAAAAAATTTGCGCTGCCAGCGTGCACCCGATTGTGCGCGCACCAGTGCCCGTGCGCGGTGAAAACAAAGGGACGAGACGCAAATGCCAAAGAGATTCACATCGATCGGCGCCATCCTGTTCGGCGTCATCGCCGCCGGCCAAGCCGCTCGCATCTACTACGGCCTCGATGTCGTAATCAGCGAATATCACGTGCCGATGGCCATGAGTTGGGCGGCCGCCGGAATTGCAGGGCTGCTGTGCATCATGCTGTTTCGCGAAGCGAGCGCGTAAACACTAGAAAAGCGCCTCAAAGCGCCGCATGCGGATAGTCTTGGCGAAAAATGCTTGCGCCAACGGTACGTAACGTGTACACCCGCGTTCGTGACGGCTGCACCTTATGACGTGCGGACCCAATTCGTGCCCAAAAGCACGCGACAGGCTCCCAACTCAGACGATTGTTTCGCTTTTCACACCGCCCTCGGCATGTCGCTGGGGCGGTTTCATTTGTTTCAAGGAAAAATGTCCATGTCGGCCACAGGAACGGTCAAATTCTTCAACACCACAAAAGGTTTCGGATTCATCTCGCCGGACGGCGGCGGCAAGGACATTTTCGTCCACGCCACAGCCGTTGAGCGCGCTGGTATGCGCTCCCTCAACGAAGGTCAGCGCGTGACGTTCGACACCGAAAGCGACGCCCGCGGGCCGAAAGCGGTAAATCTTCGCGCGGCCTAACGCGCGACAGGCGGGCGTTCGGTAAGAGCGCCCGCCGGACTCCGGCGGCGAGTCACCCTCGTCGCCGCCGTCCAACGGCACTGCCAAGGAGTGGCACAATGAACAGTGAAGCCGCAAAAGCAGCACGTGCAGATACGGGCGCCGGTCCCGTGGTTGTCGATTTGCGTGATCGCCTTCCGCAAATGGCGGACGACGCACTGACGAACCTATTGAACAACGCCCGCCGCCTCCTCGAAACGGGATCGAAGGTGCAAAAGGCATCGGCCGAAACGCTTTTGCCCGCCATCGAAGCCGAGCTCGCGGGCCGCAAGGCGCAAAAGACCGCGACGCAGGCCGCCAAAAAAGCCACGACGAAGAAGGCCAAAGCCAAGGCGAAAGCCGAGCCCGATTCCGAGCCCGACGAAGAAGAAGAAGACGCCGAATAAGCGTCGCTATTGCGGCAAGTTCTGCGCGAGAAAGCGCAGCGCCGTTTCGCCCGTCACCTTGCGAATCTCGTCCTCGCTGAACTTCGCGGCCAACATCGCATCGATCAACGCCGCCGACTCCGACGCATCGAAACGAACCGTCGTTGTGCCGTCATAGTCCGATCCCAACGCCACATGATCGACCCCCACAAGGTCGATCGCATAGCGCAGTGACTTCGCAACGCCGGCCGGCGTCGTATCGCAAACCGCACCGTCCCAATAGCCGATACCGATCACCCCGCCCTTCGCCGCGATCGCGCGCATTTGCGCGTCGCTCAAGTTTCGCGGTGAGTTGCAAGCGCCGCGCACGCCCGTGTGAGACACCACGATCGGCCGTGTCGCGATCTGCAGCACGTCGTCGACGACTTTCTCTGAGGCATGCGCGACATCGACGATCATTCCCGCTTCTTCGATCGCATGCACGGCCTGCACGCCGAACGGCGTTAAGCCGCCCTTGCTCTCGCCGTGCAACGAGCCGCCCAACTCATTGTCGAAAAAGTGCAGCAGCCCGATCATGCGGTAACCCGCGTCTTTCAACTTCTTCACGTTGGCGAGATCGCCCTCCAGCGCGTGCGCGCCCTCGATCGCAAGCACGCCACCCACCATCGGCTCCCCGTTCGACCGCCGCGCCATCAGCATCGCCAGATCGCCGCGCGAGCGCACGACCATCAACGCCTTGGGATCGCGCGCCGCCGCATCGTTCAGCCTCTGTGCCTGATAGAGCGCGCGCTCCAGAAGGCTGCCCCACGTCCTCATCGGCCACAGCTGCACTTTCACCAGCAGCGATATCTGATCGGAGTCGCCCGTCGTCCGGTTGTAGTTCTGCCCCTGCGGCGACTTCGTGACCGCCGAAAACACCTGCAGCGCAAACCGCCCCTCGCGTAGCCGCGGCACATCCACATGCCCTGTCGTCCCGCGCGCCAAAACATCGCGCGCCCAAAGCAACGTGTCCGAATGCAAATCGGCAAGGTTCAACCGCGCATGAAGCGCTCGCGCCGCCGCACTCACCTTGTAAGGCGCATGCGGCTCAACCTTATTGAGCCCGCTCTCGACAATCGCCGGCGCCGCAAACAACCCTGCCCCACCGGCAACCACCAGCACGCCCACAATCCCAACGATCCACCGAAACATGCGGCCTCCCCATCGCTCAGCCCACAATCATACACCTGCGGTAGCGACAACGGCCAGGCTCACTCGCCAAGAAGGAAGATGTGCAATCCCAGATAAACGACGCCCACCAAGACAAGCGGCGCATATCCGGCGACCAAGAGAGCGGCCGCAGCGACGGCGGCCAGCAACCATATCAAAGAACCCATCGCCGAACCGCTAACCCCAGCCAATACGCCCACGTCGGGATACTCGCGGCAACATACATCAAAGTGTAAATCAGATGAAGATGAAGCGTGTGCGCTACGATGAGCGTGCTGAACAAGACCTCAGGACGGTCAACCGACCTTCCAACGATCAGCGACCGCAACGACAAACCGGCGCACACGATCATGAGCAACGACACAATCAGCATCTCGGCAAGCAGGAACGGCGCCTCCTTGCTTGCCGCCTCAGACAGGCTGAGCTCCGCGACGCTCTTCAAGATGAGCGGCGCCCAAAAGACTGGAATCAACACCGAGAACCCGAAGACCAAGGCCGCGAACGCGTCGCGCCGCAAGAGCCAAGCAACGGCCGCGATAGCGAGCGACAAGCCGACGAGGATCGGAGCCTCCGTCGGCCAGCCAATCATCCGAATGGAATCGATCCCCATGGCCAATCTCAAACGTCGAGCCAGCGCTGTGTCAGCGTTGCAATCACACTCACATGAAACGCGTGAGCAATAGTTAGCGCAACCACGACTGCAACCGGTTGCGCCAAAGGCTCACGTCGCCTGAGACTGCGCAAAGCCAGGAATGCACACCCGACGAACAACACAAGAGCCACCGACATCTTAGCGAAAAGGGCCGCACTCTTGGCCCAGTTGACCGTGTCAAACACCGCGGACAAAAGCACCTGAACGGCCCAAAGCATCCAAAGCACCGCGAAGACGGCAGAGAACCCAAATGCGCCCGCAGCAACCCGATCACCGCCACTGCGGGAAGCAAGCCCCCAAACGCCAAAGCAAATCGCAATCAACAACGGATGAAACCCGCCATCCTTGATCATCCAAAGCACTTGATCGAGCCAACCCGCAATCTGCGCGCTCACCGATTCACCCCTCACTTCGCCTTGCCGCACCAACGCTCGATCGATGCTACCAGCATCCGGCCGCTTCGTTCGGATTCCTCGTTTATGATCTCCATCAGATCTCCGTCGCTTTCTTTGCTCCAGTCGTCCCTAGGCGGAACTGAGGACTCATTTCGAAACTTCGTGTCGCAAAAATTGACAAAGCACCGCGGTGTCAAATTCGGATTGGGAACAAACTCCCACTGCCCCGAGGCCGCTCCCGCCCGACCAATAGGACCATGCGGCATGGCGCAAGATGATTCATCGACCGATAGCCCACAACGAAATTCCCGCAGCAACCCCAGCCCGCGCTCTCAAGTCGAAGCCGTGCCGCTGCGTGTCGTCCTTAGGCTCGATTCGGCCGCCGCGGATCACACGCAAAGTTCAATCGCCCGTCACAATTTCGCCTAGATTGACCTGTCAAGATTCATGCTGGCTGCGGTATTCATACAGCAATGCGCGCATCAAACGAAGTCACCTCACTTGCGGCACTGGCACTCGCAGCTGCCGTCACCGCAACGCTGGCGATAGTAGTGCCGTCGATAGCAGATAGCCCACCGATCGGCCTAACCCCAATCGTCGAGTGTCCTGAAGATCCAAACCAAGACGGAGACTGCCGTCTGGGCGCAATAGTCGCGTACGCCAAAGCAAGTTCCATCCTGGGAACGACACAGCACGCGAACGTCGTCCAGAAAAAATTCTCAATGTCGGGCCGCCTGAACGACGGCCCCATTCGCCGCTACAGCCTCAGCTTCACGCAGCCGATCTCCGACTACTTCGCCCGAACCAACCATAGCGGCCCACTCGCGTATCAGTATAGCAGCCTAGACAAAGAACATCTCGTTGTTTACACAAACCAAGGCGCACTCGAAATACGAACAAAGGAGATCGGACTAGAAGGAGCGCCATCACTTGCCGTTGTCGATCGGAAAAGTGGACGGGTCTTGGCCCGATACTATGACCGCTGCATTGACCCTGGTGTCCTTTCGACGGCGGCCGGCAAGACGATCTGGGATGAAGTCCGGAGGGTGTGCGTATCGACGGTTACCGGAAGAGTAGCACCGCCAAACACCTGCACGCGCCCGAAGTCAAACGGTTGCCGGATCGAGGTGCCGGCCACCTTCACACCAGAACCAATGCCGCTAGCCGACCTATACGCCATGCTGAGAGATTTGCAGGCGCTAGAATTGGCCCCAATTTCTCACGCGATCGCAAGCTTTGGCGGCACCAGCGGTTGGGGCGTGACCATCGCCAAAGTGCCGGGGAAACCACTCTTGATCGTCCACGCCGCATATGATCACGACGAGTAACGCACGCGGGTTGCTCACTTCGCCTGGCCGCACCAACGCTCGATCGATGCTACCAGCATCCGGCCACTTCGTTCGGATTCCTCATTTATGATCTCCGTCAGATCCCCGTCGCTTTCCTTGCTCGGGTCTTCCTTAGGCGGACCTGAGGACTCATTTCGAAACTTCGTGTCGCAAAAACTGACAAAGCACATCGGCGTCAAATTCGGATTGGGAACAAAACCCCACTGCGCCGAAGCCGCTCCCGGCCGACCGATGGGACCATACGGCATGGCGCAAGATGATTCATCGACCGAGAGCCCGCACCGAAATTCCCGTAACAAACCGAGCCCGCGCTCACGCAACGCGCTGGACGCACGTTTGTCTTTCGCACGCGCAGCCTGCACGCAATAGAGTTCAGCGAGGCCAGCCCAAGCCGAGAACCCCGCTTCCGCAACACTATTCTTACGCAGAACTGCGGCTTCCATCTTGGTCGTTGCCTGAACCAAATCACCGCGGGCCAATGCCTGCTGCGATTCATTCACCAGCCGCTCGGTAGGCGTGCAGCCATTGGGACCATTGCAACGCTGACAGGACTGCATCGAACGAAAGCTGGCCGACTTGCTGACCGGACAGGGCGCGTAGTCCGCCCGAACGGACGCAACCAAGTCCGGACGCCGCTCATTCGTCGGCCGCACCTCGTCATCCGCCCAAGCGCCACCGAGCGTGACGGCAAATACAGCCAACGCCCAGCCCAACAGAAATGACCTCGACATGGCACCCTCCATGACCAGACATCTTATCCAAGTCTTTGTCCTAAGTAAGGCCGAAGCGACGAAGGAAGTCTTGGAAATCATCCCATAAATCATCCCGCTGTCCGTCAGTCTCCAGCACCGGCTCACCGTCCTTCTCAACGAACGGCGTAGGATCCACCGCAAACCCTGGAACCGACCGTCCGTTGTACGCCCCACCAGAGGTTATGATTTGCATATGTGTGTGATCGTTGCGTCCATCGTAGGCCGCTGTATCCACCTCGCCTAACACCTCTCCCATACGGATTCGCAGTGGTCGGACAAAGCGCGCCCGGCCGTCGAGCTGTTCCTTGAGAGCCAATATCCGCTCATTCGGCCTTACGTGGAGGAGCGACATCTGCAACCCATCGCCCAAATCGAACACAAGCATGTAGCCTTTGCTGAAGGGATTGCCTTTCTCGTCGGTGCCAGTCATCTCAACGACTTCCACCAACTCGGCATCCGTCGGCATGCGAACGGTAGTCCCTGGACAATCGATGCCGCCGTGATACGTGACCTTCGTTCCTTCGCGCCGCGATGCCCCAAAGTACCCCATCCCCTGGGTGAGCGACTGATTGCCGTGAGTCTGCCCCGTTGGATGCATCCAGCGTCGTCGTTGCAGATTCGCTTGCTGTCGCGGCGAAAGCTCGCTCGCCGGAACGAGAACCTTGTCTAACCCGGTAGTCGCCCCCTGATCGTTGTACCAGTCGCCGGGCTGGTATCCCCGCGGAATGCCCGGCAGCAGAACCGGCTTTGGCTTTGGGTATGCAGGAACCTGCCGCGTAATGCGCGGCGCGCCATCGCCTGGCGATGAAGGTGATGATCGCCATGGCGCCTCGTCAGCCGGCGCAGTTTCCACGGGTTCCGAGTACCTGCCAAAGCCGGATTGAAGAGGAATACCGGCATCGCGTTGCCCGTCCCACGGGAGCGTCTGCCCGCGCGCGCCCGTTTCGCTTTCGTCGAGCTCAAGCCCGCCCGGACGGTCGATCTTCAGCGCGTTGAAGAGATCGTCCTTCAAGATCTCCAGCGCCCCCGGCAGGCGCATCAGGCGGTCGAAAGCCCGACCGCGCGCTTCGCGTTTCTCCGGTGTGAGTTCGAGCCCCTCCATGAAGCGCTTCACTGCGCCGTCGAAACTGTGGCCAGCGCGGCGCAGCGCGCTCACGCCCTCGAACATTTCGCGTTCGGGCCCGTCAAGGAAATCCGTTTGCACTTCCTCACCATTGCCGAACCCCTCCAGCAACTCGACATTGCCGGCGATGGCCGCATGGTCGCCCGACTTGAACGCCGCGATGATATCGCGCTTCAACGCCTGCGGCACCCGGCCCGCGCGATTGACGGCATCGATGGTGAACTGCCGGCGCGTGTCCTCCGGCAATGTCTCCAATTGCGGCGCCAAATGCTCGCTCCAAAAGAAGTCGAATCCGTCCGCGTCCTTGGGCTCGATCCGCTCGCCGCGAACCACGCGCTTGGCAACCTCATCGATAGCCTTCGAGCGCTCCTCGACCTGCCTGACCGTTTCCTCCACCGCCTGGCGCAAGCCGCGCGACGCCGCCCGGCCGAACTCTGCTTCGAACGCCTCGACATCCGGCAGATCGAACATCGTCGCGTGCCCGTCGCGCACCGCGGCGGCGCGGCGCAGGCCTTCGCTCAAACCCCGCACCAGAGCGACACTGCGCACCGCCGACTTCGCGCGCTTCTGCCGCCGCTGCTCCGCCTTCAACACTTCGCGGATCGAATTGATCACGCGAGGATCGACGCCGACCTTCTCCAACGTGCCATCGCCCAGAACCTGGAACGCATGCTCGAAACCACCGCGTCGCGCGAGTCCCATGATGTAGAGCGGCACAATCCGGCCGTGCGCCCGCGCAACGGCAGCGCGCCGCTCCGCCTCCGGCAGCTTCGCCCCGCCGATGATGGCACCGCTCTCGCGCAGCAACGACGGCAGATCGCCAATGCCCCGCGCCGCCGCCGCGCTCAAATTGTCGATCGCCTCGTGCACCGTCGCCGTATGCCGCTCGGCCTTCGCAGCCTCCTCCGCCGGCAGCGTGTACGCCGTCACCCGGTTCCACACATTGCGCGCGCCGAGCTCGAACGTGTTGCGCGCATAAGGCGGCATCTCCTTGCGCAGCGCCTCGACCTGGCGCTTGAAGTCTTCCTGCAACGACTGCGTAAAGCCCTCCGGAACGCCGCCCTCCTCGGTCTCCTGCACGCGCGCCGCCATCGCCGCGCCAAGCCCCGTCACCGCTTTCCCAGCCCAAGCATCCGCCCGCGCCTGGAATCCAGCTTCGACCTGACTGAGCAACCCGCTCGTCGTCGCCGCGAGCGCCTGCCCGGTCTGACCGTTGAACGTCTTCGACGGAATGGAGGCGACCGGAATCTCCACCGTAGGCACATACATCGCAAACGCCGACCGAGAGGCCATGACGTGTCCTTTCCAAGAGAGATTTCAGAGTGCAAACGCGCGCGCAAACGCCCGGACAAAATCCAGACGTCGCACCAACCGCGTTTCGATTATTCCCGCTCGCCAACCGCGAGCATCAGATGCAGATCAACAACGATCCGCGCCAAGAACAAACCACCACCTTTGGCGGTGTATAAGTACTCTTCATAGAATCCCGCCACCGCCGAGCCTCCTCAGCCGTCTGCCGATCCCGTTCGGCTTGCTCGCGGCGATCTTGCGCCGACAGCATTTGCGCGTAACGCTCAAGTCGCGCGCGAAGCGCTAGCTACGACTCGTGAAGCAACCTGTTCGCGTTACCGAATGTGACGCGACGTTGGAGAAGCTGCTCGTAAACCGCGTCAACTTGAAGATATCGAAGCTCATAGACAGCAATTAACGACGGATGGTTGGCACGAACGGCTGCCAACATGGCCCCGCGACAAGGTTGAACACGGGCCGCCGCAACCTTGATTATCCGAACTTCTGCTTCGCTCGGGACGCTCTGGTCAGCCAATTGCTGGGCAGACGGGTTGGCGCTCGTCAGTTTCAGAATCGCCAGCTCGGGGTCATTCCCGACCGCATCAAAACAAGAATTAGCGGAAGATACCCCGCGATCCCAATCCAGATCAGACGACGTGGCGGGTGCCACAATCACTCCGAGACACAATACTAGGAGAAAGCAACGCATTTCCGTTCCTCGCGGTCGGCTCCGGATCATACCACGCGTTGCTCGCAGACCAACAGTGTCAGGTATAGCGGGGATCAGTGGGGCGGATCAGCTTGTTCAGCTTGAAAGAACTTTCGGCAGAGCTCCCACCTGGCTCCCAAGCCGCCGTCCCCCACTGCTTAATCCCCGCCCCGAGCAGCGAGCCCGCGCCAGCGATCAGCGACTGTTGCAGCGCGCTCCGCGCCGCGCGCTTGAAGGTCTGCGCCTGGATCTGCCCCTCATAGAGCGCCACCTGCCCCTTGTAGAACGCGTTCAGTTCCTCGACCGCCAGGTTGCCGCGGTTCTCCGACAGCACGTCGACCGCCGACGCGCTCTGCGGATCGACGCCGGAGGTGAACACCGCCACCCGGTCCGATGCCTGCCGCCGCTCCGCCGCATAGCGGCTGAACTCCGCCTGCGCGGCTGCGACCTTGAACGCGTTCTCCGCCTGCATCTTCGAAATCTTGGCCTGGTACTTCAAGTCCGACGCCTGCGCCGAAGCACCCATCACCGACGTCGCCACCTGTAACCCAGCCATCACCACCGGATGACACATATTCACCTCTCAGAATTGCTAAGAAAGAACCACCCCTGCCCCGTCCGCCGATGAACTGAGACATCTGGGACAGTGAGACACCATCCCACGCTCAAGCCGAAGAGCACCCCGAGGCATCGATCGCCGTGCGCGCAAGGCGAGCTTCGCCGCTTCAAGACCGCCACTCATCGAAGAGCATCAGCCCGATCCGAACCCATGCCGTCAGTAACGCCGCCGCCGCGAACGGCGCAGCATCATGTTCAACCTCCGCATGAAAGGGTCAAAAATTCCGCGCGATTCGGCGCAACGGGCCGTAGCTCACGTCTTCCGCCGTCGCGCGCGCACCATATTCAGGCATAAAGGCGAATTGAGCCGTCAACGCCTCGCGTCACCGCGATCACTCGGTGAAAGACCAGGACACGATGATCGCGAGCACGACCCAAAACACGATCGCAACCACCCCCGACACGGCGACGCATCCAACGGCGCGTGGACCCGGAAGCCAGTCGCCGAACAGCCAACCGTCAGTCGCCATCGTGCAGCTCGTGGCCGGAATCAGGAAGAACGCGACGACGGCCACAAGCCCAACAATCCAAAAAGCCAAGCGCTTGTCAGTGCGCTCTCCGTCCGCCGGACCAAGCGATCGCTCCCACCGCACAAACGCCTTGAGCCCGAAGGTCAGCAACACCGCAACGACACCGCTGACCAGCGCACACGAACCCGTCGTTCCTAGAACCTCATCCAACCCAAGCACGTGCCAACCCGCACCATCCACGCAAGTCGCCATCAAAATCGCAAACACAAGCAGAAAGAAGCCAACATCCTTAAGCCAATTCGGCATAACGTCTGGCCCCTCTAGCAGTTGGCTCAGCTAAACAGATCTCGATCGTCCGTGTGAACAAACTCGTTCCATTGGCGACCCCAGTACTGCTCAAAGCCGCGCCACAAATCATCCCACTCTTCCATCGTAAGCTCAAGATCGGTGCCTAGCGCTTCCTTGAAAAACTCCTTGATGTACTTCTCGCCGTACTTGCGCTCCAGCCGCCCCGCTGCCTGCGCACCGAATTTGGCTTTGTCTACGACCTCCCCCGATTTCGAAATCACATAAGCGCCAAGTCCTGCACCAACTGCCCTTCGTATGGAAAGCTCTCGACCGGCGGCTACCCGCTCACGCGAGCGAGACGCTCCGCCCCCTCGTCGAGTGTCCGAAGACCGGTCCCCATCGGGCGCGCCTATCGATCCGGTTCTTTTTCTCCGAGGAACGTGATCCTCGGACTGCACCTGTCGTGCACGGGAGGCTGTCGGGTCACGCCACCCAAAGCTATCGGTTACAGTTGGCTCCGGACGAAGCCGACTTCCTTTAGCTAATTTGGCATTGCGTCCGGCCCTTCACACCTGGTTGCTATGTCGGCGAGGCACCTTCACGGCAGACTGCACTTCCAGTATTTGCAGTTCTCACGACCGCCTAGACCGTGCTCAGAGGCGAGCACATAGGTTGAATTGAGTACTCTTGGACTCGCTGCATTGCGATGATCATAGTTCTCGGCAAAGAGGTTGGCATACCCGATCACGCCCCACTCGTAGCTGTACGAAAAGACGTCTGACAGAATGGTTTGCCCCGCCGGCACAAAACTATGATCCGCCTTGATCGTATGGACCGTAATGACACTGTCGCGGAAACGGACACGACCGACCGCCATCAACCGAAACTGCACGTTGTCGCCAACCGTCCATGTCGCACCAGGCTTTGTCCCTTGCTTTGGCGCCGAAAACGTAAGCTCCGCAAGCTTGATGCAGAAGTGCAGATCAGGCCGATCGCAAGCCTTCGCCTCTGTCGGGCCTGGAATGCGAGCAAACCCGCTCCTGCCCCTCCAAAAATCAAACCAACGCGCACCAAACAGATCAAACTCCGCCGCATGCTCGCCATTCGCCCCATAGATCGGCGCCTCGTAACGCGCGGTGAAAGCAGGCGGCCCGGGCGCCACCGGTGTTACAACGGATGCACCTAACACTGCGGCTACACCGAACACAGGCATGCGAAACACCTATCCCTTGTAGTAACTCTGCCAGCGCGTTGGCGGATAGTTTTGTGGAATCAGACCCAGCCGCTTGGCGATCGCTTTGGCGACATTATCGACATAAGCCTCGTGTTTTGCAAACGTCATGCCCCCAGGCTGATCCTTCGCATAGCCCACGCGCGCAGCCTCATTCTTCATCGAAAGCGTTGTGTGGAGCGCTTCATGGATGACGGTGATGATCTTTTCTTCCTCGCTCAATTCGTTGAACCGTTTGGTGAAGTAGATTCGATCGGTACGAGGATCATAGCTGGCGTACCGGTCGCGGGCCTCGATCGAAAGGTCTTCAAGCTGCGTTCGAACGCCCGAAACCGCACGGTCGCCACTCGCATCGTAGTATCGGTCTATCGCGCGATAGACTTCCTGCAGAAACGGATGTTGCGCCATCGCGCGATCGCGATCCACAGCCTTCTGTAGTCGCCAGATCGACCGATCGGCGGACTGCGCAACTTTCTCGGCCTCTTGCATTTCAACGTCAACGGGCCCGGCACCAGGAGTCGCGTAGCGACGGTAGGGCTTCACAATGGGCTTCGGTGGGTGCTCAGAGAGTTCGGCAGGAGACGCGCTGAATGCCGCAGCCTCTGCTCCGCGGGTGCGAGGATCAGATTGTGGAATATCTTTCGGATTGTCATTTCCTGGCACGGCTGAAACGATTTCAGCCAAGCTCTGTTTGACGTCGCCTAGCGGACCGAAGTCATAGCGACCATTCGCCTCGACTTCGCGAGCACCACCCTGGCTGGCAACCACACTCTCAAATTGACGAACCACATGCGGCTGCGTGTTGGCATCGAAGTTTTCAAGCAGGCTCTTCAACAGCGCCTGTCTTTCACCGGCTGGAGCGGCAGCGACTGGTTGAACAATCTGCGCGGCAAAATCCTTCGGCAGCGGCTGATGCGCATAAACAGGCACGCCCGCCGCCGCATGATCTGCACGGTTGAGCTCAAGGATGTCCTTCAACGCCGCGCGCAAACCCTCGTCGTCGCCCGCGTCGCTTGCTGCAAAGAAGGATTGAACCTTCTGCTCAACACGTGGCGACATCTGAAGATGCTCGCCAGCACCATACGCAAGCGGATCGTCCGGCGCGCGGAAAACGAGACGGCGGTCGACCGCGCGCTTAGGTGGAGTTGAACACTCTTGGGCTCGCCGCAGCGGTTGAGTCGAAACGCTCCGAAGTGAGATTCGCGTACGCGATGATCCCATGTTCGTAGTTGTATGAGAAAACGTCAGACGAGGCACTTCGCAACGACGGATCGAAGCGAAAAGCCGCCTTGATCGTATACACGGTGATCACGCGATCACGGAAACGAACAGGGCTGATGGCCAGCAGCCGGAATTGCACATATTCGCTAGCCTTCCACGTGGCACCCGGCCTCACGCCTTGCTTCGGCGCCACGGATTGACGCCTAGTCGCTCAACGAAACGCGACTGAACTTGAAGCCGGTCAGCTTGTGCTTTCTCACCACTTGCACGAATTTCTCCGTACAAAACAGTCGGGTCGGGAGGTGGTCGACTCGGAAAATGTCTTCGACCGCTTCAGGGACGTCTTTCAATACCAGAGAGTCGACCCATTTGACCCGAAATGGCGGTACATCGAAGTACTGAACCTTCGACCGTTCAAAATCCAAACACTCGAACCAGCCATTGGGCTCGAACAACACAAACTCGGCGATGCGCCCGTCTTGCGTATGCACCAATTTCACTCTGGCACCCTTGACGTTGAGCTCCGCCTCGATCTTCGACCACGCATTCAGGCTGAAACAACAAGAGCCCGGCGAAAAGCTCGCCAAATCTGGAAACTTCACGGTCTTGAGATTTACGCCGTCGTCGCAAACCACAACTTCAAACGATGGAGCGATCTTCTGCAAGGCCTTGACTCTGCCCTCCACCAGAGACCGGCCGCCCGGAGGGAAAACAAAATTCTCGTCGTTCGCAAAGGTCAACCACACGTATCGGAGGTCGACCTTCAGCTCATATATCACGGAGTCCATTCAACGCCTGGGTGCTTGTGGCGGGAAATATTTGCGGGAGTCGGCTCTGCCCCTTAATGCTTCAAGCAGTCCCTTGATATCGCGCAAGGCCGCACGAAGCTCATCCGAATTTCGCGCGCCAAATACGGCCTTGTCTGATGCAGAAAGCGGCAACCTACCCCGGCCTCCATTACGATCGTCATCCTCGAGTCCGATTCTCTCGCGGGCCAGCGGGCGGGATTGAAACTACCCACCCAAGCGCTGCCGCACAGGCCAAACCCTCCAAAAAGCGCAAGAAGTCACGTTCCCGAAAAGGACCAGCAATAGGCAACAGCACAAACGGTGGACATCGTTGCACGATCAATCAGACGACTGCTCAATCTGAGCGATCGCATTCTCAAGAGCGCCGACGGGAAGAGCGTCCCGCATGAACACGAACCCATTTTCATCTGCCGGATCCGGTTGGGCCGCCAGCAGCGCTTTCATCTTTGGTAACGCCGGCCGGGCCGATGAACCGAGGTCGCCAAGCAAGTAAGCGGTCTGGACCGTTAGAAACCAAACATCCAACAACCCTGCAAGCACCATGACCGTCTTGCGATCCCGCAGCACCGCCAGTCCTCGAGCTTTGATGCAGTGCCTGAACGTCGACATCGGGGCAGCGCTCCGCTCTGGGTTTGGCAAATCCCGAAACGTAGCAAGATATCTACGTAGCGCGGCAGCATCACCCGACATCACGACCGCTGAACATCCAGCCGTCTCGGGGTCTACACCGACCGTTGGCTTCGCTGGCACTCCCGCGCTCGCAGTTGCCAGCGAAGCGGATGCGACAAAGATCAGGCCGAAAACGAGCACACAGAGTAAGTTGCGCATCACGACAAACCTCACAGGCACATTAGACTACCAATCGGTATAGATAGCCGTGTTCTCGGCATTTGTCATCGACTCGAAACTCCCGCGACGCAACTCAAACGGCTGAGATGTTGCCATCAACCCGCCAGCGGGCTTTATGGTAGGATCAAAGCCTGGCTGTCCCTTCTTTTTGTTCCTTCGGAATCCTGAGGGCAATACGCCAAGACCTTCATAGAAGACCGTGCGTGTCAAAATCTCAACTCGCCCTCCGCCACCGGGGCCGCGTTGAAATCGCACGGAGTCGTTCGAAGGGCCGAGCCCTTCGGACGGCCTGCTCTTGCCCGGATCTACCCTCCAACCCTCCCAGAAGTGGAACAGAACGCGGGGCGAACCCAGCGACCCGTCAGGCATGCGCGGCCGAAAGACGATTGTCACTTCCTGAATGACGTATCCTTCGCGCACGCTCGGCTGGTCGAGGTTGAAGTTTCTTTGCGAGTTTATTCCGCCGCCTTTGTTGTTGCTGCTGAGGGTGTCTATCTTCAACCGACTAGGTCCCTGCCGACCGTTGCGTCTCGGCTCACTGGTGGACAGTCGGTCGGTAGGCTGCTGTGCATGAAGGATGTCATCCAACGGGGAACGCGCCTTGGCGGCATGGCTCGACTCTACAGAGGCGGCCTCACCGCTACCGCCGAACACCAAGTGCTTGGCCCAAAGGTCGTCAAAGACACCTGCCGAACTACGCTCCGGTTGATCCAGCACGCCAGATGGTGCATCGAGGCTTTGCTCGAAAAACTCGCGGTCCAACCCACCTCGTTCATCCGTTTCCGCGTCGTCAGACTGCTGCGTATGCGCTCGAGCAGCCTGTTGCAGTTGCTTGCGCACTTGTTCAATCAGCAATGGCCGGACACTCTCGTCGAACACACCGACAAAGCGGTCCACTGCTCGCTTCACGGGTTCGCCTAGCATCAAGTGGAAGACGGGCAAGACATCCTGTATCAGCTGAGGTGGCACTGGATTGTGCGCAAAGACCGGAACACCGCCGAGACGGAAGTAAGCAGACGTTGCATCCACCACATCCTTCGCGGCGCGCTTGACATCGTCCTCAACACCGCGTCTTGCAGCAGCACCAAAAACTTCGAGTGCTTTTCCGATAGCTGGCGACCAAATCGGCTTATCGCCGTCACGTTCCTGCTCGACTACCAAGTGGTCCCCTGGCGCGCGAATGTCGAGCGGACCTGTGAATCTCTTGCGCTCCGCAAATCGGGTAACGCTTGCGAACGGCGCAGCATCATGTTCAACCTCCGTTTGAAAGGAACTCAGCAAAACACGGCGCGCCTCAGCGCAGCGGGTCGTAGCTCTCGCCTTCCCGCGTCCGCGCGTATCGCCCGCTGCCGGGCGCGCCGGCGAGAGGGTCGTAATCTCCATCCGCCGTCGTCGGCGCAATGAAGCCGTCTTCCGCCCCACTCGCATGGCGCAGCATCATGAGCCCGATCCGTGTCGCCGAGAGCAGGTCGTCGCGTTGCTTTACGATCAAGCCGTCCTTGCGATGATAGAGGCGAAACTCCTCGAACCACTGGTCCAGCTGCGCGAACACCTTCAAGCGCCCCGTCTTCATCCGGTCGAGCATCGCCATAATGCCCGCCTCAAGCGCGAAGCCGCCCTCGCCATGCGTCGCGTGCGCGCGCATCATCTTCAACCCCTGCAGGCGATACTGCGCCGCCAACGCCTCGCCCGATCCTTTGTCGTGCTGCATCCCGTCATGCGGCCACACCCATTTCAGGCTCGCACCCCACGACCGAAGCGCGGCGGCATGAGCGACTGGCGTCTGCTGGCGCACGCGATGAACGTCCGTCACATAGGCGCAGTCCGTATCGCGATCCCAGGCGAGCTTCACCGCTGCGAACGGATGATCCCAGCCGAAATCCATCGCCCCGATCTGCGGCCAATGCGGCGGAATCGCGAACGGCACGGTCTTGATGCCCTCCTCCGCGATCGGAAACACGCGGCCCGAACCCAAGATCGGCACACCGCGCACGCGCGCGCCGCGCTCGTGCTCCGGAAACGCCGCGATGATCCGCGCGCGCTCTTCGACCGGAATGTGCTCCGCGTCGTCGATCGTCATATTGACGTCGGCCTTGGTCACACCGTCCGCCGCGCGCAACAACCGCTCGACGACAGCGCTCATGCCTTTCAACGGCGTGAACGTCGTGTAGATGATGCCCCGCGTCGCGGTCAGCCGCGCCAACGCTTCCGTATAGACATCGGCCGGCGGCTCCTCATCGCACCAGATCACGTGCTTGGCCGGCCCCTGCCACGCGGTGCGCCCTTGGTCATAGCGTTTGAAGCTAAGCCGCGACACGCCACCCGACACGTGCCGAACAGTTACGATGTCGACGAGGTCCGCAACACCGCGGCCGCGCTTCACATCGACGATCGCATCGGCCGGAATGGCCCCCGTGCCCCACGCCGCCAACGGCCCTAGAAGCGCGCGTTGCGGATTGTCGCGCGTCGTCTCGCCCGTATCGCATGCAGCCCAGGCGTCGATCGCACCCGCAAACCGCCGCCCCGCCCACCAATCCGGATAGCGCCCGGTCAGATGCAGCGCGAGTTCCATCCCGCCCGCATGCGTCTTGCCCTGCTGATTGCCCGCCCGCAGCAGTCGCTCGCTGCACTTCAAGCCAAAGTCATGGAACGTCTTCTGTTTCGGGTATGGCCGGTAGGCCTTCAACTTGTTCGCCGTCACCCGGCGCACCACTTCCGCCGTCAGCGCTCGCTCCAACGCGTCGAGCCTCTTGCGTGGCATAGAGCAAAGCGCTGACTTCATCATCCGAAAGCTCATCCAGCTTGGCGGGTTCAACTGGCGCGTCCGGACACACGCTCTTGACCACCCGCGCATAGGCGCTCAGGTCTTTCTCGCGCAGAGCGGCAATCGCCTTCACGCCCTCAGCGTTGAAATCGGCAACGACCACCGACACGAATTGCTTCTCCAGCGCCGCCCGCATCCGTGCGACCTCACTCATGCGCCACCTCGCAAACACAAAAAAACCCGGGACCGCTTTCGCGCCCGGGCACAGATCGACCAGTACTGAAACTGAGCGCCGAATATCGCCGAAAGCGCCGAGAACGTAAAGCGAACAAATTGTCGCAGCTAGAACGAGATATGTACCCGCCGGTTCTGGGACTCGCGAACGCCATCCGCCGTCGGCACCATCGGCTCGCTCTCGCCGCGCCCCGAAACCGAAATCGCGCCCTTGTCGAGACCCTCCGAGATCAAAGCCCTCTGCACCGACTTCGCCCGCCGCACCGACAGCGCCTTGTTGTACGCAATCGAGCCGACGCGATCGGTGTGACCGACAACCTGGATCGATGCACTCCCGGACTCGCGCACGGAACCCGCCGCCTGCTTGATGGTCTTCAACGCTGCGGGCGACAGACTCCATTTGTTGAAGCCGAAGAACACCATGAACTCGCGCTCCATCGGTACGGGCTGCGGCGTGGCCGGCGGCGGAACAGGGATCGGCGCCGGCGGCGCGGCCAGCGAGAACCGCACCCCGGCCGTCGCCGCGTGCTGCTCGAAATCTTCGCCCTCTAAGTGCAGCGTCGACGTCGGGTCGTAGCTGTTGTCGCGCACCGTCGTGAAGCGATAGTTCAAGAACACCGCCGTCATTTCGGTCAGCGCATAGTTGACCCCCGCCAGCCCCTGATAAGCGAAGTGCCAATCCTCCTCGTCGACCGGCGCCGACGGCATCGCAACCTTTAGCCGCGCATAGTCCCCACCGCCGCCCAAGCCGACAGACAGCGATATCCGATCGAACAGCGGCACGTCATAGATGAGGTTCACCATCACCGTCGCCGTGCTGAGCTCGCCATCCGGGGACGTCGTCCCCTTCCACCCTTCCTTGGTGTAGGAACTGAGCGCGTTGTGCCGGTAGCCGCCCTCCGCCTCGACCCGCCACTGGCCAAGCGCGTAACCGATCGCGCCAAACGCCGCCCAACCGTTGTCGAAAGTCGCAACCGCGTCGGTGGTCAAGGGACCGCAATAGGTCCACTTGGTACGCGTGTGCTCCCAATCGGCGACACCGCTCGCGCCGCCTTCGACGCTCAAATAGATCCCGTCCGCGCTTTGCGCCGGCAGGGACAGAAATAGGGACAGTATGACGCCCGCAAGCGTGTATCTCGTCTTCACCCCAGCACCCACACCTTAACCGCGTGAGACGAAGAAGCCTTCCGGCCAACCCGCCCCCGCGAATCATTTGTTGTTTTGAAAAGGTAAGGCCGTTCGCCAAAACGCTGTTACGCGCGGCGCGTGAAGGAGACGCACAAGGAGTCAAACGGCGTGCGCACGACCTTCGTGCATCGCGCACTGAGGCAGAGCCGCAGTTGCATGATTCGAAATCGCGGCGCGCGTCTCCGCGCGTTCGCAAGTCACCGGCGGTTGAACATCGCCAAAGGCAAGTAGCAATCGCTCAAGCGATCGGCGCCGCACCGGGCTGCCAGATCTCCGCGACCTGCGCCTTGCTGACCTTCAGCGCCGAGTAGACGGCAGGCGCCTTGCTCTTACTTTTTTTCGCCTCCGTCGCGACATGCTCGCGGCCTTCGACGAAAGACATCGGCTCGACGTTGGCCGACTTCCAATAGCTCGCCTTGATCGGCTCCCACGCGGCGTCGGCACTTGCACGCCCCCAAACCGTCAGAACGCCCTCCCCGGCCTTCGTTCGGAACTCCTCCAAACGCATCGCGCCCGCTTCGTCCACCGGCGGCGCTCCCGCCTCTGACCACTGACCGCTCAAGCTAAAAGCGACCGCATCGGAGAGCCAAGCCTCGTCCTCCAACGTGGCGGACTTCTTCTTGGGCGCAGACTTCTTCTTCGGCGCCGACGCAGCCTTCTCCTTAGCCGCCTTCGCCTTCTTCGCACGCGCAACCTTTGGGGCAGCGGCTGGAACTTCAACCTCCGGCTCGAGATCTTCCGCCACAAATGGCGCCTCAGCCGCCGCCACCGGCTCCAGCGCGGCAGGCGATTCCGCCGCCAAGGTAGGCACCTCTTCAACGGACGGTGCGTCCTCTAAAGGGGCCTCTTCGACGACGTCCGGCTCCACGACGTCTAAGGCGATCTCATCAGACTCTTCGATCACCTCTGCAAGCGATACCGACCGGCTCTCCTCGAGCACCGCTTCGATGACGGGCTCGTCATCGGTCAACCGTTCCTCGACCATCTCCTCGGCGATCTGTTCTTCGACGACAAGCTCCTCAAGAACCTCCTCAATCGCCACCACATGCGGCTCCGCCTCCGGCGCCAGCAATTCCGCGTGCTCCGGCATCGGCTCAACCGAAAATTCTTCATGCGAAGAGGCGATTACCTCCTCTTCCACATTCTCGATCTGAAAGGCGGCAGCCAACTCTTCCACGTCGGCCGGATCAACCGTCGACTGCAGCTCGGCCTCAGCCGCTGCCGCCACTTCTACCGATGCATCCGGAGCAATCACATCGCCGGCGGTCGTCAGCGGTGGCGCGAACGCGACCTCCATTGCCCGCTTGAGGTTCTCGCGCCGTTTCGCCGCTTGCGCCGCGAACGCCTCGAGGTCCTCCGGCGACATCATTAACGCTTCCGAAGCCGGCGACGGACGCGCGCCAACCCACATCTGCCGAACAAGGCGTTTCAATGACTGGATCATGCAAAGAATCATAACTGATTCGTTGACGCGCCCAGGGCCATCGCTCAACGAAAGCGAGCAGCGTGCCGCATCTGCAACGACGGGCCGTGCCGTATCAGCATTAAGGAGTCTTACTCACCAGAACTTCCACCACGGCTTACGCGGCGCGCGACCGATCATGTCGTCCATGCGCGTGGCGACACCTTGATAACGCGCAAGCACATCTTCGAATGCGCTGGCACTGATGACGCGATCGAGCTGCGCATCGAAAACCTCATACCCGCCTTCGCGGCAGACGACTTCGATCAACGCCCACAGACGCGCGAACACCGTGCGCGCTGCGGCGCCTTTGTGCCAATACGGAATCGTGATCGACGCATGCGCGTCGAACAGCGTGATTTGGATTCCGTCGTTCGCGGTGTCGTTGATCTCGATGTGCCGGAAGCGCTCATAGACTTGTTCGACCGGCATCTTGTGCAACTTCGAAATCTCATCGTAGTCGAATTCGAAAATCTCCAACTGCCGATCATGCTTGAGAAGTGCGTCTGCAATTTTCCGCTTCGCTGCTTCACGACCGGGATCGCGCACACCACGCTCGCCGTCGCCGTCTTCCGCCAGCGCAATCTCACGCGCATCGACGCCCGGTCGCGGCGCGAATAGAACAAGATTGTAGCTCATCGGCTCCCGCTCGATTTCGAGTGGACGGCGCGCGATTCGCGGGCTGTTCGCTCGTGAATCACTTGAGCAAAAAAGTGCTGCCGAAACGCGCGTGCATCGTTGCTTCTCCACACGTAGAATTTCCACAGCCAATCTTCAGTTGAAATCCACCACCCACCCCGCGCAGAAATTTTCGGATCGCATCACCGAATCGCCGAAGAGCCCTTTGCTGTGACCGCAACGTGACATAGGAAAAAGGTCTCAGAGTTTACTTTGCCTACGCATCCCCCGGGCACATCCCGCAAGGCGGAACACCGCCACCTGTGCCCATTGGCCCTCGCGACGAACAAACAAATGGTGAGAGTAATGAAAACAAGATCGCTTCTTCTCGGCGCCGCAGCCTCCCTGAGCCTCGCATCCGCAGCCAACGCTACGCATGTCAACGGCTACTACGTCAGCCTCGAAGGCGGCGCGAACTGGATTCAGGAAACTGACGTTGTCTTTGATGCATCCGCAAGCGGAACCATGGACTTCGACACGGGCTGGGCTGCACTAGGAACCGTTGGCTATCAGTGGAACGCTTGGCGCGGCGAACTAGAGCTTGGCTATCGCGCCAACAACAGCGACGCCGTAGGCGGCATCGGACCGGTTGATGGCGAGTTCAATGAGTTCTCGGCGATGTTCAACGTTCTTTACGACTTGCGGCTTTCCGAGCGCATCGGCTTGTACTTTGGCGCCGGCGCAGGCGCGGATTTCATTCAATACGAAGACAACAATCTACACACAATTCCGCTGACCGATGACGATTGGGTCTTCGCATGGCAGGGCATCGCCGGCGTCAACTACGAACTCACCAGCCGCACGGACCTCTTCGTGTCCTATCGTTATTTCAACGCCGACAACCCATCTTTCGCCGTTCCCGGACATAGCGATGACTTCGACAACGTCGTGAAGCACACCGCCACAATCGGCCTGCGCTATCACTTCGGCGCACCGGCGGCCGAACCGATGGTCGCCCCGCCGCCGCCACCGCCGCCTTCCGAACCGGCAGCCGCACCGAAGGAATACATCGTCTTCTTCGGCCACAACAAATCGAACCTGACGCCGGAAGCGATGGACGTCATCAAACAGGCAGCCGCCGCGGCGAAGGAATACGGCAGCTCAACCATCACGGTCGTAGGCCATGCCGACCGCTCCGGTTCGCCGAAATACAACCAAGCCCTCTCGACCGGCCGCGCCGGCGCGGTCAAGGGAGCGTTGGTCTCGGAAGGAATCTCGGGCGGCTCGATTAGCACGTCGGCCAAAGGTGAAAGCGACCCGATGGTCCCAACCGCCGACGGCGTGCGCGAACCGCAGAACCGTCGCGTCCACATCAATCTCTAACGGACCAGACGCAGCCACTGAATCGAAGGGGATGAACTGAGAGAGGCGGAGGTCAAAAACCTCCGCCTTTTCTTTTGCCTTGCGATGAGGGCTCGCTGCAAAAGAAGGGAGCTGCCGCCGGCAGCTCCCTCACGGTCGCTTCAGAGCTGCTGCCAGATCGAAGACTTCACCTCGCCGGGCAGGAACAGTCCGTCGACGCCGGCTTGCGCGACCAGCTTCTGGAACCCTGTGTCGCTCTGCAGTTTCGTGCGCGACTGATCCCATTCGGTGATCGTGTCATAGGTGCTGAGCAACACGACATGCCCCATCGGTCCGCCGAGTTGGCTGAGAATCTTGAGCTCCGTGCCGGTGATCTTCTTCACCTGGCGAACGACCGTATGGAAATACTCGTTCGCTTCCATGTTTTTTCCGGGGGCAACACGGAATGATACGTTCGTGTAAATCATAGCGTCCTCTCCATCGTTGGTATGCGTGAGAAAAAACGCCGAGCGCCGTCAAAGCGCTCGCACTTCACCAATGTAGGGTGAGCACTGGCCCTGCGAGGGGCCTAACGCGCCCACCGGACATGACGCGAACGCTACGCCCGCCTGAACCGGCAATGCAAATCACATCTCAAGCGCGCGGTGTGCCCGAGCTCAAGGCTTTGGCGGCAAACCATAATCAGCCGGCTGCCGGCCATCGCTGATGATGCGTTGGGTCAGCGACGCGATATAGGCCCTGTCTTGAGCGTCGTTCTTCCAAGACGCTCGTCCGAACTCTTCGACGGCGGTCTTCATCAACCAGGCTCGGGCTTCGTCAACCCCGTCTTCCGTCAACATCTCGTAGAACAGCCGGTCGGCCACTTTCTTGCTCACAACGTGGGTATGATAGATCCAGTCGTGAAAGACCGATGCGCCCATCAAGTGCGGGCTGAACGGCGTCCCGAAGATCGGCCAGGCCGCGACGGGCAAGCTTGACCCATCGTACTGAAAAAACCGGGGCACCGCGATCTTGGTCGTGCCCACTTTCCGGGTCACATCAGCCGCAACTTCATAAGCCTCGCTCAGTTTGTTGTAGTCCGGCTTTAGAACCGGACGCAGAAGCAAAATCGACACGAGGCCTCCTTGGGCCGCCGGCTCGTTTGCATTGCGCAAGCCTACGCGGCAACATCCTTCCGTTCTCGCCATTCTAACATGAGTTTCCGCCCATGACTGACGTCCTCACCGACCTAGCCGCCCGGCTGGGCACCAAGACCGCGCTCATCGACGACCGTCCCGACAGCCCAATCGTGAGTTGGACCTTCGCGGAACTTGAGGCAAACGCCAATCGCCTCGCGCGCCTGCTGATCAGCCTCGGCGTGCAACCGAAAGACCGGATCGTCTCGTGTGGCCAGAACTCCTGCTGGCTCGTTGCCATGTCGAACGCGGTCAGAAAGATCGGCGCCGTCGGCGTCCCCCTCAACTACCGCCTCACGCCGGACGAAGCGACCTATGTCGTCGACAACTCCGATGCCGTCGTCGTCTTCGCCGACACGGAGTTCGCCGACTTCTTCGCCAGGATCCGCAAGCACACGCCGAAGGTCCGTGACACGCTGATCTTTGATGGCCCCGCCGCCGAGGGCCAAAAGCGCGTTGAACCGCTCCTGCAGGCTCAGGCCATAACGCCGGTCGAAACCGACGGCCCGCCGCTCGAACCGATGACGATGATCTACACGTCCGGCACGACCGGCAAGCCAAAGGGCGCCGTGCGCTCCTCCCTCGGCAATCCGGCACAATCACTCGCTCTCTGGAACGAGATCGGCTACGTCGAGAACGACGTCTACATCACCACCGGCCCACTCTATCACTCCGGCCCCGGCGGCTTCCTGACGACAGCCCACCGCCTCGGCAACACCGCCGTTTTGCAACACAAGTTCGATGAGGAAGACTGGCTGCGCCTCGTCCAGAAGTACCGCGTAACGACGACGTTCGCCGCACCCACGCCGATCCGCCGCATCTGCCAACTGCCGGACGCAACGTTCAAACGCTACGACGTGACATCGATGGCCCGCATGGTCGCGAACGCAGCACCCTGGTCCTATGCGCTGAAGCAGCTCTACCTCTCGCGCTTCCCGAAACTATCGCTGTTCGAGGTCTACGGTTCGACCGAACTCGGCGTGAACACCGTCCTTCGCCCCGAACACCAACTTTCCAAGCCGGGCTCCTGCGGCCGCGCGGCGCCAGGTGTGGAAATCCGCCTCTTCGACGACAGCGGCAATGTCGTCTCAACGCCGAACACCGAAGGCGAGCTCTATGTGAAAAGCGCCAACATGTTCTCGACCTATCACAAGGCGCACGACAAGTTCATGGCCGATCGCCGCGACGGCTGGCAAACAGTCGGCGACATCGCAACCTTCGATGAGGAAGGCTTCTACTACATCTGCGACCGCAAGAAGGACATGATCATCTCTGGCGGCGTAAACATCTACCCCGCCGAAATCGAAGCCGCCCTCGAAACCCATCCTGACATCAACGACGTCGCGGTGTTCGGCATCCCCGACGAAGAATGGGGCGAAGCGGTCCACGCCATCGTGGTCGTCCGCCCAGGCGTCACTCTCACCAAAGAACAAATTACCGCCTATGCGCGCGAACACCTCGCCGGCTACAAAGTCCCACGCTCGCTCTCATACCTGACCGAAATCCCCCGCACCGGCTCCGGCAAGATCCTGAAACGCGACCTACGCAAGCCGTTCTGGGAAGGTCGAAAATCGAGAGTGTAGTCACAGTTTGCCGAGTGGCTTAGCGCCGGGCTCCAATTCCACCCCGACATCGACATCGCTTTGACCGTCAATCGGCGCGTCGATATCGAAGCCTTTAAGCGTCTTGTACGCATAGCTGATGATTGCAACAGTGTAGGTTGCGATAAAGAACTTGAAGGCGAACTCGAAGGCGATCACGTGCGGATTGATCCGATGCTCGAGAAGGCGCGCAAGTTTGGCACCAATCGAGTCGTCGAACTGCAGAGCCTTTCCCAGATCCAAGGCATCAAGCGCTCCCGCTCGCTGCCCCGCAATCAAAACGACGCCCCCGATGGCGATAAACGCGATCGACGAAGCAATACTCAACGCCAGTAGCGCAAGTGCATTTCCTTTGCTCAAGCGCCACGCCTCGCCGAACGACAACCTATTGTTGGCGACGACCGCCGGCGGCCAGACCATTAGCCGAAGAGCCAACCAGACAAGAGCGACATAGCCTATCAACGCGACAATAACGGCGGCTATCGTCAGCGGTGTACTCTCGGTCAGCCGGGTCACATCGGCCCCGGCAGCCGTCCCAACAATCGCAAAACCAACACCAAGAATGCCGACCAATACGAGGATCGCCGCTATGGACAACCCACCCATTAGCACGTAGAGAAACTCAGTCTTGCCGAACGGGAAAGCGAAATACTGGTCTGGTCTACGGTCGCCAAAAAGAATGATCCTGTGAACGGCGACTGCAATGACCGACAGCGCCAAGCCTTGCAACAGAAGATCGACGAACTCGACGGCGGCAAATGCGTCCGTCTCCATCATCTCCTCAAGCTGCATTCCGGCTGACACATGGGCGACCGCGTAAGCCAGCCCATATTGCGTCGCAAGCAAGAGGCCTATCGGCAGCCAACAGAGGCGAAACAGCGTAAGCAGGTCGCTGAAGACAAACCAAACGGCTCGCCCGGTAATCTGAAAGATCGGCACCATGCACGCCCCCAAAGGGCGATTTCACTTTGACTCAGCATCTTGAGTCAAATTCGCGTCCCAAGGGAATTTGGTCGAACGACGTTCCTACTCCTCCACTCCAATCGTCGCCTCTTTCCAGCGGCGATTGTCGATGAGCGTGGACGCGCTGATCTCCAGATCGGCGCAACCGTCGATCGAGCGCAGTGTCGACTTCACCGACTGCTGCAAAGGCTCAGGTAGCCACGGGCTTAGGTTGATACGCCGAATTGCGTCGAGCGCGATCGTGTATGGCCTAGGTTCGTCATCGCCGGTGTAAACGATTCGGAACTCGCGCTCATCCTGATAGGGCAAGCGCTTCAGAAACGGCAAATCGTCAAGCGCTGGCGCCTCGCGCTCGACCTGATCGATGCGGGCATACGCAACAGCATCGGCGCGCACTTGGCTGTCGCGCGCGAAATGCGTGAGCAGAGGCTCTTTCCGGAACTCGATCCGCACGCCATCGGCACCATGCGAGAAGACGCGCCAATGATGATAGGTCTCGTCCACCTGCGCAAAACAAAGCGCTCGCACGAACCTGACGCGCTTTTCGCGACGATAGACCTCCATAAAGTGGCGGTCGTTCCGGTCATCCCAGTTCGACGGATCGAGCAACGTCAGCGTCCGCGTGCGCAGAACGTGCAATGTCGACGCAAGATTCGTGTACCGCCGCAATATCGACGAGGGCATCGTACTTTCTCTTCTACTTCTCCGGTTCGTCCATGGTCGTCATCAGGGTGTAGTAGAAATCCGCAATCCGGCCGATCCCCTCGACCGATATCCGCTCGTTCGTGCCATGGATACGCTCGACATCTCCGGGCCCCAACTGACTTGGCACCATCCGGAACACGTTCTTCGTCAGCGGGAAGTAGTATCGGGAATCCGTGCCCGCAACGACAAGGTTTGGAACCACGATCGCATCGGGAAACACCGTTTCCAAGGCACGTCTGATCGCAGCGTATTGCGACCCCTTTGTGTCTGAGACCGCCGAGGGCTCGCGCGCCGTGCCGGCTTTAACGTCCACCTTGTCGTCGTCGATCGCCCGCCGCACATGCGCAATCACGCCGGCCACGGTGTCGCGCGGATGAATTCGAAAATTGACGGTGGCCTTCGCTTCCGGCGGCAGCACGTTCTCTTTGACCCCGCCGCCGATGATCGTCGGCGAGATCGTCGTGTGCAGTGCGGCGGCACTGCCGGGTGACGCCTCCATTGCGCGCGCGACCATCGGCTCGAACAGCCACAGGTTCGCGACGACGACGCGGCGCGGAAAGCTCATCGCCGGCGCCATCATCGCGGCCGCTTCACGCCCGCTCGCATCGAGCCCGCTTTCGAACGGCGTATGCCCGAGGCGCTGCAGCGCGCGCGTTAGGCGACCGATCGCCGTTTCGTCAAAGGGCACCGGCGCGGAGGAATGCCCGCCCGGACTGTGCGCCGTCAACTCCAACGTCAGGAAGCCCTTCTCCGCGACGCCCAGCATCGCTATCGGCGCCTCGACGCCGTCGATCACGCCGCGCGTCACCACGCCGCCCTCGTCGTTCACAAATTCGAGTTGAATCTTGCGTTCGGCAAGAAGCGCGGAGATCTTTGCATTGCCGTCGCGCCCGCCGATCTCCTCGTCGTGGCCGAACGCGAACATGATCGTTCGCTTCGGCTGGAAACCTTTGCCGATCAACATTTCGGCCGCTTCCAACATTGCGATGATGCCGTTCTTTGTATCGATCGTTCCACGGCCCCAAACAAAACCGTCGGCGATCTCGCCGCCGAATGCATCATGCGTCCAGTTCGCCTCGCTACCGGGAACGACCGGAACCACATCCATGTGCGACATGAGCAACGCCGGCTTCAGCGACGGATCAGACCCCGCCCAGGTGAAGAGCAGGCTGTAATCGGAGACGATCTCGCGCGTCGCCACTTTTGAGAACTGCGGATAGGTCGAAGCGATCCAATCGCGAAATGCGATAAGCGCCGCGTGACTTGCTGCCACATCCTCCACCGGCGCACCGGGCTGCCACGAAACCGTACGAAACTTCACCGCTTCGGCGAGATGCCCCGCCACCACCTTCGCATCGAACGGCGATGGAGGGGCCGCCACTGTCGGCGCCTGATACGCTGGCACCATCAACGCCCGCCCGACGACTACCGCCGCTAGTGCGGCGACTAGCAGCAAGACCGACAAAAGAAGCCTACCCAAGCTCATTTTCCTATCCCCTTTTTCGGCACCCTACTACCGATGCCAACCCCTGAGAAGTTGTAACGCCTGCAGCCTCGTCGGCGCACTTGCCGCCTGGCAGCGTTCGTCCTATGCCTTGGCGCTACAACGCAAACGAATGAGGCATCCAATGGCAATCGCACTCTATGACCTAACCGTAGTCAGCTACCTTCAAGGCTTAGGCGGCATCATCGGTGTTCTGGAGAAGGGTCTGAAACACTGCACGGAGAACAACATCGACCCGAATTCGTTGGTCGAAACGCGCCTGCATCCCGACATGTTTCCATTGCAATTTCAGGTCAACTCCGTCGCCCATCATTCGTTGGGCGCGATCGAGGGTGTGAAGAAGGGGCTTTTCTCGCCGCCCCCGCCGGCTCCCGCACAGGATTACCGCGCATTGCAAAAGGTCGTGACCGATGCGCGCGACGCGCTGACGAAAGTCACGCCGACCGAAGTCAACGTACTGGAGGGCCGCGACATGGTCTTCCAGTTTCGCGACTTCAAAATGCCGTTCACGGCCGAGGGCTTCCTAATGTCGTTCTCGCTGCCGAACTTTTATTTCCACGCGACCACGGCTTATGACATCCTGCGCCAGAAGGGTGTCCCGCTCGGTAAGCGCGACTTCATGGGAGAATTGCGGCTGAAGACCTAGGCGCTACTTGATCTCATAAATCTTGTAAGCGACGCCCGTCTTTGTCATCCGCCCGATGCCAAGCGCCTGGATACGATTCAGCCAGGCGTACTGCGTTGAGGCCGTCTCATAAGTCGGCGCGACGCGAAAGTAGTAAGACGACGGATCGACCTGCTCGACAGTCGCGCGGTTCATGACCTTGGGTGCGATCTCGGGCGGAATGAATAGCCGCCCATTGTAGGTCATATAGAGCACCGACCCGTCGTCGAGCCGCGCCGCCGCACGCACGTCAATCCGCCCGCACCCGTCGCCACCGATGATCAACCAGTCCGCACCAGAAGGCAGCAGCGTCCCCGTCACGCGCCCTTCGATCCGCCCGCCGGTGACATCCGCAATCACCCGCTGCCCCGCCGGTGTCGCGCCAACCTGGATTGCCTCACGTAGATCGGCGTGCACGTCGAACAGGTACTCGGACTTAAGCTCAAGCATGAAACGCCTCCCAGCGGTATGTGCCGTAGAACAACCCTAGAACAGCTCGCAACGGAGTTGAAGCAGCCCACTGCACGAACCGCTGCGCTTTGACGCGCATTGCTGGTACGTAGCACATCGACTTCACGCAGGTCTTCCGATGCGACCGATCGTTCTGGCGTTCTTGGTTCTCAACACGGCCGTGTTCGGCCTGTGGCTTGTCCTCGGCGAGAGTCCGATCATGGTCGAAAACTTCTTGGTGAGCTGGGACGGCTTGATGGCCGGCCGCTATTGGACGCTCCTGACCTCGGAATTCTCGCACCTTCTGTTTCTGCACTTTTTCCTGAACATGTACGTCTTGGCGAGCTTCGGCCCCATCGTAGAGCACACGATCGGATCAACTCGATTCCTCATGTTCTACGTGCTCGCCGCAATCGTCGCCTCCGTGAGCCATGCAGCCGTCTCCGCCTTCCTGTTGAACAAGCCCGAGCTCCCCGCCCTCGGCGCATCGGGCGCGATTTCCGGCGTGATCCTGCTGTTCTCGTTCTTGTACCCGCGAGCGCGACTTCTGCTGTTCGGCTTCATTCCGATGCCGGCGCTGGTCGGCGCGTTCGCGTTCGTCGGCTTGGATGTGGCGGGATTGATCTGGCAAGTCGAGGGCGGCGGCCTTCCGATCGGCCACGGCGCGCATTTGGGTGGCGCGATAACGGGAATCCTTTACTACCTACTCGTGATCCGCCCGCTGGAATTACGCCAGGCCGCGCGCGTCGACTTCGGCGACGTCGCAACCTGGCGCAGGCTAATCGCTCGGCAAGACAAGACACCCGACGACCAGACTTACAAACGATGACCCGGGACTGGGAAGAATCCGCTGCCAGCCGGAATCACGAGAGCCAGGTCTTGGCCCTTGCCATCCATTGCGAACTGGGAGATTAGCCGCGGCCTAGTTATTCGGCGTGTGCGTAAGACTCACGCTGGTCGTGGTCTTGACCTTCGCGGGCTTGTTTGTCGTCGAAGGCTCGGTTGTCGCGGCGATGTCGTTAGCGCCGCCCTCACCTGAAGCGTCCCGTAACTCCTGCTCAAGCTTCGCCGCGCGCCGGATCGATCCGGTGCACTGGGACATATATTTCGACTTCGACATACCGACGGGGATCGAGCCGCCGTTCTTTTCCAGATTGTAGCGCTCGGTGCAGATCTTCAGCGCATCTTGTGTAGCCGCAGCGCTTGCCGTCGTCGGCAGAACAAGTGCAAATCCCATTGCGATGGCCGTGGCGTAAAGAACGTCGCGCGTCACCGATTTCCTCCGTTGAAGTACCGTGCTGGGGGTCGAAGCATCAGCCGAAGACGGGGAGATAACCCTCCCCCCGCCGCAACAATCAAGGGCGCAAATCCATCAGCTGGCAAACACCAGGGTGCGCTTAGACCACTTCGCTCTGTTTGCGACGTCCGCCGAAGGCAACCGCAAGCGCGACGAGTAGAACCAAGCCGATCAACCCGGCGATCCAAATCGGGAACCCGCCAATCGTTGCCTGCATGAAGGCTGACGGATTGGAGAAAATTGAGGGTTTCGCCGCCGCGTCAGGTGCAGGCGAAGTCGGTGCGGACTCCACAACCGTCGGAGTCGTCGCGGGAGCAGTGTCAGCTGGTGTTGGTCCGGCATCGGCAGGCGCTTCCGGCTTCACCGGTTCTGACGCATCGGCTGTCTTAACCGGCGGGGCGGCATCGGCGGTCACGGGCTTAGCAGGCTTCTCGGGCTTCGCCAGTTTTGATGTCTCCGAAGCCGGCTCATCCGCCGCCGCAGTTTCCTGCTCGGAAGACGTCGCATCCGCCGTCACAAGCTTGGTCCGTTTCTGTCTCGGCGCAACCGCTGGTTCGGGATCGTCCGGCACGATCGGACCGCGCACGACCCTCGGCGCCTGTAGATCGCTGGTCGTCATCGCCGGCGCCGTAGAAGAGGGACTGTCCGACGACGACGACGTCGTCGTTGCGGTCGTCCCGCACCCAGCGAGACCCAAGATCGCAACCAAGGCAAGTGCAATACGCGCCGTCATGGCAAGCCACTCCCAAAAAACGTCCTTCCCCCAACGCGTACAATCTACTCGCGAATTCGGCTGCCTTCCACAGACGCAAGACTGTAGCCGCGCTGCACCACAACCGCTTGCAGAGGTGAATCGGCGTTGGAAGCCTGCCCGCCCACAACTTTGATCGGCGTTCATTTTTTTATCGCCTGTGGCTTTCGCCCGCTATGCTGAGACAGATTCGTAGCTAACCGAGCAGCCCTATGCGCCCCCTCACCCGCTCTGCCGCCGCGCTCGCAACCTTAACATTGGTCGCATGCGAGACCGGCGGCCCGCCCCCCGCAGACCCGCAACGCGTCGTCAACGAACGCGTCGCGATCATGAAAAGCTTAGGTGCAGCACTCGCAGCGACGGCGGCCTTTACGCAGAGCAAGGGCCAACCAGCCGACGCTCAAGCTAAGCTCGGTCTCGCCCGCAAGAATGTTGAACGTGTCCCGGACATGTTCCCGCGCGGCACGGCCCTCGGCGACAAGGGCGTCGCAAACTCGCGCGCCCTAACGACGATCTTTGCCAACCGCAACGACTTCGACAACAAGGCGAGCGCACTTCAGGCCCGCCTCGCCGAACTGGAGGCCGCGGTCGCGAAGGGCACCAAAGCCGACGCCACCACCGCATTGGCATCGACGAAGGCCGCATGTGCGGCCTGCCATACGAAGTATCGCGCCGCCGACGAGTAAGCGTCGCCCTGAGGGCGGTTAGCGGGTGCCTGTCCGCACCGACCGCACGAATGCCTCGACCGCCCCGCGCAAGTCGACCGCCTGCTTCGAGAGTGTCTCGGACGCTTGTTTCACGCTTTCGGCCGCAAGGCCGGTATCGTTAGCGCCGCGCGCAACGTTTCCGACCGCGTGATTGACATCTGCGGTGCCTGAAGCCGCCATCGCAATACTCTGCGCGATCTCGCGTGTAGCAAAACCCTGCTCGGTGACGGCCGTGCGGATCGCCGCCGCAATCTGATCGATCTCGCCGATGCGCGCGCTGATGGCCCGGATCGCTTCGACCGCCTGACCGCTGGCCGCCTGACTGGCCGAGATTTGCGTCGCGATGTCCTCCGTAGCGCGCGCCGTCTGTTTCGCCAGCGACTTCACCTCGGAAGCAACGACCGCAAAGCCCTTCCCCGCCTCCCCTGCACGCGCCGCCTCGATCGTGGCGTTCAAGGCCAGGAGATTGGTCTGCTCGGCAATGTCGTTGATCATTTTCACGACATGGCCGATCTTCGCCGAAGCTTGCGCCAACCCTTGAACCGTTTCGTCCGTCCGCCGCGCGTCGTCGACGGCTGCGCCGGCAAGCTGCACCGAGCGCGTGACTTGATTGGTGATTTCCTGAACCGAGGCTGACAGCTCTTCTGCGGCGCTCGCCGCCGTCTGCACGCTGGACGACGCAGAATCGAGCGAGTTGGCGACAGCATTCGTCTCGCCCTTCGTCGAGTCGGCGGTCGCCGACATCACCTGCGCCGACGATTCAAGCTGCGCCGCCGACGCCGCGACCGCTTGGACAATCCCACCAACGCTGGCTTCGAAATCAAGAGCGAGCTCGTTCATCGCCGTCTGCCGGTCGGCTTGCGCCCGCGCTTCGCTCGCGTGCTGTTCGTCGGCAAGACGCTTGACCTCGGCGGCGTTCGTTTTGAACACCTGTAGCGCGCGCGCCATGTCGCCGATCTCGTCCGCGCGCTGCAAGTAGGGCACGTCGATCGTCGCATTCCCGCGCGCGAGTTCGCCCATCTCCTTCTCAAGCGTCGTCAACGGCCGTACCACGGTCTGGCGCGTAAACCACCACGCTCCAATAGCTACCATCAACGACAGCACAATAACGGCCGTAAAGATCTGCGTCGCCAGCGTCTCGACCCCGTTTGCTTCTTCGCTGACCGTCTGTTGGAATTTTTCGAATCCGTTCGCGAGCTCTTCCATCAGACCTTCGAGGCGCTTGAAGCTCTCCTGGAACTTCTCGTACCGCGCCGCGAACACCTCGGGCTGTCCGAGCGCGACGCGCGCCGTCGCAAGCGCCTCCTGGTAGTACGCTTTCACGAAAGGCGCGGTCTTTTCGATTTGCGCCTTCAGGTCAACCGGGACCGGCAGCTTCGCGTTCTCCTCAAACAACGAGATGAAGCGTTCGCCATGCTCCTTAACGTCGTTGTTCACCTCGTCGGCCTTTGCGACAGCGATACCCTCGTTCGAGTACTCGCGAGCCAAAAGCACGTCCGCCCGCAAAGCATCATGCATCATGTCGGCTTCGTTCTGATTGCCCAGCGCCTGCCCGACTTGCTGCGTGTGCCTAACGATAATCGAGAGTTCTCCCATGCCCCAGAGTCCCGACGTGGCTAGCATGCCGATGCAAAGAACGAACGCTCCGGAGATGACAAGCGCGCGGCTCGCCAAACGAAGTTGCAGCATTAGGACCCCTTACTGAGACGCGATTCGCGTCGATGCAGACGACGCTAGAGCCCGAACGGTAAATCGATCATTAATGATTGGGCCATGGGTCATGCTGCCGGATTCGGCAGAAAGCGGCGGTTCTTGCCAATATCGGCACGTTTTACTATGTCCCCGTATTTACCTACGCGCTCTTACCACACCGGGACACACTAACGAGACGCTGCACCCCGCACGCGCCCTTAAGCCGTCTTGAATCCGCCTCAACGCCTCATCCCGGCGTGCGCGAACCGTATCGCGGTGAACGCCAAGCAAATCGCCCGCGCGTTTCGGCCCCATTCCCGCGCCGCAGGTCAACCACACGGCCTTCGCCAGGTGCGGCGCATCGCTCAAGAACGCGAACCAGCCGAACGTCTCATGCATCTGGTCGATCGCTCTCGGACTCGCCGGCGCCAATCGGACGAGCGCCTGCGCGTATCCATAGGCCTCAGCCGCATCCTGCACCACGTCCGGCCAAGACGTGAACAAGCGCGGAGCGCCATTTGCCGGCACGCGCCGAAGGGTATCCCAAGCTTCGCGCAGCCGCAGAGCAATCGTCTCGGTATCGATCGCAGCCATGTCGTTGCCGCTCAAGCTGCGCGCTTTTCGGAAACGTCAACGACCCAAAACACCCGTGCATGATGATGCGCACACCAGGCCGAGCTCTTCTCACGTGGATGCCCGCACATACGCCAATCCGGATCGATGACGTCGCCTGTGATCCAGTGGCAGCTGCCGCAGTCTAAGATTTCCCTGATCCCGCCGATCGCCTCCGGCTCATCTTCAAGCCGCACCGCGAGCACCCGCGACTGATAAGCCGTGCTGAGCGCCAGTCCGAGCCGCACCGCCTTCCGGCGAACCTCCTCAAACGAAACGCCAAGCGCCTTGGCGATCCACCGCAGCGTCCGCCCCTCACGCCGATGCCGGGACAAGAACGCAATCATCGCCGGCGTCCACCGTCGTTGATGCTTATCCGAACCAGAAAATCCGATAGGAATGGCCGCAGTCCGAGCACGCATGAAACCTCCGCTCATCGAGAACACGTCGAACAAAGAGTGAGCGGCGGGCGCCTCCGTCCGAGGGGAGCCCGAGGGGCGCACCGCCGCTCGTTGCGCGCGAAAGTCCGGCCGAACTCGCACGCAAACGCTTTCAACTCAGGCGCTCGCCCGAGGACTTCAAGAGAACGGAAGGATGTCCGCGAAACGCGGGGCCAATAACCCAAGTGTAAGCCCGCTGCGGCTCTCCAACCGTCCTCAGCTCACCGCGCCAAGGAACGCACCGCCAATCGTGAAGGCCACAAGCAGAGGGCCGTACCAAACGCTCAAATTGGATTCGCGCGGCATCAACAAAAGGACGCCGTCCTGATCGATTGCACGCGCCGCAAACCGCGCGCGCTTACGAAATCGCGCGAGAAAACTTGTGGTGCGCCAAGACGCAACCAGCCGTTCGCTCAAGAACCGTGCGGCCTTGAGCGGCTTCCATGGCAAGAACCGTTTCATAAGTGAACATATAAGCTAACGCCATGAACAAATCAAGAACTCTTTTGCATTGACGAAGCAAATCTGATATGTAGTCGGCTCACCGATACAGCCTGCGAGCCAACGCCCGATGAAACACCCTTCCGCCCAAGCCGTCGCAATGGGCCGACGCATCCGCGGCCTGCGCAAGGCGCGGAACATGACGATGGTTGAACTCGCCGAGCTTCTCGAGGTCAGCCAGCCGGCCGTTTCGCAGTGGGAATCCGGTGTAACCTCACCGCATCGCGAGACGCTGCTGGAACTCTCGAAGATTTTCCGAACGCCGGTTGGCGTGATCATGGGCGAAAGCGATGACGCGCCAGCCAATGCCCTTCCCGGCCCACCCCCGAACGGTGTCAACGCCATGCCGACCGATGTGCCCGTTTTCGGCATGGCCGTCGGCGGCTCGAACGGCGACTTCCGTTTCAATGGCCAAGTGGTCGATTACGTCCGCCGTCCGCCGGGCATCGCTCACGCCCGCAACGTCTACGCCCTATGGATCATGGGCGATTCCATGGCCCCCTGGAACAAAGACGGCGACTTGATTTACGTCTCTTCGGCACGCCCCCCGATTGCTGGCGACTATGTCGTCATTCAGCTCAACGACGACCCCGACGGCAGCCCAGGGCCATCGATGGTCAAGCAGCTGGTCGCAAAGACACCGACCCAGCTGAAACTTCTTCAACACAACCCCGCCAAGGAATTCGCAGTGGCGCTGACCAAGGTAAAGGCCGTGCACAAGGTGCTCAGCTTACGCGAGTTGTTGGGCGTTTGAGGGGGAACAATGCTGCTGACACTCTTTCTGGCCGCCGCCACGGTTTTGATCGCCAGCGTCGTTCGTCCGCCAGCCGCGCGCTGGCAGCGCGTAGTTGCCTGGATCGCAGGCATTGTCATGCTTGCCGTGCTCGTTGCGTGGGGCATCGAATACGTGATGCAAACCGAAGTCGGATAGCGCTGCGCGTGCAACCCGCACACCGGACGCCGCCTTACCCGTCTCATACGGCAACGGCCGCACTTCCACAGAGCAGTCGCAATAGCGCCGCTTGACCGACACATAATTGTTACTTATAGTTGCTCGACTAGCCCGGAACGGAATCCCCGAAAGCAGCGTGATCGTATGCGCGGCCACGGAAAGCCGGCACGCTCACGCGTTGCACCGCGACAACGCGATCTCGAAACGCCTGCTCGTTTTCGCTTCCTTCGCTCATGGTCACCAATCTGCATTCCGAGACATCGAAGCGCCACCGCTTCCGTTCGGCTCACGACCAATACGTGATGCAGGCGCAAGCCGGCTAACGCCGGCAAGGTACTGAGTAACGCTAAGTGCCGCGTCTGTGCCCTATTGCAAATAGCGCGCAGTGAACGCCGAAATCTCGCTGCGCTCCTTCACGCACGCGTCCGCACCGCCCAGCCGCGCGCGATAGATCGGAATGCCGGATCCGGCGGACTGGAAGGGATCGTGCAGGCGCATATGCAGTGCAGCGTCGCTCTTAGACGCCTTACCGCCCGCAAGCGCCGAGGCACGCTCATCGGCCTTCGCGCCATCGGCAGCCTCTAACGCTAGACCCATCTTACGCCCCGCCACAGTCGCTTCGAAGGCCACGGGGCGCGGGTTGAGGTTCAGCACCCACACGCATGAATCGATCATCTTGAACAAGATCGGCGGACACCCTCCCTCGGCGCACGACGCGCGGCTCTCCGAAGCCGCGACCGGTGCCGACGAGGCAACGGCTTGAGTCGGCGCGACTGCGGTACCCAGTTCAGGTGCCTGCGCCAGCTGCGGCTTGGCGCGTGGCGCCGGCGGGTAAACCGGCGGCGGCGCGGGCTTTGAGCGCGGGAGCACAGGGCCCGCCACCATATCGACCGCGGTCGTCGGTACGACCTCGGCGACGGTGACCGGCATTGCGGCCGGAGGCGGCGCACTGGCGGCAACCTCAGCCTTGGGCTTCGCGCGCGGCAGCGGCTTTGCCGCCGAGACAGACTCTTCCGGCATGACGCGCAATGCAGGATAGCTCGCCTCGAACCGCCGATCGCTCGACGCAACAAAGCACTTCGTCTTGTCTGGCTGCTTAAACGTCTCGCCAGGTGCAAGAATCGTCACCATCAGCGTTGCTTGGCTGGCAATCAGCGACAGGCGAACCGACTTTTCGCCCCTGTTCGTCCACGCACACCCGTCGCCGCTCATCGCGACAACGGCGCAGGCCTCACCTGAGCACACGCTTGCGGCCGACGCCTGCTGGATGCTCAACAACGCTGAAGCAACGAACAAAAGAAATCGGCCCACGGTACCCAACCCCCGGTTGCGAACCGGAGGATACGCGAGTCCGACGCAGAGATGAAGCACCTCAGTGCCAAATTGCACGGCTCAGATCTGCCAATTTTCGCCGCTACGTATCGTCTGAGGCCAACCAGGTTCTCGGTGACGCCGCCGCTGCCGCGAAGAGCGGAGGCGCCGAACCGCCGTGCGACCATTGACCTGAACTAGACGGCCAAAGACCTCAGTAGGGGATATTCACCCTCAGCGAGAGCTTGTTGTTCGTCATCACGCAGTCGGCCGCCAGCGGAGCGAAAGAGCTCACCCTCGCGTAGTCGAGCGTCGCGGTCACCGTCCAAGCGCCTGGTGCGACACCTCGGGGCACGAGCATCTCGAAGAAGAACATTTGAACCTCACCAGCACCCAAAGCGCGGAACCTCGTTCGTAACAACTGCGTCGTCGGTTCGCGGCGAACCGGGCGCTGCGAGATGGAGACATACTGCCCATCGCTTTCACCGGCTGGCTGGCGGCCGATATTTTTGACACTCAGAGCCAACGGAATGTGAAGCACAGCGTCGTGCGGGGTCACATAGGCGCCACTGCGCGGATCGAGAGCGAACCGCCAGGGCACGGGATCGCCACAGTTCGGAACACTGCCGAAAATGACCGGCGGCGGCTCCTCGGTCAACGTGATGCGGGGCATGCCGTCGGGCCGCGCCTCCGCGGTCGCTGCAGCCGCGAATGCCACCACAGCGGCACAGGCTGCAAGAGTGTGTCTACAGAAGCGCATCGGCGTTTCGTACCTCCATATGAGCACTCCCGTTGTCGAGGTCCTACCCAGTTCGACGACCCAGCGGTGAGCCGATGCTTCGTGCATCCGACCATTTCCAAAATAGTCCTGCCCACGTCAGCAGCAAGAGACGGTTGTCACGCGGCATCTCCATCGTGATGATCGATAACGTCGCTGGCACCATTCGTGGTCATCATCAAATTAATCGCGCCAGCCCGCCGGAATCCTTAGACGATCCACCCGCAGTTCTGAGATGGCAGAGTCTCGGCGCCAAAGCGTGCGGCGATGCCGGCCGATCTGCCCCAGTTGAATCTCAAGCCGGCACCGCTGGGCGGCGGCACGGCAAACACACAGCCGAGCTGAAACTCCGAAGCGCCGACGGTGCGCGCAAAGGCGTGGCAGTCGCGCGCGCGCCATCCGCGCGGCACGGCCATTGCGCTGCGCCATCTGCCGCCGACCAGCGGGCTGCAAACCAAGACGGCGCCCGTTGCCGAACGTTCGCTCGATCCCCAACCGCACGTTGTCACCGGCGGCGGGACGCTGGTCGCCGTCACTCGTACCGGCCGTTCCCACTGGAACCGCTGTCCACCAACCGGCGCATCGTGCAGGCAGCCGAGGTGAAAATGCGAGGCGCCGACGGAGTTGGCGAACGCTGCGCAGTCGGCCGGCGTCCATGTCGAGAGCACTTGGGTGATGCTGCGCCAGCTGTCCGGCACGAGCGGGCTGCAAAGCTTGGCGCCTTGCGCGGTGGCGACGGGAGGGGGCACGCCGGGCGTGCTGCCCGGCAGGCAATCGGAACCCCACGTAAACCTTACGTCTATGCCGAGCGGTGGCCTGGAGAAGAGTCGGGCGAAGATCACCTCTATCCCAAGACGATGTTTGTTGCGCTCGTTCTCCAATTGCAATGTGGAAAGCCCCACGGAGGCCTGAGTTCGGGCAGGGACACGATTACGCGTCGTCGTGCCCTTACTCGGGGTACCCGTGCAGCTCTCCCGCTAGTCGCCGCCGGGCTGCAGCACCACATCGACCCGCCGGTTGCGCGCTCTGCCTTCGGCGCCCGCATTCGAGGCCACCGGTCGGCCTTCGCCGTAGCCGTGGGTCGCGAACGTGAATGCGCTCAGTTCCGCTTTCGCCTGCAGATATCGTTGCACCGAAAGGGCGCGGTTCTGCGAAAGGGTCAAATTCGCGGCGGTCGCGCCGACGTCGTCGGTGTGACCTTCGATCGTCACCCGCCCCTTGTCGTAGCTGCCGATCTTCGACGCCACCTTGTCGAGTTCGGCCCGGGCGGCGGGCTTCAAATCCGAGCGGCCGGTGTCGAACAAGACCTCGCTGTTCAGCGAAAACTGCAACGCCGCGCCAATGGCGCCAACGGCATCGACATCCGCACCGGGCCACTGGCCATCGCAGCGCGCACGGCCGTCGGTCAGCCGCACGAAGTGGAATACGTCGCCGGGTTTCACGTGGCCCGCTATGTCGACCGCGGCGCGGCCGCCGGAAATCACACCCACGTCGATCCATGCCGCGCCGTCGGGCGAGATTGCGAGATTCATCTTTTCGACGAGAGGCCCGATTTCAAAGACGAAAAGGTCTGCGCCGGCGCCGTCGGTGAGCGCGTTGTCGGCGAAGCGGAGCGTGAGGACGCCGGCGCATCCCAGCGTCACGTAGGTGTCGTCCGCGGTCTCGACGTAGTTCGGCACGCCAAGCGCCGCACCGGGCTGACTGTTCGGTTCGGCCGCGCGCGGGGCGCCGACTTGAAACGACACGACCTCGTCGGCGAACGAGATGTCGCCGAGCGGAAACTCCACCACGCCGCCCCGCCCGTCGGGGTATTTCTTGGGCGCACTGGAAGGCACGGCCGCCGGGGCGGCCGCGTCGCTTGCCTTGGCATCGGGGCCGCCGGGCGGCGGATCCGCCGCGATAGCGGTGCTCGCCACCGCCAGCGTCGCGAGGCCGACAAGTACGCTGCGCTTCATCGCATCCGCGCCGTCGGGCCGCACCCGCTGTTCAAAACACCAATGGCGGGCGTTTCGGTTCCGTCCGACATCAGCAAGTACACCAACCAGAAATCGTCGCGGCAGACGCCGCCGGGCAGCGTGACGCGGAACGGTGTTGAAACCGTGGGTACGCCGCGGTTCGGCAGACCGAGGCGGAACGTTTGCCCGGTCCAACCGATCCTGATCGGCTCCCGGCCGCGAGAGACGCGCACGAAGCCTTTGGCTATCATCGTCGTCGGGCGCTGCGACCCATTCACAAGCGCATCGATTTGAAGGACTTGCCCGACTGAAACGTAGCAAGGGCGGGTCGCAAATGCAGTCGAGAACGGAACCGGCGGCCTGTTGCTAGGGTAACAGGGATCAAATGCGAGGGGCGTCACGTCGATCGGTTCGAGGGGCCCCTCGCCGCCTCGCGTACTGGTGAGGCCGCCGGTGGGTGCCGGCGTCGTTGGCGGCACCGAGTCGGTGATCGTATTGCGCCGCGTTCCGTTGAAAGGTCGGCTGCGTGTGCGATCTGTCAGCGGCACGTCGCAATTCGTCATCACGCCGGTGAAGGAGGTCTCGTCCGCGTTGAAGGTGACCATGAAGCTCCCATAGAAGGCGTTCGAACGAAGGCCGCTGTCACCGCCCGGGCAGCGGGGAAACGGCGGCGCGCCGTGGTACCGCCATCGGCCCTTCCAGACGAGATTACGGAATTCGCCACCGAGCGTGGTCTGGCCGTTGGTGGGTGGCGAAGGCGATACGGTTGTCTCAAGTTGGACCGACCGGTTGGGCCCAGCCCCGGGCGGAAGCTGCAAACTGAAAACACCAAGGTCGCTTTGCCACGACCCGTTGATATCGGCTCGAGCCACGCTGGGCGCGGCAAACGCAAGCAGCATCGCCACCAGCGCCGCAACAAAGGCTTGAACGTTGCGCACGAGATCTCCCTTTGCACACAGGCCATCATTTCGCGCCGTGGATTTGACGGTTCTTTGCAGCGCGTTGGAGGTGCTATTCGCCAGCCAATACCCGAAGCGTTTGGTGGTCATCATCAAAAGTGATGAGGCGCCCCCTTATTGTGAGTGGGCGCCTCGTGGGCAGTTCCGATCACAAGCCCGGGCAATGCGCCCAGTTCGCTAATTCGGAACCGAGCATCCCATCGCCGTATTTCTTCTTCAGACTCTGCAACATTGCTTATTGCGGTTGGATATTGACTAGGGACTCCTCTAGCATGCCCACCGGCCGAGCAAGACGCGCACCGGTGCGGTCGCGCTGAATGAGCGTCCCCTCGCCGAAGTTCCAGCGCAAACCGATGCCCCGGGTATCCTTTCCATTCGAGTCCGTGATGTCCGTCGTGCGGTAACCCGCGAAAATGCTGATCGGCGCGCTGTCGAACTGGTATTCCACGCCAAAACCAAACGCCGTGCCGTCGTCAGAAAACTCCGTCACCTTTCCCCAACTCGCCGTTCCATGCAGAGCAATATTGTCGGTAACGAAGAGCCGGACATCGCCGGAAACTGTCCACGATTTGAAATCGGTTGACGGATTCAAACCTTTCCCGATGGAGTATATGACGGCTGCACCAAGCGTTACCCGGTCAAGGTAGTACTGACCTTCGCCAGCAAGCGTCCAGTCCTCGAAGTGGAACGGTGCGTCGAGATCATAGTAGTTGTACCCGACGTAGCCGCCCAACAACCACTTTTCGCCGCGCCCGAAAACGTGAGCGCCAACCTGCCAAAAGTCCTCGCGTTCGCCAGACAATACAAGTCCGTCGGCGGACGCGAAGCCGCCGTCAAGCATGATGTTTTCGGTCACGAGAATGCGCCCTGCCAACGCGTCCACGCTGTCCCCGCTGTCGGATCCGCTGTCGACCGACTGATAGCTGCCAGCCACATAGCCTTCGGCCGACGCCGTACCAGGAACGAGCAGCGCGGACGCCGCCAGCAAGATAACTTTGCGCATGTGATCCCCTCAACAGACCCTCGTGTGCGCGCGCGGATTAACTGTCACTTTCAAGCGCACTGAAGGTGCTGTCTGCCAGACAACATGCGAAGCAAGTTGCGGTCATCATCAAAAGTGATGAGGCGTCCGGCTTTTGTCCGGTGGCGTGTCGCTCCGTCTTAACGTAGTTTGTATCTCCGTGCGGTATCGATCGCGGGGGATGACGTGTCCATCGAATCTTCGATTTTCGAAGCCGCCCTTGACGAGGACGGCTATAGGGCGCTTCCAAGCAAGCTCGCGCGGGAGATCGGCGGGCGTGCAACCATTATCGTCGAACTGGACCCCGCCAAGGGCCTGCTGCACAGCGAGACCTATAGTTATTATTCGCAAGCCTTCCGCGAACATTACAATGCCGGGGGGTACATTGCGCACGATCCCTGGGCACGGGCGTTGGCGAATCCGCGGTGCATCAACCAGATCGTCAATTTGGATGACCACGTCAGCGTGGAGTCCTTCAAAAAGAGCGTGGTCTTCAACGAGCTTACGAAGCGCTACGGCGACGACACTGCGCATTGCATCTCTTATGTATTCCCGGTGGCGGACGGGTTCGTCGCGATCGGCGTCCAGAATGGCGACGGGCAACCGTTCGATGCGAGGGCCATCGGCAGGCTGCGGCAGCTCGCGCCGCAGATCCGGTCCGCGTTTACGCATCGCGCCGTTGCGCGAGAGGCTGCGGAGTATTCGGGTGTTCTGGAACACGCGCTCCATGGGCTCGGCACACCGATCTTGATCGTGGACGGCCGCATGCAAGTCCGCTTCGCCAACCATGCCGCGGAGCAGCTCTTCTCCGATCGCACGACATTGGTGTGTGCCGGCGGCGTTCTCAGCGCGGTGGACGCGAGCGAGAACGACGCGTTGGCGGCTGCCGTTCGCAGCACCCTCGGACAAAAGGACGTTCAACCTGCCTATATCGGGATCGGGAGAAGCAGGCTTGCTTCGCCGATGGTCGCCTCGATCGCGCCGAGTGCAACGCCGGCCGGGCGCTGCGTTACGATCTTGGTGAGCGATCCGAGCGCCAAGCAAAAGCCCGACGGGGCACTTCTCAGCAGCGTCTACGGTCTGACCGAAGCGGAAGTGGAGGTCGTTCGCCTGCTTGCGACGGATTGTTCGCCCGAACAGATTTCCGATCTGCGCGCTGTGAGCATTGCGACGGTGCGCACGCAGATCCGCTCGGTGTTGGGAAAGACGCAGTCGCGAACATTGGCCTCGCTGATCGCCTTGGCCAACAGGCTGTCGGACATTCGCACGAAGTGACCGGCCAGATCAGGTGCGGTGCGGTTCGGCAGCCCCGGTTAAAGCCACCAAACTTGGTCGGCAGCGTGCCACACCACCGGGACAAAGGCCGGGCGCCTCATCACTTTTGATGATGACCGCGACGGGCTTCAGATGTTGGCAGACAGATGGTATGTTCCGTTCGCGTGTTTTAGGGGGTCATACAAATGGCGGTCAGAACGATTCTGCTTGGCGCAACAGCTGCGCTCGCGTTGTGCGGCACGGCGCAAGCTGGCCACCAAAACGGTTGGTACATCGGCATCGAAGGTGGCGCGAACTGGATCGACGATGTCGATGGCGTTAGCACTTTCGATCCGGCGGGCCCGCCGCTCCCCACCACACTCAGCGGGACCTCAGAGTTCGACACCGGATGGGCAGTACTTGGCACTGTCGGTTACGCGTTCTCGAAAAACTGGCGCCTGGAGGCCGAAGTCGGTTATCGGAGCAACGAGACCGCAGGCAGCGAGTTTCCCGAATGGTCGCTGATGGCGAACGTGCTATATGACATCCACCTCACGCCAAAACTGGATCTCTCGCTCGGTGCCGGTGTCGGTTACGATGTGGCGGAATTCAACTTTGGTCCGGAGAGCGAAACCGACGGGAACCTTGCGTTGCAGGGGATTGTCGGACTGAGTTATGCGTTGAGCGCCAAGACCGAGTTGACGCTGAACTACCGGTACTTCCGTGTTTCCGAGCCTGAGTTTGTGTTCACCGATCCCGTTGGAACTCTGACGGTCGAACTCGACGATGTGGTGAAGCACACCGTCACACTCGGGCTGCGCTATTCTTTTGGACGCGAGGAAGCCGCAGCTCCACCGCCTCCCCCACCACCGCCTCCGCCACCACCTGCGCCACCGAAGAGCTTTGTCATCTTCTTCGGCTTCGCGAAGTGCAACATCACGGCTGAAGCCGATCAGGTTCTCGGTGAAGCGGCGGCCGCCGCGAAGAGCGGTGGCGCCGCCACCGTGCTGATCGTCGGCCACACGGACTCGGTCGGCTCGCCGAAGGCGAACCAAGAGCTGTCCGAATGCCGCGCGACCGCCGCCAAGACGAATTTAGTCGGCAAGGGTATCGCGGACGGATCGATCACGACCTCCGGCAAGGGCGAAGGCGAACTCATGGTCCAAACCGGCGACAACGTAAAGGAACCGCAGAACCGCCGTGCGACCATCGACCTGAACTAGTTGACGCGCTGGCGAAGTTGATTGGGCGGGGCCTCGGCTCCGCCCTTTTTCTTGGCCTACGATGCCTTGGCGACCTCGGTTGCCGATGGCGCGCAAACGCGTTCCGCCGGCAACGCGATCGTCATCGTGGTGCCGTCGCCCAGGCGGCTTTCGACTTTGAGCTGCCCGCCGTGCATCTCGATCAGCCGCTTGGCGATCACGAGGCCCAGCCCCGTCCCCTCGAACTTCCGGCTCAGCCGCCCGTCGACCTGGAGGAAGGGTTCGCCAACCCGCGCGACGTCCGCTTCGCTCATGCCGATACCGGTGTCGCGGACAGCGATCTCGACACCACCGTCGGCCAGCACGCGGGTCGTAACGTCGACCCGTCCGTCGCGTGGCGTGAACTTCACCGCGTTTGAAATCAGATTCAACAACGCCTGCAGGAACAACCGGCGGTCGCCAATGACACCCGGCACCGTCCCCAGTGCCTGGCGGCTCAGCGCAACGCCCCCATCGTCGGCCTTGGGTCGCGTCATGCGTAGCGCAGTATCGATCAACTCGGCCAGCGCGACATCTTCCTCATCCATCATCATCTTACCCGCCTCGATACGGGAAATGTCGAGAATGTCGTTGATGACTCCGAGCAGGTGCTTGCCGCTGGAATTGATATCCCGCTGATACTCGACGCGCCGCTCCTCGGGAAATCCGCTAGCCGTATCGCTCATCAGCAACTCGGAAAACCCGATGATCGCGTTAAGCGGGGTGCGCAACTCGTGGCTCATGCTGGCCAGGAAGCGAGATTTCGTTTGACTGGCCGTCTCGGCGCGTATCTTCGCCTCGATCAACTCTTCTTGCGTTTGGCGCAGCATCGTGACGTCCTGCGTCGAGCCGATCATCTTGATCGGTCGCCCATCGCTGTCGCGCTCTATCTCGCCCAGCTGATGCACCACGCGCACTTCGCCAGTCGGCCATACGATACGGTGATCGTAGGCGCAGCCGATCCCCAAGACGGCATCGCGCGTCGACCGTTGCACAATCTTGCAGTCGTCGGGGTGAACGCTGGCCATGAACCGCTCAAGCGTCGCTGGCGAGCCAACTTCCCACCCAAGAATGCGGAAGCACTGATCCGACCACCACAAGCGCCCGCTCGCGAAGTCCCATTCCCAGCTCCCGATATTCGCGATGCGTTGCGCCGCCTCCAACTGATGACGAACCTTGCGAACCTCTTCGGCGCTCCTGACCCGCTCCGTCATGTCGGTCGCCGACGCGACGACTTGCACAACCCGGCCGCTGCTGTCGCGCAGCGGGCCGAACGTGGCCTCAATCGTAATAAGCTGGTCGGGTCCGGCTCGCACGACAAAGTCGCGGCAAACCACCTCGCCCGCAACCGCGCGCATGATGGCCTCGCGCACCCCATCGCGCGCGGCGGCCGCATGCGACCAGTAGTAGGTATCCCAGAGCTTCTTGCCGATCACCGCGTCGCGATCGAGCCCGAACGCCTCGATCGTCGCCTTGTTGGCGTCGACGAGCGTGCCGTCGGTGCTGATTAAGCCCACGAAGGCGAAGACTCCGTCCAAAACCCGGCGCAACCTTTTCTCTTGTTCCGCGGATTCTTCCTGTAAGCGCACCAATTCGGTTACGTCTTGGCAAATGCCGGCCATTTGCTCGGCTTCGCCCGTGGCAGAAAATCTAACCTCACCTTGAGCAATAAGAACGCGTTCAACGCCGTCCGGTCGCCGGATGCGATGGCGAACCGAGTATTTTTTTCCTGGAGACATAGCCTCTCGAATAGCGTCAACCGTCGCCGCGCGATCATCCGGGTGTATGAGTTCGAGGTAACGCGAAAAGTCGGGCGTGCTCGCGCGCGCGACGCCGAATATTTGGCAAACCTGGTCCGACCAAATCAACTCGCTCGTTCGGACGTTCCATTGCCAACCGCCGATGTTGCCGAAGCCTTCAGTTTCGGCCAACGCCCGTGACTTGATCGCGAAGGCGGACTCGGCGGTCGTTGCACGCCGACGATAAGTAAGCGCGATCAGCGCGCACACCGCAGCGGCGATTGCAATCAAGAGCGTTCCACCTTCCGCGACCACGGCGCCGTGCCTCCATTGACCCGCAGCCTACACGGCGTTCCTTTGACGTTCGGTAAGCGTAAAACCCGGTAGCGGCCGATTTGGAGCGGGTTGGCTGGTAAAGGACCGGTAAATCGTGGGCCTAATCGCGCTGCTGCTGCTGTTGCTGCACGTCATTGTCGCCGACAGCGACCCTTACATGTCGCTCACCCGCAAGTGCGTTGTTGGTCGGATCGAACCCGATCCAACCATAGCCCGGCACCAACGCCGCGACCCAAGCATGGGTGGCATCCGCCACCGACCGGTCGCCAGCGTCGCGCTTTGTGTAGAGATAGCCCGACACATAGCGCGACGGAATTCCCCACGAACGCGCTGCTGCAAGCATGAAAGCCGTCGACGTCGCCGGCCATCAACTCGTCGACCTGTCCGTAGTCGAGGCTAGCCTTCAACAAAGCTGCCCGAAAGCAAGCTCGCTAAGCGATCTGCTTTCGCCACGTCGCCGGCGGCACGCCAAGCTCCCGCTTGAACGCCCGGGTAAAGGCGGCTTCGGACTCATAGCCGACATCGAACGCGATCTGCCCAATCGTCAGCCGCCCCTCGCGCAATTTGTGCGCAGCGACCTGCATCCGCCAGTTCGTCAAATATGTCATTGGCGGCTGGCCCATGAGCGTCGTGAAGCGGTCAGCGAAGGCCGAGCGCGAGAGATTCACGGCGCCAGCCAAGTCTTCCGCCGTCCACGCGCGCGCCACCTGCGTGTGCATCAGGGCAAGCGCCTTGCCCACCGCCGCATCGCGCAACCCAGCCAGAAATCCGGTGTGCGCCTCGGGCATCGTCGTGAGGTAACGCCGAACGGCCTCAATGAACAGCAGCTCCGACATCTTCGACATGATCGTGGCGGCACCCGGATCGCCGTTCGCTAGTTGTTGCGCACCGAAGCGGAACGACTGTGCAATCCACTCCCCGCCTGGCGTATCGCGCACTTTCAACTTCAAGAGCGGGGGCAGCGTCGCAAGCAAGGGCTCGAGCTGGGCATCCCCACCCAGAAACCCGCACACCATCGTGCAGGCGTCACCGCCTCCGCCATGGATGATGCGAGGCACGCCCACGCCTTCCGGCGGCTGAATAATGTCGGCCGCCGAGATCGCGCCCGCCTTGAGATCGCTGCCCAACCGGTGCAGTTCGTTGCGCGGAAGTAAGACAGCCTCGCCCTGTTCCACCCGAACGGGCTCGGCCTCTTTCACGTCAATCAAGCAACTCCCCTCAACGACAAAGTGAAAACACACGATGCGGGCGGGCGGAGCCATAAACGGTGCACAACTTTCCGGTCCCACTTGGCCGGTGATGCACCACGGCGCGGTGAACCGCGCATCGAGGAAAATCCCGCCGGTCAAGCCCACGACCCGAAGCACGTCCGAAAGTGCGTCCATGTGACGAACTCACATTCGCCCGGCGTTCCAGTCAAGGGGTCCGGCGTCCCGGCCATTACCCCGAGCCGCCCGAAAACCTACGTCTTCGCCAAGAGAATGAGGACGACATGACGATTCCATTGTGGGTTTTGCTGGCCTTCGCTTGTTGGACGCTGCTGGTCCTGATGATCGGCGTCGGCATCCGGCGCTGGACGTTGATCCTGAGCGGTCGCGCGCAACTCACCGACTTCCCCGCAGACACGGTCCACGGCAGCACGCCCTACCGGCGGGCGATGCGGGCGCATGCGAACTGCGTGGAGAACCTACCTGTGTACGGCGCCATTGTGATCACAGCGTTCGCAGCACAGGCAATGAGCCCCACGATGGATACACTGGCGCTCGTGTTTATGGGGGGGCGTATCTGCCAGACAGTCGTTCATTTGACCTTTATCGAGACGAATGCAGCGGTCTTTGTCCGCTTCTCATTCTTTCTCATGCAAGTCTTCGCGATGTTTTGGATGGCGGTAGAAGTCGTTCGCTCTGCGTCGTGAAGTCGAGGAAGTGAACGTTTGTGCCGGGGGTCACATCCTCCCGGCGTCTCGATCAAGAGTTACGGCATTCCAGTCATTCACCCAGCGCTGCCATGGACCTACGTCTCTCCGCAAGCGGCGCACGCGAGACGTCGTGCGACCGGGGGCACTCACAAAGAGGACAACATGACTTATCAATATAGCTTTAAGGACGTGCTGAGCCGTTCCGAGCGAATTACGTGGCGCGTCGAGGACTTGATCGGCGGCGACAAGACGCTCGATTTTTCGAAGCCGTTCATGCCGGAGGGTCTGGCACGCGTCGAGCCACTGATGTTTCTGTCAGTGCCGGAGAAACGCCTTCTCAATCAGATTCGCGGCCACACCTACCTCACGATGTTCGGCATCATCGAGGAGTTCATCGTGCCATTTGTACTGGATCATGCCCGGCCGTTCATCAACGGTGAAGACTATCGGGCGCGGGCATTTCTGGAATTCATCAGCGAGGAAGCGAAGCACATTCATCTGTTCCGCCGCTTCCAGGAGGAGTTTAAGAAGGGATTCCCGATCGGCTGCAAAGTGATCGGACCGGCGAGTGAGATATCCAAGCACGTCCTTTCGCATCATCCATTGTCTGTCGCGCTGACCATTCTTATGATCGAGTGGACAACCCAGCGCCACTTCCGGGAATCCGTGCACGACGATGGCACTCTCGACCCGCAGTTCAAAAGCTTGCTCAAGCATCACTGGATGGAGGAGATGCAGCACGCACAACTCGACACACTCATGGTCGAAGCGATTGCGGCGAACCTCGCGCCGGCCGAAATCGAAAGCGCCATCGATGGTGTCCTTGCGATCGGCGGGTTCCTGGACCAAGGTCTACGCCAGCAAACTCAGTTCGATCTTGAAGCGTTTGAAGAGGCGGCGAAACGCACGCTATCAGCGGTAGATCGCCACGAGTTCCTGGCGAAACAGCACCAAGCCAATCGCTGGACCTATCTCGGCAGCGGGCTCACCCACAAGAACTTCCTCGATACGCTCGGTCAACTTAGCCCGGCCAAGCGCAAGATGTTCGAGGAGGTGGCCCCGACCTTTTGTTGAGCGGCACCGGCGACCGCCCACCTGGCGCATCGATCAAAAGGTCCGGTGTTCCTGTCATTCTTCCTGGAGCGTCGGCCAACTACATAAGCAGAACCGGCACGCCCTCGGCGTTGCCCGAACAAGGACCAAAGGCAATGCAAGCAGCGAAGGCACTGAATGCCGCCCCAAAGACGCTCAACGGCGTCGATGTTGGGGCTCTGGTGGACACGATCACCGCGATCGAAGGCAATCCTAATATCGCGAAGTTCAACTTCCGCCTCACCAATCACTGGCTGGGTGGCGACAAGAACCGCTCGACCATCAAGGACTTCACCGGCGCGCTCGCCGAGCAACGCACGGGCGGTCAATCATTCGTCTTCGACAACGGCGAACATCAGGTTCTTCTCGGAAGGGACGAAGCGCCCAACCCCGTCGAGTTCTTGCTTCATGCGCTGGTCGGCTGCATGACGACGACAACTGCTTATCATGCTGCAGCACGCGGCATCACGATCGGCGCGATCGACACGAAAATCGACGGAGATCTCGACCTCAGAGGATTCCTCGGCTTATCGCCCGACGTTCGCAAAGGCTACAGCGCCATCCGCGTACGGATGCGCGTGAAGACCGGAGCATCGGCCGCGACGATCAAAGAGATCACTGGCATGTCGCCTGTCTTCGACGTAGTGAGCCGCTCCGTGCCGGTGGCGGTGCAGATCGAAACCTACTGATTGAGAAACAGTGCCGCGCGAGTTCAAATTCGGATCAAGGCGGCGCAAATCGAGTGTGGAGCATTGATACGCCCATGACCAAGCTCACCATCAACGAAGCGCGCTCACCCCGGCACATCGAGGCCGTGGAACGCTTGTTGCGCGACTATCTGCTCTGGATGCGCCGCCGCTATCATGCACATCTTGACATGATCGACGCCTACTTCGACGAGCGCGAGTGGCAAAGCGAGCTCGCCGATCTACCCGGCCACTACGGTCAGCCACACGGCGCGATCGTACTGGCGCTCGTCGATGGCCAGCCGGCAGGTTGCGTCGTGATGCGAGGCATCGGCTTTAGTGTCGCCGAGATGAGGCGCCTATTTGTCCGCCCCGCCTTCCGCGGTATGGGCGTGGCGCGCAGGATGATCGACACACTGTTGGATCTCTCATGCAGACGTGGCTATAGCCTTATGCGCTTCGAGGCAGTCGCGTTCGAAACCGAAGTAGAGCTACTCTGCGACGTCATGGGCTTTCGCCGCATTGCGCCATATTACGCCTGCCCCGAGTGGTTGGAACGCCGCGCACATTTTTTTGAAGCCGGCACATGCACCGCGGGGCAAACTCACATCGCGGCCTAGAGCGGATTCGCTTTAGGCGGAACCATAGCCTGAGTTGACGAAATAGTTGGCACACTCGGCCGACGTGAAGCGGTCGAGCATGTGATCGATCGCTTCACAGACCGTGTCGATGGAGCGCGG
>JAGOBA010000005.1 GCA_017983635.1 Alphaproteobacteria bacterium
AAAAACAGCTCGAACCCATCGGTCAGTTCTTCTTCGCGCAGGTAGAGGAGCGGCGCCGCAGCCTTCATCGGGAGAGTTGGCCCATGCAAATCGGTTATGGCAGATATGCTGCCAGGATAGGCTGCGCCCTGTACCGCTCGCAAGCGGCACGGCTATACTGGCCGCGAACCTAGCCGCTTAACCACGAGCCCGGAGCCTCTAATGGCGCTCATACCTTTCGACGATCGCGAAGGCCACATTTGGCTGGACGGAAAACTCGTGCCCTGGCGCGACGCCAAGATCCACGTTCTGACCCACGGACTGCACTACGGCTCGTGCGTGTTCGAGGGTCAGCGCGTCTACAACAAGAAGGTCTTCAAGCTCGAAGAACACACGGCGCGCCTGTTTGAATCCGCGCGCCTCATGGGCTTCGAAATCCCCTTCACCCCAACGGAGATCAACGACGCCTGCAAACAAGTCGTCGAAGCGCAAGGGCACGACGATGCCTACATGCGCCCGGTTGCCTGGCGCGGCAGTGAGATGATGGCCGTCTCCGCGCAAAAATCGAAGATCCACGTCGCGATCGCCGTCTGGCCATGGCCGTCGATGTTCGACCCGGAGGTCAAAGCCAAGGGCATCAAGCTCGACATCGCCCGCTGGCGGCGCCCCGCCCCCGACACCACGCCGTGGAAGGCAAAGGCCGCCGGCCTCTACATGATCTGCACCCTGTCGAAGCACGAAGCTGAATCGAAAGGTTACGCCGACGCGATGATGTACGACTGGCGCGGCCTGGTCGCCGAGGCGACGGGCGCGAACATCTTCTTCGTCAAAGACAACAAGCTCTTCACGCCTTACGCCGATTGCTTCCTAAACGGCATCACCCGTCAAACTGTGATGCAGCTCGCCCGCAGCCGGCAGATCGAAGTTGTGGAGCAATACATCCAAAGCTCCGACGTTGGCGGCTTCGAACAGTGCTTCTTGACTGGCTCCGCCGCCGAGGTCTCGCCCGTCGGCTCGATCGGCGACTGGAAGTTCGAAGTGGGCGCGATCACGCGCACGCTGATGGACGACTACTCGAACTTCGTGCGCGGCAAGAAGGTCTAGCGCCGCCACCGCGCGGCGGCTTCATCGTCGCTGTCGCGCGCCTCGACCCAATACTCGCCGGAAGCGCGCAACTCGCGCTTCCAAAACGGCGCGCGCGTCTTGAGATAATCCATCAGGAAATTTCCGGCATCGAACGCCGCCTGGCGGTGCGTCGCCGCCGTCACGACCAACACGATCCGCTCGCCGGGCTTCAGCTCACCAACCCGGTGCACAACCGAAACACCCTGCAAACACCAACGCGACAGCGCCTCTTCCGCAATGCGCTCAAGCTCGCGCTCCGTCATGCCGGGGAAATGCTCCAGCGTCATACTGGTCAGCCGCTCGCCATGGCTCTCGCCCCGCACCAAGCCGACGAAGCTGACGACGGCGCCGATATCGCTCCGCCCATGGTGAAGTCGGGCGATCTCTTCGCCCGGGTCGAAGTCCTCGCTCTGAACCCGGATCATCCGCCCGTCACCGGCGGGAAGAACGCAACCTCGTCGCCTTGGCGGATCGGTGCCGAGAAATCGACGTGCTCCTGATTGACCGCCGCGCGCAGGCGCTTCACATCCGCGAACGCGTCGGCATAGCCATCGCCGCGTCCTCTGAGCCAAGCAATGAGATCACCGACGGTGCCCGCCTCGCGCGGGACCTCGATCGTCTCCTCGCCGCGCCCAATCTTCTGCCGCACCCATGCAAAGTAGAGCAGCTTCACGACACCCGCGTCGCCTCGCGCCGGCGGAGGTCTTCGCCGGCCACATGCGCCACATTGGCGCGAACATAGGAGAACCCGGTGTAGATCGTGAGCACCGCAGCCCCCCAGAGCGCCACGATCCCGGCACGATGCACCCAGCCCCACACATGCTCGATCGCCGGCGCCAAGATCAGCATCGCGATCGCGATAACCTGCACTACCGTTTTGAACTTGGAGATCGATGACACCGGTATCTGCACCGAAATCGTCGCCAAGAACTCGCGCATTCCGGACACCAAAATCTCACGCGAGAGAATGATCAACGCCGGGATGATCACAAAGCCGCGGATGTCGTCCATGTAAACCAGCATCAACAGCGCCGACGCGATCAAGAGTTTGTCCGCAATCGGATCTAACATCGCCCCAAGCCGGGACACGACGTTCCGCCGCCGCGCAATCCAGCCGTCTGCGTAATCGGTGACCGCCGCGATCACGAACAACACAAAGGCGACCCATCGCCCGCCCGGCATATCGAGCCAGAACGCCGCCACGAACACGGGCGTGAGCGCGATACGCGCTAGAGTCAGCAGATTGGGTAGATGGTCGCCCATGGAACTCCGACTTTACGGCGATCAACCCTTGTCGTGGAAGTGCTCGTAAATCTTCCGCGCCATCGCCTTAGAGATACCCTTAACCGATTCCAGGTCCGAAAGTCCGGCCGTAGTTACCGCCCGCCCGGACCCGAAATGGTTCAATAGCGCCCGTTTCCGCGAAGGACCGATACCATCGATCTCGTCGATCGGCGATGACGCTAGCGTTTGCGCCCGTTTCGCGCGGTGAGTTCCGATGGCGAATCGGTGCGCCTCATCCCGCAGGCGTTGCAGGTAGAATAGGACTGGGCTCTTGAACTCGAGGTGAAACGGCTCCCGACCCGGCATGAAAAGACGCTCCCGCCCCGCATCCCGGTCCGGTCCCTTGGCAATCGACGCAAGCTTCACGCCCGTGACGCCAAGCCCCGCCATCACCTCAATGGCAACCGAAAGCTGCCCGGCACCGCCATCGATGAGCACCAAGTCCGGCACGTTCACCTCGTCGAAGTCGTCGTCCACTTTCTCGAACGACACACCGGCATCGGCCTCGGCGGCCTGGTCGTCTTGCACTTTGACCAACCGCTTGAACCGCCGCGTCAGCACCTCGCGCATCATCCCATAGTCGTCGCCCGGCGTGAGCTCGGTGTTCTTGATGTTGAACTTGCGGTACTCTTTCTTGATGAAACCCTCGGGCCCCGCGACGATCATTGCGCCGACGGCGTTCGTGCCCGAAATGTGGCTGTTGTCGTAGACCTCGATCCGCTGCGGCGCCTCGCTCAAGCCCAGCGCCGTCGCGACACCCTCAAGCAACTGAATCTGCGTCGCGCTCTCCGCCATCCGCCGCGCCAGCGACTCGCGCGCATTCATCACCGCCTGCGCCATCACCTCGCGCTTCTCGCCACGCTGCGGCATCAGCACCTCGACGCGCCGCTCAGCTTTCACCGACAACGCCTCTTCAAGTAGCGCCCGCCCGGGCACGTCGTGGCTGACGATCACCAGCTTCGGCGGCTCGCGATCATCGTAGAACTGCGCCAGAAAACTATCGAGCACCTCCGCCACATCGACCGCCCGATCATGCCGCGGAAAATACGCCCGGTTGCCCCAGTTCTGGCCGGAGCGGAAGAAAAACACCTGAATGCACGTGTGCCCGCCGGCCTGATGCGCCGCGAACAAATCCGCCTCGTCGATCGTCTCCGGGTTGATCCCTTGGCTCTGCTGCACATGGGCCAGCGCACGAATGCGATCGCGCAGCCGCGCCGCTTTCTCAAAATCAAGCACTTCGGCCGCCGCTTCCATTTGGTGGCTGAGTTCCCCCTTCACCTCTTGGCTCTTACCGCGCAGGAACCCGACAGCTTGGTCGACCAAGTGCTGATAGTCTTCGATCGATATCTTGCCCACACACGGCGCCGCGCAGCGCTTGATCTGATGCAACAAGCACGGCCGCGTCCGGCTCTCGTAGACCGAGTCCGTACAGCTCCTCAGCAAGAACGCGCGCTGCAGCGTGTTCAACGTGCGCGTAACCGAATAAGCCGATGCAAACGGCCCAAAGTATTCGCCCTTTCGCGACTTCGCCCCGCGATGCTTGATGATCTGCGGTGCGGCGTGGTCGGCGGTGACCAGAATGAACGGAAACGACTTGTCGTCGCGCAGATGGACGTTGTAGCGCGGCTTCAACCGCTTGATCAGGTTCGCCTCAAGCAGCAGAGCCTCGACCTCGGACGCCGTCTGCACGAACTCCATCGTCGCGGTGTTCGCAATCATCCGCGCAATCCGCGCCGGCTGATCGAACGGCTTTGTATAGGCGACAACCCGCTTCTTCAGATTGGCAGCCTTGCCCACATAGAGCACATCGCCATTGGCAGCCATCATCCGATAAACCCCAGGCGCATTCGGCAGCCGGGCCAGATAGTCTGCAATAACCGCCGCACCCGTAGCCATAAGCCCGGGCGTGTCGATGGTTTCTGGTTCATCGCTCATATCGGCAGAGTGTAGCGCTTCTCCCGCTAGCGGGAGAAGCTGGCTCGCCGCACAGCGGCGAGACTGATGAGGGGGCGCAGCGCCAAGCTACCGCCTCGCCTCGCGCTCGATTTCAACGCCGACGGAGTGCGCCTCCGCGATCACTTTCAGCTTTTCGATTCGCACCCGCGCCACCTTCACCCGCGCGTCCGCCAGACAGTGCGCCGCCACTCTCTCGGCGAGCGTCTCGACCAAGTTCAAATGTCCGCCCGCCAGAATCTGCTTAATGCCGTCAACGACCGCGCCGTAGTCGACGACGTTCTCGAGCTTGTCCTCGATATCGCCGTCAGTCTCCTCGACCGTCAGATCGACATTGATCCGCACGGGCTGCAACTGACCCTTCTCCCGATGATAGACGCCGATGTTGGCGTTGAGCTCCAAGTCACGCACGAACACGTGCCGGATACGCTTCTGCGCGTCGGCGATGCGCAATGGCTGAACTTTCGAGCGCTCGCTCATATCACCTCACTCGAAGAACTTGTCCGGCGACCACGCCAAATGCTGGCCGCTATCGACCACAATCATCTGCCCCGTCACCGCCGGCGCCGACAACAGATAGGCAACCGCCCCGGCAATATCCTCGGGCGCCGAAGGTCGCCGCAAAAGCGTCGCCTGCACGTGCGCGTCGAAGTTGGCTTGGCTCTGCCGCTCCGCCTTCAGCGACGGCCCCGGCGCGACCGCGTTGACCCGAATGCGCGGCGCCAACGCCTGCGCCAACGTTTGCGTCAGCGCCCAAAGCGCCGCCTTCGATACCGTATAGGACAGAAACTGCGGCGTCAGATTGAGCACCTGCTGGTCGATCAGATTGACGATGCCGCCGTGCGCCCCCGAAGGCAGTTGCTTCGCGAACGCCTGCGAAAGCACCAACGGCGCGCGCAGGTTCGTGTTAAGATGCTTGTCCCAGCTCGCCCGCGTCGCCGTCTCGACGCGATCGTCCTCAAACACCGAAGCACTGTTCACCAGCGCCGTCAGAACCCCAAGCGAAGCAACCGCACGCGGCACAATTGTCGCCGTGTCCGCCTCATCACCCAACTCACCGCCAACCAACGCCGCACGCCGCCCGAGCGCCTTCACTTCGGCGGCCAATATCTCGGCCTCGCCCTTGCTCGCCCTGTAATGGATCGCAATGTCGTAGCCCTCGCGCGCAAGCTTTACCGCAATCGCGCGCCCGAGCCGCTTTGCCGCGCCGGTCACCAGAACCACACTCATTTCGCCTTCACCTCGGTTTGCTTCCCGTAGGTTTTGAACTTCTCGATCACTCGCACCATCTCGCGTCCCGATAGAACCCGCGGCCGGCCGATCATCAGCGTCCGCGCGTACTGCGCGGCAAGCGCCTCGACCGCAGCCGCTCGATCATACGCGTGTCGCAGCGTCTCGCCCACCGCGACCGCACCGTGATTGGCCATTAAGCAAGCATATCGCGATCCCAGAGCCTTAACCGCGAACCGCGCCAGCTCATCGCTGCCGTACGTCGCATAAGGCGCGCAAGCAATCTTCTCGCCGCCGAACTCCGCGACCATATAGTGAAACGCCGGAACGCCGCGATGCAGGCACGCGAGCGCCGTCGCGTTCAGCGAATGGGTGTGTACGATCGCGCCGACATCGCGCCGCGCTTTGTAGATGCCAAGATGAATGCGCCACTCGCTCGAGGCCACCCGCTGCCCCGGCGCAACGCGACCGTCGAGCCGAACCTCCACAATGTCGGCCGGCCGCATCTCTTGATAGGCGATGCCCGTCGGCGTGATCAGCATCCCGCCATCGACACGCACCGAAAGATTGCCGCTCTTTCCGGGCGAAAGACCGCTCGACGCCATCCGCTGCCCGACGGCAACGATCTCAGCCCGCAAGTTCGGCGTCGCGCTGACGACGGCGGCGCGCTTCGACAGAACCCGCGCGACCCGCCGCCGAACCGCCGTGCGCTTCATCGCGCACGCTCCGGAAAGAGCGACTTCAACCCGTCGCGCGTCGCCTTCGTCACACCGCGCTCCGTGATAAGCCCGGTCACAAGCCGCGCCGGCGTCACATCGAACGCCGGATTGCGCGCAAGGCTGCCCGGCGCCGTCAGTTCCACCGTCAACACCTCGCCCGCCACGCTACGCCCTTGCACATGCGTGATCTCGCGCCCGGAGCGCTCCTCGATCTCGATCTCCTTCACACCGTCCGAGATCGTCCAGTCGATCGTCGACGACGGCAGCGCAACATAGAACGGTACCCCGTTGTCGTGCGCCGCGAGCGCCTTGAGATACGTCCCGATCTTGTTCGCCACATCGCCCGACGCGGTCGTGCGATCGGTTCCGACGATGCAGAGGTCGACCTCGCCGTGCTGCATGTAGTGTCCGCCCGCATTGTCGGCCAGGATCGAGTGCTTCACCCCGTGCGCGCCAAGCTCATAGGCTGTCAGCGACCCGCCCTGATTGCGCGGCCGCGTTTCGTCGACCCAAACGTGAATCGGAATGCTTTTGTCGTGCGCCATATAGATCGGCGCCAGCGCCGTTCCCCAATCGACGCAGGCAAGCCATCCGGCATTGCAATGCGTCAGCACGTTGACGATTGCGCCCTTTTTCTTGGCCGCGATCCCTTCGATCAGCTTGAGCCCATGCCGCCCGATCGCTTCGTTTGTCGCCACATCGTCGTCGCAAAGCTGCGCCGCCCGCGTGTACGCCGCTGCCACGCGCCGCTCCGCCGGCTGATTGCGGACGGCCGCCATCATCTCGTCGAGCGCCCATTTCAGATTGATCGCCGTCGGCCGCGTCTTCACGAGCATGTCGTACGCCCGTTCCAACGCCGCGTCCGATGCGTCGACCCGAAGCGCCATACAGAGCCCGTATGCTCCCGTCGCCCCAATCAACGGCGCGCCGCGCACGACCATCGACTTGACCGCCTCAGCGGCCTCTTCGGCACTCGCCAATCGCTTCGTCACGAACGCAAACGGCAGCTTCGTCTGATCGATCACCTCGACCGACCAGCCGTCACCCGCAACCCAAATCGTCCGAAAATGGCGGCCGTGGATCTTCAATGCCCGTCGAACTCCACCAACGAGAGCACCTTCTTGCCCAGCTTTTCCAATCGCCGGCGGCCTTTGAGCTCCGGCAAGTCGATGATGAAGCTGCAGCCGACCACGTTACCACCCGCCTTCTCGATCAGCTTGATTGCGGCTTCCGCGGTACCTCCCGTCGCGATCAGATCGTCGACCAGCAACACGCTCTCGCCCTTCTGAACCGCGTCCTCGTGAATCTCGACCGTGTCGGTGCCGTACTCAAGATCGTAGGTCTGCCCGATCGTCTTCCACGGCAGCTTACCCTTCTTACGCACCGGCACGAAGCCGACCGAAAGTTGGTGCGCCACGGCGCCCGCAATGATGAATCCCCGCGCCTCGATACCCGCGACCTTGTCGATGCGCGTGCCCGCATAAGGCTGCACGAGCAGATCGACGGTCGTGCGGAACGCCCGCGCGTTACCGAGCAGCGTCGTCACATCGCGAAACATGATCCCGGGCTTCGGATAGTCGGGGATCGTGCGGATAACGGATTTTATGTCCATGGAATTCAAACCTTTTTCAGAACGCGGCCGGCGACCGCATCGAGTTTCGCAACGAGAGCCGGATCGCGCTTCTCCGGCGCCGTGATCAGCGCTGTGTCGAGCGTGTTTTCGATATTGAGCGGCGAGTTCGTTCGCCTCGGCCCAAGCTTCGGCGCCACGCGCTTCAACAGCGCCCGCGCGCGATCGGCATTGCCGTTGAGCACTTTGATGACCTGCTCGACGGTCACATGATCGTGGTCCGGGTGCCAGCAATCGTAATCCGTCACCATGGCGACGATCGCGTACGGCAGCTCCGCCTCACGCGCGAGCTTGGCCTCCGGCATCGCTGTCATCCCGATCACGCTGCAGCCCCACGAACGGTAGAGATTGGACTCAGCCAGCGTCGAGAACTGCGGTCCCTCCATCGCGAGGTACGTGCCACCCACCACATGATCGATCTTCGCTTCGCGCGCCGCCTCAGCTAACGCGCCTTGCAACCGCGGACAGATAGGGTGCGCCAGTGACACATGCGCCACGAACCCCGGTCCAAAGAACGACTTTTCGCGCGCAAACGTCCGATCGATGAACTGATCCGCCAGCACGAACATGCCCGGCGGCAATTCTTCCTTGAACGACCCGCATGCCGATACCGAGAGCACGTCGGTCACGCCCGCGCGCTTGAGCGCATCGATATTGGCGCGATAGTTGATGCTTGTCGGAGAGTGCACATGTCCACGCCCGTGCCGCGGCAGGAACACCATGTCGACGCCATGCAGCCGCCCGAACAAAAGCTCGTCCGACGCCTCGCCCCACGGCGAGCGCACGCGCTCCCAGCGCGGGTTCTCGAGCCCGTCGATCCCGTAAACGCCGCTTCCGCCGATCACGCCCAGAACGGTGTTTGTCATGCACTTCAACCCTCGACGAAGATGAACGGCCGGGTTTTAGCATCTACCCTCGCCGCCGCAACGAGTTTCGAACCCCTGGCCAAAAACAAAGGGCCGGTTCATGTGGAACCGGCCCTCCAGAATTCAAGACTGCGAGTCTGTTCAGTGATCCACGTCGCGCCACAGGCGGCGATAGGCGAGGTAGAGCAGCGCCGACAGGAAGATAAGAAAGATCATGACCTTCACGCCCATACGCTTGCGCTCTTCCATCTTCGGCTCTGCAGCCCACGTCAAGAACGCCGCGACGTCCTTGGCCATTTGCTGCTTCGTCGCAGGCGGGTTACCGGCGTCGGGCGCATAGGTCACTTGACCGTCAGACGTCAGCGGTGCCGGCATCGCGATCTGATGGCCCTGGAAATACGCGTTGTAGTTCAGTCCCGGCAAAAGCGAGAAATCCGATGGTGGATCCGAATAACCGATGAGTAACGCAACGATGTAGTCCGCTCCACCGTGCCGCGCCTTGGTGACCACCGACAGGTCGACCGGATACGCGTTGTTGTTTGCCGCGCGAGCCGCCAGCTCGTTCGGGAACGGAGACGGGAAGCGATCGGCCGGCGTGCCGGGGCGTTGGATCGTCTCGCCCTTGTCATCGAGTGCATTGACCTGCATCGACGCCGCAATCGCCTTCATCTGCGCTTCCGTAAACTCCGGCCCGCCGGGCTGCGAGAGATTACGGAAAGACAGCAAGTGCATCGCGTGGCACGCGGCGCAGACTTCCTTGTAGACCTGATAGCCGCGCTGCAACTGCTGACGGTCGAAGTGGCCGAACGGCCCCTCCCAGGTCCAAGTCTGCGGCTCTGGGTGCTTCGCATCGAGCGCACCCTCAGCCGCGTTGGCGGCGCCGGTAAGGCCCAGCGTCACGGCAAGCGTAAGGAGAAGTTTGAACTTCGTCATGGTCATCCCCTCACTTCGCCGCCGCGGAAACGGCGCCGCCGCTTTTCGTGGCCAACACCGCCTTCGATATGCTCTCCGGCACCGGCAACGGCGTCTCCATGAGACCAACCATCGGTGTGATCACCAAGAAGTGGAGGAAGTAATAGAACGTGAGGATCTGCGCGAGGATCAGCTTACCGATCGGAAGCTCCACACCGAAGAACACCAAGTTCGAGTCGTCCGCCGTCTGTGCACCCAAATAACCGAGCAGGAAGATCACGATCATCAGGATCCAGAACAACTGCTTCATGATCGGGCGAAAGTTGTTTGACCGGACGCGTGATGTATCAAGCCACGGCAGCAACGCCCAAACGAAGATCGCGCCGAACATCAAGATCACGCCGATCAACTTGTCCGGGACCGAGCGCAGGATCGCGTAGAGCGGCAGGTAATACCACTCCGGCACGATATGCGCGGGCGTCACAAGTCGGTTCGCCGGAATGTAGTTGTCCGTATGACCCAGCGCGTTTGGATTGAAGAAGATGAAGTAGCAGAAAACGAGCATGAAGATCGCGATCCAGAACGCGTCCTTCGTCGTGTAGTAGGGATGGAAGGGCACCGTGTCCGCCGGCCCCTTCACGTCGATGCCCAGCGGATTGTTGTTGCCAGGCACGTGCAGCGCCCAGATGTGCAGCACCACCACACCCGCAATCACAAACGGCAGCAGGTAGTGCAAGCTGAAGAATCGTTGAAGCGTCGAGTTATCGACCGCAAACGACCCCCACAACCACTGCGTAACGCTCTCGCCGATCAACGGGATAGCACTGAAGAAGTTCGTGATAACGGTCGCACCCCAGAACGACATCTGACCCCACGGCAACGTGTAACCAAGGAACCCCGTCGCCATCATCAGCAGATAGATGACGATCCCGAGCAGCCACAGCACCTCGCGCGGCGCCTTGTACGATCCGTAGTAGAGCCCGCGGAAGATATGCAGGTAGACCGCGACGAAGAACATCGACGCGCCATTGGAGTGTATGTAGCGCAGCAGCCAGCCGTAGTTCACATCGCGCATGATCCGCTCGACGCTGTCGAAGGCCAGTGTCTCGTGCGGTACGTAATGCATTGCCAGCACAATGCCGGAGACGATCTGGATCGCCAGCATGAACGTCAGGATGGCGCCGAACGTGAACCACATGTTGAGGTTCTTCGGCGTCGGAAACTGCAGCATCGTCTCGTCGAGGAGGCGAATGATCGGCAGCCGGCTATCAAGCCACTTCGTGAAGGCGTTCGTCGGTTTATAGGAATAGTTGCCCTGCGCCATAGTCGCCCTCAGCCGTGATGTTCAGCAGCCGCGGCACCGGCTTTCGGTGCGGCGCCGATCAGTACTTTGGTGTCCGTCAAGAACTGGTACGGCGGAACCGCCAAGTTCTTCGGCGCGGGACCTTTGCGAATACGCCCCGACGTGTCGTAATGCGAACCATGGCACGGGCACAACCAGCCGCCGAACTCGCCCTTCATGTCCTTGCTGGGCACGCAGCCCAAGTGCGTACAGGTCGCAACCAGAATGAGCCATTCCGGTTTTTGCACGCGGTCTTTGTCCGCTTGCGGATCGCGCAGCTGATCGATCGGAGCTTCTTCAGCCTGCTTCACTTCATCCGGCGTCCGCCGGCGGATGAAGACAGGCTTCTTTTGCCACTCAATCGTCACGATCTGTCCGGCCACGATCGGCGATAGATCGAACTCGACTTCTTTCAAAGCCAGCGTATCGGCGGCAGGATTCATTTGATCGATGAAGGGCCAGAGCGAGGCCGCAAGGCCAACCCCAGCTGCGGCCGCTGAGGCCACGTAGATGAAATCACGCCGCGTAACGTTGGCGTTATCGGTTGTGTGCGCCAAGGTTGAAGGCCCCCTCTTGGGCTATATTCGGGATATGGAAGTGATGCAGTCGAACGGCGACGAGGCGCGCCACCGCAGGCTGGAACCAAGCTCTTGAATTCGCCCGCAAAATAGAGAGTCGCCCCCACATGGTCTTGCGTCACGATGCCGCATAAATGGCTGAACGCTGCGGCTTCGGTGGATCATTTCATCGCTCGCCCCGCAGCGGCGTTTCCGGTTGATTGCGATCAATGCGCATTGCCCTGTTCGAGCCCGATATTGCCGCCAACACTGGCACCATCATTCGACTCGGCGCGTGCATGAATGTAGCGATCGACATCATCGAACCCTGCGGCTTCCCCTTCGGTGACGCCTCGTTGAGGCGAGCCGGCCTCGACTATCTGCCGAAAGCGACCGTCGTCCGTCACGCGTCATGGCAAGCCTTCGAATCGCAGCGGCAAGGTCGCCTGATCCTGGCGACGACCAAGGCATCACTGCCCTACACCGCCGTGGGTTATCGCAGCAGCGACATCCTTCTCTTCGGTCGCGAGAGCGCCGGGGTCACGCCTGACGTCGCCGCTGCGGCTGATGAAAGCGTGTGCGTCCCGATGGCGCCCGGCACACGCTCGCTCAATGTCGCTTTGGCCACCGCCATGATCCTCGGTGAAGCCTTGCGCCAAACCAATGCCTTCAAGGAGGTTGCGCAATGAATGTGGATATCTCTGTGGAACGAAAGACCCGTGCCGCGGGCTGGTTCGAAGAACTGCGCAACCGGATCTGCGCCGAGTTCGAGCGCCTGGAAGATGAGCTGACCGGTCAACTATCGGATCGCCAGCCCGGCCGTTTTGAGCGAAAAACCTGGAAGCGCCACGCCGAACCAGGCGCGGACGCCGGCGGCGGCACAATGTCGATCCTGCACGGCCGCGTTTTCGAAAAGGTCGGCGTGAACATCTCGACGGTGTTCGGCACCTTCTCGAAAGAGTTCGCCGCCTCAATCCCCGGCGCTTCTGAGGACCCGCGCTTTTGGGCGGGCGGCATCTCGCTGGTAGCGCACATGCAGAACCCGCTGGTTCCAGCCGTGCACATGAACACGCGGCACATCGTGACCAAGAAGGCCTGGTTCGGCGGCGGTGCCGACCTCACCCCGATGCGCCCGAACGATCAGGACACCACCGACTTCCACGCCGCACTGCGCAACGCCTGCGATCGCCACAGCCCGCACTACTACAGGGACTTCAAAGCCTGGTGCGACGAGTACTTTTTCCTGGCCCACCGCAACGAACCGCGCGGCATCGGCGGCATCTTCTACGACTATCTCGACACGGACGATTGGGAAGCCGACTTCGCCTTCACCCGCGATGTCGGCCTTGCATTCTTGAACATCTATCCCCAGCTTGTCCGCCGCCATATGAACAGGCCCTGGACCAAAGAAGACCGGGAGCATCAGCTGACGCGCCGCGGCCGCTACGTCGAATTCAACCTGCTCTATGACCGCGGCACGCAGTTCGGCCTAAAAACCGGCGGAAACGTTGAAGCAATTCTCATGTCCCTGCCGCCGGAAGTCCGCTGGCCCTGATGAACACACCCCAAAACGTTGTCATGGTCGGCGCAGGCGGGCCATGACAATCTATGTGGGAATCGGTCCGCCCCGGAGTCTGACATGTCGCTCGTTCGTCTCGCAGCAATAACGCTCGCAGCTTTCCTACTCATCACCCCAACCGTAGCTGCGGCCCCCAAAGTACCTGCGCCCCCACTCTCACTGGACGTCTACTTCGGCGACTGGCAGGGCACGGCGACCGCAATGAGCGAGACTGACGAAGACTTCCCGACCTCGAAGCGCGACATCGCGGTCTCGATCAACAAGTCCGCCATCGGCGGGTTCCTACTCTCTTGGTCGACACTTCAACGCCAGAAGGGCAACCCCAAAGCGCCGCTCGAAGTTTTGAAATCGACAACTGTCGAGTTCGTACCCGCACTCAACCCGAACACCTGGCGCGCCAAGGCCGAGTCCGATCCCTACAGCGGCGGCATCCTCTATTGGGCCCGCCTCGACGGTTCGGGCCTCGTGATCTCAAGCTTCACGATCAACCAGGACGGCAAGCCCGAGTTCCAAACCTACCGCCGTCGTGTCGAAGGCAAGGACATGCGCCTTGAGTTTTCGAATGTGAAAGACGGCAAGTTTGTCCGTACCGTCAAAGGCAACCTGCGCAAGCTGAAGGGCGCACGCTAAGGCTCTACGCGCACCAATAGCGCCGTCGCGTCGTCGCTCTTCTTCATCCGCGGATAACGCTCGCCGTTCGGGTCGTCGTCTTCGATGTGCCTCAGCTCGCGCGCCAGCGTCGCAAGCCCAATCGTCTGAGCCGTCGCGATCAGCTCCCGATCGCCGTAACGTTTGTAGTCCTCGACAAGCGCATAGAACCCATCCGTCGCAAGCAGAACCGTCGCCGGTCCCGACAGCGCGAGCGACGTCACCGTCGCGTGCGCCCCAACAGCCGGATCGGCACCCAGCAACCAAAACCCTTGCGGCGTGTTCACAGTGTTTCGTCCTCGCCGCAACTCCGGCAACACGACGGCCGGACCCAGCGGCTGCCCCTTGCGCTCCGCAATCATCTTCGCGGCCAACCTCGTCTCGAACGCCGTGCGTGAGGGATTAACGCCGAAGTTGTGCACCTCATCGTCGCTCGTCTCGACGAGAACGCGACTATCGCCGACATAGGCAAGATTGAGCCGCCCCGCCTCGACCCCGATCAAACTCATTGTCGTCCAGGGCAATTCGTAGCGCTCGCCGACCGGTCTTAGCTTCTCGGCATTGAACCGGTCCGTGATTCCCTGCGCGACCGTCGTCACCAGCGCGCGCAAGTCGGCACCGTGCGCTCCGTGCTGCAAGAAGAGATCGCGCGCCACATGCGACGCCCAAGCCGCATCGCTCTTACCCGGCATCAACGGCGTATCCGAAAGCGCGGTGACGCCATCAAGCACAAACGCTATCGAATGCGTCGCCCCAAGCGCATCCTCATTCACCCGCTCAGCCGAGCCGCCGATACTCAACCCCTCGATGACCGTGATCTGTGGCATACGCTGCTACCGTCTTTCGTTTCGTAGGTTAGATCGTCGCCTGAACGACCGCTTTCAGCCGTTCCGCCAGCGAAAACATGTCGTCAGTAAAGTCGCTATCGATCCACCATTCCTCGACCTCGCCCAGCACCTTACCAACAAGTGGGCCCTGCGGGATGCCCGCAGCCATTGCGTCGGGTCCTTTGAGCGGAAACACCGGCCGCACCCACCCGTCCGCAAGCGCAAGCAACGCGCGCCACTGAACGGCGTTCGAAGCCTTGGGATCTTCCGCCCAACGCAGCCGTACCCAATCCTTGAACCGCGTCGGCCCAAACCGATAGAGCACGCGGCGAACCTCACGAATGGAGAGATACGACACCACTTTTACCGGTGCCGTCAGCATCTCCGACAGCCGGTCGCGATCGCCGTTCGAAAGCCGCCAGCGGGTCGAGATTTCTCCCGCCAGCGCCGCGTCGCTCATTAACGCGCCTAGGCGCAGCAACCCGTCGGCGGCGAAAAAACAATCACCGTCCGCATCGCACAACCGCTGGAACCGCTCGAAGTGGAGTTCGCCCGGCAACACCGCGCCAAGCACACCAGAAGCCGCCATCGACCGCAGCACGGGGACCGGCGCATCCGCCGCGAGCAACTTCAGCATTTCCTTTTGAATGCGCTCACCCGAGAGCGTCTTCATCTGCCCCCGTGCATCGGCGCACGCGCGCAAACCCGCATCGTCGATCTCGCCGACCCCGTACCAGGCGTGAAAGCGGAACAACCGCAAAATGCGCAAATAGTCTTCCGCAATCCGCTGTGCCGGATCGCCGATGAACCGCACACGCCGTGCGGTCAGATCGGCAATCCCACCCACCGTATCAAGCACCGCGCCGGTCATGTCCGCATAGAGCGCATTCATCGTGAAGTCGCGCCGCTTTGCGTCCTCGGCCCAATCATCGGTGAAAGCAACCGTAGCCCGCCGCCCGTCGGTCGACACGTCGCGCCGCAGCGTCGTGATCTCGAACGGCCTCTTTGCCGAGATTGCCGTCACTGTCCCATGCTCGATCCCGGTCGCCACCGCGCGCAAGCCGGCAGCCTCGATTCGCTGCGTCACCTCTTGCGGCGTCAAGGGCGTCGCAATGTCGATGTCTTCGACGGGCACTTTGAGTAGCGCATTGCGCACACAGCCACCGACAAAGCGCGCAGCGCCACCGTTCGCAATAAGTACGTCCATCACGGCGCGCGTCTCCGGCGCGTTCAGCCAAGGCTCGTTCTTGATCGAAGGCGTTGTCATCCCTCAGCCGTACAGCCGCTCATAGAGATTGACCAGTATCCCTGCAGTCGCTCCCCAGATGTAATGTCGGTCATAGGTCATCGCATAGTAGCGCCGCTCGCGGCCTTGCCATGTCGACGTCTGCTGCTTCTGATTTGCGGGCTCCATCAAGAACGCCAGCGGCACCTCAAACGCCTCCGCCACTTCCCGTTCGTCGACCTTCAGGTCGAACCCCTCGCGCACAAGCGCCACAAACGGCTGTATCGCAAAACCAGTCCCCGTCTCATAACGATCGAGTTCGCCCCGCACCTCGATGAACGAGCGCGACAGCCCGACTTCTTCCTCCGTCTCGCGCAGCGCCGCAGCGACAGCATCGTCATCCCCGCCATCGACCCGCCCACCCGGAAAGCTCACCTGCCCAGCGTGGCGCGCCAGATGATCCGCACGCCGCGTGAACAACACGCTGAGCCCATCACGGCGCTCGATGATCGGAATCAAAACTGCTGCAGGCCTCAGCACCCGGCTCGGCTCAAGTTCGCCGCGCATCGTCGGATTGAGATCAAAGTCGCCGCGTTTCAGCGCGTGCTCGCCACTCTTGAACTGCACGCGCTGCTGTATACGGCGCTTCAACTCGACATCGAGCGACGCACTCACTCGGGCGACCCCAGCGAAAAGAACACGCCTCCACTCCAAACACCAAGCTCGCGCCCGCTCGCCGTCGCGCGCTCTTCGGCCAACCCGACTAACTCATAAAACACGGCGCGCGACACCAGCGCTTCCAATCCGGCGCGAACATGCAAATAGGGACGAGGTTCACGATCAGGTCCGCGAAATTCAACCCGCAACATATGCTCAGGACCGGCTACCACGCTGTCGCCGACATTCGTCATGAATGTCAGCTGCTGCTCTGGTCCGCGCGCTTCCGCATCAACACGGACAGCCGTGAACGGCGCATCCTCGACCGTGAGCCCCACCTTCTCAACCGGCGTGACCAGCACATACCGCCCGTTCGCCTCACGCTTCAGGATCGTCGAGAACAACCGCACCAGCGCCGGCCGCCCTATCGGCGTGCCCAAATAGAACCAAGTCCCATCGACCGCAATCCGCATATCGATGTCGCCGCAGTCCGGCGGATTCCACTTTTCGATTGGGGGCAACTTGCGCGTGTGGGCGGATTCGGCTTGAACCTCGGCAAGCCCGCGCAGCAAGTCGGGGGCAGGTGCCCCCCAGTGCATCGGATCTTGTGCCGAATTGGACATACTGGCCCGATTTCAACCCGTTAACGTGATCGTTCAACTGTCGTTGAGCATAGGACCTTAAGCAGTTCTGTCCATGGCCCGGTATTGGCTATAACTCTCTGCGCGGTGCCTTAGAAAAGCCGCCGAACGCGCATGATCTCCGTCATTATCCAAACCTGAAGCGATGGCTGTCGAGTGACCAACCCCATGCAAGCCCTAGAAACCTCCGATTCCATCGTCCGCGAAGTCGAGCACGCGGTCGCGCGCCTCGCCGCGGTTCGCGAAGCCGTCGGCCGTGTCATCTTTGGCCAGCGCGAGGTCGTCGATCAGGTGCTGATCACGATGTTGGCTGGCGGACACGGCTTGCTGGTCGGCGTCCCTGGCCTCGCCAAAACCCGCCTCGTTGAGGCGTTGGGTGTCGTCCTAGGCCTCGCCACCAAGCGCATCCAGTTCACGCCGGACCTGATGCCCGCCGATATCGTCGGCTCCGAAGTGCTCGAGGAGGCCGAAACCGGCCGCCGCTCGTTTCGCTTCATCAAAGGCCCGGTCTTCGCGCAGCTTCTGATGGCCGACGAAATCAACCGTGCCAGCCCCCGCACGCAGTCGGCACTGCTGCAGGCAATGCAGGAACACCACGTTACCGTTGCCGGCATGCGCTACGACCTGCCGCACCCCTTTCACGTTCTCGCGACCCAGAACCCGCTGGAGCAAGAAGGCACCTACCCGCTCCCCGAAGCCCAACTCGACCGCTTCTTGATGCAGATCGACGTCGGCTACCCCGATCTTGAATCGGAAAAGCGCGTCCTGCTTGCGACCACCGGCGTCGCCGAAGAGCAACCGAAAGAAGTCATCCGCGCCCAAGACCTAATGTTCTTCCAGCGCCTCGTGCGCGCCATTCCGGTCGGCGAGAAAGTCCTGGACGCAATCCTGGCCCTCGTGCGCAGCGCCCGCCCCGAAGACGGCGGCGTGCAAGACATCAAAGCGCACGTCGCTTGGGGCCCGAGCCCGCGCGCGAGCCAAGCGTTTTCGCTCGCCGTCCGTGCCCGTGCCTTGGTCGAAGGACGCTTTGCGCCGTCGGTCGACGACGTTGTGGCGCTGGCCCCGCCAATCTTACGCCACAGAATGGCGCTCAATTTTGCAGCGCGCGCCGACGGCGTGACCATGACGGACGTGATCCATCGCTTGACGGGTCCGTTCCAGTAACGACGAGGATCTAATCGGCATGGCGAGTGCGGCGTCTTCGCTCTTCGGCGCTTTGGGCGGCAGCCCCAAGCGCGAGGAGAACCCGCGCGCACAAGCCGAGCGTCTCGGCGCGCGCCTGCCACCTCTGATGATCCAAGCCGAGCGCGTCGCCTCGACCGTCGCCCAAGGTGAGCACGGGCGTCGCCGCGTCGGCCAAGGCGAAGCGTTCTGGCAGTTCCGTCGCTTTCGCCAAGAAGATCCCTCAACCGCCGTCGATTGGCGCCAGTCGGCGAAGTCGCAACACCTGTTCGTGCGCGAGCGCGAGTGGGCGGCCGCCGCCAGCATCTGGATCTGGCGCGACACCTCGCCGTCGATGCAGTACAAATCGCACGTCGCGACCTGCACGAAGGTCGAGCGCGCGACCGTGCTTGCCCTTGCCTTCGCATCGCTCTTGATCCGCGGCGGCGAACGCATCGGCGAACTTGGCAGTCTCAAACCGCCCGCCACCGGCAAGCCCGGCCTCAACCGCATCGCGCTGCACATGACGGCGCAGATGTCGTCGAAGCAGAGCCTGCCGCCGTTGCAACCCCTACCGCGCTTCTCGCAACTCATCCTGATCAGCGACTGGCTGACGCCGATCGACGGCGTGATGAGCCTTCTCCGTCACTACGGCTCCCTCGGCGTGCGCGGGCATTTGATCCAAGTCCTCGACCCCGCCGAAGAAGATCTGCCGTTCGACGGCCGCACCGAGTTCGAAGACGTGGAATCGAAGGAACGCATGCTCGCCCGCCGTGCCGAAACGCTGCGCGATGCCTATCGCAGCCGTCTAACGGCCTTGCGCAACGAAGTCGCGCAAGCCTGCCGCCGCCAGGATTGGACGTTCGCCAGCCACCGCACCGACCGTCCGGCGCAAGGCGCGCTGCTCGCCGCCTACGCCGCCTTGTCCGCCCACCGCCCGTTCGAGATGAGGTAACGGCGTGGCATCGATTGGTCCCCTCGCGTTTGGAGTCCCTTGGGTTCTATTCGCCCTGATCGCTCTGCCGATCATTTGGTGGCTGTTGCGTGTCACGCCGCCCGCACCAAAGCGCGTGCCGTTCCCCGCCGTGCGTCTTCTCCTCGGCCTGCAGCAAAAGGAAGAGACCCCCGCGCGTACGCCGCTGTGGTTGCTGCTCTTGCGCATGGCAGTTGCGGGCCTCGCAATCCTGGCGCTTGCGGACCCATACGTGAACCCACAGAGCGTCGGCCTGAAGCGCAGCACCGTGGTCATCGTTGTCGACAACGGCTGGGCCGCGGCCGCGCGCTGGGACGACCGCGTCGGTGCGATGCAGACGCTGGCCGCCGAAGCCGAACGCGATGGTCGCCCGCTCGTCGTCGTGCCAACCGCTCTCAGCGACGCGCCGGTGGTGCTGCGCCCGCTCTCGGGCGCCGACGCGCAAGGCGCCGTCAAGGCCGTCGCCCCGCAACCCTTCGGCGTCGATCGCGCGAAAGCGCTCGTCGCATTGCAGAAGCTGAGCCTCACCGACAACCCCGACATCATTTGGTTGACCGACGGACTGGAAGACGGCAACGCCGCCCCCTTCGCCCGCGCGCTCGCCGGCATCGGCTCGCTGCGCGTTCAAACCGATGACTCGCTAAACGCGGCGCTGGCGATTACGCCACCCAAAGCCGACGGCAGCGCGCTCGTGTTCCGGGTGCTCCGCGGTAAGGACGACGGCGAAGTCAAAGGCACGATTCGCGCCACCGGCACCCAAGGCCGCTTCCTCGCAGCGCAAGAGTTCACGCTCAACGCCAACCAAGACAGCACAGAGGTAAAGCTCGACCTCGCAACCGAACTCCGCAACGACCTCGCCCGCGTCGAAGTGGCCGACCGCCAATCCGCCGGTAGCGTCGCCCTGATCGACGAGCGCTGGCGACGCCGCCCGGTCGGTTTGATTTCCGGCCAAACCGTCGACACTGCACAACCGCTGCTCTCCGATCTTTTCTATCTGAACCGTGCGCTCGTCCCTTACGCGGAGATTCACACCGGCAAGATCGGTGATCTGCTGAAGTCCGGTCTCTCCGTTCTCGTGCTCGCGGACGTTGGCCAGATCGTTGGTGACGACAAGCGCGCCGCGACCGAGTGGGTCGCAAAGGGCGGCGTCTTGATCCGCTTCTCCGGCCCTAAGCTCGCCGCCCAAAGCGATGACCTCATTCCCGGCAAACTGCGCACCGGCGGCCGCTTGCTGGACGGCGCGCTGTCATGGAGCGAACCGCAGAAGCTAAGCACCTGGACCGAAGAGAGCCCGTTCTTCGGTCTGCCTATCCCTGAAGACGTCTCAATTAAGCGCCAAGTCCTGACCGAACCCGGCGTCGGCACCGACATCAAGACCTGGGCTCAACTCGCCGACGGCACGCCGCTCGTGACGGCAACCCGCCTCGAAAAAGGCTGGCTCGTCCTCTTCCATGTGACCGCCAACACCGAATGGTCGTCGCTGCCGATCTCAGGCCTCTTCGTTGAGATGCTGCGCCGGACGATCGCGCTCTCCTCCGGTGTCGCGATGGACGATTCCAAGCTCGCCGCCACCTCGGCACCGATGCAGCCCGCCGAAACGCTCGACGGCTTCGGCCGCCTCGGCACACCCTCGGCCTCCGCTCTGCCGATGCGCGGCACCGATTTTGATACCGCTGATGCAAGTCCGCGCCACCCGCCTGGCTTCTACGGCGAAGGCGGCGTGCGGCGCGCTTTCAACCTTTTCAAGCCTGACGCAACCTTGAAACCCCTGGCCGCCCTGCCCGCGGGCATCCCGCTCGCAACATTTGGCCTACGCCAAGCGGTTGAGCTTAAATACGTCCTGATGGCGATCGCGATAGCCTTAGCGCTTCTGGACCTCATCGCAGGCTTGATCCTGCGCGGCCTCGTTGCGCTTCCGCGTCTGCCGCTGCGCACGACAACGGCCGTCATTACCATTGCGTTTGGAGCGCTCGCCGCGATTCCCGACCAAGCCCGCGCCGACGACGCCTTTGCTATGAAAGCGACGCTCAACTACCGGCTTGGTTACGTCGTCACCGGCGACCCCGAAGTCGATGCGATGAGCCGCGCCGGCCTCAAAGGTCTAACCCGGACGCTCCGCGAACGCACCGCCGTCGAGCCTGGCGATCCGATGCCCGTCGACATCGAGCAAGACGAGCTCGCGTTCTTCCCTCTGCTCTATTGGCCGGTCACAACCGCGCAATCGCAACTCTCCGCCAACGCGCTGGCGAAAGTCGACGCCTTCATGCGCAACGGCGGCACCATTGTCTTCGACACCCGCGACCAGGACACCGCCCTACCCGCGCAAGGCGGGTCGCAAACTTTGCGCCGCCTCCTCGCCGGCCTCGACATCCCACCGCTGCAGCCGCTGGCACAGGATCACGTGCTGACACGCGCATTCTATCTGCTGCGCGAATACCCAGGCCGCTGGGCCTCCGGCCGCGTCTGGGTCGAAGCACAGCAGAAGGCCGGCGACGGCGCACCGTCGACCACAGCCTCGGATGGAGTCTCGCCGATCATCGTTGGCGGCGCGGATTGGGCGGCCGCCTGGGCGCAAGACGACGCCGGTCGCCCGCTGGCAGCTGTCGTCCCCGGCGGCACCCGTCAGCGCGAACTTGCGATGCGCTTCGGCGTGAACCTGGTGATGTACACGCTCACCGGCAACTACAAGACAGACCAAGTGCACGTGCCTGCGATCCTCGAACGCCTGGGCCAATAGACCATGGCGCTCGACGTCGTCTTCGTTCCGCACTTGCCGCTGGTCATGATTCTAATCCTGACGGTCGCTTGCGTCGCAATTGTCGGAGCAAGCTTGATCCTGCGCGCGCCCGGCGCCCTCTGGCGCGCCGGCGCGATGGCGGCGGCGCTGCTCGTGCTGGCAAACCCCGCGATCGTCGAGGAAGAACGCAAAGGCCTGCCCGACGTCGCCGTGATCGTCGCCGACCAGACACAAAGCCAGGCGATCGGTGACCGTTCGAAGACCGTCGATGACGCCGTGACAAGGCTTCGCGCGAAACTCGCCGAACACAAAGACATAGACGTCCGCCTCATCACCGTCACCGAAGACCGCGCAGTACAGAACGGCGGAACGGCCCTCTTTGGGCCACTGAGCGAGGCCTTCGCCGACGTGCCGCCTGACCGCATCGCGGGCGCGGTTCTCGTGACCGACGGCCAGGTCCATGACATTCCGACGGGCGCCGCCGCCAAGCTGCAATACCCGTTGCACGCTCTGCTGACCGGCGCGCCAAACGAGCAAGACCGCAAGCTCACGATCGAACAAGCCCCGCGCTACGGCATCGTCGGCGAACCGCTGCGCTTCGTCGTGCGAGTCGACGACTTCGGCCTTGAGGGGCAAACCGTCGCCGACCTCGAAATCCGCATCGACGGCAAGGTCGTGCTGAACGAGCAGGCGAAGACCGGCGAACCCACCAGCCTCGAACTGACCCTCCCGCACGGCGGCGAGAACGTGATCGAGATCGAGGCAGGCGCCGGCCCGAAGGAACTCACGCTCCTGAACAACCGCGCCGCCGTCGTGACCACCGGCATCCGCGATCAGCTGCGTGTGCTCCTCGTCTCCGGCGAACCGCACGCTGGCGAGCGTACGCTGCGCAATTTGCTGAAAGCCGACCCCTCGGTGTCACTCGTCCATTTCACTATTCTGCGCCCACCCGAAAAGCAGGACGGCACGCCCGTCGACGAGCTCTCGCTGATCGCCTTCCCGACCCGCGAGCTGTTCGATGAGAAGCTGAACGACTTTAACCTCATCATCTTCGACCGCTATCAGCGTCGTGGCGTGCTCCCGCTCGCCTACTACGAAAATGTCGCCCGCTACGTCGAGAACGGCGGCGCGTTGCTCGTGACCTCGGGGCCGGAGTTCTCCTCGCCGTTGAGTCTCTATCGTTCGCCGCTCGCCTCCGTACTGCCGGCCGAACCGAGCGAGCGCGTCTTCGAGGAAGGCTATCGCCCGCGCCTCTCCAGTGCCGGCGAGCGCCACCCGGTCACCTCCGGCCTGCCCGGCGCCAATACGGCAACCAAAGATCCGACTTGGGGCCGCTGGTTCCGCCTCGTGCAAGCGCAAGTGCTAAGCGGCCAAACGCTGATGAACGGTGCCGAAGGCCAGCCGCTGCTCGTGCTCAACCGCGTGCAGCAAGGCCGCGTCGCGCTCTTGCTCTCCGATCACGCCTGGCTCTGGACTCGCGGCTTCGAAGGCGGCGGCCCGCAAGCCGAACTGCTGCGCCGCCTCGCGCATTGGCTGATGAAAGAGCCGGAGCTCGAGGAAGAACGCCTAACCGGCTCGATCAACGGCAACCGCTTGATCGTCACCCGCCGCACGATGGCCGAGCGCGCCGCGACGGTCGAAGTGACCTACCCTTCGGGCCGCCTTGAGAAGGTGACGTTGACGCCGACGGAAGATGGCGCCTTCTCCGGCACGATCAAAGCCGAAGAGATGGGCCTCTACCGCCTGCGCGACGGCAACTTGAGCGCCGTCGCGGCCGCAGGCCCCTTGAACCCGCGCGAACTCTCCGACGTGCGCGCAACAGACAAGCTCTTGAAGCCGATCGTCGACACCGCGAAAGGCGGCATCGCCTGGATCAAGCGCGACGGCATCCCCGACATCCGCCGCACCAAACCCGGCCGCGCCGCCGCCGACGACGGCTGGATCGGCATGCGCGCCAACGAAGCCTACGCAGTCCGCTCAACACGGCAAACGCCACTCTTCCACCCAGCCCTAGCGCTGGCCCTCATCATCGGCGGCCTCATGCTGGGCTGGCGCCGCGAGGGACGGTAGGCCCGTCTCGATGACTGGCTTGAGCGGCGGAGTCACAGCCCCCTCACCGTCGTGCTCGTTCGCGTGCCCTTTGTTGGCACCGGCAACATCCGCGGCTAGCGACATCGCAAACGAGTAGAGAGCTGACCGGAAATGCTTGCGGTAGTTGTCAAGCCAGGCATCGACCACTTCCCGCTCGTATCGACGCCCATTCGCAAATTGCGTCTTCCACGCGCGCAGCGCCGCAAGATCCTTGGTCGGATCGGTCGGCAGCAACAGAATGTCCGCTCGCGCGCCCGGTGAAATCGTCCCGATCTCACCGCTGGCCATATGACGGCCGTTGACGGTGGTTGCAGCCGCGAGCGCCGCCTCGTTGTCGCCGAACGCCAACGCCAACTCCTCGATCTCCAACAGCAATGCTTCGCCGGGAACCACCCACGGCATCAGCGTGTCGGTTCCGGCAAGAACATCGATTCCGCGATCTCGTGCCAACTTCGAGATCTTCAACGTCATCGGATTGCGCGCGACGCGCCTGGCGACATCGGGGCCCGTCGGATGCCCGGCGACAGCATTCGAGTTCCAGATATTGACCCAAATAAGCGGCAAGTACGCCGCACCCGGTGTCGGGGGATAACGTAGCGGATCGGACGCGACCAAACGCAGACGTCCATTCGCTAACGTCGGCAAGTAGGAGAATCGGTGCGCTCTAGCCATGTCGAGCGCCGCGGAGATGTCGGCGTCTGTCATGGTCAAGAAATCTTGGTCGTTGAAGTCATATGTCAGCGCCGGCCGACCGCCGCGCAGATACGGCATGCCGGTGAAGTGCTGCGACTCGAAGTCGAACACGTTCCTCATGCCGACCTTGTGAGGCACGTGCCCAATCACCGGGATTCCATGCCGTGCAGCCGAAGCACGGATCGCTTGATAGGCCTCCATGCCGATCTCATTGTAGATCTTGATGCAGTCGACCTTCGACGCCGCCAGTTCATTCACCGCCGTCGTTGCCTCGGCCGCAATCACGACCTTTCGTGCCGCCCCCCAGCTGACTGGATCGCCATCAAGCACCGGACCGCAACGGTACATGTATGGCCCGACCAACTCACCCCGATTGAGCCGCCCCGCAAGCACGGCAACGCTATCCTCCGATTGTCCGACGTCGCGGACGGAGGTCACGCCATAGGCTAGGTACATCAACGAGAACAGTTCCTGGCTACCGAACGCCAGCTGCGGCGGGGTGTGCACGTGCGCATCGATCAAGCCCGGCATCGCAATGCAACCGGGGCAATCCGACGCGGGATCGCTCGCCTGGGTCGCCCGGACTTCAACCATCTTGCCGGCGCGAATGACGATCGTCTGGTTCTCCGCCCGCGAGACGCTAGGGTTGAGAACGGTGACCCCGGAAATGACTGCATCCGCCTGCGGCGGCACCGGTATCGACGGCGCAGAAATCCCGATCTGGAACGTCAGATATCCGGCAACGGCCAGAACCAAGATGACAGCCGCCGCGACGAGAACGATTCGCATACCTCTCCCTCCGATCAACGCTGGAGAAGAGTTGCCCGGGCGAACGGCCGGACGCTTCCTCGTGGCGAAAAATCGACCGCCGATTCCAGAATTGGCGAGAGATTCTAGGAATCGGCGGCTCCCTCGCGCCACTCACTGGGCGACTTCCCTGTTGCCTCCCGAAAGGCCCGATTGAACGGCCCGAGCGAGGCGTAGCCCAGATCGAACGCTATAGTCGAAATCTGATCCCCCGCCTTCGTAGGATCGCGCAACTCGATCTTGGCAACTGAAATTCGCCTTTCGTTCAGGAAGTCGGAAAAGTTCCGGTAGCCCAGGCCCCGGTTGATTACCTGACGAAGCCGATACTCGGGCAACCCGAGCCGCTCGGCCATAGCCCCGATGGTAAGCCCCGACTGTCTCCAAAAGTCGGTCTCGTCCATCAGCTTCTTGAGGCGGTCAAGCTGATCGCGATCCGCGGCATCGGCAACCGGAGTCCGGGCAGAGGTCGGCGCGGCAATGGCGCGGCGTTCAACGGTTCGTTCGAACATCGCCTCCCGCGCCTGATTGAAGGCCCATGCCCCCGTCAACGCCATCAACGTAAGCAAAGCCGCTTGCAATTCCTTCACCCAAGGGTCCCGAAATCCCAGCGACCATGCGACATCAAACGCCGACAGCATGATGCAGAAGAGTGCAACGCCAGCCATCAACGGTATGCGCATCACGCGACGCTCATCGACAAGGTCGTCGCCGCGACGCCGCCAAATCTCGATCAGCACATGTCCTACCAGGAGAACCTCAAACAGATTATGCACCACCTCGGTCCCAACGCCGCCGCCGGGGGGAAGCAGACGTCCCACCACGCCAATCGATGTCATGACAACAATCGGTAGGGCGTGCACCGCACGCACCCTCGGGACCACAAAAAGCGCCATCGCAAACAGCCAGAAATAAGCCGTTCCTCCCGCCGAGAAGATCCAAGCCACATGCCGCACCGGACCAATCAACGCCGGAATTGTCGCGCTTGTGTGAGCGACAAATCCAGCTGTAGCCAGGCAGAGCAGCGCCCCCGACCAGCGCGCACTGTTCAGGGAACCACCGCGCAACATCGTCAGTCCGGCCGCGAGCAAGACCCCTATCGCAACGCCACGAGTCAGAAGCTCAAGCATCGGCCTTCGTCACGTCTTGCTAGTTCCCTTCACCACAACGCCCCTCATCGCTTCGACGGCGCCCTCGGCCAGCGACAACCCGAGCAGCCGCGCATAGTCGACCGGCCCCGGCATCGTGATCCGGCCCCGCGGCTCGATCCGCCTGAACCCGGCACGCCCATAGTACGGCTCATCGCCCACCAGGATAACGGCGCGGTGACCTTCGGCCTTTGCTGCAGCCAAACTCGTCTGCATCAGCGCGAGCGCAATCCCCTGACCCTGCCGGTCCGCGACAATCGCGATCGGACCTAACATCAGCGCGCGCTCGCCACCGATCGTGACCGGCCAGTACCGCACCGTTCCAACGATCCGGCCCGCCTCTTCAGCCACGAAGGAGAGCGACGCGAGGCAACCCACGCCTTCGCGCAATCGGTAGGCGCTCTTCGCAAAACGCCCCGGACCGAAGGCGGCCGCTACGATCGCATCTGCAGCCGCCTCATCCCGAGCTTCTTCGTGCCTGACAGTTGCCATCCGCACCCCTCACGCCCGTCTCGGGCGCACCGGCATCACCCCTTTGCCTTCACGAGTTCGGTCAGCAGCTTTATCTGCTCCTCGTGCTTGGCCAGCATTTGTGTCAACTGTTCGTTGCGCAGATGATCGACCTTCTCGTGCAGCGCCATAATTTCGAGCTCTGCCTTCAAGTTCACCTCGTAATCGTGTTGGGCAGTCAGACGGTCCTTCTGCGACTGCCGGTTCTGCGACATCATGATGATCGGCGCCTGCAGCGCGGCCACCATAGACAGCAGTAAATTCAGAAAGATGAAGGGATAGGGATCAAGCGCTCCCGTCACCAGGATGATCGTGTTCAGCAACGCCCACGACAGCAAAAACGCGACGAAGATCATGATGAAAGTCCACGATCCGCCGAACTCCGCCACCTTGTCGGCGAGCCAAACGCCGAAGGAGTCCTTCTCGCCCCTCTCACTGGCGAGATCGCGGCTGACAACGGTACGCTCTGCGACGTGTTTCAGAATCTTCCGCTTGCGGTCGGACGCTGCATCCGCGCCTAATCCGAGCTTCTTCTCCAGCGTCTGAAGCAAGTGTTGCGTGTTCATGCCTATCTCATTCCTCTTGCCGCGCCGGTCGCGAGTCGACCGATAGTATAGGCTGACTCCACCGCCGAAACGGGCCAAATTTGGCGATGCGACGACGCCGGGCGTAATTTTGCACTCCGACGGTTAATTCGAACGCGCGCTCATGAGATCTTTAGGCAAGATTGGCGAAGCAATCGGGGCGCTGCTAGCAATCCCGCTCACGATCCTCTTCTTCTATCTTGCGTATCTCGTCGTTGCTTGGTCCTGGGACCTCTTGCTGTGGGCGGCGGGTATGGTGGTTCTGGGCTTAACCCTCTTCGGCATAGCAGGCGCGTTCGACGAAGCAAAGGCAGAGGGAACCAAGCGCGGCTCGTCTGCCCTGATGCGACTTCTTCAGACGATCGGCGGACACGTCGCGCGCAGCTTATCGGTCACGTGCTTCGCAATCGCCGTCGGCTTGGTGCTGGCAGCGATTTTTCAAGGCGTTGTGTTATCGCGCACCGGCGACATCTACTGGAACAGATTGAAAGAATTCGAAGAGGGACTGCTCTACACGAAGACGTGGCTGGATCGCGCCCTCGGACTCGATGTGTTGGCCGGCATACTGGCCGTCATGGTTGCTCTCTCGCTCCTCTTTCCTCTTAGGAGCCTGATCGAGCGCACGCTCTCGGTGCGGCGCGTGTTCTCGTTCGTCTACGTCGCGCTCCTGACGCTGACGAGCTTCACGTTCTTTTCCGGCATGCTGCTTGATCGCTACGAACTGATGCTCCGCCAGCCCCTGCGGGTTCAAGCCATCGCCAGTTTCGAGAGACAGAACCTCGACGAGCGCAAGCGTCTGGTCGCGATCGCCTGGATCATCGACAGCCTCAACGATCCGAACAGTCCGCCCCTGCCCGATACCGAAAACATCGCGCGCTACATGAAGGACATCGGCTACTACGATGCGATCAACGCTGCGGCGGCGCACATCGCCGGCATCTCGACCGCCGAATTCTATCGCGAGGACAAGAGCCGTACCGACGGCCGGCTCGAACGCGAAGTCGACATCCATGCGGAGCAGATGGCGCCGAACGAGGGCGCTGCCTCGACGGCGTTCGCGCCACTGCGCGATGCAATGCGCAGCCTCCTCGGCGACACGTTTGCCGCACTGAAAGCCGACGATAAGCCCGGCGCATGGGCCTATTTGAGACTGACGCGCACGGTTGAGCCGGTCGAACGCCAAGGCGGCGAACGCTCGCCACTCCTCCAGGCACGCATCGGCGCAATGGAGATACTTTCCTCGCTCGTCGCCGAGAAAATCGGCCACGCCGTCACCTCCAACGAGGTCGCCTATCAATTCGTCGGTTCGCTCGTCGAAGCGGTTGTCATGCCGCTCTGGGACGTCGTCCTCCCGCTCGACATCGACAGCCTCGACACTGCGCGCGGCTTCATCGCTAGCCAGCAACTGAGCCGCGCCACACCGCTCGCTTGGTCGAAGATCGCCGAGTTGCCGGAACACGCCGAACTGGCGGCGCCAACGCCGCCGCCGGACACTGGAACCGGCAACGTCCCTACGGTCGGCACTCTAGGGGCCAGCATCAGCAACGCGTTGCCCATGCCGGTTGCCCCGTCATGGGAACAGTTCAGCGGCACCGCCTTTGTCCACCGCCCACAGCCCGGAACACCGGAGGTCTATACCCGCCCCGTCTTCCGCGTTCGCTGATCCAATCAGGCCTGGAAGCTGATCCGCACGAGCGCTAACGTGCGCGCCAAGAACACCACTAAACCCTTGGAGAACATCATGGGAATGCTATCGGGAAAAGTCGTCTTGGTGACCGGCGGTGCGAACGGCATCGGCAAGGAGTGCGCGCTCCTGGCCGCGAAGGAAGGCGCGAAAGTCGTGGTCAACGACCTCGGCGGCTCGACCTCGGGCGGCGACGAAGGCTCCGCCGGCCCCGCCGAAATGGTCGCGCGCGAAATCAAGGCCGCAGGCGGCCAAGCCGTCTCGAACTCCGACTCGGTAACAAATCGAACCGCCGTCAAGCGCATGATCGAGCAGGCAAAGGACACGTTCGGCGGCCTACACGCTGTCATCAACCCCGCAGGCATTCTCCGAGACACGATGTTCCACAAGATGACCGATCAGGACTGGGACCTGGTGATCGACGTGCATCTGAACGGCGCCTACAACGTCTGCCGCGCGACGATCGAACATTTCCGCGAGCAGCAAGACGGCGCCTACGTGCTGTTCACATCAACCAGCGGCATCATCGGAAACATCGGCCAAGCGAACTACGCGGCCGCCAAGATGGGCGTCGCCGGCCTCTCGCGCATCATCGCCATGGAAGGCGTGCAGAAGAACGTGCGCTCCAACATCATCGCCCCGTTCGCGTGGTCGCGTATGATCGCGACCATTCCGATCAAGGACGAAGCCTCCGCCAAGCGCGTGGAGCGCATGAAGAACCACATGCGCGCCGATCAGGTTGCGCAACTGGCCGTGGCCCTCTGCGCCCCGCAGTCAAAAGACGTCACCGGCCAAATCTTCACCGCAAGAGGCAACGAAATCTTCCTGATGTCCCAATCCCGCCCCTTGCGCGGCATGGCCAAAATGGAAGGCTGGACACCCGAGACCATCTGCAACCACGCCTTCCCGGCCATGAAAACGATGATGTACGACAGCGGCGCAACAACCTCCGTCTTCGGCTGGGACCCGGTGTAGTCGCCCCCGTTTGTCATGGCCGGGCTTGACCCGGCCACCCAGTGCGCGCACGTCTGTGCGCGCGAGAGTCCGTATGAGATCGCTACGAACCGCACTGACAAAGAATGAGTCTCCCCGCCGCGCCGACGCGCGGCGACTGGGTGGCCGGGTCAAGCCCGGCCATGACGGTGTTGGGTTATGACCACCGCCTTCACCTACGACGCCCTCCCGCAGGAGCGGGTCCACTTCGGCAAAGCGGTGCGCGAAGCCCTCGGCGACGAAGTCGAACGTATGGGCGCCAAACGCGTCTTCGTCGCGACGTCGAAGACACTACGCGAAAAGACCGGTGCGATCTCACTCATCGCGACCACTCTTGGAAACAAATGCGCCGCGATCTTCGATAACATCGCCGAACACTCGAAACTCGACGGCGTGCTCGAAGCCGTCCACGCCGCGCGCAAAGCGAACGCCGACCTGCTCGTCGGCGTCGGCGGCGGCTCGATCATCGACGGCTTGAAGGTCGTGCAACTCGCGCTCAGCGAAAACGTCGAAACGATGGATCAACTCCTAGCGCTCGCGAACAAGCGCCACATGAAGCCAACGCCCATCCGCCAGGTCGCGATCCCAACTACGCTCTCCGGCGCCGAGACGACGCCCGCCGGTGGCGGCACAGACGCCGGCTGCGGCCAGAAACTCGGCTTCATGAACCCATTCCTCGTGCCCCGCGCAATCATCTACGACCCCGCCCTCGGCGCGCTCACGCCCGAATGGCTCTGGCTCTCGAGCGCTATCCGCGGCGTCGATCACTGCTGCGAAGGCTACCTCGCGAAAAACGTGACACCTGTCTACGAAGCAGGCCTCCTGCATGGCCTCGCGCTGTTCGCCACCTCGCTACGCCGCACGAAAGAAGTCCCCGGCGATCCCTTCGCGCGCATGGAAAGCCAAATGGCGAGCTACCTCGCCTGCTCGAACTCCGCTCGAGCCGGCTCCGGCGCCAGCCACGGTATCGGCTACATCCTGGGCGGCCGCTACGGCCTGCACCACGGCCACGCAAGCTGCATCATGCTCCCGCAGGTCCTGCGCTGGAACGAGAAGACAACCGCCGACCGCCAAACGAGACTTGCCACCACCATGGGCCGCCCCACCATGAGCGCCGGCGACGCCGTCGCCGAACTCGTGAAAGACCTAGACCTCCCATCGCGCCTGCGCGACGTCGGCATCAAACAAGACCAACTCCAAGCGATCGCCGACGAAGCCGCCAAACACCCCGTCGTTCTCTCGAACCCAAGACCGGTCACTGGCGCAACGGAGGTATTGGAGATGCTTCGAGCCGCTTGGTGAGCTAATTCATCACCATCCGCTGCCAAAAATACGCCGGCCGATACTCATCGTAGCGCGCGTGAAACGGCAGCGCGTTGTGATAGGCGACCAGCGCGCCATCCTCGGACGACCGCATCGCGCTCTCCGCTTGCCCGATGATGCAGGCCCGCGTCTGCGCCGACCGCGAGCCGAACCCGCCCTCGCCCGAATGCCAACACTGCGCCCCGGCGCGCCGCACGATCCGAAGCTGCGCATTGTCGAGCGCGCGCAGCGAAACCTCGTCACGGGGAAAGCCGCCCGGCTGGTACGCCACTGGCTCCGCCGACACAGCAGACCCAACCACCAACGCGGCCAATGCCGCAAACACAATCGCACGCATGAAAGACCTCCACGGGGGAATGGAATTGGTGACCATGATACGCCCACGAACGTGCGCTTGCATGAACGGCTGTTCACAAACACGGCATAATTGTGTCTCTTGCCGCAGAACAAACCGGCCACCACCTCCCACGCAACATTGTTACTCACCCCTTGCGAGGAGACTCGACCATGATCGACATCCGCCCCTTCGAAACCCTGGGCAGGTTCGAAAACGATTGGCTCAAGGCCCACTACCACTTCAGCTTTTCCGGCTACCGCGATCAGGCCCGCGACAACTGGGGCGCGCTGCGCGTGTGGAACGACGACACGATCAAGCCCAAAACCGGCTTCGATCGCCACGGCCACAAGGACATGGAAATCATCACCTACGTCCGCCGCGGCGCGATCACCCACCGCGACCACCTGGGCAACGAAGGCCGCACCAATGCCGGCGACGTGCAGGTGATGTGGGCCGGTCGCGGCATCCTGCACGAGGAACAGAACCTCGAGAACGAGCCGACGCAGATATTCCAGCTTTGGATTTTCCCGAATGAGAACGGGATCTCCCCCGGCTGGGAAGCCCGCGCCTTCCCCAAGGGCGACCGCGCCGGCTCACTGGTGACGCTCGCGTCCGGCCGAAAGCAAGACTCAGGCGTACTCCCGATCCACCAAGACGCGGCCATTCTCGCCGCAACCTTGCGGCCGGGCCAAACCGTCGAGCACATCTTGGAGCCCGGCCGCTACGTTTACATGGTGCCGGCCGTCGGCAAACTGCTCGTCAACGGCCGTGAAGCGAAAGCACGTGACGGCATCGCCGTTCACGGCGAAGATAGGATCGAGCTGAAAGCGATCGAGGACACCGAAATCCTCATCGCCGACATACCGAAGTAACCAACCGCGCGAGGGCCAATGCTGAGCTTCACAGACTACCGCAAACACGACGCCCTGGCCCTCGCCGATCTCGTTCGCACCAAACAAGTCACCGCACACGAACTGCTCGACACCGCCCTCGCGCGTTCGCGCGAGGTGAACCCAAAAATCAACGCCATCGTTCTCGACCACGAAGACGTTGCGCGCAAAGCACTGAAGGACGGTCTGCCGCAAGGCCCGCTCACCGGCGTGCCGTATCTGCTGAAGGATCTAGGCGCGGCGTTGAAAGGTACGGTCACCACCGGCAGCCTGAGCTACGCCCGCGAAACCGTCGCCGCCGCGGACTCGACCTATGTCGAGCGCGTCAAGACCGCCGGCCTCGTCGTCTTCGGCAAAACCCATTCGCCGGAACTGGGCCTGAGCCCCTCGTCCGAGTCGCGCATGTTCGGCGCCACACGTAACCCCTGGAACCTGAATCATATCGCCGGCGGCTCGTCCGGCGGCGCGGCAGCAGCGGTCGCAGCGGGGATCGTTCCCGTCGCGCACGCAACCGACGGCGGCGGCTCGATCCGCATCCCGGCGAGCTGTTGCGGTCTCTTCGGCTTGAAGCCAACGCGCGCCCGCACGCCGATGGGTCCAAAGCGAGGCGAAGGCTGGGGCGGCGCGTCCGTCGGTCACGTCGTCTCGCGCAGCGTGCGCGACAGCGCCGCCTTCCTCGACGCGACGCACGGCCCCGCGCCCGGTGACCCCTACGTCGCGCCACACGCACCGCGCCCGTTCCTCGAAGAAGTGAAGGCCGCACCGGGCCGCTTGCGCATCGCGTTCTCGACGAAACCCGCGATCCCGACGGACGTGCACCCCGACGCGATCGCCGCCGTGCGCGAGGCAGCCAAACTCTGCGAAAGCCTCGGCCACCACGTCGAAGAAGCAGCGCTCGATATCAACGGCATGGAGATCATGGCCGCCCAAGGCATCGTGATCAGCGCCAACGTCGCCTTCACCGTCGATGAGGCAGCGGAAGCGCTCGGCCGCACAGCGCGCCTCGAAGACGTCGAGCGTGCCACCTGGTTCCGCGTCGAGAACGCCCGCAAGACGGACTCGAGCGCCTACGCCCGCGCGATGAACACGCTCCACCTGCTCGGACGCACCGTCGCAACCTTCATGACCAACTACGACGTAGTCCTGCAACCGACCGCAGCCCAACCGCCGCTGCCCATCGGCATCCTGAACATGGACCGCGAAGATTTGCAGCAGATGTTCCGCGAGATGATCAGCTTCATCCCCTACACCGGCATCTACAACCTCACCGGCCAACCCTCTGCGAACATCCCCCTCTATTGGAATGCAGCCGGCCTCCCCATCGGCACCATGTTCACCACCCGCTACGGCGACGAAGCCACCCTCTTCCGCCTGGCCGCGCAAATCGAGCAAGCGAGGCCCTGGAAGGACAAGTACGCGCCGCTCTAGTCACCACGCAGCCCCCGGTGCGGCGTCGCCAGCAAGCTCCGCCAGCCGCCGCCGCGTGCCGCTGGTGGTGCCTTTCGGCAATTCGTTCACCGGAAAGAACGCAGCTTCCGCGATCTCAAGCGGACGCTTCTTGCCCTCCACGCGGCGCCACTCTCCGGCCTCAAAGAGAATGACGTGGTCAGAGCGCTTCTGCACCAAGCTCAAATAGACGCCGACAAGACGAGGCGGCGTCACCGCTTCAATGAGCGCTTCTTCGCGCAACTCCCGCACGGCCGCATCGGCCGCTGTCTCGCGCCGGTCGACAGCGCCGCCCGGAAAGTGCCAACCGGGTGTGTAGGTATGGCGGACCAGCAGAACCGTGTCCGCCTTCCGCACGATGATCCGTACACCAATCGTTAAGGGCCAGCGCCCGGTTCGCGCCAGTTTCGCGACGCGCTGATAGGCTTGGATGGATGAGCCGACGATGCGGCCAAATCGATGGGTCATGGCAACCGAGCTTTAAGCGCAATCTTGGGCGCCGGGTAAAGCGTTCCCTAACCCCTGCGCGCCTAAGCTCCGCGCAACAAAGCCTCAAAGGTGGGGGAAGTCATGTCCGTCGAACAAAAGCGCGTGGACGCGCAGAGCCTATTCGCTTACGCGCGCCGCGTGCTCTCCGGAAAGGAAGCGCCGGTCGAAGCGCCCGTCGAGCCCGTCGACATCCGTTCCGGCATCGACCGCGCACTGCGCCAGGCACGCCGCGGCGCATTCATGTCGGGCACCTTGGCCGAAACCGCCGCCCGCGCGATCTCAACCGTTGAAGGCACCCTGGTCGCCATCGACACGATCGACACCTATCTCTCCGAAGCGCTGGAACTGACCGCCGATGCCTTGACCGATGCCGACGCCACGAAGCGTGCGATGATCGCCGACCGCTACGAAGAACTTCGCTCGCGGATCGACACCGTCGCCGCCGGCGCTACCTTCGAAGGCGTGAACCTGATCGACGCCGCCCGCGGCGCGATTGAAGTGACGCTGCCAGACGGCGGTCAACCGCGCCACGCTATCGGACACATCACGCTCGTCGCCGGTGAACGCGGCCTGTCGCTGAAAGCACCGTCCGAACTCTTCGCATCGAACGATGAGATCGAAGCCGCTCGCATGTCGTTGTTCGCCGCGCGCCAGCGCCTCGACCGTGCGGCGGAGACGTTCCTGAACCAAGCAAGCATCCTCGCCCCGCATCTGGGCGTGACGCCGCAGCTCGGCGAAGTCGCGTAGAGCCTCAGTGATGATGGGCATGCGCACCGTGCGCGTGCCCATGACGGTCGGGATCGACCACCGCCTCACCGCGCAATTCGGCCAACGCACGCGCGATCGACTGAAACGACGCGCTCAACGCCAGCGCCGCCATCGCCGCCGCCACCGCGACATCCGGCCAAAGCGTTCCCGTCCCGAACACGCCCAGCGCCGCAACCATCACCATCACGTTTCCGATCGCGTCATTGCGCGTGCAAAGCCACACTGACCGCATGTTCGCGTCACCGTCGCGGTATTGATAGAGCAACACCGCCACGCCCACGTTCGCAAGCAACGCGAGAAAGCCGATCGCCCCCATCGTCCCCGCATGCGGCGTGGCGCCGGTGAGCACGTTCATGGCGGCCGAAGCGATAACCCAAATGCCAAACAGCCCCATGCTCGCCCCCTTCACCAACGCCGCCCGTGCCCGCCACGCGAGCGCCATCGAGGCCACCGAGAGACTCAAGGCGTAGTTCGCCGCATCGCCAAAGAAGTCGAGCGCATCCGCCTGCAGCGAGGCCGATCCCGCCGCAACTCCCGCCACAACTTCAACAAAGAACATCGCCGCATTGACGAAAAGCGCGATCCAGAGCACCCGGCGATACGCCAGCGACGCACTGGGCGGCGGTGCGGGGCAGCAATGATCCATCGGCTGATTCCTTCTTCCCGCCCTGAATCTACATGCTACAGTGGCTGTAGCTTCAAGGGTCAAAGAATGGCGCAAGACCTGACCATCGGCGCGCTCGCCAAGAGGGCGGCGACCAAAGTCCAAACAATCCGATTTTACGAGCAGGAAGGCCTCATGCCCGCCCCCGCACGCACCGAGGGCGGTCAGCGGCGCTATGCCAAGGTCCACGCCGACCGGCTCGCCTTTATCCGGCACGCGCGCGAACTAGGCTTCCCACTCGACGCGATCCGCGAGCTACTGCACCTCGTCGACGAGCCGGATCAATCCTGCGCCCGCGTCGACCGCGTGGCGAGCGACGTGCTGGCCGACGTCGAAGCCAAGATCGCGCGCCTCGAAAGCCTCCGCGGCGAGCTCCAACGCATGGTCCGCCAATGCCGCCATGGCCGCGTCGCCGAATGCCGCGTGATCAAAGTCCTCGCCGACCACTCCCACAGCCACTGCCTCTCCAGCGACCACGGACATTGATCGAGAAACCCCATGACGCAAACGAACGCAGATCAGATCGCCTATTGGAACGGTGAAGCCGGCAAACGCTGGGTCGAGCAGCAAACCCGCCTCGACGCGATGCTGGCCCCCATCGGGGAGGCGATCCTCTCCACCGCTGCCACCAAACCCGGCGAGCGCGTGCTCGATATCGGCTGCGGTTGCGGTGAGACATCGCTGAAGCTGGCCGCCGCCGTCGGCGCCAGCGGCCGCGTGCTTGGCGCCGACGTCTCGGCACCGATGTTGGCATTGGCAAAACATCGCGCCTCCGCGAACCAAGCCCTCACCTTCACCGAAGCAGATGCCGCCACGCACGGCTTCGAACCGAACGCATTTGATCTTCTCTTCTCCCGCTTTGGCGTGATGTTCTTCGCCGATCCGGACGCCGCCTTCGTGAACATGCGCAAAGCGCTGAGCAAGACCGGTCGCGTCGCGTTCGTTTGCTGGCGCGACTGGCGCGAGAACGAATGGGTCCGCGTGCCCATCATGGCCGTCCGCCCCCACGTGCCCCCGCAACCGCAACTCAGTCCTGAGGATCCAGGCCCGTTTTCGTTCGCTGACCCCGCCCGCCTGCGCCGCATCTTGGCGAACGGCGGCTTTGACGCGATCACGCTGCGCCCATTCGATACCAAGGTTGAGATCGGCACCTCGCTCGACGATGCCACGAATTATCTGCTGGAATTCGGCCCCGTCTCCCGCGCCCTCGCCGATGCTTCTCCGGCGCAAAAGCAACAAGCGATCGCTGCCCTGCGCGAGGCGCTAACCCCGCATGCAACGGCGAGCCCAATCAAACTCGGCGCCGCCGTCTGGCTCGTCACCGCAAAGGCCTGAACCCCATGAACGCGCAAAACTTCAAAGCCCTACTCGCCCGCTTCTCCGACGCCGCGACGCGCGGCGATGGCAAGACGTTCTCGGAATGCTTCACCGAAGACGGCGTCTATCACGACTACATCTACGGACCCCACGCTGGCCGCGCCTCGATTGAGGACATGTTGGTGAACCTCTTCCACCGCGACGCCGCGAACTACGACTGGCGCATGTTCGATCCCGTCATCGACGGCAACATCGGCTACGCTTGGTCGCTTTCGAAGTTCAGCTCCACGATTCCGCAATTCCAAGGCAAAGAGGTCGTGATCGACGGCATGAGCCGCTTTGTCGTGCGCGACGGCCTGATCGCCGAGTACCGCGAAAGCGTCAACGGCGGCGTCGCCATGGCCCAGCTGGGCGTTGAGCCCGCCCGCATGGCGAAAGTCATGACTCGCTGGTCGACATGGCTTCGCGAACGTCCCGAGGTCAAAGCGTATCTGAAACGTTAAATCGCCAGCCTTGCGCGGCTCAGTCGTGAACGTGCATTCACCCACCCTACCGCCGGGTTAAGCGAAAAAGCGCAATCGTTTCAACGATCCTTAAGCGCGGCTAGCCATACTGTCCCCAATCTCGAAGCGCACTCACGCGCCGAGAAAGCAGTAGTTGCGCGCGTCCAATGTTTCAAATCGGCGGCATCATCTTCGTCTTTGTGACTGTGTTCGGCGGCTATGTTCTGGCCGGCGGCAAGTTCGACGTGATTTTGCACGCGCTTCCCTACGAAGGCACCCAGATCTTGGGCGCGGCGATCGGCGCGCTCTTGATCGCCTCATCCGTCCCCGCGCTCAAAGCCGTCGGCGGCTCGTTCGGCAAGATCATGGGCGGGTCGAAGTGGAAGCAGAAGGACTACACCGACCTCCTGACGTTGCTCTTCGTGCTGACCAAAACGATGAAGTCGAAGGGCATGATCGCGCTCGAGCAGCATATCGAGAAGCCGGAAGAGTCCACGATCTTCAAAAACTACCCGCGCATCATCCACGACCACTTCGCTATCGACTTCATCTGCGACACAATCCGCATGATGACGATGAGCTTGGAAGACCCGCATCAGGTCGAAACCGCGATGGAAAAGCAGCTCGAGAAGCACCATCACGAAGCGCTGAGCGCAGCGAACTCTTGGCAGAGCATGGCCGACGGCATGCCTGCCCTCGGCATCGTCGCCGCCGTCTTGGGCGTTATCAAAACCATGGGCTCGATCACCGAGCCGCCGGAAATTCTGGGCGAAATGATCGGCGGCGCGCTTGTCGGTACGTTCTTCGGGGTGTTCGTCGCGTACGGCTTCTTCGCACCATTCGCGAGCCGGCTCAAAGCGACGGCGGAAGAAGAGTCGCAGTTCTATCACGTGATCCGCGACGTCCTGGTGGCGCATCTGCACGGCAACGCCGCGCAGGTCTCGGTCGAAATCGGCCGCGGCAGCGTGCCCTCACACTTCCAGCCGAGCTTCGCGACACTTGAAGAGGCGCTAAACGCCGCGCCGCAGGCCTAGCGCCGGCGCTGCAGATAGGTCGAGACGGCGAAAGTCGCAAATGCGCCCGCCATCATCGCGCTGAATACAAGCCAGTCGACCGGCAGATCGACCCACACGATCACCGCCACCGTCGTCGCCAGCCCGGCCAGTTGAGGCGCCTGCATCGGCCGCCGCTCCTTTTTCCCCAAGCGCCATACTAGCAAATCGGATCCCACCCGCAGGTCACCCGTTGGCATTAGGGTTAAGTCGCCTTATGCCTGAACGCGACAACTGATTTGAGGGTGCCGCGATGCTGCTCGTAATCAAGGATGTGCTGACCGCCGACGATATCGCCAAGGTCACCGACCGCATCGCTGCCATGCGCTATGTCGACGGCACCACCACGGCGGGATGGCACGCGAAGCTCGTCAAGAACAACCAGCAGATCGACCGTGCGCAAGTCGACTACCAGCCGCTGAACAAAGCGGTGACCGACGCAATCATGCGCAACCCGATATTCCGCATGGCCGCCCGCCCCCGCCACGTCACGCCGCTCCTCTTCAGCCGCTACCGCGACAGCATGGAGTACGGCACGCATGTCGACGATCCCATCATGCAAGGACTGCGCAGCGACATCTCCTTCACGCTGTTCCTTGCCGACCCCGCTTCATACGACGGCGGCGAACTCGTCATGGAGGCATCCGGCGGCGAGCAAGCCTACAAACCAGCTGCCGGTCAGATGATCATTTACCCCTCGACCACCCTGCACCGCGTAACGCCAGTGACCAAGGGCGAACGCCTTGCCGCCGTCGGCTGGTGCCAAAGCTACGTCCGCGACGCCGCCCAGCGCGAAATCCTCTACGACCTCGACATCGCCAGACGCGGCATCTTCGAACGCGAAAAGAAGTCGCGAGACTTCGACATTATCTCCAAGAGCCACGCGAACCTGTTGCGCCTGTGGGCGGATGGGTAGAGATCAATCCACGTCGAACTTGATCCCCTGCGCCAGCGGCAGTGCGTTCGAATAGTTCACCGTCGCCGTCTGCCGCCGCATATAGGCTTTCCACGAGTCCGAGCCCGACTCACGCCCGCCGCCCGTTTCCTTTTCGCCGCCGAACGCGCCACCGATCTCAGCCCCGCTAGGCCCGATATTGACGTTGGCGATGCCGCAGTCACTGCCTGCGGCAGCGACGAAGCGCTCCGCCTCCTGCATGTCACGCGTGAAGATGCATGACGACAATCCCTGCGCGACGCCATTCTGCAGCGCAATCGCCTCATCAAAGTCACGATACGTGAGCACATAGAGGATCGGCGCGAACGTCTCGTGCTTCACGACCTCACTCTGCGCCGGCATTTCAACGATCGCCGGCTGCACGTAATAGGCGTTCGGAAACTGCCCCGAGAGCGCCCGCTCGCCGCCGGTCACCTTGCCGCCCTGCGCCCGCGCCTGCGTCAGCGCGCTCTGCATCCCGTCAAACGACGCCTTGTCGATCAGCGGTCCCACCAGCGTCCCCGCCTCCAGCGGGCTGCCGATCTTGATCGCGCCGTAAACAGTCCTGAGGCGCGCCACGAGCTTCTCCCGCACGCTCTCATGCGCGATCAGCCGCCGCAGGCTCGTACAACGCTGCCCCGCTGTGCCCACCGCCGCGAACGTGATCGCACGTTCCGCCAACTTTAAGTCCGCCGACGGCGCCACGATCATCGCGTTGTTGCCGCCGAGTTCCAGCAACGACCGTCCGAGCCGCGCCCCCACGACCGGCGCCAACGCCCTGCCCATCCGCGTCGAGCCGGTGGCTGAAATCAACGGCACGCGCGCGTCCGCCGCCAACCGCTCGCCGACGTCGCGTCCGCCCTGCACGACCTGCGACAGCGCTTTCGGTGCGTCGCCGAACCTCGCTACCGCGCGTTCGAACAGCTTCTGCGTCGCCACCGCCGTCAGCGGCGTCTTCTCCGACGGCTTCCAGAGCACGCTGTCGCCGCACACGACGGCGAGCGCCGCATTCCACGCCCACACCGCGACCGGAAAGTTGAACGCGCTGATCACGCCGACGGGCCCTAGCGGATGCCACGTCTCCATCATGCGGTGCCCCGGCCGCTCGGACGCGATCGTCAGACCATAAAGCTGCCGCGATAGACCGACCGCGAAGTCGCAGATGTCGATCATTTCCTGCACTTCACCCAGCCCCTCTTGCAGGATCTTGCCCGCTTCCAGCGTGACCAGCCGTCCGAGCGCGTCCTTGTTCGCGCGCAACTCCTCGCCGAACAAGCGCACGAGCTCGCCTCGCCGCGGCGCCGGCACTTCGCGCCAAACGTGGAATGCGGCAACCGACGCCGCGATTTTCGCATCGACCTCGGCCGGCGTGTCGCTACGCACGCGCCCGATCTCCGCCCCGTCGATCGGGCTCCGAACGACGATGTCGCCCCGCGAGACGTCTTCCTGCGAAAGGCCGAGCGCCTTCAACGTGTCGGAAAGCATGGCATGTCCTCCATTTATTTCGTTTGAGCTGCCTTGCGGATCCCCGACAACGTGGCCGTCGGTGAGATCGCGTCGGGCGGCGTTATGATTTCGATCAACGCGGGCTTGCCGCTTGCGAGCGCTGCTTCGAACGCTGGTTTGAACGCATCGGTCGCGCGCACCGTCGCACTCCAAAACCCGAACGCCTTCGCATAGGCCGCAAAGTCCGGATTGACGAGATCGGTGCCGACAACGCGCGCCGGATACTCACGCTCCTGATGCATGCGGATTGTGCCGTACATCCCATTGTTGAAGACCAGGATGATGACGTTGAGCCCGTACTGCGCCGCGGTCGCGAGCTCCTGCCCGTTCATCAGAAAGCAGCCGTCACCCGCGCACCCGATAACGATGCGATCCGGATGCACGGCCTTCGCGCCGATCGCCGCCGGCACCCCATACCCCATCGCGCCGCTTGTCGGCGCGAGCTGCGTGTTGAATCGCCGGTGCAAATGAAACCGATGCAACCAGCCTGCATAGTTGCCTGCGCCGTTTGTCAGAATGGCATCTTCCGGCAGCCGCTCGTTCAGCCAGGCAAATATCTCAGAGGGATTTACATCCCCCACCACCGCAACCGGCTTCACGAACGCCTCATAGTCGGCACGCGCCGTCTTCGCCCACTCGCGCCAGCGAATAACCGCCGGCGGCTTCGTTACCGCGGCCGCCTTCGCAAACGCCTCAATCCCCGAAACGATCCCGAGTTCCGCTTGATAAACCCGGTTCAACTCCTCAGCCGCCGGAAAAACATGCACCAGCCGCTGCGCTGGCACCGGCGGTACGACCCGCGTGTAACCGTTCGTCGTCATCTCGCCGAGACGAGGACCAATCACGACCAACACATCCGCCTGCGCAATCCGCGCGCCAAGCTTCGGATCGATCCCGATCCCCATATCGCCCGCATAAAGACTATGCCGGTTGTCGAGCCGGTCTTTGCCGCGGAACGATGTTACCGCTGGCAAATTCCAAACCTCCAGAAAGCGCCGAACCTCGTCGCATGCCTTCGCCGTCCAGCCGCCACCGCCGAGCACGGCGATTGGCCGTTCCGCCGACGAGAGAATCTCGGCAAGCCGCGCCATGTCTTCCGCCCGCGGCGCCGCTTCGACGCGCTGATAGGGCCGGCTGTCGACCGCCGCCATCCGCTCGGTCAGCATGTCTTCGGGCAACGCCAGCGCCACCGGCCCCGGCCGGCCGCTCACCGCCGTATGAAAGGCGCGCGAGATGAACTCCGGCAGACGATCGGCGGACGGCACCTCCGCCACCCACTTCGTCAGCGGCCCCAGCATCCGGCGATAGTCGATCTCCTGAAACGCCTCGCGCTCCGTTTGATCGCGCGCGACCTGCCCGATGAAAAGGATCATCGGCGTCGAGTCCTGAAACGCCGTGTGCAACCCGATGCTGGCATGCGTCGCCCCGGGTCCGCGCGTGACGAAGCAGATCCCAGGCTTCCCGGTTAGCTTGCCATAGGCCTCCGCCATGTTCGCCGCCCCCGCCTCATGCCGGCAGGTGATGAGCCTGATCTGATCGCGCCCATCGTAGAGCGCATCCAGCACCGCGAGATAACTTTCCCCCGGCACGCAGAACGCAAGATCGGCGCCGTGAATCTTCAACTGGTCGACCAGAATCTGCCCGCCGGTCCGAAGATTGCTCACGCGAAGCTCCCTTATGCGTAGACGCGGCCGAACCGGTTCGCCAGAAACGCCTTCAAATCCGCCTGCTCTTGCCGCACGAAGCCTTTCTTCGGCAGCTTGCCGGCGATCATCATATCGACCATCGCGCAGATGCCCGCCGCCGTCGTGATCTGAATGGCGCTCATCAACTTGCCCTCGATCTCTTGCGCATAGACCTTCTTCGCATAGCTTTCTTGCGTCAGGTTGCCGTGCTGCTGTCCCGACACCGTCACGAACACCAGCACCACGTCTTGATACGTGATCGGGATCGCCGTCTCCAGCACGTCTTTCAAGATGTCGCGCCGCTGCCCCAGCCGCAAGTCGCGCACTAACGTCTTGATGATATCGCGGTGACCGGGGTAACGCACGGTCTTATAGTTCAAATTCTCGACCTTGCCCTCAAGCGTCTCGCACAACGTGCCCAACCCGCCCGAGGTGTTGAATGCCTCATAGTCGATCCCGTCGAGCGAGAAATGCTCCTGCTCTTCCAAAGCCGGCATCTCGCGCAAGTGCCCGTCGACGATCGCCTCGCAGGGATTGCAGTATTCGTTGATTAGGCCGTCCGTCGACCAGGTCAGGTTGTACTTCAACGCATTCGTCGGATAGACCGGCAACGCACCGACGCGCATGTTCACGTCGCGCAAGCTCTCGAACTTCTTCGTCATGTCGTGCGCGACGATCGAAATGAAGCCCGGCGCCAAGCCGCACTGCGGCACGAACGCGGTATCGGCCCCCTTCGCCAGTTGCTTCACGACCCGCGTGCTCTCGACGTCTTCCGTCAGGTCGAAATAGTGCGCACCCACATCCTTCGCCGCCCCCGCGATCACCGGCGTCAAGTGATAGGGCATCGCCGACACGACGATCTCGTGCCCCTTCATCGCCGCGCGCAGCGCCATCGGATCGGAAACGTCCAGCACCATCGTGCGTGCGTTCTTCGTCGGCAGCCGTTTCAGACTCTCAGCGTCCTTATCGGCAACGGTGATTTGATAGTCGCCCGTGCCGCCCAGCATCGCCGTAATCGCGCTGCCAATCTTGCCGCCGCCGAGAAGAATGAGCTTCGTCGCCATGAGGTTCCGCCTTTTGAATTCGCCTGGATCGGCCAACCCTAGGCCTACTTTCCGCCGATTTGCAGCGGTCAAACCGTCGAAAGTCGCTAAAGTGAGTGGCAAATTAACGCCAGAGCCGTCATATTGCCGGAATGACGACCCTCGACGACACCGACCGCAAGCTTGTGAACCTGCTCCGCACCGACGCCCGCGAGAGCGTCTCGGCTCTCGCCCGCAAGCTCGACCTTGCCCGGTCGACGGTGCAGGAGCGGATCGCGCGACTTGAACGAGCCGGCGTCATCGCCGGCTACACGATCCGAAGCGGCGCAGACTTTGCCGAACGCCAGATCGCCGCCCACGTAATGATCAGCGTCGATCCCAAGATGGCGGCAAGCGTCACAAGCGACCTGAAAAAGATGCCCGAAGTCCGCTCCCTCGCCGCCATCAGCGGCACCTTCGACATGATGGCCGAAGTCGCCGCCGAAACCACCGCCAAGATTGATGCCGTCCTCGACGCCATCGGCCATCTGAAAGGCGTGCAGAAGACAATGTCGTCGATCGTGCTCAGCGTGAAATTCGAACGCTAACGCCGCCGTCAGAGCGAAGGTCGTCGATCTCTTAGTCCGGCCACCATCGCGCCACGTCAGCATCGCGCATCAGACGATCGAGATCAGGCAAAATCCCCCGCCGTCACGGCAACAAGCGCAACCGACGCTGGATCACCAATCAAGCGATCGGCGAGACGCGACGCGAACGGAAATGGCAGACGCAAACTCAAGGCTCGCCGCACCTCTCTCGCAATTGGCGGTCGAAGGTTTGCGCAGCGCCGCTCATCAGGCAAGTCACATCGTCGTCAGGTTCGCTTCCGCCACACCGCAAACGACATCCCGTTCGGATCGTGCAGCACCGCCATCTCGTCGCCTTCCGGTAGCACGGTAGGCGGTATGAGAACCTTCGCGCCGATCGCCTGCGCCTCAGCCACCTTCGCTTTCACGTCACTGACGGCGACGAAGAGTTGAACGAAATCCGGCGCCTGCGGCGGTGCCGGCCAAATGCCGCCTTGGATACCTTCCTTCGAGCCCGTGTCGATCTGGCGATAACCCATGGGGTTGTTCGCGTCGATCCGCCAACCGAAAAGGCGACCATAGAACGCCGCCGTGTCATCTGGCCTCTTTGACAGAATTTGAAATTGCGTCACGGGGTCTCCCATGCTCACTCTCCTTTGTGCTGCAACGGATTGGGAAGGCGCTCGGCGATGAACTTGCGGAAGCCGGCGGACGTTATCTCGCGCAGACCCGTTCGATCGCGCCATATCCCTTTCGCGTCCGCTTCCAGAAGACCAAGACGCAACATCCGGCTCAGCGCAATGTTGACGTCGTCAACGTTCGAGCCGGTTTGCGCCGCGATCCACCGGCTCTCGCTCTTGAACGTGGCCGTCCGTGACAAGCGCAATATCTCTTGATGCACCGGCATCGAAAGCAGGCTGAGCACCTCGGTCGACCAATGCCTCAACGCCTCCTGCGCGGCCTGCACCTGCGCATCGACGACGCGAGCGACGGCGGAATAGACCGCAACTTCCTCGCTCGAAAGCTTCAGCTTCCGCGCCCACGGCCCGATGCGCTCAACCGGGACAGGCCGCTTGCCACGCATAATCTGCGAAAGCGACGCGTGGTCGGCCCCCAACAGTTTTGCCATCGCGCGCAGCGAGTATCGCGCGTTGGCCGCGCGGCGCCGCGCGTACTCCTGCCTCAAACGATCTCGAAACGTCATGGCCAGCATCATGGCGATGCCCGGCGGCCGCTCAAGACAGTATTGGCACCGAGCGCAACGTTTTGGGGCAAACCGGCGCCCCGCTAATGATGCGCCGTCGAACCCAGCACGCGCACGCCGTAGCCCGCGTCGCGCACCGCCTGGCAGATCGCCTGCGCGTGGCCGGAGTCGCGGGTTTCCATGCTGACGCGCAACTCCGCCGCTTTCGCCGGCACGTCCGTCAGCATGCGGTTGTGCGAGACCTCGATGATATTGCCGCCGGCCTCGCCCACAATGGTCGCGACCCGCGCCAAGATGCCCGGTCGGTCTTCGATTTCGACCGCGATCGTGAGAATCCGCCCCTCGCGCTGCAGCTCGCGCATGATCACGTTCGAGAGCAACCGGGGATCAATGTTTCCACCGCAGAGCACCAACCCAACCTTGCGCCCCGTGAACTTAGACGGATGCTGCAGCAGCGCCGCAAAGCCCGTCGCCCCCGCACCCTCAACGACGGTCTTTTCGACCGAGAGCATCAACGCGATCGCGCGCTCGATCGATTCCTCCGACACCAGCAGAATGTCGTCGAGTAAGTGCGCGCAAAAATCCTTCGTCCGAACGCCCACGTTCTTGACCGCGATACCTTCCGCGATCGTCTGTCCGCCGATCGGCGCATTGCCGCCTTTGAGCGCGTTGTACATCGAGGGATAAAGTTCCGTCTCGACGCCCACGACCCGGATCGTGGGTTTGATCGCCTTGGCGGCAATCGCGATCCCGGAGATCAATCCGCCGCCGCCGACCGGAATGACCAGCGTGTCGAGATCGGGAAAATCCTCAAGCATCTCGATCGCGATCGTGCCCTGCCCTGCGATGATCCTGTCGTCGTCGTAAGGATGCACGAACACGAGCCCGTCCTTCGCCGCCATCTCGTGCGCGATCCGGTCGCTGTCGGCGAGCGTCGCCCCCTGCTGCACGACGCGCGCGCCGTGACCCATGGTGTGCTTCACCTTCACGAATGGCGTCGACTCCGGCATCACGATCGTAGAGGGTATGCCGAGCCGTGACGCATGATAGGCGACCCCTTGCGCATGATTGCCCGCCGACATTGCGATCACGCCGGCTTTGCGCTCCGACGCCGAGAGCGACAGCAACTTGTTCAGCGCCCCCCGCTCCTTGAACGACGCCGTGAACTGCAAGTTCTCGAACTTCAGATAAACATCCGCGCCGGTGAGCTGGGACAAGGTGCGCGAATGATGACAAGGCGTCCGCTCAACCGCGCCCTTAATCGCCTCGGCCGCGCGCTGCACGTCTGCGAGAGTTACGGCCATCGGCTGTTTCCTGAGGGGCGATCACGCCGGGATTGGTAGCAGCGGACGGATTTGAACCGCCGACCAAGGGATTATGATTCCCCTGCTCTACCACTGAGCTACGCTGCCAAACCAAAAGAGGGCGGGATGTAAGGCGGGGGGCTCAAGCCTGTCAAGGCAAAGCACTAGCTCAGGCCGCCAGCGCCGCCTCGCCCTTCACGATCCAGCCGCCGCCGAGCATGTGCGTTGGCTCAAGCGCGTCATAAAGCACGCAGGCCTGCCCCGGCGCGACGCCTTCTTCGTGGGTGAGCAGTTCGACCTCGACGCCCTTGGCCGTTGCTCGGATTTCCGCACGCACCGGTTCACGCGTCGAGCGCACGCGCGCGAGTACAGCGCGCGGGGCATCACTAAGCGGCGTATCCAGCCAGTTCATATCGCGTAAGCTAACCTGTCGCGTCGCCAACGCCTCACGCGGCCCCACCACGACCCGCCGCAAAGCCGCATCGATGCGGATCACGAACAGCGACTCGTGATGACCGAGGCCCAGGCCCTTTCGCTGCCCGACCGTGAAGTTGATCACGCCCTCGTGCCGACCCAGCACCTTGCCTGAAAGATCCACGATCTCCCCCGGCTCGATCGCGCCGGGCTTCAGCTTCTGCACGATATCGCTGTACTTGCCGTTCGGCACGAAACAGATGTCCTGGCTGTCCGGCTTGTCGGCAAGCCCGAGCCCAAGCTCCGCCGCAATCGCGCGCGTCTCGCTCTTTGGCATCCCGCCCAGCGGAAACCGCACGAACTCAAGCTGCGCCCGCGTCGTCGCAAAGAGGAAGTAGGACTGATCGCGCGATGCATCGACCGCCCGATGCAACGCCGGCCCATTCGCACCTTCGACGCGCCGAATGTAGTGTCCCGTAATGAGCGCGCTCGCGCCCATATCCTTCGCCGCGTTCAACAGATCGTGAAACTTGACGGTTTCATTGCAGCGCACGCACGGGATCGGCGTCTCGCCGCGCGCGTAGGACGCTGCAAAATCTTCCATCACCGACTTCCGGAACCGCTCCGCATAGTCGAGCGTGTAGTGCGGAACGCCGATCCGCTCCGCCGCCACCTTCGCGTCATAAATGTCTTGGCCCGCACAGCACGCCCCCTTGCGCTTCGGCTGCCCGTCGCTGGCATAAAGCTGCAGCGTTACGCCGACGACGTCATAACCGGCACGCTTGGCCAGCGCCGCCGCGACCGCACTGTCAACGCCGCCCGACATAGCCGCGACGACACGCGTCCGCGCCGGCTCGCCGGGCAGATTCATAAGCGCGCGAATATCGTCGGTACTCATCATGGCGGCGCGAATATAGGGAGCGCCGCCGCCCGCGCAAGCAAAACGCCTGCGACAATCAGGGTTAGCGCATGAAATCGAGCAGCGACATCTGGCTGATCTGCGCGATCATCCGCCCCGCCGCTTGCGCTGCGACCTGGTCCTGATTAAGCCGCGCCACCGCTTCCGACAGGTCCACGTCTTCGATGTCGCCGATGAACTTGGTGAAATAAGCCGACATGCTCTCATGCCGGTCGCGCGCGGCGGTGACCTGCGCATGCCGTGTGCCATTGATCGCGGCATAGGTGTTCACATCCGCCTGCACGGCAGGCATCGACGCGTGCTCGGCAATCAGGAACGTGGTTTGCGCCGCCGTGGACGTGAACCCGAACGGACCGTTCACGCTGGCATCGAACGTGCCGATGTCCTTGAATGTCTGCATCAGGCCAAGTCCGATATCGCTGGCCAGCATTCCGGTCTCGATCACTTCGTTCTCGTCGATCCGCTGCCTTTGCTTGACCGCCGTGTTGTCGAACGCATCGAACACCGTCGGCACGCCCACGAGCGACGCCAGATCCGGCGTGTTCACCGGCGGCTGATCCGTGCGCGAGCCGCCATAGACATACTTGCCATCGACCCGCGCATTCAGAATGCTCACCGTTTCGTTGTAGAGGTTTTTGACCTCCTCCATCATCGCCGGCGCATGGCCCGTCGAGATCGCATCGCCGATCGCCGCGCGTAGCCGCCCGGCAATATCGCTCAGCTGCTGCAAATGCAGATCCTGAATATCGAGCTTGTTCAGCACTTCCTTCGTCGTCGCCGAATAGGACTCGATCGCCGCCGACTTCAGCTTCGCCGAAGCCAAGACGCCCGCCTTGTCTTTCACGTCGGCGAACTGATCGCCGACCTTACCGGTCGAAATCTGCTGCTGCGCGGTCAGCATGCGCGTTTGAATGCGCGAATACTCGTTGACCAAACCCTGGCCGAACGTCCACGTGCCTACGCGATCAAGCATGGCGTATCCTCACCCTATCTCATAACTTCAAAAAGCGTGTCGTACATCTGTTGAACGACGGACATCATGCGGGCGGAGGCGTTGTACGCCTGCTGAAAGACCATCATGTTGGAAAGTTCTTCGTCGATATTGACACCTTCGACCGACGACTTGCGCGTCGCGATCTCTTCGCTCACGTCCTGGCGGTAGATCTGATCGGCCTTGACCGAGTTGAGCAGATCGGACTGCGAGCCCATGACCTGAGCCACATAGTCGCCGATCGACATCGTACCCGAACCAAGCCCACCGGCTGCGCCCCACGAATAATTCGCGTTCGCGATACCCGCCAAACGAAGCGCCCCGCGGTTGTCGCTGACACCGAGTACCACATCGCCCGGCGACGTCGTCGGCAACAAATCGAGCTGCGCAAGCCCAAGCCTCGCCGCATTCGCAGTGATGTCGCTCCTGACCGAAAGCGCCGCAGCCTGGTTCTGCCGCATCGCCGTGCCCAAGCCGAAGAACTGGCTCATGCTGAGGCCCGTGGTCCCGCGCGCCGTCGTGTCGTTCGTCACCTCAAGCCGCGCCCCGGGATAGGCCCCCGCTGGCGTCATCGTCATTTGCCCGCTCGCATCAAGAGCGAACGTCGCCATGCCGCCGGCCGCCGTGTTCAGGCTCGTGATCATGTCGTTCACGGTCGTGCCGCCCACCGGCACGCTGAACGACCGCAGGATCTGCCCCGATGCGCTGCGCAACACGAAGTCGGCCTGGCCGCCACCGTTGAACCCATGTGCATCGCCGCCGGCAACACCGGTCGCGAAGCTCGACGGGCTGGCACTCGTGACCAGGTCGTTCAAGCCGAAGAACTGCGACAAGCCCCGTCCGCCGCGTGAAGCCGGCGCCGCCGGATCTTGCAGCATCGCCACCCCGTTGCCCGGGCTTGCACTGATCGAAAGCACGCCGTTCGTAAACGTCGCCGATCCGTTCGCGCCCAACCCGGTATTGATCGCGGTCACCAGATCGTTGACCGTCGCATAGCTCGCCAAGTTGAGATCGAGCCGCTGCACCAACGCCCCGCCGCCGTCGACGATCGCGATCGTCGCGTTGCCGGTGAAGTTAAGCGGATCGCCGCCGGCAAGCCCCGTATTGCGTCCGGTCAGACTCGCCGGCGCTGGTACCGCGGCACTATCGTTGTGAACGGCGTTGAGCTGTTCGACCAGCGTCGAGCCGATCAAACCCAACTGCTCCGCCAAATCCGGCAGCGCCTTGTCGCGCATATCGAGCAAACCGCGGATCGAGCCGCCCTGGATACGTCCCTCAAGCGCCACCGGCGGACCGACGTCGTTGCCGCCCTCGGGATTCGTCCGCTGCAAAGTCAACGACGGAAAGGACGTCGTCGCCCCGACGGCCGAAGGTCCCGGATAGCGAAATTCAGAGCTCAAGTCCGAAACCAGCGCCGTTCCGTCGCCCAAGGAAACGAACACACGCCCATCGACCTGCTCGTAAGAACGAATATCGACGAACTTCGCCAGATCGCTGATCGCCCGGTCGCGCTGATCGAGCAGTCCGCTCGCCGTGTCGCCGTTCGCAACCGCCCCTTTGATCGACTTGTTGAGGTCGTAGATCTTCGAGATCAGATCGTTGACGTTCGCGACATTCGTCTTGAGCTGCGTGTTCGCATCTTGCCGCAAACCCTGCAGGTTGGAAGCAATTCCAGAAATCGCGCTCAAGGCGGCGGTGATCGACGACAACGCCGAGTTGCGTCGCGCCAACGACGAGGGATCGACGCTAAGCTGGGTCAGCGCCGACATCGCGCTGGAAATCCTCGAATCGAGCGATGAGCCGCCGTTCAGCGAACCGATCAGGTCCTGCGCCCGCGAGAAGAAGTCTTTCAGAACTTCCGCTCTGCCCAACGCCCCTGCCGACGTGCTCGCCTCGCGCGCCAAGAATTCGTCGGCAATGCGGCGAATCTGATCGACCGAGACGCCCGTCAGCTGCCCGGCCGTGAGCCGCGGCCCGAAGTCGACCAAGCGCCGGTGATAGCCTTCCGTATTGACGTTCGCGATGTTGTTCGACGTGACGCGCAGTGCCGTCTGGTTAGACTGCAACCCGCTCGTCGCCGTATTCAAGATCGCGTTCAACGACATGGCCGTGTTGAGCGACATAAACGTCTCCTAAACCTTCGCAGCGACCGGCAGCTTTTGCCCGCCGATGCCGCAATTTCTGCCCGCACGCATGCGCACGCAAAGAAGCCGAGCGCAGAAAAACCCGCGCAATTCCTCTGTTCCGAGCGACACGACACACATGGAGGCGTGAACCTGATCTGTTGCTTCGCCATTGAGTCTGCAACGCCGGTGCCAGCCCGAGAGCGGCAGTTTTCGCGCGGTCGAATCTGCCGGACGAGCGTGCAAACTCTGCCGTGCATCGAACGCGACGCGAGGAATTCCGCGGTGATTTTCTTTGGCAAGACCCTTGCTAGCAACACTCGCGACGCCATGCGTGCGTCGAACAACAGCGAGTGCCATGACCGATATCGCCGCCTTCTTCGCACCGACTGCCCTGCCCGCCGTGGCGGGCGCGGTCGTTGCTGCGAACGCGCAAGGCACCCAGAGCGTTCAAGGCGACGCGTTTGCGGCATTGCTGTCGGAATTCGAAACCGCGGTCGGTCTGACCACCGGTCAGCTACCGAACGGCAAAGCCACAACCGCACCGGCCGTCGAAGGCAAAACGACTCAAGGCGACATTCAACCGTCACCCGTCGCCATTCTCGCAAACGGCGGCGACGCCCCAGCCGTCAACCCCGATGCGACGCTTACGGCCCAACTCGCGGCGATGCAGGCCGCACTCCAGGCCTTGCAGGTCCAACCGGCGACGACAGCCGCTGTAACGGCAGTCAACGACGTTCAAACGAAGCAATCTGCGGTCACTCAACTCGGCCTGCGCGGCACCATCGTTGTGGTGGAGGCCGATCAGACCGCCGCACAGCCGAAGGCAGATGCCGTCGTCACCGCAGCCGCAACCGGACAACAAGCGCTACCGCCCGAACTGTTGGCCGCACTGAACAATCAAAAGCCGAACGTGACGTCGCAAGCGCCGCACGCAAAGAAGACCGAGCTCAAGAGCGCGACCGCTCCGGCGCAAACGGATACAGCGCCGCTGCTTCAACCCGCGGCCGTCGATCACGCCGCCAAGACCGTGGAAAACGGTTCGGGCAACGCCTCGTTCCAGTCGAATACGAACGCCGGCACCCTGGCGCAACAGCCGACGAACCAGAACACGACGGCGCCGGCCGCAAACCCGCAAGCATTCGCCGTCGCCGCTGCACCGGCTCAAGCCGTCATCGACACGCCTAAGGTCACGATGACGATGGCGCCCACGCCGCAAACCCCGGTGCCGCTGGACGCACTCGCCGTCAACATCGCGCGCAAGGTCGAGGCCGGCGTCAGCCAGTTCGACATCACCCTTCACCCGGCCGAACTCGGCAAGCTCGAGATCTCGCTGAGCGTCGCCGACGACGGCCGCATCCATGCCGCGCTTCGCGCCGAACGTCCTGAAACCCTCGACCTGCTGCAGCGCGACGCCCGTCAGCTCGAGTCTCAGCTGCGTCAAGCGGGCCTCGATGTCGGCTCAAATTCGCTGAGCTTCTCTTTATCGCAGGGGAACGGTCAGCAACGTCATCAGCCTTTCGTCGGATGGCCGGCCTTCGCGGACGCACAAGCAGCCGCCGGCGCCGCCAAAGAACAAGCCCTCACCGCCTATGTCACCGTTCGCGACCGCGACGGCGTCGACATTCGCGTCTAACCGGATAGAGCACCATGACCGTTGACGCAGTCGGAGCAGCCGCCGCAGCCGCACAAACCAAAGCGCAGAAGTCGCTGAGCGGCAACTTTGACACGTTCCTGAAGCTGCTGACCACACAGCTGCAGAACCAAGATCCGCTGGAGCCGCTCGACTCGACGAAGTTCACCGAGCAGCTCGTCTCCTATTCGCAGGTCGAACAGCAGATTGGAACGAACGCAAACCTGGCATCGCTGATCGCGCTCTCAAAGTCCGCGGCGGGTGCCAACGCTGTGGGCTATCTGGGCAAGACTGCATTGACTGCGGGCGACGCGACGTCGCTCGACGGTGGTTCGGCGGCCTGGCGCTACGCGCTGCCGAAGGACGCAGCAACGCTCGAGCTCGCCGTCACCGATTTGAACGGCCGCGTCGTACGCACGCTCTCGGGCGGCGACAAGACTGTCGGCACGCACGAGATCACGTGGGATGGCAAGAACAACGCCGGCACGGCCGTCGCCGACGGCACCTATCGCCTCTCCGTCATCGCCAAGACGGCCGACGGCAAAGCGATCGATAAGGGTGTCTGGGGCATCGGCCAAGTCAAGGAAGTCGACATGTCTGGCGCCGAACCGCTGGTCTTGATCGGCAAGCGCGCCGTGAAGCTCGGCGACATCGTCGGATTGAAGTGAACGAACGCGCGTCGCAAAGCGGCGCGCATGACGAAATGAACGAGGCGGCCAACTCGAAGAGTCCCGCTTCTCGCCGCAAAACAGGAGTGAAGTCATGAGTCTCTATGGTGCGCTTTACACGGGCGTTGCAGGTCTCGCGGCGAACAGCCGCGCAATGGCCACAACCTCGACGAACATCTCGAATGTCAACACCGTCGGCTTCAAGTCGACAAAGGCAGAGTTCTCCACGCTGTTGAGCTCGACCGGCACGCAAGGCGACTTCGCCGCGGGCGGCGTGAAGGCAATCGCGGTCCCCGAAATCACGGGCCAAGGCAACTTGCTCCAGACGAGTTCGGCAACGGATCTCGCGATCTCGGGCCAGGGTTTCTTTGTCGTCACCGACACGGCTGTGCAAAACCCGGGCGTGAGCGAATTGCTCTACACCCGCGCCGGCGCCTTCCAGAAGGACGCGAACGGCTTCCTGCGCAATGCCGGCGGTTATTTCCTTCAAGGCTGGGCGCTGGACGTGAACGGCAACCCGCCGACCAACGCTGCCGATATGACCCTGATCAACCTCGGCCAGGTCACCGGCACCGCCTTACCGACGACGACCGCCGAGCTGCGCGCCAATCTGCAATCGAGCACGATCCCTGTCGGCGCCTACACCGCCGGCGACTTGAACTCAGGCGCCGTCCCCCCGCAGTTCGAGACCTCGATCGAAATCTACGACAGCCAGGGCTCCGCCCGCCCGGTTCGCATGGCCTTCGTCAAGACCGCGGCGAACACCTGGGCCTATGAAGCGATCTACGACGGCAACCCGGTCGACATCGGCGGCGCCAACCCGATCGCCACCGGCGCCATTACCTTCAACACCGACGGCACCGTCGCGACGCCCACGCCCCCGACTTCGATCACGATACCGTTCGTCGCCGCATCCGGCTTGGCATCGCAGGCGATCGACTTCGACTTCGGCACGCCGGGGCTAGCCGATGGGTTCACCCAGTTTGACACGACATCGACGCTCTACGGCACCAATATCAACGGCACGCTGTTCGGCGGCCTGAGCGGCGTTCGCGTCGACGAGCAGGGCTTCGTTATCGCCTTGTTCACGAACGGCATCGAAAAGAAAATGTACAAGCTGCCGATCGCGACCTTCCAAAACGCGGACGGCGTGAGTGCCCTGAACGGCAACGCCTATCGCGCGTCGGTCGAATCCGGCGGCCCGTCCTTCAAGGCGGCAGACGTCGGTGGCGCAGGCTCGATCTCGAATCTCGCTTTGGAACAGTCGACGGTCGACATCGCGCGTGAGTTCTCGAACATGATCGTCATTCAACGAGCGTACAGCGCAGCGTCGAAAATCATAACGACGGCAGACGAAATGCTCGACGAACTCACGCGTTTGAAGCGCTAGTGACGGTGGGGCGTTCATACAAATGAATGCCCCATTTCGACTGGCATAGGAGTTGCTGAGAACACGGCAACGCCACGCTAACCGTTTTCCTGAACCTCGAATTCATGGGGGTTCGGTACGCTTCGTGGCAATGGGGTGTCTAAGTTTGCGAGTGCAGGAGGGCTTATGGTGATGAGCGAAGAACGGCATGGCCGCGTGACGTACGTGATCGGACCCGACGGGAGTCCGTTGACGATTGCCGATTTGCCGCCGCCCAGCACAAAGCGGTGGGTAATCCGCCGCAAGGCTGAGGTCGTCGCCGCGGTCCGTGGCGGTCTGTTGAGCCTGGAAGAGGCTTGCACCCGCTATACGCTGACGGTCGAGGAATTCCTCGCCTGGCAGCGCGCGATCGACAAGTACGGCCTGGCGGGCCTGCGCACGACGCGGGTTCAGCAATACCGCAATTAGTCCGTAAACGGATTATTGAAATGCAAGGCCGGGCGTGGGTTTTCCACCGCCCGGCCTTTTATGTTTTGGTCACTTCTCACTAACCCGAACTTTACCGCGGCATGGGTAATTTTTGCCTATGCCAAACCGCAAGAGGCGCTCCACGCGCGTCTGTGCAGATTTGGCGCACAAGACGAATAAAGCGGTGCGGGAGCAGTTGCCTTGTCCGAGATACTAAAGACGATTGGCGTCGCGAGACTGTTCGCGATGGCTGGCCTCACGGCCGTCGCCGTCGGCGTGCTCATGTACGTGTCCGGCGGCATCTCCGATACGCCGAAAGCCCTGCTATTCTCGAACCTCGACCCGCGCGACTCCTCCGAGATCGCCACCCGCCTCGACGCAATGAAAGTGCCCTACGAGCTGCAGGCCGAAGGCTCGACCGTGCTCGTACCCTCCGACCAAGTGTTGAAGCTGCGCATGCAGTTTGCCGGCGACGGTCTCCCCGCCGGCGGCTCGGTCGGCTACGAAATCTTCGACCGTTCCGATACCTTCGGTCAAACGAGCTTCGTCCAGAACGTCAATCTAATCCGCGCGCTGGAAGGCGAACTCGCCCGCACAATCCGCTCGCTCTCGTCGATTTCGAACGCGCGCGTGCACTTGACGATCCCCAAGCGCGAGCTCTTCAGCGAGAAGAACCCGGAACCTGCGGCCTCCGTCGTCATCCGCGCGCGCGGCACGATCGCGGCGGCTCAAGTCCAAGCCATCCAAAACCTGATCGCCTCGGCCGTTCCCGGCATGAGCGCGAACGCCGTCACTGTCATTGACGAAAAAGGTGTGATGTTGGGCGGTGGCGCCGCCCCGGCGGGTTCGACGATCGCTCACGACGAGCGCATTGCAAGCTTCGAAGATCGTATGCGCGCCCAAGTCGAAGACATCGTGACCAGCGTCGTCGGTCCTGGCCGCGCCCGCGTGCAGATCTCGGCCGACGTCGACTACAATCGCATCACCAAGGAAAGCCAGACCTTCGATCCGGACGGTCAGGTAATCCGTTCGACGCAATCGACCCAGGCCCAGGCCAGCAATCAAGACGGTAAAAGTGGCGGCGGCGTGACCGTGACGAACTCCCTGCCGGGCGGCGACGGCGCCGCCGGCGGCGCGAACGCCTCGTCCGACAACCGCAACGAAGAGACCATCAACTACGAAATCTCCAAGACGACCTCGACCGAGGTCCAAGAGGGCGGCCGCATCAAGCGTCTTTCCGTGGCAGTTGCCGTCGACGGCAACTACACGACCGATGACAAGGGCAACCGCACTTACCAAGCGCGCGCCGCCGAGGAAATGCAGCAGATCGAGCAGCTCGTGCGCTCGGCCATCGGCTACGACGAAAAGCGCGGCGACCAGCTGAAAGTTGTGAACCTGCGTTTCAGCCAGCCGGAGGCCGAAGTCCTGCCACCCGCCGAAGAACCGTTCATGGGCCTCGTCAAAGAAGACTATTGGCGCATCGCGCAGTACGGCGGTCTGGGCTTCATCGCTCTGCTCCTGATCTTCTTCGTGATCCGTCCGTTGATCAAAGCACTGACCTCGCCGCAACAAGGTGGCCTGCTCGCCTCGCAAGCATTGCCCGCACCCGCGGGTGCCGCCGGCGCGCTACCCCAAGGCGCCACGATGGACGCGTTGGGCGCGCCGATCTCTGCCGGCGCTTTGCCCGCGCCGAGATCCGGCGTCCAACAGATGATCGACATTTCGCAGGTCGAAGGTCAGGTGAAGGAATCCTCCGTCCGCAAGGTCGGCGAGATTGTCGCCAAACACCCCGACGAAGCGACGTCGATCATGCGCCAATGGCTGCATGAGACGGCATGAGCACGCGGATAATCGATCATGTCTAAGACACCCACACCCAAATCAGCCCGCGACGACGTCAAGAGCCTCACCGGCCCTGAGCGCGCCGCCGTGCTTTTGCTCGCCCTCGGCGACGAGCATGGCGCGCCGATCTGGAAGTCGCTCGACGACGACGAAGTCAAAGAGGTCTCCCAGGTCATGTCGAACCTGGGCACCGTGTCCGCCTCACTCACTGAGCGGCTGATGGTCGATTTCGTTTCGCAGATCTCCTCGACCGGTTCGGTCATGGGCTCGTACGACACGACCGAGCGGTTGCTGCAGAAGTTCCTGCCCAAGGAACGCGTGGGCACCGTCATGGAAGAAATCCGTGGCCCTGCCGGCCGCACGATGTGGGACAAGCTCTCGAACGTGAACGAGCAGGTGCTCGCAAACTACCTGAAGAACGAGTACCCGCAAACAGTCGCCGTCGTTCTGACCAAGATCAAATCCGAGCACGCCTCGCGCGTCCTCGCCGCCCTGCCGGAAGACTTCGCGCTTGAGTGCGTAGGTCGCATGCTGCGGCTCGAGTCGGTGCAAAAGGACATCCTGGACAAGGTCGAGCATACGCTGCGGCAGGAGTTCATGACGAACCTCGCCCGCACCGCCAAGCGCGACTCGCACGAACTGATGGCCGAGATCTTCAACAACTTCGACCGCCAAACCGAAGGCCGCTTTATGACGGCACTTGAAGAGCGTAACCGCGAGGCCGCGGAGCGGATCAAGGCGCTGATGTTCACCTTCGAGGATCTTGGCAAGCTCGACTCGGGTTCGATCCAAACGCTGCTTCGCGCGATCGACAAGGACAAGCTCGGCGTCGCTCTCAAAGGCGCGTCGCCGACCCTGCGCGATCTCTTCTTCTCGAATATGTCCGAGCGCGCAGGCAAGATCCTCAAAGATGACATGGAAGGCATGGGCCCGCTGCGCTTGAAAGACGTCGATGAAGCCCAGATGGGCATGGTCAATGTCGCCAAGGACCTCGCTGCCAAAGGCGAAATCATGATCGCTAAGGGTAACAGCGAAGACGAGCTGGTGTACTGATCATGAGCCAGCTCCGCCCCGTCAAATTCAACTTCGACAACGTGTTCGGCACCAAGGGTTCCGCGCAAGGCGCCGCTCCGCGCGCCCGCAGCACATACTCGTCCGACGAAGTCGAAGTAATCCGCAAGGAGACCTTTGCGCAGGGCAAAGCCGACACCGAAGCACAGGCGGGCGCGTTGCGCGCAGCCACGATGGGCGCGGTCGCGCAACGTTTGAACGCCTTGATCGGCGGCATGGACGGCACGCTACTGACGCTACGCCAGGAAAGCGCGGCACTCGCGCTGCAAGTCGCCCGCAAGTTGGCCGAATCCGCGCTCGCCGCGTTCCCCGAGAAAGAGGTCGAAGCGCTCGTCGCCGATTGCCTGCACAAGTTGCATCGCGAGCCGCGCCTTGTCGTTCGCGTGTCGACCGCCTGCGCCGAAGCGCTGCGCGCCGACATCGACGCCTTGGCCGAGCAACACGGCTACACCGGCCGCGTTGTGATCCTTGCCGAACCCGCATTGACCGGCGCCGACTGCCGGGTCGAGTGGGCTGACGGCGGCATCGAACGCGATCTCGCCGAAACCTTTGCCACGATCGAACAATGCGCCGAACGCTGGCGCTCCTCCAATTCGAGTGAAGAGAGCTGACGATGTCACAAACAACCGACGTCACCCTGCCCGACCTGCAAACGACCGCGCCCGTCGCGGTCGATCAGCCGGTCGAACCCGAAGTTAAGCGCACGGCGAGCGATCTCGACGCGGTGTTCAACGTCGCGGTCAACGTCTCGGCTGTGCTCGGCAAGTCGACGATGGAAGTAAGCCAACTCTTGAAGCTCGGCCGCGGCTCCGTCGTCGAACTCGATCGCAAGATCGGCGAAGCAATCGATATCTACGTGAACGACCGCCTGGTCGCGCGCGGCGAAGTGGTTTTGGTGGAAGACAGGCTCGGCATCACCATGACGGAAATCGTCAAGGGCGACCGGACTTAAAGAACAGAAGAACGAATAATCGAAAGAACAAGCTATGCGTCTTCTCATTGTCGGACAACTGAACGGCCAGATCGGCGCGGCCACCAAGATCGCGATCGCGAAGGGTGCGAAAGTTGCCCATACGACCACGATCGAACAGGCCATGGCGGAACTCCGCGACGGTCGCGGCGCCGATCTCCTGATGGTCGACGTCGCGCAACCGATCGCAGAGTTGTCGGCACGGCTTCAGGCCGAACGCATCCACGTGCCGATCGTCGCGTGCGGCATCTCGACCGACCCGACGGCCGCCGTCGAAGCCATCAAAGGCGGCGCCAAAGAGTACATCCCCCTGCCTCCCGATGCGGCGCTCATAGCGGCGGTCCTTGCCGCCGTCGCCGAAGATAGTCACACGCTGATCTTCGAAGACAAGGCGATGGCCAATGTCATCGCGCTCGCCGAGCAGGTCGCACCCAGCGAAGCCTCGATCCTCATCACCGGTGAATCCGGTACGGGTAAAGAGGTGCTCGCCCAACATGTGCACCGCAAGTCGAATCGCGCCGACAAGCAATTCATCTCCATCAACTGCGCCGCGATCCCAGACAACCTGCTCGAGTCCGAGTTGTTCGGCCACGAAAAGGGAGCTTTTACCGGCGCCGTGGCGCGCCGCATCGGTAAGTTCGAAGAGGCCGACGGCGGCACCCTGCTGCTGGACGAAATCTCCGAGATGGACGTCCGCCTGCAGGCGAAGCTGTTGCGCGCGCTGCAAGAGCGCGTCATCGACCGCGTCGGCGGCGGCAAGCCGATCAAGGTCAACATCCGTGTCATCGCGACCTCGAACCGCGACCTCGCCCAAGCCGTACGCGACGGAACGTTCCGCGAAGACCTGCTCTATCGCCTCAACGTCGTGAACCTGAAAATTCCGCCGTTGCGCGAGCGGCCGGCCGACATTCTGGCGTTGGCCGAACACTTCACCCGCAAATATGCCGAGACGAACGGCGTCGCGCCGCGCCCGCTGGCTGCCAGCGCCAAGACCGCGCTCGCCTCGCACAGCTGGCGCGGCAACGTCCGCGAACTCGAAAACACGATGCATCGTGCAGTGCTGCTCGCCCAGGGCCCCGAGATCACGGAAGCAGCCATCCGCTTGCCTGACGGCTCGAAGGTCGGCGACATTGTCCCGATCACGACCCCGGCCGCGATCGCGCGCGCCGCGCAAGCCGCCGAAGCGGTCAACCGCGAAATGGTCGGCCGCACCGTCGCCGATGTCGAGCGCGACTTGATCATCCAGACGCTCGACCACTGCCTTGGCAATCGTACGCATGCCGCGAACATTCTTGGCATCTCGATCCGCACGCTACGCAACAAGTTGAAGCAGTACACCGAAGAAGGTGTGCGCGTGCCCCTGCCCGGCGGCGGTGAAGCCCGTCTCGCCTACTGAGTTAGAGGTCCTTAAATGGCCGAAGCAACTGCCGCAGTAAGACCTCCCGTCTCCGGCGGAGTCATCGCCGTCAGCCTTGACATGTTCAAGCGCGGCGACCTGTCGCTCGCGATTGGCGTCATGGCGATCATTGCCGTGCTGCTGTTCCCGTTGCCGACGGTCCTGCTCGACATGGCGCTCGGCCTGTCGATCGCGCTCTCCGTGCTCATCTTAATGACAGCTCTGTTCATCGAGCGGCCCCTGCAGCTCTCAACCTTCCCGACCATCCTCGTCATCGCGACGATGCTGCGCCTGTCGTTGAACCTGGCCTCGACCAAGCTGATCCTGAGCGCCGGTCACGAAGGCACGGCCGCTGCCGGCCACGTGATCGAAGCGTTCGGCAACTTCCTGATGACCGGCAACTTCGTCATCGGCATCATCGTCTTCATCATCTTGGTGATCGTCAACTTCGTCGTCATCACCAAGGGTTCTGGCCGCATCGCCGAAGTCGCCGCTCGCTTCACCTTGGACGCGATGCCCGGCAAGCAGATGGCGATCGACGCCGACCTGTCGGCCGGCCTCATCAACGAAAAAGACGCGCGCGAGCGCCGCAAGAAGCTCGAAGACGAAGCAAACTTCTACGGCACCATGGACGGTGCCTCGAAGTTCGTGCGCGGCGACGCGGTCGCGGGCCTCGCGATCACATTCATCAACGTGATCGGCGGCATGATCATCGGCGTCGGCCAGCACGGAATGAGCTTCGGCGATGCGGCACACACCTACACCCTGCTCACCATCGGCGACGGCCTGGTCACCCAGTTGCCGGCCCTGCTCGTCTCGATCGCGGCAGGCTTCATGGTCTCGAAGGCCGGCATCGACGGTTCCGCAGAGAAGGCAATCGTCCACCAGTTGACCGACTATCCCCAGGCGCTCGGCATGGCCTCGTTCGTCATGGGCGTCATGTCGTTTCTGCCCGGCATCCCGACGCTGATCTTCTTGGCCCTGGCCGGCGGCGCGGGAAGCCTCGCCTATGTCGCGACGCAACGCAAAGAGGGCGTGCGCGAAGCGACCGCATCCGCCGCACACGCCGCCGCCGAGAAAGCAAAGCCTTCTGGTGACGAACCGATCCAAACCGCACTGGCGATGGACTACCTGAAGGTCGAGATCGGCTACGGCCTCTTGCCGCTGATCAACGACACCAAGGGTCATCGCCTGACCGACCAGATCAAGTCGCTGCGTCGCCAGATCGCCTCCGACATGGGCTTCGTGATGCCCTCCGTTCGCATTATCGACAACATGCAGATCGCACCGAACGACTACGTGATCCGCGTGAAAGAAGTGCAAGCCGGCAAGGGCGAACTGATGCCCGGCCACTTGCTCGTCATGGATCCGCGCGGCGGTCAGATCGACCTGCCCGGCCGCCCGACGCGCGAACCGGCGTTCGGTCTGCCGGCCGCCTGGGTCGAAGAGCGTCACCGCGACGAAGCCTCGTTCCGCGGCTTCACCGTCGTCGATCCGGCGACGGTGCTGACCACGCACCTCACCGAACTCTTGAAGGAAAACATGGCAGAGCTTCTTTCCTACGCGGAAACGAAGAAGCTGCTCGACGACCTCGCGCCGGAGCACAAAAAGCTTGTCGAGGATCTCATCCCCTCGCAGATCACGATCACCGGCGTCCAGCGCGTGTTGCAATCGCTGTTGGCCGAGCGCGTCTCGATCCGCGACCTGCCGACGATCCTCGAAGGCATCGCCGAGGCCGCCTCGCGCGCCGCGACGACCGTCCAGATCACCGAACACGTGCGCGCTCGCCTCGCCCGCCAGATTTGTGCCGCGAACACGGCGCCAGCCGGCTATCTGCCGTTGATCGCGATGTCGCCGAACTGGGAGACCGCGTTCATGGAAGCGTTGATAGGTCAGGGCGAAGAGAAACAACTCGCGCTCGCACCGTCGAAGCTCCAGGAGTTCATCCAAACCGTGCGGGGCCGCTTCGACGCCGCCGCCAACGAGGGCGAAGCACCGGTTCTGCTGACCTCGCCGGTCGCGCGCCCCTATGTGCGCTCGATCATCGAACGCTTCCGCCCGCAAACATTCGTCATGTCGCAAAACGAAATCCACCCGACGGCGCGCCTGCGCACGCTGGGCCAAGTCTAGGGTCTAACCGATGCACGTCCGCACCTTCGTCGCCGACACCGCCCACCTCGCCATGGCCCAAGTCCGTGAAGAGTTGGGACCGGAAGCCGTCATCATTGCGATGGACACCGCCGCCCGCGGTCGTGGCGTCGTCATCCGCGCGGCGTTGGATCAGGTCGAAGCCGAGATCGCCGAACCCGTGCAGGAAGAGGAGGTCACACCCTTCGAGCAGCGCTTGGAACAAATGCTCGCCGCACGTCTGCGTACCCCCGTGCCCGTTCGAATGGCGCCGCCGGCATTCTCGGTCCAGGAGCTCACCGCCGCCCTCGCCTTCCACCGCTTGCCGGAAGCGTTGGTGCAGTCGCTCGCGCAAACGGCGGCCGCGTTCGAGGCCAGCGACATCGAGCTTTCGCTCGCTCGCGCGCTCGAACGCCATATCACGCTGTCCCCGCTCCCTATTCTTCCCTCCCGCCCGGTTGTCCTGATCGGCGCGCCAGGCGCCGGCAAGACCAGCGTCGCAGCGCGTCTCGCTCTTCGCGCCGCCACGTCAGGCGCAACCACGGTTTTGGCAACGCTCGACGGAGCCAAGGCCGGCGCACGCGCGCAACTCGAAACCTACGCCAACCTGATCGGCGCGAACGCGCACGCGATCGACGACGCCAACGCAGCGCGCACCCTTATCGAGAAGAACGCTGACGCGCAAATTTTCGTCGACACGCCCGGCGTCAACATCTTCGACCGAGCCGAACTGAGCGCCACGCAAGCGCTGATCTCAAACCTCGGCGCAGACGCGCTGGCAGTCATCCCCGCGGGCCTCGACGCCGATGAGGCGACGGAACTCGCTGAGCTCTACGCCACCGCGGGTGCCACTCGTTTCGTCTGCACCCGCACCGATGCGACGCGCCGGCTGGGCGGCATGATCACGGCGGCGACGAAGCTCGGCCTCTCCCACCTCACGAATTCACCATTCCTGGGCAATGGCGTCGAAACCCCACACTCTCTGAACATCGCGCGCGTCCTCCTGGCCGCCGGACACGCCTAGCACGCGAGCGGCACGTCGCATCGCGCAGCCGCCAAGAGAATTCGCCGAAAAAGCACCGTTGCACGGACGCCACAAGCACCCGGCCACTGTGGCGCGCGCGTGTGCGTTGGCCGGATTTTCGGATACTCTTCCACCCAAACAACTCTCGGGGGAGGGAACTGATGTTGATGCCTATTCTGCAAGAAATGTGGGACATCGTGCTGCGCGTTTTCGGCAGCGCTGACACGATTTCCTTGGTTATTATGCTGGTCGTGGTAGTCGCGTCGGGCATGGTGCTGGGCCGCGTTGGCCGCATCATCCAAGTAACGGTGGGCGCCTTGATCATGTTCGGGCTCATCCGCCTCGCCTATACGGTGACGCAGGGCGCAGAACCGACGGCATTACCATCGACCGCCTGGAATGGGCTGAAAGTCATGTCGGTTGGCGACCTTACGGTCTATTTCCTGGCCTTCGCGATTGTGATTACTGTGGTCCACATCATCCGCAGCTCTGTTGGCTCGGGCGACGGCGGTGGTGGACACGGGCATCACTGAGGTCGATTGAAAGCCGGCGGTCGCGAAAAGACTCGCGCCGCCGGGCATTGGTTGTGGCAATATCTAAGTGTGGGCGCGGTGACGTGCGGACGACAGATCCGTCGAACCGAACGGCCAGGTGGGTAAGGGTTATGGAAAAGCAGTTTATCGACTTCGTCGGCCACGTGTTCACGTTGGATTGGGCGCTCTGGGCGCTACCGTTGAGCTTGCTGTGCTCGCTCCTTGTAAGCCGCGTCGTGCCCGGATTCGTCATCGCGGCAATTGCGGTGGCCGTGCATCACGTCGGTCTCATCTATGCGGCGAGCGGCAAGGTCCCATCGATGGATCAGGTTCTAACGATGGCCCAGAAACTCGAACCGCTCTCCGTCGCGGCTGAGTTCGCGGCTTACTCGTTCTTGATCATCGTCTTCAGCCTCACGCGTCAGGATATGTTCCGCCCCAGCGTGCTGGAATAGCCGTCTTAATCTGCGTCGCGCCAGCTGTCGTAGGACCAGCGGCCGGCGCCATGGCCCACCATCACCAACAGACCGCCGGCGATCGCCATATTCTTGGCGAAGAGTTGCATCTCCGTGCGCATCAGATCGGCGTCGCCCATCGCCCAAAAGTCGTGCATCAGGAAACTGACCACGAGCGTGTACATAAACAGGATCAAGGCCATCAGCCGGGTCCGAAATCCCACGGCTAACCCTAACCCCGCGCCCAGCTCGACCACGACACTAAGCGCCAGCAGCACTGGAATCGCGCCAATCCCGTGCTGCGCCATGGCAAACGCGCTGTCGTTCCAGTTCTGCATCTTCTGCAGCCCTGCGAGCACAAACAGGGCCGCCAGCATGCAACGCCCGACCAAGGGAGCAATCGCCTCGCCGAAGGACATGAGGAACTCCCCTCCCTACGAACAGGTACCCTTGCCAAGATACGTGAGTCTGGGTGTGATACCAGCGCCGGATCGCCGGAGAACGGTCTCCTAAAGCATGCCGCCCGCTGACGAACAATTGTGGATTCTAGCCGGTCTCGCCGTCGTGGCCGCGATCTTGGGCCTTGTCGTGCGCCACTTGCTACACGGGCGCCCGAAGCCCCTCCCGAAGGACGGCCCCATGCGCTTGCTGATCCGGCCCTTGAAGGAACTGAAGCCCGACCCGAACCATCTTTACCTTGGCACCACGATCGCCCGCGAACTGACCGCAAGCTTGAAGAGGTTCGAGCGCCTCGAGCCACTTCTCAGTGAGTCCGCCGCCGCCCTCGTCCTCGAGGGCACCGTGCGCAAAACCGGCCCCCGCGTCGTCATGAACCTGCGCCTGGCCAATGGCCGCCACGCGCTCTGGCGCGGCACATACGATGGAGCCATCAACGATCTCGCCTACATGCAAGACGAGATCGTCGCCCACGTCACCCGCACCCTAAAGGTCGCGCCGCGCAAACAACCCGCGGCGCAACCGAGCGTGGCTTGAACTATTTCGGCGCCGGTTCGTCCACGAGTTTCCAGGTCGGCTCCTTCGCGTGACGCACGCCGTACACCGCAAAGATGATGAGACCGATCACTAGCCAACCGAGCAACCGCGGCCACAGATCGATCAGCAATGGATAGACCATCGCCCCACAGACCAAAATGCCAAGGATCGGAACGATCGGATAGAACGGCGTCTTGAACGGCCGCTTCACGTTCGGACGCGTCGAACGCAGCACCATCACGCCGACGCACACCAGAATGAATGCGACAAGCGTGCCGACGGAAACGAGGTCGCCAAGCACATCAAGCGGAAATATCCCGGCGAACGCAGCGACAATAACCCCGATGAGGATCGTGCTGGTCGTCGGTGTGTGGAACTGCGGATGAACCCGCGAGAACACCGGCGGCAGGAAACCGTCTCGCGACATCGAGAAGAAGATGCGCGTCTGCCCATAGAGCGAGACCAGAATCACGGTCGAAAGGCCCAGGATTGCACCAACTTCCACGAAAGGCGCCAACCATGCCAGTTGCGCGCCACCTGCATCGATCGCGACCGACACCGGATGATCGACCTTAAGGGTCGTGTAGTGCGCCAATCCCGTCATCGTCAGCGACATAAGAATGTAGAGAACGGTGCAGATCGCCAGGGAACCCAGAATCCCGATTGGCAAATCGCGTTGTGGATTCTTCGCTTCCTGCGCCGCCACCGACACGCTGTCGAAACCGATATAGGCAAAGAAGATGACGCCCGCGCCCATCAGCACGCCGCTCCACCCGAACTGGCCGAACGTGCCTGTATTCTCCGGCACGAGGGGGGTGAGATTTGCCGGATTGATGAGAGGCAGACCGAACATGATCACAAGCAGGATCACCGCGACCTTGAGCACCACAACGAACCCGTTGAACGTTGCCGAGGTCCGAATACCAACGACGAGCAACGTCGTTAGGAACACCACGATGGCAACGGCGGGAAAGTTCATGATTGCGCCGGTCATCTCCCAGCCTTTTTCCACCGTGTGACGGACTGGCGCTTCCGCCAAAGCGGCGGGTATGTCGATACCGAACCGGTTGTGTAGGAACGCCTTGAAGTAGCCCGTCCATCCGACCGCAACGGTGCTCGCAGCCATGCCGTACTCGAGACAAAGATCCCAACCGACAAGCCAGCCGACGAACCGGCCGAAAGCGGCGTAGGAGTAAGTGTAGGCACTGCCCGACGCCGGGATCATCGCGGCGAACTCGGCATAGCAAAGGCCGGCAAACGCGCAGCCGACGCAGGCAATAACAAACGACAGCACGATACCGGGCCCCGCATGGTCCGCGGCAGCCTGACCGGTGATCACAAAGATGCCGGCCCCGATGATCGCCCCAATCCCGATCCCGATCAGTTGCCATGGTCCGAGCACCCGTTGCAACTCAACCGGTTTTCCGTCGTCCATCCCCGCCGCTTCGCGTTCCGCCATGTCCGTTTCTCCCTCAGTTTTTGCTTCAGGCCCCCGCGGCCGCTCCGGCGCGAGCAATGTCCGCACAAACTGTCTTGGTTCTCAGCGCTTGACAAATTGGAACAAATAGCGAACAACATGGTTAGGGGCGCGATAACGAAGACAGGAACGATCCGATGTTCGCCAAAAGAGAGACGAATGACCCGGCCAAGGTGCTGCGCCTGCGCGCGGCGGAGTGGAGCCGGAACGAAGCGTTGCGTATCACCCCGCGCCGTCGCTGGGATACCGACCCGGCGGTTAAGCGCATGGTCGTGCACCGCCGCGATATCGGCGAGCTGGCGCTGACCCCGATGCGCTGGGGCCTGGTGCCCGAATGGTCGCGCGACACCCAAGAGCCGCGTCCGCTGACGAACATCGCCGCCGAGGCGGTGGGCGAGCAGATCGAATGGCGCCGCCTCTTAAACACCCACCGCGGCGTGGTCCCAACCGAGCAGTTCTTTGAGTGGAAGCGCGTCAACGGCGTAAAGACCCGCGAATACGGCTTCCGCCTGCGCAACCGCCGCCCGATGATGATCGCGGCGCTGTGGAACCGCACGCCCGGCACGGCGGAGAGCTTTGCCTACATTTCTTGTGAGGCGAACCGGCTGGTCTCGCTCGTGCACGACCGCATGCCGGTGATCCTGGATGACGGCGATGTCGCGACCTGGCTGAACCCGAACGCCACGCTCGAGAGTCTTCTGGCGCTCATGCAGCCGGTGGCAGGTGAGGAGCTGGAGCTACGCGCAGTCGGTCAACCGGACGCCAAAGCGAAGCCTTACCAGCCCTCGCTCTTCGCCAACCGCGCCGCGTGAGGCTTTATGCCTTACGCGCGTGGCGTTCCAGCGCCATTTCGTCGATGTCGGCTTGCACCTTGCGCGCATATTCCACGCGATCGCGTTGGGCCTCAGCGTCCGCCGCGATCTCGTACTTCTTGAGTTCGCGGTAGGCGTTCTGCAACTCCTCGGTCACGGTCGTCGCTTGCTTCTCGACCTCGTCCACGGAGCGTTGGATATTCTCGCGCCGCGCCTGAACCGAACGCGCAAAGGTCGGGAACGCCAACCGGCCCAGGTCGCTATGCGCCGCCCGGCGCTGCTCCTCCTGCACCATCGCTTCCAGATCCGTCATCTTCTTGCGCAGATCCGCGCGCATGTCGTCCAGCGACTTCAAGCGCTTGCGAATTTCGTCGACGCGAAAACGATTCAATCTGATCAGTGCTTCACGCGATTTCATCTGACACCCCCACTCAATTTATCCGCCGCTCAAAATGGCGGCGAGTTGTTCGTAACCGTTCTGCAGTTCGCCCCGTTCGCTCTTGGCTTGGCGCAAGAACGCTTCGAGGCTCGGATAAAGCCTGATCGCGCGATCCACCTCCGGATCGGCGCCGGCGCGATAGGCGCCGAGGCGGATCAACTCCGCCATGTTCTCGTAGGTCGCCAGCACGCGGCGCGCTTCGTCGACCAGCACCTGCTCTTCAGGCGAATTGCACTGCGGCATCGTCCGCGACAAGGACCTGAGCACGTTGACCGCCGGATAGCGCCCGCGCTCGCCGATCGCCCGCTCGAGCACGATGTGCCCGTCGAGAATGCCGCGCACCGCGTCCGACACCGGCTCATCGTGGTCGTCGCCTTCGACGAGCACCGTGAAAAGCCCCGTGATCGTGCCCGAACCTTGCAAACCAGGCCCCGCCCGCTCCAAGAGCCGCGGCAACTCCGCGAACACTGACGGCGTATAGCCCTTCGAAGCCGGCGGCTCGCCGCTGGCCAGCCCGATCTCGCGCTGCGCCATCGCAAAACGCGTCACCGAATCCATCAAGCAGAGAACCTGCAGTCCCTGATCGCGGAAATACTCCGCCGTTGTCAGCGTCAGATACGCCGCCTGACGGCGCATCAATGCGCTCTCGTCCGAGGTCGCGACAACGACAACGCTGCGCGCCAAACCTTCCGGCCCCAGATCGTCTTCAAGAAACTCCTGAACCTCGCGCCCGCGCTCGCCGACCAAGCCGATCACGATCACGTCCGCGCTGGTGTAGCGCGCGATCATCGACAGCAGCACCGACTTGCCGACGCCCGACGCCGCAAAGATACCGAGCCGCTGGCCCTGACACGTCGTCGTAAATGTGTTGAGCGCCTTGACGCCGAGATCGAGCTTGCCCCCAACCCGCGCCCGCGCATGTGCGGGCGGCGGTGCCGCGCGGATCCGATACGGACGCCCGCCGACCGGCAAAGCTCCCTTCCCGTCCACCGGCTGCCCCAGCGCATTGATCACGCGCCCGAGCCAGCGATTCGACGGGTGAACCTCGGCGACTTCGGCCTCGACATAGGCCTTGCAGCCCATCTTCACGCCGTCGAGTTCGCCGAAGGGCATCGTCAGTGCACGCCCGGCTCGAAAGCCTACAACCTCGGCGCCGATTTGACTGCCACGTGGCCCCTCGATCGCGAGCCGCGTGCCGACCGCGAGCGCATCCACAGTGCCCGCTACTTCTACGAGCAAGCCTTGCACGCCCGTCACACGGCCATAAGACCGTGAACGGGGCGCTTCCGCGACCGCCGACATAAGAGCGTGCATGAGTAAGTCCGTCTAAACCACGGACGAGTATGGCTTCACGCCGCTTAAGGTTGCCCTAAGCACACGCAGCGTTTCCAACTGCGGCAGGAAAACGTCAGCCTGCGGACAATCGTGAACGCGCCCGTTTACCATAGTGGTTTGGCGATTAAGCTTTATTAAGCATTACCGCTTAGATTCGTTGGTGAAGGAACCAACAAGGGCACCGGTTGTAGCCCGGGCTGCGAGGGGAGATTAGACGCATGAGAGTTCTCTTGATCGAGGACGATAGCGCCATGGCGCAGAGCATCGAACTGATGCTCAAGTCCGAAGGTTTTAACGTCTACACCACCGACTTGGGTGAGGAAGGCGTCGACCTCGGTAAACTTTACGACTACGACATTATCATTCTCGACCTGCAGTTGCCGGACATGTCGGGCTTCGACGTCCTGAAACAGCTGCGCGTCAACAAGATCGCGACGCCGATCCTGATCCTGTCGGGCTCGACCCAGGTCGAAAACAAGGTCAAAGGCCTCGGCTTCGGCGCCGACGATTATATGACCAAGCCGTTCCATAAAGACGAGCTGATCGCCCGCGTCCACGCCGTTGTGCGCCGTTCGAAGGGCCATTCGCAGTCCGTCATCCAGACCGGCAAGCTCACCGTCAACCTCGACACGAAGACCGTGGAAGTCGACGGCAGCCGCGTCCACCTGACCGGCAAGGAATATCAGATGCTGGAGCTGCTCTCGCTCCGCAAAGGCACGACGCTCACCAAGGAAATGTTCCTGAACCACCTCTACGGCGGCATGGACGAGCCCGAGCTCAAGATCATCGACGTCTTCATCTGCAAACTGCGCAAAAAGCTGCAGGCCGCCGCCGGCCAGCACTACATCGAAACCGTCTGGGGCCGCGGCTACGTCCTGCGCGACCCGATGGAAGAGAAAGCAGCCTAAGAGCCTTAAGGACCTGAGGGGGTCTGGAGAGGGGCGCTAGCGGAAACGCTGGCGCCCTTCTTGTTTTGCGCCCCTCACCAAAAAAAAGCGACTCTCACAGCGTCACGTCCGCGGAATTCGGCCGGTTCATGCGTCACGGCGATATGCGCGCACGTCGGCACGGGTTCGTGGCGCAGATAGCGCGTGAACGCATCCGCAAAGTCGGCCGCCATATCCCCGCGCGCAAACGGGATGACAGTCTGAGAGCAATGGGAATGGCAGGTCGCGTTAAGCCGCGAGACCCTTCTTCGCCAGTTCGGCGCAGAACGCTTCGAACTGCAAGCACATCTCGCCGGGATCAACGGTAACGCCGTCCGCGCTGTTGCTCAGCGCGGCTTCCGCCCCCGTTGCAAGACCGGCTAGCGAGCCCGCCCCTACCATCGCGCTGGCGCTCTTGAGCGAGTGCGCGATGCGCAACGCTTCTGCCCGGTGTTCCGGGTCACGGGCAATCGCCGCGAATCGTGTCAGTTGCTCGCGCGCAGTCGTCACGAACGTATCAAGCAGGAACTGCAGCGTCTCCTCCCCCGAGTCCGCGCGAAACCTCTCGATTACCGGCCAATCGATGACGGCGTCGCTGCCCGCCACCGCCGGCTTCAACGCCGGCGCCGCCTGCCCCAACGTGCCGTCCAAGGCCGCCGCAAGCGCGACCATGAGTTCCTCTCTGCGAAACGGCTTGCCGACATGTCCGTTCATGCCGGCGGCTGCGCAGTTGCTAATATCTTCGGCGAACGCGTTCGCGGTCAGCGCAATGATCGGCACGAATGCGCGTGGACCAGCCATCGCGCGTATCGCCCGCGTCGCTTCAAGGCCGTCCATCTCCGGCATGTGCACGTCCATGAGCACGACATCATACGAGAATCTGCGCACGGCCTCGATCGCTTCGATGCCGTCGCCGGCCACATCCGGCGTCACGCCGAACTTGCCCAGCACCGATTTGGCGACTAAGAGGTTCGTCGCATTGTCCTCCGCAATCAGCAACCGCAGCGGCCGTCCCAGAGCCTTGATCCGCTCGACCGCAGCCGTCAGAGCGGCTTCGGACTCGCCATGATCGCCGCGCGTCACGTCGCTCGCGCTCGCTTCCTCGACCGGCACCTCGAACCCAAAGGTCGACCCGGCACCGAAGGTGCTTTCGACCCAAACGCGTCCGCCCAGCAATTCGACCAACTTCTTAGAAATCGCAAGACCAAGCCCCGTTCCGCCGAAGCGCCGCGAAATTGACGCGTCGGCCTGTCCGAAGCTCTGAAACAGCAAATGCAGGCGATCGGCGGGAATGCCGATGCCGGTGTCGCTCACCCGCACGTCGATCCAACAACGTCCGCTGGCATCGCGCCGCGTCGAAGCCTTCAGCTCAACTTGGCCACGCTCGGTAAACTTCACGGCATTGCCGAGGAAGTTGAGAACGACTTGCCGAATGCGCCCCGGATCGCTGTGCACATGCATAGGCACGTCGTCGCCGATCGACACCTGCAAGGCGACCTGCTTCGACTTCACGCGCGGCGCGACGATTTCCACCGCGTAGCCGAGCAGCGCGTGCAAGTCGAAAGCCGTCGACTCGATCTGCATGGCCCCGGCTTCGAGCTTCGAAAAGTCCAGAATGTCGTTGATGATGCGCAAGAGGCTGTCGGCCGACTCGCGAATGGTCCGTGCGGTGTGCTGCTGTTCGTCGCTGAGATCGCTGTCCAGCAGAACGCCCGTCATGCCGAGTACACCGTTCATCGGCGTTCGAATTTCGTGGCTCATCATAGCCAGAAAATCCGACTTCGCCCGCAACGCATGCTCCGCCGCAATCGTTGCCTTCTCGAGGTCCGCCGTCCGCCGGCGCACCTGTCGATCGAGTTCCGCCTCGCGTCCGCTCACGAGCTCGAAATTGCGGCGCTGGATCGAGAGCACAATCGAGAGTGCCATCATCAACGCCACCAGCAAAGCCGCAGCCATATTGGCGGCATCTTGCGCCGCAACGACTTCGCCCCGCGACCAGAAAGCGGCATCGGGACGCGCGGCTTTCAACACCCACGCGCCGCTGGCATCGCGAACGCGCAACGTGCCTTCGCTCTCGTATAACCGCGCCGCTGTCTTGTGCGCGACAGCGGCATCGCCAGTCGAGAAGCGATTCTTTAGGTTCGATAGCAAGAAGTCGCGCCCGGGCAGCCAACCCTTCACGGTCGATGTCAGCAAGATTCCCGAGACCATCCCCTTCAACCGTCCGTCGCTACCATAGAACGGCACCGAAATGACGATGCCCTTCCGCGCACTGTCGTCTGGTTCGGACGGCGAGAAACGACGATTGTCGCACGTGATGACGGCGGGACCACCGATCGCCGGATAGTCGAGCCCGCCGAACGCCGACTCGACCGGCGCCAGCTTCTTCAAATCCGCCAGCTGATCCCGCATCAACCGGTACTCGTAGATTTCAAGCTCCTCTTCGCGTTCCGCCTCGGCGACGGTTTTGGGGCCGTGTTCTCCGCCTTCACCGCCCTCCTCGGCCGCCGCCCCGCTGTTCGCGTAGCGGCCGACGATCAGTTCGTCGAACATGATAATCGGCGTTTCGAGTGCGCCCGTCGTTCGATCGATTCGCTCGGGATCGAAGTCGACGGGCAGAACATAGACCTCGGAAACGTCGACGTTCTGCGCCAGGTTGTTATAGAGCTCTTGCACCGAGCGCCGCGCATTCTCGTCGAAATTGCGCGCATGCCGGTCGACATTGCGGATGCCGGGAAGCCGCGCGATCGTGCGCAGCGCTTGGTAAAGGTGGTTGAAGTTGTCTTCTACGCCCCGCGCGACCGCATGCGTATTCGCCGCGGACTCCGCCCGGTAGTTCTTCAACGCCGCTTCCACTTCGTCGTCCCGCCGCGCATACACAAGCGCAATGAGCGCCACGCCGCCGATCAGAACGGCAGCGTGCCACGTCGAAACGAGGCGCCGTGTTTGGGGGATGAGTGACCCGGCTTTGATCATGATCGACACAAGGAGAAACGCACTCATAACAATGCGGTTCTGGCGCTTAAGTTGGCGTGTACGGCGGTCAAGCTCGTTAACGGCCGGCAAGACTTCCTAATCCCGTCTTAGTCACGCCTCGCCGCATCTTCTTAAGTTTCGCCGCCTAAGCTGACCCAGCAAGCCCAAGGAGGCATCATGGCACGCGTTCTCGTCGTCGACGACGACAAGCTATTTAGCGCACTGATGCGCCGGGCGCTGGAACAGCGCGGTCATCACATCGCTTTGACCGAAGACGCCAAAGCCGGCCGCGCCGCGCTCGCAGCCGAGGAATTCGACGTCATCGTCTGCGACATCGTTCTGCCCGACGAAAACGGTCTTCATGTCCTGCGCGATGTCTGCGCCAACTATCCTGCAATCGCCACGATCGCCATATCCGGCGGCAAGGCTGCAGGCCGCAGCGTGCATGTCGATGTCTTGCACTTGGCCCAAACAATGGGCACCGACGCGGTCGTCAAGAAGCCGTTCGAGCTCTCAAGCTTTGTCGCGACCGTCGAAAGCACGCTCCAGAAAAAGCGTACCGCACGATCCCAGGCGTCGGCTTAAGCGCCGACCGCCTTCGCCACGGGCACAGCCACCGCCGGCGTCGCCGGAGTGCCCTTGACGTAAAGTCCGCGTGCGCCTTCCAGAGGCGAGAACGCCGTCGTCAGACCGACCACAGTCTCGGCCGCCCCCAGCAGCAAATACCCGTCTGCCGGCATCAGCTGCCCAATGCGCATCAAGATGTTCTTCTTCGTCGCTTCGTCGAAGTAGATCAGCACGTTGCGGCAATAGACGATGTCGAACGAACCCATGCCGGTATAGGGGTCCAGCAAGTTCGCCGGCCTGTACTGCACCATGGAGCGAACTTCTTCCTTGATGCGCCAAGCTTCACCCTCTTTGGTGAAGTACTTCATCAAGAGCTGAATCGGCAGCCCGCGCTGAACCTCAAACTGGGTGTAAAGCCCGGACGTCGCTTTCGCCAGAATCTCGGTCGAAAGATCCGTGCCCACGATGTCGACCTTCCAGTCTTTCAGTAGAAGCGCTTTTTCCTTCAAGATCATTGCCAACGAGTACGGCTCTTGCCCCGACGACGCCGCTGCGCACCAAATGCGCAAACGCTTCGTCGCTGCACGGGCCTGAAGCATCTTGGGCAAGATGATCTTTTCGAAGTGCTCGAACGGCGTCTTGTCGCGGAAGAAGAACGACTCGTTCGTCGTCATCGCCTCGGTGACCGCGCGGGCTATCGGCTCGTCGCCGGCGCGCAGCTTCGCGATGATCGCATCGACACTCGCGAGCTGAAGCTGTCGCGCGAGCGGCGCAAAGCGCGACTCGATCAGATAGCCCTTGTCGGGTGTGAGAACCAAACCCGACCGTCGCTTCAGCAACTGCGCGACAAATTCGAAATCCGCCGGCTTCATTTGATCCCCAGGTACTTTCGAACTTCCGCACCGATCGAATTGAGCGGCAACACCGCCGACGCGAGTCCGGCATGCGCCACCGCCGCCGGCATCCCCCAGACCACGCTTGTCGCCTCGTCTTGCGCCAGGATCGTGCCGCCCTTGGCGGCAATCGCCCGCGCGCCTTCGCGCCCGTCGGAACCCATCCCCGTCAGAACGACGGCAAGGGCCGCAGGTCCATAAGCCTCGGCAATACTGCGAAACATCGGATCGACCGCCGGCCGGCAGAAATTCTCGGGCGGCGTCTGCGTCAGTTCGATCGGACCGCCGCGCGACTTGATGATCATATGACTGTCGCCAGGCGCCACATACATGCAGCCCGGCTCAAGCTTCATGCCCGAGGCACCCTCGACACATTTCAACCCGGAAGCCCGCCCCAACGTTTCGGCGAGAATGGTCGTGAAAGTTGCCGGCATATGCTGCGTAATCACGACCGGCACATTTAGCTTCGGCGCGATCGCCACGACGAATTGCGTCAGCGCCTGGGGCCCGCCGGTCGACGACCCGATGGCGAGGATCGCCGGTGCCGCACTCGACGCCGAACGCAACCTGATCGGCCCTGATGGTGCCGCCGGCCCCGCCTTCGCCGCCGGGCGCGCCCGGCCAAGCGCCGCAATTCTGGAGCACAAGTCGCGGCGAAACGCGTCGCCTTGCTCCGAAGGCCCGACCGAGGTCGGCTTCGGCACATAGTCCGTAGCGCCCAACGAGAGCGCTTTCAGCGAAATTTCGGCGTTCCGGCGCGTCAGTGTCGACGCCATGATCACGCGCGCCTTCGGGCAAGCCTTGATCAGAAGCGGCAGCGCTGTGATGCCATCCATTTCCGGCATCTCGATGTCGAGCACGATCACGTCCGGATCGGCAGCCTTCACCTGGTCGAGCGCGACCTTGCCGTTCTGCGCGCTGGCAACGACTTTCAGGCCCGGCTCGCTCTCGATCCAACGGGTCAAGAAGCCGCGAATGACGGCTGAGTCGTCGACGACCATGACCCGAACGATCGCCCTCGCCCTGGGCGGTACGAGTGGGGCATTAGCGGCGGTGAGGCTCATGCACTTGGCTCCTCTTGCGCGAGGATGCCGGTCTCGCTCAGTTTCGACTCGATGATTTCTTTGTCGAACGGCTTCATCACATATTCGTTCGCACCCGCCTCCATCGCTTGCGTGATGAAGGACAACTCGCTCTCGGTAGTGCAGAACACGACGACGGGCTTGTCGCCGCCGTCTTCCTGCCGCAACGCGCGCAGGAACTCGATCCCGTTCATGTTGGGCATATTCCAATCGAGCAGGATCGCATCGGGCATCGAGAGCCGGCACGCGTCGAGCGCGATCTTGCCGTCCTCGGCTTCCGAAATCTCGAACTTCAACTCTTCAAGGATTCGGCGCGCAACCTTGCGCACCACGCGGCTGTCGTCGACGACGAGACAGTGCTTCATCATACACCCCGGACCTAGTCGATCGGCGTGCAGCTTTTTGATGAAACTGCTTCCCGCCAGTCGGTTACCCTAATCGCAGAGCCGTAAACACGCGTTGAAGCGATCGGCGAATTTGCGCTGCCTTGCCCGTCAGGTCCAAAGTAAAGAAAGCCTTAAGCCGCTTCGCGCTTTCCGAAGTCCAGGATCGTCGAGATATTGAGGACGATCAAGAGCTTGCGGTCCAAACGATAGACGCCTTTCGACACCGCCCGCCAACGCGGATCGAGATTGACCGGGTTCGGCTCGAACGTCGCGGGGCCCAGCGAGAGAACATCTCCGATCTTGTCGATCAGAAGTCCATAGGACTCCCCGCCCCGCTCCACCCCGACCGCCATGAGGTTTTGCGCCGCCCCGCGGGGCATACCCAAATGCTGCCGGCAATCGATCATCGTGACAATGCGGCCACGCAAATTCAGCACGCCGGCGACGTCAGGATGCGCCAACGGCACGGGTGTCAACGACTTCGGGCTGAACACATCCTGCACCTCGTCGATCGGCACGCCGAAGAGCTGCTCCCCGATCTCGAACGTCACAAAGTCGCTGGTCGATTCCCTGCTCATGCCGCACGTGCCTCGTTGCCGATATGCATCTCAATGGCCGACATCAATCCCTCGCGGTCGAACTTGCGTGCCAAGGCATCAAAAGGACTTTGCTCGTCGCCGTCGTTGTCCGAGGCCAGCCCAACGACCGGGGTCGTCTGCCACTGCTTGTCGTTCTTGACCGCCGTCGCGAACGCGCGCCCGTCCATGCCCGGCATCTGAATGTCGCTGATGATGATGTCGAACGTCCGTCCTTCGTCCTTCAGCTTGAGCGCAACTTCGGCCGACGCCGCCTCCGTCACCTCGTAGCCCGCCGACGCGAGCAACGGCGCCATCATCGTGCGGAAGAATGGGCTGTCGTCGACCAGGAGCACTTGCCGGCGCGCAACCACCGGCGCCCGCCGTGAGAACCACGACTGGAACGCGTCGCTCACGTGATACGAGATATCGACGACATCGGTCGCCTTGTCGCGCACCACCGCGCTGCCAACGAGCCCCGACTGACCCGCCGTCAGTTCGACTTTCAGCGTCGCATCCACGATGTCCAGAATTTCATCGACCGCAAGACCAACCGCACGCTCGCCGTCCGAGAACACGAGCACCGGCTGCATCCCCTCGTGTCGCAGATCGGACACGAGCGAGGTGATGATCGGCATCAAGGCACCGCGATACTGCAGCACCGCCCGGCCGTTCGAACGCTCGATCTTGGTGGCATCGACCACCTCCAAGCGCGTGACCGCGGCGAGCGGCACGGCCTTCGGCTCGTCCGACCCCGCACGGAACAGCAACAACGCCTGCTTCGGCTCGCGCGACCCGACCACGGCATGCGACGCTTCTTCCGCAGCGCTGCGCGCCGCCGCTTCGCCCGACACCGCAGCCGCCACGCCGTTCGGGTCCAGGATCATGATCACGCTGCCGTCGCCAAGGATCGTGTTTCCCGAGTACATCGGGATTTCCTTGAGGATCGGGCTGACCGGCTTCACGACGATTTCACCGGTGTCGAACACCGTGTCGACGACGATACCGAACGTCCGGCCGGCAGCCTGCGCCACCACGATATGCGCCTCGCCGCCTGCGGTCTTCTCGCGCTGCGGTAGTTTCAGAACCTCGGCCAACTGCACCAACGGCAGCAATCGGTCGCGCAGTCTCAGGACCGGCGTGTTGTTGATCCGCTCGATCTTCGTGTCCGTACCCTCAACGGCGCGCACCAATTCCATGACGCACAGCTGCGGGATGGCAAAGCGCATGTCGTGCACGCCCACGATCAGCGCGGACACGATCGCCATCGTAAGCGGAATCTTGATGGTGAAGGTGGAGCCCTGGCCCTGCACCGACTTCAGATCGATCGAGCCGCCGATCAACTCGATGTTCGAACGCACGACATCCATGCCGACACCGCGGCCGGACACGTTTGTGACCTTAGTCGCCGTCGACAGACCGGCGTGGAAGATAAAGCGATGAACCTGCGCCTCGCTCATGCGCGCCAGTTCGGCTTCCGTAACAATCCCGTTCGCCAGCGCCTTCGCCTTAATCTTATCGGTCGGCAGACCGCGCCCGTCGTCGGAGATCTCGACGATGATGTGTCCGCCTTCGTGATAGGCGCTGAGCTTGATCGTACCGGTCTCGACCTTGCCCGCCGCGCGCCGCTCCGCCGGCGTCTCGAGCCCGTGGTCGCCTGAATTGCGGATCATGTGCGTGAGCGGATCCTTGATCAGCTCCAGCACCTGCCGGTCGAGCTCGGTCTCGGCGCCGATCATCTGCAGGTCGATCTTCTTGCCCAATTCGTTGGCAAGATCGCGCACGATGCGCGGCAGCTTCGCCCACGCATTGCCGATCGGCTGCATGCGCGTCTTCATCACGCTTTCTTGCAGATCGGCCGTGACGTTCGAGAGCCGCTGAAGCGGCACCTTGAATTCGCTGTCGTTCAGATGGCGCACCATCTCAAGCAACTGATTGCGCGTCAGCACGAGTTCGCTGACCATGACGATCAACTGCTCGATAACGTCCACGTTGACGCGAATGGACTGGTCGGCGATCGAAGCCCCGCCGGCCTTGCCGCCGCCTTGCGCGCTCTTCGCCTTATCGCTCGCCGCAGGCTGCGGCGCTGCAGCGTGCTCCTCGCTTAGCTCCCCTGCCGACGCCCCGGTCGCCTCTGCATCTTGTGCCGCGCGCGCAACCGCCGAACCGCCGTCGCCCTGCCCCAGCTTGCCTTCCGAGGCGAGCTCCAGCCGCGCCAACAGGTCGCTGTCGTCGCCTTGCGGTTCGCTCTGCGTCTGCTCGATCTGAACCAGGATTTCCTTAATTCGGTCGAGCGACTCCAAGATCAGCGTAACCGCGTCCGGCGTCACTTGAATGACGCCGTCCCGGAATTTTCCCAGTACATTCTCCGAGTGGTGGGCAACCTTTTCGAGTCGCGGTAGACCGATGAAACCGCAGGTACCCTTGATCGTGTGAACAAGCCGGAAGATCTTTTGCAGAACGTCCTTGTTGTTCGGATCGCTCTCGAGCTTCACCAGCTCGGCATCCACGACGGTCAGGCTCTCGCCCGACTCCGTCAAAAAGTCTTTTAGCAGATCATCCATGGAAGGAGCGAACTCCAAAGTCGTCGGTGCTGAGGTTCTTAGGCATTGTTCACCCGGGTTTCTTCTTCGTGCTCAATGCCCCAGTCGTTTCGGCCTTATTTCGCGAGCGCTAGCGCCGCCTGTTTGGTGGTCGCGGTTGCTGTGTTCGCCACTTTGATCGCTTCGCTGATGTCGTTGATGTTCGTCGCGATGCTCGTCACGGCGGTCGCCGCGCTTTGCATGTTCGACGAAATCTCCCGCGTGACGGCGTCCTGCTCCTGGACCGCGCCGGCGGTCCCGGCAACGAAGTCCTTCACTTGCGAAACAGCTTGCTGGATCAGGCTAAGCGCGCTGATCACATCGCCCGACACGTTCTGGACGTTCGTGATTTCCTTGTTGATTTGATCGGTTGCGTCGCTCGCTTGCCGCGCCAAGTTCTTGATCTCGTTCGCGACGACCGCAAACCCGCGGCCCGCGTCGCCGGCTCGCGCCGACTCGATCGTTGCGTTCAGTGCCAGCAGGTTGATCTGACTGGCAATGTCTTGAATGATATTGACGATCGCGCCCATCGACTTCGACGCTTCGCCCAGCTTCTGTGCCGCCTTGTCGGCGTCCGTCGTATGCGTCACCGCGCCCGTCACGGCCGTCAGCGACTTGTTCATGCTTTCGCTGATCTCGCGAATGGACGCGCTCATTTCCTCTGCGCCGGCCGCCACACTGTTCACGTTGGCAGACGACTGCGTGGCCGCGCTCGCGGCGCTCGTGGCCTGCACCTCGGCGCTGCGCACCGCGCCGTCGATCGCGCCGACATTCTCGTCGATAAGCTTGCGGACATTCGCCAAAAGCTCGATCTGGGCGGTGATGTCGGTCGCAAACTTAACGACTTTGAACGGCTTGCCGTTCATGTCGAAAATCGGGTTGTACGACCCCTGAATCCAAATCTCGCGCCCGCCCTTGGCCAAGCGCTTGTATTGCGCCGCCTGATATTCCCCGCGGCCGAGCTTGCGCCAGAATTCCGCATAGTCGGGCGAGTTCTTGAGGGACGTCTCGACAAACATACTGTGGTGGCGCCCCTTGACCTCGTCGAGGCTGTATCCGACCGCGCCAAGGAAGTTCGGGTTGGCCGTGATGATCGTGCCGTCAAGGTCGAATTCGATGACCGCCTGCGACTTCCCGATGGCCGAGACCTGCCCGCTCAGATCCGCAAAAACCAGCTTCGCTTTGGTCGTGTCGGTCGCAATCTTGACCACCTTGCAGACCTTGCCGTCGGTTCCAAACACCGGATTGTACGATGCTTGGATCCACACCTCGCGCCCGCCCTTCGCAACGCGCTTGAACTCGGCCGCCTGAAATTCGCCCCGGCCAAGCTTTTGCCAGAATTCCCGGTACTCGCTTGACGACCGGTAGGTCGGCTCGACGAACATACCGTGATGCTGCCCCCTGATCTCGTCCAAGCTATAGCCCATGGCGCCGAGGAAGTTCTCGTTCGCGGTCAGGATGGTCCCATCGGTCTTGAATTCGATCATCGCTTGGGACCGGGAAAAGGCGTCGACCGTCGCCTTGGCTTCGTCAAATCGCTTCAGACCGAAATTCATAGTGCCTCCACTGGACCTCTTTGTGTGCCGCATCCGCGGCGGAACAACTCGTTAGACTGACTTCTGGCGGTTCATGATTGACAAAGACTTAATTGAGGGCGCGCCGGTTAGGCGGCGCGCGCCTTCTCGAGAAATGTTTGCACCTGTTGCCCAAGCACATCTGACTGCCTTGTCAATTCGTCCGAGGTGGTCAGCAATTGCGTCGCCGCCGAACCGGTCGCCGATGCCGCCTGACTGACGCCGGCGATGTTGGACGAAACCTCCTGCGTGCCCTTCGCGGCCTCCTGAACGTTGCGCGCAATTTCTTGCGTCGCCGCGCGCTGCTCGTCCACGGCCGAAGCGACCGCGGTCGAGATCTCGCTGATCTTCCCGATTGTCTTGCCGATTTGCTGGATCGCACCGACGGTATCCGACGTTGCCCCCTGGATCGCACCGACAAGCTTGCCGATGTCTTCCGTCGCGCGCGCCGTTTGATTGGCCAGGTTCTTCACTTCCGACGCCACCACGGCAAAGCCTTTGCCTGCCTCGCCTGCGCGCGCCGCCTCGATCGTGGCGTTGAGCGCTAGAAGGTTGGTCTGCGAAGCGATATCGCTGATCAGCTTGACGACGTCGCCGATTTTCTGCGCCGCCTCCGCAAGCCCACGCACCTTGGAGTCGGCTCGGCCGGCCTCTTCGACGCCGACCTGCCCCGCCTTCATCGTTTCCGACATCTGCCGCGCAATCTCCGCGATCGAGGCCGACAGCTCTTCGCTGGCCGCAGCCACCGTCTGCACGTTCGCCGAAGCCTCTTCGGCAGACGCCGCGACCGCGCTCGACTGCCGCGTGGTTTGCTCGGCCGTCGCGGACATCGCCTGTGACTGTCCGTGCACGCCCTTCGCCGCAGCGCCGACCGTCTGCACGACCTCTTTCATCACCGCGTCGAATTCGTTGATTGCCGTCTCCAGCACCTGCTGCCGCTTCTGCCGCTCCAACATCATCGCTTCCTGATAGACCGAGATCGCGAGCTCCATGTCCATCAAGACGGCCGTATTGATCGCGCCGATCATCTCGGCGCTCCGCTTCGGGTCGCGATACTGAGCCGTGGCAATCCCCACCAACCGGTTGAGAACCAGCAGATAGCCGCCGATGTACCAGCGCGGATCGAGACCGATACGGCTGTGCGTCAACCCGATCGTGCGCACGCCCTGCATGTAGCTTTCGTCAAATGTTCCTGAGAACAGCCTTTGCCAATGCGCGCCCTGCGCGCCTTTCAGACGCGGAATCTGATTGCCGGCCATGCTTGCGAGCTGCGGCACGGCGACGATATGCGTGTAAAAAGCGTCAAGCACTTCCGGCAATTTCGGCTCGAGAACTTTCCAAAACTCCCGCAGTGCGGGACCGGTCCGTTCTGTGACTCGCATGAACCGCAGTCGTCCCTCGCGGTCCAAGTTCATCAAATTCTGCGTTGTCTGCATCTCTGCCTCCGGAGCAATTTGTTCTTCCTTGTTGGCTCAGGTCCGTACTTGCGCGCCGAGGTCAGGTTCGGGCGGAAAAACCGCCGAACACGCTGGACAACCACCTCAACGAACAGTCCCGAATCGACCGGATCACCGGCTGATCTATGGGTATGTCCGGCTCCTTAACGCAGTGTTAATGCTGCCGGTTGTGGCACGCCGTGGTCTCGGCACGCTCAATGCAGCAACTCGAATCAAGTGCGGCGGCGCGGTGCCCAACCGTGCCGGTTCGAGACAACAATTGAGAAGGTGAACGTGCTATGGCCAGATTGATGTGCGCCGCGCTCATGATTGTACTGACGCTCACGCCCGCCGCGTCCGCGGCCGAAGCACCGCCGGTTGCCGCTTGCAAGCATGTCGCCGAAACGAGCCACGAAGCGGCATGGCGTCTCGAACCTTCACTCCGCGCGATGATCGAAGACCACCGCGCTCGGATGAGCTCGATCTGCACGCAGCTGAGCGCCGCCACGGGATCGAAGTCCGAACTCCTAGCGGATTGTCTGAGCGAAGCGGCCAAAGGGCCCCGCCACATTCAGCGCGGCCGCGACATGGATCGCAATCGCGTGGCGCGCCAGAAAGAACTCTGCCGCAAGCTGGCGTCGTAAACTCAGTCGACGCTCCAATTGTTCTTCAACTGTAGCCGCAAGCCGGCGACGAACGCATCGTCCACGGCTCCGTCGCCGCCCGGCGCGATAACCCATTGCAGATCCGGCTGGAGCGAAAGCCACTCCGTGATATCGGCGTAGTAGGTGAGCTCGATGTTGATCTCGCGATTGGCGGGATCGCCGCCCGCATCCGCAATCAGCTGACGCCCCTTGCTGCCGATCTCGGCGACCGCAACCGCAAGCCCAAGCTGATCGTCCGGTCGCGCTGCAACGACGCCGGTGCCCACAAGGCTCGCGCCGAAGAACGACGACACAGAGTTCACGTCGTCGTTCGCCACGCCGAGCCGCAACGATCCCGACAGATCAAACCCAATCTCATCCCGCGCCCACAGCGCTTCTTCCAAGGCGACGTAAGCGCCGCGATTGTGGTGTGTGCGGGTCGACAGTGCATCGAGATCGGCGACCGTTTCCGTGTAGGCCCACAAGCCAATCGACCATAACCGCCCCTCGCGCGCGATCCCCGCTTCAGCCGCGATGAGCGCGCCATCGCCGTCGTCGAAGTCGATCGCGGTGCGCTTCGGATGCTCCAGATCCCCTGAAACGCCGTCCGCCACGACAGCGCGGGCATAGACACCGTCCTCAAACGCCCAGTTCAAACGCACGGCCGCACTCGTCACCCACCACATCGACGGTCCATTGAGCCCCGACTGAGAGAAATCCGTGCCGCTGCCCTGCGCCGAGTTCAGAAACAAGGCGCGCACTTCGCCGGCATCGAACTCGCTTGCGACGTCATAGAGACCCCCACGCAACGACCCGTGCCCGTCCGCAAACGTCTGATCGACCCACGCTTCCACGACGCGGACCGCCTCGACCCCGGTCTCGATATTCGAGACGCCGTTCAGATCGCCGGCTTTCTCGCCGATGCTGTTGCCGTTCGTGTAGATCCCATAGAGAAAGAACTGCGCCCCGCCCCAACCCAACGTCTTGTCGAGATCGACGCTGAGCTGCGCGTCGATCAGGTCGAGATACGCGCCACCGCGATCGAGCCCGCCGTCGAACACCTGCCAAGCATCGGCGTTGTACGCGAGTTGCAGATTGATCGCCGGGGTTGCCTCTGCTTCGTCCGCAGCCGGCACACCAACACAGATAAGAAAACTCGCACCCGCAAGGAGGATCTGACGCACGTTGAAGCTCACCGCTGACTGGACCGAAACCAGTCTCAACGTGACGCGCGGCACCTAAGGCGAAGTTAATCGCAAGCGTAGGAATCTCTTGCCAATAACGGCAATCAGCGCCGTTCGAAAGTCAGGTCGAAGCGAACGAGCTCGGTATCGACCGTGTAGTTGATCTCGCCGCCGATCTTTCGGGCGAGCAGCGCGGTCACGAACGGTGCGATCGTCCGGCCGGTCAGATCTTCAGGCGGAATCGCAAGCGCGAGCCCTTCCTTGATGTCGAGCGCCAAGTTCGCGCGCGGCCCCTTGGCGATGATCGCCGCCGTAAAAGAATTTTTTCCTTGCTCGGCGCGCACGGTCAGAATGCCGCCACGCGGGATGCAATCCGCGCCCATCGCCGCAACATTCAGCATCACGCGGATGATTTCCTTGTCGACCGAAATCGCGGGCGCCTGCCAATCGAGCTTGGCCTTGCCGGTCTTGAAGAACTCGGTCGCAACCTGCCCCACTTCGCGCAAGTCGATCTCCGCGCCGGCCGACCCCATCGCGCCGAACGCAAGCCGCGCAAACAACAGCCGCGCCTTGGCCTGACCGACGCTGTGTTCGATCAGCCGCATCGCGTGTGCGCGCATTTCGGCGTCCTGCTCGTCCGCCAAGATTTCAAGGCCGTTCGAGATTGCAGCAACCGGACTGATCAAATCGTGGCAGACGCGCGAAACCAGCAAGGCGCCGAGTTCGAGCTCATGCGGAGCGGCGGTAGGAGTTTTCACGTGCGCGTCCGGTGTTGGCGGCGGGACGAGTGACAAGTATTCTGAAGCGAGCTGTTCCATCAACCTAAACCAACAAAATTCCGCTTAAAATTGCCTTAAGCCGAGCAACGAAAGTCGCCATGACAAAGCACGAACCGATCGGCAGTGAACTCGAACCCGGCCAATATGTCATGCTATCGGGCGCGCAAGACTGGGGATTGGGCCAAGTGCAATCGGTCGTCGGCGAACGCGTCACGGTCAACTTCGAGAACGCAGGAAAGCGCTTGATCAACCTGCGATATGCCGTTCTAAAGCGCGTCGACCCGTCGGAGCACAAGGCGTGAAACCCCTGACAGACGAATTCCGCGCAACCTTGCTCGCATCGATGGTTGCGATTGCCCGCGAGGCGGGTGCGCTGATTATGCACCACTATGCGGGCGAAGTGACGCGCCGCGACAAGGCGGATAAGTCCCCGGTCACCGTGGCGGACGAAGAGGCCGAGAAACTCATCATCGCCCGCCTGTATGACGCGGCAGCCGAAATCCCCGTCGTCGCCGAAGAAAGCGCGGCGGCGGGCTCCCTTCCCAACGTCAGCGGCGGCGTCTTCTTCCTTGTCGACCCGCTCGACGGAACGAAAGAATTCCTAAACCGGAACGGCGAGTTCACGGTCAACATCGCCTTGATCGAGCACGGCCGTCCGACTGCGGGCGTCGTCTTGGCCCCCGCCGTTCACCGGCTCTTCTGGGGCAGCGGCACCAAGGCGTTCGAAGAAAAGACCGACACGAAACATGTCACCGCAATCGCAACCCGCCCCACCCCAGCGGACGGCATGGTCGCCATCGCCAGCCGTAGCCACCGCGACCGCCTGACCGACGAATACCTGACGCACTACCCGATCAAGGAAATCGTCGCCGCCGGTTCATCGCTGAAGTTCTGCGTGATCGCCGCCGGCGAAGCCGACATCTACCCGCGCCACGGCGCGACGATGGAATGGGACACCGCCGCCGGTCACGCCGTGTTGCTCGCCGCCGGCGGCCGCGTCACGCGCCTCGACGGCAAAACCCCGCTCACCTACGGCAACGCCGCCGAGAAATTCCTAAACCAGAGCTTCGTCGCCTGGGGCCGTTAGGCCATTGCAACCTTCAGCAACGTCGACTCCGCAGCCACGACCTTTACCTTCGTGCCGGCTGCGAAGTCGCTGCCGTCGGTAGCCTCCGCCGACCAGCGCGTGTCGCCCAGCGTCACGGCACCTTGCCCATGGTGAAAATCTTCGGCAACGGTCGCAACGCGGCCCACCAACTGATCCGTTCGCTGATTGAGCGTCGACCGGTCGCTGGGTGCAGGCTTCGGCAGGTAGTAGTGCGAGGCGATCACGAGCCCGATCGAGAGCACCGCAAACACGCCGAGCTGCACCGCCCAACCGACATCGAGAGCGAACGCCATCAGTCCCACGACCGCCGCCGCAATGCCCGGCCAAATCAAATACTGCGTCGGCATGATCATCTCGATCCCGATCAGCACCGCGGCAAGCGCCAGCCAGTGGAACGGTCCGACGTCAAGCAACCAAGTCATTTCCATGTTTCGCGTCCCCTCTAGCGCGCGGGCGGCACGGAGCCGCGCTGCGCGGCAGCGGCGGCACCCTTCTCGCCGGCGAGCTTCGCAAGCTCGCCGATACCAGCAATCGAACCCAGCAAGCCCGCCGTCTCCATAGGCAGTACGACAAACTTCTGGTTCGGCGCCATCGCCAACTCCTTGAACGCCTCGACATATTTTTGACCGAGGAAGTAGTTGATCGCCTGCACGTCGCCCTTCCCGATCGCTTCCGAAACCAGCGTCGTCGCCTTCGCTTCGGCTTCGGCCGAACGTTCGCGCGCCTCAGCGTCCCGGAACGCCGCCTCGCGCCGGCCTTCGGCTTCAAGGATCGCTGCCTGCTTCGAGCCTTCGGCCCGCAGAATGGCCGCCTGCTTCTGACCGTCGGCGGTCAGAACCTCGGCACGCCGTTCGCGCTCGGCCTTCATCTGCCGCGCCATCGATTCGGTAATGTCGGACGGCGGCGAGAGGTCCTTGATCTCGATGCGCGTCGCCTTCACGCCCCACGGCTGCGTCGCCGCGTCGATCACGCGCAGGAGCTTCTGGTTGATATCGTCGCGCTTCGACAGCACCTCGTCGAGGTCCATCGAGCCGATCACCGTACGCACGTTGGTCAGTGCCAAGTTCGCGATCGCCAAATTGAGGTTCTGCACCTCGTACGCCGCGCGCGCCGCGTCGACCACCTGGATGAAGGCGATCGCATCCGCCGTAACTTGCGCGTTGTCCTTGGTGATGACCTCTTGGCTCGGAATGTCGAGCACGGTTTCCATCATCGACATCCGCCGCCCGACGCGTTCCGTCAGCGGATTGATGAGCCCAAGACCGGGCTTCAACGTTCGCGTATAACGCCCGAACGTTTCGACGGTCCATTCGTAGCCTTGCGGCACGAACTTGATGGCTCGAAAAATGACAATGACCGCCGCAACCAGAACGGCGAAAATGAACATCGTACCGAAATCTTGGAACATTCCTGGACCCCTCTCGACTTTGTCCCGAGGCGGTTCCGTGCCCGCCCTTGCGAATCAGACGGAATCATAGCGAAGCTCACAAATCAGCGCCTTGGCACCCCGCTTCGCAAATGTCATATGGCGAGGCTAGTATCCCCTGCAAGGGGCTTGAAAAGTACCGGAGAACCACCATGACCGAGAAGAAACTCAGCCGTCGCGAAGCACTAATCAAGGGAACGGGCGGCGCCATGTCGCTCACCGCCGCCATGGCGCTCTTGAATGAAACGGCCAGTGCCGACGACACCTATTCGAAGAACGAGATCGTGCAGATCGCCTCCGACTTCTTCGGCATGACGACCGCTGCCGTCGCCCAAGCCGTTGAGCGCATCTTCGCGGACCTCGGACGTCCGAACGCTTACATCACCGGCGAAGAAGGCTCAGGCGCCTTCGTGGTCGGCCTGCGCTACGGCAAGGGCATGATGCACAGAAAGGCGTTCAAGAACCTGCGCGTCTATTGGCAAGGTCCGTCGATCGGCTTCGACGTCGGCGCGAACGCCTCGAAGTGCTTTACGCTGGTTTATCAAATCCGCCGCCAGGAAGAGATCTACCAACGCTTCCCCGGCGTCGAAGGCACATACTACTTCATCGCCGGCATCGGCGTGAACTATCAACGCTCGGGCCGCATCTCGCTTGCCCCCATGCGCACCGGCGTCGGCATCCGCGCCGGCGTCAACGCGGGCTACCTGAGCTACACCCGCGAACGCGACATCCTGCCGTTCTAACGAACGGCACCGACGATGAGGCGCGAGATCGTCGACTACTACGACAGTCTCGCGCCCCACTACGACGAAGCCCGCTTCGCCAACAGCTACGGCCGCTTCGTCGACGCGTGCGAAAAACAAATCCTCCGCGCCTGGCTGCCTAGCGATCCCAAACACACGCTCGAGCTCGGCAGCGGCACCGGCCGCCTGTCCGCCTTCGCGGCAATCGCAACCGACGCCAGCAAGCCAAGCCTCGCCATCGCGCGCACGCGCAACCACGCCACGCGCTTCGTCGCCGCTGACGCCGAGCGGCTACCATTCCCGCCCGCGTCTTTTGACGCTGTGTTCGCGTTTCATTTGCTGATGCATCTGGAAGTCGAAGCGATAGGCGCAATCTTCGCCGAGTCGTTTCGCGTGCTCCGCCCCGGCGGCTTGTTCATCGCCGATATCGCCTCGAAAACCCGCCGCCGGCTGACGGGTCGACACAAAACGAAGGATGCCTGGCACGCACAAACGGCGCTGACACGACGCGCCTTCGAAGACATCGCCCGCGCCACAGGCTTCACGCCGTCGCGGATGACCGGCCTCTTGCTGCTGCCCATTCACCGCTTGCCCGATCGCGCCCGCCAGCCGCTCGCCCATCTCGACGCGTGCTTGGCGCAACGCCTGCCGTCGCTCTCGTCCTATTTGGTCGCCGGCTTCGCAAAGCCATGAGCACGCTCCGCCAAGTCGTTCGCAAGCTCGCGCCGATGCAACTCCGCCTCGCCGTCGCTGTCGCACGCCGCACAGCCGCGGACCTTGTCAGCCGCACCAGCTTCGCCGACACCCGCACCGATCCCACAAACCTCGCGGAGGTCGTCGCCGTCGCCCAGCCGATCCGTCACACCGCGCACTTCGAAGGCAAACTCCACAATCTGACGCTCGCCGCCCACACGCTAAACGGTCTCGAGATTCCGCCCTGCGCCACCGTCTCCTTCTGGCGCGTCATCGGACGCCCGACCGAAGCGCACGGCTTCCGAACCGGCCGCGCGATCATCAACGACCGCCTCAGCGCCGACATCGGCGGCGGCCTCTGCCAAGTCGCAAGCCTGCTCTACGAACTGGGCCTGCGCACCGGCATGCGCATCGTCGAACGCCACCCGCACAGCCGCGACCTTTACACCGAAGACACCCGCTTTACGCCGCTCGGCCTCGATGCCGCCATCGTCTGGGGCTTCAAAGACGTCCGCTGGACGAACGCACACAAGTGCAACGTCGCGCTCCACTTCCACGTCGAAGGCGAAACTCTCCACGGCAGTCTACACACCGCAGCACCCATCCCGACTTGCGACCTAAGCATCGCAAGTCACGACGAAGGCTCTCGCCGCCACGTCGAAGTCGCCCGCACGCAGGGCCCAACGCGCGCCGTCGTTAGCCGCGAAACATACGTGATCGATCCGGGTTAGGCCTTATGCGCAAGCGCGCGGATCTGCTTGGCATCGTGAAGGTGGCGCAAAAAAGCCAGCCGTGCGGAACACGGCTGGCTCAATCCGGTACTCAAGAACTAGACGCTATTCCCAGGTCGTATAGCCAAGCGACAAGGTTTTCGTACCACCTGGACCCGGCAGAATGGCGTTCACGCGGAACTGGCTGTAGCGGCCTTGGTTCGTCCGCACACAGACATAAGTTCCGACGGGGAACGACTCGAGCGCGACCCGCGCCGGGCTGTATGGCCCGCCGCTGGAGCAGCCCGCGTATCCGCGGTTCGATCCGTCGCCAAGCCACATCCGAGCGCCGTTGCGCGGCACCAGATACATCTCCCACGCCGTCACGGCTTCGAACCACATATCGGCGGCCGCCGCGTTACCAACCCCACCTTCGTCGAGATCGAATGTGTAGGTCTGCGGTACCGACAACGGACCAGTCGAGTGCGTTACCGCACCGCCACCGCCCGGACCACCGGGGCCGCCAGGTCCGCCTGGACCGCCAACGTAACGGCGCACAGACGAGATCATATCGTTCCATCCACCGGGAACGAGGTTCGGCACATCGCCGCTGACGACACGGCACCGACCGGCATAGTTCGTGTGCTCACACACTTCCCATGCGCCTGGGCCGCTAACACGCAAGCTCGACACGACATCGTTCCAGCCGATCGGAACGAGGTTTGGCGTGTCGCTATTGATGAACTGGCTCGCGCCGTCATAGTTCACGTGCTCGTAGATCGTGATGCCGGTAGCACCTGGTCCGCCGGGGCCGCCGGGCCCACCAGGACCTCCGGGTCCGCCCGGACCACCGGGGGGCCAACCGGGACCACCAGGTCCGCCTGGTCCGCCCGGTCCTCCCGGAGGCCAACCGCCACCGCCCGGCGGCCAACCCGGCCATCCACCGAACTGTTTGCGCAGTGTGCCGCGCGCCACATACGGACGCCGGCCCGAGCTGTCGGTGAAGCGTGTGAAGATCGCATAGGACAAGCGGTCGCCTGGCCGGTCGGTCAGAACCAACGTGGTTTGCGCAAAGCCTGGATTGAAGACTGCGACCAAGTCCGTCGCACTCACCGCCGGATTTGCGGCCGGACTAAACGAATACGCCGTGGCGTTCGTCGTTCCCCAGTCGCAGTCTGTCGGGTGACACTGTCCCCAAACGCGAACGGTAAGACCGCCGCCGCCGGCCGTCACGCGCACGCGCGTGATATCGCGCGTGCCCGCATCGTCATTTCGCCAATTGCCTGTGAATTCGCCATAGCCCGCGGCGAGTGCCGACTGCGCGAATATCGCCGCGACCGCGACGATGAGCGCTGTGAAGCGCATGGTTGCTCTCCTATCCATCTAAAATTTCAAGGTCCTTTCGGATGCGGGGAACTTAAGGCATGCCCGTGACGTCCCTAAGAAACCGCCGTCACACACTGAGCCGTTGTCCACCGTTCATAATCCACGGCACCCTAGTTGAATGCTGCGACTGCGAATTCGATTGACGCGAGTCCCTGAATCGCGCCATAGGACGCGCGGGACACGTCCCCCCAACGGGATGCGCCCATTCTGAGAGGAATGGAACGACATGATTAAGCCTGCCGAACGGCCGACCCGGCCGCACTTTTCCTCTGGCCCCTGTGCAAAGCGCCCTGGCTGGACCCCCCAAGCCCTCAACCACGCCCTCGTCGGACGCTCGCATCGTTCAAAGCCTGGCAAAGCCAAGCTCGAACAAGCGATCGAACGCACGCGCAAGGTCCTAGGGATTCCCGCCGACTACCGCATCGGTATCGTCCCAGCGTCCGACACCGGCGCGGTCGAGATGGCGATGTGGTCGATGCTGGGACCCAAGCCCGTCGACGTTCTCGTCTGGGAGAGCTTCGGCAACGATTGGGCGACCGACATCACGAAGCAGCTGAAACTGCCGAACGTGCGCGTTCTGAAAGCCGGCTACGGCGACTTGCCGAACCTTGCCGACGTGAACCCGGCGCACGACGTGATCTTCACCTGGAACGGTACGACCTCCGGCGTCCGCGCGCCGAACGGCGATTGGATCTCCGACACCCGCGAAGGCATCACGTTCTGCGACGCGACGTCCGCCGCGTTCGCGCAAGACCTTCCGTGGGGCAAGCTCGACGTCACGACGTTCTCTTGGCAGAAGGCGCTCGGCGGCGAAGCCGCACACGGCATGCTGGTGCTCTCACCACGCGCCGTCGCCCGCCTCGAAAGCTACAAGCCCGTGTGGCCGCTGCCGAAGCTCTTTCGCATGACGAAAGACGGCAAGCTCAATGAAGGTATCTTTAAGGGCGAGACGATCAACACGCCCTCGATGCTCTGCGTCGAGGACTACCTCGACGCGTTGACCTGGGCCGAAAGCGTCGGCGGCTTGAAGGGCCTGATGGCACGCGCCGACGAAAACCTGCACGTCATCGACCGTTGGACAAAGACCGCCGGTTGGGCCGACTTCCTCGCGAGGGACCCAAGGACGCGCTCGAACACGTCGGTGTGCCTAAAGATCGTCGACCCATGGTTCACCGCCAAGGATGCGGACGGCCAAGCCGCGGCTGCGAAAAAGATCGCCGACCTCCTCGACAAGGAAGGCGTGGCCTTCGACATCGCAGCCTATCGCGACGCCCCACCGGGCCTGCGCATTTGGTGCGGCGCCACCGTCGAAAACGCCGACGTCAAAGCGCTACTGCCCTGGCTCGATTGGGCCTGGAACCAAGTTAAAGCTGCATAACACAACCACTCACCCCCCTCCGGCGTCGCTACGCTCCGCCACCTCCCCCGCAAGCGGGGGCGGAAAAGTTGGCTCCGGTTTCCTCCCCCGCTTGTGGGGGAGGAACCGAGCGAAGCGAGGTGGAGGGGGGAAGTCAAAGGAGCACTCCCATGCCCAAAGTCCTGATCTCCGATCAGCTGTCCCCCGCCGCCGTGCAAATCTTCAAAGACCGTGGCGTCGACGTCGATGTGAAGCCCGGGCTCACCAAAGAAGAACTTAAATCGATCATCGGCCGCTACGACGGTCTTGCGATTCGCTCCGCAACCAAAGTCACCGCCGATCTCTTGACCGCCGCGACGCATCTGAAGGTCATCGGCCGCGCCGGTATCGGCGTGGACAATGTCGACATCCCGGCTTCCACCGCGCGCGGCATCATCGTGATGAATACGCCACACGGCAACTCGATCACCACCGCCGAGCACGCGATCGCGCTCATGTTCGCGCTCGCCCGCGAGATCCCGGCGGCGAACGCCTCGACCCACGCCGGCAAGTGGGAAAAGAACCGCTTCATGGGCGTCGAGCTCACCGGCAAGGTGCTGGGCATCATCGGCTGCGGCAACATCGGCACCATCGTCGCCGAGCGCGCCAAGGGCCTGCGCATGAAGGTCGCGGCCTTCGACCCGTATCTCAGCGCCGAGCGCGCCGAAACGCTGGGCGTCGAAAAGGTCGAACTCGACGAGCTGCTGACCCGCGCCGACTTCATCACGTTGCACACGCCGCTCACCGACAAGACCCGCAACATCCTGGACGCCAAGTCGCTCGCCAAGACAAAAAAGGGCGTGCGCATCATCAACTGCGCCCGCGGCGGCTTGATCGACGAAGCCGCGTTGAAAGAGGCGATTGCCGCCGGCCATGTTGCCGGTGCGGCGCTTGACGTCTTCGAGACCGAGCCCGCGAAGGACAACCTCCTGTTCGGTTCCGACAAAGTCGTCGCCACCCCGCACCTCGGCGCCTCCACCTCGGAAGCGCAGGAAAATGTCGCCTTGCAAGTCGCCGAACAAATGTCGGACTACCTGCTCACCGGCGCGATCACGAACGCGATCAACATGCCCTCGATCACCGCTGACCAGGCGGTCATCATGAAACCGTGGATCACGCTCGCCGAAAAGCTCGGCGCCTTCGCCGGCCAGCTGACCGAGACCAGCATCAAGTCGGTCGAGATCATCTACGAAGGTCACGCCGCAGAACTGAACACGCGCGCACTCACGCAAGCCGCGCTCGCGGGTCTTCTGAAACCGAACCTCTCCGACGTCAACATGGTCAACGCACCGATCGTGGCGAGGGAACGCGGCATCCAGGTCAGCGAAGTCCGCCGCACGCAGCACGGCGCCTACGAAGGTTATCTGATGTTGAAGGTGACGACCGAAAAGCAGACCCGCGAAGTCGCCGGCACCGTCTTCTCGAACGGTGTCCCGCGCCTCATTCAGGTGAAGGGCATCGACATGGAATCGCACTTCACCCCGCACATGCTCTACGTCACCAACGAAGACAAACCGGGCTTCATCGGCAAGCTCGGCACGCTTCTGGGCGACGCCAAGGTCAACATCGCGAGCTTCAACCTAGGCCGCACCGGCCCCGGCGGCGACGCGATCGCCCTGGTCGAAGTCGACGGCGCGGTGCCGGAAACCGTACTCGCCGAACTGCGCAAGATCTCCGTTGTGAAGCAAGCCAAGGCGTTGGTGTTCTAATGGCCAACGTTGCGGTGATCGGCGCTCAGTGGGGCGACGAAGGCAAAGGCAAAATCGTCGACTGGCTCTGCGAGCGCGCCGACATCGTCGTGCGCTTCCAGGGCGGCCACAACGCCGGCCACACGCTCGTCATCGACGGCAAGACCTACAAGTTCTCCCTGCTGCCGTCGGGCATCGCGCGTTCGAACAAGCGCTCGATCATCGGCAACGGCGTCGTCGTCGACCCGTGGGCTTTGATCGACGAGATCGAGCGCATGAAGGGCCAAGGCCTCCAGATCACCAAAGAGAACCTGTTGATCGCCGAGAACTGTCCGCTGATCCTGCCGCTGCACGGCGAACTCGACACGATCCGCGAGACCTCGAACTCGGGCACCAAGATCGGCACGACCAAGCGCGGCATTGGCCCCGCCTATGAAGACAAGGTCGGCCGCCGCGCGCTCCGCGCCATCGATCTCGCCGATCCGTCGACCCTGGCCGCGAAGGTCGAGAACCTGCTCACGCACCACAACGCGCTCCGCCGCGGCATGGGCAAGACGGAAATCGACGCCGCCGACCTCGTCGCCAAACTCAAAGCGATCGCGCCGAAAGTCGTCCCGTACCTGGGGCCGGTTTGGAAGCATCTGCACGAAGCCCGCACGCGCGGCGACCGCATTCTGTTCGAAGGCGCGCAAGGCGCGTTGCTCGACATCGACCACGGCACCTACCCGTTCGTCACCTCGTCGAACACGGTGGCCGGTCAAGCCGCCGCCGGCGCCGGCATCGCCCCGCGCGCGATCTCTTATGTGCTCGGCATTTGCAAAGCCTACACGACGCGGGTCGGCGAAGGCCCCTTCCCAGCCGAACTCACCGACGAGATCGGCGCGAGGCTCGGCGAACGCGGCCATGAGTTCGGCACCGTCACGGGCAGAAAGCGCCGCTGCGGCTGGCTCGACGCCGTGCTCGTGCGCCAGACCGTGATCACCGGCGGCATCGACGGCATCGCCTTCACGAAGCTCGACGTGCTCGACGGCCTGAAGGAAATCAAAGTCGTGGTCGCCTACGATCTCGACGGCAAGCGCATCGACCATCTGCCCGCCGCGGCCGACGCCCAAAAGCGCGTCAAGCCGATTTATGAGACGATGGAGGGCTGGAGCGACTCCACCGCCGGCGCCCGCTCCTGGGCTCAACTCCCCGCCGCCGCGATCAAGTACGTCCGCCGCGTCGAAGAACTCATCGGCGCCCCGGTCGCGATCCTCTCCACCAGCCCCGAACGCGACGACACGATCCTCGTCAAAGACCCGTTCGCGAGCTGATCACGCAATCGCGAACTGACGCGCGCTCAAGCGTTCGACTATCTCTCCGAAGTCAACTTCGGAGCCTTCCCATGCGCCTTACTGCCGCCTGCCTTCTTGCCGCCGTCTCATCTGCCACAGCGTCCGACCAGTTCCCGCAGACCATTCCCGCACCGGGCGGCGAGGTCGTGATCGCCAACGCGGTCGAACGCGACTTTCTCTACGGAGAGTGGCACTTCGCGCCGGTGCGCCGCGCTGGTGACACGGTCTACCTCTCCGGGGTCGTCGCAGGTCCCCGCAAGGGCGAAGCGCATACGCCCGAAGCCTTCAAGGTTCAACTGCGCCGCGCATTCGCAAGCCTCGACGCCTCACTGCAGGCCGCTGGGCTCACCTTCGCCGACGTCGCCGAGCTTGAGACGTTCCATGTCTTTTCAAGCCCGAACTTCGACGGCACGAAAGCGCAGCACCTTGATGCGTTCCGCGCCGTGAAGGATGAGTACTTTAAGGCGCCCTATCCCGCCTGGACCGCGATAGGCGTCGCCGCGCTGGTGCCCGACAACGGCCTCGTCGAGATCAAGCTCACGGCGCACGCACGACGCAAGTAGTCACCGCGCCGGGAGCGCAGCGACCTTTTCCTTCGCGACCTTCTCCGCCGGCCCGCCGCCGGTGCGGTTGGCCTTCGCCGCTTCGCGGATCGCGCGTTGCAGCTTTTCGAACGCCCGCACCTCGATCTGACGCACGCGCTCGCGGCTGATGTCGAATTCCTTCGACAGATCCTCAAGCGTCGCCGGTTCGTCCTTCAACCGCCGCGCCGTCAGGATATGCCGCTCGCGCTCGTTCAAGGCCTTCATGCCTTCCGCAAGCAGTTCGCTGCGATCGTCCTTTTCTTCGCGGTCGGCCAGGATCGTCTCCTGGCTCGGGCTATCGTCGACCAGCCAATCCTGCCACTCGCCTTCCGAATCCGCGCGCAGCGGCGCGTTCAGCGAATGATCGGGCGCGGCCAAGCGCCGGTTCATCGAGATCACTTCTTCTTCCGTAACGCCGAGCTTCGTCGCGATCAGCTTCACGTTCTCAGGACGCAAATCGCCATCTTCGATCGCTTTGATCTGACCCTTGGCCTTGCGCAGATTGAAGAAGAGCTTCTTCTGCGCGGCGGTCGTGCCGATCTTCACCAGGCTCCACGAACGCAGGATGTATTCCTGGATCGATGCCTTGATCCACCACATCGCATACGTCGCCAGACGAAAGCCCTTGTCCGGCTCGAAGCGCTTCACCGCTTGCATGAGCCCGACATTGCCTTCCGAGACGATCTCGTTCACCGGCAAGCCATAGCCGCGGTAGCCCATCGCGATCTTCGCGACGAGGCGCAAATGGCTGGTGACGAGCTTATGCGCGGCGTCCGCGTCTTCATGCTCGCGCCAGCGCTTGGCGAGCATGTATTCCTCTTCCGGCGCGAGCATCGGAAAATTCCGAATCTCGGCCAAATACCGTGAAAGTCCGCCTTCCGGCGAAAGCATCAGATAGCCAGCGGCCATATCCGTTACCCCTTGCGTGGGCTCCCATTTCTTCGTGCATGCAAGCCCCGAAGCGGGAGGCCAGACCAACGCGCCCGACCGACCGGCCCGGGCGTGAGCGGAACTATGTATGTATTGATCGAGGCAGTTTTAAGACCCCGACCGTCCCCCCGCTAACCCCTTCAGAGCAAGATAAGTTTCTGTGAAATCTTCCGGCAACACACTCTCGAATCTGAGCGTTTTGTGGGTCGTGGGGTGCTGAAACCCTAACACCGCCGCGTGCAGCGCCTGCCGGTTCAACCGTAGCGTCAACCCCGGCACCGTCCGTGGCCGCCCGTACACCGGGTCGCCGATCAGCGGATTTCCGATATGCGCCATATGCACGCGAACCTGGTGCGTCCGTCCCGTCTCCAGCCGGCATTCTACAAGCGCCGCCGTCGAACCGAGCGTCTCGATCACCTTATAGTGAGTGCGCGCCTCTTTTCCGCCCGCACGCAGCACCGCCATCTTCTGCCGGTTCAGCGGACTGCGCCCGAGCGCCGCATCGATCGTCCCCGCACGCTCCCGTGGCACGCCCCAGGTCAGCGCCTTGTAGACGCGCTCGATCGCATGCGCCGCGAATTGCTTGCCAAGCGACGTGTGCGCCTTCTCCGTCTTCGCTGCCACCATCAAGCCGGTCGTATCCTTATCGATCCGGTGCACGATGCCGGGCCGAAGCTCGCCACCGATCCCGCGCAAGCTCTCGCCGCAATGCGCGATCAGCGCGTTGACCAGCGTCCCGTCGCGATTGCCCGCCGCCGGATGCACGACCAAGCCCGCCTGCTTGTCGATCACGATCAACTGCGCGTCTTCGTAAACGATGTTGAGCGGAATGGCCTGCCCCTCCGGCTCCGCCACGACCGCGGCCGGCACCACCAACGTCAGCGCCACACCCGCCTTCACCTTGGCCGAGGCATCGTCGAGCGCCTTCGGCCCTGCCGTCACCGCACCCTGCTCGATTAACTGTTTCAGCCGCGAGCGCGACAAATCGGGCCACGCAGCCGCCAGCACGCGATCCAGCCGCTCGCCCGCTTGGCTCTCGTCGATGGTCAGTGTACGACGCTCGCCGTCGCCCGAAGGTTCGCTCATGACCGAAGCAGTACAAGAGAACCCGCCGCCCTCCAATCGCGGCCTTTGGATGCTGGTTATCGGCCTTGGCATCGCGATCTTGGTCGTGCTGGCGCTGATGATCGGGATGGCCGTCCGCCAAGCCCTGTATCCCAAGACCGGCGACGCCGCCGCACCGGCCGCCGCAGCCACGACCACCGCGTCCCTCAAACCCGGCGACGTCCCCGAACTGAACCTAGGCCTTGCCCCCGGCATGAGCGTCGCCGACACCCGCATGGACGGCACCCACCTCATCGTCCGCCTGACCGGCCCCACCGCCGAAGAAATTCTCGTCATCGACCCGGCGAAGCAACGCGTGCTGAGCCGTATCCGCTTCAACAAAGCGCCCGCGCCATAGCCACTCGCACGTGTGCCAACGGCCTGTCTCATGAGACAATTCATTTGCACGCCCGCAACGGCGGATTCGCCGCGCGCTTCCGCCATTTCCGGGACACGATGCGAGACAAGGGTCAGCTGTCTCATTTGCGTGTGCCATTTGTCTCGGAAGGAAGCCGCGTGTCGACCGCAAGCTGCGCATAGTCAATCACTGTAAAGGCCCCATTGTGGAAGACATGCGGCGCGGTCCCATCGGCGCGACGCGCCGGCACCACCGCCTTAGCTTCGCGATAGAGCTCCGGCTTCACCGCCTTCAACCGCGCCAGCAACAGCGTGTCCGAATACCGTCGCGGCCCGCGCGTGTTCCGCGCCAAAACCTCATCGATCAAAACCCCATCGCGCCCACGCCGGTCAGCCTCCGCCGCCAACACGTCGGCCGCGATTTCAACGGCCATCGCCCAGCGCTGCGCAAACTCGGCATCCTCCGCCCGCCATCGATAAACCGCCGCCCGCGAATACCCCGCGCGCCGACAAGCCACCTGCACCGAAGCCGCATTCTCCAACGCCCGGAAGAACCGGACATCGGCCAAACGAGATCGCTTCAAACGGGAACCCATCGTCCGAGCAGTGTCGCAAATCGGATGACATATGTAAAGAACAAAATAAGAACAAATGGTCGCAGATGGTCGGGTCGACAGCACGGCCGCCGGCGCGGCGGTAACACGCCGCGACGACAACTTGACCGCACCTGCAAACCGTCCGTCAGACGAACCTCACGGCAATTCGACCGTGATCTCGGCCTTCAAGCTCAACGTCGTCTCGCCGGAATAGGCGAGGTGCGCCGGCGCGACGGGGCCGGCCGTGATGTCGGTCGTCGGCGTGATACCGACATTGCCGTAGGTCGCCACGTCGCTGTCGTAGGAAACCCCGCCGCTCAACGCCAAGCGCAAGGGCCCGACGGCCTGCGTGTCAAACACATATGCGCCGCCGACGTTGAGATCGCCCAAGAAGGCCGCTCGCGCTTCCGGTTCGACCAAGTGCACGAACGGATCGCCGTTCACGTCTTCGGCAAAGATCAGCGCGGCTCCACCGAAAGACAGCGATCGCATTTCGGACTTGCGACGAACAACAGCGCCGCTTGCCGACGCGAATAAGTCGAACCCCGAGCCAACTTGATACGTCGCCCGGGCGCCGACGCGAATACCCGCGTCTTGCGATGTCGTCCAGCCCTCGAGCGCGCGAATCAAACCGCCCTCGAGCTGCTCAAGTTGGAAGAACGAAGACGCTGTCTCTCCGAACGTCAAACCGACCGAAGGCGAAAGCGTGAAGTTTGGTGCGATGTCGTAGTCGCCTTCGAGTGCAACCTCGCCGCGTCGCACGGCGACAGATCTCGTCTCTGAGAATGAGAAGGCAAGGTCTGCCGGCCCCGAAAGAACGCCTCCCCCGGCGAAGATCACGTAAGTCGTCGGACCATCCTCTGATACGCCGAAGAATGAGACGGACGCTGGCGCGAATGTCTGACAGCTGGCAAACGCCGAGACCCCCGTGACCACCGCGTCGTACGTGGTGGCGCTGATGCTCCCGGCGCACGAGTCGGTCTCATCCGAATTGACGCCGAACACCCGGGCCGTGAGCGAGCTGTCGGACGGCGTTCCATGCACTCTGACAAGCGCGCGTCCGTCGGACGTGACGGAGATACCGAGAAGATCCGACGTCGCGGTTGCGACGCCTTCGAACGCCTGCGTGCTGTCACCCTTCTGACGCTCGAAATGGCCCTTGAGCCTCAGACGGCGGCCGAGCCACGTCGTCCGATCCTCGCCCGGCAGCACGAATGTCAACGTCCCGCCGAACACGCTGCCGTCGATCCGGTCGACACCGCCCTGTCCGATCGCACTTCCGTCGACCATCAAGATATCGTCGAACCGCACGCGGTTGACCCCGATGTCGACCAACCCTGACTCGAACGAAATATGCCCCTGACCGTTCGCAAATGTTGCGGACCCGGCGAGCGGAGGTGCCTCGGCCGCCGATGCTTGAGCGACAGCGGCAAGAACGAGAAGAGAGACGGCGCGCTTCACGGGCGGACCTCGTGGAAAATGGCTGGACCAATCACCGGGCGACCGTGAGCGCCGCTGGTTACCAAATCGTAAATTTCACACCGGTGGGCGAAGTTCGCCCTAAGCTGGGGCCTTGATGCACCAACCCTCGCCCCCGCTTATGATACATGCCGTCGAAACGCGCGAACCACCGGTGACCGGCTGATGCTCGAACTCTTTCTCGCCTCGCTCGTCACGTTCTTCGTCGTCATCGACCCGCCGGGCGTGGTCCCGATGTTCGCGACGCTCACCCAAGACATGCCGCCCGCGTGGCGCCGCTACATGGCGTGGAAAAGCGTCGCGATCGCCACCGGCATCCTGCTGGGCTTCGCGTTCGGCGGCGAATGGTTGCTCGACAAACTCCACGTCAGCCTCGACGCGTTCCGTATCGCCGGCGGCCTGCTGCTCTTCTTGATCGCGATCGACATGCTGTTCGAAACCCGCACGCAGCGCCGCGAAGCGCGCAACGCCAAGGTCATCGAGGAACGTCACGCCCACCCGGGCGAACACGAAGACATCTCCGTCTTCCCGCTCGCCATTCCACTGATCGCAGGTCCGGGCTCGATCGCCTCGATCATGCTCTTGTTCGCGCAGCACGGTGACTGGACGGGGCGTGCCGCGGTCTTGGGCGGCGTCGCGGTCAATCTGTTGCTGACCCTCGCCGCCTTCATGCTCGCCGCGCGCCTCAGCCACATGATCAGCACAACGGTGACCGCCATGGTGACGCGCATCTTCGGCATCATCCTCGCCGCCCTCGCCGCCCAATTCACGATCGACGGCATCAAAAGCGCGTTCGGCTTGGGGTGAGAGAAGAGAGCGCCAACTTGTAATGGGTGTCATGGTCCGCGAAGGCGGGCCACCCACGATACACTATTTTTTCCACGCGCCGGAACCCATGCCTCGTGGCGCCCTTTGGCGTTTCAATCCCTCACCCACCGCCGCGCGCAACCCGCCCAACCCATGCTAGACTCCGCTCAAACACCGGAGCCCGCATGCGCATCCTCGCCCGCCTTCTCACCGCCGTCGTTGGCCTGATCCACATCGGCTTCATGTTTCTGGAGATGTTCCTTTGGAACACCCCCACCGGTCAGCGGATCTTCGCGCTCACGCCGGAACAGTCGGCGACAACGGCGGTGCTCGCCGCGAACCAAGGCTTCTATAACGGCCTGATCGCCGCCGGCCTCCTCTGGGCCGCCGCCAGCGGGCGGCGCGACCTGCAAGTCTTCTTCCTCGTGTGCGTGATCATGGCCGGCCTCTTCGGCGGCCTCACCGCGAAGCCCACGATCATCCTCTTCCAAGCCGCCCCAGCGTTCGCGGCCCTCCTCGCGGTCTTAGCCGCAAGACAACCGGAATGATGAGACGTGGCGCCCCGTCTCTTGCGACCCCGCCCCGCCCTCGCGTATAGGATCGCCCTCAACCGCCAGGCCCCCATCGTCTAGCGGTCTAGGACGTCGCCCTCTCACGGCGAAAACAGGGGTTCGAGTCCCCTTGGGGGCGCCAGCACTTGTTCGGCACAGCCATGGCGCTCAGGCGAGATCTCACAAAGTCCGACTTCGTCAGCGATCGCATTCCAGTCGTCAACGCGCTAGTGGCGTTCGTGTCGGATGGCGAAGAACCAAGCCCCGAGGTCACGTCCGAGCTCGACCAACGCGGTCATTCGAGGTGGTATCCGGTCGACGGCGGTCACACCGTGAAGATGCCCTATCAAGGCACCGAGCCGCCGCCCGGTCCGTTCACGGTCGAACCTGGCGGCTGGGACCATGATCACTGCGATCGGTGCGAGGAAAACCTCCCGGCTGGCGCCTCCTGCTGGACTTCGACCGCCGAGGACCCAAGCGTTCTGTGCGACGCTTGCTATCGCACGCTCAAATCCGGCCCAACGTTTGGCTGGCTGATGGCATTGCGACGCTTCCTCTTCCCAAGAGAGGACCACTAATCAGCAGGCATCACTTGCCATCCACCGTCGACGGAGACCGGGCGCAGCACGGCATGATGCTTGCCAAGTTCCGCGCCAACGACGGCGCCGAATGTTCGATCAGCGGCAAGCGCTAAACCGCCTCAACCCTCAACGCGCAACGTCTTCAGCGCTCCGCCCCAGGCAACCACCTGGTCCAACATCCGCCCCACCGCGCCTTCCTGCATCGCGGCCGGTTTGAACGTCGAGAAATTTTCGAAGTCGGTGTGGAGCGACAGTGCCACCTGTGCCCGCACGTCGGCGATCATCACCTCGCCCATGACCAGCCGCAGCTGCTCCACCGCCCGCGTGCCGCCGGCGCCGCCGTAACCCACGAACCCCGCCGCCTTGTTGTTCCACTCCTTGTAGAGATAATCGATCGCGTTCTTGAGCGCGGCAGACGGCGCGTGATTGTACTCCGGTGTCACGAACACGAACGCGTCGTAGCCGTCGACCACCTTCGCCCAAACCTGCGTGTGCGGCTTCGTGTACTTGCCCATGGCAGGCGGCGCGGGCTCATCCAACAACGGCAGGTCGAACTTTTGAATATCGACGATCTCGTACTGCGCGTCCGTTCGCTTGGAAGCGATACCGTGCACCCATTCGGCAACCGCGAGCGATTTGCGGCCCGGCCGCGTACTTCCCGTAACGATGGCGACTTTGAGCATCTGCATTCTCCTGATGTTGAAATTCTAAAGGCCAAAGGCGTAAGCGTTCATCGATAGCGAACCGAACTCCCACGAATGGTGGAGCCTTGTCGTCTGCTCGCCCGCCGCCGCGCCGCGCGCGACGAAGATCGGATCAAAGTGCTCGGTGCTCGGGTGATTGATCTCGGCATAAGGCGCAGCGCGCTGCCAACCCTTCAAGGCCGTGTCGTCGCGGGCCTCAAGGGTGCGGTCCAGCCAACCGACGAAGCCCGTCGCCCACTCCGCGGGTTGCGGCGTTGGCCGCGCCCGCAGATTATGCGTGGCACTCCCGGAGCCGACGATCAGCACACCCTCATCGCGCAACGCCTTCAGCGCTTGGCCGACCGCGAAGTGCGACGACGGCGGCGCACCCGCGACCAGCGACAATTGCGCGACCGGCATCTCGAGCCCAGGCCAAGCCAGCGCCATGGGCACCCACGCCCCATGATCGCGCCCGCGCCGCGCATCGGTCCCCGCCGCAATGCCTGCATCCTGCAACAGCGCCACCGCCCGCGCCGCGGCGGCCTCCGCCACCGGTGCCGGATATTGAATCTGATAGAGCGCCGGCGGAAAGCCGAAGAAGTCGTGGATCGTCTCCGTCCCCAACCCTAGCGTCGGCAGCCGCTCCTCCCAATGCGCCGACACCATCAGCACCGCCTTGGGCGTTGGAATACGCCCGGCCAGCGACCGGAAGAAATCGCTGGCCGGCGTGGTGCTGATCGCGAGCAACGGCGCACCGTGCGAAACGAAGAGCGTGGGCAAGGTCATGGATCACCACCGAGAGTGTCAACGCTTCTCGAAAAAAGAAATTGAACCGCCAAGAACGCCAAGATGCTCAGGGTCATCGTGGCCGTCGGCGCAGTGTGCCGTCCAGATGAATCTCACACAAAGAAACAAAGAGAATCTAACCGCGCGCTGCAGGCGCGCAATCGACCTTTGATCGGCGCTTTCGCTCCAAAGTAGGGCACCCTTTGTTGCTTTGTTTCTTTGTGTGAGAAAATAGCAAACCCACAACGCGCACCAGCACTCACGATGACGCTGAGCATCTTGGCGTTCTTGGCGGTTCAATCTCTTTTCTACCTGGGAACCGTCACGCCACGTATCGCCCCTCGCGCTTGCGCTGGGCGATGACGTAGGCCACGCACGCGACCCACGTCGGCGCCAAATCGATGAACGGGATCAGCTCCAACGCCAATGCCGGCAACAGCGCCCAATGAAACCCAACCAACCGCGACAGCACCACCGCCGTGACAACGTCGAGCCCAAGATCGATCGCCTCCGCCGGAATCGTCCCAATCCCGGTCAAGGACGCGCCCTGCAACGGCAGTTGGATCGCGTCAACGAGCACGGCAAGCGCTATCGCGATCCGCGCCCGCCCTGCCGTAACCTGTGCCGCTCCGCTCATGCGTCAAACAAAGCGCGGACGCCCGCCCAACGCAAGCCTCAGTGCGCGTGCTTGACGTCGTCGAGCCAAACGGTGCCCACGATGCGCTTCTGATGGCTGACCACCGGCAAGCGCCGCACCGCATGTTTCTTCATGATCTTGAGCGCGGCCGCCGCATCTTCTTCCGGATAGCAATAGATGATCGGCCTCGACATCACGTCGCCCGCGGTTAGTCGCTTGGCGTGGCGGCCCTTGAGATCGCGCTTCGTCACCTCGCCGATCAGACGGTCGTACTGGCTGATCGGGACGACGTCTTCCTCGCGAATATGCGCAACGACATCGGGCAGCGGCGCATCCGGCCCGATCCAAGTCGCCGCGTGATGCATCACGTCTTTGACTTTCATGGGAACTCCTCCGAGTTCCCCCCGCAAATCGAACCCTACACCCAAGCCCCGCTGGAAAGAAGGCAGCCCGTCACAAACGGCGAAGTTCTTCACCCAAACCGCTCAACCCGAAACGGCGCAAGATCGACCTTTGGCACCGCGCCCATCGCCACCGCCTCAACCAACTCCGCCGTGATCGCCGACAGCGTCATCCCCAGATGCTGATGCCCGAACGCGTAGAGCACGCGCGGGTGTGCCTGCATTCGGCCGATCGCGGGCAGAAAGTCCGGCAGCGTGGGTCGTGGCCCCTTCCAACGATCTGGCGTGGGCGAAAACGCAATACCGAGTTCGTCGAGCTGGCGCTCCAACCACTGCCACTTGCGCGCGTCGCCCGGCGGGTCGGGATTGCCGAGTTCCAGAAAACTGGTCGCCCGAAGCCCGCTTGAGAACCGCACCAGAATAAGCGAGCGCTCCTCAAACACCGTCGGCGGCAATCCATCCGGCCACGCATGCGCAGCGCTCTGCACCGAGTAACCGCGCTCGGCGATTAACGGCGGATCGAGCCCCAACTGCCGCATCACCCGCCCCGACCAAGCCCCCGCCGCGATCAGCACTTCATCCGTGTGCCGCAATGTGCCGTCGTCGAACCGCGCTGCCACACCACCGTCATACACGCGAAGGTCCACGACGCTGTTCTTGAACTCGACCCCGCCCCGCGCGCGAAACGCGGTGAGCACACCATCGCGCGCGGCCTGCGGCTCACTGAACTGTCCCGAGCCCGAAAACCAAAGCCCCGCCGCCGGCGCCGCCCGCATCGCGCCCCGATAGAGATCGAGCTCGCCCGGCGTCATCTCGCGAAAACGCGTCGTGCCCGTGTTCGCCTTCGACCACTGCCTGAACCCGCGCCGCGCGTTCTCCGCCGACATCCAGACGACCGCATGCCCGTTCGTGCGAACGATCTCCGGCGCGCCCGCCAACACGGCGAGCCGCTGCCATGCCCCCAGCGCCTCCGCCTGCAACGCACTGAGCGCCGCCGTCCCTCGCTCAAACCGCCGCCGGCCGCTGGCCGCCATAAACCGCACCGACCACGGCAGCCACAGCCGCGCATCAGGTATCCGAAAATCGAGCGCCCCACCGAACGCAAACAACCGCTTCGGAAACCCGAATATCGTCGGCCACGACGCCAGCGGCTCCACCTGCTCCGTCGCGATGTGCCCCGCATTGCCGAACGAGGCCCCGCGCCGCTTATCGCCCGGATCGACAATCGCAACCTCAAACCCGGCCGCTTTTAGGCGCAGCGCCGTCGCCGCGCCGACCATTCCCCCGCCGATCACCAAGATGGATTTGCGCAACGCCTGCCCGCCCGATATCCGTAGCCGATCTGGCCAATTCCAGCGCCCAAGGTCAACCAATGACGGCAACGCACATCGACTGGCACGGCGTAATCCCCGCCGCAACGACGCAGTTCAAAACCGACCTCTCGATCGATTACGATGCGACGCAGCGGGTGCAAGATGCGCTGATCAAGGACGGCGTCAACGGCCTCATCATCATGGGCACCGTCGGCGAAGGCAACTCGCTCGAGTCCGACGAGAAGCGAAAGATGATCACCGCGACCGTCGAAGCCGCTCGCGGCCGCGTCCCCGTGATCGTCGGCGTGTCCGAGATGACGACCCCGCGCGCTGCGGCCCTCGCCCGCGACGCTGAGAAACTCGGCGCAAGCGGCCTGATGGTCCTGCCGGCGATGGTGTATGTGCCCAGCGAAGAAGAACTGATCGCCCACTTCCGTACCGTGGCGGAAGCGACCGCGCTCCCGATCATGCTCTACAACAACCCGCCCGCCTATCGCGTCAGCATTTCGTTCGACACGCTGAAGAAACTCGCGCCGCTGGCGAACGTCGTCTGCATCAAAGAGAGCGCACCCGACACCCGCCGCTTCACCGACATCTTCAACGCGCTCGGCGATCGGTATGTCGTGTTCGCGGGTCTCGACGACGTCGCCCTCGAAGGCGCGATCCTCGGCGCGCGCGGCTGGGTCTCAGGCCTGACCAACGCCTTCCCCAAGGAATCGCTGGCGCTCTGGCACGCCGCAACGACCGGCGACCTGGAGACCGCACGAAAAATCTATCGCTGGTTCATGCCGCTGCTCCATCTCGACGCCGAACATGACCTCGTGCAATCGATCAAGCTCGCCGAACAAGTCATGGGTCGCGGCAGCGAACGCGTCCGCCCGCCGCGCTATCCGCTCACCGGTGCCCGCCGCGCCGCTGTCATCGAGATGGTCGAAGCGGCCGCCGCCAAACGTCCCAAACCCTAATGCGCCACACGTTCCACTGCATCGACGGCCACACCGCAGGCAATCCCGTCCGCCTGATCACGCAAGGCGCGCCGGACCTGCGCGGCGCGACGATGAGCGAGCGCCGCCAAGACTTCCTCGCGCGCTTCGACTGGATCCGCACCGGCCTCATGTTCGAACCGCGCGGCCACGACATGATGAGCGGCGGCTTCCTTTATCCGCCGACGCGCGCCGAAGCCGACGTTGGCATCCTCTTCATTGAAACCAGCGGTTGCCTGCCGATGTGCGGCCACGGCACGATCGGAATCGTGACGTTCGGCATCGAGAACGGCCTGATCAAACCGCGCCAACCCGGCCGCTTTATCGCTGAAGTCCCCGCCGGCCTCATCGAACTTACCTACGTGCAAGACGGCGCGCGGACAAAATCCGTGCGCATCAAAAACGTGCCAAGCTACTGCGCCGCGCAAGACATCAAGATCGACGTGCCCAACTTCGGTCCGCTCACGGTCGACATCGCCTATGGCGGCAACTACTACGCCATCGTCGAACCGCAAGGTCCGTACAAGGGCCTCGACGACCTCGGCGCCGCGCGCATCTTGCATCTCTCGCCGATCGTCCGTCGCCTCGTCCGTGAGAAGATCGAACCCGTTCACCCGCTCGATCCGACGATCAAAGGCGTGAGCCACGTCCTCTGGGCCGACGCGCCAAAGTCGCCGGGCGCGCACGGCCGCAACGCCGTCTTCTACGGCGACCGCGCCATCGACCGAAGCCCTTGCGGCACCGGCACCTCCGCCCGCCTCGCCCATCTGCACGCGAAGGGAAAGCTGAAGGTCGGCGACACCTTCATCCACGAAAGCTACATCCAAAGCCGCTTCACTGGCCGCATCGAAGCCGAAACCAAATTAGGCGCGCACACCGCCATCATCCCCTCCATAGAAGGCAGCGCCATCGCCACCGGCCGCAACGAAATCTGGCTCGACGACGAAGACGCCTTCGTGAAGGGGTTTCAGGTGGTGTGACAGCCGCTTGCGTCGAGTGCGCGTCTCAACCGGTCCGTCTTCGCCCTCGCAAGCACCCGCTGAACGCATGGTGCCAGGGGCGTCGGGCAATCGGCGCCCGAAATTCTCGCTGAAGCCATCCTGTCGGCTCCCCGACAACACGTTGCGGTCAGCGGCTCGACTCGCCTCAGGCACGAATTTCATCGCACTTGCTCTACCTCGATTTCGGGTTGAGACTGGAACTCTCAGAGAAACTGTCTCACAGAGTTCATTTGTTGCAGCGTCGTCGCCAAATTTGTATTCACAACGCCAAGCGCGCCGACGTGAATGGAAAGCTGTTGCACCCGAACCGTTGGGAGTAGCGCGCTATGGAAGTCTTTGACAGCGCCGTACGAGCTGCGTTGGCAAGAAGCGTCCTACCGTTGGCGGCGCATTCCGAAGTTGTAGTTACTTCACAGGCACGGCTTTTGCTGCCGCCGGGCAGCAAGTCACGCGATGGTCACCACGGCAGGCAGCAGCCCGATTTGCTCCGCGCGAGAGTTTGAGCATCCGCATCGACGCGGATCGCCAACCGCTTCGGCAAGCGTACCGCGCAATTGCGTTCAAGACAGAGGAAGGCACGCTGGTACTGCTAGGCGCAGGAAGGCAGAGCCCCACTCTCGAACCTGGAGGCCCGCCGCAATTCTCTAGCAGCGGCGGGCTTGGCAGGATGTCCGATCTGTTCGATGCGTTCACAGCTGACATGCCCCTTGGTTCGTTCGGCCTCACGCTACAGGCTGACAAATTAGGTCCCGGGTTCTTCTCGAGCTTTGATGTCTCAGGCTTGGTGCAAGCGACCGAGGAACGGGGCTACGCGCTGCCAGTCGGGATCGGCAAGCGCGTATCGATGGGATCAATTGTCGATTTGGGTGGACCACGCCGCGGCAGAGATACGCGAGATCGTGCATTTGGTGCGAACCCAAAATCAAAGGCGGGCCGACGCACTGCTGACGATCCTCCCGCAGAAGGTCAGAACGTCATCAATGCTGACGATGTTTGGATAGTAAGTGATGATGATGATGATGATGATGATGAATTCGGCGGTACCGCGACGCACCAGGGAAAGGACCTCGGCGGCAAATCTTCGCCCGCGCATGGGCCGCCTGATGCCCGTGACTTTGGAATGGCATCCGGACTAATTGCCGTGGCCGTGGGCGCGGTGGCGTTAGCAGCCGCGCCGGCTGCTGCACCGGTAGCGGCAGCGGCGGCGGCAGCGTCGATTGTCAGTGGGTACTTCTCATATGTTGCTGCTTACCTAGCCCCCTCGCCGTCGGCTGGTGACAAGCGCAAGATGCCCAACCCGGACGATGGCAGCGGAACCAACAACCCCGGCCAACCATTCGTACAACAGACGCTCGCGATTGATGGCGCGTTCGCCACGCGCAGGCGGTACAAGAAGATTGTGACCGGTGAGTGGGATAACATGCAGTCGTATGGTTGGATTCACTTTGGCTCTCCGCGAGCGATGCCGAGCGACGACGGCACAGATGAGCGAGTGCCATCTGCTCCGATCTTCGAGCGCACGATGCTTGCGGCAGGACTGTCGACAGGTGGCAAAGACCAGGGCGGCGATGGCTGGATGGTGTCAAAAGGTTGGGCATGGAACCGCTTTGGTGCACCGCGTGCCCAAAATTGGGGCGGCAGGATTCCAGTCTAGATCGACCCCGGCAACGACAGATTGGTTCGTCTTGCAGTACAGGCGCAAGCGTTGGGCGAAGAAGGTAAGACGTTGCGGCTCTGGGCCGGCGCGAGGGAGCGCGACGAGATCGATCGGATCTGCGCGAAGGCTCGCGAACCACTGCGAAGACGCTGAACACCGTTGACCGGTCCGACCCGCTCGAGCCCTCTGCGAGCAGCGCTTTTCGCTGTCCTGCGCGAGTCACAGAAACCGCATTCGTGAGCCCCGCAAGGGGAGACGAAAGCGTGACGGTTGCGGCTACACCCGAACGCTTGGAGCGGACGCTGGCGTATCTGAGGCAGCGGGCGGCACAACGGATGTGCGCCCCGTCGAACGACATGATCGCGAAGGTCGTCGGCATGGGGGCGCAACGCTTTCAGCCTTGGGGCCGGATGCGCGGCTGGCGGTGCAAGAGCCACGAAGCCGGCGCCGTCCTGATCTTCGAACTCGAGCGGCAGGGAAAGATCAAGGTCACCCGCGGTCGAAACTGGCGGATCATCGAAATCGTGGAGACCGGACAGGTGCTCGATCGGCGCACGCCCGATCTGCCGGCGTGGGCTGCTTAAGCAAAGCAAACCGGACCCTCGCCTCCGTCGCCGATTGTGCCTGAACCTGGCGAATGATATGCCGCGCCCGGATCGCCAGCGGCCCGTGCAGGTCACGACGACCGAAGAGCGCAACCCCTTTCCAGGCGCCAATCGGGAAGACTCTGGCGCAGGCACTCCGGCAACTTATTTCTAAAGAAGGCGTACAATCGACGGCATGATCAACGCACTCCAAATCGTCTCTGCTATCGCGGCGTTTGCTGCCGCGTACTGCTGGTTTCTCTCCGCAATCGGCCCGGTGAAACCTCCCAGCGCTGGTTTTGGCGGCCCCGTCCCCGCGGACGACCCCTTCATGGTCGCATTCAATCGCTCCATGAGGTGGAACCGCTGGGGCGCAGCGTTTGCGGCGACCTCTGCACTGGCCTCGGGTCTCTCAACTACCTTCAAGTAGATCGTGTGGCTCGGTGTTTGCGTGTTGCGATGCACATCGACGTTACCCCACAATTTCGAGCGCCTTAGGCTCGCGTTCGTGAAGGCGATGACCACGTTGCTCGCCGTCAGCAACGTCGCCGCCACCGCGAACGCCGCGACCGCCGATTCGTTTGCGCGCGGCTTGCCGCCACCGCGAACAAGGCCGCCGCAGCGATCGACCCAGCCGCCGCCATGTTCCAGGGCGTGCCGAGACCTGCCATGTCGCGATCGGTCTTGTGCGCATTTTCAAACATGTCGGTGAGGCACGACGGCCGCGCCAAATCCGCCGACTTAGACGCCGCGCGCCTGGCGAGTAATTTCCTCGATAGCGACATCGAGATGATGCACAAGAATGCCCAGACTTTTTACTAGCCCGGGCAATTTTTCAGATTTGACAGCGTACACACCCTCTCGGCCAGGCTCTTCAGCGGCTCGGCCAATGAGCACAGCGTAGGCTTCCTGGTCGCCGAGGCTGCTGTACGCCGTCGTCACCGATACGACTTCACCAGTGGTAAGTAGGCCGAGTTTCCCAACGGACGCCTCGAAGAGAGCCCGCCGAGATCGAAGGTTAACCTCGACCGATCCGGCATCATCGGCGACCGCTCTCTCCGCAAGCTCCATGGTTTCGCAGAACCTCTCTCTATGAGCCCTCAAATCGGCAAAGAACGCGCGGCGCAACACTGTCGCTTCATGTTGCACCGATCGGGTATGCTGTCGCTTCTGCAACCAAGCGTTCACCAACAAGGAAATCATCACGCCTGCGAACGCGGCGGATCCGGTTACAAGAGTCTGATGTTGTGTCAGCCAGTCTGGCTCCGCCATTGCTCTTCACCCGTTCTTTGAGCCGGGCCCTTCCAATCTCGCTGGTCGTGTGATGTAACCGCAGCGGCCGATGGGGCCGCAACTTGGGCCCGGCCTTTGCGGCCCGCTCAGGTTCCAGGAAACTCAACGCTTCCAGGGGTAAAGGGTGGTGGAGCTAAGCGGAGTCGAACCGCTGACCTCTTGAATGCCATTCAAGCGCTCTACCAACTGAGCTATAGCCCCTTAGCACTGCAGCGCGCCGCGTTGGTGGCGGCGCGCAAATCACGTTTAGCAGTTCGCCCATGGCGACCGCAAACGCCTATTCCTTGTCGATATCGTCCTTGTCGATGATGTCGGCGACGCTATCGTCATCGTCGACATTCTCGATCAGCGTATCGTCGTTCTCTTCTTCCTCGTCATCGTCGTCGTCGCCGATCTCTTCGAGATCGACCTCGTCGCCGACAACTTCCGGCTTGTCTTCCTTCTCGTCGCCTTCCTCGTCCTCGACCAGGTCGGGATCGGGCACGGTTTCGTCGTCGAGGGCGACTTCCTTGATTTCTTCCTCGCCGGCTTCTTCCTCGTCCTCGCCCTCGGCGCCTTCTTCTTTTTCGTCGTCATCGACCTCGTCGCGCACGACGGCCGCCTTTACGACGCTTTGTTCTTCATCGCGCGCAGCTGCTCTGGGCCGGCGCATCTTGACGATGGCTTCCGGCGCAAACGCGAACGCGCATTTCGGGCAAACGATAGGACGTTTGCTGAGGTCATAGAACCTGGCCGCGCAACTGGGACAAATGCGCTTGGTACCGAGATCCGGAGCTGCCACCGGGTGATTTCCTAAGACGTTTGAGGGGGAATTTAAGGGGCGTCCCATTGCCACGAAGCGGGGCGCCTGTCAAAGAGAAGTTGCACCCGAAAATCCCAATAAAGCCAAGCACCTGCCGTGACCACCGAAGCACCACCCGCTCCTTTGACAGCCCGCGCGTCCTCCCCCCTGAAGGGCCGCGTCCGTGTGCCTGGCGACAAATCGATCTCCCACCGCGCGCTGATCTTGGGCGCGCTCAGCATCGGCGAAACCGTCGTCGAGGGGCTGTTGGAGGGCGAAGACGTGCTGAATACCGGCGCGGTACTGCGCGCGCTTGGCGCCGGCATCGAGAAAGACGCGTCGGGCCTTTGGCACGTTCACGGCTTCGGCGTCGGCGGATTCGCGAGCCCGTCGAACGTGCTCGATCACGGCAATTCCGGCACAGGCGTGCGCCTGATGATGGGTGCCGTGGCAACCTCGCCGATCACCGCGACATTCACCGGCGACGCGTCGCTGCGCCGCAGGCCCATGAAGCGTGTTCTCGATCCCTTGGCGCTTTTCGGGGCGCAGGCCGTCGCCCGCGACGGTGGCCGCCTGCCGATCACGTTAACGGGTGCCCACGACCCGATGCCGGTGACATATCGGCTGCCGGTCGCCTCGGCGCAGGTGAAGTCCGCCGTCTTGCTTGCAGGCTTGAACGCCCCCGGCCACACGACAGTCATCGAAGCCGAGGCGACGCGCGATCACACCGAACGCATGCTCACTCATTTCGGCGCCACCATCCGCCGCGAACAGGTTGAAGGCGGCACTGCGATCACGCTTGTCGGCCGCCCGGAACTGAAAGCGGCCCCCGTCCGCGTCCCCGCCGACCCGTCTTCCGCCGCATTCCCGCTCGTCGCCGCACTTCTGGTGCCCGGCTCCGAAGTCCGCATCGATGGCGTGATGCTGAACCCGACCCGCACCGGCCTCTTCACGGTACTAAAGCGCATGGGCGCGAACATCGCGATCGAGAACGAACGCCTGGAGAGCGGCGAAACCATCGGCGACCTGATCGTCAAAGCGAGCGCGCTCAAAGGCGTCGACATCGAACCCGAAATCGCCCCCTCGATGATCGACGAGTACCCGATCCTCGCCGTCGCCGCCGCGTTTGCCACCGGCCGAACACGCATGACCGGCCTCGCCGAACTGCGCGTCAAAGAAAGCGACCGCCTCGCCGCCATCGCCAACGGCCTCAAAGCCTGCGGCGTGAAAATCGAACTTGGCGAAGACTGGCTCGCCGTCGAAGGCAACGGCATGCCGGGCAACGCCCGCGTCGAAACCCACATGGACCACCGCATCGCCATGGCCTTCCTCATCGGCGGCCTCGCCGCGAAAGCGCCCGTGACCGTCGACGACACCACCTTCGTCGCGACGAGCTTCCCCGACTTCGTCCCCATGATGCAGCGCCTTGGCGCCACCTTTGTGAGGCCCAACCGATGACCGCCCTCCCCGTCATCGCCATCGACGGCCCGGCGGCGTCCGGCAAAGGCACGCTCGCGCGCCGGATCGCGCAGGCGTTGGGTTTCGCGCATCTCGATACCGGCACGCTCTATCGCGCCGTGGGTCTGGCTGTCCTCAAACGCAACGAGGACCCAGCCGACGCCGAAGCCGCAACGCGCGCCGCCCAAGCGCTCGACCTCTCACTGCTTGAGGATCCGGCACTTCGCTCTGCCGACACCGGCGTCGCTGCCTCGAAGGTGGGCGCCATCCCGGCCGTGCGCGAGGCGCTTTTTGCCTTCCAGCGCAACTTCGCTGCCAACCCGCCCGGCAGCAAAGGCGCTGTGCTCGACGGCCGCGACATCGGCACCGTCATTTGCCCCGACGCAACCGTAAAGCTCTTTGTAACCGCAACCACGGAAATCCGAGCCAGACGGCGGTTCTTGGAGTTGCGCGCCCAAGGCTCCACCCGCACCGAGGACGACGTCCTGGCAGACATCCGTGGCCGGGACGCCAGGGATGCAGGACGTGCCGTCGCACCCCTGCGCCAAGCCCCCGACGCTCACTTGCTGGACACCAGCCATTTGGCTATAGAAGCCGCCGTCGCACGGGCTTTGGAAATCGTTCGCGCGGGCCTGCGCACCTGATGAGTGACGCACGCGCTTTGGGGTTGGGGCCCCAGAAGCGCTTTTTTGTTTTTTGACAACCGGGCTTCGCTGCCGTGTCACCCGCACGGATTGCGTCGTCAAGTCCGCCGGGTCAAACCCCGGATGGCACATGCCTAAAGCCTATTGGAGACCGAATGGCACGTTCTGCCGCCGCGCGCACAACAACTGTTGCGCCGAGAGAATCCTACAGCCCCTCGCACGACGATTTCGCCGCCCTGCTCGAAGAGAGCTTCAAGACCAACGGTCTTGAAGAAGGCAACGTCATCACCGGCAAGGTGATCGCAATCGAAAAAGAATACGCGATCATCGACGTCGGCCTGAAGACCGAAGGCAAAATCGCACTCAAAGAATTCGCCCTCGCGGGCCAGACGCCGAAGATTGCCGTCGGCGATAGCGTTGAAGTCTTCCTCGATCGCGTCGAAAACGCGATGGGCGAAGCGATCCTCTCGCGCGACAAGGCGCGCCGCGAAGAAAGCTGGACCAAGCTCGAGCGCGCCTTCGAAGACAAGCTCCGCGTCACCGGCGTGATCTTCGGCCGCGTCAAAGGCGGCTTCACCGTCGACCTCGACGGCGCCGTCGCGTTCCTGCCCGGCAGCCAAGTCGACATCCGCCCTGTGCGCGATGCCGGCCCGCTGATGAACAAGCCCGAGCCATTCTTGATCCTGAAAATGGACAAGCGCCGCGGCAACATCGTCGTCTCGCGCCGCGCGGTCTTGGAAGAAAGCCGTGCGGAACAACGCAACGAACTCGTCGCCAACCTCAAGGAAGGCCAAGTCATCGACGGCGTGGTCAAGAACATCACCGACTATGGTGCGTTCGTGGATCTCGGCGGCGTCGACGGCCTGTTACACGTGACCGATATCGCCTGGCGCCGCGTCAATCATCCGAGCGAAGTGCTCTCGATCGGCGCGAACGTGAAGGTCCAGGTCATCAAAGTGAACCCGGACACGCAGCGCATTTCGCTGGGCATGAAGCAGCTTGAGGCCGACCCGTGGGAAGGCGTCGCTGCGAAGTATCCGGTGCAGGCGCGCTTCAAGGGCCGCGTCACCAACATCACCGACTACGGCGCGTTTGTTGAACTTGAGCCGGGCGTCGAAGGCCTCGTCCACGTCAGCGAAATGTCGTGGGTGAAAAAGAACGTCCACCCGGGCAAGATCATCTCGACCAGCCAAGAAGTCGAAGTGATGGTGCTTGAGGTCGACTCGTCGAAGCGCCGCATCAGCCTCGGCCTGAAGCAGACCATGGACAACCCATGGCACTCCTTCTCCGACAAGCACCCGGTCGGCAGCCAAATCGAAGGCGAGATCAAGAACATCACCGAGTTCGGTCTGTTCATCGGTCTCGACGGCGATATCGACGGCATGGCCCACCTCTCCGATCTCGACTGGAACGAGCCGGGCGAAGAGGCGATCAAGAAGTTCAAGAAGGGGGACATGGTCAAAGCGGTCGTTCTCGATATCGACATCGAGAAGGAACGCATTGCGCTTGGCGTGAAGCAGGTCTCCGGCGATCCGATGGAGAGCTTGGGGCCGGTCAAGAAGGGCGACGTCGTCACCTGCACGGTGACCGAAGTCACCGACGGCGGCCTCGAAGTGGCCGTCGGCGACTTGAAGGCCTTCATTCGCAAGAACGAGCTCTCGCGCGATCGCGCCGAGCAACGTCCGGAACGCTTCGCGGTCGGCGAAAAGGTCGACGCGCGCGTGACCAACGTCGACAAGGCCGCCCGCAAGCTCACGCTCTCGATCAAGGCGCTGCAAATCGCCGAAGAGAAGGAAGCGGTGGCGCAGTACGGCTCGTCCGACTCGGGCGCCTCGCTAGGCGACATCCTGGGCGCGGCCTTGAACAAGAAGAAGCAGGACGGCGACAAATAAGCCGTTTGCGCTGGCATTTTAGGCAAGGGGCGGTCGCAAGGCCGCCCCTTGCTGCATTGCGGGAGCGAATATCCCTTATCTTAGAACCACTTGGCGCCGTCTGTGCTTGACGCCACCCTAAGCCCTTGGCAGCCTCGCACTCAGATGAGGACTCAACCGGGCCGAGAGCGCCGTCGATGATCAAATCGGAACTGGTCCAAAAGCTCGCGGAGCAAAATCCGCACCTCTATCAACGCGATATCGAAAAAATCGTGGCGACGATCTTCGGCGAGATCGCAACCGCACTCGCTCGCGGCGATCGTGTCGAACTGCGCGGCTTCGGGGCCTTCTCCGTGAAGTCGAGGCCCGCACGCACCGGCCGAAATCCGCGCACCGGCGAAAGCGTCCACGTGGCCCCCAAACACGTCCCGTTCTTTAAGACCGGCAAAGAACTCCGCGACCGGCTGAACAACGAGAAGTAATTTCTCTAACGCGGAATCCAGGCGCAGAGCGCTTTCAACACCTTCGGATCGACGGTCGTTTCCAGTCGCGGATATTCGAGCGGCAATCCCGTCCAAGAAGGCATCAGCAAGTGGTTCGCACCCTCGATCGTGACGAAGCGGGCATTCTTGCTAACCAGACCAGCCTTGAGCGGAGGCACATGCGCAGCCGGCGGCAACACTTGGTCGCGCGTGCCCGACACCACAAGCACCGGCACGTTGATCGCCCGCAGCGCCGCGGTCGGATCGTACTCGAGTTGCGATCGGTACCACGGGCTTGAGAACAACTTCACCCGTCCCTCCACCGTCGGCGGCACAAAACCATAAGACGGCACAAGCGCCGCGCCCTCGCCCCCGAGATAGCCGGCCAACGCGCGCCGCCCTTCATCGCTGTCCGCCGCCCGGGCAAGCGTCAAGAACCGGTCGAACGATTTGCGATAGGCATCCGCCATCGACGCTGTGATAGGCGACCAAGCGATCAAGCGTTCGAATTGCTCCCTAAGCGCAATATCCCCGCGCAAACCCGGTGGCGACATCAGCACAGCGAACGCTACGTCTGGCGACGCCGCCGCACCCAGCAGCGCAAGCGCTCCGCCCTCGCTTAAGCCCGCAAGCCCAATGCGCCGCGCATCGATACGCGCGTCGCCGCTGAGCACGGCGCGCGCCTCCAGCGCATCCGACACAAGCCGCGCGTATGGCGCATCTAACCATTGCCCCGTCGACCCGCCGACGCCGCGGTCGTCGAGCCGCAGCGCCGCAACCCCGCAGCGCGCCAGCGCATCCGCAACCACCGCAAATCCCTTGTGCCCGCGGAACGCTAGATCTCGATCATTGGGCCCCGCGACCCCAAGCAAGACCACAGCAGGATGCGGTCCCCTGCCGCCCGGCACGGTGAGCGTCCCCTGCAGCCGCACACCGTCGGTCGTCGGCACCACAACCTGGTCGCTTGCATACGGAAGCGGCGGCACCGGCGTCTGCGCGCGCGCGCGGTCGCGCCCCATGTATTGCCACGTGGCGTAGGCTGCGCCCGCAAGCCCTGCAAGAACCAGCGCCCCAACAAAAAGCCGACGCAACCAGCGCATTAGATTTTCTCCTCGACAAAAACCTCTGAGATCGGCGCCTTCAACACGCGAGAGATGGCAAACGCCAGCGTGACCGATGGGTCATGCCGCTCGTTTTCGATCGCGTTGATTGCCTGACGCGAAACGCCAACGCGATCAGCCAGCTCGGCCTGCGAAAAGCCGCGTTCGGCGCGCAGCAGACGAATGCGGTTCTTCATCCCAGTCGAATCCGCAGCACGACCCAGCACACAAGTCCGAGCGCGACCATCACGGCCCAAAGGTCGTCCGCCCAAGCAGCCAAGATCGCCGATTGACCCGTCGTTGCGAGCGCAAGGGCAACCGCCAGCAGCACCGCGAACGCGCTCGCGCCCGCCTGAACACCGAGCGCCCGCTCGACTTCGTCCGACCGCACGACATAGACCGCAAGCAAGGCGACGCTCGCGACCGCGAACGCGGCTTGCGCCGCCGGCACACCTTTCAGCAAAGCAAACCCGATCAGACTGGCGACCAGCGCGGCCGCATACGCCATCTGCCGCCTGAGTTGACGCGACATTCGAATCTCCATCTGTTTGATGGAAAGTAAACTTTCCTATATGGAAAGAATACATGACACACTGCCGCAGCCGAGGAGAGCCTCGCGAAAGCCCGATTGCCTATGGCAAGGTCGCGCAAACAAAAGGCGCCACCATGATCAGCCTCTTCCGCACGCTCTTCTTCTGGACGCTCGCAGTGGCAACAGCCGTGGTCGCAGTCGCGAACCGCCACGACGTGCCGCTGAGCTTCGACCCTTTCAACGGCGCAGCCCCCGCGATCTCGTTCCAGGTGCCGCTCTACGCGATCGTCCTGACGGCAGCGTTGGTCGGGATCGTGCTCGGCGGTTGGTCCACGTGGCTCGGCCAAGCCCACCTCCGCCTCGCGCTCCGCGAAAGCGAAGACAAAATCCGCCGCCTCGAACGCGAAGTCGAAGTCGCCCGGAAAATCATCGTCAAACCAAAGGGCCGCGCGGTGCAGGCTACGTAACCGTGAAAGCAAGAAATCGATAAAGACAACTTACAAGGGCTCGTGCCACTGCGGCGCGGCACAGTTCGAGGTGGACGCTGAGATCGATCATGTGCGTGTTTGCGATTGTTCAATTTGCCGAAAGCGCCGAGCGCTGAACTTTCGTGTGCCGGCGGAGGACTTCCGCCTCCTTACGCCGCTGACCAACCTGACGCTCTAGTGCCTAGACGGAATCGACCCGCTCACGCCCTCAGTGCGAGTTGTCCACGGTGCACGATTGCCGCTTCCATAGCCGCAAGTCGGAGAACGAGTGTTGCCCGGTTCCCCTACTTCGGCGTAACCACCGCCGGCGGACCGGTGAACTCCGCTTCGATGATGATGTCGACGTTGTCGCTCACCCCCATCGTTGAACCCGGCGGCGGCACGCCTTCCTTCACGCCGAACGCCGCGCGCTGCAAGGAACCACGAGCGGAGAACCCGACCCGCGCCGACGGCTCGTAAGGATGGCTCGCATAGCCGCCGTTGAACGTCGCATCGAGCGTGAGCGGAAGCGTCACGCCCCGCATCGTGAAGTCGCCGGTGATCCGCGCCGTATTCGTTCCAGTGAGTTCCACCTTCGTCGACCTGAATGTCATCTGCGGAAATCCAACTGCGTCGAGCCACTTCGCGCCCAGTAACTCGTCGACAAACCCAGCCGGTGGCGTGGGCAGCACCAATGACTTCGGATCGACCGTTGCCGTCACACTCGATGCCGACGGATTGGCCGGATCAAGCTGCAACGCCGCATCGAAGGCGGCAAACTGCGCTGTGTAGTTCGAAAACCCTATATGACTCACGCGGAATGATAGGCTCGCATGCGCCTTGTCGAGCTTGTAGAGCCCGGCCGGCGCCTCGGTCTTAGCCGGCACGAACGGCGCCTCCGGCTCCGGCGCGGCAACCGGCGCCGCGGCCTTCGATTCTTCCTGCTTTTGCTCTGAGCAAGCCGCCAACGCCACCAGGACCGTCGCAACCATCAAAAGACGATTCATCATGTGATTCTCCACCAACCGACCGAACGTTAGGCAATAGCGTCGCGCGCCGGTTGCCACCAGTCCCGCACGTCCATGCTGCTACAGGTTGATTGCGTCAACGGCTAACGGCGTGTCACTTCACGAACGCGGTCGCGCCCTGAGGATGTGCCGCGATGATCGCGCCGACGAGCTTCTGCAACTGATCGTCGGTAACCTCGGGCGAACCCTGCGTCGCGCGCCGCAACTGCGCCTCCATACCAACGCCACCTTCGGTCGCCACTTGGTGCGCGATAACGAGATCGAGATAGGGCATGACCAGCATCGCATGACCGCGCGCACCGCTCGCGACGTAGTACGGCTCCCGCGTCTCAAGCATCTCGAACCGGCGCGCACCGGGACGATCAATCTGCCACAGATACCCATAGTCGCCGAAGCCTGTGCGCTGCCGATCGGCCGGCCGGCCGATGCGCGTGTCGATCCCGGTGAGGCTCTCGCGTATCCAAGCCTCCGAAACGACCTGCCGCCCGCTCCAACGACCGCAACTGAGGTAAAGCAACCCGTACCGCGCCAGATCGCGCGTCGAGATGTTGAACACATATGCCCGGTGGTCTGACACATTGCCGAAACGCTTTTCAGCCAGATGATCGGAAGTCGTATACTCGACATCCTCTGGTCGGAAGTCCTCCATCTGCAGCGGCCGCGCAACCCAATCCGCAAACAACGGCCCTATTTCGCGACGGGCGGTCTTTTCGATGACCGTGCCCACTGCATTGAAGTCCCAGTTGTTGTAGATCCAATAAGCGCCGGCCGGATAAAGGTCCCGGCCCGCCTGCCGCTCCTCTTCGGCCAAGGCCAAGCGGTCCCTCTTCCATCCGCCGACCTCGTAGAGCGCGCTGTGAAAAATGCCGGACCGCGAGCGCATGAGGTCCTGCAGCGTCGCACGCTTTTCGTTCTCGGTCAGCGCAGGATTGCGATCATCGATCCCGAGCGCTGCAAGCGTATCGGCGGGCCGCAGCCGCTGCTGATCGACCAATATCCCAAGAAGCGAATTCACCAACGCCTTGCGCACGGACTGCGCAGTGTATCGTTTCTCAACGCTGCCCCACTGAGCAACCAGCCGCCCCTGGTGCACGACCACGACAGCGGCCGACGGCTGGCCCGCAAATATCGCCTTCGCCTCGGCAAGCTTTCCTGCGTCCCACCCCAGGGTCGCGGGGTCCGCCTCAACCCACTTTGCAGCGGGAAACCCGGTAACCCTGCCGCAGGCTGGCCAGGCAGCCGCCACTCCAGCGAAGAAAAGAGACAGCACTGCTGTCGATGCGATCCGCGCGAACATTCCATGTCCTTCCGACAATCAACAAGTTCTGTCGAAAGTCGCGACGCACCGCGCCTGGCACAAGGCCGCCAAACGGCCGTCTTTGTCCGGAATCAGGAGTCTGGACAGGTATCTTCGCTTAGGCGCTTTCGAAATGCCGACGGAGTCTCCCCAACATGTCTCGAGAACGCGCTATAGAACGCCGAGCGCGAGCCAAATCCCGCAAGCAGTCCGATCGCCTCCATCGAGGTCCGCTGTTCCGCCGGTTCGCGTAGCAACTTTAGGGCGATCTCGACACGCGCCTTGACGAGATACTCAGAAAAGCTTGTCCCCTTCGCCTCGGCCAGCGCGCTGGCGATGTCCCGGGCCGAAACGCCAACAACAGCCGCTGCGTCCGCAACTCTAAGGTCGGCCCGGCGCGCAAGCCCACCCTCCCGAAGAGCTTGTTCGAGCCGCGCGACAACAGCCGCCAGCGCCTCGGGATTCCGCTCAGGCTGACGGCCAGGTGCCAAAAGATCGACCACCGGAAGTCGGGCGCTCAAGAACACTAATACTGCCAAGAGCAAGACCCCGGCTCCCGCCACATTGGGAACGAGGTTCCGCAGCTGCGTCACATCCGGCGCAACGAAGCGAACCGCTTGCGCCGCATGCACGAGAAGCATCAAGCCGATGACCCACAAAATGAGCTGCTTCCGCTGCGCATTGCTGCGCAATCCATCGCTGCGATGTTTGAGCGCAATGAAAAGCGCGACGAAGGTATATGCCACCTGAACGACGACAATGAGCCAAAAGGAAAGCCCGCTATCGAACAAGATCGTTGAGGCCTGATCCGCCACACAAACGCCCACAGCCGGAGCGCCGACAACGCGCCAGTCCAGCGACCACCTGAGCGATGTGCCTACGAAGAGCAGAAAGACAGGGCCGCAGGCCAATGTCAGAAGTCGCTCAGCGCCGGAGAAGGACGCGATGCCCGCGTGATCGGCCACGATAACAAAGATAACTGCCGCAACGATCATCAGAAGCGTTGCAGCGTAGAACAGAACGCCCAACCCGGACTGCCGCAGCGAAATCGCGACGGCCAATATTGCCGCGTTCACCGCGCCGGTAAGCGGAAGAATCGCCTCAATAGGGACGGCACCGCCCATTTCCGTTTCCTCTCCTGCCCCTTGCTCCAGTCGCGGAAACCGTAAGGAGTTGGCATTTGCGCAGCAATCGATCCGGCGCAGGGCGCGATCACGATCGCGTTTAACCCCGGGATTCGACCGGCCGGTTGCCACCAGTCCCTGCCCTCCTTATAAGCGCCGCAACATGAGCCAGACCGCCCGAAACCCAGTCTATTGCGCCCTCGACACGACCGACGTGGGCCAAGCGCTCGCCTGGGCGCGCGCGATCAAGCCTTATGTCGGCGGCCTGAAAGTCGGGCTCGAGTTCTTCAACGCCAACGGCCCACAGGGTGTCGCCAAAATCGTCGAAGTCGGCCTGCCCGTCTTCGCCGATCTCAAGCTGCACGACATCCCGAACACGGTCGCGGGCGGCATCCGCGCCGTGCTGCCGCTCGGCATCTCGATCGTCAACGTCCATGCGGCAGGCGGCGAAGCGATGCTGCGCGCCGCCGCCGACGCCGCCGCGACAGCAGGCGCCAAACGCCCAAGGGTCATCGGCGTCACGATGCTGACCAGTCTCGACCAATCCGACCTGGCGGCGACCGGCGTCAGCGGCACACCGACCGAGCACGTCACGCGCCTCGCCAAACTCGCGAAGACCGCAGGCCTCGACGGCGTCGTTTGCAGCGCGCACGAGATCGCGCCGCTCCGCCAAGCGCTCGGCCCCGACTTCATGCTGATCGTCCCTGGCATCCGCCCCGCAGGTGCCGCGGTGGGCGATCAGAAGCGCGTGATGACGCCGCGCGAAGCGACCAAACTCGGCGCCACGATCCTCGTCATCGGCCGCCCGATCACCGCGGCCGCCGATCCCGCCGCCGCTGCCCGCGCCATCCACGACGACTTGTTCCCGGCCGCGGCATGAGCGGCGCCATCAAAATCTGCGGCATCAAGACGACGGACGCAATCGACGCAGCCGCCCGCGCCGGCGCGACGCATGTCGGCTTCAACTTCTTTCCGAAAAGCCCGCGCATGATCGCGCCTGAAGACGCCGGCAAGCTCGCCGAGCGCGCCCCGGGTCTGCGGACCGTGGCGCTGACCGTCGATGCCGACGACGAAACGATGCACGCCATCTCGCTCGGCCTCCACCCGCAAATGTGGCAGCTGCACGGCGATGAGACGCCGGAGCGCGTGAGCGCCATCCGCCAAACGTTCCGCGTCCCCGTGATGAAAGCGATCGCCATCGAAAGCAAAGCCGACATCGCGCGCGCCCATGCGTTCGAGCATGCCGCCGACTGGCTGCTCTTCGACGCAAAGCCGACGGACCTGCCCGGCGGCAACGGTCTCGTCTTCGATTGGAACCTGATCGCCGGCGAAACCTGGAAGAAGCCCTGGATGCTCTCCGGCGGCCTCGCCCCGGACAACGTCGCGCAAGCCATTCGCACCACCCGTGCCCGTGCCGTCGACGTCGCCTCAGGCGTCGAGAAGGCGCGCGGGCAAAAAGATCCGAAACTGATCGAACGCTTCATCGCCTGCGCGCGCGAAGCCTTCGCCGAGAAACACACGTCATGAGTCCGATGAAACCCAACTCGTATCGCACCGGCCCCGACGCCGACGGCCACTTCGGCCTCTATGGCGGCCGCTACGTCGCCGAAACGTTGATGCCGCTGATCCTCGATCTGGAGAAAGCGTACAACGCCGCGAAAGCCGACCCGAGCTTCCAAGCCGAGCTCGACGACTTTCTCGAGCACTATGTCGGCCGCCCCTCGCCGCTCTATTTTGCCGAGCGACTGACCGCACACTTCGGCGGCCCGAAGATCTATTTCAAGCGCGACGAGCTCAACCACACCGGCGCGCACAAGATCAACAACTGCATGGGCCAGATCTTGCTCGCGCGCCGCATGGGCAAGAAGCGCATCATCGCCGAAACCGGCGCGGGCCAGCACGGCGTAGCGACCGCGACGGTGGCCGCGCGCTTTGGCCTGCCCTGCGTCGTCTACATGGGCGAGGACGACATTAAGCGCCAATCGCCGAACGTCTTCCGCATGCGCCTGCTGGGCGCCGAAGTCGTGCCGGTGAAGTCGGGCTCGCGCACGCTGAAAGACGCTATGAACGAAGCGCTGCGCGATTGGGTCTCCAACGTCGAAAGCACGTTCTACATCATCGGCACCGTTGCCGGTCCCCATCCCTATCCGGCCCTCGTGCGCGACTTCCAATCCGTGATTGGCAAAGAAGCCCGCGCGCAGATGCTCGCCCGTGAAGGCCGCCTGCCCGACGCCGCGGTCGCCTGCATCGGCGGCGGCTCGAATGCGATGGGCTTGTTCTATCCCTTCCTCGACGACAGTGAAGTCGCGCTCTACGGCGTCGAAGCGGCCGGCCACGGCATCGAAACCGGCCAGCACGCGGCCTCCCTCGCGGGCGGCCGCCCCGGCGTTCTGCACGGCAATCGCACGTACTTGCTGCAAGACGACGACGGTCAGATCATTGAAGCCCATTCGATTTCCGCGGGCCTCGACTACCCCGGCATCGGCCCCGAGCACGCCTGGCTGCACGACATGAAGCGCGTGAACTACGTCCACGCAACCGACAAGGAAGCGCTCGATGCCTTCCAACTCTGCGCCAGACAAGAAGGCATCATCCCGGCCTTAGAACCCGCGCACGCGCTGGCCTTCACGCAAAAACTCGCCAAGCAAATGCCAAAAGACAAAATCATCCTCATGAACATGTGCGGCCGAGGCGACAAAGACATCTTCGCCGTCGCCGAACATTTGGGGGTGAAACTGTGAGCCGCATCTCTGCCCGCTTCGCCGAACTGAGAAAACAAAACCGCGCCGGCTTCGTCGCGTTCATCACCGCCGGCGATCCCAATCTTGAAACCTCGTTCGAGATCCTGAAGGGCCTGCCCGCGGCCGGCGCCGACGTGATCGAGCTCGGCATGCCGTTCACCGATCCGATGGCCGACGGCCCGGCGATCCAGTTGGGATCGCTACGCGCGCTTCGCGCCGGTCAGACGATGAAGAAGACGCTCGACCTCGTCCGCCGCTTCCGCGAAGCCGACAAGACGACGCCCATCGTCCTCATGGGCTACTACAACCCGATCTATTCCTACGGCGGCGAGAAGTTCTGCCGTGACGCCAAGGACGCCGGCGTCGACGGCCTGATCATCGTCGACTTGCCGCCCGAGGAAGACGCCGAACTTCGCACCCCGGCGAAGGCCGCCGGCCTCGACATCATTCGCCTCTCGACCCCAACCACCGACGCCAAGCGCCTGCCCGCCGTCCTCGATGGGGCGACCGGCTTCCTCTATTACGTCTCCATCACCGGGGTGACGGGCACGAAAACCATCGACGTCGATGCCATTACGACCGCCTTGAAACCGCTGAAATCAGCCACATCTCTACCCGTGGCCGTGGGCTTCGGCATCAAGACGGAAGCCGACGCCAAGGCAGTGGCTAGAGTCGCAGATGCGGCGGTGGTCGGCTCGGCCTTAGTCTCAGAGATCGGCCAATTTGTGGACGCACAAGGTAAAATATCCCCAGGGGCCGCCAAAGCTGTGTTAGGATTGGCGTCTCGACTCGCCGCAGCGGCGCACAGCGCCCGGTCCTGAAAGCGGCGGGCGATCTGGGGGTAGTTAACAGTCGGTAACAGCGGTCAGGGCATGAACTGGATCACGAATTTCGTCCGCCCCAAAATCAAGTCGTTGTGGAGTGCAAAGTCGGACACGCCGGACAATCTCTGGCGCAAATGTCCGTCGTGCGCGGGGATGATCTTCCACCGCGATCTCGACGCGGCACAGTTCGTCTGCATGCATTGCGACGCGCACATGAAAATCGGCGCCGTCGCGCGCATGAAGAACCTGTTCGATGAAGGCGCGTGGGACGACATCGCGCTCCCCGAAGTGCCGCTCGACCCGCTGAAGTTCAAAGATGAAAAGCGCTACGCCGATCGCCTGCGCGAAGCGCGCGCGAAGACCGGCGAGCTCGACGCGCTGAAGGCCGCACGCGGCACAATCAGCGGCGTCCGCACGACCGTTGCCGTTCAATCGTTCGATTTCATGGGCGGCTCGCTCGGCATGGCCGTGGGCGAAGGCCTGATTGCGGCGATGCGCGCGGCGATCGACCACAACACGCCGTTCGTGCTCTTCACCGCCTCCGGCGGCGCCCGCATGCAAGAGGGCATTCTTTCGCTGATGCAGATGCCGCGCGTCACGATCGCGGTGCAAATGCTGCGCGAAGCGGGCCTGCCCTACATCGTCTGCCACACCGACCCGACGACGGGCGGCGTGACGGCGTCCTACGCGATGCTGGGCGACATTCACGTCTCGGAACCGGGCGCGCTCATCGGCTTCGCCGGTCCCCGCGTGATCGAAAACACGATCCGCGAGAAACTGCCGGAAGGCTTCCAACGCGCGGAATACCTGCTCGACCACGGCATGGTCGACATGGTCGTCCACCGCCACAAGATGCGCGAAGCCTTGGGCCGCCTGCTCAAGCTCCTGACCCGCAAGGCGGCACGCACGGTCGCGGTTCGCCCATATGAGGCGGTCGGCCCCTATGCCGTACCGGCGCCGTTCCCCAAACCGTTGGTATGAGCGATCAGTCGCGAGACACCTTGGCTAGCGATGAGATACTCGCCCGCCTGACGGCGCTTCATCCGAAAATCATCGACCTCTCGCTGGGCCGCATCGAGCGCTTGCTCGCAAGCCTCGGCAACCCGCAGCGCCGCCTGCCGCCGGTGATCCACGTCGCCGGCACGAACGGCAAGGGCTCCACCTGCGCCTTCCTGCGCGCGATGCTGGAGGCGAGCGGCAAGCGCGTCCACGTCTACTCCTCGCCCCACCTCGTGCACTTTCACGAACGCATCCGCTTAAGCGGCAAGCTGATCGACGAAGACGAACTCTCGGCTCTGCTCGAAGAGTGCGAGCAAGTGAACGCGGGCGAGCAAATTACCTTCTTCGAAATCACCACTGCCGCAGCCCTCCTCGCCTTCACCCGTCACAAAGCCGACGCCGTGATCTTGGAAGTGGGCTTGGGCGGCATCCACGATGCGACGAACGTGATTGAGCGCCCGGCCGCAACGATCATCACGCCCGTCGACCTCGACCATCAGCACTATCTGGGGCCCACGATCGAAAAGATCGCGGGCGAAAAAGCCGGCATCATGAAACGCGGCATCCCCTGCATCATGGGCCCGCAATCCGACGAAGGCCGCGAGGTCATCGAAGCCCGCGCGCAAGCACTGAATGTCGCCCTCTCGATCTGGGGCCAGGATTTCATGGCGCACGAAGAGCACAAGCGCATGGTCTATCAGGACGAAGACGGTCTGATCGACCTGCCGCTGCCCCGCTTGCCCGGCGCGCATCAGATCGTCAACGCCGCAACCGCGATCGCCGCACTGCGCAAAATCCCGGCCTTCAAGCTTGAAGACACCGCCTTCGAAGACGGCCTAATCACCGTCGACTGGCCGGGCCGCATGCAGCGTCTAACCCGCGGCCCTTTGGTCTCGGCCGCGCCGAAGGGCGCCGAGATCTGGCTCGACGGCGCCCACAACCCGCACGGCGCCCGCGCGCTGGCGCATGCACTCGCCGACCTCGAAGACCGTAACCCGCGCCCGCTCTACATGATCTGCGGCATGCTGCAGACGAAAGACGCGCGCGGCTATCTCGCGACCTTCCGCGGCCTCGCCAAACACGTGACCACCGTCGCGATCCCCGGCGACGCGAAGAGCCAAGGCGCCGGCCAACTCTACGACGCCGCGCGCGAAGAAGGCCTGGAGGCCCACCCAGCCCCCTCGATCGAAGACGCCATGCTCCAAATCGAAGCCCGCGCCCAACTCGCCGGCAAAAAAAACCCACCCCGCATCGTCATCTGCGGCTCGCTCCACCTAGCCGGTGCCGTGTTGCGGGAGAATGGTTAGGCTTCAATGCCAAACGCAGAAATGCCCCGCAGCTTGATCGCGCGGCAGTTCCCGCACTGGGCGCATTTGCCGTTGAGCCACGTGAACAGCGCAGGCACTGACAATCACATCTGGCGTTTGGGTTCGACCCTCGCCATCCGCATGCCGAAAGTGGACTGGGCAGCCGAGTCTGTCGCCCGCGAGTGTGAATTTCTTCCCCGGTTCCGTGGCCTGCCATTGGCGATACCGAACGTCGCCGCGCGGGGCATGCCTGACGAAGGCTATCCCTACGTGTGGTCGGTGTGCGAATGGATCGAGGGGGAGGCGGAAAGGTTCGATACCCTCAACGATCCCGTCCAGGCTGCGCGCGATCTTGCGGAGTTTATCCTCGCGATGCGAACGCGCGACACAACCGGCGGACCAGTCTCCGGTCCGGGCAACAATCTCCGCGGCGGACCATTAGCCCCACGGGATCGGCATACGCGCAAGGCCATCGCCAATCTGGCGCACGAGATCGACGCGCCGCGCGCAATCGGTATGTGGGATGCCGCCCTCGCCGCACCTACCTCCGAGAACAGCGACGCTTGGATTCATAGCGACTTGAAAGAAGGGAACCTGCTGATGCGCGACGGCCGTCTAGCGGCCGTCATTGATTTCGGAATGCTGGCGGTGGGCGACGAAGCGGTGGACCTGACGCCTGCCTGGAGCTGTTTCGAAGGCCCCGCTCGCATCGCGTTCCTTGCTGCACTCGATCCCGGTTCCGCCTGCGTGGCCCGCGCCAAAGGTTGGACGCTCTCGATTGCCGCAATCACGTGGGCTTACTATCGGGACAAAAATCCCACGCTGACCCAAATCTCCCAGCAAACGCTGCATAGGCTGCTGAGCGAGTAGCTTGGAGCTCGGTTACATCTCTTTGTGTCATCCCGGCCGAACGGAGCGAAGCGGAGAGAGCGCCGGGACCCAGGAGACCGGGCACTGCATTTCAGTCGACGCGACCGTTTCGGCTGCCTGGGTCCCGGCTCGCGCTTCGCTACGCTCCGCTTGGCCGGGATGACAGCTCAGTTCGAATCCGCGTCAGCACCACTCTAAATCGACTGCTCGATCCACTCCCGGATCTTGCCCTTCGGCATCGCGCCACTGCGCGACGCCGCGACCTGGCCGTCCTTGAAGATCAGCATCGTCGGAAACCCGCGCACGCCGTATTTGTTCGTGACGTTGGGACTTTCTTCCGCGTTCACTTTCACGATCGTGATCTTGTCGCCGATCTCGCCCGAAAGTTCGTCGAGTGACACCGCGAGTGGTTTGCACGGCGCGCACCATTCCGTGAAGAAGTCGACGAGCACCGGCTTCGCAGAACCAAGAACATCGCGCTGAAAGCTGGAATCGGTCACGGTGACGCTCATCGAAAATCCTCCGAATCGTGGGTTAGCTGAGGGCCGCAAGACTTGGCAGACGCACTGTTCAGCGTCGAGGCAATAGCCGCAACGTCCACCGCAAAAAAAGAAGCCGCCCAGAATCCCAGGCGGCTTTGCGATTCTTTCGTTTGAACGCCGGTCAGATCGTCGAGTCGATCCATTCCTTGATCTTCTGCTTCGGCATCGCGCCGATTTTCGTGGCGGCAACCTGGCCGTTCTTGAAAATCATAAGCGTCGGAATTCCCTTGACGCCGTATTTCACGGGCACAGTGGGATTCTCATCCACGTTCAGCTTCGCCACCGTGATCTTCGTACCCAGCTCGCTGGCAAGTTCTTCCAGCGCCGGACCGATCTGGCGGCACGGTCCGCACCACTCGGCCCAGAAGTCGACCAGCACGGGCTTGGACGAATTCAGCACGTCTTTCTCAAAGTTGGCGTCGGTAACCTTCGCGGCCATGTCAGACCTAACCTTTCAAACGAGTTCAATGTCGTTGCCATGAAATCTAGGTAGCCCCATGAGAGGGGTCAAGCGCGCTCACGCTTTCTTCAAGCCGCCTTGAAGCGATCGGCGTCAGGCGGGGCTCCGCGGTCCAAAGAATGGCGCAGTTAACCGCCCGTCCTGGGAACAGCCGTGCCACAGCGAGACGATAAAGTGCGAGCTGCGTCACATACCCTGTCGGAATCGCAGAATCCGCCTTGGGCACCACGCGGTCGGTCTTGAACTCGACGATCAGCACGTCTTTGTCGCCCACGACCACCCGGTCGAGCCGCGCCGCGACCTGCACGCGGTCGCCGCGCCAATCGACCACGCCATGCAACGGCACCTCGCCGTAGGAGCCCGGCCCGAACAGATGGGCAAGCAGCAAATCGCGCCGCACGCGCAATGCCTCATTCGCCGCCGACTGCGCCTGCGCCGCGTCACCCAAGATTTCCGTCGCGACCTCAAGCGCCAGCGCGCCCCACTTCGCCGCCGGCGCCGATCCAATCCGCTCCAACGCGCGGTGAATAGCGCGCCCGCGCTCCAACCCGCCGACACCCGTTCCATCGCCGCGCGAGCGCCCCGGCTGCACCAACGACGGCGCCACATGCCGCAGCTCGCGCTCCTCGGCGGCAACGGTGCGCACCCACGAAGGCAGCGCATCGGCACGCTCCGGCGTGCGCGCGCCACGATCAAGCACCGGCGCGGGCACCTCGCCGAAGCGCCGGATCGTATCCTCCGGTGGGAGCACAATCTCGTCCGCCTCGAGCGTCTTCATCGCCTGCTCGACCAACGTGTACCAACACCCCGGCTCCCGCCCGCGCACACCCTCGTAGCCGCAGATATAGAGCCGGTCGCGCGCCCGCGTCAGCGCCACGTAGAGCAAGCGCCGATACTCCCGCATCCGCTCCTCCGCGCCCGCCGCCCGCGCCGCCGCCCGCACCGGATCGTCGCGCTTGCTTTCGACCTTCCAAAGCGGCGCCTGCTCCGACTGCAGCAGATCCTTGTCGTGCCGCCCGTGCTTCGGCGTCGTGCAGGTGTCCGGCAGGATAACGACCGGGGCCTCAAGCCCCTTCGACGCGTGCACCGTCATCACCCGCACGGAACCTTCGCCCCGATCTTGATCGCGCTTGATCTGAGTTTCCGTGTTTTCGATCGCGTGCAGGAACGACTCAAGCGACGGCGTATGCGCTTGCTCGAATGCCAACGCGGCGTTCAAAAACTCCTCGATCGGATCGGCCGCATCGAATCCTAAACGCCCCAGCATCTTCGTCCAACCGCCGTGCTCACTCAGCACGCTGGCGTAGAACTCATAGGGCTGCAGCATGTCCGCCTGCGCCCACACCCGCTCAAGGAACGCCGCGGCGGACGCAAACCGCGCCTCACCCTTGCATGCACGCAGCACCGACCACAGCGGCCCCTTGCGCCCATGCGCCAGCGCAAACAAAGCGTCGTCGTCGAGCCCGCACAATGGTCCCTTCAGCACCGCCGCCAACGTCAAATCGTCATGCGGCATCAACACAAACCGCCCGAGCGCGATCAGATCCATCACCGCGATGTGTTCGGCCAGCTTCAGCCGGTCCGCCCCCGCAACCGGGATCGCCCGGCGCTTCAGCTGCCGGATGATCTCGTCGGCGAGCAGATTGCGCCGGCGAACCAGGATCATCACGTCGCCCGCCGTCATCGGCCGGATCCGCTTCAGCTCCTTATCGTAGATCGCTTCGCCGCTCGCGAGCCATTCTCGAATCCGCTCCGCGATCGATTGCGCCAGCTTCACCGCCGGATGAGCCGCCTCAATCCGATCGACCGGCGCATCCCACGCATCCGGCTCGACCACACTGGCCGGCTTCACCGTCGGCCAAAGCTCGACCAAGCCCGCCATGTCGAGACGCACCGCTTCATGCTCGGTCGCAACCTCATCGATCATCACCCCGTCGCGCGCCGCCGGATCGGCGAACACCTGATCAACAAGCTCCAAAATCCGCGGTGCCGATCGGAACGAACGCGTAAGCCCGACCAGCTCGAACTCCGCCCGCGCCCCGCGCGCCTGCTCGCCGATCACGGTGCGCGTCTCGACGAACGAGGCCGGCCGCGCGCCTTGGAACGACATGATCGATTGCTTTACATCGCCGACCGCAAAGACCGTGCGCTGCACCGGCGCATTCTGCCGATCCGCACCAAGACCGGAGAAGAACTCCTCGGCCACCGCCGTGATGATCTTCCACTGCGCGGGGCTCGTGTCCTGCGCCTCGTCGACCAGAATATGATCGATACCGCCGTCGAGTTTGTAGAGGATCCACCCCGCCCCAGGGTTCGTGAACAGCGCCACCGCCCGCCCAATTAGGTCGTCATAGTCGAGCATCGCCCGGCGCGACTTGATTTCGCTATAGGCCTTCAACATCGCCGCCGCGACATGCAACAGGTGCGCCGAGTTCTGCGCCACGAAGAGCGCGTTCAACCGAGCCCGCGTCGAGAGAACGATCCCGACATACCGCTCGAGCAGCGCCCCAATCGCAGGGTCGGCGCCGAGCACCGCCTTCGACGCCAGCCTCGCCCTAGGCTCACCGTCTTGTGTCAGTAACTGAGCCGTCAGCTGCTCGAACGCCGCCTGATCCGGCTGTCGCGCCAGTCGCGCGAACGCCCGCGCGCGTTGCTGATCGGTCTTGCCCCCAAGCGCCAACGCCGCCGTCACCCGCATCAACTGCGCCGGCTCGAACGCCTCGATCGCCGCCGCCAAAATCGAGCGCTCGTCCGTCCCCGGCGCCAAATCGACGGCGCGCCAGAGAATGCGCTTCAGGCTCCCGGGTGAAGCGTCGACCAGAAACGGCTCGACCCAGTTACGTTCGCCCGCAACCCCGCGCATCAGCGCATCGAACCGCTCCTCACCCGCGTGCTCCGTCAGCGCCACAATCGAATCCGCCAGCGCCGCATCGCTCGTTGTCGCGCGGCGGAGCACGGCCTCCTTGGCAAGGTCGATCAACTCCTCCGTCGCCCGCTCATCGAGCACGGAGAACTGCGGCACCACTCCGCCCTCAAGTGGGAAACGTTTCAGCAAGCGCTCGCAGAACGCGTGAATCGTCTGAATGCGCAAACCGCCCGGCGACTCCAGCGCCTCCGCGAACAACCGCCGCGCCCGTGCCATCAACGCCGCATCGGGTTCGTCACCTGTGAGCGCCGTCAACTCCTTCGAGAGAGCCGCATCCGAAACCAGGGTCCACGTACCCAGCCGTTTGAACAGCCGAGTCGACATCTCGGCCGCAGCCGCGCGCGTAAACGTCAAGCACAGCAAGCGATCCGGCGGGCTGCCGCTGAGCAGCAAGCGCGCAATCCGCTCGACCAGCACGTGCGTCTTGCCCGACCCAGCATTCGCCGCCACCCAGGCGGAGTACGCCGGATCGGTCGCAATGCGTTGTTCGTAGACGGCGTCGCGGATCATTCGTCGTCTTCCCCCGACGACCATTCTTTGACGCGCGCCAAATGATCGTAGTCGCCGGCATGGCGCTCCAACAGCACGCGCGGCTTTGACAAGTACGCCATCTCCGGCGAATCGTACGCCGCGACGAACTTCATCAGCCCCGCCTTCGCGCGCGCCGCCGCCTGATCCGGCGTCTCGCCGTCGAAGTCGACGATGATCTCCTGCCCCGCAACCGACGCGCCTTTCAAACCGATATAGACAAGCTCCGTAACGCTCGCCGCACTGATTCCGGCAAACCCACCCTCAAGCGCAATCGCCGCCTCCAGCGTCAACTGCGGCGAGAGCCCCGTCTGCACCTGCTTCGTCGTCGGCACCGTGCCGGTCTTATAGTCGGCAATCGCGATCGTATGGTCGGCAAGCAGCTCGATCCGGTCCGCCTTCGCGCTCAACTTGAACGGCCCGAACGGCGCCGCGAACGTGATCGCCCCGCGCTGCTCGGCGAGCACCTGCAGCGCATTCGCCCGTCGCCCGCGCTCAAGCCCCAAGAACCAGCGCGCAATCCGCTCATAGCGCGGCCACCAGAAGCCCTGCACGCCGGGCCGCGTGAGCAACATCCCGAACGCCTCTTCGCCACAACGCATCAGCGCGCGCAATGCCTCATCCTCCGGCGGCAAGTCCTTTGGATACGTTTTGACGAACGCTTCCAGCGCGTCGTGGATGACATTCCCGCGATCCGATGCCGCCGGCATCATGTCGATCGGATCAAGCGGCTTTAGCTTCAAGATCTGCCGCGCATAAAGCGCATAGGGGTCGCGCACCCAAAGCTCGATCTGCGTCACCGGCAACTCGCGCGGCCGCGCGGCGACTGGCGGCCGCGGCTCCGGCGGCTCGACCGGCTTCGGCGGCAAGAGCGGCAGATCGAGCCCGCGCGCGATCGCAAGCCACTGATGATCGCGCAGCCGCTCCCCAAGCCCCGCGCCGTCGACCAGGATGGACAACCGCGTCAGCCACCGCGACGGCGTCGTCGGCGCGCCCGCGTCTTTCTCGGAGCGCGTGAGCAGCACCTCCGCACATGCCGCCGCTTGCGCGAAATCGTGCGCCGACAAGCCGACCCGCCGCTCCGGCTGACTCATATCGAGCTCACGCCGCATCGGCCGGTTCAACCACGGTCCCGGATCCGTCGCCGGCGGCCATACCCCTTCGTTCAAGCCGCCCAGGATCATCAAATCCGCGTGCTGCAACCGCACTTCCAACGGACCCAAGATCGAAAGCCGTGGGTGCTGCCCCACATTCGGCCGCACCGGCACCGCGTCCATGACGGTCCGAATGAACGCCGCATAAGACGTGCCGTCCATCGTGAGCCCGACGTCGGCAGCGGCTTCTGCCAGTTGCTCGAACAGCGCCAGCGCTGCCTCGCCCGCCTCGCGCTCCCACAGCGGCAGTGCCGTAGACTTCGCGATGCTGCTCGCCATCTCAGCTGCCTCGCGATGCAAGCGCACGAGCACCGTCGCATCGTGCTCGCCCGACGCCATCGCCGCCGCAAACGCGCCGCACGCGAGCTCTAACTGCTCGACCAGCTTCAAGCACGCGCTCTTCGGATCAAGCACTTTGCGGAGTCCGGCAATCCCTGCTGGCGGCCGCAAGCCGCGCAGCACATGCTCCTCCAACTCGACGGCAAGGGCCCGCGCCTCCGAGCGCTCCGCGAACGCCAACACCGTCAGCGGATGCTTCAGCAGCGCCAGCAGCGGCACCGGCGCAAACTCCTCCGCCGCCGCATCCGCGAGCAAACACAAGAACCGCCCCGGCACCGTGTGCGCAAGCGGCGTACCGCCGGAGTCGTCGATCGCAATCCCCCAGCGCTTCAACTCGCCGGCCACCCGCCGTGCCAGCGTGCGATCCGGCGTCACCAGCGCCGCCGTCTTCCCCGGCGTCTCGATCGCCGCGCGCAGTGCGCAAGCAATCGCCAGCGCCTCCTCCGACGCCGTCCGCGCGTGCAAAATCGAAAGACCGCGCAGACCGTCCTCGATCACGCCGCGCCGCTCGGCGACCAAGTCGCGCCACGCCGGCGTCGTCGCCGCCGGACGCAGCGCCTCGGCAATCAACCGGCTTCGCGCACGCGCAACGGCGAGCCCGTCGACCCAAGGCTCGACGTCGCCGCGCGTCGCGTCCATCTTGGCGAGCAACTGCCGCATCCCGTGTTGCGGATGCCCGGACTCAGCCGCCTCCCACGCTTCCCGATCAAGCTCCAGATCGACGCCGGGCAACACCACGGCCCCGTTCGACAGATAAGCGATCGCACGCAAAAGCTCCGCCGTCGCGGGCACGCTCCCGGTCGAACCCGCTGCGACCACCGGAAAGTCCGGTGGCGCACTCTTCCACCGCTCCGCCGCGCGCCTGAGCGCCATGTCGCGATGCGTCGCCGGATCCGACGCACCTTCGCTGATCAGCAGCTTCGGCCAAGCCTCGCTCAAGATGCTCAGGAACGTCAGCGTCTTTTCCCAATGCCGCGCCAACTCATGCGGCACCAACGTCTGCAGCCGCTCCCACGCCAGCCCCTCGGCCGTCGCCTGATCGAGCAGCGCCGCCAACTCCCGCGCCAGCTTCACCGCATGTGCCGGCGTCGCCGCCCCCAGCGTCCGCGCATCTTCCTCCTTCGCGAGGTTCAGCGACCATTGCTGGATCAACTTCGCGAGCAGCAACTCCCGCCGGAGCGGCGACAACGGCGGCGGCAAGTCCGGCGCCAACTCGCGCGTCGCGTCGTCGCTATCGTCTTCAAGCAACGACGGCGCATCGTCGAAATCGCCGAGCGCGCGCATCCGGGGCAGCACCGCAACACCACCCGGCGTCACCCGCGCGAACGCCTCACCAAGTGTACGGATCGCGCGCCGCGTCGGCAGTAAGATCAAAGCTCGCGAAATCGCAAACGGATCGTCAGGCTTCGAGAACCGCTTGAGGAAACCGCGCGCCAGTTCGTCGGCGAAGGCGGCGCCGGCCGGGATCGTGTACAGGTTGATCCGGCGCATCCGCTCGCGCGCCGGCTATGGCACGAGATGGCGGTTGGCCATGAACGCATCCGCCTCGTCCCGCGCTTCCGGCGTGCCGATATGCATCCACTTGCCGTCCAACCGAATACCGAAGAGCCGCCCATCGGCCGCCGCGATGTCCCACAGCTTGTTCGTCGAGAACACGCCGTCGGGCCCCGTCGCGACCAGCCGCGGATGAATGATCTGCACACCAGGCCATGCGAACGGCGCCACGCGCTGCGGCTGGCGCCGCGTCAAGCGCCCGTTCGGATCCATCGTGAAGTCGCCCTTGCCGTCGAAGCCGATCGAGTTGAACGTCGGCGCCATCAGCATCAGGCAGTCCATTTCCGCATCGTCCCACGTGGCTGCCATGCGGTTGAGATTGACGGCAAAACCCTCAACCCAAATCGAGTCGCTATTGTAGGTGAGAAACGGCTCGTTGCCGAACAGCGGTAGCGCCCGCTTCAACGCACCGCCGGTATCGAGCAGCTTGTCGCGCTCGTCCTGAATGCGGATCTCGACGTCCTTGCGCCCTTTCAGATGCTCGATGATCATCTCGCCTTTGTAGTGCACATTGACGACAATCATCTTCACGCCCGCCGCCACGAAGCGATCGATCGCATGGTCGAGCAATGTCCGCCCCGCCACCATGATCAGCGACTTCGGCCGGTCGTTCGTCAGCGGCCGCATCCGCGTCCCCAACCCCGCCGCCAGCACCATGCCTCGTGTCGGCTTGAACGCCATCGCTAGTTACCCAAAGTGCCGCGCCATTCGCGCGGGATGTTGCGATCGAACCAAGACTTCAGCGGGCTGAGCGCCGGATGCGCTAAATCGCGGTCGAGATAGCCCCACATGCGCGGCAGATACTGCGTATAGCGAGGCTTCCCATCGCGCTTCCACAGCCGCGAAAAGATGCCCACGATCTTCGTGTTGCGTTGCGCTGCCAACAAAGCCGCCGCAAACCGGAAAGCATCCTCGTCGAACGTGGGCTCGGCCGAGCGACGCAAAGCGATATAGCGTTCCGTCATCGCCCGCGCGAGCTCGACGCTCACTTCGCGTCGCGCATCTTCGGTCAGCGAAATCAAATCGTAAGCCGGAGAGCCGCTAAGCGCGTCCTGAAAATCCAGCAACCCCGCCCGCGCCAAACCCTTGCGCTCGTCGAGCCACATCAAGTTCTCGGCGTGATAGTCGCGCAATATCATCACGGGCGCCGAAACTTTCAGCTGCGCCAGCGCCGCGCGCCACGCCGTCACAAACGCTTCGCGCGCATCGGCCGCCAGCGGTCCACCCGACGCCGCCGGAAAAAACCAATCGGCGAGCAGCAGCGCTTCGGCTTCCATCACCACCGCATCGTAGCTGAGCAAATGCACGTCCGCGGCCCCCGGCACGCGCAAGATCTGCGGCGCCGGTACGGTATGCAGCCTCGCCAGCGCGTCGATCGCCGTCTCATAGAGGGGCCGCTCGGCCGTGCCGGTCGAGATCAAATCGGCAAATCGCCCGTCACCCATGTCTTCGATGAGCAGGAACCCGGCGTCGTAGTCGTGCGCCAAAATTTCAGGCGCGCTCAAACCATGGCCGCGCAGAAACGTTGCGACGCCCGCGAACGGACGGCAGTCCGGCCCCGCCAGCCGTGCCATCGCGTTATAGCCAAGCGCCCGCCGCTCGGCTTCGCTGGCGCCGGGCGGACAAGCCGCAGTCTCCGCCCCGCGCGGCTGATCCATCAACATCGCCGTATGACCGCGCCGTGCTAACCGCACATAGCGCCGCGTCGACGCATCGCCGGCTAGCGGATGTAGCTCCGCCCCACTCCACCCGGCGCTCTTGATGAACGCCTGCATCTGCTCCGCGCGAGACACTAAGCGACCCCCGGCAAGCGCAACGTCTTCAACCGTGCCGCCCACGAGCCGCGCCCGACCAGCTTCATCAGCCGCGTCTCGTCTTCGCCTTCGGTCGCCTCAAACAAAACGTCGAGCCGGTCGTCCGGGAGCTGCTCGTTCATCCGGTCCGGCCACTCGATCACAAGCACGCCGCGCTCCAAAGCCTCGTCGAGACCCAGCTCGCGAATCTCGCTGGGCATCTTCACGCGATAGAGATCGACGTGACTGATCGTGAAGTTCTGCGTCTCGTAGGTTTGCACCAACGTGAACGTCGGACTCGGCACCTCTTCGCGTGGCGCAAAGCGCCGGATGATCGCGCGCGCCAGCACCGTCTTGCCCGCGCCGAGCGGCCCCGACAGCGTGACCGTATCGCCGGCCACAAGTTGATCGGCAATCTCGCGCCCGAGCACGGCCGTATCGGCCTCGGTCGCCAGATCGAACGAACGGAAAAAGCGGTCCTTGCCGGACGTTACAGAGCGCACAAGCATCGCGCCCTTCTACCCGCGCCGAACTGCCACTTCAATGCCGGAAGACCGGCTCGAAATGCCACCGATTTGCGCGGTTGATCCTCCGACACAGCCCGTGCTAACCGACAGGTCACTCAGAGGGCGCCAAGAGCGCTGTTCCATGGCCGAATCGCTCGTCATCGTCGGGGCAGGACAAGCCGCCGCACAGCTCGTCGCGAGCCTCCGCACGGAAGGCTATGCCGGCGCGATCACGATTGTTGGGGACGAACCCTACATTCCTTACCAACGCCCGCCGCTGTCCAAAGCGTTCCTAGCGGGCGAACTCGCGCGTGAGCGCCTGTTCATCAAGCCGGAGGAATTCTATCCCGACGCGAAGTGCGACCTGCGCTTGAACACCCGCGCCACCGCAATCGACCGTACCCGAAGAGTCGTCAAGCTCGAAGGCGGGCACGAGCTCCCCTACACAACACTCGCTCTCACCACCGGCTCGCGCGTGCGCAAGCTGCCGCTGCCCGGCGCCGACTTGCCCGGCTGCTACTACTTGCGTGGCATCGCCGATGTGGAACAACTTCAGGACAAGCTCAAACCCGGCAACCGCGTCGTCATCATCGGCGCCGGCTACATCGGCCTTGAGGTCGCAGCCGTCGCCGCCAAGCACAAGCTGAAGGTGACGGTGTTGGAAGCGCTTCCCCGCGTGATGGCGCGCGCCACCTGCCCCGAACTCTCCGCCTTCTACCAAGACGTCCACACCAAGGCTGGCGTCGATATCCGCCTAAACACAAAGCTTGAGGCGATCGAAAAGAACGGCGCTGCGCTCAGCGTCAAAACCTCGGGCGGCGCGGTCGACGCGGACTTCGTGCTGATCGGCATCGGCATCGTGCCGAACGTCGAGCTCGCGGCCGAAGCGGGCCTCAAGGTTGATAACGGCATCGTCGTCGACAATCACGCCCAGACCGAAGACCTCGCGATCTACGCCATCGGCGACTGCGCGAACCTTCCCTGCAGCTATGCGCCAACCGGCCGCGTCCGGCTCGAGTCCGTGCAAAACGCAATCGACCAGGCCAAGCACGCCGCCGCCGCCATCTGCGGCAAGCCCAAGCCCTATAACGAAGTCCCCTGGTTCTGGTCCGACCAATACGACCTGAAACTGCAGATCGCAGGGTTAAGCACCCCAGACGACCAGATCGTCCTGCGCGGCGACCCGGCCAGCCGCAGCTTCGCCGCGTTTCACCTGCGCGCGGGCGTCATTGTCGCGGTCGAGGCCGTCAGCGCCGCCCCGGAATATATGATGGGCCGCCGCCTCATCGCCGCCCGCGCCAAAGTCGCGCCCGAGCGTCTTGCGGACAAGGCCGTACCTATGAAAGACATGGTCTGAATTGGACATTTGAACCGGACGAACAATGGCGAAGATCAAGTACATCGAACACAACGGCAAAGAGCACGTCGTCGACGTGAAATCGGGCATGTCGGTGATGGAAGGGGCGGTGAAGAACCTGATCCCCGGCATCGACGCCGACTGCGGCGGCGCCTGCGCCTGCGCCACCTGCCACGTCTACGTGGGCCAAGAGTGGCTCGCAAAGATCGAACCGATGCAGGAAATGGAAAAAACCATGCTCGACTTCGCCGAAGGCGTCGAGAGCAACAGCCGCCTCTCCTGCCAGATCAAGGTGACCGACGCCCTCGACGGCTTCACCGTCAAGATGCCCAAGAGCCAGCACTAACTTAAGCAAGCGGGCACCGCCTGGGAGCGCGGGCGTCCCGCCCGCTCTTCGGGCGGTAAAGCGCGCAGATTCCATAAAGCGCGCTGCCGTGCTAGACTATTCCGATGGCAGCACCTCGCATCATCTCGGACGCCAACATCATGACCGGCAAGCCGGTCATTGAGGGCACGCGCATCACGGTCGAACTCATTCTCACCAGGCTAGGCGAAGGTCGGACAGTGGCCGACATCGTCGAAGAGTACCCTCACCTCTCGCGTGAGCAGGTCGAAGCCGCCATCGCCTACGCACGCAACCTCGTCTCGCGCTCACCCCAAGCCGCAGAATAAGCTTGCGCCTGCTCACCGACGAAAACATTTCGCCCGTCATCGTCGCTGCCTTGGAAGCGGCCGGACATGATGTTCTCGCGGTGGCGAAGGAAATGCCCTCGGCACCAGATCCCGCAATCATGGAACGCGCGATCGTCGAACAGCGTATCCTCATTACCGAAGACAAAGATTTCGGCGAATTGGCCTTCAAACATGGCCATCGACCGGTGGGGATCATACGTCTTGTGTTGCCGGGCTATTGGCCGTCGCAAAAGGCCGAGCGGCTGTGTGAGGTTCTCGTCGCTCCCGCGAACATCATCGATCACGCCGCCGTCGTCGAGCCGGATCGCGTCAGGTCGCGCGCAATTCCAAAACCGTAGCCAGCCTTGCTACCGAAAGTCCTGCAAAGCCACCACCCCTTACCCCACCCGCTTCGACCCAAACCCTTCATCGAACTTCGGCGCGTTGTCTTTCAACTCGACCCACGGCGCCTTCGAGCCGACGAAGATATGCGCGGCATACCCCCGGTGCCCCGGATCGTCATCGAGCAACCCCGCAGGCACAAAATACTTCGTCTGCTCCCGATCCATCAGCGGCACCGGGCTTCCGCACGTGCCGCAGAACGACGACGACCAGCCGTTCCCGTTCGCCACGAAGAACTGCTTGATCAGGTCCTGCCCCCGCAGCCAACGAAAACTTGACGCGCTTGCGTAGAAGACGGCGTTGCCGTCGGTGCCCGACAACTTTCGACACTTCGAACAATGACACTGCCCGATCGGTCCCGCCTTGCCGTCGATCTCGAACGCAACGCCGCCGCACAGACAACTTCCGCGAAGGGATGACATGAAGGGCTCCTCGGTTGTTCGGATTTTTTTTGCACGAGCGCTGCAAATATTGGAGTGACCAATGTCAACGAGGCGCACTTTCTTCTTGGGACCGAGGGCATCCCTGCCCGCTCTTACTTGCGGCCCTGAAGAAGAAAAAAGGCTGGCAAGGATGCCCGCGGTCGCAGGAAGTAAGTGCGTTACCCAGCCTTCGCCCCACGCAAGCCCGCCTCGCTTTCGCCGCTGGCCGGCGTGATCTTGTGGCGTGGGAAGTGGCAGGTGACCCGCGTGCCCTTGCCGACCGCGCTGTCGAGTTCGACCCAGCCGCCGTGCAGTTCGACGAACGAACGCACGAGCGCGAGACCCAGACCCGCGCGCCGCGCGTCTTTCACCCGCGTCGTGCTCTCGAAGCGTTCGAACGCGACCGGCTGATACGCGGCCGGGATGCCGACGCCGGTGTCGTTGACGAAGACGCGCACTTCGCCCGCCACGCCTTCCGCGCCGTAGACGATGCGCCCGTTCGGCGGCGTGTGCTCGATCGCGTTGATGACGAGATTATAGACCACCTGCAGCAAGCGCTTCTGATCCGCCCACACGGTCCCGATGTCGCCATCGCAATCGCACTCGATCGTGACGCGGGCCTTGCGCGCGCGCTCTTCAACGAGCGGCCGCACGTTGGCCAACACCTCGGCAACGTCGATGTCGCGCCGGTCGAGCTCGATCGTCCCCGCCTCGATCAACGCCAAGTCCAAAATATCGTTGATCAGCGTCTCCAGCGTCTTCGACGCGTTCAGAATATCGGCGAGATAACCCGACTGTTTGTCGCTGAGCTTGCCCGCGATCCCTTGGTTCAGCATGTCGGCAAAGCCCATGATCGAATTCAAGGGCGTCCTAAGCTGATAGGAAACGTTCGAAATAAAGTCCGACTTCAACTTGTCGCTGGCGAGCAGCGCCTCGTTGCGCTCCTCCAGCGCCTTCTCGCGCATCGCCGTGTCGGTCACATCGCGGTAGCTGAGCAACAGCGAACCGTCGGGCAGCGGCGCGGCGGCAAAGCTCACCACCTTGTCGTCGTTGCGCTGCAGCCGCTCGACGTTCACCCGCCGCTCGGCCGCGGCCCCGGTGATCAGCATGGTCAGCATCGACCAGTGCCCCTCGTCGGGCAGCACGCGCCGGCAAAGCGCGAACACGTCGGCAAAGCGCGGCTGATCGGCCAGCGACTTGGGATCGATCCGCCAATCCTTCGCGAACGCCGTGTTGAAGAGCTTCAACCGCCCGTCCGTGCCGAACACAGCGAGCGCCTCGGTCAAGTGATCGATCGTCGTGCGCTGCACGCTGGAGAGCTGATTGAGGCTGCGCTCCAACGCCATCTGATTGGTGACGTCATCATAGATGAAGATCAGCCCGCCGAACGGATGCGGCTGGCACGTCACCCGCAGCGTCGAGCCGCGCGGCAAATGCCAATGCTCCTCGCGCTCGTCGATGACGTTCGTATAGAGCGCCAAACGCTCCTTCTTCCACGGCGCAAAGTCGCGCTGCTCCGGCAGCCGGCGCATCTCGCGCAACCGCTCCAGGATCTCGCCGTCGGAAGGATGCGTGGCGAGCCAACGCTCGTCCAAATCCCAAAGCTTCGCATAGGCCTTGTTCGAGAACTTCAGCCGCTGATCCGGCCCAAAAATCGCGACCGCCACCGGCAGGCGATGCAGCGTTTCCTCATGCGTATCGATGTGCTTCTGCAAAAGGCGCTTCGTCTCGTCGACATCCGTCACGTCGACCGCGAACGAGGCAACGCCGTCGCCCATCGGCACGGCGTAGACGTCAAACGCACGCCGCTGACCGCCCACGACCACATAGCGCATTTCGCTCTGCGTCTGGTTCGTCGCCAGCGCCTTCTCGGCCAAGGCGCGGCTGTCGCGATCGAGTTCCAACTGATCGTTGATCACGTCCTGCCCGATCGCCGGATCGACCGCGTTCGTATAGGCGCGGTTCGCCCACACGAGGTCTAGGTCGTTGCCGCGCCGCCAAACCGGCATCGGCGCCACGTCCAGCAAGTCGCCAAGCCGCCCGCGCTCGATTTCGCTCGCTGTCAGACGCACCGTCAGATTGTAGTTTTGCTCCGCATCCGGCGTGACATCGCGCAGCCACAACGCCGCCTGCCCCGCCGCCGGCTTGCCGTAGGCCTGAAACACGCGCCCGTCCGCGCCCGGCACCGTCATCGAGAACAGCGACCCGTCGCCGCCCAAACTGTCCAGAGCCTCTTTCAGATCGCCATGCTGGTCGGCTTCCAGGCAGCCGGCCAACACCGTCGCCGCCCCGGCCCGCGCCTCAGGCTCGCCGTCGATATTGCGCCACACAAAAAGCGCGCCGGGATCGCCGGTCACGATCGCCGCTTCCCGTTGGAACTTGGCCTCGGCCCGCGCCGTGCGCTTGACCGCGCGCTTGAGCAGCGCATCCGACTGCGCGCGCATCGCCATCATGACGAACGCAAGCGACCCGGCGAGCGCGATAGCACCAACGGTCACGCCGAACGGCAGAAGGAACGCAATATCGCTAGACGCTTCCACTAAACCCCACGCCCTCTTGGGAGGCTCGGCCGGCCAAGTTTGGCCATCTGCGCATCAAGGGGGAGGAACGCGCCATCCAAGGCCCAACCGCGCTCCACCAAGGCTTCCTTAGCCGTCAAACCCTGAGCGCCCGAAAACCCCTCTTGCTCCGAGAATCACTTCACTGCTTTCGATTCTAGGAACCGCCCGCCCCGCTGTCCTGGACCACGTGGTAAATGGGTCCAAAAAACCAAACGGAGTCAGACACTTGGCCGAGGTCGTCGACCCCCTAACGCACCCTCATGGATTTTAACGTTTCGCTAACGATTTGAGACCCCGAGTTAAAGTGATCTCTGAAGTCCCTCCGCAATCACCGCGCGTTTCCAGCCTGTGGCGCAATTACGCCATCGAACCGTCAAAAACATCCGCGATGGAATACCGCTCCGACCCGTATCCTCGAAACGCCCGGTCCCGGCCCTCATGAACCTCGTTTTCGGCACCGCCATCAACGCTGCGATCCTCGGGCTCGCCGCTGTCGTGTTCGGCGCCCTGTTCGGCAAGTTCCACCCGCTGCTCGACCTCTTCAGTCAGTTCGTGCTGCCCGCCATCGTCGGCGCCATCGCAGTCGCTCTACTGGCCGCGATTTTGGGCCGCCATGTGCAGCTGCTGATCGTTATGGGTCTTGCGATCACCTGCCTCGCGATCGCCTGGCCCTGGCTGCAGCAACCGGCAAAGACCGAAGCCACCGGACCGCGCTTCAAGCTGATGAGCTTCAACGTCTACTACAACAACCCGGACTTCGCCGGTGTCGCCAAGCTGGTGCAGGAAACGAAGCCCGACATCGTGGTGCTACTCGAAGTTCTCCCGCGCGTGCGCCCCGGTCTCGACGCGGTCGTCAACCAATTCCCCTATCGCGTCGAATGCTGGCAGGAACAATGGTGCGACGCGCTCATTCTCTCGCGCTTTCCGCTGACCGACATCCGCGCAAGCCTCCCCGAACCAAAGTTCCGCCGCCCGATGGGCGCCGTCACCATCGAGATCGAGGAGCGCACACTGACGCTGTTCCCCGCGCACCTAACGCTGCCCTACCCGCTCGAGCGGACGAACAGCCAAGCCGGCGAGATCAAAGAAATCGCAGCGACAATCGCAACGATCGGTGGCGCCCGCATCTTGGCCGGCGACTTCAACGCCTCCACTTGGGGCGCGACGATGACCTACGCCTGCGAGCAGTTGGAGTTCACCGCACTGACGGGCCCCGACGGCACTTGGCCGACGTTCCTACCCGCTCAAATGGGAATCCCGATCGACCACATCCTAGCCTCCGAAGAATTGGCACTGCTCTCGCGCCAGATCCTCACCGTCCAAGGCTCCGACCACCGCGCCGTCCTGGCCGAGATCGCGTTCAAAGAGTGAGAAAGCTCTAACCGGGAAACGTCTGCACGCCCACCTTCGTCATGCCGCCGTCCTTCGCCAGCGCAACGCAGGAAAGGCTCTCCATCCCCTGCACGTAGCAGAAGATCGGCGCTTTCCCGGTGCGGATCTTCGAATAGGTTTCCTGATCGACGTCGGCTTCCGGATAGAACGGAAACTCGCCCACCACCGTCGGCGCCTCGGCGCCCTTCTTCCACTCCGGCAAATCGCCCGTCGATTTGAACGTGTGCGATTGGTAGAGCCAGTCACCAAGCGCGGCCTTCATCTGCTTCGGCGTCTTCGCCTCGACGAAGGTCATGACGTGCTCAGCCGGCATGGCGTCGTGCCAAATCGGTTTCCCATCGGTACCGCGAACGACGATGACCACGACCGCAAGCGCGCAATTACGCCCGTTCGAATAAGCCTCCGTCACCAGCGGCCGGCCCTTCGTCGCCGGCCACAACTTCGATGCCGACAAATTGCACGCAGCAGCCTCAGCGGGCGCAACAACACTCGCGGCGCACAATGCGATCGCCGCCATCAAAACAAAGCGCATGAAGATCCCTCAATAGCGAAGGCGAGCTTACCATCGCGAGCTTGACCAAATGAAGGCACAGCTATGGCAGAAACTGCTCCGCTTCAAAGCCGTGGGCGAGCCCGGCGCGAAGCGGAAAGCCCTCCGGCCGCCACTCCAAGACCTCGACCGCGTCGCCCGCGGCAACAGCCCCAAGCTTCCGCGGCACGGAGTTCCAGCCAAACAGAACGCCGTTGATCCGGGGATCGGCCGATCGCCGCAAGCGCGCAAGGCTCGCAATCGGCTCACGCCCCATGCTTTCGCCGGTCGTCTGATCTTTCGTCGTGACGACGCAGCGATCGCACGGCTTCACGAGTTCAAGCTCGACGTCGCCGATGCGCAACCGGCGCCATTTGTCCTCTGCCCACGCCTCGTCGCACGCGACAACAACATTCGGCCGGAAGCGCCGCATGGTGATCGCAGCCCCGCCCGCCTTCGCGATCTCCGCATTGACGGCCGCAAGCGATCCCGTCGTCGTCACCAGCACCGGATAAGCATCCGCAAAGCTGACCGGCAGCGCATCCGGCGCCCACACGCCTTGCTGCAGACGCTCGCCAGCAGCGTCCATATAGACAAGCCGAAGCGGCTCACCCAAAAGATCCGAAAGCCATGCTGCAGCCGCACCGCCAGCCAGCGCCGCATTCACTTCGTGACGCCACACCACGACATCGACCCGGTTCGACGCAGCTGGCCGCTCGACGACAACGTCGCTCGCTCCAGCCGCCGACAAGCGCAAGCCCGTCGATGTCGGCACCGCCGTTATCTGCGCCAAGCGCGAATGCGAACGCTGCGTGATGAAGCGCCCATTGGCATCGACGACCAACCAGCGCCGATCACCCTCAAGCCCGCGGAACTCGACGGATGCGCGCGCCACATCGACCGCGCGCACCCCTTTGATCGGATAGGTGTGGAGCGAAGCTACATGCATTCAAACCTCCGACACCCAATCCCCAATCCCTAGTACCGATAGTGATCCGACTTGAACGGACCTTCCTTCTCGATGCCCAAATATTCCGCCTGCTGCGGCGTGAGCTTCGTGAGCTTCGCGCCGAGCTTGGCCAAGTGCAGACGCGCAACCTTCTCGTCCAACCGCTTCGGCAGCGTATAGACCTTGCGCTCGTACTTCGCGTGGTTCGCCCAAAGCTCGATCTGCGCCAGCGTCTGGTTCGTGAACGACGAGCTCATGACGAAGCTCGGATGCCCCGTCCCGTTGCCCAGATTCACAAGCCGCCCCTCAGACAGCAGAATGATCCGCTTGCCGTCCGCAAACTCGATCTCGTCGACCTGCGGCTTCACATTGTGCCACTTCAGATTGCGCAGCGCGGCCACCTGAATCTCGCTGTCGAAGTGCCCGATGTTACACACGATCGCGCGGTCCTTCATCTGCCGCATGTGATCGAGCGTGATCACATCCAGATTGCCGGTCGCGGTCACGAAGATGTCAGCCCGCGGCGCCGCATCTTCCATCGTCGCAACTTCGTAGCCTTCCATCGACGCCTGCAGCGCGCAGATCGGATCGATCTCCGAAATAATCACGCGGCAACCCGCGTTGCGCAACGACGCGGCCGAACCCTTGCCGACGTCGCCAAAGCCCGCAACCATTGCGACCTTCCCGGCCATCATCACGTCGGTACCGCGCTTGATGCCGTCAACAAGGCTTTCGCGGCAGCCGTAGAGATTGTCGAACTTCGACTTCGTCACGCTATCGTTCACGTTGATCGCCGGGAACGGAAGCTCCTTGCGCTCTGCCATCTGATAGAGCCGGTGCACGCCCGTCGTGGTCTCTTCGGTGACGCCTTTGATCGCCGCCGAAATCTTGGTGTACCAGCCCGGCTTCTTCTCGATTGTTTTCTTCATCACCGCGAAGAGGGCTTCTTCCTCTTCGTTCTTCGGCTTCGAGATCAGGCCGATATCCTTCTCGGCCTTCGGCCCCAGCACGCACAGCAAAGTCGCGTCGCCGCCGTCGTCCAAAATCATGTTCGGCACGCCGCCATCCGCCCATTCGAAGATGCGGTGCACGTATTCCCAATACTCGATCAGGTTTTCGCCCTTCTTCGCGAACACCGGCGTACCCGACGCCGCAATCGCCGCCGCCGCGTGATCTTGCGTCGAGAAAATGTTGCACGAGGCCCAACGCACGTCGGCGCCCAGCACCTTCAGCGTCTCGATCAAGACCGCCGTCTGGATCGTCATGTGCAGACAACCCGCGATCCGCGCGCCCTTGAGCGGCTTCGAAGCGCCATATTCCTCACGCGTCGCCATCAGCCCCGGCATCTCGGTCTCAGCGATCGCAATCTCGCGCCGCCCCCAATCCGCAAGCTTGATATCGGTGACGACGTAATCGTGGGCGGCCATGTGATGTTCCTTGTGAAGGCTGGGAAGCGCTTTTTCGCGCCGCCCATATACCCCAGCCCCCGTCACGCTGCAAGAAGCATATAAAGAAATGTTTATGTCTTTAAGTGACGCAGGTTTGCGCCAAAAACCGACCTTGAACCCACAGTGCCGCGTCGATTCAGCCCTTCACCATGAAGGCTCCAAGACGCTCGAAGGCTCACGAAGAAGAAAGTCTCACACGATGACACAATGAAACGATGGGTTGCTCATCACCGGCGCGTAGCGCCGCTAGAACAGCCCCATTGCGCCTGCGGCGCGGAGAGAAGTTCGAACATCGTTCCATCGTGTCATCGTGTGAGACTTTCTTCGCACCGCCTCACTCCATCGCACAAGCCGGCACATCACCGTCGCGCGGCTTCGGCGCGGTGGCGCACACGGCGTCCCACCACGGCATGATCACCTCTCCCACGCGGTCGTTGCGCGTGGACAGCGCCTGGATGTCGGGCTTCACCGCTTGCCGCAAATCCGCCGGCACGCTCTGCGCGCACGCCACCTTGCGAACGCTGTCCGGCACGCGCTTGCGTTTGCAGGCAGCGCCAACATCGCGCTCGAACTCCGTCGTCACGTCCGCTTGATACCGCGCCAGCGCCTCGCGTTGCTTCACCGGATCTTCCGTGTCGGTCGGAAACGAATCGCCCGGCGACCGCGGCGGCTCCGGCAAATTCAGGATCTCGCGCGCTTGGCCCAGCATTACGCCATACCGCCCAGCCATCAGCGTCATCTCCCAGAGCTGCGCCGACTCGGCCTCCGCCTGCGCCGCGGCACGTTCTTTGGCGTCGCCGAACGAGATCAGTTCGCCGAACTCCTGACAGCCTGCCACCGACAACGCGAGCACCAAACCGATAGCAATCGAACGAGCGCGCAAGGGGCGACCTCCTCAAGGGGGATGGGAGAACGGTCCATGAGATCATCTTTTCATGGCAACAAAAAGGGGCGGCCCCCGAAGGAACCGCCCCTAATTTCAACCAATCGGTCGACGGCCGTTAGGCCGCTTGCAGATTGATCGCCTTAGGCCCACGCGCGTCGGCTTCCGTATCGAAAGCAACCCGTTGGCCTTCATTGAGCGTGCGCCAGCCCGCGCGCTCGACGGCGGAAATGTGGACGAACACGTCCTTTCCACCGCCTTCCGGCGAGATGAAGCCAAAGCCCTTTGTGGCGTTGAAAAATTTGACCGTTCCGGTCTTCTGCGCCATGCGAGTCAAGTCCTTATGCATGCGGTTCCGCGCGTGCGACATGCCCGCGCGTCGTGATTTGGCAATGCTGAATGGAGGGAACCGTCATGCACGTGCGCCGGAAAGCGCCGCCGTCAATCCAGGCCCGCACTTCACTTCGGTGCAGCCGTCACAGCAGTAAAGATAAGGCTTTTGCCCCTTAAAAACAAGAAACGCCCAAAAACAACCGTTAGGGGTTTCGGCACGGAATGCACCGCCGGTGACAACCCTCCGCGCGACCTGGCGTCGCGCCATATTGGCGGCCCTTAACAACGCGTTAAGCCGCCACAAGCACACCGCCCCGTTAACGCGATTGAGGCGATTGAACCGGTACCCTGCGAGGCTGATTTTGGGGCGGCGTTCATGGCCAGAAAAATTCTCATTGCCGACGACGATCCGCTGCTCCTGCAGCTGATCGAACACAAACTCTCCGCGCATGGTCACAACGTGATGACCGCGTCCGACGGCCGTCTTGCGTGGGACATTTCCAAGCGCGAAGAGCCCGACCTCATCGTGCTCGATGCCATGATGCCCGTCCGTGACGGCCTCGACGTGCTGCGCTCGCTGAAAAGCGACTCGCGCCTGATGGACACGCCGGTGATGATGCTCACCGCACGCCGCCAGGAAAACGACGTCGTGACCGCGCTCAAGCTCGGTGCCGCCGACTACATGACCAAGCCCTTCATGCCCGACGAACTCGTCGCGCGCGTCGAGCGTTTGCTCCGCGAAAGCGTCGAACGGTGATCAGCCCTAAGGGCGCGGCGCTCGCGCTCCTCGCCCTGTTCGTGAGCGCCGCCGCCACGGCGGACGATGCCCCGCGCTGGCGCTTCGACGTTGAAGCAAGCTACAGCAGCCTGACCAAGAACAACGATCCGTGGCGCGAAGGCGCGCTGCGCGGCGGCTATCGCTTTGACGACGGCACATGGGCGACCGGAAGCGCCGAGTTCGCCGATCGCTTCAACATGTTCGACACCTACCTCGAAGCCCGCATCGACACCCAAGTCGCGCCCGGCGTCTCGATTTACGCTTTCGCGGGTGGCACGCCCGACGCGGACTTCCGTCCGAAGACCGCCTTCGGCACAGGCGGCGGCGCGAGATTGTTCAAGGACGGCAGCGCGATCGAAGCACTCGTCGCCACGCTTGACCTACGCTACAGCGAATACCTGGCTGGCGACGTCGAAGCCGTGAACCCGGGCGTCGAACTCTACGCCTTCAAGGGCCAAGCGTGGTTCAGCGTCAAAGCGATCAACCTCTGGGACGAGACCGGCAAGCACCGTAGCGGCTACACCCTCCGCCTCGACGTTGAGCCAAGCGAAGGCTACACGCTCTTTGTCGGCCACGCCGATGCGCCCGACACTTCGGACGGCGTCACCATCGACACTCAATCCTGGTTCGGTGGTGTTGGCGTTCCACTAAACGACACAACCACACTCCGTCTCATCGGCGCGCAAGAACTGCGCAACGGCGGCTACGACCGCACCGCGATCACCCTCGCGCTGAGCGTGCGGATGTGATCGATGAGCGTTCTAACGGCCATCTGGCTGACCTCGCTTCTGTTGTCGGCAAGCGCGACTGCTGCGATGTGCTCGCTCATCGCCGCACGTGTGGTACGCACCGCCAAAGCTGAAGCCCGTGCGGCGCTGAAACGTCGGTTGACGCAAGCGCTGCTCGCCGCAGCCGAAGACGACACAAAGACGCCGCCCTTCGCCAACCTCAGCCGCCACCGCCGCACCGTGTTGACCGAAGCTGGCATCGAACTCTTGGACCTCGTGCGCGGCGCCATGGCGTTTCGCATTGTCGACGTCCTGATGCGCGCCGGTGCGAACCGCGTGCTCGATCGCTGGATAAAGAGCGCGAACCCGCTCCGCCGCGCTGCCGCCGCCGAAGCCATGGCGCACTTTGCTAACCACGCCGGCCTCGCCGAACTGCAAGCCGCCCTCGACGACACCGACGCCGACGTACGCCTCGCCGCCGCGAGCAGCCTAATCAAGCTCGGCGCCGCGCCGCCATTACCGGATCTGCTCCGCCACTTGAACGATCACGGCACCCCTTCCGCGCGCATCGCGCAGATCCTCGGCCTCATCGTCGATCAACATCCGGGCGAAATCTTGAAGCTCGCTCAAGATGGCAACGCCGGCCCGTTCATTCGCGCCAAAGCGATCGAGACGATGGCCGGCACCGGCGACTACGCGCTTCTGCCCCACGTGATAGGGCTCGCAACCGACGACGACGCCGACGTCCGCGCCGCCGCGATTCGCAGCCTCGCCAAGCTCGCTCACCCGGCCGCGCGCGACACGATTGCCAACGCCATCGCCGACAAGGCCTGGTTCGTTCGCGCCGCCGCCGCCGAAGCCGCAGGCAAGCTCGGCCTCTACGATCTCGTGCCCGTGCTCACCACGCTGGTGGACGATCCGATCTGGTGGGTTCGCTTCCGCGCCAGCGAAGCCCTAATCGCGCTCGACGAAGTGGGCCGCGCCGCTCTGCGCAACATCGCTGCCAAGGCCCGCGGCCGCTCCGCCCATGCGGCAAGCGTCGCTCTCGCCGAACGAGCGCAAGCATGATTGAGACGTTCATCATCGCGCTCGCCTGGTTCATCATAGGCGCCGGTCTGCTGCAGAACCTGATCTATGCGGTGCAACTCTTCGTCGCCGGCCGCGCTCTCGCGCTCCGCCCACCGCTCGCGACCTCCAACAAACTCTGGCAACGCACCGGCGATGTCGTTCCGCCGATCTCCGTGCTCGTCCCCGCCTACAACGAAGAGCGCACGATCGTCGCCGCGATCCGCTCGATGCTCTCGCTCGAGTACCCGAACTTCGAAGTCATCGTCATCGACGACGGCTCAAGCGACAACACGCTCGCCGCCATCGACGCCGAGTTCCAACTCAAGACTGTCACCCGCGCGATCGACAAAGCCGTCCAGCACAAGCCGCTCAAAGGCGTTTACGCCAGCGAGCGCACGCCAAAACTCATCGTTGTCGCCAAAGAAAACGGCGGCAAGGCCGACGCGCTGAACGCCGGCATCAACGTCTCGCGCGCACCGCTATTCTGTGCCCTCGACGCCGACTCGCTGCTCGAAGGCGATGCGCTGCTCCGCGCCGTCCAGCCGTTCGTCGACGACCCCATCCGCACCGTCGCGGTCGGCGGCACGATCCGCATCCTGAACGGCTGCACCACCGACAGCGGCCGCGTCACCGCCGTAGGCCTACCCAAAAGCCCGCTCGCCCTCTTCCAGATCATCGAGTACTTGCGCGCCTTCCTGATGGCGCGCCTGTCGCTCAGCCGTATGCAAGCGCTCACGATCATCTCCGGCGCGTTCGGCCTCTTCCGCCGCCAAGTCGCGATCTCCGTTGGCGGCTACAGCCCCGAAATCGTCGGCGAAGACCTCGAACTCGTGATCAAGATCCACCGCGCCATGCGCGAGCGCGGCAAAGACTATCGCGTCGAATTCATCCCCGAGCCCGTCTGCTGGACCGAAGCACCGGAGTCGCTCGGCGTTCTCGCCAACCAGCGCCGCCGCTGGCAACGAGGCGCCCTCGAAACCTTCTTCAAGCACAAAGACATGTTGACCGACCGCCGCTACGGCCGCATCTCTTGGCTCGGCATGGGCCAGATGCTGCTCGTCGACGTGATCGGCCCGATCGTCGAAGTCCTGGGCTACATCCTGATCCCGTTCTTCTACTTCACCGGCCAACTCAGCATCGACTACATGCTGGCCTTCCTCGCCGTGACGTTCGCCTTCGGCGTCTTCATCAGCGTCGGCGCCTTGATCCTCGAAGAACTCGAACTCCGCCGCTTTCCGAACGCCCGCGACCTCTCGATCTTGGCGCTGGCTGCCGTCGCCGAGAACTTCGGGTACCGCCAACTCAACAACCTCTGGCGCCTGCAGGGCCTGTGGCAATACATGCGAGGAGAATCCGGCTGGGGTCCCCGCACGGTGCGCGCTTGAGGCTACGACATCCGCTCGAGGTTTGGTCGATTGGTTGCTGTCCTGTCCGGAGAAGGGCTTCTTTGTCCCGATCAACTCGGCGCCTACGGACACACTATTGGCTCATTCAACCGCGCGGCGGCGGGTCCAGTATTCGCGCCATCGCCGTCATCAGCGCCCGCGCTGCTTGACGCAACGCGTTTACGTCCCGCGACTGCGCCTCGAGCAGCGCGTTCAACGCGGCGGCCTTCTCGCTCAATTCAGGAAACCCGAACGTGCCGCCGCGTCCCGAGAGCGAGTGGGTCGCCGCAATTAGAAGCGCCCGCTCCGGCGCCGCCGCGCTCAACGTGTCGGCTTTCATCAACCCCGCCGTCAGCACCGGGCGTTGCCCGTTGAGCTCCGTTAGAAACGCCGCCCGAAGCGACGCCAACCGATCGTCGAAAGCCGCACTCACGCGAGAAACCTCTTGGCCATCGAAGCAAAGGTCTGCGGATCGAACGGCTTTGGAATGACCCCGGCCGCGCCCAGCGTGATCAGCTTGGCCACATCATGCGCCTGCGTCCGCGCAGTCACAAAGGCGACCGGGATCGTCTGCAGTTCCGGATTCTCCCGCAACCGCTTCAACGTGCCCGGCCCGTCAAGCTCCGGCATGATGTAGTCGAGCAAGATCAGATGCGGCTGCCAACGCGGCGCCACCTCAACCGCCTGCGCGCCGGACGGGCACGCCAACGTCTCGATCTCTTCGTCAAGCTCCAGAGCCAAACACGCGACCTCGCGAATGTCAGCCTCATCATCGACATAGAGAATACGATAGCGGCTCATGCGGCCACCTCTTGAACTTCACCGGCAGCGAGCGGCAACTCGACATGGAACGTCGTCCCCGCGCCTTCCTTGGTTTCGAACGAAATCTCGCCCCCCAGATGCACGACGATCGAACGCGCGATCGCAAGGCCAAGCCCGCTGCCTTCGCCCTTCGCTTGCTCGGCCTGCGCGAAGCGCTTGAACATTCGCGCCTGAAACGCCGGAGCAATCCCGGGCCCACTGTCGCTGACCGAGAGCCGCAGTCTCGTCGCGTGCTTGCGCAACGACACCGCAACCTCGCCACCCTCCGGCGAAAACTTGATCGCATTCGAGAGCAGATTGATCACGACCTGGACCAACCGGTCCTTGTCCGCGCGCACGACATCATGCGGCGAGTCCGGATCGAGCGCGAGCTTCACACGGCGCTGCGTGGCCGCGCCGTTCATCACGGTGATCGCCTCGCGTACCACATCGACGAACTTGATCGAGCGCACGTCGAACGATGCGATCCCCGCCTCAATCTTCTCCACGTCCAAAATCTCGTTGATCAATCCGACCAAGCGCCGGCTGTTGTTGAGCGCAATGCCGATCAGCCGCTCGACCTTCGGCGGCAACGCGCCGCCCGGATTGCCCAAGATCACGCCCAACGACCCGATGATCGACGTCAGCGGATTGCGCAGCTCATGGCTCATCGTCGCCAGAAACTCGGTCTTGTGCCGGCTCGCCGTTTCCGCCGCGGCCTTGGCCTCTGTGAGTTCGGCTTCGCGCAGCTTCAGGTCCGTAATGTCGGGTGACCCAACAACAAGTGTTCCATCGCTCAGGCGCGTGCCGCGCACCAGGTACCAACGCTTTCCCACACGCGCCTCGAACGGCGGACCGCACGCGGCGAGGCGGGCATAGACTTGCGCACCGGTCACCGTCGCTTCCATGTCCGGCACTTCCAAACCAACCAGACGCGCCGCCCCCTCGAGCACATCCGCATAGTGATCGCCGGGCTCCGCCGTCTGCCCATTGCGCAACCGCGCGTCGCGCGCCGTCTTGTTGGAACCCAAGAAGCGGCCGTCCTTGCCGACCAGTGTCAATCCGCCCGGTGCTGCTTCGATCGCTTCAAGCAAGCGATGCTCCGCCGCCGCCACCGCGGCGCGCGCTTCGACTTCCGGCGTCACATCGCGCGTCGTGCCGCGAAAGCCGACGAACGTTCCGGTTTGATCGAACGCCGGCGCCGCACTCCCGGACAGCGTGCGCACCCGCCCGGCGGCATCGACCACATCCCAGTGATTGTCGCGATAGGGCTTGCGGTCGGCAAAGGCCTTGATCCGCCGTTCGAACTCTAGGTCGCTCATGCCCGGCGGCTTGAACGTGTTCATGTGCGCGCCGAGAAACTTCGTATGGTCGATCATCGACGTTGCCTGCGCCCCGGCGGTGATCGCCGTGATCCGGCCCTCCGCATCGGTCTCCCAGAACCAGTCGGCCGAAGAGTTTGCAAAGTCGCGGAACCGGTCGTGGCTCGCCGCAACCGCCGCTAGCGTTTCCTGGTCGCTGCGATAGACCGCCTTCTCCATCTCGCGCAAGTTGCGCGCCTGCTCGCGCCGCTCGTGAACTTGCGCGATCAGCGTCGTCTTCCAGAACGAAATCATCCCGGCGAGCACGCTCGCCGTGAGCATGAAGAACGCATAGTGCAACCATGGCCCCGGCTCCTGACTAGCCGCCAAGGCCGCAGCCCACGCCACCCAGCACGCGGCGACGAGCGCGTAAAATTCCCGGTCGTCGATGAGCAGAGTCGCGGCCCCGATCATCGTCAGCGCCAAGTTCGTCGATTGGTTCGAATCGCCGCTCAGCACCAGCAACAACGCACTGTTGAACCAAACGAAGCCGAAGACGATCGCCATCGTGCGCCGCAGGATCGAATCCGGCAACAGGTTGCGCCCGAGCGCTGCATGCAGCGCCAGAAAGGCGGCACAGGTCGCCGCCGCCGCCGCAAACATCGGTGCGCCGAGTGCCGGCGGCAGAAGCAGAATATGCATCACGGCGTAGAACGCGTAGACGGCCGCGCCGACGAACAGCGCTCGCTTTGTCAATAAGACGAAGCCCGGCGCATACGCCTCGATGGCTGCGACTGTGCGCAGTTCGCTGGATTTGAAACGCCCGGCCATTAACGCCCCGTTAGGACTCTGGCGCGTGCACCGCCAGTTCAAGCGGCGATCATAGGTCCGCGGGCGTTAATTTCCGGTGGTACGAAAGGGCTTAGGGCCCTGTCACCCGGTACCCTTTTGCGCGCAACATCGCGACCACGCTGTCGCGCCCGACAAGATGGCCGATCCCGACCGTCACGAAGTGCGTCTTACCGGAGGCGAGCATCTCCCGAAGCTTGGGCACCCAGTTGCGATTGCGCCCGACCAGGAGCTGAGAGCGCAGCTGCGGCACTTCCTCAAACCCTTGATCGACAAGCTTCGACAGCCGCGCCGTATCGCCCGATGCCCATGCCGCAACCAAGTCGTAAGGCAAGTTCGGCTCCTCCAAAATGCCCTGCACGGTCGCCTTCAGATATGCGGTCTCCGTCCGGCGATCGAGCGCCGCGAAGTTCGACAACTGCTCTTCGACCGTCTCAAGATAAGCAAGCGCCGCGCCCTGCGCCTTTGCATCTTCTTCGATCACATGATCGACGCCGTAGTAGGACGAAAATCCCGCCTTGATGTAGCTGTAAAGCTCGAGATACACGGCCGCGAGCCACGGTCTGAGCGACGTCAGCAGCTTCGGCGGATACTGCACCTTCCACGCCGCCGCCTCCATGTCCTCGAACAGCTTAGCCGGCAGCACATCCTTCAGCGTCTTCCCGCTGGGCAGCTTTCCAGACGTCTCCACGAAGCGCAGCATTGCCGCGCCGCCGTCGTCGAGCGGCGCCTCGAACGCGAACACTTGCGACGCTGCGCGCGCCTTATCGATCTCCTCGCGCTTCCACTTCGTCTGCGGCGGTAAGAGATGGATCGACCCGAACAGGTAAAGCGTCCGGCCGTCCTTTTCGACAACCCACAGCGGCGGCGTCGCTTGCTCCGGGACGACGGGTTCTTCCGCCCACGCCGCCGGCGCGGCAAGCAGCAGAAGCGCAATCATCAACGCGCGCAACACAACACTCATGAGTCCTCACCGAACTTGCCCGCGACCAAGGCCTGCAACGCATCCAACGCCGCGACCGCTTCGCGCCCCGTCGCGACAATGGAAATCTCGCTGCCGATGCCGGCACCCAGCATCATCAAACCCATGATCGAAGTCGCCGAAACGCTGCTGCCGTCTTTGCTGACCATGACCTGCGCATCGAACTTCGCCGCGCATTGCACGAACTTCGCCGACGCGCGCGCGTGCAGACCCTTGGTGTTCACGATCGGGAGCACGCGCGAAAGCGCGCCCGCCTCAGCCACCAGCAAGTTCCTTAGAGGCGACGCGAATATATTTCCGCCCCGCCTCCTGTGCCTTGTCAACCGCTTCGGCGAGCTTCGCGGTCGAGCGCACCGACGCCAGCTTGATCAGCATCGGCAGGTTCACGCCCGCGATCACTTCGACTTGGCCCGACCCCATCGCCGAGATCGCGAGGTTCGACGGCGTACCGCCGAACATGTCGGTCAGAAGAATCACACCGTCGCCAACCTCGACCGCCTTGATCGAGTCGAGAATCTCTTCACGCCGCACCTCCATGTCGTCCTGCGGCCCGATGCACACTGTGCGAAACAGCGTTTGCGGACCAACGACATGCTCGGTGGCGGCTTTGAGTTCATCAGCCAGGCGGCCGTGCGTAACCAGGACGACGCCAATCATGAGGATCTAAGACGGCTCCAGAAGGGGCGCATTACATAGTCCTGTTCGCCCGCCGCCTCAACGCGCGAGGCCGCCAGGAAAGGGGATTGACCGTTACGCGATAGGCACAGAAATCAGCGCCAACCGCAACTTCGCGGGCGCCGATGCCTCAAAAGGGTTGAGCACAAGCAGCGGAATGGCTGGTTTGGGAGCACCCGGCAAAGACCATGTGGCGCCCTCCGGCATTCGTTCCAGCCGATTCGGGGTCAACGAAACCGCCAGGACGAGCCGTGTCGCGGCCTTAAGCGGCGCCCGGAGAATCCCCGCCCCGCGGCCTTCGATCAGCCCCGCGATCGTCAAAGGCGCCCGCGCCGCCAACGTACCACCCTCAACCGTCACGGCTGTCTGATCGTCCGAGACAAGCAGCGCGCCGTCCCCAATCAGCCGCAACGCCAAATCGCTCTTTCCCGCCCCCGACGCCCCCAGCAGCAGAACGCCTAGCCCCGCGATATCGACCGCCGTCGCGTGAACGAGCGTCGTCATGTCAACCCTGCATCAGCGGCAGATCGATCGTGAACCGAGCGCCGCGCACCACGCCGTCCGCGTCGCGCAAGTTGGCCGCCACGATGTGCCCGCCGTGAACTTCGACAATCTGCCGCGAGATCGACAACCCCAAACCGGAATTCTTGCCGAACCCGTGCGACGCCGGACGCTCTGTGTAGAAGCGCCGGAAGATCGCTTCCAAATTCTCTTCCGGAATACCGGGCCCCTGATCGTCGATCGTCACCACCGCTCGCCCGTTCGACGGCGCGGCGGTGATACGAATCTCCCCGCCCTTTGGAGAGAACGAGACCGCATTCTCGATCACGTTGCGAAACACTTGCGCCAACGGCCCGTCGAGCCCGCGCACGACCAGCCCCTCGACCGGCATGTCGAGCTTGAACCGCGGCTTGTCGGGCTTGTCCGGATCCTCGAACATCTGCGCCATCGCCGGAATCAACCCGCCCAGATCGACATCGCGCGCCCGCTCGCGCGACAGTTCTGCGTCAAGCCGCGACGCATCCGAAATATCGGTGATCAACCGGTCGAGCCGCCGCACGTCGTCGCGCACGACGCTCATCAGCTTGCGCCGCTTGTCTTCTTCATTCGTGCGCTGCAGTGTTTCGATCGCGCTCGCAACCGACGTTAGCGGGTTCTTGATCTCGTGCGCGACGTCGGCCGCGAACTGCTCGATCGTATCCATCCGCGCATAGAGCGCCGCCGTCATCGAGCGCAACGCCACGGATAAGTCGCCGATCTCGTCCCCCCGCCGCCCGAGATTGGGCAATGCATCGAGCTGCCGTTCGCCGCGCCGAACGGCATCGGCACCGTCGGCAAGCGCCCGTACCGGCCGCGTAATGCGCAGAAGCAGAAACACCGTCGCCGCCGCGAAAATCACCGACGCAATCAACGCCGCAAGCAACAATTGCAGCCATTCTTGCCGCAATACGTCGTCGATGTCGCCCGCTTCCGTCGAAAGCATGAGCACGCCCATGATGAACTGCAGCCGCCGGATCGGCACAGCGACGGAGACAATCAGATTCCCCTCCGCGTTGATGCGTTCGGCCGAACCGGCCTCGCCGCGCTCCAGCACCGAGCGCACTTCTTCATAGGTTTGTCCGCCCAGCTGCGGATCGTCGTTCACGACCGGCGCCAAATCCTTTGCCGGGCGCATTGCATAGATGCTCTGCTTCACCTTCTTCTCGACCTCGTTCAAGAGATCGATCTGCCCCGGCGGCGGCAGCGGCTGCACCGTTACCTGATTGCGCGTCAGAATAAAGCGCGTGTCCTGCACCGGCCGCCCATCGCGCGAAAAAATTCGCGCCCGCATCCCCGTCGGCCCGACCAAGAGGTTGAGCACGGTGGCGGCCTTATCCGGATCGACATCGGTCGCGCTGTCTTCGTCCTCAAGCGCCACGCCCTTCGCGGCATAGCGTGCGAGCGCCGCCGCCACGATCTCGGCCTGCGCCTTCAGCGACTTCACGCGCTCCTCAACCAGGCTCACGCGCGCGGACTGCACCCACGACACGCCGGCGATAAAAAAGATCAACGCGAAGATGTTGAACACAAGCACCTGCGCGGCAAGTGCCGACAGCCAGCGCCGCCGCGGGCGCAAACTCAAACCCCGCGGCCGCGCGATATCCCCGCGCGCGATCAGGCCGCGAAGCCAGGCGGTCCAGCTTTGCTTGTTCTCTTTCGCGGTGGCTGCGTCAGGTGCACTCAAACTTCGACATACTTGTAACCGACGCCGTACAGCGTCTGGATCGAATCGAACTCGTCGGCGACTTGCTTGAACTTCTTGCGCAGCCGCTTGATGTGGCTGTCGATCGTGCGGTCGTCGACATAAACCTGATCGTCATAGGCAGCGTCCATCAGGTTGTCGCGGCTCTTCACAAAACCCGGCCGCGATGCCAGCGCCTGAAGGATCAAGAATTCCGTCACCGTCAACTGCACGTCCTTACCGTCCCAGGTACACGAGTGGCGCTGCGAATCGAGCACGAGCTTCCCGCGCACCATCACCTCTTTCGCCGCGGTCGAAGCCGCCGGCTGCCCGCGCGCTTCCGCCCGGCGCAATACCGCCCGAACCCGCTGCAGCAGCAGACGCTGCGAAAATGGCTTTTTGATGTAGTCGTCGGCGCCCAGGCTCAAGCCCACCATTTCGTCGACCTCGTCGTCCTTCGAGGTCAGGAAAATGACCGGCAGGTCGCTCGTCTGGCGCAGGCGCTTCAGCACTTCGTGCCCGTCCATCCGCGGCATCTTGATGTCGAGAATGGCGAGCGCCGGCGGCGTCGCCTGCAGCGCCGTCAGCGCCATAGCGCCGTCGGTATAAGTCTTGACCTGATAGCCCTCTTGCTCCAGCGCCATCGACAGCGAAGAGAGGATGTTACGGTCGTCGTCGACAAGTGCGATCATCGTCATGACGTGGTCTTCAAGCCCCGTGAATCTCTTGTGCGCGAATATAAGCCTGCGCCGTCCCGCCCGCTATGCACGCACGACGGCACGCGACGCAACCGTGCGAAAGCGGAAACTCAAGAGTATCAGGGACAACAGCATCGCGACGCTTATCCCCAGGATTAACCCTACGGCGCCGATTCCGGCCGGAAACGCGAGCAGATAAGCCGCCGGAACACCCGCCACCCAGAATGCGATGCCGTGCATGAAGGCCGGCCAGCGCACGTCGCCCATGCCGCGAAGTGCGCCCATCGTGACCGTCATCACCCCGTCGATGACCACCATCAGGCCGACCGCCATCAGCGTCTGGCGCGAGATCGCCCACACCGCGTCATCCGACACGTAGACCGCGCTGATCGTCTGCGGCAGCAGCGCGACGGTAAACCCAAAGGCGCTCATGATCATTGCCGCAAGCACGATCCCCGAAAGCCCCGCCCGCGCCACCTTCTCGTGCTGTCCCGATCCGACCGCGTGTCCGACTCGAACCGCGGTAGCGGCCGAAAGCCCCACCGCCACCATGATCATCAAACCGTTGAAGTTGAACGTCAGCTGATGCGCTGCCGCAGCCGCCGCGCCCAGGTGCCCGGCCATAAGGGTGAGCGAACTGATCGCCGCCGTCTCAAGCCCAAGCGCAATCGATATCGGCGCGCCCAACGTGAGGATCCGCCACACTTTCTGCCCGGCATGCGCAATGGGCGCATAGACGCCAAGGGCCGCTGCATCGCGCATCGAAAAGATGTAGCCGAGCGCCGCCAACAGACAGAGCCAGCGGATCGCCGACGTCGTCATCACCGCGCCCTCCGCGCCCATCGGTTCCACCCAACCGAACCAGCCCAACACGAAGATTCCATCGGCCAACACGTTGAGCGCATTCGCACCCAACATGATCGTCATGCCCACCATCGGCCGCTTGATCGCCTCCAGAAAATAGCCGGACGCGATGTAGAGCAGCATGGGCGGCATGCCCCACGCGAATTGCCGCGACACCGCCCCTGCCCCGGTCGCAATTGTGGGATCCATGCCCGTCGCCCGCAGCATCGGCTCGACCAGAAAGCACACCGCAGCGAAGAACGCGCCCAGCGCCGCCGCAATCACCAGCGCACTTTTCCACACCCGCCCGCACTCGCCGATTTCGCCCGCCCCGTAAGCCTGCGCAATCAGCACCATCGACCCCTGCAGCAGCCCGATCGAGATCAGCATCATCACCGACTGCGCCGCGAGGCCCTGACCCAAGAACGCCAGCTCATGCGCGCCGCCCCGCCCGGTCATCAGCGAGTCGACGAAGAACATGAAAACAACGCCCGCCCGCGCCACCATCACCGGCGCAGCAAGCCGCAACGTCGGCCACCCGTCTTCGCGCCAAAGACGCGAAAGGCGTTCGACGGTCCAGCCTGGCAAGGGGACCCTTCGCTGCATCGCAACCACGTTGGTAAAGGCAATATCTGTCGCGGCAGAATTCCACGATTTTGCGCATCCTGCCAAGGGTTTCAGGCCCGACTTGGCTTGCCTCGCCGCGCGTTCCGCCCATATGGTGCCGCGAATTCAATCGCAATTCGATGAAGCCGCGACCTTGACCCAAGGCAGCGCGGTCGGGAGACGAGGACCTATGCAAACGACAGGACAGGCGAGCCAGTACGGCCTCGACCGCGTTGGGCTCAAGAATCTCGGCCAAGTCCGTTGGAACTTGCCCATGGCAAGCCTTGTGCAAGACGCCATCCAGCGCCGCGAGGGCGTGATGGCGAAGGACGGTCCGCTCGTCGTCAAGACCGGCATCCACACCGGCCGCTCCGCCGGCGACAAGTTCGTCGTGCGTGAGCCCTCGGTCGAACGCCACATTTGGTGGGACAACAACAAGTCGATGACGCCTGCGCACTTCGAGGCGTTGCTGAACTCGTTCCGCTCCTACGCGCAAGGCCGCGACATCTATGTGCAAGACCTCTTCGGCGGCGCCGACACGACGCATCGTCTGCCGGTGCGCGTGATCACCGAACTCGCCTGGCACTCGCTCTTTATCCAGCACCTCTTGATCGAACCGACGCAGGGCGAACGCCAAAGCTTCAACCCCGATTTCACGATCATCGACTTCCCGGGCTTCCAAGCCGACCCAGCGTTGCACGGCACGGCATCCGGCACAGTGATCGCGGTTTCCTTTGAGAAAAAGCTCGTTCTGATCGGCGGCACGTCCTACGCCGGCGAAATGAAGAAGTCGGTGTTCACGATCCTGAACTATCTGCTGCCGCCCAAGAACGTCATGCCGATGCACTGCTCGGTGAACGTCGGCAAGTCGAAGGAAAGCGCGATATTCTTCGGCCTCTCCGGCACCGGCAAGACCACACTCTCGGCAGATCCGACACGCACGCTGATCGGCGATGATGAGCACGGCTGGGGCGACACCGGCGTCTTCAACTTCGAAGGCGGCTGCTACGCCAAGATGATTCGCCTCTCGCCCGAAGCCGAACCCGAAATCTTCGCGACGACCAAACGCTTCGGCACCGTGCTTGAGAACGTCGTGATCGACGAGGCGACGCGCGAACTCGATCTGAACGACGCCACCCTCGCCGAAAACTCCCGCGGCGCCTACCCGATCTCGTTCATCCCGAACGCGAGCACCACCGGCATCGCCGGCCAGCCGTCGAACATCGTTATGCTGACCGCCGACGCCTTCGGCATCCTGCCGCCCATCGCAAAGCTGACGCCCAGCCAAGCGATGTATCACTTCCTCTCCGGCTTCACCGCCAAGGTTGCAGGCACGGAGAAGGGCCTCGGCAAAGAACCGCAGCCCACGTTCTCCACCTGCTTCGGCGCACCGTTCATGCCGCGCCACCCGACCGAGTACGGTAACTTGCTGAAGGCGCTGATCGCCAAGCACAAAGTCGACTGCTGGCTCGTCAACACCGGCTGGACCGGCGGCGCCTTCGGCACCGGCCAACGCATGCCGATCAAAGTTACCCGCGCGCTTCTGACCGCAGCACTCGAAGGCACCCTGAAGACCGTGCAGATGCGCGTCGACCCGCACTTCGGCTTTGAAGTGCCCGTCGCTGTCCCCGGCGTCGATGCGAACATCCTGAACCCGCGCGAAACCTGGGCCGACAAGACCGCCTTCGACCGTCAAGCGATCAAGCTCGTCCAAATGTTCCGCGACAACTTCAAAAAATTCGAAGCCCACGTCGGCGCCGACATCAAAGCCGCCGCCCCAAGGCTCGCCGAAGCCGCGGAATAACACCCGCGGCTTCTCACCCATGTTGATCATCCTCAGCGGCTTGCCCGGCACCGGCAAGACGACGATCGCGCGTGCGCTCGCGAAGGAGATCGGCGCCGTCCACCTGCGCATCGACACGATCGAGCAAGCCTTGCGCAACCAAGGCGTCACGGTGACCGAAGAAGGCTACCGCATCGCCTACGCGCTCGCCGAAGACAACCTCCGCCTCGACCTCACCGTCATCGCCGATAGCGTCAACCCCATCCAACTCACCCGCGAAGCCTGGCACGACGTCGCCACCCGCACCGGCACCCGCCACCTGGACGTCGAAATCATCTGCACCAACAAATCCGAACACCGCCGCCGCGTAGAAACGCGAGAAGCGGACATCACAGGCCACAAACTCCCAACCTGGACGGAAGTCGAAGGACGCACCTACGAGCCATGGCAAACCGAACGGCTCGTCGTCGACAGCGCTCTGGAAACAGTGGAAGCAACCGCACGGTCGCTCGCGCGCCGGATCAGGATGTAGATCGCAAACCACAGCGGGCGCGAGCCCCACCACGCGCTCGATCCGAGGACCCGATCCAAGCCCCATCCGCCGAGAGCAGGACATCCGCCGATGGTGCCGGTGCCACCGGTGACGAGGACGTTCTGCCATTTCTTTCAACCTTGGGACTTGTGGATGGCTCAAGCACCAATTCCTTGGGTTATTGCCACAAGCGGCGCCGCGCAGCGCCTGCGAAGGCAATGTAGGTTGTGACCCGAAGGGGTACCGGGCCGGAATTTGAGCGAACAACCCCATGTACCCGGAAGTTAGGTGGAGAAATGCAAGCGCTCCCTCCGAAATCCTCGGTTGGCAAACCCAGCACGCAAGCCCTCCGATCTTCGTGAATCATCGTGAGCGCGCACAGGCACGCTCTCCCACCAGCCACATCCGCGACGTCGGGCCGGGCGATGGATCCTGCTCAACAATGCCAAGTCGCAGCCGAGATTAGGGCGCCAACCGGCGCACGATCAGGATCGGAACAAATATAGAACAATGCACCCAAGAGTCAAGCAGAATCTCGGTTCGCGCAATTGATTGGGGCTAGAGTGCGGGTGCACCCCAGCGAGAGGCCCCAAGGAATAGGCACCCTCTCCCCACCTTCTCAATTTCCACATCCCAGCGACTGCGCCGAATCGCCTAAAGTGTGACCATGTCATCTCGCCTCGAGGAAGAAGAGCGTGCTCGAACGTGGCTTCGCGAGCGCGGCTACGAAACCGATCGGCCCACGTGGCTGAGCGGTGACAATCCGGACTTCTGGGCGCACGGCATCGACGCATCCCCGCCCGGACTTTGGGTTGAGGTAAAGAGTGCGGACAAGAGCGGCACTATGGCGGCTCTCGACAAACACTATGACATGATTCACGCATGGCCGATCCCCGATGGGCTTCGAGGTCACTCGACCTTCCATCTATCACCCACCACCACGAAGGAATCCGTCGAGCGGCTGCTGAAACGATTTGTGCTTGAAGTACCGAAATATGCTGAACGCGAGTGCGCCCTAAACTTCGTGCAACACGTGGGCAACAAGCGCGACTTGCAACGCATCGAGATCCATGGCGCGGTGCCCGAGACTTTCTGGGTGTTCGGCGCGGGAGGCGCAAAACCAAGCGTTCCGTTGGGAAGCGCTGACACTAGCCTTGCGCCGGCGACGTGGATTGGAAGTGATGGCGAACGCAAAGACGGCCGCGCATTCAATTTCTTGGAGTGGTCAACCGACCCCGATTGCGCGCTCGTGGTTCGCATCACACCGCGTGGCCTGCCCTTCGGTATCGGGTTGATGTCCGGCGGCCACGTTGCGGCACGCGAAAAGACGTTGCCAATGCTGAAACGCGCAAACAGCCAGATCAAAGCAGCTTGCGTCGATCGCGACGTGCCGGGGATAGTCGTTCTCGTCCCGCAGGATTGGCACGTAGAGCCGATGCATGTGCAAGCGGCGTGCTACGGCGTCCTTCAAGTTCCGATATCTGTTGGGCGCGATGTTCCGCCCTCAACAGGGCAGATGTATCATGGTCACGACGGTATGTTTCGACCGGACAAGAACACGCACTTGTCCGCCGTGCTGCTGTTGTCTCAGTCGGGAGCCGCAACCTTCTTTCCGAACCCCTTCGCGTTGCACACGATCCCTGATACGGCAACAGTTTTCAGGGGCGCGAAGAGAGCTGCGGTTGACTTGGGCAATAGCAGTTGAACGTGCGTTGGACGCCCCGCGCTTAAACGGGCCGCGTCAGGTTAAGCAGGTTCGCTATCAACTCGGAAAACTCATCGAAGCGCGAATTGTTGGAAGCGCACAGCGCTGAAAACAGTAGATTTGAATGAGGTGGCAAGGTCATGGACGAACCCGAGATACCACAGGATTTGATCGAAACTATCCAACAGCACCACGATTTGGCCGAAGGCGAGCTCATCGCTGAAGTGGAACGCATGATCGGAAAGATCACCACTCCGAAAGTTTGCCACTACACTGACGAGGCTGGGCTTCGCGGCATCCTTGAAAGTGGCAGGATTTGGCAGACAGATATCTTTTCTCAGACCGACATATCTGAGCTGCGACATGGCCTAGGGTTTGCGAACAATGCGGTTGCTGCCGCCGCCGAGCAAGCCGACGCCAAGAACGAAGTCAAAATGTTCGCAAAGGGATTTGCTCACTTTCAGACAAAGCTGCCTCAGTCTGCGAATTACTTCATCGCCTGCTTTGGAAGTGTGCCCAATGATCTCGGTAACTGGATCGAGTTTGCTGGCGACGGCAAAGGCTATGGTCTCGTGTTCGATCGCGCAGCTTTGGTGCGTGCGCATGTGGCGGGCGTCGTGGCCAGCGAGTTCGATCGTCTTTCATTCCCCGTCACGTACGACGATGCCGCGATTGACCGCTTACAGCAGCGCATCATGACATCCACGTTGCCATGTCTATCGGCGCCGAGGGCTCGCGCTGAGAGTATCGATAGGTTGGTCGCCTTACAGTTCATGACGCAAGCGTCGTCTTGCATCTCCATCTTGGCAGTACGAGCGGCACTCCTGTTCAAGAACGAGGCGTTCAAAAAGCAGTCCGAGTTTCGACTTATGGAATTGCATCCTGAGCCACCTGTGTCGAGTTCAATCAAAACCCCTCCAAGCGGCAAGCGTTACGCGGAGTTTGATTGGCGATCCCACGAACCGGCTGCACTTCGAGAAATCATCGTTGGCCCTAATGCTGATCATGACGCAGCCAAAAGGATCGCGAGCGAGCTTGTTGCAAAGACCTGTCCTATACAAAGCGTGGCTGTGACCGTTTCCGACATTCCCTATCGTCACTAGGTCGGAAAGAGGAGCACAACCCCATGCCCCCATTAGCACCTATTGTTGCCGCCGCACTGAGTCACCCTTCTTCCGCCGCCGCGCGATCATGTCGTAGATCGGCCCGAAGCCCATCAAGGCTGCGCCCACGAAGGGCGCCGCAACCACCGGCAGGCGAATGCCCAACGTGCTGTCGGGGCTCGCGATCGTCACCCCTGCGGTCGCTGCCAGCCCCACGCAGATCAGTGCCACGCCCGCCACCACCCGCGCTTTGGGCACTGTGCGCCCGCCCCTGATCGGGCCGAAGCTGCGCTCGTGCCGCGCGAACACCGCGATCATCGGCAGCAGCACGACGATGTAGACCAGGAACCACAGCGGGCGCGAGGCCCACCATGTGGGCGATCCGGGGACATGATCCAAGCCCAACCCGCCGAGCAGGACCCAGCACACCGTCATCACCAGCACGAAGGCGGTGAGGTGCCACAGATAAACGGTCATGATCATCCCGTTCATCAGCACCGTCGCGGTCCAGATGTTGAGATTGTCGAGCATCTTGCGGCCCCACGGCTCGAGCGCGAGCACGAGGCCGACCTGGGCCACACCCAGCGCAAACAGCGCCAGCGTCGGCGGCAGCGAGTTGGACAACTCCCCCGGCGCCGACACCATCGACACAGGGTAGAAGCCGTAGACCGTGATCGAGATCAGCACGGCTAAGCCCACCACGAACCAGCCGAGTGCGAACAGCCGGTTGTCGAACTTGCCCTCGCGCCAGGCGAAGCCCAGCTGATGGACGCCAAGGAACACCCAGAGGAAGTTGGTGAAGTTGACGTAAGGCACGTTCGCGCTGAAGGTCAGCCAGTCGGTCAGCACGGCTAAGGGGATGAACCACGCGAAGCTCACCCAACCGAAACGCTTCCACGCCATGTAGGTCAGCGGGGTGCAGGCGGTCACCAGCAGATAGACCGCCAGGAACCAGACCGGGATCAGCGCCGCCTCGGTCGCCATGCGGATCTGTTCGCGCGGGAAGCCCGCCTGCGTCAGGATCACGGCGAGCACCGCCCACAGCATCAGCAACGGAAAGATCGGGGTGATGAGGCGCTGCACCCGGCTCGCAAACCAGTCGCGGTACTTGCCGATCTGTCCGGGTTCGGCCTTGCGCAGCGTCGCGTCCCAGCTGACCCCGTTCGAATAGCCGCCGACGAGGAAGAAGACCGGCATCACCTGGAAGACCCAGGTCAGCCAGTGCGCCCAGGTGGAAACACTGAGCAGGTCGCCGCGTTGCAGCTCGCCCGCCGCATCGACATAGACCCCGGCCATCAGCCAATGGCCGCACACCACCGCCATGATCGAGAGCGCGCGCAGGAAATCGACCCAGCGGTTGCGCTCGGGCGGCGTCATTAGCGCCAGCTCGCGCGCCTTACGCCACATCGGGGGACCGTATCGTTGGCATGGCGAATCCTATGGCGGTTCGGGTGATACCAACATCGGGGGCCTTCCGCCTCGGCGCAAGCGCCATGCGCGCGAAACGTGTCGAAACGGCAAATGCCCTCGAAAACGTTGAAGCCGCGGCGCGCCCACCGGATATGCTTGGCCCCGGCGCCGTTGGACGGGTAAACTCCGATGATCGGAGGGCCGACATGAAATCGACGACGATCACCGCGCTCGCAATGGCGCTCGCCGCGTCCGCCGGCGCCACCGACATCGATTGGTCCCGCATCAAACCCATCGACGCGCCCGAGATGAAATGGCAGTCCGTGCAGCAAGGCGACGGCATGCGCGGCATGTTCGCGATCCCGGAATCCGACGGCGTTCTGCTGTGGATGTCCTGCGCCGGCAAGGGCGCGATCACGCTTTCCTATATCGATGCGACCTTTGAACCGATGGCGCCCTACGTGGTCCACATGAAGGCGGGCCCGCAGGCGATATCGATGCTGGCAAAGACTGGCGAGCGCTGGGAGATGGACGACATTGTCGAACTCAAAACCCCGCCGATCACCGACAAGCCGTTCTTGAAACATCTAACAAAGGGCGAACCCCTGGCCCTCTTCATCATCGGCGAAGGCCGCGCCTCAAAGTCGACGTCGGCCGCCCTGCCCGCATCAGGCCGAGCCCTGGACCCGTTCTTCAAAAGCTGTGGGCTCTGAGATCGTCGTTGGCTCAGCGCGCAATTGCCGTTGACGCCTATACTACAATGTAGTATAGGCACCCATGCTCTTTCGTCGACGGCCGCAAACCGTGTCGGAAGCTCCGTCGTTCAGCCACAAGGCGGCAAAGATTTGGTCGCAAGCCGAGTACGAGGAGTTTCTCGACTTCATTGCCGAGAACCCTCAAACGGGCGATCTGATTGAGGGAACCGGCGGGGCGCGAAAAATACGTTGGACGAGACCTGGCATGGGAAAACGCGGCGGCACGCGCGTGATCACGTACTACTACGACGAGAATGCGCCAGTTTATCTGCTGATGCTGTTCGCGAAGAATGAGCAGTCGGATCTCAACGCCGACGACAAAAAAGAGCTTGCCAAAGTCATCTCGGCAATAAAGGACCGGCATAAGCGGCGGAGACTTTCATGAGGCAGAAACCGAAAACGACGAAGGCAGGGCGAGCGATCATTGCGGCGGCCAAGGAAATTTTGGCGCATCTAGACGGCAAGGATGTCGGCGTCCGCGAAACGAAGGTTTGGGTTGTTGACGTCAAAGAAATTCGCAACGAACTCTCGATGTCTCAGCAGGAGTTCGCGGAGGCTTACGGAATTCCATTGCGCACCGTGCAAAGCTGGGAGCAAGGCGCGCGCCGACCGGACGCGACGGCCCGCGCTTACTTGCGCACGATTGCGAGCCTGCCGAAACAGGTGCGATCGGCTTTGCAGAAGTAGTCCCGGCCGCCTAGTGCGCCTCGTCCCAATGGCGCCCGGCTTTCGCCTCGACGACCAGCGGCACGCTGAGCTCAAGCGCGGGTTTGGCGGCGCCTTCCATGACCTTCTGCACCACCTTGCACGTCGCCTCGACCTCGTCGTCCGGCGCTTCGAACACCAGTTCGTCGTGGACCTGCAACAGCATCCGCGCCGACAACTTCTTCGCCTTCAGTGCGTCGGGGATACGTACCATCGCGCGGCGAATGATGTCGGCGGCTGAGCCCTGGATCGGCGCATTGATCGCGGCCCGCTCCATGAACGAACGCAGCGACGGGTTCGACGCGTTGATGTCGGGCAAGTTCACTTTGCGCCCGAAAATCGTCGTCACGAATTTCTTCTCGTGCGCCTCCGCCTTCGTGCGATCCATATAGGCGCGGATGCCCGGGAAGCGCTCGAAATAGGTCTTGATATAGGCGTTCGCTTCTTCGCGCGGGATCGAAAGCTGGTTCGCCAAGCCGAACGCCGAAATGCCGTAGATGATCCCGAAGTTGATCGCCTTCGCCCGCCGCCGCACGTCGGCCGGCATGCCCTTCACCGGCACGCCGAACATCTCCGACGCCGTCATTGCATGAATGTCGAGCCCTTCCGCGAACGCCGTCTTCAGTGCCGGAATGTCGGCGATATGGGCAAGCAAGCGAAGTTCGATCTGACTGTAGTCCGCGCTGATCAGCTTCATGCCCTTCGCAGCGATGAAGGCGGTGCGGATTTCGCGCCCTTCCTGCGTGCGGATCGGAATGTTCTGCAAATTCGGATCGTTCGACGACAACCGCCCCGTCGTCGTTGACGCCAACGAATACGACGTATGAATGCGCCCCGTATGCGCATTGATGAAGTTCGGCAGCGCGTCCGTATACGTGCTCTTCAACTTCGAGAGCTGCCGCCATTCGAGAATCTGCTTCGGCAGATCCTGCCCTTGCGCCGCCAATTCCTCAAGCACGTCCGCATCCGTCGACCACGCCCCGGTCTTGGTCTTGCGCCCGCCCGGCAACGAGAACTTCCCGAACAGAATATCGCCAAGCTGCTTGGGCGACCCCAGATTGAACTTCTCGCCCGCGAGCACATAGATCCCGTCTTCAAGCTCGGCCATCTTCTGCGCATAGCGTTGCGACAACCTTGCCAGCACGCCGCGATCGACGAGGATGCCCGCCTCCTCCATCTCGGCCAGGACGGGAACGAGCGGCCGCTCCAGAGTCTCATAGACCGTCGTCAGCCGCTCTGCGGCAAGCTTCGGCTTCAACAGCCCATGCAGCCTAAGCTTCACGTCCGCGCACTCGCCGGCATAAGCGGTCGCATCCGCGATCGTCACCTTGTCGAACGTCTGCTGCCCCTTACCCTTGCCGAGCAAATCGCCAAGCGCCGACAGCTTGTGCCCGACATGCGCCTCCGAAAGTTCGTCGAGCGAATGCGCGCGAATGCCTTCTTCGAGCACATAGGACAGCAGCATCGTATCGTCGATCGGCGCAATTCGAACGCCGTGCCGCCAGAAGAGATGCATGTCGCGCTTGATGTCGTGCCCGATCTTGAGCACGCCTTCATCTTGCAGCAGCGCCTTGAGCTTCTTCACGACAAGCTCGCGCGAAAGCTGCACCGGCTTCGCATCGCCGAAGTCGAGCCCCCCGCCCGAACCATGCGCAACCGGAATGTAGCAAGCCTTGCCGGGCTTCACCGCCAGCGCCACGCCCACGATCTCAGCCTGCGTCTCCATCGCTGCATTGGCGGTGACATCGAGCGCGACCACACCTTCTTCGCTCGCGAGTGAAATCCAGCGCTCCAGCGCCTCCGCCGTCGTCACAGTTTCGTACTTCGAGCGATCAAGCGCCGCGACCAACGGCCCGCGATCGATGGCACCGGGTCCCGCCGCCTTGCCGTCGCCAGGCGCCTCCCGCACCTCGGCCTTCGACGCGGGTGCCGCTAATGCCGACGCCGGAATCGCCTCGGTCTCTTCCAAGTCCCATTCCTTGGCGACGCGCTTAATCAGCGTCGAAAACTCCATCGCCTTCAAGAACCCGATCAGATCTTTCGGATCCGCCTCGAACACGCCAAGCTCGCCCAGCGGCACCGGCACCGGCGAGTCGCAATCGAGCTGCACCAGCTTCTTCGAGATTCGCGCCTTCTCCGCGTTGTCGATCAACGTCTCGCGCCGCTTCGGCTGCTTGATCTCGCCCGCGCGCTTCAGCAGCGTCTCCAGATCGCCGTAGAGGTTGATCAACTCCGCCGCCGTCTTGACGCCAATCCCCGGCACCCCTGGCACGTTGTCGGTGGAATCGCCGGCCAGTGCCTGCACATCCACGACCTTGCTGGGGGCAACGCCGAACTTCTCCATCACCTCGGCCGAGCGGATCGTCTTGTTCGGCGTCTTCATCGTGTCGAGCAGCTCGATCTTCCCGTCGACGACGAGTTGCATCAGGTCCTTGTCCGACGACACGATCGTAACCTTCGCCCCCACCTTCGCCGCTTGATGCGCGTAGGTACCGATCAGGTCGTCCGCTTCAAACCCGTCCTTCTCGACCTGTGCCACGCCGAACGCCCGCGTCGCGTCGCGGATCAGTGCGAACTGCGGCACCAAATCCTCCGGCGGCGGCGGCCGGTGCGCCTTGTACTCGGAATAGATTTCATTGCGGAACGTCGCCCGCGATGTATCGAAGATGACCGCCAGATGCGTAGGCTTGTCGCCCGCCTTCGTCTCCCGCAGCAGCTTGAACAGCATGTTGCAGAACCCCGCGACCGCCCCGACCGGCAAGCCGTCGCTCTTGCGCGTCAACGGCGGCAGCGCATGGAACGCGCGAAAGATGTAGCCCGATCCGTCGATCAGATAGAGATGATCGCCGGCCTTCATCGCCGGTGCCTTGGCGGCAGCGCCCTTGGCGCTCAATGGTGGTCGGCCTCTGCCGCGGCCCGCGACAGCACGAACTTGCGGTCGCAATACGGACACTCGACCTCGGTCCCCGTCCCCATCTCAAGGTAGACCCGCGGATGCCCGAGCGCGCCCCCATCGCCGTCGCAAGCGATCCGGCGTTTCTCGACCGTAATGACTTCGGGCGCGGGCGTTTTCATGGGGCAACTCTGCTCGATTTGGCGAAGGATGAGGCGCATCCCATAGCGCAACTCGAAACCCCGCGCCACGCCGCAGCAATCCGCCGTTTGCGCTATCCCCGATCTTTCGCTAGGTTCCGCGCCCAGAAAGCACCCATAGCTCAGTTGGATAGAGCGCTGCCCTCCGAAGGCAGAGGTCGCACGTTCGAGTCGTGCTGGGTGCGCCAGCCTTCGCCTGCGGCTACGGCTGGCACGCCAGGCTGAGCCCTCCCTGGCGAAGGGTGTGCGCCGTAGCCTTTGCGAAGGCGTGAGACATCTGAGACACCGAGATTCCGTCTCAATTGACCGCCCTACTCCGCACGTTGTCGCGGCACGCTTCGAATGTTGTAGTTTCCCCGGTCACGAACCACACGCCGACCTGATCCGTGCGCTCCACCATGATCTTCGTCCGTCACTGCCAGTCGAGCGGCCAAGCGCCTGACGCGCCGCTGACACCGCAAGGCGCAGCGGATGCCCGCGCCCTCACCGATCGTTTGCTGCAGCTGGGCATCGATGCCGTCTATTCAAGCCCGTACCTGCGCGCCGTACAAACGATTGAGCCATTCGCCGCCAAGCACGCGCTGCCGATCAACATCGAGTTCGACATGCGCGAACGCCGGCTATCCGCCGAACCGCTCGACGATTGGTTGGACCACATCCGTCAATCCTTCGCGAACCTCGACCATCGCGCCCCGGGCGGCGAAACCTTGCGCGAAGCGCAGAGCCGCGGCCTCGCCGCACTCCAACGCATTCACATGCAACGCCCGGCCTGCGCGGTCGTCGCCTCGCACGGCAACCTCCTCGCCTCGCTGCTGCACCGCATGGACCCAAGCTTCGGCTTCGAAGCCTGGCAAACCATGCCCAACCCCGCGCTCTACCGCGTAGCCTTGACCGCAGGCGTCCCGACATCGTTCGAAGTCCTCGTCTAAAGCCGGGCAACCTGGCGCCACTTCACACGCGCAGAAAAACCGGCGTATGCGGGCGCTCGACACATCCTCTGCGGCCCCCATGACATACGTATTCATGCGTCACTGCATCGGTGAGCGCGCGAGCGTTCGACGACATAGGCCTTCATGGATATTGCTCCTAACTGTGCAGCGTTGGGCTCAGTCGTCCCAGCGCGCGTAGATCAGCGCGGCGCGGCAGTGGCTTGCGCCGAACACGTCGACACCGACCAGCTTGTCGATCCAGCGCCCCTGAATTTCGGCGGCGCATTGCTCGATCACCCCATCAAGCAGGGTGCGGAAGACCGCGTACTTGTTGTCCCAGCTGTATTTTTGCGCCGCTGCCGACATCACCTTCATCTGGTCGGTGCCGTCGTGGATGCGCTTGACGGTCTTGTAGACGTCGAGTGCGTAGTCCTTGTTCATCTGAACGTCTTGCCGATCGGCCAGATAGGTAGCGTGGCCGGGCACCAACACGTCGAAGTCGTACGCCAACAGCTGGTCGAACATCTTCAGATAGGCGTGCATGTTCATGCTGAGGTCGAAGTCCATGAACGGAACATGGCCTGCGGCGAGGGTGTCGGTGGCGATGAGCAACTTGCGCTGCGGCAGGTAGATGAACAGGTCGCCTTCGGGCGAGTGCCAGTGGCCCTTCTTGAGTTCGACGGTCATCTTGCCGAGTTTCAACGTATGGCGGTCCTTGAAGGTCTGGGTCGGCACCGGCCGCCGCGGATCTTTCTTTTCGCGCAAGAATGCCGCTGTTTCCGCCTCTGCGACGATAGCAAGTTTCGGCACCTGTTTGATGACTTCGCTGGCGCCGGCGATGTGGTCCAAATGCGAATGAGAGTAGACCAGCTGCACGATAGGCTCGTTGGTCACACTGGCTACGGCCTTGACAATGTGTTGGGCGAAAAACGCGGGCGCATCGAAAAGAACCACCCCTTTGCCGGTGGTCACAAAGGCCGAATTGTAAATGCCGTCCGTGATCACGTAGACGTCCGGCTTTACCTTCTGGACGAGGTAGCCCTTCTGCGGATCAACGGCCATGGCGCGCGCCTTGATGTGCGGCAGCACAGGCACGTAGTTGGGCAGCATGTCGGTTTCCTTCGCTTGCGCGGAAGGCACGAATGAGAGACCCAATGCCAGCGAGAACGCTGCGAAGGTGGAGAGAAGTTTGGATGTAGTCATGGTGCCGGTTCCTTGGTCACGGGCGCTTAAGCGTTCACGAGCGCGGCTGGGTTGTCGCAAACAGGTAGCGATGAATTTTCCAATCGCCGCCTTCGCGCTTGAAAACAAACAACTCGTTGTTGCCCTCTTCCACCACCACGCCGGCAGCGAGAATTCGGGTGCGACCGGCCGAGCTTGTGCGGGCCCAGGCGGTATCGCCGTGGATTTCGATCTCGTGGGTGGTGAAGCGGACATCGAGCTTGATGTTGGCGAAGACCTGCTCGTAGGCCGCACGCACCGCAGCGCGGCCGACCATGGCCGGCGAGTTTTGAGGCATGAATACCGGCTCGCTGCCGAAAACTTTGAGAATGGTGTCGACGTCGTTGGCGTTCAGTGCCGTTTCATATCGCTTGATCAGAGTTTCGATGGTCATGGCGGATGTCCTTGGTGAACGGATGGAAGCCAACCGTGCTGATAGGCTGATGGAGAGATAGCCATTTTCCCAAATTTGGATTAGATGGGTCTTTCGGGAATGATTTTCCCGAATATGGGAAACCGTGATCGATCTCAACGCACTCTCGATCTTTGCCCGCGTGGCCGAAATGCTCAGCTTCTCGCAAGCCGCGCGCGGTCTCGGCATGCCGATCTCGACCGTGTCGCGGAAAGTCGCCGACCTCGAGGACAAACTGGGCGTGCGGCTTTTGGAACGCTCGACGCGCCAACTGCGCCTGACGGAAATCGGCGCAGAAGTGCTGCGTGAGGCGCAGCGTACTGCAGAGGTTGGTGAGGCGGTGGGCGCCATTGTTTCCAACCGCCTCGCCGCGATCAAAGGCAGCCTCAGTCTCTCCGCGCCGCCGAGCATTGCCGACAGCCTGCTCGCGCCCCTCCTGTCGCGCTTTCAGGCGGCCTACCCGGACGTGGCGGCGCGGGTCATGGTCACGGATCGGTTCGTCGATCACATCTCAGAAGGCATCGACGTGGCGCTTCGGGTCGGCGTTTTGAGAGACTCGGCGCTTGTGGCCAAGCCCTTGCTGACGTATCGCCACCAGATCGTTGCGAGCCCGGACTACTTGGCGCGTGCAAAAGCGCCGAAGCATCCGAAGGACTTGCACGCCCACAGGCTGCTGACGTTCGGCCATGCCGCTTCCGGTCAACGTTGGGCGTTTCGGCGCGGCGACGAGACCACAACAGCCACAATCCAGCCTGTTCTCGCCATGAACGACTACGCAGGCCTTGCCGCAGCGCTTGCCGCCGGTGGCGGGATCGGCGAACTGCCGCCGATTGTGAGGCCCGATCTGCTCGCGTCGGGAAAGCTTGTCGAAGTGATGCCCGGCTGGCGGCTGAGAACCGAAACGCTCTCGATGGTCCATCTGAGCGCGCGTCACATCGCACGCCCCTTGCGCGCCTTCATGGACTTCGCCGCCCAGCACGCACCGGTGCTTTTTCCCAGCTTGCCCAAGTGACAGCGCCTTGTCCGCTTTCCGCACATTGGTCATTCGGTCGAGACGAGAATCCAAGGCATCGACACGCTCGACTATATCTACAACATCAGCGACCATTGGCAGCACATTGTGGCCGCAAGCTTCACCGAAGAACAACGTCATTACGACAACTCATGCCAAAATTCGAAACCAAAGCGCTTGATGCGAAAACCTGGCCGGCCTTCGCGCGCCTGGTCGAGGCGAACAACGGTGTGTGGGGCGGGCGTTGGTGCATGTGGTACCACGCGAAGGACAAAAGCGCCGACACCCCCGCGCTCCGACGCAAGGCGAAGGAGTGCCTCGTGCGCGAAGGACGCGCACACGCCTCTTTCGTTTTTGACGGCAAGGACTGCGTCGGCTGGTGCCAGTCAGCCACGGGAGGGCGGGCAAGTTGCTTCCGCAACTTGAGCGCCCTCTTCGCCGAGACGGGCTTTTGGGGCGGCGTCAGATCAGCCCGACGCCCAGCCTCTTCAACCGGACGAAGTAGAGCGCGAAGACGGCCACGAAAACGGCGTCGCCGGCAATGACGACAAGCGCGAAATCGGACGTCCAGCCCGCGCGGTACATGACAAGCAGATTCAGCGCAAACAGCAGCTTGCCAAGGCCGCCCATCGCGACGACGCCGGTGTGGCGCACGAGGTCGCGCGCGACCAGAGAAAGCCGAAGCCATAGAGGAACGCCGTGCCCCAGGCGCCGCGATAGACGGCGACCATCACGGGATCGGCAAGTTCTCGCCCGAACTCGCGCGCGAACATGCCGGCGGGGTCGGCGAGGCCGGGTAATGCGCCGGCGAAATTCCACAGCGCCGCGATCACGAAGACCGCGCGGAAGAAGACGGTCTCCCCTGGCGTCATCCCGGCGCGCGCTTGCGCTGTGGTCATCGGTGGCCTCCGTCACAATAATATATAACGCGTTATATTTTATTTATCACGCTTGTCAAGACACGGGTCTTCGCGCCAAACGTGAGGAACGATGCCCCCACGCCCCTCCCCTCACCGCCCGCTCGCCGCCCGCCCCTCCGACAAATCCGCCCGAAAGGCGCGCGGCCGTCCGGCCCGGTCGAAGGCGCAGATCGACGATACGCGCGCGGCGATCGCCCAAAGCGCCATGAAGCTCTTCCGCGAAGAAGGCTACGAGGCCGTGTCGATGCGCAGGCTCGCGCAGGAGGCGGGGTGCACGGTGATGACGCTCTACAAGTACTTCGACGGCAAGATCGACGTGCTGCGTTATCTCTGGGGGCAGGTGTTCGGCGAGATGTTCGACGCGCTTGACCTCCTTGCCGCGCGCGAGCGCAACGCGGAGCGGCGTCTCGACGCGATCGCGCTCGGCTATGTCGAATTCTGGTTGGCGCGGCGCGACCGCTATTTCATGGTCTTCATGTCGAGCGGCGTCACGCAATCGGACGTCAGCGTGTTCGTCGCCGACGACCCGGTTCTGCCGCGGTTCGCCCTCTTGCGCGACAGTCTAGCGACGGCGCTCGGCGCGCGCGCGGGCGGCGCGGAGATCACACTGAAGCTCGACCTGCTGCTGTGCGCGCTGAACGGCATCGCGCACAATCTGATCACGATCAGCGCCTATCCGTGGTCCGCGCCGAAGAAGCTTGTCCGCGCGGCGGTCGGCGCGATCCTCAAAGCGTAGCCCCTAGCACGCCATCTGCAAGCGCCGGTAGCTCACGGCCTCGACGGACCGTCATCCGCAGATGAGCTGGGTGACAGCACGCCTGCCGGATCAACCGTCAATGCCGGGCCGGCCTTCCGGTGAAAGTACCGCTGAGTCGAAGATGATATGCTCCTCGACCGCCATACCATCGACGATCCGAAAGCGATCGACCCCTAAGAACTTACGCTGTTTCCCATGGATGACGCTGGATGTCTCCCACGCGATGTAGAGCATGTCGCCGTTGCCCGCGCAGTCGAGCGGTGTGACCGTCATGCCGGGGAACGTGGCGAGCATCCCGTCCATGTAGCCGATGTATTCGGCCCCCGTTATCGACGGTTGACCGGTGAAGTGGATCTTGGCGTCGGCGCGGATGATCTCTGCCACGCGCTGACCGGAGGGAGCATTCCAGAAGGATTTGAAGCGCTCGTAGAAGTCCCGGTGCTCGGGGGTGAGGGACGTCTTGGCTCCGTTCGGCATCGTGCGCTCCTGCTGTTCTCAGTTCCGTTGCTTGCATTATGTGCGCTACGCACATACTGTCAAGTTGAAAAACGTGCACGCCGCACGTATCCTGTCGCGAGATGACAAACCGTACGGCCAATCTGCTCGGCGTTGTGGGGCTTGCCGTCGCCGATCGGATCGAGGCGGCGGCGCGCGACATCCTCAGCCATGCCGGTGAAACGCCCGCGGCGCTCGTCGTCATCGGTTACGGCACGGGCCCGTCTAACGATCAAATGCGCCGCGTTCTGGGCCTGTCCCACCCGGGAACAGTGCGCCTCATCGACCGGCTCGTCGCCGACGGACTCGTTGAGCGTCGCGACGCGCGCGACAAGCGGGCGATCGCGCTCTACCTCACCAAGCGCGGCAAGGCGCTCCGCGAAGAACTCCTCAAGGAACGCCTGGTCAGCATCCGCCAGCTCTTGACGCCGCTGACAAGCGCCGAGCAAGAGACATTCGCCGCCCTCCTGCACAAAATGCTGTCTTCGATGGACACGACAGACATGGAACGCTGCACGCTCTGCCGCATGTGCGATAACCGCGTCTGCACCAACTGCCCCATTCCGGCCAACTTCACGGCGACACCCAGCGTATAGAACCATGCGTCAATTCGAGCAAAGCTTCACCGCCCAGAGCGCCGACATCGACGAACTGGGCCACGTCAACAACGCGGTCTGGGTGCGTTGGGTCCAAGACCTTGCCACCGCGCATTGGGCGGCGGCCGCGGCGCCAGCGCAAATCGCCGCCTATATCTGGGTCGTCGTCCGCCACGAGATCGACTACCTCGGTAATTTGCAAGAAGGCGAAAGCACAACCGGCCGCACCTGGGTCGCAAATGAAGCCGTCGGCGCAAAGTTCGACCGCTACGCCGAGTTCTCGAAAGCCGGCCGCACCATCGTCCGCGCCCAAACAACCTGGGCCATCCTCGACCGTGCAAGCACAAGACCCATCGGTGTTCCGAAGGACGTGGTCGAACGGTTCGCTTAAACGACCCTACCGCCACAACGACTGGCTGGTCATCTTTCCTGTACCGGCATCCACCAGCACCACCAGCGGCTCGCTCACCTTGTCCGGAATCGGCGGTCGCGTACCCACAAAAGCGAGCACGTCCTGCCCCGGCAGAATCTGCTTCAGTTGGAACCGGTCGAGCCCGGTGTCGGTGCTCCAGAGCAGATTGCCCTGAAAATCCACGCGCGACACCACCAACGTACCGGCGAACCCCGCCGGCGACGTATGAACCATCAAGGCACTATCCGGACTCGCAAGTTTCAACGGCGCCGACTTGTCGTCCATCCGCAAGAACGCCGCCTCCAGGAATTCGGCATCGCCAATCGTCGCGATCGCGCGGATACGGAATCGCGCGTCGGCGGTTGCGGTCTCAAGCGTTGCCTTGCTCAAGCGGCGCGACACCTTCACGTCATCAGCGCTCTCCACCGGCCTGATCCATTTGCCGGGCTTGAACGCGCTTGAAAGCTCAGCCGGTGAATGCAGCCCGAGCCAAGCGCCAGGCGCGATGACGATACCCGCCGCCAGATGGTCCGCCGGTTCGCGCCGTTCGAACCGTGCGTTGGAGGGCTTTGGTGCGACGCCGATCGCGGTCAATGTATCGGGATCGATGTCCACCGCGGCACTGCGATCGATGCGCATAACATGAAGCTTGCCCTCGATCAGGTCCATGCCGCGCGAATCTTCCCACCAACGCGCATCGAGGCCAGGGTTCGCCGCGCGAAGATCGTTCGTCGTGACGAGCGTGAAGTCGCTCAAACGCAGGCCGTAGAGACCCGCCGCGTCGAACCACAGCGTGCGTCCGTCGCTGCCCATAGTGCGTGCCAGACTGTAGGCGCCGGGCGAAAGCCCACGCGCGAACGGAACCAGCTGCGGCGTCGAACCATCGAGCGGCGTCACAAGAATGCTAAGGCTGGCGGTCCGATTGCCACCTCGCCCACTGATGTCCAACGGATAGGGGTCGGTCGTCTCGATCAGCGTGGCGACGCCGCCCGGCCGCGCCGGATCGCCGGAGTCGAAGCGCACGCTCTCGCGCAGCGGAACGCCGGTAACGGCCGTGACGGTCACAGCTCTCTGACCCAACCAAAACAGACCGCCGCCGATCAACGCAACGACGAGCACGCCAAGCGCAAACGTCTCTCGAACGTCACGGTATCTATGAACAAAGGCCGCAGCCTTGGCCTGACCTGACCGAGCGGCAGCCTTCGCCGGCGCCACGCCATCGCGCGGCTGCCGAAGCCGGATGTCGCCTCTTTGCGCGTCAATCTCCGCGGTGCAAGTGGGCGCACGCTGACGGATCACCTCATCGGCCACAAAGCGCAAAATGCTCGCGCGCTGGCCAACCGCCCAATCATGTGAGCGCTGCCAGTCCTCGAGCGAACCCATGCTCACGATCGTGACGACATCGCCGCCGCCGAACGCCCAATAGCCGTTGATCTTGCGAAACCCATCGCTGTACGCGACACGCCCCTCCCGGCCTTCCTCGATCGTGACGCTTTCCAATTGAATCCCCCGCTAGCCGGCGCGCTCGTCCCTATCACGGCCGTCACGAAGTAACCAAGGCGCACCGTTGATGTCCGTCAAATCATCGACGGGGCTTTCTTCAGTCGTACGGGGAGCGCTTTGAGACCGAATAGGGGGCGCACTATCGACCACGGCTTGATCAACACTTCGTAGACTGCGAGCGAGCCCAGCAACGCCGCGCCGATCAGCAACGCCGCTTCGCTTGCGAGCGGCAAGCTCAGGGGAAAAAGCCACCACGCCGTGACGGGCGCTGACTGGTTCCTGAGCGAGGTGCGCTTGGCCGCCGGGTAAGAGAGACGCGATCACTTTACAGCAGCGCGCGCCGGTGCTACCTAGTAGTACTGATCGAGTGCACCTCCGTGACCGCCAAAACCTCTATTTCCCTTACCGACGCGCAGGAAGCCTACGCGCGCGAACTCGTCGCGCGCGGCCGTTACCCAAGTCTCAGCGCCGTCCTGCAGCATGGGCTTGAACTGCTGCGTGCCGAGAAGGAGGCGGAGGATGCCGAGATTGCGGCCCTGCGGGCCCTGCTACAGGATCGACGGCGCGGCCCATTCATTGGCGTCAACGAGGGACGCAAGCGCACCGAACGCATGATCGCAGCCAGAAAGAAGGGCGATGCGGTATGACGTTAAACGGTCTACCGACACCGACCGTGATATCGCCGCGATTTTTGACTTCCTGACAAAGAGCTATCTGGAATTCGGCAACGACCGCCGGACCGCCCTCGAAGCTGCCGCCGCGCGCGTGAGGGAGATCGAAACCGCGATGCTGTCGTTGGGCAAAGCACCGCACCAAGGAACGCTGCGGCCAGAGCTGCTACCTGGCTTGCGCTCGGTGACAAAAGAACGCGCGATCTTCTACTTCGATGTCGACGACGACCGGAAGCTGGTGCGCGTTCTCGCGATATTCTTCGGCGGACAGGATCACCAGCGGCTGATGCTCAGGCGCCTGCTCGGCGCTTGAAGCCTGCTCGCTGATGGTGACTACCCCCGCGTCAGTCTTGCCCCACGCACCCGTCGTCGATTCTGCAAATACCGGCTTCCGTCGCCGGCACAACGTTACCGTGCGCCGCCGCAAGGCGGCCCAGGAACAGTCCGAACGCAAGATCGTCCTCCGCCCCGAACGAGTGGCGCGCGATGCGGCCCTCGCGGTCAATGACGATCGTGGTGGGTGTGCCGCGCATACCGTAGGCCGCCATCGTTTTCGGGATCGGATGTCCCTCGCCCGGTTGATCGACGCCCACCGGAAACGTGATCTGATACTCGTGGAGAAACGCCTCGAGCGACACCGGCGTCATCGCCGCGTGATGCTCGAACACCGTGTGAAGGCCGAGCACAACAATATCACTGCCCTTCGCGATCTCGTGCAGTTTGCGCGCCTGCGGGATCGAATGCGCCACGCATCCCGGGCACAACATCTGGAAGGCATGAACCACGACGATCTTGCCGCGCAACCCACCCAAGGTGATCGGCGCGCGCGCATTAAACCAGCGCGATACCTGAAGCTCAGGTGCGAGAGAACGATCGGTCATAAGGCGCTCCGCAGGAAGCCGCTTCAATTGCAGGCCGGAGAGCCGCCGTCAACGAGCCCCCAGACCAAGGACTTACTGCTGCGGCTGCTCGACCTGGCACATCGTCCCCTGCCCGTAGGGGGCTGAGGCGTCGCAGTTGCTGATGATGCAGTATTCCATCGGCACGCTGCTCTCGTTGCGCACGAAGACGCGGTAGCTGGCTTGGCCGCCGTCTTCTTCGCTGAAGCGGTTCGGCATTTCGCAGTAGGTCTCAAACCGCCCCTCACGAAAGCGCAGCGACGTCTGCGAACACACTGCATCGTTGCGCAGCGGGTTGACGTAGCGCGCGACGGTGACCGTCACTTCCTGCCACACCGTCTCGGGCTGTGTCTGGCTGGCGTCGTAGGAGCTATTGTAGTTCGACGATTGGCCGCCGGAATAATCGTAGCCGAACTGCGGCTGGGCCCGCACCATCACATAGCCAGGGCCTTTCACCGTCGGCGACGGGGTCGACACGCCGGGATAGCTACCACCGCCCGTCGGGCTCGAGTAGCCGCCGCTGCCCGCGTTCGGATCGGCTGCCGTCGCTACATAGGCGATCAGGAACTCGTCCTCGGCGCCCGCATCAAGCTGTCGCGCGCGTTGTCCGCTGGAGAAGAACTGCTTGTCGCATTCCGCGCGCACCTGCGGCATCGACACGACGCAGTTCGTGCATTGCCCGCTCTTTGGGAAGAACAGCCAAATGATTCCCATCGACACGATGATCGCGACAAGCACGACGATCAGGTATTCGATCAAACGTCTCGCCCAGCCCATGCCGCCCTCAACTCTTCCAACCCAAGATCATGACCGGGATTTCGGCGGCACGGCACCACGCGGCGCCACGTCGAACGTCCTCGGCCCCGTTTCGTCCTTCGCCGGTTCCGCAGGCGCGGGCGCTGGCGCTGTTGCCGAAGGCTGCGCCGGCGAACTGGGCCAGCGAATCTTCGGCTTCTCCACGAAGAGATTGATCGCCGCAACGATGACGAGCGCGACCGCCGCGCCGATCAACAGCACGATCCACGTGCGGCTGTCCCCACGTTTGAAGCCGTCGTTCACCGATACCGGCGTCGTGAACAGCTTGTGATCCTGCGTCATGGCTCCACTCGAACGGCATCGCTAGTCGTCACACCGCGTGCCGCTCATCCGGAAAGCCCCGTTCCCGAAGTCGCGGTCTGCGCGCGAAGTGCAGTCGCCGCCGTAGCAAACGCACCGCCCATCGTCGCACTGTATATCATTGAACGAGGCTTGGCCCGACGCCCCTGCGGCAAGATCGATTCCCGTCCTCTTGCTATGCGTAATGCGGTTTTCCCGCAAATCCACTGCCGCCCCGGCCCCGACAACGATGCCGCGGCCGGGATGAGCGATGTTAACGCCCTTGGCCGATCCGCGCGCACCCGGCGCAAAAACAAGCCCGTCGACATAGCCGGCAATCACACCGCCTTCGATCGAGAAACTGACGCCGGGCAAGCTTGGCAGCGACGGCAAGTCGTCGCCCGGCGCACTGCCGCCGACCACAATGCCCGCCTGCCCCGCCCCAATCTGATAGATCTCCGCCGCTTCGCCGCGCAACACCTGCACCCGATTGAAAACGACAGGATAACGTCCGGTCATCCCCACGCGCACGCCGACAAGGCCACCCTTGATCAGCGTGTTCTGAATATTCGCGCCATCGACGCCCAGCGCCACGACTTGCGGCGCCCGAGCGCCGCTCGCAAATCCGCCGCCGGTCAGCGACACCATGGTACCCCGCACCGCATTGAGGGCCGGACCGCGGGCACGGATCGTCGATTCCGTCGACGAGAATGACCCGCCGTTCAGCCGCACCGCGTCACCATCGCTGCGCGATGCCAGATTGACGCGATTGAAATCGAGCCGCCCGTTCTGCACCACAAAGCAGCCGTCGATATCGATATTGTCGAAGCCGACGACCGAACTGCCGTAGCCCGGCGCGATCGTGGCGCAAGCCCCGCCGCGCAGCTCCGCCCGCCCGCCATACTCTTCCGCCGATTCGATCACGACACCTTCGTCGATCGAAAGCCCGGAGATGTCGCAAGCCGCATGCGGCAGAACGCGAATGCGCCCGCCATGGCGCAGCCGGTCAAGCGCCTCGCCGATCGACGACGATGTATAGGGCCGCGGCTCGCCGCAACTCACATATTCCACACGACCCGATCCCGGACCATCGGGGCCTGGCCCAGGCCCGCCCGGCGGCCAAGGCCGTGGTCGCGTGTAAGCCTTTTTCTTCGGCTTGCAGCACAGCTGAATGTTCGGAAAGGAATACGGATCGCGCGGATCGGACTGCGCTTCCGCTTGCGCACCGCTATAGGCGGCCGCGGGCGCAGTGCCCCATCCGGCGATCAACAAACTCGCCGCCGCCAAAGTCACAAGACGTGTCAACAGCTTCTGCCGCATCTCTGTCACCCTGTCCCCAAGCCACCAACCGGCATAAGCCGTCACTGCGTTTCCTCAGCCTGCTCCTGCGCGGCGCGCTCGCGCTCGCGACGGCAGCGTTTCGTCTTGCATTCGCCCGGCGATGACTGCACGGGCGCCGATTCGAGAACGCGCAGGAACTCCGCGCGCGTCGGCGCAAAGCCCGCCGCCGCCGAACCCTGGCGATACCGCACCGCGCGATCTTCCGACTTCTCAAGCCCGTCCGCGCCTTGCGTATAGAGTTCCGACAAAGCGTACATCGCCTCGCCGTCGCCCTGCTCCGCCGCCGCAAGCAACCACTTCTCTGCGCGCACATAGTCGGTGACCACGCCCACGCCCTTGACATACATAATGCCCAGGCAGCGCTGCGCCCGCGCGTACCCGCGCACCGCACCGATCTGCAGCAGCCGCGTCAGCTGAATCGGCGTCAGCGTGCCGGTCTGCGGATCGCCCAAGAAATCCTGATACTTGGACACGGCCCGCGAATAGTCGTTGCCGCCGGTGTTCCGGAAGAAGCCCAAGAACTGCAGCATGTCGCGGCGGATCGTCTGCGGGATCAGCCGCTCGCCCATCGCCAGCGCCTGCGCCCGGCGCGCATTCACCGCGCACTCGTCGCTATGTACCAGGCCCGACGGTGTCTCGCCGCGATAGCGCGTCTCGGCCGCGTAGAACTCGAACGGCGCCAGCCAGCGCAGCGCCTTGGCCTTCGCCAGCACTTCCGACTGCGCCGAAGACTTCGCGTCCGCGCCCGAGCTGTAATCGCCGGGCCAGTTCTTCAACGCCTCGATATAGGTCTTGGCGATCGGATGCCCCGCCCGATCCGCGAGCTGGTAATAGACCATCGCCTCGATCGTGCTGGTCGGGAACACTGCCGCCGAACCGCCGCCCGTCGAATAGCGCGAGCACGAACTGCCCGGCGTCATCCAGCCGAACCAGTCGCTGCTGTTGCAAAGCTTGTTGCCCCAATAGTCGGAGCCGAATCGCGTCGACGATGAAGTCGAGCCCGGATAGCCGCCCGGCGTCGACGACGTCGGATAGGGCGACGGCGCCGGCGTCACGCGGGTAGGCAACATGCCGGGATTGCGTCCGACGGGACGACGCCAGTAGGGCTGATCCGAAACACCGGTCAAAGGCGCCGACTGACTCTGATGCCGTTGCGCGATGAACGGATCGTGCAGCTGGCCCAGCATGACGAAGCCGTCGCCGCCGCGGCACGATTCGATATACGACACGCGATTGCGCACATCGATCCGCTCGTCCTGCAGCAGGTTGCGATAGATTTCGCGCGCGCTGTCGTCGGCCGCCGCGAGTTTCGACACCACCGCGTCCGCGGCGGGATCGAGATGGATGTGATCGAAGATTCCGGAGTTGCGTCCCGCGAGGAAGTACCAGACGAACGCTTCGACCGGATCGTAATAGCCTTTGTCGTCTTCGCGCTTGGCCGCGTAGATGTCGCCGAGTTTCACTTGCGCGAAGAAATCGTTGTCCTGCCATGCCGCGCGGCGGCACAAACGAATCGCTTCGTCCTTGCGTCCGTACTGATAGGCCCGCTCGCATTCCGCGACGTCGGCTTTTGCCGGTGTGAACGCTGCGATCGAGCACATCGTCATCGCGGCGAGCAGAGACCGGCGCGCAATGGTCGCAAAGTGGTTCTTCACGGGGATGGAACCTTCCAACTGAGACGCGCGCTTGGGCTGCATGTGTCCCCTCAACCAACGTCGTGAATACAAACTCGGGTATGCCGTGCGGGCCTTTGGTCCTTCGAAGACTCAGGGTCAGCACTGTTAAGTATTGAGCGCCACCGCCCGAACATGTGTCAATACGAGAGAGCAAAAAAAGCGTGATAGAATCACGTAGTTAGACGATACTTTGCATGTACGAACTGAGCCTCGGCAACTCATGCGAGCGCACGCGAAAAGCGCAATGCACAGACCTACTCGGACCATGAGTTGCGGCCATCTGCAATTTGTGGTCGTGCCACTCAGGGTTTAACTAAGAAATGCCTTTGCGTATGGCGATGAATTCCCCAACGCGGCGAATGTGGAGAAGTCGATGTCACTGGAAGTCGAAGTGTTCTGGTCGTTTCGCTCGCCTTACTCGTATCTCGCGGCGCCTCGAATGGTCGCACTGGAGAAAGAGTGGGACCTGAAATTCCGTGTGCGTCCTGTTTATCCGATCGCGGTCCGGCTCGACGGTTGGTTCAAGAATGCAAATCCGATGTGGCGGCCCTATCTCGTGCGCGACGTGATGCGCGAAGCGGAGCGGAACGGCACGCCGTTCGCATGGCCAAAGCCCGATCCGATTCTCATGGATTTCGCGACCGGCGAAGTCTCGAAACAACAACCGCACATCCATCGCCTCACGCGCCTGGGCGTCGCTGCGGCGGAGAACGGACAAGGCCTTCCCTTCATCCACGAAATCTCATCAACGCTCTACGGCGGCAAAGTACAGAACTGGCATGAAGGCAATCACCTGAGCGAAGCCGCAGCACGCGCCGGCATCAACCTCGCCGAACTCGACGAAGCCATCACGCGCAACCCCGACCGCTACGAAGCAATGATCAAAGCCAACGAAGAAGCCCACCGCAAAGCCGGCCACTGGGGCGTCCCCACTTTCGCCTACAACGGCGAACCCTTCTTCGGCCAAGACCGGTTGGACGCGCTACTATGGCGCCTAGGAAAGAACGGCCTGAAGCGCCGGTGAGGTGAGAAGGAAGATTCTCACCACAAAGGCGCGACGGTGCACGAAGGTCCACAAAGAAGAGATCTCACACAATGAAACAATGACACAATGGGGACCTTCCTTCGGCGCGAAGCGCCAGTCGGAGTCTGATCGCGCGCTGACGCGCGCAGGTTCTCACCATTGCTTCATTGTTTCATTGTGTGAGTCATTCTTCCTTCGTGAACCTTCGAGGTCCTTAGAGCCTTTGTGGTGAAAATCTTTCTTCCTTCTAGGACCACAAGCCCCGCTCCTCCAGCACCCGCTTCAGCAGCGCCGGCCTATCCGTCATCAGCCCGTGCACGCCCAGATCGAGCAGGCGCTTCATCTCCGCCTCTTCGTCGATCGTCCACACATGCACCTGCAGGCCCCGACGCTCCGCCGTTTCGACGAAGCGCCGCGTCACGACAGTGACGTTGCCCGTCTTCACCGGCACCTGCGCGCAACCCTCGCGCCAGCGCGTCGTCGGCACGCCCGCGGAGGCCGCCTTCAGCTTCAACACGCCCTGCGGCCCCAGCGACGTACACACCCGCCCGTCGAACGCGTCGTAAACTTGCCGAATCCGCTTATCCGAAAACGACCCCACGCAAACCCGGTCCTCAGCCCCGACCCGCTTGATCAGTGCGATCAGCGGCGCCACAACGGCATCATGCTTCGGATCGATATTGATCCGCACATTCGGCCAGCGTGTCAGCAAGTCTTCCATCAACGGAATAGGCTCACCGCCAATCCGCGCCGAGGCCAACGCGCTCCAAGTCAGTTCCTCGATCTTGCCGGTCGCATCCGACACCCGGTCGAGCTTGTCGTCGTGGAACGACACCACCACGCCGTCCCGCGTCGCGTACGCGTCGGTCTCCAGATACCGGTAACCGAGGTCCACCGCATAGCCGAACGCCTTCATCGTATTCTCGGGCGCTTCCAACACGCCGCCACGATGCGCGAACGCCAAGACGCCTGAGTGTTCCAGAAACGGGTACTTCGCGGGACGGGCCATCGTTCACGAGTTTGTGGTTCGGCCCGTGCCTTGTCCAGCCCGGCGACGGCCTCTAGTGTCCCGCGCAACGAACAAGGAGGGGATGATGACCGCCACGCCGCTTGGGCGCTTGCCGCGCCGCGCTTTCCTGCAGCTCTCGGCCGCAACCGCCGCGCTCGGCCTCACCGGCTGCATCGACGATATCGCGCGGGCCGACATCGACACGCCCGGCACCGCGATCGCCGACGACAAGCTCCTCGCCTTCTTCCTGAAGAGCTTCACCCGCGAACTGCAAGAATCGCCGGAGTTCATGACCAGCCTTGGGATGAAGACTCGCTACGGCGAGTGGAGCGACCTCTCCAACGAATTCGCCGAGACGTCCCATAAGAACACCGTCGCCGACACCGATTACATGCACACGAAGATCGACCGCGCCGCCTTGAGCCCGGCGATGCGCGTTTCCTACGACGTCTTCCTGCTCCGCAACGAGCAGCGCCTCGCGAACTACCCGTTCCGCTTCCACAACTACGATGTGTCGCATTTCGGCGGCCCGCACCAGAACGTGCCCACGCTGTTGATCAACCAGCACCGCATCGACGACGCGTCCGACGCCGAGGCTTACATCAGCCGCATCGCTAACACCGAAGCCGTGATGCGCCAAACCGTCGACTTCATGCGCGAGGCCCAGGCGAAGGGCGTGACCCTGCCCCGCTTCTCCTACGGCCTCATGATCGACGACACCCGCAAAGTTCTGCGCGGCGCGCCGTTCGACGGCGCCGCCGACAACGAAATCCTGGCCGACTTCAAAACCAAGGTCGGCAAGCTCTCCATCGCAGCCGACAAGAAAGCGAAACTGATCGCCGACGCCGAAAGCGCCCTGAAGCAAAAGCTCAAGCCCGCCTTCGAAAAATTCCTCGCCGTCTCGCAAGAAGTTGCCGCCTTCGCCAAGACCGACCACGGTGTCGGCGCGCTCCCGAACGGCAAGGCCTACTACGACGAACGCGCCGCCTACCACACGACGCTGAAAATGCCGGCAGCCGAGATACACAAACTCGGCCTCGCCGAAGTCGCGCGTCTCTCAGCCGATATGACGAAACTAAAAGCCAAGATCGGCTTCAAGGGACCGCTGAAAGCGTTCTACGCCGATCTGCGCCGGAACCCGCGCTATCTCTATCCGACCACCACCCAAGGCCGAAACGACTATCTCACGCGCGCGCAAGACCTCCTGAACGCCGCCAAGGCTGCGCTGCCATCCGCCTTCGGCACGCTTCCGAAAGCCGACATCGCGGTCAAGCGCATGGAGCCGTTCCTGGAAAGCGGTCAAACGATCGCCTTCTACAATCAAGCCGCGGCCGACGGTTCGCGCCCCGGCTACGTCTTCTACAATCTGGCCTCGATGGCGACGCTGCCCAAGTGGCAGATGGCGGCGCTCGCCTTCCACGAAGGCATCCCCGGCCACCACCTGCAAATTTCGATCGCGCAGGAAACGAAGAACATTCCCGACTTCCGCAAGTACACGTTCTTCACCGCCTACGTCGAAGGCTGGGCGCTCTACACCGAGTACCTGGCGAAAGAGATGGGTCTCTACAAGGATGACCTCGACGAAATCGGCCGCATCACGATGGAACTCTGGCGCGCCTGCCGCCTGGTCGTCGACACCGGCATCCACACCATGGGCTGGAACCGCCGGCAGGCCGTCGATTACTTCGTCGCCAACACGGCGCTCACGCGCGACAACATCGTGCGCGAAATCGACCGGTACTTCGTCTACCCCGGCCAAGCTTGTGCCTATCAGATCGGCCGCAACAAAATCCTGGACCTGCGCGAACGCGCCAAGACCGCTTTAGGCTCCCGCTTCGACCTGCGCGCCTATCACGATACCGTGCTGGAGAACGGGGCGCTGCCGTTGCCCGTACTGGAAACGATCGTATCCGAATGGGTGCGCTCTCGCGCCGCGCCGGTGTGACGCCGGCCAATCTTGAGAGAGCCACAATCGCCGCTTAGCTCTTGCACGGGAAGTAACACGTTGAGGTGCAGAACCATGCGTTCGCTTTGGATTGTTAGTGCCTTCGTTGTCTCCGCGCTATTCGCGCAGACGGCCTCCGCCGCCGAGGTCGTCGTCGAAATGCTGAACCGCGACAAGGGCGCGAACCTCTCGAATCTCTTCAAACCCGGCTTCGTGAAAGTGAACGCCGGCGACACGGTGAAATGGGTCGCGACCAACCCCGGCCACAACGTGGCTTTCGTCGCGGGCGGCGTGCCTGCGGGCGTGGCGCTCTTCACCTCCGGCTTCACGAAGGAGATCAAGTTCACGTTCGTGAAACCCGGCCTCTACCTCTACAAATGCACGCCGCATTTCGGCATGGGCATGGTGGGCCTGGTGCGGGTCGGCAACGACAAGAGCAATCTCGCGGCCGTCAAAGCCGCCTATATGCCGCCGCTCTCCAAGAAGCGCCTAGAGCCGCTGCTCGTCGAAGCCGCGAAGTAACCACGTTCCGCCGTTAACGCTGTCCCCGATGACTTGTGGAGCGCCGCCGCCGGCGCGCTAGAATACGGCAGCGCTCGAATTGTCTTTGGGGATGGGTTTCATGTCGCGCACGATCGCGGTCGCAGTCTTTGCCGTTACAATGAGTGCCGCTTCAATCGCGGCACCGCAGAATCAATTGATCGCACCGAACCTGAACCCGGGCCTGCGCACGGTCCCGTCGGTGCCGCACACCTATTACGTGGGCGAGAGGGGCGATTGCGCAAAGCAACTCGCGACTCGCATCGACTCCGGCACGGTGATCAAGGGCCCCGACGGCCAAGTCGCCCACATGACCGGCATGGCGACGGGCGCCACGAGCGCGGCGGGCGACCTCGTGATCACCTCGGTCTCGGCCGACGGCCTTTCGGCGACGGCGGACTTCATGGCCTGCATGTCGGAAACCTCAGTCACGCCAGGCGCCGTGAGCGCGATTATGCCTTTGACCGGCAAACTGCGGGCCGTCACGGTCCGCGCCCAGTCGAACCAGATCGTCCTGCAAACTGCCGCGCAGTAACGCACAAGAAAGAGCCGCCCCATCACTGGAGCGGCTCGCTTACCTGCTTTAGTTGCGTCTAACGGATGCCGATCGTCCGCAGCGCATCCGGCGTATAGCGGTCAGCTGTCAAAGCATCGGCGTCGAAGTTGAACGGTTTTTCCCCGTTGATGAGCGATCCCGCGAGATAGCGCCCGCCACCCTGCAGGTCGTACACGATCTCGCCGACCGAGAAGCACAGCGGCACGTGGTAGAAGTTGATGTTGTGGATCTCTTGCACACGCCACAACCCACCGCGGCCATCAAAGAGCTCGCCCGCCACGATGCCCCAGCTGTCTTCGTCGAGATGCAAGACGCGCCGCGCGTAGAGATGGCGTTGGCCAGCTGTCAACTTCGCTTCGACCGTGTGAACGCGATGCGGTTCATAGCGCACGACGTCTTGGTTCAAGTGCTTCGGCTTGATCAGATCCTCGATCTTCGCGTTGACCAAGTCATAGGCGTTGTACGCCACGATCTTCACGCTCTTGCCTTTGTACGACCATTCGTACCGGTCGAGCGCACCGTTGAAACCGGTGAAGGAGTCCGCCGTCGACATGCCGTCTGTGTTGAAGCCCGGGTTGTCGTACGCAATATCGGGCGCGCGCCTGGTACGGCGCTGGCCCGGATTATATGACCACGCCTTACGCGGCTCGACCGTACCGTTCAAGGATTCGTGCACCAGGATCACATTGCCCGCCAACCGCGCTGGAGCGACCGTGTTCTGCAGGTACATCAGCTGAATGTTGTTCAGATCCTCCGCCTTCTTCTTCGTCGGGTCGGTCCAATTGTTCAGCGCCTCGTCCTGAAACCGGATGACGTTGTAGGAACCGTTCGCCTGCACCGGCGCCGTCCCGAAAGAGCGATAGAGCTTGTGAGGCAGATAGCGCAGGCGATGGTTCCAGATCACCTCCTTGGCGTTGGTGGTAATCGGGAATGGCGTGCCCATGATTCCGCCAAGCACGCCTTCGCCATCCTTTGTCGTCTCGGCGACCAGCGCATTGTTCTTCGTCGCCGCCTGCACGAATTGCGGAACCGCACAGCTGCGCCGCGACTCGTAGACATTCATCTTGAACGTCGGCAGCGTCTTCAGCAGCGCCTTGTACCCGTCCGTGAGCTTGTCGGCATACTGGCCCGCATTCGCATTTGTGATCGTGTACTTCGGCTTGTCGCCGGGCCACGGATTGACCGGATGCTGCGTCTTCGGATCGAACTTCACGCCCGCCGGCGGCGCCTGCAGCCCGCCGGTATAAGCGGACACATCGCCGGCACCGGCCACTTCACCGCCAAGCGGCGTCAGATCCTTCCCAAGTCGCGCGGCTTGATCGGCCGGCACTTTGGCCAGCGCCACCGGTGCACCGAGGCCCACCATAAACGCTGACGCCAACATGAGGCGTTTGTAGGTCATGAGACTTTCCTCCACCAAAATTTGTTGTCTGATCGAACGGCTGTCGCGCCCGAACCCGAACACTGAACTTGTTGTGTCAGATTAGATTGGCAAGGCCTTGGCCGGAGCAAGGCATTTCAAGGGGTTGGGGTCCGGATCCAACTTAGCCCAAAGTCCTTGCGTCCCACAATCGAGCCCTGCGCGGAATCCACCCAACGCAAGTTTGAATGGGCCGGTGTAGTCTTTTTAAGAATTGCACCATAAATGATGAGCCATGGACCTGCGGCGGCGCGATCTTTTGCTGGCAACCGGCCTGACCTTGATCTTTGGCCGGGCCGCGCACGCGCGCATTCTAACCGACACGCCCTACGTTTTTCCGCCGCGCTCTATCGCCCGCAGGTTGTCCCTGCGAAATGCGCACACCGGGGAAACGTTCGACGGCCCGTACCGCGACGAAATTGGCCCGATCCCGTCAGCGATGGTCGACCTCGCAATTTTCCTGCGCGATCACCGTGAGAACGTAAGCGGCCCGGTCTTCGTCGAAACGCTCGACTTCCTAGCCGACGTCATTCAATCCGCAGGCCAAGCGCGCGCCACCGTCCTCTCCGCCTACCGCACGGAGAAGACAAACCGCATGCTGGCCTCCCGTATCTTCGGCGTCGCGGAAAAGAGTCAGCACCTGGCCGGCCGCGCGATGGACATCACGCTGGATTCGAATTTAGCGCCGGCTGCGAAGGTCGCGCGCAAGCTGTCCCGTGGCGGCGTCGGCTGGTACCCTACGAACCACTTCATTCACTTGGACTCCGGCCCCGTCCGCAGTTGGACGATCGACGCCACGATGAAGCGCGACCGCAACGGCCGCGTCTTCGACGTCTTCCAACCCGCCCGCATCGCCGAAAGCGGTAAGGCAATCAAACGCCCCCTGAGCGTCAAAGAACGCCTCCAACTCCAACGCGCCGTCGCCAAGCGCCAGGCGAAGACGGGGCGCTGAGGCTAAGAGGTTTGTCGCGCAGGCGGACTAGCCGCGCTTCAGACCGTCAAGGCGCCCACCGAAGGAGCCACGTTGCCAAACGTCGCCCACTATCGTGCGCTCACCAAAGGCTGGATCAGCAACCCTTACGAACCCGCTAGTACAAGAAACATGACGGCCCATCGCCGCCCGATCCGCCGCTTGTAGAGCTCAGTTCCACCATTCCCTCCGGCGTAAAGCAGCTCAGCCCCAACCCATCCCCATAGATGTTGACCGGCTTCTGTTCATTCGACAGAGACTGCGCCAAGTAGGTGCCCGGTGCTCGCACGTCGTAAACCAACTCAGCTATCGGGAGGCAGACCGGTACCTGATAGAAATTGACCGTGTGCAGCTCTTGCACGCGCCACAACCGGCCGCGGCTGTCGTAGAGTTCGCCAGCGACCATCGCCTGCATGTCCTCGTCAAGATGCAGAACGCGCCGCTGATAAATGTGACTGTCGCCCTCGCGAAGCCTAGCTTCCACTGTCCAAACGCGATGCGGCTCGTAGCGCACGAAATCGGCGCTCAAATGATCCGGCTGGACCAGATCATCATACTTCGTGCTCATAACGGAATAAGAGTTGTACGGCACCACCTTGACGCTGCGGCCGATCAACAACCAATCAAAGCGATCAAGCGCACCATCGAACCCACCGAATGCATCCACCGTTGACAAGTTGGAAGTGTTGACGCCCGGGCTATCGTAAGCAATGTCAGGTGCACGACGAATACGCCGCATGTCGGAGTTATATGCCCACGCTTTGCGGTCACTTTGCGATCCGTCTATTGGCCCGTGGGTCAAGATAACGTGGAACACGAACGGCGACTCCGGTCTCGACAGCTTTACGGGTGGCGTCGGCTTTCTCACGATCGCCGACTGCTTTCTCAGAAGCCACCTGCCGAGCAGCACAGCGTCCTTCCAGTCGGGGTCCGTCCAGCCATTCCATGAAGCATCGTCGTACTTGATGATCTCGGTCGGCTTGCCCTTCTTGACCGCGATGCTCGCAAGCTGCCGGTGCATCCTATACGGCACATACCTCAGCCGATGGTTCCACATCAGCTCCTTCGCGCTCTGCGGAATCGGAAACGGCGTGCCCATACTCCCGCCGCCGGTGACCCGTTCCCCGTCCGCCGTCAGCTCCACCGTCGTCGCGTTGCGCTTTGTCGCCTTTTGTACGAACTTCGGCACGGTGCAGCTGCGCCGCGACTGATAGACGTTCATCTTGAAGCCGGGCACACGCTTCAGCATCGACTTGTGCCCGTCGGTCAGAACCGCGTCGTACTCGGTCATGTTCTCGGACGTGATCGTGTACTTGATCTTGTCATCCGGAAACGGATTCGGCGGATGCTGCGTCTTCGGATCAAACACGATCCCTTCAGGCACCCCGGTGAGCCCACCGGTCCAAGCCGGCACGTCACCCTCACCCGCAACCTCAGCCCCCAGCGGCGTCAAATCCTCGCCCAACCGCTCCGCCTGCTCTTTGGTCACCTTCGCAAGCGCAAGCGGCGCCCCGAGCGCGAACACAAGCAGCGACAACGCCAGAACAGACTTGAAGGTCATCTGAAGCTCCGCCGTGATCCAGGCAGTATAGCTGAAACAAGCGCCATAGCTCGCTCACAACGGAATTACGCAGAGGCGCGGAAACGCGGAGGAAGAGCGACCCTCCGCGACCTCCGCGTGCAGGCACGACCGGCGGCGCCCATTTCTGCGCGTCAAATCATAATTGACTATTCAGTCATCATTGACTATATAGTCATTTTAGAGGCCGGCATGAGACCGGCACGCATTGATGGAGACGCCCCGTGGCCCAAACAAACATCCCGGTATTGATCGTTGGCGGCGGCGGCGCCGGCCTGACCGCGTCGGCGCTGCTCTCGCGCCTCGGAATCGAGTCGCTGCTCGTAAGCGCGCTCCCCACCACATCGACTCTGCCGAAGGCGCACGTGCTCAACCAACGCGCGATGGAAATCCTGACGGAAGTCGGCATCGCGCCAGAGCTCTACGCGCGCGGCACGCCGCCGGAACAAATGGCCGCGACCGCATGGTACGCGGGCTTCGGCGGCGCGCACCCCGACGCTGGCCGCCAAATCGCGAAGATGGAATGCTGGGGCGCGGGCGGCCGCGATCCGTTCTGGGCGAAGGCCAGCGCCTGCCCCTCGACGAACCTGCCGCAAATCCGGCTTGAACCGATCATGAAAAAGCGCGCCGACGATCTCGCGCCCGGCCGCGTCCGCTTCGGTCACGAACTCGTCGACCTCACGCAAGACGCCGCCGGCGTCACCGCAACGATCAAGGACCTAGGCACGGGTGCCGACTACACCGTGCGCGCCCAATACGTCGTCGCCTGCGACGGCGGCCGCACGGTAGGCGCGAAACTCGGTATCGCACTCGAAGGACAGCGCAACGTCGCACGTGCCGTCTCGACCCATGTCACCGCCGATCTTTCGCGTTGGGCGCGCGACCCCGACGTCCTGATCCGGTGGATCTGGCATCCAGAAATGGCGGCGATGGGCGTGCTCGTGCCAATGGGGCCAAACCACTGGGGACCTCAATCTGAGGAATGGGTCTACCACCTCAACTATCCGTTCGATGATCCACGCGCGCTCGACGACGCGCGCGTCGAAGCCGATATGCGCATGGCGCTCGGCATCGGCGACCATTCGATCACGATTCACCGCATCTCGCGCTGGGCACTCGAAGGCGTCGTTGCGAACCGCTTTCGCGTGGGCCGCGTCTTCGTCGCGGGCGACGCCGCCCACCGTCACCCGCCGACGGGCGGCCTCGGCCTCAACAGCGCGATCCAAGACGTGCACAACCTCACCTGGAAGCTCGCCGCCGTTCTGAACCGCCAAGCGACCGACGCGCTGCTCGACTCCTACGAACCCGAACGCCGCGCGACAACCGCCAACAACGTTCAACGCTCCGTCGAGAACGCGCTGAACCAGCTGGGCTTTGGTCGCCAAATGGGCCTGAGTGCCGAAGCGGGCACAGAGGCCAATTGGAAACAACTACAACGCATTTGGAGCGATCGCGCTGAAGACAAAGACTTCCGCCGCGCAACACTGCGCGCCGTGGCAACGCAGTCGATGGAGTTCAACGAACACAACGTCGAATACGGCTACACCTACACTTCGAACGCGATAATCTCGGACGACGCGGCGCCGGCAAACCCCGTCGATCCCGTCCGCGTCTACTCGCCAAGCACAAAGCCCGGCGCGCCGCTCCCCCATGCCGATGTCGACGACGTCGACGGCGTGCGGCAACCGTTGATGAACCTCGTGCGCACCGGCCACTTCCTGCTGATCGCGGGCGAGGACGGCCAAGCCTGGTGTGACGCCGCCAAGGGCGTCGCGAACGACCTGAAAATTCCGCTCGACGCCATCCGCATCGGCCACATCGACGGCGACTATCGCGACCCGCGCTGCGCCTGGATGCGCCAACGCGAAATTTCGAGCAAAGGCGCCGTCCTGGTACGTCCCGATCGCGTCGTCGCCTGGCGCAGCATGGGCGCCGCCAAAAACCCGACGGCAGACCTCGCAACCGCATTGTCCAAAATTCTAGGTCGTGCCTGATGCCGGCCATGACGAAAAATGAAACCCTGCCGAGGGTAGCTCGAAAGCGCGAACGCACGCGCGGCGAACTCGTTGCCGCCGCCGAACGCCTCGTCGCCGTCCGCGGCCTCGACGCGCTCTCGATCGACGAAATCACGGAGGAAGCCGACGTCGCGAAGGGCACGTTCTATACGCACTTCACGGACAAGGACGATCTCGCCGCCGCCATCGGCAATCAAATCCGTATCGAACTCGAAGAAAGGATCACTGCCACGAACGAAGGCATTGCTGACACGGCTGTGCGCATGGCGAACGGCCTATCGTTGATGTTGGCTTTCGCGATAGCGCAGCCCGTGCGCGCTCGCGCGCTTCTGCGCTTGATCCCCGGCGGCGTCGATCCCGAGACGCCGATAAATGCCGGCATCCGCGGTGACATAGCGATGGGGATGAAGTCGAAGCGCTTCGCGGTCGCATCGGTCAACGCCGCCGTGGTCGCCATGATCGGCATCGCCATGTCGACCGCCTTGCACTTGACTGACACGACGCGCCGCGTCGCCGAACCCTATGCCTTCGCCGCCGAAGCGCTCGCGACCGCGCTGCTCGCACTTGGTATGAAGCAGGCCGACGCGGTGCGCATCGCCAACGCCGCCGTGAACAATCGCAGGAAGGACATAGGCCAATGATCCTCACCGACGATCAGGTCGCAACGACCGATGTGAAGGCTTGGAAGGGCCTGCACCTGCTTCACTTCAGTGGCTCGTCCTGCTCGCAGAAGGTGCGCATCCTGCTGCGCGAGAAGCAGCTTCCATTCGTCTCGCATCACATCAACCTCGCCCGCAACGAACACGTAACGCCCTGGTTCTTAGGGATAAACCCGCGCGGCGTGGTGCCGGTCCTCGTTCACGATGGCGTCGTTCATCTCGAGAGCAACGACATCATGGCCTACCTCGACGGCCTTCCGTCGGGCATCGGCCAATCCTACTTCCCCCAGACCGACCAAGAGCGCGAGGCCGCTGCGCAATCCCTGAAACTCGAGGATGATCTGCACGTCGATCTCCGCAACCTCACCATGGGCTTCATCTTCCCTCGCCGCCTGACTCAAAAATCGGAAGACACGCTCCGCCGCTACGAGGCCGACGGCGCAAACGATCCGAAGCGCATGAAGGAAGTGAAGTGGTGGCGCGACTTCGCGCGCGAAGGGGTCACGAAGGAGGCAGCGCGCGGGTCCGTGGCCGCGTTCCGCGACGCCTTCACGGCACTCGACGCGCGCCTCGCATCGAAACCGTGGCTGATCGGTGACCGGCTCTCGATCGTCGACATCGCCTGGTTCATATCGGCGCATCGACTGAAGCTCGCGGGCTATCGGCTCGCTCCGCACCCGCACCTGCAGGCTTGGTACGAAAGGCTGTCGCAGCGCCCAGCCTTCGCACGCGAGATTCAGCAACCCGCAGCCGTGAGCGCGATCACCACCGGCTACCGCCTCTATCGCCGCCTGAACGGCACGACACTCAACGACATCGCCGCATGACGGCAGAAAGGATCAACCCATGATCAAAGTCGACGACATCGCCTTCGTCCGCTTCAAAGCGCCCGATCTCGACCAAATGGAGACGTTTCTCACCGACTTCGGGCTCGTCCGTGCCCACCGCGACGCCGACACGCTTTACATGACAGGCTCAGGCCCCGACCCGTATCTGCACGTCACCCACAAGGGCGAACCGGGCTTTGCCGGCGTGGCGTTCAAAGCCCGCTCGCTCGACGACCTGAACGCCTTCGCCAAGTCGCAAGACGCAAAAGTCGAAGCGCTGGACGGTCCGGGCGGCGGCAAAGTCGTCCGCCTGACGGACCCGAACGGTCATCCGGTCGAACTGGTCGCTGGCCGCAGCCCCGTCAAGGAAACGGCGTTGCGTCCCCTCGGCACCCTTAACGACGCGCACAAGCGCCCGCGCCGCAACGAACTGAAACGCGTCGGCCAAGGTCCATCGCATGTCATTCGTCTCGGCCACTGCGTCTTGAACGTAGTCGACTTCCGCGCGAGCGAAGCCTGGTACAAGGAACGCTTCGGCTTCATCACCTCCGACGAGATCAAACTCTCGCCCGAATTCGCACTCGGCGCCTTCATGCGTTGCGACCGCGGCGAAGAGCCGGCCGACCATCACACGATTTTCCTCGTCGGAACCGGCACGCCTGGATTTAATCATGCCGCGTTCGAAGTTGCAGACTTCGATGACCTGATGAGCGGACACGATGTGCTCAAAGAAAAGGCCTACACGCATCAATGGGGCATCGGCCGCCACTATCTGGGCAGCCAAATCTTCGACTACTGGAAGGACCCATGGGGCCACACACTCGAACACTGGACCGATGGCGATTTGCTGACGGCTAGCTGGGGGTCGCGCGACTCTTCCTTGCCCGAACTGGCGGGCGTTCAATGGGGCATGAAGATGCCTCCAAACATGGGTTGAGGAGACAATCGATGAAACTCGTCACGTTCACTGACACGGCGGGCACCCGCGTCGGCCTCGCCGTTGACGGCGGCATCGTCGACCTGAAGAAGGTTGATCCCGATCTGCCGCGCGACATGATCGGCCTCATGAACCAATGGCAAGCCGTTCGCGGCGCCGTCGAGCGTGCCGCCGCGCGCAAAGCGGACGTCGTGCAAAGCGCGGTCAAACTCGAAGCCCCGGTGCAACGCCCTGGCAAGGTCCTGGCGATCGGCCTCAACTACGCCGATCATATCGCTGAAAGCGGCCAAGCAACGCCGGCCGAGCAAGTGTGGTTCACGAAAGCCGTAACCTCGATCCACGCGCCGTTCGAGCCGGTACAGCTGCCGAAGGTCTCGATGCTGCTCGACTACGAGGCCGAACTCGTCGCCATCATCGGCAAGCGCTGCAAGCATGTGCCGAAGGAGAAAGCGCACGAAGTCATCTTCGGCTACTGCGCCGGCAACGACGTCACGGTCCGCGACTGGCAGTTCAAAACCCCGCAATGGGTCTTGGGCAAAAGCTTCGACACCCATGGGCCCATCGGCCCTTGGATCGTCACGCCCGATGAAATCGGCGACCCGCACACGCTCGGCATCCGCGCCTTCGTCAACGGCGAGAAGCGCCAAGACTCGAACACGAAGCACCTCGTCTTCAACGTCTTCGATCAGATCGCCCATATCAGCAAGGCGATGACGCTCGAACCCGGCGACGTCATCTTCACCGGCACCCCCGGTGGCGTCGGCGCCGCGTTGAAACCACCGCAGTTCCTGAAAGCCGGCGACGTCACCCGCATTGAAATCGACAAGATCGGGGCGATCGAAGCTGTGGTCGCGGCGGAGTAGAACGATGGCGTCGGGGTCCATGCGCGCCGCACTGGTCAAAAACTTCGGCAGGGCGCGCGAGGTCATCGCGATCGTCGACGATCGCAAAATACCCGAACCCCGCAGCGGCGAAGTCTTGGTGAACGTCGCTGCCGCCTCGATCAACCCGATCGAGGTTCGCCGCCGGTCCGGCTACGCGCGCACGATGATGAAGCGTCAGGGCGCGGCCGGCTTTCCCATGATCTTAGGGCTCGACTACGCCGGCGTCGTCGCCAAAGCGGGCGGGGGCTTCAAGAAGGGAGACAAAGTCTACGGCGTCAAACCCCATTCGATCACCGGCACGAACGCGGAGTACTGCGCCGTTCCTGCGAAGTTTGCGCTGCGTGCACCGTCAAACGTCGAGCTCGACCAACTCGCATCGTTTCCGTATGCGTTCTTGACCGTCTGGTCTGCCCTCGTCGGCGGCGCGGGCCTCGTTCCGGGCAAAGCGCAAGGCAAACGCGTGTTCGTTCAAGGCGGCGCGGGCGGAACCGGAACGCTGGCGATCCAACTCTGCAAAGCCTGGGGCGCAACCGTCGCCACCAGCTGCTCGACGAAAGGCGTCGAGCTCTGCCGTTCGCTCGGCGCCGACCAAGTGATCGACTACACGAAAGAAGACTACACGCAAATCTTAAGCGACTTCGACGTCGCGCTCTGTCTGGCCGATCTCGCCGAAGAAGAGCGCATGTTGCAGACACTGAAGCCGAACGCCGGCGCCGCCTTCGTATCGATCGTTCACCCCATTGCAAGCCTGGTCGACGAACGCGGCGCTCTACGAGGGCTGGCGACCGCCTTCCTTCGCTTACGCGCCGCCAAGGCGCGCGCGCGGGCACAAGGCAAGAAATACGCTTGGGCCATTGCGAGCCCGAACCGGGCAGCGCTCGGCGAACTGAACCGGCTCGTCGCATCCGGTGCGATGCGCCCCGTGATCGACCGGACGTTCGCGCTCGACGACATTGTTGAAGCGCACGAATACGTCGAGACGGGCCGGGCAAAAGGCAAGGTGATGCTCTCGATTGCACAAGGAGTTGGCACATGATCGAAACCGATGTCCTGATCGTAGGCCTCGGCCCCGTCGGCGCGACCCTGGCGAACTTGCTCGGCGAACAAGGCTTCCGCGTGCTCGCAGTGGAGAAAGACACAACCGTCTATCCCCTCCCCCGGGCCGCCCACTTCGACGCGGAAATCATGCGCATCTGGCAAGGCCTCGGCATTTTGGAAGAGGTGATGGCGGTCTCGCGCCGCGCGCCGGCATACGAATTCCGCACCGCCAAGGGCGAAGCCCTGCTGCACTACGACCTCGACGAGGTAGTCGTCGCTTCGGGCTTCGCGCCAAGCTGGATGTTCAATCAACCCGATCTCGAACGCGCACTCCGCGCCAAGCTCGCCGGCTACCCGACTGTCGAAACCCGCCTCGGCGTGCGCTTCGAAGCCTTGGAGCACATCGGCGCCGACACCATCCGCGCCACAATCGTCGACGCGTCGGGCAAACCCGAAACCGTGCACGCGCGTTATGTCGTCGGCTGCGACGGCGCGTCGAGCCCCGTGCGCAAAGCGCTCGGCATTGCGCATTTCGATTACGGCTTCGACGAACCGTGGCTTGTCATCGACGCGCAGGTGAAGCGCCCGGAACGCATGCCGAATCTGAACCTGCAGATCTGCGATCCGGTCCGCCCCACGACCTGCGTGCTGATGGGTCCCGGCCGTCATCGCTGGGAATTCATGATCCGCCCCGGCGAAGACGCGCAGAGCTTCCTCGACGATCGCCGCATCGCCGAATTCCTGAAACCGTGGGTCAACGATGGCGACGTCGAGATCGACCGCAAAGCCGTCTACCGCTTCCACGGGCTGGTCGCGAACGAATGGCGCCGCGGCCGCGTGATCCTCGCCGGCGATGCCGCGCATCAGACCCCGCCCTTCGCCGGCCAAGGCATGTGCTCCGGCATCCGCGACGCCGTGAACATCGCCTGGAAGCTCGCCCACGTTCTGCGGGGCGAAGCGAGCGAAGCGCTGCTCGACACCTATCAAACCGAACGCGAACCCCACGTCCGCGCGGTCACCGAGACCGCCATCGCCATGGGCCGCGTCGTCTGCATCGCCGACCCGGAGGCTGCAGCCCAGCGCGACACCGCCATGCTCGCCGCAAGAGCCGCCGGCCAACAGCCCGTGCCCCCCGCCGACCCTCAACTCGGCCCCGGCGCCTTCATGCCGAACGCCCCGCGCGCCGGCACGATCTTTCCGCAAGACATCGTCGGTAACACGCGCCTCGACGACGTTCTGGGCGCCGGCGCCTGGCTCATCGCCCGGCGTGCAAGCGACGTGGCGGGCCTGCAGAATCGGTATCTCGCCCGCGTCGTTTCGCTGGAGGATGGTCCGCTCAAACCCTTCGCATCGAAACTCGCGCAGCACCTCGACGCCTGCGGCGCCGACGCTGTGCTGGTGCGCGCTGATCGATACGTGTTCGGCACTGGTACCGCGCGCGAACTGTCGAACGCTTATTCCGCCATCCTCGGCAACTGAAACGAAGGAGCCGCCGCGTGAATCGAATTCTGAAATGGAGCTTGATCGCTCTGGGCGCCGTCGCTGTCGTCGTTGCAGGCGGCGCCTACGCGGTCTTCCAAGTACCCGCGGTCCAAGACGTGCTTCTCGAACGCACGATACGCGGCACTCTGCTCAAGGATCGAAGCGCGCTCCTCAAGGACGACGCCTTGCGCGCGGTCGTTTGCGGCTCCGCCTCCCCCATGCCCGATCCGAACCGCGCGAAAGCCTGCATCGCCGTCTTTGCCGGCGGCAAGATGTACGTCGTCGACACGGGCCCGCAATCCGCGGGCAAACTCGCGCTGTGGCGGTTGCCGGTCTGGCACATCGGCGGCGTGCTCTACACGCACTTCCACTCCGACCACATCGGCGATCTCGGCGAACTCAATATGAACTCGTGGATTCAAGGCCGCGACAAGCCGCTCGACGTCTACGGCCCGCCGGGAGTCGAACGTGTGGTCGCCGGTTTCGCCGAAGCTTACGCCCTCGACGAGACCTACCGCATTGCGCACCACGGCGCGGACGTCGCCGTGCCCGACAACGGTAAGATGGTCGCCCACCCGATCGCGCTCAACGGAGACCCCACGCCGGAAAGGAACCGCACCGGCGTCGTTCTCGACGACGGCACGCTCAAGATCACGGCCATCGAGCTGAACCACGTGCCGGTCGAACCCGCCTACGCCTATCGCTTCGATTACAAAGGCCGCTCGATCGTCATCTCGGGCGACACGGCCGCGCATCAGCCGCTCGCAGTCGCCGCTAAGAACGCCGATGTCGTCTTTCACGAGGCGCAGGGCAAAGCCATGGTCGATCGCCTGCGCGCCTTGCTCGAGGAAATGGGCAGTCGCCGCCTGGCGAAGATCATGAACGACACGCAGAGCTATCACACCTCGCCAGTCGAAGCGGCAACGCTCTTGAAGGACGCGAACGTGAAGCAGCTGATCTTCTATCACTTCACGCCGGCCGTTCCGAACGCCATCGCCGAGACGATCCTGACCCGCGGGGTTTCCGAAGTAAGACCGCACGACTGGCTCGTCGCCCGCGACGGCACGATGGTCGAACTCCCCGCCGATTCGGCGGAGATTCGCATCGGCGACATCGCAGCGAACTAGCGCCATGCCCCGCGCGATCAGCATCGCCGAACCGCTCGACCTCGGCCCCTTCCGCCGCCCGATGCAAGCGATCCCGGCGCGCGTCGAAGCGGCGATCGCAAAGGGCGTCGTTCAGGGCCCCGATCTGCCTTTCACCGGTGCGGCACGGCTGCTCGACCCCGGCGCCGACGGCATCACCGACATCGTCATCCGCAACAGCGACGGCATGCTCGTCGTCTGCTGCCTCACAGACATGCCAGGCAACACGCCGGAAATGTGGGATTGGTGGTTCGGCTGGCACAGCGTCTCGAGCGAGCGCTACAAGCTCTGGCATCCCGAAGACCACGTCGCCTCCTCCGTCTCCGAAGACCGCCGCACGCGGCCGAACTTGCGCGATCGCTATATCGGCATCGACTCCTATGTCGACGAACGCATCGCCAGCCCCGAAGTCGTGAAGCTCACGATCAGCTTCCGCCATCCCGCCACCTTCGGCCTCGACGAAGCGAAGCTGGATACGATCGGCACCGCGATCTGCGCCCGCGTCGGCCTGCGCGGCTCGCCACTGAACACCGGCCGCCTCATCCACCTGATCCGACGCACAAGCACCGGTTCGGAAATGCTGAGCCGTTTCTGGCTCGGCGATATCGAAGCGCAGATCCCGCTGATCGGCGGCGTGCTGTCGCCGTTGCTCAACACACGCAGTCGGCGCCTGCAACTGCTACCCGACCAAATGGGCCTGAATTTGCTGCTCCACTGCGCGAAAGAGATGAACCACCTCGCAGGCATCCTGCCCGAACTCCACGCGAAGTTCGCAACACCATAACCATGCTCCTGATCGGCAGCTGATCGACTTGAGCCTCGCTTATCCTGTTGCCCGGTACTGCTGCGGCGCAGCAATCGCAATCGAAAGTTTCGCGCCGTTCGCAGCGATTGAAACGAAACCCCGCGCCTGCGTGGAGCCAAGCAACTCTTGAACGCGCAACAATCTCTTTGCCTTGAAGCCCGGCCCTCATTGACGCCACGCACCCCCGCGCCTATCCACTGCGCCGCAACGAACGGCTGTTTTCAGCTAGAGAGTCCCAATGTCGACCGCACCCGTCCTACCGAACAAACCTGCGCTCAAGCTCCACATTCCAGAGCCCAAGCACCGCCCCGGCGACAAGCCCGACTTCAGCCACATCAAGGTGCCGAAGGCGGGCGAGATGCGAAAGCCCGACACGAACATCGCCGCGAAGGACACGCTCGACATCGCCTACTCGCTGATCCGGGTGCTCGGCGAAGACAACAAGGCGCACGGCCCCTGGGACCCGAAGGTCGGCGTCGAAACGCTAAAGCGCGGCCTGAAGCACATGGTGACGGTGCGCAACTACGACGCCCGCATGTACCAGGCTCAGCGCCAGGGCAAGACCTCGTTCTATATGAAGTGCACCGGCGAAGAGGCGATCGCGGTCAGCCAGGCCGCCGCACTCGACCCCGAAGACATGTGCTTCCCGACCTACCGCCAGCAGGGCCTCTTGATCGCGCGCGGCTATCCGCTGCTCGACATGATGTGCCAGGTCTACTCGAACGAGCGCGACCCGCTGAAGGGCCGCCAGCTCCCGATCATGTACTCGTCAAGGAAGCACGGCTTCTTCTCGATCGCCGGCAACCTCGCGATGCACTACAGCCAAGCAGTCGGCTGGGCGATGGCGTCCGCCTATAAAGGCGGCGACCGCATTTGCTCGGCCTGGATCGGCGACGGCTCGACCGCGGAGGGCGACTTCCACACCGCGCTCACCTTTGCCGCCGTCTACAAGGCGCCCGTGGTCCTGAACGTCGTGAACAACCAATGGGCCATCTCGAGCTACCAAGGCATCGCCGGCGGCGATGAGTCGACCTTCGCCGCCCGCGGCATCGGGTACGGCATCCCGGCGCTGCGCGTCGACGGCAACGACTTCCTGGCCGTCTACGCCGTGACGAAGTGGGCCGCCGATCGCGCCCGCTCAAACCTTGGCCCCACGATGATCGAGCACTTCACCTATCGTGCCGAGGGCCATTCGACCTCCGACGATCCCAGCCGCTACCGCCCCGCCGACGAAGCGAAAGCCTGGCCCTTCGGCGATCCGATCGACCGCCTGAAGAAGCATCTGATCGCCATCGGCAAATGGTCGGAGAAGGAACACACCGACCTCGAAGCCGCCGTCACCGAAGAAGTCCGCGCCATCCAGAAGGAAGCCGAAACCTACGGCACACTGGGCTCCGGCAAGATGCCCAGTGTCAAAACGATGTTCGAAGACGTCTACAAAGAAATGCCCTGGCACATCCGCCGCCAGCGCCAAGAGATGGGGGTCTAACCGTCATGGCCACTATGAACATGATCCAAGCGCTCAACTCCGCCATGGACGTGATGTTGAACAAGGACCCCGACGTTCTGATCTTCGGCGAAGACGTCGGCTACTTCGGCGGCGTCTTCCGCGCGACCGACGGTCTGCAGAAGAAGCACGGCGTGCAACGCTGCTTCGACTCGCCGATCGGCGAAAGCGGCATCGTCGCGACCGCGATCGGCATGGGCGCGTTCGGCTTGCGCCCGGTGATCGAAATCCAATTCGCGGACTACATCTACCCGGCCTACGACCAGATCGTCTCCGCCGCAGCGCGCCTACGCTATCGCTCGGCCGGCGACTTCACCTCGCCCATCACGTTGCGCTCGCCCTATGGCGGCGGCATCTTCGGCGGCCAGACCCACAGCCAAAGCCCGGAAGCGCTCTTCACCCACGTCTGCGGTATCAAGACGGTGATCCCGTCCAACCCGTATGATGCGAAGGGCCTGCTGATCAGCGCCATCGAAGACGACGACCCTGTGATGTTCTTCGAACCGAAACGCATCTACAACGGCCCCTTCGACGGCCACCACGAACGCCCGGTACAACCCTGGTCGAAGCACCGCGCCAGCGAGGTCCCCGACGGTTACTACACCGTGCCGCTCGGCAAGGCGGCCGTCGCGCGCGAAGGAAGCGACCTCACGATCATCGCCTACGGTACGATGGTGCACGTCGCGCTCGCCGCCACCGAAGACACCGGCATCGACGCCGAGGTTCTCGACCTGCGCACGCTGATCCCCCTCGACATCGACACGATCAAGGCCTCGGTCGAAAAGACCGGCCGCTGCGTGATCGTGCACGAAGCAACCCGTACCTCGGGCTACGGCGCCGAACTCACCGCTCTCGTGCAGGAACACTGTTTCTACCACCTCGAAGCGCCGATCGAGCGCGTCGCCGGTTGGGACACGCCCTACCCGCACGCCTTCGAGTGGCAGTATTTTCCGGGCCCCGGCCGCGTCGCCGCCGCGATGCGCCGCGCGATGGAGGGCTAAACCCATGGGCCGCTTTATCTTCAAACTCCCCGACGTCGGCGAAGGCACGGCCGAGGCTGAGATCGTCGCCTGGCACGTCGCCGTCGGCGACACGATCAAGGAAGACCAACACCTCGTCGACGTCATGACCGATAAGGCCACCGTCGAAATGACCTCGCCCGTTGCCGGCAAAGTCATCTCGCTGCACGGCGAGCCCGGCACCATGGCCCCGGTCGGCGCGCCGATCGTGATCTTCGAAGTCGAAGGCGAAGGCAACGAAGCGCAGGCCAAAGCCAGGAACGGCGCCGCCGCACCGGCCGTCACGAAAGCCCCGCCGCCACCGCCGAAGCTCGAGGAAAAGAAACCGGCGCCGAAGCCTGTACCCGTCGCCGCGAGACCGGAACCAGCGACCGTCGCGCCCTCGGCGCCGCGAAAATTCGGCGACAAGCCGCTCGCCTCGCCCGCCGTGCGTCAGCGCGCTACCGAGCTCGGCGTCCATCTGCAGTTCATCCACGGCAGCGGCCCCGCCGGCCGCATCAGCCACGCCGACCTCGACGCCTACATCGCCAAAGGCGCGCCCACCGGCCGCCCGTCGGCAGCCCTCGAGAAGCGCGAAGGCACGGACGACATCAAGGTCATCGGCCTGCGCCGCAAGATTGCGGAGAAAATGCAGGACACGAAGCGCCGCATCCCGCACTTCGCCTATGTCGAAGAAGTCGACATGACGGAGCTCGAAGCGCTGCGCGTGCAGATGAACGCGACCAAGCGAGCGGATCAGCCGAAGCTGACGCTGCTCCCGTTCCTGATGCGCGCGCTGATCCGCGTGTTGCCCGACTTCCCGCAGATCAACGCCCGCTTCGACGACGACGCCGGTGTCGTGCACCGCTTTAGACCGGTCCACATCGGCATCGCGACGCAAACGCAAAACGGCCTGATCGTCCCCGTCGTGCACCACGCCGAAGCGATGGACCTCTGGCAAGCGGCCGCCGAAGTGGCCCGCGTCTCGACCGCCGCCCGCGAAAACAAGGCGACGAAGGACGAACTGACCGGCAGCACGATCACCATCACAAGCCTCGGCCCCATCGGCGGCGTGGTCACGACCCCGGTCATCAACCACCCCGAAGTCGCCATCATCGGCCCGAACGCGATTATCGAACGCCCGGTCGTTCACGACGGCCACATCGCGGTCAGAAAGATGATGAACCTGTCCTCCAGCTTCGACCATCGCGTGGTCGACGGCTACGACGCCGCCATGTTCATCCAGCGCGTGAAAGCCCTGCTCGAACACCCGGCGATGATGTTTATGGAGTAGTCTGGGAGCGCGGGCGTCCCGCCCGCTCTTCCAAACGATCAACCGCACCACGTTTTGAAAGAAAGAGCGGGCGGGACGCCCGCGCTCCCAGACAAGAAACATGACCACCCACCTCACCCCAAAACTCCTCGTCGTCGGCGGCGGCCCCGGCGGTTACGTCGCAGCGATCCGCGCGGGTCAGCTCGGCATCGACACCGTCCTCGTCGAAGCCGACCGCCTTGGCGGCACCTGCCTGATCCGCGGCTGCATCCCCTCGAAAGCGATCATTCACGCCGCTGGCGAATTCGAATCCATGCGCCACGCCGCCGCGAAGGGGCTGCACGGCATCAAGCTCACCACCGCCCCGAAACTCGACCTCGCCGAAACCGTGAAGTGGAAAGAAGGCATCGTCACCCGCCTGAACACCGGCGTCACCGGCTTGCTCAAGCGCGCGAAGGTGAAGGTCGTGAACGGCTGGGCGACATTCACCGACGCCAAAACCTGCACCGTCGGCGACACGACGATCACCGCCGAGCACGTGCTGCTCGCGACCGGCTCGCTCCCGGTGCAGATCCCGACGCTCCCGTTCGGCGGCCCGGTGATTTCTTCGACCGAAGCGCTCTCGCTCGACAAGCTCCCCGAAAAACTCGTCGTCGTCGGCGCAGGCTATATCGGCCTCGAGCTCGGCATCGCCTTCGCTAAGCTGGGCAGCGAAGTCACCATCGTCGAAGCGGAGAAGAACATCCTCCCCCTCTACGACACCGACCTCACCGCGCCCGTTAAACGCTGGCTCGACAAGAACAACGTGACGCTTCATCTCGGCGCAAAAGCGAAAGCCGCCGAAACCGGCAAGGGTGCAACCGCCCTCATCATCGAAACGGCAGACGGCAAAACCCAAAACCTCCCGGCCGACAAGATCCTCGTCACCGTCGGCCGCAAGCCGAACACGCAAGGCTGGGGCCTCGAAAACATGGCCGTCGACATGGCAGGCCGCTTCGTCAAAGTCGACGATCAGTGCCGCACCTCGATGAAGAACGTCTGGGCCGTGGGCGACCTCGTCGGCGAACCGATGCTCGAGCACAAAGCTGCAACCCAAGGCGAAATGGTCGCCGAGATTATCGCCGGCCACAAACGCAAGTTCGCGCCCGCCGCGATCGCCGCTGTCTGCTTCACCGAACCCGAAATCGTAAGCTGCGGCCTCTCCCCCGCCGAAGCCGCGAAAGCCGGCGAAGAAACCGTCGTGGGCCAGTTCCCCTTCGCCGCCAACGGCCGCGCCCTCTCCATGGACGCCGCCGACAACGGTGGCTTCGTGCGCGTCGTCGCCAGAGAGTCCGACCACCGCGTCTTAGGCATCCAAGCCGTTGGCGCTCACGTCAGCGAACTCAGCGCCGAGTTCGCCACCGTCATGGAAATGGGAGCCATCCTCGAAGACATCGCCGGCACCATCCACGTCCACCCAACCCTGAGCGAAGCCTTCCACGAAAGCGCCCTCAAAGCACTCGGACACGCAATCCATATCTGATGAGAGCCACATGACGCCGACCGAAATCGTGCAAGCTCAATTCGACGCGTACAACGACGGGCAAGTTAGGCGAGGCCGCTTCGCGACACCAAAATAAGCCTACTAGCTGCACGAATCGCGCATGCACTGTTCGCGTCTAAGGAGAAACTTCGAACATTTGCATGCGGATACTGATGCTTCCCCGTTGCGCTGGAGGGCGACTGGTATTGCTTGAACCCCGTTATCCAAGTCGCCAAAATCGAACGGGGGAGCAATGGTCAGCAAATATCAGACTCCAGAGGCCATTATTGTCGAATGGGTAGGGCCGTTTCGATTGGATGAAGCACCCGACAAATGTAACTCGTCGGATGTAAGCGAAGGCGTCTACGTTGCATTCGGTCGGTCAAAATCCGCTTCATGGTGGCC
>JAGOBA010000006.1 GCA_017983635.1 Alphaproteobacteria bacterium
CCAAGCATGCGCTTGACGATCGCAACCTTCTGCTCCGGCGTAAATACCCGAGGTCCCTTCGGCATTCAGTTCTCCTTCCGAGAACTGTCTCCTATTTTACGTGTCTCACTTCTTGGGTCCACTCCAGTGCACTGTCACCGAATTTTGTCTGAGATCTTTGACGTTTTGAGAGTCCCTCCACCGGAAGGTGCACTGGACATCATGTGTTAGGAGATGACATGGCCAATGATCCGACGAAGAAGCGAGCGGTGATGAGGTACGTCCTTCTTGGAGCCGCGGTGTTGCTGTTCTTGGGCGTGTTCCTTCTGGCGTGGCGCCAACTTAGCATCGATAGTTGTTTGGATCGTGGCGGAGCGTGGAACTACGAGCTTGGCAACTGTGAGATGTGAGGCAGGGTTCGGAGTTGACGGGCTGGAAGCCCGCAGTCCCGGGTGTGCCTCGCCTCGGAGTCTTGCTGCGGTGCGAGATGGGTTTGCCGTCCACAGGTGCCATTGGCTGATCCGTGCGTACGCGAACGTTAAGCGCTTTTTTGCTTGCGCTCTCTCGCGATTGGTTGAAACGTTGGGGGGCCCGGTGAAAGGGCGTACTGCATAGCGTTGGTTGCGCCCTGCCGGGCAATTTGGGAGCAACCTCATGGCAGACGGAAACGGTAAGGGAGGACATGGGCCACGTTGCGTGGCCCTGGTCGGACCTCAGGGTGGCGGTAAGACGACTTTGCTGGAAAGCATCCTGTGGATTACAGGAGCGGTCACCCGAAAAGGCAGTCAGGCGCAGAAGAACACGGTCGGCGACGCTTCGCCGGAAGCCCGTGACAGAATGATGAGCGTCGAAGTGACGGCTGCGACGACCAGCTATCTCGGCGATCATTTTACGTTTCTCGATTGTCCGGGATCGATCGAGTTTCAACAGGAAACCATGAACGCGCTCGTCGGCGTGGATGCGGTCGTTGTAGTGGCCGAGCCCGATCCGGCGAAGGCCGCGATCCTGCAACCGCTGTTGAAGCGGCTTTGCGATCTTTCCATTCCGCATTTCTTGTTTATCAACAAAATCGACAAGGCGCAGGGGCAGATCCGCGAGCTGTTGGCCGCGCTGCAGCCGGCGTCGTCCAGGCCCTTGGTGCTGCGGCAGGTGCCGATCTGGAAAGACGGGATCGTGACCGGGTTCGTCGATCTCGCGCTGGAGCGGGCGTTCGTCTATCGCGAGCATGCGGCGTCGGAGGTGATTGCCATTCCCTCCGACATGACGGACCGCGAGCACGAAGCGCGTTATCAGATGCTGGAGAAGCTTGCCGACTACGACGACCATTTGATGGAGGAGCTGCTCTCCGACGTCGAGCCGCCGCGGGATGAGGTGTTCGCGGATCTGTCGCGCGAACTCCAGGAGGGCTTGATCGTGCCGGTGCTGATGGGCTCGGCCGAGGGCGACAACGGCGTGCGGCGGTTGCTGAAGGCGCTTCGGCATGAGGTGCCGGATGTGTCGAAGGCGGCGAAGCGGCAGGGGCTTGAGGCCAAGGGCGACGATCCGATCGTGCAGGTGGTCAAGACGTTCCACGGCGCGGGCGGCAAGCTTTCGCTGGTGCGCGTGTTTCGCGGCATCTTGAAAGACGGCGCGACGCTGACGCGCAGCGACGGCGGCGACGAGCGGGCGTCCGGCCTCTTTGCGATGCAAGGCGAGAAGACGACGAAGATTCCCGGTGCCGGTGCCGGCGATCTGGTCGCGATCGGCCGGTTGGAACGAACGCAGACCGGCGACACGCTGTCGGCGCCGCGCGCGATCAAGGCGCTCAAGCGCGCGGAATCGTTGCCGCTGGTCTACAAGTTCGCGATCAAGGCCGCTAACCGGAACGACGACGTGAAGCTCTCGAGCGCGCTCGCCAAGCTGCGCGAGGAAGATCCGGGGATCGTCTTCGAGCAGGTGGCGGAGACGCATGAGTCGGTGCTGATGGGCCAGGGCGAGGTGCATCTGCGCACGGCGCTGGCGCGAACGGAGCGTAAGTTCGGGCTGAAGCTTGCCTCGCACACGCCGCATGTCGGCTATCGCGAGACGATCCGCAAGTCGACGGAGCAACGCGGGCGGCACAAGAAGCAGTCGGGCGGGCATGGCCAGTTCGGCGACGTGGTGCTGCAGATCAAACCGCTGCCACGGGGTTCGGGGTTCGAGTTCTTGGACCAGATCTCGGGCGGCGTGGTGCCGCGGAACTTCATCCCTTCGGTCGAGAAGGGCGTGCGGGATTATCTGCAGCGCGGGCCGTTGGGCTTTCCGGTGGTGGATGTGTCGGTGGCTTTGACCGACGGCAGCTATCACTCGGTCGACTCCAGCGACGCGGCGTTCCAGATGGCGGCGAAGATCGGCATGTCGGAAGGAATGGCGAACTGCTCGCCGGTGCTGCTGGAGCCGATCATGGCGGTCGAAGTGCACACGCCGGCGGAGCACACGTCGCGCATCAACCAGATCATCACCGGCAAGCGCGGGCAGCTGCTGGGCTTCGACGGCCGGGTCGGGTGGCCGGGCTGGGACACGGTTGCGGCGCATATCCCGGAGTCGGAGCTGCAGACGTTCATTATCGAGCTGCGCTCGGCGACCCAGGGGGCGTCGACCTTTACCTACAAGTTCGACCATTTGGCGGAACTGACCGGCAAATTGGCGGAACAGGCCATCGCCAACCGGACGCAGCCTGAGGCGGCTTAGCCGCCAACGCCATTAAGCGAGGGGGAGTTGAACTCTCCCTCGCGGCGGCGTGATTGGTCCGTGCCGTGGTTCGTTGCGTATGAGGCTTCGAACCCCCGAAAGGAATTTTTCCATGAATCGCAGAAGTTTGTTGGGCACGGCGGCGCTGGGCGGTGCCGCGGCCGCGTTGGGCGCGGTCTTCGGCCTGCGCGTGCCGTCGGCGGCGAACGCGAAGGCGTTCGAGGTCTCGAAGACGCCGGAGGAATGGCGCAAGATTTTGACGCCTGAGCAGTACTACGTGCTGCGCGATCATGGGACGGAGCGGGCGGGGACGAGCCCGCTCGACCATGAAAAGCGCAAGGGTACGTTCCACTGCGCGGGCTGCGATCTGGCGCTCTATTCGTCGGAGGCGAAGTACGACAGCGGTACGGGCTGGCCGAGCTTCTATCAGCCGCTGGCGAACGCGGTGGGTACGTCGATCGACAACTCGCTGTTCTCGGTGCGCACCGAGGTGCACTGCCGGCGCTGCGGCGGGCATCTGGGGCATGTGTTCACGGACGGGCCGCGGCCGACGGGGCTGCGTTACTGCATGAACGGCGTGGCGATGAAATTCAAACCGAGCGTGGCTTCATGATGATCAAACCCATGAGTATCGGCCGCGTGGTGACGCTGGCGCTGTTGTCGGGCTTGGCCGTGTTCGGCTTGCGGGTCGCGGACACGTTTCTGGGCGTACGCGCCGACACCGCGCCCGCCGCACAGGTGGGAACGCAGGTCGCGATTTTCGCGGGTGGCTGTTTCTGGTGTACCGAGTCCGACTTCGACAAGGTGCCGGGCGTGCTCTCGACGACCTCGGGCTACACCGGCGGCAGCAAGGTCAATCCGTCCTACGAGGGAGTTTCGTCAGGTGCAACCGGGCACGCGGAGGCGGTGAAGGTCGTGTTCGATCCGAAGATGGTGAGCTACGAGAAGTTGCTCTACATCTATTGGCGCACCGTCGATCCGTTGACGAAGGACGGTCAGTTCTGCGACTTCGGCACGCAGTACCGTACCGCGATCTTCACCCTGAACGACGAGCAGAAGCGGTTGGCCGAGGCGTCGAAGGCGGCAATCGAGAGATCGGGCCGGTTCAAGCGGCCGATCGTGACGGAGATTACTGCGGCCGGGCCGTTTTATCCGGCCGAGGCCTATCATCAGAACTATCACGCGACGAATCCGGTGCGCTATAACCTCTACCGGTTCAATTGCGGTCGCGACGCACGTCTCGAAGAGCTTTGGGGCAAAGAGGCGGGCGGCGGCATCAAGAAGTGAGGTGTCGATGTTCGCCGTCGAAAAAGTCTCGGGTTCGAAGGCTGAGATTTACGAGGAGCTTCTGCGTCAGGCGCGGGGGCTCCTCGATGGCGAGCGGGATTTGATCGCCAATGCTGCGAACGTTGCGGCGCTGATTTGGCAGATCGTGCCGGATCTCAATTGGGCCGGGTTCTATCTCATGAAGGGCAGCGAGTTGGTGCTCGGGCCGTTTCAGGGCAAGCCTGCCTGCGTGCGGATCGCGGTGGGCAAGGGCGTGTGCGGGACGGCGGCCGCGCGGCGCGAGACGATGCTGGTCAAAGACGTACACGCGTTTCCGGGGCACATCGCTTGCGATGCCGCGTCGAACTCGGAGCTCGTGGTGCCGTTGATTAAAGACGGGCGCGTGCAGGGCGTGCTTGATCTCGATAGCCCGCTGGTTGGGCGGTTCGATTTGGCGGATCAGCGCGCGTTCGAGCAGCTGGTCGAGATTTTCGTGAGAGGGACGGACTTCTGATGTTGGAACTCAGACCAAACTGCGAGTGCTGCGATCGCGATCTGCCGCCGGAGACGACTGAGGCGATGATCTGTACGTTCGAGTGCACGTTCTGCGTGGACTGTGCGACGCAAACGCTGAAGGGGCGTTGCCCCAATTGCACGGGCGAGTTGGTGCGGCGTCCGGTGCGGCCTGCGGCGGCGCTGGCCAAGTTTCCTGCGTCGACGAAGCGGGTCGTGAAGCCGAGCGGGTGCGTTGCGGCTTGAGTTTTTGACGTTCGCCACAAATGAATGGGCCGGATCGCTTGGGGTAAAGCGACCCGGCCTCGTCACGCCTAGTACCAGGAGGGGAATCCTGGGTCGGAGCCCGTGTCTGGGGGAGAACCACTCCGACCATACTTAGATGGGTATCGGACAGGGCGTTCTCAAGGCCGCTAGAAGCACCACTCGCGGGCTTGTGATACAAGAAAATCGCGGAAAACGCCGACCCGTTTTGAGCCACGCAGGGCTTCGGGATAGCACAGAAAAACTTCGTAATTCGGCACCGGCGTATCGCACATGATGCGGACGAGTTTATCGTTTCCGTTGGCGAAATAGTCGGGAAGGATACCGAGGCCAATGCCGGTTTCGATGGCCTTGCCCATGGCGATGATGTTGTTCACGTACATCTTCGCGGGGCGCGGATTGCCGGGCTTGCGGCCGACTTCGGCGAGCCAGTTCACCTTCGACAACTCCGACGGCGCTTCGCCGTAGACGATGATATCGTGGCGATCCATGTCGTCGATGCAGTTCGGCGTCGGACGCGCGCTCAAGTAATCGGGCGCGCCGTAGATGTGATAGACGACATCGAACAGTTTGCGTTGCACCAGGTCTGATTGCACCGGCTGGCGCATGCGCAGCGCAACGTCGGCTTCGCGATGCACCAAGTCGAGCTCGCCGTCGTGCAGCAGCAGATGCACGCGCATGTCGGGGTAGAGTTCGGTGAACTTCTTCAAGCGCGGCGCGAGCCAATAGGTGCCGATGCCGACGGTTGCGGTCACGCGCAGATCGCCGCGCGGGGTTTCTTTGCTTTCGAGCAGTTCTTCTTTGACGGTCAGAAGCTGGTCGAAGACCTTCTTCGTGGTTTCAAAGAGGCGTGAACCCTGCTCGGTCAAAATCAAGCCGCGGGCGTGGCGGGAGAAGAGTTGAACCTTCAGCTCTTCCTCAAGCGCGCTGATCTGGCGGCTGACAGCCGACTGGCTGAGGTCGAGTTGCTCGCCCGCATGCGTGAGGCTTCCTGCCGTGGCGACGGCATGGAAGACGCGCAGGCGGTCGAGGTCCATCGTCATTCCGCGGCGGCTTTCATCGCGCCGTGGTGAGCGAGGTATTTTTCCGCTTCAAGCGCCGCCATGCAGCCCATGCCGGCGGCCGTGACGGCTTGGCGGAAGATGCGGTCCTTCACGTCGCCGGCGGCGAAGACGCCGGGGATGCTGGTCGCGGTCGAGTCCGGCGCGGTCTTGATGTAGCCGTCGGCGTCCATGTCGACTTGGCCTTTGAAGAGTTCGGTTGCCGGCACGTGGCCGATGGCAATGAACAGGCCGTCGACGCGCAGATCGGTGAGCGCGCCGGTGTTGACGTTGCGCAGCTTCACGTTCGTGACCGACTTCGGATCGCTGGTGCCTTCGATGTTGTCGATGCCGGAATCCCAGACGACCTTGATCTTCGGATGGTTGAGCAGTCGCTGCTGCAGCATCTTTTCAGCGCGCAACGAATTGCGGCGGTGGACGAGCGTCACGGTGGTGGCGAAGTTGGTCAGGAACAACGCCTCCTCAACCGCGGTGTTGCCGCCGCCGACGATGGCGACATCCTTGCCGCGATAGAAGAAGCCATCGCACGTGGCGCAGGCGGAAACGCCGTGGCCCTTGAACGCCTCTTCGGAGGGCAGACCCAGCCAACGCGCTTGCGCGCCGGTCGCGATGATGAGCGTGTCGCAGGTGTAGATCGTGCCGCTGTCGCCGGTGAGGCGGAACGGGCGGCTGTTCAGGTCGGCGTTCACGATCACGTCATCGGCGAACTTCGTGCCGACGTGTTCGGCTTGCGCCTTCATTTGCTCCATCAACCACGGACCCTGGACCGTTTCGGCGAAGCCCGGGTAGTTCTCGACGTCGGTGGTGATCGTCAGTTGGCCGCCCGGCTGCAGGCCGGCCACGAGCAGCGGCTCCAGCATCGCGCGCGTCGCGTAGATCGCGGCCGTGTAACCGGCCGGTCCTGAGCCCAAAATCAGCACTTTGGCGTGGGTCGTTTTGGTCATGCGGGAAAAGGTCCTCCGCCCCCATATAGGAAGGCCGCTCGGCACGCCGCAAGGCTTTGGCGTCTTCACGGACGGGTTACTGCGCCCCGAGGCCCAATCTCTTGCGGATCAGTGCGGCAATTCGAGCCGTTTCGTTTAAGGGCTCGTACGTCCATTGCGCGATTTCGCCTGTGAAAACGCGCGCGATTCCACGCTGCTTGAGGCTGTCGTGCAGGCGGGTGAATTTCGAATCGCCGCCGGGCAGTTCGACGATATAGACGGGCTTGCCGGTGCCCGCCGCTTCGACCGCCATGTTCGTGGAATCGGAGGTGACGAGAATCACGTCGGCGAGCGCCAGCATGCCGAAATAGGGATTGTCGCCGGTGCCATCCCAGACGAAGGCGCCGGTGTCTTTCAGCGCTGCCCTGATGATTTGCGTTTGCGTCTCGCCGGTCCGTCGCGACGTGGTGACCATGAGGCCATGTCCGCGCATCACCAGATCGCTCAACTGGGCGCCGAGGCGTTGGGCGTCGACGTCTTCGAAGCGATACGATTTCGATTTGCCGCCGATGAGAACGGCGACGCGCGGTTGCTTCAAGCTTGCAAACGCAGCGCGCCATTGCGTTGAGGCGGCTTCGAGTCTGGCACGTGTGACCGCGTTCGGGCTGCCGATTATTGCTTCAACGTTGGGGCCCTTAAGTTCGTCGTGGTCCGGCGGCACGACGAGGTCGAAGTTCTTCGGGTCGATGCGCGGGTCTTGCAGTTGGATCGTGAATGTCCGCCCGCCCGAGAGACGCTTAAGGGCGAGGACATAGGGGATCGAGCGCCAGCCGCAGCCGATCGCGATCTTGGGCCAGGGCGGCGCGAACGCGGCGCTGCCGGCCTTTAGGGCGCTGAAGGGGGCGGGCCAGGCCGTCACCGGCAGCAGCGTCCAGGGTAGGCGCGGGTGAACGGTCTTAACCTCAATGGGCAGGCCGATCGCCCCGGCCAAGCCGCGCGCCTGGTTCAAGATCCCGGCGCGGCCGTCGGTTATCGCCCAAGTGACGTTTTCCACCGCCAATTCATTCACAGTGTTTCGTGGTCCTGTAATTTTATTGCTGAACTCGGAGGGCGATCGCGCTAAAACCGGTCCCGCGAAACTTTCTGACCCTGCCTTGGAACCATCATGCAGCGGATCAAGCTCGACGCCATCGACCGGCGCATTCTTCACGAATTGCAGGCCGAAGGCCGCATCACGAACGTCGAACTCTCTCAGCGCGCCAAGATCTCGGCGCCGCCCTGTTTACGGCGGGTGCGCGCTCTGGAGCAAGCGGGACTGATCCGCGGCTATCACGCCGATTTGGACCCGAAGTCGTTAGGGTATGAGGTGACCGCGTTCGCGTTTGTGGGGCTGAACAGCCAGGCCGAGCCCGATCTGCGGGCGTTCGAGGCCCAGGTCGCGCAATGGCCGATCGTGCGCGAGTGCTACATGATGTCGGGGGAGATCGACTTCGTTCTGAAATGCGCCGCGCGCGATTTGAGCGAGTGGCAGAGCTTCGTGACCGAGCAACTGACCGCAGCGAAGAATGTGGGCTCGGTCAAGACGGCGCTGACGATAAGGGCGTCGAAGCGCGAGCCGGGCGTGCCGGTGGAGGTTTGAGAGGCCTCTATTGAAGCCTGATCGCTTCGATGTTTCGTGCGCTGTGAATGACGCGAACGATCTCGATCCCGTCGGGAATGCGCCGGAAGAGCACCTGATACTTGCGGACAGGGAATACCAAGACGTCATCATCCAGACCCTGGCGACGTGTCCCGAGGCCTGTGCGGGTGGCCAAAAGTTCAAAAACGCGTGTGATGCGCCGTATCAGCTTTTCCGCTGCCGCCGGATTGTCCTTGTCGATGTATGACCAAATTTCCTCAAGGTCGTCTTCCGCCAGATACGAACGGAGGACTCTCGGCATTTAGCGGCTCTTGGCAGTGCGACGGGTCTTTTGCTGCGCGCGTGCCTTACGCGCCCGAGCCTTTTTCAGAAACTCTTCAACGTTCCATTCGTCGGGGGCCGTGCCACTTTCGATCCCTTCCTTCCAAGCTTTGCGAAGATACTCAGTCTCTTCCGCGCGCTGTCTCTCCCAGAGCTTCAGCGCCGAATTGACCACATCTTCCGCTGACTCGTAGTCGCCGCTTTTCACCGCGCTGCGGATGGTAGCCGCCTGCTTGGCGGGAAGGGTGATCGAGAGCTTTGCGGCGCTGGCCATGGTTGGTACCTCGACGTGGGTGGAGAGTAGCACAAGCCTGCTACTCTCCGAAGATCCCTACTTAAACTCCACCTTCGTAATCTCGTACGAGCGGCCGCCGGAGGGCGTGTTCACCTCTACCGTATCGCCGTTGGTTTTGCCGATGAGGGCGCGGGCGAGCGGCGAGGAAATCGAGATGCGGCCTTTGGCGAAGTCGGCTTCGAGGTCGCCGACGATTTGGTACTTCGCCTTTTGATCGGTGTCTTCGTCGACGACGGTAACCGTTGCGCCGAATTTCACGACCTTGCCGGAGAGTTTCGAGACGTCGATGACCTGAGCGCGCGAGAGCTTATCCTCGAGTTCGAGGACGCGGCCTTCGATGAAGCTTTGGCGTTCCTTGGCGGAGTGATACTCGGCGTTTTCCGACAGGTCGCCGTGGGCGCGCGCTTCGGAAATCGCCCGGATCACGGCCGGACGTTCCACCGACTTCAAGTGCTTGATCTCCGTTTCCAGGGCCTGGAAGCCCTGCGCGGTCATTGGAATTTTTTCCATAGTGAGGTGCTCAACTCTTCCGTCGCACCAAGGGACAACAAATTCGAACGGCCTTGGTGGTGCGACCGCCCAAGGCCTGTCAAAAGGCTTCAAAAGTTGCTCGCGAGAGTTCGCTTCTCGAGCTTGCGCGGGAGACGCATCCCCCTCAAACGCCGGGGAAGAACATAAGGGAAAACCTTGAAAATTTCAAGGTCGGATTGCAGGTGGTCCCCCGCAATGAATCCTTTGGATTCAAGGCGTTAACGAGCGAAAGCCTGCAAAGGTGCGACGTCGAGGGTGGAGGTGCGGAGGGCTGCAATCGCCTGCACTGCGGCCTGCGATCCGGCAATGGTGGTGTAGTAGGGGATCTTCTGCATGAGCGCGGTGCGGCGGATCGAGAGCGAGTCTTTCAGCGCCTGCGCACCCTCGGTCGTGTTGAAGACGAGGTCGATGCTGCCGTCCTTCATCGCGTCCACAATATGCGGGCGGCCTTCGTAGACCTTGTTCACGCGGGTGATGGGAACGCCTTGGTCATGCAGATAGGTGGCGGTGCCGCCGGTGGCGACGATCTTGAAGCCCATGTCGATCAGGCGGCGGGCAGGGGCCACGATCTTTTCCTTGTCCGCATCGCGCACGGAGACGAAGACCGTGCCGCTGTTCGGCAAGGTGAGGCCGGCCGCGATCTGGCTTTTGGCGAAGGCGCGATCGAAGGTGATATCGATGCCCATGACTTCGCCGGTCGACTTCATTTCGGGCCCTAAGATCACGTCGACGCCTGGGAAGCGCGCGAACGGCATCACTGCTTCCTTGACGGAGAATTGGCGGGGCTTGGCCTCGGAGAGGTTGAAGCTCTTCAGTGTTTCGCCGGCCATGACGCGCGAGGCGATAGCGGCCACGGGGATGCCGACGGCCTTCGCCACGAACGGGACTGTGCGGCTGGCGCGCGGGTTTACTTCGAGCAAGTAGATCAAGCCGTCCTGGATCGCGAACTGGATGTTCATGAGGCCGACGACGTTCAGTTCGCGGGCGATTGCCGTCGTTTGGCGTTTCAGTTCGTCGATCGTTTTCTGGTCGAGCGACCAGGGCGGGATCGAGCAGGCGCTGTCGCCGGAGTGCACGCCGGCCTCTTCGATGTGTTCCATAATGCCGGCGACGAAGACGGTGTCCTTGTCGGCGATGGCGTCGACGTCGACTTCGATGGCGTTGCGTAGGTATTGGTCGATCAAGACCGGGTTGTCGCCGGAGATCTTGAAGACGTCGGTTTGCGCCAGCGTTTCCTTCATGTGCTCTTCGTCGCGCACGATCGTCATACCGCGGCCGCCGAGCACGAAGGAGGGGCGGATTACGACGGGGTAGCCGACTTCGCGCGCGGCCTGCAACGCTTCGTCGGTGGTGAGCGCCGTGCGATTGACCGGCTGCTTCAGGCCGATGTTGTCGATCAAGGTTTGGAAGCGTTTGCGGTCTTCGGCGACGTCGATCGCGTCGGGCTGGGTGCCGAGGATCGGGATTTTGGCAGCCTCTAACGCGGCGGCGAGCTTCAGCGGCGTTTGGCCGCCGAATTGGCAGATCACGCCGACGACCTCGCCGTTCGCTTGTTCGGTGCGAATCAGTTCGACGACATCTTCGGCGGTCAGCGGTTCGAAGTAGAGGCGGTCGGCAGTGTCGTAGTCGGTCGAGACGGTTTCGGGGTTGCAGTTGACCATGATGGTCTCAAACCCCGTCGCTTTCAGTGCGAAGGCGGCGTGGCAGCAGCAATAGTCGAACTCGATGCCTTGGCCGATGCGGTTCGGGCCGCCGCCGAGGATGACGACCTTGCGCTTGGCGGTGGGTTCGCTTTCGCATTCGACATTGCCCGCCATCGGCGCTTCGTAGGTCGAGTACATGTAAGGCGTGATGGCGCGGAATTCGGCGGCGCAGGTGTCGATGCGTTTGAACACCGGCGTGACGGCGAGGCGGCGGCGGCTTGCCGCCACTTCGCTCTCGCGCTTGCCGGCAAGTTTGGCGAGGCGCGCGTCGGAGAAGCCCATCGCCTTCAGTTCGCGCATGCCGTCTTCGTCGTCGGGCAGACCGTATTCGCGAATGTGTTCTTCGGTTTTGACGATCTCTTCGATCTGATCCAGGAACCACGGGTCGACCTTCGAGGCGGCGTGAACTTCGCCGACGGTAAGGCCGAGGCGGAAGGCTTGCGCAATGACACGGATGCGGTCTGGGGTGGCCTTGGCGAGCGCGGCGATAACGGCGTTCTTGTCGTCGCCAGAGCGCAGGCCCGGGATCTCGATTTCGTCGAAGCCGGTGAGACCGGTTTCGAGCGAGCGCAGCGCCTTTTGTATCGACTCGGCGAAGGTCCGGCCGATCGCCATCGCCTCGCCGACGGACTTCATCGAGGTGGTCAGGATTGGTTCGGCGCCGGGGAATTTTTCGAACGCGAAGCGCGGGATCTTGGTGACCACATAGTCGAGCGTCGGTTCGAACGAGGCAGGCGTTGCCTTCGTGATATCGTTCGTGAGCTCGTCGAGCGTGTAGCCGACGGCAAGGCGGGCCGCGACTTTGGCGATCGGAAAGCCTGTGGCTTTCGACGCCAGCGCTGACGAGCGCGAGACGCGCGGGTTCATTTCGATGACGACGAGGCGGCCGTCCTTTGGGTTGACGGCGAACTGCACGTTCGAGCCCCCGGTCTCAACGCCGATCTCGCGCAGCACAGCGATGCTGGCGTTGCGCATGATTTGATATTCTTTGTCGGTGAGCGTCAGCGCGGGGGCAACCGTGATCGAGTCGCCCGTGTGCACGCCCATCGGGTCGATGTTTTCGATCGAGCAGATGATGATGCAGTTGTCGGCCTTGTCGCGCACGACCTCCATCTCGAACTCTTTCCAGCCGAGGACGGATTCCTCGATCAGGACCGACTTCACGGGCGAGGCGTCGAGGCCGCGTTCGACGATCTCGACGAATTCTTCCTTGTTGTAGGCGATGCCGCCGCCTTGGCCGCCGAGCGTGAACGACGGGCGGATAATGGCGGGCAGGCCCACATGCTCGAGGCCGGCGAGCGCCTCTTCCTTCGATGTGGCGATGTGCGAGCGCGGGCTTTCGAGGCCGATGCGTTCCATGGCCTCGCGGAACAGCAGGCGGTCCTCGGCCTTGGCGATCGCATCGGGCTTCGCGCCGATCATCTCGACGTCGTATTTCTTCAGGACGCCGGCCTTGTTCAGATCGAGCGCGCAGTTGAGCGCGGTTTGGCCGCCCATCGTGGGGAGCAACGCCATGCGTGCGCGGGGGTGTTCCTTGCGTTCGCGCTCGATAATCTTGGTGACGAATTCCGGCGTGATCGGCTCGATGTAGGTGGCATCGGCAAGGTCCGGGTCGGTCATGATCGTGGCCGGGTTCGAGTTCACCAGCACGATGCGGTAGCCCTCGGCACGGAGCGCGCGGCAGGCTTGGACGCCGGAATAGTCGAATTCGCAGGCCTGGCCGATGACGATCGGACCGGCGCCGATGATCAGGATGGTGTCGATGTCGGTGCGTTTGGGCATCGGCTCAGGCTCCAACCTTGACGGCAACTGTGGCTGTGACGCCAACACGATTTAACGATCCGTTAACCACGGAAATGTACGCGTATTCGCACGGCACTCGCGACGGTCCAGGCGCGATCACCAGATCAACCAGGGGACCCTCGCCATGAAATATGCAGTTGTTTGCGGCGCGCTTATTGCTGCCGCGTTTGTTCCGCCTGCCGCACTCGCCGCCAACAATAGTCCGTGGATGGTGCGCGCGCGCGGCATCTTGGTCGCGCCTAGCGAGCATGCCGATATCGTGCCGATCGGCGGCGACGTTCAGATCGACAATTCGTTCGTGCCGGAAGTCGACGTGTCGTACTTCTTTGCCAAGAACTGGGCGGTCGAGTTGATCGCCGCGGTGACGCCGCATGATGTGAGCCATACCGCCGGCGTCGATCTGGGCAGCGCGTGGCTGCTGCCGCCGACGCTGACGCTGCAGTACCATTTCGATCCGGATGGCACGGCGATGCGGCCCTATGTCGGCGCGGGCATCAACTACACGACGTTCTTTGGCGTCGATGAGCCGGCGGGACTCAGCATCGACTACGGCGACTCGTTCGGCCTGGCCCTGCAGGCGGGTGTCGACATTCCGTTCGGCAACGGCTGGTCGGTCAACGTCGACGTGAAGAAGATCTTCATCAACACGGACGTCACGATCGTTGGCCTCGGCCCGGTCGTGCGCGCGGACGTGGACATCGACCCGGTCGTCTTCGGCGTCGGTGTCGGTTACCGCTACTGAGTTTTGGCGGGGGGCGCGGTTCATGACGCGCCCTCCAGCTCCTTCAGTTCCCGCGCGATGTTCTTGCGGGCTTGTTCGGCGTATTCGCCTTCGAAGATACCGGTGCGGAAGATGCGGGGGGCGGCGGCTAGTTTTTTGAGGAACGTGCCGCGGCCGCTTTTCCAGGCTTGATCGTCGAGATGGGCGTATTCGGCCCGGACGTTCTTGACGTACTCAGCGTATGCCTCTTCCGCGGTGCCCAGGATCGCAAAATCGGCGTCCAGAAAAATGTCGTCGTCGTAGTCGCGGCCGCCGGCGCGGTGGTTTTTGGTCGCCAGGATCAGCTGCACGACGTGGCTTCTGAGCGCGTTGTCGGCGCCCAGATCGTCGAGCTCCTTCATCGCGCGTTCGGCGCTTTTCGCTTCGTTGTCGGTGCGGCGCGCGTCATAGACGACGTCGTGATACCAGGCCGCGAACGCGAGGCGTGCGGGATCGCCGATCTCTTCGCCGTGCGTTTCCAACGTGTCGAACAACGCGGTGAGGTGGTTCAGCGTGTGGTAGTGGCGGTTCGGCTCGCTGTAGGACCGGCACAGATTATCGAACGTGCGGCCGACGACATCGGCGTTGAAGTTGCGCAGCATCTGCACATGCGTGCGCCAGCGGGCTTTGAGGCCTTCGATGTTCGTCAACGCTTTGTCTCCATCGCCTTGGCGAATCTGTCGAAGAGGTATTGGCTGTCGTGGGGGCCGGGGGAGGCTTCGGGGTGGTATTGGACGGAGAACACCGGGCGGCCTTCGAGTTCTAGGCCGCAGTTGGTGTTGTCGAAGAGGGACGTGTGGGTTTCCTTCACGCCGCGCGGGAGCGTCGCGGTATCGACGGTGAAGCCGTGGTTCATGGAGACGATTTCGACTTTGCCGGTCGCGAGGTCCTTCACCGGGTGGTTGGCGCCGTGGTGGCCTTGGTGCATTTTTTTGGTTTTGGCGCCGAGCGCTAGCGCCAGCATCTGGTGGCCGAGGCAGATGCCGAAGACGGGGATGCCGCTGTCGACGAGTTTCTTGATCACGGGACCGGCGTAGGTGCCGGTCGCGGCCGGATCGCCGGGGCCGTTCGAAAGGACGACGCCGTCGGGCTTTAGGCGTTGGATGGCGTCGAAGCTGGTGTTGGCGGGAACGACGGTGAGCTTCGCGCCGATGCTGGCGAGCGAGCGCAGGATGTTGCGCTTTACGCCGTAGTCGATGACGACGACGCTGAAGCGCGGCTTCTTCAGCGCCCCGTAGCCCTTGCCCCAGTCCCAGCGCTTTTCGTCGAGCGTCCAGGTTTGGCGGGCGGTCACGTCTTTCGCGAGGTCCATGCCTTCGAGGCCGGGCCAGCTGGCGGCTTCTTTTTTGAGCGCGGCCAGGTCAAACGTGCCGGTGGCGTCGTGCGCGATGACGCCGTTCGGCATGCCGTTTTCGCGGATCAGGCGCGTCAGGCGGCGGGTGTCGATGCCGCCCAAGGCCACGATGTTGTGGCGCTTCAACCAGATGTCGAGATGTTGGGCGTTGCGGTAGTTCGAGGGATCCGTGATCGACGCCTTCATGATCATACCGCGCGCGGCAGGCGTGACCGTCTCGATGTCTTCGGCGTTCGTGCCGACGTTGCCGATGTGGGGGAAGGTGAAGCAGATGATCTGCGCGGCGTAGGAGGGGTCGGTCAGGATTTCCTGATAGCCCGTCATGGCGGTGTTGAAGCAGACTTCGCCGACCGCTTTGCCGGTGGCGCCAAGTCCGAAACCCTCAAAAACGGTGCCGTCGGCGAGCACAGCCACGCCCGTGATTCGTTTCCGCGCGCGGGCAGGGCCCTTGTCGCGGGGGCTTTCGGTCATCGTCATGTCGGTTCGCGGCTTTGCGGGGGCTGAGCCTTCGGCCCGCAAATTCGGCGGACCATAAGTGAGGCGATTTGGCGGCGTCAAGGAATGCGCGGCACCCCGTCCACAAGGGAGAACACATTTTCCCGCCAAAGGGTTAGGCCTGACGGCGGGTGCGGCTGTATGTTCCGGGGCTACCACCTACGGAATTGAGGAGCGTTCCCATGTTGCGGGACAAATTCACGGCGGCCTTGAAGGAGGCCATGCTGGCTAAGGATCAGCGGCGGGTTTCGACCGTGCGGTTGATCATCGCGGCGCTGAAGGACAAAGACATCGAGGCGCGCGGGCTCGGTCGTGAGAAGGCGACGGAGGATGAGATCCTGGGGCTCTTGCAGAAGATGATCAAGCAGCGCGCGGAGTCGATCGAGACCTACGACAAGCACGGGCGGCCCGAGCTCGCGCAGCAGGAGCGCGAGGAGAAGGCGATCATCGAGAGCTATCTGCCGGCGCAGATGTCGGCCGACGATGTGCGCGCGGCGGTGAAGGCGGCGGTCGCTGCGACCGGGGCGGCGTCGGTGAAGGACATGGGCAAGGTGATGGCGGAGCTGAAAGCCAAGTTCACCGGAAAGATGGATTTCGCGAAGGCGAATGGGGTGGTGAAGGAGATGCTGACCCCACCCGCGTAATGTCGTTTTGTCATCGACCAAAATTTAGTCGTCATGGCCGGGCTTGACCCGGCCACCCAGGGACCTCGTACGAGCATCGCAAGAAATGACTCACACAATGAAACAATGGGACAATGGCGCGCCTTCGGCGCGAAGCGCCCATTGTTTCATTGTTTCATTGTGTGAAAATTTTCTTGGCTTATGCGCGCGTCCCTGGGTGGCCGGGTCGAGCCCGGCCATGACGACCTAAGAAAGAGAGCGCAGGGCCATGCGCTTCACCCCGCGGTTTGTTGAGGAGCTTCGTGACCGGGTTCGCGTGACGGATGTCGTCGGGCGGAAGGTGAAGCTCGTTCGGCGGGGGCGGAACTACCTTGGGCTGTGTCCGTTCCACAACGAGAAGACGCCGTCGTTTTCGGTGAATGCGGAGAAGGGGTTTTATCATTGCTTCGGCTGCGGGGTGCATGGAGACATCATCTCGTTCGCGATGGAGACCGAGGGGCTTTCGTTTCCGGAGGCGATTGAGAAGCTCGCCTCCGAAGCCGGCATGGAATTGCCGGCGCGCGATGCGAAAGACGACGAGCGCGAGAAGGCGCGGCGCTCGCTGACCGACGTTATGGAATTGGCGGCGGCGTTTTTCCAAGCGGAGCTGAAGGGCGCGCGCGGGGCGAAGGCGCGGGCTTATCTCGACGGACGGCAACTGACGGGGCCTGCGGTCGAGCCGTTCCGGTTGGGGTTTGCGCCGGACTCGCGCTCCGCTCTGAAAGAGCATCTGGCGGGCAAAGGCGTCAGCATCGAGGACATGGTCGAGGCCGGTCTTCTGGTGACGCCGGACGACGGCGGCGCGCCATACGATCGCTTTCGCGGGCGGGTGATCTTTCCGATTGTCGATACGCGCGGGCGGGTCATTGCGTTCGGCGGGCGGACGCTCGATCCGGATGGGAAGCCGAAGTATCTGAACTCGCCGGAGACGCCGCTCTTCAAGAAGAGCACGGTGTTGTTCAACATGGGCGCGGCGCGCAAGGCGGCGTCGCAGGGTGCGATGCTGATCGCGGTCGAAGGTTATGTCGACGTGATCGCGCTGGTCGCGGCGGGGTTCGAGGGCGCGGTGGCGCCGCTCGGCACGGCGCTCACCGAAGAACACCTGCAGATGATGTGGCGGATTGCGCCGGAGCCGGTGCTTTGCTTCGATGGCGATGCGGCGGGCATCAAGGCGGCGCAGCGCGGGATCGATCTGGCGCTGCCGTTGCTGGAGCCTGGGCAGTCGCTGCGCTTTGCGTTGCTGCCGGGCGGACAAGACCCGGACGATCTGATCCGCGCGAAGGGTTCGGCCGCGATGCAAGCGGTGCTGAACGAGGCGGTGGGTTTGGCCGACATGCTTTGGCGGCGGGAGATCGCCGACGCCGACCTCGCCACGCCGGAACGCCGCGCGGGGGCCGAGCAGGGGCTGATGAAGCTGATCGAAGAGATCCGCGAGCCGAAGGTGCGCGAGCACTACCGCACGATGATGCGCGAGAAGTTGCGGGCTTTGTTTTCGCCGGCGGGTGAGCCGCGGGGCCAAGGAGCTTCCGGGCGGCGGGAGCCGTGGACGCCGCGCTTTCAACGGGGACCGTTCAAGCAAGAGCGGCCCGGCGCCCGGCCCACCTGGACCCCCCCAGTATCGGACGCGGTGCGGCGTTCCGCAGCAGGGCGTGGGCAGGCGGCCATGAGTGCCATTACGGCTGAGGCGCTAATCCTGGCCGCTTTGGTGCACCCGTCGCTTTTGGAAGAGTTCTCGGAGGCCTATGCAAATCTGCCGATTTCCGAGGCAAAACTTGACAATATCAGGCGTGAACTTCTACATGCCGCGTCTTTGGGACAATCCCTTGACAGTCAAGGCTTACGCGACCACCTCAGGCAAAGGGGGCTCGGGGACGTTTGCGAGCAGTTGGAGCGGCGGCCGATGCTCAAATCGATGGCCATGACGCGGCGCGAGACGCCCCAGGTGATCGTGCTGCGCGACTTTCAACACGTGCTCGCGCGTCATCGCAAACTGACCGAGCTTGAAGCCGAGCATGCGCAGATCGCCGAAGCGTTGAAGCGCGACACGACCGAGGAAAACATGGCCCGGCTGCGCGCGATCGCCAATGAGATGAATTCCGTGGCCGGGGCAGAGGCTGGACCGCCTGATGCCTTCTAAAGACAGACGCGGCGGCAAAGCGAAAGCAACCCGTCCGATGTGGCCCTTTAGCCTGTTCATGCCGAGCCGAACCGACGCCGTGACGACGAAGAAGAAGATGCCAGACCGCAAAGCCGCGACCACCAAAGAGAAGCCAAGCGCCAAAGCCGACAAGAAACCCGCGGGTAAAACTGCGGCGAAGGCGCCTGCGAAGCCCGAGGTCAAGAAGCCTCAGGATCTGAAGTCGATCCTGAAGGCGATGGTCAAGCCTTTGCCGCCGCCGAAGCCGAAACCAGCGAAGGTAACAGCTACCCCCGATGCGACCGGCACCGCAAAATCCCCGCAATCGAACTCACCCGGACAAGCAATGACAAAAACAACGACGACCGCCGCCAAGGCGTCGCAGCGACCTCTCGTCCAGCAGGGTAAGCCTGCGGCGAAGGGGAAGAACGACGGTGAGGGGCAGCAAGGTCAGAGCGAAGAGCGCGGCGATCCGCTGCTCGATCTGACCGATGCCGCGGTCAAGAAGATGATCGCGCGCGCCAAGCAACGCGGCTTCATCACGCTCGACGAGCTGAACAAGGTGATGCCGTCGGAGCAGGTGTCGTCGGAGCAGATCGAAGACACGATGGCGATGCTCAGCGACATGGGCATCAACGTCGTCGAGACGGAAGAGAAGGAAGAAGAGGGTGAGGGCGGCGCCGTCGCGATGGCGCAGGAAGAATCCGCCGTCACGAAGGTCGAGACCGAAGCGGTCGAGCGGACCGACGATCCGGTGCGCATGTACTTGCGCGAGATGGGCTCGGTCGAGCTGCTGTCGCGCGAAGGCGAAATCGCGATCGCAAAGCGCATCGAGGCCGGCCGCGAGTTGATGATCGGCGCGCTCTGCGAAAGCCCGCTGACGTTCGAAGCGATCATGGTGTGGCGCGACGAGCTGAACGAAGGCAAGATTCTGCTGCGCGACATTATCGATCTGGAAGCCACCTATGGCGGTGGGCCGGAAGCGAAGGCGATGGCGGCCGAAGGCGGGATCGTGGTGCCGCCGGAGTTTGCGGGTGCCGCACCCGGCGCGCCGCCGATGCCGAAGCCGTTCGTGCCGCCGAAGCCCGTGTTGCGGGTTGTGCCGCCGCCGGCGCCGAAGCCTGTGGTGCAGCGAGTTGATCCGGACGACATCACCGCCGTCGAAGCGCCGACGCGCGTCGAAGAAGACACGGGTGAGGACGACGAGGGCAGCCTCTCGCTTGCCGCGATGGAAGCGGCGTTGAAGCCGAAGATCCTGGAGACGTTCGACGAGATCGCGAACCGCTATAAGAAGCTCGGCAAGCTGCAGGACGCCGAGGTTGAGGCGCATCTGTCGTCGGAAGAACTTTCGACGAGCCAAGACCGACGCTTCAAGAAGCTGAAGAACGAGACGGTCGAGCACGTGAAGAGCCTGCGGTTGAACAACAACCGCATCGAGTCGCTCGTCGAGCAGATGTACTCGATCAACAAGCGCATGGTGATGATCGAGTCGCGCCTGCTGCGTTTGGCGGAGTCGCACGGTGTCGCGCGCGAAGACTTCTTGAAGGAATACGAGGGCGAGGAACTCGATCCGAACTGGATCCGCCGCGTCGGTCGCTTGACGCGCCGGGGCTGGAAGGAATTCGCCTCGGACGAGCGCGACCGTGCGCGCGATCTGCGGATGGAAATTCAGACGCTGGCGCAGGAAATGCGTCAGCCGATCACCGAGTTCAAGCGCATCGTGCGCACGGTGCAGAAGGGCGAGCGCGAAGCGCGCCAGGCGAAGAAGGAGATGGTCGAGGCGAACTTGCGCCTCGTGATTTCGATCGCCAAGAAGTACACGAACCGCGGCCTGCAGTTCCTGGATCTCATTCAGGAAGGCAATATCGGACTCATGAAGGCGGTCGATAAGTTCGAGTACCGGCGCGGCTATAAGTTCTCGACCTATGCGACGTGGTGGATCAGGCAGGCGATCACGCGTTCGATCGCCGATCAGGCGCGCACGATTCGCATTCCGGTCCACATGATCGAGACGATCAACAAACTGGTGCGCACCTCGCGCCAGATGCTGCACGAGATCGGCCGCGAGCCGACGCCGGAAGAACTCGCCGAGAAACTGGCGATGCCCCTCGAGAAGGTGCGCAAGGTGTTGAAGATTGCGAAGGAGCCGATCTCCCTCGAAACGCCGATCGGCGACGAGGAAGATTCGCATCTTGGCGATTTCATCCCGGACACGAACGCGGTGCTGCCGATCGATGCGGCGATCCAGTCGAACCTGCGCGAGACCACGACGCGAGTGTTGGCGAGCCTCACCCCGCGCGAAGAGCGCGTGCTGCGCATGCGCTTCGGTATCGGCATGAACACCGACCACACCTTGGAAGAGGTGGGCCAGCAGTTCTCGGTGACCCGCGAACGTATCCGCCAGATCGAAGCGAAGGCGCTCAGGAAGCTGAAGCACCCGAGCCGGTCAAGGAAGCTGCGTAGTTTCTTGGATAACTAGCGGAAGCCGCCAGCGATGCCGACCATCGCAGTGTTCTACGGCATCACCATCCGCATGTACTTCAACGACCATGATCCCGCGCATTTCCATGCGCGCTATGGGCGTTCAAACGTTATTGTTCGTATCAGTGATGGGCAGATTATCCGAGGCGAACTGCCGCCGGTCGCCACTCGAATTGTTACCGAGTGGGCCTTGTCGCGGAGGGTCGAATTGGTAGAAAATTGGCGGCGGGCGCGTGCCCAGGAACAGCTAGAGAGGATAGCAGGACCTGATGGAGCCGGATGATCTTCCGATGGTCGATGTCGTCAAATTGCGTCCCGTAGCGGGCGCACGGCTGTGGTTGCGCTTTTCAGACAGCGCCGAAGGTGAGGCAGATATCGCTCCTATCATCGCGCAGGGCGGACCGATGGTTCAACCGCTGGCCGACCCCAGCTTCTTCGCGCGCGTGTTCATCGAGATGGGCGCGCCGACATGGCCGAACGGTTTCGATCTCGATGCTATCAATCTCTACATGCAGATGGACAAAGCCGGTCGATTGAAGAAACCCGTGTCTGCGAAGTGAATCTCAGGGCGAGGTTGCCGGTGCCGGAGAGTTTCGTCTCGCGATCTGTGCTCTGAGGCGCTTTTGGCGTTCTTCGGTTACGGGGTAGCGCCAGAGGAGCGGCACCGCGGCGAGTGCGACGAAGGCGGGGATGATCGAGTAGAACGCCGCCAGCGCAAAGATCGAATCGGCCGTGTTCGTGCAGGTCGCGGCTTCGCGGACGAGGGCTGGGGAGGCGCAGGTGGGGTCGAAGGCGAAGTAGCCGGCGCCTGCTGTGGCGAGCGCGGTGCCGATGCCGGCGGCGCCTTTCAAGACCATGCCCCACATCGCGAAGTAGAGGCCGGTACGCTGTTCGCCGGTTCTGAGCGTGTCGATGTCGATCACGTCGGCGGCCATGGACGCGGGGATGAAGTAGAGCGCGCCGACGGCGGAGCCCTTGAGCATCATCAGCGCGAAGAAGAGCCAGAATTGATCGGCGGCGACGAAGGGGATCGGCGCGCTCCAGAGCGAGAGCCAGAAGATCGCCATCGCGGTCGCCTTGTGCTTGCCGAGGCGCTTGGAGATCGCGAGCCAGATCGGGATGCCGGCAACGCTGGCCAGGTAGTAGAACATCACGAAGATCGGGAAGAGCTTCGGCTGGCCCATCGCGTGGGTGACGAAGAGCAGCGAGAGGGCGGCCGTCATCGAGGTGGTGGTGATGAGGAACAGGCCGACCCAAACCAGGCGCATGAACGGGCCGTTGCGGCCGATGATCCTGAGGCCGCGGGCCCAGGTGATCTCCGGCCGCGGCTTGGCGTCGACGGCCGTTTCGCCCACGCGCCAGAGGGCGGGGATGAACAGCAACGGCAGCGAGATCGCACAGGCCACCGCGATCGCGAAGACCCAATCGGCGAGCTTCGAGAAGCCGTACATCGTCATCACGACGGGAATCGCCAACACGAGGATCAGGCCTAAGAAGCCGTAGCTCTCGCGAAAGCCGGTGACGAGCGAGCGTTCGCGGTAGTTCGTGGACAGGTCCGCGCCCCAGGCCTTGTAGGGCAGGTCGATGAACGTGTTCGAGAGATAATAGAGGATCAGAATCGCGCTGAGGTAGATCAGGCCCCAGGTCTGGCCGGCTTCGAAGACAGCGGCCGGCGGCACGAAGAGCAACCACACCGTCGCCACCATCAATGGGATGCCGGCCAGAATCCACGGCTTGCGGCGGCCCCAGCTGGTGTTGTTGCGGTCGCTCAAGATGCCGACCACGGGATCGGTAAAGACGTCGGTGAGGCGCGAGAGCAGGATAACGAGGCCGATCGCGCCCAGGCTTAGCCCTAAGTTCTGCGAATAGAACCCGGTGACGTAGACGGCCGTCGGCAAGTGCACGATCGAGAGCGCCACATTGGGAAGGCTGTAGAGGTGCAGCGCCGTGTTTGAGACGTGGCGCGTTTCCGGCGCGTGGCGCTGCTGCATGCCCTAAGGCCTCCCGATGGCGTTTCCGCGGCGCCCGTTGGGTCGGCGCTCTTCTAGCGAACTGCAAACTATGGGGCGCGGCAGGCAAACGGCAAGGGTCTTGCGTGCTTTGACCTGGGTCAACGTCCTGCCACCGGGTGTCGGTGAAAGGTTCGGCATTGGGTTGGAGGCGACGGATGAGTGCTGGTGATATTGCGCGGCGGCATTTTGCGGCGGCGATTGCGGCCGCGAGGGATGAGATGCAGGACGCCGATGCGGTCGTGCGGACGATGCTATCCTTGGCGATCACTTCGATGTTGGACCGGCGCAGCGTCGCCGATGTTCGCGCGGAACTGCTGGCGGCGGCGGAGAATGTCGACCCGGACACGGACTACGCTTTCATGCGGCCGTGAGCCTAAACCCACGCGTAGTTGAAGCTGACGCTGATGCGGTTTTCGCGCGCTGCGTTGGCGGGAACTTCGTGGCGGAGCCAGCTTTCGAAGAGGATGAGGTGGCCGGGTTTTGGGGTGAGGTAGATGAAGGGTTGGGCTTCGCGTGGGGCGGACGGCTTCTTTGGTGGGGCGGCCATCATGAACCCTAGGCGCGGGTCTTCGAGTTTTAGGGCGCTCGCGCCTTTAGGCACCGTCACGTAGTAGGTGCCGCTGATCACGCTGTGCGGGTGGATGTGCGAGGTGTGCACGCCGCCGGGCTTCAGGACGTTGATCCAGATGCTGTCGAGTGCGAGTTTGCGCTGGCCTAGATCGAAGTGCAGGGCACGGGCGAACGCGCGGACGTGCTTCATCAGGCGGCGGTCGAGGTCGGCGAATTGGGGCGCGCGCACCGTCAGATCGCTCAGCGACGAATACGAGGTGTAGCCGGCGTAGTTGTGTTCGCGGCACCAGGCTTGGCCGGCACGGTCGTCGCGCGCGATCGAAAGGCAGGCCGTGCGCAGGTCGCGGTTGAGGCGCGCCGCACCATCGCCGCCGAGGGCGGCGCGGTAGACTTGTGTTGCGAACAGGGTCTCAAGCTCGGCCATGGTCGCATTAGGCCAGAGCTTTAGGCGCCGTCAAAACGGTGCTCGAAATATGGCTAACCGTGCTTGGTCAGGACGGCGGCGATGTCGGCGAGGCTTTCGATGGCGACGGCTTCTTCAGCGTCCAGTGGCTTACCAAGCCGCTCTTCGAGGGCCAGCAGCATGCGGGTGTGGGCGAGGCTGTCCCATTGTTCGAGCATGCCGATGCGGGCGTCGTCGGGGATCTTGTCGTCGGCAATCGCCAACGCTTCGGCGAGGAGGCGGCGGGCCGTGGTCATTGCGGTCATGCCTTCGCTCCTTTGCGTGCGCGCCACTCGTCGCGCAACATGCCGAAGTGATATTGGTCGAGCCGGGAGCCGTCGACGACCGACTTGCATTGGCCGCGCAATACGCCTTCGAGCCTCCAGCCTTGGGCTTTGTAGTTGAAAACGGCCGGGAAGTTGCGGGCGAGCGGCGTGCCGTAGGCTTTCTCGATGCTGCGGCGTTCGAACATTTCGTCGAGCAGGGCGGCGCGCACTTCGTTGACGACGCCCTTGCCCCAGTAACTCTTGTCGCCGATCACAAGGTTGAAATTCGCGGTCGCGTGGAGAGCACCCACTTCGATCGCGAAGAAGCCGATGTGCAGCGACATTGCCTTGGTAAAGATGCCGATCATGTAGGCGCGCTGATCGTCGTGGTTGGCGATGTAGCGGGCGAGCTCGTCCTTCGACATGCGCCGGACGGGTACGTTGAGCGGGTTCATGACCTGCGGATCGGCGGACCAATTGCCCCAGCGCTCCGATGCATCGGCGGGCGTCAAGCTGCGGACGAGGAAGCGTTCCGTCGCGAGCGAGATCGGGCGGCCTCTCGAGCGTTGCATCATGGCCGTTTGATCAGGACGTTGCGGACGGCGTCGCGGCTGACTTTGCCGCGCGATGTCTTTGGGATTTCGTCGACGAAAAACCAGCGTTCGGGCGTTGCTTCGCGGCGAAGGCGTTTCAGGCACCAATCGCGCAGCGAAGCGGCGTCTTCTCGCGCGCCGGCGTTCAGCCGGATAGCAGCGGCGACGATTTCGCCGCTCACCGCGTCGGGAGCGCCGAAGACGCAGGCTTCGGCGATTGACGGGTGGCTGTCGAGCAGCATGTCGATTTCGGCGGGCTGAACTTTGAAGCCCGCACGGTTGATCTCGTCCTTGGCGCGGCCGGTAAGGCGGATGTTGCCGTCAGCGTCGACTTCGCCCAGATCGCCGGTCGCGTACCAGCCGTCGCGCAAGACGGCTTCGGTCAGATCGGGGCGGTCGAGGTAGCCGCTCATGAGCGTCGGGGTCTGCACGACGATCTCGCCGGCGCCTGTGGTACGGATGATGCCGTCTTCGCCGCGTACGCCCGCGGTGCCGCCCCATGGCTTGCCGATGAAGCCGTCGAGCGGGGCGTGCTCGCGGGATGAGGCGCCGCCGACCCAGTTCGCCGTTTCGGTGATGCCGTAGCAGTTCACGACCTCGCAACCGGCCCATTCGGCGATACGCGACCATAGCGTCGCCGAGAGCGGTGCGGAGCCGATGTGGACGCGCTTCAAGGTGCCGTTCTTTGGGCGGGGGCTGAGCCGCAGCGCCATCTGCCAGAGCGATGGCACGGAAGTCATGAACGTGATGCCGTGTTCGTCGATCAGCGGGCCGAGCGACTGAGCGAGCGACAGGCCGCGCGGCACGAGCACGATATCGCCTCCTGCGGCGAGCGGGGTTAGCGCGTTGCCGATGAGGCCGTGGCCGAAGTGGGTGGGAAGCGTGACAAGCGTTCGGCTCAGCGTCGCGTGGCCGATCTCGTAGCCGTTCAAGGCCAAGCGTGCGAGCACAGCACGGAAGGGGAGTACGACGCCTTTCGGTGCGCCGGTCGTGCCGGAAGTGAAGAGGATAAGTGCGGGATCGTCGAGCGATGCCGTGCGGCGGGGCGGCGTTGCGGTGCGGATGGTCTCGCCGTCTTCGTTTAGGACCAATGAGGGTTTGCAGAAGTTGACAACATTCTCGCGCTCGGAGGCGGTGAGTGCGGGGTCAAGGCACGCGGCTGCCGCGCCGGTGCTCCAGGTTGCAATTAAGTCCCTGAAGAAGTGCGCGGTGCCACCATGCGTGATGGCGACGGTGGCACCCGGTCCGGCGCCCGCGGCGGCGAGCGTCTGGGCGCGGGCAGACACGCGTTCAGCCAGCGTTTCAGCCGGCCAGTGGAGCTTTAGCGTGGTATCGCGAATCGAGCCGAAGCGGGCGATAGGCAGAATCATGACGCGTTCTTACACCTGATTCCGGGCGCAAAACTACGTCTGGTCGGTTGACCGCACCGCCATGGCCATGTTCACTGATGTTCTTCCCTTCGGAAAGGCTTTGTTATGCGCGTTTTCGGCCTCCTGGTTTTGGCGCTCTTCGGGCTATCGCTGTCGGGCTGCGCGGCGATTGCGGTTGTGGACACTGCTGTTGGGGTGGCAACCACCGTGGTGGGCACGACTGTAGACGTAGCGGCGGGCGCGGTGCGGACGGTATCCGGCTCATCGAAGGACGATGACGACGTCGATTGCGACGACGAGGACAACAAGGACGAGGACGTCTGCAAGAAGAAGGCGGAAAAGAAGGCCGAGGACGCCCCGAAATAGGGGACGGCTTGGCAAGCGCCGTTTTGCGACTTATGTCAGTCGTACTTTGAGCGGCAACCGGCAGAGCGCGTGGACAAACTTCTTGAAGGATATCGGCGGTTTCGCGCTAAGGGCTGGCCCCGCCATGAAGAGCTCTATCATCAACTGGGACACGGGCCGCAGACGCCGCTGGCGTGTGTAATCTCGTGTTGCGATAGTCGTGTGGATCCGGTGTCGATCTTCGATGCCGATCCCGGTCTCCTGTTCGTTGTCCGCAACGTTGCCAACCTTGTCCCTCCATTTAAGCCCGGCGCCGGCTTGCAAGGCACCAGCACGGCGATCGAGTTCGCGGTGCGGCAGCTTAAGGTCGGGGTGATCATCGTGCTTGGCCATGCGCGCTGCGGCGGCATCATGGCGGCGGTGGACGGCACGGCCGGCGGCGATTCGATTTTCTTGGGGAACTGGATCAGCCTGGTCGAAACGGCCAAGAGCCGTGTCGGCGAGAGCGACGATCTCGCCACCGCGGTGGAACACGAGTCGATCAAGGTGTCGCTGGAGCGATTGATGGAGTTTCCGTTTGTTGCGGCGGCCGTGCAAGCGGGTCAACTCAAGCTGGTCGGCGCGCGGTTCAGTATTTTCGACGGGCGGCTTGAGTTGCTCGACCAAGATAGCGGTAAGTTTCAGTATTTCGAATAGAGGTCCAGTTCGTGCGGCAACAAACAGAAGATTTGATCCGGCGGTACTACGCGGCGTTCAACGCGCGCGATTGGGCAGGCATGCTGAAGTGCGTCAGCGAGGACGTTATTCACGACGTGAACCAGGGCGGACGGCACAGCGGCAAGGCGCATTTCTCTTCGTTCCTCGCGCATATGGACCAGTGCTATCGCGAGGAACTTCGCGAGATCGTCATTATGTCCTGTCCAGACGGTGCCCACGGAAGCGCGGAGTTTGTGGTGCACGGGACTTACCTGGCGACCGACGAGGGCCTGCCGCCGGCTAAGAGGCAGAACTATGTGCTGCCGGCGGGTGCTTTCTTTGCCGTGAAGAACGGCCTCATCGCGCGGGTCAGCACGCACTACAATCTGAAAGATTGGATGGCACAGGTCGGCGGATGAGCATTCGGGTCGAGACGTTGACGGGGGCGCGGCTTGCCGCGCATGTCGGCGATGTCGCGCGGCTCAGAATCGAAGTGTTCCGCGCGTTTCCCTATCTCTATGACGGCGACCTTGCGTACGAGCAGCGCTATCTGGCGGCATTCGCGGCGTCGAAGAATGCGGTGATCGTGGGAGCTTTCGACGGCGATGAGGTGGTGGGCGCGTCGACGGCGGCGCCGCTCTTGAGCCAGATGGACGAGGTCAAGGCGCCGTTCGAGGCGCGCGGCGACGATCTCTCGCAGTATTTCTACTTCGGCGAATCGGTATTGAAGCTCGCCTATCGCGGGAGCGGCATTGGCGTGCGGTTCTTCGAGGAGCGCGAGGCGCAGGCGCGACGGTGCGGTGCCACGGTGGCGACGTTCTGCGCCGTCGTGCGTCCGATGGACCATCCGGCGCGACCGGCGGGCTATGTGCCGCTGGATGTATTTTGGACGAAGCGCGGGTATTCGCCGGTCGAGGGCTTGATTTGCCGGATCGGCTGGAAGGAAATCGGCGAGGCCGAGGAATCGCCTAAGCCGATGCAGTTTTGGACGAAGAGGCTCACCCCATGAAAGTGCGCGTCGCGGCGGCGCAGTATCCGATCGATGCGATCGCGTCCTGGGAGGCCTATGCGGGAAAGATCGCGCGCTGGGTCGGCGAGGCGGCGGGCGAGGGTGCGCAGTTGCTGCTCTTTCCCGAGTACGCCGCGATGGAAGCGGCGCGCATGTTCGCGCCGGAGGTTTGGTCGGACCTGCAGTCGTCGATTGACTTTGTCGGCGGGTCGCGCGGCAAGATCGACGCGCTGCATGCGGAGCTGGCGGAGAAGCATCAGGTCTATATCGTGGCTTCGAGCTTGCCGGTGCGCGACGACGACGGTGTTGCCACGAATATCGCGCGCGTGATCTCGCCGCGCGGGCGGATTGCCGAACAGCGCAAGCTGATTATGACTCGCTTCGAGCGCGAGCAGTGGCGCGTTCAAGGCGGGCGGGACGTCAACGTGTTCGATACGCGGATCGGCACGTTCGGCGTGGCGATTTGCTACGACGTCGAGTTTCCGTTGATTGCGCGGGCGATGAGCGATGCGGGTGCCGCGATGATCCTGGTGCCGAGCTGCACCGATACGTTGCACGGCTATCATCGCGTGCGGGTCGGGGCGCAGGCGCGGGCGCTTGAGAACCAGTGTTATGTCGTGCACGCGCCCACGGTTGGTGAGGCGCCGTGGTCGCCCGCGGTCGACCGCAATGTCGGCGCGGCCGGCGTCTATGGTCCGCCGGACCTTGGTTTTCCGGACGATGGCGTCGTGGCGCGCGGGCGCATGAACGAGCCGATGTGGCTTTACGCGGAGCTCGACCTAACTGCGATCACGCGGGTGCGGATGGAAGGCGCCGTGTTTAACGACAAGCACTGGCGCGAGCAACCGGGAGCAGCCACGCTCCCGGCCGGGGTGATCGAGCTTTGAACTCTACGGCGTGCCGGCGAGCAAGCGTTTGTAGGAATCCACCAGCGACGTGTAGGGCGGCGCGAAGTGGATTTGGTTCGTGCCGTTCGGCAGATGCACCGTCGTTTTGATCTCAAAGTGCAGATGGATCGTCGTCGCTGAGCCGCCGAAATCGTTCGAGACAAAGCCGAGGTGCTGACCGCGTGTCACCGTGTCACCGATGTTGACGGCCAACGCGTCCATCTTCATGTGCAAGTAGCGATAGCGAATGCCGCTGTCGCCGGTAAGGGTGACGGTGTAGCTGCCGATGTTCGTGATTTGACCGGCCTCGGCCGCGACGGCCCAATGCTCGCCTTTCTTGCAGGTGGCTGGGCGGATGTCCTGGCCTTGGTGGCCCTTGCCGCCCGGGCAAATCGGCGTGTCCCAGCTGCGCTTTTCGCAGAAGTTATCGCGCCACGGATATTGGTAGTTTTTGACATCGCATTGTCCACCGCCGGGGCCTGAACCGCCGCCGTGCATGTAGACTTGGCTGTTCGGGAACGACGGCGCTTTCTCCAGCGGATAGCGCATGCCCGGTGCATAGATATTGTCAGCCTTCACGCCTGTGCCGGTGTTCGGCAGCAGTTCGCCCGGTGGCTCGAACAGGAACGTGTTGCCGTTCGGGTCCTTTGGCGGCGTGTCCGGTTGCGGTGTTGGATCAGGCGTAGGCGTCGGATCCGGCGTCGGCGTCGGATCGGGCGTCGGCGTGGGATCCGGGGTTGGGGTCGGGTCCGGGGTCGGGGTTGGCGTCGGGTCCGGAGTCGGTTCGGGCGGCTGTTCGGTGGGCGGAAGCACGTCGCCGAACGTGCAGCTCAGCTTTGCGTCGCACTTCACGAAGAACAACCACGCAAAGAATGCGAGGAACAGCAGAATGAGAATGATCAGGAACCCGCGCATCAGGGACCGTCCGCGCCGATGAGGCCCATGCGCTCGCCGAGGGATCTTATGAAATCGGTTTTGACGCAGTGTTCGTCGGTTTCAGGCTTGGCGCATTCGATCGACACCAGATAGGCGGCGCCGAAGCGGCCGAACGTCAAATCGAAGCCGCCCTCGGTCTTGTCCAACGAGAAGGGCACGTTGGCGCCGGCCATCATCGCAATCTGCTGTTTGGCCTGCATCATACGCGCCAGCGGGTCTTTGGCATCCAAGGTCATGGCGCGCCGGTCGCCGTGGACTTCGACCGTGATGTCGCCGAGACGCATCGAGGCGGAATAGGAGTCGGGGCGCGGGAACACGTTTGCCGTGGCTGCAGCGAAACTCGATTCGAACGGCAGCAGCATCGGCAGCGACGGGCGGGGCGCATTCTGCGCGATCAGCATCTGCTTGAAGTTCACGCGCTGCAGGCGCTGGTTCTTGAGTTCCGAACGTACTTCGTTCCAATCGATCGGCAGCAGCGTACGCCCGGTCGCGGGCGCAGCCTCAGGGGGCTTTCCTGGCAATGGCTGAGCGATGGCGAGTAAGGCTGTAGCGACCGCGGTGACGGCGGCGGAGGCCAGTAAGGCGAAGCGCATGAGGTTCTCCCGTGCGAGTGCCGTCAAGACTAGCGGCTGGAAGCTCGGACGAGAAGCGACCGGCAATGTTTCCTGTGACCGGGCGCACGCTTTAGGGGCGCGCGAGTGCCTCTTTCAGGCCGATGATGTGCTGTTTTCCGGCCGGGACTGCGACAGAAGCGCCATCGAAATCAGTGCCGATCGGCTCGGCCCGGCCACCCAAGCACTGCGCGAGGAAGGCCTCGGAGATCGCGTAGAACGAGAGTCGGTTCTCGGGCCGCGCGAATCCGTGACCCTCGTCGGCGTAGAGGACGAAGGTGACGGGCAGATTTTTCTTGGCCATGGCGCGAACGATCTGGTCGGCCTCGGACTGCTTTACGCGTGGGTCGTTGGCGCCTTGAGCGATCAGCAATGGGCGCTGGATTTTCGCGGCCCGGAACAGCGGCGAGCGATCAGTGAGGAGTGCGTTGCCATCCTTCGTTGCCGGATCGCCGACGCGGCGCTTGTAGATGTCCAGAAACGACGCCCAGTAGGCAGGCATGTTCGAGAGCATCGTTTTGAGGTTCGATGGGCCGACGATGTTGATGCCGCAGGCGAATTTCTCCGGCGTCGAGGTCAGGCCAACGAGCGTCGCGTAGCCGCCATACGAGGCACCATAAATCGCGACCTTGTCCTTGATCGCGATCTTGTTCTTGATCGCCCAATCGACGGCGTCGATCAGGTCGTTCTGCATCTTGCCGCCCCACTCCTTGTCGCCGGCGTTGACGAACGCTTTGCCGAACCCCGTGGAGCCACGGAAGTTGACGCTTAAGACCGCGTAACCGCGGTTCGAGAGCCAAGCCGTCGGCGGATTATATGCCATGCTGTCACGCGCCCACGGGCCGCCGTGCACGTTCAGCACCATCGGCAAGCGCTTGTCCGGGATGCCGTCACCGTCCGTGTCGCTGCCTTTCGGGAGCGTGAGATAGCTGACGAGTTCAAGGCCGTCGCGCGCTTTGATCGTGCGCGGGTGCGTAATCGGTAACGGCGCACCTTCAAGGCTAGGGCGCGCCGCGAAGAGCGCTTTCAGCGATCGTTTGCGGCGATCATAAAGGCCGAACTTGATTGGCTCGCCGGTATTGTCGATCCAGACCGTCCAGAGATTGCCGTCCTTCGACTGGCTCAGAACATACCAGTAACCGGTGACTTGCTTGTTCAAGAAGTCTATGTCGGGCTTTAGTTCGGGCGCTAGCGCCGTCCACTCCATTCGGTCGTACTCGGCCGAGTAAGCAAGCACTTCGTGCGTTGTCGGGTGGGCGATGACGTAAGCGATATCGGACTTGTCGGTGGAGGCAATGACCGTGCTCTTCTTGGTGTCCAACTCGATCTTGGTGAGGGCGCTTTTATCGCGGCCGAGGCTGTCGATCATGTAAAGCGATTTGTTGTCGGCTGAGAAGAACAGATGCTCAGTCGTAAGAGCGTCGTCACCGGGAACGGTCAGGAACGGCTTCCACCCGGCGCCTTCGACGCGGGTGTATTCGAGGCCGCCGTCGGGCGTGGGTTTTGCGCCGAGCCTGATCGTCATCGTATGGTCGGCGACGAGGCTCGAGAACCCCTCGTTCTTGAGAACCAGCGTCCTTTCGCCGGTGACCACGTTGATCAACCAAGCATCGGACCAGCGCGCGTCGCGGTTGTTGATGCCGACAAGTAGTTCATCCGGGCGGTCATAGGAGTCGGCGAGGACTTCGGCTCTTGTGTTCTTGAAGGGCGTCAGGTCCTTCGTCGTGCCGGTCGCGACGTCGACGGCGTAGAGGTGGTAGTTCTCGTTGCCGCCCTGGTCTTGCAGGTAGAGCACGTGGGTGCCGTTCGGCGCCCACCAGAACTTTTGGATTGGACGGCGGCTCTCGGATGTCAGCGGCTTGGCGGCATCGAGATCGTTCGCGGGCGCGACCCAGATGTTCATCACGCCGTCGACGGGGGCGGTGAAGACCAGCTTGCTTCCGTCGGGGCTGACGAAGGGGGCCGTGCGCTCCGGGTTGCCCAGGATAACCTTGCGTGGGATCAAGTCGCCTTGACCGTAAGCCGCGATCGCGCCGCCGGCCGCCATGGCCACGATAGCTACGGCGAGGAGCAGAGTGGCGGGCAGGATCGAACGCTGCATACGGTTTCCATTTGGTCGGCTTCAATATACGCAGGGGCGGGCCGATTAGCTCGCCCCGCCCCTGCGCTTTGAATCACGATTGTGGCATGTGGCCGTGATTCTGGCTTGGCCAATATGCCTCAAGTTCCTATTGGATTTCGAAGGTGATCGAAACGTTCGCGGAGACCGTCTGCTGACCTGCCGCAATCGGAACGGAAGCGTCGGCGGCTTGGTTCGCGACCGCCATGCGGTACATCGGCACCGGCGGCACAACCGCACTTGATTCCGTGATTTGAATGACGCGTCCAAGAGAGACGCCCGCCGCTTGGGCATAAAGTTCGGCCTTCGCGCGGGCGTCGGCAGCAGCCTTCTTGCGCGCTTCGTCGAGCGTCTTTTTCGGCTCGTTGATGCCGAAGGAAATTCCGTTGATCTGGTTCGACCCTGACTGCACCAGCGTGTCCAAGATCGGCCCCAAATTCTTCAGGTTCTTAATCTGCGCCGTCACGGTGTTGGATACGGTGTAGCCCACGATACGCTGCGGCGTCGTCTGGTTCGGCTGGTAAGGCGGGTATTTCGGTGACACCGAGAAGTCCGAGGTTTGGATATCGTCCTCGACCACGCCCGCGTTCTTCAACGCCGCGATCACGGCCGCCATCGCCGCGTTGTTCTTGGCCAGGGCGTCCTTCGCCGAGGCGGCTTCGCTGACCACACCCGAGCTGATGGTTGCCATGTCGGGCGGTGTCTTAACCTCGCCGAGACCGGAGACGCTGATGATGCGGGGCAGGGCGTTGTCGGATGCTGACATACTGGAGCGGGGTCCGATGAGGGCGGCGGCCGCCAAGGCCGCCACAATAACGAAGCCTGAACCGATCGCAATCGCACGCGTATTCATGGGTGTAATCCCGTTCCTTTGAAGTGAACTCAACTGGCTGCAATCATATTGACCGGAAGGGGGCGAAACAAAGGCTCCAGCCTGCGACAAACCCTGCGTCGAGTTTGCCCGGAAATGAACGGCCGATCACAAAACTGAGGGCTTCGTGGCCGGGCCCGGGTTTGCTATAGCGGGCGCCCGGTTCGCCGAGCCGCGAAGCTCGCAACTGGACGCCCGCCTACGCCCAAGTGGGCTACGGCGTGGCAGCCTTCGCTCGACGCGAGCGAAGACTGGTGGGGCCTGTAGCTCAGTTGGTTAGAGCGGGCCGCTCATAACGGTCTGGTCGCAGGTTCAAGTCCTGCCGGGCCCACCACCCTTCGCCTTCGGCTTCGAGTGGCTTACGCCACTTGGCGTAAGGCGACCGAAGGTAGCCGGCGGCTCGTCGTAACACTTTGCTAACGAATCGGGGCGTGTGAACGCGCGGACTCAAACCCGAAGTTAAGTGGTGCTTAGGCATAGTGGGGCGCTACCCACGTCGCTTGAGGACCTTTGACATGATCGCGCAGAAATTTCCCCGGCCGGTTTCGATCGCTACGCAGATTGGTTTGCTTTCGTTGAGCGTCGCAGCGTCGCCGCTGTTGGCGCGGGCCGACGCGGCAACGGAAAGCGACTGGATTTGGGGTGTTGCGGGTCGCGATGCCTCAAACGTCACCGCTGACATTCCTTTGTTCGTGACCTACGCCACCGCTGCGACGGGTTTTGGTAGCGGCATCGGGCCGCTTGCGGTGTCGACGGGCGACGGTGTGACGGTTGCCATCCTCGACACCGGCATCGATCTCGATCATGCGGAGTTTACGGGACGCATCGCGGTGGGTGGCACGTGCTTCGGCGGCGCGTCCGATTGTACTGGGTCGGCCGCAATCGGCGATGACGACAACGGTCATGGCACACATGTTGCCGGCATCGTCGCAGCGGCTAGCGATGGGTTCGGTACGACGGGTGTCGCTTATGATGCCGATCTGTTGCCGGTGAAAGTCCTGGCGGCGTCGGGGGCGGGTTCCTACCAAGCGGTTGCGCAGGGTCTTTCCTATGCGTCGGTGAGTGGTGCGCAGGTCATCAACATGAGCTTGGGCGGTCCGCGCCCCAATGTGACGTCGGACTACACGAGCCTTGTCAGCGCGCTGCAGCAGGCGGCACAGACGAGCGTCATCGTCGTTTCTGCCGGCAACGACGGCAACGGCCGCTCACCCAACTATCCGGCGGCGTTCGCGACGCAGCCGGGGATCGCCGGCAGCATGATCATCGCCGGCGCGCTGCAGCCCAATGGGGTTGGTATCGCACGCTTTTCGAATACGCCGGGAACGGGCGGATGCGCGGGGCCGCGGTCGGCGCGCTATTGCTTCAAGGACGTGTTTCTTGTCGCACCGGGCTCCAACATTCTGTCGACCATACCGGGCGGGAACTATGGTACGGCCAGCGGCACGTCGATGGCGGCGCCTTACATCTCGGGTGTTGCAGCGCTCGTCTATAGCGCGGCGCCCTATCTGACGCCGCAGGAAGTCACGACAATTCTCTTTACGTCCGCAACCGATCTTGGGCGGCCGGGAACGGATCCGATTTATGGACGCGGGCTCGTCAACGCAGCCGGCGCTCTGTCGCCGCTTGGCGCGCTTTCGGTCGCGACGTCGGGTTCGAACACGCGGTCGCGTTCGGGAACCGGATCGCTGGCTATTTCCCAGCTCAGCGGCTCTCTCAGCTATGGCTTGCGCAGTTCGCAAGCGGCCAAAGACCTTGTCTTCTTCGACGCCTTCAATCGCGACTTCCGCACCGACCTGACGAAGTCGGTTGCGCATGACGGCGTCTCACTTGCAGGCGTTGTCGCGCAGACGGGGCCGGCGTTGCGCAGGGTCACGTATGCGGCCGATGGCTTGTCGGCGTCGGCGCTCTTCGGCGCGGACGACGGAAACATGGTTGCCTTTGGCGGCACGACGGACGCGCGTGTGTCGACGGTGCGCGATGCGGTGGCAGTGGCGCGGCTCAGCGCGGATACGTCCGTTACGATCGGCTACAACGCAAGTGCGTCGGGCCGGTTGAACCAACTCGACCTCGCGGCTAGCGAGGCGTTCGATGGTTTGTTCATGTCGGCGAGTGCGCTGAATTCGCCCTATTTGGGCTTTGCCACCGATGCGTCGTTGGTCGGCGCTTCGACTGAAGTTGCAGACGGGGTAGTGTTATCGGTGGGTTATGTCTCACAGACACCCGATCGCGATGCGGCGTTCGACGATGAAATGCTGACGGTCGAGGAAGCGCAGGCCTTGCGCGGTATCGATGCTACTCATCTGGCGGCTCTGAAAGGATCGACGGCCTCGCTCAACTGGCGTTTCGCGCCGTGGGGCGTTGCGGGATTCAACGTTGCCTACACGAATGAAGACAATGCATTGTTCGGCGGGCGAGAGGCCGGTGCTTTGGCACTGACCGGCGAGGCGCATACGGTGTCGACGGGTACCGGCGCGCGGATCAATCTCGGCAACGACTGGGTTGCGTCCGTGTCGTGGAGCGGGGGCGTCAGTCAGGTTACGCCGGAAGCGGGCGGGCTCTTCTCCAGCGTCTCTGAATTGCGCACACAGGCTTATGGTGCAGCGTTGTCGCGCCGCGGAATCTTCGGGGTCGACGATGCTTTCGGGTTCGGAGTTTCGCGGCCGTTGCACATCGTCGACGGGAGCGCGGTCATTACGGCCTCGACCGGCGTGACGAAAGCACGCGAGATCATCTACACGAGCGAGACGATCAACCTCGCGAGCGCGACGCCGGAGACCGATTTCGAATTCGGCTACACCACGCCGATTGGTGACGGCACGTTCTTTCAGGCGAACGCGATCTATCAATCCGACCTCGCCGGCGTGAGGGGCAGCGATGCCATTGCCGGACTCGCGACGCTGAAATCTGTTTGGTAGTCATTTGCTAACCAACGAACGGGCGGTTCCGCTATGGCGCCGCCCGATTTCGATTCAAATCGCGAAGTTCTTTCAAACCGGGCCTTAGGCCGGGCCGGATCAAGATGATGGCGATGAGTGCGGGTCGATCGAACCCGCTGTTCGCGACGTCACCTTGGGGTTCTTCATGCAAATTTCCGCTCGTTTGGCCTTGCTGAGTCTTTCTGTCAGCGCGTTTCCTTATGCGGCGTATGCCGATGCAGAGAAAACCCCTTGGGTCTACGGCATCGACGAGCGGCAACAGGCCGAAGCCGATGTGAACAATCCGTGGGTGGTCGCCTATGCCGATGAGCCCCAGACAGCTCGTGTGGGACGGCCGCGCGCTCCGCGCCCAGCTCCGGCGCCCGCGCCTGCGCCCGCGCCGCCGCCGCCTCCGCCGCCCACCAACAACACGGGCGCCGGTATTCTAGTCGGTATCGTCGACACGGGTATCGATCTCGACCATCCGGAGTTTGTGGGGCGCATCGCTGCAGGCGGTACGTGCTTCGGCGGCTCGACGGCCTGTCCAGGGCTTGCCGCACAGGGCGACGACAACAACGGTCATGGCACGCACGTTGCGGGCATTGTCGCAGCCGCAGCCAATGGTACGGGCAACACCGGCGTCGCGCCGGGCGCTTCGTTGCTGGCGGTTAAAGTGCTCGCCGCGAACGGCAGCGGATCTTACTCGTCGGTGGCCAGCGGGATTTCCTATGCCGCAAGCCGCGGCGCGAAGGTCATCAATTTGAGCTTGGGCGGCAGTTCGGCGTCGACGGTTCTTCTGGCGCCGTTGCAGCAGGCAGCGGCAACGTCGGTGATCGTGGCCGCAGCCGGCAACAGCGGCAATGCGCAGGCACCGGGGTATCCTGCCGCTTACGCAACGCAGGCCGGTGTCGTCGGCAGCATGATCATTGTCGGATCGGTTGGTCCGACCAATGTCGTTTCGTCCTTCTCGCAGACGCCGGGCAACGGTGGTTGCGTGGCGGTGGGCGCCAAGACGACGTGCTTCAAAGATGTGTTCCTGGTTGCGCCGGGGCAGAGCATCTATTCGACTTACATGGGCGGCGGTTACGCGACCATGTCAGGGACGTCGATGGCGACGCCGTACGTGTCCGGCGTTGCGGCGCGCGTTCTGGGCGCTGCGCCTTATCTGACGCCGCAGCAGGTCGTGTCGATCATGTTGCAGTCGGCGATCGATCTTGGCGCCGCCGGTACGGACGCAGTGTATGGCCGCGGGTTGGTCAATCTGGCGGGTGCGTTGGCGCCGCTTGGTTCGCAGTCGATCGCGACGGCGGGTGGTTCGACGGCGAGCTTCACCGGTACGGGCAACGTGGGCAAGTCCGGTTTGTCGGGCGTGCTGTCGGCGGGTCTGCGCGGGTCGCAAGTCGCGAAGGATGCTGTGTTCTTCGACTCATATGGTCGCGACTATCGCACGAACTTGGCAGAAGCGACCGGAACGGGCGCGTTCAGTCTTCGCGGTATGGTCTCGCCAGACGGCTTGTTCAGAAGCGTTGCCGCCTTGGGTCAGGGTTTCAGCGTGACCGGTTTCGTGGCCGACCAGGCGCCGAATGCCGTGGCAGCGGCGGGCTTTGCGCCGCAGACGGATGCAGGGCTCAGCGATATCGTCATCAAGACTCAGTTCGGCGATTCGTCGGTGACGTTCGGGCACAACGCCTCGCTTGAGGGGCGGGTGAATGCGCTCGATCTGGCGGCAAGCGAAGCTTACGACGGGTTGTTCCTCGACGCGTCGGCGATGAATTCGCCGTTCATGGCGCTGACCGACGGGTCGACGTTCCTGGCGGGCAGCGTGGCGCTCGGCGACGGGCTCAGCTTCACTGCGGGTCACGCGGCAACGGACGAGGCGACCAACGCGTATCTTGCCGACGGGATGCTAACGGCGGACGAGACGCAGGCTTATCTGGCGCAAGACATGACCCACCAGCGCGCGGCCGAGAATACGATGGCGGCGATGACATGGCGCTTCGCTTCGTGGGGTGTGGCGGGCTTGAACCTCGCCTATACGACGGAAGAGAACAGCTTGCTCGGCTCGCAAGAGCAGGGCGCGCTGGCGCTGACGGCCGATGCGGCAACGACGTCGGTCGGGTTCGGGGCGCGCGCCAATCTTGGCGACGATTGGGTGCTCAGCGCCTCGTGGAGCCGCGGTCAGACGGAGGCCAATCCCGTTGCCGGCGGCTTGTTCCAGAGCTTCTCGGATATTGAGTCCGAGGCGTATGGCGTCGCGGTCGCTAAGCGCGGCGTGTTCGGCAAGAGCGACACGATGGGCTTTGCGATTTCGCGTCCGCTGCACATCACGGGCGGCTCGGCGATCGTGACGGCATCGACCGGCGTTACGGAAGACCGCGAGATCATCTATACGACCGAGGTGATCAATCTTGCCTCGACGACACCGGAGACCGACTACGAGCTTGGCTATACGGCGCTACTCGGCGAGAGCACGAGCTTGCAGGTGAGCGCGCTCTACCAGCAAGACGTCGGCGGTCAGGCCAGCAGCGATGCGGTCGCCGGGTTCGTTACGTTGAAGACGCAGTGGTAAGCGTCACTCGCCCTTGCCCTTGAGCTGCTCGCGCGCGGTTTGAATCTCGCGCCGCAGCCGAACCGGGTCGTTGATCATCTTGACGCGTATGGCGCCGGCCCCGGTGCCATGCACGTGGATGGCGCCGAAACCGAAGATGCGGCCCATGATCGATTCCTCGATGTTCACTTCCTCGATCTTGTCGAGGCTGACTTCTTCGGTCTTGATCGAGACGAGGCCGGTCTTCTTGACGAAGCGATCGCTCGTCACCGCGACTTCCAGCGCGTAGCCGTGGACGAACGCGTAGAGTCCGTACATGAACGGCACGACCGTCATGAGCAACAGGAAGATCTCGCGCGCCTGGTACGGGTAACCGCCGAGCACGATGGCGATGAAGGGGCCGGCGAGGATCGCCACACCCAGCCAGTAGAGCCAGTGGTAGCCCGTCAGGAATAGAACTCGCTCGCTCTTTCCCAGCGTGCGGCTGACGTAACTCATGATGTCCCCCGAGACCCTATGCTTCGGATGCGGGCAAGGGTGTTCACAACCCGTTTGTGCCCGCAAGGGCCTTGAGCCGCTCGGCGTCGCGGATTTCGACTTCCTGGGCCGAGGGGAGGCGGATCACCCCCAAACTCTTTATGCGGCTGAAAGCGCGGCTGACCGTTTCCAGCGTTAACCCGAGAAAATCCGCGATGTCGTTGCGCGTCATGGGCAGCTTCAAAACGCCGGTCGAGGTCTTCGGACAACGGGAGGCGTGCAGGTCAAGCAGGAAGGCTGCCACACGTTCCATAGCCGTGCGCCGGCCGAGCGCATAGGCATGGTCGTAGGCGGTCTCAAGCTGGCGCGCGGCGCCCGCGCGGTAGCCTTTGTCGACGGCCGGATACTTTGCCATGAGTTCTTCGAGCTTGCGGCGGTCGAAGCGGCAAACTTCCGCTTCGGTCAGTGCTTCAGCGTTGAAGTGATAAGCGGGGCCAGCGGGGATGCCGATGAATTGGCCGGCGAACAGGAAGTCGAGAATCTGACGGCGGCCGTCGTCGCTTTCCTTCGAGGCGCGAAGCGCGCCGCGTGTGACGACGTAGCTATACTTCGCCGCGTCGCCGTCCCAGGTCAGCGTTTCGCCGGGCTTCAATTGCACGCGGTTGGAGCTTCCGGCCAAGTCGCGAATTTCGATGTCGTCCATGCCGCCACAGATGTCGCTTTTGCGGGCGGGGCAGGTCAGGCATGCCAACGACTCGTACACGGGATGCAGATGGGCGGTGTCCCCGGCGCTCACGCGGCCCAGGCCAGACAAGGAAGATCGATCTCTGGTGGAGAGCATCACTGATTCCGCGGTCGAATGGCTGCTCAATGTACCTGGGAATGCGCCGACGCGGCAACACTGCGGCGTGGGGATTTGTCGCGCCTTGCCGGGGTCTCCCGGCTTCGCTAGAACGCGCGCAATTCCGGCAATCGCGGCTTCTCAGCACACATTAAGGAAACGGCGGTCCCATGGCCTCCTATCAGTACGTCTACGTGATGAAGCAGCTGGGCAAGACCTATCCCGGCGGCAAGCAGGTTTTGAAGGACATTTGGCTGTCCTTCCTTCCCGGCGTGAAGATCGGCGTGATCGGTTTGAACGGCGCGGGTAAGTCGACGCTATTGAAGATCATGGCCGGGATGGAGAAGGAGTTTACCGGCGAGGCGTGGGCGGCGGAAGGCGCGCGCGTCGGTTATTTGTCGCAAGAGCCGCAGCTCGACTCTTCGAAGGACGTAATGGGCAACGTCATGATCGCGGTCGCCAAGAAGAAGGCGCTGATCGACCGCTACAACGAGATCGCGGCGAACTATACCGACGAGACCGCCGACGAGATGGCCAAGCTGCAGGACCAGATCGATGCGCAAGGCTTGTGGGACTTGGACAGTCAGATCGAGCAGGCCCTGGACGCACTGCGCTGTCCGCCGGGCGATGCTGACGTGTCGAAGCTCTCGGGCGGCGAGAAGCGGCGCGTGGCGCTCTGCCGGTTGCTGTTGGAGGCGCCGGATCTGTTGCTGTTGGACGAACCGACGAACCATCTCGACGCGGAGTCGGTCGCTTGGCTCGAGCATCATTTGAAGGAATACAAGGGCACGGTCGTGCTGGTCACGCACGACCGTTACTTCCTCGACAACGTCACGGGTTGGATTCTGGAACTCGACCGGGGGCAGGGGATCCCCTACGAAGGCAACTACTCGCAATGGTTGGAGCAGAAAGAGAAGCGCATGGCCGTCGAGGCCAAGGGCGAAGAGGCGCGGCTCAAGACGTTGGTGCGCGAGCGTGAGTGGATCCAGGCCAGCCCGAAGGCGCGCCAGGCGAAGTCCAAAGCGCGTATTCAGGCTTACGAGGATTTGTTGGCGCAAGCCGGCAGCGTCAAGACCGGCGAGGCGCAGATCATCATTCCGCCGGGGCCCCGGCTTGGCTCGGCGGTGATCGAGGCGACGGGCTTGAACAAGGCCTATGGCGATCGGCTCCTGATCGACGATCTGAACTTCAAACTGCCGCCGGGCGGCATTGTCGGCGTGATCGGGCCGAACGGCGCGGGCAAGACGACGTTGTTCCGCATGCTGACGGGGCAGGAGAAGCCGGACTCGGGCGCACTGAAGGTCGGCGATACGGTCGTGATGGGTTATGTCGATCAGTCGCGCGATACGCTGGACGCGAAGAAAACGGTCTGGGAAGAGATCTCGGGCGGGCTCGACATTTTGGAGTTGGGCAAGCGGCAGATGCAGAGCCGGGCTTATGTGTCGGCTTTCAACTTCCGGGGCTTGGATCAACAGAAGAAGGTTGGGCAGCTGTCGGGCGGCGAGCGCAATCGCGTCCATCTGGCGAAGATGCTGAAGTCGCATTGCAATCTGCTGCTGCTCGACGAGCCGACGAACGATCTCGACGTCGAAACGTTGCGCGCGCTTGAAGATGCACTGACCGAATTCGCAGGCTGCGTGATGGTGATCAGCCACGATCGCTGGTTCCTGGACCGCATCGCGACGCACATGCTCGCGTTCGAAGGCGACAGCCACGTGGAGTGGTTCGAGGGCAACTACCAGGACTATGAAGCCGACCGGAAGCGCCGGTTGGGCGATGATGCTATGGTGCCGCATCGGATCAAGTACAAGAAGCTGGTGCGGTGATGATGAAACGGTTCGGGTTGATCTTGGCCGTGGCGCTCGGTGCGCCGGGCTGCAATGCGGAAGTGGGGCAGGCGGGTCCTGGTGGCACGATTGCCGGGCATGTGACGCTCGGGCCGATTATGCCGGTCTGCCGTGTCGATGTGCCGTGCGACGGGGCCTACAAGGACGCCAGGGTTGTGGTGCGGACCAAGTCGGGTGCGGTTGTGGCGCGGGCGACGAGTGACGCCAATGGCGACTTTCGGCTTGATGTGGCGGCGGGGGCTTACACCGTCGGCGTCGCTGTGGAGGGCATGATGCCGCGCTGTGGCGAGGCGGAAGCTGTCGTGGCGCAGGGGCAGACTGTGCGGGTCGCGATCGATTGCGACAGCGGCATTCGCTGAGCGCCACAAAAAACCCCGCCGTTTCGGGCGGGGCATTTCTCATTCCGTTGCGGCGCGCCTAACGCGGCATTGAGCTCGCCATGATTTGCTGCGCTTGTTGGCTCAAGTGCGCGGTGAGGCGGGGGACGCTGCCACCGTTCTTCGACATGAAGCCGGCGAATTGATCGCGTTGTTCGACCGAAAGCCAAATGCCAGCGACTTGCACGTCGACGAAGCGGTAGTTGCCGTTGCCGCCCAGAAGGCGGAAGGCCACACGCAGCGGCTCACGTGCCGAAGGATCGACCACGATCATGTTGACCGTCACGTCGCCCGGCTTGTTGTCGATCGAGCCCACGACCTTCAGGGTTTGGCCCTTGTATTGGTCCAAGCGCGATTCATAGACCGCGGTCGCGAAGTCGGTGAACGCTTTGACGAACGCTTCCAGATCGGCATCGCTGGCGCCGCGGCGATAGTTGCCGAGCGTGAACATTGCCGTCTTGCGGGCGTCGGCGTACTGCAAAATGAACTCGCGGAACTTTGCGCGGCGTTGCGGATCGCTGGTGTTGCGCAGAATGCCGACGCCACGGTCGATCAGCCCTTGGGCGAATTGCTCGGCTGCGGGATCGGCGATGGCGGTGCCGACCGAGGTCAGCGCGGCCGCGCCCAGAATAAGTGAAAACAACGCACGTCGTGCGATTACGAACAAACTCATCTTTCCTCACCCCCGCGCATTCTGCGCGGACTGAAACCCGTTACGTCACAGCCTATGAGACTACTGTGCGCCTGGATTGGGGCTAATTGGTGACGGCGATGTAATGCCGCCGCCAGACTCGAAATCCGGGAGATCCTGGGACGGCGCGCCGTTACGGATAGCATCCGCACGAGACTGCCGGTAAAGGCTACGGATCGAGGCGTAATAGTCAACCGACGAGCGCTCGATATCGTCCAGCGTTTCAATGTTGCGCGAACGTAAATCGATCACATTAAGGACAGTTCGCGCGATCGGAACGTACTCCAGATCGTCGTCGCCCCAATTCACGTAGGTCAGCGGATCGAGACCGCGGTCAACCACAAACCCGGTGAAATCTCGCGCGCTCGAAGGTCCCATCAACGGGAAATAGAAGTACGGACCTTCGTTCACGCCCCATACCGCCAGCGTCTGACCGAAGTCTTCGTCGTGATAGGGGTGGCCAAGATCTTTCGCGACGTCAATCAAGCCGCCGATCCCGATGGTCGAGTTGACGCCGAAGCGCACCAGCGTGTCACCGGCGCGATCGGTGTCGCCCTGGAGCAAGTCGTTGGCGAAGATCACGGGCGAATTCAGATTGTTCATGAAGTTGCGCACGCCGTTGCGTGCGAAGTCCGGAAGGACGGCGCGATAAACGACGGCAACAGGCCGCAACAGCAGTTCGTCGAGAACTTGGTTCACGCCGAAGAAGAAGCGGTTCGAACCTTCGAACGGGTCGTTGGTGTCGTCCTCTTGAACTTGTTGGGTTGTGACCGTCTGCTGCGGTGGTGCTTTTGCGTCTTCCGCAAGTGCGTCTGTGGCTGGCATCGCAACCGCGCCTACCGCCATGGCCACCAAGAAATTACGAACCGCGCTCATGCGCCGCTACCCTTTCACCCACATCAGGCCGCGGCCCGCACGCCCCTCGCACGGTCCTAGACCCCAACCAAGTGGTTCCGATGTCCTTATGCCGCCTACCGGCTAACCTTCAGATCATCGTTCCCATTGCTTATACGGTACATGACGATGATGGCATAAGGTTACGATCCCGTGAGGAAGTTGAATGTTTTTCCCTGTGGCACGTATGCCGCGAGTGTGATCATTTATACACTCTAAAGTTGTCCTAGCACATCATATAAAGATATGTTTATGTGTCGCTATGGAGGCGTGGCCCGTGGCGAATTTGGATGGTGTTCTTGCAGGGTTGAAGGCGACGGCGGAGGCGACCCGCTTGCGCCTTTTGGCGCTTTTTACCAAGGCCGAACTGACCGTCACCGAGGTGACGCAGATTTTGCGGCAAAGCCAGCCGCGCGTGAGCCGGCACCTGAAACTCATGTGCGAGGCCGGGCTTATCGAACGCATCAAAGAAGGAAGCTGGGTCTTCTATCGCCTTGCAGAAGAAGGCCCCGCCCGCGTAGTCGCGCAGAAATTGAGTGAACTTTTGCCGTGGGACGATGCGATTTTGACACGCGATCTGGAGCGGCTCGATGCCGTGCGCCGGCAGCGGATGGAATCCGCGCAGGCTTATTTCGCGTCAAGCGCCGCCGAGTGGGACCGCATTCGCGCGCTGCATATTCCCGAAGATCAAGTCGAAGGCGCAGTGCTTGACCTCGTCGGCGGAGCGCCAGTTCCGTCCTATTTGGATCTGGGGACAGGAACGGGACGCATTCTGGAATTGGTGTCGCCGCTCGCTTCGCGCGCGGTTGGGATCGATCTCAACACGGAAATGCTGGCGCTGGCGCGGGCGCGCGTTGAGCGCGCTTCGCTCAATCATGTGCAGGTTCGGCGGGGCGATCTCTTTGAGCTGCCTTATGCCGATCAGAGCTTCGATCTGATCACGGTGCATCAGGTCTTGCACTACCTGCAGGATCCATCGGACGCCGTGGCGGAGGCTGCGCGGGTTTTGAAGCCGGGGGGTAAACTCGTCATCGTCGACTTTGCGCCACATGCGCTCGAGTTCTTACGTGACGAGCATCAACATCGGCGCTTGGGTTTTGCCGACAAGGAAGTATCGCAGTGGTGCAAGGCGGCCGGGCTGTCGCTGGCCGCGACGCGCACGTTGCCGCCGCGCGGCGATGCTGGGCTGACTGTCGTCGTGTGGCTGGCCGTTGCGCCGGCTGTGCCGCAGCGGCGTTCGAAGACCGCGGAGGCCGCCTGATGTCCCTTGCCGTTTCGTTCGAGTTTTTTCCGCCGCGCACGGATGAGATGGAGGCGCAGTTGTGGCGTTCCATCGCGCGGTTGGCACCGCTCCATCCGTCGTTCGTCTCGGTGACCTATGGCGCCGGCGGCACGACGCGCGAGCGGACGCACTCCACGATCAAGCGTATGCTCGCGGAGACGCAGTTGAAGCCGGCGGCGCATCTGACGTGTGTCGGTTCTTCGCGCGAGGCGATCGACGAGATCGTGCGCGACTACTTGCGCTCGGGCGTGCGTCATATCGTGGCGTTGCGCGGCGACATGCCGGAGCCTGGGCCCTATGCGCAGATAGCCGACGGATATGAAACGACGCCGGATTTGATTCAGGGCGTTCGCAAGATTTGGCCGTTCGAAATTAGCGTTTCCGCCTATCCCGAGAAGCATCCGGATTCGCCGTCGGTCGAGCATGATTACGCGCTTCTGAAAGCCAAGATCGACGCCGGGGCTACGCGGGCGATCACGCAGTTCGTCTATGACACCGACGTCGTGTTGCGTTTTGCGGACCGGGCCTATCGTGAGGGTATTCGCATTCCGATTGTGCCCGGGATCATGCCGGCGACGAACTTCAAGGGCGTTGTGCGAATGGCGAAGCGGTGCGGCGCTTCGATTCCGGATTCGCTGGCCCGGAAGTTCGAGGGGCTCGACGACGATCTGGAGACGCGCAAGCTGATTGCGGCGACGGTTGCGGCGGAGCAGGTCGAAAAACTGCGGCGGCACGGCTTTGACGCGTTTCATTTTTATACATTGAACCAGGCGGATCTGACGTTTGCGATCTGCCACTTACTGGGCGTGCGTGCGCAAGCCCCGGCGGCATCGGCATGAACAAGACGGAACGGACGGCGCGCTTTCAGGCGCTCATCGATGCTGCGCGCGAGCGGATCTTGATGCTCGACGGCGCCAAGGGCGCGATGATTCAGACGTACAAGCTCTCGGAGGACGACTACCGGGGTTCGCGGTTTGCGAACTTGACGCATGATCTGAAGGGCAATCACGATCTGCTCGCGATCACGAAGCCGTCGGTGTTGACGGACATTCACGATGCCTTCTTGGATGCGGGTTCGGACATCATCCAGACGAATACGTTCAACGCGCAGAAGATCAGTCAGGCGGACTATGGCTGTGAACATCTGAGTGCGGAGATCAACGTTGCCGCCGCACGGGTGGCGCGGGCAAGCGCGGACAAGTTTTCGAGCGCAGACAAACCGCGCTGGGTCGTGGGCTCCGTCGGGCCGACGAATAAGACGGCGTCCTTGTCGCCGGATGTGAACGATCCTGGGTTCCGGGCGATCACGTTCGATGAGCTGGTTGCGGCCTACAAAGAACAGATCGCGGCGCTGGTCGAGGGTGGGGTCGACGCGCTGATCGTCGAGACGATCTTCGATACGTTGAATGCGAAAGCGGCGGGCTATGCCGCGGAGCTGGTGTTCGACGACGTCGGGTTTCGCGTGCCGATTTGGTTTTCGGGGACGATTACGGACAAGTCGGGCCGCACGCTGACCGGGCAGACGACGGAGGCTTTCTGGCATTCGATCCGGCATACGAAGCCGTTTGCGGTGGGGTTGAACTGCGCGCTTGGTGCAGAGGACTTGCGCCAGTACGTCGCCGATCTCTCGCGCGTTGCGGATACGATGGTGTCGACGCATCCGAACGCGGGTTTGCCGAATGCGTTCGGCGGCTATGACGACTCGCCCGAGTATATGGCCGGTGTGCTCGGCGAGTTCGCACAGGCCGGGTTGCTCAATATCGTGGGCGGGTGCTGCGGCGTGTCGCCGAAGCACATCAAAGCGATCGCGGCGGCGGTGAAGCCGCATCGGCCGCGGGTTGTCCCGACGCTGACCAAGCAGATGCGGTTGTCCGGGCTGGAGCCGTTCGTCCTGACGCAGGAGACGAACTTCGTCAACGTGGGCGAGCGGACGAATGTCACGGGTTCGGCGAAGTTCCGCAAGTTGATCACCGACGGCAAGTATGACGAGGCGCTGGATATCGCGCAGGGTCAGGTCGAGAACGGCGCGCAGATCATCGACGTCAACATGGACGAGGGTCTGCTCGACAGCGAGAAGGCAATGGTGCGCTTCCTCAATCTAATTGCGGCGGAGCCCGAGATTGCGCGCGTGCCGGTAATGATCGACTCGTCCAAGTGGTCGGTGATCGAGGCAGGTCTCAAGTGCGTGCAGGGCAAGCCGGTCGTGAACTCGATCAGCTTGAAGGAAGGCGAAGCTTCGTTCATCGAGCACGCCGAGAAGTGCAGGCGCTATGGGGCGGCGGTCGTCGTGATGGCGTTCGACGAGAAGGGTCAGGCGGATACAGCGGAACGCAAGTTCGAGATCTGCAAGCGCTCCTACGATGTGCTGGTCAATAAAGTTGGGTTTGCGCCGGAAGACATCATCTTCGATCCGAACATCTTTGCGGTGGCAACGGGCATCGAGGAGCACAACGACTACGCCAATGCGTTCATCGAGGCGGCGGCACGGATCCGCAAGGAACTGCCGCATGCGCATGTGTCGGGCGGCGTGTCGAACATCTCGTTCGCGTTTCGCGGCAACGAGCCGGTGCGCGAGGCGATGCACTCGGCCTTTCTCTATCATGCGATTAAGGCCGGCATGAGCATGGGGATCGTGAATGCGGGGCAGCTTACGGTTTATGAGGACATGCCGGGCGAGCTGCGCGACGCGGTGGAAGACGTGCTGTTGAATCGGCGCGCGGATTCGACGGAGCGGTTGTTGAATGTGGCAGGCCGCTACAAGAACAGCGGCGAGGCCCGGGTGGAAGAGACACTCGCGTGGCGCGAGGCGCCGGTCGAAGAGCGAATCAAACATGCGCTGGTGCACGGGATCGACGAGTTCGTCGTCGCCGACACGGAAGAGGCGCGGGCCAAGGCGAAGCGGCCACTCGACGTGATCGAAGGGCCTTTGATGGCGGGTATGAATGTCGTCGGCGACCTGTTCGGCGCGGGCAAGATGTTCCTGCCGCAGGTCGTGAAGTCAGCGCGGGTGATGAAGAAGGCCGTCGGCTATCTCGTGCCGTTCATGGATGCGGAGAAGGACGCGGCCGGCACGGCGCGCGAGGCCAAAGGCAAGATCGTCATGGCGACGGTCAAAGGCGACGTGCACGATATCGGCAAGAACATCGTGGGCGTCGTGCTTCAATGCAACAACTACGACGTGGTCGATCTGGGCGTGATGGTGCCGGCGGCGAAGATCATCGAAGCGGCGCGAGCGGAGAAGGCAGACATCATCGGGCTGTCCGGCCTGATCACACCGTCGCTGGACGAGATGTGCCATGTGGCGGCGGAGATGGAGCGCGCTGGCTTCGACATTCCGCTCCTCATCGGTGGTGCCACGACGTCGAAGGTGCATACGGCGGTCAAGATTGAGCCGAACTATAAGCGGGGCGCCACGGTTTACGTGACGGATGCGAGCCGCGCGGTCGGCGTGGCGTCGAGCTTGCTCTCGAAAGAGCAGCGCGGCGCGTTCGTCGATGCCACGCGCATCGAGTATGAGAAGATCGCGGCCAGCTATGCACGCGGGAAGTCGCCGGAGAAGCGGTTGCCGTTGTCGGAGGCGCGCGCGAACCGGATGAAGGTCGACTGGAAAGCATGCACGCCACCGGTGCCGCGGTTCTTTGGGGTGAAAGCCTACGACAAGATCGATCTGAAGGCCGTTGCCAAGTACATCGATTGGACGCCGTTCTTCCGCACGTGGGAGCTTGTCGGCACGTATCCGATGATCCTTGAGGACGACAAGGTCGGCGCGACGGCGCGGGCGCTCTATGCGGATGCGCAGAAAATGCTTGGGCGCATTTTCGAGGGCGGTTGGTTGAAGGCGCGGGCGGCGGTCGGGTTCTGGCCGGCGAACTCGGTCGGCTTCGACGACATCGAATTCTACGTGGACGCGGAGCGTTCGAAGGTGCTGAGCACGTTCCATACGTTGCGCCAGCAAATGAAGCGTGACGACGGGCGGCCGAATTTGGCTTTGGCGGATTTCATCGCGCCGAAGGAAACGGGCGTGGGGGATTTCCTCGGCGCGTTCGCGGTTACGGCGGGCCACGGCGAGATCGAGCGGAGCCTGGTGTTCAAGCGCGCGAACGATGATTACGACGGCATTCTGTTCAAGGCGCTGGGCGACCGGTTGGCCGAGGCGCTTGCCGAATACACGCACGAGCGCGTGCGGCGCGAGCTTTGGGGCTATGCGCGGGGCGAAAACTTGAGCAACGCGGATTTGATCGCGGAGAAGTATCGCGGCATTCGTCCGGCGCCCGGCTATCCCGCGCAGCCGGACCATACTGAGAAGGAGACGCTGTTCCGCGTGCTTGATGCCGGCGCGAACGCGGGAATGGAGTTGACCGAGAGCTTTGCGATGACGCCTGGGTCGTCGGTGAGCGGGCTCTATTTCAGCCATCCGGACGCGGTCTATTTCGGCGTCGGCCGCATCGAGCGCGATCAGGTTGAGGACTACGCGAAGCGGAAGGGCATGACGCTGACGGAGGCGGAACGGTGGCTTGCACCGAACCTCAACTACGTGCCGGGCAAGGCGGAGGCGGCTTAGCTATCGCCGCTTCGCCCAGCGTTCGGCCCAGTCGTGGAGGCCCAGTAGTTCCTTGAGCAGGCGTTCGCCTTCGGTGGTCAGTGCGTAACCTGCTTCGCGTTGCGCGATGATGTCGGCGTCGCGGAGTTCGGCGAGGCGGGTGTTGAGGATCGTCGGGCTTATATCGCCGCAGGCGGTTTGCAGGTCGCGGAAGGTGAGCGGCTTGCGGTGCAATTCCCAGATCACGCGGAGGCTCCAGCGGCGACCTAAGAGATCGAGCAGCGCCATGATCGGGCGGCCGGTGGTCGAGCCGCGGACGGGGATTCCGGGTTTTGCGGATTTGGCCATGAGTCATTGTGCTACAAATTATGTAGCAAGGCAAGCGGCGCTGTGCTACAAAAGATGTAGCAACAGGAGCTGTGTTATGGCCGAACCACGTATCGCACCCGCCGAGCCGCCGTTTTCCGATGCCGTTCAAGGGACGCTGGAGCGGTTGATGCCGCCGGGGCTTCCGCCGTTGGTGTTGTTCGCGACACTGGCGCGGAGCGAGAGAGCGTTCGCGCGCTTCATGGCGGCGGGGTTGCTCGACAAGGGGCCGCTTCCGATGCGTGACCGCGAGATCATGATCGATCGGACGTGTGCGCGCACGGGCTCCGAGTACGAGTGGGGCGTGCATATCGCGCTGTTCGCCGAGCGGGTTGGGTTTTCGAAGGACGAGGTTGCCGCGACGACCGCGCCTGGCGTGGATGTGGTTTGGTCCGCGCGCGAGCGGTTGATCATCCAGCTCGCGGACGAACTGCATGACACGTCGACGATCGGCGCGGGGCTGTGGCCCGCCTTGAAGGCGGAGTTTTCCGACGAGCAGATTTTGGAGCTGATATTGCTGGCCGGCTTCTATCACACGGTCGCGTATCTCACGAACGGGTTGATGCTGCCGCTCGAGGCCTATGCGGCACGGTTTCCGTCAAAGAATGTGGGGTAGGGCGATCAGGGCGCCGACGCCGAACTCGAAGGCGATCGAGGTGAGGTTGAAGCGGGTCATCGCACGGTCGAAGAGCGCGGAGCAGAGGCGGCAGACGCCAGCGAGCAGCCAGCCCAAGGCCAGCGTCAGGAACGCGTGCGGCTCTCCGGTCACGAGCGGATAGAGCGAGACACCGATGAAGACGCCGCCATAAGTCGCGCGGACTTCGGAGATCGAGTGCGCAAGCCCCGGCACTTTTTGCAGGCCGATGAGATCGAGTGCGCCTTCGGGGCGGATCAGGCCGAAGAGGCCCAAGCCCAAACTGAAGAGGGTTGCGAGATAGGACAGTACGGTTAAGGCGCTCAGTTCCATGTCATGTTCCGCGCATTGAAAAAGGGCCGGATCTCTCCGGCCCCTTTGAATTCCCCGCAGTCGTTCGCGGCGGTGCGTCTCTAGAGGATTCCCATCACTATGGCACCGAGAAACGCGAAAACGACCCCTGTTGTGATGAGACTTAGCTGCTCAGCCATTTGGAGCGCCTCCTTCTTTCCCGTCAGGGTGCCTTGATTTAGGCACAATTTGTCGCAGAGCCCAACTCAATTCGATACGGCAGTGCAACAAATCCACCGGTGCGTTCCGGTAAGGCATTGAGTTACCAAGGGATTTCCGCGCCATCATAGTTAAGAAAGCGGCCGTTATCCCCAGGCTTTAGCTCCGCAATAATCTTGCGCAGCGCACTGATGGACGAATTGGGGGTGAGCGTTGCGCTTGGGCCACCCATGTCGGTCTGCACCCACCCAGGATGCAATGAGGCGACAATAATCCCATCGGCCTCGAGAGCCTGCGCCATGCCGCGCATCGCGTTGTTCAGGGCGGCTTTCGAGGAACGGTAAATGAGGGCGCTGCCGTCGTGGCGCGCGGTCGAACCCATCGCGCTGGTGATGGCGACCGCCTTCTTCTCGCGGCTCTTCATTAGGTTTCCGCGGAACGTTTCCAGCATGCGAACGGGCCCCAGCGTGTTCACGTTCAGCGTTCGCATCCACGCGTCGTAGTCGATGTCGCCGGGGCGTTGATGGTCGCCGCCGTAGACGCCGGCATTATTGATCAAGATATCGATCGGCTCGGCGCCGATTTCGTTCGCCAGATGCGCGACCGAGGCGGCGGACGAAACATCGAGCGGGTGTACGGTGACATGCCCCTTCGAGGCGGCGGCGAGATCGAGCAGCGCTTGGGCTTCGCCGGGGTGGCGGGTGCAGGCGAGGATGCGTGCACCCTCGGTCGCGTATTGGCGCACGAACTCAAGGCCTAAACCCCGGTTCGTGCCGGTGATCAAGATTGTTTTCATGGGCAGCACATGGGTGGCGCGCGCTTGGGCGTCAATAGTGCAGCTTCATCGGCAGGCGGTTCTCACGCGCTAGGCGGCACATTTCGTAGAAGACGGCGAAGCCGAATTGCGCCTGCGTTTCGAAGGTGTCTGTCTCGCTCAGCTTGCGGGCGCGCCAGCCGGCGATGTCGGTCGCGCTGGCGCCCCAGTTGGCCTCATTGAGGTACTCGAGGGCGTTCCAGAGAAGTTCGATCGATCCCGCCTTGATGGGCGCGCCATTCGGTTCTTTCATGCCGATGCCGAAGGTGAAGTTCATCGGGTACCAGATGCTGCAGTTCATGATCTCCCAAACGGGATCCTTCTTCTCCGCCTTCATCGAGGCGTCGACCGCAGGATCACTGTTCCAGGTCTTCATGAACGCTGTCGGGCGTGGCAGATGGGGGTTGGCCGTGTAGGCGGTCAGCAAGATCGCGCCGCCGAAGCCTGCAATGCCGAGTTCGCCGGTGAAGTGCGGTGGCAGCATGCCTTCCTGCCACGCCAACGGCTCTTTCAAATGGTCTTTGAGCTTGAAGCTCGCTTCTTCAAGCCACTCGGCGATCACGCCTTGCAGCTCGACCGGATCGGTAACGGCATCGCGCGAGGCCTGTTGCTGACCGAAAGGCGACAGGTCGCCCGGCCGGCTGCGGCTGCTTTGCCATTCGGCCGAGTAGTAGCGCGTCAGCGTTCCGACGAAGAGATCGACGTTCATTCTTGGCCTTGTGCTTTTCTCGTACTGCCGTACCCGCCGCCGCCGGGCGTTTCAATGATAAAAACATCGCCGGGCTCGAGCGCGGCGACTGCACAACCGGACAGTTCTTCGATCCGGCCGTCTTTGCGGCGAATAGCGTTGCGGCCGGGCTTGGCGTTTTCACCGCCTTGGATGCCGAATGGGGCAATGCGGCGGCGCGTTGACAGGATGCCCGCCTCCATTGATTCGCGGAACTCAATCTCGCGGACGACGCCGTCGCCGCCCCGATGCGTGCCGCGGCCTGCCGAATGTTCGCGGATGGCAAATCTCCGGACCAGGACCGGAAAGCGCCACTCCAGCACCTCGGGGTCGGTCAGGCGCGAGTTCGTCATGTGGGTGTGAACCGCGCTCGCGCCATCGAACGTCGGGCCGGCGCCTGCGCCGCCGCAGATTGTCTCGTAGTACTGATAACGCTCATTGCCAAAGGTGAAGTTGTTCATCGTGCCTTGGCTGGCCGCGAGCACGCCAAGTGCGCCGAACAGGGTGTCGGTGACGGCTTGGCTGGTCTCGACGTTGCCGGCGACGACGGCGGCGGGGTAGCTCGGGTTGAGCAGCGAATGCTCGGGAACGACGATGTTGAGCGGACGCAAGCAGCCTGCGTTCAGCGGAATATCTCTGTCGATCAAGCAGCGGAAGACGTAGAGCACGGCCGCCGTCGTGACGGAGCGTGGGGCGTTGAAGTTCGTCGGCCGCTGCGCGCTGGTGCCGGTAAAGTCGATCGTCGCGCTGCGGGCAGCGCGATCGACGGTGATGCGGACCTTGATGATGGCGCCGTCGTCCATCTCGTGCTCGAAGGCGCCGTCGTCGAGCGCACCGATCACGCGGCGGACTTGCTCCTCGGCGTTGTCTTGAACGTGGCCCATGTAGGCGGCGACGAGTTCGCGGCCTTGGGCAGCGCAGAGGGCTTTCAGTTCGTCGGCACCCTTGATGCAGGCGGCGATCTGGGCTTTGAGGTCGGCAATGTTCTGCGCGGGGTTGCGGGCCGGGTAGGCGCCGGAACTCAGAATGCTTCGGACACGTTTGTCGTCGAAACGGGCGGCGCGCATGATGCGCTCGCCTTGGAACAGGACGCCTTCTTCTTCGACGGTGGTGGAGTTTGGCGGCATGGAGCCCGGCGAGATGCCGCCGATGTCGGCGTGATGGCCGCGAGCCGCGACGAAGAACGCGGGCAGCGGTTCGCCTTCCATGAAGACCGGCATGACGACGGTGATGTCGGGTAAGTGCGTGCCGCCGGCGTAGGGTGCATTGAGCGCGAACGCGTCGCCGGGCGACATACCGCCAGCGTGACGGGTCAGCACCGCGCGCACGCTTTCACCCATCGAGCCTAAGTGCACCGGCATGTGCGGGGCGTTGGCGATCAGGTCGCCGGCGGCGTCGAAGATCGCGCAGGAGAAGTCGAGGCGCTCCTTGATATTTACCGAGGAAGCGGTCTTTTCCAGTGTCACGCCCATTTGCTCGGCGATGGACATGAAGAGCGCGTTGAAGATTTCGAGCCGGACGGGGTCGGCCCTCTCCACCGCCGCAGCACGGCGGTCCCCCTCCACCGCCAGGGCGGGGGAGGCTCTCACCTTGTTCAAAACCAAGTTGCCGTCGTCACGGTAGAGCGCGACCCAGTTCGGGTCGATGACGATGGTGGAGTTTGGTTCGATAATGAGGGCAGGGCCTTGGATGGTGTCGCCAGGGTTTAGGTCTTCGCGGCGATAGATGGGTGCGCTGTGGTTTTGCCCGTCGACGTGAAGTGTTGTTGATGCATGCGGGTGGAGTGGTCCTGTGCGCTTGGCGGTAACGCGGGGCAGAGTGGGTGGTTGGATGTTGCTGGCCGCGTCAATGGCGATGGCTTCGACGATGAGCGCACGGCCCTGATCCCAAAAGCCGAAGCGGGCCCGGTGGACGTCGGCGAAGCGTTCTTCGATTTCATCGAGCTTGCCGAAGGGGACGGCGAGTGCGGTGTCGGTGCCTTGGTAGCGCAGGTGTAGCGTCGTGTGCGCAACGACAGACGAGCGCGCGATCCTTTGTGCTTCGACTTCGGCGATGGCGGCGGCGGCGAGTTTTGCGGCGGTTGCTTCGAGAGTTGGCATAGCGGCGGCATCGAGCGGGCATTCGACGGCTTGTTCGCGGCGCGCTTGGGTTTGTGCGAAGCCCATGCCAAAGGCCGACAACACGCCGGCGAGCGGGTGGATCATGATCGTGCGCATGGATAGAGCGTCGGCCACGCGGCAGGCGAGCTGCGCGCCGGCGCCACCGAAGCATTGCAGCGCGTATTCGCTGACGTCGGTGCCTTGGGCGATAGAGATGCGCTTGATCGCTTCGGCCATGTTGGCGACGGCGATTTTTAGGAAGCCGTCGGCGGCTGCCTGCGGTGTGGTTTTGAGTTCGCGGGCGAGCGCGGTGAACCTTTCGGCCACGACGGTAGTGTCGATGGGTTCGTTGGCGTTCTGGCCAAATACTTTCGGAAAGAAGTCGGCGACGATGCGGCCCGTCATCATGTTGGCGTCGGTGACGGTGAGCGGGCCGCCTTTGCGGTAGCAGGCGGGGCCGGGGTTGGCGCCGGCGCTTTCGGGGCCGACCCGCATGCGGGCGTTTTCGTAGAACAAGATCGAGCCGCCGCCGGCCGCCACGGTGTGCACGGCGAGCATCGGCGCGCGCAGGCGGATGCCGTTCAGTTCGTTTTCGAAGATGCGTTCGTAATGGCCGTCGAAGCGCGAGACGTCGGTGGATGTCCCGCCCATGTCGAAGCCGATGACCTTTGCGAAGCCGGCGGCCTTTGCGGTTTCGGCCATGCCGATGACGCCGCCGGCGGGACCTGAAAGCAGCGCGTCTTTTCCGGAGAAATGGTTCGCATCGGCGAGCGCGCCGCTGGAGCGCATGAAGCGCAAGCGCCCGTCGCGTGCGGCGCGCCCCAAGGGCGTTGCCACCTTATCGACATAGCCGCGCAGTACCGGCGACAGGTAGGCGTCCGCGACAGTCGTGTGGCCGCGGCTGACGTATTTCATCAGCGGGCTGACATGGTGGCTGACGGAGATTTGGGTGAAGCCGAGGTCGCGCGCGATCTCGGCGACTGCGCGTTCGTGTGCGGTGTGACGGTAGCCGTGCATGAACACGATGGCGCATGACGTGAAGCCTTGCGCGTGGGCGGCTTTGAGTTCGCGTTCGGCTTGGGCGCGGTCGAGCGGTGTGAGGATGGTGCCGTCGGCGGCGAGGCGCTCGTCGATTTCAATCACGTTTTCGTAGAGCGGCGGAGTCAGATCGATTCGGCGAACGAAGAGTTTCGGCCGGTGCTGGTAGCCGATGCGAAGCTGGTCGCGGAAGCCGCGTGTCGTGATGAGGACGGTGCGCGAACCTTTGCGCTCCAGAAGCGCGTTGGTCGCGACAGTTGTGCCCATGTGGACTTCCGCGATCGCCGCTTGCGGCAGGGCGGCGCCTTGCGCCAGGCCCAGCAAACGCCTAATTCCTTCAATCGCCGCGTCGTCGTAGTGTTCAGCGCTTTCGGAGAGAAGCTTGGTCGCGCGCATCTGGCCATCGGGGCCTAACGCTACGAGATCGGTGAACGTACCGCCGCGATCGATCCAAATATGCCACCGGCGCTCGGGCGTCATATGTTCGCCCTATTCAGGTTCGATGAAGAAAGTTTGTAGGACGGGCTGAGCATGTCGATCTGGGGCAAGATAGCGGGCGCGGCGGCGGGTTTCTTTACGTTGGGCGGCCCGATCGGTGCGCTGCTGGGCGCGGTTGCGGGCCATATGCTGCTTGACCGCGAAGGGCGGCGGCGGCGCGACTCAGAGGTGCGCGAGGAACGACCGGATCGCTCGTTCCGCGACCGCGACGAGGTGGCCTTTACGATCGGCGTGATTGCGCTGGCCGCGAAGCTTGCCAAAGCCGACGGCACGGTCACGCGCGATGAGGTCGAAGTCTTCAAGCGGGTCTTTCCTGTGCCACGCGAGGAAGAGGCCAATGTGGGGCATTTGTTCAATCTCGCCAAGCAGGACGTTGCGGGGTTCGATTCCTATGCCAAGCAGTTGGCGTCGTTGTTCCGGGCCAAGCCCGGCGTGCTGGAAGACTTGCTCGACAGCTTGTTCTTGATCGCCAAAGCGGACGCGCAGTTGCATCCGGGTGAGCTTGAGTATCTGCGCCACGTGTCGGAGATCTTCGGTTTCACGGAAGATCAGTTCCAGCGCGTGCGCGCCTCGCATTTCGGGCGCGATCACCACGACCCCTATGCGGTCTTGGGCGTGGAGCCGGCGGCGTCGGATGAGGATTTGAAGCGGGCCTATCATCGTTTGGTGAAGGACAATCATCCCGACAGTTTGATAGCGCGCGGTGTGCCGGAGGAGTTCGTGCGCCTAGCGACGGAGAAGCTCGCCGCGATCAATGGCGCTTACGAGGCGATCAAGAAACAGCGCGGGATCAACTGATGGAAGCGAACTCGCCGGCGGTCGAGACTTTGGGCAAGCGGACGCTCGAAACGGATGCGGCGCGGGGCTATGTGAAGGCGTCGTTCGTGGCGGGTGAGAATTTCGTCAATCGCGGCGGGCGCATCTTCGGTGGGTTCTTGGCAGCGATGCTGGATTCGCTGTGCGGGCATGCGGTCAGGCTGACCCATCGCGAGCCGAACACGCCGCAGGTGACGCTCGAACTCAAGACTTCGTTTGTCGGCCGGGCTGACGTGGGCACGCTCATCGGCGAAGGCTGGGTGCGCCAGCGCGGCAAGTCGATCGCGTTCGCGGAAGCGGAGCTGCGCAACGAAGCCGGTGAAGTCGTCGCGCGGGGCAGCGCGACGTTGAAGGTGGGCAAGTGAAGATCATCGAACGACCCTCGCCGAACTTCAACGAGCGCGCCGGCGTTAGCGGGCCCGACATTCTGATCATGCACTACACGGGCATGCAGTCGTGCGCGGCGGCGGTGGCGCGGTTGACCGATCCGGCGGCGCGGGTGAGTTCGCACTATACGATCGACGAGGACGGCACGATCTATGCTCATGTCGCGGAGGAGATGCGTGCGTGGCATGCGGGCGTTTCGCATTGGCGGGGCGAGAGCGATATCAATTCGCGCTCGGTCGGGATCGAGATCGTCAATCCGGGGCATGAGTTCGGCTATCGCGCATTTCCGGCGGCGCAGATCGCGGCGGTGCGCGAGCTCGGCCTTGCGATCGTCGCGCGGCATCGCATACCGGCGCGCAATGTGATCGGGCACTCCGACATTGCGCCGGGGCGCAAGACTGATCCGGGGGAACTCTTTCCTTGGAAGCAATTGGCGCAGGCGGGCCTTGGGCTTTGGGTTGAGCCTGCCGTGGCGGGTGACGCTGTGCTTCGGCATAGCGACACGGGCGAACGGGTGACGGCACTGCAGGCGGCGTTGGCGAAGTATGGTTACGGGATCGAGGCGAACGGCACGTTCGACGATTGGACGGCGACGGTCATCGGCGCGTTCCAGCGCCACTTCCGGCCGGCGCGGTTCGATGGCGTGGCCGATGGCGAGACACAGGCGATCTTGGCCGCGTTGATCGACGCGCTTGACCGCGTCGCCTGAGTAGCCACTTATCGGTCTTGAGCCAGAGGGCTGGATGACCGCTGGAGGTGCAAGCCTCTGGAGGAAAGTCCGGGCTCCACTGAAAGCATGGCGCCGGGTAACGCCCGGCGGGGGCGACCCCAGGGATAGCGCCACAGAGAACAGACCGCCGCGTTCGCGCGGTAAGGGTGAAACGGTGCGGTAAGAGCGCACCGCGCTCTCGGTAACGAGAGCGGCACGGCAAGCCCCGCCAGGAGCAAGGCCAAATAGGGACGGCATTTGGGCTGCTTCAGGCTCGTCGTCCGGGTAGGCTGCGCGAGGCGTCCGGCAACGGGCGTCCCAGAGGAATGGTCATCCAATCCCGGCAACGGGAGGGACAGAACCCGGCTTATAGGCCCTCTGGCTCAATCGAATCACGACATGTGGGGTGGTGAGGCTTCCGGACCACAAAAGTCGCCATCTTTGTTCTTTATTTGTTCGGAATGAAGCTCGACTGGGCGAGCGCGCGGTTGCTTAGTATTCGCCCATGAAACGACGCGGAAATGCTTGAGGATTTGGGTGAAGTGTCGTTGACGCCCATGCTTGCCCATGATATCCCATATGCTCTTGGGTAGACCGGCGGGTCTTGGGAGCCGTTGCGGCTGGGGCACGCTGGATTTGGGGTTGTAGATTGTGGCGAAAACCGTGTGTCCTTCGTTAAGGCACGGGGTGCGGCAATGAAATTGTCGCGGCCGTTCCTGTCGACATTCGTGAACCGGATCGATGCGAAAGGGCGCGTGTCGGTGCCGGCGAAATTCCGCGAAGTCTTGGATGGCCAAGACTCGCGTTCGATCTTCGTGCGCGCGTCGACCTCCGGTCCTGCGATCGTCGCGGGCGGCAGCGAATGGATGGCTGGGCTCTATGCCATGGTGGACGAACACGATCCTTCGAGCGAAGCGCACGACGACTTCGCCTACACGCTGCTCGGTGACACGGTCGAGGTGAGTTTGGATTCCGAAGGCCGCGTCGGCTTGCCGGACGACTTGATGCGTCATGCCGGGCTGGACGAGTCCGCGGCGTTCGTTGGTAAGGGCGGTTATTTCGAAGTTTGGGAACCGCGCGCGCTTGAGCTGCGCAAGGTGCAGGCGCGGCGCGCGACGGCGGAGCGGCGTGGGCAGTTGCGGCCGCGCAACGGCGGTGCCGTCTCATGAGCGACACGTGGCACATTCCGGTTCTACTTGAAGAAGTCGTGGCGTCGCTGGCGCCGCGCGAGGGCGAGGTCATCGTCGACGGGACGTTCGGCGGCGGTGGCTATGCGCGGGCGATCCTGCGGGCGGCGAAGTGCGCCGTGATCGGGATCGATCGCGATCCGTCGGCGATCGAACGCGGGCGGGAAATCTCGCGCGAGTTTCCGCATCGGCTGACGCTGATCCAAGGTCAGTTCGGGCACATGCAGGAGTTGCTGGCGGCGCAGGGCATCGATGCGGTCGACGGGATCGTGCTCGATCTCGGCGTCTCGTCGTTTCAGCTCGACGAGGCGGAGCGCGGGTTTTCGTTTCAGAGCGACGGGCCGCTCGACATGCGCATGGGGTCGACCGGGATCTCAGCCGCGGGGATCGTGAATTCCTACAGCGAGCAGGCGTTGGCCGGAATCTTCTATGTCTATGGCGAGGAAGACCGCTCGCATGCGATTGCGCGCGCGATCGTGGCGGCGCGGGCGAAGGCACCGATCACGCGGACGCTGGAGCTTGCGAACATTTGCGCGAAGGCGATCGGGCGGCCGCCGAACGGGATCAACCCCGCGACGCGGACGTTTCAGGCGCTGCGCATCTATGTGAACGACGAGCTGGGCGAACTAGCGCGCGCGTTGGCGGCGGCGGAGCAACTGCTGAAGCCGGGCGGGCGGCTTGTCGTCGTGTCGTTCCATTCGCTGGAAGACCGGATGGTGAAGCGCTTCTTCACGGAACGCTCCGGGCATGTTGCACAGGCTTCGCGGCATATGCCGGTTGCGAACCTTGCAGGGCCGACGGCGTCGTTCGATTTGAAGGTGAAGCGCGCGGTGGTGCCCGGCAAAGCTGAAACGTCGCGCAATCCGCGGTCGCGGTCGGCAAAGCTGCGTCTTGGTGTGCGCACGTCGGCGCCGGCTATTCCGTTCGACGCCATCAAGGCCGGCGTGTTGCCTGAGGTGCGGGCATGATTCGGTTTGCGAGTTTCTTGGCGGTTGCGTTGCTCGTGCTGGTCAGCTTCGAGCTCTACAACGGCGTCGCGCGCGTGAAGGCGTCGCAGCGCCAGCTCGAAGAGACCAAAGTTCAGATCGCGCAAGAGCAAGAGGCCATTCGCGTGTTGAAGGCGGAATGGTCCTATCTCAATCAGCCCGAGCGGTTGCAGACGCTGGCCCGTCAGCATTTGTCCCTCATGCCGACGGCGGCGGCGCAGATCGTGGTGCTGGCGTCGTTGCCGGCGCGCGGTTCGACAGCACCGCAGCCGACCGTGATCGAAGCGGGCGACTTGCCTTCGAAGATCGTGCCGAACGCGCCGAGGCCGCGGTTCAAGCCCGAGATTCCAAAGGCGGCACCGTGAGCTACGAAGATCGGATCACGCTTGACGGAGCGGCGAAGGCCGCGATGGCGCGGACGCGCCGGCGGCTGATGTTCGCGCTTGGCGGGTTCGCGGTGGTGTTTGCGATTCTGTTCGGACGCCTGGTTGAAGTCACGATGCTGCGCGAGGGCGCAGAGCGCAAGGTTGCGCGGGCCACGAACGACGTGTCCTATTTCCGTGCCGACATCGTCGATCGGAATGGCGAAATTCTGGCGACGGATTTGCAGGCAGCATCGCTCTATGCCGACGCGCGGGTCATTTGGGATCCGGCGGAGACGGCGCAGGCGCTTGCGGCGGCGGTGCCGGGCGTCGATGGTGCGGCACTCACGAAGCGGCTTGCGACCCGGCAGGCTTTCGTTTGGATCAAGCGCGATGTGCCGCCGCGTCAGCAGGAGGCTGTGCGGCAGCTCGGCATTCCGGGTTTGCACTTTCGCTCGGAGCCACGACGGGTTTATCCGAACGGGCGAACGGCGGCGCATGCGCTCGGCTATGTAAACGTCGACAATCATGGATTGGCGGGCGTCGAGCGCGGAGCGGAAGACCTGATCCTTGAGAAGCGCAACCGCGGCGGCGTGGTCGAGTTGTCGCTCGACGTTCGGGTTCAGCACGCGCTTGGCGACGAGCTTGCGTCGGCGATGGCGACGTTTGGTGCGCGCGCGGCGTCCGGCGTCGTGATGGATGTCGGGAACGGCGAGATCTTGGCGCTGTCGTCGTTGCCGGATTTCGATCCTAACGAGCCGGGGCAGGCGGCGAAGGACGCGCTGTTCAACCGCGTCACGCTTGGCGTGTTCGAGATGGGCTCGACGTTCAAGACGTTCACGACGGCGATGGCGCTCGACTCGGCGAAGATGACGTTCGCCTCGCAGTTCGATGCGACGAACCCGATCACCTATGGTAATTTTTCGATCTCGGACTTTCATCCGGAGAACCGGTTGCTGACGCTGCCCGAGGTGTTCGTGCATTCGTCGAATATCGGCACGGCGAAGATGGCGCTTGAGGTCGGCACGCCGACGCTGCGCGCGTTCCTGGGCAAGCTTGGGCTTCTGACGCCGGTGCTAAGCGAGATCAAGGAAGTCGGCTCGCCGATCCTGCCGAAGCAGTGGGGCGAGCTTGAGACAATGACGGTGTCCTATGGGCACGGCATCGCGATCACGCCCTTGCATGTGGCAATGGCGAGTGCGGCGATGGTCAACGGCGGCAAGCTGATCAAGCCGACGTTGATTAAGCGCGCGCCCGACGCCGTGGTGCCGTTCACGCGGGTGGTGAGCGAACAGACCAGTGCGCAGATGCGCGAATTGTTGCGCATGGTTGTGACGCAGGGCACAGGCTCTAAGGCCGACGTTCCGGGCTATCCGGTCGGCGGCAAGACGGGGACGGCCGAGGAGCCTTCGGCCAACGGCTATGCGCATAAGCTCCTGCTTTCCTCGTTTATGGGCGTGTTTCCGGCGAACAAGCCGTCCTATCTGGTGCTGATCGTGCTTGACCGACCGCAGCCGACGGCCGAGACCGAGGGCTTCGCCACGGCGGGGTGGACGGCGGCGCCGACGGCGGGCAAAGTGATCGCGCGTATTGCGCCGATGCTCAACGTGCCCGTGACGCCGATCGAACCGAAAGCGGGCGCTCCCACCACCATGGCATCGTATGAGGACTTGCATTGAGCCCATGCGACTTAGCGCCCTTGTTCCGACTGTTGCAGGCGCCGACCCGGAGATTCTTGGCGTAACCTCCGACAGCCGCGCGGTGAAAGCGGGCTATCTTTTCGCTGCTCTTCCGGGCGCGAAGTTGGATGGCGCTGCGTTCGTGAAGGATGCGATCGCGAAGGGTGCGGTTGCGGTCTTGGGAAACGAGGCCGTGCGTGCGGCGGCGGGCGCGACCGCTTTGATCGTCGATCGCAATCCGCGCCAGCGTCTAGCTCAAATTGCAGCGCGCTTCTATGGGCGCCAGCCGGCGACGATCGTTGCGGTGACGGGCACGAATGGGAAGACTTCCATCGCGTCTTTCGTTCGGCAGATTTGGACGCGGCTGGGGCATAAGGCTGCGAGCTTCGGCACCGTCGGTGTCGCGTCACCGAAGGGGACGCAGCCGCTCAGTCACACGACGCCCGATCCGGTTGAGATCCATCGCTTGCTGGCGGGCCTGGTCGATGAGGGTGTCGACCATGTGGCGTTCGAAGCGTCGAGCCATGGGCTGGCGCAGTATCGCGTGGATGGCGTGAAGCTGAAGGCGGCGGGGTTCACCAATCTCACGCGCGATCATCTCGACTATCACGAGACATTCGAGGCGTATGAGCAGGCAAAGCTGCGGCTGTTCGGCGATGTGTTGCCGCCGGATGGTGTGGCCGTGATCAACGGCGATAGCCCGAGTGCGCCGTCGTTCGAGCGGGTGGTGCGCGCGCGCGGGCAGCGCTTGATCCGGGTTGGCGAGAGCGGCGGCGAGCTGCACATCGTCAAGCGTGAACCGCGTGGCGATGGGCAGCACTTGTCGGTGACCTTTGCGGGTCGCGCGTACGACGTGGCGTTGCCGTTGGCGGGTGCGTTTCAGGCTTCGAATGCGTTGATTGCAGCGGGGCTAGTGTTGGGTCTTGGGGCCGATGCGGGTGCGGTGTTCGACGCGCTCGGCAAGCTCGAAGGCGCGGCGGGGCGGCTTGAGAAGGTGGGCGTCGCGGCTTCAGGGGTTCCCGTCTATGTCGACTACGCTCATACGCCGGATGCGGTCGAAACGATCTTGAGGGCGCTTCGGCCGCACACGGCGAAGAAGCTGTGGGTCGTGTTGGGGTGCGGCGGCGATCGCGATCCGGGCAAGCGGCCGCTGATGGGGGCGGCGGCGAAAACGCTCGCCGATCGGGTGATCGTGACGGACGACAATCCGCGGACCGAGGATGCGGCGGCGATCCGGCGCGCGGTGCTGCAAGGTGCTATTGGAGCGCAGGAGATCGGCGACCGGGCGAAGGCGATCGAAGCGGCGATCTTGGGTGCCGAGCGCGGCGACGTTGTGGTGATCGCCGGCAAGGGGCATGAGACGGGTCAAATCGTGGGCCGCGAGGTTCGGCACTTCAACGACGCGGAAGAGGCTCGCGCCGTCATCGCGCGAACGAAGGGATAGAGCATGAGCGCGCTATGGACGATGAAGCATGTGGCTGAGGCGACCGGTGGGTCGGCGGCGCGCGACGGCGAGATCACGGGCGTTTCGATCGATACGCGGACGCTGGAGAATGGGGACCTCTTCGTGGCGCTGAAAGATGTGCGCGATGGGCATGATTTCGTCGGCGACGCGCTGGCGCGTGGCGCGGCCGCAGCGCTGGTGTCGCGCGATGTGGCGGGCGTGTCCGCCGAGAGGCTGATCAAGGTTGGCGATGTGCAAGCGGCGCTTGAGGGGCTGGGCCGGGGGCGGCGTGGCGCGGTGAAGGCGCGCGTTGCGGCGGTAACGGGCAGTGTCGGCAAGACGAGCACGAAAGAAGCGTTGCGCCATCTCTTGAGCCTGCAAGGGCGCACGCATGCGTCGGCGGCGTCCTACAACAATCTTTGGGGTGTGCCGCTGTCGCTGGCGCGGATGCCGCTCGACACGCAGTACGGCGTGTTTGAGATCGGGATGAACCATGCCGGCGAGATCACGCCGCTGACCGCGCAGGTTCGACCGCACGTCGCGATCGTGACGATGGTGGCGGCCGTGCATCTTGAGCATTTCGACTCGGTCGCCGGGATCGCCGACGCGAAGGGCGAGATTTTTTCGGGGCTGGAGCCCGGCGGCGCTGCGGTGATCAACGGCGATCTCGAGTGGACGGAGCGGCTGAAGGGCCATGCGACGAAAGCGCGGCCGTCGAAGTTGATCACGTTCGGGCGCGGCGAGACGTGCGATGTGCGGTTGCTTTCGCTTAAGCTCGACGAAGACGGCTCGGAGGCGACGGCCAGTTTGTTTGGGAAGCGTGTCGCCTTTCGGATTGGCGTGCCCGGTGAGCACTGGGCCTTGAACAGCTTAGGTGTGCTCGCCGTCATTGCATCGTTGGGCGCGGATGCGGAGCGTGCGGCGGGTGACTTGGCGAGCCTGAGCGCGCTTGCGGGGCGCGGTGCGCGGCAACGAATCGTGACGGCGAACGGGGCGTTCGATCTGATCGACGAGAGCTACAACGCGAACCCACTGTCGATGGCGGCAGCCATCGCGACGCTGGGCCGCGCCAAGCCGGGGACGGGCGGGCGGCGGATCGCGGTTCTGGGCGACATGTTGGAATTGGGGCCGACGGCGGCAGAACTGCATGCGGGCCTGGCAAAACCGCTGGCTGAGAATCGCGTCGACCTTGTCTTTGCGAGCGGTGCGTTCATGAATCATCTTTGGCCGGCGATTGCCCCGCGCCAGCGCGGCGGTTATGCAGGCACGTCGTCCGACATCGCCAAAGCGGTTGCGGGCGCGGTTCGGGCCGGCGACGTCGTCATGATCAAAGGCTCATACGGTTCAAAAATGCGTGTCGTGGTCGAGGCGCTTCGCGCTCTCTCGACACAGTCATAATAAGCGGGGTCCTATGCTCTACCACTATCTCGTCCCCCTTGCCGACCAGATCCCGGTCTTCAACGTCTTCCGCTACATCACGTTTCGCACGGGCGGCGCTATGGCGACGGCTCTGATTATTGCGTTTGTGATAGGGCCGCCGTTGATCCGCTGGCTCAAGCTCAAGCAGGGCAAGGGCGGGCAACCCATCCGCGAGGACGGGCCGCAGCGCCATATTCTTGAGAAGAAGGGTACGCCCACGATGGGCGGGTTCATGATCCTGATTGCGCTCACGATCTCGACGTTGCTCTGGGCCGATCTTTCGAATCTTTATGTGTGGGCGGTGATGGGGGTCACGCTCGGCTTTGGGATGCTGGGCTTTTGGGATGACTATCTAAAGGTGACGAAGCGTTCGTCGGCCGGCGTGTCGGGGCGTTTCAAGCTTCTGGTTCAGGGGCTGATTTCGATCGCCGCGGTGATCTTGATTATGGAATTGCATCGCAGGCTTGGCGGCGCGGAGGCGGCAAAACTCTCGGGGACGATCGCGCTGCCGTTCCTGAAGGACCTCGTGATTCCCCTGGGTGCGTTCTTCATCATCTTCGGGATCCTCGTGATTGTCGGGGCGTCGAACGCGGTGAACCTGACCGACGGGCTCGACGGGCTTGCGATCGTGCCGGTGATGATCGCAGCGTTGAGCTTTGCGATCATCGCTTACATCGTCGGCCGCAGCGACTTCACGACGTACCTGCAGCTGCTTTATGTGCCCGGTACCGGTGAGCTTGCGATTGTGTGCGGGGCGATGTTGGGGGCGGGGCTTGGCTTCCTTTGGTACAATGCGCCGCCGGCGATGGTGTTCATGGGCGACACCGGTTCGCTCGCGCTTGGCGGCATGTTGGGTACAATCGCGGTCGCGGTGAAGCACGAAATCGTGCTCGGCATCATCGGCGGCTTGTTCGTGCTGGAAGCGGTTTCGGTGATCGTGCAAGTCGCCTCGTTCAAGCTGACCGGCAAGCGCGTCTTTAAGATGGCGCCGATCCACCACCATTTCGAGCAGCTGGGTTGGCGCGAGCCCACTATCGTGATCCGCTTTTGGATCATTGCGGTGGTCTTGGCGCTGATCGGTCTTGCGACGTTGAAGATCAGGTGACCCCGTGATCCCGGTTTACTCCTTCAAAGGCAAAACCGTTGCCATCTTCGGACTCGCGCGCTCCGGTATTTCGGCGGCGCGGTCGTTGATGGCGGGGGGCGCTTCGGTCGTGAGTTGGGACGATAAACCGGCGGCCCGCGAAGCGGCGCAGCGCGCCGGCATCGCGGTGCATGATCTCAACGATGTCGATTGGCACGGAATTGCCGCGCTGGTGCTCAGCCCCGGCGTGCCGCTGACGCACCCGAAGCCGCATCCCTTCGTCATCAAAGCGCAGAACGCCCGAACAGAGATTATCGGCGACGTCGAGTTGTTCTTCCGCGCGGTTCGGCCGGAGGGCGATCAGATTCAGCCCAAGATCGTTTGCATCACGGGTACGAACGGCAAATCGACGACGACCGCGTTGATCGGACATTTGCTGTCACGGCTGGGCTTCGATGCGGAGGTCGGCGGCAATATCGGTACTGCGATCCTCGATCTGGCGCCGCCGACGCCGCGGCGGGCCTATGTGATCGAGATGAGTTCCTATCAGATCGACTTGACGCCGTCGGTGAAGCCCGACGTTGCGGTGTTGATCAACATCACGCCCGATCATCTGGATCGGCATGGCACGATGGAGAACTACGCCGCGGTCAAGGCTAACATTTTTCGGCATCAGGGGCGCGGCGATCATGCGGTGATCGGCGTCGACGACGCGTTCTCGTCCGAAATTTGCACGCGGCTGTCATCGCGCAGCGGGATTGCGGTGACGCCGGTTTCGGTCGGCAAGGTGCTGGGGCGCGGGATTTTCGTGCTCGACGGCAAGCTCTACGACGCGACGGGCACGACGTCGCGCGAGGTGCGCGACCTCAAGACGCTGACGCATATGCCCGGCGCGCACAATTGGCAAAACGCGGCGATCGCCTATGCGGCGGTGCGGCCCTTGGTGAAGGACCCGAGCGAGATCGCGGGCGTGATCTCTTCGTTTCCCGGATTGGAGCATCGCATCGAATTGGTGGGCCAAGTCGGCAACGTGCGCTTTGTCAACGACTCCAAGGCGACGAATGCCGATGCGGCGGCGCGTGCACTCGCGTGCTACGAGGATGGAATCTACTGGATCGCCGGCGGCAAGGCGAAGGAGGGCGGGATCGAGAGTCTCGCGCCGTTCTTCCCGCGCATGAAGCACGCTTATCTGATCGGCGATGCGATGGATTCGTTCGCGACGACGTTGAGCGGTAAGGTGACGGTCACCAAGGCTGGGACGCTGGAGGCCGCGATGCGGGCGGCGGCGAAGGACGCGGCTGGTGGGCCGAGCGAGCCGGTCGTTTTGCTTTCGCCGGCGTGCGCGTCGTTCGATCAGTTTCGCGACTACGAGCATCGCGGCAATGAGTTCAAACGCGTCTTTGCCCTGATCGCCGATGAGGCCCGGTTGCGGGGGGCGGCCTGATGGCGTTGCTTTCGCGCACCGACCGAAGCTTGATCGCCAACTGGTGGTGGACGGTCGACCGTTGGTCGCTCGCGTCGATTACGGCGCTGATCGTCTCCGGTGTATTGCTGACGTTGGCGGCGAGTCCTGCGGTGGCGGGGCGGATCGGGCTTGAGCCGTTCTACTTTGTCTATCGGCAGCTCAGTTTCGTCGCGCCGGCATTGATCACGATCGTGGTTGTTTCGCTGGCAACGCCGCGCGATGTGCGGCGGCTGGCACTCGCGACGTTTGTCATCTCGATGCTGCTCATGGTGGCGGCGCTGTTCATCGGGCCTGAGATCAAGGGTGCGCATCGGTGGCTGACGTTTGGGCCGTTCTCACTGCAGCCGTCTGAGTTCGTGAAGCCGGCGTTCGTTGTGCTGGCGGCGGCCGCGTTGGCGGAGAGCAATCGTACGCCGGGGTTTCCGGGGATGCTGATCGCGGCGGGGCTCTATTGCTTGGTGGTTGCACTGTTGGTGCTGCAGCCGGACTTTGGGCAGACGATGTTGTTGACGCTGGTGTGCGCGGGGTTGTTCTTCCTGGGTGGCATGCCCTGGCAGTGGCTCGCGGGCTTCGGCGGCGTTGCGGTTGCCGGTGGCGTCGGGGCGTACTCGTTCGTGCCGCATGTGGCAAGCCGCATCGACCGGTTCTGGAGCGATCAGGGCGACACGTATCAAGTGAACACGGCGCTCAGTGCGTTCGTGCAGGGCGGGTTCAGCGGCGTTGGGCCGGGCGAGGGCTCGGTAAAGTTCGTGCTACCGGACGCGCATACGGATTTCATCTTTGCGGTTGCGGGTGAGGAGTTCGGGCTCGCGGCGTGCACCGTGCTGCTCGTGCTGTTCGGGGTGATCATTGCGCGGACCCTGCGGAACGCGCTCGATGAGCGCGATCATTTCGTGCAGTTGGCGTCGTCGGGGTTGGCGCTGACATTCGGGCTGCAGGCCGTGATCAATATCGCGGTCAGTTTGAGCTTGCTGCCGGCGAAGGGCATGACATTGCCGTTCGTATCTTACGGCGGTTCTTCGATGCTCGCTTTGGCGTTGACGATCGGGATGCTGCTCGCGCTGACGCGGCGGCGTACGGCATCGCAGCGAGGTTGGTGATGGCGGGCCCCGTTGTCATCGCGGCCGGCGGAACCGGCGGACACATATTCCCGGCGCAATCGCTGGCTCAGGAGTTGGCAAAGCGCGGTGTCGCCGTCGTGCTGATGACGGACGATCGCGGGCAGAACTACGCGCAGACGTTTCCGCAGGCGCAGATCGTGACGGTACCCTCGGCGACGTTTGCGGGGCGCGGCGCTGTCGGTAAGGCGTTCGCAGTTGCGCGGCTCGCGCGCGGGGCAGTGTCGGCGTTTTTCAAGTTGGGGCGGGTGAAGCCCAGCGTCGTTGTCGGCTTCGGCGGCTATCCGGCGTTGCCGACGATGTTTGCGGCGGCGCGGCGCGGGTTGCCGTGCGTCATTCATGAGCAGAACGCTGTACTGGGCCGGGTCAATCGGTGGCTCTCGCCGTCGGTGACGAAGATCGCGGCGGCGTTCGAGAAGCTCACCCATCTTGAGCCGGTGCTGCAGCCGCTGGTGACGGTAACGGGCAATCCGGTGCGGCCAGCGGTGATTGCGGCGGCGCGACCGTTCGCGAAGCCGGCGTCGGATGGGCGGTTCAACCTGTTGGTCTTCGGTGGGAGCCAAGGGGCGCGCGTGTTCGCCACGCTGGTGCCGGAGGCGATTGCGAAGCTGCCGGAGGCGCTGCGCAAACGGCTTGACCTCACGCAGCAGTGCCGGCCGGAGGATCTGGAGGCGGCGAAGGCGCGCTATGCGGCTATAGGGCTGACCCCGACGCTGGCCTCGTTCTTTACCGACATGGGGGAGCGCTTGGCCTCGGCTCACCTCGTGATCAGCCGGGCCGGTGCCTCGACTGTGACGGAGCTTTGCGCCGTTGGTCGGCCGTCGATCCTGATCCCGTATCCCTTCGCCATGGACGATCACCAGACCGTCAATGCCGGGCAGCTGGCCGATGCCGGGGCCGCGTGGACCTTTAAGGAGGCCGGACTTTCGGCGGATATGCTTGCGGCAAAGGTCACAGAATTGGCGGAATACCCGGTTCTGCTTGAGGCCGCGGCGGCGAAAGCGCTAAGCCTAGGGCGAAGAGACGCCGCTTCGCGGCTTGCCGATCTCGTTGAAGAGGTCGGCGGGCTGAAGGCGCGCTCATAACGTTCTTTCTCCGGGAGTTTACGGCCCCTCATGAGCCGTCTTTCTTTGCAAATCGGACCGCTGCATTTCATCGGCATCGGGGGCATCGGGATGAGCGGCATCGCGGAAGTGATGCACAATCTCGGTTACAAAATTCAGGGCTCGGACGCGGCGGATAGCGCGAACGTCAAACGGCTTCGCGGCCAAGGGATCGATGTTTCGATCGGTCATGCGGCGGAGAATTTGGGGAAGGCCGCGGTCGTGGTCTATTCGTCGGCTGTGAAGGCCGACAATCCCGAGCTATCGGCGGCGCGGGCGCGGCAGATTCCGACGGTCAAGCGCGCCGAGATGTTGGCTGAGCTGATGCGCCTTAAGAGTGCGGTCGCGATCGCGGGCACGCACGGCAAGACGACGACGACGACGATGGTTGCGGCGCTGCTCGAAGCGGGCGGGTTCGATCCGACCGTGATCAATGGCGGGATCATCAACAAGTACGGGACGAACGCGCGACTCGGCCAAGGCGATTGGATGGTTGTCGAGGCGGACGAGTCTGACGGTACGTTCGTCAAACTGCCGGCGACGATCGCGATCGTGACGAATATCGACCCGGAGCACTTGGATCACTACCGAGGCTTCGAGGGGTTGAAGCGGGCGTTCGATACGTTCGTGGAGAACATTCCGTTCTACGGGTTTGCGGTGCTCTGCATCGATCATCCGGAGGTGCAGTCGATGATCGGGCGGGTAAGCGACCGGCGGCTGATCACCTATGGCTACGGTCCGCAGGCCGACGTGCGCGCGGTGAATGTGCGCTTTGAAGGTGGGGTTTCGCATTACGACGTGTTGCTGTCGGATCGCGTGAAGGGTGGGTCGCGTACACTCGCGGGGCTGACGTTGCCGATGCCCGGCGAGCACAACGTGCAGAACTCGCTGTCGGCGATTGCGGTCGCGCGCGAGCTTGGCGTGCCGGACGTAACGGTGCGCGAAGCGCTGGCGCAGTTTGAGGGCGTGAAGCGGCGCTTTACGAAGACCGGCGTTTGGAACGGCGTGACGGTGATCGACGACTACGCGCATCACCCGGTCGAGATTCTCTCGGCGCTGAAGGCGGCGCGGCAGGTGGCGATGGGGCGGGTGATCGCGGTGGTGCAGCCGCACCGCTATTCGCGGCTCAAGGATCTGTTCAAAGAGTTTTCGACCTGCATGCATGGCGCGGACACGGTCGTGGTGTCGGATGTTTATCCGGCGGGCGAGCAGCCGATGCCGGGTGTTTCGCGCGATACGCTGGTCGAGAGTATGCGCGCGCACGGACATCGCAATGTGATTGCGCTGCAGTCGCCGGAGGAGTTGCCGAAAGTGATTTCGGAGTTGGCGCGGCCGGGCGACTATGTGGTCTGCCTTGGCGCGGGCTCGATCACGATCTGGGCCAATCAATTGCCGGGTCAGCTGCAAGCCTTGAGCGAAAGCAAGCGATAGAGATGCGGACGGAAGCGGCTTCAGGCGGCGGCCTGATCGCGCGGCTTCCGCGCGTGAAGGGGCCGTACGCGGCGAACGCGGCGATCAAGGATCTTACTTGGTTTCGCGCCGGCGGTCCGGCGGAGGTGCTCTACATTCCGCCCGATGCCGACGATCTGGCGGCGTTTCTGAAGGATGTGCCGGCGGACGTGCCGTTGATGGTGATTGGCGTCGGGTCGAACTTGCTCGTGCGCGACGGCGGGGTGGAGGGTGTCGTCATTCGTCTTGGCCGCGCGTTCATGAATGTTGCTGCCGAGGGCATGCATCGCGTGCGCGCGGGTGCTGCAGCGCTGGATGTCGCGGTGGCGAAGGTGGCTCTCGAAGCGTCGCTCTCGGGGCTTGAGTTCATGCGGGGGATTCCAGGCACCGTCGGCGGCGGGCTTCGGATGAATGCCGGGGCTTACGGGCGCGAGTTCAAGGACACGCTGGTCGAAGCGGTTGCGCTCGATCGCCAGGGTGAGCGGGTGCGGTTCTCCAACACGCAGATGGGCTTTGAGTATCGCCGGGCCAATGTGCCGGACGATCTCATCTTCATCGAAGCGCTGTTTCAGGCGGCGCCGGGCGAGAAGGCCGCGATCGAAGCGCGCATGAATGAGATCACCGATTCGCGCGCCGCGACGCAGCCGATCAAGAGCCGCACGGGCGGGTCGACGTTCAAAAATCCGCCGGGCGAGAAGGCCTGGCAGCTGATCGATCGCGCGGGGTGTCGCGGTCTTCAGCGCGGCGATGCGCAGGTGTCGACGATGCATTGCAACTTCCTGATCAATCACGACCGCGCGTCGGGCGATGAGATCGAGGCGCTGGGCGAAGAGGTTCGCGCGAGAGTCAAAGCGGCGACCGGGATCGAGCTGCAGTGGGAGATCAAGCGGATCGGGAAGAAGAAGCTGTAGTTGTGGTTGCTTGCGCTTCTCCCACTCGCGGGAGAAGCTGGCGCGCGCCATAGGCGCGTGACTGATGAGGGGACATGCGTTTGCGCAGCGTCCCCTCATCCGTCTCGCCGCTCAAGCGGCGATCCACCTTCTCCCGTGCCGGGAGAAGGGCTAGTTCGAACCTTGGAGAAAGATATGAGCGAGCAACGGCACGTCGCGGTTTTGATGGGCGGGTGGTCGGCTGAGCGGCCGGTCAGTCTGGTTACGGGGAAGGGCGTTGCGAAAGCGCTGACTGATGAAGGCTTCAAGGTCACCGAGATCGATGTCGGGCGCGATATTGCGGAGGTGCTGGCAAAGCTAAAGCCCGACGTCTGTTTCAACGCGCTGCACGGGCAGTGGGGCGAGGACGGGTGCGTTCAGGGTCTGCTTGAGATCATGGGGGTTCCTTACACCCATTCCGGCGTCTTGGCGTCGGCGGTTGCGATGCACAAGGAGCGCGCGAAGGCGGTGTTTCGGGGCGCAGGGTTGCCCATCGTCAAAGATGTCGTCGTTTCGCGGCACGATGTCTCGAAACAAACCGCGATCAAGCCGCCTTTCGTGATCAAGCCCGTTAATCAGGGATCAAGTGTCGGGGTCTTTATTATCAGACCCGGAGACAATCGTCCGCCGGAAGAGCTGACGAGCTCGCAATGGACGTTGGGTGACGAGGTGATGGTGGAAGAATTCGTACCCGGTCGCGAACTCACCGTTGCGGTGATGGACGGCAAGCCGCTTGCCGTGACGGAGATCGTCGCCAAGACGAAGTTCTACGACTTCGAAGCGAAGTATTCCGAAGGCGGGTCGGAGCATGTCGTGCCGGCGAAGATTCCTCAGAGGGTCTACGACGAGGCGATGGACATCTCGGTTCGCGCGCATGTGGCGCTTGGCTGCCGCGGCGTGAGCCGGACGGACTTGCGCTACGACGACACGAAGGGTGAGCCGGGGCGGCTGATCATTCTGGAAACGAACACGCAGCCCGGCATGACGCCGACGTCGCTGGCGCCGGAGCAAGCGGCTTACAAAGGGATTTCCTACGGTGCGCTCTGCCGTTGGATGGTTGAGGATGCCTCATGCGATCGGTAGTGGGTTCAGCCCAAAACGACGACGATTTCGACGTTCCGCCGCCAAAAAAGAAGAAGCGGACGGCGTCACGGACGAAGCCCAAGGGCAAGCGCGGGCGCGAAGAGGGCTTCGTGAAGCGCTGGGCGTCGTCGGCGTTTGGCGCGGCGCGCTGGGCGGTTCTTTGGGGCTTGGCGATCGGGATTTTCTTCATCGCCGTGCTGGTGACCGGCTTGTTTTCGGGCGGTCACGTGTCTGCGGCGATCGCCGAGGCGCGCGCGACCGGCGAAAGCTGGATGGCGGGTGCGGGTCTAACCGTTAACGCGGTGACGCTGGAAGGGCGGAGCGAGACGGCGCAGCGCGAGATTGTGCGGATGCTGGGCATCAAGCGTGGCGATCTGATGCTCTATGTCGACGTTGACGAGGCGCGGGCGCGAATCGAGGCGCTGCCATGGGTGAAGTCGGCCGAGGTGCGCCGGGTTTGGCCCGACCGCATCGAAGTTCGGATCGTCGAGCGTAGGCCGGTTGCGGTTTGGCAGAAGGATGGCGCGAAAACCGTCATCGACATCGATGGCCGGCCGATCATGGGTGAGGATCCGGAACGTTTTGCAGAGCTGCCGCTGGTCGTCGGACCTGGTGCGGAGACGTCCGTTGCCTCGCTCTTGAAGCTTGTTGCGACGCAACCGAACTTAAAGTCACGTGTGAAAGTTGCCGTGCGAGTGGGTGAAAGACGTTGGGATTTACGGCTTGATAACGCAGTTGAAGTACGTCTGCCTGAGGAAGGCGCGGAAGCGGCCTTGGCAGAGCTGGTCCGGCTCGAACGTGACGAGAACATTCTCGCGCGGGACATTACAGCGATAGATCTTCGCTATCCGGACCGCTTCATCGTCAAGCTGCCGCCAGGGTCGCCGTTGATTACACCGGCGCGGCCCGCCGGCGGCAGGGAAACTTGATGGTCATTGGGATCGGCAAGGGACGGACAGCGAAAGGACAGCGCTCGCACAAAGGCGGGATTATCGCTGCGCTGGACGTCGGGTCGACCAAAGTGGCCTGTTTCATCGTCAAGGTTTTGCCGGCGCGCGAAGGCGCCGAGCCCCAGCTTAAGGTCATGGGCGTCGGGCATCATGCCAGCCGCGGCGTGCGCGGGGCGACGGTGGTCGACATCGTGGCGGCCGAGGAGTCCATCCGTGTCGCGGTTGAGCAGGCCGAGCGGATGGCGGGCGTTACGCTGAAAGACGCGATCGTCGGCATTTCGTGCGGTCAGCCGCAGAGCCGGACCATTAACGTCGAAGTTTCGATCGCGGGCCACGAGGTCGGCGAAGAGGATTTGCGCCGCGCCTACGCGACGGGCAGGGCACAAGCGCCCGGGGCGGAGCGCGAGATCATTCACTGCATGCCGGGCAGCTACGCCATCGATGGCAGCCGGGGTATCCGCAATCCGCGCGGCATGGTGGGCGACACGATGGGCGTCTCCATGCATACGATTTCGGCCGCTTCTGGGCCGATGCGGAACCTGGAAGCCTGCGTCGAGCGGTGCCATTTGGACATTGCGGGCAAAGTTGCGACGCCTTTCGCGGCGGGCTTGGCGACGCTTGTCTCCGACGAGATGGACTTGGGCGCGACCGTCATCGACATGGGCGGGGGCACGACCTCGATCTCGGTGTTCTTCGACGGCAATCTGATCTTCGCCGAGGTTTTGCCGGTCGGCGGCAATCATGTGACCAGCGACATTGCGCGGGGGCTTTCGACCTCGCTCTTGCATGCGGAACGGATGAAAACGCTGCACGGCAGTGCGCTTTTGGGCCCGAACGACGGGCGCGAGATGATCGCGGTGCCGCACTTGGGCGAGGACGATCCGGAGGCCGATAGCCAAATTCCTCGCTCGGTGCTTGCCGGCATCATTCAGCCGCGGATCGAGGAAACGTTCGAACTTGTGCGGGATCGCCTAACGGATTGCGGACTGACGTCGATTTCGGGACGGCGCGTCGTGTTGACGGGCGGTGCCGCGCAGCTGAACGGCGCACGCGAAGTGGCGGCGCGGATACTCTCGAAGCAAGTGCGGATCGGGCGGGCGACGCGCCTCACCGGTCTTGGCGATGCAGCCAGCGGACCGTCGTTTGCGGCGGTCGCCGGCGTTGCGATTTGGGCGTCACAGCGGCCAAACGAAGTGATGATCCAACGTCAGGATTTCGATGCACAACCGCTCGCCTATGGTACTCATGGGAGTGCTTCGCGGGGGTTTGAGGGACTGACGCGCTGGTTCAAAGAGAATTTTTAACTCTTGCTGGCGCAAGACTATAAAATGAAAAGCGCAAACAATGCGCGTCATGGTGTGGTGTCGAATTCGGGAAGGTCACGCATGGAGAACTAGCGATGGCCATCAATAATCTTACGGCGCCTGATTTGACGGAATTGAAACCGCGGATCCTGGTATTCGGAGTCGGCGGCGCCGGCGGCAATGCCGTCAACAATATGGTGGCGTCGGAACTCGAAGGCGTCGAGTTCCTGGTCGCGAACACCGATGCGCAAGCGCTCGTTCATTCGAAGGCCGAGCGTTGTCTGCAGCTCGGCACAAAGATCACTCAGGGTTTAGGTGCGGGATCGCGGCCGGATGTCGGCTACGCGGCCGCCGAAGAAAGCACAGACGAGATCAGGTCGGTTCTCGACCAAGCGCATATGGTTTTCATCACCGCGGGCATGGGCGGCGGCACGGGTACGGGTGCAGCACCGGTGATCGCCAAGATCGCGCGCGATATGGGCGTGCTCACCGTCGGCGTGGTGACGAAGCCGTTCTCGTTCGAAGGTCCGCGCCGGATGCGGATTGCGGAGGAGGGGATCGAGAAGCTGAAGGAATTCGTCGATACGTTGATTGTCATTCCGAACCAGAATCTGTTCCGTGTCGCGAACGAGAAGACGACGTTCGCCAAGGCGTTCGAGATGGCGGACGAAGTGCTTTATGCGGGCGTGCGCGGGGTCACCGACTTGATGGTGATGCCGGGCTTGATCAATCTCGACTTTGCCGACGTGCGCACCGTGATGCGCGAGATGGGCACGGCCATGATGGGCATGGGCGAGGCCGAGGGTGAACGGCGGGCGATCGAAGCGGCGGAAGCGGCGATCTCGAATCCCTTGCTCGACCACTCGTCGATGAAGGGCGCGCGCGGCGTGCTCATCAACATCACGGGCGGCATGGACTTGACGCTCTATGAGGTGGACGAGGCGGCGAACAAGATCCGCGCCGAGGTCGATCCGGAAGCGAACATCATCGTCGGATCGACGTTCGACGAGCGGATGAACGGACGTATGCGCGTGTCGGTCGTGGCGACCGGTATTGCCGCGGAAGTGAAGGCGCAGGTTGCGCCGACGAAGTCCTCTTCGGTGAGCGTGCGCGCGCCGGAAGTGAAGAGCGAGATCAAGCGGTCGTCGTCGAGTTCGGCGATGCCGGTGGCGCAGCCGATGGCCGCGAGCGCTTCCGTTTCGCATCCCGTGCACACGATGCAGGCCGAGATCGTGCAGTCGGGGCTCGCGATCGGCGAGAGCCGCGAGATCGATCAGCGCAGCCATGCGGCGGTCGAGAGCCATCTTTATGAGCCTGAGATCATCGATTCAGTTCTGAAAGAGTCGCGCGATTTGCCGGTGCGCGAGCCGCATCGCGTCCGTCAGCCGCTGCCGCCGCTCCCGACGGTGCTGCAGCAGGAAGCGAAGAAGAGCGGCGGGTTCTCGATGTTCGGCATCACGATCGGTGCCAGCGCGCCGAAGAAGCCGCTGGTGCAGCGTTCGCAGAGTCCGTCGTCGATGCGCCTGTCGCCGGAGTCGACGACGCCGGGCGAGACGCGCGCTCTGCCGTCGCGGGGCGCCGCGGCGCCGAAAGTGCGCAACGAGGATTACAACGCGACTGCCGACGATCAGCTCGACATCCCGGCATTCCTGCGCCGGCAGGTGAATTGATCGGATTACTTCCCTTTGACGTAAGCCGTCAGACCCTCCGCTAGTTCGTCGTAGACGAGGCGGACGCGGCGGCTTGTGGCTAGGTCCTCGTGCATGACGAGCCACATTTCGAGCGGCATGCGGAAGGCGCTGTGCAGGACCGGCAGCAGGTCGTTCTCCCGCGCGGCCAGTTGGCGTTGCATGCCGCCGATACCGGCGCCCGCGCGTAGCAGAGCGAGTTGAGCGAGATCGTTATCGCTGCGGAGCGCGAACATGTCGCGCGAGATTCCTTTCATGGCTTCCAGTGCCGGTGCGTTCGTGTCGTAGCCGATCACGTCGTGATGGGCGAGGTCGGCCAGCGACTTCGGCAGGCCGCGGCGCTTCACGTAGGAGTGATGCGCGTAGAGTAGTGCTGGGACGTCGCCCAGCTTGCGGGCGCGTAGGTTTCGTTGTGAAGGGCGCACCATACGGACGGCGATATCGGCTTCGCGCAGCAACAGGTTCTCGTTGCGATTGGAAAGGGCGAGTTCAAGCGCGATCTTCGGATGATTGGCACGGATGCGCGCGAGGATCGCGGGCAGCACCTCGGCGCCGATCACGTCGCTGGCCGTGATGCGCACGACGCCGCGTTCGTCCTCTGCCTCTCCGGTTGCGGTTCGGGCGAAGGCGGCGGCGGTTGCGGCCATCGCTTGCGCGTGCGGCATGAGATCAAGCGCTGCGTCGGTTGCCGTCAGCCCGTGAACGGAGCGGGTGAAGAGCTTGACGCCGAGCGCGGTCTCAAGCGCATCGATGTGGCGGCCGAGTGTTGGCTGCGTCAGGCCGAGGTCGCGGGCGGCGGCCGACAGGCTCTTCGTGCCGGCAACGGCCAGGAACGAGCAGATGAGGGTCCAATCGAGGGCGCTTTTGGTCATACAAAAATGTATATCAAGTCGCCTCATTTCGCCAATGGCTATACGCTCGAGTGTGCGCGACCTTGTAGACCGTTAGAACGGAGGTTTTCCATGTTCGTCGGTCACTATGCGCCGGTGTTTGCGCTTCGCGCGGTGCGGCAGAGCCCGGGTCTCGCGGCGGGGTTCGTTGCGGTGCAGCTTGTCGATATCGGCTTCTTTTCGCTCTCGTATTTCGGGATCGAGAAGTGGGCGGCCAACCCGTCGCTCACTGGCTTCACGCCGGTCGATCTCTACTTCATGCCCTATACGCACAGTCTGATAGGAAGCGCGCTCTGGGCGGCGGGGGCGGGGCTGATCGTTGCGATGCTGTCCGCGGAGGGGCGGCGGTTGGCCAACGGGTTGATCATCGCGGCGCTGGTGTTTTCGCATTGGCTCTTGGATCTAGTCGTGCACCGGCATGATCTGGCGCTCGGCCTCGATGGGGTGGGCGAGAAGTACGGCTTCGCGCTTTGGGATCATCCGGCGATCGTAGCGCCGATGGAGATTGGGCTGCTGCTCGCGGGGTTTGCGCTCTACATGCGTGGGACGCAGGCACGGAGTGTGTTGGGCAAAGTTGTGCCGTGGCTCGTGCTTACGGCGCTGATCGCGGGGCAGGGGGTGAACTGGTTCACGCCGCCAGCGCCGGATGTGGCGACGTTCTCAGGGATGGGCTTGGCCGCCTATTTCGGGTTTGCGTTCCTGGCGCTGATGCTCGACCGGACGCGTGCGTAGTGGGTCAGGCTATTGGCCTCAGGAACGCGGCGATCGTGTCGAAGACGTTGGGTTCCTGGCCGGCCCAGATGTGCCCGCCTTCCGGGAAGATCACGAGCTTGCCATTCTTGACGCTTGCCGCGATGTGCCGGGCTGCCGCCGCCGTTTGGAACTTATCGTCTTCGAAAGAGAGCGCGAGTGTTGGGGCGGTGATGCGCTCAAGCGGCATGGGTGCCGGTGTGTAGGCAAGGCGGCCGTCGTTGAGCAGGCCTTGCGCGCGGTCGCTGACTGGCAAGATGTTGTAGAGGATCGAGCGAACACGGGCCTGTTCGGCATCGCCGGCGCGACGCACGAGTGCCGGGTCGGTTGCGAGGAGGGCGGAGATCATGGCGTCCTGGTCGATCTGCAGCCCTGTCCAGAACAGGAAGTCGGAGCGTAGCGCGTATTCGATGATCGCTTTGGCGAGCGGCGTCGGTGGGTCGACCGGCGGGCGTCCGGGGGCGTAGGCGGCCGGCACAAGCGCGACAAGTGCGCTGCACCGGCCTGGGTGGCGGATCGCGAACTGCATCGCCGAGAGCGCGCCCGCCGAGCCGCCGATGACGGGCGCGCGGGCGATCTTCAGGTGGTCGAGCAGGTCCACGAACGCGTCGGCCTGGTTCTCCGACGACGGATTGGCGGGGTATGCCGAGCGCAGATAGCCGAAGCGCGATGGTGCGATCAGCCGAAAGCCATGGCGCGTCAGTGGCCTGGCCATATCGAGCCCTTGATCGTACCCGCCACCGGTGCCGTGGATCATCAACACAGGCGCGCCCCGACCTTCTTGTGCGTACTCAAGCGTTCCAAACCGGCCTTCAACTGTGCGGCTGTGCCCTTGGCTTCTCGCTCGCGCTGCGGCGAGATCCGTTGTGAACGAACGCCACGTCAGGCCCGTTCCACCAAGGGCGGCGAGTGCCGGCAGTCCCAGGAGAAGTGTACGGCGGCGCATCGAGTGGACTCCCTCCAATGCGGGAGATTGCGCGGGCTTTGGGATGAGGCTCTGATCTGCGTCAGGTCGCAGCTACAACTTGTGCGAGTTTGAAACGATCAGCACCCGACAAAGTTAGCCGGTTGCAGAATCGCTGCGTTGCAGCGCAAATTGGAAATGGCGGAAATGCGTGCCTGGCCTTGATCGCAGGTGCAGCAGAAACGGTCGTTTTTTGGCTCATTTCTGCGGTAACAATCGGAAACAACAAGTTATTTTCGACGATTCGGTCACACTGTTAGTCTTTTCCTCGGCGATGGAGCCATCTGTCCGGGTACTGGGTTCACCATACAACACCTGGGCGAGTGGTCATCAAGGGGTAGTGCCGGTCTGAGGGGGGCGGTGCTGTCTGCAAGCCGTAGGGGACGGCCTTCCAAGGTGCGCCTCCGCGGTGTTTTCGCGGTTTTGAGTTCTTTTTGCCCAGTCGGGCGACCGCGAGGCGGACGGCATGACTAACAGTTCGTGTGAGGGGTAATGGCGCTGCAAAAGACGATTAAGAACCAGATGGTCTGCCAAGGCGTTGGCGTACACACTGGGATTCTGACCACCGTTACTCTGCTGCCGGCGCCCGAAGGTACGGGCATCATTTTCCGCCGCACGGATCATCCTGGAATCGCAGGCGTTGTACCGGCGCGCTTTGATCGTGTCACCGACACGCGTCTCGGCACAACGATCGGCAACGTCTACGGTGTGAAAGTTCATACGGTTGAGCACTTGATGGCCGCTGTTGTGGGCCTCGGCGTTACCAACCTCATCATCGAAATCGACGGCGCGGAAGTGCCGATCATGGACGGTAGCGCGGCGCCGTTCGTGTTCCTGATCGAATGCGCGGGCGTCGTTGCACAGAGCGAGCCGGTGCGTGCGATCCGCGTGCGCGAGACGGTGCGCGTGGAAGACGGCGACAAGTATGCCGAGTTGCGGCCGGGCATCGGCTTCTCCGCCGATCTTGAGATCGCGTTTGAAAATTGCCGCGTTATCGACCGCCAGTTCTATTCGTTCGACCTCGATACGCCGTCGTTCAAGGCGGAGATCGCACGGGCGCGGACGTTCGGCTTCCGTCATGAGGTTGAGTATCTGCAGAAGAACGGGCTCGCGCTCGGCGGGTCGTTGGCGAATTCTATCGTGCTCGACGGCGAGACGATCATGAACGAAGAGGGTCTGCGTTACGCCGACGAATTCGTTCGGCACAAGCTGCTCGACGTGGTCGGCGATATGGCGTTGGCCGGCGCGCCGCTCTACGCGCAATTTCGCGGTTTCAAGACGGGCCATGCGCTGAACAACAAGCTGCTGCGCGAGTTGTTCGCGCGCAAGAGCGCTTGGGAATATGTCACCCTCCACCAATCGCGCCGGCCGGCCTCGGTCGAACGCCCGGTCTACGTGGGCGGCCTTGCAGCGGCAGAATAGTACCTGGCTCCCTAAGCATACCTAGCGCCGTAGCTCCCAAAGCTGCGGCGCTTTTTGTGAGGTGAGGTTACCATGACCCTGATGCAGGAACTGGCGAACCAACCGGCGCCGTTGTCGTACTGGTTGAATTGGATGGGCTTCGTCAATCTAGTTCTGCCGCTTGCGTTCATTTGGCGGCATACGGAAGCGCGCGTCGTCATCGTAGTGTTTCTGGCGAACGCAATCTTCATGAGCGTACTTTACGACTCGATGGGATACGGCAAGCATCTGGGCTTGGCCCATGTCGTGTTTTGGACACCGCTCGTCCTTTGGCTCGTAACGCGATTTGACGGTGCGCGGCAGCGTAGCGCGCTGTTGGCCGCCTACATACTCGTCGTTATCGCGACAAATACGATCTCGCTCGGCATCGACTATGCCGACGTGAGCCAAGCGTTTCGTCTCTTCGGTTGAGAATTAGTCGAAGCTCGATGTGTCGATCTTGCCGGTCCAGGCCATGATCGTCACTTGAACGATGCCGTTCTTTTCTTCGACGGGGGTGTATTCGGTGAGGATCTGCTTGCCGTTTTTCGTTTCGAGCAGGCGATAGGTGATCGAGCCGTCGCGGTCGACGAAGCGGAAGAGATTTTTGCCATGGTGAGCTTTAAGTTTTGCGAGGTCGCCTTCGCGGTAGAGGCAGACGTCGAAGTCGGTGCAGGCGTCCGTCTTCAAGCTCACGATGAGCATGCGCACGCGGTTCTCATCGAAATAGACGCCAAAGTTCTCGGGCTCCCGAAAGCCCATGAAGACGACTGATTCGCCGGCTTTGTTTGTTTGGTTTGGCGATCCGAGGATTTGCTCCACGTCGGCGGGTGTCATCCCGAGTTCGACCCCGCCGACGCCGATGCCCTCTCGGATCAGTGTGATTTTCGATGCGGTTGTAGGAGTTGGGGTTGGTGGTTGTGCCGACGTCGCCGGGGGCTGCGCCACCGGTTGTTCGGCCGGCGTTTTGGCCTTTGGTGCGGGGTCGGAGCAGGCCGCTGCCCCAAGTGTCGCGACTATCGCCAGGGTTGTACCAAGACGCATGAAAGTGCCCCTCCGTTTGGTGTCGCGGAGGATGCGGGATTGGACGCCCTAACGGCAACCCTCCGGTCCGGATTTTTGGCGGAAACGTTCAGCGATTTGAACAGCTCAGGTAGTGGCCGAAATGGCGATGCAACTTCTACTACGCTTTTGAAGAACCGTTCCCGAACCTCCCGACAACGGACAACGGACGAGATTTATTTGCGATTCCTCCAAACCGAAAGTTGCGTCCTGTGGTTGGTCTTTTTCCGCGGTAGCGGCGCAGAATCCGGCTTGTGCGCGCTAGCGGGCGAGGCACGCTTACGGTAAAGACAAATGCCCGGGCGGGCGCCTCTAAAGTCGGGCGCCGGACGGGCGTTTTGCTCCTCGAACCTAGTCGGTACCCATGCCCTCATTTCGCTTGCGTTTGGTTCAAGCCGCTGCCGTTTTGACGATTGCGATGCCGCTCGCGGCCTGCGCGGGGGACGATGATGCGCCCCGGCCGCGCGCCGAGGTTCGGGAGACCCCTGTCGAGCAGCTCTATCAAGATGCGCTCGTGCAACTCGACAAGGCCAATTGGGTTCCCTGCGCGCAGTCCTTCGACGAGGTGGAGCGGCAGCATCCCTATTCGGTGTGGGCGCGGCGCGCGATCTTGATGTCGGCGTTCTGTTATTACCAAGCGAACAAGTACACGGATGCGATTCAGGCGTCCGACCGGTTCATCACGCTGCATCCGGGCAACAAGGATGCTCCGTATGCGTACTATCTGAAGGCGGTGTCGCTTTATGAGCAGATCGTCGACGTCGGTCGCGATCAGCGCCGTACGGAGCAGGCGATGGCGGCGCTGAGCGATTTGATCCGGCGTTTCCCGCAGACGGACTACGCGCGCGATGCGCGGTTGAAGCTTGACCTCACGCGCGATCACTTGGCGGGTAAGGAAATGGCGATCGGCCGCTATTACCTGAAGCGCGCCGAGCAGGTGGCGGCGATCGGTCGATTCCGGAACGTGATCGAGAAGTACCAAACGACGAGCCACGTGCCCGAGGCGCTGCACCGCCTGGTGGAAGCGTATCTGGCGCTGGGCGTCGTGAAGGAAGCGCGCGCGTCCGCCGCGGTGCTCGGCAACAACTATCCCGGGAGCGAGTGGTACGAGGATTCGTACGCCTTGATGCAGGAGTACGGCAAGAAGGAGGGCGGCGTGCCGGTGTCGAGCGTGCAGCTCGCGCAACCGACGGCCGCGCCCGCGGCAGCTGCGCCGGCGGTTGCGGCTCCTGCTGCCACGAACGTGCTGGCGCCACCGGAGATGGACAAGAAGCCTGATGAAGGCAAGGCGAAGGCCGACAGCGAGAAGAAGGACGAGGGCGGCGGCTGGTTCAACTGGTTCTGAGTCGTCGAGCCCGGCCGTGACGATGTTGTGGTCAACAGCGCAATGACACCATGCTGACCTCACTTTCGATCCGCGATTTTGTGCTGATCGAGCGGTTGGATTTGGAATTTGCGCCAGGCTTGTGCGTGCTGACCGGCGAGACCGGCGCCGGCAAGTCCATTCTTTTGGATGCATTGGGGCTGGCGACCGGCGGGCGTGCCGAGCGCGGGTTTATTCGCGCGGGTGGTGCGCAGGCCTCGGTCACAGCGGTCTTCGATCCACCCACCAAACATCCGGCGCGCGCGGCGCTTTCCGGTAACGGGCTTGAGAGCGACGGCGCGCTAATCTTCCGGCGGTCGATCGCGAGCGACGGGCGCAGTCGCGCTTTCATCAACGATCAGCCGGTGTCGATCGGGCTCATGCGCGAGGCCGGTGCGATGTTGCTTGAGATCCATGGCCAGCACGACGACCGCGGGTTGCTCGATGCGGCGGGGCATCGGAATTTGCTCGATGCGTTCGGCGGGCTCGACGACGAAGTGGCGGCGGTTGAGGGCGCGTGGCGGGCGTTGGCGGCGGCGGACGAAGCCGTGCGGGCAGAGAGCGAAACGCAAGCACGCGCGGCGCAGGACTACGATTATCTGAAGCATATGAGCGAGGAGCTGCGCACGCTCGACGTTCGTGCGGGCGAAGAGGCGGAACTCGCGAACGCGCGGGCGGTGATGATGGCGTCGGAGAAAATTTCCTCCGACCTGACCGAAGCCGTCGATGCGCTGTCGGGCCAGGGCGGGGTCGAGGCGCGGATGAACTTGGCGCTGCGCCGCTTGAGCCGGGCGCAGACGGTGGCGCAGGGGCGCCTCGATGCGGCGGTAGCGGCGCTCGATCGTGCGGTGATTGAGGCCGCCGAGGCGCGGCGCGCGGTGGAGTTGGCCGCGAAGGGATTGGCTTATGACGCGAACGCGCTGGAAAAGGCGGAGACGCGTCTCTTTGCGCTCAGAGCCGCGGCGCGCAAGTACGGTGGAACATGCGATGGGCTGGCGGCAAAGAGGGCCGACGCGGAGGCGAAGCTGCAGGCTCTCGCCGGTGCGCAGTCGCGCGCGGCGGAGTTGGAGCGATTGAAGGTGCAGGCGCGCAAGGCGTACGACAAGGCCGCTTCGGCGCTGTCGGCGGCGCGCGCGAAGGCCGCGGAGGCGTTGGATCAGCGCGTCGCGAAAGAGCTGGCGCCGTTGAAACTTGAGCATGCGCTGTTCCGGACGCAGATCGATCGCATCGATACCGCCGGGCCGTCGGGGCAGGATCGAGTCGAGTTCATGGTGGCGACCAATCCAGGGGCGCCATTCGGCGGGCTGACGCGGATCGCATCCGGCGGTGAGCTTGCGCGCTTCATCCTCGCGCTGAAGGTGGCGTTGGCAGCGGAAGGGTCTGCTTCGACGTTGATCTTCGACGAGGTCGATCGCGGTGTTGGCGGCGCGGTCGCGGACGCGGTCGGCGAGCGGCTGGCGCGGCTGGCGAAGGGCGAGCAAGTGTTGGTCGTGACGCACTCGCCCCAGGTTGCGGCGCGGGGCGTGCATCATTTGCGCGTCTCGAAGGCGATGGCGGCAGGTGCGATGTCAACGCGGGTCGAACTGTTGGACGCGCCCGGCCGGCGCGAAGAGATCGCGCGGATGTTGGCCGGGGCAAAGGTGACCGACGAGGCGCGGGCGGCGGCAGACCAGCTGATCGGGGGCGCGGTGACACCGCTGGCGAAACGGCGGCGGGCGACGTGAAGAAGCCTTCGCCGGTCACGAAGCTGACGGAAGCGGCCGCGGCGGAAGAACTTGAACGGCTCGCGCGCGAGATTGCGGAGCATGACAAGCGCTATCATGCGGAAGATGCGCCGACGCTTTCGGACGCCGACTACGACGCGCTGAAGAAGCGAAATGCCGCGATCGAGGCGAAGTTTCCGCGGTTGATCCGAGCCGACAGTCCGTCACGGCGGGTGGGCTTCGCGGCGGTCGAGAAGTTCGGCAAGGTGAAGCACGGCGTGCCGATGCTCTCGCTCGACAATGCGTTCGACGATGAGGATGTCACCGATTTCATCGACCGCATCCGGCGGTTCTTAAACCTGCCGGTGGACGAAGAGCTTGCGATTACCGCGGAACCGAAGATCGACGGGCTATCGGCGAGCCTACGGTACGAGGACGGAAAGCTCGTGCTCGGCGCGACACGCGGCGACGGGGCGGTCGGCGAGGACGTGACGGCGAACCTGCGCACGGTGAAGGACATTCCGCAGACGTTGAAGGGGCGGGGGATTCCTGAGCTGATCGAGGTGCGCGGCGAGGTGTTCTTGAGCCATGCCGACTTCGCGAAGCTGAACAAGGACCAGGAAGCGCGCGAGGAGAAGACGTTTGCCAATCCTCGCAATGCGGCGGCGGGATCGCTGCGCCAGCTTGATGCGTCGATCACGGCGCGGCGGCCTTTGAGGTTCTTTGCTTATACCTGGGGCGAAGTTTCGAAAGTTCCGGGCATGACGCAAACCGAGGTGATCGAAGCGTTCGCGGATTGGGGCTTTCCCACGAATCCGGAAATGAAACGGTGCACAAGCGCCGAGGCGCTGCTCAAGTACTACGAGCGGATCGCCGGCAAGCGCGCATCGCTGGGCTACGACATTGATGGGGTCGTCTACAAGGTCGATCGTTTGGATTGGCAGCAACGCCTGGGCTTTGTCAGCCGCGCGCCGCGCTGGGCGATCGCGCACAAGTTTCCGGCGGAGCAGGCGGAGACGGAGTTGCTCGGCATCGACATTCAGGTCGGGCGCACGGGGACGTTGACGCCGGTGGCGCGGCTGAAGCCGGTGACGGTCGGCGGCGTCGTGGTGACGAACGCCACACTGCATAACGAGGACGAGATCGCGCGCAAGGATGTGCGGGTCGGCGACACGGTCGTCGTGCAGCGCGCGGGCGACGTGATCCCGCAGATCGTGCGCGTGATCGAAGAGAAGCGGCCGAAGGGCGCGAAGGCTTACAAGTTTCCCGACAAGTGTCCGGTCTGCGGCAGCCACGCTCTACGCGAGGTCGACGAGTCCGGCGAAGAGTCGGTGGCGCGGCGGTGCACAGGCGGGTTGATCTGCGCGGCGCAGGCCGCAGAGCGGTTGAAGCACTTCGTGTCGCGCAATGCGTTCGACATCGAGGGGTTCGGCTCGAAGCATGTCGATGCGTTTCTGGCGGACAAGTTGATTGCGCATCCGTCCGACATTTTCCTGCTGGAGAAGAAGTGCGGGTCGGGCGAGAAGGCGATTGCGGCACGCGAAGGGTGGGGGGCGCAATCGGCGGCGAAGCTGTTCGCGGCGATCGAGGCGCGGCGGACGATTGCGCTGCACCGGTTCATCTTTGCGCTTGGCATCCGGCACGTGGGCGAGTCGACCGCGCGGGCGCTCGCGCTGAACTATGGGTCGGCGAAGGCGTTCGTGGAGGCGATGACCGCGGCGGCGGACGAGACATCGACCGCATTTGCCGAACTGAACGCCATCGAAGGCATCGGCGATGTGGTGGCGAAGGCGATTGCCGAGTTCTTCGAGGAAGATCACAATCGAAAGGAAGTGACCCGCCTGCTCGATCTGCTCGAGATCGAAGACGCCGAAAAGCCGAAATCCGATACCGCCGTGTCCGGCAAGACGGTCGTGTTCACCGGCAGTCTCGAGAAGATGACGCGCAATGAGGCAAAGGCGCGGGCGGAGTCGCTCGGTGCGAAGGTCGCGGGGTCGGTCTCGGCCAAGACGGATTTGGTCGTTGCGGGGCCCGGCGCGGGGTCGAAGCTGAAAGACGCCGAGAAGCACGGCGTGAAGGTGATCAGCGAGGATGAATGGTTGGAGATGATTGGGGGGTAAAGCGACACCCCTTCGAGTGTCATGGTCCGCGAAGGCGGACCACCCACGACTTTCTTTCGCGTCGATGACACCAATGGTGTGGTGTCAGGTTTCAGCGAACTCAATCACGACGCCATGCGCGGCATGCGCTGGCACGGTCACGGTGTTGCGGGTTTCGTGATGTGGAATCTTCGCCATTGAGAGCATTGCGGCGGCGGCGTCGGGTTCGTTGACTCGGACGGTCATTGCGACGATGCCGTGTTTCGGAGCGCCTTGCATGGACTTGCCAAAGCGGCGTTCGATCTCGGCGGGCGTTGTCAGTGTGATTTGCGCATTTGCGAGCGCGGCTGGGACGAGTTGGCTTTGCGCGGCGGCAATGTCGTCCACGGCGACGATCACCTCGGCGACGCCGGTGGCGCCGCTTGGGTGGAGTTGCCACTCGTGGCGAGCGCGGGTGAGTTCGGGTGTCTGGTGGGTGCAGACGAACTGCATGGTCTCCGGCAGCTGCAAACCGGGCAGCATGATGTTGCGGAAGCGGACCATTTCGCGTTGGCCATCGAGATTGAGTGGGCGGGATAAGTCGTTCGGCGTTTCGGCCTCGATGCCGGCGGCGCGGAGGGCGGCGTGGGTCTTGTCCGCATCGTCGGCACCGTAGGCGATCGCCATGCCGCCTTCACCGCGATCGTTGACGCGCTGCGCTAGGCGGCCCTTGGCGCCCGTTTCGTCGACGATGCCGAGAAGCTCGATGTAGGTCGAGCCGAACATGATGCAATGGTTGCCGGTGCCCTTGCCTTCGTGCAGGCCGCGCGGCGTCAGCGTGAAACCAAGCTTGCGATACGATGCGGCCGCCGCGTCCAGGTTCTTGACAGCGATCACGACGTGGTCGAGGCGGGTGATGGGTGGCATTCCTGGGAGCGCCGGCTTCTAGCCGGCCCTTTCTGAGGTGAAAGAAGAAGGGAAGAGCCGGCTGGAAGCCGGCGCTCCCAGGCTAGAGCGCTCTCGTTGACTCGGTGATCCACGACTCCGTGGCCGCATCGGTTTTGCCGGCGAGCACTTTGCGGACTCTCGCATGGTAGTCGTTCAGCCAGGCGCGCTCGGCGTCGCTGAGCATCTTTGCTTCTACGAGCGCGAGGTCTATCGGCGCTAGGGTCAGCGTTTCGAATTCCATCATCTTGCGGTCGCCGCCGACGTCTTTGGGTTCGGTGACGACGATCAGGTTCTCGATGCGGATGCCGTAGTGGCCGACTTTGTAATAGCCGGGTTCGTTCGAGACGATCATGCCGGGCTTGAGGGCGACGTTGATCATGCGTTTGGATATGTTCTGCGGGCCTTCGTGGACACTCAAGTACGCGCCGACGCCGTGGCCGGTGCCGTGGTCATAGTCGAAGCCGCCCTCCCACAACGCCACGCGGGCAAGCGTGTCGAGTTGCACGCCGGTCGTGCCTTCGGGAAAGCGCGCACGGGCGAGCGCGATGTGGCCCTTCAGCACGCGGGTGAAGCGGTCTTTCATTTCCGCCGTCGGCGTACCGACCACGATCGTGCGCGTGACGTCGGTCGTGCCGTCGAGATATTGGCCGCCCGAGTCGATGAGATAGATCTCGCCCGACTGAATCTTTCGGTTCGTTTTTTTGGTGACGCGGTAGTGCGGCAGGGCGCCGTTCGGGCCGGCGCCGGAGATCGAACCGAAGCTGAGGTCCTTCAGTGCGCCGGTTTCGCTGCGGAAATCTTCCAGCACCCGGCAGGCTTCGATTTCGTCAATGTTGCCTTTCGGGCCCTCTTTCGCGAGCCAGGCCAAGAAACGCGAGAGCGCCGCGCCATCGCGTTCGTGGGCGCGGCGCGTACCGTTCAGCTCGGTCGCGTTCTTGCATGCTTTCGGCAGTAGGACAGGATCGGCAGCGCGCACGAGATCGGCACCGCCGGCTTTCAGTTGATCGAACAGCCAGGCAGATGCGGTCGCGGGATCGATCTGGATGCGCTTGCCTTTTTGCGCTTTCAAGTGCGCGCCCAGTTCCTCTTGAGCGCGGACGGTGACGCGGTTGCCGAGCCATGCTTCGATGCCGGGCGTGAACTTGCGGCGATCGATGAAAAGTTCGACGTGCCCGTCGTTGTTCAGCATCGCGAAGGCGTGCGGGAACGGCGTGTGCGGTACGTCGGAGCCACGGATGTTTAGGAGCCAGGCGATCGACTCCGGCAGTGTCAGCATGGCGGCGTCGGTCTTAGCATCGCGTAGGGTTTTGGCGATGCGGTCGCGCTTAGCTTCGGAAGCTTCGCCCGCGTATTCGAGCGGCTGAGTTGTCACGGCGCCAAGCGGTGGCGCCGGTTGATCGTCCCAGGTGGCGTCGAGTGGATTGTCCGCACAGGCGACGAGGGTGCCGCCGGCCTTTGCAGCGGCGGATTGCAGGGCCTCGACGCCGGACGCGCTGTGCAGCCATGGGTCGTAGGCGAGCTTTGCGCCCTTCGGCAGATTCTCGGCGATCCAATCGGGCGGCGGTTCGTCGACGAGGGAGCGGTACTCGAACGCGGCGCCGTCGACTTGCTCTGCGGTTTGCACGGTGTAGCGGCCATCGGTGAAGATCGCGGCCTTGTCGAGCAATACGACTGCGGCGCCGGCGGAGCCGGTGAAGCCCGTCAGGTAGGCGAGCCGGTCGGCCCGCGGGGGCACGTATTCGCCTTGGTATTCGTCGGCGCGCGGGATGATGAAACCATCGAGCCCGCGGCGCTTGAGTTCCGTGCGGAGGGCGGCCAGGCGCGGCGGACCTTGGGCCGGGCTGGTGGTTTCGGCGAAGGATTGGAACTTGGTTTGGTGCAGCATGGGGGCAACCTATTCGGCTGCCGCGCGCGTCTCAAGGGCGGAGTGCTGCCCGTGAATTTGGCGATAGGCGGCCGGGGTGACGCCGAAGCGGCGAGCAAAGGCGCGGATCAAGTGGTCGGGGCCGGAAAAGCCGGCGCGGGCGGCGACCGTGGCCAGATCCAGCTTGGCCTCGTCCAGCCAGCGGCGGGCAGCATCCAGGCGGACGGATTCAACGAACTTCGCAGGCGACACTTTCAGTTCGTCCTGCATGTGGCGGTGGAACGAGCGGGGACTCATGGCGACGCGGGCGGCCAGCGTCTCGACGTCGAGGCGCTTGGTGAGGTTTGCTTCGACCCAGCTGGCCAGGTTGGCGAGCTTGTCGTCCTTCACGTCCTGCGCCTTGAGTGCGGCGGAGAACTGAGTCTGGTGGCCGGGGCGGCGCATATAGACGACCAGGCGGCGCGCGACAGCCATCGCGATCTCGCGGCCGTGATCCGCTTCGACGAGCGCGAGCGCCATGTCGATGCCGGTGGTGACGCCGGCCGAGGTCCAGCACTTGCCGTCGGTGACGTAGATCGATTCCGGATCGACGGTGATGTCGGGGAAGCGCTTTTGCAGTTCCGCGGTCGAGGCCCAGTGTGTTGCGGCGTTGCGGCCGCTGAGGATGCCCGTTGACGCCAGGAGGAAGGCGCCGGAGCAAACGGAGCACGCGCGCTTCGCGGCGTGTGCCGCCTCGTTGATCCAGCGCATGAGGGCTTTGTCGCGCGCGGCGGCGCGCAGAGGTTCCTCTTCGCCGCCGGGGCACAGAAGCGTATCCACGCTCTTTGCGGGTACGGTGCGCAGGCTATCTGCGTAGAGAGCGAAGCCCGCTGATGTCATCACCGCGCCGGGCACGGCTGCGACGAATTTGATGCGATAGGCCTCGCGGCCGAGCGATTGGTTGGCGCTGCCGAATACCTGCGCGGGACCGGCCGCGTCCAGCGACTGGAGACCGGGGAAGATCGGGATTGCGACTAGTCTGGGAGCGCTGGCGTACCGCCCGCTCTTCTTCTCTCTCCTGGTCATCGCAGCTTCACCTCAGCAAAAAGCGGGCGGGACGCCTGCGGTCCCAGACTGGCAGCAATCATCGATTGTTTGTCATTTATGCCATGGGTGGACCGTGCTAGCAAGGAGACGATCGAAGGAGACACCCCATGACTTTCCACGTTGGTTTCTTGCTCTATCCGAACTTGACGCAGCTGGACCTCACTGGGCCGGCGCAATTCCTCTCTCGCGCGCCGGGGGCGAAGGCGCATTACATCTGGAAGACGTTGGCGCCGGTTCCATCGGATGCGGGGTTGTCGTTGATGCCGACGACGACGTTTCAGGATTGTCCGCAGCTGGACCTGATCTGTGTGCCGGGCGGGGCGGGGCAGGTTGCGTTAATGACCGATGAGGAAGTCCTGAGCTTTCTGCGCAAGCAGGCGGAGAAGGCGAAGTACGTAACGTCGGTGTGTACCGGCTCGCTTGTGCTTGGCGCGGCGGGTTTGCTGAAGGGATACAAGTCGGCGTGTCACTGGGCATGGCGCGACTTTCTGCCGGCGTTCGGTGCGATACCGGTCAACGCGCGCGTCGTGAAGGATCGCAACCGGATCTCCGGCGGCGGGGTGACGGCGGGTATCGACTTTGCGTTGACGGTGATCGCGGAAGAGTGGGGCGAGGACGTGGCCAAGCAGATGCAGCTGGGCTTCGAGTACGACCCGCAGCCGCCGTTCAACTGCGGATCGCCCGAGCGTGCGGGGCCGGAGCGCGTTGCGTTCGCGAAGAAGGCCTTCGAAGGTCTGCTGACGGAGCGCGAGATCGTGAATGCTCAGGCTGCGGCTCGCTTGAGGGAAAGCGTGTCATGAGCGTCGCGTTTCACCTCTTGCGTTTTGGCGTTTTGGTTGTCGTCGCTTTGGCGGTACTGCTCGTCGCGGGTGTGATTGCGTTCATCCCGGCCGAGCGTCAGGCGAGCGCGGTGCCCATCGTGATCAGCGCCGGGGAAGCTGCGGCGACGCTTGAGGCGATGAAGCCGCCGAAGCGCGCGCGTCCGGTGGTCGCCGTGGTGGGCGCGAACAGCGGAACGGAGACGACGGACTATCTTGTTCCCTACGGCGTATTGAGACGCTCAGGCGTTGCCGATGTGTTTGCGTTGAGCACGAAGGGTGGGCCGTTGAAACTCATGCCGGCGCTCACCATTGTGCCGGATGCTACGACGGCCGAGTTCGTGCGTCGTTATCCGGACGGCGCCGACTACGTGATTGTGCCGGCGCTGCACGATCCGACGGATGCGGACGTGCGCGCGTTCATCCGGGCGCAGGCGGCACTTGGCGCGACTATCGTCAGCATTTGCGACGGGACGCTGGTGATGGCCAATGCCGGGATGCTGAGCGGTCATCGCGCGACGGGGCATTGGTTCAACATCGATGACGTGGCGAAGGCGCATCCGACGATGCAGCGCGTGCGTGACCGGCGGTATGTTGCGGATCGCGGTATCGTCACGACGACCGGTGTCAGCGCTTCGGTTCCCGTGTCGCTCGCGCTCGTCGAGGCGATCGCCGGGCGCGAGCGCGCGGCGGCGCTGGCGCAGGAAATTGGTGCGCGCGGATGGAGCGCCGAGCACGACAGCGGCGCGTTTCATCTCATCCGCGACGACGTTTGGATGATCCTTGGCAATCTGATCATGGGTCTGTTCGATCGCGAGACCATAGCCGTGCGCGTTCAGGACGGCGGCGACATCATCGCGGCGGCGTTCATGGCGGACTCCTACGGCCGTACATTTCGCGCGCGCGCGGTTGTCGTTGGGTCGCAGCCGGTTCGCACGGCGGAGGGGTTGCAGATTCTGCCTGACGCCAGTCGCGCGGCGGTAGACATTGCCGTCGATTTACCGAAAGACACGCCGGCGCACGCGCTCGACCTCGCGCTCGGCGGCATCAAGGCGCGCTATGGCGATGCGACGGCGGCGTTCGTTCGGGTGCAACTCGAGGACCGCGGGCATACGACCGGCGGTTAGAGCGGGCGTTCGAGGATCAGTGTCACCCAACCTTCCAGCGCGCTTCGGCGGAGGACGCGGAGGTTTTGGGCGCGGGCGATGCTGGTGATCGCGTTCGCTTGTTCATCGAGGAGGCCGGAGAGAATGGCGTGGCCTCCCGGGGCGAGGGTTGCCTTGATGCCGGGCATCAGCTTCATCAGTGGGCCGGCGAGGATGTTGGCGAAGATCAGGTCGTAGGGCGCGTGAGCAGCTATCAGCGGGGTGCGGAAGCCGTTCGCGGTTGTAATGCGCATGTGCGTTGCGGCTCGGTTTAGGCGTGCGTTTTCGATCGACTTGGCGGTGGCGAGCGGGTCGATGTCCGTCGCGACGACGGGCCGGTGCGTTAGACGCGCGAAAGCCATGCCGAGGACGCCGGTGCCGCAGCCGAGGTCGAGGGCGTTCCTAAATGTTCGGCGTTTCGCCAGATGCTCGAACGCCAGGAGGCAGCCGCGCGTCGTGCCGTGGTGGCCGGTGCCGAAGGCGTAGGAGGCTTCGATCTTCAGCCCGATCGCGTTCGCCGGTACATCGTTTGACGAGTGATCGCCATAGATGAAGAAGCGGCCGGTCTTGACAGGCGGCAAGCCTTCGAGGGCGCGGGCAACCCAGTTTTCGTCTTCGATCGCGATCACGCGCATCGGTACGCCGAAGCGTTGCGCGAGGTTGGCTTCGGAGGGCTCGTCGGTGAAGAAGGCTTCGACTTCCCAAAGGCCGCGTTCGCCGAGTTCGAAGGCGGAGACAACTGGCGTCGGGTCGAGCGCTTCGAGGGCTTCGCTTAGGCTTTGCGCGTCGCGTTTGGAAACGACGGCGCGGGCTTTCCAGCAGACGGGCATCTCTCAAGCTCTGGCGAGATAGTTGGCGATGACGCGTTTCTCGCCGGCCTTGTCGAAGGCGACTGTCAGCTTGTTGCCGTCGATGGCGGTGACGCGGCCGTAGCCGAACTTCTGATGAAATACGCGCTCGCCGCGCCGATAGGTTTCGGCCGCGGGATCGGAGGTCGCGACGAGTTCGGCGTGGGCTTCGATCGTGGGGCGTGAGCCGAACACCTCGCCGCGGCGAGCCTGAGCGCGTTGCCAGCCGGGCGAGGAGTAACCACTGTCGAACGCCGGCGCGGTCGAGAGGTTCGAGTTGCCATAGGGCAGGCCCGGATCGCTTTCGACGATGATGGCTTCGGGCGGGAGTTCGCCGATGAAGCGCGATGGCATTGCGCTTTGCCACATGCCGTGGACGCGGCGGTTCGCGGCGTAGGACACCTTCGCGCGTTCGCGGGCGCGGGTGAGGCCAACGTAAGCGAGGCGGCGTTCTTCTTCGAGGCCTTGCAATCCGTTTTCGTCGAGTGTGCGTTGGCTCGGGAACAGGCCTTCTTCCCAGCCGGGTAGGAAGACGGTCGGGAACTCAAGCCCCTTCGCGCCATGCAGCGTCATGATCGTGACCTTGTCGGTCGAGTCCGACTGTTCGATTTCCATGACGAGCGAGACGTGTTCAAGGAAGCCTTCGAGGTTTTCGAATTCTTCCATCGAGCGGACGAGTTCTTTCAAGTTCTCAAGCCGACCGGGTGCTTCGGGCGAACGGTCGGTCTGCCACATGGCGGTGTAACCGCTTTCGTCGAGAACCATTTCGGCGAGTTCTATATGGCTGAGCGCGGTCGCCTGATCGCTCCAGCGGGTGAAGCTTTGGGTCAGGTCGCGGAGTGCCGAACGTGTGCGTGCGGGGAGTTCGTCGGTTTCGCCCAAGGCTTTTGCGGCGGCGAGCAGCGGCGTCTTCATCGCGCGCGCCATCTTGTGCACGGCTTGCAACGCCGCGTCGCCGAGGCCGCGCTTCGGTTTGTTGAAGATGCGCTCGAACGCCAGGTCGTCGTCGGGTTGAACGACGACGCGCAGATAGGCGAGGGCGTCGCGGATTTCTTGCCGCTCATAGAAGCGCGGGCCGCCGACAACGCGGTAGGGAATGCCGAGCTGCACGAAGCGTTCTTCGAAGGCGCGCATCTGGAACGAGGCGCGGACGAGGATGGCGATGTCGCTGAGCTTTTGCCGGTTGCGTGCGACCTGTTCGATGTCATCGGCGATCAGGCGGGCTTCTTCTTCGGCGTCCCAGACGCCGCGTACGGAGACGCGTTCGCCTTCGCCGAGCTCGGTCCAGAGCGTCTTGCCGAGGCGGCTTTTGTTCGCGGCGATGAGGCCGGAGGCGGCGGCTAAGATGTGCGGCGTGGAGCGGTAGTTGCGTTCCAGGCGCACGATCTTCGCACCGGGAAAGTCGCGCTCGAAGCGCAGGATGTTGTCGACCTCCGCGCCGCGCCAGCCATAGATCGACTGGTCGTCATCGCCGACGCAGCAGATGTTGCGCCGCTCACCTGCGAGGAGCCGGAGCCAGAGATATTGCGCGACGTTCGTGTCCTGATACTCATCCACGAGGATGTAGGCGAAGCGGTTGCGGTATTCCTCCAGCACTTCCGGGTGCGTCTTGAGGATCGTGATGACGTCGAGCAGCAGGTCGCCGAAGTCGACGGCGTTCAGCGCCTTCAAGCGTTGCTGATAGGCCTCGTAAAGTTCAGCGCCTTTGCCGTTGCCGTAGGCGAAGCTCTCGCCCGCCGGCACGTCCTTCGGCGTCATGGCGCGGTTCTTCCAGCTGTCGATCAGCGAGGCGAGATGACGCGCGGGCCAACGCTTGTCGTCGATGCGCGCGGCTTCAATCACCTGCTTCAGCAGACGCAGCTGATCGTCATCGTCGAGGATCGAGAAGTTCGATTTGAGGCCGACAAGTTCGGCGTGGCGGCGCAAGATCTTGGCGCCGATCGAGTGGAACGTGCCGAGCCACGGCATGCCTTCGACCATGCCGCCGATGATCTGACCGGTGCGGTGGATCATCTCGCGTGCGGCTTTGTTGGTGAACGTCACCGAGAGGATTTGGCTGGGCCAAGCGCGGCGCGAGGCGATCAGGTGCGCGAGGCGGGTGGTGAGCACGCGCGTCTTGCCGGTCCCGGCGCCGGCTAGCACAAGCACCGGTCCATCGAGCGCCAGCACGGCTTCGCGCTGGGCCTCGTTGAGGCCGTGCAAATAGGGCGGTTCCGCGGACGCGGGTAGGTGGGCGGCCGATGCTTGGGTCATGATTCAAGGGACAATAGGTGGGTTGGGCGGTGCGATGCCACCCCCTCGCTCAGCAGATTGTGAAGAAGTCGCAGCGTTTTGGACCGGGCGTTTTCGCTGTCCTGGGCGATAAGGTCCGCGAGATCTGAGGAGAAGAAAAAAGTGCGAAATCTCTGGGCGGGCTTGGTTCTCGCATTGTCGTTCGGGCCTGCATTGGCGGAGTCCGCAGGCGAGGGTCAGGCGGTGCGCGAGTTGGCGCCGGGCGTTCATTTGATTCCCGGGAGCTTCATGCCTGACAGAGGGCCCGACGGAAACACCGTCGTTTTCGACGCGCCCGAAGGCCTTATCGTGGTGGACACGGGCCGGCATGTTTGGCACAGCGACAAGATACTGGCGTTTGCGTCTGCGCAGAAGCGGCCGATCCGCGTGATCGTGAACACGCATTGGCATCTCGATCATTCGAGCGGCAATGGGAGGCTGAAGCAGGTCTTTCCGGCGGCGCGCATCTATACGACGAACGCCGTGGATCGCGTATTGGCGCCGGGCGGCTTCTTGGCGCGCGAGTTGGCGTTGGAGAAAACATTCGCCAACGATCCAACGCTCAGCGCGACAGAGAGAGAAGAGATTGCTATCTTCGTGAAGACGATGGAACAGCAGGATATGTTGCGGCCGGATGTTGCGATCGCGACGTCGGGGGCGATGTCCTTGGCGGGGCGGGCGTTCGACGTCCGTGTGACGGACAAGGCGGTGACGGACGCAGACGTCTGGCTTTTGGACGCCGAAAGCGGCACGGCGGTGGTCGGCGATTTGGTGACGTTGCCTGCCCCTTTTTTTGAGACGGCGTGTCCACGCAAATGGGTTGCGGCGCTCGACGAGGTTTGGGCGACGCCGTTTAAGATTGCAATTCCTGGGCACGGTGAGCCGATGCGGCGCGAGGCCTTCAACACCTATCGCGCTGCGTTTGGTGCGTTCGTCGACTGCGTGCTGCACTCGGCTAAGGCGCCGCAGGCGTGTGCTGCGGCTTGGGCCACGGGGGTCGATGGTTTGCTTGGCGGCAAGGACGATCAGCGAAAGCGGGCGATCGCTATGTCCGAATACTACGTGAAAATGTTGCGCAAGGACGGCGGCAAGAGCAAAGACTGTCTCGCCGAGTGAGCGCTCACTCGATGGCGGCGAAGCCGTTCGCACGAATGCGTTCTCCGCTTTGGTCGAGGGCTTGAGCGGCGGGCCGGGTCGCGGGATCCGCGGATGCCGAGAGCTTCATAGGGTTGCCGGCGAGTTTGAGTTCGCCGATGTCGGCGTCCTGCATCGTCACGACCATGTTGCGTGAGCGGACGTGCGGGTCGGCGAGGACTTGGGCGACGTCGTTGATCGGGCCGCAGGGGACGCCGGCGGCCTCGATCTTTCCAAGCCAATGAGCGGCGATGTTCGCTGCGAGCGCGCGTTCTAGTTCTTGCGCGAGCGCGGCGTGGTTGGTGTTGCGCAAATCGTTTGTCTTGAAGCGTGCGTCGGCGCTTAGTGCCGGGACGCCGATCGCTTCGCAGAGTCTGACGAACAGCGCGTTGTTGCCGGCAGCGATGATGATCGGCTGGTCGGCGGTTTGGAACGCGGCGAACGGCGTGATCGAGGGATGCCTCGAGCCCAGCGGTCCCGGCGCCGTGCCGGTCGCGACGAAGCGCGCGATCGCGTTTTCGAGCAGCGCCACTTGGCAGTCGAGCATGGCGACGTCGATCTTCTGCGCCTCACCGGTGCGTTCGCGGTGATAGAGTGCCGCACCGATGGCGGAGAGTGCGAAGAGGCCGGCGGCGATGTCGCCGATCGAGGTGCCGACGCGCGTGGGCGGGCCGCCCGGTTGGCCGGTCAGGCTCATCACGCCGCCCATGCCTTGCACGACCATGTCGTAGGCGGGTTTTTCTTTGTAGGGTCCGGTGTGGCCGAAGCCCGAGATCGCGACGTAGATCAGTCTGGGAAAGCGCGCGTGCAGGCCTTCCCAATCGTAGCGGAGCTTTTCCATCGTGCCGCCGCGGTAGTTTTCGACCAGGATGTCGGCTTCGCCCAGCAAGCGTTCGAATGCGGCGCGGTCGGCGTTGGCTTTGAGGTCGAGCGCGATCGAATGCTTGCCGCGGTTCAGCGACATGAAGTAGGCGGACTTGCCGTTGATGAAGGGGCCGATGTGGCGCGCGTCGTCGCCGGTCTTCGGGGGCTCGACCTTGATGACGGTCGCGCCCTGGTCAGCCAGCATCATCGTGCAGTAGGGGCCGGCGAGAACGCGGGTGAGATCGACGACCTTCAGGCCGCTATAGGGACCGGTCATTCCGATTTCTCGTCGTCGAGACGCTTGCCTTCGATTTCGGCCTCGGCCTTCTTGCGGTCGGCTTCGCCCTTCTTGCGCAGGTGCTTCGGCGTGCCGAATTGCACGCGATTGTTCGCGGCGGTGCGTTCGGCCTCAGCCTTGGCGCGCGCTTTGCGGGCACGGTTCAGATTGACGATCTCGGCCATCAGCTTTTCTTCCGGTAATGCGCCAGCACGAAGACGCGGAGCGCGCTGGACAAATTCTGACCGCGGCCGTCGCGTTTGTCGATCTCATCGACGAGTTGGGCGAGCGGGCGCTTTTTTTCGGCGGCGATTTCGGTCAGCGCCTCCCAGAAGTCGGCCTCCAACGACACGCTGGTGCGGTGGCCGGAGATGGTGATGGAGCGTTTGAGTTTCTTCACGGGCATCGGTGCGCGATCGAAGCTGCCGACAATCTCTTTCGGCGCGATGTGCAGAAAAACAGCATCAACTCACCCGTAACTCCGTAACAATCGCAGACCTCCGCGAAAAATTCCGTAACAAGTCCGCTACATGGCCGCTACTTGTAACGCCCCTGGGTGATCGTGCGCGGCACACCATCGTCTGAGTGCACTCCAACAGTCTCATTCGTCGCTCCATAGGGCAGAAAGTTAGACTAGAACATAAATAGAACATTGATGTGGTGGAGTCAATGGCTCGTGCGCAGCTTTCGCGTCGGCGGCGAACATTCGCCGATGCGCGCATGGCTCGTCGTCAAGGACGGTAAGGTTCTCGCGAAGGCGGCTACGCACGACACGCACGCGCACGCGGACAGAAGATGGGGGTGCTGCACTCAACCCCAATGGCGGTCTCGCTCTACCGTGCGATGAGCTTTCGCGAAGCGGCACCGTTCCGCCTCTACGCGGCGCCGAACTCGTTCCACGCCTGATGCGGGCGGTTCAAAACCCGAACGAGCACCACGTCGCGTCCTACTCCGCCGCCAATGCCATCGGGGCGCGTTGGGGGCCGCGGATGACTTTGCCGGGGCGTGGGGTTTGGAGTTCGCCGTCGCGGAAGGTGACCTGGCCGCTTTTGATCGTGGCGACGTAGCCTTCTGCTTTTTGCAGAAGGCGTTTGCCGCCGGCGGGCAAGTCGAACGCCAGCCAGGGTTTGCCGAGCTTCAACTTGGCGAGGTCGATCACGTTGACGTCGGCGAGATAGCCCTTCGCGAGCAGGCCGCGGTCTTGCATGCCGTAGAGCAGCGCGGTGTCGCGGCATTGGCGCTTGATTGCGAGTTCGAGCGGGATCGTGCCGCGGGCGCGGTCGCGCACCCAATGCTGCAGCAGGAAGGTCGGTGACGCCGCGTCGCAGATCGTGCCGCAGTGCGCACCGCCGTCGGAGAGCGAGATCACCGCGTCGTCGTTATGAAGCAAGCCCTTTACAAAATCCAGATTGCCGTCCGCGTAGTTCAAGAGCGGCATGTAGATGAAGCCGGTGCCGCCGTCCTGCATCAAGAGGTCGTAGGCGTATTCGTCGCCGCTGACGCCCTTCGCGGCGGCGCGAGCCATGATCGTTTCGTTCTGGCGCGGTTCGTAGTTGAAGGCGTCGTCCATTTCGTACTGCATGAACCAGCCTTTGGAGACCACCATGCGCAGTTCAGGGAGATCGCCTTCCAGGTTCGGCTCCTCGGCGATGATGCGGGCGCGGAATTCCGGGTCGCGCAGCGTCTTGAGCTGTTGGTCCCACGGCTTACCTTCGATCTGGCCCCAAGAGGGACGCAGGCGGAACGGGTTGACGGTACCGCGCCAGGCCATGATGACGCCGGTGCCGCGCAGCGCGATCTGAGCGCGGATGTTCGCGCCCTTCGCGTTTTGCTCCGCCATCGACGACATTTGTTCCTGCCAGGGTAGTTCCTTGGCGATCGATTGCAGCATGGCGAATGTCACGGGCAGCTTCGTCTCGCGGCTGAGCTCGCCCATCCATTCGAATTCGTTCCAATCCCGTTTCAGGTCGGACGCCATTTCGAAGACGCCGTAGCCGACGCGGCCCATGGCGCGACCGATGCCGATGAGTTCTTCCTTCGTCGCGGTCGTGCCGGGCACGAGTTCGCCGTCGACGGAGCGGTGCAGGATCGTGCGCGAGGTCGAGAAGCCGAGCGCGCCGGCGCGCAATCCTTCCTCGACGATTTGCGACATGCGGGCGATGTCGGTTTCGGTCGGCGCCTCGTTGCGCGCGCCGCGTTCGCCCATCACGTAAGCGCGCACGGCGCCGTGCGGCACATGGGTTGCGACATCGACGGTGCGCGGTAGCGCTTCGAGCGCGTCGAGATATTCGGGGAAGCTTTCCCAGTTCCACTTCATGCCTTCGGCGAGCGCGGTGCCGGGGATGTCTTCCACGCCTTCCATCAGGCCGATCAGCCATTGATGCCGGTCCGGCCGCGCGGGTGCGAAGCCGACGCCGCAATTGCCCATGACGACGGTGGTGACGCCGTGCCAGCTGGAGGGCGCCATCTCGTCGTCCCAGGTCGCCTGGCCGTCGTAGTGCGTGTGCACGTCGACGAAGCCGGGGGCGACGATCATGCCAGCGGCATCGATTTCTTCGCGGCCGCGTGCGGTGACGTTCCCGACTGCGGTGATCTTGCCGCCGTCGATGGCGACGTCGCCGGTAAAGGGCGTCGTGCCGGTGCCGTCGACGATGGTGCCGCCGCGAATGACGAGATCGTGCATGGGTGCGTTTCCTCAATGTGTGTTTCGAGGGACGCTAGCAGAGGTGCAGCTACGTGCGAAGGGGGACTAGCCGGGCGGCGTGAGCGGGCCGTCTTTGATTACCGCTAGGTTTCCCTTGCCGGGGATGAAGTTCGCTTCGATGCGGATGCCGTCGGGGTCTTCGAAGAGGATCGAGTAGTAATCGGGTGCCCAAGGGCCGGTTTCGGGGGCGCGAATGATTTTGGCGCCTATCTCAGCGACCGCCTTGTGCAGCGCATCGACGTCGTCGCGCGAGCGGAGGCGAAAGCAGAAGTGATGCAAGCCGATGCGCCATTGATCGAAGCCGCTATCGGCGTGCGACGTGTCGGACTCGCGGATCACGATGCCGGTGCGGCCGCCGATGCAGTAAAAGACGCCGGGCCCATCGTACTGGATCGTCATGCCGAACGTTTCGTGCAACAGGCGGTGGTAGAATGGTCGGCTGCGTTGAACGCTGCGTACGGTCAACTGAATGTGTGCGATGCCGTTTGGGTCGATCATGATCCGCCGGCGCTACTTCGGGCCCAGCATGTCTTCCGGCCTAACGATGCGGTCGAATTCTTCGCCGGTGATGAGGCCCATTTTTAGGGCTTCTTCGCGCAGTGTTGTTCCGTTCTTGTGCGCGGTCTTGGCGATTTTGGCGGCGTTGTCGTAGCCGACTTTCGGGGCGAGGGCGGTCACCAGCATCAGCGAGCGGCGCATGAGTTCGTCGATATGTTTCTTGTTCGCCTCGATGCCGGCGACGCAATGATCGGTGAAGCTGACGGAGGCGTCGGCGATCAGGCGCAGCGAGTGCAGCACGTTGTGAATGATCACCGGCTTGAAGACGTTGAGCTCCATGTGGCCTTGGCTGCCCGCGACGGTGACCGCCACGTTGTTGCCCATGACTTGGGTGCAGGCCATGGTCAGTGCTTCGGCTTGGGTCGGGTTCACCTTGCCCGGCATGATGGACGAGCCCGGCTCGTTTTCCGGCAGGATCAGTTCGCCGAGGCCGGAGCGCGGGCCTGAGCCCAACAAGCGGATGTCGTTGGCGATCTTGAACAACGAAGCGGCCAGCGTGTTCAGCACGCCCGAGAATTCGACCATCGCGTCGTGGGCAGCGAGCGCCTCGAACTTGTTCTGCGCAGTAACGAAGGGGTAGCCGGTGATCTTCGACACTTCGTCGGCGAAGCGTTCGGCGAAGCCGGGCAGTGCGTTCAGACCGGTACCGACCGCTGTGCCGCCTTGGGCGAGCGGGTAAAGGCGGGGGAGCGACGATACCACGCGCTCGATGCCCAGTTCGAGCTGGCGCGCGTAGCCTGAGAATTCTTGGCCGAGCGTGATCGGCGTCGCGTCTTGCAGATGCGTGCGGCCGATCTTGATGATCGCTTGGAAATCGTGCGCCTTCGAGAGCAGCGACGCGTGCAGGCGGCGCAGGCCCGGCATCAAGCGGCGGTGGATCTCCAGCACGGTTGCGATGTGCATCGCGGTCGGGAAGCTGTCGTTCGAGGATTGGCCGCGGTTGACGTGATCGTTCGGGTGGACGGGCTTCTTCGAGCCCATCTCGCCGCCCAGCATTTCGATGGCGCGGTTCGAGATCACTTCGTTCACGTTCATGTTCGTCTGCGTGCCGGAGCCGGTCTGCCAGACGACGAGCGGGAAGTGGTCGTCGAGCTTGCCTGTGATGACCTCGTCGGCGGCTTTCGCGATCGCGTCGGCGATCTTCGGGTCGAGGTCCTTCAGCGCGACGTTCGCGATTGCGGCCGCCTTCTTGATGACGCCGAAGGCGTGGATCAAGGGCAGCGGCATGCGTTCGCCGCTGATCTTGAAGTTCTCGAGCGAGCGTTGCGTCTGCGCGCCCCAGTACTTGTCGGTGGGAACGGCGACGGGGCCGAAGGTGTCGGTTTCGGTGCGGGTGGCGGTCATGGCGGTGGGGTTCACTTCTTGCGGAACTTGTCGAGGCTGACGACCTCGCCCGGTTCGGGTTTCTTGGGTGGTTCGGAGGGCGGCGCGGGCGGCTCGGGTTTTTGATCTGCGACCGGCGGTTTGGCGGGGGCGGGGAGGCCGGGCTTGGCGGCCGGCATTTGGGCGCGGAAGCCGAGTTCGAATTTCTGTGACGGGTCGTCGAAGAAGAGGACTGCGGTGAAGGGGATCACAAGCGTGGCCGGGAGCTTGTTGAAGCTCAGCGTGACCTCGAACCTGTCTTCCTCAACCCGCAGGTTCGCGTATTGGTGCTGGAGGACGATTTTCATCGCCTCCGGGTATTGCTCGCGCAGAAAGTCGGGCATTTCGACGCCCGGCGCCTGGGTCGCGAAGGCGATGTTGAAGTGATGCGAGCCCATCACGCCGCCCTTGGCTGCGTGTTTGAGGGCGTCGCGCACGACGCCGCGGAGCGCTTTGTCCACGAGCGCCTGATAGCCGATGAAATCTTTCGACATGGGACACGGTTTAGCGCCGCGGTCGGTGGCTCGCAAGGCTTGGATTTGCGCCCTTTCTGTTCCCAGCGGTAGATGTCGCTTGATTATATTCCGCGGCATGCTATTTATATTCCATGGAATATGGAGAGCAAGATGGACCGCAGGCATGAATATGGCGTGACGTTTGCGCTGACCGTGGTGCACGTGGCGCTGCTGTCGGTCGGGTTTTTGATCCTTGCGGATCAGTTTTCGTTCCCCGAGATCTTGCGGGTGAGTTCCCAGGAGCGCTTGGCGCTGTTCAGCCAGAACCAGGGCTTGATCGTGCCCGCGTATTACATGATGGGGATGTCGGGACTGACGCAGATCGCGCTGGCGGTGATGTTCCATCAGAGCTTTTCGCGGGCCGGGAGCACCGTACTCGTCGCAGCGCTGGTGGCCGGTGTGCTGGCGGGCGCTTTTCAGATGATGGGCTTCATGCGCTGGCCGATTGCGGTGCCGTATTTGGCCGAGCAGATGGCGTCGGCGCCGACGCCGGAGATGCGCAACATCGTGGGTCTGCTGGAGGGTCTGCTCAATCGCTATGCCGGCATGGTCGTGGGCGAGCACTTGGGTTTTTTGGGGCAGGGGATTTGGACGTTCCTGATCGGCATCGCGATGCTGCGCGGTCCGTTGTTCGCGTTTCCCTATGGTTTGATCGGGATGGTGCTTGGCGTTGCGATCGGCGTCAGCTCGCTCGAGCAACTTGGCGGGCCGTTCGAGGCGATCGGGATGTTGTCGGCGCCTGCGTCGGCGGCGTGGCTTGGTTGGTTGTTGATGTGCGGGGTCTCGCTGTTGCGCACGCGCGCCGACGGCGTGGGGCCGAAGTTCTTTCTGTTCTCGGCACTCGGCATGGTCATCGTCATGGGCGCGCTCGTCGCGCCGGCAATGGGTTAGGAGGTTCACATGGCTACGCGCAGAGCATTTCTTCGAATTGCAGGAACGTCGGCCGTCGTGTTGGCGGCGGGTGCGGTGGGGTTGACCCAATGCGACCCGATGCCGGAAGCGGCGGTCGAGGCGTGGAAGGGGCCGCTGCCGTCGGCGCGCGATCCACGGGTGCGGGCGTTGTCGTTCGCGCTGCTCGCACCCAATCCGCACAACAAGCAGCCGTGGATCGTCGATCTGCGCGAGCCCGGCGCGATCACGTTCATCTGCGATCGCTCGCGGTTGCTGCCGCAGACCGATCCATACTCGCGGCAGATCACGATCGGCTGCGGTGCGTTCTTGGAGTTGCTGCGAATGGCGGCGGCGGAGCAGGGCTTTCGCGCGGAGATCACGGCGTTCCCGGCCGGCGATTGGCCCGATAACGCCGTCGGCGAGCTACCGGTGTGTCGTGTGGCGTTCGAGCCCGATGCGGGTGTTGCGCGCGATCCTCTGTTCGCGCAGGTGTTGAAGCGGCGGACGAATCGTAATGTCTTCGACGCGACCGCGGTGACGCAAGCGGAGGCCGATGCCATTGGCGCGTCGCTCAATGGGTTGCCGGTGCGCTTCGGCTGGGCGAGCGACGGGCGGCAGATCGCGCAGTTGGCGCAGATTGCGAAGCGGGCTTGGGACATCGAGGTCAAGAAGGACGCCACGTTCAAGGAAAGCGTCGATGTGTTCCGCATTACGGGGGAGGAGATCGCGAAGCATCGCGATGGCATTTCGATGCATGGACCGTTTTTCTGGTGGGCGAACAAGCTCGGCATCTTCACGCAGCAGAATGCGATGGAGCCGACCGGGCGGTCTCAGGCACTGACGCTGATCGATCCGCAGCTTGCCGTGCGTGCGTTCGGTTGGATCGTGACGGCGACGAACGACCGGCGGGCGCAACTCGCGGCGGGTGCGGCCTATGTGCGGGCGAACTTGCAGGCGACGGCGCGTGGCCTCGCGATGCATCCGCTTAGCCAGGCGTTGCAGGAGTTTCCGGAGATGCTGCCGGTGCTGGCCGAGCACAAACGCGCGCTCGGGCTGCCGGAGAGCGACACGGTGCAGATGTTCTTCCGGATGGGGCACGCCGCGCCGGCGGAACCTGCGCCGCGGCGGCCTCTTGACGCCATCATTCGGGCGTGACGAAGACTGAGGCATGGCACGTCCGACTGAGAATCAAGCCGCCCTGGGTTGGCGCATCTTCAACTGGATCGGCATCATCAATCAGCTGTCCACGGCGCGCGCGTCGCGGACGCTGGCGGAACTGAAGCTGCCCTTTCCGCAGTTCGTCATGCTCAATCACTTCAGCCACCGGCCGCATGAGGCGAAGACGGTGACGTCGGTGGCGTCCGCGTTGCAGCAACCGCAACCGGGGATTACGAAGACGGTGCAGAAACTGGTCGCGCGCAAATTTCTGAGAGCCGACCCGGCGCCGGGCGATGCGCGCTCGAAGCTGCTCATGATCACGCCGAAGGGACTTGAGATTCAAGCGCGAGCCATCGCCGCCTTCGTGCCGCAGTTCGCAGAGGTCTATACCGGCTGGGAGGAGGCCGAGATGGCCGACCTATTCGCCAAGCTCGACCGGCTCAAGGTGTGGCTGGATACGAAGGGGCGGGAGTAGGGCCTACACGTAAGCCGCGGCGAAGCGCCACCAGATGACGCCGAGGGTGATGCAGCCCATCAGGTAAGTGACGAGGCGTAGGGGGACGAAGTTGAGGCCGATATAGACCGCTGCGTGGAGCGCGCGGAGGGCGACGAAGAACCAAGCGAGGGCGACTTGCGTGCCGTCCCAGGTGCCGGTTTGCAGCATCAGCGTACACACGACATAGAACAGTATCGGCACTTCAAGCAGGTTCATGAAGGTGCGCGCCGGGCGCTCGACCCACTCGGGCGGGGCGTTGTCGGCGTAGGCGCGGTAGTATCCGATCGAGGCGACGCCGCGGGCGACGGCGAGGTTGCGATAGACGAACATCAGCAGCCACACGAAAGCGGTTAGCGCGAAGAGCGCTAGGATCGGCTGGATGAGCAGGCGTGGGGATTGTTCCGTCAGAGCCGGTGCTGTTGTCATTACGAACCACAGCACGGCCAGATAAGCGGCGAGCAGCGCTGCGATGAGTGCGTATTGGTGGAGCGGTGGTCGGGTCATGGTGGGCTCGCTTTTGGTTTGTTGAGACGCGCTGCAAAGTCGCCGATGAGGTTGGCGAGTCTTGCGGGTGCATCGCGGGCAACGAGGTGGCTTGCTTCGGGGACGATTTCGATGACGGCGTGTGCGGCCAGTGTTCGGATCTGTACGCGGCCTTCTTCTCCCAGTGGCGAGCGTGCGCCCGCGGAGACGTACAGAATCGGGAGCTTCAGCGCGCGGACGATTTGTGCCATACGTTCCGTTTGCCCGAGAATGTTCTCCACCAAAGGCGATGCTGCCAGGCCACGTGGTGACAAATAGGTTCGGGCGCGCTCGGGGTCTGGGGTAGGCGTCACGTCGACCAGTACCAGGCCGGACACCTGCTGTTCTAGTGTCTCCAGCGCGACCATCAGGGCAAAGCCCCCGAGAGATGCGCCGACGACGAGGGGGCGCGACATCAATCCGATCATCGCCTTCGTGTCTTCGCCGTACGCCCCAAGGCCGTCCGATGTCGAGCCGCCGCTTTCGCCATGTCCGCGCTGATCGAAGGCGTAGCTTTGGAAGCCGCGCGACGCCAGAGCGTCCATCACGGGGCGCCAAACTGCACGTGTTTCACCGCCAGCATGGAGCAGAAGGATATGGTTCCCATTTCCCGCGCGCTCACCAACGAGCAACGCGTCCGGACGCTTGAGGGTCAGTTGGTCGAGCACGGGCATTGGCGAGCCTCAGTGCAACACAGGTAGCGCTTCCAGCGAGAACGGCTTCAGTTCTTCGATGCGGCCGGCTTTGACCATGTCGGGCCAGTTCGGGTTGACGATGAGGGCTCTCCCGACGGCGACGAGGTCGAAGTCGCCGCGGTCGAACATTTCGATGAGGCGGTCGAGCGAGGCGGGGCCGGCGGACTGGCCTTGGTAGGTGGCGATGAATTCCTGGTTGAGCCCGACGGAGCCGACGGTGATCGAGGGCAGGCCCGTGATTTTCTTCACCCAGCCGGCCAAATTGAGGTCCGAGCCTTCGAATTCGGGTTCCCAGAATCTTCGCGTTGAATTGTGGAAGCAGTCGACGCCGGCTTTGACCAGGGGATCGAGAAACTTCTCCAGCGCTTGCGGCGTTGGGGCGAGGCGGACGGCGTAGTCCTGCTGCTTCCACTGCGACCAGCGCAGGATGACGGGGAAGTCTCTGCTGACGGCGCCGCGCACGGCGCGGACGACGTCGGCGGCAAACTTCGTGCGTTTGATCATGTCGCCGCCGAACGCGTCGTCGCGCACGTTCGTGCCGTCCCAAAAGAACTGATCGATGAGATAGCCGTGTGCGCCGTGAATCTCGACGCCATCGAAGCCGAGTTCTTCGGCGTGGCGGGCGCTGGTGGCGTAGCCTGCGATCGCTTCGTCGATGTCTTTCGTTGACATCGGCTCAGTCACCTTCTTGCCCGGCTTGGCGAGGCCGGAGGGGCCGACGCCGGTCAAGTGCGGGTTCGGGCCGGAGCCCGGCTTGCGCATCAATCCCGTGTGCCAGAGTTGCGGCATGATATGACCGCCGTGCTGCTTCACCGCCTTGAGGACCTTCTTCCAGCCGTCGAGCGCTTGCCCATGAAAGTTAGGCACGTTGTGATCGTTGAGCGCGACGGGATGATCGGGTGCCACGCCTTCGGTGATGATCAGGCCTACGCCACCGGCAGCGCGGCGCGCGTAATAGGCGGCGACGTCTTCGCCGGGAATTTGGTTCGGGCTCTTTGAGCGCGTCATCGGCGCCATGACGATGCGGTTGGGGAGCGTGAGGTTCTTCAACTTGTAGGGCGTGAATAGCGATTTCGGTGACAGAGACATTGAGCGGACCTGTGAGTGGCGACAGACGTTAATGCGCGATGCGTGCGGTGGAATCAATACGCGGTGTATCGCCGAATGCAATCGTGCGTGTTAGTTTCCGGCGCGTTCCCGTGCCGATTGGGGCGGGCGCATCCCCCCGAGGCTAGTTGAGGGCTCAGACACATGTTGAATGAATTCAAAGAATTCGCATTGAAAGGCAATGTCGTCGATCTCGCGATCGGCGTCATCATCGGCGCGGCGTTCGGCAAGATCGTCGACTCCATGGTCGGCGATATGATCATGCCGTTGATCGGCGCGCTCGGCAGCGTCGACTTTTCCAACTATTTCGTCGGTTTGAACGAGGGCGTCACGGCGACGGTTCTCGACGAGGCGAAAAAGCAGGGCGCGGTGCTTGCCTGGGGCAAGTTCGTGACCGTCATTATCAACTTCGCGATAATCGCGTTCGTGTTGTTCTTGGTGATCAAGGGCATCAATAAGCTGAAGCGTCAGCCGCAGCCGGCGCCGGCTGTACCGGCAGAGCCGCCCGCAGACGTGAAGCTATTGGCTGAGATTCGCGATCTGCTGGCGAAGCGCTAGCGTTCGAGAAAATTCAACGCCGGGGCGATCGCAGCCCCGGCGTTCTGCGCTTGGCGACGCCCGCCTAAGCTCTGGCTCTCAGAGCTTCCTTTTCGTCGCCGCGCAAGATCCAATGAAGTTTGTCGCGAACTTGAAGTTTTTCCTTCTTCAGTTCCGCTAGACGTACCGCGTCCGGCAGGGGCGCGCGGTGTTCGCGCGCGATGTCTTCTTCCAGCGCGGCATGGCGGGCGCGTAGGCGCAATACGAGATAGTCGGTCATCTGTGCTCCTCTTCGGTTTTGGTCATCCGATGCGGTCCGACATCGCGATCCTGTTGGGTCGCCAGAGGGGCCCGGCCCGCATCAATTTGACTTGGGGAGGGGCTCTGTCGTTTCAACGGTAAGGGGAGTAGGGCTATTCAAGAAAGTCGCTTCGCATATGCAGCGACGAGAGCGGGATGGATAAGCTGACGGAGACGGAACCGGCGCGAAGCCGCTTGATCGACGTGTTCCGTCGTCATCGGAACTACAGGCTGTTCTTCACCGGCCAAGCGATTTCGCTGGTCGGGTTTTGGATGCAGGCGATTGCACAGTCGTGGCTTGTGTATCGGATGACCGATACGCCGTTCTGGCTGGGTGTGGTCGGGTTCGCGGGGCAGATTCCGGTCCTGCTGGTTTCGCCGTTTGCGGGCGTGATTGCCGACCGGTTGAACCGGCGGCGCATTCTCTTCGTGACGCAGAGCGTGATGATGACAAGCGCGACATTGTTCGCGGTGCTGACGCTGTCCCACGTGATCGAGGTTTGGCACGTCGTGGCGCTGGCGGCGCTCTCGGGCACGGCAAACGCTTTCGACGTCCCGACGCGGCAGTCGTTCACGATCGAGATGGTCGGCAAAGCCGATCTGCCACGCGCTATCGCGCTCAACTCCATCATGTTCAACGGGGCGCGGCTTATTGGGCCGGCGCTGGCCGGGCTCTTGGTCGCGGCGTTCGGGGAAGGATTGTGCCTTGCGCTCAACGCGGCGTCTTACCTCGCCGTGCTGACCAGCCTGTCGCTGATCCGTGTTGCGCCATTGCCGCCGCGGGCCGAAAGCCATCCGCTCGCCGATTTGCGCGATGGGTTTGTCTATGTGGCGACGCACCGGCAAATCAGGACGTTGTTGCTGCTACTCGGCGCGACGAGCTTGTTCGGTTCGGCCTATTTGACGCTCATGCCGGTGTTCGCGCGGGACATCTTGCACGGCGGATCGGATGCGCTCGGTTTTCTGATGGCTGCGATCGGCATCGGGGCGTTGGCCGGGGCTTTGACGATTGCGCGGGTGCCGCCGGCTCTGCTCGGCCGGGTGCCGTATCTGGCGTCCGTGTGTCTGGGCGCTTCCGTCATCGCGTTTTCGCACTCGACATCGTTCGCGCTGTCGATGGTGCTGCTGGTGCCGACGGGGTTTGCGATGATGACGCTTGGAATCTCCACGAACACAATGATGCAAAGCTCGGTCGACGACGTGATGCGCGGGCGGGTGATGGCCTACTACGTGATGGCGTTTATTGGGATGCTGCCGATCAGTTCGTTGATCACCGGCGCGATCTCGCACGACTTTGGGGCGCCGTGGACGCTGACCATCGGCGGGGTGCTGGTGATTCTTTCTGCCGGTGTCGCCTACTGGCGAAGATAGGTGGAGGGGCTTCTGTTGCCCGGCGCCCCTCCGAGCCGCGCTTACCTATTAGGCAGCGAGGGCCATTTCATTGTCGTTGGCACCTATACAGACAGCCCGATAACGGTGAGCCTTGCCGAGCAAAAGCAACGTCTTTACGCGTTCGTCGATCCTATTTCGCCCCCACAGCTGAGCAGCCAAAGCTGCGCAGGTGGTGGAGGCGCCGGGTACCGCCCCCGGGTCCGAGCCGTTTATTGCACGCGCGTTTATCGCCATAGCCGGCGAACCGGCAGCTCCTATATAGGCGCTCGGGGTAAAGAAAAGAAGGCTTTCCCTGTCGCGGTCGCTTGGGGAAACGGCGGATTTGCGCCTATGTCAACGGATGTCCCGGCCGCTACAATGCTTGCCGATTCAATGAGGGTCCGATGCGCCAGTATCACGATCTGATGGAGCATGTGCTGCGTCACGGCGTGAGGAAACACGACCGCACGGGGACGGGAACACTCTCGATCTTCGGGCATCAGATGCGCTTCAACCTGGATGACGGGTTTCCGTTGCTGACGACGAAGAAGCTGCATCTGAAGTCGATCGTGCATGAGCTGCTTTGGTTTCTGAACGGCGACACCAACGTGCGCTATCTGCAGGAGAACGGCGTTCGGATCTGGGATGAGTGGGCGGACAAGAACGGCGATCTGGGGCCGGTCTATGGCGCGCAGTGGCGGTCGTGGCCGGCGCGCGACGGCAGCACGATCGATCAGATTTCGAAACTGATCGAGCAGATCAAGAAGAACCCTGACTCGCGGCGGCTGATTGTGACCGCGTGGAACCCAGCCGACGTCGATCGGATGGCGCTGCCGCCGTGTCATTGCCTGTTCCAGTTCTATGTCGCGAACGGGCGGATCTCGTGTCAGCTCTACCAGCGTTCGGCGGACATTTTCTTGGGCGTGCCGTTCAACATCGCGTCGTACGCGCTGCTGCTCATGATGGTGGCGCAGGTGACGGGGTTGAAGGCCGGGGAGTTTATCCACTCGTTCGGCGACGCGCATCTGTACCTGAACCATATCGAGCAGGCCGAACTGCAGCTGACGCGCGCGCCTTTTGCTCTGCCGCGGATGCAGATCAATCCGGCCGTGAAGGATATTTTCGGCTTCAAGTACGACGAGTTTAAGTTTGAAGGGTATCAGGCGCATCCGCACATCGCGGCGCCGGTGGCGGTGTGAGCGACGTTCAGACTCGGTTGAAGCCCAGCGCTTCCCCCCTTGAGGGGGAAGCTGGCGCGCCGAAGGCGCGACTGATGGGGGGCATTCGTGCGCTGACTGCCCCCATCCGTCTCGCCGCTGCGCGGCGACCCACCTTCCCTCTCAAGGGGGGAAGGGCTTTCTGTCGGGCGGATCTGGTCGATGACTGAGATTCGTGCGGCACAGCCCGGTGATGCACCGCTCGTCTTCTCCTTCATTCGTGACCTCGCCGAATACGAGAAGCTTCTCGACGATGTGGTCGCGACGACTGCCGATATCGAGCGGGCGCTGTTTGGTGCGAACCCGCGGGTGTTTTGCGATATTGCGGCGTGGGATGGGGCGCCGGCCGGATTTGCGCTTTGGTTCTACAATTTCTCGACGTTTCGCGGGCGGCACGGGATTTATCTCGAAGATTTGTTCGTGCGGCCTGCGTTTCGCGGCAAGGGGTTGGGCAAGGCGTTGCTGCAACATCTGGCGAAGCGGGCGGTGGCCGAGGGTTGCGCGCGGGTCGAGTGGTCGGTGCTCGACTGGAACGAACCATCGATCAAGTTTTATGAGTCGCTGGGGGCCATTCCGATGGAAGAGTGGACCGTCTTCCGCCTGACGGGCGATGCCTTGAAGAAGTTGGGTGCGTCATGAGGGAGCCGATCATCGCGTTGATCGTGGCTGTCGCCGAGAACGGCGTGATCGGACGCGACGGCAAGCTGCCATGGCGCATTCCTGAAGACATGAAGTGGTTCCGCGAGCGGACGGCCGGGCGGCCGCTGATCATGGGGCGCAAGACTTGGGAGAGCTTTCCGAAGCGGCCGTTACCGGGGCGGACGAACATCGTGATCACGCGTGACGGCACCTATCGCGCGGAAGGTGCGGTCGTGGTGATGTCGTTTGACGCTGCGCTGGCGGTGGCTTGCGGCGAGGAACCAGAGGAGATCATGGTGATCGGCGGGGCGGAGATCTACCGGGCTGCGTTGCCCAAGGCTCGTCGGATCTATCTGACCAGCGTACACGGCGAAATTGTCGGCGACACGGTCTTCCCCGCGATCGTGCGTGCGGGTTGGGACGAGACGATCGTCGGCGTTTATCCCTCGTCAGCGGAGCGGCCGATCGGCTACAGTTTCATTATCTTAGACAAACGCGTGTGAGGCCATCATGTCCGTCCGTGAAATCGCCAGTGGTTTGAAGTTCCCCGAGGGTCCGATCGCGATGCCGGACGGCAGCGTGATCTTGGTCGAAATCGCGCGCGGGACGCTGACGCGGGTTTGGAACGGCAAGAGCGAAGTGATTGCGACGCTGGGCGGTGGGCCGAACGGTGCGGCGCTCGGGCCCGACGGCGCGGTCTATGTCACGAACAACGGCGGTTTCGAGTGGCACGATCGCGGCGGGCTGTTGTTCCCGGGCGACCGGCCGCACGATTATGAGACCGGGCGGATCGAGCGCATCGATCTGAAGACGGGCAAGGTCGAGCGATTGTATGAGAAGTGCAACGGCTTGCGGCTGAACGGGCCGAACGATCTCGTGTTCGACAAACAGGGCGGCTTCTACTTCACGGATCTCGGCAAGGGTTATGGGCGGCTGCACGATCGCGGGGCGATCTACTATGCGACGCCGGACGGGAAGAAAATCAAGGAACTGGTGTTTCCGATCGATATGCCGAATGGCTGCGGTTTGTCGCCTGACGAGAAGACGCTCTATGCGGCGCAGACGATGGTCGGGCGCTTGATGAAGTTCACGATCACGGCACCTGGCGAAGTGGCGCCGCCGGCGGGACCGCTGCACGGCGATCTGGTGTGCGGGCTGGCGGGCTTGCAGCTGTTCGACTCGCTGGCCGTCGAAGCGAACGGGCGCGTGTGCGTGGCGACGATCGGTTTTCCGACCGGCGGGATCACATCGATTGCGCCGGATGGCACTTACGAGCAGACGTCGTTTGCCGATCCTCTGGTGACCAATATCTGCTTCGGCGGCAAAGACATGAAGACTGCCTATGTGTGCTTGTCGTCGACGGGTAAGCTCGTCGAGACGCAATGGGCGCGGCCGGGATTGAAGCTGAATTTCTCGGGATGGTGAGCGAGGTTCACACGGGTGGGTGCTTGTGCGGGGCCGTACGCTTTGAAGCGCGCGGTCCGGCGAAGTGGACCGCATACTGTCACTGTCATTCGTGCCGGAAGCACACTGGCGCGCCCGTTTCCGCGTTTGCGGGGTTTGAGAGGACGCAGGTTTCGTTCACGAAGGGACAGCTTGCGACCTTCGCATCGTCGCCTGGCGTCAAGCGCGGCTTCTGCCCGTTGTGCGGATCGACACTGACGTACGAAGGCGATCGCTGGCCGAGTGAGATGCATTTCCACGTTGGTGCGTTCGATATGCCGCAGGATTTCGCGCCGACGGGGCACGCGTTTCCCGAGGAACGGATTGCCTGGCTCCACATTACGGAAATTTAGTGCGGTGCAGCACGCGTGACGCGTGTGCGGGCTTGAACACACGCGGTTCGCACTCTACATCGGCGCCGTCCGACTACGGACTTGCTTCTCAGAAACAGTAAGGGATGACAGTCATGAAACGCATTCTCTTGGGTGTTGCCGCCATCGCGCTCAGCGCGTCGCTCGCGATCGCAGCCGACGACCCGATGCAGACCCGCTACGACAACACCGTCACCGTGACCGATGCAAAGGGCGGCGTGACGAAGCTGCACTACAACAAGGACGGCACGCTCGGCGTCGTGCTGCCGGACGGCACGAAGTCGACCGGCAAGTGGGCGATCAAGGAAGGCAAGCTCTGCGTGACGCCGGACGCTGGTCCGATGGCGGGCAAAGAGCAGTGCAATCCGTTCGACGGCACGAAGAAGGTCGGCGACAGCTGGGAAATCCCGGCCGCTGACGGCACGAAGTCGAAGGTCGCGATCGTCGCCGGCCGGTAGTCTTCGGTTGGTTTGAGATGGGGCCGGTGCGTTCTCGCGCCGGCCTTTTTTGTGGCGGCGAGAGAAGAAGAAGTTCCACCACAAAGGCTCAAAGGCTCACAAAGAAAGAAATTCCACACAATGAAACAATGACACAATGGGTGGCCGCCCTTCGGCGCGAAGCGCTATTCGGACTCTGACAGCGCGCTGACGCGCGCGATTTGAGTTCATTGTGTCATTGTTTCATCGTGTGAAAAAATTCTTCTTCGTGAGCCTTTGAGTGCCTTTGAGCCGTTGTGGTGAGAACCTTCCTTCCTTCTTCTCACTCCATCGTGATGCGCGGGGCGGGGCGGTTGTCGCCGGCGTCGAGTTTGGCGGCGACGCGCTCTGCCAATTGAAGGAAGGCTTGCGCTTGCGGGCTGTTGGGGTCGCTTGCGGTGATCGGCGTGCCGCCGTCGGAGGTTTCGCGGATCGCTATGTGCAGCGGGATCTCGCCCAAGAAATCCGCGCCGAGCTTTGTTGCGGTTTCGCGGGCGCCGCCGTGGCCGAAGATGTGGCTCTCGTGGCCGCAGTTCGGGCAGACGAATGTGCTCATGTTCTCGACGATACCGAAGACGGGAACATGCGTCTTTTTGAACATCGCCAATCCCTTGCGTGCGTCGATGAGGGCGATGTCTTGCGGTGTGGAGACGATGATTGCGCCGGCGAGGGGGACACGTTGGGCGAGCGTCAACTGCGCGTCGCCGGTGCCTGGCGGCATATCGACGACGAGGACATCCAGCGGGGCCCATTCGACGTCGTAGATGAGCTGCGTCAGCGCGGTCATCACCATCGGCCCACGCCAGATCATCGGTTGATCTTCGTCGATGAGGGAGCCGATCGAGATCGCTTTCAGGCCCCAAGCGTTCATTGGCTGAAGCTTTTTGCCGTCCTTGGACGTGGGTTTGCCGGTGAGCCCCAGCATGCGCGGGATCGAGGGGCCGTAGATGTCGGCGTCGAGGAGGCCGACGGTCCGGCCGAGCTTTGTCAGGGCGATCGCCAGATTGACTGCAACCGTTGACTTACCGACGCCGCCCTTGCCGCTGGCGACGGCGATGACGGCTTTGACGCCGGGCGGACCCTGGCGTTCGGCGGCGCCGGCGCGCGGGGCGGCCTCAGCTTGCATATGGCTGTTGAGTGCGGCGCGGCGCGGCGGCGGGGTGGCAGCCTTGTGCGCGGTCAAAACCGCGGTCACGGAGCGTGCGCCGCTGAGTGCCAAAACGGCCCTTTCCGCTGCGAGACGCAGCGGTTCTTTGGTGCGGCCATCCTCCGGTGCAACCTCAAGTGCGAAGGACACGTGGCCGTCCTTCACGAGCAGTCCTTGGACCATTCCCAGGGACACAACGTCGGTATTTTTTACCGGATCGACGACCGACTTAAGTGCGGTCAAGACGTCCTCCGGCGTGAGGTTCGGCATCTCCAAAATCTCTAGTTATTTGGCGCCCTTGACGCGGGTTTCGGGTGCTCCACATAGCAGACCGAACGGTGATCTCAAGCTGGGATACGTCAGCGCATTGCGCCGGCAGGCGTTAGGAACTTATAAACCGGCCCTAACGGTACATCCAATGTGGTTTGTGTCGCGTGATTCGTTGAGGATGTAACCGGTGTGCCGGGGCTTCGGGCCGACCTTCGTCGGTGCCTCTTTCCGCCCCATCCCGGCTTAGTTGAGTTGAGAGGACGAGATGCCCTGGAACGATAACAAAGGGGGCGGCGGTGGCTGGGGCCCCGGCGGCGGCGGACGCGGACCATGGGGGCAAGGGCCCTCGAACGGTGGCGGCGGGCGCGGTCAGGGCCCAAACATTCGCCCGCCCGATCTTGACGAAGTGTTCAAGCGCGCGCGCGATTGGCTGCGCCGGATGTTCCCGAACCAGCCGCCGGGCGGGATCGTGTTCTTCGGCGGCGCTGCGATTGCGCTGGCGCTTTGGCTCTTCACCGGCGTCTACATCGTTCAGCCGGCGGAGCAGGGCATCGTGCTGCGCTTCGGCGGTTACGTCGACAAGCTTGGACCGGGCTTGCACATTCGTCTGCCCTATCCGATCGAAACCGTCTTACGGCCAAACGTCGAGCAGGAGAACCAAGTCAATGTCGGCTTCCGGATCGACGCGGAGTCGGCGCGCGACGACAACATCGATGTTCCGATCGAGAGCATGATGCTGACCGGCGACGAAAACGTCGTCGACATCGACTTCGTCGTGTTTTGGAAGGTGGCCGAGGCGGAGAACTTCTTGTTCCAAGTCGCCGAGGTGGACGAGACGATTAAGGCGGTCGCCGAAAGCGCTATGCGCGAGGCGGTCGGTCAGGCGAAAATCGATTCAATACAGACCGAAGGCCGTGCCGAAGCGCAGGACAAAGTCCGCAAGCTGATGCAGGGGACGCTCGATTCCTACAAAGCGGGTGTCACGATCACGCGCATTCTGCTGCGCAAAGTCGATCCGCCGAGCCAGGTCATCGATGCGTTCCGCGACGTGCAAGCGGCGCGCGCTGATCAGGAAAAGAAACGCAACGAAGCGCAGCGTCATGCGAACACGATCATTCCGCAAGCTCGAGGCGAAGCGGCGAAAATCGAGCAGGACGCGGAAGCCTACAAGCAACAGATGATTACGGAAGCGCAGGGTGAGGCACAGCGGTTCCTGTCGATCCTCGACCAGTACAAGAACGCGAAGGAAGTAACGCGGGAGCGCATGTACATCGAGACGATGCAGCGCGTGCTGGGCGGTACGAACAAGATCATCATCGAGAACAAGAGTGGCGTCGTGCAGTATTTGCCGCTGCCGGAGCTTCGGCGTACGCAGACGCCGGCCACAACGACCGGGGGGAATTAGCCCATGCGCAATGCCAACGGCGTGTTGCTGTTCATCGTTGCGGCGCTTTTGTTCGTCGCGTTCAACAGCGTATTCATCGTGGATCAGCGCGAGCAAGCGTTGATTACTCAGTTCGGCGATCCGAAGCGGGTCGTGAACGAGCCTGGCTTGTCGTTCAAGGTGCCGTTCGTTCAGACGGTGACGTTCTTTGACAAGCGCATTCTGGCACTTGATGCGCCGCCCGAAGAGGTGATCGCGTCGGACAAGCGCCGGATCGTTGTCGATGCGTTTGCGCGCTATCGTATTGCCGATCCGCTACGGTTCTATCAATCGGTCCGGACGGAGGCGGTGGCGCGGCAACGCCTGTCGTCGATCTTGAGTTCGAGTCTGCGCGGCGTGTTGGGTCAGAAGTCGTTCGTGGCGCTGCTGTCGTCGGAGCGCGCGAACATGATGCGGTCGATCCGCGATCAGATTAAGTCGGAATCGCTGGCGTTCGGCATCGATGTGGTCGACGTGCGGATCCGGCGCGCGGACTTGCCGAAGGAGAACCTGGAAGCGGTGTTTGGCCGGATGCAGACCGAACGGCAACGCGAGGCCGCCGGGTATCGCGCGGCCGGTGACGAAGAGGCGCAACGCATTCGCTCGACCGCGGACAAGGAAGTCACGATCATCAAAGCGAACGCGACGCGGAAGTCGGAAATTCTTCGCGGTGAAGGCGATGCGGAGCGCAACCGTGTGCTCGGCGATTCCTATGGCCGCGATCGGGAGTTCTTCGAGTTCTACCGGACGCTCAAGGCCTATGAGCAGTCGATGGGCGGGAACAACACGACGATGGTAATCTCGCCCGAAAGTCCGTTCTTCAAATATTTTCAACGGGGCCAAGGCGCCGGCCGCTGAACGAACGTTCGTAAACTCATTCTTTACCACACGCGGCGCTGATCATGGATCGGCGCCGCGTTTGCGTTTCGCGGCTGGCGAAGGGGATTTGCTTGCTGAAATTTGTCGGCGCGGCGGCGTTCGCGATCTCTGTGGCCGCAGCCCAGGCACGGCCGGCGCCCGAGGGATTCTCCGATCTGGTCGAGAAGCTCTCGCCCTCGGTCGTGAACGTCGCGACCGAGCGGCCTGTGCAACAGACGGCGCGGGACGCGCGCACGCCGCTGCAGCGGAGCGGCGTCGACAAGGACGCACGATCGCTGGGATCGGGCTTCGTGATCGATCCTTCGGGGCTGATCGTGACCAACAATCATGTGATCGACGGTGCGAGCGAGATTTACGTTACGCTGCGTGACGGAACGCGGCGTGCGGCGGTGGTGCAAGGGCGCGACACCAAGACGGATATCGCGCTGCTCAAGATTGCGACGACCCGGCCGTTGCCGGCGGTGACGTTCGGTGACTCCGATGCGGCCCAGGCCGGCGACTGGGTGCTCGCGATCGGCAATCCGTTCGGGCTGGGCGGCAGTGTCTCAGCCGGTATCATCAGCGCGCGCAACCGGCAGCTCGATGCGGAGCTCTACGACGATTTTATCCAGACGGACGCGGCCATCAATCACGGCAATTCGGGCGGCCCGCTGTTCGACATCGACGGCCGGGTGGTGGGCGTGAACTCCGCGATCGTCTCGCCGAGCGGCGGGTCGATCGGCATCGGGTTTGCGATCCCGTCCAACACGGTGAAGGCTGTGGTCGGCCAGCTGAAGCAGTTTGGACGCGTGCGGCGGGGTTGGATCGGCGCGAACGTGCAGGATCTGACGCCTGATCTTGCCTCCGGGTTTGGGCTTACCGGCACCAGCGGCGCGCTGGTTGGGCATGTAACGCCGGGCGGGCCAGCCGCTGTTGCGGGGCTTGCGCCAGGGGATGTGGTGACCCGGATTGACGAGACTGAGGTTGCCGACTCGCGGGCGATGCAGAAGCTGGTGGCGGAAGCAGCGGCGGGGCGGCAGCTCGGCGTGAACGTCGTGCGGAAGGGCGCGGCGCAGCTTGTGCGCGTTCGCGTGGGGCGGCGGCCGGAGGCGAGCGCGTCCGTCACGACTGTGTCGCGTGGCGATGCCGCGAATGCCGGTCTTGGTTTTCGCGTTGCGTCGCCGACGGCGGAGCTGCGGGCGCGGTATGGCGTTGCGCCGGGGCTTGAGGGCTTGGTCGTGACGGCGGTGGTGCCTGGAACGGCGGCGGCGGAGGTGGGGATTGAGGCCGGCGATATGATCGTTGCGGTCGCTCAGCAGCCCGTGCGGACGGTGCCCGACTTGACGGCGCAGGTCGCAGCGGCTGCCGCGGGCGGCCGTGGAGTTGTTCTGGTGACACTGAACCGGGGCGGCGAAGTTTCTTTCCAAGCCTTGCGTTTGGCCGGTTTGAAGCGTTAGCAAACCGTTAAAGTGGGCTCCGCGCTAGCCCTGCGTTAACGCCGGATCGGCGATAATCTGCACATGAGCGGGATATTCGGACCATCGGGTGGGCCATCGCGGCCCACGTTCGATTTTTCGGCGCTGGGGGATTACTACCTCGCGCAGTCCCAATTGCGCGCGCCAAGTGCGGCGAGCAAGCGGTCCGCGACCGCCGCCGTGTCGTTCGCGCCCTGGGCGCAGCGCAACCAAAACACGACGCCGATCACGAACTTGCGCGAGGCGCTTAGCGCGACGTCGTTCGTGAACACGCGCGACAGCGCGTTCGACAAGTCGAGCGTTGCGCCGGATCACAAGAAGCTGTTCGCGCTCTACAAAGGCTTGTCGCAATTGCGCGCGTTGGCGGCGCATTCGGCGGAGGAGAAGACACCTGCGGCCGAGCGTACGGGTCTGAATCGGCGGTTCGAAGCGGGCTTGCAAGAAATCAAATCTTATCTCTCCGACAAAGCGTTTGACGAATTGACGATGCTGTTTGGGCAGCGCGCGTCGAAGGCGGATAGTGGGTTTCGCGTGCCGCGGCCGCCGTCGCTCTATTCGGGGCCGTCGATCGTGAATGGGGCATCGAGCACGGTTGTCCCGGGGTTGACGGGGACAGAGGTCTTTACCGTCGCGGTGGCGAAGGCTGCCGGTACAATCAACGTGACGATGGATCTGTCTCAGATTACGGGCGATCTTTCGCTCGATAGCGTGCTTGCCTATATGAACTCGCAGATGGCGGCGGCGGACCTTTCCACGCGCTTCACGCGCACGGTGTTCGACGGCAAGACCAGCACGGATCCGAAGCGCTATGGCCTCGGCGTGCAAACAGTGGCGACGGAGCGGGTGACGCTCTCGGCGGCCAGTTCATCGCCGGCGGTTTATGTGGCGGGGCTGAGCGGCACGGGCACGACGCAGACGGGTCAGCTGATGAAGCTCACCGATCAGGGTTCCAGCATCGCGAATAACTTCAACGCCAAGATTGCGCCGAGGACCGGCACTGCGGATGTGCGCGCGACGGCGACCGATGCGAACGGGAACGTCTTCGTCGTCGGCAGCGTGACAGGCGACCTTGGTGCCGGGATCGTGCAGGGCGATCGGGACGTTTATCTGCGCAAGTACGACGCCGCGGGACAGGTGATTTGGAGCCGGCTGTTGGGTTCGTCCGATCGCGCGAGCGGCTTAGCGCTTGCGGTCGACAGTTCCGGCAATGTCGCGATTGCGGGGAAGATCTCCGACCGGCTGTCGTCGTCGGCGATCGGCGGCGGCGACGATACGTTCGTCAGCAAGTTCGACGCGGACGGCCGCGAAGTCTTCACCCGTCAGATTGCGCCGACGGCCGACGATCAGGCGAATGCGTTGACGTTCGGCGCCGATGGGTCGCTTTATGTCGCCGGGCAGACGAAAGGCGCGATGTCGGATGGCGTCACGCATGCCGGCGGTACGGACGCTTATCTGATGAAGCTAACGACGACGGGTTCGCTTGCGTATGTGCGGCAGTTCGGCGGCGCGGGCGACGATCGCGCAACGGCGGTTGCGGTCGACGGTAACGGCGATGTCGTTTTGGGCACGGTCGAAGGCGGCGAAGCGAAGGTACGCAAGCTGCTGTCCAGCGACGGGACATCGCCTGCGGTTTGGGAGATGTCGCTCGGCGCGTTGGGGCAGGGGCAGTTGAGCTCGCTCGCCATCGACGGCGGCAATGTCTATGTCGGCGGCTCGACCAGCAATGCCGCGCTGGATGCAGGCGGGCAAGCGACGATCGCGACCGCGCATGGCGGCCTCACCGACGGCTTCGTCATGAAGATTACCGACAGCGGCATGACGGCCGCAGCGGATTTCGTGTCCTATGTCGGCACGTCCGGCGACGATGGTGCGGCGGGTGTTGCGGTCGCGAACGGCGCGATCTATCTCGCCGGTTCTACGAACGGTAGTTTCAGCGGTGGTGCGGCGCCAGGCAAGACGAACGGTTATGTCGTCAAGCTCGACGGCAACGGCGCGCGCCTGTGGGCGCATCAGTACGAGAGCCCGCAAGGGGCTGCGTCGGCGACGGCGTTGACGGTCGATCCGCAGGGCGCCTCGGTGCTCGACGCATTGGGGCTACCGCGCGGGACGATCGCCTTCGACGAGACGCGCCTCATCACGTCGGCATCGACTGTGCGGGCGGGCGACTATTTCTCGATCAAGGTGAACGGCGGGACGGCGCTCAAGATCACGGTCGCTGCCGGCGACACGATGCGGGCGCTGGTGACGCGGATCAACTCGGCGATGCTGCTCAAGGGCGAGGCCACGTTGACGCGCAGCGGCGGCGACGGCGTGCGGCTCTCGGCCAAGGAAGGCAATGTGATCGAGTTGATCCGCGGCAGGGACGGGTACGATGCGCTGGCGGGCCTTGGGCTGGAGCCCGGCAAGCTTGACGCGGTGAAGAAAGACGTTGCGGCCTCGAACTTGACGAAGAAAGACAGAAACCTGTTCGCCTTGTCGCTCACCACCGATGTGATGATCGGCGATAAGCTGAAGGCGCGCACGGCGACCTATCAGTTGGCTTCGGCGATGGAAACGATCAAGAACGCGTATCTGGTTCTGACGCGCCCTGCGCGGCCTGATGCGCAAACCCAGCGCGCACTGGCAAGCTACGGCCGCGTGGGCGGGTAGGGCTGGCCGGCGTCTACATTTCCATGTTCATCGCTTCGGCGACTTCGATTGTTCCGCCGATTTGAAGGTGAGGGCAGGGCTTTGCGACGGCGATGGCCGCCGTCATGTCGCTTGCTTGAATGAGCATGAAACCCGAAATCGGGTTGGCGCCGCCGTCGTCGGCGACATTGTTGCTGCTCACCGTCTTTGAGGGGCCGACCGGCATGCCCGGGTTCACCTTGGTGCTGCCGAGGCCGTCGCTCCACTGCCGCCACTTCTTCATGTAGGCGCCGGCTTCTTCGGGACTCTTGAAGCGGTGACCGCCATGAAACGCAAACAAGTACTTGTTCATCCGCTCCTCCGTTCGTGATTGCGCGGGACTTTGAGCAGATCGCAAAATATGATCAACAACATATTTTATCACCTGCGCGGAGCGACCGTATGCCCTACAGCAACGTCCATAAGCAGAAGACACGCGCGCGCATCGTCGAGTGCGCGCGGGTCCTCTTCAATCGGCATGGCTATGACGACGTCAGCATCGACATGATCATGGCGGAAGCGAAGTTGACCCGCGGCGGTTTCTACAATCACTTCGGCAACAAGGAAGAGTTGTTCGCGGCGGCGGTTGCGAGCTTTCTCATGGGTCGCGGCGCCGCGTGGCGCACGGAATTCGGCGTCAGTTCGTCAAAGACCGCCCGCAAGGCTGCAGCGCAAATGCTGTCGGGCTATTTGTCGCGCGAACACCTCGGCGATCTCGACGGCCAGTGTCCCATGATTGCGTTGCCCTCGGACGTGGCACGCAACGGCCGCGAGGTTCAGGCGGCCTATCAAGAACTTCTGACGGCGATGGTTGGCTTGTTCGAGAGCGGCTTGGGCGTTGAGAGGAGCAACGCTCGCCATTCGGCCTTGGTCTTGGCCGCACTCAGTGTCGGCGGCATGGTTTTGGCGCGAACACTGCCAAGCTCGGAACTCGCGGAGGCCGTCCGCGGCGCGGCGTACGCACAGGGCCGGCGCATCCTGGAGCAAGGCTGAGCGGTGGCGATGGGTGACACGGAGACGCTTGCGCCGCCACTCGTTCATGGGGTTGCGCTGCTGCGCAGGATCGGCGTTTCGCGGACGCGGCCGATCGGTTCGCAGTAGCCCTCGGTCGCGCTGTCAACCGGTGGCGGTTGTTTGACCGCGGCGCGATCCGTGCCGGGTGGGACTGGATGGGGCAAGCTGTCCATCATGACGTCGCCACCCAGAGCTTTCGCCCATGGCGCCGTGCCGCGGTCGGCGCAGCTTCGATGCGCCGATAGCGTTCGTGCTTTTTGTGCGCGCGGGCGGCGTCAAGAAAAATGAATCGCGTCACACTGGTGAGGCAATTGCTGAAGCTCAGAGCGCCTAGACAGCCTGATTGAACGTCAGCGCCGAGGCGCGGCCTTGGGGGGGGGCGTAGGTGCCGGTCTTGGCGTAGGCGGTTGGGGCTTCGCGGGCGGTTACGGCTTCGGCGACGGCTTTGACGAGGCCCTCGGTGACGTGGCGGAAGCGGGTGAGCAGGCGTTGCTGCTCTTTCATGCCTTTGTGCAGGCGTTCGGTCGCGGTCTTCAGGCGTTGCTTCAGGTCGGCCGCGACGGCGGTCATCGGGGTTGCTTTGAAGGCGCTCACCGCTTTGCCGTAGTTTGCGAGAAGGACGGCGCGGTCGCCTTCGTTTTGGGCGAGGGCGGAGGGGCGGTTGCCTTTCAGCGTCGCAATGTCCTGTTCGATCAGGACCGCGAGCTTTGTCGTCAGCGCGATCAGTTCGTCGGCTTTGTCGGGGCTCATTGGCGTTTGCCTTCTTGGATGGCCAAGAGTTCGCGCTTCACCATCGAGGCCAGGCCCATGCCGCCTTGATCGGCGATCTGCTTGCCGATGTCTTGGATCATCATCGAGCGGAAGATCTTTTCGCCGGTGCCGCCGCCCATCGGGCCGTCGGTCTTCACTTCGGACCACATCTGCTCGAACATCTGCGCGATGAACACGGCTTCGAAGTCGCGCGCGGTTTTGTCGAAGTTGCCCTTGGCCGACGGCAGCTTGGGCTGCGTCGCGGCGAAGTTGGCGTTGGCGAGGTCGAGCGAGCCGAGGTTCATATTACATCACCTCGATTTCGGCCTGCAGAGCGCCGGCCGCCTTGATCGCCTGAAGAATGGCGATCATGTCGCGTGGGCCGACGCCCAGCGCGTTCAGGCCGTTGACCAGCTGCTGCAGGCTGACGCCGGCGCGCAGCACGGTGAGCTTGCGATCGGTCGCTTCGTCGATCTGCACGTCCGTGCGCGGCACGACGGTGGTTTGGCCGTCGCTGAACGGCGCGGGCTGCGAGACTTCCGGGAACTCGGTGACGCGGATCGTCAGGTTGCCCTGCGCGATCGCGACGCCGGAGACGCGGACGTCGGAGCCCATGACGATGATGCCCGAGGCTTCGTCGATCACGACTTTTGCGGGCAGGTCGGGCTGCACGCGCAGTTGTTCGATGTCGGTGAGCAGGCCCACCATGTTGCCCTGATAGGCGGTCGGCATCGCCACGCGCACGGTGCCGGGGTCGGTCGCGTTGGCGACTTTGGAGCCGACGAAGTTGTTGATTGCGTCGCTCATCCGTTTGGCGGTCGTGAAGTCCGGGTTGCGGAGTGCGAGGCGTAGCGACTTCAACGACGCGAGTTCGAATTGGATCTCGCGCTCGACGATCGCGCCGGCGGAGATGCGGCCTGAGGTCGGGACGCCACGGGTGACGGACGAGGCCTGACCTTGAGCGGAGAAGCCGGAGATCGCGATCTGGCCTTGGCCGATCGCGTAAACGTTGCCGTCGGCGCCGAGCAGCGGGGTGACGAGCAGCGTGCCGCCTTGCAGGTTCTTCGCATCGCCCAGCGCGCTGACGGTAATGTCGATGCGCGAGCCCTGGGTCGAGAACGGCGGCAGGTTGGCGGTGACGATGACGGCGGCGACGTTGCCGCTTGAGATATTGGCGCCGCGGGTGTTGACGCCCAAGCGCTCCAACATTGCCTGCAAGCTCTGCTGCGTGCCGGGTGCGTTGCGCAGGCTGTCGCCGGTGCCGTTCAGGCCCACGACCAGGCCATACCCCACCAGCATGTTTTCGCGGACGCCTTCGACGTCGGCGATGTCCTTGATGCGGGAATAGGCATGGGCGGCCGTTGCCGCGAATGCGGCGAGGCCAACGGCGGCGGCGATTGTCAGTACACGGCGCATGAGTGCTATCCCTTCGGGCGCAAGTATCCGACGGATGCTTAGCGAGGGTCGTGCCAGAGAAGATCGACCGGTAAGCCGTTGAGTTTGTTGAGTTGGTGCTCGGCGGCGGGGAGGGTTTGATTGGCCGGGCGGCAAAAATTGCAGGGCTCTTTCAGCCGATCTTAACCGCGTTCGAGGATGCTGCAGGGGCCGAAGAAGGCTGGAAGGCTACTCATGAAGGTCGATGGAACGCGACAGATCGAGACCGTGCGCACGACGCGCGTCCGGGCGCCTTCGGGCTTTGGCGGTGTGTTTGCGCCTGAAATGCCGGCCGAGACCCGTGCGACGTCGGCCGCGACCGGTGCGGCGCCGCTGGCGGGTGTCGATGCGCTGATCGCATTGCAAGAGGTGCCAAGCGCCACCACGGGCCGTGCGAAGGCCGCGCGGCGGGGGCGGGACATGCTCGACCTGCTGGACGACGTGCGGGAAGGGTTGCTCGACGGCGGTGTGCGGCGCAGCACGTTGCAGCGTTTGCTGCAGTTGGTCAGCGCCAATCGGGAGGAATTTCTCGATCCCGGCCTCGCGGCGACCTTGGACGACATCGAGCTTCGGGCCCGGGTGGAACTCGCCAAGCTCAATTTCGTGGACGCGGCGTAGCCCTGCCGGGTTTGCCATTCGGCCATAAACCCTTAATTTCCTTTACTTTTTCCGTCGTTGAAGCCGTAGAGGCAGCGCCATATATTCCGGCCACTTTGGCAGCCTGCGTCGCGCCGAGGGAGGAAGAACAAAAACATGGGCGTCGTGCTTCCGACTGATTACCGGCCGTCTGACGACGAGCCGTTCATGAACGAGCGTCAGCGCGAATATTTTCGCCAACGCTTGAACCGCTGGAAAGACGAGATTCTTCGCGAGTCGAAGGAGACGTTGCACAATCTGGCGAGCGATTCCGTACCGCATGCCGATCTTGCCGACCGCGCGTCGAGCGAAGCGGAGCGCGCGAACGAATTGCGCGCACGCGACCGGCAGCGGAAGCTGATCTCCAAAATCGATGCCGCGCTTCGGCGGATCGAAGAGGGGACGTACGGGTTCTGCGAGGATACGGGGGACCCGATCAGCCTGCGCCGGCTGGAGGCGCGCCCGATCGCGACGCTCAGCATCGAAGCGCAAGAGCGGCACGAGAAGCGCGAGAAGGTCTACCGGGACGATTAGGGATTTTTCACGCCAAGACGCCAAGGCGCAAAGAAGAATCTCACACAATGAAACTATGAAACGATGACGTGCGCGCTCCAGGCGCGTAGCGCCGTTCCAACATCAACTTTGCGCCTTCAGCGCGAGAGTAGGCTGAGTTCATCGTTCCATCGTTTCATTGTGTGAGATTCTTCTTTGCGCCTTGGCGTGGAGTACGTTGGAAAAGAAAAAGGCCGGGAGCGCTCCCGGCCTTTTCCTGTTCTGACGGCTGGTGGTGGCAGCGTCAGAAGGGGAACAGGATGTCGACGATCTGTTGGCCGTAACGCGGTTGTTGGACGTCGGTGATGTGGCCGCGGCCGCCGTAGGAGATGCGGGCTTCGGCCATCTGGGTGTGTTTGACTTCGTTCGTCGCGCTGATGTCTTCGGGGCGGACGATGCCCGAGACCGAGAGATCGCGCAGTTCGAAATTCACACGCACTTCTTGATGGCCTTCGAGGACCAGGTTGCCGTTCGGCAGGACTTGCGTCACGACGGCGGCGACGGTGAGTTCGACTTGTTCCTTGCGATTGACCGAGCCTTGGCCTTCGCTGGACGAATCCGTGCCAAGGTTGATCGCGGCCTTCGGGTCGAAGCCGTCCGGCAGGAACTGGCCGGCGGCCGCGCCTTCGAGGCCAAGCAGGTTCGTGACGTCGGCTTTCTCTTCGCCCTTGCGGCTGCGCGAGGTTTGGTTCGAAACGACGGCCTTGTCGGAGATGTCGATCTTGACGGTCAAGATATCGCCGATCTTCGAGGCGCGTTGATCCTTGAAGAACGAGCGCGCGCCTGAGGCCCAGAGCGAGTTCGCCTGATGGAAGGCCACTTCCTGGCGCGGCATCGGCATTGTGATCTGGCGGTCGCCGCTGCGGTCGCGCGGGTCGATAATCGGTGTGAGTTCGGGGGCCTGGCCAACCGCGTTCAGGCGATCGACCGTGGTGCAGGCACCGAGCGATCCGGCGACGGCGAGAAGGGTGAGGGCGTTGGTCGTGCGCATGGTTCTTGTCTTTCTTACTCGGCGGCCGCGAGCGTTGCGGCGGCGGTTGAAACGGAAGCTGTGCCTGCGGCGGTGACGCGAGCCTCGACGGTGCGGCGCGAGCGGGCGTTCAGGATCGAAATCGTGTCGCCTTTGGCACCGTCCGACTGCGCTTGACCTTGTGCGGTGAGCTCGATGCCCGGCAGCGAATAGACGAGTGTGACGAGATCGCCCTTTTTGATCAGGACCGCCTTTTTCACGTCGTAGGTGAAGAGCGGCGTGTTGGCGCGCAGCGCGCGGCGTGCGGTTTGGCCGGCGATGTCGTTCGCGGCCGTCAGCAGCGAGGCGCCCAGGCGATCGGCGGGAAGCTCGACCGTCGTCAGGTCGGCGGCCACGATCGTTTCGCCGGCAGCGATGTCGCGGTTCAGCGCGGGCGCGCTAACAACCGGCAGCGCGCTGCCGGTGAGGTTGGCGAGTTCCTGCGTGCCGTAGGCGCCGGTGTAGCTCAGCGTTGCGGCGAAGCCTTGGCGTTGCGGATCGTAGGTGAGAGCTGCGATCTCCCAGCGCGTTTGGGCGCCGGGGAGCGTGAGCTGAAACGCGGAGTCGGCGAGCGTGACGCGGTAGCGGCCCGGGGTCGGCAGGCGTGCTGCGATCGTGTCGGCGATGCGGGTCGCGATCGCGTCGGCCGGGACCGTCGTGTCGGCGACGGTGGGGCCTGCGGCGGCGAGTGCGACAGTAAGAGCGAAGAGGATGCGCATAGATCAGTTCTCCCTTACCGCGACAGACGCGAGGTCATCGACAGCATTTCGTCGGAGACCGTGATCACTTTGGAATTCATTTCGTAGGCGCGCTGCGCCGTGATCAGCGAGGTGATTTCGGCGACCGCGTTGACGTTCGAGGTTTCCAAGAAGCCTTGCCGGATGACGCCGAAACCGGTCGAACCGGGCGTGCCGGTTTGCGCAGAGCCAGACGCTGCCGTTTCGAGGTAGAGGTTCGAGCCTTGGGACTCGAGGCCCGCTTCGTTCGCGAAGACGGCGAGGTCGAGTTGACCGACGACCGTGTCCGTTGTCTGGCCGGCCAGCCGCGCGGAGACTTGGCCCTGGGCGTTGACCGTCACGCTGGTCGCGCCGTTCGGAATCGAGATGCCGGGTTCGACGGTGTAGCCGTCGGGGGTCACGATTTCGCCCGTCGCGCTCAAGGCGAAGGAGCCGGCGCGGGTGTAGGCGGTTGGGCCGCTCGGCATGCGGACGCGGAAGAAACCCTGACCTTCGACCGAGAGGTCGTACGGGTTATCAGTCTGCGTCATGTCGCCTTGCGCCATGATGCGGTAGACGGAGCCGGTTTTGACGCCGGTACCGACTTGGATGCCGGTCGGGATGATCGTGCCTTGATCGGACGACGGGGCGCCGACGCGCTCCAGGTTCTGGTAGAGCAGATCCTGGAACTCGGCACGCTGGCGTTTGAACGCCGTCGTGTTCATGTTGGCGATGTTGTTCGAGATGACTTCGACGTTGAGCTGTTGGGCCAACATGCCGGTCGATGCGATGCTGAGCGATCTCATGGATCAGTCTCCTATCTCAAGCTTTGACTTCGCCGAGCCGTTGCACGGCGCGGCGGATCAGGTCGTCGGTTGCGTTCAGGGTTTCGCTGGAGTGCTGATAGGCACGCAGCACTTCGATCATCTTGGTCATTTCGGTCACGGCTTCGACGTTCGAGCGTTCGACCATGCCTTGCAGCACGCGCGCGTTTGCGGCCGGGGTCGGCGAGGCGGTCGCGGAGTAGAGGTTCTTGCCCTCTTTGCTGAGCGCTGCGGGCGGAAACGAGACGACGCGGAGCTTGCCGGCGATGCCTTGCGCGGTCGAAACGGTGCCGTCCTGGGCGATCTTGATCGAGGTTTCGCCTTGCGGGATCGTGATTTCGCCGCCGTCGGACATGACGGTGTCGCCGTCGGAGGTGACGATGCGGCCGGTCGCGTCGAGCTTCAAATGGCCGTCGCGCGTGTAGCGTTCGCCGGCTTGGGTGCGAACGACCAGAAAGCCCGAGCCTTCGACCGCGACGTCGAGCGGTGCGCCGGTCTGATCCAACGCGCCCGGATTGAAGTCGCGCAGAACGCCCCAATCGCGCACGAACGAGATCTCGCTCGTCGCGGCGTTGTCGCCCGTCACGGGGACGAGCAGTTCCTCGAACACCGGCGTCTCACGTTTGAACCCTGCGGTCGACGTGTTCGCGAGATTGTTCGCAATGATTTCCATATTTCTGCGCAGCGCCATTTGCGCCGACAGACCGACGAGCAATGCATTTTCCATTGCGGCCACCACTCCGCTGGCACCGGCGTGACTGCCGGATGCCTAGCGCCTTCCAAAGCATCAGGCGTGCCAATGGTAAAGCGCGCGGAAACGCTTGATTTTGCTATGTAATCTTTCATTAAGGCGCGGCAATTGCCCGGCAAAAACTGCCGCGCGACGAACCGAAATTTAACCAGAATGGCTGCAATTTTAGCGAACAAGAACAGCGATCCGTCTGTACACGGACTTTGGTGGGATCAAAAGCGCTCATGGCCAGCGACAAGAAAGCCGACGACAAAGCAAAGACCGACGCCGAGGCGAAGCCGGATGGCGCCGAAGGCGAAGCTCAGGCCGAAAAGCCGAAGGGGCGCTTCGCGTTTCTGACGAAGTTTTTGTCGAAGAAGATGCTGATGTTCGTGGTGGCGCCGGTGGTGGCACTGCTTCTGATCGGCGGCGGCGCCTATTTCTTCCTGTTCTCGGGCGGCGAGGCAGAAACTGCCGCGGCCGAGGGCGGGCACGGTGAGGGTGGGGCGCACGGCGAGGCGAAGGCCGAAGCGGAAGTACATCATCCGATCTTCTACGACGTGCCGGACATCCTTGTGAACGTAGCGAGCGGCGGTGACAAACCGGCGTTCTTGAAGCTTGCGGTCTCGCTGGAGCTTGAAGGCGAAGAGGAAGAGGCGACGAAGGCGGCGATCGAACCCGTGGTGCCGCGCGTTGTCGATCAATTGCAAACCTATCTGCGCGAACTGCGGGTCGAGGATCTGAGCGGGTCGGCGTCGATGTTCCGCTTGAAGGAAGAGATTTTGCGCCGGGTGAACCTCGCGGTCGAGCCGGTCAAGGTGAAAGACGTTCTGTTCCGCGAAATGATCATTCAGTAACGGGTGCCCGGCACATGAGCGGCAACAAAGACGATCTCGACATGCAAGAAGCGGCGACGGCGCCTGAGGCGTCGGCGGACGCGACGCCGCCTGCCGCGGATGCCGCTGCGGCTGCGCCTGCGAACGGTGAAGCGCCGGCGGGCGGCGATGCCGAGGCCGATGCGGCAGCCTGGGAAGCGTCGCTCGGCGAGGGTGATGGTGCCGCGGCTGCCGAGGGCAGTTCCGAGCGCGTTTTGAACCAAGACGAGATCGACAATCTGCTTGGCTTTGACGGCGGCGGCGGCGGTGCCGACGAACGCACCGGTATCAAGGCGATCGTCAATTCCGCGCTGGTTTCGTACGAGCGCTTGCCGCTACTCGAGATCGTGTTCGACCGGCTTGTACGGTTGATGACGACGAGCTTGCGTAACTTCACGTCCGACAACGTCGAGGTCAGCCTGGACAACGTGTCGTCGGTGCGCTTTGGCGACTATTTGAATTCGATCCCGTTGCCTGCGATTTTGGCGGTGTTCCGGGCGGAAGAGCTGGACAACTACGGCCTGATGACGGTCGACTCGAACCTGATCTATTCGATCGTGGACGTGCTTCTGGGTGGACGCCGTGGGACGGCTGCGATGCGCGTCGAAGGACGTCCCTATACGACGATCGAGCGCAGCCTCGTGCAGCGTATGCTCGAAGTCGTGCTGGCGGACCTGCAGGTTGCGTTCGAGCCGGTGTCGAAGGTTCGCTTTGGGTTGGATCGCATCGAGATCAATCCGCGCTTCGCGGCGATCGCGCGGCCGGCGAATGCGGCCGTGCTGGTGAAGCTGCGCGTCGACATGGAAGATCGTGGCGGGCGCGTCGAGCTGCTGTTGCCGTACGCGACGCTGGAGCCGATCCGCGAGCTGCTGCTGCAGATGTTCATGGGCGAAAAGTTCGGCCGCGACTCGATTTGGGAAGGCCACTTGGCGACCGAGCTCTGGCGTACGAATGTCGATCTTGAAGCCGTGCTCGACGAGATGCCGATGACGCTTAACGATGTCATGAACCTTGAGGTCGGGCAGACGTTGATGCTGAACGTCGGGCCGGAGGCGCCGATCGAGTTGCGCTGCGGCGGCGTCGGCTTGTTCGCCGGCCGCATGGGCCGCGTCGGTCATCAGGTTTCGGTTCGCGTGGAAAACGCAATGCAACGGCGCCAAGCGCCGACGGGGGCGTAACAGGTGGATAGCACGCTGATTATCAATGGGGTCGTGATCGCACTTTTGGCGGCGACGATTTTCTATGCGTTCCGGCTGGAGCGCAAGCTTGAAGCGATGCGCAGTGCGCAAGCCGCGTTCGGCGACATCGTCCGGGAGCTGAATAGGGCGACTGCGCGCGCGGAGGCCGGCATTCAGGGTTTGCGCGCCACGGCGGAGACGTCCGGCCATTCACTGGACGACAAGATCAAGCGGGCGCGCAGCGTCTGTGACGAGTTGGGCATTCTGGTGCAGGCGGGGCAGCGGCTCGGCCAGCGCATCGAAACGATGCGTCCGGCGGGACCGGTGCGCACGCAATCGAATCCGGCCGGTGAGGCGCTTCGCGCACTCGGCGGTCTGCGGTAAAGGAACGAACTCACATGTCTTCGCGCGTACGTTTGCTTCCGGCGCTGATCGGCGCAGCCGGGGTGTTGATGGTTTTGCGGCTCGGCGCGATGGCGTCGGCGGCCGAAGAGGCGAAGCCTGCCGAGGGGGCGGAGCCGCATGCGGCGGAGACGCACGCAGCGGAACCGGCAGCCGAGGCGGCCGAAGCGCACGCGGAGGCCCCAACAGAGACAAAGACAGCAGATGCGACGCCGACGGCGGTTGCTGCGCCGGAGCCTGCAACGAGCGGGATCGCGCAGGCTCAAACGAAGGGCGAGGCGCAGGTGCTTGAGAATTTGAGCGAACGACGCGCGGCGCTTGACGCGCGCGAACGCGACTTGTCGATGCGGGAGCAGCTGCTTGATGTGACCGAGAAGCGGGTCACGCAGCGGGTCGCGGAACTGAAAGATCTAGAGGCCCGGTTGAACGCGTTGCTGACGCAGCGCGACGAGCAGGAAGAGGTTCAGTTGACCTCGCTCGTGAAGACCTATGAGAACATGAAGCCGACGGATGCGGCGAAGATCTTCAACAAGCTCGACCGCGGTGTGCTTCTGAGCGTTGCGTCCCGTATGAAGCCGGCGAAGATCGGCGCGGTGATGGCGGCGATGGAACCGGCACGGGCACAGGAGCTGACGGTGATGCTGGCGAAGCGCATGTCGGTCGGCAAACCTGTCGCTGCTGCCAACCCGGCACCTGCACCGGTTCCGGTCGCTGCGCCGGCGCCGGTTGAGGCACCGGTGACGGCACCGACCGAACAGCCGCAGGCGGCGGCGCCGCCGGCCGCTCCGGCTGAGGCACCACACGGCTGATCCTTAACGCGGGTTTAACCGCGGTTTCGCTAGGGTCGGCCGCTTGGGTTCGGCTTGGTTCTCCACGTGTCGTTGCGTAGTTCACTCACGTTTGTCCTGACGACGGCTTTGGCGGCGAGCGCCCTGGCCGAGGACGCACTGCGCGCGAAGGTGAGCGCGAGCACGCAAGGCGGCTACGCGCGGTTGCTGTTCGATTGGCCGGAGCAGGCGACGGGTTCGGCGGAACTCAGCAGCGGCGTTCTGGTCATCAGTTTCGATAAGAGTTTTCCGGCCGACGTCGATGCGCTGTCGCGCACGCTTGAGCCGTACGCCGCGTTGGTGCGCGCCGATCCTGATGGACGGGCGTTGCGCATCGCGCTCAAAGGGCCGGTGCGGTTGAAGTCGGCGGTTGTCGGCTCGCGCTATGCGTTCGATCTCATTCCGCCCTCGTTCAGCGGCGATCCGCCGCCGCCGGCTCCACCGGCGAACATCGTGCAAGGGCCGCCGACGCTGACCGTGCGCGCGACGGAGCGCGAGCAGGTCACGCGGCTGCAGTTGGATTTTCCGGGCAAGGCCGCTTACACCGCGAAGCTTGAGGGTGGGAAGCTGCGGGTGACATTCGCGAAGGATGCGCGGGTCGATCTGAAGCGTTTTACCGAGGCGCCGCCTTCGTGGGTTCGCGGTGCGCGCTCGTTCTCGGCGGGTGGCAAGCTCACCGTCGAATTCGACGTCGATGCCGAGGCCGATTTTCGCGATGCGAGCACCGGCGATCGCGTCGTTCTCGAGCTCAGCAATCCAAAGTCTGACGCGCAGGTGATCGTGACGCCCGGCGCGCCGAAGGTGCTGATTCCGCAGACGGTTGCGGAAGAGGTCGCGCCGCCACCGCCGAAGATCGTGGCCGAGACGATTTCGTTCGCGCTGCCGCCGCGTAAGTCGGCGACGGCTGCGGCGATGCCCGCGCCGGTCTTGCCGCCGGCGGTGGATCAGAAGTTACAACCGACGCCGGTCGCCTATAGCGACGCGGCGGCGGTGCATGCGGCGGGCGTAGCGCCGCCGGTCGATGACGAACCGATTGTGTCGGCGGATCCAAGTCCGTTGCCGCCGACGTTGCGGCTTGGCCAGTCGGACCTGGGCGCTGCGCTTGCGCCGGCGCCGACGATTGCCCCGGCAACGCCGGGTCAGGCGCGGGCCGAGATCTACGGGTCGATGGTGCGGATCGAGTTGCCGTACACGAAGCTTCCGCCGGCCGCTGTGTTCCGCCGCGGGCTGGCGATTTGGGTTGTGGTGGCGACGGCTGAAGGCATGGATTTGAGTGCGCTTGGTCAGTTGCCGAACTCACCGCTGCGCGTGTTGTCGGCGCCGACGCAAGTGACATCCGGGGTCACGGCGTTCCGTTTGGAAGCGCCGGGGTCGATGACGGTGAGTGCGGCGGCGGCCGGCAATAGCTGGGTGCTCGCTGTCGGCAATACGGTTCCCGATGTGCCGGCGCAGTTGCAGCTTGTGCGGCAGACGGTCGGGCCGAAGACGCAGCTGCGCGCCTTCCTGCCGGGGATCACGCAAGTCGTTTGGATCAAAGATCCGCAGGCCGAAGACCGGATCGCGGTGGTGCTGAGTTATGCGCCAGCGCGGGGTCTGGCGAGCGGGCGCAGTTTTGTCGAGTTCGCAGCGCTGCCGTCGCAACAAGGTCTGGCCGTGCAAGCGGTGGCGGACGATCTCAGCGTCGCTGTCGAAGGCAGCGAGGCGGTGATCACGCGGCCCGTGGGTCTTAGCATTTCCGATGCGGCGGTGGCGAAGGCATCGACCACGTGGGTGCCGGTGACGACCGGCGGCGAGAGCCCGGCGTTCGTCGACTTCGTCGCGTGGGGCAAGCCGGTGGCGGAGACACGCGCGGAGGCGGTGCGCAAGTTGATGCGGCTTTCGTCAGAAAGCCCGGGCGGTATGAGCCCGCCGCGCATGACGTTGGCACGTTACTACATCGCCGAGGGGTTTGCAGCCGAAGCGCTCGGCGTGCTCGCCAACATCGCGCGCGAAGACCGCACTTCGGAGGCCAATCCACAGTTCCGCGTCGCGCGCGCGGTCGCGAATATTCAGATGGGCCGTTATCGCGATGCGCTGACCGAACTCAGCATGGAATCGCTCGGCAACGATCCACATGCCGCGATGTGGCGCGGGCTTGCTGCGGCCGGTGCGCGCGACTGGCGTACGGCGCGCAGTAGCTTGATGGCCGCGCTTCGGATCGTGAACAGGTATCCGCCGAAGTGGGAGGGGCGCGCGCGCGTCGATCTCGCCAAGGCGGCGCTTGCGTTGAACGAACCAGCGAGCGCGATGCAGGCGCTGGCCGGCATGCCGCGTCATGCGTTGCCCGCGGACGTTATGGGAGATGCGACTGTCGTGCGCGCAGCGTTGGAAGTGGTTGCGGGTAAGCTGGATGCGGCGATCGCGCTCTACGATCAAGCGGCGGCGTCGCCCTACAAGCCGGCAGCGGCGAGGGCGAAGCTTGAAGGAACGGTGCTGAAGGCGGCCAAGGGGAAGCTCGGGCCTGCCGAGGCAATCGATGCGCTAGAGCGGCTACGCTTTCAATGGCGTGGCGACGATATCGAGCTCGAGACTCTGAGGCAGCTCGGCAAGCTCTATGTCGAGAACAATCGCATTCGCGACGGTTTGAACACGATGCGGCTGGCGGTGCGGCACTTCTCGACGACGGACGATGCGCGCGCTACGGCGACGCAGATGGCGAAGATTTTCGAAAGCCTGTTTCTGGAAGGTAAGGCCGACAATCTGCCGCCGGTGCAGGCGCTGGCCTTGTTCTATGACTTCCGCGAGTTGACGCCCGCGGGCGCGCAGGGTGACGAGATGATCCGGCGGCTGGCGGAGCGGCTGGTCACGGTCGATCTGTTGCCACAGGCGGCGGAGTTGTTGCAGCACCAGGTCGACAATCGTTTGGACGGCATCGCGAAGGCCTCCGTCGCGACAAAGTTGGCACTGATTTACTTGCTCGATCGCAAGGCCGAGAAGGCACTCGCCGTCATTCGCACAACGAAACAGACGCGATTGCCGGACGATCTGATTGGGCAGCGCAATCTGATCGAGGCGCGCGCGCTCGCCGACCTCAAGATGTACGACGCGGCGCTCGATACGATTGCGGCCGACTTGTCGCCGGAAGGCGAACGGCTGCGCGCGGATGTGCTGTGGGATGCGCAGCGTTGGGGCGATGCGGCGGCGCGGGCGGAGGAGTTGCTGGCCGCGCGCTATCAGGATTTGACGCCGCTCAACGAAATCGAGCGCAGCGATTTGATGCGAGCGACCGTTGCCTATTCGCTGGCCGGCGACGCGATGTCGGTCGAACGGCTGCGCACGCGCTTTGGGCCAAAGATGTCGCAATCGCCAGACGCGAAAGCGTTCACGCTGCTCACGCAATCGCCGGACGTCACCGACGACGACTACAAGAATGTGGTGAAGCGTGTGGCGTCGGTGGACACGCTGGATGCGTTCCTGGCGGAGTTCAAGTCGAAGCACAGCGCGACGCCGGCGGCAGCTCCGGCGCCGACGACACATTAAGTCTGCTGAAAGTCCAATCCCAAATCCAAGCACTTGGCCGAGTGCGTGATCGCGCCTGAGGAAATCAGGTCGACGCCCGTCGCTGCGATGGCGGCGATGGTATCGGCGGTGACGTTGCCGGAGGCTTCGAGGGTGGCGCGGCCTGCCGTGCGTTTGACCGCTTCACGCAGGGTGTCGGGCTTCATGTTGTCGAGAAGGATGGCGTTCGCGCCCAGTTCTAGGGCTTTGTCGAGTTGCTCGAGGCTGTCGACTTCGACTTCGACGTGGACCATATGGCCGGCGTGGGCGCGCGCGGCCTTGATCGCGTTTGCGATGCCACCGGCGGCGACAATGTGATTGTCTTTAATCAAGATTCCATCGTCTAGGCCGAAGCGGTGGTTGTGACCGTCGCCGCAGCGTACGGCGTATTTCTGGATCGCGCGCAGGCCTGGCGTTGTTTTGCGTGTGCAGACGACACGTGCTTTCGTGCCTTCGCAGAGTTTTACGAGCTTAGCGGTCGCAGTTGCGACGCCGGAGAGGGGCCCCAAGAAGTTCAGCGCTACGCGTTCGCCGGTGAGGATAGGCCTCGCGGGGCCGTCGACGATCGCGATCGTGTCGCCACGGGCGACGTCGGCGCCGTCGCCGGCGCGGACGGTCACCTTGATCGTGGGGTCCATCAAGCGGAATGCGGTCAGTGCGAAGTCGAGGCCGGCGATGCGGCCGGGCTCGCGCGCGGCGATCACGGCGTGCGCGGTGGCCGCCGGCGGGATCGTTGCCTGTGTCGTGAGGTCGCCGGCGCGGCCGAAGTCTTCGAGCAGGGCCGCGCGCACGGCCGGCTCAATAATGAGCGGCGATAACGGTTCGACGGCGATGGCCGGCTTGATGCTCATCGGACTGCCTGCAGGCCGCTGCCCAGTTTCGTGTCGCGCACCGCGAGGGCCATGGTGGCCCGGATCTCGGCCAAGGTGACGAACGTGCGTTTCGCTTGTGCAGGGTCGGCCTTCGGGTAGTCGCTGCGGAAGTGGCCGCCGCGGCTTTCGGTGCGGTTGAGCGCTGCGCCGGCGATGAGGCTTGCGGTCGCGGTCATGTTGCGCATGTCAGGATCGGCGGCGTTCGATTTTTCAAGTTGGTCGATGACGGCGAGCGCTGCGATCAGGTCGCCGGCATTGCGTTCGAGGCCGACGTTCATGGTCATCGTTTTGCGCAGGGTGGTGACGGCCGGGCCGTTCGGCATTCCGCCGCTTGTTGGTGTTTGGTGATCGGGTTTCGGGTTTTGGTGGCGGTGCGCGATGCGTTCGACGTCGCGTGCTGCGCGCGAGCCGAAGACGATGGCTTCGAGCAGTGAGTTCGAGGCGAGGCGGTTGGCGCCGTGCGCGCCGGTGGAGGCGCACTCGCCGATCGCCCAGAGGCCGTCGAGGCTTGTGCGCGCGTTGTCGTCCACGGCGATGCCGCCCATGTGGTAGTGCGCTGCCGGCGAGACGGGGATGAGGTCGGTGCGCGGGTCAAAGCCGGCGGAGCGGCAGGTTTCGAACACGGTTGGGAAGGCATCCGGGAAGCGTGCGCCGATCGCTTGGCGCGCATCGAGGAAGGCTTTCCGGCCGGCTTTGATCTCGCGGAAGATGCCCCGGGCGACGACATCGCGCGGGGCGAGTTCGGCGTCCTTGTGGGCCGCAGCCATGAAGCGTTCGCCGCGGTCGTTGAGGAGGATGGCGCCTTCGCCGCGCAATGCTTCCGTGGCCAGTGGCGCGGGGTCGCGGCCGATCGCGAAGGCCGTCGGGTGGAACTGCACGAACTCCGGATCGGCGATCGTGGCGCCGGCGCGGGCCGCCATGCCGAGACCTTGGCCGCGCGCCTGCGGCGGGTTCGTGGTCACTTCGTAGAGACCGCCGACGCCGCCGAGTGCGAAGATCGTTGCGTCTGCACGGATCAGCACGGGTGAAGATTTGTCGCTGAGCGCGTGGGCGTAGACGCCGACGACGCGACCGTTCTGCGTCGCGAGGTCGAAGGCGACAAGACCTTCGATGACGCGGATGCGCGGCTCGTTCTTCACCGCCTTGATCAGCGCCGCCATGATTTCGGCGCCGGCGCGGTCGCCGGTGACGCGGACGATGCGGTTCTTGCCGTGAGCTGCTTCGCGGCCGAGGACGAAGTTGCCTTTGGCGTCGCGGTCGAACGGCACGCCGAGGCGGGCGAGGTCGTCGATGCGCGAAGCCGCTTCGGTGGCGATGAGGCGCGCGATGCGGGGATCGACGGTGCCGGCACCGGCCGCTTCGGTGTCGCGGGCGTGGAGTTCGGGAGAGTCGTCAGGGCCTAACGCGGCGGCGATACCACCTTGCGCCCAGGTCGACGACGCGCCGGAGCCAAGCGAGGCGGCGGCCAGAACGGTGACGGGGCCTTTGATCTTCAGCGCCGTGAAGAGGCCAGCCAGGCCCGCGCCCACGATGAGCACGCCGCCGGAGTCGATGACGTTGTCGGAGCGTCGGGTCATGCGTTGCTCCCGCTGATGATGGGCTGCAAGAAAGAGATTGAACCGCCAAGAGCGCCAGGCGCCAAGGGAATGGCTTTGGCGCGAAGCGCCTGTTCACCGTTTGAATGGCGCCTGCGGCGCCGGGCGGCCTCGACTTGGCGTCTCGGCGTCTCGGCGTGAAACGTTGCGGCGTTTCCAGCGCAGCGCGGGTGATCGCCACGCAGAGCATCTTGGCGGTTCACATTTCTTGCGCCGTGCATCAGTGCACCGCGGATTTCGGTTTGCCTACCGCCAGCATCTTTTCGACAGCAGCGCGGGCGCGGGTGGCGATGGCGGGATCGACTTTGACTTCGTATTGCATCGTTTGCAGCGAGCGCAGGATCTTGGCCAGTGTGATGCGCTTCATGTGCGGGCAGAGGTTGCACGGGCGCAGGAACTCGACGTCGCGGTGCTGCGCCGAGATGTTGTCGGCCATCGAGCACTCGGTCAGCATGACGACGCGGGCTGGGCGCTTCTTGATGACGTATTCGGTCATCGCGGCCGTGGAGCCCGCGAAGTCGCATTCGGCAACAACTTCAGCCGGGCATTCGGGGTGCGCGAGAACGATCGCGCCGGGATGGTCGGCCTTGAAGCGGCGGACGTCTTCGGCGGTGAAGCGCTCGTGCACTTCGCAACGGCCATGCCAGGCGATGACCTTGATCTTCGTTTGGTTGGCGACGTTCTGCGCCAGGAACTTGTCGGGGATCATGATCACCGTGTCGACGCCGCGTTCTTTGGCGATCGACTCGACGACCGCGACCGCGTTCGACGAGGTGCAGGTGATGTCGCTCTCGGCCTTCACCTCGGCTGAGGTGTTGACGTAGGTCACTACGGGCAAGTTCGGGTACTTTTCCTTCAGCAGGCGTACGTCGGCGCCGGTGATGGAGGCGGCGAGCGAGCAGCCGGCTTCCATGTCCGGGATCAGCACCGTCTTGTCGGGCGAAAGTATCTTCGACGTCTCCGCCATGAAGTGCACGCCGGCTTGGACGATGATTTTCGCGTCGGTCTTGGCCGCTTCGCGTGCGAGCTGAAGCGAGTCGCCGACGAAATCGGCAACGCAGTGGAAGATCTCCGGCGTCTGATAGTTATGCGCGAGGATGACGGCGCCGCGCTCTTTCTTCAGGCGGTTGATCTCGGCAATCAGCGGCGCGAAGGACGGCCACTCGATCTCCGGCACGACGTTCGACACTTTCGCGTAGAGGTCGCGCGTGGCGGCTGCGACTTCCGGCGTGTATGCCAGTTTGGGTTCAAACGTGGGCCCCGACATCGCTTGGCTCCTTATGCTCAAGTTGAGCATATATATGGTGTCAAAAACGGCGGCGCCAAGGCCGCCTGACTCGGAAATGCTAGGATTGAGCATAAGTCGAGTCAAGCGGGGGCCGGCAAATGGCGCGTGACCCAGCGTCGGTCACAGACATGCGGCGGCTGGGCAGGCGAAAGTGGGCGTTGTCCACCACGCTTCTTGTCTTCCTTGGTAAAAGTACTCTTTCGATGAGCCGCTTCCTTGTTTTCGCCGTGCGCCGGAGCGTGATCCTTGGGTTGTTCGGCGTGGCGATGGTGATCGCCGGGGCGCTTGGCGCGCCGTGGCACTGGGTTTTCGATCTCACCGGGCAGTTTTTGTTGCCGGCGTTCGTGGTCGCGCTTGCGATTGTTCCGGTTGCGGCGTTTGCGCGCTGGCCGGGGCTCGCGGCAGCCGGCGCCGCAGCGGCAGTCGCCTGCTATGCGCTGACCTTTCCCTACACGACCGCGCCGTCCCCGGTTACGGGAGATCCGGTTCGCTTCCGCGTGTTGCTGTTCAATGTTTGGTACAGCAACCAGCGCCTGGCCGACGTGGCGCAGATGATTGCCAAGGTCGATGCCGATCTCGTTGTCATCATCGAGGCGCCGCAACGGGTGCGGAATGCGCTGCAGCAGGTTGGGTCGACCTACCCCTATCGCTTCGATTGCGCCGGTTCGGATTGCGACGCGTTGATGTTCTCGCGGGCACGGTTGTTGCCGCAAGAGGTGCGGGTGACGAGCGATCCCGATCATTCGCCCTATGTCACGGTCAGCACGGACATCGCCGGCTGCAAGTTGACGCTGCTCGCGACCCATATGACGCGGCCGTTTCCGAACCAACCCTATTGGGCGCAGCGCGCGCAGGCGCGGGAGATCGGCAGCGCCGTTGGTTTGATTCCAGGGCAGAAGTTGGTGCTCGGCGACTTCAACGCGGCGCCGTGGGGCTATGTCATGCGCACGATCGCTGCGCGCGGCGGCGTCTCCGTGCTCACGGGGCCGGGCGGGACGTGGCCTTCGGTGCTGGTGCCGCAGCTGCGGATTCCGATCGACCATATGCTGGCGAGCCCAGGCTTGAGCTTCGTCTCGCGCGAGGTGTTGCCGCGGATCGGTTCCGATCACGCGCCGGTGCTGGCGGAGATTGCGGTGACGGATCGCTCGCAGTGCCGATAAAGGCTAAGCCATCGTCGGCGAGCGTTGCGTTCTTGTTTGGCGCCACTTGTTTCCGTTCTCGGCAACCAGGTCGAGCTTCGAAATGAGCAACGGCGCGGAAATCGGTTTGGACACATAGTCGTCGGCGCCGGCTTCCACATAGCGTTCACGGTCGCCTGCCATGGCGTGGGCGGTCAGCATGATGATCGGCACGTCGCGTCTGGCGGTGTCGAGCGCGCGAATGCGGCGGATCGCTTCGATGCCGTCCATCTCCGGCATTTGCGCATCCATCAGCACCACGTCGTAGTCATTCCGGCTTGCGGCATCGACCGCCTGACTGCCGTTTTCCGCAACGTCGACTGTGTGCTTCAGCTTCTTAAGCAACGCCAATTCAAACTCCTGGTTCATCTTATTGTCTTCGACCAAGAGAATTTTGAGTGCTCGCTTTGGCTCCGCCATGGTTGGTGGGGCCGTATCCGGTGCCGACGGTTTTGGCGGGGGAGTTGGACGCTCTATATGCGTGGCGGTCTGGGCGCCGTAGAGCGCCGCCAGCGCTTGGGTCAGCTCGCGCTCGCGCACCGGCTTTTCCAGGATCGCGTCGAACATCGCGGATGACACGGTTGCGATCGATTCGCGGCCCGCCGCGGTCAGCAAGATCAGCAGCTTGTTGGAGATTTCCGGCGTCGAGCGGATCCTGCGCGCCAGCTCCTCACCGGAGATGCCCCGCATCATCTGTTCGATGAAGACGACGGAGTAGGGACGCTTTTGGTGCTTGGCGCGCTGCAGTTCCGCGAGTGCCGCAAAGCCGTCTTGCGCGAAATCGATGCTTAGTCCGAGCGGCGCAAGTTGTCCCGAGAGAACTTCGAGGTCGACCTTGTTGTCGCCGACCAAGAGGCAGCCGGCGTTGAGCAGGGAGACCGTGCGGGCGCGCGGCGCGCTTTGTTGCGTGCGGCTCACGGGGATGTCGAACCAGAATGTCGAGCCTTGGCCCTCCTGGCCCTTGGCGTCGATCGTGCCACCCATGATGGTTACAAGCTGTTTGGAGATCGCAAGGCCCAGTCCCGTTCCGCCAAAGCGGCGCGTGAACGAACTGTCGGCCTGTATGAACTTCTCGAACAGCCGCGCTCGTTCGGCGTCGGAGATGCCGATGCCGGTGTCGGTGACTTCGAAGTGGGCGATCGAGTCGGCTGCGCCAGTGCCGCCGCGCAGAACCGTCAACTGAACCGACACCGAGCCGCGTTCGGTGAATTTTACGGCGTTGTCCAGCAAGTTCAAAATCACCTGGCGAATGCGCACCGGATCGCCGATGAAACGGCCGCGCGCCGAGGGCGCAATGTGGGCTTGAAGTTCCAGGTTTTTTTTCTTGGCTTTCACCGACAGCAGGTCGATCGAACTCTCCACGAGTTCGGACAAATCGAACTCGATCTTCTCGAGTTCGATCTTGCCCGATTCCAACTTCGAGATATCCAAGATGTTGTTGATGATGGACAGCAGCGCATCGCTTGAGACCTGGATCGTCTCCGCAAAGTGGCGTTGCTCGTCCGCCAATTTAGTCTCGAGCAACAAGCCGCTCATGCCGAGGATCGCGTTCATCGGCGTGCGAACCTCGTGGCTCATGTTGGCTAGGAACTCCGACTTCGCGCGATTGGCCGCATTTGCCTCGACCAGAGACGTTTGCAGTTGCGTCGAGAGTTTCTCAAGTTGGGCCGTGTGCGCCGAACGCTCCTGCTCGTGGCGGGTGAATTCGGCCGCGATCCGGTGGCCGTAAGCAAGGACGCATCCGACCATGACGATGATGAGCGCGCCGAACATGTACTCGAAGTAGCCCAGGAACGACGCCGCGCCGACCTGCTCCTGGAAGTGGCGACGCTGGATGTTACGAACGTCTTGCGCCGTTGCCGCGATCGCGCGAGCGAGAGTGGCGAAACTGCGATCCATCGTCGCCATGCGGCGTCCGGCGGCGTCGGCGTTGTTTTCGCTGAAATAGGCAAAGATGCGATCCGCTTCGCCGATCATCTGCTGCATGGAATTGTCGATGCGGTCGATGCCGGAGCGCAGTTGTGTGCGCGCGGCGGAGTCGGGGAGTCTGTCTACGTCGCTGCGAAAGGCAGCGAGCCGTTCGCGAAATTGCACAAGTGCGGTTGCCTGGCGGGCGGACTCTTTGCCGACATTGTGGGAGTCGAAGACGTCGTTGCCGGGTGCGTTGACGTCACCGGCCGCGGCGGCAATATCTGAGAGGTCGGAGAGTTTGTTCGCCCAGCGCTGGTTCACTTCGACGGAGGAGCGAAAGATGCCCATGACCTCATGACCGAGGTAGAGGCTGCCGCTGATGGCGCACAGATCGAATGCGGCCAACAAGTAGTACACGACGTGCCACTTCACCGGCCGGCGGCTGGGTTGCTTGACCTCGGTCTGAGTGGACATCTGGCGATCCTCGGCGAGAGCGAGGACCTTAGAGCGGCGCGCGTAAATCCGCAGTAAGCGGTCCCCATCCGCAACGCCCGACGTTAGCCGGTCATCAAGGAAAAGTCGCCTGTTTCCGCGCTTTCGGCCGATTCTTCAGAGGCGGGCGCTGCGTTTGAGCGGGACGCGGACGCCGGGGGCGGGGCGTTCGCGGAGGACTTCGCGGCGGAAACGGAATTGTTCGGCGGGACGGCCGCCGGCTTTGGCGGTGCGTTTGCCGGTCCGTTCGACCAGGCCGCCGGTTTCGACGAGGCGGCGGAAGTTTTGCTTGTGCAGGTGGATGCCGGAGATGGCTTCGACGGTGCGTTGCAGGTCGAGCAGCGTGAAGGTTGCGTCCATGACTTCGAAAATGACGGGACGGTACTTTAATTTGCCCCGCAGGCGGCCCATGCCGGTCGCTAGGATGCGGCGGTGGTCGAACTGCATCGCCTCGCCGAAGCGCGCCTGCTCAGCGGCGGCGGGGGCGGAGGCCGGTAGGGTGCGTCCGTCGCGGCGGGCTTCGGCGACGAGACCTGCTTCGTACATGAGTTCGTAACGCTCCAGCACTTTCTCTTCGTCCCAGTGCACGCCGTCGAAGCCGAAGCAGAGGCGGGCGCGTTCCCACCGCGCGTCGCGCTCGGCGGCGGCGGCCCAGGCTTCGAGGCGCGGGCGGATTACCGTGTCGATCATCGCCGGGCGTTGCTTGCGCCAATCTTCCCAAGGAAAGAAGTCGTAGGTCGAACGCCAGCGGCCAGAGGCGGAGCCGTCTTCGTTCGCACGCGTTAGGGCGAGATAGCCGACGGAGACGACGCGCGGACCTTCGCCGGGTTCGAGCACGTGGCGGCCGCGATCGCCGAAGGTGTAGAGTTGCTCCACATAGCCAAGCGACACGCGCGTTTGTTCTTCGACGAGGTTGCGCAGACCGATCTCGAGCGTGCGGTGATGCTCGGGCTCGAATGGTCCGAACGGCAGACCGTCGGACGGTGCCCCCTTCGGATCACGCCGCACGACCAGCACTTGCGGCGTCTCGTTCGTCACCGTGATGACGCACGCGTTGAGGCCGATGATGACGGTGTTGGGCTGGCGCGGGGGCATGCGGCTACTTCAGTTCCACAGGCAGCTCGAAGAGGACGCCTTCGAAGACGACTTTCGGGGGCGACATGGCGTCGATGGCATCGACCATGCGGCCGTCGCGTTGGAGCAGGTGGTCGGCCAGCGCCACGATGCGCGGGTTCGGTTGCGCGTGCGGGGCGCGGGAGCGGAGCAGGTGGGCGATGTCGATTTCGCGGCCGGGCTCATTCAGCATGCAGGCGATGGTGAAGGCTGACGCCGTCGAGCGGCTGATGCCGGCCCAACAATGGATCAGCATTGGCCGGCGGCGATCCCAGGTCTTAGCGAAAGCGATCAGGTCGCGGACGTGCACTTCGTCGGGCGGGGTGTGTTGAGGACTGCTCGAGGTGATATCGTGCATGCCGAGGCGCAGGTGACGGTGGCCGGAGATTTCCTCCGGCGTCGGCATGTCGTCGTGCGGGTCGAGCAGCGTGACGAGATGCGACGGGCGCAGGCGTGTGGTGACGCCGGGGACTTTGCTTTTCGGACAGACATAGATCGCGGGCATCAGGTCAAGCCCGCATGTGGGTTGAAGGGAGCAAGGTCTTGAAGCGCTCGACGAAAGCGGCTTGGGCCTCGCGTGCGGGCACCGGCTTCAGCTTCAGTGCGGGCAGGCCGCGCGGTGCGCCGAAGAATTCCAGCGCTTCTTCGGCGGCAAAGCCTGCAAGTTGGGTCGCTTCGAAATAAGCAGAGGCTTTGTCGGCGCGTTTGATGAGCGCGGTCGTGTCTTCGGGAAGTTGCGCGGGTAGACCGAAGCGGACGTGGATCGCGGCGAGCAATTTGTTCTCCAGCGATTTGTAGTCGAGACCGACGGCGGCCTTGAACGGGCTGATCAGGTCGCCCACGACATACTCCGGCGCGTCGTGGAGGAGGGCTGCCAGGCGCCAGCGCTGCGCAATGCCGGGTTTGAGCAACGCAACAATGTCTTCGACAAGCATGCAGTGCTGTGCGACTGAGAACGCGTGGTCGCCGTAGGTTTGGCCGTTCCAGCGCGCGACACGGGCGAGGCCGTGGGCGATGTCTTCGATCTCGACGTCGAACGGCGAGGGGTCGAGCAGGTCGAGGCGACGGCCTGACAGCATGCGCTGCCAGGCGCGTGGCTGGGCGGCTCGTTGAAGTTTGGCCATGGCGGCGTGGTAACCCTGTTTGCCGCACTTGTTGACCCCAGCCGCTTGATTCAAGTCAAGGAGGATGCGTCCGCGAAGGCCTAGATTTGTTATTGGCGAAAAGGAGGGTCCAGATGGCTTATCGCAAAATTCTAGTGCCGCTGATGGGCGGCGCACACGATTCACACATATTGAGTACGGCGTTCGAGGTTGCCAAAGCGTTCGGGAGCCACGTTTCCGGCGTCTTTGTGCGGCCCGATCCGAGCGAGGTTCTGCCGTATCTGGGCGAAGGCGTTTCAGCCGGCGTGATCCAAGAGATCATGGATGCGTCGCGCGATGCCGCCAACCGAGCGGCGGCGGTCGCGCGCGGGAATCTGGATGGGGCTGCGAAGGTTGCAGGTGCTTCCGTGTTCGACGCGGGACAGGCCGGCAACGGCGTCGGCGCATCGTTTCATGTGCGCGACGGGATGTTGGAAGATGTGCTGACCGAGGAGGCGCGGCTCTCGGATCTTGTGGTGTTCGAAACACCATCGCAAACCAGAGAGGCGATCCTGCAGAGCGCGATCGAGTCGGTGCTGCTCAATGGGCGCAAGCCGCTGCTGATCGTACCGCACCAGGCGTCGAAGATTGTCGGTGCCAAGGCTGCGATCGGTTGGGACGGCGGTGCGGCGGCGGCGCATGCGATTTCAGGCGCGATCCCGTTGCTCGCGCGTGCGGAAGGCGTCGAAATATTGAACGTCACAACCGGCCCGATCGATACGGTGCAGATGGACCGTCTGCGCGACTATCTGCGGTTGCACGGGCTCAGCGTGGTCGAGCACGGGATCAATCCGGGCAGTCAGAGCACGGCGCATGCGCTGATCGACGGGGCGCAACGCGCGGGTGCGGGACTGCTCGTGATCGGCGGCTATGGTCATAGCCGGCTTCGCGAAATGGTGCTGGGTGGCGTGACGCGGCACGTGTTTGCGAACGCGACCATGCCCATCTTCATGGCGCACTGAGGGGTACGGTCATGGCGATGTTTCATGTTCGGCTCGAGCTTGCACGTTCTAAGGAGCATCCAAACGGAAGTGCGCGTCACGGCTACGAGTTCGTGGCGCCGCTCGACGCGCAGGGGCACTTGAGCGCGGAGGAGTGGAAGAAGAGCAAGGCGAAGTGCACGGTGAGACGCTTCAGTGCCGGTGAGGGCGACGAGCACGGGTTGCTCATCGATGTCGGGCGTGGCTGGCACTTCGACTATGATGCGGGCAGCCGTGAGGACGACGAGCCGCTGTACAAACTCGACCGGCACACGATCAAGCAGGGCGAGTACCTGTCGATCACCGAGCACGATGGGGTGATGCGGACATTCAAGGTTGTGAGCGTCACGGCGGTTTAGGATTCCCAAGCGTAAAGCAGCGGCCGGCATAGAGCGCTTGCCATGGGGCAGGGTCTTGCATCAGACTGACAAATTGTCAGACCATTGAACGCGAGACTTTCGACATGAGCGAGACGACGACTGCGGCTGCCGATCTGGGGTTCGATCCAAGTGCTCTGCGCGAGAAGTATCGGGCGGAGCGGGACCGGCGGCTCAGGGCGGATGGGAATTCGCAGTATCAGGAGATCAAGGGGCAGTTCGCTCACTATCTTGAGGATCCGTATGTCGCGCCGGTGAAGCGGTCGCCGCTGACCGACGAGGTCGATGTGATCGTCGTTGGTGGCGGCTTCGGCGGGCTACTGGTTGCGGCGCGGTTGCGCGAAGCCGGCGTCGAGCGCGTGCGTATTGTCGAGAAGGGTGGCGACTTCGGCGGGACTTGGTATTGGAACCGCTATCCGGGGGCGGCGTGCGATATCGAGTCGTACATCTATTTGCCGTTGCTCGAAGAAGTGGGTTACGTGCCGGTCGAGAAGTACTCCCGGGCGCCGGAGATTTTGAAGCACTCGCGCGCGATCGGCGAGAAGTTCGGGCTTTATCGCGACGCGGTGTTTCAGACCGAGATCACGGCGATGCGCTGGGACGAGGCGTCGGCACGCTGGACGGTCGAGACCAATCGCGGGGACGCGATGAAGGCGCGCTTCGTTTGTTTGGCCAGCGGTCCGCTGCACCGGCCGAAGCTGCCGGGGATACCGGGCGTCGAGGGCTACAAGGGACATTCGTTTCATACGAGTCGTTGGGACTATGAGTACACCGGCGGCGATTCGAACGGCAATCTGACGGGCCTCAAGGACAAGGTCGTCGGCATCATCGGCACGGGCGCGACCGCGGTGCAGTGCGTGCCGCATCTCGGTGCGGCGGCGAAGCATCTTTATGTGTTTCAGCGCACGCCGTCGTCGATCGACGTGCGCGCGAACCGGCCGACCGACCCCGCGTGGGTGAGGTCGCTTGAGCCCGGTTGGCAGAAGCGGCGGATGGATAACTTCAACATCTTACTGACCGGCGGCTATCAGTCCGAGGATTTGGTCAGCGACGGGTGGACGGAGATCATCCGCAATCTGATCTTGGGCCAAGGCGCGAAGAAGTATATGGGGCGCGGGCAGCCGCTTTCGGTCGACGAGTTGGTGGAGCTCGCCGATTTCGAGAAGATGGAGCAGGTGCGTGCGCGCGTCGATAACGTGATCAAGGATCGCGGGACTGCGGAGGCGCTAAAGCCGTACTATCGACAGTTCTGCAAGCGGCCGTGCTTTCACGACGAGTATTTGGATACGTTCAACCGGGCGAACGTCACGCTGGTCGATACGAAGGGCCGCGGTGTGGATCGCATTACGCCGACGAGCGTGGTTGCGAACGGGACCGACTATCCGGTCGACTGCCTGATTTATGCGACGGGCTTCGAGGTCGGCACGGGTTACACGCGCCGGTCCGGGTTCGAGCTCTATGGGCGTGGCGGGCGGACTTTGACGGAGACGTGGTCGAAGGGCGTGCGGACGTTCCACGGCTTTCACGTGCACGGATTTCCGAACGCGTTCGTGGTGTCGAACATTCAATCGGGCTTCACCGCGAACTTCCCGCATATGCTGGCGGAGCAGGCAGCGCATGTCGCCTATGTGGTGAAGAACTGCATCGGATCGCAAGCGCGCGTGGTTGAAGCGAGCGCCGAGGCGGAAGAAGCTTGGGTGCAGGAGATCCGCAAGCTTGCGATTTTGCGGCGCAAGTTTTTGGAAGAGTGCACGCCCGGCTACTACAACAACGAGGGTAAGCCGGCCGAGCGGAGCGAACAGGACGGCTTCTACGGTGCCGGGCCGGTCGCATTTGTGAAGGTGCTGGAAGAGTGGCGCGCGGACGGCGCGATGAAGGGGTTGGATTTGCGGCAGGGATAAGGCTTGGCAGTCTTTGGCAGTCTTTGGTATTCTCTCCGAAGCGAGGTTCGACCATGGTTACAATGAACGTCTCTCTGCCGGAAAAGATGAAGAAGCGCGTGTTGGAACGTATTGCGCGCGGCAACTACGCCAACGCGAGCGATTACGTGCGCGACCTCATTCGCCGGGACATCGAGGGTCGGTCGGCACTTGTGGCGGGACTTCGCAAGGGCGAGGCCAGCGGCGTTAGCTCCCGGCAAGTTCCGGAGATTTTCGCTGCCGTGAAGCGCGCGCGAGCACGCAAGAGTGCCTAGCTATCGGCTCTCTCGGGCAGCCGACAACGATGTTCAAGCGATCGCTCAATATACGCTGGACAATTGGAGCGCGTTGCAGGCCGAGCGATTTGGGTCTGCACGCGGTATTCGAACGCGTTGCAAGCAATCCGTCGCTAGGTATCTCCAGCGGTGATGTGCGGATGGTGTTGCCACGGCGCGCGCCGCGGCAAAGTTCCCTTGCGGCATTCTCCAGACCGCTAGTCGCGTTTACTCCCACCCCAGCGGAATGGTGTGCGCCATTTCGGCGGCTCAATCTCGCCCCGGGACGATTTCAGCGCGAGGCCAATGATCGTACCGACAGCAATCGCGACAGTAAGATCGGCAAAAACGGTCAAAGTAGCCGTGATTAGCAGGAGCGCGAGATCGGCTCGCGGCAGGCTAAGGCGTGCGGGCCAACGGTGCGGCTCGCTCATCGTCCAAGCCGTGACGATCAACAAGGCGGCAAGCGCTGGAAGCGCAAGCCCCCCTGCCAACGGCGAAGCGAAGAGCAAAGCCCCAAGAATGAAAAGCGCATGGGCCATGCCGGCAACCGGTGTTCGCCCTCCAGCATTTACATTTGTTGCCGTGCGCGCGATGGCTCCCGTTGCCGGTAAGCCTCCGAACAAAGGTGAGGCGATGTTGGCCATGCCTTGTGCGATCAGCTCGGCGTCCGACCGATGCGCAGCACCTATCATGCGGTCGGCGACGATGGCCGAAAGAAGGGACTCGACGCCCGCCAAAAAGGCAATCGTCAGCGCCGACGGCAGGAGACCCGCGAGCATCGCAAAGCTCATTGTTGGCAATTGAGGCCAGGACAGCCCTTGCGGTAGCGCGCCGTAGTGCCCAGCCACGGTCTCGACCGACGGCAGTGTGACCGCCGCAGCCGCGCTCGCAATGGCGACCACGATGACCAACCACGGAATTCTCGGTGCCAGCCGTCGCAACGTCAGCATAGCCGCGATGCAAACGACACCCATACCCACTGCAGCCGCGTCGACCGTATTGCGCATGGCCCAGAGCCCTTCAACCTTGGGCACAAACGCCGCCGGTAGAGCCGCGCCAGTCATCCCGGCAAGGTCCTTCACTTGGGCGACCGCAATGACGATCGCGATGCCCACCGTGAACCCCTCAATGACGGGTTCTGGGACGTGCCGGATCAGCCGTCCGGCGCGTAGCAGCCCGGCAGCGAGCAGAATAATCCCCGCCATCAACGTTGCAAGGATCAGCCCGTCGTAGCCGTGGTCATGAATGATGGCATACACCACCACGATGAAGGCACCGGTTGGACCGCCTATCTGAACCCGACTGCCGCCCAAGGCGGAAATGAGGAAACCGGCAACAATGGCCGTGACCAATCCAGCAGCGGGCTGCGCTCCCGACGCGATCGCAATGGCGATACTAAGCGGCAACGCGACCAATGCGACGGTCAGCCCTGCCAGCAAATCGGCTATGAACTGACGCAGGGAATAGTCGTTGAGAGTTGTCAATATTTTTGGCTTCACGCGGCACACCATACATCGCGCCGTACCAGTGCACATCCGAAAAAGGCCCCAGAACTCGCCTTGGCACGTTTGAACTGCCGCCTCCTCCGTTCTTCGCCATGGCTGTCAAAAATACTCGTCATGGCCGCGCTTGACCGGTCAAGCACGGCCATGACAACATTTTCTTGGTTTGCTCTAAGCGAAGCCCGTTCCAAGTTCCAACGGGGCGAATCTTACCAAGCGGCTCGTCTGAACGGCGGCTTGCCGATGGATGACGGCTTGTTTGTAGTCGGCGTCGGTGATCATGGCCAGGAAAGCGGCGGCGTTGGGGTAGAAGGCGATGAAGCCCAGGTCCCATTGTTCGCCGATGCTGCTGGGGCCGGTCACCATCGCTTCGAACTTGCCGCGCCAGATCGTCTTGCCGCCGACGCGGGTGAAGACGCGTTCGCTGGTGCGGCCGTACTCGGCGTAGGCTTGCTCACCGGTGAGGCCGCGGTGCTCGTGGCCGTGGCCCGTTGGATATTGCGCACGGTCGCGATAGCGGATCAGGTTCAGCATGTTGATCGGCGTGTTGCGCGGCAGCGCTTTGAACGCGTCGAAGTTGGCGCGCGTCGGATCGATGAAGAATTCTTCCATGGGCTTGTTCCTCAGAGAAACGCGCGCAGTTCGGCGACGAACCTTTCGAACTGATCATGGTGCAGCCAGTGGGCAGCGTTTTGGAAGGTCATGACGCGTGCGTGCTTAAAGTGTTTGGCGCGGCCGTCTTTTTCCGGGTTCGAGGCCCAGCTTTCGGCGCCGTACATGAGCAGCGTCGGGCATTCGATGGCAGCCCAGAGCGTCTCGACGTCGCTTTCGGCCATGTCGAGCGGGCCGAAGACGCGCATGTAGGGATCGAACTTCCAGCTGTAGGTGCCGTCTTCGTTTTGGCTGACGCCGTGAATGGTGAGGTGGCGCGCTTGCTCGTCCGACAGGTGCTTGTTCGCTTCCTTCATGCGCATGAAGGCGTCGTCGATCGAGGGATAGCGATGCGGGCTGCGGCCGGCGACGCCGCGTTTGGCCTCGATCCAATCGCGCAGACGTTTGGCCATCGGGATCGCCATGCGCTCGGCGCGCATCTTGGGGCTGGGGCCGAGGCCTTCGATTGCGACCAGCTTCTTCACGTTCTGCGGATAGACGCCCGCGTAGCGTAGCGCGATGTTGCCGCCGAAGGAGTGTGCGACGATCGAGACCGGCGCGAGCTTCAGCTGATGGATCAGTTGCGCCAGGTCGTAGAGGTTGGCCATGCCGCTGTAATCGCCGTCCGGCGACCAGTCGCTGTCGCCGTGACCGCGCAGATCGGGCGCGATGATGTGCCAATCCTTGCGCAGCGCTTCGGCTGTCCAGTCCCAACTCCGCGAATGATCGCGCCCGCCGTGCAGTAGAATCAGCGGCGGCGCATCCGGGTTGCCCCAGTCAACATAGCGAAGACGGAGGCGCTGAGAGATGTAACTGTGCGAGGCGGGACCTGTGATCATGCGCGCTTCATAGCGTGTCAGGCGACCAAAGTGAAACCCGCGGCAGCGAAATGGTGGTCGAACGTGAAGGCCAGGCGGATGCGCGCTCGCTTCATGATGACGAAGCTCGTAGCGTCAACCGCCGAGCGTTTGTGCAGAGTGGGGCGTCGGAGAGGGGGCGAGCGCGACCCAAGCGCCGCTGTCGACGAACGTCGGCTCGCGTTGCCGCATCAGGGTTCGTCGTGGACGGTGTCGTGTCCAAGCGAGGTTCGCCGCGGCTCTCCGTCCCAAATGGCGACGGGGCCGCCGCTCTTCGGCTTGAGCACGGTTTTGCGCACAGCCTCACGCACCAAATCGGCGACGCTGCGGCCCGAACGTGCGGCCGCCTCGCGCAGGGCGGCGAGTTCTTCCTTGCGAAGAAGGACATGGGTCTTTTCCATATGTGTCATCTTGCAGGAGATATGACACATATCAAGGCGGAGCTACTCGATCCGTCGGCCGTCGGTGTCGACGCGGATCGGGTAGCCGGCGACAAAGGTCTTTTGTACGTCGAGGATTTCGTCGACGGGGCGCTGGCGCTCGTGGGCGCTGATCGCGGACCAGGCGAAGGCGGTGCCGACGACGGCGCGCGTTATGGTGCCGATTGCGGTCGTGATGTGCGCGGAGCTTATGGCCATGAGCGTCTCTCCCCTTATGCCGCAAGTGTGCGCCGGAGAGATTTCGATCCGCTTAGCGGGAGGTAAGCATTTGGTTACGATTGGCGACGGGGATCGAGCTTCTGAAGAGAAGAGTCTCGCTGAATTCCTAACCCTTCCCCCTCAAGGGGGGAAGCGCTTCGTGAATTCCAATCGCTAAAGCGGCTTCACGAACCATAGGTGGTTGGTGGTGTAGCCCGCGCGGACGAGGAGCGCTTGCTTTGCGGTCCAGGCGGCGGGGCAAATGGCGAGGGCGGCGGTCTTGCCGCGTGCGATGAAGTCGTTTTCGGCGGCGGCGAGAAGTTCGGCCCCTGACGTTCCGGCTCGTTCGTGCCTCAGCGATGTGCCGAACGTGGCGTCGTGAAAGTCGTCGATGACGCCGACGGTTTGCGCGTCGGCGGTGATGGGAAGCTGGATCGGGCTTGCCGGTTGGGCGATGATAAAGCCTGGACCCGGATCGCTCATGAGCATCGAGCGGTCGCGCATGGTCAGGCTGAATTTCATCCAAAGACCGAAGCGCGTATCCGCTTCTGCGTGGGAGAGCCAGAAGTCCGGGTTTGCTTCGTGCAAACGGGCGCGCGCTTCGCGGTTGAAGGCGACCAACGCGGGGATATCGGATACGGCGGCGGTGCGGACCGCTTCGGCGGGCGTCGTGTTGGTGAGGCGCTTCGCCATATAGTGCACGGTTGGGCGATAGGCGTGCTGCTGCAACGCGGATGCCATCGCGCCGCCTGCGGGCGCTGCGCCGATCAGCTTGGTGACGCGGCGTTCGTGAAAGTGGGTTTCGGCGGCGGCGAGGATTTGTTCGGCGGCGCCCCCCGAGGTGGTCCAATGGCCCAGCATCACGCCGACGATGCCGCCTTCGTAGATCGGCGGCGGCGGGATGACGGCGATGTGTATGGCGGCGGTGCCGTCCTCGAGGATGAGCCAGCCAAACTGTCCCTGCGGCGCATCAAGATCACGTCGGATGTGTTCGACGATTGCGTCTCGTGAAGCGGGCGGTAAGGCGCCGTCGGCCGGTCGCGACGCGTCGATCAATGCGGCGAGGCCTTCGATGTCGTCGGGTCGTGCGGGTCGGCTTCGCATGATGCGGTCGATGTTTGCAGTGCTGCTTATGGCGAAACCGTGCGCGCTCACGCCTGCGTTATCAACAAAGGATTTTTTGTGACAAAGCGGGAAATTCCAGGCTTCCTGCGGCGTGACCGCACGGGCGGGTTGCGCGGTACACCGCCTCGTTGCGGGGGATTTCCCGCGGCCGGGGCTATGTTGGCGTCGGTATGATTCGTCGGGGGAATTCGTCATGAGCCTGCGTCGGCGCGTCGAGGACGCGTTTTTGGCAGAGTTCGTCGACAACGAGCGGCTGCTCGCGGCGGCGCGCCAAGGCAATCCCGATCCTGAGATGATCGAGCGCTATGAAGCGCGCCAACTGGTGCTGAAGCCGATCGTGACGGAGATCGTCGTCGAGCGGAGCGGTCCCGCCGCCGAAGGCGAATAGGCTCGCGCTACAGCGGTGCGCGTCGGTAGACGAGTTTGGCTTCCTGCGATGTGCCGTCTTTCGATTTGATGCGGACCCAGTGCGTGACTTCCGCGGGGCCGGTGCGTTTGATCGTGAGACCGTCGAAGTACAGAGCGTCTCGTTCGACCGCAACGAGCGGGAAGTCGATGGTTTTGTCTTTCTCCTCCCAACCTTTGAAATCCGGATGGAAGTGCTTCACGCGGTAGACGAGCGAACCCTTCTCTTCGCGAATTTGCACGAGTTCGTAGAAGCTGGGTCCGTCCCGGCCGACCATGCGGAAGTGCCCGACCATGGCGTTGCCTGCGGGCGGCGACATCACTTCCTCGACGACCGCGCCGAAGCCTTCGCCCAGCCAGCGGCCGGCAACCCACTGGGCGTCCGCAATGGACGCCTTCGGCGAAGCGGCGCCCGGCGGCAATGTGCGCGTTTCATCGGCCGCTGCGGCCGCCGGCATCAGCGTTAGAACGATCGCGACAATGACTCCGATGCGACGCATGGCGGTTTCTCCTCTCAGCAATGGCTCCGCCTGTATGACGAGCGAGGCCGGCGGCGATCGACAGGGGCGGAAAGATTCTGTTTCGAGGCGCCGGCAGGGTGAGCGCTGTGCTCATAGGTTTGAGTGCGGCCAAGCCGGTGCGCCCCAACCTTTCGCGTTGCGTAGGCGGATACCGCTGGCGTGGGCGGTGGACTTCCATGCATCGCGCAGCGGCAACAGGCTTTCGACGACGCGAAGTTCGACGTCCTGGCGCGCGAGGCGGCGGGGCAGGTCGGTCAGTTTGTTCCGGTGATGGGGCATGTGCGGCACGCGGGAGACCCACATCCCGACGTCGCCCGTGTCTATGAACAGGCGGTGGCGCAGAGCGTAGCGGCAAATGATCGCCGTGTTCAGCCGCTCCAGCCAACTCGCTTCGACGTAGGCGATCGCGCGCGCGTTCGTGTCGAGCCAGCGTTTGCGATCGGCCTCGGTCGTGGCGGCTGTCGGCCAGATTAGAATGCGCGGGCATTCGCGCGGGAAGAGATAGAGGAAGCTGTGCGCCTTATCGATCGCCCAGACGAGCGGACCGTTGAGCCACTCCTGGCCCGCGCGACGCTCGACCGGCGTGCGAACCGGGCGCGGCTCGAAGTGCGCGATCGTCGGGTCATCGCTGAAATGGTAGAGGTACATTTATTTCGTCGGAGGCGTGGTTAAGGGCGTGGAGAGGCAATGTCTCTCGCTTGAGTTTGTCGTATGTAGATCGCGCAATCTCGTGCCTCGGGACCAATGTTTGGCAGGACGATCGATCGCCGGCGCAGTTCGGACCAACAAAAGCCGCATTTCTCAAGGACGCGGATCGATGCTGTGTTTTCTGGATCGACGCGTGCGAACACAGTTGTGTTCATCGCATGTGCCAACGGATACGCCGCCTCCAGCGCCTCGGTCGCCAAGCCGCGACCGTGGAGCCGATATGCGAGCGCATATCCGATACTGACGCCTTCTTGCGTCGTCTTTAACGCGATGCGTCCGACGGCGCGCTCGTCGGCGTTCCTTTCGGTGATTGTGTAGGTCCAACGCGCGCTTGCGTCCCGTTCGGCGAGACGAGCCGCGATGAACCGCTCTGCGTCGGCAAGCGACGTTTGGGTCGGAGCAATCAGAAAGCGCGTTACGCGTGGGTCGCCAGCGTACTCTTCGAGCATTGACGGCGCATCGGAGGCACGAAGTTTGCGAGGGATGAGGCGTTCTGTTTCGACGTGTTGCGGCGGGGTGCGCTGCATGGGCGTTTCTCGCTTGGGGCCCTCTTGACTAGCGTCAGTCTAACGCGGCTTCCCTTGCGCGGCCCAGTTGAAGGTGAGAATCGTTGCTTTCGCAATTCAACCAATGCGGCGACACGGCGCTTGCCTTTTCGTACGATGTTCTTTATTTGTTCCACGTCATTCCACCGCTGTTTGAGCGGTCGGCTGCAACTTGAAAATTGAAGATGGTGAAGGGGTGCTCGCGGCGATGGGCTGTGTTGGCGGCGCTTTGGGCAATTTGGACAAGTGGCACAGGTGATGTGAGACAGCGACCCCTGTCTCACGTCGTTTGCGGTTTGGGGCGGAACTCAGCCGAGATTCGGGCCATGCGCCGTCCAAATGAAGTGTCTCGCGACGCCGGCTGTCTCAGATGTGCCAGTTGGTGTCAGTGCAACTTCTTCACGATCACGCTGCCCGCCGAATAGCCGGCGCCGAAGGAGCAGATGACGCCGAGGTCGTCGGGCTTCAGGTCGTCGGAGTATTTGTGGAAGGCGATAATGGAGCCGGCGGAGCTGGTGTTGGCGTAGGTGTCGAGGATGACCGGGCTCTCGCCGGGTTTCGGATCTCGCCCCAACACTTTGCGGGCGATGAAGTCGTTCATGTTGATGTTGGCTTGGTGCAGCCACATGCGCTTTAGGCTTTCCGGCGCGATTTTCTCGTCGGCGAGGTGGCTCACGATCAGCTCGGCGACCATGGGGACCACTTCCTTGAAGACCTTGCGGCCTTCTTGGACGAAGAGCTTGTCGGGTTTGCCGACGCCTTCGGGCGCGGTGCGGTTCAGGAATCCGAAGTTGTTGCGGATGTTGTTCGAGAACTGGGTCTTCAGCCGTGTCCCCAAAATTTCCCAAGCGTGCGGGCCCTTCGCCTTGTCCTTCGGTTCGAGGACGATCGCGGTCGCGACGTCGCCGAAGATGAAGTGACTGTCGCGGTCGCGGAAGTTCAAATGGCCGGAGCAGATTTCCGGATTGACCACGAGCGCGGCGCGGGCGTTGCCGGCGCGGATCATGTCGGCTGCGGCCTGCATGCCGAACGTGGCCGAGGAGCAGGCGACGTTCATGTCGAAGCCGAAGCCTTGGGTGCCAAGCGCGTTCTGCACTTCGACGGCGATCGCGGGATAGGCGCGCTGCAGGTTCGAGCAAGCGACGAGAACGCAATCGATGTCGGCGGGTTTTTTGCCGGCGCGGGCAAGCGCTTCCTTCGCGGCGGTCACCGCCATCTCGGCCAGGATCGAGATCTGGTCGTTCGGGCGCTCGGCGATGCGGGGGCACATGATGTCGGGGTCGAGGATGCCGTCCTTGTCGACGACGAAGCGGCTTTTGATGCCGGAGGCCTTGTAGACGAAGTCGACGCTCGACTCCTGCAGCGCCGCGGTGCGGCCGGCCGCGATGTCGGCGGCGTGCGTCGCGTTGAATTTCTTGACGTAAGCGTTGAAGGAGGCGACCAGCTCTTCGTTGCTGATCGCGTTGGGCGGCGTGTAGAGGCCGGTGCCGCTGATCGCGATTGCCGTCACGGTTCGGTTAACCCTCGTCAATGGTGTTTGAGGCTCTTTATCCCATTGCGCGCGGCCGTGCATCCCCCCAATGTGCGCCGCATTGTGCAGTGCAGTGGACGGTATGGGCGAGCGAAACAAAGCGCTGGTTTTGTTTTCGGGCGGGCAAGATTCGGCAACGTGTCTCGCCTGGGCGCTCGCGCGTTTCGACGCTGTCGAGACAGTCGGGTTCGCCTATGGGCAGCGGCATGCGGTGGAACTTGAGGTGCGCGGGCGGTTTGTCGCCGGGTTGCGGGCACGGTTTCCCGCGTGGGGCGAGCGGCTCGGGGCCGATCATGTGCTCGATCTTTCGGTGATCAAGTCGCTGGGCGAGACGGCGCTGACGGGCGCGGGCGAGATCGCCATGGGAAAGAACGGCCTGCCCACGACGTTCGTGCCGGGGCGGAACATTTTCTTTTTCACGGCGGCGGCGGCGCTCGCCTATCGGCGGGGGATCAAGCATCTCGTCGGCGGCATGTGCGAGACGGATTACTCGGGCTATCCCGATTGCCGCGACGATACGTTGAAGAGTTTGCAGGCGTCGCTGAATTTGGGGCTCGACGCGCGGCTGGTGATCGACACGCCGCTGATGTGGCTCGATAAGGCCGCGACTTGGGGCTTGGCGGAGGAGCTTGGCGGGGCAGCGTTGGTCGAGTTGCTGATCGAGGAGACGCACTCCTGCTATCGCGGCGACCGGTCGAAGCGGCACGCGTGGGGCTATGGATGCGCGGCGTGTCCGGCGTGCGATCTCAGGCGGCAAGGTTGGGAACGCTACCAGGCGGCGCGCGCATGACCTATGCGGTGAAGGAAATGTTCTACACGCTGCAGGGCGAGGGCATGCGCGCCGGGCGTGCCGCCGTGTTCTGCCGCTTTGCCGGGTGCAATCTCTGGAGTGGGCGGGAGCAGGATCGCGCGGAGGCGGTGTGCAAGTTCTGCGATACGGAGTTCGTCGGCACCGACGGTGCGGGCGGCGGTAAGTTCGAGCGAGCAGATGACTTGGCGGGCGCGATCGCTGCGAAGTGGCCACACGATAGCGGCGGGGCAAAGCGCTATGTCGTGTTCACCGGCGGCGAGCCGTTGCTGCAGCTGGACGAAGCGTTGATCATCGCGGTGCATGCACAGGGGTTTGAGATTGCAATCGAGAGCAACGGAACGATTGCGGCGCCGGTTGGTGTCGATTGGATTTGCGTGAGCCCAAAGGCGGGGGCGCCTTTGGTGCAAAAACGCGGGAACGAGTTGAAGCTGGTTTATCCGCAGGTCGGTGCTGAGCCCGAACGGTTCGGCGATCTCGCGTTCGAGCATTTTTTGCTGCAGCCGATGTGGGGCGACAAGACGGCTGAGAACATGCGCTCGGCGGCGCGCTATTGCATGGAGCATCCGCGCTGGCGCCTCAGCGTGCAGACGCATAAGTGGATTGGGATACCGTGACGCTATCTATCACCAAAGAGTTTCGTTTTGACGCCGCGCATTTTCTGCCGACGGCGCCCAAGGGGCATCCGAATTCGCGGATGCACGGACATTCGTTTACGGCGGCAGTGACGTTGGAGGGAAAGCCCGATCCGACGAAGGGTTGGATCCGCGACTTTGGCGATGTCGATGCAGCGGTTTCCGATTTGCGGGCGCGGCTCGATCATCATCTGCTGAATGAGATTAAGGGGCTCGAGCTGCCGACGTTGGAACGGCTGGCACGGTTTATCTTCGACGATCTTAAGGGTGCCTTGCCGGAGATCGCGTCGGTCACGGTCAGCCGTCATTCGCTCGGCGAGCAGGCAACGTACCGGAGGGCGTGATGGCGAAGGATAAACTCACGCAATTGGGGCAGGCGTCGAAGCTGCCGGGATCGCCGGACGAGGCGGTGCTCGAACGCGTGTCCAATCCGCATGGCGATAGCGACTATCTCGTGCGCTTCACCGCGCCGGAGTTCACGACGCTGTGTCCGGTGACGGGGCAGCCGGACTTCGCGCATCTGGTCATCGACTATGCGCCGGGGAAATGGCTCGTCGAGTCGAAGTCGCTGAAGCTGTTCCTTGGGAGCTTTCGCAATCACGCCGGTTTTCACGAGGGTTGCACGCTCACCGTCGGTAAGCGCGTCGCCGAAGCGATCTCGCCGAAGTGGCTTCGGATCGGCGGCTATTGGTACCCGCGCGGCGGCATGCCGATCGACGTCTTCTGGCAGACGGGGAAGCTGCCCAGCGGTTTGTGGGTGCCTGATCAGGGCGTGGCACCTTATCGCGGGAGAGGGTGATGGCGGCGTTTGAATTCTGGTTCGAGTTCGCGAGCACGTATTCCTACCCGGCGGCGCATGCGGTCGAGGCGGCCGCGAAGGCGCGTGGGGTTGAGGTGAAGTGGCGGTCGTTTCTGCTCGGGCCGATCTTCGCCGCGCAGGGTTGGAACGACTCGCCATTCAATATCTATCCGGCGAAGGGCACGTATATGTGGCGCGATCTTGCGCGCATTTGCGCCGCCCAAGGATTGCCGCTGAACAAGCCGTCGCAGTTTCCGCGCGGGAGTATGTTGGCGGCGCGCATCGCATGCCGGTTTGCGGATGAGCCCTGGGTAGGGGAGTTCGTACGGCGCGTCTATAGCGCGAACTTTGTCGACGATCTCGATATCGCCTCGCCGTTCGTGATCGGCAAGGTGCTCTCCGACATGGGGCAGGTGCCTGCGCCGATCATGCAAGCCGCGCAAGCTCAGGAAACGAAGGACGCGTTTCGCGTGCAAGCCGACCGTGCGGTTGCGCTCGGGATCATCGGCGCGCCATCGTTCGTGGTCGACGGTGAGGTGTTTTGGGGCGGGGATCGTCTGCAACAGGCGCTGGATTGGGCGACGGGGAAGCGCGCGGTCGTCGAACTCTAACGTTTCGCCAACTTGGCGCATTCCTTGTGGCGGAAGCAGGCGGTGACGTGGTCGTTGACCATGCCTACCGCTTGGGCGAAGGCGTAGACGATCGTTGGGCCGCAGAAGGTGAAGCCTCGTTTCTTCAGTTCCTTCGACAGCGCTTGGCTCATGGGGGTTTCGGCAGGGACTTGTTTGATGCCGTCCCATTTGTTTTGCAGCGGTTTGCCGTCGACGAACTTCCAGAGAAAGCCGGAGAAACCGTCCGGTTCCTTCTCCATGACGTCGAGATAGGCGCGGGCGCTTTTGATCGCGCCTTCGATTTTGCCGCGGTGGCGGATGATGCCTTCGTTCTGCAGCAGCTTGGCGATCTTGGGTTCGGTGTAGCGCGCGATCTTGGCGGGTTCGAAGCCGTCGAAGGCATTGCGGAAGTTCTCGCGCTTGCGCAAGATCGTGATCCACGAGAGGCCGGCTTGGAAGCCGTCGAGGATCAGCTTCTCGTAGAGTGCGCGGTCGTCATACTCGGGGACGCCCCATTCGTCGTCGTGATAGGCAACGTAGAACGGGTCTTGGCCGGGCCAGGCGCAGCGGGTCTTGGGCACGACGGTTCCTTGGGTGTTAGGGATTGGTGGTTAGGGGATAGGGCGGGCGGCTGATGCTGACGGTGAGGCCGCCTGCATCTGCTTCGGCTGCGTTGTTCAGGCGATCGAGGCGGATTATCGCAAGGCCGTGCGCGCCGATGCTGCCCAGCATTTCGCCGAGTTCGGTGTCGCCGCGCTTGAGTGGCGTGCCGGGTGGTGGGAGCGGTGATGCAGCTTCGACACGCAAGATGCGGCGGCGGGCGGTGGCGCGGTGCTTCATGCGGGCCGTGAGTTCTTGCCCGACGTAGCAGCCCTTGTCGAAATCGACGCCGTGCAATTCTTCGAAATTGCAGTCGAGCGGGAATAGGGTTTCTGGCGGAAGGTCGCTTGAGTCCGGAACACCGAGTGCGATGCGATGGGCGTGGTAGGCGGTCTCGCTGCCGGTTGCTTCGACGGCCGTTTGGAAGGCCCGGAAGCCGAGTGCTGCGAGGCGCGGGTCGGCGAAAGCGCGGTCGACCGGTGTTGTCGAGGCAATGACGGCGACGTCGGAACGCTCCGTGATCGTCACCTTGGCGCGAAGTTTGTACTTCCTGAGGCGCGCGGCGAGGTCGGGGGCGTGTTGCTTTGCGCAATCGAGGCGGAAGCCGCCGTCGGCGGCTGTGACCAGAAAGTCGTAGACGATTTTCCCTTGCGGGGTCAGGAGCGCAGCATAAATCGCGTGGTTGCCGGATGCTTTCGTGACGTCGTTGGTGATCAGGCCCTGCAGGAAAGTGGCAGCGTCGGGGCCGATGACCTCAACGATGGTCCGGTCTTTCAGGTGGGTCGGAGTGAAACTCATAGCGATCAAGTAGGGTTTTGCCGTGCGCTTTGGCAAGGGCGGGGTGCTTGCGAAAACGGCGTCCGGTCTGTAGCGCTTACCCCCATGAGCGAGACATTCGATCTACTTTTGAAGAACGGTACGGCGGTGACGCCGTGGGGCACTTTCGGCGCCGATATCGGCGTGCGTGCGGGTAAGATTGCCGCGATTGGTGCGCTGGGTTCGGCCAAAGCTGCGGCGGTGCGCGATGTGCGTGGGCTACATGTGCTGCCGGGGGCGATCGACAGTCAGGTGCATTTCCGGGAGCCTGGGCCGACGCACAAGGAAGACCTGGAAACCGGAAGCCGCGCGGCGATCCTGGGCGGTGTCACCTCGGTGTTCGAGATGCCGAACACCGCCCCGCCGACGACGAGCGCCGATGCGCTGAACGACAAGCTTGCGCGGGCGCGGGGGCGGATGTGGTGCGATCATGCGTTCTATGTCGGCGCGACGCCGGAGAATGCGGAGGCGCTGGCCGAGCTTGAGCGTATGCCGGGGACGGCGGGCGTGAAGATGTTCATGGGCTCTTCGACCGGCACATTGTTGGTCGCTGACGATGAGCACGTGGCGCGGGTCTTGAAGAGCGGGCGCCGGCGCGTGTCGGTGCACGCTGAGGACGAAGACCGCCTGAACGCGCGCAAGGGCGAGCGCATCGCGGGCGATCCGCGCTCGCATCCGGTGTGGCGCGATGCCGAAGCGGCGTTACGTGCGACGCAGCGTCTGGTCGCGTTGGCGCGCAAGGCGGGGCGGCGGGTGCATGTGCTGCATGTTTCGACCGGCGACGAAATCGCGTTCATCCGCGCGCACAAGGACATTGCGACGATCGAGACGACGCCGAACCATCTGACGCTGATCGCGCCGGACTGCTACGAGCGGCTGGGCACTTACGCGCAGATGAACCCGCCGGTGCGGGACAAGTCGCACTGGGATGCGATTTGGAACGGCGTGCGCGAGGGCGTCGTCGATGTGCTGGGCTCGGATCACGCGCCGCACACGCGGGAAGAAAAGGACAAGGGGTATCCGGACACGCCGTCAGGCATGACGGGCGTGCAGACGCTGGTGCCGGTCATGCTGGACCATGTGAATGCGGGGAGGCTGACACTCGAGCGGTTTGTCGATCTCATCGCACATGGGCCGCAGCGGATTTTCGGCCTTCAGGCGAAAGGGCGGATCGCGGTCGGATTCGATGCGGATTTCACGATTGTCGATTTGAAGGCGAAGCGCACGATCGAAAACAAGTGGATCGCCAGCCGCTGCGGCTGGACGCCGTTCGACGGCGTGACGGTGACGGGCTGGCCGGTTGGCGCGATCCTGCGCGGAGAGACCGCGATGTGGGAGGATGAGTTGCAGGGCGCGGCGCGCGGGGTGCCGCTCAAATTCCTGGAGACGCTTCAGCCTGCTTAGTGGATGCTGATCTCGTGCGCCACGTGGTTGATGTCGAGCGGGCAGAGGATTCCGCAAGACGCCACGCGGACCGAGTGCAGGCGGCCGTCGAGGTTACCTTCCCAGAACTTCAGGAACTTGTTCAGCACCGGAAACTTCGGTGCCAGGTCGAGTTCCTGCCAGAGAAAGGTCTGCAGCAACTTCGGGTGGTCGGGCATGTGGTAGAGGATTTCCGCCGTCGTCAGGCGGTAGCCCTTCAACATAAGATTCAACTGAGCCAACTTTCACTCCCGCAACTTGAATGAACGCCAACTGCGGCCACGGTTTCATCCGCGACTGAGAGAAGTTTGCGGCTGAATCCGTAAAGCAATGGTAGGCACGAGTTTGGAATCCTGTCGAGCGTGCGAGAATGGGACGCTTGACGTTGGCGGCGAATTGCGGTGCCGTCGCAACAGTTTAGAGCTGCTAGCGCTTCGCTCCTGCGAGTGCCAACGTCCGAGGTCGATAAAATGTCAGAGAAAATACGGTGCATCTTGGTAACCAAGTCCGACGCCGGACAGAAAGCGTCGATCACCGAGGTGGCCGATCAGGATTTGAATCAGGGCGACGTGACGGTGGCGATCAGCCACTCGACGTTAAACTATAAGGATGGGCTCGCGATCACAGGCGCGGCGCCGGTGGTGCGAAAGTTTCCGTTGATCGCGGGGATCGACTTTGCCGGTCATGTCGCGACCTCTGCGGACGCGCGCTTCAAGCCGGGCGATGCGGTGGTGATGAACGGTTGGGGGATGGGCGAGACGCTGCATGGCGGCTACGCCACGAAGCAACGCGTGAAAGGCGATTGGCTTGTTCACTGTCCGCGTGCGTTGGCGACCTCGGATGCGATGGCGATCGGCACGGCCGGCTACACATCCATGTTGGCGGTCATGGCGCTTGAAGATTTAGGGCTGACGCCGTCGAAGGGGCCGGTGTTGGTGACGGGCGCGGCCGGCGGTGTGGGAAGTATCGCGATTGCGTTGCTTTCACGGCTTGGATTCAAGGTGATTGCGGCGACGGGCCGGGCACAAGAGGAAGCTTATCTGCGGTCGCTGGGCGCTGCCGAAATCATGGATCGGGCCGAACTTGGCGGCGATGTGCGGCCGTTGGCGAAGGAGCGATGGGCGGGAGCGATCGATTCCGTTGGTTCGAAGACCTTGGCCAATGTTTTGGCGGGCACAAGCTATGGCGGTGCGGTTGCGGCCTGCGGTTTGGCGCAGGGGATGGACCTGCCGGGATCGGTCGCGCCGTTCATTCTTCGCGGCGTGACGCTGGCCGGCATTGACTCCGTCATGTGCCCCGGACCGCGTCGTGCGAAGGCTTGGGAGCGGCTCGGGCGCGATTTGGACGTTGCGAAGCTGCACGCGGCCGCAACGTCGGCCAGGCTTGCAGATGTCCTGACGCTTGCGCCAGAGATCCTCAAAGGTCAGGTTCGGGGCCGCGTTGTCGTGGACGTGCAACGTTAAGATTTCCTAAGAGAAGTGTTAACTAGGTTCAGACACCTTGGGTCTCAGAACCGATTTCGGCGAGGCGCCGAAGACGGTAGTATCCAGGGTCACTTAACTTCACCCGGGGGCGGGCGCCAGTGAACGCAGGGATGGACTGGCTCACGCTGATTGCCGGTGGGCTGGTGATCGGCATCATTGCTGCGGCCCCAATCGGGCCGGCCAATATCATTTGCATCCGGCGGACGCTTGCCCATGGCCAGCTTAACGGTTTCTTGGCCGGGCTTGGCGCTGCGATCGGCGACGGGGTGTTTGCGGTGATTGCTGGCTTCAGCGTGAAGTGGGTCTTCGACGCGATCGAAGATATGGGCGTGGTGCTGAAGCTGCTCTCGGCGGCGTTGCTGATGTTCTACGGCGCGCGGGTCTTCATTTATGCGACGCCGCCGGAGATCATGCGCAACCCGGACGGCAGCATGCAGTCGGGCACGGTCGGCGATCTGGCCGCAGGCTTTGCAAGTACGTTCGCGCTTACAATCACGAACCCGGCGACGATGGTCGGCTTTGCGACGATGTTCGCAGCCTTTCGCGAGGTGGTCGATTATCAGGTCAGTTCGATCGCGACGCTGATCTTGGTGTTGGCGGCATTCATCGGTTCGGTTCTCTGGTGGTTTACCGTGACCGCGGTCACCGGCATCTTCCACAAGACGATCGAGTCGGGCACGTTGAAACGCATGAACCAGGCCTCGGGGCTCTTCATCTTTGCGACGGGTGCGGCACTGCTCGGCTATGCCGTGTGGCAGCGTCTGTTCGCGTGAGCCGGCCGCCGTTTTCGCTCGCCGCCCTCGACCATGTCGTGTTGCGCGTGCCGGATATGGAACGGGCGCTGGCCTTCTATCGCGGCGTGTTGGGCGCTGAGATCGAGCGGCGGATCGAGAAGCTCGGCATCGTGCAACTGCGCGCGGGCGAGGCGATCATTGATCTCGTGGACGTGGCCGCCGATTGGCTGAAGGCGGAGGGTGCGAGGCCGTTCACGCCGGAGATGCGCAACGTCGATCATATCTGTGTTCGCATCGACCCGTTCGACGAGGCGGCGCTCGAGGCGCACTTGGCGGCGCACGGGGTTGCGATCATCGAGCGTGGGGTTCGCTATGGGGCGCAGGGCGACGGGCCATCGTTCTATGTGTGCGATCCGTTCGGCACCGTGATTGAACTCAAAGGGCCCGCGACGCCGATCGAGGCCGATGAGCCCGTGCTCAAGACAGCGCGGCTGGTGTTGCGGCCAACGCGGCTTTCGGATGCAGAGGCGTTGCTACCGTTGTTTCAGGATCCGGAGATGATGCGCTATTGGGCGCACGGTCCGATCGCGACGATGGCGGAGATGCGCGAGATCATCGCGCGCAATCTGCCGCCGCGGAACCGGGCCGAGGCGTCGTTTGCGATTACGCGCGACGGCCGGCGGGCGCTTGGTCTGCTCAATTTCTATGCCGAGCGGGACATGATGGCGGGGCTCGGCTACATCCTGGAGAAGCCGTCGTGGGGGCAGGGGCTGGTGGCGGAGGCGCTGCAGGCGGCGATCGACCACGGCTTCACGCGGTTGAAGCTGCATCGCATTTGGTTGGAGATCGATCCTCGCAACGATGCATCGCTTCGTGTTGCCGAACGCGCCGGGTTTTCTGCCGAAGGCGTGTTCCGCAAGTCATTCTTCATGGACGGCACATACTACGACAGCGCGTTCTATGCGTTGCTGTTCGAAGAATGGCTCAAGACGCGCGGCGAAGACGGTCCATCCGGCCGATGATCTGATCGGCGTCTGCGATCATGCGGGTGATGATCTCGGCGCAGGGCAGGATTTCGTGGATGGCGCCCGCGCCCTGACCGATCGCGAAGGCGGAGCGATCGCGGTTCAGGCCTTCGACCTGGCCGCCGATGCCGCCCATGACGCCGGCCTGATGCGAGTGCATCGCCTGCATCGGGAAGGGCTTGATGTCCTGCGGGCGGCGCTCCCAGTCGGCAACGTAATCGTTCTTGAACACGCGCATCGGCTTGCCGGAATACGCGCGGGTGATGATGGTGTCTTCGTCGGTGCAGTCGACGACGACTTGCTTGTACATGTCGCCAGCGTGCGCCTCGGTCGAAGCGATGAAGCGAGTGCCCATCCAAACGCCTTGCGCGCCGAGCGCTAATGCTGCGGCCAGACCACGACCGTCAACGATGGAGCCCGCCGCGACGACCGGGACCTTTACCGCGTCGACGATTTGCGGGATCAGCGCCATGCCGGCGATCTTGCCGGTGTGGCCGCCGGCTTCGGTGCCTTGCGCGACCACGGCGTCGAGGCCGCCGTCTTCGCCGGCTTTCGCGTGGCGAACGGTGCCGCAGACGTTCATGACTTTGAGGCCTGCCGCGTGGAAGCGATCGACAAGATGGCGCGGCGGGACGCCGAGGCCAGAGATGAAGGCGGACGCGCCTTCTTCGATGATGATGTCAGCCGTCTTTTCGAGCGACTCCGGCACGGCCGCGAGGAGGTCGACGCCGAACGGCTTCTTAGTCAATTGGCGCACGCGGCGCATCTGCGTGCGGATTTCGTCAGGGCTGCGGCCGGCCATGCCGAGTGTGCCAAAGCCGCCGGCTTCCGACACGGCAGCGCAGACCTCCGCATAGGAGACGCCGCCCATGCCGGCGAGCAGGATGGGATGCTTGATGTTGAGGAGATCGCAGATCGGTGTGCGAATGGTCATGGGTTTCGTCCAGTGTGGAGTTCCGATATGGTCTTATTGTGCGCGTCCAACGAAGCGGCCACAAGCCCTCCGGTCGCCATTGCGGACTGGCGATGTGCTGGCTATAGTCTGGATATTAGCGAATATCTGGATAATGGCGATATGAGCAAAGTCCAACGCGTTTCCTCAAGCGAGTTTGCCGGAAAGTTCGGGCATTGGTCGTTTGCTGCCCAGGCCGCTCCCGTCATGGTGACGGATCAGAAAACCGGCGTGGTGAAGGGGTACTTCGTCTCGGCTCACGAGTTTTCCGCCTACATGAAACTGCGCGACCAGCTTCCCAAGACAGGCTTCGTCTGGGACATGGATGCTAACATGGCGGCTGAGCTTGAGAAGCCGTTGCCGCGCAATTATCCCGGCAAACGCGCGCGAAAGAAGTAGATGGTCAAGCGGGCTGCACCACAAGTCGGCGAGGTCATTTCCTATTGGTTTCTTTGGTTTAGCGAACACGAGGTGGGCGAGGAGTCGGGGCGCAAACTTCGACCCTGTGTCGCAATTGCTACGCTACAGAATGTGGAGGGAGCGCCGCGGGTTGCTGTTGTGCCGATCACGCATCGTCTTCCCGGGCCAAGCCGAGACACGGTCGAGATTCCGCCGCAAGTGAAAGCACAGATGGGGCTCAGTGTCTCGCGCTCTTGGATCATCTGCGACGAGTTCAACGAGTTTGTCTGGCCCCGTTTCGACATCGGCGAGACAGCCGGCGGCAAGCCAACGTTTGGATTTCTGCCGCGCGGTTTAATTGCGCTCGTGCGAGAGCGGGTAGCAAAGGCGCGAGCGCGGGGCGCCCTCAAATCAATCTCACGAGACGCGTGAGCCGCCGCCGGTTCCCACGTCGGGTGTGCGGGGGTCTGAACCCACAGAGCACACCCGAGGCCGCGCTTTCGCGCAAGAAACGGCGACGGCCCCGTTTGAGACCATCCTTGGTGGACAGGTTTCGAACCTGCGCGTGCCCGACGGCGACCGGGATTGCGATGCTCGCCCGGGCCTTAGGCGACCTGGAGCTTACGGGGAATCCGTGTCGTCGCCAAGATCGACCGGAGGCATCGTCGTTGTCGCCTTACCCGCGAAGTCGAAAATGATGGTGTGGCGGCCTTCGGCGGACTGCATCGCTTGCATGGCGCGGAGTTGCATGAGCTCGGGATTGCCGTGGGCGATGCGGGCGGCGTTCGCGAGCGCGCGCATCGCCGCGACTTCGCTGCGGGCGCGCTCGAGCGTGGCCGCCGACATCTTGTGCGCGATCGCGTTGGCGGCGTAGGCATCGCGTAGTTCTTTCGCAATCATGATGTCACGGACGACGACCTTGCTGAGTTTGAGCCCTGCCTGTTCGAAGCGTTCGACGTTCGCGGCGCGAACGAGTTCGGGCAGCGCGTCGCGGCTTTGGATGATCTCGTCGAGCGTGTAAGTGGCGGCGGCTTCGCGAATCGGCAACTGGATCAGCGGATAAATGGCGTTGACGACATCGTGTTGCGACGCGACAGGGAACACGCGCACGAGCTTGGCTGGATCCTCGATCTGGAACTCGGCCATCACGGTGATCTTGAAGCCGAGCGCGTCGCGGCTGAGGACTTCTTGCGCGGGGACCGTCAGGAACTGTGGTCTGCGATCGAACACCAACCAGGTGCTGGGCGGCGCGAAAAAGCGGTAGGTGCCGGGCCCCAGCGTGCGTTTGAAGCGGCCGCCGTTGTAGAGCAGGGCGGTCTGCCACTCGAAGATCGTCACCTTTGTGCGCATGCCGGCGACTAAGGCGATTGCGAGCAGCAATGCCACGATGCCAACGGTCACGACGATGGTGTCGGTTTCGCTCATTTCCCTCTGGCGGATTGTGGTGACGCCCGCGGCCCATGATGGCTCGATGCGCGGGCGTACTCAAGTTGGCGCCGCGCAACCTTTAGGCTAGTGTGGCGAGCCATCTGTGCTGGAGAAGTCATGCCACGCGGTCTTTCCCTGATTTACTTGGTTTTGCTGTTGGCCACCGCCGGGGTGAGCCGCGCCGATGTTCCGGATAGTGGGCCGCCCTACACGGATCAGCAATTCTTGGCCTTGGCGCCGGAACGGCTGCCGATCGAATTCCGCAATCCCAAACGACTGTCGGATTGGTGGGCGCGAGCGCCAGCCTATCTTCGGCAGCACATGCTAAACTCCAAGAGCGAGATGTGGTGGCCGATCATTCAGTGCAACTACATGGGGTACAAACCCAACGAAGTGGGGGATCTGAACTCGGCCAAGTGCGAGCGCCAATCCTACGAGAACAGTCAACGCGGCAAGAAGAACTGGAGTCCCGACGGGCAATGGATCGGACCCTCCGAAGAGTGCCGCAAGCGCGACAAGCGCTCGCAGTGGGGCGAACTGATCTGCGATTGATCAGCCGTAGCGCGCCCGCGCTTCGAGCGTCAGGCCGAGAGCCACCGAGAGGAAGTCGTCGCCGCGTTTGACGGGGGCGGTTGGAATTTCGCTTGCGATCACGCGCTCGATGGCGGGGACGAGGCTTGAGCCTCCGGTCATGAACACCGTGTCGATGGCGTCCGCTTCGATGTCGGCAAGGGCGAGGCAATTCCAGACCGCGAGGCGCAGGCGCGTCAGTTCGTTTGCAATCGTTTCGTCGAAGGTTTCGCGTGTTGCAGGTGCGGCGAGGCCGGACTCGATGAAGGCAAGGGCGATGTCGGCGCTGTCGTGCGCGGTGAGTTCGATCTTGGCGCCTTCGACGGCGAAGGCGATGCGGTGGCCGAGGTGCTTTGTCAGCACGGTGAGGAGCCGGGCGGTGCGTTGCGGTTCGACGGCGAGGCGGTGAATCTCTTGCGCGTCGCGCACGATCTTGGGCGTGTAGCAAAGGTTGATCGTCGGCCACCAAGCGAGATCGGCGTAGATGGAGCGCGGCATCGGCAGTTGCTTGTCGATGAGTTCGGTGCCAAGGCCCAGCGTCGGCATCACTGCTGCCATGCTGAGGTTGCGGTCGAAGTCGGTGCCGCCGACGCGCACGCCGGTGTTCGCTAGAATGTCGTCGCGGCGGTCGCTGCGTCCACGGCGGTTGGGGCCGATACGGACGATCGAGAAGTCGGAGGTGCCGCCGCCGATGTCGGCGACCAGGATCACTTGTTCGTTCTCGGCGGTCAGTTCGTATTGCGCCGCGGCTGCGACGGGTTCGTAGACGAAGGAGACGTCTTTGTAGCCGGCCTGACGGGCGAGCTCGGCGAGCTTGTCTTCCGCGCGTCGATCAGCGGCGTCGTCGCCCTCGACGAAGCGCACGGGGCGGCCGTGCACCACCGCGTCGATGGGGGAGCCGAGCGCTTCTTCGGCCTTTCCCTTCAGGTGACGCGAGAACATCGCGATCACGTCGGTCAGCGGGATCGAGCGTTTCGAGAGCGCGGTGCGTTCGTTGATCAGCGTCGTCGAGAGGATCGTCTTCAGGCCGCGCATCAGCCGGCCGTCGTTGCCGTTGACGTAGGCGTCGACGGCGTTGCGGCCGTAGAGCGGCTTGTCGCGCTCGGCGAAGTCGAAGAAGACCGCCGTCGGCACCATCGTGGCGCCGTTTTCGAGCGGGGCAAGCGCCGCCGCATTGCTTTTGACGATGCCGATCGCCGAGTTGGAGGTGCCGAAGTCGAAGCCTGCTGCGCGCATGGTCATGTCCCCTTTTTTGCTCACGAGGGGCATTCACTTAGTACGCGTTTCATGGGCTTGCCAGACTGTTTCTTTTGGCTACAATCGAGGAGCCAATACGGATGCGACGGCGTCAGTCGAGCACCAATTCGGTTTCCCGATATCCCTGCAAGTACAACGCGGCGCTCAGATCGCTGTGGTCGAGGCGCGCGTGCGCGGCCGCGGCGACCACGGGCTTGGCGCGGTAGGCGATGCCGAGGCCTGAGGCTTCGATCATCGCGAGGTCGTTGGCGCCGTCGCCGATCGCGAGCGTGTCTTGGAGCGCGATGTTGCGTTCGCGGGCGAGCCGGGTGAGCGCATCGAGCTTCGCTTGGCGGCCGAGGATCGGCTCGCGCACGGTGCCGGCGAGCTTGCCGCCGGTCACATGAAGTTCGTTCGCTTGGTTCGTCGCAAAGCCAGCGGCGTCGGCGACGCGCTCGGTGAAGAACGTGAAGCCGCCGGAGATGAGCGCGGTCATTGCGCCGGCTGCTCGCATGGTGCGCACGAGGATCTTGGCGCCGGGGTTCAGTTGGACCCTTTGGTCGAAGACCTGTTGCAGGGTCGCTTCCGGAAGGCCCTTCAGGAGCGCCACCCGTTCGCGCAAGGCGCTTTCGAATGCGATCTCACCGCGCATGGCTTTTTCGGTGATTGCCGCGATCTGCGGTTTTACGCCGGCAAAGTCGGCGATCTCGTCGATGCATTCGCAGCCGATGATGGTCGAGTCCATGTCGGCGATGAGCAGGCGCTTGCGGCGGTGCGCGGTAGGGACGATGTTGACGTCGACCGCTTCGTTCGCGAGTTCGGTTCGAACGGTGGTGACGACGGTGGGGTCAGCGACTGCAAACTCGCAGGCGGTGCCGGGCGAGAGCCAGTGCGGTGCAGCATTGAGGGCTTTGCTCGCGACCGTCACGGCCTTGTCATGCAAACTCCCGAGCGCGGCAGTCAAAACCAGCGTATGATTCATGGAGGTGAGCTTCGCGGCGTTGGGAGTTCGATTGCGTACGTTCGATGCGGTTCTTATTGCAGGGCCAACCGCCAGCGGCAAGTCGGCGTTGGCGCTTAGCCTGGCGCGCGACTATGGCGGCGCGGTGATCAATGCCGATGCGATGCAGGTCTATCGCGAGCTGCGCATCGTCTCGGCGCGGCCAGACGCGAGGGAAGAAGCGCTGGCGCCGCATTACCTCTACGGATTTACCGGCGCGCTCGAGCCGTTCTCGGTCGGGCGGTGGCTTGAGGCGGCAAGCGCTGCGCTTGAGGATGTACGCGCAAAGGGCTTGCTGCCGATCATCGTGGGCGGGACGGGGCTCTACTTTGCGGCGCTGCTGAACGGGCTTTCGCCGATACCGGAGATTCATGCCTCGATCCGGGTCGAGGCGCGGCAGAAGCTGACGGAACTCGGCAACGAGCGCTTCCATGCGGAACTTTCGGCACGCGATCCGCAGATGGGGGCGCGGCTCAATCCCGGGGACAGTCAACGTTTGGTGCGCGCGTGGGAAGTGATCGAGGCGACGGGGCAGTCGCTGGCCGAGTGGCAGGCGCTCAAAGGGACGCCGGTGCTTGAGGGCGATCTGGCGCGGTTTGTGCTGAAGCCCAACCGCGAGTGGCTGATCGCGCGGATCGCGAGGCGCTTTCAAACGATGATGGAGGCGGGTGCGCTGGACGAGGTTCGCGCGCTCAGCGGGATCAGTTCGGACCTCCCGGCGGCGCGGGCGCTGGGCGTGCCGCAGTTGTTGGCGCATCTTGAGGGGCGGTTGACGCTTGAGCAGGCGGTCGAGCAGGCGGTCGCACAGACGCGGCAGTATGCAAAGCGGCAGATGACGTGGTTCCGGCATCAGATGCCGGACTGGCGCGTGATTGAGCGCAGCGATGCGCTGGGGATTGCGGAGCTGATCGGCGCGACGTTGGAGTGACCTAAGCCAAGATCAATCCGCAGTGCTTTTCAAAATGGCGGTAGTCGCCGTCGCTGGCTATCAATGGTGTTTGATGGTCGATGCAAACCTGCGCGATCAGGATGTCGGGCAATCGCGCTTTGAGACCAAGGGCCAATATCTTGCGGCGCGTTTTGCCCGCACGTTCCCAATAACCATCGAGTATCGGCAATAGCGGCAACGCTGCTATCACTGGTTCGATCGCGGCGGATGCTTTTGGGTAGCTTAAGAGTTCCGTCACGACAACGGGCGGCAAGAACAGCTTGTCGTTTGCAATTGCGTCCGCGACGGCGATGGCATCGCGCGACACCTCGCCCTGGAAATAGGCGACCATGCTGGACGAGTCAGCCGCAATCATCAGTCTTCGCCGCGAAGCTCATCGATAGGGAATTCGAACTTTACCTTGCCGCGAAGCTTTTCAAGTTCGCGGTAGGTATGCGCCCGCTTGAGGAGTTCCAAGCCTCGGCGGACGGTTTCGGTGACACCTTCGCCGGTCTCTTTTTGGGCATCTGCCAAAAGTTTGGTAGGCAAGTGGACGGTGATTTTTCTGATCTGCTCCATGCCAGCATTCGTACCATAATCGTTTATGGCATTCAAGATGCTCTTGACGCAGTGCAGCATGTTGGGTTAGGGTTTTCGTAACAATCTTGCTGGAAAGTGCCGATATGTGGAATTTTGTGCTTGTAATTTGTTACGCCGCTCACCCCGTGACCTGATCTGCAGGTCCTGGCGAAGCGGCGTGTTCGAGGCCCCCGACGGGGCCTTTTCTTTTGTCCAAAGCTGAAACCGAAGAGTTGAACCCATGAGTGGACCACAAGACCCGACCGGCGCCGAGATCGTGATCCGCGCGCTCAAGGATCACGGTGTCAGGCACATCTTCGGCTATCCGGGCGGGGCAGTGTTGCCGATCTACGACGCGTTGTTCCAGGACGAGGGCATCGAGCACATCCTCGTGCGGCACGAGCAGGGTGCGACGCACGCGGCGGAAGGCTATGCGCGGTCGACGGGCAAGCCCGGCGTCGTGTTGGTGACGTCGGGGCCGGGGGCCACCAACGCGGTCACGGGGCTAACCGATGCGTTGATGGACTCGATCCCGCTCGTTTGCATCACGGGGCAGGTACCGACGCATCTGATCGGCATGGATGCGTTTCAGGAGGCCGATACCGTCGGCATCACGCGGCCGTGCACGAAGCACAATTGGCTCGTCAAGGACGTGCGCGATCTGCCGCGCATCATGCATGAGGCGTTCTATATCGCGACGACGGGCCGGCCGGGACCGGTGGTGATCGACATTCCGAAAGACGTGCAGTTCAAGCGGGGACCCTATGTCGGGCCCTCGAACATCAAGCACAAGACCTATCAGCCGAAGGTGAAGGGTGATCTGAAGAAGATCGAACAGGCGGTCGAGATGATCGCGGCGGCGAAGCGGCCGGTGTTCTACACGGGCGGCGGGATCATCAACTCCGGGCCGCTGGCGACGCAGTTGTTGCGCGAGTTCGTGCGGATGACGGGTTATCCGATCACGTCGACGTTGATGGGCCTTGGCGCCTATCCCGCGTCGGACAAGCAGTGGCTTGGCATGTTGGGCATGCACGGCACCTACGAAGCGAACATGACGATGCACGGTTGCGATCTGATGATTGCGCTGGGGTCGCGTTTCGACGACCGGGTGACGGGGCGGCTCGATGCATTCTCGCCGAACTCGAAGAAGATCCACGTCGATATCGATGCGTCGTCGATCAACAAGAACGTGCGCGCCGATGTCGGGATCGTGGGCGATGCGGCGTTTGTTTTGGAGGACATGATCCGGCTGTGGAAGGCCAAGCAGCTGAGGCCCGATCGTGCGGCGCTGAGCGCCTGGACGATGCAGATCGACGGGTGGCGGGCGCGCAAGTGTCTCGCTTACAAGCCGTCAACCGATGTGATCAAACCGCAATATGCGATCGAGCGCCTATATGAACTAACGAAGGGGCGCGACACCTATATCTCCACCGAGGTCGGGCAGCACCAGATGTGGGCGGCGCAGTTCTACAAGTTCGAAGAGCCGAAGCGTTGGATGACGTCGGGCGGACTTGGCACGATGGGTTATGGTTTGCCGGCGGCCGTGGGCATCCAAGTGGCGCATCCCGGCTCGCTCGTCATCGACATTGCAGGCGAGGCCAGCGTGCAGATGACGATGCAAGAACTCTCGACGGCAGTGCAGTTCGATCTGCCGATCAAGATCTTCATCCTGAACAACAAATACATGGGCATGGTGCGGCAGTGGCAGCAGTTGCTGCATGGCGGGCGCTATTCGCATTCCTATTCGGAGGCGTTACCGGATTTCGTGAAGCTGGCGGAGGCCTATGGCGCGGTCGGTATTCGCGCGACGAAACCGGAGGAACTCGACGACAAGATCAAGGACATGATCTCGGTCAACCGGCCGGTGCTGTTCGATTGCGTGGTCGATCAGCACGAGAACTGCTTCCCGATGATTCCGTCGGGGGCGGCGCATAACGAGATGATTTTGGGCGACGCAACGAGCGACCCGACGGTCAGCGAAGCGGGAAAGGTGTTGGTCTGATGACGAAGCAACCGGGTTCCGCCTATTTCCTAGTGGACGCCAAGGGGAAAGAAATCCGCACGACGCTGTCGGTGCTGGTCGACAACGAGGCCGGCGTTTTGGCGCGCGTGATCGGGCTCTTCTCCGGGCGCGGGTACAACATCGAAAGCTTGACGGTGGCGGAGGTCGATCACCTCGACCACACGTCCAGGATCACGATCGTGACCTCGGGCACGCCGGAAGTGTTGGAGCAGATCCGTCATCAGCTGGAGCGGTTGGTGCCCGTGCATAAGGTCGTCGACCTCAGCACGGAGAAGCCGGGGATCGAGCGCGAAATGGCGTTGGTCAAAGTGTCGGGCACCGGGGACAAGCGCGTCGAGGCGATGCGGTTGTCGGAGGTTTTCCGGGCGCGGATCATCGATACCACGCATTCGAGCTTCGTGTTTGAGCTCACGGGCAATCAACAGAAGATCGATGCGTTCGTCGATCTGATGAAGCCGCTGGGTCTGGTCGAGGTTTCGCGGACCGGCGTTGTCGCCATCAGCCGCGGTGGGGAAGCAATGTGAGCGCCGCCCTTAAGAGGCACCGGCGCGGAAGCCGTGGAGCCCTCCGCGCCGTGCTCCTCCCCGCTTGTCGCCGGTTACGGTCCGACGCGGGTAATGACCATCGTGCGGCCGCTTTCGTTGTAGACCTGCACGGTGAAGAGACCGCCGCTCAGAACGGCGCGCACGACCGAGTCCCAAGCGCGCGCTTCGGGCGAGATGTGCGCGCCTTCGACATTCACGCGCGGGCCGCTGCCGTCATAAACGACGCGGCCGTCACCTGTGACTTGGAATGCGAACTCGATGTTCGGCGACCTGATCCACATGTTTGCGGGCTCGCCGGGGCGAAAGGTGCGATCCATCCATACGCATTGCCCCGGAGGTGGTGCCGAGACGCCTCCCGCAACGCCGGCCGGCGTGAAGAAAATGGTCATCGCCGTTGCACCCGGAATGCCGGCGCCGTCGACGTCATGGTTGACCATGATCTTCATGTTGCCGCCGCCGCGGCAGAGCAGCGGATAGCTCGGCGGCTCGGCGGATGCGGTGCTGGCAGCGCCGATCAGGCCCACCACGATGCCCAGCGCGGCAAGACTTTTTCTGATTTTCATTTGCGTTCTCTCCCGTTTGGAAATGCGCCTTGTGATTTCGTCCGGCGCGTTGTTCTTAGGCCAGGAAAATCGTGGCCGGACCCGATTCCCGCAAGTGAGCGCCGTCACCAGTTTGGTCAATCCAGGAGATAGAATTATGCGCGTGTACTACGACCGCGATGCGGACGTGAACCTGATCAAAGGCAAGAAGATTGCGATCATCGGTTTCGGCAGCCAGGGGCACGCGCATGCGTTGAATCTGCGCGATTCCGGCGCGAAAGAGGTGGTCGCGGCGCTTCGGCCCGGGGCATCGGCAAGCAAGGCGGCAGCGCAGGGTTTCAAGGTGATGGACGTCGCAGATGCCGCAAAATGGGCGGACGCGATGATGATGGTCACGCCGGACGAACTTCAGGCCGACATCTACAAGCAGTCGCTGCATGCGAACATGAAGCAGGGCGCTGCGTTGATGTTCGCGCACGGTTTCAACGTTCACTTCCGTCTGATCGAACCGCGCGCCGATCTCGACGTTTTGATGGTGGCGCCGAAGGGACCTGGGCACACCGTGCGCGGCGAATACCAGAAGGGCGGCGGCGTACCGTGTCTGATCGCCGTGCATCAGAATGCCAGCGGCAATGCGACGGAGATCGGCCTTTCCTATGCGAGCGCCATCGGCGGCGGACGCGCCGGGATCATCGAAACGAACTTCCGCGAGGAATGCGAGACGGACTTGTTCGGCGAGCAGGTCGTGCTCTGCGGCGGGTTGGTCGAACTGATCCGCGGCGGGTTCGAGACGCTGGTCGAGGCGGGCTATGCGCCGGAGATGGCCTATTTCGAATGCCTGCACGAGGTGAAGCTGATCGTCGATCTCATCTATGAGGGCGGGATCGCGAACATGAACTATTCGGTCTCGAATACGGCCGAGTATGGCGAGTACGTGACGGGTCCGCGGATCATCACGGAGCAGACGAAGGCCGAGATGAAGCGCGTTCTCGCCGACATTCAATCGGGCAAGTTCGCGCGCGATTGGGTGTTGGAGAACAAGGCGGGCCAAGCGAGCTTCAAAGCGACGCGCGCCAATCATGCCAAACACCAGATCGAGGAGGTCGGTCAGAAACTGCGCGCGATGATGCCGTGGATTTCGAAGAACAAGCTGGTGGATCAGGCGAAGAACTGATGCAACGCCCGGCGATTCCAGTGCCGCCCCACGCCGGGGGTTGCCTTTGCGGGGCCGTGCGTTATCGCTTCAACGCGCGGCCTTGGGCACTCAATGCGTGCCATTGCTTGGATTGCAAGAAGCTGACCGGGGCCACGAACCTCTTGATGATCTTGGGGCCACGCAACGCTTTTTCGTTTGAGGGTGCGGTCGAGCGCTATCGCAAGCGGGCGGATTCGGGCAACGAAGTCGACATCGTTCGCTGCGCATCGTGCGGTGTGCGCTTGTGGCATGAGCCGGTGAGTGCGCCGCAACTCGTTATCTTTGCGGCGGGCACGCTTGATGACCCGAGCTGGGTGGTTCCGACGTCGCATATCTTCACGCGCAGCGCGTCGCCGGGCGTCGTCATTCAAGATGACGCGTTGGTGTTGCGCGACGGGCCGACAGATCGCGTTGCCATATTCGATGCGTTCAAGCGCATTTACGGCGCCTGATGTTTCGGCGTGCGGGCAGCTGGGTTTTGCTCGGCGCCGGCGCTGTCGTCCTTGGGTTCAGCGTCGTTTGGCTCGAAGAAGCGTTCGCTATCCCCAGGAACATCATGCAGTGGCTCTGGATTGTCGTGATGCTGGGCGCGCTCGGGTTTGCCGGGTGGACGGGGTGGGGCTATTACCGCGCCACTCGCGATGACGACGAATGGGAGTGAGACGATGCGCATTGGGACGCCGCTATCACCGAACGCCACGAAGGTGATGATGCTTGGAGCGGGCGAGCTCGGCAAAGAGGTCGTGATCGAGTTGCAGCGGTTGGGCGTCGAGGTAATCGCGGTCGACCGTTACGCGAATGCGCCGGGGCATCAGGTGGCGCATCGCTCGCATGTGATCGATATGACGGACGCGAAGGCTGTGCGCGATCTGGTGTTGAAAGAGCGGCCGCATCTGATCGTGCCGGAGATCGAGGCGATCGCGACGGACGAGCTTGTGCGGATCGAGGCCGAGGGCCTCGCGCGGGTGATCCCGACCGCGAATGCGGCGCATATCACCATGAACCGCGAGCGCATTCGCCGGCTTGCGGCGGAAGAGTGCGGGCTCGCGACATCGAAATACGCGTTCTGTTCGTCGCTGGAAGAGCTGCAGGCGGCGATTGCTGGCGGGGTCGGGTATCCGTGCTTCGTGAAGCCGGTGATGTCGTCGTCGGGCAAGGGGCAGTCGAAGATCAAGGAGCCCGATCAGGTCGCGAAGGCGTGGGACTATGCGATGGCGGCGGGGCGGGTCCGACAAGCGCGCGTCATCGTCGAGAGCGAGATCAAGTTCGACTTCGAAATTACGTTGCTGACGGTTCGGCATGCGGGCGGCACGTCGTTCTGTGAGCCGATCGGACATATTCAGGTCGACGGCGACTATGTGGAGTCGTGGCAGGCGCAGCCGATGACGAACGTGGCGCTGGAGCGTTCGCGCGCTATGGCGAAGGCGATTACGGACAAGCTCGGCGGAGCCGGTATCTTCGGCGTGGAGCTGTTCATCAAGGGCGACGAGGTTTGGTTCTCCGAAGTCAGTCCGCGGCCGCACGACACGGGCTTGGTGACGCTCGTCTCGCAGCATCAAAGCGAATTCGCGCTGCATGCGCGGGCGATCTTGGGGTTGCCGGTCGATACCTCGCTGCGCGTGGCAGGTGCGAGTGCGGTGATCTATGGCGGGATGGAGGCGAAAGGTATCGCGTTCGACGGCGTTGCTGCGGCGTTGACGGTGCCTGGGAGCGAGGTGCGGCTGTTCGGAAAGCCGGAGGCGTTCAAGAAGCGGCGCATGGGCGTTGCGTTTGCGCGAGCTGAGACGGTCGATGTCGCGCGCGGGCGGGCGAAGGAAGCGGCAGGGCTCGTCCGGCCCGTGGCGACATGACGGGCGAGCCGGTTCGTCACATCTTCGATCAAGAGACGCTGCGCGCGCGTCTGCGCGATTACAACGTCGTCGTGTTCCAGATCGCGTCGAGCTTGGTGACGAGCGGCGTTCTGGCGCTGGCCGCGATCGTGTTGATCGACATTCTTTATGCCGAGCGGGATCAAACCGTTCTGCTGCTGCTGTGGCTAGCATCGTTCGTGTTTGCGGTCGTGGCGTTCGAGCGGCAACTCTATCTGCCGCTGGCGACCCCGCGCGGCGGCGTGAGCGATGTGTGGCCGCTGATGCTGTTGGGGTTGGCCCAGTTCATGAGTTTCGCCTGCCTGTTGCAGCGCGCGTCGGGCGACGCGCCATGGCAGCTTTGGTATTTTTCCTGGGCGGCCTGTTCGATCATGGGTGCGGCAACCGTTTGGCAGGCGGCGCGGTTCGCCAGCCTCGATGACTATGCACCGGAGTCAAAGCCCGTCGGCCAGATCTTTGCAGCGTGGCTGCGCCAAGACTTGCGCGAGCTTACGGGAATGGTTGTCGTGAGCCTGGCGGTTTGTGTCGTGGTTGCCGTTGGCGTTCTGCCTGCGCCGGCACTGTTCTGGCTGACGGTTGGGGTCGCGCTGATGAACGTTGCAGCGAATTCTTTCTTGATACGGCGCGACGGCCGGCGGTTCTGGCAACTCTACGCCACTGTCTATGATATGCGCTCAACCCCTGAGACCGCGAAGATATCTGCTCAATCTTGAGTTGAGCGCTCGTGATGCCAGCGCAAGGGCTGCGGCAAGGCTTCTGCGCGCGCAAATTCAAGATGGATGACACGGCGGTGGCTCGGAGATCGTGCCGGCGACGAGGCGTGCAGAAGTAGCGGCCGCATGAGAAGCGCTGAGCCCGACGGCGCCGTGCAGACTGCTTCGCCGCTTTTCTCTCTCGTCGCCTGAATGCGGTCGCGGGAGAGGCGGCCGAGGCGGTGACTGCCGGGAATAACGCGGAGCGGACCGTTATCGGCGTGGCTGTCGTCGAGGTGCAGGCGGATCGTCAGCATGCCGGCGAGCAGGGCGGCGGGTGGCTCGACATGCGGGACGCCTGCCTTTACCGACCACGGCCCCCAACCCTCCAAATCGTGGCGCTCCGCCACGGCAATCGTTAGGTCTTGGTGCCACAACACGGGCCAGTTGGCTTCGGGTATCTTGTCGAAGAAGAGGGCGCGGACGGGGATGGCGTCGGGCCCCACGATGGGTTCAATCAGATCGCGCACAGCGCCGTCGGCGGCCAGTCTTCTCACCTCCGGCAGGGCGAGCAGGTTGCGGCCGCCGTAGGTGCTGCCCCGGCGCTGGATGCCATCCGTGCCGCCGCAGACGGCCGCTCGCAGGCGCTCGATTTCGTGGGTTGGTATGACGTTTGGGACGATGGCGAAGCCGTCCCGATCGATCGCCGCGCCCGCGTCCGGCTTGGTTTTGAGCACCTGAGTCCTTTCTGTCGAAGGGCCAAAGATTGTTCGGAAGTCTAGCAAAATCGTGTGGTTTGTCGTTGCCCCCTGGGGTGATTCGATCTATTGATTCTCCAACAACGGTGCGGGTTTAGACTGTGACTTTCACGAGGTCTTAACGGCACCGTCTTATGGTGAACGCTGGCAAGCCAGGCTGGCGCGTGAGGCAAGACAAGTATGCGTGCAGGTAGCACATCGAATGCGACCGCGGGGGCCTTGGCCCACGTCGCGCGTTCGTGCGCCTACGCGCCGTCTCACCTGTCTCTTCGGAACGACCTCGGACTACTTCTTCTTAGCTGCCCCTAGGCACGCAAACGGCCGCGATCGAAGCCCAACGGCGACGCGGACGGTGCTTAGGGGAGCAAAGTAAAAGACCCGGGCGAGGATCCGAAACCGCTGTCCAGCGGGCTTAGAGAAGAGACAATGCCTAGTTCGAACCGAGTGATAATTTTCGACACCACATTGCGCGACGGCGAGCAATCGCCGGGTGCTGCGATGAATCTCGAAGAGAAATTGAAGATCGCCGACATGCTCGAAGAGCTTGGCGTCGATGTCATCGAAGCGGGTTTTCCGATTTCGTCGAATGGCGATTTCGAGGCCGTGTACGAGATCGCCAAACGCGCGAAGAAGTCCGTGATCTGCGGGCTTGCGCGCGCCGGCGTGAAGGACATCGATCGTGCCGCCGAGGCGTTGAAGCCGGCGAAGCGCGCGCGCATTCACACGTTCATCTCCACCAGCCCGGTGCACATGAAGCACAAGCTGCAGATGGAGCCGCATCAGGTGCTTGAGGCGGTGGTCGGCAGCGTGACGCGGGCGCGCAACCACGTCGAGGACGTCGAGTGGTCGGCGGAAGACGCGACGCGCACGGAGTTCGATTTCCTCTGCCGCTGCGTCGAAGCCGCGATCAAGGCGGGTGCCACGACGATCAATATTCCGGACACCGTCGGCTACGCCATTCCGGCGGAATACGGCGCGTTGTTCCGGGCACTGATCAATAAGGTGCCAGGGGCGGAGAAGGTCAACTTCTCGACCCATTGCCATAACGATTTGGGACTGGCCGTTGCCAACTCGCTCGCCGGCGTTGCCGCCGGGGCGCGGCAGGTCGAGTGCACGATCAACGGGATCGGCGAGCGGGCCGGTAATGCCGCGCTTGAGGAAATCGTGATGGCGTTCAAGGTTCGCGCCGACATTCTGCCGTTTTCTTCCGGCATCGATAGCGCCTCGATCTCGCGCGCCTCGAAGATGGTGTCGAACGTTACAGGCTTTCCGATCCAGTACAACAAGGCCATCGTGGGTAAGAACGCCTTCGCGCACGAGTCGGGCATTCATCAGGACGGAATGCTGAAGAATACGCAGACCTACGAGATCATGACGCCGGAGTCGGTGGGCGTCGCGAAGACGTCGCTGGTGCTGGGCAAGTTGTCGGGGCGGCACGCGTTCAAGGATAAGCTCGAGGCGATGGGCTACGAGATGGGCGGCAATGCGCTCGAGGAAGCGTTCAAGCGCTTCAAGGATCTGGCCGACAAGAAGAAGCACGTGTTCGACGAGGACATAGCGGCCTTGGTCGACGATGAAATCGCCCGCGGTCAGGACCGCATTCAGTTCGTGAACATGCGCGTCGTGGCCGGCACGTTCGGGCCGCAGAGCGCGGAGCTTGAATTGTCGGTCGACGGCACGACGCGGCTTGGCGTGGCGCGCGGCGACGGCCCGGTCGACGCGATCTTCAATGCGATCAAGGCGCTGTTTCCGCATGAGGCGCAGCTTGTGCTGTTCGAAGTGCATGCGGTGACGGAGGGTACGGACGCGCAGGCCGGCGTGACCGTGCGACTTGCGGAGGACGGCAAAAGCGTCACCGGGCGCTCATCCGATACCGACACGTTGGTGTCTGCGGCCAAGGCTTATGTACACGCGTTGAATAAGCTTCTCGTGAAGCGACAGAAAGCGGCGCCTGAGGCGCTGGTCGCGATGAGAGGCGTTTGAGAGAGTCATAACAACAACCAGCGGCGGATGCTTGAGAGCGTTCGCCGAACAAGGGCGGAGAAGGAAGTCAGATGTTTTCGAGTTTGCTTGGGATGCTGTCGTCGGACATGGCGATCGATCTTGGAACAGCGAATACGCTGGTCTACGTGAAAGGACGCGGGATCGTTTTGAACGAGCCGTCGGTCGTTGCCATCATGAACAAGGGCGGCAAGAAGCAGGTGCTCGAAGTGGGCAATGCCGCCAAGATGATGCTGGGCCGCACGCCGGGGAACATCGAAGCGATCCGCCCGATGCGCGATGGGGTGATCGCCGACTTCGAAGTCGCCGAAGAAATGATCAAGCACTTCATCCGCAAGGTTCATAACCGGCGCTCGTTCGCGAATCCGATGATCATCATCTGCGTGCCCTCGGGGGCGACGGCGGTGGAACGGCGCGCGATTCAGGAGTCGGCGCTCTCGGCCGGCGCGCGGCGCGTTTACCTGATCGAAGAGCCGATGGCGGCGGCGATCGGCGCCAACCTGCCGGTGACCGAGGCCACGGGCTCGATGATCGTCGATATCGGCGGCGGCACGACGGAGGTTGCGGTGCTCTCGCTCGGCGGCATCGTCTATGCGCGATCGGTGCGCGTGGGCGGCGACAAGATGGATGATGCGATCATCTCTTACATCCGCCGCCACCATAACTTGCTCGTCGGCGAAGCGTCGGCGGAGCGGATCAAGAAGGAGGTCGGCTGTGCGCGCGCGCCGGACAAGGCGCAGGAAGTGCGCATCGAAATCAAAGGCCGCGATCTTCTGAACGGCGTGCCGAAGGAAATCTCGCTCAGCCAAGCGCAGATCGCCGACGCGCTGCAGGAACCGGTCAGCCAGATCATCGAGGCGGTGAAAGTGGCTCTGGAAGCGACGCCGCCGGAACTGGCTGCCGATATCGTGGACAAGGGCATCGTGCTCACGGGCGGTGGGGCGCTGTTGACAAATCTCGACCAGGTGTTGCGCGATGAAACGGGTCTTCCCGTCTCGATTGCGGACGAACCGCTGTCTTGCGTGGCTTTGGGGACAGGCAAGGTGTTGGAGCACATCAACACGCATAAGCAGGTGCTTTCGTCGGTCTACTACTGATCTATTGTCGGGCTGGCGCGCAGATTCGGGGGAATGCGCGCCTTGGTTGATGAAGCAAGGATGACGAGTTGGCGATGGCGTGGGACCGCAGACGCCGCAGAGCCTCAGATTCAGGTCCGTTCGCGTTCATCGCGCAGAACTTGACGCTGGCTGCGCTCACGGTCGTGGCGCTTGGCGTTCTGATCGTCGCGCGGGCGCAAGATGGCTTGTTCGAGTCGACGCGCGAGGCGCTGAACGATGCCAGCGTTCCGGTCATGGAATTGTTCGCCGCGCCGTCGGCCGAGTTCAAGCGCTGGAGCGAGGGCGTCGGCTCGTTCTTCTCCGTGTACGAAGAGAACCAGCGCTTGCGCGAAGAGGTCGAGCGGCTGCAGGCGGCAAAGAGCCAGCTCGCCGATATGCAGCGCAAGGTGCAGCGCTACGAGCAGCTCTTGAAGGTGCCCTCAGATGCGTCGGTGACGTCCGTCGCCGCGCGCGTGATCGCGGACGCGACGGGGCCGTTCGTGCATACCGTTTTGATCAACGCCGGGCGCAACGACGGGGTGGCGAAGGGGCAAGCGGTCGTCGACGAGCGCGGGCTCTTGGGCCGGGTGATCACGACGGGTAATCGTTCGGCACGGGTGTTGTTGCTGACCGATCTGAACAGTCGCGTGCCGGTGATGATCGAAGGCGCGAACCTGAAAGCGATTTTGGCGGGCGACAACTCGGGACAGCCGGTGCTGGAGTACTTGCCGCCGGGGTCGCGGATCACCGCCGGGGCGCGCGTGATCACGACACCGGACGGCGGCGTGTTTCCGCCGGGCGTTGCGGTCGGCGTGGTCGCGAATGCGAAGGCGCCGCGCGTGGATCTCTTCACCGTCGAAGGGCGGGCGGACTTCGTGCGCGTGATGAAATACACGGCACCGGTCGACGTCGACAACGCGGCGCCGGAGCCGCTGCCGGGCACGATCGATCCGACGAAGCCGAAGACCACGCCTGCGCCGACGGCGGCCCCTGCGGCGACCGCCGCGCCGGCGCGTCCCATCCCGGCGACTTGAGCCATGATCGAGTATCTGCAAGTCGCCGTCCTTTGGTTGTCGCGCCGGCTTTGGCTGTCGCTGCCGTTCTTGATGACGGCGGCAGCGATGGTGGTGACACTGGCGCCGATGAATTTGCTGGGCGGAAAGGTTCCAGCTCCTGACATTGCTCTCGCGGCGGTGTTCTTTTGGGCGATCTACGGCCCGGGGTTCTTGCCGCCGTGGGCTGTGTTCTTGTTGGGCCTGGGGCAGGACTTCACCAGCGGGACGCCGATTGGGTTTTGGGCGCTGATCTATTTGCTCGCCTATGGGTTCACGCTCTCGCAGCGTGTGTTTTTCATCGGACGGACCTTGCGCGGCGTGTGGTTGGGCTTTGCGGTGGTTGCGTTCCTAACCGCGGCCGTGACGTGGTTTGCGGGTTCGATCGCCTATGCGCGCTGGCTGCCGGCGGGCGATATCTATCTTCAGGCGCTGATTTCTGTTGCCGTGTTTCCGCTGGTGTCGAAGGTGTTCACGCTGATGCGGCGGATGCTGACGACCGCGCGCGAAGCGATATGAGGGGCCGCCGGTCATGATGGACGGACGCGACAGTGTTCGGTACCGGGCGTTCACGCGACGCACCGCGATGCTGTCGGCGGGGACAGTTGGGATATTCGCGCTGCTGACGGGGCGGATGTTTCAGCTTTCGGTCTTGCAGCGCGAGCAGTTTGCGATGTTGGCCGAGGACAACCGCGTCAACCTGCAGCTGATCGCACCGCGGCGGGGCCGGGTGTACGACCGCACCGGCGTCGAGCTCGCGAACACGTCGCAGAACTTCCGCGTGTTGATCGTGCCGGAGCAGGCGAAGAACGTGCGCGCCGTTCTGGAGAAGCTTTCGCAGTTGATCCCGCTGTCGCCGCAACGCATTCAGCGCGTGCTGCGCGACGCTGCGCGCGGGAAGCCGTTCAACCCGGTGTTGGTCGCCGAGGGTCTTGAGTGGGCGGACTTTGCAAAGGTCAATATCAACCAACCCGATCTTCCGGGCGTCGAGCCGGATGTCGGCGAGTTGCGCGCTTATCCGTTCGGGCCGTGGCTAAGCCACGTGCTGGGCTATGTCGCCGGCGTGACGGACAAGGATATCGAGGAAGAGCCGGAGTTGCTGTCGCTGCCGGGCTTTCGCATCGGGCGCTCGGGCGTCGAGCGTGCGGCGGACAACGCACTGCGCGGCAAGCCCGGTGCGGCGCAGGTCGAAGTGAACGCTCATGGCCGCGTGATCCGCGAACTGTCGCGGCGCGAAGGCATCGTCGGTCAAGACGTCGTGCTGTCGCTCGATATGGAAGTGCAGAAGCTGGCGCAGGAGCGTCTGGTCGGGCAGAGCGCGTCGGCGATCGTGATGGATGTGAACACGGGCGAGCTTATCTCCATTGTGTCGGCGCCGGGGTATGATCCGAGCGCGTTCACGACGACGGTGACGCCCGCGATTTGGAGGCAGCTCAACGAAGACGAGTTGAAGCCGCTTCTGAACAAGGCGATTACGGGGATGTATCCGCCGGGGTCAACGTACAAGCCGATCGTGGCGCTGGCGGCGCTGGCTTCGGGTGCGATGAGTCCGAAGCACCGCGTTCATTGCTCGGGCGCGACGGCGTTGGGCAATCACGTGTTCCACTGTTGGAAGCGCGGTGGGCACGGCTCGATGGACATGCATTCGGCGATCAAGAACTCGTGCGACGTCTATTTCTACGAATGCGCGCGGCGCACCGGGATCGAGGCGATCGCGGCGATGTCGCGCAAGTTCGGTTTGGGCCAGGTTTATGGGCTGGAAATTCCGGGCGAGAAGCCGGGGCTGGTGCCCGATCCAGCGTGGAAGCTGCGCGCGCGCAAAGACACGTGGCGCGACGGCGACACCTACAATGTGGGGATTGGGCAGGGCGCAATGCTGACAACGCCGCTGCAGCTCTGCGTGATGACGGCGCGGCTGGCGAACGGCGGCAAGGCGGTGACCCCGCATGTGATCCGATCGTTCAGCGGGCAGGAGCGGCCGCGTCCCGAGCCGGAAGATATGGGCCTCGATCCGGAGCATGTCGCGATCGTGCACGGCGGCATGGATGCGGTGACGAACCAGGGCGGAACGGCGGCGCGCTCGCGCATCGACGTTGAAGGGTTCGACATGGCGGGCAAGACCGGGACCGCGCAGGTACGCCGGCTCACGGCCGAACTGCGCGGGCGCAGCGCGGATTCGATTCCCTGGAAGTTCCGCGACCATGCGCTCTTCATTGCGTTCGCGCCGGTGATCAAGCCGCGCTATGCGATCTCGGTCGTGGTCGAGCACGGCGGCGGCGGCTCGAAGATGGCGGCACCGATTGCGAAGGACATCATGACGTTGGTGGCGCAGCGCGATCCGTCGGCGAAGAAGCTCTTCGTGCCGCCAGTGCGAATGGCGGCATCCATCGACGGCAAGGGCTAAGGCGCGATGCCGCTCAACGAGCAGTTTGGATCGACGGGCCGCGAGCTTCGGCTTATGGGCAAGCTGCGCACGCTCGACTGGACGCTGGTGACTTTGATCTCCGCGGTTTGCGGGATCGGTTTTGCGCTGCTCTATTCGGTCGCGGGCGGCAGCTTCGAACCTTGGGCGGACCGCCAGATCTTGCGCTTTGCGGTCGGCATCGTGGTGATGCTGGCGATTGCCAGTATCGACATCAGGTGGTGGTTTCAGCTCGCCTATCCGATCTACGGCGTGACGTTCTTGCTTCTGATCGCGGTCGAGTTTGTCGGACGCGTCGGCAAGGGAGCAGAGCGGTGGATCGACATCGGACCGCTACAGTTGCAGCCGTCGGAGCTCATGAAGATCGCCGTGATCTTGGCGCTGTCGCGGTTTCTGCACGGCGTGCTGCTTGAGGATGTGTCGCGGCCGACGCGGTTGATTCCGGCGTTGCTGTTGATTGCGCTTCCGGCGGGGTTGGTCTTGCTGCAACCCAATCTTGGGACGGCGACGATCATCATCGCGGGCGGGTGCGGGCTGATCTTTCTGGCGGGGTTGAGCTGGAAGATCATTTTGCCGGTGGTGGCGCTGATCGCGGTTGCGGTGCCGGTCGGGTGGGAGTTCGCGCTGAAGGACTACCAGAAGCAGCGCGTTTATACATTCCTCGATCCGGAGTCGGACCCGCTGGGCGCCGGCTACAACATCACGCAGTCGAAGATCGCGCTGGGGTCGGGCGGTATTTTCGGCAAAGGGTTCGGCGAGGGGACGCAGAGCCGGTTGAATTTCTTGCCGGAGAAGCAGACCGATTTCATCTTCACGGTACTTGGGGAAGAGTTCGGGCTGTTCGGGCTTTTGATCCTGATGGGGCTTTATACCGCGATCTTGGGGCGCGGGGTTGCGATCGCGATGGACGCGCGAAGTCAGTTCGGTCGGCTCGTCGCGATGGGGATCTGTTTGAACTTCCTGCTCTACATCCTGATCAACACGTCGATGTCGATGGGGTTGATCCCGGTGGTTGGCATCCCGTTGCCGCTGGTCAGCTATGGCGGGACGGCGTTGCTCACGGTGCTGTTCGGGTTCGGGCTGCTGCTCAGCGTGCAGGTGCACCGGGGGATCGATATCCCGAGGTCAGCGGCGGCGTTGTGGTGAGTCAGAAAGAAAGACTCCACCACAAAGGCGCGAAGGTGCTCGAAGGTTCACGAAGCAGGAAAAAATATCTCACACAATGAAACAATGACACAATGAGTGCCACTCGCGCGCGTTAGCGCGCAATCGAAGTTTGATTGGCGCTTCGCGCCGAAGGTTCGATCCCATTGTTTCATTGTTTCATTGTGTGAATCATTCTTCTTTGTGAACCGTCGAGCACCTTCGGGTCTTTGTGGCGAAATCTATCTGAATCTCCACCACCCCCAACCTATTTCGGTGAGCGGCGGAGGCGGCGCCAGAGCCAGCGGGTGGCGAAGAAGCCGATGAGGAAGACCGGTATCCACGGGACGATGCCCACGATGAGCGCGAGTGCGGCGGCGCCGCTGGCCGCCATGACGCGCAGCGAGTTTTGCCAGACGTCGCGCACGGGTTGTAAGGCGTCGCTCGCGGTCGATTGCGCTTCGAACGAGATCGAGAGGTTTTCCTTGGCGATGCGTTCGGCGAGGTCGCGTTGTTGCGCTTCGATTTGTTCGATCGAGGCTTGGGTCTGCGAAATTTCGCCTTCGATCTTGATCAGGTCTTCGGTTTTGCCGCCGCGTTTCGACAGCTCCATCATGCGGTCGCGATAGTTCTTGAGCTGCGCGAGGCGGCTGTCGAGGTCCTGCACCTGGCTGGTCACGTTTTGGGCGGCGGTCGAGCGGGCTTTGACGACGACGTCGTCTTTGTTTTCGTCCGGCAGCAGTTCGGTCAGGCTGCGTTCGAAGACCTCGACGCTGTCGTGCGGCAGCGCGACGGAGAGGTTGGCGACCGGGAGCGGCGCATCCGGCGCGCCGAGCAATTGGAACGACGCCGACATGACTTTGCACTTCAAGGCTGCGTCGTTCAAGCATTTGTTGCGCGCGCGTTCGAAGCGCAAGCGGATGAAGTCGCTCGCCATCGAAACGGTCATGTTGTGGTCGTAGACGTAGGACTCGCCGGATTGCCTCTTCAGCGTGCCGTCGTTGCCGCCGATGACGCCACGGCGCATAGTTGTCGCGTCGAGCGCGACCGGGGCCGCGTCGGTCGGCGCGGCGGCGTAGCCGTAGCTGACGCCACTCTCCTTTGCTTGTTCCTCGCTCTGGCCGCAGGCGGTGAGGGCGATGGTGCAGAGGAGCAGGGCGATGGCGGCGCGTGACATGTTGGTTCTCCCGGGGGCGTGCTGTACCGCCACTATGACCGCAATTGTGGCGGAGGCTGGACAAACGTGTGGCGGTGGGCGACACGTGGCGCCGTGTCGCAACAAGCCAAGGCTAACTGACCATGCGGAATTTGTTCTCCCTCGAAGGGCGCACGGCGCTCGTCACCGGCGGGTCGCGCGGGATCGGCCGGATGATCGCCGCGGGGTTCGTGGCGCAGGGCGCCAAGGTCTACATCTCCTCGCGCAAGGCAGAGGCCTGCGAGGCGGCGGCGAAGGAACTGTCGGCCGGTGGCGGCACGTGCATTCCGCTCGCGCTCGATATCTCGAATGTCGGCGGGGCGCGCTCGCTCGCGGCGACGCTGGGATCGCGGGAGAAGAAGCTCGACATTCTGGTCAACAATGCCGGCGCGGCGTGGTTGGAAAAGTTCGACGCCTTTCCGGAGAAGGGCTGGGACAAGGTCATGGACCTGAACCTGAAGTCGCCGTTCTTTCTGACGCAGGCGTTGCACGGCTTGCTGCGCGAAGCGGCGCGGGCGGGGCGGCCGTCGAAGGTGATCAACATCGCCTCGATCGACGGGGTCAGCGTCAATCCGCAGGAGACCTATTCCTATGCCGCGTCGAAGGCGGGGCTCATCCACCTGACCAAGCGCATGTCGCTGAAGCTGATCGAGGACAACATCGTCGTCTCCGCGATCGCGCCCGGCGCGTTCCAATCCGACATGAACGTCGACGCGCGCGACCGGCCGGAAGCCGTGGCCAAACGCATCCCGGCCAAGCGCATCGGGCGGGACGAAGACATGGCGGGGGCGGCGATCTACCTCGCCTCCCAGGCCGGCGACTACGTCGTCGGGGCGACGCTGATCGTGGACGGCGGGGTCAGTTTGGCGCGGGAGTAGGCGCCAAAAGCGGCCGCATGGCGGGCGGGCCGGACAGGTTGTCCGGGGCAGACGTGTTTCCTGGACAGAGGGGGGCGAGGTTGCTATACGCACGCCCTCTTCGCGTTCGCCGGACGGCATTCGCGGAGCCTTCCAGACCGGTCGGGTGATTAGCTCAGTTGGTAGAGCAGCTGACTCTTAATCAGCGGGTCGCAGGTTCGATCCCTGCATCACCCACCAAATTCCGCTGCAATAACAGCCGCTTACGCTGGCGTCCGTTTCTCGATGCTAACCCAGCGGCGCGCTGATAAGCGAGTCGTAAGCGGCAGCGGCGACATGCCCGAGAAATCATTGGGCTGAGGACTCATCATGCACAGTTTCACCGGGCTGGCAGATAGCTGCGCAAGCTTTACTCTCTCCGCGCTGAACGAGGTCAACGACAAAACTATCGCGGCGTTACAGACCAGTGGCGCGACGGCGCTCGTCAGAAGCCTTCAAATGGTCCAGCTACAGAAGGCAATACTGGCGGTGGGAATGTTCTCGCTGTTTGACGGAATTTTGCAAGGCGAGCTGGGGTGTGCTGACGGCTTCGGTGGCGCAGCAATAGTCCTGGAACGCGAAGGGCGCGTTGCGCTCCAGGAGGAGTTCTCTGATTATCAGAAGGCTATCAATGTGCTCAAACACGGGCGCGGACGGAGTTACGACGCTCTTGTCGCAAAGGCTAACCAATTGCCTTTCAGAGTTTTGTTGCCGACTGAAGCCTTTTTCTACGAAGGCGACGTAGGCGAAATTGCCACCTTGATCGAAGTTGACGACAAATTTGTGCTTCGATGCGGAGAGTTAATCCGTGAGGTTTCGGAAGCTTTGAAGGTGTGAGCCGGGCGCTGTTCGCGCCCGGCTCGTAGTTGCACGACTAGAACGGAATCTCGTCGTCCCAATCGGTGAGCTGGTTCGGGTCGATCGCGTAGTGCCCGGCCAGCGCAGCGACGAACGCCGGAAGCTGTTTGTACACTTGCTTGCGAATCTCGAACTTCGTTTCCATCAGAGGTTTGACGTCGAGCTGAAGGGTGTCCGACTCCCAGAAGAACGGGCCGCCGGGCACGTCAACGTCAACGTACCCATCCCACTCGCTAATCTCGTAGAGCAGGCGCACCTTACCGTGCGCGTCCTCACCGAGAACGAGTGCATCCTCCCGAATCTTCCCACTGGCAGTACCGCCGAACTCCAATGATGCGGCAACGTTTTGTTCGTCGTCGGGAACAAGCACCTTGCCCATAGGATGCCGGAACGGTGTGGTGAGACGAAGGTTGACGAGATAGCTCTCAAGGGCCTTGATGTCTTGCGAGACGCGACTACGAGCCTCTTCGACTCCTTCCAACGTTTTACAGGCCTTGTCGAGGGTAGCTTGAAGTTCCGGCGAAGCGAACGCCGGGTGCTGAACAGTGGTCATTTTGGATTTTGCTCCTAAACCATGTGTTGAAGGCGTCAGCCTTCTTTGGTTTGTCCCACTCAAGGGAGAACGGAGGCCACTCAAGGCACCGTTAGTATTTTCGATTCGCGGTGCACTGTCAACGCGCCGCGCTGACCAACTTGTGCGCTAGGCTCAGCGTACGTTAAGGGCATGATCAAATACTATGAGCGCCTACAACATGCGCACTGCGTTAGGTCGGACCGCTTGCCCATCCCAAGAGCAATGGCATCCCACCGCAGGGGCGAACGATGACAGGCGTGTCAGCCCCAACTTCAGCGCCAAGCGCGCGGGCAAATGCTTGAAAGTCCTTGAGCTGCGTCTTTTCAGCGGAGAAGGAGTGAACGATCATCGCTGCACCGGCGCATCCAAAACGCTTTGCCTCGATGAGCGCGGCAGCAGTTCGATGCAATAGTTGGTAGCGCAATTCGCCGGGAGGCGGATTGGAAAGGCCCAACAGCTCACACAGATACGCCAGCCGCCTTTGCTTTCCGATCGATTCCGAAACCGACCACTCGCGGACGGTCTTATCGAATGACTCGATTACCTTGGCCTCGACCGCACATGCGACGACGCCAGTGTTAGTGTGCACCAATGCGAAGACGTCTGTTTGACCCGCGCGCTCTCCGCCCGGCAAAGGGGTCTTCCACTCTGGTAAGGCGATCAACAATTCGGTTGGTCCCCATCCTACCAATTCAAATTGCTGCGCGATTTCCGGCGGCCAACCCGAACTGGCTTCCCATCTCTCGGCGGCGGCTTTGGCCGAATAGCCATCCCTCCACTGAGTCTCGGGCTGAGCAAGCAGTCGACGCCAGTCGGACGCGTCGTTCGTCGGAACAAAAATCCTCTTAGCCATTCGGACTCACTTTAAAGCTGCCACGCGTCTTGTACTTTCCAGTAGCGGCCTCAGTCTCGAAACCGGATAGAAGTCCATCGTTGTGCATTTGCAGCGCGTACGCAAGCAACACTCCCGCACGCGGCCTTCTTGGTGGCACGCCATCGGCAAGGCGAAAAGCCAAGTCACGCCTCCAATCGTTGAACCTGGAGATCGGCGAGGAATTCCGAGGCTGGTTTCACGCCCGTCGTTAGCAACCTATCGCGGGCGCGAGTGCAGGCGACGTAAAAGAGCTGTCGCTCGGTCTCGTAGATTTCATTCAGCTCGGCTTCGTCCGCCACCGTTTCGACGCGCTCTTGCAAGGGCAGCACATCATCGTCGCATGCCATCACCACGATGGCTTTGTATTCGAGTCCCTTAGCTAGGGGCATGATGCCGATGGCAATCCGCCCTTGCGGCTGCTCGAGTCGTTCAGAAAGTTCAAGCTGAACATGGCCAGCGGCTTTGACCGCTGCACGCGCTCGCGCCAGTTCATTCTTTGAGCGGACGAAAACTGCGATCTCTGCAGGCGCAATGCCGTTACAAACAGCGCCTTTGATCCAATCGGCGACGCCGGCTATTTCCATATCGGCACTTTCAAATGTCATGATTTCCGGCTCGGGCCCGTTGAAGACAGACACCGTGCCTCGCCGGTCCTGCTCGACCCCGTCTACGTCTTGTACCAGCTTCGGCAACAGCCGGTCGGCGGCTTGCCGAATTTGATGGGACGTCCGGTAGTTGACTTTGAGGGTCTTGGACCGTCCCCGGATATCAACCCCCAACGCAAGCCACGAAAAAGGCTCTTGGAAGATGCGCTGGCCCAAGTCGCCTGCGAAGAACAGCGCATCTGGCGCGGACGGCGTAATCGCTGCGAGCATCCTCAGCTCCGGCACGCCGAGGTCTTGCGCCTCATCCACAATCGCATGTGTAAACGGCTTCGTGCTTCGATCCGCGAAGTTGGCGGTCACTTTACCGAAGATCGCTGGCCAAGTCAGAATACCTTGGCTCTCAAGGCTCTTCCGCGCCCGAACGAAGATCGGCCAAAGCTTTTCTCGCTGCTTGGCTCCCAGCCTGTTCTTGCGGCCAATTCGGGGCACGCTCTGATAGGCTTCAAGCGTTTCGACCTGCCAAGCGTCCACGACGTTCAGCCATTCGGAAACGAGAAAGCGCAAAGTAAATCCTGTCAGCTCCAACTCATCGGAGGCGCTTTTTAACGTGCCGCGCATCTGATCCTCGGACGCCGCGCGCGGATGATACCCGAAGGCGAGCGTAAAGAGGTCGTCAGCGATGCCCTTGAAGGGCAGAACGGTTATGCGCGGTGCCACACCCTTCTCGTCGCCAATCAGAACGCGCAGCTTGCCTTCAAGCGCGTTTGCGAGAGGAGGCGAGAACGTCGTCAGCAGAAGTTTGGCCTGCGGCTCCCGCTTTAGGACATTGGCCGCGCGATGAATAGCGACGACGGTCTTACCTGTGCCCGCAGACCCGGAAACTCGCGCCGGTCCTAAAAAGCGCTGCTCCACGACCTGCCGCTGTGATGGGTGCAGGAAGACCGCCCATTGATCCCAGGGGTAGTCGAGGGCGCGCTTGAGTTCTTCCACGTTTTCCAGAACACGGAAGCGACGCAGCGCATCGGGGTGCTCAAACGGGCTTGCTGGAGTTTCTTTCGGCGCGGACGGACGTTCGGGTATCTCGCCAACGGCCAATGCCAACAAGGCTTCACCCGCCTCGGATGGGAGATGCCCCGCAAGGTGGAGCAAGGTCTCGTCAGTTGCTCGCCTTACATCGCCAAGCCAATCCTCGGGAACGCCGTAACCCAGCAATACGTCGTCGGAGTAACGCTCAAACAGAAGCGGCAAGTTTGGAGCGGCGGGAGCCGGAGCCGCAACCGGCTGATGCACGATGATTTCTTCTACGCGCTCCCGGATTTCGACGATTTGCGCGGCCCCAGTGCGCGGGTGGGTCTCGATCCGCCTGCGCCCCGCCCATGAATAGGCGTCGTCATGGTGATCGACATAGCAGATCAGAAAGCTGTCGGCCGTCTTGTGGACGATCAGGCGAACATCCCGGCTGACACGAACGGACCAGAAATTTGGGTCCTTGGCGTTCTCGATCCGATGAAATTGCAGCCCCGGATGTGTGGGATCGAGCTGAAGATCGAACACCGTTGTCTTCACGGCCTTCTGCTCCTGCGCTGGAAGCCGGGCAAGAGCCTTCGGGAATGTGTCGGCGATGCAGAACCTCATTCGCCATCTTCCCACGACGATGACTTATGCCAGTCGCTCTCGCTTCCCTCATTCCACCCGTCTTCTGGCGTGCTGAACAGAAGAGCAAATGCCTCTTCCAAACGACCATGCTTGTCGGCCCAAAAAAGATGCTCTCTCAGCCGATCTTGTTTTTGAGCATTTGATGCAACGCTCCCGGCTAGAATCAGTGGCAACGCCGGACGCTCAGACCTGTCGATTCCCTTCGTGACCTTCTTGAAAAATTCATGCCAAAGGCGTCCAGCGGGAGCAGACCGCCCCTTGGCCTTCAAGTCGGCCAAGTAACGTTCAATTCTATCGTCTGCTCCAGGCGTCATACCGCAAACACCTTCATCACCTCGTCGCCGAAGTGATTGATGACCTTCACTGCGAAGCGGCCTGTATCAGGGCGCGGGAATGGGCGGGAGGTGTCTCGGTAGAGCGTCGCCCAAGCCCCTTCGTCGATCTCGGCTTTAAGCGCCGTCTTCAACGACTTGTACGGATCGTTCGCGCCCATGAAATAAGCGTGACGGACGAAGAAGCTTTCCTCGTTATAGTCCGTGTCGATGAACCATGCGGCGATGTCGTCCTTGCCGCTGGCGCGCACTTCGCCCTTTTTCGGGTCGAACACATCGACTCCGAGCACTTCCACTACGATCTCGCCGTCCTGGTTGAAGTCCCATTTGATGTCTGGCTCGCCGAACACGACGAACAGATTACCAGCTCCGGTGTTCTTCAGCTCGTCGGACATATGCAGCTCGGGGTTCATCTTCGCCTTGAGGATCGGCAAGGGCCCGAGCTTGCCCAGTTCCGTCGTGTGCGCCTCAAAGGCGAAGCCGCAAGCGATAAGTAAGTCAAACTCCGCGTCCAGCGCTTCGCGCGCAGCTGCGATTAGATCAGCGCGGCTCACCGTGCCAAACTCCGGCCCGATGAAGATTGCGGCACGCTTTTCCGTTTCGCCCTCCATGAAACGCCCGTCGGCGGCGATCCATGTACCCGGCCAACCGGTGATGGCGGTGAAGGTGATACGGTCGTCTTTCTTCGCCTGCTGGACGCCTGAGGTCTTCAGGTGCTCCAAGATCATGTCGCTGAAGTCATTGAGCGGCGCGACTCCCTTGGGCAGCGCGCGTTTTCGCTTCCCCTCGGCGGCATCGATGTCGTCGATTAGCTCTGAATCTGATGCGGGAACAACGCGATGCGGAGAGAGGCTTTCAACCGTGAACGGACCAGCCACACGGATGCGGGATTTGTCTTCATAAGGACGGTCAGAGAGAAGTTCGACATCGGCCTTCTTGGCGATAGACTCGTCGATCTTCTTTTGCCGCGCGATGCGTCGCTCCCACCAGTCTGCATGAGCTATCTTGGCTTTGTCGGGCCAGCTAGAACCCGCCTCGCGCGAGATTTCCCATTCTTCCCATTCCTTGTTAAATGCACCATTCAGTTCGGCGCGCAGCGGTTCGAGCTTTGCCTGAAACTCCTCCCAAATCACGTCGATCTCGGCGTTGTTGGCGATGGACTTCAGCGTGATGTGGGGCACACGCTCATAGACGAACCCTTGGCGGATATCGCCATGTACAGATCCATCGGCAGGCGGCTTGCCGGTCAGTTCGCCTTCCTTGAGGCGGCCTTCCTTACTGTCGGCTAGCAGGTAATATGGATATTTCGCGCCCATTATCCGCGCACGGGCGAGCGCTAGAGCCACGCGCGAGGTGTCTATGGTGATCCAACGGCGGCCCCATTGTTCGGCGACCGTCGCGGTTGTTCCAGAGCCGCAGGTCGGATCGAGCACAAGATCGCCGGGGTCGGTGGTCATCAGAACGCAGCGTTCAACAACTTTGGGGGACGTTTGAACTACATAAATTCTAGGTTCAGCAAATCCCGATACGCCAGTGTCTGACCAAACGTCTGTAATTGGAAATACTGGGAAGTCTGCCAACTTACGCACATAACGCGGTGTGTTTCCCACGAGCACGACGCGCGAAGCGGCTTTCAAACGCTTCATGCCTTCCTGTGTCGTCTTCCATCGTTGGTTGGCCTGCTTCAGAGTTATCGTTCGCCCAGAAAAATCGAGTTCGTAGTTGGTTGTGGTCGCGAATCCCGTGGACGTTAGATTGTCGTGGGAAATTAGCTGCCATCCTTGTGACAGCTTCTCTCGGTCGCTCTCATTTGCAGAACGGCGCTCAAAGCCATCGGGACTTTCAATCCAGTTGAATTGTGTTGCGCCCTCTTGCCCAGCCTCCTTCCGCAAGAAGAGACGTCGAAATTTAGCGACACCACGGTCTCGCGCATACCAAACAATATAATCCTTCGATGTTGCCAAAAAGTCCGATGCTAAGCCCGCCGTCTTCTTAAAATCAATGAGGGAGCAAAAGTTTTCCTGTCCGAAAACCTCGTCCAGCAAAGCACGAACGAGATGCACATTGTCTTCGCCAATCTGTACGAAAATACTCCCAGTCGGCGTAAGCATATCGCGCATAACCGTGAAACGATCCCGGAGATAAGTGAGATAGGAATGTATCCCGTCTTTCCATGTATCTCGAAATGCACGCACCTGTTCCGGTTCGCGGGAAATCTCCTCCAGCTTGCCGTCCTTCACGTCGCGGGATCGCGTTGAAACCTGCCAGTTTGAATTGAATTTGATGCCGTAAGGCGGATCGAAGTAGATGCACTGCACTTGCCCGCGTAGGGACTCGCGCTCGGCAAGACTCCCCATCACTTGCAGACTGTCGCCGAGAATGAAGCGGTTCGACCAGTTCTGGTCGTGCTGATAAAATTCAGTCTTCGCTTCGGCGTCGATGCCGTTGAAGTCGTGGAACAGATCGAACGTCCCGCTGTCGGCGTCGCGCTTTTCTTTGGTTCGCCGCGTTAGATCGTCGATGATCGCCTTAGGATGGATTTTCTCTTGAATGTAGAGTGGTGGCGCATGAACAACGAGGTCGGACCAGTCCTGCTGATCCTTGCCGCGCCAAACGAGCTGCGCGTCTGAAATGTCGATATAGCCTTTAGCGGCGGCTTCGGTGATCTGTTCTGCCGTCAGCCGCACCCGCGCGCCTTTCCAGACAAGCTGCGGGTCGATGTCCTTGTCGCGCGGGCGTGTTTCGCCCTGCGTCAGAGGAGAGCGGCGCGGATAGACGACCGGCTTGAAGGGCTGAAGCTCCTCGGCCCGCTGCGCAGCCGACTGAAGCTCTGCCGTTGGGATATTCTTGCGCTTCGCCTGAGCGTGCGTCAACGCTTCAACCTGTTTGGGTTTGTCTGTCGTGTTTTTCTCCCTCGCCATTACGCACTCGCTTCCTTCATCTGTGTTTCGTCGCGCGCCGCGAGCGCCTGGGCGATAAGCACCCTTGTCTGCTTCGCTGGACTAATCATTGCCACGGCTATCTTCCCTTGACTGACGGTCCCTTGACGTTGGTCGTTCATCGAACAGGTCAAGCGCATCTGGCTCCACATGATGCACCGTGGCTTGCAGTGCTCTAATTTCCTGATCACTCATCGGTTGCGACAGTTGCCGTCCGTTGTAGGAGAGAACGCGATACACCTTGACATACGCTGGCCGAGAAGCCCCAGCAGGATAAGCCCACTGCACACGCATGTTGTCACGAATGGTGGGCTTGAGGTCAGTGTCACGGCGTTCCACGCGCAACCAAAAGGCTTCGTCTTCGATTGAGAAAGATACCTCCTGATACTTACCCGTCGCGGCCTGCCAATTCCGCCCGTCGCGTTTCCAGTTTGGTGAATTGACGACGATATCGATCGTCTCGAAGTTTAAGTCATTGGGCTTGGGCGGTTGGTCTGGCGGAACATCGGGCAATTGCGTGATTTGGCGCGGGAAATCACTGCGCTTGAGTTCAAAGATGGGAAATCTGTCGAAGGTGATGCCCTTGACCTCAGGGTTATCGATGCACCCCTTGAAAACTCGATTACGTGCTTGAAAAGCGGCTCGAAATTTTTCAGGCGTGATGCCGATTGCGCGGAGTTTTTCGACATCAAGCCTGAGAAACTGAAGCAAAATTAGCGCGATAGCCTCTGACTCGGCATCGTGCCCGATTTCTTCTCCAGTCAAGGTGGCCAATTCAACGCTGGGAGCCGCCGTTACCGCCGATTCCGCCGGGCGCAATACTGGCATTCTGAGTCGTTGACGGATCGACGCGCCAATTTTCTCCGCCCATGCCGCGGGCTCCTCGAATGTAAGGCCCTTGAAGAAGGCTTTTCCGATATCGGTTCCCAAAAAAGCGAGTACCGAGCCGCCGACGGTCACGATGATTGCGAGAACCTCCAGAAGACTCCCGTCTTCTGGCGTTTTGACCCGAAGTTCATATCGTATCTTGTTGTCGAAAAGCGACCTATTGAAGTCGTCGATAATGTCTTGTGTGGCTCGCGCCGTATCAACGAACTGCGCAAGCGGAATGCTGCCACGCTCAATGTCGAAGTGATAAATCACTTCCGCAGGCTGTCTGTGAAGCAAGCTTTCACTCATGTGTCATCCGCTTCAGCCGGTCTGTGTTCGGCAATATCCGCCACCGCTCTATCAATCAGCGCTTCAAACTGTTCCTGCATTTCATAGACATCGCCGAACTCGATGAACGCCCAGCGGCCAAAGCTTCCGAGATTGTTGACGCCTCTGATCCATTGCTGGCGCATGGTTTCGGATTTCAGCTTCACGTTCTCGGCGCGATAGCCCTTCACCTCGACGACGAGAGCCAGCGGGTCGTCGCGGCCCCGACCATCGTCGATCTGGACGATGAAATCGGGGAAATAATGCCTGGCCGTCGAACCGTCCCGGTACGGTACCTCCAGCCCCAGCCCTTGGTTTTTGACGTATGAAATCACACTCGGATGCGCCTCGGCGGCGCGGGCGAACTCGGCCTCCCAGCCGCTATCGGAAACGACATAGTTCACATGACACTTCGCCGGCGAGGTTGTGTAAAGCTCTTTGCTCGTCATGAAGCCGACATGGCGCGTCGAACCTTTGGGATTGTAGGGATCGAGCACGGCGAGCGTCCGGTTCTGGTCGCCCATTTCGTTTTCGATGGCGAGGCGGATGCGCTCGGCGGCCTGCGCGGCGATGGACTTGATGCCGAGCATCCACGGGCCAGTGTCGCCCTTGCAGACGAGATAGCCTTCGTCGATCCAACGGCGAACAACGCGCTGAATCTGTGGGAACAGATTGAGCTTGGGTTCGCCGTCGCCGTCCCTGAAATAGGAATAGAGCATGTACTTAGCGAGCTCGAAGGAAACGGTGCTGGGCCTCATTTCCTTCATTTCGGCGGCGGACAACGTGACTCCTTCGCCGACAATGCCCTCAAGCAAGGTTTGACCAGGGCCAACCATCTCCGGCGTAAGAATTAGGCGGTGATCATCGGTGAATTTCGCCCGCAGCTTTTCATCTGGCAGTTCGACGCGATAACCGACAACACGCGGGAAGACGATTTCCAGCGCCGCACGCTCCTTGACGGCGGCGACGCGCGTCATCTTCTTGGGCGGCTTTGGTGGCGCTACCTGAGGCTTAGCCGTGAAGTCGAATGGTATGCCCATGATGTCGGCATACTCGACGTTGAAGAGGCCGTGATCGTTCAGATCGTAAGAATAGCGGCGCAAGCCACGCCCAACGACCTGCTCGCACAAGAGCTGCGTTCCAAAAGCGCGCACGCCCAAAATATGGGTGACAGTGTTTGTGTCCCAACCTTCCGTGAGCATAGCCACGGACACGACGCATCGCACCTGTTCACCCAGTCTGCCCTTCTTGCCGACAGTATTCATGACCTCACGAAGCAGATCGGCGTCGGACAGATCGCCAACTTCGCCTGCGCCGGAGCGCTGGGCAATCTCACGCTTGTACTGCTCAATCTCCAGAGCGGCGGCGCGGCGGAAGTCATCGTCCAGCGCCTCTCCGGATTCCAGCTGCTTGCTGTCGATTAGCAAGGTGTTAGGGCGCGCCAGCCGGTTGCCGTGCTCATCGAAATTGCTGAACAGGCTAAGGTGCCCGTGGTGAACGGTTCTCAGTTCATCCGAACCTTCTGCGACCGGGCGTTGCCAGCCGGAAATCCACTCATAGACAAGCTTCGATGAAGACGTATTGTTGCAGACGACGATGAAGACGGGCGGCGATTCAATGCCCGCCAGCCGCCATTTCTCGAAAGTCTCGTCATAGTGGTTGTAGAGCGCGACAAGCGCCGTCTGAAGCTTCGCCGGAAGGGACTGGGGATCAAGCTCGCCTTGACCTTTGCCGCGCCCCTTCTTCGGCATCTCATCCCGAATATGTTTCCACAGATTGCGGAAGACGGGTGCTTCCTCGTCGGAGATGTAGTTGTCGGCGACCGGCACGCGGGGAAGCTTCACGATCCCGCATTCGATGGCATCGATCAGCGAGAAATCGCTGACAGTCCACGGGAAGAGCGTCCCTTCGGCGTAGCCGGACCCGCCCAGAAAGAAGGGCGTCGCTGAAAGATCGTAAACGGCTCGCACCCCCAGCTTTCGCTTGAACGCCTCGATGCCGTTGATCCAAAGCCGCGCCGCTTCGTTTTCCTTCTCGGCTTCCTTTTTGTCGTCGCCTTTGAGGTCGTCGATATCTTCGTTGTCCGGCTTTTCTCGGTAACAGTGGTGCGCCTCGTCGTTGATGACGACGATGTTCTTCAGGCCCATCAGCTCCTCGGCGACGCGCCGGACCATCTGGCCTTCAGTCTCCTTGGTTTGAATCGGCTCGTGACGGCCTTGAAGCAGAGACCGGCCCACCTTGTTGACCTCAAGTTGCTCCTTCAGCGCAAGGCCGTGAAAGTTCGTGATGACGATCTTCGCCTTGTTCACCTCGTCGAGCATGTCAGCCGGGACCAGCTCGCGGGTGCGGTAGTAGCTCTCAATGTCGCTGGGCATCAGAACCCGCAAGCGGTCCTTGATCGTGATCCCCGGCGCGATAACTAGGAATCCGCGCGAGAACGCATTGCTCGTCGGGGAACGCACGGCATTGACGGTCTGCCACGCAATCAACATTGCCATCACGGTCGTCTTGCCCGCGCCAGTAGCCATCTTCATGGCAAGCCGAAGCAGCTCAGGGTTGGCTTGTTCGTTTGCGCCGAGAATATGCTCCCAGATCGGGGCGTACTGTTTGCGCGACTTGGCGACCTCCGTCAGCCAAATGATGGTTTCCACGGCCTCGATCTGGCAGAAGAAGGGGCGAAGTCCCTGCAACTCGCGCCAGTGTTTAAGCAGCCGCGCGGTGGCGGGCGTGACGCCCCATGTGGCGGGCGTCGAGGCGCGCCAAACAGCTAGATGCTTTCTGATCTCGTTGATGATCGGGGTCGGATTGTACTCTTGTTCGTCAGAGGAAACCCCGTCGTCTTTTTGCAGCCCAAGCTTGCCCTGACGCGCGTCTGACTTCTGCTTTTTCTTTCTCGGCTTGGGTACAGGCGTAATGAACTCGGACCTACGCCGCCCCTCGCGCGGAGGTTCGTTCAGCGGCTGCCCTTCTGCATCCAACGCATGGTGCCGCGATGGCTCCTCGTAGGGAGAGTTGAGAATCGGGGTTTCAAAGAATGGCGGCTGAAAATCGGTCATCAAGTCGCCCAAAATCCCTTCCCGATTGTTGCAAGGTCTCTGGCCATCGTCGTCCAGTATCGTGCGAAGCAGTCCGAGCGCGACTGTCGCCGAACCATGCGGGCGGTGGCAAGCCTTTGCGCTCCGGCAGCGGCTGCCATTCACAACTGGTTGGAGAAAAATGGGATTTGAGGAGAGCAGGACTTAGCGCCGATCTTGGCGGCTCATCCAATTCTTCACTTACGCTGAGTGTTTTATCCGCCGGATTGTCTGCTGGCGCAAAAAGAGTTCTTGCGCCAATCGATGAAATTAGAGGGCATACTCGGATAAGCAAGAGAGGCGCTGTCGATCCATGACCAGCACACCGGAAAGTATCCACAACCTCGATGAGGCGAAGGTGCTCGGGTACTTTGAAAGTATGCGCTCAGTTTTCCTCGTGAAGATGGCAACAGCCGCGCTACTGTCCGACAAGACGAAGCCCAATAACCAGATATTTAGGCAACTGCTCGCGTCGGCGGGAGAGGAGATCGGTGTTTGGGCGGAAGACCCTTTGACACCCATAGCCCTCAAACGCGGCAACGAAGAGGTGCATCTAAATCTCTTCGAAGACGCGGTCAGCGGTTTGATGTTGTCGGCGTGGTCGATTTTCGAGCAGGTGATTAAGGACCTGGCTCACCCGAATTATGCAGGTGATCTCGAAAAATATAGTGTTGAATTTGAGAGGCGCATGTTCGGCTTCACACACGCTGAAAAGGATGACATTGCGTTTTTCTACTATCTCAGAAATTGCATCGCGCACTACAACGGGGCCTACAATGCGTACAAATCGATCGATCACACATATTTGGGACACCAGTTCAAATCCGTGGGGCATGAGGGCAATCAGATCGACATCGATCCGAAACTGCTCCCCAGCATCTGCCGCGATCTCGAGCGATACACCCTCAGGGCTTGGAATGCTGTGAAGTCGCCAGCTCCAGGGTCAACGGGGCCTTAGTCCAAAGGACTATTAATTCAGCCGCTTCGGGTGACCCTTTGATGCAGCGAGCGCGGCAAGTGCAAGTTCGCCCCGGCGTGCATCGCCGTTGTTTGGATCGGCCAGCCAAAGTTTTAGGGATGAGATTTTCGTGCGTCTGGTGTTCGCGTAGCAGCTTACTCATCGTTGCCAGCCGCTCCAGAGCTGCTCATGATGCCAGCGGCGGATGCAGTTGAGGATGATCGGCATGTCGATCCGGTCCAGCGTACCCGCGTCAATGTCTCCTTGCACTTTCTCGACAAAGGCGTCCAACGAGCCGTAAGCGATCTCGATGGGCGAGCGCGATGTAACGCGCGTCTCCAAACGTCGCATTCGCTTTAGCAGACCGCGAACGCCCGGCATGTGGTCAGCCCTGCTTGAGGTGCGCGCTGTTCATCGGAGCGCGCCTAGCTTGACAAGCACGTCAAAGGCATCGGCGCGCACTTCAGCGTCATCGCAATCGCGCATTACCTCAGCCATCGCCCGAACGGCATCGGCGCGCAGTGCGCCCCGCTCTTGGTCGGTCATCGCGGCAAGTGCGCGCTCAAACCGTTCGCGGTTCCTTTCCACAAATTCTTGCATCGTGATCGGGACGACCTCAATAGGCCACGCCATTTGATCCGCGATGCCAACAGCCCAATCGGCCGTCGCCTGGTACCTGTCGATGGTCTGCGTCATGAGCAGATACCGCCCATCCGGTCCGTTTAGATACGTCTCAATAAACGAGTCCTGTGGCAGCGGTTCGTAGGCGCACACGAAATTGATTGGGAGTGCGTGAGTGCCGCCAACGTTCCGCTTCCTGGTCTTGATAACGCTCATGATGCCTTCGCCTCCAAAACGATGAGCCGTTGTTCCAACTCTTCGACGGCTTTGATGCCCGCGACTGACTGAATGCATCCGATGAGGATTCTGCCGGTCTCCGCATCGACCTTGCCGTCAGCCACCGCCGCCAGAATTTGCCCAGCCTGCTCTGACAGCGGCACATCGCTGCTCAACTCAAACTGAACGCGTTCCGCTTGCGCCTTGATGGGCGGTGCAATGCGCGCAAGGGCAATGTTCGCCGCTTGCATGTCCCCTTCGAGCGCCTTGCCGATAACGACTTTGACGATGGCCACACCGTCATCCGCGAACGCGTTCTGAAGCTTCTGGCGTTTGTCCACGATGCCCTTCGGTCTGCCAGAAGGATTTGGAGAGGGCATCCCCGGCGCCCAACGTCCGCCCTTCGAACTCTCTGGTTGATCAACGTCCGTCATATTGTGTCCTATGATCCAATCAGCTTCCGATCAGCCGCCCCCGAGCCCCGGGAGACCGGTAGGCGGGAGGTGCGGGTGATGGCCCCGATAATGGCCGACCAACTTTTTTCATCTGGGGGCTCTCATATTCATTTTAATCGTGTCCCCGAAAGTGCGGCGCGTTGGATGTGCGCGCACGTTACGCGTGACGCAAAAAGGTCCGCAATGAAAAACAGCAAAGAGCACGCAAATATCAGTTGCGCCGCTCCGATGATGAATCATAGTTGCTTGCTCCTCTGTTCAAACTGAGGAGAACGAAGATGGGTAAATCGAAGAAGTCCGCTCGCAAGGCGAAGATTGAAAATCACGAGCATCACGAAAACCACCCAATCAACGACGATGATGTAGCCGCTAACGCGGAAGTGTCTGTTGGACAAAACACAAACGCTGACGCCGCGCCCGTTGTAACCGCACGGAAGTCGACGAAGGACGCTGCGCCCAAGGTACCGCGCGAGGAACGCAATGGCGTGAAGCGTCCCAGGCCCGGCAAGTGCCTTGAGGTGTGGGAATACCTAGATCAACACGGCGACATGAAGGCGAATGACTTGAAGCCAGTCGCCGTTGAAAAAGGTTGGAATTCGAATAACGCGAGTATCGAACTGTATCAGTGGCGAAAGTTCAACGGTATCGCGCGCACTGCGCCGAAGTAACAACCACCACAGCAAAGACTGCAAAGCGCTCCCACACCGGGGGCGTTTTTCGTATGCGTGGGGCCACTGTGGGCCGCGCGCAGCCTGTATCAACTTGTTTTCGGTGTTGGGGTGCTATTGGCAGCTTGTGCCGGTGCACGCGCGAGCTCGGAATTTTAGCCAGCGTAGCCGTAACCGCCGGACTCGGGTCGCGGTTGTGGACATTGTGGTGCCCTGAGATTGCCGTAATTGTGCGTTGGATTGCTTTGTGTTGAGTTGAAAAGGGGGCGCCTGCCAACTCAATGGTCCTTGCGAGTGCTCGCTCACAAACTAAAGCGCAGACGAACGCTTCGGTTTGTCAAATTGGTACCCTGTCGCTCTGAATTGTAGGAGTTGGTCAATGGATGATGTGATCAGCCAAGCTATGCCGCTGGTTGTGCCATTCGTGCAAGCGATAGCCATCGTCGGGATTCTTTGGGCACTTGCAGGTGTTGGCCATTTTTTTTCAAATCTCGGCGATACTTTAATAACAAGTCTCTTTTTGATTGGAAGCCGGGTGCGGGCGCTGTTTCGCCTGGCCACGCCAGTGATGATCGCGTTGGTTGTAATCATCGGAGCCTCCGAAATTCCAAGAGTCGTAAAGAGTTCCTTGCTCGTGGAAGGCCGCCCAAAATCCCCAGGTGGGGTTCGCAATGAGATTGTCGATGCAGTTCTTCAGATAACTGAGCAGATTCCGCAGCGGCCATTTTATGCAACGGGATCAAATTTGTTCGCGCCGCCTGAGTTTTTCTTGAAACAGACCGACGTGATTGCAGGTGTGTTGAAATCAGATCCCGACTGTTTGGCGCGACAATCCGCGCATCGCGTTGACATACCCTGGATCAAGTTCAGAGCGTTGGAAGCAGACGCTCTCGCGGCGGCTGAAAGGATGGTGAGAACGCATGCTGATTTGACAGGTCGAATTGGAGAGAATTCCAACAGCTTGAGGGCGTGGTTACACACCAAAGCTGAGCTCGCGAACGCTGCGGAGCAGCCAAAGACGACCAAACAAATTCTGGACTTTTGGCGAAACCAGTTTCCTTTCGGCGGAACCTACGCGCGCCATGCCCTGCGAAGTTTAGCACGAGTGACCTGCCCCTGAGAATTTCCTCCAGAAGGAATTAGAGTCCGGCCCGATGGAAGGACGGACGAATGAAGCGGAAGCGGTTCACGGAAGAGCAGATCATCGGGATTTTGCGTGAGGGGGAGGCCG
>JAGOBA010000002.1 GCA_017983635.1 Alphaproteobacteria bacterium
TTTTTTTCAAGGCAAAAACGGCATACGAAGTCAGCCTCGGTTGCGTGGGCTCGGAGATTGGTATAAGAGACAGCTTGACGACTGGAAGGACTATCTGACCCTCCGTGTTATTGATCACTACGCGACGGTCTTGCCCAAAGCCTTCGCCGACCAGTCGTTCGCGTTCTACGGCACCACCTTGCAAGGTACGCCGAAGCAGCGAGACCGCTGGAAGCGCGCGATCGATGCCACGAACGGCTCTCTTGGAGAGGCGGTCGGAAAGCTCTATGTGGGCAAGTACTTCCCCGCCTCCGCCAAGAAGCAACTGAACGAAATGGTCGCCAACATCGTGGGCGCCTTCCGCAAGCGCATCGACGCGCTCGCCTGGATGTCGTCGACGACGAAGGCTGAGGCCAAGCGCAAGCTCGGCACCCTCACCGTCGGCATCGCCTATCCCGACCGCTGGCGCGACTATTCGGGATTCAAAGTCGTGCGCGGCGACGCCGTCGGCAACCTCGAACGCTCGGAAGCCTTCGACTACCAGTTCCGCCGTGCCCGCCTTGGCAAGCCGCTCGATCGCCACGAATGGGTCATGGTGCCTCAGATCGTGAACGCGGTTAACCTTCCGATCCCGAACGCACTGAACTTCCCGGCCGGCATCTTGCAGCCGCCGTTCTACGATCCGAACGCCTCCGCCGCGATGAACTACGGCAGCATCGGCGCCACGATCGGCCACGAGATCAGCCACTCCTTCGACGACATCGGCTCGCAGTTCGACGCGCAAGGACACTTGCGCAACTGGTGGAGCGACGCCGACCTGAAGCAATTCAAAGCTGCGGGCGAAGCGCTCGCCAAGCAATTTGACGGCTACAAGCCCTTCCCCGATCTCGGTGTGAACGGTGCACAGACGCTGGGCGAAAACATCGCCGATCTAGCCGGCCTCGCCGCCTCATACGACGCCTACCGTGCGTCGTCCGGCGGCAAGGAAGGCCCCACCGCCGACGGCTTCACCGGCGACCAGCAGTTCTTCCTCTCCTACGCACAAAGCTGGCGCACGTACCTGCGCCCCGAGGCGCTGCGCCAACGCCTGATCAACGACGGCCACGCGCCCGCACAATACCGCGCGCTGACCGTGCGCAACCTTGACGCCTGGTACGCAGCCTTCCCGATCAAAGAGACGGACAAACTCTACCTCGCCCCCAAGGATCGCGTCCGCGTCTGGTAAGCGAGAGCTCCAAGGCCAAGGAAAGCCGCCCCATCCGGGCGGCTTCTTTGCGTCCGCAGCAACTACGTCCGCGTGCGCTTCGGCAATGTCTGCACGCCCCCCAAGAACAGCGCGGTCGCGAACTTAGCCGCATCGTCCGCGCCGAGGTCGTCGCGCGCGATCATGTGGTTCGCCACCTCGAACGCGACGCCCACGATCGCCGCCATCAGCAAATCCGGATCGACGTCCGGCATGACGCCGTTCTGGATCGCTACCTCAAGGTCCAAGCGCAACTCGTCGAAGCCCGCGATAACCTCCGGCGTATCGATGCGTACACGCTGCATTTCCGGGTTGCGCCGCATCGTGGCGAACGTCGTGTGATCGTTCTTTACGAAATCGAAGAACGTGCGGAACGAGCCGGAGATGAACTCCTCGAACGTCCGCGCCCGAATGCGCTCGGCGCGCAGCCGAGGCCGCACGCGCAGCGCCGTCTCGTCCTGCAGCGCCTGGAAGACCTCTTCCTTCGACTTGAAGTAGTTGTAGAACGTCCCCGACGCGAGTTCGGTCGCGCGGATGATATCGCGCACGGTCGTGGCGCCATAGCCCAACTCGGCGAACACGCGCCGCGCCGCATCGATAATCGCCTGACGATTACTCGCCTTCGTTTCTTCGCGCTTGCCCCGGTTTGGTTCGACGCTCATGCCGCCGCCTTCGGCGAAGGCCGGATCACCCGCGGCTCCACCGGCAGCACGAACCCTTGCGCCGCCGCGCGCTTGCGCCCCTTCACCAACTCCTTGCGCATGTCATAGGTGTATTCCGCGCAGTTGATTTGGATCGTATGCCGAGGCGTCGAGACATAGCGCGACTTCGCCCGCTCATGCATCTCCACCCGCTCTGCATTCATCAGATCGACGGGCGGCAACGCGTAGTGGCCCGTGAAGTAATGCGCCGCAAACTTCGCCTGCTCCTCCGCTATTGGCATCATCGCACAGAGCGGTTGCACCAACCCGACAAAGAAGAGGTTCGTAAAGCGCGGGTCGACCATCCGCTTCCACAGCGCAATGTCGTTTCCCGGCGCCGAAATGAACCCTTCGTCGAAGAACGGGAACGTGATGCGATAGCCCGTGCACCAAATGATGACGTCGATGTCTTCGACGGTACCGTCCATGAACGATACCTGCCGGCCCATCAGTTCCCGCACGTTCGGCTTCGGCGTCACGTCGCCCGACCCGATCCGGATATAGAGCTCCTGACTAATCGCCGGATGTGTTGAGAAGAGCTGATGATCGGGCGCCGCCAGGCCGTATTGCTCCGGCCGCCCGACCGTTGCCATCAGCCGCTGCTCCGCCAGCCAGCGCCGTACCACGCCCGGCAAATTGCGTTGCACCCAGGTCGGATCTTGCGCCGGATGAATGGCTTGCGCGTCCAACACCTCGCCGCCGGTATACTTCGGAATGACCCAATAACCCCGCCGCTGCGACAAGAACAAATTCCTCGCAACGCCTTTGCGCCCAAGTTCGCAGGCAATGTCGAGCGCGGAATTGCCGAACCCGACCACCAGCACGTTCTTGTCGCGACAATCGATCGGATCCGCCGGATCGACATAAGCATGCGAGTGGATCTGCGGCCCCTCGAACGAACCCGGATACGCGGGCTCCGGCAGCCGCGGATCCCAATGGTGCCCGTTCGCCACGATCAGTGCGTCGTAGAGCCGTTGCTCCCCGCTCTCGAGCGTAATCCACCACAGCCCGTCGCTCGTCATTTCCGCCCGCTTCACGCCGGCGTTGAAAAAAATACGGTCGCGAATGCCGAAATGGTCGACGTAGGAATCGAAATAGGCCGCGATCTGGGTGTGATGCGGATAATCCGGAAAGTCGCGCGGTAACGGAAAGTCCGAATACGCCATCTTATCGCGCGACGTATTGATGTGCAGCGAACGATAGGCCGCCGACATGCCGTTCGGGTTCTTGAACGACCAGTTGCCGCCGATGCGATCGGACTTCTCCAGACAGTCGAAAGGAATCCCGAAGTCGGTGAACACTTTGGCGACGGCGATTCCGCTCGACCCCGCCCCGATAATGCAGGTCTTCGGCAGGCGCGGATCGGCCGCGCGCGGCGTGACAGGCATATGACCCCAAGTTCTTGTTCAGCCCACGGAGCACTTTAGCGATTGGTGACGCCGCGTCAACTTTTCGCTCGAGAGGCGGACCGCTCCAGCATGGCCCGAGCGATATCCGGCGAAGACGGCCAATGTCCCCGCCGCTGCCCGGCGTGGCGGACATAACGGTTTAGATGTTCGGGATCAGGCTGAACGACCTTGTCGCCGTCGAGGAAGAGCACGCCTTCGCTGCCGGGCGGCATCTTGCGCACGAATGCATCAGCTTCGGTGACGACCTTACGTAACGCCGTCACAACTTCTACGCCGTCAACTGGCGTCTCTGCCGCCAGCGCGGAAAAATCCGTGGCCGCGATCGACCCGACGTGGCGCCGTATCTCTGAAAGCATGCCCTCTGGCGCCCGCGCCGAGGGGGATGATGTGACGATGGATCGTCAGGAGATCGACCAAGTCCCGCGCCACTTGCCGATCGGCCGCGGCAGCGATCTTGTTGACCGCAAGATCGATCGGGTTGAGCACATAGCCGAAGGTTTCATCCGCGATCACTGGAAAGAAGCGAAAATCGGAATCATGAACCCACTCAATCTTGGTCGACTCACCACCGAGAGAGACGGCCGCGGAAAAGAAGCCTGCGCCACGACGCAACCACGAAGCCGGCTTCGCCAAGCGCCGCCGCATCGCGAGAGGCCACTTGCTCAATTCGTTCGAGCGTCTCGTGAAAGATGTCGCGGTGCTTTGCAATCACCGCCAACACACGCTGCTGGATGCGGCTAAGCGGCACCGCAAAGTCTTTCGAGTTCAAATGCGAGCTTGCGCGCCCCCAAGTCACCTTCCACACGCAGTGCTTCAGTGATCGCCTTCGCGTCGCCGGGACCAGGATTTGCAACCGGCCGCATATTCCAAAGCGCAATCGTCCCGTACTCGGCAAACGCTTGCCGGTAGAGTCGCTCGATCTCGCGCTGCCGTTCTGAATCGGTCATCGGCGCAGTCTACCCCAGCCGGTCGGGCCACTGAAGCAGCCCCTTTCCTCAATCGAGCCGCACCACGAAAAGCTTGCGCGTGGTTTCCGCCACCTCCCACGCCCCTTCGAAGCCTGGTTGGAGCACAAACGTGTCGCCCGCTTGAACCCGCTGAGGCGCCTCGCCGTCGCGCGTGATCACGCTGACCCCGCTCAGGATCGAGCAGTACTCCCACTCGTCATAGACGATCCGCCACTTGCCGGGCGTCGACTCCCAGACGCCAGCAAACAGCTTCCCGTCCGCACTCTCCTCAAACGTCCACGTCCGAAACCGCGGCGCCCCCGCGATCAAGCGCTCCGCCTTGGGCGCGCCCGCTTCGAAGGGGCGGGATTCAAGCTCGTCCAGCGGAAAGCGAATGAAGCTCATGTCGCCTCTTTGAAATAGTGGATCGATTATGAGCCCACGGCCAATCCGTTACGTCAAGCCTCGCCGCCATTGACAGCCGAACTCCGCTCGGCATCCATTCCGCCAATGAGCGATTTGCCCGAACACAAAGCTGGCTTCATCTTGGCGGGCGTGCCCCACGCCGCAGCGCTGCAGCTGATGGTGCTCGAACTCAAGGCCGGCGAGACCACCTGCAAAGTGCCCTATGCCGAACACCTCATCGGCAACCCCGACACGCGCGTCATCCACGGCGGCGTCATCACCGCACTGCTCGACAACACTTGTGGCATTGCGGTCGGCTCCATGACGCGCCTGCAAGGTCAGATCGCGACGCTCGACCTGCGCATCGATTACATGAAACCGGCCACGCCAGGCGAAGACATCTTGGCCTTCGCCGAGTGCTACAAGGTAACGAAGAACATCGCCTTCGCCCGCGGCATCGCCTACCACACCGACAAGAACGACCCGATCGCGACCTGTGCCGCCGCTTTCATGCTGGGCACCAAGAACCAGCGCGGCGCGAACGCCACGCCAAGCGGAGGCAAGTGATGGAAGTCATCCGCCGCGCCATCGCCGAAGGGCGCAAACCCGACCTGCAAACGCTCGTCGACGCCATTCCCTACTGCAAGTTCCTGGGGATCGAAGTCGACCGCAAGGGCACCGAGCTCACCACGATCCTGCGCTTCGACAGGAAGCTGATCGGCAATCCCGTTCTGCCTGCATTGCACGGCGGCGTCGTTGGCGCCTTCCTCGAAGTGACCGCCGTCATCCAACTGATGCTTGAGGTCGAGAGCGAAGAACTCCCGAAGCCCGTCGACATCGGCATCGACTATCTACGCTCCGGCAAACCGGTCGACACTTACGCCCGCGCGATCGTGACGAAGCAGGGCCGCCGCGTCTGCAACGTCCGCGCAGAAGCCTGGCAGGACGAGCACACGCGCCCGATTGCTGCGCTGCACGGTCATTTTTTGATCAAGCCGCGCGACATGGACCGCGCCTGAAATCCGCGTAACGCCGCTCGCGCGGACTTGAATGCGAATGCGAACCGGTCGCGACGCCGCAGCTTGCACCGGCGCGCAACGAGCGTACAATTAAAGCTGACATCGTGTTTCTCAGTTAGTTGCGTTCATTGCCCCTTTGTTGAACTCACGAGGAGAAACTGTCATGCGTCCTGCTTATCGAGATTGGATTGCGTGGTCGCTGCTCGCCGGCATGGCCGTCGTCGGCGCCACCGAGTACTACGTTCAAAAGACCACGGGCATGTCGGCGCCCACCTACGTGTACAAGATGGTCGTCACCGCCGAGCGCCCTTCGCATTGAAATTTGCGAGCGACGGCGCGGTCCGGATTTGTGTCCCCGCGTCGTCGCCGCCTTCTCTGTGACAAACATTTCACAGGCATGCGACCAAGTGGCCGACGTTGTGTAGCTACAGAACCGCCGTTCCGTTCAGCGATTGTGACGAGCGCTTCACAATGAAAGCGCATGACATGCAACGTGCGCATGCCAGTCATGAGTGATGAAACGTTCATTTGAATTCACACTCTCTCGGCCATACCTACGCGCCACGCTAGGTGATGGACTTTGAGGAGAGACCGCAATGAAATCGAACAATTGGGAAGACTGGGCTATGGGCCTTTCGTTTGCGGCCGCCGCCGCTTTGGCCGTGTTTGTCGTACAATCGGTCACGCCAAGCTTCGCGACCGCCGCGATCGCCGCCGAACGACCGGCCTATGTAATGACGATCACCGCAAAGCGCCGGCCGGCCGAATGCAAAGGCTTGGCTGGCAAAGTGGCACCCGCGAACTGCGCGGCTTTGCTCGGCGCCGAGACGGTCGAAGTCCGCGCCAACTAACGCCGTTCTGAACCATGTGAAAACGCGAAGAGCGCGAAACCGGATGGCTCGCGCTCTTTTCTTTTCCGGGCACTGCCACGCTACGCCTCCGGTTCCTCCAGTACGACGCCATAGCCCCACAAGCGGCGGATGTGCTTGACCACGGCGTCCTTATTGTTCTGCGCCAGGGGAATGCCCCGGTGGCGGTTGTGGCGCAGCGTCAGCGTCCGATCGCCGGCCAAGTTTGCACCCACCACCTGAATATCCGGCTGATGCGTGGCGAGGTCGTAGAGTCGCGCCAATGACGTGCGCAGCTTACGATAGCCAAGCTCGTTATGGATTGCAGAAACCGTGTAAACCGGATCTTCCGTCTTGTCGCGAACCGCGAAAAGCTTGAGATCCCGCATCACTTTCGGGCTCAAGAACTGCTGAATGAAGCTCTCGTCGCGATAGTTCGCCCACGCGTGCTTCAGCACGTCTCGCCAGTCGCCCTTGCCGGCCAACTGCGGGAACCAATCGCGATCCTCAGCCGTCGGCTCTTCCGACATGCGCTTGATGTCCGACATCATCGCAAAGCCGAGCGCGTAAGGATTGATCCCGTAGTAGCGCGAGTCGTCGAATCCCGGTTGCATCACGACGCTCGAATGCGAGTGCAGGAACTCCAGGATCGAGCCTTCCGTGATCTGCCCGCGGTCGTAGAGCGCGTTCATGACGTAGTGGTGCACGAACGTGGCACAGCCCTCGTTCATGACCTTCGTCTGCATCTGCGGATAGAAGTACTGCGCGACGTTGCGCACGATCCGCAAAATCTCGCGCTGCCAGTTCTTCAACACCGGCGAATGTTTCTCGAGGAAGTAGATCAAATTCTCTTCCGGCAAGTTCATTGCCGCATGCAACCCGACCGTCTCGTCCTCATCAACGGAGGCCAGATCCGCACTCATATCGCGCGCCGAACCTGGCAACGTCCGCCAGATATCGTTGAAGCTCTCTTCTTCGTACTGCCGGCGCTTGCGCAGGCGCTCTTCCATGGCGGCCTTCGACGGCCGCGGCGGCCGGCGATAGCGGAACACGCCCTGCTCCATGATCGCATGCGCCGAGTCGAGCACCTGCTCGACCTGATCGAACCCGTACTTCTCCTCGCACGCCGCCACGTATTTTTTTGAAAACGCCAGATAGTCGAGGATCGCCTCGGCGTTCGTCCACTGCCGGAATAGATAGTTGTTCTTGAAGAAGTGATTATGCCCGAAACACGCGTGCGCCATGACGAGCGCCTGCATCGTCATGGTGTTTTCTTCCATCAAATAGGCAATGCACGGGTTCGAGTTGATGACGATCTCATAGGCCAGCGCCTGCCAGCCCTTTTGATACATCGTCTCTTCGCGCGCGAAGATCTTGCCGAACGACCAATGATGATACATCAGCGGCATGCCGTGCGCCGAATAGGCGTCCAGCATCTGTTCGGAGGCGATGATCTCGATCTGGTTCGGATAGACGTCGAGCTTGAGATCGTTCAGCGCCACGTCCTCAATCGCCGAGAACACGCGCTTCAAAAGCGCAAAGTCCCACTCACCGCCGGTGAAGAGAGGTTCGCTCATGCCGCCGCCTTGTTCGGCGTCCGCTCGCCCAACATCAGGGCGAGCAACGCTTTGAGTAGGTCAATATGCTCGAACTTGCGCCGCGATAGAATATGGTTCGTTGCAACCTGCCCGTGGCCCAAGGCTCTCAGCCGCACGAAGCGTGAGCCCGGCAGAATCGTCGAGTTCACCGGGACCAGCCCGTCGTTCAAAAGCCCCAACTGATCCATCCAACGCCCCGTCGGCCAAGACGGCATCAGCGAAACCTCCCGCGGAGAGGGGTTGGACACGCTGCCGACGCACATGATCGGCACCTGGGCCGTGAGCTGCGCGATCCGCGTCGCATGATCGTCCATATACGCCGCGCGCCGGTCGGTCCGAAGATCAGCGACCACAGCCGGATCGGCACCCAGCAGCCTCAACGCCGTCCCGCTGATCCGGCGCGCACGAATACTTCCGCTGGCCACATCAGCAATCGGCGAACCGAGGAACGGCGCCTGAAACGCCACCCAGCCGTCGACGTAGCGCTGCACCTCAGGATAGGCGATCAGTGCCTGTAGTGTGTCGAGCCCGCCCTTCGAGTGCGTCACCACCCACGTCGGGCAATGCTGCGCCTTCAGAATCTGAGCCAAGCGCTCGCCGTTGCGCTGTACCGTCGCGCCCGTGTCGATGTCGGCGACCTCCGCGTCGAAGCCGTTATCGCGCAGCTGCCGCACTTGATAGGTCAGATATTCGACTAGGCGAAGCCGGCTCGCCGTCAAAGCGATTCCGCTCAACACCGCTGGTACAAAAAGAATGCGCGACGCGCGGATCCGCGGCGCCACCTCGCGAAACGCCTGCTCGGCCATAGCCGCGTTCAGCTTGCCCGCCTCGAAGAAGGCCGCGAGCCGGATCGCATCGTCGGTCGCAACGGGTGTCCGCTTAAGCCGCGCATATGCGTCGACTTCCTGCGGGTGCTCTAGCCAGGTGACCAGCCGGCCCCATAGGTTCGCGCCGATGGCGTTCACGCCTGCGCCTCCGCGCCTTCCTTGGCGAACAGCTCGCGGAAGACCGGGAAAATGTCCTGCGGTTTCGCAATGCGCTTGGTCGCGAAGTTCTTCCAATCCTTGGCGACCGTGCGATACGCACGCCAGAGCTCTGCCCCGGACTCCTCGCTCGAGAACACTTCCATCTCGCGCTCGTCCAGAATCTCGATGTAGGCGTAGTATTGGCAGATCGGCATCAGATCTTCATTCAAGAGGTCCACGCAGCGCGACGCATCACCCGTCTGCGTATAGCCGTCGGACGCCTGCGCCGCATAGATGTTCCACTCGCCCGTGCCATAGCGCTCGTGCGCGATGCGCTTCATTTCTTCTAGCGCCGTCGACACGATCGTGCCGCCTGACTGGCGCGAATAGAAGAACGTGTGCTCGTCGACCTCCTGCGCGTCGTGGGTATGGCGGATGAACACGATGTCGAGCCGCTCGTAGCGCCGCTTCAAGAACAAATGCAACAGCATGAAGAACCGCTTCGCGAGGTCCTTCTCCCGCTCGCCCATCGAGCCAGACACGTCCATCAGACAGAACATCACCGCCTGGCTCGTCGGCACCGGCTCGCGCACGAACGAATTGAAGCGCACATCGACCGGATCGAGGAACGGCACCCACTTCCGCCGATGCTCCAGCCGCTCGATCTCTTCCTCAAGTTCGGCGATCGCCGCGCGATTGTCTGCATTCGGCGTCGCGCCGCAGCGCAGCTCCGTCACCTTCTGCCGCAATGCTTCGATTTCTTCTTCCTTCGGCCGGCGCATCGCCAGTCGGCGCCCGAACGAATTGCGCATCGTGCGCACGAGGTTGATCTGGTTCGGCGACCCCGATGTGGTCATGCCCGCACGCCGCCAGGAATAGACCTTGATCTCTTTCAGCGCCGTCTTGACGAGGTTCGGCAGCTCCAGATCCTCGAAGAACAGATCCAAGATCTCGTCCTGGCTCAGCGTGAACGAGAAGTCGTCCTCGAACTCGCCCCCCGTCGACGCGTCCTTGCCCCGGCCCTGGCCCTCGCCCTGACGGGGCTTCTTGATCTGATCGCCTTCGATGAAGTCCTTGTTGCCCGGCAGCACGCGCTCGTGCTCGCCGCCCGCCGTCGGATCGTGCCGGAAGCGCGGCTCCTTCGTCGACTTCGTCGGAATCGAAACCTTCTGGTTTTTCGCGAAGTCCGAGACCGTACGATCCTTCAACGACTTCTGCACCGCGTCTTTGATCTCGCCGCGCGCGCGCCGGATAAAGCGCTGCCGGTTGGCAAGGCTCTTGCCTTTCGGGTTCAGTCGCCGGTCGATGAAGTTCGCCATAAGTGCCGCCGCGAAGGCGCCGGGACCAACCGGCGCGCTCCGCTTAGCCCGCCTTGTTCACACGCATATACCATTCGACCAAGCGCCTGACCTGCCGCGCCGTATAGTGGCGCGCCAACATGCGCTTGACGAACTCGTTGTGCTTGGACTGCGTGTCGGAATCCTTCTTGGACTCGAACGAAATCACCGGCAGCAAATCTTCGACCTGGCTGAACATCCGCTTCTCGATCACGTTGCGGATCTTCTCGTAGGACGTCCACGCCGGGTTCTTGCCGTCGTTCGCCGCACGATGGCGCAGCGCGAACTTCACGACCTCGTTGCGGAAGTCCTTCGGGTTCGCGATCCCGGCTGGCTTCTCGATCTTCGAGAGCTCGTTGTCCAAATTGCCGCGATCCATCATCTGCCCCGTGTCCGGATCCTTGAAGTCCTGATCTTCGATCCACGCATCGGCATAGGCGATGTAGCGGTCGAACAAGTTCTGACCGTACTCGCTATAGGATTCGAGGTAGGCCTTCTGGATTTCCTTGCCGATGAACTCCGCATAACGCGGCGCAAGCTCGGCCTTGATGAATTCCAGATAGCGCTTCTCGGTGTCGTCGCCGTACTGCTCGCGCTTGATCGACTGCTCCAGCACGTACATCAGATGCACCGGATCGGCGGTCACCTCCGTCGTGTCGTAGTTGAACGTCTCCGACAGCACCTTGTAGGCAAAGCGCGTGGAGATCCCTGACATGCCTTCGTCAACGCCGGCCGCGTCCTTGTACTCCTGCAGCGTCTTCGCTTTCGGATCCGTGTCCTTCAGCTTCTCGCCGTCATAGACGCGCAGCTTCGAGTATAGGTTCGAATTCTCGTGCTCCTTCAGCCGCGTCAACACGCAGAATCGCGCCAACATCTCCAGCGTTTCCGGTGCGCACGGCGACTGGCCAAGCTCACTGCCCGTCAAAAGCTTCCGGTAAATCGCAACCTCGTCCGTCGCGCGCAGGCAATACGGCACCGTCACGACGCAGATACGGTCGAGGAACGCTTCGTTGTTCTTATTCGCCTTGAACTGCGTCCACTCGGATTCGTTCGAGTGCGCCAAAATAATGCCCTGGAACGGGATCGGCCCGAGCGTCTCCGTGCCGATATAGTTCCCTTCCTGCGTCGCCGTCAGCAACGGGTGGAGCACCTTGATCGGCGCCTTGAACATTTCGACGAACTCAAGCAAGCCCTGGTTCGCGTGGCACAAACCGCCCGAGAACGAGTACGCATCCGCATCGTTCTGGCTGAATCGCTCAAGCTTGCGAATATCGACCTTGCCGGTCAGCGCGGAAATGTCCTGGTTGTTTTCGTCGCCGGGCTCGGTCTTTGCGATCGCGATCTGGCGCAACTTCGACGGCTGCAGCTTCACCACTTCGAACTTCGAGATGTCGCCGTTGAACTCGTCGAGCCGCTTCACCGCCCACGGGCTCATGATCCCGGTCAAGCGATGCTTGTCGATGTTGTAGCGATCCTTGAGCAAGTCCGCGAGTTCCGGCGTGCGGAACAGACCCAGCGGCGACTCGAACACCGGGCTCAACACGTCACCGGCCTTCAGCACGTAGATCGGCTTGACCTCCATCAACTCTTTCAACCGCTCGGCCAGCGAAGACTTGCCGCCGCCCACCGGCCCCAGCAGGTAAAGAATCTGCCTCCGCTCTTCCAAACCTTGCGCCGCGTGCTTGAAGTAGCCCACGATCCGCTCGATCGTATCTTCCATCCCGAAGAAGCCTTCGAACGCGCGATATTTTTTGATCGTGCGATTGAAGAACATCCGCGACAGCCTTGAATCGCGTGAGGTATCGATGAATTCCGGCTCGCCGATCGCAGCGATCATGCGCTCCGCCGGCGTCGCGTACATCATCGGGTTGTCGCGCGCCGCCAACAGGTAATCGCGCAACGACATCGTTTCGAATTTTTCCCGAGCATAAGCGCGGGAGAATGCGTCGAAGACATCCAAGGAGCTGCTCATGAGTGCACGCCTATCTCGCTGTTACGCTACTCTCTTTGGCCGCACGGCCATCCAACGTCTGCGGTGGCGTCGAGATGGCAGTTTGGCCGAGACACGGGCCAACCTTACCTATTTTGTAAATAGTGCTGCGATCCCCTAAAGCAATCGTAAACCTCCGCGAACGCCGCACTCCGCACCGGGTTTCGCGCAAGGGTGATTTGCGCATGAATAAGTGTACATGTTCGGCAAGCCCATCCTAGAAATCTCTCGGAAACGCGCCGTCATTGCGATTCGCTGTGATCGTTTGGCCGCAGACGAAGTCGCATTCCCGCCGCATTCCAGGCCGCTTTGCGCCACAGCAAGCATTTTATTCTCACCCCGTCGCGAGGTCACTAGGCCTTGATCGCTTTTTGGGCGCGGCGTGCGCACTAAACCAGCAGACCCCAACGGAGAGAAATGATGCCGGACCAAATTCCTTTTGATTTAGGTCACGTCTTTCGACGTGCCGCCACTGGCGTATTATGCAGCGCAGCGCTGCTCGCCGGTGCAGCGACCTTCCCCGCAACCGCCGCGAACGATCCCCTGCGCGGCAGCGTACAACTCGACCAGCCGACCGTGCTTGGCGGCGGAAACACTGTCGTTTATGCGGTCGTCAACTTCGAAGGCATCGACGTTGACCCCGGCGTCACGAAAGAACGCCCGCCCCTGAACCTATCGCTGGTGCTCGATCGCTCCGGCTCGATGGAAGACGAAGGTAAAATCGAATATTTGCGCCGCGCCGCCAAACTCGCCGTCGACCGCTTGGGTCCCAAGGACACGCTCTCCATCGTCGAATACGACGACCAGATCACCCTGATGTGGCCTGCCCGTCGCGTGAAAAACACGGGCGAAGTCAAACGGATGATCGACGGTCTTGATCCGCGCGGCTCGACGAACCTGACCGGCGGCATGCTCCGCGGCGTCGACGAAGCCAAAAAGGCCCTCGATGGTCCGGCCGACGAAGACGGCACGATCACCCGGGTGATCCTGATGTCGGACGGACTTGCCAATACCGGCATCACCGACCGCGCCGAAATCGCCCGCCTCGTGCGCGGCGCCAAGAGCGACGGCATCCGCATCTCCGCCATGGGCCTCGGCCGCGATTACGACGAGGACCTGATGCAAGCCGTCGCCGAGAACGGTGGCGGCCGCTACTACTATATCGAGCGCCCGACCCAGATGGCCCGCGTGTTCCAGGAAGAGTTGGGCTCGCTGTTCGAAACCTGCGCCCGCGACGTCGAAATTCGCTTCAGCGGCACCGCGGTCATCCGCAAGGCCGAAGTCGTGGGCTACGACGACGCCACCGGCACCAAGGACACCAAGCGCGGCCTCGACGACGTGTTCGAGGGCGAGAAGCGCTCGGTCCTCCTCCGCCTCGAAGTCGCAACACCGTCCTCCGGCCACGTCGACCTCGGCCAAGTCACCGTCAACTACAAGACCGCCAAAGGCGGCGAAGCGAAGTCGTTCAACCAAGCGCTCGCCGTCGACGTGACCAACGACAAGGCCGCCGTTGCCCGCGCCCGCAACAAAGACGCCTCGGCGCAAGCCGCGCTCGCTGAGAGCGACCGCATCCAGGCCGAGCAGGTCAAACTCGTCCAGGCTGGCAAGCACGACGAAGCGAAGCGCAACATGGCGGCACTCGCCAAGGACTTGGAAGAAAAGAACCGCTCGCTTAACGACGAACGACTGAAGCGCAAGATCGAGGCCGTGAACGTAGAGAACGAGCAAATGACCCGCGCCGCCGCCTCCCCGGAGGTCCAAAAGGACTACCTGAAGTCCTCCAAGCAGCGCCTCTACCAAGCAAAAGCCGGCAAACGTGCGGGCTATTCCCTGCAGCTCGGCGACAAAGGCATCGAGGTGGAGCGCCTTCAGGAAGCGTTGAAACAACAAGGCGCATACAAGGGCCCGATCGACGGCGTCTACGATGAGGACGTGAAGAAAGCGGTCGAGGCCTACCAGCGGTCGAACAAAATGGACGCCGACGGCGTCGCCGGCGCCGCCACCATGGACAAGATGGGCGCTTACTAAGGCAGGCTTGCCACGCCGAAGCTTTTTAACGAAGGCGGGTTGAACTGTGACGCGAGGGGTGAAATGCTTCATCCCTCGCTTCCTTTTGGGGAACGCCGGCATGGACGAGATCCGCATCGGCATCCGCATGGCGCGGCCGACCGATGCGGCCGATATCGGCCATGTTTACGTTGAGTCCTGGCGCGACACCTACGCGGGGATCTTGCCCGACATTGGCCTGCTCAAGATGTCCACGACCGAGCAAGCGGCCAGTTGGACGCGCCAAATCAAAGCCTCGAACCTGCGCAACCCGATCCTGGTCGCCGCCGACGCGACGTCGAACATCTACGGCTTCGCCAGCGCCGGCCCCTCGCGCGATCGCTCCCTGCCGTTTGAGGGTGAGGTTTACACGATCTACGTCGCCCCCGGCATGACCGGCCAAGGCATTGGCTCCGCGCTGCTGCAATCGATCTTCCGCTTGTTCTCGAAAGGCGGCACCAACGGCATCGTCATCTGGGCGCTCGCCGACAACCCCTCACGCTTCTTCTACGAAGCGATGGGCGGCCAAATCGTCGCCGAACGTCAACATCCGATGTGGGGCAAGACACTCCGCGAGATCGGCTACGGCTGGCCGAAACTCGATCTTGCGAGACCGACCCAGCGCGTCGGCCGCAACGCCGACGAACCCGATCAACCGCTCTGAGAAAACCGCCCCCACTGCGGGGCGGTCGACAATTTCGAAGGCGAAGCCTGAGAAATTTCGGGTGGGGGGACAGAGCGTCTGATGCTCAACGCCCCCACCCGAACCTTCTCGCACTACGTGCTCGAACGTTCGACCGCCCCGCAGTGGGGGCGGTTTCGCGAGGCAAGTCAGAGATTCGAACAGTCCTTCTCACTCCGCGCGGAATGACCGCGACTGCGCGTTCATGATCATGAGCCCCAGCCGATCCGGTAGATACTTTGCGAGCAACGCAATCCCCTTGTTCACGTTGCCGTTGATGTGCACGGGCTTGTTGCGCATGACCGCTTGATAGCCTTCCTCCGCGACCGCCTCGGACGTCATCCACATCATCTTCGGCATCTTGGAGACTTGCTCGCGAATGTTCGCCACATCGTGGAACTCGCTATACGTGAAGCCCGGACAAACCGCCGACACGTTGACGCCCTTAGGCGCCAACTCCAAATGCAACGAGCGCGAAAACTGGATCATAAAACTCTTCGACGCGCCGTAGAGCGTCGACCCCGCCGTCCCTGGAATCATCCCCGCCAGCGACGCGATGTTGACGATATAGCCCCGCTTGCGCGCCACCATATCGCCCGCCAGGCGATGGGCGAGCTCGCACGGCGCCGTCATCAAGACTTGAATGAAATCGCGCTGCGCTTCCCATTTCGTCGAGAGATAGTGCCCCGGCACGCCGTAACCCGCGTTGTTGATCAACGCATCGACCCGCAACCCCTGCGCGTTGATCTGCTCCACCAACCGCGCCGGCGCCGCCGGATCGGCGAGATCGGCGGCAATCACATGCGCCTTTATCCGATGCTTCCCCTCCAGCTCCGCCGCCACCTCTTTGAGTCGATCCTCGCGCCGCGCCGTCAGAATAAGATTGAACCCATACTTCGCAAAGACATCCGCAAACGCCTTACCGATCCCGGCCGAAGCCCCGGTCACCAGCGCCGTCATCCGCTCGTCCATCTCGGTCTCCTCAAAGATCCTTCGGGCGCATGAAGTCCTTCAGCGTACCCGAGCCCATCTTCACCTCACGCCATGTCTTCACCGGCAACTTGATCACCGCCAGCGCACAGGTCGAAAACTTCTCCCGCATCCGCCGGTGCAGCCGCTCTTCCTCATCCGTCGAGGGCGACGCCGGCAGCCCGTTCGCAAGCTGCTCCAATCCCGGATTGTGCCCGATGATCATCACCGTCTCGATGTCGTCATCGAGCCGCCGCAAGCGTTCGACCAGCTGGCGCACCTCGGCAAGATAAAGCGCCTCCTCGAACGTCACGGTCACACCGGCCCCGAGCGAGAGCTTGATCAGATCGCACGTCTCCACGGTCCGCCGCGCCGTCGAACACAAGACCAAACTCGGCTTGTAGCGTTTCGCCTTGAGATAGGCGCCCATCTTCGGCGCAGCCTCCCGACCACGATCGTTCAGCGGCCGTTCGTGATCCTTAAGCCCCGCTTCCGCCCAATCGGACTTCGCATGGCGCAGAATGTAGACCGTCTTCATGCGCTGGGTCCTCGTAGAAACGGCAATCGAAGCAACCAAAGAAGCCGCGTCGGCTCAACGCCACGAAAGGAGGAAAGCCCGATCGGCATCGTCGTTTGCTCGCCTTCTGGCACAGCACGATAGGTCCCAAACAAGCGATCCCAAAGCGAAAGATTGAACCCGAAATTCGAGTTCGTCTCATGCATCACGGTCGAATGATGCACTCGGTGCATATCCGGCGTCACGATCAAGCGCCGCAACACGCCATCGACAGGAAGCGGCACCCGCAGATTCGAGTGCGAAAACATCGATGTCGCATTGAGCGCAACCTCGAACGCAAGAACGGCCGCGGCCGGAACGCCCGTCGCCAACACCACGATGATCTTCCAAGCCTGACTCACCACAATCTCGATCGGATGAAAGCGAATGCCCGTCGAAACGTCGATGTCGGGATCGGCGTGATGCACCCGGTGCAGCCGCCAGAACACCGGCACATAGTGAAACAGAACATGCTGCGCATAGATCGCAAGGTCGAGAACCAGGAACCCGATCACACCAGCCGCAACACCAGACACGCCAAGCGCCGGCAACAAACCCCACCCTTGACCTTCCACGTACGCGGCCGCCAGCACCGTCAACGCCGGCACCACCAAGAACGACAACCGAAGCAACGCCGTGTTCAGAACGCTCAGACCGAGATTGGCAATCCACCGCACGCGACCGAACGACAGCACCCGCCGCGGCCACAACGCCTCCGCCCCCGCGAGCACGACGAACACACCGATGAAGATCGAGAACCTGAGGAGCGCCTCGTCCGCCGCGCTCATGTCATCCGGGAATGCGCGTGTGGCGCACCACGGCCGCCTTCTCCAGCGCGGCCGCCGACAGCCGGTCGATCTCAAGCCCCGTCCGCAAACGCTGCAGCACGCGGTTCTCTTCCGGCAGCACCGGCGCCTCCGCCAGTGCCACATCGAGCGCCAGCGCATAGGCCGTCTCGCGAAGCAGCGGCGGCAGTGCTTCCCGCACCAGCCCGATGATCGCGTCGAGCCCTTCGCGCTCCTGCAGGATGGCCGCGCACTCCCGCGCGACCGGGATGATCTTGTCGTCCCTAAAGCCCTTGAACGCCGGCAGCAACCGCACCGAGTCGCCGATCGCGTGCAGTTCCGCATCGCTCATGCGTGCATCCGCAGCCGAAACCACGACCATCACATAAATCAAAGCCGAATGCGGATTAAGTGTTGCCGTCATCGAAAACCGGTCCTTGTCTTTCGCGCGCGAACTTATGGGTGCGCGCGAGGGTCGGCAAGCCCAGGCGCATGCAGAAAGTCCTTAACGGTCGCAATGGCTTCAGCAATCCCCACACGTTGTACCTCGACCCCCGGCGGCAGTCCCGACAGCAGCCTACTCGGCGTGCGCGCATCGAGCAGCACGAACACGCCGCGATCCGACGCCCGGCGGATCAAACGGCCGAACCCCTGCGCCAGACGTAGCCGCGTCAGCTGATCGTCATAGCCCTTGCCGAACGCCGCACGCCGCGCCTTGTGCAGAATGTCGGGCCGGGGCCACGGCACCCGCTCGAACACCACCAATCGCAGCGAACGCCCCGGCACGTCCACGCCGTCGCGCAGTGCGTCGGTACCGAGCAAACACGAATCCTCGTCCTCGCGGAACAGGTCCACCAAGGACCCCGTGTCGAGCCCGTCGACATGCTGCGCATAGAGCGGCACACCCTGCGCGCTCAACGTCCCCGCAATCGAGCGATAGGTGTGCCTCAGCGATCGGATCGAGGTGAAGAGCCCGAGCGCCCCGCCGCCCGCCGCCAGGAAAAGATCGCGGTAAGCCCCAGCCATCAAATCCGCATCGCGGTTCAGATCGCGCACGACCAACACCCGCGTCTGCCGTCCATAGTCGAAAGGTGAAGCAAACGCCGCGCGCACCGGCGGCGTCACCAAGTGAGCGGCACCTGTGCGGATCTCAGCCGACCGCCAACCGTCAGCCGCCACCTCTTCTTCCGGCGGCCGATCGCGCAACGTCGCCGAGGTGATGAACGCGCCGTGCGACGGCTCCAACACCTCGGCCGCGAACGCTACGGTTGGGTCGATCGAATGGCGGTAGAAGCCAATGTCGGTGTCGCGTCCGTCGAACCGCTCGACGCCGAGCCAATCGACATTTCCGCCCGGCGGCAGTTCGCCGACCGCCCCCAGCGCCTGGACCCAATTCGGCAATTGCAGCTTCGCCCGCCGCTCGATCCCGCGCAGCGCCGCTTCGGCCCGCATGCGATGCTGCCCGATCTGCTCGCCGCCATCCTCGCGCAGCAACGTGCGCAGCATGGTGGAAAGGTCGTTGAGCGGCTTCACCAGTGCCTTGAATGCCGCTTGCAGCTCGCGCGCCGCCTCCGCCAACGCCGGCGTCGCGGGCGCCACCTCGCATTCCAAGCCGTACGGCGAGCTCACATCCTCCGATCGCGCGCGCACCTGTGCGCGCACGGCGCTGAGAAACTTCTCCATCGCCCCGCGCGGCGCTTCGTTCGCAACGCGGGTCAACCAACCATCGCCCGGCAGGGCCAGCGCCAACTGCGCGACTTCCTGCAACAGGTCGACGCCTTCGACCTCGCTCTCGAACACCGGCGTCAGCCGCTCGACAAGCCCACGCCCGCGCCGCGCGCTACGACCCTCTGCGCCGCGCAGCCAACGCCGCAACTCCGCGCCTTCCCATCCCGTAATGTGGATCGCAAAGAAGCTGTCCGCCGCATCGAAGATATGATGCCCCTCGTCGAACACATAGCGCAGCGGCGGCACGCTGCGCTCATCAGGATCGCTATCGGCGAGCGCCGCGTTGCGCGCCGCTTCGACCATCGTCAGCGCATGATTGGCGACAACGACGCGGCTCGACCGCGTCTTGCGCACCGTGCGCTCCAAGAAGCAGCGCCGGTAGTGCGGGCACGCCGCATAGATGCACTCGCCATGCCGGTCCGTCAGCGCGTTCGCAAAGCCCGGATGCGGCCACGCCCATGCCGGAAAGTCGCCGCCCTGCAGATCGCCGTTCTTCGTCGCGGTCAACCAGCGCGCGACCAAGCCCAGCGCCACCGTCTCGCGCTCGATCAACACCGGCAACCGCCCCGACGCCTCTTCGAAGTTCAAAAGGCAAACGTAATTCTCGCGCCCCTTGCGTACGGTAACTTTCTCAGCACGTTCCGCTTCATCGGGATAGACCCGCATCAGCTCCTGCGCGATCTGGCGTTGCAGGTTTTTCGTGTAGCTCGAAATCCAAACGGTCCCGTCGTTACGCTCCGCCCAAAGTGTCGCCGGCGCCAGATAGCCGGCCGTCTTGCCCAACCCGGTGCCCGCTTCCGCCAGCACGACCGACGGCTCGCCCTCCTGCGCCCGCGGCCGAAACGCCTGCGCCGCCAAAGCTGCGAAATCCGACTGCGTGCGTCGCGTCTCCGCGCCGGGCCCCACGATCGCACTCAGATGCGCACGCGCCTCCTCCGGCGAGATTGGCATGCTGCCCGGCTGTCCCAGCGGCGGCGCATCTTCCCACTCCGGCAGATCGCGCCATACATCCATGCGCGGTGACGCCTTCGCGCGCCCATCCGGGTCCATCCGCTCAAGCAACAGCGGCGCCCACGCCCAACGCGAAAGCCCCATCGCCGCCGCAACCCGCGCTGCCATCGGCCGGCCCGCCAAGTTCGCGGCTTCCTCCAGCAACATCTCCGCCGCCTGCCGAAGAACACTCGCCTGCTCGGGCAAGCTCGCCGGATGCTCAAGCTTCAACGCCCGCGCCAGCGCCGTCACGCTGGGCGCAATCGGCTGCGCTGGGCGCACGAACGCGAACAGTTCCAACACATCGAAATGCATAGCCCGGGGCTCGGACTTCGCCTGCCCAAGCCGCTGCAGCGTCAACCGCGTATGCGCGGTGAGGTGCGGCACAGACGACGCAGCCGCCAGCGCCTGCTCCACCGACGGCTGCTCGAACCGCCCATCGCCATGAGCGATCACCGCGCGGCGGAACGTCGCGACAAGCGCGGGAATTGCATCAAGTGACGTGAACGAAGCCGATTCCATACGCTCCACTATGCCCTGCCGTTGACGTCGCACCTAGCCGCACATATCCCTGGGACCGCGGGCTTCCAGCCCGCTCTTTCAACGTCTCAACAACAAAAAAGGGCGGGCAGGATGCCCGCGCTCCCAGGATGACCTCCCGCCGAGACCTCGCAATGGCCGCCAAGGCCTGGCCCTTCGAAGAAGCGCGCAAGCTGCTCGAGCGCGTGCAACGCGACGAGGCTGCGGGCAAGAAGAAACCCTATGTCCTGTTCGAAACCGGCTACGGCCCCTCCGGCCTTCCGCACATCGGTACGTTTGGCGAAGTCGCGCGCACGACCTGGGTGCGCCGCGCGTTCCAAGAAATTTCCGACAAGCCGACGCGCCTGATCGCGTTCTCCGACGACATGGACGGCATGCGCAAGGTGCCGGACAACGTCCCGAACCAAGACATGCTCCGCGAGCACATGCAAAAACCGCTGACCTCGGTCCCCGACCCGTTCGGCACGCACGAAAGCTTCGCGCATCACAACAACGCGATGCTGCGCTCGTTCCTCGACGGTTTCGGCTTCGAATACGAATTCATCTCGGCAACCGACGCCTACAAGTCCGGCAAGTTCGACGCGATGCTGCTGAAAGCGCTCAGCGTCTACGACAAGATCATGGCGATCATGCTGCCCACCTTGGGCGAAGAGCGCCGCAAGACCTATAGCCCCTTCTTACCGATCTCGCCGAAGACCGGGCGCGTGCTCTACGTGCCGCTGAAGCGTCACGACGCGAACGCGGGCACGATCACGTTCGACGACGAAGACGGCGAAGAGATCACGCAAACCGTCACCGGCGGCCACGCCAAGATGCAGTGGAAGCCCGACTTCGGCATGCGCTGGGCGGCACTGGGCATAGACTTCGAGATGTTCGGCAAAGACCACCTGCCGAACCAACCGCTCTACGCGAAAATCTGCAAGGCGCTCGGCGTCGAACCGCCGGTCAATTACGTCTACGAACTCTTCCTCGACGAAGCGGGCGAGAAGATTTCGAAGTCGAAGGGCAACGGCATCGCCGTCGAGCAGTGGCTGACCTATTCGGCGCCGGAGAGCCTCGCGCTCTTCATGTACAACAAGCCGAAGACCGCCAAGCGCCTCTACTTCGACGCGATCCCGAAAGAGGTCGACGACTACGTCGCGCACCTCGACAAGTATCAGAGCCAAAGCGAAGCCGAGCGTTTGGAGAACCCCGTCTGGCATCTCCATGCCGGCAACCCGCCGCAAGAGCCGTGGCCGGTCTCCTTCGCGCTGCTGCTCAATCTCGTCTCGGCATCCGCCGCTTCGACGCCGGAAATTCTTTGGGGCTTCATTCGCCAGTATGCGCCGCATGCAAACCCAAAGGACAACCCGTCGCTCGACCGCCTCGTCGGCTACGCAATCCGCTACTACGAAGACTTCGTGAAACCGAAGAAGAAGTACCGCGCCCCGACCGCCAAAGAACGCGCCGCGATGGAAGATCTCGCCGCCATCTTCGACACGTTGGCCGGCGTGACCGACGGCGAGGCCGTTCAATTTCAGGTCTACGAAGTCGGAAAGAAGCACCAGTTCGAACCGCTGCGCGACTGGTTCAAGGGGCTCTACGAGGTCCTCTTCGGCCAAGAACAAGGCCCCCGTTTCGGCTCTTTCGCCGTCCTTTACGGTGTGACGAACACCGCCAAACTGATCCGCGACGGCCTGGACGGCAAATTCCTAACCTGACAAATCGCGCGCCTTGGGCCTAAACTCTCGCTCATGAAGTGGTCCCGCGTCGCTGCCTTTTCGTTGCTCCTCGCCGGCACGGCGCAGGCCGGCATTCCGCCCAAAGCGGAGACGGCTTATCTCGACGGCCGCTTCGCCAGCGCCGCCAACATCGCCGAAGCCGACGGCTCCGCCGAAGCGCTAACGTTCGCCGCCCGCGCGCTGATCGCTGGCGCGATTATGCGCGACGGCGTCTATTGCGAACCCTGCTTGACCGTCGCCGAGACAATCGCTCAAAGCGCGATCGATCGCGACCCGAAATACGCCGAAGCCTACGTGCAGCTCGCGATCGCCATGGGCTTTCGCGGCCGCTTCTTGGGTGCCATGGATGCGCAATCCGAGCGCTTGCCCGAGAAAGGCCGCCAAGCGATTGACAAAGCGCTCGAACTTGATCCGTTGAGCTCGTGGGCAAAGGCGTCGCTCGGCGCCTGGCACTTGGAAATCGTCCACCGTGCGGGCCCCGTCCTCGCCGAAGTCACCTACGGTGCCAGCCGCACCGAAGGCCTGAAAGCCTTTCGCGAAGCGCTCGCCGGTGATCCGGGAAACCTGCTTCTCCACTTCCACTTCGCGCTATCGATCTTGGCGCTCGATGCCGACGAGTTCCGCACCGAAGCGCTGCAAGCGCTCGAAGCCGGCTACAAAGATCCGCGCGGCGACGCCTTGACCCTGTTCACGCGCAAGCGCGCCGATGAGCTAATGGCCGTCCTCAAAACCGGCAACACCACAGAAATCGAACCCCTCGTCCGCAAATTTCAGGGCTACCCGCCGAAGCCCTAACTCCGTGCCCACACGATCCGCGCGACCCACTCGACACCAGCGCGCTCTACCACCCGATCCGGCAGCGATGGATTGAGGGACTTCAATTCCACCCGCTTCGCGGTTTGCCGCACGAAGCGCATGACCAAAACGCCGTCGGAGGCTTTGACCACCACGCGATCGCCGCGCCGCACTTCCGCATCGGGCGAGATCACAACCACATCGCCGATTTGATAAACCGGCGCCGCCGCGTCGTTCGAAACCTCAAGCGCAAACGCCCCCTGATCGGTCAGATCCGGAAACGCCATCCGGTCCCAAGCCTTCAAGACCGGCAGTCCATCGCCGTCGAACACTCTCTTCTTCGCCGCTTCTTTCATCTTCAGAACCGGCAGCATCCGCGACCCAGCTTTCGCGCCGCCACCACGCGAAACCAGCGAGACGAAATCGTCGAGGCTCGCCCCCGTCACCTGCAAAATCTTCGACAGGCTCTCCGTCGATGGCCAGCGTAACCGCCCCTCGGGCCCCAAGCGCTTGCTCTTGTTGAACGTGGTGGGGTCAAGCCCCGCGGCGCGCGCCAGCCCGGACGACGAGTGCCCGTGACGTGCGGCAAGCGCGTCAATGGCGCCCCAGATTTGCTTGTGCGACAACATCGAGGTCAACTCGCCAACGCCACTGTCTGTGATTCCGATCCTAACACGATGAAACTCCTCCGCGTGCTTTCCACTCTTGGCCGGCCGGTGTTGACCCGTCTCGATCCGGAGTTCGCACACACGCTCACGATCAACGCGCTGAGCCGCTTCGACGGCGAACCGAACCCTGAGCCTGATGATCCGCGGCTGCGCGTACAAGCGCTGGGACTCGATTTCCCCAATCCAATCGGACTCGCCGCAGGGTTCGATAAGAACGCGGCTGCAACCGAAGCGATGTTAAGCTTTGGCTTCGGCTTCGTTGAAGCGGGCACCGTCACACCGCGCCCACAGGAAGGAAATCCGAAGCCGCGCATCTTCCGATTGCGCGAAGACCGTGCGGTAATCAACCGTTTGGGCTTTAACAACGAAGGTCTTGCGACCGCCCGCACACGTCTGACGCGACTACAGGGTCGTGCAGGCATCCGCGGAATCAACATCGGCGCGAACAAGGACGCGTCTGATCGCGTGGCAGACTATGTGACCGGCCTCACAGAACTAGCACCTCTCGCAAGTTACGTGACTGTGAACATCTCTTCACCCAACACGCCGGGCCTGCGCGGACTGCAAAACAAGTCGGAGTTGCAAACGCTGTTGACCGCTCTGGGCGAAGCCCGCGCGAAACTTCCGCGCGCGGTGCCGCTGCTGGTGAAGATCGCCCCCGACCTCGACGATCACGCCTGCGCCGACATCGCCGAGCTCGCCCTCGCGCACAAGCTCGACGGCCTCATCGTCTCGAACACGACGATCGCACGGCCCTCAACGTTGAAGAGCCGACACGCCAACGAAACCGGCGGCCTTTCCGGCGCACCGCTCTTTGTCCGTGCGACAGCGGTGCTGCGCCAAGTCCGCCGCCTCACCCAAGGCAAGATCACGCTGATCGGCGTCGGCGGCATTTCGTCGGGCGCCGACGCTTACGCAAAAATCAAGGCCGGCGCGACGCTCGTGCAGCTCTACACAGCACTAACCTACGAAGGCCCCGGCCTCATCGCCCGCATCAAACGTGAACTGCTCGCCTGCATGGACCGCGAAGGTCACCACGCCCTCGACACCGTTGTTGGCGCCCCAGACGCTTAATTGGCGGGACATCGCGGCAAGCCGGTTCTCGAACTCGAAGGACACTGCAAGCTGCCTGAACTCGGGTCCCTTACTCTTTCTTCTGCATAAGTCCTTCAAGGGCGACACTCGCCCTGAGTTTCAGCGGCTCGATCTTGCGCCACGCCGCCTTCTTCGCTTTGGCGGCAGGAACACCGAGCATGCGCAACTGAAGCTCGGAAACGCGCGAGCCGGCGTCCTTGTCAGCGTCTCCGGAGAGGCGGCCCTGTAAGGCGGAGAGCAACATGGACGCATAAGTGTTGATCAGGAACCTGTCGATCGTGACCGTGAACACGCCTTGGCGAACGCCGCGCCGAAGGTCAGCCTTCAGATATTCGTTCGAGACTTTGCGCAACTCGGGCAAGAACCAGACGGCGCGGAATAGCGCCCATCCCCATTCGGGCTCGCTGCAGGCAATGTCGATGAACTGTCGCGTCCCGAAGCTTGTGCGCTCCACTGCGTCGTCCATATCGACCATGGCCTCGTCGAGCTGCCGTGCGATATCACCGGCGATGCGATAGGCCACGACGCTGACGATCTCGTCCTTGTCCTTGAAATGCAGGTAGAACGTGCCGTTGGCGACATCAGCAGCCTGCGCGATTTCATTCACCGAGGCCGCCTCGACGCCGACGCGGGCGAACACACCGACGGCCGCATCCATCAGGCGGGCGCGCGTGCGGGCACTCTTGCCCTGGTCACGAACCTCGGAGGCAAAGATGCCTTGTACACCCATCTCAATCTGTCTCCGCGATAAGGCGATCACTGCAACAGCAGTATCGTGGCTATGGTGTTGAGCGACATGAGGATCGTGGCGCCAAAGAGGTTCGTGTCAACCTTGCGGATCTTTCCGCCAATGTTGAACTTGAACGGCGGAATGCCATTGACGTCCGCCAACGTGCCCTCGAACCGCTTCATGTTGAACAACGTCAGGAAGAACGAAATGCCCCAGTTGAAGTTCATCAGGGCCGCGAGCAACAAATGCCCTTCGAACTCGGCGACCCAGAGAATGTAGAGGATGAACCCCGCAACGCCCGCCTGGCAGAGCACCTGCCACACCACGTGAAAGCGCGCATGTGGCGGCCACAGGGGGTTGGTGGCGTGGGTCTTGTTGAAGTCGGCGAACATCGGACCGATCGCCGTGGCCGTAGCCACCATTGTCACGAGAAGGGTTGCGATCAGTTCCATGTCGGCTCCGCGTCAGCGCTGTTAAGTCTCGGGGACGAGTTTAGCGATCTTCCGAATTTTGACAACACTCCCATAAATGGGAAAAATCCCATTTATTCATCCAACAGGCGCCGTCACGTCATGTGTAAAGAGCCAGTCCTGCCTCGAATTCACGAAAGACGGTGCGATCCGCGCGGCGAGCCACACCGGACCATAGGTCGTTAACTGCTCCACGAATGTCCGCTTGTGGAAGAGGCCCATCTGCCGCCGTGCGCCGAGATGGACGCTCGCAGTGCGCGGTCTTCGCTTCGCTGACGCGCCCCCGGTGTCGGCGGCGTGAGTTCTGGCGTCGATCCGCCCGCGGAGGCCACCACGCCGTCGACACGGCGATCGGCGCCCCAGACGCGTAGCGTAACGCCGAGCCGCTACAACCAATCAACCACGCGAATCCCCGCCCACACGGTAAGCCCCGTGATCGCCAGCGACAGCACTGCCGCCGCAAGCCCGATGCACAACAACACCCCGTCCTCTTCCAGATAAGCGAGCGACAACAGCCCGATCACCAGCGACGGGATCACGTGTCCGAACGGAAACGGCCAGATCAGCGTCGGCGCCAGCAGCAGCACGACAACACCCACGACCCGCTTCGTCGCCTCGAACGGCGTCGGCCAACGCGGACGGATAAAACGCTCCAGCCACTTGAGCACACCCGCCGCCCGGCCGAACATCGCGGCCACGCGCGCGGTCGAAACCTGACGCTCCGCGATGAACGCCGGCAACGTCGGCCCAGGCCGCGCCAAAATCATCTGGATCGCAGGATAAGCGAGCAAGACCCCGACAAACGTCGACGCGCCCGGAACCAACGCGACAAGCGCCATCACCAACATCACAAGTCCGAACGACCGCTCGCGCAGCGTCCCGATCAACCACTCAAGCGTAACAAAATCCGCCGGCGCCTGACGCAGCAGTTCCTCGATCACAACCGAAGTAGGCGTGTGGGATGCCGCATCAATGGCCATGGCATCTCCACGGGAACGAATCTGGCGGGCAAACCGACCCGTCCGCCGAAACCTTGGCGCAGGCGGAAGCCGTTAGGCGAAGGCTGGAGCGGGTGAAGGGAATCGAACCCTCGTCGTAAGCTTGGGAAGCTTCTGCTCTACCATTGAGCTACACCCGCATGGTCCCAAACACGCCGATTTGATAGCATCGTGTCCTGCCGCCTGTGAAGCACCCTCTGATACGACTGCGCGTATGAACCAGAACGTCCCCGTCCCGAAGGCCTTCAAACCGCTCGTTCCCGGCAAATTCCGGGACCCGGATACGACCGCCAAGGGCGAGCGCCGTGCATCGGTGGCCTTGAAACGGCTTGAAACGCTTTGGTTCAATACCGGCACGCTCTGCAACATCGAGTGCAAGAACTGCTACATCGAGTCCTCGCCCACGAATGACCGCCTCGTCTACCTGACCGCGACAGAAGTCGCGGCCTATCTCGACGAGGCCGAGCGTTTGAACCAGCGTCCGAAGACCGTCGGCTTCACCGGCGGGGAGCCGTTCATGAACCCGGACATTGCGGCGATTCTGCAAATAACCCTGTCGCGCGGCTACGAAGCGCTCGTCCTGACGAACGCCATGAAGCCGATGATGCGCCCGCGCGTGCAAGCGGCCCTCGTCGACTTGAACCACCGCTACCACACGAAACTCGTGCTGCGCGTTAGCCTCGACCATTGGCGCAAAGAACTCCACGACGAGGAACGTGGACCGGGCACATTCGAGGAGACATTGTCGGGCCTACGTTGGCTGCGCGATCAGAGCGTCCAAACCGCCATCGCCGGCCGCCTGCGCTGGGGCGACAAGGACGAAGACATGCGCGCTGGCTATACCGCCTTATTCGCCGGCGAGAACCTCGCTATTGATGCGAGCGACCCCGCCGCCCTGGTGATCTTCCCGGAGATGGACGCCCGCGTCGATGTCCCCGAAATCACTGTCGACTGCTGGCGCATCTTGAGCAAGAGCCCCGACAACATGATGTGCGCCGCAAGCCGCATGATCGTGAAGCGCAGGGGCGCTGCCTCACCCGCAGTCCTCGCCTGCACGCTGTTGCCCTATGACAAGCAATTCGAGCTGGGACCACGGCTCGCCGACGCGCTGGCGCCGGTGAAGCTGAACCACCCGCACTGCGCAAAGTTCTGCGTCCTGGGCGGCGGCAGCTGCAAAGCCTAACCGCGCGCGATCAGCACCAACCCGCCGCAGCACATCAAAAGGCCCAACGCCTTCGCCACGCTCATCCCTTCGGCAAAGATAAGATAGCCGACCGGCACCATCAACAGCGCCGCCGCCACGTTGACGATCGCACCCGCCGTGTTGAGCGGCCAGCCGGAGCGAAACGCCGCCGCAAATCCGAACTCGATGCCGACGATCGAAAGACCGATCAGAGCCCCCGTGATCACGTCGCGCGCCTCAAGCCGGTTGAGGCCAAGCTCCTGATTGCGCAGCCACAAAGTCCCCGCGCAAACGAATGCCGCCAGATAGGCGACCGTCAAAAGGCCGAGAATATTGACCTCTGCCCGCGCCGACTTCAGCAGCACCTGATAGGTCGAATAGGTCGCGACCGCGAGCACGATCGGCCACACAGCCAGCGCCTGCATCGTGCTCAAACCCGGAAATGCTTCGACAACTTCAGTCCCTGCCCCTGATAATTCGAGCCCACGCCTTGCCCGTAGACGCGCTCCGGCGGCTCGGTCAATCGCTCGAACACCAGACGCCCGACGATCTGCCCGTGCGTCAGAATAAACGGCACCTCGTGGCTGCGTACTTCCAGTACGGCGCGCGAACCCGCACCACCGGCGCCGGAATAACCGAAGCCCGGATCGAAGAACCCCGCATAGTGCACCCGGAACTCGCCGACCAACGGATTGTACGGCACCATCTCCGCCGCGTATTCCGGCGGGATCGACACCGCCTCGCGCGACGCCAAGATGTAAAACTCGTTCGGATCGAGCACCATCGTCGCGTCCGGCCGCGCGCGCACTTGCTCCCAAAAATCGCCGACATCGTGCACGCCGGGCTTATCGACATCGATCAAGCCGGCATGCCGCTTCGCCCGATACCCGACCAGGCCGTCCCAACCCTTCAGGTCGACGGTAAGCGCGATCCCGTTCGAGATGTCGGCGTCGCCCGCGACAATCCCCTGCTCTTCTTGCAGCCGCTTGAGCTCCGTATCCGAAAACGGCGGCGACCCGCGCCGCAGGCGAAGCTGATTGAGGCGCGATCCTTCACGCACTAAAATGGAAAACGAGCGCGGGCTCACCTCCGCATAAAGCGGCCCTTCATAACCGGGCTCGATCCGGTCGAACTCCTTCGCCCGGTCCGTGATCAAACGCGTGAACACGTCGAGCCGCCCGGTCGAACTCTTCGGGTTCGCGATCCCCGACACGCGATAGGGCAACGCCACGCTCTCAAGCAGCGGCACGATATAGACGCACCCCGCTTCGAACACCGCCCCCTTTGTGAGATCGATCTGGTGCAATGCCAGTTGCTCGATCCGGCTCTTCACCGAAGACTCCGGCCCCGGCAAGAAACTGGCCCGGATGCGCCAGGCGACGGCGCCCAACCGCAAGTCCAAGCTCGCCGGCTGGATCTGCGCGTCTTCGATATCCTTCAACGCCTGCAAGCGTCCGCGCTGGATCATGCCGCGCAGGTGACTGGCGGGCAGGATGCCGGTCGAATGCCCGCGTGTGCTTTCGCCATCGTCGCTGGGCGTGAACAAGGTCGAGGATTGAGCCATGGCAAGGGTTTTAGGCCAGGAGCCCCGGCGTTCAAAGTGGCGCGGCTGAATGTCCCCAACCCTTGCGCGGGAGAGAGCCCCCGCATAAGTTGCGCCCTCGTGGTGATTTGAGCCGGTCAGCTTCGCGGCCACGTTAAACAAACAGCTAAAAGGCCGGGTCGCGTGACCTCCGACCCTGGCTATGGGCTTGCCCCCTGGTCCGGGGTTTTTTGTATTCGGAGTACGCGACGATGGGAGAATTGCAGCAGGGCCACAAATACGGCCTCAAAACGCGCCTCGTGCGCGGCGGCCTGAAACGGTCCGCCAATGGCGAAACCTCGGAAGCCCTCTACCTAACGTCCGGCTTCGCCTACAACAGCCCCGAATCCGCCGAAGCCCGCTTCAAGGGCGAAGAGCAGGGCTTCATGTATTCCCGCTTTGGCAACCCGACCGTCGCCATGTTCGAAGAGCGTATGGCGCTGATCGAAGGTGCGCCTGCCTGCCGCGCCACCGCGACCGGCATGGCCGCCGTCACGACGGCTCTGCTCTGCCATCTGCGCACCGGCGACCACGTCATCGCCTCGCGCGCGATGTTCGGCGGCTGCCGCTATGTGATCGAAGACGTCCTGCCCCGCTACGGCATCGCCTCGACACTGGTCGACGGAACGAACTTGGAAGCCTGGCGCGCGGCAGTGCGCCCGCAAACGAAAGTGCTGTTTCTCGAAACGCCGGCGAACCCCACGCTTGAAATCATCGACCTCAAAGCCGTCGCAGAGATCGCGCACAAAGCGGGCGCCCGCCTGATCGTAGACAATGTCTTCGCAACCCCGGTGCTACAGCGCCCGATGGAATACGGCGCCGACATCGTCGTTTACTCCGCGACGAAGCACATCGACGGCCAAGGCCGTTGCCTCGGCGGCGCGATCCTCTGCGACGAGAAGTTCCTGACCGACCACTTGCTCTCATTCATCCGCAACACCGGCCCGAGCCTGAGCCCCTTCAACGCTTGGGTGCTGATCAAGTCGCTCGAGACGCTCGACCTGCGCGTGCGCGCAATGTGCGAACACGCAGCCGCTGTAGCCGATGTGCTCGCCCGCGAGCCAAAAGTGACGAAGGTCGTCTACCCCGGCCGCCCCGATCACCCGCAAGCAGCCCTCGCGCGCGCGCAAATGGGCCTCGGTGGCTCGTTGGTAACCTTCGAGATCGATGGCGGTAAGGAAGCAGCCTTCCGGTTCGCCAATGCGCTGAAGCTAATCGACATCTCGAACAATCTCGGCGATGCCAAGTCATTGATCACGCATCCGGCAACCACAACCCACTATCGCTTGACGCCGGAGGCCCGCGCGGAGTTGGGTGTGACTGCGGGCCTGATGAGGCTCTCGGTCGGTCTCGAAGACCCGGCCGATTTGGCACACGACCTCTCGCAGGCGCTGAAAGCGGTTTAGGGGACCCAACAATGCACGAATACCGCGCGACCACGGTCTGGCGGCGCACTTCCGCCGACTTCACGTACGAGACCTACAACCGCGCCCACGATGTCACGTTCGGCGGCGGCGAAGTCGTGGCGTGGTCGGCCGCGCCCGAGTTCAAAGGCGAGGCCAACCGCGTCAATCCCGAGGAAGCGTTCGTGGCCTCGATCTCGACTTGTCACATGTTGACATTTTTGGCCGTCGCCGCCCGCAAGCGCTTCACCATCGATAGTTACGTTGATGAGGCGGTTGGGGTCATGGAGAAGAACGCCCAAGGCAAATACTGGGTCAGCCGTGTCACACTACGGCCCAAAGTGACCTATTCGGGCGACCGTCAACCATCGGCCCAAGAGATTTCCGAGCTTCATCACGCTGCGCACGATAATTGCTTTGTTGCGAACTCAGTGAAGTCGGAAGTAACGGTAGAGCCATGAAGCGGGAAACAGGGATGGAGCTGGCGGACGTCGCGCCGGTTCAGGGGGCGAGCGGGGGCACCATGTTCCAACGCACGACGCGTCAAATCACGGTATCGGTGCAGCCGGCCTTTTTGGCCGACCAATCCGCGCCCGATAACAACCATTTCTTTTGGGCCTATACGGTCCTGATCGAAAACGGCGGCGCCGACACGGTGCAGCTGCGCGCTCGTTACTGGCGCATTATCGACGCCAACGGCCGCACGATCGAAGTTAAGGGCGCCGGCGTCGTCGGCCAGCAGCCGATCCTGCGCCCGGGCGAGAAGTTCGAGTACAAGTCCGGCACGCCGCTGGAGACGCCGTCAGGGATGATGCTGGGCGCCTACCAGATGCAAACCGCCGAGGGTGAGGCGTTTCAAATCGACATTCCGCTCTTCCCGCTCGACAGCCCGCACGAAGTCCGCCGGGTTCACTAACCCCACCGCCTCGTGTGGAATACGGTGATGCGCCGATTTCGGCGCATCAACAGGGGCGCACGCGAAATTCACCAAACCCTCTATTGAAATCATAGCTCCGAGTGCTTTGATCCAGGCCTTGGTTTCGGGCGTACTGCCTGAACCCGCCCGGCGCTCTGCAGGTACCGGACTACGAGGAGTGAAGCACTGATGGCGACCGCGATCCGCAAGAACGCGACGAAACCGAAGATCGTCGAAACCCTCCGCCCCAGCCGCGACGAAGCCGAAGCCGCGATCGAAACGCTGCTGCGCTGGGCCGGCGACGACCCCGCGCGCGAAGGCCTGCGCGACACCCCCGCCCGCGTCGCCCGCGCCTTCGAGGACTGGTTCTCCGGCTACGGCAATGACCCTGAGGACTATCTGAAACGCACGTTCGAAGAGGTCGAGGGCTACGACGAGATGATCGTGCTGCGCGACATCCGCTTCGAGTCGCACTGCGAACACCACCTCGCCCCGATCATCGGCAAAGCGCACGTCGCCTACCTGCCCACGAACCGCGTCGTCGGCATCTCCAAACTCGCCCGTGTGGTGGAAGCCTACGCCCGCCGCCTGCAAGTGCAGGAAAAGATGAACGCCCAAATCGCGAACTGCATCCAAAAGGTGCTGGAACCGAAAGGCGTTGCCGTCGTCATCGAAGCCCAACACCAGTGCATGACCACGCGCGGCGTCCACAAGCCGGGCGTCACCATGGTGACCTCCACCATGCTTGGCGCCTTCCGCAAAGACCCCATGACGCGCCGCGAGTTCCTGACGATCATCGGTAACCCTGCCTCGAGCCTCGACGGCTAGCCCTACGCTCCACCCGGAAGGTGCTGCGCCAGGTCCATGGCGTCGTGCAGAACGCGTAGAATCTCGACCACGTCAGTGTTTGGCACATGGTAGACGAACAGATGCCGAGGATGCGTAACGGTCGCACCTCGTTTGCGCGCGCTGCGCCGTGCCAATGACAAATGAAACGTAAGAAGGTCCCGGCTGATGTCGTCTCGGCGCCGCCCGCGCCAGGGATCATCAGCAATGAGTTGAAGGCCGGCTTTCAGCAATTCTTCGAGGCGGTCGCGCGCACTTTCGCCAAACACGTCAAGACTGCGCTGCAAGATGCGATCAAGATCGGCCTGCGCTGGACCGGACAGCCGAACCTGCACCACCGGTCACTTCCGCTGGCGCCGCTTACCGGTCTTGGCGCGGCCCAAGGTTGACAACCACGGCCCAATCTCATCTCGACTGAGCTCGATGTAATCCCCCGCGTCAATCGCCCTCACACCAACGTCTACAGCCTCACGCAATCGCTGAAGCTTCAGCTTGTCTTCCTGCTGGCGCGACTTCAGAAGGCGCAACGCGTCACGCACCACCTCGCTCGCATTTTGGTACTGACCAGTCGAGACATTCTTCTCGACAAAGTCGTCGATTTGCTTCGTGAGATTGATGTTGCGCGTCGGCATTGCTCGCTCCATATCCCGCCAGAATACATCGAATTGTCAATAATTGCCAATCCAAGAGTCGGCCACTATGCTACCGTAAGACAGCGCTGAAGGAGCCGGGCTTGGCCCCCTCTCAATTCACCCCCCGCGAGATGATCGAGCGCCTGATCGCGTTCGACACCACCAGCCGTAGCTCGAACCTGCACCTGATCGAATTCGTCGAAGACTACGTTCGCGCGCACGGGCTTGAGCCGAAGCGCATCCCGAACGCGGACGGCACAAAGTCGAACCTCCTCATCACGCTCGGTCCGAACGAGCCCGGCGGCATCATTCTCTCCGGCCACACCGACGTCGTGCCGGTCGATGATCAACCCTGGGACACCGATCCGTTCAAGGTGGTCGAGAAAGACGGCAAGCTCTACGGCCGCGGCACGTCGGACATGAAGACATTCTCCGCCGTCGCGCTTGCCCTCCTGCCGGAGTTCGTCAAGCGCAAGGTCAAGACGCCGATCCATATCGCGCTCTCCTACGACGAAGAAGTCGGCTGCCTGGGCGTCCGCCCGATGATCGCCGATATCGTCAAGACCTTACCCAGGCCGAAGCTCGCCATCATCGGCGAGCCGACCGACATGAAGGTCGTGAACGCCCACAAGGGCATCCGTTCGTTCCGCACCACCGTCACCGGCCGCGAGGCGCATTCAAGCCAAACCGACAAAGGCGTGAACGCCGTCATGGTCGCCGCCGAACTCATCATGCATTTGGATAAGCTCGCTGAGGAAATGCGCGAGCGCGGCGACCCGTCGGGCCGCTTCGACCCGCCGTACACGACCGTGCAATCCTCCACCATCGAAGGCGGCACCGCGCTCAACATCCTCGCGCGTCACTGCACGTTCCAATGGGAGTTCCGCTATCTGCCCGGAACGAGCCGTGACGACATCGTCGACCGCTTCGTCGCGCACACGCAGGAGAAAGTCCTCCCCCGCCTGCGCCGCATCGCTCCCGAGGCCGACATCGTGACCAAGCCGCGCGCCCACGTGCCCGCGCTCGTCGCCGTCGACGGCTGCCCTGCCGAAGCCTTCGCCAAGCAACTCACCGGCCGCAACCACGCCGAAGCGGTCGCCTATGGCACCGAAGCAGGCTTGTTCCAAGAGGCCGGCATTCCCAGCGTCGTCTGCGGCCCCGGCAACATCCTGCAAGCGCACAAACCGAACGAGTTCATCGAACTCAGCCAAGTCGACGCCTGCGTGACCTTCATGCGCCGCTTGATGGATCAGGTTTGCGCCGGCTGAAACGAGTCCGGCGAAAAGCGATACTCGGTCGAGCAAAACTCGCAGGTCGCTCGGATCTGACCGTCGTCGCCGGTCAGCTCCATCAACTCGACCGTCGGATATTGCGACAGCACCGAAGCCACCCGCTCGGCGCTGCACCGGCAGCCGAACGACAACGGTTGCCGCTCGAACACCCGCACGCCGTCTTCGTGGAACAACCGGTAGAGCAAGCGCTCCGCCTCGACCTGCGGATCGACCAGCTCGTGCCGCTCGACCGTCGAAAACAAGGCCGCCGCGCGAACCCAATCGTCCGACCTGTCGTCAGCAGCCGCCGGCGCGTTGTGCCCACCCAAGGCCGCCAAATTCTGAATGACGATCCCGCCGGCACGCCAACGCGCACCTTCGGCACCGCGCGCGCTCAGCGTCGCGACGCCCAGCCGAATCCGTGTCGGAATCTGTTCCGATAGTTCGAAATAACTCATTGCCCCGTCGGCGAGCCCCGCACCCTCCAACGGCACGATCCCCTGGTAGCGCTCCATATCCGCGCCCTGATCGATCGTGATCGCCAGCGACCCTTCCCCGACCAGGTCCGCGAACGCCGGCGCAGCCCCCAGCCGCTCGACTGCGTCACGATCGAACGTCGCGCATGCACGAATGACCCCCGGCGTCGTGTAATCCGCCACGATCAGCCGCACCGGTCCGTTGCTGCGCGTCTGCAGTGTCAGCGTCCCGTCGAACTTCAGCGACGCCCCCAACAGCGCCGCGAGCGCCAAGGCTTCCCCGACGACGCTCGACACGCTGTCGGGATAACCGTGCGCCGCGATCACGCGATCGGCGAGGTCGGTCAGATGCACGATCCGCCCGCGGACGTTCATCCCTTCGATTTGGAAGCTGCGAACGAAGTCCGGCTCGGTCACGTCATCGCCCAGGCGAGCACCGCCTTTTGCGAGTGCAGCCTGTTTTCGGCCTCGTCGAACACGACCGACTGCGGTCCGTCGAGCACCCCGTCACTGACCTCTTCGCCCCGGTGCGCCGGCAAGCAATGCATGAAGATCGTGGCCTTACCCGCAGCCTGCATCAACCGCTCGTCGACCCGGTAGCGCGCCAGCACGTTGTGCCGCGAGCGCGTGCCGCCTTCGCCAAGTTGATCGGCCTCCGACATCTGCACCCACGTGTCCGTGATAACGGCAGCGGTTCCGGACACGGCCTCGTAAGGGTCGCGCACGATATGAACCTTGCCGCCCTCCTTGGCCGCCCATTGGGTCAGCTTCGCGTCCGGCTCGGCTTCCGCCGGACAAGCGACCCGCAATTCGAACCCGAAACGAACGGCAGCGTGAATCCACGATGCGCAGACATTGTTGCCGGCGCCCGACCACGTGACCACCTGACCCTTGATCGGCCCGCGATGCTCCTCGAACGTCATGATATCGGCCATCAGCTGACAGGGATGCGTCTTATCGGTCAGCCCGTTAATCACCGGCACGGTGGCTGCCGCCGCCAGCTCAAGCAAGCTTTGATGCCGCTTCGAGCGCAACACGATCGCATCGACGTAGCGCGACAACACCCGCGCCGTATCGCCCACCGTCTCGCCGTGCCCGAACTGCATGTCGCGTCCGTCGAGGAACATCGCCTCGCCGCCCAACTGCCGCATGCCGACATCGAACGAAATGCGCGTGCGCGTCGAAGGCTTCTCGAACAACAACGCCAGCATCCGCCCCTTGAGCGGCGCCTCGTCGTCCGGCGCGCCCTTCGGCCGGCCGTTGCGCGCGTTCTTCATCCGCTTCGCGTCGTCGATCAGCCGCCTCAGCGTCTTCGCATCGAAAGCATCAAGATCGAGAAAATGTTTCGGCGCGCTCATTTCGCCGCTTCTTTCGCCGGCTGATGGGTCAAGCTCAAGCACGCGTCGTTCAAGATCCCGACCGCCTCGCGTACGTGCTCTTCGTTGATGATCAGCGGCGGCAACAGGCGCACAACATTGTCACCTGCGCCCAGCGCCAACATCCCGCGCTCGCGCAGCGCATCGACCAACTGCGTGTTCGTCACCTTGCACTTCAGACCCAGCATCAACCCCTCGCCGCGAACTTCTTCGATCACGTCGCGGTTCTTATCCGCCACCATCGCGAGCTGCTGCTTCAGATAGTTCGCGACTTTGTTCACGTGCTCCAGGAACCCGGGCTCAAGCACGACATCGAGCACAGCATTGGCAACCGCCATCGCCAGCGGATTACCGCCGAACGTCGAACCATGCGCCCCGGCCGTCATGCCGGCCGCAGCCCTTTCGGTCGCCAGGCAAGCGCCAACCGGAAAACCACCACCCAGCGCCTTCGCCACCGCCATGATGTCCGGCGTGACGCCGCTCCATTCGTGCGCAAAGAGCTTGCCCGTCCGACCCATGCCGCTCTGCACTTCGTCGAGCACAAGCAACAGCCCATGCTCGTCGCAAAGCGCACGCAGCGCCCGCATGAACTCAGGCGTCGCCGGCCGAATGCCGCCCTCGCCTTGAATGGGCTCGATCAGAATGCCCGCGGTATGCGGCCCGATTGCCTTCTTTACTGCGTCCAGATCGCCGAGCTTCACCTGATCGAAGCCATCAACCGCCGGCCCGAAGCCTTCGAGATATTTTTTCTGCCCGCCGGCCGCGATGGTGGCCAGCGTCCGGCCATGAAATGCACCTTCGAACGTGATCAGCCGATAGCGCTCCGGCACGCCCTTCGCGGCGTGATACTTGCGCGCCATCTTGATCGCGCACTCGAGTGCCTCGGCGCCCGAATTGCAGAAGAAGACCGTATCCGCGAACGTCGCCGCCACGAGACGCGCGGCCAACCGCTCTTGCCCCGGCGCCTGATAGACATTCGACGTGTGCCAAAGCTTCGCCGCCTGCGCCCCTAGCGCCGCGACCAAATGCGGATGCGCGTGACCAAGACCGTTGACCGCGATCCCAGCGCCGAAATCGAGAAAACGTCGCCCGTCAGTCGCGAAGATGTACGGACCCTCCCCCCTCTCGAATGCGACAGGCGCGCGGGCGTAGGTCGGTAGAACGGGCGTTATCACCAGGTTTTCCTCAAGCTTCTGCACGGCGGAAACCCCAGGTTTCCCGCCAAAGGCTCACTAATGGGTGGCGTACCGTATGATGTCAACGATTCGGGCTGATTCGTTAACCATTGTGCTCGGAGCACAACAATCCCCAATAACTATATCTAGTACCAAGCAAAACCTGTTGTGCCTCTCCTTCGCTCGCCTACTATAGGTCGCCTTAACCATTCTCTGTCCGAGCGGAGGGACTAACGAAATGGGCTGGACGGACGAACGCGTCGAACAGTTGAAGCAACTTTGGGCTGAGGGCTTGAGCGCCAGCCAGATCGCGCGCCAGCTTGGCGGCGTCACACGCAACGCGGTCATTGGCAAGGTGCACCGGCTAGGCCTGGCGGGCCGCGCCACGCCGGCCAGGGCCGAACGGCCACGGGTGCAGATCGCGCGCCGCGTCGCGCGCCCGCGCCCCGCGCCGATGGTCCAGGTCCCGATCGTCGAAAAGGAACCTCTGATCGACGAACACGGCCGCAAGACGACCGTGCTCACGATCTCAGATCGGATGTGCAAGTGGCCGATCGGCGATCCGTCGACCTCGGAGTTCCACTTCTGCGGCCATCCGCCGAAGGTCGGCTCGCCCTACTGCGATGCGCACTGCGTAAAGGCCTTCCAGCCGACGCAAAGCCGCCGCGACCGGGAACGCGACCGGGAATTCCGCCGCTACCTGGCGAACAGCTAGCTCTTGACGTTTGAGGGGACGAGAGAAGGGCCCGCCTCACCGGCGGGCTCTTTTTGTTTCAGCCTTTGAAGGACTCGTCCAACGAATACCCGGCCGAACGCACCGTGCGGATCGGATCGATCTGCCCGTCCTCGTTCAGCGCCTTGCGCAGCCGGCCAATGTGAACGTCGACGGTGCGCGCATCGACATAGACGCCCGAGCCCCACACCGCATCGAGCAACTGTTCGCGGCTGAACACGCGTCCGGGATGCTGCATGAAATGATCGAGCAGACGGTACTCCGTCGGCCCCAGGTGAATATCACGCTCGCCGCGCCGCACCCGATGCGAGGCCCGGTCGATGGAAAGCTCGCCGAAGGTCACCACGTCTTCGGCAAGCGCCGGCCTAATCCGCCGCAACACCGCCCGCACCCGCGCCAAGAGCTCCGTCATTGAGAACGGCTTGGTGATGTAATCGTCGGCGCCCATGTCGAGCCCTCGCACGCGGTCCGCTTCCTCGCCGCGCGCCGTCAGCATGATGATCGGCACATTACGCGTCTCCGACCGCCCACGCAGCCGGCGGCAAACCTCGATCCCCGAGACTCGGGGCAACATCCAATCGAGCAGCACCAAGTCCGGCGTCTCTTCCGCGGCCAGCATCAGCGCATCTTCGCCGTCGCGCGCCTCGACCGCGCGATAGCCTTCCTTCTCGACATTATAGCGCAGCAACGTCATCAACGGCGCCTCGTCCTCGACGATGAGGATTAGAGGTTTGCGTGCGCCCGCTTGGCGCAGCGGCGTTGCAGGTGCTTCAAGATTTGTCATGCGGCGGCACGATCGCTGATGAAGTGGTGTCGCTCTTCGGCCGCGCATCCCCCATCTTCGCGCCCGTCGCCACATAGTGCACCGTCTCGGCGATGTTGGTTGCGTGATCGCCGATGCGCTCGAAGTTCTTCGCGATGAAAAGCAGGTGCGTCGAGGGCCCGATCTTGCGCGGGTCTTCCATCATGTAGGTCAAGAGTTCGCGGAACAGCGAATTGTAAAGCTCGTCGATTTCCTCGTCGCGCTTCCACACCGTCATCGCCGCGTTCGCATCGCGCTTCGCATAGGCGTCGAGCACGTTCTTGAGCTGCGCCAGCGACTGCCGCCCCATCCGCGCAAGCCCTTGCGACAGGCTCTGATCCGGCGCATCCGTCGACACCACCAGCATCCGCTTCGCAACATTCTTCGCCAGATCGCCGATCCGTTCGAGATCCGCTGATATCTTCAATGCCGCCAGCGTCTCGCGGAGATCAAGCGCCAACGGCTGGCGCAGGGCAAGCAAGCGCACCGCCTGCTGCTCGACTTGCGCCTCCAGTTGATCGATCCGCGCATCTGCGGCGACCGTTTGCTCCGCCAGCGCCATGTCGCGGCGCACAATCGCCTCGATCGAGTTCGCAAGCTGCGTCTCGCACAGACCGCCCATCTGCACGATCGCCGTGCTCAAGGCTTCCAGCTGGTCGTGGAACGATTTGACGATGTGTTCTGCCATATCCGCCTCATGGGTGACGGCGTGCACGCGCGTCAGGTTCATCATCGGCCAGCCCGTCTTAAGCAAACGCTTCGAACGCGGCGCCGGAATATGTCTTTTGCGCTGAGCTAATGTGTCAGCGCAATGACAGATTTATGAAGCCGTCAGAAGGCCCTGCTGCGGCGGCTCGTTCGCCCCGATCTCGGTGGCGAGCGGCAGATAAACCGTAAACGTCGATCCCTCGCCGAGCTTGCTGTCGATCGAAAGCCGGCCGCGATGGCGGCTGACGATGTGCTTGACGATGGCAAGGCCCAAGCCCGTGCCGCCGATCGCCCGGCTGCGCCGCACGTCGACCCGATAGAACCGCTCTGTCAGCCGCGGAATGTGCTCGCGCGCGATCCCCTCGCCGCGATCCTTGACCGCGAGGAAGACGGCAGGCGACGGCCCCGGCTCGCCCGGCCCCGCGCGCCGGGTGCCAAGTTCCAGCGTCACCATCGTTTGCGGCCGGCCATACTTGATCGCGTTGTCGACGAGGTTCTGGACCACTTGAAACAATTCGTCCCGGTCGCCGGTAACATTCGGCAGCGACGACGGCTCGGCGATCTCGATCTGAATACTGGCGCCGAGCGCGACCGGCGAAAGCGCGCTCGCCACTTCTTCCACGACATCGCTCAAGTTCACGCTGCCGCCCGGCCGGACATGTTCGTTCAGCTCGATCCGCGTTAGCGACAACAGATCTTCGATCAGCCGCCGCATCCGCGTCGCCTGCTCCGACATGATCCCGAGGAAACGTTCCTGCGCCTCCGGATCGTCTTTCGCGTGACCGCGCAGCGTATCGATGAACCCGGTCAGCGACGCCAGCGGCGTGCGCAGCTCGTGGCTCGCATTGGCCACGAAGTCGGCGCGCATCTGCTCCACACGCTGCGCCTTGGTGAGATCGCGCAGCACAATCATCGCCGCCCGCACCGACCGGTCCCCGCCCTCGATCGGCGAAATGTAAGCCTCGAAATTCTGTTCCGGCGTACCCACGATCTGGAACTCGGCCCGCTGCGCCCCCTTGCCGGCCAACGCCAGATCGAGCGCAGCCAACACCTGCGGCGCACGAATGACACTCGCCAAATGCTTGCGCGGCTCGGCCACACCGAACACGTGCTCAAGCAAATCGTTGGCAGCGAGGATGCGTCCGGTCTGATCGGTGAGGATCGCCGGATCCGGCAGCCGCCGCACGATGTCGGCCGCCTCGAATTCGCCACGCCCGGACGACAGTTGCGCTGCCGCCGACCGCTCCGCCGACTGCACGACCTGCGGCGCGATCTGCGGCGTACCAACCGGTTCCGGCATGCTGCGCACAACGCCAAGGCGCGCCACCGCGATCAGCGCAATCGCGAGCGCCATGAACGCGCAGAAGACCCACGCGTTCGTCCACGCCGCCACAAGAAAAAGTGCGATCCAGGCCGCCAGCAGCGTCCATTTGATATCGTCCGCGCGCACGCCCAACGGCGACTTCGGCCGCGGCGCGCCAGGAGCGGCGCCAGCCTTCGCTTGCACGCGGTCGGAACCCGCCGCGTTTGGAGGGACTGCGGCCCCATTGCCGGTGACTGCCATTTCAAACCCCTCGCCGCCGTCAATCACGACCTCCCCCCGGGGTCGGTTGGCGCGCGGCTCGCTGACATAAAACCACAACATGCCAGCCGCCGCGAGCTTGGCAAGTACGGCGGCGGCGAACACAACCTCGAAACCAAGCGTCTGGGCCATCTGCCCACCCGCGATGGCGCCGAAAACCTGAACCAGAGATTGTGCCGAGTTAACCATCGCGATGCGCATCGGCAGGTCCGCCCGCGTTCCGAACTCCAGCACCATATTCTGCGCCGCCAGCTGGAAGCCGGAAAATCCCGCACCGATGCCGACGAAGCAAAACAAAAACGAACTGAGATCGTGCGACAGCATGAGCGCAACTGTGGCGCCCGCCCATAGGAGCAAGGCCGGAACGAAAACCGCCTTGAAGCCCAGGCGATCGGCCAGCAGCCCCCACATTGGGCTGGCGATCGTCTGCGCGGCGATAAATGCCGAGCCCAAACTCGCGATCGTGAGTCCAGTCAGGCCAAGCGTCTTGCCAACGAACAGCACGTAGAACGGCAAGGCCAATGTGCCGAGAGTCGCCAGAGCCTGCGCCCAAAAATACATCGCAAACGCGCGATCGCGCAGCAGCTGCGGGATATCGCCGATCCGCTCGCGAACACTGACCGGCTGACGCACGCTCGGCGCTTCCGGTTCGCGCACCAAGTACAGCAGCGACAACCCCGCCGCCGTCAGAAAAAACGCCAGCAGGAACGTGCTCGCATAACCGTTCCCGAGCACATTGGGTTCGACCAGATAAAGCCCGCCGACATGGGCAACGGCTGCGGCCGTCATCCCGCCCAGAAAATTCCGCAACCCCATCATGACGCCGCGACGATCGGGCGGGATCGTCTTCGTCAGCAAAACGTTCCAAAGCACGTTCTGCATGCCCGAGAACACGCCGAGTGCTCCCAGAAAGAGGGCAAACAGCGCGACCTCGACCATCGGTGGCAGATGCAAGAACCCAACAACGGCCAACCCCAGCACCGAGAGCCGCATCATCCAGCCGTAGCGTAATCCCAAGTCGACGATCTTTCGGCGATGCTCGACCGCCGTCGCCCCGAAGACGCTGCTGAAGAACGAGCCAAGGTGCTGCATAGCGAGCGCAACGCCCACCAGCGTCGTCGATCCCGTGAGCGCAAAGAGATAGGCCGGCACGAAGGTCGGCGCATTAACGAGGCGAAACCCCGTCATAGCCAGCATGCCATGCACCAACTGACTGACGTAGTTGCGCGTCAGGTTGGCGGCGACTTCCTGCTGGAATTTGGCTTCGGCACTCGCTTCGGCGTTCACGAGAGAACAATGTTCCGTCTATGGCTTGACGGCCCATGCCTCGCATGCCGGACGCTCTGTGTGAAGCGGCACCGATGCCGCCCCGGCCTACACGCCGTGCGCTTTGAACCAATCGAGCGCCCGTGGCCATGCCAGCTTGGCCGCCGCTTCGTTGTAGCTCGGCCGGTAGTCGGCCAGGAAACCATGATCCGCGCCCGGATAAACCACGATCTCCGACTTCATGTCGCCCGCGGCAATCAGAGCCGCGCGCATTTGCTCGACCTCGCTGACCGGGATCCCCTTGTCGAGTTCACCATAGAGCCCAAGCACGCGGCCCTTCATCTTGTCGGCCAAAGCAATCGGATGCAGCGGCCGCGGATCGGTCTCGCGCTTGGTCATCGAGCCGTACCACGCGACGCCCGCCTTCACTTCCGGATTGTGCGCCGTATACATCCACGTCGCACGACCACCCCAGCAAAAACCAGTGACCGCCAGTTTTGCGGCATCGCCGCCATTCGCCGCCGCCCACTTCGCCGTTGCGTCGAGATCGGCGAGCATCGTCTCGTCACCGACCTTGCGCACGAGTTCGGTGACCAACGTCTTGATGTCCGTGTACTTCGTCGCATCGCCGTAGCGTGCATAGAGATCGGGCGCGACCGCAAGATACCCGGCCTTCGCAAAGCGGCGGCAAACATCCTTGATCCACTCATGCACGCCGAAGATTTCGTGAATGACCAAAACCGTGCCGAGCTTCGTTCCCTTCGCCGGCATCGCGCGATAGGCCGGAGCCTGTCCGTCGGCGACGGGAATTTTCACCTCGCCAGCCTCAAGCCCCGCGGCATCGGTCGCAATCACCGAAGCCGCCACCGGCTGCACCGCAAGCGCAAACCCGCTGGCCAATGACGTCATCGCAAAACTGCGGCGGCTGATCGAGCGGTCGATGACATCTGACATGGGGTTTGCTCCAAGAAAGAAGAAACATCAACGGGTGTCATGGTCCGCGAAGGCGGACCACCCACGACTTCTTCCCAGCGAGGTGGAGTCCAAGTCGTGGGTGGTCGGCCTACGCCGACCATGACACCGATTGTGGTGTGTGAACGCTGACGTTAGCAACCGCGTCCACATCATGCGAGATGAATCAGCGAACCCGGCGCACCGATTCCGCCCGGTCATTGAACCCGTAAGCCCACAAATTCGGCTGCGAGCGGTCGATAATCACGCAATAGCCGCGATAGTTCGGCCGGTCGCACAACTGCCAAACCCCGCCCTGCACCACCACGCTCGACGTGCGATTGCCGAAGCCGGACAGATTGAGATCCGGAATGTCGGCGGTCGACACCCGCGACCGGCCCACGAAGTTCGTGTCCTGGAACAGCGTGATCCGCCCATAGCCGCCGCCACCGCCGGACCCGCACACCAACCGCCCGTTTACGTTCGACACGTTCGTGCGGCAGGTCCGCAGATCAAGCGATGTCTGCCGCCAGCTGCCATAGCCGTCCCGGCACGACGCATAGAGGATCGTGCCGTAGACGCGATAGTTCCGGCAACTCGCGCGCCAGTTCCCGCCGGGCAGGCCATAACCGCCATCGTCGTCGTCATCATCATCGCCGCTGTCGTCATCGTCGTCGCGCCGGCAACGCAGCATGCCGTCGACATTGGCGATGTCGCCGCGGCAAGAGCGGAAGTTGTCGATCTCGGTATAACGATAGCGTCCGTAACGATCGCGGCACTCCGCCGCCAAGGTTCCGCCCGCCACCTCCGCATTGCGGCAAGTGTCGCGATAGCTCCCGCGCGGCACCCAGTCGTCACCGTCGTCGTCATCATCGTCGTCGCGTCGGTTGCATTGCAGCCGGCCGTTGATATTGGCGATGTCGCCGTCGCAGTTGCGATAATCGCGAAGCGTCGTGAAGTTCCAGTCGCCGTTGCGCGTCCGACAAGTCGCCGACAACACGTTCCAGTCGACATGAATGTCCGTGCACGTTCGGTGATAGCTGCCCGGCGGCGCATAGCTACTCGGCGGAGGCACGTCGGCTAACGCTGGTCCGATCGCGGCAAAGAGCGTTGCCAAGATGGTCGCGAAAAAGAGTCTCATGAGATCACCCCATCATTCTTGGGAACAAGATTAGCATCTCAATTGCGACCTGAACGGGGCATGACCTCCAATAGGGCCAAATTGCGGCAAACCCGCGCGCTTTGCGCCCAATCATCGCCGCTTTCCCTGACTATGAACGCCTCAACATAGCCTCCCGAGCCCCTCCGATGCGCGCGCTGATTGTTGCTATAAGCCTCGCTCTCTTTGTCGTCGGTCCGGCCGCTGCCAAGACCACCGCCATTGACCTCATCGTCGTCGACAAGTCGCGCCGCGTGATGACGCTGTGGGCCGGCAAACTCCCGGTCAAAACCTACCGCATCGCGCTTGGCGGCAATCCGGTCGGCCACAAGGAACAAGAGGGCGACTCCCGCACACCCGAAGGCCGCTATGTCATCGACGGCAAAAACCCGAACTCGACCTTCCACCTCTCGCTGCGCATCTCCTATCCGAACCGCAAAGACCGCGCCGCGGCCGCCAAACGCGGCGTATCGCCGGGCGGCTGGATCATGATCCACGGCACCCCCGGTTACCTCTCCACGTTTCAGAATGTGGGCGTCCTCCGCGACTGGACGGCAGGCTGCATCGCCGTCGCAAACGACGAAATCGAGGAAATCTTCAAACAAGTCCGCATCGGCACCCCGATTGTGATCAAGCCGTAAGGGTCTTCGGGCCGCCTTGACCCCGGCGCCCCCACACCTATGCTGCGCCCGCGTTTCAACTGACGACGGCGAACATGACCACGACGACCCTCGAAGGCCGCCCCACGACGGCTGCCCCCACCGCCTACAAGCCCGCTTGGACCACCGCCGAGGCGCGCGCGCTCTTCGACCTCCCGTTTGCCGATCTGATTTTCCGCGCCCAGACCGTCCACCGCGCGCACTTCGATCCGAACGAAGTTCAGATGTCGACGTTGCTCTCGATCAAGACCGGCGGCTGCCCGGAGGACTGCGGCTACTGCAGCCAGTCGGCGCACTTCGAAACCGGCCTGAAGGCCTCGAAGCTCATGGCGCTCGACGAAGTCCGCAGAGCGGCCGAGCAGGCGAAGGCCGGCGGCGCCTCGCGTTTCTGCATGGGCGCCGCATGGCGCGAGCCGAAGGATCGCGACATCGACGTGCTCTGCGACATGGTCCGCGAGGTCAAAGGCCTCGGTCTCGAAAGCTGCATGACGCTGGGCATGCTGACGCAATCCCAAGCGCAGCGCCTCGCCGATGCCGGGCTCGACTACTACAACCACAACATCGACACGGGGCCTGAATACTACGAAAAGGTCGTGACCACCCGCACCCTGCAAGACCGCCTCGACACGTTGGGCCACGTCCGCGACGCCGGCATGGCGGTCTGCTGCGGTGGCATCATCGGCATGGGCGAAGCGCGCGAAGACCGCGTCGGCATGTTGGTGACATTGGCGAACCTGCCGACGCCTCCCGAGTCCGTACCGATCAACGCCCTCATGCAGATCAAAGGCACGCCCTTGGGCGAAAGCGCCCGCGTCGAAAACTTCGAGTTCGTCCGCACCATCGCCGCCGCCCGCATCATGATGCCAAAGTCGGTCGTCCGCCTCTCCGCCGGCCGCGAGAACATGAGCGAGGAACTGCAATCCCTCTGCTTCCTCGCCGGCGCCAACTCGATCTTCATCGGCCCGAAACTCCTGACGACCAAGAACCCGGCCAAGGAAAAAGACGACGCCCTCTGGCAAAAGTTGGGCGTCCGCCCGATGGACGTTTAACGCGGCGTCCCCTCATCCGTCTCGTCGCTAACTTTCTGCATAGCGCTTAGCCCTTCTCTCACAAGGTGGGAGAAGGTGGATCGCCGCGGCACGCGGCGAGACGGATGAGGGGACACTGCGCGCTAGGCGGACGCAATTCCTGCAATCGCCTGATCCATCAGCTTCGGCCCTTCGCTAAGCACCAGCGCGCGCCAAGCCGCGTCGTCTGGTGCGAAGCACGCAAGCGCCCGCGCGAGATGTGCTTTGTGCGCTTGCCGGTCGCCGCATGCCACAAAGCGCAGCCAGCGCTCGTACATGGTGACCAGCACCAGCGTCGCGTAGTCGCCTTCCTTCTCCGTACCGAACTCGATCACCGCACCGGTGACTTCGGCAGAGGGTAGCATCCGCGCCAGAGCAAAGCGCAGCTGCCCGTCTTTATGCACCGTCAACCCGCTCTGCGCCTCGTCGGCCTCGATCGCCGCCTCGATCGACGAGCGCTTCCAACCCGCAACCCGCTCCCGGCCCCACCAACGTGCCGCGCGCTCCCATTCCGGCGTACCTTCACCGGCCGTGGGCAAGAACGCGACCTCGCCGTAAGCACCGACGCCCGTGTGCCAATCGAGCAGCCCGACATGTGACGCCCGCGCGAGCTTCGGCAGCACATGATCGCGCACGACCCGATGCCCGAACTCGGGCCCATTGCCGCCATACGCCAAGCCCTCGGCGTCTTCGTACTGCCCCGCGTTGACCGCATAGGCGAGCGCCGCCGGCCCGAGTTCCTTCGTGAGCCGCGTGTTCTCGACCATCAGATGACCGAGCGTCGCCGGCCCGATCTCATCCAACCGGATCACATCGCGGATGTGCCGGTAGAACGGATTCTCGGGCAACGCCCGGCCGAAATCCATGAAGTTCCGATTGAGGTCGACATTGTTCTCGGTGCAGCGCGCGATATGCGCAAAACCCCATGCGTTCAAGGCGTGCACCAAGCAAACCGCAACACCCGCGGGCAACGTCGACTCTGCCGCAAGCCAAGCGCACTGCGCCGCAGAGCCGGCCGAGCCCTCAAGCCCGTGCATCCCCGACGTGCAAACGAACACGCGCGCCGCATCTTCAGGCCCAAGCCAGGCGACATCCGTAATCAGCGCCTCGCCGAAGGGTCCACGCACAGCTGGATTCTCATGCCGTTCGACGCGCGCGCCCGCTTTGCGCGCCGCAAGTCCAAACTGCGCCCGCGCCGCGCGATACTCGATCTCGTAGCGCGCGCCGTCCGTCATACCGACCGCTTCACCATCATCTGCTTGATCTCGCCGATCGCCTGCGCCGGGTTCAAACCCTTCGGACACGCGCTCGCGCAGTTCATGATGGTGTGGCAACGATAGAGCCGGAACGGATCTTCAAGGTTATCGAGCCGCTCCCCCTTCGCCTCGTCCCGGCTGTCGGCCAGCCAGCGATAGGACTGCAGCAACACCGCCGGCCCCAGATACCGGTCCTGGTTCCACCAGTAGCTCGGACACGACGTCGAACAACACGCGCACAAAATGCACTCGTAGAGCCCGTCGAGCTTCGCGCGATCTTCCGGCGACTGCTTCCACTCCTTCTCCGGCATCGGCGTCTTCGTCTGCAGCCAGGGCTCGATCGAGGCGTACTGCGCATAGAAGTGCGTCATGTCCGGCACGAGGTCCTTGACCACGTTCATCGCCGGCAGCGGATAGATCGCAATCGGTCCCTTGATGTCGTCGATCGCCTTCGTGCAGGCGAGCGTGTTCGACCCGTCGATATTCATCGCGCACGACCCGCACACGCCCTCGCGGCACGAGCGGCGGAAGGTCAAAGTCGGGTCGATCTCGTTCTTGATCTTGATCAGCGCGTCCAGAACCATCGGGCCGCACGCATCGAGGTCGATCTCGTAGGTGTCGAGCCGGGGGTTCTCCGCATCGTCCGGGCTCCAGCGATAGACCTTGATAGCCCTCGGCCGCTTGGCGCCGGCGGACGAAGGCCACGTCTTGCCGGGTCTGACCCGGCTGTTCTTCGGCAACGCCAATTCGACCATAGAACCCCTCAAGAAGCAGAAATGTCAGCTGATTCAGGATTTAACCCCTGAGGGTCCCTTCGTCCACCGGGTACACAAGCGAACGCCGACCCCTTAATGTCGCGCCCGTGAACACTCTGGGGACGCTTTCACGACCATGCGCATTCCGCTCCGCCTAGCCGCCGCTGGTTTGCTCATCGCACTAGCCGCGTGCGATGCGCCCTCCGCAAAGAAGGGAACCGCTGCAGGCACAGCCGAGAGCATTCCGCTCGGTCAACTTCCCGACACCGTCGTGCCGCTGCACTATCGCTTGGAACTCACCATCAACCCAAGCCAACCGAGGTTCGGCGGCACGAGCGAGATCGCCGTCGAACTGCAGGCACCCGCGCGCGAGATCTTCCTGCATGGCCGCGAACTGACGGTGGACAAAGTCGCGGCCCATCTACCGGACGGCAGCGTCGTCACCGGTACCTACGCGCAAGTCCACGAAACCGGCGTCGCCAAACTGACCTTCGAACAAGAGCTACCCAAAGGCAAAGCCACCTTGAGTCTGCCGTTCGCCGCGCCGTTCGAACCGACCCCGGACGCGCTGACCGTGCAAACCGACAACGCCGAGAAGTACGCCTGGACGCAGTTCGAAGAAATATCTGCCCGCCGAGCCTTCCCAAGCTTCGACGAACCGCGCTTCAAGACCCCGTTCGACATCACCGTCATCGCGCGCAAGACCGACGCCGTGATCTCAAACACCGGCGCCGTGAGCGAGAGCACGATCGGCGACGTGAAGAAGACGGTGTTCGCGACCACGAAGCCGCTACCGACCTACCTCGTCGCACTGATCGTCGGCCCCTACGATGTGGAAGACGGCCCCGTCCTGCCCGCGATCGGCGCCCGCGCGAATACGGTTCAGATTCGCGGCATCACCGTCAAAGGCAAGGGCGAACGCTCCCGCTACGCGCTGCAAGAAACGCCGCCGCTATTGCGTTACCTCGAAGACTATTTCGCCGCGCCCTACCCCTATCCGAAGCTCGACCTGATCACCCCCCCGAATTTCAGCGCCGGCGGCATGGAGAATGCAGGCGCCATCACCTACACCGAGCGCGGCATCCTGCTCGACGATACCGCCTCGATCCAGCAGAAGCGCTACTTCGCGTTGCTGCACGCCCACGAAGTCTCGCATCAGTGGTTCGGCGACCTCGTCACGGCCAAGTGGTGGGACGACATCTGGCTGAACGAAGCCTTTGCCTCCTGGATGGGCAACAAGGCCGCCGGCGCCGTCTGGCCGCAAAACGAATTCTCCCGTGAAACGACACGCGACGGGCTCGACATGATGGACACGGATTCGCTCTCGACCGCGCGCGCGATCCGCCAGCCCATCAAGACGACCGACGACATCTTCAACGCCTTCGACGGCCTGACCTACCGAAAAGGCAGCGCCGTGCTCGCGATGTTCGAGTCTTATCTCGGCGCCGACGCATTTCGCGAAGGCGTGCGTGAGCACATGCGCCGCTTCGCCCACGCCAGCGCCAACGTCAACGACTTCATGGCGTCCCTGGCGAAAGGCTCCGGCAAACCGGAAGTCGTCCCCGCCTTCAGCTCGTTCCTGAATCAACCAGGCGTACCGCTGATCCGCGCGAAGACCACCTGCAGCGGCCGCGACGCGATCGTCGAGCTGACGCAGTCGCCGTACGGCGCGAAGAAGGTCGACGACAAGCGGCAGTGGTCGGTCCCCATCTGCATCCGCGACATCGCCAAAGGCAAGATGCGCAGTTGCACGTTGCTGAGCCAACGCAGCGCGACTCTCACGCTCTCAAACCAATGCGGCGCGGTTATCCTGCCGAATGCCGATGGGGCGGGCTACTACCGCTTCTCGTTGGCACGCGAAGACTGGCAGAAGCTGATCGGCTTGAGCGCCCGCCTCACCCCGGCCGAACAACTCTCGACCCTGCACAGCCTGCGCGCCGCGTTCCACGCTGGCGACACCGACGCGGCCACATACTTGGCAGCCCTCAGAGCCGCCGGCACCACGGGCACGTGGGACAACGTCGATCTCGTCAAAGCCTTCCTGACCGAGTTGCGTGGCGACTTGTTGGGCAAGGCCGATCTGCCTGCGTTCGAGAAAATGGTCCGCCGCTGGTTCGCCCCCCAGCTGAACCGCCTCGGCTTCGAACCGCGCCGCCGCGAAACAGCTGCGGCTGCATTGTTGCGCGCGCAGTTGATGGAAACGCTCGTGAAAGTCGGCCGCGATCCGGCAACACTGACCTCGCTCGCCGGGCGAGGCGCCTCTCACCTGCGCGCCCTTGCGCAAGGCCAGCAGCCTGATCCTCTCGCCGCCGAGCTGCTCCCCGCCTCGCTCTGGGCCGCAATCCTGACCGGCGGCGCACCCGTCGCGCGCGACGCGATTTCGGCGATCAAAGCATCGTCCGACGCAGAGTTCAGAACCTCCGCTCTCAGCGCGCTCGCTGCCGCCCGCGACCCCGACGCCGGCAAAGAGATCGAAGAGTTCGCCGTCTCCGGTACTCTTGGCGTGCGCGAACTATCGATCCTTCTGCGCGAGTCCTTCGCCGACGCGGAGCGCCGGCCGGCGGCCTGGAATTGGCTGCGCAAAGACTTCAAAGCGATCAGCGCCCCGATGCCCATCGACGGCCGCTCGCGGTTCATCGCGCTGACCGGAAAACTCTGCACGGATCAGGCACGCGGCGAGATCGAGTGGTTCTTCAAGCCGATGGTCGATGAGATCTCGGGCGCGCCGCGCGTCTTTGCCAACGCCGTCGAAGCCGTCGACCGTTGCGTCAGTTGGCGCAAGGCCAAGGGCGGCGAACTTGCCGCCGCCCTTGGCTCGCGCTGATCAACGCCCGAAGCCGACCGCGTTCTTCGACTCGGCCGTCCGGTACCAGTCGACGTTGCGCGTGACGTACATCGTCACCGCGATCGCCGCGAACGCCGCCGCCGACCCGATCACGAGTGCATAGTCCTCCTGTTTCAGCAGGACGAACAACAACGCGTAGAGCACGCTGAGCACGCCGAACACGACCATCGCACGGCTGCTGCTCTTCATCGCCGACCATGCATAGGCCGAGATCAACGCAACAGTCGCCACCGCCGCCGCCAAATAGGCCGCCTCAAACCCGATCTGCTCCGACAGCGAAAGCAACAACAGATAGAACACGACTTGCGCCCCGCCGATCAGCAAATACTGCACCCCATGAATCCGCGCCCCCGACAACGTCTCGATCAAGAAGAACGATAGGAACGCCAGCCCAATGAACAGGATCGCGTATTTCAGCGCCCGCTCCACCAGAAGGTAGAAATTCACCGGCTGATAGAATGAAACGCCGAAGCTTGCGGCATTGAGACCGTTCATCAAGTTTTCTGGCGTCGGCATCGCTTGCGGTAGATTGCGCGCCAGATGCGGAACCTTCCACGCCGCAGTGAACCCGGTGCTTTCGATCTTGCGTGTGACCGGCAAGAAGTTCCCTTGAAAACTCGGATGCGGCCAGTTCCCGCGCGCCGCGACTTCCGTCTCTTCGCCCGCCGCCGCAAACTGCAGATCGCTGGTGCCGCGCAGTTTCAGCGCGATCGAAAACGGCGTCTCGCCACCCGCCGCCGTCATCGGCACGCGTGCATTGATGCCCGAATAGACCGCAAGGTCCGCAATCATCCCCGGCCGGAAAGCAACCGCGGTCTTTGCCTCACCCCACAAGACCGACACGTTCTCGACCAACCCTTGCAGGTCGGAGATCGCCAACACCAATACCGCCTGATCCCAAGCGATCGACTTTGGCGTGACGCCCATCTCGGTAAAGCTCGGCGCCCCGAACGCGCCGCTTAGCACGACATCGGCGGTGAACACGTTGACCTTGAATATCCCGCGCGCCCGCGTCTCCGCCGTCGTGGCGGCATCCGCCTTGAAAACCTTCGGCAAGAACACCGCGACCCGCCGAACATCGACGGTCGTCACGACGCCATCGGCGCTGCGCTGCGTTTCGCTGACCACGTAGGGAACCGCCAGCGCCGGCCCGCCGATCATTTGCGGCCCGCCCCAACCCCGCGCAATATCGGCGGCGGCCGTTCGGGCATAATCCTGCCGGTCGGCAAGCGCGATGAACACAAAGAACAACGGCACCGCCATCGCCAGTGTGATCAAACCCACCATTAAGAACTTCAACCCCGGCGAGCGGGCAACAGAGTCGGGAAGAATGGCCATGAGATCCTCAAGTCGAAATGTGCGCGAAGCGGAACTATCGGCGCACTGTCAGGCGCGATTGTGGCAAAGCGCTGTAACAGCGATCACGAACCGGCTCAGCGCGGTTTACCAGGTCCCGGCGCCTTTACGAACGAATGCGCCAAGTCGGTCGAAATACGGGACAGGTTAAAGAGTAACCGCGATGTGCGGTTCGGGATCAGATGCAACCCGCCGCGCCCCGCCCGCGCCCAGGCATAGCGCGCGACGGCGTCTGCGCTCATCACACCGCCGCTCTCCTCCGCCTTGCGAACCGAATGCGGCTTCGTCTCGTTTTCCTTGTCGAACCCCGGTGTCTGTGTCGCCGGTGGGCAAAGCGCCTGCACGCTGACGCCAAATGGCTTCAACTCGTTGCGCAACGCCGAGGAAAAGCCCACCACCGCATGCTTCGTCGCGGCGTAGACTGACCACCCGAACAAACCGATGTATCCAAGATCCGACGCCGTCAGCACGATCGAGCCAGAGCCACGCTTCGCCATCGCCGGCGCAAACGCCCGCGCGACCTGAATCGGCCCGGTCACATTCGTCCTGACCAATCCCGTCACATCGTCGTCACCGACCTGTTCGATGAACTGTGCGGTCGCAAACCCTGCGCAATGAAACAGCCGGTCGGGCACCTCAATCCGCGCCGCCGCCGCGCGCACCGCGGCCGCATCGGTCACATCGACCCCTTGCCAGGTGACCGCGCCAAGCCCCCGCGCCGCCGCGCGCAGCTTCTCCTCGCGCCGCGCCCAAATTTCGACCGACGCACCAGCCTTAACCGCCTCGGCCGCAATCGCCAGACCGATGCCTTCCGATCCGCCGGTGACGAGAACCTTCAATACACCCGCGCCTTCGGCGGAATGTACTCCACGTCGTTCGACATCGTGTAGGTGTGCACGGGCCTTGAATCGAGCTTCACCTTGCCCGTCTTGGTGTCGAACCACGACAGTGTGTGCTTCATCCACTTCTGATCGTCGCGGTTCGGGAAGTCCTCGCGCGCATGGCCGCCGCGGCTCTCCTCGCGCGCCAGCGCGCCTTCGACCGTCACCGCGGCTTGCGCGATCAGATTGTCGAATTCCAGCGTCTCGACCAGGTCCGAGTTCCAGATCAACGACCGATCCTTCACGTCGATGCTCGGCATTTCCTTATAGATCTGCGAGACCGCATCGACGCCCTTCTTCAGTTCCGTACCGACACGGAACACCGGGCAGTGGTTCTGCATCGCCCGCTGCATGCGCAGCCTGAGCTGCGCCGTCGGCGTCGTGCCCTTGGCGTCGCGGAAACGATCGAGCCGCGCCAGCGCGTTGTCGCCCGCCCCCTTCGGCAACTCCGCCTGCCGCTCGCCGGGCTTTACATCGGCCGCGCACTTCAGACCCGCCGCACGCCCGAACACGACCAGATCGATGAGCGAGTTCGAGCCCAAACGGTTCGCACCATGCACCGAAACGCACGCCGCCTCGCCGATCGCCATGAGCCCGGGAACGAGCGCATCCGGATTGCCGTCCTTCAGCGTCACCACTTCGCCATGATAGTTCGTGGGGATTCCGCCCATATTGTAGTGCACCGTCGGCAGCACCGGGATCGGCTGCTTCGTGACGTCGACGCCGGCGAAGATGCGCGCCGATTCCGAAATCCCCGGCAGCCGCTCGTGAATGATCTTCGGATCGAGATGGCTCAAGTGCAGATGAATGTGATCCTTGTGCGCACCGACGCCGCGCCCTTCGCGAATCTCGACCGTCATCGCCCGGCTCACCACATCGCGCGAAGCAAGGTCCTTCACGCTCGGCGCATAGCGCTCCATGAAGCGCTCGCCGTTTGCGTTGGTCAGATACCCGCCCTCGCCGCGCACCCCTTCGGTGATCAGCACGCCCGCGCCATAAATGCCGGTCGGATGGAACTGCACGAACTCCATATCCTGCAACGGTAACCCGGCACGCAACACCATCGCGTTGCCGTCGCCGGTACAGGTATGGGCCGACGTGCAGGTGTAGTACGTGCGGCCATAGCCGCCCGTCGCCAAGATCACGCGGTTCGCGCGGAAGCGATGGATCGCCCCGTCATCAAGACACCACGACATCACCCCGCGGCAACGCCCGTCGTCCATGATCAGGTCGAGCGCGAAGTGCTCGATGAAGAACACCGCGTCATGCCGCAAGCTCTGCCCATAGAGCGTGTGCAGGATCGCGTGCCCCGTCCGGTCGGCGGCCGCGCAGGTACGCTGGATCGACGACTTGCCATAGTCCTTCGTCATGCCGCCGAAGGCGCGCTGATAGATCTTGCCGTCCTCGGTCCGGCTAAATGGCACGCCGAAATGCTCAAGCTCGTAGACCGCTTCCGGCGCGTGCCGGCAGAGATATTCGATCGCATCCTGATCGCCGAGCCAGTCCGACCCCTTCACGGTATCGTACATGTGCCAGCGCCAATCGTCGGCCTCCATATTGCCAAGCGCAGCCGAGATGCCGCCTTGCGCCGCCACCGTGTGGCTGCGCGTTGGAAACACCTTCGTGATGTTGGCGACCTTCAACCCGTGCCGGGCCGCCTCAAGCGTCGCGCGCAGCCCCGCGCCGCCCGCGCCGACAACGACGACGTCGAAGGTGTGATCGATGATCGGATAAGCAGCCATAGTCTCAAATCCTCAGATCGCGATCTTCAAAACGGCGAGCACGCAGATTGTCCCGACGGCAAACGCCGCGAACTTCATGGCGAGCAGCAACGCCAATTTCGTGCCCTCGCCCTGGAAGTAATCCTCGATCACCACCTGCAGCCCAAGCGCCATGTGATAAAGCCCGGCCAACACAAAAAGCAGCATTGCCGCCGCGTTGAACGGAAGGCTCAAGAACGCGATGACCTGCCCGTACGGCGCGCCGACATGCGCGGCAACCGCCCACACGAACCACAGCGTCAGCGGCAGCAATGCCACCGCCGTCGCCCGTTGATGCCAAAAATGCTCGACGCCGCTCTTCGCCGAACCAAGGCCGCGCACGCGGCCGAGCGGTGTCTGAACGCTCATGAGAACGCTCCCATCGACATATAGGCGGCGACCCAAATGGCAAGCGTCAGCACCGCCGTCGCCGCATACGTCAAAGCGCCCGTCGTGTTCGCGGTTGAGACCTTAAAGCCCTTGCCCACATCCCAGAACAAATGCCGGACCCCGTTCAGCGCATGGAAAACCAGCGCGGCGGTGAATCCAAACAACACCATCCGCCCAAACCAATGAAAGGCCGTGCCCTCGAACACGGCATAGGCCTCAGGCCCCATCGACGCCGACACCAACCACCACGCCAGCACCAACGTCCCGACACCGAGCCCGATGCCTGTCACCCGATGCAGGATCGACGTCCCCATCGTGACCGGCCATTTGTAGATCTGAAGATGCGGCGAGCGCGGCCGTGAAGGTCGCTGCCCCGAGCGGGCCTCTTGCATGGAGGTTCGTCCTTGAGAAATCGAAAGTCCTGCAATCAGGACAATAGGTTGCCACCCCCAAACTTTCACAAGGGACATGAGGCCGCAAGGGCACCCGCCCACACCGCAGGGGAGCAGATTCGCCAAGCTTGGCGCAGCGTCACCTCAGCCCTTTCAGCACCAAGGCGCGAAGCAGCACGAAGCATCACAAAGAACCCTGGCCTCTGGTCATTGCGCCACGTCGCGGCTGTTTGTTTCACGCCAAGACGCCAAGCCGCAAAGAAGCCTCTTCGGCGCCGCAGGCGCCATTCAATCGGTCGAGTGGCGCTGCGCGCCAAGAACAGTATCTTCTTAGCGGCTTGGCGTCTTGGCGTGGAACGTTACGGCAGTGGTTGCAAGCTCCGCGTCGCCGAAGGAGACAGAGCATCTTCGTGAACCTTCGTGCTGCTTCGCGCCTTCGTGGTGAAAAAACTGAATCGCCACCACCCACCGCCCTATGCCAAAACGCCCATACCAACAGGAGAGCCACCGTGTACCAGGCCGTGATCTTCGACTTCGGTGGCGTTATCACCGAAAGCCCGTTCGAGGCGTTCAACCGCCTGGAGTCCGCGCGCGGCATAGCGAAGGACACGATCCGCCGCATCAACGCGACGAACCCGCATGAAAACGCCTGGGCCCGCTTCGAGCGCGCCGAGATCGGCCTCGACGGTTTCGATCAAGCCTTCGCCGCCGAAGCCAAAGCGCTGGGCGTCGACCTGCCCGGTCGCGAGGTCATCGCCTGCCTCTACGGCGCCGTCCGCCCGTCGATGCTCGAAGCGCTTCGCCGCATTTCGGCGAAGCTGAAAACCGGCTGCATCACCAACAACGTGAAGTCCGACAACACCGCGAGCACCTGGCGCAACCCCAGCGTCGACCAAGCGATGGCCCTGTTCGGCCACGTGATCGAGTCCTCCAAAGTCGGCATCCGCAAACCCGACCCGCGCATCTATCAAATGATGCTCGACGCCCTCGCCGTCGAAGCCAAGCACGCGATCTATCTCGACGACCTCGGCATCAACCTGAAACCGGCACGCACCCTCGGCATGACGACGATCAAAGTCGACGCCGCCGCCCCCGCTTTGGACGAGCTGGAGCGCCTCCTCGGGCTAACGCTTCGTTAACCCTAATGTGGTATTAAGAAACGGCTCGCCCGTTAAGCTTTGCTTCAGTCCTTGGCAAAGACCATGCGGTCGTCGGCAAACGCCTTGAATTCAAGGGCATTGCCGGACGGGTCGGACACAAACAACGTTAATTGCTCTCCGGGAAGCCCCTGAAAACGGGTCTGCGGCTCGATCAAAAATCGCGCGCCCGCGGAACGCAGGTTTTCGGCGATTTCCTTGAATTTTGAAGGGGTTACGATGACACCGAAATGCCTCACCGGAACATCTTCGCCATCAACTTTGTTTAGCCCTTCCCACGCGGTCGAAGAGGGGCTCATATGAGCGACGATCTGGTGCCCGAAGAAGTCGAAGTCGACCCACTCAGGTGCCGATCGCCCCTCCGGACAACCGAGCACGCCACCATAGAACGCGCGTGCTTTGGCGAGGTCATGAACGGGAAAGGCCAAGTGGAAACGCGGTCGCTCGGTCATGAGTCCAGGGTCTGAAATTGAAGGCATGAGTTTAACGCGTTTCCATTGGGGGTCCACTGCGGTGAACAGACGGTCGCGAGACGAGACTTTGAAGATCGGCGGCAGATCCGTGTCCGTAAAGGTGCGGCTCAACCCGCGCGCGCGCCGGCTGATCGTAAAGGTCCATCCGTCGACCGGCGAAGTCGCCGTCGTGGCGCCGAGCGAACGCTCGGTCCCCAAGGCTCTCGACTTCGCCAAGCAAGAGGGCGATTGGATCGCCGGCCGCCTCGACAAGGTGCCGACGCCGGTCTACCTCGAACCCGGCGATACCGTTCTCTTTAAGGGCAGCCTCTACGTCCTGCGCTTAAGCTCCGAGCGCGGCACGGTCTGGGTTGACCATGACGCGACCCGCCCGACCATCCGCGTCTCGGGTAAGCGCGAACACGCGCCCCGCCGCGTCGAAGATTGGCTCAAGCGCCAAGCCCGCGCCCACATCACCCGCCGCGTCAGCGTCTTGACTGCCGAACTGGGCGTCAAGGCGACGCGCGTGACCGTGCGCGACGCGGCAAGCCGCTGGGGTTCATGCTCCACCACCGGCGCGATCTCGCTCTCCTGGCGCCTCATCATGGCCCCGAACGCGGTGCTCAACTACGTCGTCGCCCACGAAGTTGCGCACCTGAAAGAAATGAATCACGGCACCCGCTTCTGGCGCCTGGTCGACCGCCTCTGCGGCGAACAAGACGCGCAAGAAGCCCAAGCCTGGCTGCGCGAGAACGGCACAGAACTCCACCGCTACACCGCCCAAAAACCCAACCGCCGCCGCTCGTCGTAGGAAGAAGAAAGGTTCACCACCGAACCCGCGCGCGTTAGCGCGCAATCAGAGGTCTGACCGGCGCTACGCGCCAAGAAAGATCCCGATCATTGTGTCATTGTCTCATTGTGTGAGTCATTCTTTCTTCTTCGTGACCTTGTGGTGAACATACCGGCGGCGGCACCGCACAGGCGCATCAGAACCAGAACTCAATTTCGCCGCTCTTCGTTCGTATCCTCGAACAACCCCGCGAGCAGATCGTCGAACGCGTTCGTCTCGCTCTCACCCTCGGCCTCGTCGACAACATCGCTCCCCGGCAGCGGCAACACCGCCTGCCCCGCTGTCGCGCCCGTCATGAATGACTTCCACATCGCCGCCGGCAGCGTGCCGCCGCGCACGCTCTTATCCATCGGCAAGTTCGCGTCGTTACCGATCCAAACGCCCGCCACCAACTGGCGCGTATAGCCGACGAACCAAGCGTCCTTGAAATCCTGCGACGTTCCGGTCTTGCCTGCCGAGGGTCGCGACGGCAACGCGGCCGCCTTGCCCGTTCCCGTTTGCACCGCCTTGATCAGCATCCGGTTCATCGCGCCCGCAGCGTCTGCGCTGATCGCCATGCCGAGCCCCGAACCTTGGCGCTCATAGAGCACCTCGCCTTCGGTCGTCGTCACGCGCTTAACGCCAAACGCCACCGCGCGCTTGCCGCCGGTTGCGAACGGAACATAAGCGCTCACCAACTCGGCCAGCGTTACCTCCGACGTCCCAAGCGCCAGCGACGGCACCGCGGCGAGGTCGGACACGACCCCCATCCGCCGCGCCGTTTGTGCAACCGACTCCGGCCCCAACTCCAAGCAGAGCTTCACCGCGATCGTATTCACCGACTTCGCCAGCGCATCGCCAAGCGACATCTCGCCTTCATGCTTCTCGGAGAAATTCGCCGGCGTCCAGCCGCGATAGGTCACCGGCCCGTCGACCACGCGCGAAGCCGGCGTTCGCCCCGCCTCGAGCGCGGCCACAAACACGAACGGCTTGAACGCCGAGCCCGGCTGACGCTTTGCCTGTGTCGCGCGATTGAACTCGGAACCGCCGTAGGAGCGCCCGCCCACCATCGCACGTACGCCACCGTCCGTCGTCATGGCGATCAAGGCCCCTTGCGTCGTACCCGGCGCCTTCTCGCGCAGCATCTTCATCACCGCATCTTCCGCGAGCCGTTGCATGTCGACATCGAGCGTCGTCTCGACCCGAAGATCGACCTTCGGCCGCCCAACCATGCCGGGCAGCTGCTCCATCACCCAATCGACGAAGTATTGATTGCCCTGCGTCGCCGACCCCGCCGCAAGCTTCGGCCGCGTATGCAGCGCCTCATCGCGCTCTTCTTCGCTGAGAAACCCGGTCTCGACCATCGCCTGCAGCACGACGTTCGCACGTCCCTGCGCCAGCTCCACGCTGTTCGCGGGCGAATAGCGCGACGGCGCTTTCAGGAGACCCGCCAGAATCGCAGCCTCGACGACCGTCAAACTCGACGCGGGTTTGTTGAAGTAGCGCCGCGCGGCGGCGTCGATCCCATAAGCCCCCGCGCCGAAGTAAACGCGGTTGAGATAGATCGCGAGGATCTCGTCTTTCGAAAACGACATCTCCAGATAGACCGCGAGCAGCGCTTCCTGCACTTTGCGCCCGAACGTCCGCTCCGGCTTCAGGAACAAGTTCTTCGCCAGCTGCTGCGTGATCGTCGAACCGCCTTGCACCACACGCCCGGCCTGCATGTTGACCCACGCCGCGCGACCCAGCCCCCAAAAATCCAAACCGAAATGCGAGTAGAACCGCCGGTCCTCGCTCGCGAGCACCGCTTGCGATACATAGGGTGGCAAGTCGGCAAGCGTCACGGGCAAGCCGGAATCGATGCCGCGCCGCGCGATCACCCGGCCGCGCACGTCGAGCACGGTTACCGCGTGGGTCCGCTCCTGGCGCCAAAGCCCGTCCGTCGACGGCAAATCAGCCGCAAAGAACGCCAGCACCCCGGCAATACCGACGCCGGCCCAAATCGTCACGATCGAGGCGAAATAGGCGAACCGCCTCCAGCCGCCGCCCGCGGGCGCCTCAGCCGCAACCGGCCGCGCTTTTCGGGCCGAAGAACGCGACGGCGTCCGCCGCTTCCCGCTGCCACCCTTACCCATGCTGCGCCGCCGATTCCTTTACACCGGCTAAAGCTTTTAGCCCTGAGGCCTTAATGCCCGGCTAAACTGGCGGGGCTTTGTGCCGGCCCGGTAACGAACACCGGCTGTTCAAAACGCCGCGCCGACTGATATTGTTTGGCGAAAGCGTTCCTTCGGGACATTGGGGCAAAGCGATGAGCGCCTTTTCGAGAAGCCTTTGTAGAGCTGCCCTTGCAGCGGCGGTGCTCCTGGCGCCGGCGACCGCTGAGGCGAAACTCCCGCAGCTTTTCGGCGACAAGCCCATCGTCGAAGCCGCCAAACTAGGCGCCGCTGACGACGTCAACACAGCGATCATCGACGGCGCTTCCGCCAACTCGCGCGCGGCCGACGGAACGCCGGTGATCGTGCTCGCGAGCATTGCTCGCAGCCTGGATACCATTAAGCTTCTCATCGAAAACGGCGCCAGGCCCGACGACAAAAGCAAAGACGAATCGACCGCGCTCACGATTGCGGCCACCAACGGCGATCTTGCGATCGTGACCTACCTCCTCGACCACAAGGCGGACGTGAACGAGCCCGGAGCCTTGCGTGAGGTCGCTCTCATCAAGGCCGCACGCGCGAACCATGCCGATGTTGTTAAATTGTTGATCGACCGCGGCGCTGATCGGGACGAGACCGACCAATCGGGCGCAACCGCCCTCGAAATCGCAGACCGCGCGAGCTTCAAGAACGTCGTGGCGCTGCTCAAGACGAAGGCGGGTGGAAAATAGCGCTCGACCCTCCTGCTGAAGGCACCCGGCGCATCGGGTTCTCAGTACCGCCAGGCTTCCTGACTGGAGACGGCAGCGCCGCCTCGAGCATCCGGCTGCGTACGCTGCTCTTCGTCCGTTCGCTGGGAATCATCGGCCAGATCGTCGCCATCGTGATCGTCTTCTTCGGCCTGAAATATCAAATGCCGATCGGCCAGTGCATCGCAATCATCTTGGTCGCGATCGGCTTCAACGCGATCCTCTTCTTCCGCCACTCCAACGTTCACATCCTGAGCGAGCGAGAGGCCGTCGCTCACCTCGCCTTCGACATCATGCTTTTGACCTCGATGCTGGCTTTAACCGGCGGCATTGAAAACCCGTTCACTCTGCTTTACCTCGCCCCAATCGTCATTTCGGCCGGTAACCTGAGCCTGGGCGCCACCCTCGTCCTTGCTCTGCTCGCGTTCGGCAGCATCTCGTTCATTTCGTTCTTTCACTGGCCTCTGCCGTGGGATCCGAACGCGCCACTCGAACTGCCCCCGCTCTATCTGGCGGGCAACTGGGTGTCGCTCACCCTCGGCATCGGCTTTTGCTTGATCTACGCTTGGCGCACCGCCGACGAAGCGCGCCGCATGCAGACGGCGTTGGCCGCAACCCAAGCCGCCCTCGCCCGCGAACAACGCCTCTCCGATCTGGGCGCGCTGGCGGCCGCCGCCGCGCACGAACTCGGCACGCCGCTCGGCACCATCGCCGTCGTCGCCCGCGAACTTGAGCGCGATATCCCCCCGGCAAGTCCATGGCTTGAAGACGTCAAATTGCTGCGCAGCCAGGCCGAACGCTGCCGCGAGATTCTCTCCACGCTCTCCCAGCAGAACACCGACGAAGACAACATCGCCAAGCGCCTGCCGCTGCCGGCCCTGCTCGACGAGATCGCCGAACCGCACCGCGGCTTTGGCATCGACATCAACATCATGGCCGAGGGTCAGGGCGCGCTCTCGGTCGTGCGCACGCCGGAAGTCGTCCATGGTCTCGGCAACCTGATCGAAAACGCTGTCGACTTTGCGACCACAAAGGTCGACGTCGACACGACCTGGAACGGCGACACGGTTCACCTGACCGTCGCCGATGACGGTACCGGCTTCAATCCGGAAATCTTAACGCGCCTCGGCGAACCCTACGTGACCTCGCGCGCCGGCATCGACCCGAACCGCGCCCCGGTCGGCAATTCGACCGTCCATGCGGAGGGTCACGCCGGTATGGGCCTCGGCTTTTTCATCGCCAAAACCTTGATTGAGCGCATCGGCGGCACCGTGACTTTCGGCAATCGCCCTGGCGGAGGCGCCATGGTTCGCATGACGATCCCACGCCGTAGTCTTGAGAACCCAACAGTTTCAAGAGGATAACGGCGAACACCGCGCTGGCGTTGTGAAACCGTCATCCCTATATTGCCGATCAACAGCAACCGACAGAGCCTGATTTCAGGGGGAACACGACGTGGCCCTATCCGCCGAAGGACTACCCGACAAAAGCCTTCTGCTCGTCGACGATGACGCACCATTCCGTCAACGCCTTGCACGCGCCATGGAAGCGCGCGGCTTCATCGTCTCAGCCGCCGAAACGGCAGAAGAAGCAATCGCCATCGCGCGCAAGTCGCCGCCGGCATTCGCCGTCGTCGACCTGCGCTTAGGCCAATCCGGCAACGGCCTCGATGTGATCGAAGTCTTGCATCAAACGCGGCCCGATGCGCGCGTCGTGATGCTCACCGGCTACGGCAACATCGCGACCGCTGTCGCTGCGGTAAAGCATGGTGCGATCGACTACCTGTCCAAACCCGCTGACGCCGATGACGTGGCAAGCGCGCTTCTCGCCCGCCCGAACGCCAAGCCTGCGCCGCCGGAAAATCCGATGTCGGCGGACCGCGTGCGCTGGGAGCACATTCAGCGCGTCTACGAACTTTGCGGTCAAAACGTCTCCGAAACCGCGCGCCGCCTGAACATGCATCGCCGCACGCTGCAACGCATCCTGGCCAAACGCTCGCCGAAGTAGTTACGGCGCAAACGGATCGCTGGCGCGCGCAAAGCGCTCTGCGGCCGTTCGCGCGAACTTGATCAGCAACGACTTCCGCCGCGCCGCCACGACCGGCGCATGCGGCGCCTCGCGCACGATCGCGGCGCCGAATTTGTCCGCCACGATCAACCCATGTGCCGATGGCAGTACGTCCAGCGGAAACCCGTCCGGCACCGCGAAATAGTAGCGATCGCAATACTCAAGATATTCGCCCCACTTCTCATCCTGGCGAAAGTCGGCAAGGCTGACTTTGATTTCGACCGCCGCGATCTGGCCTGCGTCCGAAATCGCCGCCACATCCAACCGCCGCCCGTTTGGCAGCGTAAACTCGAGCAGCGGCGAAAACCCTTGCGCCAGCAGCAATCGGCTGACGCCGCGCGCAACGTCGCTGGTCACACCGAAAACGCCTGGAGCCTCAGCCATCCCTGGAAGCTTTAGCACAAACGAAAAGGGCGGCCACCAGGGCCGCCCTTTCGCAAAATCCTCGAACCTTTACTCGGCCGCGAGCAGCGACGAGGTCCTGGCCTTCGCACCGAAATTCACGGTCTGCAGATAGCGGATGCCTTCTTCCGCGATATCGTCGCCGATCATGTGATCGCCCTCGGCCCTCAGCTCGTCCATGTCGACATACATCGCATAGAACGACTTCGTGCGGTCGGTGATGATCCCGGCCTTGAGCAACGTCTTGATCAGCACGCGGAAAATATCCGTGCCTTCGCGCATACGCTCCCGGCGTTGATCGTCGGTGATGGCTTCCATCAGCGACTGGTGCGCTTCCTGCCAGTTGATGCCGACCAACTCGTAGACCGACTTCATCTGTTCCGGGTTGATCAGGTTGAACAGCAACGTCTGGAAGCAGCTCGCCGCCCAGTCTTCGACGATGTTCTGTTCTTCCTTCGACAGCTTCGGAATCGTGCGGTCGGCCCATATCTTGCCGAATTTGTGGTGGAACGCCTCGTCCGTCATGACGAGTTGCGTCAACCGCACCAGCAGCGGATCGCGCGACTTCGTATAGAGCGTCGCGAAAGCGCCCATCGCCAACCCTTCGACCAGCATCTGCATGCCGACGATCTTCTTATAAACTTCAGGCGCCAGCACGAGTTCCGTGAGCAGCGAACCCAGCGTCGCTCCGACCGGCAGCGGCTTGCCCCAACGCGCTTGGATGTAGCGCGAGAAGCCCGTCACATGGCGCGCTTCTTCGCGCGTCTGGTTCGCAGCGTATTCTTGCGCACCCGGATCGCGCAGGATGTGGCAGAGCGAGGCCGACAGCGACAGCGCGCCTTGCTCGCCGTGCAGGATCGACGACAAAATCCAACGCGCGGACTCGTTCGCGAATTTGATCTTCTGCGCCCGCGTCAGCTGTTCGCCGAACTTGGTTTGGAAAATCGGGAAAAACTCATCCGGCAGGATTTGTTCGTTCTCAAGATCGAACTTCTCGCTGAAGTCGATGTACTTCTTGTCGAGCGGATCCCAAAAGTGATCGTGCGTCGCAGAGATGATCTTGTCGAACGCTGTCGAGCGCGCGTTGTAGCGGTCGACTTCCATCATGGCCGGAAAGTCAGCCGGATCCAGCGCGTCATAGGCATTGTCTTTGGTGATCTGCAGGACGGTCATGAGTGTCAAACTCCCGGTTTTTTCCTGAACGGGCTCCATATAGTCGCCGATGACGCAGGCGTCAACTTCATCGTGACGCCGGTGTCAGGTTAGAACATAGACCAGGTAACATTAGAGCCGCCTTAAGGCGAACTCGGTTATCAATCGCACAACCATAGATAGAACGCCGGGGGTCTACTGTCTGGGAAGTGCGGCCGAAGCCCCACAGTGGGTTTGGGTAATTAATGAAACGCGCCACAGCCAGTTCGCGCAAACTCATGACTGTGTTACAGAAATCTCAGGTAAGGCGCGGCAGCCCGCCAAGGGACCTGCACGTGCCAACGGCGATTGGGTACGGGGGGTACTCATTACAGCCGGCGCTCTGGACGGGGGAAGGGACGCAAAAAGTGTGTGGTCGAGTTGCGCCTGAATCCGTGCTGCGGGACGCGCCGGATTCCATCACCGAGAATTTAGCGCGCCGTGTGGACGATGCGGTTTCAAATGCATCGCGCCGGGCCGAAACCATTTCGACAGTTCAAATAACAATCCGCGCCGGCGTTACCAGCGCGCTAGGGGAGTAGACGAGTCTCATGATCCGGTTTCTTGAAACGATCTTCTTCCGCGGGCGCGTTCTCGTCCTCGCTATCATTGCGCTGATCACGATCGTGCTCGGCTACGAAGCGACGAAGCTGCGCATGGACGCGGGCTTCTACAAAGGCTTGCCGACCGGTCATGAGTACATTGCAACTTTCTTGGAATACCAGGACCGACTCTTCGGCGCGAACCGCATCATCATCGTCGTCCACAACGAAAAGGGCGACATCTGGAACAAGCCGTTCCTCAAGACGCTGAACGACGTCACGCAAGATATCTTCTACCTGCCCGGCGTCGATCGCCGCACGGTGACCAGCCTCTGGACGCCGAACACCCGCATTCTCGAAATCACTGAAGACGGCATCTCCGCCCGCGACGTGATCCCGGGCAAGATTACGCCCGACGAAATGGAAGGCATCGCGATCAAGCAGCTGAAGAACGACGTCCTGAAGGGCAACCTCGTCGGACGCTTGGTCTCGAACGACTTCACCGCCTCGCTCATCGTCGCGGAACTGCTCGAATATGATCCCGCCACGCAGCAAAAGCTCGATTACATCGATCTCGGTACGCAACTCGAAGAGAAAATTCGTAACAAGTTCGAGAAGGGCGACCTGAAGATCCACATCATCGGGTTCGCTAAAAACATCTCCGACATCGCCAAAGGCGGCCTTGAAGCGACGCCGTTCTTCTTCGGCGGCGCATTCTTGCTCACCGTGTTTGCGGTCTACTTCTATTGCCGCAACTGGGCACTGACCTGGCTGACGGTCGGGTGCTCGCTGACGACCGTCGTTTGGCAGTTCGGCATGCTAACCGTAATGGGCTACGGCCTCGATCCGCTCGCCATCTTGGTGCCGTTCTTGGTCTTTGCCATCGGCACCAGTCACGGCGTCCAGCAGCTCAACATGATAACGTCGGAGCTGACGCACGGCACGTCGCCCGAGGCGGCAGCGCGATCGAGCTTTCGCGGCCTGCTGATCCCGGGCTCGCTCTCATTGATCACGGCGGTTGTCGGCTTTGCGGCTCTCTATGTCGTGCCGATACCGCAGATTCAGGAACTCGCCGTCACGGCTTCGATCGGTACCGGTCTAAAGCTGATCTCGAACCTGATCATGCTGCCGGTCATTGCATCCTACTTCACCTACCCTGAAGGCTACCGCGCGCGCATCACCGCCGCCCGCGATACCCGCCTGCGCTTTATGAAGCTGCTGGGCGTCTTCGGCCGTCCGGGTGTCGCCTTCCCGATGACGCTCATCTTTCTGGTGCTGTTCGGCGGCGCCATCTGGGCCAGTAAGGATCGCCACGTCGGCGACCTTCACCCCGGCTCGCCGGAACTGCGCCCCGACTCGCGCTACAATGTGGACGCCCGGGTGATTTCCGACAAGTTCTCCGTCGGCCTCGACCTCCTGACGATTGTTGTCGAAACGCCGCCGCAGGCTTGCATCAACTATCAGTCGATGAACTACCTGAACGAGTTCAGCTGGTACATGCGCAACGTCGACGGCGTCCGCGAAGTGCAAAGCGCCGCCTTCACCGCCAAGCAAATTGCAGCCGGCTGGAACGAAGGCAACTTGAAATGGAAGGCGCTTCCGCGCAACCAGTACGCTCTGGTGCAAGCTGTCGGCCCGATCCCGTCGTCGTCCGGCTTGATCGATGTCGACTGTACGCTGCTGCCGTTGCAGGTGTTCCTCATCGACGGCAAGGCGACGACGATCCATCACGTCGTCGACGAAGTGAAGAAGTGGATGAAGGAACGCGGCTTCCCGCCGGTCCTCTCGGTTGGTCGCAACAACGGCGACCGCATCATGCCGCCGGAATTCTTGGCCGACGGCAAGCCGCGCCGCGAACCGTCCAAGCCGACCTCGACCTGGACGCTGAACCGCGAGCAGGCCGCCAACGTGATCTATAGCGCGCCGGTTCAGCTGAAGGACCAGCCGCAAACGTTCACCGTGAAGGGCTACGGCCCGGCACCCGCGGGTGACTTGCTTGGTCTGGTCGGGGAGCCGGTCAAGGGCGCCGAAGGTTCGATTGAGGTCAAACCGGGCGCAGACGGCACCGCGAAAGTCGACCTGCTTTCGGTCATCAGCAAGGGCGAGTTCACGAAGGCACAGCTTTTCGTGATCGACAACGTGCCTGACTCCTTCACGATCCGCCTCGCGTCGGGCAACTCCGGCGTCACCGCGGCGGTGAACGAGACGATCGAGTTCTACGAGGGACCCTCGACCCTGATCGTGTACGCGATGGTGTTGTTCCTAACCTACATCACCTACTTCGATTGGCGCGCCGCGGTCGGCTGTATGTTGCCGCTGCTGTTCTCGACCTTCTTCGGCTACTTCTTCATGCTCAAGCTCGACATCGGCTTGAAAGTGTCGACGTTGCCGGTGATCGTGCTCGTGGTCGGTGTCGGTGTCGACTACGCGTACTACATATACAATCGACTGCAGTACCATCTCTCGCGCGGCGTGAACGTCACCGAGGCCTACCAAGAGACGATCTTGGAGACCGGCAACGGCGTCTTCTTCACCGCCCTGAACTTCGCGCTCGGCGTTTCGACTTGGTCGTTCTCGCCGCTGAAGTTCCAGGCCGACATGGGCATCCTCATGACCTTCATGTTCTTGACGAACATGATCATGGCCCTGACCGCCCTGCCCGGTATCGCCGTCGTCATCGACACGCTGATCCCGCGCAAGAAGCTCCCCTACCCGGGTCCGGAGCCGGGAGGCCACTGGCACTAACCGTGTTGGATTTGCATCAGGGGCCGGAGTCAAACTCCGGCCCTTGGTTTTTCTGCGTTATCGCAACCAGTGCCGGGGCGCCAAGCCCGAGTTCTGAACGGGGACATAATGCTTGCGTTTGACCATAAAAAAAGTGGGCGCTTTCTAGCCACTTGACGGTCGAACCGCACACTTCAAACATCGCCAACTTGAATCCATGTGTCGAACCGCCCCGGCCACAAGGGCGGAAGACGGGGGGCGGTTGTTAGCGTGTTGAACGATCCAGTCGAACTGCGCCCTGCGGCTGACACGCGGCGCGCCATCGCGACATTCCCCAGCCCCACCCTCTCGCTTCACCGGGTTGCCCAACCATGATCCGTATTCTCGAGACGATTTTCTTCCGCGGCCGCGTGCTGTTGCTCGCCTTCCTCGGCGTGGTCACGGTCATCATGGGCTACCAGGCGCTGCAGCTGCGCATGGACGCCGGCTTCTTCAAGGGGCTGCCGACGAACCATCCCTACATCGAGACTTTCCGCGAATACCAAGACCGCCTGTTTGGCGCCAACCGCGTCATCATCGTGCTGCGCAACACCAAGGGTGACATCTGGAATCAGCAGTTCCTGAAGACCCTGCACGACATCACGCAGGACATTTTCTATTTGCCCGGCGTCGACCGGCGCACGGTGACCAGCCTCTGGACGCCCAATACCCGCATCCTCGAAATCACCGAAGACGGAATCTCCGCCCGCGACGTGATTCCCGGCAAGATCACCGCCGACGAAATGGAAGGCAACGCAATCAAGCAGCTCAAAAACGACGTTTTGAAGGGCAACTTGGTCGGCCGCCTGGTGTCGAACGACTTCACGGCCTCGCTCGTCGTGACCGAACTGCTGGAATACGACCCCGCCACGCAGAAGCGCCTCGACTACATCGACCTCGGCGAACAGCTGGAAAAGAAGATCCGCGGGAAATTCGAGAAGGACGGCCTTGAGGTCCACATCATCGGCTTCGCCAAGAACATCTCCGACATCGCCAAGGGCGGCATCGAGTCAGCGCCGCCGTTCTTCTTGGTCGCTTTCATCTTGACCGTTCTGTCGCTCTATTTCTATTGCCGCGATTGGAAGCTGACCTGGCTGACCGTCCTCTGCTCAGCCACATCGGTCGTCTGGCAGTTCGGTATGCTCACGCTGTTCGGCTACGGCTTGGACCCGTTGGCGATCTTGGTGCCATTCCTGGTCTTTGCGATCGGCACCAGTCACGGCGTGCAGCAGCTCAACATGATCACCGCCGAACTGGCGCACGGTTCGAACGCCGAACAGGCCGGCCGCTCCAGCTTCCGCGGGTTGCTCGTGCCGGGATCGATCTCGTTGATCACCGATGTGGTCGGCTTCGCCGCGCTCATCATCGTCCCGATCCCCCAGATTCAGGAACTCGCGATCACCGCCTCGATCGGAACGGCGCTGAAGATCGTGACGAACCTGATCATGCTGCCGGTGCTGGTCACCTATATGACCTTCCCGGAGAACTATCGCGAGCGGGTCGCAGCAGCGCGCGAGTCGCGTCTCAGATACATGAAGCTGCTTGCCGTGTTCGGCCGCCCCGCCGTCGCCTTCCCGGTGTCGGCGATCTTCTTTGGCCTATTCGTCTTCTCCGTCATCAAGAGCGGCGAACGCCACATCGGCGACCTGCACCCCGGCTCGCCCGAACTGCACCCGAACGCGCGTTACAACGTCGACGCACGGATCATTTCGGAAAAGTTTTCCGTCGGCCTCGATCTCCTGACCATCGTCGTGGAGACCCCGCCGCAATCGTGCATCAACTACGATTCCATGAACTACCTGAACGAATTCAGCTGGTACATGCGCAACGTCGACGGCGTGCGCGACGTGCAAAGCGCGCCCTTCACAGCCAAGCAGGTCGCCGCCGGCTGGAACGAGGGCAACCTGAAATGGCGCGCCCTGCCCCGCAACCAATACGCGCTCGTCCAAGCGATCGGCCCGATCCCGCCGTCGTCCGGTCTGATCGACGTCGATTGCACGATCTTGCCCATCCAAGTGTTCTTGATCGACGGCAAGGCGGAGACAATCAAGACTGTCGTCCAAGCGGTCAAAGATTGGAACGCGGCCCGCGGTCTGCCGCCGATCCTCTCGGCCGGACACAACTACGCCGATATGATGATGCCGCCGCAATATCTGGCCGACGGCAAGGCGCGCCGCGAACCCGCAAAGCCAACCAGCATCTGGGCCTTCAAACGATCCGACACGGCGCGCGTCGTCTACACTGCGCCCGGAAGCCTCAAAGCCGACACGCAATCGTTCAAGGTCAAGGGCTACGGCGCCCCGCCGCAAGGCGACGATAAGGCGCTCGTCGGGCCCGCCATCGAAGGGGCGGAGACGACCATCGACGTCGTGCCCGGCCCCGACGGTAAGGCAGATATCGACATGGCTGCGATCTTCGCCAAACCGGAATTCGCGAACGCCGAGATCGCATTGGTCGACGGCGTACCGGATTCCTTCACGATCCGATTGGCCTCCGGCAATTCCGGCGTCGCCGCCGCCGTCAACGAAACGATCCACGATTACGAACTTCCGTCCGTCTTGATCGTCTACGCGGTCGTGATCTTCCTGACCTACATCACGTACTTCGATTGGCGTGCCGCCGTCGGCTGCTGCCTGCCGCTCACCTATGCGACGTTCTTCGGCTACTACTTCATGCTGGAGCTCGACATCGGTCTGAAGGTCTCCACGCTTCCGGTGATCGTGCTCGTCGTCGGCATCGGCATCGACTACGCCTACTACATCTATAACCGCCTGCAGTATCACCTCTCCCGCGGCGTCAACATCTCCGACGCCTACACCGAGACCGCGCTCGAAACCGGCAACGGCGTCTTCTACACCGCGTTGAACTTTGCGGTCGGCGTTTCGACCTGGGCGTTCTCGCCGCTGAAGTTCCAAGCCGACATGGGCCTGCTGCTGACGTTCATGTTCATGACCAACATGGTTATGGCATTGACGGCCCTGCCCGGTCTGGCGGTCGTGATCGACACGTTGATCCCGCGCAAGAAGCTGCCCTACGCCGGACCGGAGCCCGGCGGCCATTGGCAGTAGGACCCGTTTACCTTCTGAGCAAAGCGCCGCCATCGAGCGCTTTGCCTTTGCCGAGGGCCGTGGCAATGTCCCGCGCCAAATCAAATCGCGCCGGAGCATCCCCATGTTCGACAAGATCGTCGCCTATCTCGAAAAGCGCATGGAAGCGAATGCGATCAACCCGGACCCGTTCGACCGCCGGCAAGTGGCGGTTGCGGCCCTCTTGGTCGAAGCCTCACGCCTCGACGGCCACTATGACGCCGTCGAGCAAGGCACCGTCATACGCTTGCTGCGCGACACGCTGAAACTGCCGGCCGAGCAAGCGCGAACGCTGCTATCCCTCGCCGAGGTTCGCCAAGCGAACACCTACGACAACTGGATTTTCTGCGAAGCGATCAAGCGCGGCTACTCGATTGCCGAACGCGCCGAGATCGTGACCGACCTATGGAAGGTCGCCTTTGCGGACGGACAGTTGAGCCGCTTCGAGGACGAGATGATCGCCCGCGCCGCCAAGGAACTCGGCCTCAGCGACGCTGGCGCGGCCGAAGCCAAGAAGGCCGCACAGAAGTAACGCAGGCAGTTCAAATCCCTTTGAACGTGACGAACTCCTCAAGCGGCGCGCGATCCGTGCGCAGCTTGTTGATCGGATGCGCCTCGTCCATATAGCCGATCCCCATCCCGCAAAAGAGCATCAGCTCCGGCGGGATCGGCAAAAACTCGCCCAAGGTCTTGTACCAGATCGCCCACGCTTCCTGTGGGCACGTGTGCAGCCCGTGCTCGCGCGCGAGCAGCATGATCGACTGCATGAACATGCCGAGATCGGCCCATTGCCCCTGCTGCATCTGCCGGTCGATCGCAAAGAAGAACGCGACCGGTGCGCCGAAGAACTCGAAGTTCCGCGCAAAGTTCAACAGCCGCCCGAACTTGTCCTCGCGCGTCACGTTGATCGACGCGTACATATCCTCGCCGCACTTGAACCGCCGCGCCTTGTAAGGCTCCTTCAGCTCCGGCGGATAGATGTTGTACTCCGTCCCTTCGCCGCGCGGACTAACCGCCATCTTCTCCTTGATGATCGCCTTGAAGCGAACCATCTCCTCGCCGCCCAGCACCCAAACATGCCAAGGCTGCAAGTTCCCGCCCGAAGGCGCGCGCTTCGCCGTCTCCAAGATTTGCCGCAGCACGGCGACCGGCACCGGCCTGTCAAGAAACGCCCGCGTCGTGATACGCGAGCTGATGGCATCGGAGACTTTCATCGTTAGCCCTACAGATTTGTTGATCGGAAAATCTACAGACTTCCGCGAAATACTGCACGTCCGTTGCAGGCCCGTTCACGCTACGGCTTCCAGTCCTTCGTTGGCTGCCGGACCCCGCTGTGGCAGCGTGAGCGAATGAACAAAGTTATTCGCACGATCAAAATCGCCTCCAAGCTGGACGCGGCCGTCGAGCGTCGGGCAAAGGACAAGCGATGCACCGCATCCGATATCGTAGCGGATGCAATCGAGCACATGCTCGCCCACGAAGAAGACATCACGATCGAACTCGAGCGTCTTGCCGAATTTGAGCGAACGGGCGAGTCGATCGATTTGGAGGATGCCCGAAAGCGCCTCAAGGCGCAGGTAAAGGCGCACCAATCCAAAGCGGCTCGAGCGCCTGCAGGCTTTCCTACTCGATAAGGACCCGAGGGCTGCCGCGCGCGTTCCGGACCTACTGCTCGATGCGGCATTCTCCTTACGGAACAGCCCACGAAAGGGGCGGCCGCTGAGAGCAGGAGTCCGGGAGCTCATTGTTCCCTTTGGCAAGGGCGCCTACATCCTGCGCTACAGCATCAGTGAGAAGAACAACCTGCTCCTGGTCGCCCGTATCTGGCACAGCAAAGAGCAACGCTGACTACACATCCAAATTCGCCACCGCCAGCGCGTTGTCTTGAATGAACTCGCGCCTCGGCTCGACGATATCGCCCATGAGCTTGGAGAAGATGTCGTCCGCCGTGTCGCCGTGGCTGATCCGCACCTGCAGCAGCGAGCGCGCGTTGTCGTCGAGCGTCGTCTCCCAAAGCTGCTCCGGGTTCATCTCGCCCAGACCCTTATAGCGCTGCAGCGTGAGACCCTTCTGCCCCCAGCCCAAGATCGCGTCGACAAGCTCGCTCGGGCCCCGCACCGGCTTCGTCTCGTCGCCGCGCGTGACCGCCGCCGCCTGGCCATAGACCGCATGTAACTCCTTCGACCACTTGTCGAGCCGCCGCGCATCTGCTGAAGCCACGAGCGAGGAATCGAGCACGATCTCCTCGTCGACGCCGCGCACCCGCCGCTTGAACACCAGACCATGCGGCGCCGCTTCGCCGACCCAGCCACGCTCAAGATCGCCCGCCAACAGGTCGAGCCGCGCGGCAACCGATGCTGCCGCGGCCGTTGCCTTCGCCGGATCCGACAGCGTATCCGCGTTCAACGCGCCCACGATCGCCGCCTGCTCGACGGCGAACGCCGGATACTTCGCGGCCAGGCTTTGCACCGCAGTGCGCGCCGTGCGCGCGAACTCCGCCATCGCGCCCAAGTCGGGCCCGGCCACCTGCTCGCCCGACGACAGCTTCAACACCGCATCACGCACACCCTCGGCCATGACGAAGATTTCGAACTCGCGCTGATCCTTCAGGTACCGCTCCGACTTGCCGCGCGTCACCTTGTAGAGCGGCGGCTGCGCGATATAGAGGTAACCACGCTCGATCAGCTCCGGCATCTGCCGGTAGAAAAACGTCAAAAGCAGCGTTCTGATATGCGCGCCGTCGACGTCGGCGTCGGTCATGATGATGATCTTCTGATAGCGCACCTTGTCGGCCGAGAACTCCTCCCGCCCGATCCCCGTGCCCAGTGCCGTAATCAGTGTCGTGATCTCGCCCGACGACAACATTTTGTCGAAGCGCGCCCGCTCCACGTTCAAAATCTTGCCACGCAACGGCAGCACCGCCTGGTTTAAGCGATTGCGCCCCTGCTTCGCCGATCCACCCGCCGAGTCGCCCTCGACGATGAAGATTTCGGCCTTCGCCGGATCGCGTTCCTGGCAGTCCGCAAGCTTGCCCGGCAGCGAACCGTCGAACGCGTTCTTCTTGCGCGTAAGCTCGCGCGCACGCCGCGCCGCTTCGCGCGCCGCCGCCGCCTCGATCACCTTGGCAACGACGGCTTTCGCTTCCGCCGGATGCTCTTCGAACCAGCTCGACAGCTGCTCGTTGACGACGCCCTCGACGACCGGCCGCACCTCCGACGAGACCAGCTTGTCCTTCGTCTGCGACGAGAACTTCGGATCCGGCACCTTCACCGACAGCACGCAAGTCAACCCTTCGCGGCAATCGTCGCCGGTCAGCGCAACTTTCTCTTTCTTGGCCAGCCCGGACTCGTTGGCATAACCGTTCACCACCCGCGTCAGCGCCCCGCGAAAGCCCGCCAAGTGCGTGCCGCCGTCGCGCTGCGGAATGTTGTTCGTGAAGCAGAGCATGTTCTCGTGGTAGCTGTCGTTCCACCACAGCGCGACTTCCGTCGTCACGCCTTCGCGCTCAGCCTTGAAGGTAATCGGCGCGCCGATCAGCGCGTTCTTCGTCCGGTCGAGATAGCGCACGAACGCCTCGACGCCGCCGTCATAGTGCAGCGTGATTTCCTTGCGTTCGACGCCGCGCGCATCCGCGAACTTGATCGTGACGCCCGAGTTCAAGAACGCGAGCTCCCGCAGACGATGCTCAAGCGTCGCAAAATCGAATTCGGTTTTCGTGAACGTCTGCGTCGACGGCAGGAACGTCACTTCGGTTCCGCGCTTGCCCTTCGACTCGCCGACGACCGCAAGCGGCGCCGCCGGATCGCCATGCTTGAAACGCATGTAGTGCTCTTTGCCGTCGCGCCAGATCCGCAAATCGAGCCACTCCGACAGCGCGTTCACGACCGACACGCCCACGCCGTGCAGGCCGCCCGAAACCTTGTAGGAGTTCTGGTCGAATTTACCGCCGGCATGCAGCTGGGTCATGATGACTTCCGCCGCCGACACGCCCTCCGACGCGTGAATGTCCGTCGGAATCCCGCGCCCGTTGTCGTAGACCGTGCAGGAGCCGTCGGCGTTCAAGACCACGTTCACTTCCGTCGCGTGCCCCGCCAACGACTCGTCGATCGCATTGTCGACGACCTCGTAGACCATGTGGTGCAAGCCCGACCCGTCGTCGGTGTCGCCGATATACATGCCCGGCCGCTTGCGCACCGCATCGAGGCCCTTCAAGACCTTGATGCTGTCCGCGCCGTAGTCTTCGCTGTTCTTGTCTTTTTCTTCTTCCGTCGTCATCGCCGTACCCGAATATCCTAAGGTCTCATACCAGCCGGACTTGCCCGTCGGTCACGCGCCGAAACTGCGCGCGCCCTTCGAGCCCGGCAAAAGCCGACGTGTCCGTACCCGTCAGCCAAGCTTGCACGTTCAAGGCGTCGATCTCGTCGAACAACGCCCGCCGGCGCCCTTCGTCCAGATGCGCCGCCACTTCGTCGAAGAGCAAAATCGGCGTCTCCGGCGCGCCCGGTGCAGGCAACGACGCCCCACCAAGCACCAAGCGGATCAAAAGCGCCTTCTGCTCGCCCGTCGAACAATCCTGCGCCGCGCGGCCCTTCTCTTTGTGCCGCACGACAAAATCCGTGAGATGCGGCCCGGCGCTTGTGCGTCCGGATTCCGCATCGACCCCGCGCGAACCGGCCAGCAACGCCGCGAACCGGTCCTCGACCTCGACCGCCGCCGCGCTCTCCAGCTGTCCCTCGATCAACCCGTTCAGCGACACGTCCGCGCGCGGAAATATCGACGCGCGCTGCTCGTCCATCGCATGCCTGAGCCGCGCCAGGCCCTCAAGCCGCGACGCACCGACGACCACCGCCGTCTCCGCAACCGTCCGCTCCAGCGCCGACAACCACGCCGCCGAGGCGCCGGCGCGCAAAGCGCTCAACCGTTCGCGCATCGCGATCTCATAGGCACCCCAACGCCTGGCATGCGTCGGATCGAAACTCGCGATCAATCGGTCCAAGAACCGCCGCCGCTCCGACACGCCGTCGATGAAGAGCCTGTCCATCTGCGGCGTCAGCCAGATCAGCCGCACCCGCTCCGCCAGCGCCGCCGGATTGGAAACCGCCACGCCGTCGATCCGGACCGCGCGCTTCGTGACCGACGCGTCCTCCCCGCCGGGCAGATACCCGACCCCAAGTTGCGAGTCCCCTGCGGGTTGCGCCAGCGTCGCCGACACCGCCCACGGCCGCGGCGTCTCATCGCCAGGCAGCGAGCGCGACATGTCGCCGAGCCGCGCGCCGCGCAAACCGCGTCCGGGCGAGAGCGTCGATAGCGCTTCCAACAAGTTCGTCTTGCCCGCACCGTTCGGTCCGGTCAGCACGACGTGTTGCGCCCCGATCTTCAAATCCAACATCCCGTACGAACGAAAATTCGTGAGCATCAGCCGCGTCACCGCAACCCGCGCACCCGCGCGGGCCGGCGCTTCAGCCATAGGCCCCCCGAAACTCATCGCGACAAACGACCTTCTTCCGCGCTCAAACGCGCATCGGCATCAGCACAAAGAGCGCCGCGTCGCCTTCCGCCTCGCGGACCAGCGTCGGCGACCCCGCATCCGAAAACATGAACACGGCCTTCGCCCCGTCGATGCGTTCCAAAATATCCATGATGTAGCGCGCGTTGAACCCGATCTCGATCGGCGCAGCCTTGTAATCGATCAGAAGCTCTTCCGTCGCGGTTCCAGCCTCCGGACTGACGACGCTGAGCGTCAGTTTGCCCTTTTCCAGATTGAGCTTCACCGCCCGCGACTTCTCCGTCGATACCGTCGACACGCGATCGACCGCTTCCTTGAACTCGTCGCGCACGACCTCCAGCATCTTGTCGTTGCCGGTCGGGATCACGCGCTGATACTCCGGAAACGTCCCGTCGATCAGCTTCGAGGTCAACGTGACCGAACCGATCGCAAATTTGATCTTCGTGTCGGAAATCGAAATCTCGACCGCATCGTCGATATCTTCCAGCAACTTGCGCACTTCGTTCACGGTCTTGCGCGGAATGATGATGCCCGGGATTTCGTTCGCACCCTTTGGCGCCGGCAGCTCGTAGCGCGCCAGACGGTGCCCGTCCGTCGCCACCGCACGCAAGACGACCTGCTTCTTCTCGCCCTGCGCATGCAGATAGATGCCGTTCAAATAATACCGCGTCTCCTCTGTCGAAACCGCAAAGCGCGTTTTGTCGATCAGCTCCGCCAGATCCTTCGAACCCAGCGAAAATTTGTGCGGCAGCGTGCCCGACGACATCGTCGGAAAATCTTCCCGCGGCAACGCCTGCAGCTGAAACTTCGAGCGCCCCGCCGACAGCGTCAAGCGCCCGTCGTTCTCGCCGAACTCAAGCTGCACCTGCGCCCCGTCCGGCAACTTGCGCACGATGTCGTAGAGCGTATGGGCGGATGCCGTCGTCGCCCCGCCGCGCACCACGTCGGCCGGCGCCGACTCCACCACTTCGATATCGAGGTCGGTCGCCGTCAGCGAGAGCTTGCCCTTGTCCGCATTGAGCAAGACGTTGGACAGGATCGGAATCGTGTTGCGCCGTTCGACGACGCTCTGGACATGGTTCAGTGCCTTGAGAAGGTTCGCCCGTTCGATTGTGATCCGCATACGACGTCCGAATGAAAAGCGTGGAATGGAGACAAAGGCGCCGCGCCTGCTGGGAGAAATGGGCATAAGCCCCTTCCCGCACGACGCGGCAACGCAACGCAACGCACAAATATAGTGGCAAAAGGCGCCCCAAGGGAACCGAAATCCGCCCCGGGACGCCTATATTAACGCCTTGATCCTAAAGGGATATTTTCCCTAGGCCTGCGGCTGGTCGTTGTCCGCCTTCGCATCGGCTTTCGCGTCCGGCTTAGACGGCGTGGTCGGACCGTCAACGGGCCAGTTCCGGATCGACAAACGAAGCTGCTCCACCTCGTCCGCAAACGCCGGATCGACGCCCGTCAAGCGCTGAATGGTCTCGACCGCATGCATGACCGTCGTGTGATCGCGCCCGCCGAAACGGCGCCCGATCTCGGGGTAGGAACGCGGTGTCAGCAGACGCGCGAGATACATCGAAATCTGCCGCGGCCGCACGATCGAGCGCGAACGGTTCGGCGACTCCAGATCCGCCGTCTTCAAACCGTAGTGCTCCGCCACGCGCTTCTTGATCTCGTCGATCGTCACCCGGCGATCGTAGGCGCGCAGGAAGTCCGCGAGCCAAACGTTCAGGTTCTCGATCGTGACCGGACGCGCGCCGTCGCCGCACTGCATCACCACGCGATTCAGCGCGCCTTCAAGCTCGCGCGTGTTCGTGTTGATGCGCTGCGCCATGAAGTGCGCCGCTTGCGTGTTGAGCACGAAGCCCGGCCGCTCGCGCGACACCACACGTGCCTTCGATTCCAGAATCGACAGACGCAGTTCGAAGTCGGTCGGCGCGATTTCGATCGAGGCGCCACGGATGAGCCGCGAGCGCGCACGATCCGACACGTTCTCGAACAGCGACGGCGAACGGTCCGCCGACAGAATGATCTGTTTCTGATTGTCGCTGAGCCAATCGAGCGCCGCGAGCAACTCTTCCTGCGTCGCTTCCTTGCCCAGAATAAAGTGCAGATCGTCGACCAGAAGAAGGTCCACGTTGCGCATCTGGTTCTTGAACGCGATCGTTTCCTTCGCCTGCAGCGCGGTCACGAACATCCGCATGAACGTCTCGGCTGTGATGAAGAGCACGCGCAAGCTCGGATCGCGCTGCAGCTTGCGCCACGCGATGGCATGCATCAAATGCGTCTTGCCGAGGCCCGTTCCGCCGTACAGGAACAAGGGATTGCTGACCGGATAGTCGGCCTCCGCCGTGCGCTTGGCTTCTTGAAAGGCGATCTGGTTCGACCGGCCGGTGATGAAATTCTCAAACGTGTGGCCGCGGTTGAGCGGGATCGAACCGGCGGCCAGCGTCGGCTCCACCGGCGGCAGCCCCAGGCTGTCCAGCGTCGTCGCGCGCGAGCTTGCGGCGGTCGGCGCGATCGCGCGCGGCTTCGAATCCACCACAAAGTCGACGGCGCCGTATTCCGGCGCAAAATCGGAAATCAAATTCGCGATCCGCTCGCCATGCCCTTCGACCACCTTGTCGCGGTCGAACCGGCTCGCGCACGCGATGACCACTCGGCCGCCTTCGGCCGAGATCACGCGCAACGGCTCGATCCAATACTGAAAGCGTTGTGCGCCCAGTTCCATCTTCATGCACTCGCGCACGCGTTGCCACGTGGCGTCAAAGGATTCGGCTTGTTTGTTTTCTTGTGAGGTCACTGTTTTGTCGTCCCTTGTTCTTTTGCCTAGCATTGCCCTGACGACCGCAGACCCGGATTGGCTCCGGTGCCCATGGCCGCCACATTCACGGCGTCCCACTCTCGTTTTCGTCGGGCAAATGACCCCCCATTTCGGGCGAAAGTGAGTCCGCCCGAGCCCGACGCGTTTACTTTTGGAAAGATCTGCAGCCCGCCCAAACGGACAACGGATCGACGCCCCAATACCAACTGTCCCTTCGCTGCCCCCTCAAGCCCGAAGTTACGATTGAACCCACGGAAGGCCTTGCGCCTTCCAACCACTCGACTGTCCCCGGTGCCGGTTGGCATCGAGATCGCCCTCGAACCCGCCGGCCACGTTGAAGCACTGACTGAAACCTTTGGCTGTCATCGCAGCAGCCGCCGCCTGGCTGCGCCCGCCTGAACGGCACAAGAATGCGATCGGCGTCGCGGGACCTGCGCCCGCCGCCTTCAGCTTCTCCGCCACCTCGGCCTCAAACTGGGGGTTACGGGCCATGCCCGGGAACCCCTGCCATTCGATCAGGATGACCGCCCGGCCGACCGAGGAGAGGTCCGGCATACCCACAAACGCCCACTCGGCCGCCGTACGCACATCGACGAGTTGGGCCTTCGGCTCGCCCTTCAAGAGCGCCCAAGCCTCCTTCACGTCGATGTTGCCGGCATAAGCCATTCGGGGGGTCGTCCTGGCGGAATCCGAGCCCGTCCGCGACAGACGCCGCGACCACAAAGCTCAACTTTAGAATTCGATGGATGTGGCCCTGACAAGAAGGCCGGGAAGGTCAGGCTGTCTTAAGCGCCTTCGCGCCTACACGGTAACGGAGAACTTCAAGCCCCAATCTGGTCTTCTTGTTCATTGTTTTTGTCCCGTTCTTCATCTCGTATTTACCATACTCCAACAGCCGTTTGATGCCAAGAGGCACTTTGCAGGAACATCGAACAATTTGGCACGACGTGCGCCGTTCGGATTCTCTGCTGACGCGAACTATGGCGGGGGAAAGGAACTGCGCAGGACACGCGCTTCAGCAGGAACATCAGTTAATTCCTCGCTGATATGCGCAACGTAGTTTTGTGACGATCACGCGTCAATGTGGCAGATGCATCAATGCTCCGTAGACAGATCATCGCAAGAATTTGCATGCCGCAGAAACGCTTGTGGCGCACAACGTGCGCCACATCAATTCGGTCCGAGATGAAAATAAATTAAAGTCGAGACGAAGACCTCAAGCCTTCTTCGACAGCGCCTTCACGCGCTTCGTCAGGCGCGACACTTTGCGCGCCGCGGCCCGCTTATGCAGGACGCGCTTGTTGCCGCCGCGGACGATCTCCGGCTGCGCGGCGCGGAGCGCCTCGGCGGCGGCCTTCGCATCGCCGCTCTCGATCGCTTCTTCGACCTTGCGCACGAACGTACGCACACGGCTCTTCCGCGCGGTGTTGACGGCTTCGCGACGCTTGGCTTTGCGCGCTGCTTTTGCCGCCGAACGGATATTCGCCATGTGGATAGTCCTTTAAACGTCTTGCTGTGTGGCCCAAGGGCCGCGGGTTATAGACGCCCCCAAAGACGGGCGTCAACCCGGATTTCTTGCCGCAACCGTCAGCGGTGCTCGAACTTTGCTTTTCGCTTTTCGACGAACGCCGCCATGCCTTCTTTCTGGTCGGCTGTCGCAAACATTGAGTGGAAAAGTCGCCGCTCGAAACGCACGCCTTCCGACAAGGTCGTTTCGTACGCGCGATTGATCGTTTCTTTCGTCATCATCACGATGGGCAGCGACATTTCGCCGATCGTCTCCGCCGCCTTCATCGCCTCGTTCACCAAGTCGGCAACCGGCACGACGCGACTGACGAGCCCGGAACGCTCGGCCTCGGCCGCGTCCATCATCCGCCCGGTGAGACACATCTCCATCGCCTTCGACTTGCCGACAAAGCGCGTGAGACGTTGCGTGCCCCCGATCCCCGGCATCACGCCAAGCTTGATCTCAGGCTGTCCGAACTTCGCGTTGTCGCCGGCAATAATGAAGTCGCACATCATCGCAAGCTCGCACCCGCCGCCGAGCGCAAAGCCCGCCACGGCCGCAATTACCGGCTTGCGAAACGCGACAAAGCGATCATGAAACCCGCCGAAAAGATCTTCGCCATAGGTGTCCGCGTAACTCTTCGGCTGCATCTCCTTAATGTCCGCGCCGGCCGCAAACGCCTTCTCCGATCCCGTCAGCACCACCGCGCGCACGCCGGGATTCGCCTCCGCCTGATCGAGTGCCGCGCCAAGGTCGTGCACCACCTGCGAGTTCAGCGCATTGAGCGCCTGCGGCCGGTTCAGCGTAATCAGCAATACCGCGCCGCGCGTCTCAGTCTTGATCGTCTCGAAGCTCATGAGCACACCCATCGATTTTTCGCGAGCGGTTTACCCCACCCACCAGCGCGACGCCAGCACACAAAATCTTGTGGGCAACGCAACCTCAAAACGTTTCACGCCAAGACGCCGAGCCGCAAAGAAGAATGTGAAGCACGAACAGCACGAACTTCACGAAGTCGCACAGCCCAACCACCAACACCCGCGCGCGCCAGCGCGCAACACCGGCGTCGCGCCGGTCAAGACCTTCCGGAAACACACGAGCCCTTCGTGTATTTCGTGTTCTTCGTGGTTCAATTCTCTTTCTTCTTTGCGGCCTGGCGTCTTGGCGTGAAACATTCAGCGCATCCGCCGCACCGCCGCTCACGCGTAGCTTGAGCATCTTGGCGATCTTGGCGGTGAAGTCTCTTTCTTCTCTCTACCGCTGACACGTCGCGCAAAAGAACGTCGACCGCCCCGACTGCACGATTCGGCGCACGACGCCGCTGCAGCCCTTTTTCAGGCAGGGCTCTTCCTCACGGTCGTAGACCGAAAACGCCTTCTGGAAATACCCAAGCTCGCCGCTGGTCTGCTTGTAGTCGCGCAAGGTCGACCCGCCCGCTTTGATCGCCTCACGCAAAACCTCTTTCACGTGCGGCACCAATTTGCGCGAACGCGCGCCGACGACCGTCGCCGCCATCCGCTTCGGCGAAATCCCGGCACGGAACAGCGCCTCGCACACATAGATATTGCCGAGGCCCGCGACCACGCGTTGATCGAGCAGCGCCGCCTTGATCGGCGTGCGCTTGCCCTTGAGCGCCGCGTCGAGCACCGCCGGTGAAAACGCCGCCGACAACGGCTCCGGCCCGAGTTCGGCCAAATACTTGTATGTCGAAACCTCCGACGCTTTGAACAGATCCATCATCCCAAAGCGCCGGTGATCGGTGAACGTCACCCGCGCGCCTTTGTCCGTCTCGAACACGATGTGATCGTGCTTGCCAGGCTTCGGCGTCGCGTGCACGAACGTGCCCACCTTCGCGCCTTCGATCGAGAACCGCCCCGACATGCCCAGGTGCATGATCAAGATCTCGTCGCCGTCGAGATGCGCGAGGATGTATTTCGCCCGCCGCGTCAGCATTTCCACCCGCCGCCCTGTTAACCGTTCGGCAAACTTTGTCGGCAGCGGAAAGCGCAGATCGCCCCGCCGCGCGATCACGCGCGTCAACCTGCGGCCTTCCAGCACAGGCAAAAGCCCCTGGCGGACGGTTTCAACCTCGGGAAGTTCGGGCATGGGACGCCGTGTAACGTAGCTCAAGGAATTTGTGCGCACTATGTTTGCACGATGAGCGAGGAAAAGCGCAAAGTCTCTTTCGGCTTCCGCGAAGTGGCGGAGGACGAGAAGGCGCGCCTCGTCGGTCAGGTCTTCACAAACGTGGCCGCCCGCTACGACGTCATGAACGACCTGATGTCGATGGGTGTTCAGCGCCTTTGGAAGCAAGCGCTGATCGACTGGCTCTCGCCGACGACCGACATGCAGCTGCTCGATGTTGCCGGCGGCACCGGCGACATCGCCTTCCGCTTCTTGGAGCGCCTGGGCGCCAAGCGCGGCAACGCGCACGCGATCGTCTGCGACATCAACCCGGAAATGCTGGCCGTCGGTAAAGAACGCGCCCGCCAGCGCGGCCATCAAAATGAAACGACCTTCACCGCCGGCGACGCCGAACGCCTGCCCATCCCGGACGCGAGTGTCGACGCCTACACGATTTCCTTCGGCATAAGGAACGTCACCCACATCGACCGCGCCCTGGCCGAGGCCTATCGCGTGCTGAAACCCGGCGGCCGCTTCCTTTGTTTGGAATTCTCTAAGGTCGACGACCCTATCCTGTCGCGGCTCTACGACCTCTGGTCGTTCAACGCCATTCCGCTGATCGGACAAGCCGTGACCAACGACCGCGCCGCCTACGAATATCTGGTCGAAAGCATCCGCCGCTTCCCGCCGCAAAAAGAGTTCGCGGCCATGATCACGACCGCCGGCTTCAAACAGGTGAAGTGGCGCGACCTCACCGGCGGCATCGTCGCGATGCATTCCGGCTGGAAGTTCTGATGTTCACGAGCTGGGCCAAGCTCCGCCGTCTACTGCGCGCCGGTCGCGTGCTAGGCAGCCACGGCGTGTTGCCGCCGAAGGAATGGGAAAGCTTCGTTCCCCCGCAAGCAAAACTCCTCCAATACCTATTCCCCAAAACCCAATCCCTAGCCCAAGGCCGCACCGGCGAACGCCTCGCCCGCGCACTGAGCAAACTTGGACCCTCCTACATCAAGGCGGGCCAGTTCCTCGCCACACGCCCCGACGTCATCGGCACCGACATCGCGCGCGATCTGTCCGAACTGCAAGACCGCATGCCGCCCTTCCCGCTCGACGAAGCCAAACGCATCCTGAGCGAAGAACTAGACCCCGCCCACGTCGCACTCGTCGGCGACATTGGCGAAGCGATTGCCGCCGCCTCGATCGCGCAAGTCCACAAGGTCGCGCTCAAACCTAACGCCGACGGCACGCCGCAATATCGCGCCCTGAAAATTCTTCGCCCCGGCATCGAACAAGAGTTTGCGTCCGAACTCCAAGCCTTCGCCTGGGCCGCGCGCAACGCCGAACGCTTCGGCGGCGAAGACGTGCGCCGCATGAAACCGACGGCCGGCGTCGAAACGCTCGCCCGCTCCGTCGTCATCGAAATGGACCTGCGCTTGGAAGCCGCGGCCTGCGTCGAGATGGCAAAGAACATCGCCAAAGACCCGGACTTCCGCGTCCCCGCCGTCGATTGGGACTTCACCACGCGCCGCGTCCTCGCCACCGAATGGATCGACGCGACCTCGCTCAAAGACATCGACGCGCTGAAGGCGCAAGGCCACGACCTGAAACGCATCGCGACCGCGGTGATCCAAAATTTTCTGCGTCACGCCCTGCGCGACGGCTTCTTCCACGCCGACATGCATCCGGGCAATCTCTTCGTCGACAAGGCGGGCAAGCTCGTCGCCGTCGACTTCGGCATCATGGGAAGGCTCGACGCCATCTCGCGCCGCTTCATGGCCGAAACGCTGGGCGGCTTCCTCGCCCGCGACTACCGCCGCGTCGCCGACATCCATCTCCAAGTGGGCTTCGTCCCCCCGCGCCACAGCGTCGAAGACTTCGCCCAAGCGCTCCGCGCGATCGGCGAACCGATCTTCGGCAGGCCCGCGAGCAACATGTCGATGGCGCGCCTGCTCACGCAACTCTTCGAAGTCACCCGCCTCTTCGACATGGAAATGCAGCCCCAGCTCGTGATGCTGCAAAAAACGATGGTCGTCGTCGAAGGTGTCGCAAGACAGCTCGACCCCGAACACTCGATCTGGGAATCGGCGAGACCCGTCGTCGAACAATGGATGATCGACCAAGTCGGCCCGCAAGCCCGCCTCAACCAAGCCGCCGAAGGCATGTCCACCTTGGGTCGCGCAATAGCCGCCCTCCCCGAAGTCTTAAAAAACGCCGAGCAAGTGGCAAGCCACCTCACCACCAACGGCCTCCGCCTCCACCCCGACAGCACCGAAGCGATAGCCCGCGCCCAATCCCAACGCACCCAACACGTAAGAGTAGCCATCTGGATCGGCGCCCTGGCGCTGGCGGTGTTGGCGGCAGCGCAGTTCTAATTTCTTCCTTCCTGGGACCGCCGGCATCCCTGCCGGCCCTTACAGACTCAAACCAAACCCAACCACCCGAGAAGAACAAAACCCGGGAGCGCGGGCTTCCAGCCCGCTCTTTCTGACGCGACGGTGCACGAGTGCGGAGGGTAGGGGTACACCGTCCCCGTATTACCCATCAGGCGCCAAGCGATCGCGCCGACCGGCGGCGCCGGCGCTCATTCGGACGCCTCGGATCTCGAACGGTTGAGGAAGCAATAACTAAAGGCGAGGATGGCGGAGCCGGCGGTCACCGTCACGGCCGCGGGTGTTGCGATGTCGAGCGGCACAAAGGCCCAGAGCGCTGCGCTGATGAGACCGCCGAGAACAAAGACCCAGCCGGCAAAACGGCGGGCGGCGCGCGCGATGGGCGTGCGCAGAACGGCCTTGGGGATGGCGTTTCCGTAGTAAGCCAGTATCAGCGCGTTGAAGACCATCATGACGCGGACCGGCGTGTCGCCGTCAAGCGCACCCGTCATGACGCCCCAGGCGGCGACAATGGAAACGCCGATCATCGCGGTCGCGACCAATCCTGCTTGCGTGATTGTCTTCATGTTGCCGTTCTCCGTTTTGCTGGCTGCTGTGCCTTTTGCCGTTCGGCGCCCAGACCGAATGTTTGTGCGAAACCCATCAACGCCTCTTCCAGCACCGAGAGTTTGAGATGGTAGATCACCGATTTCCCGTCCTTCTCGGCCGCGATGAGGTTCGCCTCGCGCAGCACGGCGAAGTGGGCGGACATCGTCGGCTTCGACACGTCGAAATGACCGGCAAGCTCGCCCGCGCTCATCGGGCCCTTGCGCAGAAGCTGCAGCACATGGCGGCGGGTCGGGTCGGCGAGCGCTTTGAAGATACCGGTCATTTTCGATAGTTAGCTAATCATCGAAATAATGTCAAGCGCGTTGATCGCGGCGGAAGCCGCCCTCATCCTCGGGCAGGCGGACATCCGGTCCTCGCGGTGGCGCAGTTCTAAGCCTGGGACCACCCTCTCCCAGCCGGCCCTTGCTGAAGCGAAACAAACACAAGCGCCTACGACTCCCAAAACCTGGGAGCGCGGGCTTCCAGCCCGCCCAGCGCTCAGGCTCGCCAACGCGCTCGGCACGACGGCGCAGCTGTGGCTCAACTTGCAGAACGATTACGACGTGCAAATCGCGCGGCGATATCTGGGGAAAGCGTTACGTGTCCCCGGCACCTCCGTGTCCCCGGCACCGCACCCGAGCGATCTGGTAACGAAGGACACAACTCACGGCGGAATTGGGGCGCACGTTGCGCCGAACCAATCTTTCCAACTACAGTTTTGGCAATTTGCTGCCTTTAGGTGATTGATGTCGCGGATCGCATTACTGGCCATCGTCGTCGTGGTCGCCTTGCTGTTCTTCCTGTTCAATGCGGTCAACAGCGAGCCCAACGTGAACTATGGCTTTTTCAATTACTACTGCGACCCTGCAGCGGATCGATGGGAGCGCGCATTCGACTTCATCAAGGTCATCTTTGGAAACCTCGTCGCACTTTCGATAACGGTCCTCATATTGGTTGGGATCGTGATGTCGATAGCTGGCGGGGGTGGAGCAGGAGAAGTTGACTCGATTTTTGAGTTGATTGGCTCAATCCTTGCGGTCCTTGCAACGATTGCCGCAGCGATCGCGGCTATGGCGGGCATCTCGTCGGCAACCTGTGACGCAAGAACTGCTTTAGTTGAGCCAACGTTCGTGCTGGGCAGCAGCAGCCTATCGAAGCAGGGGCTCCAAAAAGTCGAGATTGATCGTGACGCGATTGCATCGGTTGGTGTTGAACAAGCGATAGACTACTTGCGCGCGGTCCAACACAACAGACCGCACCTAACGTATATCGACTACACCATTACCGTTGACGAATTGCGTAAACGACCCTTTCGCGAGATTTGGTGTGATTTCAGCGCTGACGGTCAGACGGTCCAAATGGCCTGGCAGCATGGCCAGATTGGTGACTACGCCTACGCAACGGGCATTGAGCGGGTGCAAACCAAGGACGCAGTTGTCGAAATTTGGGGGGAGACAAATGTTGGACCGTCAATTTACCTGTGGTGGCATCCAGGCGCCGACAACGACGACGGTACCGGTGGCTTTGACAAGCGCCGCATCAAGCGATGTGTGGTAGCGCCTTATCGGTTCAAGGCACGTTATGATAAGATGGTTCTTGGCACGATGATCGCGCTTGGGAAGATTGGGGCAAACCGCACTTTCTTCACCGGAAACTATAGGTCGGGTTATTGCCGTACAACCATTTGGAAGCGAGATTGGGACCTTACCGAATGCTCCCTTGAAGGGTCCGACTTTCGAAGGTAGTTGGGCAAATTGAAATGCAGGGACATCATACCTAGCCCCCTCAACGTGAGCGATGTAATTTCCGGGGACATGTTCTGATTTCAAGCGTCGCCAAAGCGGGCAGGACGCGGGCGGTCCCAGGGCCAGCGTTACCCCTTGAGATTAGCGCGAAGCATCGCTGCAGCCGTGCGCTTTTTCGGCGGGAGAAGGGGTTTCTTGGCCCAATTCTGGCCCTTGCTAATGTTCCTGATATGTTCTATATATTCATTTCTTATGTGAACATAAGGAGCTGGCCGCGCCATGACCAACGACAGCAACGCAACGGACGCGGCGAACAACCCGCCGGAGCGGCCGGAAAAACGCACTGCGCCCCCCGCCAACACCACCCCCACCGCAATGCGCGACCTCGGCGGCTCATCCTCGGACGCGTTCAACGCGCTGATCGCCCGGCAAACGGCGGCGGCGCTTTACATCAAGCCCTTGGACGACGAGGACCGGCGCAGGAAGGCCGAAGCCGCGTTTGCGGCGTTGCTGAGCCTCAGCCCGCGCAGCGAGCTTGAGGGCATGCTGGGTGCGCAACTGATCGCTTGCCACCACGCCGCCATGGAGTGCTTTCGCAAGGCGGCAGATCCCGCGCAACGGCCGCAGATGCGCAACGAGAACCTGGCGCTTGGCGGTCGGCTGTCGCGGGCCTACGCCGCGCTGGTTGAAGCGCTCGATCGCCGCCGCAGCGAAGGCCTGCCGAGGACGGTCACCGTCGAACACGTCGTCATTCGCAGCGAGCGCGAGGTCACGGCGCGCGCCGCGCTGCGCATCAGCACGTCGCGCACCGCCGCACACAAAGGAAACGGACATGCTCTCAACGGTCACACGGCTACAGGCGGCGCCGCGCTGCGCTAGCCGCTCGAAGCGAACGAAACTGCCCTGCCAGGCGCCGGCCGTTCGCGGTTACAACGTCTGCCGCTTTCACGGCGCGCGCAGCGGCGCACCGCACGGCAATCGCAACGCTTGGAAACACGGCACCAGGGGCGAAGCGTGGCGCAACGAATCGCGCGCAATAAGCGCCCTCGTCCGCAAGGCACGCAAACTCGCCGCCGCCACGCAAGTTCCGGGTACATGAGGTTGTTCGCTCAAAAAGCGCCGGGGGTATCCGGTCCAGTTCTTAGACGTCTGCGTCGCCCCCCTCCCATGCAGCCGCTGCGCGGCGCACGTACTCCCCCAAACTGCAGCGCAGTTGGGGGAGTACGTGCGCAACGAAGTTGCTGCACGGGAGGGGGCTGCGCAAGCGTTTGAGGAAAACAACCAACAATCCCAACCACTTACCATTCCCCTCACCATCAAAACAAAATTTCCACGCGCCTTGATGTACTTAGGTATAATTCCCATCTTCACTGCATGAATTGAGGCCTCAGGTGCTCACCGGCAAACGCATCCTGCTCATCATCGGCGGCGGTATCGCCGCCTACAAAAGCCTGGAACTGATCCGCCGCCTGCGCGAGCGCGGCGCGAAGGTGCGCGCGATCGTGACCAAAGCGGGCACCGAATTCGTGACCCCGCTCTCCGTCGCAAGCCTGACCGGCGAAAAAGTCTATCAAGACCTCTTCAGCCTGACCGACGAAGCCGAGATGGGCCACATCCAACTCTCGCGCGACGCGGATTTGCTCGTCGTCGCGCCCGCGACGGCAGACTTGATGGCGAAGATGGCGACCGGCCGCGCCGACGATCTGGCCTCGACCGCCTTGCTCGCCACCGACAAGCCCGTGCTGCTCGCGCCCGCGATGAACGTGCGCATGTGGCTGCACGCGGCGACGCAGCGCAACATCGCGCAACTGAAGGCCGATGGCGTTTCGATCGTCGGCCCGAACGACGGCGACATGGCGTGCGGCGAGTTCGGCCCCGGCCGCATGGCGGAGCCAGCAGAAATTCTCTCCGCCGTCGAAGCGCACTTCAACCGCAACCGCACGCTCGACGGCGTCCACGCGCTCGTGACCGCAGGCCCCACGCACGAACCGATCGATCCCGTCCGCTACATCGCCAACCGCTCCAGCGGCAAACAGGGTTACGCCATCGCCGGCGCGCTCGCCGAACTTGGCGCAACGACAACGCTTGTCTCCGGCCCCACGAATCTCGCGACGCCCGCGGGCGTGAAACTCGTCCACGTCGAGACCGCGCACGAAATGCTCGCTGCCTGCGAAGGCGCGCTACCCGCCGACGTTGCCGTCTGCGCCGCGGCCGTCGCCGACTGGCGCGTCGATCACGCCGCCAATCAAAAGCTGAAGAAGGACAACGGCGGCCTGCCGACGCTGAAGTTCGTCGAGAACCCCGACATCCTGCAAACGCTGTCGAAGAACTCCGCAAAGCGCCCGCGCCTCGTCGTCGGCTTCGCCGCGGAGACGGAGAAAGTGCTCGAACACGCCGAAGCCAAACGCAAGAAAAAGGGCTGCGACTGGATCGTCGCCAACGACGTCTCGCCCGCGACCGGCGTGATGGGCGGCGACGACAACACCGTGCACCTGATCTCGGCCAGCGGCACCGAAACCTGGCCGAAGCTCGCCAAAGCCGAAGTCGCCACGCGCCTCGCCGCCAAGATCGCAACCCACCTGAAGGGAGCGCGCGCATGACCGCGCACGTTCAGGTCCTCACGCTCCCGAACGGCCGTGGCCTCGCACTGCCCACGCAGGCAACCGCCGGCGCCGCCGGTGCCGACCTCGTCTCCGCCGAAGACGTCACGATCGCGCCGGGCGCCGTTCACGCCGTCGCCACCGGCATCGCCATCGCGCTGCCGCAAGGGTTCGAGGGCCAGGTCCGCCCGCGCTCCGGCCTCGCGCTGAAGCACGCTGTCACCGTATTGAACGCGCCCGGCACGATCGATGCCGACTACCGCGGCGAGGTCAAAGTCATTCTCATCAACCACGGCGCCGAGCCGTTCCGCATCGCGCGCGGCGATCGCATCGCGCAGCTGGTTGTCGCCCCCGTCACCGCCGTTCGTTTCGAGCGCGTCGAGCGTTTGAGCGAAACCGAGCGGGGTGAGGGCGGCTTCGGCTCGACCGGCGTCGCCGCAAAAGGGGGCTAAATGTTACGTCTATCGCGCAAGGCCATTCTCGCATTGGAGGCTGTCGTCGACATCGCCTCGAACTCGAGACCCGAGCCCGTGCAATCGAAGGAAATCACCCGTCGCCAAGGCGTGCCGCATCGCTATCTTGAGCAAGTCATGCAAGCGCTCGTCCGCTCCGGCGTGCTGAAAGGCGTGCGTGGGCCCCGCGGCGGCTATCGCTTGGCCAAGGAGCGCCGCCGCATCAGCGCCGGCGAAATCGTGCGCATCGTCGCCGAGCTTGAGATCGCCGACGAACCGCCTCTCGCGCAATCTTCACCGATCGGCGATCTGATCGTGCGCCCGGTGGTCGCCGACGTGCACGACGAACTCATGCGCCGCCTCGACGCCATCAGTGTCGAAGACCTCTGCCGCCGCGCCGAAGAAAAAGGCCTGGCCGAACCCATCGGCGAACGCGCCGACTTCGCCATATAGAGCCTCACCATGCACGCCGAACCCGGCTTCACCGCTGATAGGTTTCACGCAAAGCCGCGTAGCCGCGAAGAAGAAGGAAAGTGGGTTGAACCACGAAGAACACGAAATACACGAAGCACTGAGCGCGATCACAAGCACCCGCGCGCGATAGCGCGCAGTATCGGCGCTTCGCGCCAGATGGTGCTTAGCCTGCAGACCCGAGCGCTTCGTATATTTCGTGTTCTTCGTGGTTCAATTTCTTTCTTCTTCGCGTCTTCGCGGCTTCGCGTGAAGCGAACCGCGCTTTCGCACGCACAAACACAACAAGGATGACCCCGCCATGACAACCGCCCCCGGCCGCGGCCGTGTTTACAACTCGATCACCGAGACGATGGGCAACACGCCGCTCGTCCGCCTGAACCGCATGGCGAAGGAAGCGGGCGCGCTCGCCGACATCCTCTTGAAGCTTGAATTCTTCAACCCGCTCGCCAGCGTGAAAGACCGCATCGGCGTCTCGATGATCGAGGACCTTGAGCAACGCGGCATGATCAAACCGGGCACCACGCTGATCGAGCCCACCTCCGGCAACACCGGCATCGCGCTCGCCTTCGTGGCGGCGGCGAAGGGCTACCCGCTCGTCCTCGTCATGCCGGAATCGATGTCGGTCGAGCGCCGCAAGATGCTGCTCCTGCTCGGCGCGAAGCTGGAACTGACGCCGGCCGCCCAAGGCATGCGCGGCGCCGTCGCCCGCGCGAACGAGCTGCAAGCGGCCACGCCGAACTCGATCATCCCGCAACAATTCGAAAACCCCGCGAACCCCGCGATCCACCGCAAGACGACCGCGGAAGAAATCTGGAACGACACGCAAGGCAAAGTCGACGTCGTCATCTCCGGCGTCGGCACCGGCGGCACGATCACTGGCGTCGGCCAGGTGTTGAAGAAGCGCAAGCCCGGCCTGCGCATGGTCGCCGTCGAACCGGAAGACAGCGCCGTCCTCTCCGGCCGCCAACCCGGCCCGCACAAAATTCAAGGCATCGGCGCGGGCTTCATCCCCGGCATCCTGGACAAGAGCGTGATCGACGAAATCATCACCATCGGCAACGAAACCGCCTTCGCCAACGCCCGCCAACTCGCGAAGATGGAAGGCATCCCCGTCGGCATCTCCTCCGGCGCCGCCGTAGCCGCAGCCCTAGAAGTCGCCACCCGCAAGGACATGGCCGGCAAAACCGTCGTCGCCATCATCCCCTCCTTCGCCGAACGCTACCTATCGACCGCGTTGTTCGACGGGCTCTAACCCCAAGCGCTTTGCCCTTCTCCCGCGCGAAGCGGGAGAAGGTGTCGCGCCGCACATCAGTGCGGCGTGACGGATGAGGGGACACCGCCCATGTCGAAACAAGCGCTGAACTCCAAGCGCTCTCGCGCACGATCACGACGCAGCAAAGGGCTCCAAAGCCTGCGCCGCAATCGTGCGCCAAGCGGAGATTGGATCGACCGTGGGCGCCAGCGGCATGTTCGCGATAATCAGCCTGTCGACCAAGGCGGCGGTCTCCGGCGCATAGGCCGTGCGGGTCACCTGCCAGAGTGCGCGCAGACCCGGCAACGAGAACACCCGCTGCATCGGCACGACCGTATTGTCCAATGTCGCTTGGTCGAGCAGCCCGGCCTTCTGCTGCCATGCCACATCGTCGAGGTTCAAGATCATCGCACGCAACAGCCCGCTGATCTGCATAAAGTGGTCGTTGGTTGCCGCCGGATCCCGACGAATAATGTAGCCCAACGCCGAAACCAGTTCAGCGTCCGCACTGCGCAAAGCCATGTCCATTCCGCGCTGCGTTCGCGCCTGGTGCATGGCGGCACGCTGCGTGCGCTCGGCCTGACGCAACTGAACGCCGACAAAGATCAACGATGCAACGATCGCGATCGCCGCGATGATTTGGCTAATGAAGTAGAGGCCTTCGAGCGACATGGGGCCCTCCGCAAGGAGCGTGCTACACTCAACCACGCCCCCGAAACGCGAGTAAAGCCATGATCGATTATGCCGGAAAAACCACCCTCATAACCGGCGGCGCCTCAGGTATCGGCAAGGCCCTGGCCCAAGCGCTTAAGGCGCGCGGCGCAGCGGTAATCATCGCCGACATAAACGAAGCGAACCTCAAGACCGCCGCCGCCGAGATCGGCCCGGGCACACACACGATTGCCTGCGATCTCGCTGACCCGGCGGCCCCTGCCCGCCTGCTCGATCAAGCTCACGCCGCCACCGGCCGGCTCGATCTCATCTGCTCGAACGCGGGCATCGGTCACCGCCGCCGCCTTGCCAAGGAGAATTTCGACGAATCCGAACTCAAACGCCTCTTCGAGGTCAACCTGTTCGCGGGCCTCCGCCTCGCCCAGCTCTATCTCGAAAAGCTAAGCGCCACGAACGCCCGCGGCAGGATCCTCTTCACCGCTTCGGAAAATTCGCTCAGCGTTCCCGCCGCCATCAAAGGCTCGGGCCTTGCGCTCTACGCCGCAACCAAGCACGCCCTTCTGATCGCGGCCGAGTGGCTACGCGACGAATGCGCCAACGCACCGCTCGACGTTCACGTCCTGATGCCCGGCGCTGTTTACACCCCGTTGATCGCAGCCAGGCTCCCCGACCCGTCAATGGCCCCGCCCGCGCTCGACCTCATTATGCCGGAGCAATGCGCAGAGCGCGCGCTGAACGGCATGGACCTCAGCCTCTTCTACATCCCCACCCAACCCCACCTGCTCGCCGACATGCAGCCGCGGTTGGAGGCGATGAAGGCGTCGCTGAAGGCGTTGCAATTGTGACGGCACTGAGATCGCACACGCCTCGGAGTGCAGATATAAGATACTGATTTAATTGACTTTTTATGTGTTCATGCAATTTCATAGTCTATATGAGAATATGCATAACCCATGATTCCACGTCTTCTTGAACACGAACTGAACCAACGGCTGAAACAGTTCCCCGCCGTCGCCCTGATTGGCCCACGCCAGTCGGGCAAGACCACACTCGCGATGGCGGTCGCACAAGAGCGCAAGGGAAAGGCCGTCTACCTCGACCTTGAAACGCCTGCTGATCGCCGCAAGCTCGCCGACCCTCAGTCTTATCTCGAGGCCCACCGCGGCGAACTGATCGTGCTCGATGAGATCCGTCGCGCGCCGGAGCTCTTCACGATTCTCCGCGGCGAGATCGACGCCCGCCGGCGATCCGGCGAGAAGGCCGGGCAGTTCCTGATTCTGGGTTCCGCCGCCTTCGACCTCTTGCGGCAATCGTCGGAGAGCCTCGCCGGTCGCATCGACTTCCTCGAACTGACGCCATTCCTGCCGCAGGAAATTGCCGCCGCGAACAGCACCAAGCAGCTCGATACGCTTTGGTCGCGCGGCGGCTTCCCGCAAAGCTTTTTGGCCGCCAGCGACGCGGAGAGCAACCGCTGGCGGCAAGCGTTCACACGCTCCTATCTCGAGCGCGACATCCCGCAATTTGGCATTCGCGTCCCCGCCGAAACGCTGGAGCGCTTCTGGACGATGTTGGCGCACACGCACGGCGCGCTCATGAACGCGCAACGCTTAGCCCAAAGCCTTGGCGTCAGCTGGGGCTCGGTCGCTCACTACTTGGATCTGATGGGCGACCTCTTGTTGCTGCGGCGCCTAAGGCCCTGGTCCGCCAACACGGGCAAACGACTGGTGAAATCGCCGAAAATCTACTTGCGCGACTCCGGATTGCTGCACGCACTTTTGAACTTGCCGACGATCGACGATGTTCTTGGACATCCCATTTCGGGCGAGAGTTGGGAGGGGTTCGTCATCGAAGCACTCATCGCGGCGGCGCCGCCGGGAACGAAGCCTTACTTCTATCGATCGGCCGCTGGGCAAGAAGTCGACCTTGTTCTCGAATTTTCGGCCACGCGGCGTTGGGCGATCGAAATCAAGAAGTCGTCGGCGCCCACGATCGAGCGCGGATTTCATGTTGCCGCCAACGATCTCAAAGCGAAGCGCAAACTGCTGATCTATCCCGGCCACCAACCTTACAAAAACGGTGACGTGGAAATCCTCCCGCTCCTCAAGGCCGTTGAAGCCGTGGCATCGGGCGGTTGACAGCCTAAGAATTGCCTTGCTCGCCGGAGCCGGTTGTTCTATATATGTTCCATGCTCCGGACCCCGCTCCAGCACACCCCCAGGTACCAGTCCCGCGACACTGCAACACCCGTAACAAGTTACGGCAGCTGTAACGCCCTTGTTACGCGATTTTCCGCGGAAATCTGCCACTGTTTCGGCGTTACGGGTCAAATTTGCACGATTCCGACGCCGAGCGCCGAAAACGCCAAACAAATCAATAGTTTAGAGCCTGTGACTGGCTCAGCGGCCACTATCCTTCACATGCACGCCCCAGAGCCGCTCGCGAGGCAGATACCCATCGTATCCGCGCGTGGAAACCTCGCACCACGCACCCTCGCACGCGACGAGTTCGGCCAACAGCCCCGGCTCCGCATAGGCGATCGCATCCGCATCGGCCTTGGGCGCCTTCAACAGCGCCGTCTGCCCATCGCCGGTAACGACCACATTCCGCCGCCCATCGAGCAGCGCGGCGCGCACCCAACCGGTCGAGCCGCCTTCGTCGCGAATGCGCCGCCAGCCGTCATACTCGGCGATGATCTCGACCGGCAGCCCGGGTTTCACATACGTCCACAGCAATTCCTGATCCGTCGACGGCCCGCGCCGGACGTTCACGCGTTCGGCCTTCAACGTCACCCAGCGCGGCACGGGCAGTCCCGTGGCGACCATCGGCGGTGGGGTCGACGGGCCGACCGGCATCTGCAGCGCCGCCTCGACGATCGGTTTGGGCTTAGGGACCGGCACGGACGCAGCGTCAACGCGCTCCCCCGTCATCAGACACACCGCCAAGAGCCAACAACCGAGAAGAAATACCGTGCGCAATGCGTGCCTCATGCCCGGGGCGCCTTGCTGCGCGGCCGGGTTCGTTCGGACGATAGGAATTGATGAGCAATATCAGCGCTATCGAGCTTAACACTGCGTTATCGCCTGAAGAATTTTTGAGAGCACGATTGCACCCTAGGAAGCCGCCCCCGCCCCTGCTAGAGAGTGATTTGTTCCCGATTTCGATCAAGAAAAATGCCCGCGAAAAAGCCCCTCGTCATCGTCACCCGCAAGCTGCCCGACGCCATCGAAACCCGCATGCGCGAGCTTTTCGACACGCGCCTGAACGTGGACGACACGCCCATGACGCGTGAGCAGCTGACCGAGGCGGTGCAGGCGGCCGATGTGCTGGTGCCCACCGTCACCGACCGGCTGGATTCGCGTATCCTCGCGCGGGCGAGTGAGAAACTTCGTCTGATCGCGAACTTCGGCGCCGGCGTCGACAACATCGATCTGGAAACCGCGCGCGCCCGCGGCATCACGGTGACGAACACGCCGGGCGTCTTGACCGACGACACGGCCGACATTGCGATGGCGCTGATCTTGGCCGTCCCGCGCCGCATCGTCGAAGGCTCCGCCGTTCTTTCGAAGGGCGACTTCAAAGGCTGGTCGCCGACCTGGATGTTGGGCCAACGCATCACCGGCAAGCGCCTCGGCATCATCGGCATGGGCCGCATCGGCCAAGCGGTAGCGCGCCGCGCGAAAGCGTTCGGCCTGCAGATCCACTACAACAATCGCAAACCGGTGCCGAAGCCCGTCGAAGAAGAACTGGAAGCGACGTACTGGGACAGCCTCGATCAAATGCTGGCCCGCATGGACATCGTCTCGGTAAACTGTCCCCACACGCCCGCGACCTATCACTTGCTCTCGGCCCGCCGCCTAAAGCTGATGAAGCCCAGCGCCTTCATCGTCAACACCGCGCGCGGCGAAGTGATCGACGAAAACGCGCTGGCCCGCATGTTGGAAGCGAACGAATTGGGCGGCGCCGGTCTCGACGTGTTCGAGCACGAACCCGCGGTGAACCCGAAATTGCTGAAACTGAAGAACGTCGTGCTGCTCCCGCATATGGGCTCGGCCACCATCGAAGGCCGCGTCGATATGGGCGAAAAGGTCATCATCAACATCAAGACCTTCGCCGACGGACACAAGCCGCCGGACCGGGTCCTCGCGGCGATGCTGTGAGCGTACACGCAAGACTTCGCCTTCAGCCCAAGCACGGCGCCCGCTTAAGAGCGGGTTCGCCCTGGGTCTATTCGAACGAAGTGCTGATGGACAAAGTCGCGAAAGCGCTGAGCCCCGGCACCATCGTCGACGTCGTCGACGATCGCAACGATGTTATAGGGACAGGATACTTCAACCCACACAGCCTGATCGCAGCCCGCATGCTGGCGAGCGACGGCGGCGCGAAGATCGGGGAGCCCTTCTTCCGCGACCGCTTCGACCGCGCCCGCGCATTGCGCGACAAGCTGTTCGATCGCCCGTTCTATCGCCTGATCCACGCTGAAGCCGATGGCTGCCCCGGCCTGGTCGTCGACCGCTTCGACGACGTCTTCGTCGTGCAATCCGGCACCGCCGGTATGGACGCGCTTGAGCCCCACTGGCTCGCCGCTCTGAAGGCCGAATTCGCCCCTCGCGCCGTCGTTATCAAGAACGACGCCCCCGCGCGCGCCTACGAAGGACTGAAAGACGACATCCGTGTTGCCCACGGTGACTTGACCGATGCCTTCGTTGAGGAAGCAGGCGCGCGCCACAAGATCGACCCGATCGGCGGCCAAAAGACCGGCTGGTTTTACGACCAGCGCGCGAACCGGAAATTCCTGATCGACCTCGCCAAAGGCGCAACGCTGCTCGACGCCTTTTGCTACACCGGCGCCCTCGCGCTCGGCGCGCTGAAGGCCGGCGCCAAAAGCGTCGTGCTCTTGGACTCCTCGCAAAGCGCCCTCGACCGCGCCGCCGAAACCGCCCGCGCGCACGATCTTTTCGACGCCTGCGAGTTCCGCCGCGCCGACATCATGGAAGAACTCGACGAACTCGGTCCCACCGTCGAGCGCTACGACATCGTCGCCTGTGATCCGCCGCCGTTTGTGCGCTCGAAGAAGGATCTGGAGTCCGGCTCACGCGCCTATCGCAAACTCGCAAAGCTCAGCGCCCCATTGGTCGCGTCTGGCGGCTTTTTGAGCCTCTCCTCCTGCAGCCACTCCATGCCCGCCGATCGCTTCCAGCAAGAGTGCGCCGTCGGCATTGCCCGCGCCGGCCGCCCCGCCCGGCTGATCCGTGCCAGCGGTGCCGCGCCCGACCACCCCATGCACCCGATGCTGCCGGAATCCGCTTACCTCAAATCGCTCGTCTACCAATTGGACTAGAGGCGCGACATGAAACGCTTGAGCCCCTTCATCGCCGCCGTAGCCCTCGCCGCCTGCGCCAGCACGCCGACCACCCCTCCGGTCACCCAGTCGCCGCCGCCCGCCGCCGCGAGCGTCACCGAGGGCCTTGAGCGGTATATCGAACAGCGTGCCCGCGTCGAAGCTGTGGCCTTCCGTCTGCGCCGCGCCGCCGCCCCCGATTGCGCGCGCAAGGGGCAGACGAAACCGGACCTCGGCCTCGTCGTTTGGTCGCTCGCAAACTTCACGAACCCGCAGGACCGCGAGAAGCTGAGCCAGAGCTTCAACCTCACGAACGCCGTCACCGTCGCACTTGCCGTCGAAGGTGCGCCGGCCGCGAACGCAGGTTTGCGCGAAGGCACCGTCGTCACCGCCGTCAACGGCCAAACCTTGGGCGAAGGCAAAGGCGCAACCGAACGCTTCATCGCGCTCTCAAGCGCCGCGGCCAAGCAAGGCCCCGTGCGCGTTACAGTCGCCGGCCGCAACGAAATAACTATGTCCCCGGAATCGCTCTGCGAGTTCCCGACCCTCCTCGTCCGCAGCCCTGAAATCAACGCCGCCGCCGACGGTAGCGTGCTCGCGATTACCTCCGGCCTCTACGACCTCACCCGAACCGACGACGAGCGCGCGCTCATCTTGGGCCACGAACTCGCCCATAATGTTTTGGGCCACGTCGCAAAGGTGAGCCAAGCCAAACCCGGCGGCATTCTCGACGCCTTCGTGAAGGCAACGATCGGCACCGCCGTCGCCGCCGCCGTCAATCGCCCGTACTCGATCGCGTTCGAGAAAGAGGCCGACCGGGTCGGCCTCTACTTCATGGCCCGCGCCGGCTACGACATCGACGCCGCGGAATCCTTCTGGAAGCGCCTCAACGCGACGACACGCGCCAGCGCCGTCAACGCCACGCACCCGAGCGGCCCCGAACGCCTGAAGGCGATCCAAGCCACGATTGCCGAAATCAAAGTCAAGCAAAAGGCGGGCCTTCCGCTCACGCCGCGTCGATGAACCCGCCAACCTGGCGGTTCCAAAGCTGCGCATAAGGCCCGCCGCGCGCGAGCAGCTCCGCATGATTGCCCTGCTCGACGATGCGTCCGTCCTCCAGATAGACGATCCGGTCCATACCCACGATCGTCGACAGACGATGCGCGATCGCGATCACCGTGCGCCCCTGCATCAACTCGAACAGCGCCTCTTGAATCAGATGCTCGCTCTCCGAATCGAGCGACGACGTCGCCTCGTCGAGCACCAGCACCTTCGCGTCCTTGACCAGCGCTCGCGCAATCGCAACCCGCTGACGCTCGCCGCCCGAGAGCTTGATCCCCTGCTCGCCCACGATCGTGTCGTAACCGGCCTCGCGCCCGGTGATGAAGTCGTGCGCGTGCGCGTCCTTCGCCGCCGCCACGACCAACCGCTCCTCCGCGTCCGGCTTCGAGTAGCGGATGTTGTCGCGCACCGGCCGGTGAAAGACGCCAGGCATCTGCTGCACCTCCGCGATCGCCTCGTTCACCGAATCCCAGGTCACCTCGGCAACGTCTTGCCCGTCGATCAGGATGCGCCCGCCCTGCGGCTCGAACTGGCGCCGCAAAAGCTTCACCAGCGTCGACTTCCCCGCGCCCGACTTGCCCACGAGCCCCACCTTCTCGCCCGCGCGAATCTTGAGGTTCAGCCCCTGAAACACCGGATGCCCATCCGAATGCGAGAACGAAATGTCTTCGAACGCGATCTCTCCCTGCCGCGCCACCAACGGCTTCGCACCCGGCTTGTCGACGATCTCATGCGGCTGCGTGACGAGTTCCAGCGCCTCGGCCAGCGTCCCCAACTGCTCGAAGAAATCGAGCATCCGATAAGACAATTCCTGCACCGACCGAGCGATCATCGTGCCCAGAAAAAAGATCATCGTGAACGCGCCGACCGTGATCGCGCCCGAGAGCGTATCGCGCATAGCGAGGATCACGAGCCCCATCAGCAGCACCAGCATCGCCGTCGACATGAAGAGCCGCATCACGATCAGGAACCACCTGAGCGACTGCGACGCGTTCATCTCGTCGGCCAAGAAGTTCGACAGGAACTTGCGCTCGTAAGCCGCGCGCGCAAACGCGCGCACCAGATCGGCATTCGAAATCGCATCGATCAGGCGCCCGGTCGACGTGGAAACCTCGTCCGAAAACGCCTTGGACAGCTCGACACAGCGCCGCGCCAACCACGTCACAACGACGAGATAGACCGCCGCCCACCCAAACAAGACGGCCGCGTAGTAACCACTCTGCTGCGCCAACAACACGCCGCCTACACCGAGTAATACGACAATGCGCACGCTCTCGAACGCGACGATGCTCAAGAGCGACACCGTCGCCTGCCCCGCCTGCTTGATCTTCTGCCCAAGCTTGCCCGCGAAGTTCTCCTGAAAGTACCGCGGGCTATGGCCGAGCATGTAGGCGAACAAATATTTCTGCGCCAACGCCCTCATCCGCGGGCTCATATAGATGTCGATCGCTTCCGCCCCGCGCACGATCAGGCCGGGCGCATACCACACGATGCCAAGCAAACCGACATAGAGCGCAACCGCGCCAAAGTCCTTCACGCCCGCTTGCGTGGCCTCGGTCAGCGCGTTGATCGTCCGCCGAAGCACGTCGGGGCTCATCGCCTCGATCGCCGTCGCGAACGCAACACACGCGACATAGGCCGCCACGCGCGCGCGATAGTGGCGCATGACGAGAAACCACAAGAAGCCGAACGGCGTGCCCGGCACGCGCTCGCCTTTGGCAACTTCGCGAAGCGCTTCGTCGTCGGGCTCAAGCGTCAAAAGACGCGGCGCGAAGCGAGGCTTCATCTTGCGTCCACGCTTGGGCGCAGTCATGACACCACCGATTCTGTAAGAAAAAGGGCCGCGAGGAATACGCCTGGAGGCCCGCGCTGGCTAGGGGGTACAAACCGCCGCCGCGACCGAATGGTGCGACAGATCACGAAGTGTGGCCTCGGGCCCGCACAAGGCGCACTGCGGATCAGGCTTGACCTTCACCGTTCGAAACGTGCCCCCAAGTCCGTCATAGAGCGTGAGCCGCCCCGCCATTGTCTCGCCGATTCCAAGGACTTCCTTGAGCGCTTCCAACGCCTGCAGCGTTCCCATAACCCCGGCAAGCGCCCCCAAAATCCCGGCCTCGGTGCACGACGGCACAGTCCCCGCCGGCGGCGCCTCCGGATAAAGACAGCGATAGCAGGGATAGGTACGCTTGCCCCCCGGCCGCTCATGCGCCTTGAACGTGGCCAGCTGCCCATCGAACTGCCCAATCGCCGCCGACACCAGCGGGCGCTCCGCTTGATAGCAGGCATCGTTCACCAAAAACCGCGTCGCAAAATTATCCGACCCGTCGAGCACAATCTCGTAATTCTTCACGAGCTCCAACGCGTTGTGCGCGTCGAGCCGCGTCGCATGCCGGTTCACATGCGTATCCGGATTGATCGCCCGCGCACTTTCCGACGCGCTCTCGACCTTCAGCCGCCCGACATCGAGCGTGCGATGCGCGATCTGTCGTTGCAAATTCGAAAGCGAAACCGTGTCGTCATCGACAATACCGATCGTCCCGACACCCGCCGCCGAAAGATAAAGCAGCGCCGGCGACCCCAACCCACCCGCGCCAACGATGAGCACGCGAGCCTCCCGCAACCGAGCCTGCCCCACACCGCCCACCTCCCGAAGGATGATGTGCCGCGCGTAACGTTCAAGCTGTTCGTCGGAAAGGGCCATGGACGCCATCATAAGCGAACAACCACCCGATGCGCCACACACCCAAACGCCAAGCGCTTCTCCCACCAGCGGGAGAAGCTGGCACGCCGCGTCAGCGGCGTGACTGATGAGGGAACGCCGCGCGAGCGCCCTACCCCAAATCCTTCACCAACTCGTCCCGCGTGGCGCCCTGCACCATTGCGATGTGCCCATAGTTCGAGTGCGTGAACCCGATCATCACCGGCACGGCGGCATCGCGGAACTTCGCGACCTGCCCAGCGCTCAAGCGGAAGCGCAAGAAGTGCACCGACGAGGTCTTGCCGTCTTCGGCTGTGCGCTCGACATCAGTCTCGAACAAGGCCTTCACGCGCTCGCCGCCGACATCAAGAAACGCCGCCGCCTCGATATGCGTCAGTTGTCGCAAAATCCGCGCGCGCTGTTCCGGATCGGCGATCTCGAACATGAGTGTCGCAACCAACTCGCCCCTCTGCGGGATCAGCGGATTGTAGGCGCTGAGTTCGTCGTCGATCTGCGCCTCGCCCCCGCGCTCGATGTAGAGCATCTCATGCACCTGCTGCCACATCGTCTCATAGCTCTCGAAATAGAACGTCGCGTGCGGCCCGACCTCGATCCGCCGCAAGCGCTTGATCGGCAACAGGGCCTTGCGCCGCTCGGCGCGCTCCTTGCCGTAGCGTGTCAGGTCGATCAGATCGGCGCGCGTGATCTTGCGTTCGGCTGCAGACATCATCTCACTCCACCAACCCATAGGCTTTCGCCATCAACTCGATCGGATGCGCAATCTCCGATGGCGAAGCCGCCTCATCGAGCGCGCGCATCCCCTGCTTCAAGTGCTTTGCCGCCAACGGGCAATCGGACACGACATGCGCATTACCCTGTGTGTTCGCCGTGCGCGCCGCGGGCTTGCCGACCTTCATCGCCACCTCGTGCGTCGGCTTCAGCACGCCGAACGTCCCGCCATGGCCGGAGCAGCGCTCGATCACGTCGACCTTCGTTTGCGGAATCAGCTTCAACATCTCGGCCGCCTTCGGCCCCATATTTTGCGCCCGCGCATGACATGCCAAATGCACGCTGACGCCGCCGTCGACCGGCTTCATGCCGTCCGGCAACCCGTTCTTCTTCGCGATTTCGACGACATACTCGTCGATGTCGTAGGTCGCCTTCGCGAGCTTCTTCACCGCCTCGTTGTTCGGCACGATCAGCGGCCACTCGAACTTGAACATTAGCCCGCAGCTCGCCGTCAGCGCGATGATGTCGTAGCCTTGTTCGACATATTTCAGCAGCGCCGCCGACACCTTATCTGCTTGCGCGGTCACGCGGGCGAGATCGGCTTGCTCCAGAAACGGCATGCCGCAGCAGCCGGGATAGTCGACAACCGTCTCCACGCCCAAGTGATTGAGCAGCCGCCGGGCCGCCAACCCGGTTGCGGGGCGGTTGTAGTTCACAAAACATGTCGCATAGAGCACGGCCTTGCGCTTGCCGAATGCCGGCGCTTTTTCGTTGGCGTTCAAATGTTCCTGTCGCGCCGCCATCGTGAACGTGCGCGAATGAAACGTCGGCAACTCCGCACGCGCGTCGATCCCCGCCACGCCCTCGGCCACCTTGCGCGTGAGCTTGTTCTTGACGTTTGCACCCCAATTAACGATCGGTGCCACCGGCACCGCGAGAGTCCCGTTGCGGTCCATCTCACCCATTTGCCGGGCCACGAAATGCGTCTTGCCGGCCTGCGCTTCTGCGTAGCGGTAGCGCAGCATCAGGTGCGGAAAGTCGAGATTGAACTCGTGTGGCGGCACGTACGGACACTTCGTCATGTAACACATGTCGCAAAGCGTGCACGCCTCGACGACCGGCGCGAAGTCCTTCGACTTCACACCATGCATCTCGTCCGGCGACGCGTCGACCAGATCGAACAGCCGCGGAAACGAGTCGCAAAGATTGAAACAACGCCGGCACCCATGACAGATGTCGAACACCCGCCGCATCTCTTCGTCGAGCTTCTGCGGATCCGTGAAGTCCGGGTTCTGCCAATCAAGCGGGTGCCGTGTCGGCGCTTCGAGACTGCCTTCGCGCATGCTGGGAGCGCCGGCTTCTAGCCGGCTCTTTCTTCTGACGGTGGAAACGGGAAAGGAAGCGCCGACGCGATGCCGACGCTCCCGGGAGCATTTAGCCCAGCGTATCGAACGCCTTTTGGAAACGACCGGCGTGGCTCTTCTCAGCCTTCGCAAGCGTTTCGAACCAGTCGGCGATTTCGTCGAAGCCTTCCTGGCGCGCGGTCTTGGCCATCCCCGGATACATGTCGGTGTACTCGTGCGTTTCGCCCGCGATCGCGGCCTTCAGATTGTCGCCGGTCGGGCCGATCTTGAGACCGGTCGCCGGATCGCCGACCGATTCCATGAACTCAAGATGTCCGTGCGCGTGGCCCGTCTCGCCCTCCGCCGTGGAACGGAACACGGCCGCAACATCGTTGTAGCCTTCGACGTCGGCCTTCTGCGCGAAATAGAGATAGCGCCGGTTCGCCTGGCTTTCGCCGGCAAACGCCGCCTTGAGATTTTCGTGTGTCTTCGTACCGTTGAGTTTAGCAGCCATGGGGAGTCCTCCTGCGGAATGCTGGCAGGGAACATAGCGCCCGAAACCGGCGAGTCAATACGTTAGAACGGTTCTAAAGAGCTAAGCGCGCGGCTTCAGCCGGACCACAACTTCGACGCGTTCAATCTCCATCCCCGGGGGCGCCTTTGGCAAACCCGCAATGCTGACTGCGTCGCCGGGGATATCCATCAGCATCTCACGTTCCTTGGCGTAGAAATGGTGGTGATCGCCCGTATTCGTATCGAAGTAGGTCTTGTCGCCGTCCACCACCACCTGGCGGAGCAATCCCGCCGCTGTGAACTGGTGCAGCGTGTTATAGACGGTAGCCAACGACAAGTGCGCGCCCGCCCTCGCGGCCTCACCGTGCAGCACCTCGGCTGTCACATGCCGGTCGCCGCTTGCGAACAGCAGCCGGCCCAGAGCAATCCGCTGGCGTGTGGGCCGCAGGCCCGCCTCGCGCAACCGCACGACCAAACCGGCGGAAGTCGCCCTCGAAGCTGTGGAACGCATGGGCACGGTCACAAACCTTCCGGGCGAGAGGTTGAAACCCCCACCGCCACCGCATAATGTTGATCGGACGACGAAATCTTATCCTCGACGCCGCGCTCTTTTGAATAGCTCAAAACTGCGCCGTTGGGAATTCGGAGCATTAACCCTCGATGTCAAGTGCCCAGCCGGGCTCCGCCCCGGCCTCTGAACCGCTCACGAGTGCCGTCAAGCATCTGAGTTCGTTCAACTATTCGGCGTTGATCGACTGTGCGCAGGGGCGCCTCTTTGGACCGGGAAATGCGCGCCTACCCATGCCGCCGATGCTGATGTTCGACCGCATCACCCATATTGGTGACACCGGCGGGGCGAACGGCAAGGGACAGATTATCGCCGAACTCGATATCAAGCCGGACCTTTGGTTCTTCAAATGCCATTTTGAATCCGACCCGGTGATGCCCGGCTGCCTCGGCCTCGACGCCATGTGGCAGATGGTGGGTTTCTTCTTGGGCTGGACGGGCGGCAAGGGACGTGGCCGCGCCGCCGGCGTGGGCGAAGTCAAATTCACCGACATGGTGCTGCCTGACGCCCGCCTCGTCACCTACGTCATCGACTTGAAGCGGGTGATCCTGCGCAAGTTGGTCTTGGGGATCGCGGACGGCGTCATGAAAATCGACGGCAGGGTTGCCTACGAAGCGAAGGACCTGCGGGTCCTCCTTGCACCGGACGCGCCTGCTGCAACTTGAACGCGCGCGAGCGCGACGCTCGCGAACTTTGGATGAAGGATCGCCGCATGAGACGCGTCGTCGTCACAGGCCTTGGGATCGTTTGCTCGATCGGTAACAACGCACAAGAAGTCACCGCCTCGCTCTATGATGCGAAGTCCGGCATCGTCAAAGCCGACGATCAGGAGCGCATGGGCTTCCGCAGCCAAGTGCACGGTAGCTTGAAGATCGACCTCGACAGTATCGTCGATCGCAGGGCCAAGCGCTTCATGGGCGACGGCGCCGCCTATGCTTGGATTGCGATGAACCAAGCGATTGCGGATGCCGGCCTCGAACCCAAAGACATCTCGAACGAACGTACGGGCCTCATCGTTGGCTCCGGCGGCCCCTCGACGAAAGCGATCGTTGCCGCAGCCGATATTACGCGCGAAACGAAAAGCCCGAAGAAGATCGGCCCCTTTGCCGTGCCGAAAGGAATGTCGTCCACGCTGTCGGCCAACCTCTCGACCTGGTTCAAGACCAAGGGCGTGAATTACTCGATCTCCTCGGCCTGCTCCACCTCGGCGAACTGCATCGGCAATGCCTACGAAATGATCCAGTGGGGCAAGCAGGACGTGATGTTCGCCGGTGGCGGTGAAGAGCTCGACTGGACGCTTTCCTGTCTCTTCGACGCCATGGGCGCGATGTCATCCAAGTACAACGCGACCCCAGAAAAGGCGAGCCGCGCCTACGACAAGAACCGCGACGGATTCGTGATCTCGGGCGGCGGCGGCATCTTGATCCTCGAAGAGCTCGAACACGCCAAAGCCCGCGGCGCAAAAATCTACTGCGAAATCACCGGCTACGGCGCGACTGCCGACGGCGCCGACATGGTGGCCCCGTCGGGCGAAGGCGCCGTGCGCTGCATGCGAATGGCGATCGAAGCCGCCAAGGCGCCGATCGACTACATCAACCCGCACGCCACCTCGACCCCCGTCGGCGACATACCGGAGATCAAGGCGATCACCGAGGTCTTCGGCAAGAACATGCCCCCGATCAGCGCCACAAAGTCGCTCACCGGCCACAGCCAAGGCGCCGCTGGCGTGCACGAAGCGATCTATTCGATCCTGATGATGCAGAACCGCTTCATCTGCGAAAGCGCGAACATCGAGGAACTCGACCCCGAAGTCGCCGCCGCGAACATCGTCAGGAAGCGCATCGACAATGCCAAGCTCGACACGATCCTCTCGAACTCCTTCGGCTTCGGCGGCACGAACGCCTGCCTCGTCTTCCAACGCTACAATTAGCTCATGACCACGAAACTCATGGCCGGCAAGCGCGGCCTCATCATGGGGGTGGCAAACGACCACTCGATCGCTTGGGGTATCGCCAAGAGCCTGCACGAACACGGCGCCGAAATGGCGTTTACGTACCAGGGTGAGGCCTTCGGCAAGCGCGTGAAGCCGCTTGTCGAGACTGTCGGCGCGAAACTCGTGCTCCCAGCCGACGTCGAAGACGACCAGTCGCTTGAGCGCACGTTCGGCGAGATCGAGCGCACCTGGGGCGGGCTCGACTTCCTTGTCCACGCGATCGCCTATTCCGACAAGAACGAGCTCAAGGGTCGCTACGTCGACACGACGCGTGCAAACTTTCGCCGCTCGATGGAAATCAGCTGCTATTCGTTCACGGACGTCGCACGGCGCGCCAGCCACCTGATGAAGAACGGCGGCTCGATCATCACGCTCACCTACGCCGGCTCCACGCGCGTGATGCCCAGCTACAACGTCATGGGCGTCGCCAAAGCCGCCCTTGAAGCCTCGGTGCGGTACCTCGCCGCCGACCTCGGCCGCGACGGCATCCGCGTCAACGCCCTGTCGCCCGGCCCCATGCGCACGCTGGCGGGCTCTGTGGTCGGCGATAGCCGCAACGTCTTCAAGTGGTACAAGAACTATTCGCCGCTGAAGAAGACGGTAGAGCTAGCCCACGTCGGCGGCGCCGCCCTCTACTTCCTGAGCGACCTTTCGGCCGGCGTCACCGGCGAAATCCACCACATCGACGCCGGCTTCAGCGTCATGGGCATGCCGTCCGCGCCCGACGTGAAGGCGCTGATGGGTGGCAACGAAAGCGAATAGCCCAAAGAAAAAGCCGCGCGAGACAGACGCCCCGCGCGGCTCAAATCCAACAAAGACGGGCGTCTAACCCTCAGCCGCCTTATCGCCATCGTCCGCGATTTCCTTGCCCGTCGTCTGATCGACGATGCGCATGGAGAGCCGGACCTTGCCGCGGTCGTCGAAGCCCAAGAGCTTCACGAACACCTTGTCGCCTTCCTTGACGACGTCGGTGGTCTTGGCGACCTTCTTGCGGGCGAGCTGCGAGATATGTACGAGCCCATCGCGCGCGCCGAAGAAGTTCACGAACGCGCCGAAGTCCATGGTCTTGACGACCTTGCCTTCATAGATCTCGCCGACTTCCGGCTCCGCCACGATCGACTTGATCCACTTGAGCGCGGCCCGGATGGACTCGCCATTCGCGGAGGCAACCTTCACGACGCCGTCGTCGGCGATGTCGATCTTCGCGCCCGTCTTCTCGACGATCTCGCGGATCACTTTGCCGCCCTGCCCGATCACTTCGCGGATCTTGTCGGTCGGAATGTTGATCACCTCGATGCGCGGCGCATGCTCGCCAAGTTCGGCGCGCGCCCCCGTCAAGGCCTTCGCCATCTCGCCCAAGATGTGCATTCGGCCGTCTTTCGCCTGCGTCAGCGCGACCCTCATGATCTCTTCGGTGATGCCTGCGATCTTGATGTCCATCTGCAGCGACGTTACGCCCGACGACGTACCCGCCACCTTGAAGTCCATATCGCCCAGGTGATCTTCATCGCCCAGGATGTCCGACAGCACCGCGAAGCGGCTGCCTTCCTTGATCAGACCCATGGCGATACCCGCGCAAGCGCTCTTCAGCGGCACGCCCGCGTCCATCAGCGACAGCGACGAACCGCACACCGTCGCCATCGACGACGAGCCGTTCGATTCCGTGATCTCCGACACGATGCGAACCGTGTAGGGGAAGCTTTCCTTCGCCGGCATGATCGGGCGCATGGCGCGCCAGGCGAGCTTACCGTGGCCGATGTCGCGGCGCTTCGGCGCGCCGACACGGCCCGTCTCACCGACCGAGAACGGAGGGAAATTGTAGTGCAGCATGAAGTGCTGCTTGTACGTCCCTTCTAGTGAGTCGACGTACTGCTCGTCCTCACCGGTGCCCAGCGTGGTCACGACCAAGGCCTGCGTTTCGCCGCGCGTAAACAGCGCCGAACCATGCGTGCGCGGCAGAACGCCGACTTCCGCCACGATCGGCCGCACGGTCTTCGTGTCACGACCGTCGATGCGTTTGCCGGTGTCCAAGATATCGTTGCGAACGATCGCCGCTTCGAGCTCCTTGAAGAGACCGCCCACGACCAACGGATCGGCCTTACCTTCGCCCGCGAACTCTTCGAGGACGCGCTTCTTCGCAACGCCGACCTTCTCGTAACGCACCTGCTTCTGCCGCTCGCGATAGGCAGCGCGCACGTCGGCTTCGGCCATGCTCTTGATCTTGGCGAGCAGCGCCGAATTGTCCGGCACCTCGTGATCGCGCGGATCCTTCGCGGCCCGCTTCGCCAGATTGATGATCGCCTGGATGACCGGCTGCATCGCGCGATGGCCGAACATCACGGCACCCAGCATCACGTCTTCCGGAAGTTCTTTCGCTTCCGATTCGACCATCATCACCGCGTCGTCCGTACCAGCGACGACGAGGTCCAGCGACGACTCCGGCATCTTGTCGATCGTCGTGTTCAGAACGTACTGGCCGTTGATGTAACCGACGCGCGCTGCGCCGATCGGGCCACGGAACGGCACGCCCGAAAGCGTCAGCGCCGCCGACACGGCGACCATCGCCAAGATGTCCGGGTCATTCTCGAGGTCGTGCGACAGAACCGTCGCGATGACCTGCGTTTCATTGCGATAACCTTCGACGAACAGAGGGCGGATCGGGCGATCGATCAAGCGTGAGATCAGCGTCTCACGTTCCGTCGGCCGGCCTTCGCGCTTGAAATAGCCGCCGGGAATGCGGCCCGCAGCGAACGTCTTTTCCTGATAATCGACCGTCAGCGGCAGAAAATCGATGCCGGGCCGGGGGCTCTTCGCGGAGACGACCGTCGCCATCACCGTGGTTTCGCCGAGCGTCGCGAGTACCGCGCCGTCCGCTTGGCGGGCGATTCGCCCGGTTTCGAGCGTAAGCTTTCGCCCGCCCCACTCGATGACCTCGCGTTGAATATCGAACATGTATGTCAGTCCTTAACGTTTGCCCCCGCCGGATTGCGGAAGGCCATTCGCTGCGTCTTGCAGGAAAACTTGTTGCTGTTTGCACGAACGCCCGCGACCGCGCGCCGGCTTAGCGCGCGTTCCCGCAGGTACTGCCGTGCGATGGGTGAGGCTGAGCCTCATGCCGTTAACGGCGCAGGCCCAGCTTGCTGATGATCGCGTCGTAGCGCGCCTTGTCCTTGGCTTTGAGATAGTCGAGCAACCGGCGGCGCGTCGACACCATCTTGAGCAAGCCGCGGCGCGAGTGATTGTCTTTCACGTGCGCTTTGAAATGCTCGGTCAAGGTCGTGATGCGCTCCGAGAGCACGGCGATCTGCACTTCCGGCGAGCCGGTGTCTCCGGGCTTCGTGGCGTTTTGCTTGACGATCTCGGACTTACGTTCTGCTGTTAGCGACATCGGGGTATCCTCTAAGGTGAAAAGTTGAACACCCGCGAAGGCCTCAACTCGCCCCGTTCGAAGGTAGCGATCGCAACCGGATCGCCGCCACGACTGCGGCAGTAAACGGGGACGCCCATGGGAGCATCGCCGTCTGCAACAGCCTCTGCACGGAGAGAGACTCGGCCTCGCGCGAGAATCGCCTGTCCCAACCTGAGGCTGGAGGCTTCCTGATCCGTCACGGCCAGCCCCGGGATGTCGTCCAGGGCGGTCGCAAGCGGCATGAGCAAGCGCTTGGCGGCGCCGTCTTTAGCAGATTCTTCCAGCATTTCCAGCGAAATCGCGGCGCTCAGCGCAAACGGCCCGACCGCAAGACGGGTGAGCGCTCGGACATGCCCCAAACAGCCCAAAACCCGGCCCAGATCGCGCGCGAAGGCCCGGACATAGGTCCCTTTGCCGCACACCATCTCAAAGACCGCGTGGTCGGCGTCTGGGGTCTCCGTCAACTCAAGCCGATGAATATGGGCAAGCCGCGGCGTCAGCACGACCTCTTCCCCATCGCGCGCCAGATCGTAGGCTCGCTCGCCATCGACCTTAACGGCGGAGAACGCCGGCGGCGTCTGCATGATCTCACCCACGAAGGTTGGCAGCGCCCGCAGAATGCTCTCAACGGTCGGCCGCGCATCCGATGATTTCGCGACGGGCCCTTCTGCGTCGTCAGTTGTGGTCTCCGCCCCCCAACGCACCGTGAAGCGATAGGTCTTTCGTGCCTCGACCAGATAGGGAACCGTCTTCGTCGCCTCGCCGAACGCGAGGGGCAACACGCCACTCGCCAGCGGATCGAGCGTCCCGGCATGCCCCGCCTTCTTTGCGTTCAAGATACGGCGCGCGATCGCGAGCGCCTTCGTCGACGTCAAGCCCAGGGGCTTATCGAGGACGAGCCACCCATGCACGGCATCGCCCTTACTCCTCGCCATCGCCCTCACGCGCTTTCAGGTCGCGCGCGACCTTTTCCGACCGGAGCAGCTCTTCGATGTGATGTGCCTCGTCGAACGATTTGTCCTCGACGAAGTTCAGCGTCGGCGCATAGCGCAACTGCAGCGCATGCCCGACCTGCGAACGCAGATAAGGCGCCGACCTGTTCAGGCCCTTCAGCACCTCGCCGACATTCGCCCCCGCGAGCGGCATCGCAAACACAGTCGCATTCTTTAAGTCCGGACTGATCCGAACCTCCGAAACCGTAACCGAGATCCCCGCCACTAGCGGATCGCGCAACTCGCCGCGCATCAACAGCCCCGCCAACACGTGGCGAATCTCCTCCGCCACGCGCAGCTGCCGCTGGCTCGGACCCTTCTCGGAATGTGGTGCGCGTCTGCTCATGAGATGCGGGCTTCTAAAGGCCTTTACCCGCCGATCCAAGCCCTTCACTGGCTTCGTAGCCAAACGCCGCAACCCAAGGCTCCAGCACCGGCAGTATCGGCTCCATGAATCGCCGGTAATTCCGCCACTTCCCCTGTGCCGATGTATAGAGCGGCTGTACGACCTGCGTGGCGCTTGGCGTCCCGATCGCCCGCCGCTTCGCAGTCTCGGCATAGTTGCGAACGGCGTCGTCCCAGCCAAGCTCAAGAAAGTCGAGCACGCCGCGGACGGCGTTGTCGAAGTCCGCAATCACGGCCTCGTATCTGACCTCATGCACGCAAAGCGGGAACGCCGACCGGCAAGCGCCGACCAATCCCATAACAGCGTCATAGTACGCCGCCGCGGTATCAAGACGGAGCAATTGGTACATCGCCGCATTCATACCGAACCGTTGCTGATAGCAGCTGAGCACTGCATCGCGCGGGTCGCGCAAGGCGAGCACGATCTTCGCCGACGGAAAAAACCGGTAGATCAACGGCAGCAACACGGCATTCAGCGGCAGCTTGTCGACGAACACCCGCTTGCGAACGGAACCCGAGAGCCCGGCTTCCACCCGCTGCCAATAGAGCCCGCGAAAGCGGTCTAACTCCGGGTCCGGTAGTTGGGCAAGGAGCGAGATGTCTTGGTGTTCACCAAGAAAAGCGGTCGCGACGTCGATCAGCGTGTCGCGCTCCTCAAGGGTAGTGATTTCAGGATGGGACGCCAGTATCTGGTCCAGCAATGTCGTCCCCGATCGCGGGAAGCCGATGAGAAAGACGGGGACCTCTTGTGCCGTAGGCGCCGCGCGCCACGTGGCGAGCTGAACGCCATCGACAAAGCGACGCACGAGCGCAACCGTTTGCGGTGTCAGGTATCCGCTGGGAAATGCCGCCGCGTGCTGCTCGTGCTGTGCACGGTTCGCCCGTGAGAACGCTTCAAAGGCCTCGTCGAAGCGGCCTAGCTTGTCATACGCTTCGCCAAGATAGCCTTCAGCGACGACACGATTCGTGACCGACACCGAAGGCTCGCGCACCAACGGCTCGAGTTCGGCTGATGCGGCAGCCGCCTCGCCGCGTCGCAACTTCACCTTCGCGCTCGTCAGTCGTGCCGACACGATCCCGGGCACGAGGCTCAGCGCGCGCGAAGCTAACCGCGCTGCGTCGTCGAGCCGATGCTCTTCCTCTGCGATCCGCGCCAGCCCCGCGACGGGATCGGCGTAGGCGGGTTGGGCCAACACCGCGCGTTCGTAGGCCCGCCGAGCCCCTTCACGGTCGCCAAGGTCGAGCAACACATTTCCCAAATTGTTGTGCGCGATCGCAAACCGCTTATCGACCCTGAGCGCCTCTTCAAGCGCCAGACGTGCTTCGCTCAACCGCCCGACCGACCGATACGCAGACCCCAGATTGGTCAAGACGTGTATGTGTGCCGGCATAAGTTGCCGCGCCCGCTCGTAGAACGGAATGGCGCCGCGGGGGTCGCCATTCTCAGCGTACACGACACCAAGCAACATCAGCGCATTGGCCTCATCGCCGAAGCGCGCGATCACTTGGTTACAGATGTCGATTACTTCGCCGAACGCGCGCCGTTGCATGGCCGCCGACGCGCGTTGCAGCATCTGCGCGAGAAGGGTCTGGTTCATCGCCGCAAACTGCTTGAAGGTCAGCCCGGAGGCAAGTTACCCCGCCACGAACTCCGCCCGGGGCCGGATCAAAGTACCGCTCGAACGCTGTTCGAACACATGCGCTAACCATCCGACTGACCGCCCGATCGCAAAAAGCGCCAACGCTGCACCCGGCGGCAATTCGAAACTTCGCTCAAGCGCGACCAGGGCAAAGTCGACGTTCGGCTCGACTCCACCCATCGCCCGCCCCGCCGCGAGCGTCGCCGCCGCCACCGGATCGAGCTTGATCTGCTCTAAGATCTCTGCCGCCCGCGGATCGCCCTCTCGATAGAGGAAATGCCCGAACCCCGGCAGCAATTCGCCATGCTGAAGTCGCGTCGCCACCGCCTCGCTCGCGTCGGCCGGCGAAGCGATCCCGCTCAAGAACGTGCGCGTCCGCTCCGTCGCGGCCCCGTGGAGAGGTCCGCTCAATGCCGCGATCCCCGCCAGAACGCAATGCGTATGCCGCGCGCCGGTTGACGCCACCACGCGCACGGCAAATGTCGACGCATTCAATTCATGATCCGCGAGCAAAACCAGCGCTCGCCGGATCGCTTCGGCGGCCTTGGGCTTACGCCATGCCTGCGCCACCGACCGATGGATCGGACTCACGACCGAAGTACTAACGGAGCCGACCGCCGCAGTGATCGCCAACACCAACCGCGCCGCCGCACCAAAGGCATGCGCCCCCGCCCTTCCGGAACTTGGCGCCTCGTACGCGGTTAAGAGCGGCAGCAACGCACTGGCGCGATCGGTCGCCCGCGGCGGCGCATAGCGCGTCGCGATCTCCGTCCACCCGGGAATCGCCGCCGGATCGAAAAATATGCCGGCAAACGGGTCGGCGTCACCCGTCTCCCACAACAACCGCGCTGTCTCCTCCAGAGTCGCCTTGCGGGAAAACGCGATCGCATCCTCCGAACGATAGAGCAGCCTATCGTCCTCGAAATGCGTGAGCCGCGTCTTTAGTACCGGCAAACCGAAATCGAGCGCCGTCGCCGCCGCCGCCCGCGGCCGTCGCATCCGCGCCTTACGCGCGACCAACGCCTGCACGTCGGCCGCAACGTACAAGCTCGCTTTCGCGATCGTCGGATGCACCGTCGAGCGCACCAAGCCCCGGCTGACATAGGCGTAGAGTGTGTTGCGGCTGACGCCGAGCGCCTTGGTCGCAGCCGCCGCGTCGATCAAGGCGTCTGCGCGCTTTGGAATAGGCCGTTTGGCTGCGCTCTGGTTCATATTGATATATTGATTCAAGATTGACGATATGAGCGCCAGCATCCACCTTTCCAGACAGATTGCAAGTGAGGAGAAGTTAGATGCGTCCGGGACTCGACAACGTCATCGCCGCCGAAACCGTCTTGAGCCATGTCGACGGGGAAGCCGGCCGCCTGATCATCCGCGGTCATGATCTTGAGGATTTGGCGGGCCACACCTCGTTCGAGGATGCAACGGCGCTTCTGTGGGACGGCTTCGCGCCGACCGCAAATTTGAGGGAGGCGCTTGGCCGCGCGCGCGTTCGCGCCTTCGACCGCTTCAAACCGCTTGCCGACCAGACCGCGGCGTTAACCGCCGTCGAAGCGATGCGGCTGCTGCTCGCCTCTGTCGCCGATGCCGACCGCAACGATGAACCCGTCGATGTACTCGCCGCCTCGGGCGTCGCCGCAGCGATGGCCGCGCGCCTCACCGCCGGACACACGCTGCTCGCCCCCGATCTCAAGCTCTCGCACGCCGCCGACATCCTACGCATGCTGCGCGGTGCCGAAGGCGACAAGGATGAAGTGCAGGCCTTTGAAACCTACCTGGTCACCGTGATCGATCATGGCCTGAACGCCTCGACGTTCGCCGCCCGTGTCGTCGCATCGACCGCAGCCGGCCTGCTCTCAGCAACCGTCGGCGCACTATGCGCGCTCAAAGGCCCGCTGCACGGCGGCGCCCCTGGTCCCGTGCTCGATATGCTGGACGCGATCGCCACCCCAGCGAACGCCGATGCCTGGATCGCCGAAGCGTTGAAGCGCGGCGAGCGCCTGATGGGCTTCGGCCATCGCGTCTACCGCGTGCGCGACCCTCGCGCGAGCGTCCTGAAAGCAGCGGTCGCCAGGCTGAAAGGCCGCGCCAATCGCATCATGTTCGCTGAGGCTGTGGAAGCAGCCGCCTTGCGCGCCCTGAAAGATTTCAAAAGCGAACGCCGCCTCGACACGAATGTCGAGTTCTACACCGCGCTGCTGCTGGAGGCGCTCGCCATCCCCCGCGAAGCCTTCACCCCCGTCTTCGCCCTCGCCCGCACCGCCGGCTGGATCGCCCACATCCGCGAACAAGAACAAGGCGGCCGCCTCATCCGCCCGCAATCGCGCTACGTCGGACCCTGGCCGGTGAAGGCGGCTTAGCCCCAAGAACGGAAAAAGGGCGCGAGCGCGCCCTTCGTTCCATTTCTTCTGCGATACGAACTACAGCGACCGCTTAACCGTCTCGACCTCGAAGCACTCGATCTGGTCGCCTTTTTGAATGTCTTGGTAGTTCTCGAACGCCATGCCGCATTCCTGACCGACCACGACTTCCTTTACCTCGTCCTTGAAGCGCTTCAAGGTCGACAGCGTGCCTTCGTGGATCACCACGTTGTCGCGCAACAGGCGAACCTTGTTGCCGCGCAAGACCTTGCCCTCGGTGATGCGGCAGCCCGCGACCTTGCCGATCTTGGTAATGTTGAAGACTTCCAAGATCTCGGCATAGCCAAGGAAATTCTCGCGCAACGTCGGCGAGAGCATGCCCGACAGCGCCGCTCTGATGTCGTCGATGATGTTGTAGATGATCGAGTAGTAGCGGATCTCGACGCCGTCGCGTTTGGCGAGCTCGCGCGCCTCGGCGCTCGCACGCACGTTGAACGCGATGATCGGCGCGCCCGACGCCCGGGCCAGAATGATGTCGCTTTGCGTAACGCCACCGACGCCGGCGTGCAGGACCTGCGCCCGAACCTCGTTCGTGGACAAGCCCGCAAGCGCCGCCGAGATCGCCTCGACCGAACCTTGCACGTCCGACTTCACGACCAGCGGCAGAATCTTCGCCTCGCCGAGACCCTTCTGCGCCAGAACTTGGTCGAGCGATGCCCGGCCAGCCGTGCGCGTCCGCGCCTCGCGCTTCTTGCGCGCGCGGAAGTCCGCGACCTCACGCGCCCGCGCTTCCGAGTCGACGACTGCAAAGTCGTCGCCAGCTTCCGGCGGCGCGGAGAGACCCAAAATCTCGACCGGCTCCGACGGACCGGCGCTCGGCACTTGCTCGCCGCGTTCGTTTACGAGTGCGCGCACGCGGCCCCATTCGGCGCCGGCCACGACGATATCGCCAACCTTGACCGTGCCGCGGTGAACCAGAACGGTCGCAACCGGACCGCGCCCCTTGTCGAGCTTGGCCTCGACGATCGCGCCAGATGCCGCGCGGTTCGGATTGGCCTTCAGATCCAACACTTCCGCCTGCAGCAAGATCGCTTCCTCGAGCTTGTCGAGGTTCATCTTCTTCGTGGCCGAGACTTCGATCGCCTGGGTGTCGCCGCCCATCGACTCGACGACGATCTCATGGCTCAAGAGTTCGGTGCGGACCCGGTCCGGCGTCGCGTCCGGTTTGTCGATCTTGTTGATCGCAACGATGATTGGAACCTTCGCCGCCTTCGCGTGATTGATCGCCTCGATGGTCTGCGGCATGACGCCGTCGTCGGCCGCCACGACCAAGACCACGATGTCCGTCACCTTGGCGCCGCGCGCGCGCATCGCCGTAAAGGCGGCGTGGCCAGGCGTATCCAGGAACGTGATCTTCTGCCCCGACGGCAACTTCACCTGATAGGCGCCGATATGCTGCGTGATGCCGCCGGCTTCACCCGCCGCCACGTCCGTCTGCCGCAAAGCGTCGAGCAACGAGGTCTTGCCGTGGTCGACGTGGCCCATGATGGTCACGACCGGCGCACGCGGCATCATCGCCTCGTCCGCGTCGGTATCGCCGACAAGTCCGTCAAGCACGTCGGATTCTGCCACGCGCTTGACCGTATGGCCGAATTCTTCCGCGATCAGCTGCGCCGTATCGGCGTCCAGCGTCGTGTTGATCGTCACCATCTGCCCCTGTTTCATCAGGTTCTTGATGATGTCGACACTGCGCGTCGCCATACGATTTGCGAGTTCCTGCACCGTGATCGATTCGGGAATGACCACGTCGCGAATGATCTTCTGCGGCGCCTCGTCGACCTTGCCCATCTGCGCGCGCTGCGCGCGCTGCACATGGCGCTTGTAGGCCGCGATCGAGCGAACGCGCTCGGAATCGTCAAGCGCCGTCACGACGCTCAGCTTGCCCGCGCGACGCCCCTCATCGGGCGCCTTGCGCGCCGGTGCCGGAGCTTTCGCTGGCGCACCGCCAGGGCCCGTTCTACGCCGCGCGCGACCATCGTCGTCGTCGCCACCAGGCCGACGTGCCGGCGCACCTGCGCCTCCCGGAGGCGGCCGTGACGGCCCTCCCGGACGTGTTGCAACCGGCGCACCTGCGCCACCGGCAGGGCGCGCACCGGCACCACCCGTACGTGGAGCACCAGCACCGCCACCGGTCCGGGGCGCACCAGTGCCACTCGGGCGCGGACCGGACGAACGGGCCGGCGGCGCCGACACCGATCGATCGTCCGGCGCACCGACGCGGCCACGCGTGTCGTCTTCCGTGCGGCGGCGAACTTCGTCGTCGCCCGCGCGCCGCGCATCTTCTTCCGCCTTGCGCTTTGCCGCAGCTTCGCGCTCTTTGGCAAGACGCTCATCTTCTTCGGCGCGGCGTTTTGCTTCTTCTTGCGCGCGGCGGCGCTCTTCCTCTTCCGCAACACGCGCATCTTTCAGCGCGCGCGAGCGGGCAACTTTCTCTTCTTCGGTCAGCGTGCGAAGCACCATGCCGCCGGACTTCGGCTGCACGGGCGGCGCCTTCGCCGGCCGGCCTGATGGGGCAGCAACAGGTGCAGCAGCAACGGGCGCCGCAACTTCAACCTTCGGCGCCTCGGCTTTTGCTTCTGGCTTCGCAGGGCTCGCCGGACCCGGACGCAGAACCGTCGGCCGCTTCTTCTCGACGACAACCGCCTTCGAGCGGCCATGACTGAACGCCTGGCGCACCACGCCCGTCTCCGGACGTTTCACACTCAAAGTTCTTCCACCGCCGGCGGCGTGCAGCGTCTTTTCGCCTTCCGGGGTCTTGCCGTCAGTCATGCGTTCCCTTCGATCCTTCTGAAACTCAAAATCACTCAGATTCAAAACCAACACTTCATGCGAACAAACGCCGATGCCTCGCGGTCATCAAGCCGCGCCCCATTCCGGCGGACACAAAACGCGGAAGCCGCCAAGCCGCCCCGCCTCGATCAAAAATCGGGCTGAAAGCATCCCTGACGTGAGCGCAGCATGTACCACACTTTCCCGGCCAAATGCCAAGCCGATTTCGGCCTGAGTGAAGCATCCGATCACCGGAACTTCACCGGAAATTCGCGCATATTTCACAAGCTTTCCGCGATCCGCGGGGCCAGAGTCGGAAGCCTCGATCAGTGCGGCTATACGTCCATCGCGCGCGCGGAACGCTTCCTCGACCTGGGCAAAACCGACAATCGCAAGCCCAGCCCGGCGAGCGAGCCCGATGTGTTCCACACAGCGCTTGACCAACAACTGCTCGACTTGCCCCGCCAAATCGGGGGGACACTTGACCGCCATCTTCGCCGACTTGGAGAAGAGACCCTTCTCCACCGCCTTGGCGATCAGCGCCCGGTCGGCGGTGACCCAACAACCCCGCCCCGGCAGCTTCTGCGCGATGTCGGGCACAATCACATCGTCGGGCCCGACGACAAAGCGCACCATCCGGTCTGGCGACTGCACTTCACCTGAAACGATACAGCGCCGAAGGGGACCTTCGGCGCCGTCATCGTCGGATTGCTGTGAGGACCGCCCTCGCGCCACCTAGGCCTCTTCCTCGGCCGGTTCGGCCGGCTCAGCGGCTTCCTCTTCGACCACTTTCGGCGCTTCAATCCAGCCGGCGGCAACGCGCGCTGCCATGATGACCGCATTCGCGTCCTCGGCGTTCAAACCGAAGCTCTCGAGGATCCCGGTCTGACGCTTGCGCTCGCCGTTGACCATCTCGTTCCAACCAAGCAGGTCGTCGGTCGCGCAGCCCGCCAGGTCTTCAAGCGACTTCACGCCGCCCTCGCCCAACGCTACCGCCATCGATGGCGTAACGCCCTCGACCGTCATCAGATCGTCCTGCACGCCAAGCTCACGGCGCTTTTCGTCGAAAACCGCGTTCTGCTTCTCAAGATAATCCTGCGCCCGCTTCTGCAGCTCCGACGCCGTCTCTTCCCCGATGCCTTGGATCTCGGCCAGTTCCTCTGGAACCACATAAGCGAGATCTTCGACCTGCGAGAAATTTTCAGAGGCCAACAATTGCGCCAGCGTCTCGTCAACATCGAGCGCGTTCATGAAAAGCTCCGTGCGCTTGCGGAACTGCTCCTGACGGCGCTCCGATTCCTCGGCCTCCGTCAGAATGTCGATCTGCCAGCCGGTAAGCTGCGACGCCAGACGCACGTTCTGCCCGCGTCGACCGATCGCCAGCGACAGCTGATCTTCGCCGACCACGACCTCGATGCGCCGCGCGTCTTCGTCGAGCACGACCTTTGCGACTTCCGCCGGTGCAAGCGAGTTCACGACGAAGTTCGCCGGATCGAGCGACCACGGAATAATATCGATCTTCTCGCCCTGAAGTTCCTGCACCACCGCCTGCACGCGACTACCGCGCATACCGACGCACGCGCCGACCGGATCGATCGAGGAGTCCTTTGAAATCACCGCAATCTTCGCCCGCGAGCCCGGATCGCGCGCCACCGACTTGATCTCGATGATACCGTCATAAATCTCCGGCACTTCCTGCGCGAACAGCCGCGCCATGAACTGCGGATGGGTGCGCGACAGGAAAATTTGCGGACCGCGCGTCTCGCGGCGAACGTCATAGATGTAAGCGCGAATGCGGTCGCCCGTGCGGAATGTCTCGCGCGGCAACAGCTCGTCGCGCCGCACAAACGCCTCGCCACGTCCAAGGTCCACCACCACGTTGCCGTATTCGACACGCTTGACAGTGCCGTGCACGACCTCGCCGACGCGATCCTTGTATTCGTCGAATTGCTTCTCGCGCTCGGCGTCGCGCACCTTTTGGAAGATGACCTGCTTCGCCGCTTGCGCGGCAATACGGCCGAAGTCGATCGGCGGCAGCGGCTCGGCGATCAAGTCGCCGGTCTGCGCCGCCGGATTGCGGATCTGCGCTTCGTCGAGCGTGATCTCGGTCGCTTCGTTTTCGATCTTGTCGACGACCAGGCGCAGCCGATGCAGCCGCGTCTCGCCCGACTTCGGATCGATCTCGGCCTTGATTTCGTTGTCCTGGCCATAGCGCGACTTCGCCGCCTTTTGGATCGCCTCCTCCATCGCGGAGATCACGACCTGCTTATCGATCGATTTCTCGCGCGCGACCGCATCGGCGATCTGCAGGAGTTCTAGTCTGTTTGCACTGACGGCCATAAGGTCCTACTCCGATTGCGCGCGGGCTTTGCCGGCGTCCTTTCTGCGTTTCAAATCATGGGCAATAAGTTCGTCGGTCAGAACGAGCTTCGCCTCGCCGATCGACATAAATGGAATAGCGATCTCGCCGGGTCCCTTACCCAAATCGGCTTCGAGTACGACGTCCTCGCCCCGAAGCCCCTTAAGCGTTCCGCGCAAGCGCTTGCGCCCGTCGAGCGGAAATTTCAGGTCGAGCCGCGCGTCATGCCCGGCATAGGTCTCGTAGTCGCGCCGCCGTGTCAGCGGCCGGTCGATCCCCGGCGACGACACCTCCAGCACGTACTCGCTGTCGATCGGATCGTTCTCTTCGAACGCCGCCGAAATCGCCCGGCTCAACCGTGCACAATCGTCGACATCCATCAGACCGTCCGCGCGCTCCGCCATCACCTGCAAGGTCGGCCTGTTCGCGCCCGTCATGCGCACGCGCACGAGCGAATAGCCCAACGCTTCCGCGATGGGGGCGATCAATCCGTCAAGCTCTGTGGGTCGTACGTTCGTCATCGTTTCCAAGTGTCCGGACAAACACCTCTCGCGCCCGGCTGGGTTGCCCCAACCAGCGAACTAGCAATCAGCTATGTCCGAGAATGGCCGATATATATCCTTGCTGCCGCCCAGCGCCAAGGCCCAATCGGCTCTCAAATCCGGGTAAATCGCAAATAAATGCAGGGCCGCTCGGCGGCAATCGCTTTCTGCTCGTACCGTGTTGCGGGCCAATCGCCAGGCCGTACCCGCCAATCGTCCGCCCGCGTCGCCGTCCACGCGAACCGCGCATCGTGCGTCAAGTGCTGTAGCGCCCAGACGCCGTAATCTTCGTGATCGGTCGCAACGCGAAGCTCCGCCCCCGGTTTCATCGCGCGCGCGAGTTGATCGAGCGTCGCGTGTTGAATGAACCGGCGCTTGTGATGCCGAAGCTTCGGCCACGGATCGGGAAAGAGCACATAGGCCGCGCTCAGCGACTGTGACGGCACGCGCGCCAACACATCGCGCGCATCACCCATATGCACACGCACATTGCCAAGCTTGCCCTCGTCGATGTGCCCCAAGAGCTTCGCGACGCCGTTCAAGAACGGCTCGCAACCGATATAGCCGATGTCGCCATGCGCCAGCGCTTGCGCGGCAAGATGCTCGCCGCCGCCGAATCCAACCTCGAACGCAAACCCGCGCGCGCCGGGAAACAGCGCCTGAAGATCGAGCGCCCCTTCCGGCACCGCGATCTTCGGCAATAGATTTTGAATGAGACCTTGCTGATACGCGCTCAACGGCCGCCCAAGCCGGCGGCCGTAGATGTCGCTGCGCCGCCGGCCTTGCTCCGTCAGGCGAAGTGGCTCTTCAACTGCGCCGCAATATCCGTGCGCTCCCACGAGAACCCGCCGTCCTTCTCAGGCGCACGCCCAAAGTGACCGTAGGCCGCAGTCCGTGCATAGATCGGACAATTGAGCTTCAGATGCTCACGGATACCGCGCGGCTTCAGGCTCGCCATCTCCGGCAAAACCTTCTCAAGCTTCGCCTCGTCGATGCGGCCCGTACCGTGCAAATCAACGTAGAAAGACATCGGATCGGCAACACCGATCGCATAGGCAATCTGGATCGTGCAACGATCACCGAGGCCTGCTGCCACAACATTCTTCGCGAGATAGCGTGCCATATAGGCCGCCGATCGATCGACCTTCGTCGGATCCTTGCCGGAGAAAGCGCCGCCGCCATGCGGTGCCGCTCCACCATATGTGTCGACGATGATCTTGCGGCCCGTGAGCCCCGTGTCGCCGTCCGGACCGCCGATGACGAACCGGCCGGTCGGGTTCACGAACAACCCGTCGTCCGGGCACATCCAGCCGGCCGGCATCGCTGCTTCAACATAGGGCTTCACGACCGCACGGATGTCGCGCTGATCGAGCCCGTCGATATGCTGCGTCGAAACGACGATCTTCGTCGCGCGCACCGGCTTGCCGTTTTCGTACTGTAGCGTGACTTGGCTCTTCGCGTCCGGCAGCAACTCCTTCTTGCCGGCATGACGAGCGTCCGCCATCAACTTCAAAATCTTGTGCGACAGAAGGATCGGCGCCGGCATCAGCTCTTCGGTTTCGCGGCAGGCGTAACCAAACATGATGCCCTGGTCGCCCGCACCTTCGTCTTTGTTTCCCGCGGCGTCGACGCCGACCGCGATGTCCGCAGACTGCGCGTGCACCAAACATTCGATGCGCGCCTTGCGCCAATCAAAGCCTTCTTGCTCGTAGCCGATGTCCTTGATCGCCAACCGCGCCGCCTCGATCATCTGATCGTGGCCGACGGATTCGGGCCCGCGAACCTCACCCGCAAGAACCACACGGTTCGTGGTGGCAAGCGTCTCAAGCGCGATTCGCGCTTCCGGCATATGGCCGAGCATAAGATCCACGATCGAATCGGAAATCCGGTCGCAGACTTTGTCGGGATGGCCTTCGGAGACCGATTCGCTGGTGAACAGGTAATTCTTGCGGGATGACATTGATGGGCTGCCGATAAAAAAAGAGCCGCGCCAATCGCGGATCGCGAAAAGCGCGGCTTTCTGTCAGGGATGCTAGGCTACGTCAAGCGCGCTGCGCTTCCCGCAGTTCGACAACCCGGAAATCGGGGAAGACTTCTTCTTCGCCGGTCAGCGATTTCACCAATTCCAGCATGCGCTTACGCACCCGCGGGTCGGTGATTTTCGTGAACGCGCGCACGAGCTGGAAGCCTTCCGCGCTCGAGACGAATTCCATCATGTAAGGGCCGGCATCGATGTCCGCGCTCGCGCCCATCGGGCTCGGACGCTTCACGCTCGCGTGCTCGCCTTGCAGATCGTCGAAGAAATACGATACCGGAACGCCGAGAATCGACGAGATATCATAGAGCCTGCTTGCGCCGATACGATTGGCGCCCTTTTCGTACTTCTGGACCTGCTGGAACGTGAGGCCCAGAAGTTCGCCAAGTTTTTCCTGGCTCATTCCAATCAGCATCCTGCGTAGACGAACGCGGCTGCCGACATGCGCATCGATAGAAGAGGGTTGTTTTTTGGCCAAGGGGGGAACTCCTGTACGACTGACACCAACGCCTGCTTGCGGCACCAGCCCGCAATCAGACTCCACGGAACTCTTTGTCAGTGGTCGTCTTTTTTTGACGACCTTGCCCCCCGAGGGCATACGCAAAAATGCACGGCACTTTCAGTGTTCTAGATAAGCGATTTTGGGGGCAAGGTTGGCTGCGGCACGACCCCTCGCGCAATGCAACCTGAACCTCAAGGCGGCCCCCAGTGGCCAACCTAGACTTCAATGATTCTCACTAAACGCTACACGGTTGTAATGGTCAACTGCTCATTAAGGGGTAGATCGAAAAAAGACCGTCGAAACCCCTGTCGCCAGCAGCAGCATGATAAGAAAAATCGCGTCTCCGGCGATGGAATAAATTGTCGGCACAAGCTGCGTGGGAAGTTCCGCATCTAGGACTCCAGTCTCATTGAGACCGAGCGACGCAATGACCCGCCCATAGGGGTCGATCACCGCCGACACCCCCGTGTTCGCTGCGCGTATGATCGGCAAACCTTCTTCTGCCGCGCGAATTTTGGCGATCCCCAGGTGCTGATAGGGGCCCGTCCACGGCCCGAACCACGAATCATCCGTCATCGTGACCAGCCAGTCCGGCCGCCTTCCTGATTCGACGACCTCGCCGGGAAAGATGACCTCGTAGCAAATCAGCGGGCCGAACGACGGCAGGCTTGCGATGGTTAGGGTCCTGACCCCCGGCCCCTCTTTGAACCCCCCGGAACCACCCGTGAGCTTGGTGATTCCCAATGGTTCCAAGAGCCAAAACAGAGGCAAGTATTCGCCAAACGGCACCAGGTGGGCCTTATCGTAAACGGCGAGCACTTTCCCCGAACCCGACACCGCCGCCATGCTGTTGAAGCCGACGCGAGCCTCGCCCTCGCCTTCAGCGCGCACTGTTCCTGTCAGAAGCGTTGCTCGCTCCGGCAAGATCGCGCCGACCGCGTCCAGCCCGCCCGGCTGCGACAGCAGAAGGAACGGCGGCGCCGCCTCCGGCCACACGACGACGGTGCGCGAATCGAGCCCCTCCATACGCGTCAGATCGACCAGCCGACGCCAGTTCCGTTCGAAGAACTCGGCCTTCCATTTCTCCGCCTGTGGCACATCCGGCTGCACGATCCGCAACGCGACATCTTTGCGAACCGGAACCGGCGCGCTCGGTAAGCGAACCGAACCAACCGCGAACAGCAGCGCTAGCAAAACAGCAGGCGCAACGAGGGGCCACGGACCGAGAACCCGCCGACCCTGCGCATCGAATAAGGCTGCCGGCGCCAAGAACGCCAGCAGCGTCAACAAACTGAGCCCGTAGATCCCCCACACCGCCACGCTCTGGAACATCGCGTCGCTGCCCGACCAAACATAGCCCGGCAAGTTCCACGGCAGTCCGGTGAGGATATGACCCCGCAACCATTCGACCGCCGCAATCGCTGCCGCGAACAGAACGATCCGCGCCCACCCGTTCGACCACCGCAGCCGCGCGACGCCTGCCGCAAGCGCAAAGAAAAGCGCCAGCCCGCCAGGAAACAGCACCGCAACAAATGGCAGCAGCCACGCGTGCCGGTCTGCATCGACCACGAACGCGTACGCGACCCAATGCAGGCCAATCAGAAAATAGCCGAACCCAAACGCCCAGCCGATCCACGCCGCCGCCGCCCAAGGCCGCCGCGCACACGCGGTGCCGTCGATCATCCAAACCAACGCCGGCAATGTGAAGAAAAGCAACGGCCAAGCATAGAATGGCGCGAACGCGAACGCCGACACGACGCCAAGCCCCGCACCCACAAGTCGGCTCGCGCGCCCCTCAAGGCCGCGAAACCACGAAACCGTGCGTTCCACGCGTCCCGCCAAATCAAACCGTTGCAGCTGCTGCAATAGCCCGTCAGCCATCCACCGAAGCCATCGGCTTGGCGCGTCTCTCATCGCTATCCGGCACTGGCACTTCGGAGGCCGTATCTTCCTTGGGCTTCGTCACGCGGACGCGCAGCCGCTTCAGCCGCCGCGGATCGGCCTCCAGCACCTCGAACTCGATCCCGGCCGGATGCTTCACGATCTCGCCGCGTTGCGGCACGCGGCCGACCAACGAAAACACAAGGCCGGCGAGGGTGTCGATTTCCTCGGCCTCTTCTTCATCCGCCAAACGGAAGCCGACGACCTTCTCGATTTCCTCAAGATCCGTGCGCGCGCTTGCGTCGAACTCACCGTCCTTGCGCTGCGCGATCAACGCCGCTTCGTCGGTATCGTGTTCGTCCTCGATGTCGCCGACAATCTGCTCGACCAAATCCTCGATCGAAACCAACCCGTCGGTCCCACCATACTCGTCGATGACAAGCGCCAGATGCACCCGCGTCGACTGCATCTTCACGAGCAAATTCACCACCGGCATCGACGGCGGCACAAACAGTACGTCGCGCCGAATGTCTTGGATCGTCTTTGGATGCGGTGCGCCTTCGGCCTCCGGCACCGCCATCCCGATCAAGTCTTTGATGTGCACCATGCCGATCGGGTTATCGAGCGTATCGCGAAACACCGGCAGCCGCGAATGCTGCGCATCGCGGAAAATTTTGACCAGCTCAGGCAGCGTCGTTTCCGCCTCGATCGCGATGATGTCGGCCCGCGGCACCATGATGTCGGCGACCTTCAGCTCGCCGAAGTTCAAGATGTTGAGCATCATTGAGCGTTCTTCGACCGCAAGCGGCCGAGACCCGGCGTCGCTCTCTTCGATGACCTCTTCCAGGCTCTCGCGCAGACGGGTCGCGTCGTTCTTCGCGCCTAGCATCCGCCGCATGGCGCTCACGAACGCCTGCGGCCACGATGACGGCTTGGGGGTGTCGGGGCTGCGGTCGGTCGTCTGGGAGCCCTGCTCGGGATCAGACACGGCGCTTGGCCTCAATCAGGTAAGGGTTGGGGATGCCCATGTCGGAAAGGATGGCGATTTCGAGCCCCTCCATCAAGCGCGCGTCGCGCGCTTTGTGATGATCATGGCCCAGCAAATGCAAATATCCATGCAATATCATGTGTTTAGCATGGTTAAGAAACGGTTTACGCTGTTCTTTCGCCTCACGAACCAGGGTTTCATACGCCAACGCAATCCCGCCGAGGGGCAGCGCCTTGTCCGGAAAAGACAGCACGTTGGTCGGTTGGTTCTTGCCCCGGAACTGCCCGTTCAAGGCTTTGAGCCGCGCATTGTTGCTCAGCACCACCGCGACATCACCGCTCGCAATCAACCCAGGCCGCTTCGCGAACGCGTTCAGCAACTGCCGGATATCGACGGCCGCACGCGGCCAGAGCTTGCGCCAGGCATCGCTCTCGATCTGCACATCGATGGTCAGTTGGTCAGACATTACTCGGACCGCTTGCGCCGCGCATCGTGCGCCGCATAGGCCCGCACGATCCGTTGAACGAGGGCGTGCCGGACCACGTCGGCATCCGTGAACTCCGTCATCGCCACGCCCTCAACACCCGCGAGCACCGTCCGCGCCTCCGAGAGCCCCGAGATCTGCCCCGCCGGTAGATCGGTCTGCGTTGGGTCGCCCGTGACCGCCATCCGCGCCCCTTCGCCGAGCCGTGTCAGGAACATTTTCATCTGCTGCGGCGTGCAGTTCTGCGCTTCGTCCAAGATCACATAGGCATGCGCCAACGTACGCCCGCGCATAAACGCCAACGGCGCTACTTCGATAATCCCCTCGTCGATGCGCCGCTGAATCTGCTCCGCCGGCAGCATGTCATGCAGAGCGTCGTAGAGCGGCCGAAGATAAGGATCGACCTTCTCCTTCATGTCGCCCGGCAAAAAGCCAAGCCGTTCACCCGCCTCGACCGCGGGCCTCGATAGGATCAAACGATCGACCTCGCCCCGCGCCAGCATGCTCACGCCGACCGCGACCGCCAGATAGGTCTTGCCCGTACCGGCGGGTCCCAAGCCCACCACCAAATCGTTCTTCAGCAACGCCTCAAGATACCGCGCCTGCCCCGGCGTGCGCGGTCGGATCACCCGCTTGGGCGTGGTGACGCTCGAGCCGTTCGGTACGACCGATTCCGATGACAACCCAAGCCGGATTGCGCGGTCGACATCCGTCGCCGAGATATCGTGCCCGTCGTCGGCATGCGCATACAGATCGCGCAATACCTGTGCGGCGTGAGCGCGCGCGGTGGGTGATCCATGAATGGTGAAACGGTTCCCGCGATGTGCGATCTCGACCTCAAGCTTACGCTCGATCTCCGCCATGTGCCGGTTGTGCGCGCCGACCACCCGTGCAAGGACGGCGTTGTCGTGAAATTCGAGCGATAAGCCCTGCAACTCGTCCCGCGGCTTTTTGGGTTTTGTCGTCAAGCGACCGCCTCGGCCGCGACCGCGGCATCTGAAACGAGTTCCGCGCGCAAGCTATGCGACATCGCCTGAACGACGCGCACGCGAGCAAATTCGCCAACTTCACGTCCGCGCGCCGCCACATGCACCGGCTGGAGATAAGGGCTGCGCCCGATCAACTGCCCGTCGTAACGCCCGGGTTTCTCGAACAGGACCTCAAGCTCCCGGCCCACGCACGCGCGCAGATAGCTGTGCTCTTGCTCGTTCAACAGCGTCTGCAGGCGCTGCAGGCGCTCAGCCTTAATGTCTTCGGCAACCTGCTTGCGTGCAGCGGCCGCGGGCGTACCGGGCCGCGGCGAATACTTGAACGAAAACGACTGCGCGAAACCGATCTCGCGCACCAGCGCCATCGTCGCCCCGAAATCGGCATCGCTCTCGCCTGGAAACCCAACGATGAAATCGGACGAAAGCGAGATATCGGGCCGCGCCTCGCGAACGCGCGCGACCAGCCGGCGATAGTCGTCCGCCGTATGCCCGCGGTTCATTGCCTCAAGGACACTGTCCGATCCCGACTGCACCGGCAGATGCAAGAACGGCATCAGCTTCGCTTCGTGCCCATGAGCTGCGATCAAATCGTCGCTCATGTCGCGCGGATGACTCGTCGTGTAACGCAAGCGCTTCAGGCCATCGATCCGCGCCAATCGCGCAATCAAACCACCAAGCCCAACGACCGCGCCGTCCTCGTCAAGACCATGATAGGCGTTGACGTTTTGCCCCAGCAGCGTGATCTCGCGTACGCCGAGATCGACCAAGTGGCTCGCCTCGGCCTCGATCTGCGCGACACGGCGCGAGTACTCGGCGCCGCGCGTATAGGGCACGACGCAGAACGTACAAAACTTGTCGCAGCCTTCCTGCACCGTCAGGAACGCCGTCGGACCGTCGACCCGCTTCGTCTCCGGAAGTGCATCGAACTTGTCGACCGCCGGAAACTCCGTATCCAGCGCCCTTGTCCCGCGTGCAAGCTTGGCGACCATCTCCGGCAGCCGATGATAGACTTGGGGCCCCACGACGATATCGACCGCCGCATCGGCGCGCCGCATCATCTCTTCGCCTTCGGCCTGCGCGACGCAGCCTGCAACGGCGACAATCATCCGCTCGCCCAAGGCCGCACGCTCGCGCTTCATCGCACGCAACCGGCCGAGTTCGGAATAGACCTTCTCCGCCGCCTTCTCGCGAATATGGCACGTGTTCAAAACCACCATGTCCGCGCCTTCGATCACGTCGACGAGCGTATAGCCGTGCGGCGCCATAACGTCCGCCATCCGCGCGGAATCATAGGCGTTCATCTGGCAGCCATAGGTCTTGATGAAAAGCTTGCGGGTCACGTGGTTCAGTCTAGCGGTTTGGCGCCCAAGAAAAAAAGGGCCGGACTTATGACGCTTGGGCTAACCAAACTCAAGCCGCGTTCGGCTGTAAACCATCGTCCTGGACCGGCGGTATCGCGAGCGGCTCATCCTCATAAGCCGGCCCCACCGCCCCTGGCCGCCCGGCCAGCGCATGGGAGACCCCTTCCGCGACCAGCTTGGCACACGCCGCCGTCAGCTCCTTGCGGCCCCGAAACTGGTCGACCGTCATCGGCGGGTGATAGTGAACGGTCGCATCGACAGGCCCGAGCCGAAACACTTCCCAAAGATGCGGCACCAGATCCATGTCGCCGTACCAGGCAAAAAACGGCCGGAACTCCCGCCCCATCGGCATGCCGTGCAGCCGCGTGTAGGCAAGCGACACCGGTTGCACCAACACCCGGCGCTTCGTTCCGTCGGGGTTCGTGATCATCGCATCGGCCGAGCCCAACAGCGAACTCTTGAACTCAAGCACACGATTACCGTCGCTCGACGTACCTTCAGGGAAGAGAACGACCGTGCCGCCCTCTTCCAGCCGGTCGCGAATCGCATCGCGTTGCTGCCCCGCGCGGCTGCGCCGCTCGCGATCGACGAACACCGTACGCACCAAGTTCGAGATCATCCCAAAGAATGGCCACTTTCCGACTTCCGACTTGGCGACAAAGGACACAGGAATGACGGCCGCGAGCACCGGCATGTCCAGATAGGACATGTGATTGCACGCGAGCAGCACGCCGCGCTCCCGGCAGGGGCGCCCGAAGGTCTCCACCCGGATGCCGATCAGAGCGCACAACCCGCGCGCATAGCGCACCGGCAACTGATCGCGCAGCTTCCAATCGAACCTCACCGCAAGCCACTGCACCGGCACGAAGATGGCTGTGAGCACCAAGAATCCGATCGCAATGCCGATACCGCGCAGCGTGCCCATCTTGGTTACTTCTTCCGCTTGCTCTTGTCGGCAACTGCGTCTATCGGCACGCCGTAGAGCTCAAGCCGGTGATCGACAAGCTTAAACCCAAGCTTCTCCGCCACCTGCCGCTGCAGCTCTTCGATCTGATCGTTCTGGAACTCGATCACCTTGCCGGACTGGACGTCGATCAGATGATCGTGGTGTTCCTCACGCATCTCTTCGAAGCGCGCGCGCCCGTCGCGAAAATCGTGCTGCTCCAGAATGCCGGACTCCTTGAGCAGCCGAACGGTACGATAGACCGTGGCGATGCTGATATGCGGATCGATCGCGGCCGCCCGGCGGTGCAACTCCTCCGCGTCCGGATGATCGTGCGCCTCGGACAGCACACGCGCGATGACGCGCCGCTGCCCAGTCATGCGCAAGCCCTTGTCGACGCAAAGCTTCTCGATCCGGTCCATCAATCACCCGAGTTTCGCCAGACTTGTAATCCATTCCAGCGCAGCCCGGAAGCGCACTGTTTTGAGCCACCTAGGCGGGCTCCGCCTGGTTAAGGCTCTTGCGCATCACGATTGCATCGGAGGCATCGGGTCCATGGTGATAATAGGCCGCGCGCCGCCCCACCTCGCCAAAGCCCTCACGCCGGTAGAGGCCAAGCGCCGCCACATTGCTCTCGCTGACCTCAAGAAACATCTGCACGGCGCCACGCGTACGCGCCGCTTCGCATGCCGCTTGCAACAATGCGGTACCCAGTTGCGACCGCCGCGCGGCCGCGGCAACGCAGAATGTCAGCACCTCGGCCTCATCCGCGACGGCGCGCACCAAGACGAAGCCCTCGGCAGAGGCCGCGTCCGCGCGCGCGCCCAACAGAACCAGAACCTCACCCCGCTCGAGCAGCGAAGCGAACGCCGCTTCCGGCCAGGCGTCGCTGAACGCCGGTGCATGCAAGGCAGCCAGCGTCGGCGCGTCGTTTGCACCGCCCAGCCAAATCCGAACACCTGTCATGCCGGCAACCGCGCATCCGGGGCGCGTAAATAGGCGGGCGTCGCCGGATAGCGCGTCGGATCGGCAAGCGCCGCACGCCGCGCGAGCAACTCGGTGTCGATCCGCTGGAACGGCACCGTTTCCATCTCGCCAAATCCATCAAGCAGCGGAACACCCGAGCCGGTCAGGAGCGTCCTAGGCTTCAGCGTCCGATGCAGCATCGCCTCCGCTTCCGCGACCGGCAACACCGCGGCGTCGCTGAGCGGCTCCGCCAGATGCGAAAACGCTTGCGCATAGACCTCGCCGCGGCGCGCATCGATCGCGACACCAACACTGGCACAAGGTCTGTCGTTGGCAGCCTGCGCTGCCAGACACTCAAGCGTGGTGAAGCCCATGACCGCGGCACCCGTTGCAAGCCTGAGCCCCTTCGCGAAGGCAAGACCAACGCGCACGCCCGTGAAAGCACCGGGTCCCACGGTAGCCGCAACCCGCACCAACCGCTTGATGTCCTGATCCTCGAACAGCTTCGCCACAAGCGGCGGCAGCGTCTCGGCCTGCTGGCCGGACGGGTTGTCGGCCTCGATGCGCCCGAGCAGGCCGAGCTTCATCGTCATCAGCGTCGCAGCGACCGGACCGAACGATGTGTCGATCGCTAGTACGAGCCCTTCGCTCATACGATCTGGCAAACCTCATCGAACGCAGGCCGTGGCGAGCGCGCGAACACGCCGCTCGGATCGCCATAACCGAGCCCGCAGATGAAGTTCGACTTCACGCTCGAGTTCGGGAAGAACTCCTCATCGACCGCCGCATTGTTGAAGCCGGACATCGGCCCGCAATCGAGGCCGAGCGACCGTGCCGCCAGCATCAGATAGGCGCCCTGCAGCGTGCCGTTCCGAAACGCCGTCGTCTGAATGAGCTGCTCGTTGCCGACGAACCAGCTCTTCGCGTCGGTGTGCGGAAAGAGCTGCGGCAGCTTTTCGTAGAACTTGAGGTCATGACCAACGATAACGGTCACCGGCGCCGTCATCACCTTCGGCACGTTGCCAGGCGCGAGGTGCGGCTTGATCCGCTCACGCCCCTTGTCGGTCGTGATGAACACATAGCGACCGGGCGAACAATTCGCGCTCGTCGGACCCATCCGCAGCAATTCGTAGAGTGCGTGCAGCAGCGTTGGCGAAACGGGTTTGTCCTGCCACTTGTTCTGCGAGCGGGCAGCTCGGAACAATTGGTCCATGGCGTCGTCGGAAATGGCGTGATGCAAGGAAACCCCCAAGCGCTCGTGTGGCCGCGATTCTGCCGCTTGTACCAACAGACCGGCGTTAGAGAAAGCCGCCGCCGCTCAAACCGCGACGGCTTCAACCGCGTTCACTTCCGGAATGTAGTGCCGCAGCATGTTTTCAATGCCGTTTTTCAAAGTTGCGGTCGACGACGGACACCCGGCGCACGAGCCGCGCAGGTTCAAGAACACCGTACCCGACTTGCTCTCGAAGCCGCGAAACGTGATATCGCCGCCGTCTTGCGCCACCGCCGGCCGCACGCGCGTCTCCAGCAATTCCTTGATCTGCACCACGATCTCTTCGTCCGCCGCGTCGTACTCTTCCTTAGCGTCGCCGCGCACCATTTCGCCTTCGATCAGCGGCAATCCTTGTGTGAAGTGTTCCATGATCGCGCCCAAGACCATGGGCTTGAGCTGCGGCCAGTCCAATCCGGCCTTTGTGACGGTAATAAAGTCCGGCCCGAACATCACGCCCGCGACGCCTTCGATGTCGAACAGACGCCGCGCCAACGGCGACTTTTCGGCCGACGCTCGCGTCGGAAAGTCAGCGGCACCTTCGCCAAGGACGCTGCGCCCGGGCAGGAACTTCAAGGTCGCCGGATTCGGCGTCGATTCGGTTTGGATGAACATGTCTTTCCCAGCCTCGGCGAGGCCCTATATAGGTGATGGCAATTGAGGGAACACATTTGGCTGTGGCAGACGAAAGTCAAGGCAAACTCAAGCTTGGGGCGTTGGCCGACTCGTCTGCGGCGCACTTCTTGGCCGATCACCGCGGCCAAGGCCTGACGATTGAGGAAATCGTCGAGGGTCTGGCCACCCGTGCAATCTCCGACGGCGTGCCGTTAATGCGGGTGTCTGTCAGCCTGTCTGACTACCACCCGGAGCTGATCGGCCGCGCTTATGCCTGGATCCGCGACCAAGGCATCGAGATCACCGATCGCGCCTACACGCCCAAACGCAGCGAAACCTACATGGGCAGCCCCATCAGGATCATCCATGACGGCGCCGACGGTTTGCGCCGCAAGCTCGAAGGCGACGACGCCGTGTTGGACTTCGCCGTCACCCGCGAACTGCGCGAGCAAGGCGCGACCGACTATGTCGGTATGGCGCTCGCCTTCTCCGACAACACCCGCCATTTCATCTCGTGGGCGACCGACAAGCCCGGTGGCTTCTCCACGGATGAAATCACCTACTTCGATCTGCTGTTGCCGCTGATGTGCATGCGCCTAGAGCTCGCTCACGCGCGGCGCATCACCGAGCAGCTGTTGAGAACCTATTTAGGCAGCGACGCTACCCGCCGCATTATCTCCGGCGACATCCGCCGCTCGCTCGGCGAAGACATTGCGGCCGTGATCTTCTATTGCGACCTGCGCGGCTTCACCCGCATGACCGATATGCTGACCCCGAACGAAATCATCTCGGTCTTGGGCGAGTACTACGACGCCGTCGGCGAACCGGTCCGCCTGCACGGCGGCGATGTGATCAAGATGATCGGCGACGGTATGATCGCGATCTTCCCGACGAGAGACGGTCTCGATGTCGGCCGCGCCGCGCGCGAAGCGCTCGACGCGGCCCTCGAAGCCCGCCAAACGCTGGAAGCAATCCCTTCCGAACGCCTGCCCGACGGCATCAACCGGCTCGCCGCCGGCTTCGCACTCCATGTGGGTCAGGTTACGTTCGGCAACATCGGCAGCCGCGAGCGCCTCGACTTCACTGTCATCGGTCCCGCCGTCAACGAAGTCTCGCGCATCGAACCGCTAACGAAAGTCTTGGAGCACTCGCTGCTTCTGACCGCCGACTTCGCCAAGCTCCCGCACGGCATCAAGACCAAGTCGCTAGGCTTCCACGCCCTGCGCGGCGTCCGCGATCCCAGAGAAATTTTCACGACGGCCTAAGCCAGCGTGTCGATGGCTTCGTCGCTCAAGCCGCCGGGGACGATCGTCACGGGGATCGGATAGGCCTGCTGTGACTGCTGCGCGACGAGCGAAACCAAAGGTCCCGGACCCTCCCGGCCCGTACTCGCGCCCAGTACCAAAATCGAAATGTCGGGATCTTCCTTCAGCAGCGAAAACAGCACGTCGCGCGGCTTTCCCTCGATCACCATCACCTCGGGCAGCAGCCCCGAAATCCGGTTCACCTCGCCGGCCGCGTCGTAGAGCATGCGTTCGGCTTCCTGTAGCGCCTCTTCCCGCATCGCGTCTTCGACCGAACGCCAATGCTGAAAGTCGACCGCCGTGACCACGATCAAAAGCGAAACCAGCCCGCCGGTGTGCTGCGCCCGCCGCGCTGCATAGCGCAGCGCTTTCTTGTGCTCAGGCGAAGCGTCCACGACGACGAGAAACTTGCGCCGCCGTTTCGTCTGTGAGGGCCCTGCGTCGGACATGGGCGCCACGATGCCACGGCGCCCCACTGCGCCTCAAGTGGGGAAGCCCACCACCCGACGCACATCCTTCATGATCGGCGATGCGATTTCGCGCGCCTGATCCGCGCCCCTACGCAACAAACGGTCCATCTCGGCCGGATCGTCCAACAATCGCCTCATCTCGGCCGCGATCGGCGAGAGCTTCGAAACGACAAGCTCGCTAAGCGCGTTCTTGAAGCCGGAGAACTGGCCACCGCGAAAATCGTCGAGCACCGCCTGCTTGCCCTTCTCCGCGAACGCCGCGTAAATCGACACGAGATTATCCGCCTCGGGCCGACTCTCGAGTTCGCTCTCGACCTCCGGCAACGGCAGAGGATCGGTCTTGGCCTTGCGGAACTTCTGCGCGATCGCATCCGCATCGTCGGTCAGGTTGATCCGCGAGTATTCCGACGGATCGGACTTCGACATCTTCGCCGTCCCGTCGCGCAAGCTCATCACCCGCGTCGCGGGACCTGTGATGATTGGCTCCGGCAGGGGGAAGAAATCCGGCACGCCGAAATCATTGTTGAACTTCTGCGCAATGTCGCGTGCGAGTTCGACATGCTGCTTCTGATCGTCGCCGACCGGCACATGCGTTGCCTTGTAAGCCAAAATGTCCGCCGCCATCAGCACCGGATATGTATAGAGCCCGACGCTCATCGCCTCGCGGTTCTTGCCGGCCTTCTCTTTGAACTGCGTCATCCGGTTCAGCCAGCCCACCCGCGCCACGCAGTTGAACACCCAGGCGAGTTCCGCATGCTCCGGCACCTGGCTCTGCGCGAACACGATCGAGCGCTTCGGATCGACGCCGCTCGCGATATAGGCCGCCGCCACCTCGCGTGTCGCTTTCACGAGCTGCTTCGGATCTTGCTCGACCGTGATCGCGTGCATGTCGACGACGCAATAAATGCAGCGATACTGCTCTTGCAGCTTCAGCCAATTCCGGATCGCGCCCAGATAATTGCCGAGATGCAAATTGCCCGTCGGCTGCATCCCCGAAAACACTGTCGACTCGTGCGCACTCATCAGAAAAGGTCCAGTTCCGCTCAAAATGGCCCGGGGTTATGCGCCAGACCCAGCGCCCCTCGCAAGACCCTCAACTCTTGGCCTTCGCCCGCCGTTGCACACGCACCCCGCCGTCGCCCAAGGCCTCCAGCACGCCGGCCTTGATCGCCTCGATCCGCTGCGGATGCGTGACTTTCAGCCCGTAAACGTCCTTCACATAGAAGACGTCGATCGCCCGTTCGCCATAAGTCGCAATCTGCGCCGAGTGGATCGAGAGCCGCGCCACGAACAACGCCCGCGTCAGGTCGTGCAGCAATCCCGGCCGGTCGCGCCCATTGACCTCGATGACCGTGTGCGTGTCCGACGCAGAGTTGTCGATCAGCACCCGCGGCTCGACGGTGAACGCTTCCTCGCGCCGGCGAACCTGGCGCGCGTCGATCACCGTGCGCGGCACCACCTCGCCGTCGAGCACCCGCTTCATCGTCTCGCGCAGACGCTGAATGCGCCGCTCGTCGGTCAAGGGCCGCCCTTCCGCGTCCTGCAGCCAGAACACGTCCATCGCCATGCCGTCAGTGGTCGTAAAAATCTTCGCGTCGACAATGCTGGCCCCGCACATCGCAACCGCACCCGCGAGCTGTGAGAATAGACCCGGATGGTCGCCCGTATAGACCGCGACCTCGCTGACGGCCCGGAACTCGTCCGCCCGCGCCATCAGGTTGAACGTCTCGCCAGCTTCGTCCGCAGCCCGCATCTGTCGCGCTTGCGCTTCGTGCTTATGCGGATCGAGCGCCAGCCAATAGGGATCGTAGTGCCGCGACAAGGCCCGTGCACGCGCCTCCTCCGGCCAATCGGCAAGGCGCCGCCCAAGTTCCGCCTTCGCCTCCGCCACCAACTGCGGCCGTGCGCTGGCGCTGAACCCGCCCAACATTTGCGCCTCGGTCTCGTAGTAGAGCTGCCGCAAGAGCTGCCCCTTCCAACCGTTCCACACACCGGGCCCGACCGCGCGAATGTCGGCGACCGTCAAGCACAACAGCAACCTGAGCCGCTCCGGCGATTGCACGACGGCCGCGAAATCTCGAATGGTCTTGGGATCCGAAAGGTCGCGCTTCTGCGAAACGTCGCTCATGACCAAGTGATTGAGCACGAGCCACGCAACGGTCTCCGTCTCCGCCGCCGTCATGCCGAGCCGCGGACAGAGCGCGTTGGCAACCTCTTCGCCGACCTCGGAGTGATCGCCCTCGCGCCCTTTCGCGATGTCGTGCAGCAGCATCGCGACATAGAGCACTTCGCGCGACAGGACCTTGTGGATGATCTCGTTTGCGAGCGGATGCTCTTCCTTGTACTCGCCGCGCTCGATCTTCGAGAGATGGCCGATCGCTCGGATCAGATGCTCGTCCACCGTATAGTGGTGGTACATGTTGAACTGCATCTTCGCGACGATGCGTCCGAAGTCTGGCACGAAGGCGCCGAACACGCCCGCCTCGTTCATCTGCCGGAGCGTGCGCTCCGGATCGCGCCGCGAGCACAGTATCTCGAGAAACAATTTGTTCGCTTGCGCGTTCGTCCGCAATGCATCGTCGATGAGCCCCAGACTACGCGTGACCAGCTTCAACGCGTCGGGATGAATATCGACGCCCTTTTGGTCCGCGATATGAAACAGCCGCAGCATGTTGACAGGCTGATCGCGAAAGACCTGCGGCCCGTCCACGTTCAACCGGTTTTGCTCGACGAAGAAGCCGTCCGCCTCAACCCGCCGCCGCCCGACCCCGGTCATAAACCGACCGAACACGGGCCAGGGCTTTTGATTCTGCGCCTCCAACGTCGCACAGAAAATGCGCGTCAGATCGCCGACAGTCTTGGCGTTCAAGAAATACCGCTGCATGAAGCGCTCAACGCCGCGCTCCCCCGCCTCATCCTGAAAGCCCAGACGCGTCGCAAGTTCAATCTGCGTATCGAACGTTAGCCGCTCTTCAGCGCGCCCCGTCAACAAATGCAGATGGCACCGCACAAGCCACAAGAACTCCTCAGCCTCCGCGAACGCCCGGTACTCATCCGCCGTCAGCAACCCCGCGCCGACGAGCTCCGACGCATCGTCCACGCGATAGAGATACTTCGCGATCCAGTAGAGCGTGTGCAGATCGCGCAGGCCGCCCTTGCCGTCCTTGATGTTCGGCTCGACCAGATAGCGGCTCTCGCCCGCGCCCGCGTGCCGCCGCGCCCGCTCGTCAAGCTTGGCCTCCACGAAGTCGCGGCCCGTGCCGGTCACAACCTCCTTCGCAAAGCGCGCCTTCAGCGTGTCGAACAAGCTCTCCCGCCCGCACACAAATCGCGACTCCAGCACCGCCGTGCGGATCGTATGATCGGACTTCGCCAGCCGGATGCACTCGTCGATCGAGCGCGTCGCATGTCCGACCTTCAACCCCAAATCCCACAGCACATAGAGCATGAACTCGATCACGCTCTCGCCCCAGGCGGTTTGCTTGTAAGGCAGCACAAACAGCAGGTCGACATCCGACCCCGGCGCCAACGCCCCGCGCCCATAGCCGCCAACCGCAACCACCGCGATATGTTCCGAGTCGGTCGGGTTCTGCGCATAGAACACGTGCTTGACCGTAAAGTCGTAAAGCACACTCATGAGCACGTCGGTCGCATCAGACAGCCGCTTCGCCGTCCCAAGCCCGGTGCCGCCGCCCTCAAGATAAACCCGCGCGCCTTCGCGCGCCGTCGCGAGCGCCTTCTTGAACAAAGGCAGCGCCGCAGCCTTCAGCCGAGCCGCATCGCTCCCTTGCTCCTGCGCTATGGCCGTCAACGCGTTGCGCAGATCGTCTCCGGGTCTTTGGCTCATGCCGTCATTCTATCGGTTGCACCGTCATTACCAAACGACGCCCTAACAAGATCAAAACCGCCGCGCCGCGTGTCTCACCTGAGACAATTCATTTGTCACGCAAGACACCCATTTCGCCGCCGAACTCCGCCACGAAACGCGAACCATGTGAGACAGGGGTCCGCTGTGCCATTTGCGTGTGCCACTTGTCTCACGAGCGCGCGTAGGTCCGCGAGTACGATCCGGCCATCAAAAGCCGCCTCGTCATGTTGGAACAAATATAGAACTAATCGGCTTCCGAGGCAATGGAAATTCTGCCGCGCGTCAGAAATGCGAACGCCCCAGCGCCTCGGCCCCATGCCTCAACATTAGACGATCGATCAGGACGCTGGGTTCACGGAAACCACCACGCCTCCCCGCTTTCGGCCTGTCTCGACATAACGATGGGCCTCGACGATCTCCTGCAGGCGATAACGTCGATCGACGACCGGTCTGATCCGGGCCTCTTCGATCAAGCGCTTGATCAACAACAGGTCGTCTTTGGAATCGCCGGGGGAAAAGCCGACGATCACGCGCTTGCCGGGGCGCATCGAGGTCCAGAGCGCTTGCAGAAGTTGCGCGAGCTTCTGGACCACGAAGACGTGGCGCCCGGTCGGCGCCAGCACGCGCGTGCCCCGCGAAAACGACGTGCCGCCGACCGTGTCGAGGATCGCATCGTACACATCCGGGCCTTGGGCGAAGTCGGTCTTGGTATAGTCGATCACCCGATCGGCGCCGAGCGATCGGACGAGTTCAACGTTGGCGGTGCTGCAAACGCCGGTGACGTGAGCGCCGAAATGCTTGGCCAGCTGAACCGCAAACACACCCACCGCGCCGCTGGCGCCATGGATGAGTATCTTCTGCCCCGGTTTGATCTGCACAAAGTCCCGCAAGAACGCCAATGCCGAGAGAGCCCCGAACGGAACGACGGCCGCCTCTTCGAAGCTCAGGCGATCCGGCTTAGCCGCGATCGCGCCCGCTGCGCGAACGGCGACAAACTCCGCATTAGCGCCGCCGATCTTCATACCGAAAACGGCATCGCCAACACGAAAGCCGCTCGCACTTTCGCCGACAGTTTCCACACTTCCCGCGAATTCCATACCTATGAGAGGGTTGCGCGGACGCAGCACCCCAAAGAGCAACCGCATCGGCAGCCAGAAAATGCCCGCCCCGCTAAAGTTGCGCAGGCGCACATCGCCGGAGGTCACGCTGCTGGTGCGAACGCGGACCAAGATCTCGTCGGCCTTGGGCGCAGGGCGCGCCACCTCTTCGATCTTCAACCCGTCCGGCGGCCCGTAGCGGCGGCAAGTGGCGGCTAGCATGGTGTGTCCTCCTCGGTCCTTCAATTGAACCATTGCCGTGGCGAGCGAGCGACGTCGATGATATCGCCGAGATCGTCGGGGATCGGCATCGGCTTGAACGCGCTCACATTGGCGCCACCGGTGTTTCCTTGCGGGATAAGCCCGATCCAGGTCTTGGTCGCCGCGCCGATCAAGCGCGCGATCTGGCCAACGACTTCGCGGGCGCTATGGTGGCGCAGCCCCCAGCCGAGCATCCGCAGGTGCACACGAACATGTTGCACGGTCGATCTTTGACCCAAAACATGGGCGCGCTCAAGATGACGAAAGGCGACAAGAGGCTCGCCGGCCTGTTCGGCCGCTTGCGCGGCGTTGAGTTCGACTTGCACGTAAGCACCGATGCGGTGGCCGAACGACAGGCGATTGTGTTCGTCAATCCGTTTCGAAAGAAGCCGCCACGCCAGATAGACAGCAGCGAAGGCATCGATACTGGCGCAGAACATCGGCCACCAGGCTGGCACGCCAGCGTTTGTCACCGCATGTCCGTGAACCAGATCGAGGGCGGCGTGGCCGGCCAAGGCCGCTGCCACGATCCAAAGGCTGGTCTTGAATCCGATCACCGCGAGGCATACGAACCCCATCGAGATCGCAACTTCAACGTAAAGGGCGCTGACATCGTTGCCGATGACGGCAAACAACGCGTAGTAGGACGCGATCACGATCATCATGACCGGGTAGAACGCCCGGTCGCGCTCGAGTCCGGCAACTGTGCCAAGGCCGCAAGCGGCAAGCCCTAGAACAATCCCAACAACGTATTCCATGTCAAATCACCTTCGATCGGAGTGAGTGGCGCCGGCCCGAGCTTCATCATGCAGAAGCTCGGGCCGAAGAGTTCAGGACGCGCAGGTGCAGTCCGCACCGCAGGATTTCGTGTTGCAGCGGCAGTTGTCACCACAGCCGCAGCTTGGACCGCAAGCGCAACCGGTGGCGCTGGAGGTGTTGAGGCGAGAGGCAGATGCGTTGTTCATTTTCGTCTCCGTGGATCAGGCATTGGTTGATGTCCGTCAGGACACGCCATACCTAATCCCGGGAATGCTCCATCGCTTGAATGAAACGGCTACGACATTTCGAGCGCGGCTGCGGGTATGCCGAACATGCGCTTGAATGTGCGGCTCAAGTGGGCGGAATCGGAAAATCCGGCCTCCTGGGCGGCCTCCGTGAGCGTCCTGCCTGCGACGTGCGCATCGACGGCACGTACCAGACGCAACCAAAGCACATACGTGCGAAAGGGCAGACCCGTTTCCTCGACAAACAAATGGCTTGCCCGGCTGGGAGACAATCGAACGCTTTGCGCGGCCTCATCTATGCCGACGGAACGATCCAGATTGCCGGCCGCCCACTTGATGATTTGCCGCACGCGGCGATCCGGCTCGACGGCCCGCGCGTGACCGGCAATACGGTCGCCGATTGTCATCCCCGCGTCGCGCAACGCACCGCGGGGATCATGCGGATGCCGGAATGCCTCGAGGATGAGATTGGGTGCATCCCGCGACTCTGCCGCTGTGACGGCAGCCGCTGGCCTACCTTGCATCAACTGTTCGAGCGTGCGTCCGGCGCGGCTCTCGGGTTCGACAAACAGATGCGAAATCAAGCCGCGCGCCTCGAAGGCGTGCGTTGTATCCGGCGACACGATGGCGGAGGGACCCGCCATGACGCGGTCCTCAAGGTGAAAACTGAAGCTGCCGCCAAGTGAAAACGTGAGCTGAAACGCATGATGGGCGTGCATCTCGGTGCGTATGGGCGCTTCGGCTCCGCCGAGCACGTCAAGCACCCAAAGACTACCGCCTTCCCAAAAAGCAATGCGACCGGCTGCAATCGTCTCCATCGGTCGATCATAAGGCACTCCCGCGCGCGCGGCAGCTGCAAAACAGATGCGCTACCCCATCAACACCCGCCGCCGCTCCAGGCTCTCCGCCGGCCAGAGCTTCGCGCGCTCGTAGTAGCCTTTGCGGACCGGCACCTTGCCCGAAAGCTCGACCCACTTCTGCTTGGTCGAGGTGAAAATGTGAACGTCCGGCGGACAAAGATCGGGCTTGTCGAGCGTGCCAACGCGCACGAACGCGATCTTCGGGCTCGAATAGTGGCTCCAGAGTGCGATCCTGCAATCGATGCAGCGGAGAATCTTTTGACCGCTCCCGCTCGCCGACGGCGTCTTCACGACTTCCGGCGTCCCACGCAAAATCTTTACGCGATCCGTCTCGATCATCGCGTTGATCACGAACGCCGAGCCGGTTTCGCGCTGACACCATGTGCAATGACAGCAATTCACGAATAGCGGTTTCGTGGTCAGCCGATAGCGCACTGCCCGGCAAGTGCATCCGCCCTCGGCCGGAAAAAGCTTCGCCGCCATGCGTGGTCTCAGTTTGGGCTAAGCTTTACCGGAATATGCACTTTGCCCCCGGCGCGCGTTTCCACGAACAGCAACACGGACGGCCGCTTCTGCGCCCGCGCTTGCTCGATCGCCAAATTGACGTCCGTGAGAGAGCCGACATCGGCCGTGCCGACGGCCACGATCCGGTCGCCCTCGCGCAAACCCTTCAGTGCCGCCTCGCTTGCCGGATCGATATGCGTGACCAGCACACCGGCCGCTTCCGTCGCCAACGCGAACGACGTCCGCACTTCCGCGGTGATGGTCTTCAGCCCAAGCCCGAGCGACGTAAGCTTCACCTCATCGACCGCCGCGTTACCCGCCGTCGCCGGCACCTCAAGCTCCGCCACCTGATCGCGCTTCGCAACCGTGACCGTCACCGAAATCGTCTTGTTGTCGCGCCAGATCGTGAAGGTCGCCGACTGCCCAACCTGCAGCGCAGCAATCTTGCGCGAGGCTTCGCGGTTGTCCTTCACCGCTTCGCCATTGATCTTCAAGATCACGTCGCCGCGCTTGATGCCGGCCTTCTGGGCCGGGCTGCCGTCGATCGTATCGGTCACAAGCGCGCCATTCGCATTCGGAAGACCCAGCGCGGTTGCCGACTCGTCGCTAAGGCTCTCGATCTGCACGCCGAGGAACCCGCGGCTGACCGTGCCCGTCGCTCGCAAATCCTGCACCACGCGCTGCACCGTGGAAGAGGGAATGGCAAAGCCGATACCGCTCGCCAACTCGCCGCTCGACGTCGGATAACCGAGCGTGTTCATGCCGACCACGCGGCCCGAGAGATCGAACGTCGGCCCGCCCGAGTTGCCGTGATTGATCGCGGCGTCAACTTGCAGGTAATCCGTGAACGCTGCGCTCCCGACCTCGTCGCGGCCACGCGCCGAGACGATCCCCGCGGTCACTGTGCCGCCAAGCCCGAACGGATTGCCGATCGCAACCACCCAGTCGCCGACCTTCACGCGGCGATAATCCGCAAAAACCACCGCCTGGAATTTCTTCGGCGCATCGACCTTTAGCAGCGCCACATCCGTCGCCTGGTCGCGCCCGATCACGCGAACCTTGTACTTCGTACCGTCCGAAAACGTGACCTCGACATCGTTCGACGTCAGGATCACGTGTGCGTTCGTGACGATGTAGCCTTCGGCGTCGATCACGAAACCCGAACCAAGCGCCGTACCGCTCTTCGCGCCGCTGGTCACCTTCGCCGCAACGCTAACGACCGAAGGCCGTACACTGTCGACGAGCCCCGAGAGGCTCGGCAGCGAAACCGTGGCCGCACTCGCGATTCCGGACACACTCGCCGTCAGCGCGATCGCGACTGCACCCAACACAGTGACCGAACGAATTTTGGACGAAACGCGCGCCATCAGGTTCCCCGAAGTCAAACTAGCTACCCGGAGAAAAGCTTACAGAAGGACGTGCCGTAGCGAAATGCGTCGCGGGAGTTTTCTCACGCACTTTATGAGGGAGTAGCCCAAGTGAATTCCCCCTGAGGACGATTCTAGAACTTCCGAAACCTGTCCATGACCCAGGCACGCCGCCGCGGATCGACCGCATGCTGCACTTCGGTCACGAAATGCCGCCTGGCGTCGTGGATCCGCTCGACGAAGCTCGCTCGAAGTTGATCGTCCGCGCGCTGCAACTCCACGACCGTATCGTAAACGGCAACGACATGATCGAGCACAGCCTGCCGCGTGCCCCGATAGGCGCCGGGCTTTTCATCATCGGTCGGCTTACGGCCGATATTGGGAAAGAACCACCGGCCCTCGTCGATCAGCGCCGAAAGATTGACCGCAAGGCTCAATGCCCGTTCGTGAACCGAGGTCGCACTCACGTTCGTCACCACGGCCACGTGGTAGGCCTCAGACATCGCGGCAACGACACGGTTGGCCCAGTTCATCACCTGACTGTCGTTGTTGAACTTCAACGATTCGACGCTGACCCGCGTCTGGCGTGAGGCGATCGCCAGATTGATCAGCAGAGCAATAACGGAAATCGCCGCCGACAGAACCCCAACCCAATCGGACAATTGGAAGTCGCTCATTGTGGCCGGTCCTTCAGGAGCGCTTTGAGATCGTAAACGAGTTGCAATGCCGCACGCGGACTGAGTTCGTCAACGTTGACGTCTTTCAGTTTTGCCTCAACCTGCGATTCTTGTGACGGCTGTGCAGTCGGCGCACTCGCGGCGAACAGCGGCAACTCGTCGACGACCGTCTTCGCCCGCCGTCCGCTGTCGCCGCGTTCCAGCGCATGCAGCACCGCTTGCGCACGCGTGAGCACATCCTTGGGCAGCCCGGCAAGCTTTGCGACCTGAATGCCGTAGGAACGATCCGCCGCCCCAGGCACGACCTCGTGCAGGAACACGATCCCGCCCTGCCACTCCTTCACCCGCACCGTTACGTTTGCGACGCCATCGAGCCGCGTGCTCAAACCCGTAAGCTCGTGATAGTGCGTCGCGAACAACGCGCGCGAACGATTGACGCCGTTCAAGCGCTCGACGGTCGCCCACGCGATCGAGAGTCCGTCGAACGTCGCCGTGCCGCGCCCGATCTCATCCAAAATGACCAGCGATCGCTCCGTCGCCTGATTCAAGATCGCCGCCGTCTCGACCATCTCGACCATGAACGTCGAGCGCCCCCGCGCCAGATCGTCGGCGGCACCAACGCGGCTGAACAAGCGGTCGACGATCCCGATCTCCGCCGACGCCGCTGGCACAAACGACCCGGCCTGCGCCAAGATGGCGATCAGCGCGTTTTGCCGAAGAAACGTCGACTTGCCGGCCATGTTCGGCCCCGTCACCAGCCAAAGCCGCGTGCCTCCCGACGACAGATCGCAATCGTTCGCGACAAACCCTTGCGCCTCGCGCTTCAGCGCCGCCTCCACCACCGGATGGCGCCCGCGTGAAATCTTGAACGCCTGACCGGGCGTAATCGCAGGCCGAACGTAATCGCCCTCGACCGCAAGCTCCGCCAACCCGGCCAGCACATCCATCCGCGCGACCACACCTGCAATCTCGCCCAAAGCCCCGGCCGCCGCGCGCACATCGCCGACGAGTTCATCGAAAATCGCAAGCTCGATCGCAATCGCCTCGCCCGCCGCATCTGCAATCTTCGATGCAAGCTCCGCCAGTTCCGCGTTCGTATGCCGTTGCGCCTGCGCCGTCGTTTGCCGATGCACGAACGCGCGCCCCGTCTCCGTCGTCTTCAGCTTCTCCGCGTTCGCAGCCGTAATCTCGATGTGATAGCCGAGCACATTGTTGTGCCGCACTTTCAGCGACCCGATCCCGGTCTCTTCCTTAAGCCGGCCCTCGAGATCGACGATCACGCGCCGCGCGTCGTCGCGCAGCGTCCGCGCCGCGTCGAGTCGCTGATGCGCGCCGGTCGCGACAAACCCGCCGTCGCGCGCGAACAACCGCAAATCGGGCCCAAGCTGGGTTGAAAGCTTTGCCTCCAACCCCGCAACCGCCGCGCCAGCGTCTTGCAGCCGCCTGAACTCCCGCGCAAGCGATTGCGGCAACGCCGCCAGCGCATCCTCCTTGCGCGTCACAGCTTCCGGCAAGGTCAGCGCCAACGACAACGCATCGCGCACGGCACCCAAATCGCGCGGGCCGCCGCGATCGACGCTCAATCGCGACAGCGCCCGCGCCATATCCGGCATACGCCTGAGCACGCCCCGCGTCACATCGCGCGCCGCCGCATTCCCGGCAAAATAGCCGACGCCATCAAGCCGCGCCTCGATCGCACCCACATCGGTCAGCGGTGCCAAGATACGCTCCGCCAGTTCGCGGCCGCCCGCCGCCGTCAACGTCCGATCGATCGTCGCGAGCAAGCTTCCCTGCGTCTCGCCCGACAACGTCTGCACCAGCTCCAGATTGCGCCGTGTCGCCGCATCCATCGCCATCACATGTGCTTGTGCTTGCTGGCGCGGCGGTGAAAGCGCGGGCAGCTTGCCCTTTTGCGTCAACTCCAAGTAGCCGAGCACCGCGCCCGCCGCAGCGATTTCCGCGCGCGAAAAACTTCCGAACGCATCAAGCGCCGAGACATTCAGCTGCGACTTCAACAAACGCTCGCCGACGGCGGAATCGAACTTCAGCGCCGGCAACAACGTCGCCCGCGCGCCCATCTCGCGCACAAGAGCCACAACCGCCTCTTCGCCGGCGAGCGCATCGGGCACCAACAACTCCGCCGGTTCGATCCGTGCCACTGTCTGTCCCAACATCGCGGGCTCGACCGCCGTGACATGAAACGACCCGTCGGAAATGTCCGCCCAGGCGAGCGCATAGGCCCCCGCCACGCGCGCCAACGCCGCAAGATAGTTATGCCGCCGCGCACTCAAGAGCTGGTCTTCGGTGAGCGTCCCCGGCGTGACGACACGCACGACTTCGCGCGCGACCACCGACTTCGACCCGCGCTTCTTCGCCTCGGCCGGGTCTTCGGTCTGCTCGCACACCGCGACCTTGAAGCCCTTCCTGATCAAGGTCAGCAAATAGTTCTCGGCCGAATGCACCGGCACGCCGCACATCGCGATGTCGGCGTCGTTGTGCTTGCCCCGCTTGGTTAGCGCGATATCGAGCGCCGCCGACGCCTTCACCGCATCGTCGAAGAACAGCTCGTAAAAGTCCCCCATGCGGTAGAACAGCAAATAGTCCGCATGCTCGCGCTTGATGGCCAAATACTGCGCCATCATCGGCGTCGCGCGCTCTTCCTCGCGCTCGACTTGCGCTGCCGCCTGCACCGTCACCCCGAGGGCCTCCAGCCTTGCGAAAGAGCCTTGTGCCGCCCTGTGGACGGCCTGTATTCAAAGCTCACAGAAATCGATCCCGCACCGGACCGCTGCGTCCCGCGCGAACCAAACGGCGAGTCCATGTCGAAAAAGCGTCCATTTACGGATCAAGAAGCCCTTCTTTTTCATAGCCAGCCCAAGCCTGGCAAGCTGGAAATCACGCCCTCAAAACCGATGGCGACGCAGCGCGACTTGAGCCTCGCCTATTCCCCCGGCGTTGCCGTACCGGTGCGCGAGATCGCGAGAGAACCATCCACAGCTTATGACTACACCGCCAAAGGCAACCTCGTCGCCGTGATCTCAAACGGCACGGCGATTCTGGGCTTGGGCGACCTGGGTGCGCTCGCCTCAAAACCCGTGATGGAAGGCAAAGCCGTCCTCTTCAAGCGCTTCGCCGACGTGGATTCGATCGACCTCGAAGTCGACACCAGCGACGTCGACCAGTTCATCAACTGCGTGCGCTACTTGGGCCCGACCTTCGGCGGTATCAACCTCGAAGACATCAAGGCCCCCGACTGCTTCATCATCGAGCAGCGCCTGCGCGAGCTGATGTCGATCCCCGTCTTCCACGACGATCAGCACGGCACCGCGATCATTACGGCCGCCGGCCTGATCAACGCGCTCTATCTCACCGGCCGCGACATCAAGAAAACGAAGGTCGTCGTCAACGGCGCCGGCGCAGCCGCGATCGCCTGCCTCGAACTCGTCAAAGCCATGGGCCTGCCAAACGAAAACGCCGTCCTGTGCGACACCAAAGGCGTCATCTACAAAGGCCGCACCGAAGGCATGAACCAGTGGAAGTCTGCGCACGCCGTCACCACAAAAGCGCGCTCGCTCGCCGAAGCCTTGGTCGGCGCCGACGTCCTGCTGGGCCTCTCCGTCAAAGACGCAGTCACGCAGGACATGGTGAAGTCGATGGCGGCGAAGCCCATCATCTTCGCCTGCGCAAACCCCGACCCTGAGATCACACCGGAAGATGTCCAAGCCGTCCGCTCCGACGCGATCGTGGCGACCGGCCGCTCCGACTATCCCAACCAAGTGAACAATGTCTTGGGCTTCCCCTACATCTTCCGCGGCGCGCTCGACGTGCGGGCGCGCACGATTAACGACGAAATGAAGATTGCGGCCGCCCACGCGCTTGCCGACCTCGCGCGCCAAGACGTCCCCGACGAGGTCGCCGCCGCCTATCACACCGCGCGCCCGAAGTTCGGCCCCGACTACATCATCCCGGTTCCGTTCGACCCGCGGCTGATCTCGACCGTCCCCGTCGCCGTCGCGAAAGCGGCGATGGCGTCAGGCGTCGCGCAGAAGCCGATTGCCGACCTCGACCGCTACAAGAACGATCTGGCTTCGCGCCTCGACCCGGTCGCGTCGATCGTTCAACGCGTCGTCGCCCGTGTGCGCCTGCAGCCCAAGCGCATGGTCTTCGCCGAGGGCGAAGAAGAGGCCGTCATCCGCGCCGCGCTCACCTACCAAAACTCGGGCCTCGGCAAGTCGATCCTGATCGGCGACCCCGAACGCATCCGCGAGACCGTCCGCCACGCCGGCCTCGAAGACACGGCCGATCTTGAGATTCAATTCCCGCAAAAGAGCCCGCGCACCCAGGAATATGCCGAGGCGCTCTACAAGCGCTGGCAGCGCCGCGGCTCGCTGTTCCGCGACTGCGTGCGCCAAGTCACGTACGACCGCAACATCTACGGCGCGTCAGTCATTGCCGCCGGCCACGCCGACGCGATGGTCACCGGCGTGACGCGCCACTACTCTGTCGCGCTCAACGACGTCCGCCACGTGCTCGACGCCAAGCCCGGCGAACGCATGATCGGCGTCTCGATCATTCTCGACAAAGGCCGCACCGTCTTCGTCGCCGATACGAACGTGCACGAAATGCCCTCACCCGAGGAACTCGTGGACATCACCATCCAAGCCGCCGCCTGCGCCCGCCGCTTTGGCTACGAACCGCGCGTCGCATTGCTCGCCTATTCGACATTCGGCCAGCCCTGGGGCGAACGCTCGCAGCGTGTGCGCGAAGCCGTCGAACTACTCGACAAGCGCGGCACCGACTTCGAATACGACGGCGAAATGAACGCCGACATCGCGCTCGACATGGAGCGTATGGCGCGCTACCCGCACTGCCGCCTCAAAGGCCCCGCCAACGTGCTGATCATGCCGGCGATCCACTCGGCCTCGATCTCGACCATGATGACCGAAGTCATCGGCGGCGCGACCGTGATCGGCCCGCTCCTGGTCGGCCTCTCGAAGTCGGTCCAGATCGCCCCCTTGGGCGCCACGATGAGCGACATCGTCAACATGGCGGCGCTTGCCGCTTACAACATCTCGAGTTGAGCCATGCTGAACATCCACCTCGTTCCCTGCCTCAGCGACAACTACGCCTACCTGGTGCACGACACCGCCACCAACAGCGTCGCCGTCGTCGACCCATCTGAGGCCGGGCCGGTGATCGCCGCGCTGAAAGCGCACAGCCTCAGGCTCACCCACATACTGAACACGCACCACCACCTCGATCACACCGGCGGCAACCTACTGCTGAAAGAAGAGACCGGCGCAAAGGTGATCGGCCCGCGCGCCGATCGTGACCGCATTCCCGGTATCGACGAAGAAGTGGGCGAAGGCGACACCTGGATCCTCGGCCAAGCCAAAGCGAAAATCTTCGACATCCCGGCCCACACCAAAGGCCACATCGCCTTCTGGTTCGAGGCCGATAAAGCCGTCTTCACCGGCGACACGATGTTCGCCATGGGCTGCGGCCGCCTATTCGAAGGGACGCCCGCACAGATGTGGTCGAGCCTCTCGAAGCTTGCAGCCTTGCCCACCGACACGCGCGTCTATTGCGGCCACGAATACACGCTCTCGAACGGCCGCTTCGCGGTGACGCTCGAGCCGAACAACGCGGCACTGAACAAGCGCATGGCCGACGTCGAGCGCCTGCGTGCTGAAGGCAAGCCGACGATCCCCTCGACGATCGGCCTTGAGCGCGAGACGAACCCGTTCCTGCGCCCCGCAAGCCCGGAACTGCGCAAATCGCTGGCCCTCGAATCCGCGGACACCGTCGAAGTCTTCGCCGAAACCCGCCGCCGCAAAGACGTCTTCAAGTGACGGCCGACGAGATCATCAAAGCCCTCGACCTCAAACCCCATCCCGAAGGCGGCCACTTCCGCGAGACGTTCCGCGATGCCGCTTCGACCGCGATCTACTACCTTCTGAAGCTGGGCGAACGCTCGCACTGGCATCGCGTCGACAAGGCCGAAGCCTGGCACTTCTATGCGGGCGACCCTTTGGAACTCACGCTGTCGCCCGACGGACGCAACGCCCAAACGCACATCCTCGGCCCCGACATCGTTGCAGGCCAACGCCCGCAACTCGTCGTCCCGGCGCACGTCTGGCAAAGCGCGCGCCCGCTCGGCCGCTTCACACTCGTCGGCTGCACCGTAGCACCAGCCTTCACCTTCGAAGGCTTCGAGATGGCGCCACCAAACTGGCGCCCTGCTTAGCGGAAGATCTGCCGGAGCTGCCGCGAGATCGCGTGCGACGACGGCCGGCCGGCCAGGCCCTGTTCCACGCTGAACTGCACGATCAACATGTCGCCCTGCATCGACGCTGCCGGAAACCGCGCTTGCACGAAGCGCACACGCCGCAAGTAGCTGGCGATTCCCGCCCGTCCCGGCCCCGTGCGTGACACATCGAACAATGCCGTGCCGGCATTGCGAATGGCATCGAAGAGAATCCCCCGCGCGCCCGGATCCGCAGCGACGGCGTTCCAGTTCGCTTCGAAGACAATTTCCTGCCCCGTCTCCGCGCGCAGCTGCATCATGATACGCCCGGCAATATCGCGCACCAAAGCGATCGACGGCGGCGTGGGAACCAATGGTGGCGCAGCCGCATTCGGTGCCACCGGAATGCCGCGCGGATTCTGCGGTGTGAAAAGCGTAATCCCGCCGAGCCCCGAAATCCGGAGCACCACCTCGCCGTCATCGCGAACGAGCAAACGGTCGCCACCTGCCGCCGGCTGCCAGCGCAGCACGAGAATCTCCTCCGTCCCGTCGAACTTGAGCTTCGCCAACTCGCCGGAGCGGTCGAGCACGAACCCGACGCGTTCGTACTCGGAAATGTAGTGCGCGATCCGCGGCGGCTCGCGTTCGTACGCGCGCGAGACCATGGCCCCCGCGCTGGCCAGCACGGCGAAAGCAACGATCATCAGGCCCGCGAAAAACCGCAACGCGAATGCTCCACCAACGGTATGAGGGGCAGGCCCGGCGCGCGCCGCCCGCCGAATGCCTCACCCCGCAACTCCAATGAAGCCGTGTATTGCCTGTGATGATGGCAACAATGTGGTTCGACTAACGCATCTACCCCTTGCGTTAATCACAGGTTACGGACCGCCAATGCCCGATTCGAAAAGTGGAATTTATTGCGCCGCGACTGAGGCATTCTTGCCACCCGCCTATGCGGCGAGAACACGAACATCGACCGCGATGATGAACACACGTTCAGATGCCGATCACGCACTGAACTCACACAAAAAACGGCGCCGGGTAACCGGCGCCGTTTGGCAAACGCGTCAGCGCCGCTCGCGCCTCAATACATATGCTGCCCGCCGTTGATCGACATCGTCGATCCGGTCACGAAACCGGCGTCGTCAGCGATCAGAAACAGCACCCCGCGCGCGATCTCTTCCGCCTTGCCCAAGCGCCCGACTGGAATGCGCGCCACGATCTTCTCAAGCACGTTCGCGGGAACGGCCGCCACCATGTCGGTGTCGATGTAACCAGGAGCGATCGCGTTGACCGTAATGCCCTTCGGTGCGCCTTCTTGCGCCAATGCCTTCGTGAAGCCGTGAATGCCCGACTTCGCTGCGGCGTAGTTCACCTGACCATATTGTCCAGCCTGCCCGTTGATCGACCCGATATTGACGATGCGCCCGAAGCTGCGGTCGAGCATCCCGTCCCACACGGCTTTGCACATGTTGAAGCAGCCGCCGAGATTGGTGTCCATCACCTCATCCCACTGTGCCCGCGATTGCTTCTTCAACGTCGCGTCGCGCGTGATCCCGGCATTGTTCACCACGATATCGACCGGCCCGAGCTTCGCCACCACTTCGGCAACGCCCTTGATGCACGCGTCGTAGTTCGCGACGTCCCACTTGAACACCGCAATACCGTGCTTGTCGGCGAACGCCTTTGCGCGCTCGTCGTTGCCGGCATAGTTCGCCGCAACCTTATAGCCCGCCTTCTTCAAGCCCACCGAGATCGCCTCGCCGATCCCGCGCGTGCCGCCTGTGACAACCGCCACCCGTGACATGTCTTTCTCCCGTTTCTCTTTGTGATCTAACGCTCAACGCACATTGCGATGCCCATGCCGCCGCCGATGCACAGCGTCGCCAGGCCCTTCTTCGCATTCCGCTTCTGCATCTCGTGCAGCAATGTCACCAGCACGCGGCCGCCCGAAGCCCCGATCGGATGCCCGATCGCAATCGCCCCGCCGTTCACGTTCACCTTCGCCGGATCCCAGCCCATGTCTTTGTTGACCGCGCAAGCTTGCGCCGCGAACGCCTCGTTCGCTTCAACAAGGTCGAGATCGGAGACCGCCCAGCCGGCCTTCTTCAGCGCCGAACGCGATGAGGGGATCGGTCCCGTCCCCATGATCTTCGGATCGACGCCCGCCTGCGCCCACGATTTGATCACCGCCAGCGGCTTCAAGCCGCGCCTGTCCGCCTCCTTCAAGCTCATGAGCACAACCGCCGCCGCGCCATCGTTCAGACCACTCGCGTTCGCCGCCGTAACCGTGCCGCCCTCTTTCAAGAACGCCGCGCGCAGATCCTTGATCGACTCGTAGGTCACGCCATCGCGGATATATTCGTCGGTGTCGACGATCTTTTCGCCCTTCTTCTCCTTGATCGTGACGGCTGCGATCTCATCCTTGAAGCGCCCCGCCTTGCGTGCAGCTTCGGCTTTGTTCTGCGACGCGACCGCAAAGCGATCCTGCTGCTCGCGCGTGATCTGCCATTCCCTCGCGACGTTCTCGGCCGTATTGCCCATGTGATAGCCGTTGAACGCGTCCATCAGGCCGTCCTTGATCATCGTATCGACGAACTCAAGCCCGCCCATCTTTTGCCCCGCTCGCAGGTAAGCTGCATGCGGCGCCATCGACATAGACTCTTGTCCGCCCGCGACGACGATCGACGAGTCGCCGTTGACGATCGCCTGGAACCCAAGCGCCACCGCGCGCAAGCCCGACCCGCAAAGCTGATTGACGCCCCACGCCGGCACTTCGATCGGAATGCCGGAGTTTATCGATGCCTGCCGCGCCGGGTTCTGCCCCTGCGCCGCGGAGAGAATTTGACCGAGGATCACTTCGCTCACGTCTTTCGCGTCGACGCTCGCGCGTTTGAGAACTTCCTTGATCGCAACCTTGCCCAATTCATGCGCGGACAAGTTCGCAAACGCACCGTTGAAGGAACCAACAGCAGTGCGTGCAGCTGCAACAATGGCGACATCGGTCATGGGGGTTCGTCTCCTGAAAACGAGGGAATGTGGTTTCCTGTTAACGCTGACAATGGCATGCCGAACCGGCCCCGGCCAAGGCAGTTCCTGGTTTCGTGAGCCGGTTTTGAACGGCCGGCGAGGCGGTCCTTAACGCATCTGCGGTAGGAAAGCGCGGACAACAGGCGTACAATGCTGCGCAGCATAGACGCCACCGCAGCGCAGCAATGCGGCATTCTGAGGCCTCGACGAATGACCCCGAACAACGCCGAACCCGTCACGATCAAGAAGTACGCGAACCGCCGCCTCTACAACACGGCGACCTCAAGCTACGTGACGCTCGACCACCTGGCCGACATGGTCAAGCGCGGTCAAGAATTCAACGTCTACGATGCCAAGTCGGGCGAAGATATCACCCGCTCGGTGCTGACCCAGATCATCTTCGAGGAAGAGGGCAAAGTGGGCGGCCAACAGCTGCTCCCGATCCAATTCCTGCGCCAATTGATACGCTTTTACGGCGACAGCATGCAGGCCCTGGTGCCCGGTTATTTGAACCTCAGCATGGATTCCTTCTCCCGCAATCACGAGCGCATCCGCGATCAAGTGACCAGCGCCTTCGGTGGCAAGGGGATGCTGAAGGAGTTCGAATCCATCGCCCGCCAGAACATGCAGATGTTCGAGCGTGCGGTGCGCATGTTCACCCCCTTCGGCGCTCTCATGAAGACCCGCGAGGAAGCAGCCGCCAACGGCACCGAAGACCACACCATGCAGGCGGCTGACGAAGAGATCGCCGAACTGAAAGCCCAGATCGACGCCATGCGCCGTCAGATCGACGACCTGGCGAACCGTAAGCAAGGCTGACGCTACGCTTTCCAAGCGTGGTGCCTAACGCCCTTGCGGCCCGGGCACCTTTGCCCATATCCATGGCTGTGGACTTGGGGTAGGTGAGAAAAATGCATTCGCTGCTTCGTCATTCAGTTGTTTGGGGCGTCAGCCTTCTGGCCGCGGGTACGCTCGCGGCTTCGGCCGCCAACCCCAAAGACGTCGCCCGCATCAAGAACCTGAGCAACTTCTCCGAATGCCTGCGCTGCGATCTGTCGAAGGCAGATCTGCGCGACGCCTTCATGCAACTCGCGGTCCTGATCGACGCCAATCTCTCTGGTGGCAAGTTCGATGGTGCGACGTTCGCCGGCGCGCAGATGAACAACGCGAACATGTCAAACGCGAGCTTCACCTACGTCAACTTCTCCGGCACGCAGCTGCAAGGCGCTGACCTGCGTGGCGCAAACCTCTCGAATGCGTGGGTGAACTGGGCCTGGTTCGCGGGCGCCAAGCTCGACGGCGCGAATTTCACCAACACCAAAATGATCGGCGCCCAATTGCAAGGCGCCGATCTTTCGAAGGTCATTGGCCTGACCAGCAAGCAAGTCCAGAACGCGTGCGGCGACTCGCTGACGAAACTGCCGCCCGGCGTGTCGCCGCCATGGTGTCCGTTCTAAGCTACTTCTTCGGGACCATGCAGAACGCGACGAACTTGTTCCCGTCGAGATCGCGGAAGTAGCCGCCGTAGAAGCCGCTATTGGCTTCCGCCGGACGGAAGCCGGGCGCGCCTTCGTCCTTGCCGCCAAGCGCCGTCGCCTTAGCATGCACCTTCCGAACCTCTTCCGTCGACGCAACCCCGAGCGCGACCATCGTGCCATTGCCGGCGGTCGCCGCCTTCCCGTCATGCGGCTTGATGACCATGACCTGGGGGCCCTTGCCGTTGCTCCAGCCCGTCATGCGCTCGTTGTCCCAGCCACGCTTTCCGCCGATTTCGCCGAACACCCCGTCGAAAAACTTGCGCGCCCGCTCGATATCGTTGGTGCCCAACGTCAGATACCCGATCATCACATCTTCCTTTGTTTTTGAAGGCCTATGCCCCTTATTAGCGCCCAACACACGCCAAGGACAACGAACTATTTGCAAGCGAGTCCGCGGATCAGATCCGCGCACCGCTTCGCGATAGGTCGCAAGCGCCGACGATCGATTGGCCGAGCCTGCGATCGCAAGGCCCGCCTGCATCACCGCGCCGAAGAGCAACTGTGCAGTCGCGGCCTTGCGCTTCGCCGGCACGCCTGCCTTTGCCGCCACCTACGCGCGCCGCATCGTGGCGTATCCGGATATGCCCGAATACGTGCCGCTGATGGCCATCGCGCTAACCGCGCCCGTTATCCGGCTAAGCTTGGTCTTCACACGCAGACCGCAACCATCATAAGCTCGCCGGATGAACATCAAGGAAATCTGGCGCTACCCTGTAAAGTCGATGGGCGGCGAGCGTTTGACCGAAACCCATCTCGCGAAGGGCGGCATCCCTTACGACCGCGGCTGGGCCGTGCGCGATGAAGGCGACAAGACCATCCGTGGGGCCAAACACTTCGGCGCGCTGATGAGCTGCAGCGCGCGCTATCTGATGGATGCGCCCGCCACCCCAGTCCCAAAGGCAGAGATCACGCTTCCCGACGGCCGCCGCATCGTGAGCGACGACGCCAAGATCAACGCCACGCTCTCCGACATCTGCGGCCGCGCAGTATCACTCTGGCCCTTGCAGCCCCGCGAACGCGAAGAGCATTACCGTGCCGCCGCGCCCGCCGACATCGAAGCCTATCTACGCGGCATCTTCGCCCTTGAGCCGAACGAGCCGCTCCCCAACCTCGGCGCCTTTCCGCCGGACGTGTTGCAGGAAATCTCGCTCTATGCCTCGCCACGCGGCACATATTTCGATGCCTTTCCAGTCAACGTCCTGACCGAAGCATCGCTGCGCTACATGAACGCGCTCTTGCCGAACTCCGTCATCGACGTGCGCCGCTTCCGCCCGAACTTCCTGGTCGAAAGCGGCAATGCCGCCACACCCATCGAGTTCGATTGGGTCGGCCGAGAAGTCAGCCTCGGCGCCGCGCGCATCGCCGCCGTCATGCGCTGCCCGCGCTGCATTATGACGACCCGTGCCCAAGAAGGCCCAGGCCAGAACCTGCCGCGCGACAGCGCCATCATGCGCACGCTCGTGCGCGAAACCGAACAAAATCTCTCGATCTATTGCACGGTCACCACAGAGGGCCGCGTCAACGTCGGCGACCCGGTCAGTGTCGGCTAAACCCCACCGCGGTCGTTGATCGCCCACTGCACGCCGACGAACGCGCCTTTCACGCGCGGCAACAACGCGAGCGTAAGACCGACGATCGACGGGATCGCGATCGCCAGCAACCACGCCATCGGCCAGTCGAGCACCGCGCTGGAGAACAACACCGGGGCAATCACCAAATGGCCGACGATCAAGATCGTGAAATAGGCAGGTCCGTCATCCGAGCGATATTGCGCCAAAGCATGCCCACATGAGGGACACACAGGTTCCACTTTGAGATACGCTCGAAACAGACGCCCCTCGCCGCACGCCGGGCAACGCCCAAACAAGCCGCGCTTGAGGCCGTCCCACACGGAACGCTGCTGAAACTGGGTCAACGGAATCTCCCGACGCCAACGCACCGGAGGATGTAGGGCCTTCAGCCGCCGATTGCACTGCGTCAGGCGGTCCAGGGCTCTTTCACGTCGGGCTTGCCGAAGTAGAAGCCTTGGAAATAGTCGACGCCAAACGCGCGCAGAATGTCGGCCTCGCGCGCATCACCCACCCACTCGCCGACCGTCGACAGATTGAAGTTCTTCGCCAGATCGACGAGCGTGCGCACAAAGATCTGATTGTCGCGGCTGTCGGCCAAACCCTTCACGAACGAACCGTCGACCTTGACCATGTCGACCTTAAGCGACTGCAGATTGCGGAACGACGTGTAGCCCGCGCCGAAGTCGTCGATCGCGACCTTTGCGCCCAGCGCGCGAACGCGGCTGACGAAGCGCATACTCTCTTCGATGTCGAGAAGCGCGGCCGTCTCTGTCAGCTCCACGATCATTCGCGGCGCCACTTCCGCATGATTCTCGATGTAGGAAACGAACGCCTCCAAGGTCGGCCGGTCGCTCGCCGTCATGCCCGACACGTTCAGCGACAAGCACGCTCCGCGATGCTTCTTCAAGGTCGCGACCGTGAGTTCCAGAACCCGGTAGTCGAGCCGGCGCACCAGACCCAATTGCTCGGCGACCGGCACAAAGTCGCCGGCGGCGATCACTTGGCCCTCCGGCCGCACGATGCGCACCAGACATTCGTGCGCCACCGCTTCATTGGTCTTCGCGTCGACGATCGCCTGATAGGCGAGCACCACGCGGTTCTCCGCCATTGCGGTCACAATCTGATCGCCGATCGAAACCGTGCGCTTGCGCAGCGACTCGCGCTGCGGCGAATGAGAATAGACCGCGAAGTTGTCGCGCCCCTGGGCTTTCGCACGGTCGAGCGCTTCTTCCGCCCGCGCCATCGCTTCCTGACTGTTGCGTGCATCTTGCGGCAAAGCGATCGCACCGATCGAGATCGTGACGCTCACCGCGCCGGCCCGCGTCGGAATCACCCGCGCCCGCGCTGCCGCTCGAAGAGCCGCCGCACGGCCCTCCATCTGCGCTGCCGTACAGCCTTCCAAAATCAAACCGAACTTGTTGCCGGCCGTGCGCCCAACGACGCAACCTTGCCCCGCCGCTTCCGCGAGACGCCGTCCGATCGCGACAATCACTTCGTCCGCGATATCGAACCCGTAAGCTTCGTTGATCACCGCCAGATCGTCGATCGCGGCCACGACATAGACCGCGGGGCTCCGCTCCGCCGTCGGCGTCAATTCCAAATGATGCGCCAAACGCTCGCGCAAGCGCAGACGGTTCAAGTGCCCCGTCATCTCGTCATAGCTCGCGGCCCACGACAGCTGCGCCTCGCGCGTCTTGCGCTCTGTGATATTGCGCACAGTTCCGACGATGCGTTCAGCCTGACCATTCGCGCCCGGCAAGCAGACGCCGCATTCTTCGACCCAAACCGGCACACCGACGCTCTTCAGCGCGTACTCCAGACGGAACGGCTCGCCGTCCGCCGGCGGCGACAACACCAGCCGCAACCGCGCTTCCGCCGCGTCTTGATCGATCAGCGCGTGAAACCCGGCATCGCTCTCGAACTGTGAGGGTTGGCCCAATCCAAGATGCGCGCTCGGATCGCCCGACCAAGCAATGCGCCCATCGCCGGGCGTCCAGTCGTAGACGACGTCGCCCGCCGCAGCGAGTGCAAGGCGCAAACGTTCGGCCTCGCTGAGTTCAGCAAGCCGCTGCACGGAAGATGACTGTCGACGGCTGAACACGGCTTTCTCGCCCCACCAAATGCCGTTCGCGGAGGGTTTCTCCCTTCTCGCGCCCTATGCAGAGGAGCCTACGGGTCCAACGTTTAACAAACGCCAACGCCACCTCGCTGAAGCGTCAGTCCAATATAGCGAAGTCGTTGTTAAGCTTAAAGAATTCCCACCCGCCGCTGGCACGCGTGCTGCGTTGTTGAGCAGTGCGATGACCAGCGTGAATTCAATTTGTCCCATTTCGGCGCGACCGGCGTTTTTCGGTTCACGTCGAATAGCGCCGGCCGCAGCCACCTCCCGTTCGAAGGCTTGGGGAGCGCGGCCTGCGGTAGAGGAGTTGCGGCCGGCGCACAGTTCTTCTTCGGAACCCGAAACCGAACTCGTCGTGCGCCATAGGCATCTGCCCGTCGCCAGCTTCGTCGCCCATGTTCTCGGCCAATACGATGCTTTCGAAAGCGTTGACGCGAAGACAGCCGCGCAGTCCTATGAAGCCGCCGCGCGCCTGCACACACCCTGGCACTATCTCACGACATCGCTCTAACCCTTCGGCGTCAACACGAGCGTCTTGAGCTCGACGATCATCCGCTCGATCCGCGTCAACCGTTCGTTCATCTCGTCCAAACGTTTTCCGACGTCGCCGCCCTCCGCAGGCACCGGCGTCGATACCCCGGCCCGGATCGCGACATCCTCGACCGCGACCTTCAAATACTTGGCCAACGCCAATACCTCCGCCTCCCGCAGTTCCCGCTGATCCTTCCAGAGTTCGGCCACCTGCTCCGCCGAAAGCTTAAGCAACCGCGCGACATCGTCCCGCGTCGCGCCCAATTCCTTCAGCCGCGCATCGAACCAAGCCTGATCGAAAAACAGTGCCATCGCTCAATACCCCTTGAACTGCGGCGCGCGCTTCTCAAGGAAGCTCGCCACACCCTCGCGATGGTCCTCGGTCTGAAACAAGCGACCCAGCGTGCCCGAAACCCAGCTGCCGAACTCCCGCGCATCGCGCATCGACGCGCGCCTGAGCCCATCCTTCATAAACCTGAGCGCCAGCGGCGCGTTCGACGCAATCCGCTGCGCCAGCGAAAGCGCCGCGGCGCGAAGCTCTTCATGCGGAACGACCTTCGAGACCAACCCAATCCGTTCCGCCTCGCGCGCATCAACCACATCGCCGGTAAAAAGCAACTCCGCCGCCTTCGCCGGCCCGACCAGACGCGGCAAGATCATCATCCCCCCCACATCCGTCACCAGTCCGCGCTTGATGAAGATCTCGCCGAACTGCGCCCGCTCCGACGCGATCCGGATATCGGCAAAGAGCGTGAGCTCCATCCCCCACCCGACGGCAACACCGTTCACGGCCGCGATGATCGGCCGGTCGCACTCAAGCACCGCCTCCGCCGCAGGGGTCAATCGCGGCCGCACCGCCTGCAGCCGCGATTGCGACTGCTCGCGCTGCGGTCCTGTCATCATCTGCTTCACGTCTTCGCCGGAGCAAAACGCAGGGTCGGTTCCGGTCAAGACGACCACCCGCACCTGATTGTCATTCTGAATATGCCGGAACACCGTCTCGACATCGGCATAGGCCCGCGCATTCAAGGCATTGCGCACCTCGGGCCGATTCAAGGTTACGATCGCGACGTGTCCATCCAGTTCATAAGTCAAATGTGCAAGGTCCGGCGCAGCCATTCGATACCTCCGATGTCGCGTTCACTTTAGCGCGATTTGCCGCCTTTGCACGGGCGCCGCCGCTTTGGCATTGTCCGCTGCACATGAGCACCGCTATCGCCCAGACCCCGATTTTCCTGCGAAATCTCTGGTATTTTGCACTGTATTCCCGCGCCCTGAAGCAAGGCCGCCTGCAGCACAAAACGATCATGGGCGAACCGATCGTGTTCGGGCGCAGCGAAACCGGCGAAGTGTTCGCGCTCCGCGATCTCTGCCCGCATCGCGGCGTCCCCCTTTCCGCCGGGAAGTTCGTCGAAGGCACCATCGAGTGCCCCTATCACGGCTGGCGTTTCAAGCCGTCGGGCCAATGCTCGCTGATCCCATCGCTCGTCGGCGAAGAAGGCGTCGAGCCCGGCAAGATCAGCGTCCGCAAGTACCCAACAGCGGAGCGCAACGGCTTAATCTGGGTCTTCATGGCCGAGGACGCGCAGCCCGAAAACATTCCCGACGCGCCGACCTTGCCGATCGATCCCGGCGCCCGGCCGACCCTAATCGAAGCGCAAATGTTTCCCTGCGCCATAGATCATGCGGTTATCGGCCTGATGGATCCGGCCCACGGCCCCTTTGTGCATAGAGCCTGGTGGTGGCGTTCCGCGAAGTCGATCCACGCCAAGGCAAAAAAATACGCGCCCACGCACCTCGGCTTCACGATGGTGACCCACAAGCCATCCTCGAACTCGACGCTCTACAAGCTTCTCGGCGGCGATCGCTCGACCGAAATTTCTTTCCAATTGCCTGGCATTCGCGTCGAACACATCAAGGCCGGCCGCAACGAAATCGTCGGCCTCACCACCTGCACGCCGATCAGCGAGAACGAAACCGAGGTCTCGCAGACGTTCTTTTGGAATATCTCGTGGATCGCGCCGTTCAAGCCGATCGCGCAGCACGTCGCGCGCATCTTCTTGGGTCAAGACCGCGACATGGTCGCGCTTCAGCAGCAAGGCCTAAAGTTCAACCCGCGCCTCATGCTGATCCAAGACGCCGACGTGCCGGCCATGTGGTACCACCGCCTCAAGAAGGAGTGGGCGGAGGCCGGTGCCGCCAAGCGCCCGTTCGTAAATCCCGTTCCCGAAACGACGCTGCGCTGGCGCAGTTAACCAGGCACGCCACTTGCGACTTTGACCTCGAAGCCCGCTGGACCTGTCTCGATAGGGGACAGGCGCGGGAAATCGAGGTCCGTCACATGGCAATGCCGACGTTGGGAGAGCTTCGCTTTGCGCGCGATCTGTTCGACACCGAACGCCGCCCGCGTCGCCCGCGCCGTCAACCTCTGAGCCCGGCGCTGCGCAGGCTCTTCGATGGCGCGGTCGTGCTGACCTTCGTGTTCTTCTTGTTCATGTAAAAAAGCGCGCCCCTGTGTAGGGACGCGCTCTTCTCGTCAACTGGGCAATCGTCAGCTCGTTCCGGCGATTCCGACCGGCGCGCCGAAGTCGCGCTTGGCCGCCACGATCGTGACCGTGAAGCCGGCGATGACGTCCAAGATCGTCATCATCGTCAGCATGAAGAACACCGAGTTCGAAAAGCCCTGCATCGTGATGAACTGGATGATGCAAACCACCGCGAGCAGCATCGACAGCCCGTGATTGATGATCGACATCGCATCCGTGCGCGTCGACTTCACGATTTCCACGAACAGAAGCAGCAAGCTCAAGCCCATGAACACGTCGGCAAAACCGACGCCCCACGCGTCGCCTGAAAACATGCCAACCGTGAAGATCGGTGCGTGCATCCAGTTCGCGACGTCGTTTCTGGGCGCGATCCCGGTCAGCACGACGAAGTTGAATAGAATAAGCGGGAATACCAACAGCGGAATGATATTCAACGCCGACAAAGACCTGCCCATGAAACTCGTATCCTCCCGTTAGCCCCCTTGGCCGACATCCTCTAACCTTATCAGCCGAGGGAAGTTCGGCCAAGTTCTAGGGTCACCGTGGCGGATTTGTGGCGTCGTCGCTCTTGTCCAAACCGGCCGCGTCTGCACGATAAATGAGGTACAGGTTGCGGGCGTATACAATCAGACCAAGAGCTTGGCCTGAAATGAACACCGGGTCCTTCCTATATATGGCGTAGATCAGCAGCACGATTCCGCCGCCGACGCTAAAATACCAGAACATCACCGGAACCACGCTCCGGCCGGCTTTTTCGCTCGCCCACCACTGCACCAGGAAGCGCGACGTAAAGAGCGCCTGACCGGAAAACCCGATCAAAACCCAGACGTGTTCCCAAGTCAGCCAATCGAACATGCCTATACCTCGTCGACGCGCTCGGGTTGACGCGACCGGCGGCGGAGCCAGCGAACGCCGCGCAAATCGGCCAATGAGACGATCAGCCGGTCAAGCGTGCCGTACTTCGACACGCCATGCGAGCGCGGCCGGTGGTTCACGTCGACATGCGCAATGCGAAAGCCTTCGCGCAGCATCAAAGCCGGCATGAAGCGATGCAGGTGATCGAAATACGGCAGCCGCAAGAACGCCTCGCGCGAAAACAGCTTCAAGCCGCAGCCTGTGTCGCGCGTGTTGTCTTCGAGCAGCCACTGCCGGACGCCGTTTCCAACCTTGGACGCCATCCGCTTCATAAAATTGTCTTGCCGCTTGCGCCGCTGACCGGCGACCAATCCCAGAGCCGGATTGCCCGCAACCTCTTGGCGCCACATCGCGAGCAAGTTCGGAATGTCCGCCGGGTCGTTCTGCCCGTCGCCGTCCAACGTCGCGATCAACGTGCCGCGCGCGGCAAGCACACCGGACCGCACCGCGCGGCTCTGACCTGAATTCTTTGCATGGCGTAGCACCCGCAGCTCCGGGTTTTGCGCCTGGGCCGCTTTCAGCGAGGCCACCGTGTCGTCTGCACTGGCATCGTCAACGAACACCACCTCGAACGCGACCTTGCCGCGCAGCGCAGCACAGATCTCCTTCAGCAGCGGGACCGCGTTGTCGACCTCGTTCATTACCGGCACGACAACCGATAGCTCCGGCGCGGCACTCATGCGGCGCTCCGCGACGACGGCAAGTTGCGTGACAACCGGTTGCTCAAAGCGCAAGGGCTCCAGGCCAAAGGGGAGGCGGGCTTATACAAGCCGAACCCCCACCTCGCCAGAGGTTAAGACCCAAGGGCTCGACTTGTGACCATCATGACGGGTATTAGGCGGCGGTACGTTTGGTCGCAGGCTGTGTCTCCCGACATTGCCCCGATCGCCTCTTCAGTGGTTAACCCTGGCTATGCCGACACGTCGTTCCGCTGCGTCTTATGACTCGTCGAGCCCCTGGTCGCTCGCGCTCGCCCACCCGCGCGCCGTTCTGGTCGTGCTCTGCCTGCTGATGTTCCTGCCCGGGATCGCCACGATCCCGCCGCTCGATCGCGACGAATCGCGCTTCACCCAAGCCACGAAGCAGATGATCGAGACCGGCGACTTCATCGAGATCCGTTTCCAGGACGAAGCCCGCAACAAAAAGCCGATCGGCATCTACTGGATGCAGGCGATCACGGCGGGTTGGCTCTCGGGCGAACCGCACAACTCGATCTGGGCCTATCGCATCCCCTCCGTCATTGGCGGCATCCTGGTGGCCCTCTTCGTCTTTGGCATCGGTCGAAGGCTTTTCGACGACGAGACCGCGATGATAGGCGCGGGGCTGATGGCCTCGTCCCTCTTGATGATAGGTGAGGCGCATATCGGCAAGACCGACGCGGTGCTCGTCGCTTGTGTCACTGGCGCTCAGCTTCTCGTCGCCCATTTTTTCGTGGCCGCCAGGCAAGGCGCGCCCCAGCCGTTGGTGCGATACTCGGCGCTATTCGGCCTGGCGATGGGCATCGGCATGCTCGTCAAGGGACCGATGATCCTCTTCTTCGTCGGTCTTACCGTCATCGCGCTCTCGATCTGGGAGCGGCGTTGGGGCTGGATCATGACCATGCGCCCGATCTTTGCGCTGGGCATCATCGTCCTCATCAACGTGCCCTGGCTCGTCGCCATTGGCCTAGTCACCAAGGGCGCTTACTTCACTGAAGCGATCGGACAAGACTTCCTCGGAAAGATGGCCGGGGCTCAGGAAAGTCACTGGGGTCCGCCAGGCTACTATCTCGCCACGATGCTCGTGGGCTTCTGGCCCGGCTGGTTGTTCTTGGCGCCAGGCGTTGTCTATGCGCTGGCACGGTCGCACGAAGGCGCCGTGCGCTTCCTGCTCGCTTGGATCATTCCCGCATGGGTGCTCCTCGAGCTCGCGCCGACGAAACTCCCGCACTATGTGCTGCCGCTCTATCCGGCGTTAGCACTGCTCTGTGGCGCCGCCGTTATGGCTGGCGTTCGCGAGAGCCGCAGCTTCTTGGACAACACTCCAGTCAAACTCGCGGCGGTCCTCTGGCTCGTGGTGACGCTCGCTCTTGCGGGCGGCGCACTCTTCTATCTGCCCGGCGCCTACGGCAACGGCAGCGGCATCTTCTTATGGCTACTCGCGGCGCCGATCTTGGGGGCAGCGGCCATCGCCGTCCTCTTCCTGCTCCGCGGTGAGGGCGAAAACGCCGCTGCAGCCGCCGTCGCCGCTGGCGCGCTTTTCGCAGCGATCGTATTGGCCGCAGTATTGCCGCGCCTCGATCAAGTGATGCTGAGCCGCAAGGCCGCTGACCTTATCGCACGCTCTGGCGCGCTCCCGGCGGCCGTGACCTCCGTCGGCTTCGCCGAGCCGAGCTTGGTCTTCCAAGTCGGAACCAAGATGAAACTGTCCGACACCCCGGAGGAAGCCGCCGACTTTCTGACCAAGAACCCGAACTCCGTCGCTTTGGTCGAGCAATCGAAGGATGCCGGCTTCCATCAACGGCTGACGCAGCAGAATTTCTCGGCCGAACCGCTCGGCAACGTGAAGGGCATCAACTACTCGCGCGGCGATCATCTCACGCTGACGCTCTACCGGTTGCGCAAGACGGGCCCGTGAGCGCGATCGCCGAACGCTTGAGCAAACTCCCGCCGCTGGCTCTGCTGGCGGCGTTCGTTTTCGCGCTGACAATCGCTCGGCTCATCATTCTTGCGGCAACGCCGCTCAACCTCGGCCCCGACGAAGCGCAGTACTGGTCGTGGAGCCTGACGCCGGCCTTCGGCTATTTCTCCAAACCGCCGATGATCGCCTGGATCATCGGCGCCACGACGGCGGTGTGCGGCGAGGGCGAAGCCTGCATCCGCACCGCCGCCCCGCTGCTCCATGCCGCAAGCGCCTTTGTTCTCTTCTTCGCGGGCCGCGCGCTCTACGATCAGCGCGTAGGCCTATGGTCCGCCGTCACCTTCGCGTTGATGCCGGGCACGACGTTCTCGTCACTCCTGATCACAACCGACGTGCCCCTCCTGTTCTTCTGGGCGCTCGCGCTATGGGCACTCGCCGAACTCAGACGTACGCGCGAGCCGCATTGGGCGGTGTTGCTTGGCGCCGCCATCGGGCTTGGCCTCCTGTCGAAATATGCGATGCTCTACTTCGTGCTTGGCATCGGCATCGCGCTATTGCCGACGCCAGGCGGACGAGGGCTCCTCTTCAGCCGCGCAGGAATGATTGCCGGCCTCACAGCACTTGCCGTCTTCGCACCGAACGTCGTGTGGAACGCACTTCATAGCTTTGCGACAGTCGGTCACACCGCCTCCAACGCAAACTGGAGCGCTGCAACGCTGTTCAACGTGTTGGGTGTGTTCAACTTTGTCGGCGCGCAGTTCGCACTTGCCGGACCGATCGCCGGCACTCTCTTCGCATGGGGACTGATCAAGGCGTGGCGCGATCCGAACTACGATCACGCCGACACGCTTCTGATCGCACTCACCCTGCCAATCTTCGCAGTCGTCACGACCCAAGCGTTCATTGCGCGCGCCAATGCGAATTGGGCCGCACCCGCATTCGTTGCACTATCGATACTGGTTTGTGCCTGGGCGGTGCGCAGAAGCAACACTCGCTGGCTGATAGCCAACACGGGTTTGAACGTTGCACTCGCGCTGCTTCTTGCCGCGCTCGCCGTGAGTCCGGCCTTCGTTGCGGCGATCAGCCAGGAAAATTCGGTGAAACGCTTGCGCGGATGGGATGAAGCGGGCCGTTCGATCGAAACACTCGCTGCATCTGGGCCGTTTGCGGCGATCATGAGCGACGATCGCGAAGATATGGCCTCTCTTTTCTACTACACACGTGCGCGTAAACAGCCTTTGCGCATGTGGCCGCGCGAAAAAGTCGGCAACGAGTACGAAGCATCGCATCGTTTGCGTGTCGAGGAGGCCTCGTATGTGCTCTTCGTCACACGCAGAAGCGACGCGAGCGACGTTACGAGTGCGTTCGCATCGGCCGAACGCATTGCGACGCTCGAAACGCGACTCGATTCGAAACGGAAGCGCGTTTTTTTCCTCTTCGCGCTCAAAGGACCCGTCGATTCGACTCTTTTCCCGAAATTTTTTGATCGTCCGTCTACGGATTAATTGCGACTCGACGCAAATCATCGTTTCGCGCGTTCGCGCATCAAGCGCACTGTTCACACGAAGATCACAAGTGATTAACACCGCGCGATAGCAGTCGAACGATTCATGCGCGGAATAAAATGAGTATCGGCACGGCACGGCTCTTGGCGGAGTAGCGCGATTACGCGTATTCGCTTCGAGATGAATTGCGCGATTAGATTCTCGCTATGCCTGTCAATATGCGATTACTTCACTAACACGCGCATCGAATACACCTTCGACCACGCAAACGACCATCGCTAATCCATTCTTTACTCGCTCGATCTATTTGACGCTGAACGAATCGTGCTGCATGATTCGCGACAGTTGGGGGAAGCGCGGGCTGCGCGCGGATTTTCGGGGAAGCAGTCGACCAACTGAGGGGCCTAGAGCTGCCGATGACCGTGCATACCTTTGTAAAGGGCGCCAACACCGCGGCGCACCTAAGGCCTCCATCGAAACGTAAGGTGGTAGAACGAAGTCCGGGCACCGACGCACAAGTCGGCATCCAGACATCGCTTCTCTTCCCGCCTCTCGTCTCTCCCGCTCCCGCCGCCCCTCTCGATCCCGGACACTCGGTTCGCAAGGCCAACCGCTTTCCCGTCAGTGCCGAGGCGCGCGAATTCTACAAACGCAATTTTCCCGGCACGACCGCCGACGATTGGAACGATTGGCGCTGGCAGGCGCGCAGCCGTATCCGCACGCTTGAGCAGCTGGAACGCATGTTCGACCTTTCGAAGGACGAACGCTCCGCGGCTTTGCGCCATAAAGGCTCGCTGCCGGTCGGCATTACACCTTATTATGCAAGCCTGATGGCCCATGCCGATGCGTCGGAGCCGCTCCGCCGCACGCACATCATGGTCAACGATGAATACGTGCGTCTCCCGGGGGAAGAAGACGATCCCTTGGGCGAAGACCACGACACCGTTGCCCCAGGCCTAGTCCACCGCTACCCCGATCGCGTTTTGTTCCTGACGACCGGCTTCTGCTCGACCTACTGCCGCTATTGCACGCGCTCTAGAATGGTCGGAAATCCGGGGGGCGAGTACAATTTCTCAACCTCGCAATGGGAAAAAGCGCTCCAGTACCTTGAGGCGCACACCGAGGTCCGCGACGTCCTTCTCTCCGGCGGCGACCCGCTCTCCATTGGCGATGACAAGCTCGATTGGCTGCTGACGCGGCTGCGCAAGATCAAGCACATCGAATTTGTACGCATTGGAACCAAGATCCCGGCCGTGCTGCCGATGCGCATCACCCGCGACCTGGTGAAGATGCTCCGGAAGCACCACCCGCTCTGGATGAGCGTCCACTTCACGCATCCGACCGAGATCACCCCGGAAACGCGCGAAGCGGCAGCACGCCTGGCCGACGCCGGCATTCCGCTCGGCTCGCAGACCGTGCTGCTCAAAGACATCAATGATGACGCGGCTGTAATGCGCGAGCTGATGCATGGCCTGCTCACCATGCGCATCAAGCCCTACTACCTCTATCAATGCGATCCCATCAAAGGCTCCGGCCACTTCCGGACGCCCGTGCACAAAGGGATTGAGATCATTCAGTCGCTCCGCGGCCACACCACCGGCTATGCCTGCCCGATGTTCGTGGTCGACGCCCCCGGTGGCGGCGGCAAGATTCTCTTAGCGCCCGACGCCATCGCCGGCCGCGAAGGCGACGACCTGCTGCTCAGGAACTTCGAAGGCAAGATCTATCGCTATCCCGACCCGGGTGGAAAGCTCGGGCGTGACCGGACCTTGAAGGCCGTCGCCGCGCAATAGCGCGGTTGCGGCCCTCACCTCCCGGCAACCGATGGCGCACGAGGTAAGCCCGATGCAAAACGCGCCACGTATCCTAATCCTGATCCCAGAGCTCAAAGAGATTGAGCCGGACGACAATCTCGCGACCATTTCGACCGCGCGCGAGATCGCCAAGCACTACGACAAGCTTGGCTATCCGCACACGATGCGCTACTTCGACTACATGCCCGCCAGCTTCAAAGCCGCGGTCGAGGCCGACCGCCCCGACTGCGTCTTCAACTTGGTCGAGTCGGTCTCGGGCACCAGCCGCTTAATCCACGTTCCCCCGATCTACCTGGAGGAAATGCGCCTGCCCTACACAGGCTGCCCGCCCCACGCGATCGAACTCTCGAACGATAAGGTGCTGGCCAAGCGGATCATTTCGCTCCTCGACGCACCCACGCCGCGGTGGGGCACACCAAAAACGATGAAACCCCGCGAAGGCGGCACCTGGATCGTCAAGGCCCAGCACGAACACGCCTCCTTCGGCATGTCGCAGGCGAGCGTGGTTGAAGGCACGACCGCCGCCCTCGAACTCGCCGACCAGCTCACGCACGAGCACAAGATCGACTGGATGATGGAAGAATTCATCGACGGCCGGGAATTCAACGTCTCGATCATCGAAACCCCTAAAGGGCCCCGCACGCTGCCCGTCGCCGAAATCGTGTTCCAGAACTACGACAAGAGCATGCACAAGATCATCGACTACAAGGCCAAGTGGGACGAAAAGAGCTTCGAGTACAAGAACACCGTCCGCAGCTATGACTTCAAACCCACCGACGCCAAGCTCTTGAAGACGCTCGAAGAAATCAGCCTGAAGGTCTGGCACGGCTTCGACCTGCGTGGCTGGGCCCGCGTCGACCTCCGCGTCGATGCCAAGGGCAACGCCTACGTCGTCGACATCAACGCGAACCCCGACCTCTCGCTCGATGCGGGCTTCATGGCCGCGGCCTCAAGAGCCGAGATCGCGCCACACGAAGCGATCCGCATGATCACGGCCGCGGCGCTCCGCGCAGTATGACCTTCCGAACCGCACCGCGCGACGCCGACCGCGACGCCGTGCGCCGCGTCGTGACCGAAACCGGCGTCTTCTCCGGCGTCGAGATCGGTTGGGCGGTCGAGATCGTCGAGACCGCTCTCGCCCGCGGCCAAGCCGCCGGCTACCACTTCCTCTTCGCCGATGGACCGGATGGCCTGGAGGGCTACACCTGCTTCGGCCCGATCGACGGCACCGACAACCGTTTCGACCTCTATTGGATCGCCGTCTCGCCAAAAGCCCAGGGCAAAGGCATCGGCAAGCGCCTGCTCAGCGAAACTGTTGCCGCCGCGCGCGCGCTTGATGCCACCCACATGTTCATCGACACGTCTACCCGCGCCGACTACGGCGCGGCCCGCAAGCTCTACGAGGCGCTCGGCTTCACGCTCATGGGCACCCTCGTTGACTTCTACAGCGACGGCGACAGCAAGGCCTTCTTCGGCCGCAAGCTATAGCGTCTCCGCCGCCCGGGCCCGCTCGATCCCAAGTTGCCGCTCGCGCCAAGCAATGAAGAGCCCGGACCCGATCACGATGACCGCACCGATATAAACAGCGGACGCCGGCAACTCGCCGAAGAAGAGCCACCCCAGCAGGATCGCCCAGATCATCGCCGCATAGTCGAAGTTCGCAAGCGTGGACGCTTCCGCAAAGCGGTACGAATTCGTCATCAAAAGCTGCCCGACCCCGCCCAATATGCCCAGCGTGACGAGCAACACCAACTCGCCCCCGGACGGCGTCACCCACGCGAACGGCAACGTGCACGCGCTCACCAACGTACACGCCAGCTGAAAGTAAAAAGCGATCACCAGCGCGGGCTCGCTCCCCGACATCAGCCGGATGAAGATCATCGTGAACGCCACCAAAAGCGCGTTCGCAAAGGCAAGCATAACGCCGGTCGATGCGCCCGCCTCGGAGAAGCCCTGGCCCAGATGCGGTGAAACCATGATCAGCACGCCGACAAAGCCGGCCGCAACCGCACTCCACCGGTAAAGCCGTATCGTCTCGCCCAGGATGAAGGCGGCAAGCACGACCACGATGAGGGGCGACGCAAAGCTGATCGCCGTCACGTCCGCGACCGGCAAATACTTGAGCGACGCGAAGTACGTGAACATGGCGAGCACGCCGCTCGTCGCACGTCGCGCATGCGACCACGGCGCTTTGGTCGCCAAATCGGCCATTCGCATGCCGGACGCCGCCATAACCACGAGGATCGGCACGAACGCGAACAAGGAGCGAAAGAACACCACCTCCCCCACCGGAAACGTGTCGCCGAACCCGCGTGCAATCACGGCCATGAACATAAAAACGAGCGTCGCACCGACCTTGAGAGCGATACCGAGAAGCGGATGAGATGACGCCTTGAGATCGACGCCGCCGCTCACAGCCACTTGCGCCAGCGGAAAATCACATAGGGCACAACCGCCGACATCGCGATCAGCCCTAGCGCGATCGGATAGGCATAGGGAGAGTGCAGCTCAGGCATGAACTCAAAGTTCATCCCCCAAATGCTGGCGAGTAGGGTCGGTGGCAGCACCACCGTTGCCGCAACCGAGAGAATGCGAATAATCCGGCTCTGCTCGATGTTGACGATGCCCAGCACCGCGTCCAACAAGAACGTGATCTTGTTCGCCAGATATGTCGTGTGATCGGCCAACGACTGCACGTCCCGGGTCATTGTCTTCACATGCCCCTTCAATTCCTTTGTCGCCTTCAGATCGATCGTTTGCGAGAGGAACGCCAGCATCCGTCCCATGCTGATCAAGCTCTCGCGCGCCTTCGACGTCAAATCGTTCCGGTTACCCAGATTGACCAGAATCTTCTGATAGTCCCGCGACGGCTCATAGCCGTTCTGGCTGAAGACCTGCTTCGAAAGAGCATCGACTTCGGCCCCGACCTTTTCCAGCACGTCCGCCGTCCGGTCGATGATCGCTTCCAAGAGCCCCGCCAGGATAAGGTCGCCCTTCGGCCAGAGATTGACCTGCCGGTCCGCGCGGTTTGCAAACGTGTTGAACGGCTGCGGTTCCGTGTAGCGCACGGTCAAGAGCCGCTCACCCGCCAGAATGAAGCTCACGCCCTGGCATTCCGGCTCCGTCGTTTCCGTCTTCGAAATCACCAGCGCCGTCATGAACGTCGCCCCGTCCTCGTGATAGAGGCGGCTTGAGATTTCGATTTCGTCCATGTCGTCGCGCGACGGCGGATCGAACCCGAACAACGACCTGACCGCCTCCCGCTCCGCTGCCGTTGGGTCATAGAGATCGACCCACAGCGACTCAGGCGGCACGGTAATCGGGTCCGCCGACTCGCCCGAACACGTCAGGTTGCGGCGGAGGCAGTTTTCGCGCAGGCCGAACGAGCGAAGCATGTGGCGGCTCTTGGGCTAAGGGCGGCGGTGATGCGAGCGACGGCCCTTATAACCATGCCGGGCAAGCCGCCGCCAGTCGATTTGCGCCGCAAATCCGGGGCACGGCATTCTTAACCAGATGCCGACGGGGACACCACGGAAGTGAGGCTTTCGAGTCACTTCCATCACGCTGACGCATTGCGTTTACGACCCGAAAACGCTTTAGAGGGCATAGGTGAGCATTCCTTGAGGCTCTCGGCGATTGGCGCTGGGCGGCCGCAGGGGCCCACCTAACCGACGGTAGGCGGCAACGCGAGGTTTCCAATGGAATTCGGCGATCTTTTCAGCTTCGACAAGAAAATCGCACCCACGATCATCAAACCGATCTATTGGATCGGCCTCGTCCTGATCGTACTAGGCGGCATCATCTCGTTCTTCACCGGCTTCGGCTGGCTATTCTCGAGCTTCTTCTACGGTCTCTGGATGATGATCACCTCGATCATCTTCGTGATCTTCGGCGTGCTCGGCCTGCGCATCGCAGCCGAAATCTGCCTCGCCGTCTTCGAGATCCACGAGAAAGTCTCGCCGACCACGCCGGCTCCGATGTAAGGCCCGGCGGAGGGCGTCAGCGCACGGCGACGCCCTCGACCTCGATCAGGTACTTCGGCTCGATCAACTGCGGCACATAGATAAAGGTCGACGCCGGCGCGGCGTCGCCGAAGTGCCGCACCCGGGCGGCCCTCACCGCCATCGCCGGTTGCCCCACCGCCAGAAACGCATTCGTCTTGACCAGATTGGCAGGCGTCATGCCCTTCGCCGCCAACAGCCGTACGACGTTGGCGTAGGCCTCATCCGCCTGTTCTTCGATGGTCGCGGGTAACGTACCGTCCGGCCGCATACCGACCTGTCCCGCTATGAAGATCATATCCGAGCCCGCCTTCACGAACCCGCCATGAGAGTACTGGCCGACAGGCTTGGCCATCGTCGGCGGATTGAAGAATTCGGGCAGGCTCATGGCAGCGTTCCTTTCCGTACCGTGGTGACCGTCGATCGTTCCGGCTTTCCCGCATCGTCGCTGCGCCGGTGAAAATAGATCCCTTGGGTGAAGGCACGGAACGGCGCCGTCCCCAGCACCAGGTTCCACATCCAATTCGGCGGTGCGAAGTCGAACGCGCGCCGCATCAGGAGTTTCGTTCGGAACCGCGGAACCTCCCGCGCCAGCGCCCGCGCCGGGTGTTCGCCACCCGCCAATATCCAATCGGCGGCAAGCTGCGCCGTCCGCCGCCCAAGCCGCAGCGTCTGCACAATCCCCCCGCCCGTCAGCGGCGACACATGCCCCGCCGCGTCGCCGACCAGCATCACCCGCCCGTCATAGGTCTTCGAAAGCGTCGCACCCGCGGGGATCAACCCGCTGCGCCGCGCCACGATCCGCCGCGCCGGCAGCTGTAACCGCTTGCGATAGACTTCCAGAAACGCCTTCGCATCGGGTCTGAACCCATGCCGCGCCGCAAGCCCAACTTGCGTCACACCCACGCCCGGCACCGCCCAAGCGATATACCCCGGCGCGAGATTGCTATCGAGAAAGCAATGCAAGAACCGATCGTCGAGCGCGGGTTCAGGCTCCAACTCGAACTCAACCCCGGCCAAGAAACGCCGATTGGCATCCAACCCAAAGTACCGCCCCACCGTCGACGTCGGACCATCGGCCCCGATCAAAAGCCGCGCGCTCATGTCGAGATCGGGCAGCGTCACAGCATCTGCACCCTGCGTGGCCCGCTGGAACGCCACATCGAAGTGCAGCTCTGCGCCGGCGCGTTGAGCTTCTTCCGCCATCCACCGCATCAAGTTCGGCGTGTCGGTCGCGAGAAAATAGTAGCCCGGCGCAAAATGATCCGTGGACTTGCCGTTCGGCGCATAGAGCCGAACCCCGCGCACCAATCGCGTCAGCCGCGCGGGAACATCCGTCTCCTCCGCCGCTTCTTTGACCAAGATACCGGTCGTCCGCACGCCCGCGCCCGGCTCGACCTTGCGTTCGATCACCGCCACCTTGAGACCGCGAAGAGCGGCCGTGCGCGCGCACGACAGCCCCGCAAAACTCGCCCCGACAATGATCAGGTCATAGTGGCGCAAGAAGCTACTTGCCCTTCGCCTTCTTCGGCGCCGGCTTCTTCTTCGACTTGGGCAGCGGCGCTCCGAACTGCCAGGAATGCCCGAACGGATCTGTGATCACCCCGAAGCGGTCTCCCCAGAACTGATCCGACGCCGGCATCGTGACTTTGGCACCCGCCTTCACTGCCCGGGCCATCCACTGATCGACCTTCTTGGGTGCCTTTAGTTGAATGAACAGACCGACAGCCGTGCCGCCATACTTCTCAGGCGTGCGGGCGACGCCTCCGGCATACTCCGGAAAGTCGTCCGACAGGTAAACCGCATGACCATTGATATCCAATTGCGCGTGCATCAAGCGCTTCCCATCGTCGGCGGGCATGCGCATGATTTCCTTAGCTGCCAGCCCCTTCTTGTAAAACGCAATCGCTCCCTTGCCGTCGCTGACGGTGAGATAGGGCACGATGTTTTTTTGCACTACAGGCATCGACGCGTCTCCTCCAAAAAACGGACCAGCGTTCTACGCTCACTTCCGCGCGTTCGCCACCAAATCCTGGACGACGGCAGGGTCGGCCAACGTCGTCGTATCGCCGAGATTCGACGTGTCGCCTTCCGCGATCTTGCGCAGAATCCGCCGCATGATCTTACCCGAGCGCGTCTTCGGCAAGCCCGGGGCCCATTGGATGACGTCCGGCTTCGCGATCGCGCCGATCTCCTTGCCGACCCACGCAATCAGCTCCTTGCGTAACGCCTCCGTCGGCGCGATCCCAGCCTTCAGCGTGACATAGGCATAGATGCCCTGCCCCTTGATGTCGTGCGGATAGCCTACGACGGCTGCTTCTGCGACCTTGGAGTTCCCAACCAGCGCGCTCTCGACTTCCGCCGTGCCGAGCCGATGGCCCGACACGTTGATCACATCGTCCACGCGCCCCGTGATCCAGTAATAGCCATCCTTATCGCGCCGGCAGCCGTCGCCGGTAAAGTACTTGCCCGGATAAGTCTTGAAGTACGTATCGACGAAGCGCTGGTGGTCGCCATAGACGGTTCGCATCTGTCCCGGCCACGAATCCGCCAGCACCAGATTGCCCGTCGTCTCGCCCTCAAGCACCTTGCCCTCAGCATCGACCACCTGCGGCACGATCCCGAAGAACGGCCGGGTCGCCGACCCGGGTTTCAACGCGGTCGCCCCCGGCAGCGGCGTGATCAGAATGCCGCCAGTCTCGGTCTGCCACCACGTATCGACGATTGGGCAACGCCCGTCACCCACGACGCGATGATACCAAAGCCATGCCTCCGGATTGATCGGCTCACCCACCGACCCGAGCAGCCTGAGTGATGTGCGGCTCGTGCGTTTCACCGGCTCTTCGCCGTCGCGCATCAAAGCGCGGATCGCGGTCGGCGCCGTGTAGAAGATGTTGACCTTGTGCTTGTCGATCACCTCCCAAAACCGCGAGACGGTCGGGTAGTTCGGCACGCCCTCGAACATGAGCGTTGTCGCCCCGTTCGCCAGAGGTCCATAGACAATATAGCTGTGCCCCGTCACCCAGCCGACGTCGGCCGTGCACCAATAAATGTCGCCGTCATGGTAGTCGAACACGTACTGATGGGTCATCGACGCGAACACGATGTAGCCGCCCGTCGTGTGCAACACGCCCTTGGGCTTCCCCGTCGAGCCTGACGTGTAGAGAATGAATAGCGGATCCTCCGCATTCATCTCGACCGGCGGGCAGTCGGCCGAAACCTTCGCCGCCTCGTCGTGATACCAAACGTCCCGCGGCCCATGCATCAGCACCTTGCCGCCCGTGCGCTTCACGACGACGACCCGCTTCACATCCGGACACTGCGTCATCGCCAGATCCGTGTTGTGCTTGAGCGGCACCGCCTTGCCGCCACGCAGACCCTCATCCGCCGTGATTACGACGGTCGATGCGCAATCGAGAATCCGGCCTGCGAGGCTGTCCGGCGAGAACCCGCCAAACACGACCGAGTGCACCGCCCCGATCCGCGTGCACGCCAACATCGCGTAAGCGGCTTCCGGAATCATCGGCAGGTAGATCGTAACCCGGTCGCCCTTCTTGACCCCGTTCGCCTTCAACACATTCGCAAACCGCGACACCTCCGCATGCAGTTCGCGATAGCTGATGTGCTTTGAGTCCTTCGGATCATCCCCTTCCCAAATGATCGCCGTCTGGTCTGCGCGCTTCGCCAAATGCCGGTCGACGCAATTCGCCGAAACGTTCAGCGACCCGTCCTCATACCAACGAATGAACAAGTTTCGCGCATCGTAGGAAACGTCCTTCACCTTCGAATAGGGCTTGATCCAATCAATCCGCTTCCCCTGCTCCCGCCAAAACGAAACCGGATCGGCGACCGAGGCCTTGTAGAGATCGAGATACTTGCCGTTATCGACAAACGCACGGCTCGCCCACGCTGGCGTGACGGGGAGCAGCTGATCGGACATAGGCGCCTCCTAGAGATATCGTCTCAATATGAGTGTTGCAGACCTGCGGCAAGGGGCTAAGTCACCCCCTTCAAAACCTCCGCCGTATGCTCCCCTACCGTCGGCGGATCCCGCCGGATCGCGCACGGGCTTTTCGCAAACTTGAGCCCAGGCCGCATCGCCCGGTACTTGCCCTCGGACGCAATCTCGCGCTCTTCGAAGAACCCGACCGCCTTGAAATGCGGATCGTCGAACAGTGTCGTCATCTGATTCGCCCGCATCGCCGGAATGTGATGCTCCGCACAGAGCGCCATCCATTCTGCAGTGGTGCGCGTCGCAGCCGCCTCGCGCATCATGTCGTAATAGACGTTGACCCGCGCCTTGCCGTCCGCAGCGCCAACAAACCGCTCGCTCTCATAGGCGCCCGGAATCCCGCCCAGCTCTAAGAACTTGACCGATCCCTCGCGGCTCGCCGGCAGCACGACGAGATAGCCGTCCTTGGTTTTGTAGGGCTTGCGATGCGGCGTGATCGTCGTCGGATGACCGAACTTGCCGGGCAGATCGACATAAGTCTGCCCCCACAGGTGCTCGGCCTGGATGAATCCCGTGAAGGTCTCAAGCATCGGCACTTCGACGAACTGTCCCTCACCCGTGCGCGCGCGATGCTGTAGCGCCGCCAGCGTCGCGATCACCGCAAAGAGCCCGCACGTCTTGTCCGCGATGATCGACGGAAACGGACGCAACTCGTCATCCCCGTCGTAGAGCGGCAGCAAATCGCAAGCCCCCGACGCCGCCTGAATCAAGTCGTCGAATGCCTGCCGCCCGTTGTAGGGCCCGCCGGAACCATACCCAACCGCTTCCACATAGATGATATCGGCCTTCAGGCTTGCGACCTCGGCGTAGCCGAACCCAAGCCGCTTCATCGCCTCCGGACGCATATTGTGAATGAACACATCGCCCGTCGTGATCAGCTTGCGCAGCGCGTCCCTTCCCTCATCGCTCTTCAAATCGAGCGCGACCGAGCGCTTGTTCCGGTTGAGCGCCACGAACAGTGGCCCCATATTCGTCGACTTCGGCGCCTTACCCTGATTGCGCTGCCGATCGCCACCCGACGGGTCCTCGACCTTGATCACGTCGGCACCCAGATCGCCCAATGTCTGGGTTGCATAGGGCCCAAGCACGAACTGCGTGAGATCGATCACCCGGACCCCATGCAGTGGGCCCGGCTTGGCTTCAGTTTTGCTGGTCATACGAACGCTCTTTGCTTCCAATGATGTGACGCGCTAACCCTAGCCACGGGCATGCGCGAAACGCCAGAGGCACGAAAAAATGCAGCTACACCAATCGTCTTGGCCGGAAATCGAGACCTATCTGAAGAGTTCGACCGGCCTGATCGTGCCCATCGGTTCCACCGAACAGCACGGGCCGAACGGCCTGCTCGGCACCGACGCGATCTGCCCCGAAGTCATCGCAAAGGCGGCCGGCGACGAAAGCGGCATTCTGATCGGCCCAACGTTCAACGTCGGCTCGGCCCAGCACCACCTGGGCTTCCCCGGCACAATCACGCTGCGCCCCTCGACGATGATTGCTGCAATGTACGACTGGACGTCCTCACTCACCCGCCACGGCTTCGATCGCATCTATTGGTTCAACGGTCACGGCGGGAATATCGCGCCCGTCAATTCGGCGTTCAGCGAGATCTACTCCGAATTCTCCTTCGGCCGCGCCGGCTCGAACCGCAGACCTATCCGCCTCCTCCTACGCAACTGGTGGGAACTGTCCGGTGTCGGCGACCTCTGCCGCGAACTCTTCCCTGTCGGTGAGGGAAGCCACGCCACCGCATCGGAAGTCTCCGTCACCTATTTCGCCTACCCCGACGCGCAAAAGAAGGTCGAGATGCACCCAAAGATCGCGCCCAACGGCTCGATCCGCGACGCCGATGACTACAGACGCCAGTTCCCCGACGGCCGCATCGGCTCCGACCCCAGCCAAGCCACGCCCGAGAAAGGCAAACGCCTCGTCGAAGCCGCAACGAGAGCGCTGATCCGTGATTTCCGCTCGTTCATGGACGCGAGTTAGAGCAGAAAGAAAGACTTCAACACGAAGAACACGAAGGGCGCACGAAGCGCCACCAAGACGCTCCGCCCGTTCAGAGTCCTGCTGTCTAACCACAGAGAATCTTTCGGGCGCGAAGCGCCCAATCTTCTCATCCAGGAGACGCCGCGCCCGTGGTTAGACAGCAAGCCTCGACACAACCGCAGCATCTTGGTGGCGCTTCGTGCGCCCTTCGTGTTCTTCGTGTTGAAAATCTTTCGGCGCCGCCACGCGCTAAGCCCCCCGAAGATCAACCACAACCACCCCATCCTCGACCGCGCACGCAATCGCCCGCAAAGACTTCCCCACGCATGGCCCGCTCACGCAATGCCCGTCCTCAACCCGAAACCGCGCCCCATGCGTCGAGCACAGCAACAACCCGCTCTGATCCAAGAAGCGATCCGGAAACGTCTCCAGCGGCGTCCCCTGATGCGGGCAGGAATTCAAATACGTCCGCAACACACCGCTGCGCCGAACGACGACAATATCGACCCGCGCCTCTCCGACAATGAACCCGCGCGCGCAGCCCTCGCCAATCTCATCCGCCCGGCAAACGACAACGCTCATGCCAGCGCGCGCTTTGCCAGCGCCAACACCAACGCCCGCTCCTTCGCCGTGCGCACCCGAAACCGCTCGTAGTCCCCGCTGAGCACTGTCTTCAAATCCGCAAACGGCCCTGCCGGATCCTCGTGAAAATGCAGGAACGCTTTCGATCCAACATAGAACGTCCCGCGCTTCTTCTCCCTCAATCGCGGCAACTTTCGCAACGCCCCCAGCAACGGCTCCAACTCATCCAGCGCCGCCTCACCCGCGTGTTTCATCAGCCCTTAAACCCGCCCATCTTGCGCACGAGCTTCCATTCGGCATCCGTCACCGGCTGCACCGAGAGCCGCGAGTACTTCACGAGCGCCATAGCAGCCAGCTTCGGCTCCGCCTTCACTTGCGCCAACGTCACCGGCACCGGAAACGGCTCGACGGCAATCACATCGACCATCGACCAAAAATCCTCTTCGGCCGTGTGATCCTTGTAGGCCTCCTTGATCACCTTCACGACGCCGACGACCGCTTTCTCTTTGCCCGTATGATAGAAGAGCGCCAGGTCGCCTTTCTTCATCGATCGCAAATTGTCCCGGGCCGTGAAGTTGCGAACGCCGCTCCACGGCTCGCCCTTCGCACCGCGCTTGACCTGATGCTCCCAACCAAACGTCTCAGGTTCGGTCTTCAACAACCAGTAAGCCATCCTCTCACCCCTTCGGCGCCCCGATCGTCCAGCGCCACGGTTTGATCTCTACGCTCTGAAACAACCCGGCAAGCGCATAAGGATCCTTCGCGGAAAAGTCGCGCGCGGCGGCCAGATCGTCCGCCTCGATCACAATCAAACTTCCGGCCATTGTCGCACCGTCGTCCGACATGAAGGGCCCCGCGATCTTGACCTGCGCTAGATGCTGCTCGATGTAAGCCAAGTGTCGTGATCGCGCCTCCATCCGCACGGCGAGCGCATTCGGTTTGTCGGTACAAATCAACGCGTATAGCATCTCAGTGTTCGCTCCTCAGCGGCCGCGACAGCAGCGCGTCGATCGCCTGATCGACCCCCGTTCGGCCCGCAACAATGTCGGCGACCGCTTCCGCGATCGGCATCTCGACCCTAACCGCCCGCGCCCGCATCACCAACGCCTCGGCGGTCGCCGCGCCCTCGGCGAGCGGCCCGCCATCGGAAACCCGTCCGCCCTCCGCCAAGCGTACGCCCAACGAGAAGTTCCGCGACTGCCGGCTCGACGCCGTCAGCATGAGATCGCCGAGCCCACTCAACCCGCCCATCGTTTCAATCCGCCCGCCTAGCGCCATGCCGAACCGCGTCATCTCCGCAAACCCGCGCGTGGTGAGCGCCGCCCGCGCACTCTCGCCAAACCCGCGCCCCTCAACGATGCCGCAAGCGATCGCAAGCACGTTCTTCACCGCCCCGCCGATCGCAACCCCAACGACATCGCTGGAGACATAAGGTCGAAACGCGGTGGTCCCGATCGCCCGCGCAAGCTGCTCCGCGACCGCTTGATCGCCGAACGCCAAGGTCACGGCACACGGCAGACCGCGCGCAACCTCACCTGCGAAACTCGGACCCGAAAGCATCCCGAACGACAAGCCCGGCGCAGCCTCCCGTGCGACCTCATTCATGAGCTTGCCCGAGCCCCGCTCGATCCCCTTGGCGCAGATGAGCACCGGCACCTCGGAACGGACATGCGAGGAAAGCGTCGCCGCGATAGATCGTAGGTGCTGCGCCGGACAAACCAGCAGAAGCGCATCCGCGCCGGAAAGCCGCTCAAATTCGCCTGTCGGATGAATTTCGGCGGCGAGGTTAACGCCTGGAAGAAACGCTTGGTTCTCCCGTTCACCCCGGATCTGAGAGACAACCTCAGCCTCGCGAGCCCAGAGGATGACCGACCGCCCAGCGACCGCTATCGCCTGAGAAAGCGCCGTTCCCCAGGCTCCAGCCCCGACCACTCCGATATGGCTTATCCCCGGCTCGCCCGCTCTCGACACGATCACACCTGCGATTCGCGTGAATGTTTTGTTGAATATTTACTCGGTTCGTATACATTCCCGCACAAATGTTGTGCAAAGACACAGTCCGAGGAAACATCCTAGAAGCGGCAAAAAAGCGTTTCGTTCACTACGGTTACGCCAAAACGACGATGGCCGAGATCGCTGCGGACTGTAGCATGTCCCCTGGCAATCTCTACCGGTACTTCCCCGGGAAGCTGGACATCGCCGAGGCAATCAGCACCGAAGCGGGCGAAGAGGCGATTTCCAAGCTTCGGGAAGTGCTCCGCCGCCCCAACCGTTCCGCCAAGGAACGGCTCCGCGACTTCTGTTTTGCCGACATGCGGCTCACCTATGAGCAGCTGGAATACGACAAGCAGGTCTACGAGATGGCGCGGGTTATCTCCTCGGAGCGCCCACAATTCGCCAACCGAATCCTAGCTTTGCACCGTGCCCTCCTTTCCGAGATTCTCGCCGCTGGGAATGCCTCCGGCGAATTCGACATCGAGGACGTGGTCTTTACGGCCGAGATGCTCCAGTCGGCGACCATGAAATTCCGCTACCCGCAGCTCCATTCCAAGCTCCCCTACGAGAAACTGGAGAGAGAGCTTGAAGGGGTCGTTCACCTATTACTGAACGGCCTGGACGATGGCGGCGCAGGCCGGGAGCGCCCCCGCAAGGCGGCAGAAGCGCAGAAATCCGACACTTTAGTTACCATCTGAAGCTCGCCAACGGTTAACAAACTGCGGCAGGACGTCGCACTTTGGCTGATGAGTGAACAAAAACGATTTCATTCATTGATTTTCGATCAGGGGTCGTCTACATAGAGATCACCGCGGGACAAGAACCCCGCAAACGATTTCAAAGGAGAGACTTCGATGACAAACCGCAACGACCTGGTGACCCGGATTTCGACGACTGTGGCCGGCTTCGTGCTCGGCGCTTATGGCCTCGCGTTCCTGGTCAACACGATGAACTGGCTCTAATCCTCCCGTGACCAGTTCAAAGCCCAAACGGGCGGTCCGGTAACCCCGGCCGCCCGTCCGCTTTTCCGGGCCAGAAACTCCGACTCGCACAGCGTCAAATCGGCCAAATTCAGACATTTTCAGCGAGCGCGTCACACCGTGCACCCGCGGCCTCACCAAAAGCGGCCTCGCGCATCGCCCAAGCCCACCCAAGCCACCATCGCCTCATTGTCAGTCACAGCCGCACTGGCGGAACCGTGGGCCGAAAACCTTCATCTCCAGCCGCCCGTTGCAGCGTGCCGGCCGGAGGCTCACTTCTTGCGGGCGAGTTCATACCGCAGCATCTCCACCCATCGGCCTTCGCGCCGCGCCCGCACGGCGATAAGGAACTGATCCGGCACAGGAAACGACAGCGTCATCTGGACATACTCCAGATCGCCCCGCAGGTTGGGGCCGGGCGTATTTGTGCGCACATCGTCGAGTACGATTTGGTCGCCGACGCGCTCACCCTCGAAGATGTCCATCAGACCGACGATCCCATCCATCATGGCCAAGCGATAAACACGACGGAATTTGTCGTAAGAGATGACAAACGTATTGCGCCAACTCTGCGTGTCCGTGAAGGGAATGACCTGCTCGGAGTCGATGAACATCCCCTCGTATCTTGCCGTGAATGTCATGTCGAAACCCGGACCCTGCTCCCAGATTCCGCGCTTAGGACGGTAGAAGCGTTGAGTCACCAGCCACGCTCCGACGAGGGTCTGGAACGGCTCCATCTCGGGCGCCCGGCCCGCAAAACGCATCACGCCCGGTTCGGGTTTCGGCGGCGGGTTCTCGGCGAACGCCGGCATTGCAGCGACGAGAAAACTAAGCACTGTGAAACGGCCGAGGACTTTCATAGAGTCGGGCTCCCTTGGAACGAACCGAGGGGAGCCTGCCCAAACCTGCGCCAACGAAAAACAGCCGTGGGATGAACGGTTCAGATCGCGGGACGAACGGTTTCTTTGAGCGCCGAGAGTACGTCCGACCGGTACGAACGCCCCACACCAAATGTGCGCCCGTCGCGTAGCGTTAGCGTCACTTGGTTCGGCCGCGGCCGCTCAACGGCAGCAACGGCCGAAAGGCGAACGATGACCCCGCGATGCACCCGCATGAAATCCGGCGGACCCAAGAGTGCTTCCATCTGTGCGAGCGTCGCACGGTGGAGATACGAACGCTCGCCGCAGTGCAGTTCGACATAGTTCTCCGCTGCGGTGACCGCAACCACGGTCTCGATCGGAACGAAGGCATCCCCCTTGCCGTTACGTATCAGGATTCGTGCATCTTGCGAGCCTTCGGTACGCTTAGGCGCGTCTCCACGGTCATGCGCTGCCCTCAAATACGGAACCGGCACCACCGAGAGCGCGATCGCAAAGAAGAACCCTAAGTCGACAAGAGCGGTAGGCCACCGCGAAATGACATGGGTCAGCACGGTGTGCTCCCAGGCCGCCTCTGTGCGCGCCAAGGCAACCGTGAGTATCAGCACCGAGATCGCGGCGACCGCGGCGATGCCCCATTGCGCAATCGTCTTTGCGACGGCGGCGATCGGGCGGCGTTCGTGCGCCCACCGCTCGGCGCGGCCGAACAGCCAGCAGCCGACCACCAGCGCAATGCAAGCGTCAGCCGCCAAGAACAACGCAATCTCGCCCGGCGACGCGCCGTAGCCGGTCGCAAGCCGCAAAGCCACATAGAGCCCCGCCATCGCCGAGACGAAGATGGCCCAAAGCCCTCCCATCCCGGCGGCATACACCCAGTGCGGCCGCAACCAAATCGGCCCAAAATCCGGTGCGCTCATTCAGTCACCCCTTGTGTGGCCACAACTTCACCCCAAGGTGAGGGGCAAGCACAAGATGGTCACCTCACTAAGGAACGAACTCGTGATCGGGTACGTGCGCGCAACCTGAAACGGCGGTTGCTGGAAATCCCTAAGACTTCGCACCCGCGATACCTGCGCGTGACGCATCCAGCGGCCACCGCGCGCGCGCGCCGAAGTCGAGGCCGCTGGTCAGTCCAAGTGCGAGCCGTTCCAGCCCCGCCCATGCCACCATCGCGCCGTTGTCGGTGCAAAGGCCGACCGGCGGCACGACGAGATCGAAGCCTTCGGCGCGCGCCACATCCGAGAGTCCGGCGCTCAAACTCTTATTCGCGGCCACGCCCCCCGCGATGACAATGCGCGCGATTCCGCGCGCTCGAACGGCATGCATTGCTTTGCGCGTACGCTTGACCAACACCTCGACGGCGGCCGCTTGAAAGCTCGCCGCGACGTCGCGCACGGCGGCGTCCGTCATATCGCCGTCATCGACCACACGCCGCACCGCCGATTTCAAACCGGAAAAGGAAAAATCAAAGCCATCTTCGTCGACCAAGGGTCGCGGGAATCGATAACGCTTCTCATTTCCGCCGCGCGCGGCTTGCTCGATCGCGGGACCGCCCGGAAAGCCGAGGCCCAACAGCTTTGCTGACTTGTCGAACGCCTCGCCGGCCGCGTCGTCGATCGTCGTGCCGAGCCGCGTGAACTGCCCCACGCCCTCGCACACCAAGAGCTGGCAATGTCCCCCGGACACAAGCAGCAGCAAGAACGGATATGCAACGCCGTTCGTCAGCCGCGCCGTCAGCGCATGAGCTTCGAGGTGATTGAGCGCGATCAGCGGCTTGCCTGTGCCGAGCGCAAGCGCCTTCGCGGTGGTGAGCCCGACGGCCACGCCGCCGATTAGCCCAGGGCCTGCTGTCGCCGCGATGCCATCGATCTCGTTCAGCGTGAGTCCTGCCTCAACGAGCGCGCACTCGATCACGCGGTCAAGCACCTCCACATGCGCCCGTGCCGCGATTTCGGGGACGACGCCACCATAAGGTCTGTGTTCGGCGATCTGCGCCGCGACGACGTTCGACAGGATTTGCCCTGGTCCCGGCGGCGCTCCGCGCACGACCGCCGCCGCCGTTTCGTCGCACGACGTTTCAATGCCCAGAATTGTCAGCGTTTGAGGCACATTTCACCATTGCGAGAAGGTGGCGTCGCGCGACGAACATCGCTAGCTTTCCGCGCACGCGCCATCCCCTAACACCAGGTCCCTCTCGCGTGCAATCTCGCCTGCGCATCGGCACCCGCGGCTCCAAGCTCGCGCTGGCTCAGACCGAGATGGTTATCGCGGCTCTCGCGCGCGCACACCGGTGGAGCGCCGACGAAGCCGCAGCCCGCACCGAAGTCGTCGTCATCAAGACGACGGGCGACAAAATTCAAGACCGCTCGCTGGCCGACATCGGCGGCAAGGGCCTGTTCGCGAAAGAGATCGAAGACGCACTCTTCGCGGGCACGATCGATTGCGCGGTTCACTCGCTCAAAGACCTGCCCGCCGTGATGCCCGACGGCCTCACCGTCGCCTGCATGCTGCCGCGCGAAGACCCGCGCGACGCTTTCGTCAGCCGAAGCGCCGCCACGCTGAGCACGCTGCCGAAAGGCGCCATCGTCGGCACGAGCTCCGTGCGCCGGCGCGCCATGCTGGCTCACGCGCGGCCCGATCTCCAGCTTGTCGAGTTCCGCGGCAACGTCGATACGCGCTTGCGCAAACTCGATGACGGCATCGCGCAAGCCACGGTCCTCGCATTGGCCGGCCTTAAGCGCCTCGGCATCGAAGCCAACGCCAGCCACATCTTCTCGAACGAAGAGATGCTCCCCGCCGTCGCCCAAGGCGCCATCGGCATCGAGATCCGTGGCATCGACGACAAGACGCGCGCGTTGATCGCCTCGGCAAACCACCGCGACACCGACCTTGCCGTCACGCTGGAGCGCGCGTTCCAGGCGGCGCTCGGCGGGTCCTGCCGCACCCCGATTGCAGGGATCGCCACGTGGCGCAATGCGCATACGATCGATTTCAACGGCTGCGTTCTCTCGCCCGATGGCGCCAAACGCGTTGACGTCGCGCGTGCAAGCGCAAAGGTTACGACCGCACAGGACGCCGAAGCGATCGGCACCGACGCCGGCCGCGAGTTGCTCTCCCGCGCCGGCCCGCACTTCTTCACCGTCTAGCGATGCGCGTCCTCGTCACCCGACCACGCCACGACGCCGAGGCCTTCGCCGCCCTCCTGCACGCCCGCGGCCACACCACGATTATCGAGCCTCTGATCGACATCGATTTCCGTTCGGGCCCACCGCTCGATCTCAAAGGCGTCCAAGCAATCGCGCTCACCAGCGCCAACGGCGCGCGAGCCACCGCCGCGCGCACGCCTGCGCGCGACATCCGTATCATCGCCGTCGGTCCCGCAACCGCCGCCGAAGCGAAAGTACTGGGATTCCGAAACGTCGACGAAAGCCCCGGCGAAGGCGTCAACGGTCTCGCCGCACACATCGCCGCGACTCTGAAGCCAACCGCCGGCGCGATCCTTCATGCGACGGGAACGGTCACGGCGGGTGACCTCAAAGCAGCCCTCCCGGCCTTCACGGTCCGCACCGCGCAAATCTATGAGGCCCACGCCGCGCAAACGCTCTCTGGCGCGGTGACGACAGAACTGACTGCAGGCCTCATCGACGCGGTCACGCTCTTCTCCCCACGTACCGCCACCCTGTTCGCAACGCTGATCCAAAACACGGGCTTAGAGCCCGCCTGCGGCCGCGTGCAGGCGCTCTGCTTGAGCGCTGCAGTTGCGAACGCCTTGGCCCCGCTGGCATTTCGCCGGGTCCAAACGGCAGAAAAGCCTACAGCCGCAGCCCTTCTGGACCTGCTCGCGCCTTGAGGCGCCGGCCTCCCCCCAGTACGTTCCGCCCGCAACGCCATCGCAACCTCTCGGGCCTAAGAACGAGCGCATGACCCTGACCGACCAAACCAAGCCCGACCGCCGCGTTCGCCACGGCCTGATCGAAGATTGGCGCGACGGCGTCGGCATTCTACTGCTGCTGCTGGTCGCCGCCTTTTTGGGCGCTCTGATCACCCGCTTCTGGCCGGAGACGGATGAAACGACATCCAAAATCTCCGGCGACCTCAGCGCCCGCATCAGCGCACTCGAAGCGCGCCTCTCGCACGAGAAGACGCCGATCGCAGGTCTGCGTGATCGCGTCCTCAAACTGGAAAGCCGGCTGAAGGCGACCGAGACCGCGCTCGCGACCGGTACGATCGCCGGCAACATCGCCAATCTCACCGGCGCGTTGGCGCCGGCAGTCGGCACCGGCGTCAACGGTGCCTTGGCGCAACTTGAGCCCAAAGCCACCACTGACCTCGCCGCCCGCCTCGCCGCGCTCGAAACCAAAAGCGCAACGACACCCGACGATCTGAAAGCGGCCAAGCAAGCGCTCGACCAACTGGGGGCGAACGTCGCCAAAGTCGACGAGCGCCTGGCTAAGCTCGAACAGTCCGACATCCTCGACCTCGCCCGCCGCGCCACGCTTGCCACCGCCATCGCGAACTTGACTCGCGCCGCGCAAGCCTCCGCGCCGTTCAAGACCGAGTTCGATGTCGTCGCCAACATGATGCCCGGCGATGCACGCCTGGCCGAAATCGCACCGTTCGCCGCAAAGGGCCTGCCGACGACCGGCACGCTGATCGCAACCTTCAGCGGTACAGCCGACGCCGCGCTCGATGCCGAGCGTGTCGCTACAAGCCAAGACATGTGGACCCGCCTCGCCGCCAATATGAGCGCCCTGATCTCGTCGCGTCCTGTCGGCGAAACGAAAGGCAACACGACCGAAGCCCGCCTCGCCCGTGCCGAAGTTCGCATGAAGGCCGGTGACCTCAACGCCGCCGTCAAAGAGATCCGCGCCATCCGCGGCGCCGCGCGTGAGAAACTGAAACCTTGGCTTGCCGAAGCCGGTGCCCGCGTGAATCTCGAACGCGACCTGGCCGACCTGAACACCGGTGCGATCGCAGCCCTCTCGGGCGCGAACAGCACCGATCCTGTCCCGCAACTGCCGCTGCCATAAGGACGAACATGCTCCGCGCCTTATGGTTCTTTCTCTTGATCGCCGTCATGGCCGCGATCGCCGTTGCCGTCGCCGAGTTGCCCGGCATCGTCACCATTACCCTGTCGGACCGCGAGATTCGCATGGGCCTCGGCGTCGCCGCCGTCGCGGTGGTGTTGCTCGCCGTTGCCACGATCACCGTCTACCGCATCATCTCGACCTTCGTTGATGCACCGGCGGAATTCTTCCGCTGGCGCGCGATGGGCCGCCGCCGCAAGGGCTTCGCGGCGCTGACCCGCGGTCTCGTCGCAGTTGCGGCCGGCGACGAAGAAGAAGCCCGCCGCCAAACCCGCAAGGCCGTCTCGCTCGTCGGCGAACCGCCGCTCGCCCTTCTGCTGCAAGCACAAGCCTCGCAGCTCGAAGGCGACGACGAAGGCGCGCAGCGCACCTACACCCAAATGCTGCAGACGAAGGAGACGGAGTTCTTGGGTCTGCGCGGTCTCTACATGGCCGCCGCCCGCCGGGGCGACACCGACCAAGCGATCTCGATCGCCGAGCGCGCCCGCGTGCTGCGTCCGAAGACGCGCTGGGCGTTGAACGCACTGTTCGACTTGCAGCTCTCGAAGCGCGCCTGGAACCAAGCAGCCGACGCGCTCGATGGCCAAGTGCGCGCAAAGTTCATCGACGCCGGTATCGCCAAACGCCGCCGCGCGGTCTTGTCGGCTGCGGCCGCGAACGACGCCGAACGCAAAGCTGACGCTGAAGTCGCCCTCGCCCGCGCGCAAGAAGCGCTCTCGCTCGCGCCCGGCTTCGCGCCCGCCGCGCTCATCGCCGCCAAGCACTACACCGCCCAAGGCAAACACTGGAAAGCCGCAAGCTTGATCGAGACCGCGTGGGCGCAAGAACCGCATCCCGATCTCGCACGCGCCTACGCAAACCTGAAACCGGAAGAGCCGCCGAACGCACGCGCGAAGCGCCTGGCGGGTCTCGCCAGCATGAACCCGGAACATCCCGAGAGCCAGATTCTTAGCACCGCCGTGGCGATCTCCGCCGGCCGCTTCGACGAAGCGCGCGAGACCTTGCGTCCGCTGACCGAACGTTTCCCGGTCGCACGCGTGTGCTTGCTGATGGCCGACATCGAGCAAGCTTTCGGCGGCGAAAGCTTGGCCGCCCGTGAGTGGACCACCCGTGCCCACCGCGCCCCGCGCGACGCGCACTGGGTCTGCTCCGCCTGCGCCCGCACGCATGCCGACTGGTCGGCGACCTGCGCCTCCTGCGGCGCCTTCGACACGCTGAGTTGGCAGTCGGGTTCGCGCGGCGCGGTCGAAACCATGTCCCCGACCGAGACGGCCTCCGCCTTCGCAGGCGCCCCGGAACCAAGCCACGTTCTCTATCGCGACACCGTGAAAACCGACGAGATTCGTCCGCCCCTGCGCGCGGCTAGCGACACTATGCGCGATGTATCGCCCGCAGCCGAGGAGCCCATCTTCTATGGGCCGCCCAGGGCCCCGGACGATCCCGGTCCCGACGCGGACGACGTATTCGGCACCGACAACGGCCGCCGCAAAAAAAGTGGGTCCTGGTGATGGCGTTTCTTCGTGGCATTCTGGTTCTGATTTCGATCATTGGGTTGGCGATCGCGGGCCTCGTCTTCGCGTTCTCCGATCCCGATATGCCGGCCGACATTTTGGTCACAAAGTACGGCGCCCCGCCGTCGCAGTTCATCGACCTTCCTTCCGGCGCGAAAGTGCATTACCGCGACCAAGGCCAGAAGAACGGCATGCCGCTGGTGCTACTGCACGGCTCGAACGCGTCGCTGCACACGTGGGAACCTTGGGCCGGTCAGCTCGGCGATCAGTTCCGCATCATCAGCGTCGATCTCCCCGGCCACGGACTGACCGGCGCGGTGCCCGGCGACGACTACAGCCAAGAGGGCATGGCTAAGTTCGTCGATCTCTTCACCAGGGCCATGGGCGTGCAGCGCTTCGCGCTCGCCGGCAACTCCATGGGCGGTGGCGTCGCGGCGCGCTTCGCGCTGATGCATCCGGAGCGCCTGACACATGTGATCCTGGTCGATGCAGGCGGCATGCCGACGAAGACGCCGCAAGATCCGGGCCTCGGCTTCCGCATCGCGCGCATGCCGGTGATCCAGAACGTTTTGCTGTTCGTCTCGCCGCGCTCGCTCTTCGAGGACGGTCTCAAGAAAGCGATCGTCGACGATGCCCTCGTCACGCCGGAAATGATCGACCGCTATTGGGAACTGAACCGCCGCGCGGGCACCCGCGCCGCAAGCCTAAAGCGCTTCCAAACCCCGTTCGACACCGTCATCGCCGACAACGTCTCCAAGATCGCAACGCCCACACTGATCCTCTGGGGCGAACTCGACACCCTGACCCCGCGCGATATGGGCGACGCCTACAACGCCGCGATCAAGGGTTCGCGGTTCATCGTCTACAAGAACGTTGGCCACCTCCCGATGGAAGAAGCCGCCGAACAAAGCGCCCGCGCCGTCCGCGAGTTCCTCTACCCGACACCACTGCCGCCGCAGGACTGAGAAGAAAACGAAGAGAGCGTTTCTCTTCCTTCTTCTTCCCGCTCACCGATTAGCCACTGCCGCCGCCACGCGCGCGTAGGCTTCGACGTTTTGCTCCAGAGCCTCGACGTCGATCTTGTCCAGCGTATCGTTCGCCGTGTGATGATGGTCGAAGTAGGTGGTACCGTCCTGCGTGATTCCAATGATCGGCACACCCGCTTTACCAAGCGGCGCGACGTCGGTCCCGCCGCCGGACTTGTTGTTGCCGCGCTCCAGCCCCAGACCTTCCAAGTCCCGCCCGATCGCATCGAAGAACGGCAGATCCACCTCGCTCACTTTCGTCGAAAATCGCCACGCCCGCCCCGCACCGAAATCAGCCTCCGTTGCCAGCACATGCCGCTCCTTCGCGTGCAGCTTTGCATATTCTTCGCCACCCTGACCGCCGGGCTCCTCCGCCCCGAAGAGCACGACGCGGATCGTGCGCTTCGGTTTCAACGCCGGCCCCGCAGCCTTCAACGCCGCGCCGATCGCAATCGCAACACCAGCGCCATCGTCGATCGCCCCCGTTCCCAAATCCCACGAGTCGAGATGCGCGCCCAACAGCACGATCTCCTCCGGCTTCTCGACGCCCACGATGTCGGCAACGACATTACCTGAAGGCGCCGCCGCGACCCCGCGCGAGGAGAGGAAGAGCTTCAACCGCACCGCCAATCCCATCGCGGCAAGCCGCTCGATCTGATCTGCATCCGCATTCGAGATCGCCGCCGCCGGAATCTTCTTCACGGCCTCGTCGTAGTTCGTTGCACCCGTATGCGGAAAACGCGAAGGATCGGTCCCAGCGGAGCGGATCACGACGGCTAGCGCCCCGCGCTTCGCCGCCTCGACCGCGCCGCGGCTGCGTTTGCGCACAGCAGGACCATAACCCGACCCGTCGCGCGCCCGCGCCATACGATCGCCGATGTAAACGATCTTGCCCCTATAGGCATCGGGCGGCGCCGCAAGCAAATCGTCGAACGAAGCAACGAGCGCAACCTCCGCCGTAATGCCGCGCTTTGGCGTAGCGATCGACCCGCCAAGCGCCACAACCGCAAGCGATTGTCCGCCGGCCGACACGATTTCGAGCGCTGCCTCGCCCCGCTCCCACCCCTTGATCGTAAAGGGCTCGATCGCAACCCGCGAAAACTTGAGCTCCTTGAATGTCCGCACCGCCCAGTCGCGCGCCGCCGCTTCGCGCGGCGACCCGGCAAGCCGTGGCCCCACCTCCGTGGTGAGCGAGCGCACCACCCGGTACGACACGGGCTCGGCGCGCCCGGCAGCCGCCGGCTGCGCGCCACGCTCCTCAACGTGAACGCATCCCGAGAGCAGCAGACCTGCCGCCACGACAACGCTAAAACGCATGGGGCTCCCGTTCCAAAGAAGGGAACTTCACCACAAAGAAAAGCAACGCGCCAGCAGCTGACGCTCGCGGCGAATTTCTTCCTACTTCAGCGCCACAGCCGGCTTCCCGTTCGGCACGAACAAGATTGCGTCAAACGCCCAAATCGTCGAGCGGACGGTTTCTGACAGATGCACCCAGCGCCGCGGCTTGTCTTTCCACGGTCCAAGGTCGAACAGCGTCGGAACCTTTGCGTCCAACAACCCGACGAGATCCGGAAAGTCTTTGCCGAGATCGAAGTCGCACGGCGCGGCGTTGCCCATCAGATCGCCGGCCTTCGTCCCCGGTCCGCACAAGATCAGGAGATGAAACGTGCTCTTCCCTTCCGCCTGCGCAAGATCGGCGACGAAATTGCCAAGCGACGGTACATGCGTTCCCGACAATCCCCGCATCATGTGATAGCTGCCGAACTTGAAGAACACTTTCGGCTTACCCGCTCCCTGATAGCGCGCAAGGAACGTCCGCTTCATCAAATTCTCACGCTCGAGGTTCGCTGCATAGACGCTCAAACCGCTGTCAATGCCGACAAACGGCTGGTAGATCCGCGCCGACAGGATCATGTCGTCTACCAACTGCGCGAGCGCCCGGTCCTTTTCGTCGCCGAGCAGTGACCGCAACTTCCCGAGTTCCGGCAAATCGACCTTGCCCAAGAACTCAAGATTTCCCTTCGCTCTGCCGGCCAGCGACTGAGCAAGCGCGCGCGCCTCCGCATTCGAAGCCCCGCTCGCGAGATCGTTGAGATGCACCGCCGCCGCGCCGATGAACAACTGATCGAGCCCCCAAAGCGCCGGCGCGGACGCGCCGTTCGCGCGCACGAACGCATCGGCGAGCACCGCTTCGCCCGACCAGCTGTAGAACGGCACTGCGAATCTGCGATCTTCGGTGTTCAAGAATCCGGCGAGCGCCTTTGTGCCGCCCGAACGCAGCAGTCCTTCCAACTTCGCCGTCGTGTAGGGATCGACCTCGATCGCGAAGTTGCGATAACCGGCGCCGGCGAACACCGGCAACATCGCACGCACCGTATCGGCGATCGTGGCGACCCCATGCTCCTCGCCGATCAGCACAAACTGCGACGCTTCGATCCGCGCCTTTAGAAAGGCGGCGCCCGGCCCCCTGATCTTGTCGCCCTTGACCTCAAGCGCCATCCGGCTCGCCGACAGTGTTTCTTGAAACTTCTGTTTAAGTTCCTCAGGTGTCGGGTCGGCGGCAAAGGCGCACTGCACCGCGAACAAAACCGAAAGCCCAGCCCCCAACAACCGAATGCGACGCATCGCAATTTCCCCCAAACTTGCGCTTCAACGCTTACTACTATAAAGTTCTCAGTAGAGGCCGCAAGCCGCTTGTGGCCTGATCTCGAAGAGTTGAATTCGCGTGTTGCGGGTTGCCCGCCGCACGCATATCTTCCGCGCCTCTTTGGAAGCCGCCTTAGCTCAGCCGGTAGAGCATCGCATTCGTAATGCGGGGGTCGCGTGTTCGAGTCACGCAGGCGGCACCAGTTTACCTGAAGGCCTGTCCGCCGGGGCCCACAGGGCTGACACTTACTCGCGGTCGACCGGTGCCTTGATCCAACCCCGCACCCGCGCAAGATGCGCCACCATCGCCGCCGCACCAAGCGCGAACCCGCCGGCATCGAACCATGGATCGGCATAGAAGAGCGCCAAGCCCGCCGCCCCCGCGACCACGCGTTCGCTCAAGTTCGCCTCGGCGATGATCCACCCGCCGAACGCGGCCGACAGGGCCGCGACCGCCGCGCACGCGGTCAGCGTGGTCCAAACGATGTTCGCCACGTCGCCTTGCATGAGCAGCCCGATCCCGTCCGGCGACAGGCAAAACATGAACGGCACCAGGAACGCGGGCAGGCAGTACTTCCACGCCTGCATCATCGTCGCGAACGACTCGCCGCGCGTGATCGCGGCTGCCGCAAACGGCGCCAACGCCGTCGGCGGCGACACGTCGGCCAAGACCGCATAGTAGAAAAGAAACATATGCGCCGCCGGCGCCGCCACGCCAACGTCGGTGAGCGCCGGCACCAACATCACGGCGGCGATAATGTAGGACGCCGTCACCGGCACCGCGGTCCCGAGCAACCACATGGCGAGCGCCGCGAACAGAATCGTGAAGAACAAGCTGCCGCCGCCGAACTCGACGATCAACCCGGAGACGTTGAGGCCAAGCCCGGTCAGCGTGATCACGGAGACGATGATCCCCGCGCACGCACAAGTCGCCGCCACGCCGACGACGTTCTTCGCGCCGTCGATCAGCGCCTCGACCGTGGCGAGCGCACCGGGCGCGACCGCGACACCTTTGCGCCGCGCACCGACCCACATCGCGACCGAATAGAACGTCGCCGCTGCCATCCCGATAAAGACCGCAGCCGACACGCGCTCGCCGAACGCCCAAGCGCCAAGCGCAATCACCACCCCGGCGGCCGCGCCTTCGAGCAACGTCAGACGCGTATTGGCGCGCACGAGGCTCAGCGCAAAGCCCAGTGCGATCGACCAAAACACCGCCATAAAGGCGCTCATGCCGAGGCTGAGCAGCACCGCGATCGCGCCCAGCGAGATGAAGTGATAGCCGTGCGCCTTGGTCAGCGCCCAGACCGACGCCTCGCTCGTGCGCACCGCCTGAACGCCAAGCCGCCGCGCGTCGGCTTCGACCATCAGCCAGCACGAAAGATAATAGAGCAGCGTCGGAATCGCCGCCATCACCAGCACGTCCAGATAGGTGACTTCCAGATACTCGGCGATGATGAACGCAGCCGCGCCCAGCGTCGGCGGCGACAGCAACGCCCCGATCCCCGCGGCGGAGAGAATGCCGCCCGCAACGTTCGGCGGATAGCCGGAGCGCTTCAACAACGGCCACGCCAGCGTCGCCAACGTCACCGTCGTCGCAACGCCGCTGCCCGACACGGTGCCCAAGAGAAAGCCCGACGCCACCGTCGCCCGCCCGGGCGCCGATGCGCTCGGCCGCTTACCGAACAACGCGAAAGCCCATTCGATGAAGAATGTGCCTGCGCCGCTGCGCGCCAACACGGCACCGTAGATCGTGAACAGGATGATGAAGGTTGCCGCCACATCCAACGGTGTCGAGAAGATGCCTTCAAGCGTCAGATAGTTCTGCCCGACGATGCGCGCGATCGAATACCCGCGATGATCGAGCGGCTCCGGCATATGAGGCCCGGCCAACGCATAGAGCAGAAAGCCGACCGTGATCGCCGGCAGCGCCCACCCTGTCGTACGTCGCGTTGCCTCCAGAATACAAAGGATCAACGCACCGCCGAGCCATATCTCAAGCTCCAGCGGCCGCGTCGCCCGCGTCTTCACCTCTTCGATATGCGTCGCCAGATAGATCAGCGCCGCCGCACCGATCGCGATCAAAAGCCAATCGACGATCCAAACCCGATCCCGATACCGCCCCTTTTGCACCGCCGGATAAAGCAAAAACGCCAGCGCCAGCACGAGCCCCAAAAACATCGCCCGGTAAGCGGTGGTCCCAATGGAATACTGCGTCCAATAAAGCGCCAGCGCCGCCAGAACGAACGCCACCGCCCCGACGAGCCCGCGCATCAGCCCACCAAGCTTGCGCGTCGGTTGTTCGTCGGTGAGTGTGTCGCTGCTCATCGCACGACACCACCATAGGAACAAGAAAGTTCGTCATGGCCGGGCTTGACCCGGCCACCCAGGGACGCACGCAAAGCAATTGCCGTTTGGATCAACGACACTGGGTGGCCGGGTCGCGCTCCGCTTGCCCGGCCATGACGACGTCTTGGTGTCACTTCACGCCGCGCGCCTTGTAGAATGCGAGCGCGGCGGGATGAAAAGCGATCCCCGTCTTCGCCGCGGCACCGTTCAGCGTCAGCGTCTTCGCCTCCGGATGGATCTTCTGTACCTCGGCGAGGTTGTCGAACACGCCCTTGAGTATCTTTTCCACCATGTCCGCCTTCATATCGGCCGAAACGAAAAGAATGTTCGCAACGCCGACCCCCGGCACATCCGCCGGCACGCCCCCATACACGCTCTTTGGCAGCGTGAACGAGCGATAGAGGTTCGGATACTTCACGTTCAGCTTGGCCAGCACATCCGCCGCCGGCACAAACACGACCTTAGTGTTGCCGGTGGTAACCAGATCCGTGATCGCCGAGGTCGGCAGCCCGCCGATCCAGAACAGCGCGTCGATCTTTCCGTCCTTCAACGCGCCGACGGACTCCGCAACGCTGAGGTTCTCGCGCGTCACGTCCTTCATCGGCTTCAACCCGCCGGCCTCCAACAGCCGGTCCGCAATTGCCTCCGTGCTCGACCCGGCCGAACCCACCGAAACACGCTTGCCTTTCATATCGGCGACCTTGCCGATCTTGGAGTCCGCGCGCGCCACGATGTGAACGAAGCTGTCGTAGAGCACCGCGACCGCCTGAATCTTCTGCGGTCCCGTGTCCTTATAGGCGCCGGCGCCCGCGACCCCATCGACCGCCGAATCGATGGTCGAGAGCCCGATATCCGCATCGCCCGCGCCCACCAGTTTGATGTTGTCCACCGACCCGCCCGTGACCTCCGCCGTCACCTGAAACCCCGGCACATGTGCGCTCAGCACCCGCGCCAAACCCCCGCCATAGGGGTAGTAGACCCCACCGGTTCCGCCGGTCGCGATCGACAAGCGCTGCTTGGAAGCGGCGACCGCACCGCCCATGGCCAGCAGAACGGCCAGCGCGGCAACGGCGGCAAATCGGAAGTTCATCGGGCGTATCCTTGTGTGAGCGGCGGAGTGTGCCAAGCCTTCTCGCGCCATGCAATTGGCGCTATTCGTGGTCTGAAATGATCAAAGTCACAGACCAAATCTCGATCGCCGAGGACGAAATCAAGGAAACCTTCGTCCGCGCCTCCGGCCCCGGCGGGCAGAACGTGAACAAGCTCTCGACGGCGGTCGAGCTGCGCTTCGACGTGCGCCGTTCGCCGAACCTGCCCGACCACGTCTCGATCCGGTTGCAGCAACTGGCCGGCCGCCGCTTGACGAAGGACGGCATCCTGGTGATCGAAGCGCAAACCCACCGCACACAAGACCGCAACCGCGCCGACGCGCTCAACCGCCTGATCGAACTCATCCGCGAGGCCACCCACGTCCCCAAGCCCCGCAAAAAAACCAAACCCTCCCGCGCCGCCAAGGCCGAACGCGTAGACCACAAAGTCCGCCGCGGCAGCATCAAGAAAATGCGCTCCGGCCGCCCCGACTTCGATTGAAAGGAACACCCATGACCGCCTCCACCGACTTCCTCGTCAGCCGCAAGAACCTTCACGAAACGAAGTTCGTCGAAACGCCGCTCGCGCTCAAACCCGGCCAGGCACTGCTAAAGGTCGACCGCTTCGCCCTAACCGCCAACAACATCACTTACGGCGCCTTCGGCGACATGATGATGTACTGGAACTTCTTCCCCGCGCCGGAGGGTTGGGGCCGGATCCCCGTGTGGGGCTTTGCCGACGTCGTCGAGTCGCAAGCCGACGGCGTGAAACCCGGTGAACGATTCTACGGCTACTTCCCGATGTCGACGCATCTGATCGTCGAACCGACGCGCACGACACCACATCATTTCTTCGACGGTGCCGCTCATCGCCAAAAGATGGCAGCTGTCTACAACACCTACACCCGCGTCGCCGCCGATCCGTCCTACGACAAAGCGCGCGAAGACCAGCAAGCGCTGCTGCGGCCGCTGTTCGCCACCTCGTTCCTAATCGACGACTTTCTGGTCGACAACGACTTCTTCGGTGGGCGCGAAGTCGTGCTGTCCAGCGCTTCAAGCAAAACCTCGCTCGGTCTCGCCTTCCTACTGCACGCGAACCGCCGTGGCCAAGTGAGCGTCGTCGGCCTCACCTCGAAGTCGAATGCGGGCTTCGTCGAAAAGACGAAGTACTACGACCGCGTTGTGACCTACGACGCGATCGCGCAAAGCCCCCACGACAAGACCGCCGTCTTCGTCGACATGGCGGGCAACGGCGAAATCCGTGCCGCGGTCCACAAACACTGGTCCAGCGACCTGAAGCACAGCTGCGCCGTCGGCGCCACGCACTGGGACCACAGGGAGTCGAGCGCCGACCTGCCCGGCCCGAAGCCGCAGATGTTCTTCGCGCCCGATCGCGTGAAGAAGCGCAACCAAGATTGGGGACCCGGCGGCCTGGAAAAGCATCTTGCCGCCGCCTGGACCGCCTTCAACGCCTCGGTCGACGGTTGGATGAAAATCGAGCAAGGCCGCGGCCACGCCGAGGTCGAACGCGTCTATCGTGATATGGTCGCCGGCAAAGTGAAGCCCGAAGAAGGCCACATACTCGCGCTTGGCTAGCGCGCCAAGGGGGGGGACGAATGCGCTGGACTTTCGCACTGGCGTTCGCGCTGCTGGCGCGAGCGGCGACGGCCGAGCCGACCGTCAACGCCCTCGACCCGCCGACACTGAACGCGCTGGAGAATTCGGGCTTCACCCTCTCCGAACAATTGGGCGGCCCGAAGACCTCGCGCACGAACGAGATGTATGCGGGCAACCCGCTCTACCGCAGCCTCGCCGATGTCGTCGGCCGCCAGCTCCCGCACGACCCGCGCACCGATCAACTGCCGCAAATGATCCCGCCGAACACGGGCGATATCCCAGAGATGGTGCGCCTCCTCCGCAACTTCGAAGACAAGGGCAAACGCTCGGCGAAGGATACGAAAGGTGGCTACTTCATCCGCCACCTCTCGAACAATTCGCAATATCCCTACACGATCGAATACGACGGCGACGAACCGCGCCACTTCGACGAGCGTTGGCTCGCCTCCCCCTATGGCGAGATGAAGCTGATCGGCGTCATCAACCGTATGGACCGCGTGGACTTCGACAGCGCGAGCTGCGGCGAGGTCCGCTTCATCTATCGCCTGTCCTACCGCACGGCGAAGGCAAGCTCATCGCTGCCCTTCTTTCTGAACCTCGTCAAAACCTACCCGAAGCAACCCGACTGCGCTCCCTTCGCCCGCCGCTGGCTTGGGGCCCAAACCGCGTCGACGCTGAAGAACGTTACGCTCAAAGACCTCACCTTCAAGCAGATCGAACTTAACTTCCAATCGCTGCGCTTCACCTCCGGCTACATGCACGATTTCGGCGGCCAGGCGATGTACATGCAGCGCATCTTCCGCGCGAACGCGGGCAAGCTGGAGCCCATCCCGCTCGAAAACACGCCGGATGTCTTGGCCGTCGAACGCAACCCCGCCTTGCTCGCCCGCTTCGTTGAATTTCTGAAGCAAGCCGACAATCTCGCCAAGCTCGACAACGGCACGCTGGTCGTCAATTTCGACGACGCGTTCCTCGCCAAGTTCGCCGTCTCCTGGTCGACGCTCGGCCGTGCGCGTACCGCCAACAAACCCTACTCGCGCCTCTTCGCCGCGAACCCAGGCCTCCTGCAATCGATCGACATCGCGCGGCTGAAACACATCAAATCGCGCGAAGCCCTAGTCGAGCGGCTGAACAACCTGACCTGCATGGGTTGCCACCAGATGAGCGGCACGGCGGGCTTCCACCTGCTGGGCTACGCCGACGACACCTATTCGCATCACTTCAACCGCCAGCAACTACCGCTCTCCCCGCATGCCTACGCGGAGATTACGCGCCGCGAAGCCTACGTCGAGGCGCTCGCCGTCGGTCGCGAGCCGAACCGCTTCCGCCCGCACTCCGCCTTCCCCGCCGCCGCCTGGAACGGCCCGCAGTCGCTACCCACGTTCGAAGCCGCGACCGTCGGCGAGATGTGCACGACCCCAACCGCCTTCGCCGGCGCCCCGGCCTGCGTCGCCGGCGCCACCTGCCAACGCACCGTCACCTCGCGCAGCCAAAACGTGCTCTTCGGCGAATGTGTGGTCACCGGCGGCAGAGCGCCCGCGGGCAGCGTCTGCTGGCGCGGCGAAGTGAACGAGGTCGCAGGCCCGCCGCGCGATCGCGGCCAGGTCCCCGCCTATAACCTCTTCGCCTTCCAAGACAAATGGAAGTTCGGCGGCTCGGCCTACAGCCGCAGCGAAGTCAGCCACCTCAGATGCGTGCTGCCGCAATCGGGCGCCCCACTCGGCCGCGCCAGCCGCGACTGCACCAAGGCCGAAGAAAACTTCGCAGACGTCAATCCCGCAAGCCCGCCACCGCAACTCTGCGCCAACCAAGGCGGCAACGGCTTCGACCTCTGCGCCGCCTCCAGCAACGCCGGCGTCTGCCTGGAAGCGCGTGTCGTGCGCGGCATGCTCGACACGTGCTCGCCAAGCCGCACCTGCCGCGAAGACTACATCTGCCAGAAAATCCCGGACTACGACCGGATCAGCGCGCGCGATTACGGCAACACCAAGAACGGCGTACGCGTAAACGTCTCAACCCCGTCCGAAATCAACGGCAACACGATCCGCAGCTTGCACCGCAACGAAGTCGGCTTCTGCGTCCCCACCTACTTCCTCTTCAACATGCGCCTCGACGGCCACCCCAGCCCGGTCACAGGCCTGCCACCGGGCGAGCCAAGGTTCGACCGGACGCAGCCCGTGCGTGGGTACCGATAAACTGTCTGAATTCTGGCTCCAAGCTGCCCCCAAACAAAACCGCCCCCACTGCGGGGCGGTCGACAATTTCGAAGGCGAAGCCTGAGAAATTTCGGGTGGGGGGCCAGAGTGTCTGAGGGTAACCCCAACCGCTCAACGCCCCCACCCGAACCTTCTCGCACTTCGTGCTCGAACGTTCGACCGCCCCGCAGTGGGGGCGGTTATCGCTAAGCGAACTGGAGCGCGAGCCCGGCGCCGAGAGCGACCAACGACAACGACACCAAGAATAACTTGGTACGCAAATCCAAACGCATGAAGTTGTGCATGGGGATCCTCCGTCGCAGCAAGGCTACGCCCAAGCGCCATCGCGGTAAAGCGGCCCGCTATTTCCGCGCTTTTCCCTTCTTCTTCGCCGGCTTTGCCTTCTCGTTCCGCACGAAGTGATCCGCCACGATCTGCGCGATCGCCATCGTCACGCGCTTGCCCGTCGGGATATGCAGAAACTCGTTCGGCCCGTGCGCGTTCGACTGCGGACCCAACACGCCCGTGATCACGAACTGCGTCTCCGGGAATTTTTCGCCCAGCATCCCCATGAACGGGATCGTCCCGCCCTCGCCCATGTAGACGACGGGCTTGCCGAACGCCATTTGCGACGCGCGCGCGACCGACTTCTCCAGCCACGGCGCCAGCGCCGGCGCGTTCCAGCCCGTGCCGCCGCGGTCGAACTCCACCTTCACCTCGGCGTTGTACGGCGGCTTCTTCGTCAGCAGCGCCTCGACCTTCTCGATCGCTTTCTTCGCGTCCAGCGTCGGCGGCCAGCGGAACGACAGCTTTAGCGTCGTATAGGGCAACAGCACGTTCCCCGCATTCGCCGACGGCGTCAGCCCGTCCGCGCCGATGATCGAAAGCGTCGGCCGCCACGTCCGATTGAGCACCAGCTCCGAGAGCTGCTTCGCCATTGGCAACGTCCCGCCCGCGAACGGCAGCTTCGCATAAACCTCGGGCCCTAGGACCTTCGCCGCCTTCTTCGCCTGCGCAATCCGCTGCGGCGGAATCTTGACGTAAAAGTCCTTCGGCAAAATCTTGCCCGTCACCTCGTCCTCGATCCGCGAAAGCAACTGCCGCGCAATCCGAAAACTCGACGGCACGATCCCCGACGCATCGCCCGAATGCACACCCTCCGTCAGAACCTTGACGGTCAGCGTCCCGACCCCGTTCCCGCGCAGCGACGTCGTCAGCCACAGCTGATCGTAGTTCCCGCAGCCCGAATCCAAACAAACGACCAACGACGGTTGCCCGATCCGCCCCGCCAAATGATCAATATAGAACGGCAGATCGTATGATCCGGATTCCTCGCACGCTTCGATCAAGATCACGCAGCGCGCATGCGGCACACCCTGATCCTTCAGCGCCTGCAACGCCGCCAGCGATCCGTACATCGCGTAGCCGTCATCCGCCCCGCCGCGCCCATAAAGCTTGTCGTCCTTAATCACCGGCGTCCACGGCCCGAACCCATCCCACCAGCCCTTCATCTCCGGCTGCTTGTCGAGATGCCCGTAAAGCAGAACCGTGTCATCGCCTTGGCCGGGCCCGCCCGCCGAAGCCGTGGCGGAGGCGGGGATCTCGAAAAACAGAACCGGCGTACGTCCTTTGAGTTTCACAATCTCAAGCGTCGCCCCCGGCCACGTCGAAAGCCGCGCCCGCGCCCAAGCCTCCATCAGCTTGACCGCATCGTCCATATAGCCGTGCTGCGCCCAATCCTTGTCGTAAGCCGGCGACTTGTTCGGAATCTTGATGTACTCCACCAGCGACGGAACGATCGCATCGTCCCAGTTCGCATCGGCGTGTTTCTTGAGGCGTTGTGTGTCGAACATGCTTCCCAACATCAGCTCCTGTCTTGTTAGGCCGGGCGCGCAGGCCGACCCACTACAACTTTCGCTCAGTCTTTACGGGCCAGGCTCGTGACCCAGTTATCAATGAGCCGCTCAACTCTGGAGCGATCGCTCGCGCTCTTGGCATTGACAAACCAGAGAAAGATGGCGAACGCCAATGTGATCAAGAGGGAGACTGAGACACCTCCCAGATAGGCACCGATGAAACCGTTGTGCGCGAAAAATGAGGCGACGGTCTCGCCATGCTCCGCCGACACCAAATAGAGCAAGGTGTAGTAAATGAGGCAGATGACCGAAGAACCCGCGTGAAAGCCTGCGAACACGAGCGGCAGAACGGCCAAAATGTTTCGCGTATCACGCATCTAATTTTTTCGCGTCACAAACGGCAGCGTCGACGTCAGCCCGCCATCGACCGGGAACGCCTGGCCGTTGACGTAGGACGCTTCATCCGACGCCAAAAACAGCGCCATCGCCGCGATCTCCTCCGGGTGCCCATAGCGCGCCGTCGGATTGAGTTGCCCGATCTTGCCCTCGTTCCCGCGCGCCCGCGCCCCATCGAAGATCGGTTTCGTCATGCCCGTCTCGATCAACCCAGGGCAGATCGCGTTGACGCGCACGCCCGTTCCGTAAAGCTCATTCGCCGTCACCTGCACCAGTGAGATCACGCCAGCCTTCGACGCCGAATAGGGTGTGGGCCCCGCGTTCGCCCGCAAGCCGGCAACCGACGCCGTACAGACGATCGCGCCCTTCTTCTGCGCCACCATCAGCGGCACGACATGTTTGATCGCCAAGAACGGTCCGATTAAGTTGACGCGCAAAATCTCCTGCCACTGCTCGACCGTCTGCTCCGTGATCGGTGCATAGCTGCCGCCCGTGATCCCGGCATTGGCGTAGATCGCATCGACGCCACCGAACTCTTTGACGGCGCGCGCGACATAGCCCTTGACCTCGGCCTCGACGCCGACGTCGGCCTTCAGCCCGACCGCGCGTCCGCCCGCCTTCGTGATCGCCTCGACCGTCTCGTGCACGCCGTCCGTCTTGTCGACGCAAAGAACAGCCGCCCCTTCCTGCGCGAACAGCTTCGCCGACGCGCGACCGATCCCCGACCCCGCGCCCGTGATGATCGTGCGCTTACCCTGCATGCGGCTCATTCGGCGGCTCCTAGCGATATTCGTCGTTGATCGCCTCTAGCGCCTTCGCGCCCGGGCACAGTTCCTTGGCGGAGAGCCGGTTCAGCGGCACGTCGACCGTGCGCAAGAACGCGTGCAAATCCCGCGGGTTCGGATCGAGATAGAGCAGGCCCGTCACCAGCTCGCCCTGCTCGTGATGCTTCTGCAGATAGTCCATCGCCGCTACCCGGTTCGTCGGGTCATAGCCGTCGTGGATCTTGTGCAGCCGGATGAGCGAACCGTCGTGCTGCTCCACATCGCGCCCGGTCCCAGGCTCATAGTCAACCGTAATCTCCGCGCGGCTTTCGATGAAATCGATCCTGTTCACCGCCTCGTTATGCTCGCGTACGAAGTCGAAGCTCTTCGTCGAACCCGCGTGATTGTTGAATGCGACGCACGGCGAAATCACATCGATGAACGCCGGCCCGTTATGCGCCATCGCGGCCTTGATCAGCGGCACTAGCTGCCCCTTGTCGCCCGAGAACGAGCGCGCCACGAACGTCGCCCCCGCCATCAGCGCCATACCGACCAGATCGATCGGCGCGTCGTTGTTCGTTCCGCCCGCCTTCGACTTTGAGCCGCGGTCGGCCGTCGCCGAGAACTGCCCCTTGGTCAGCCCGTACACACCGTTGTTCTCGGTGATGTAAACCATGTTCACGCCGCGCCGGACGCAATGCACGAACTGCCCAAGCCCGATTGAGGCCGAGTCGCCGTCGCCCGAAATGCCGAGGTAGAGCAAATTTCGATTGGCGAGGTTTGCGCCGGTCAGCACCGACGGCATGCGCCCGTGCACCGAGTTGAACCCGTGGCTCTGTCCCAACAGATAGTCCGGCGTCTTCGAGGAGCAGCCAATGCCTGAGAGCTTGGCGACCCGATGCGGCTCGATGTTGAGCTCGAAACAAGCCTGGATCAGCGCCGCCGAAATCGAATCGTGCCCGCACCCCGCGCACAGCGTCGAAATCGCACCTTCATAGTCGCGATGCGTAAACCCGCGCTCGTTCTTTTCCAGCGCCGGATGCCGAAACTTCGGCTTGGTCAGGTAGGTCATGACGCAACCTTTGTGCGGGCGGGTTTGCCGAAGGCCTTCAACCGCTCCGAGATTTCCTTGGTGATGAACCGCGCCGTAATCGGCGCCCCGTCGTAATGCAGGATCGAGATAAACCGGGCCGGATCGATCGCACCCTCATTGACCAGCAACATCCGCATCTGCGCATCGCGGTTCTGCTCCACGACGAACACTTGATCGTGGTTGTTGATGAACTCGATCACGCTGTCGGCGAACGGAAAAGCCCGAAGCCGCATCGTATCGAGATGGATGCCCTGCCCCTCCAACGACGCGACGGCCTCATCCATCGCCGCCGACGTCGAGCCGAAATAGATCACGCCATAGCGCGTCGCTTGGCTCGCACTGCGGATCACCGGTCCTGGCACCAGCCGCTTCGCCGTATCAAGCTTGCGTAGCAAACGCTGCATATTATCGACGTAGTCGGAGCCTTCTTCCGAATACTTCGCATACCTGTTCCGCGACGTGCCACGCGTAAAGTAGGCGCCCTTCGTCGGATGTGTGCCGGGCAGCGTGCGATAGGGAATGGCGTCGCCGTCGACGTCGAGATAACGCCCGAACTCCTTGCCCGCCTCAAGCTCCTCCGCCGTCATCACCTTGCCGCGGTCATAGGCCCGCGTGTCGTCCCACTTGAACGGCTTGGTCAGCCAATCGTTCATCCCGATATCGAGATCGAGCAGCACGAAGATCGGCGTCTGCAACCGCTCCGCCAAATCGAACGACTGTGCCGCAAACTCGAAAGACTCGCCCGGATCCTCCGGCAGCAGCAACACGTGCTTCGTGTCGCCGTGGCTCGCATAAGCGCAAATCTTCAAATCCGATTGCTGCGTGCGCGTCGGCATGCCGGTCGACGGCCCACCGCGCTGAATGTCGAAAATCACCGCCGGAATCTCGGCGAAATACGAAAGGCCCAAGAACTCCTGCATCAATGAGATGCCGGGCCCCGACGTCGCCGTGAACGCCCGCGCACCGTTCCACCCCGCCCCGATCACCGACCCGATCGCCGAAAGCTCGTCTTCCGATTGGATGATCGCAAAGCGATTCTTCTTCGTCTCCGGATCGACGCGAAGCCGCTTGCAATGCTTCGTAAACGCCTCCGCCATCGAGGTCGACGGCGTGATCGGATACCAAGCGCAAACCGTGGCGCCGCCATAGACCGCGCCCAGCGCCGCCGCATCGTTGCCGTCGACGAAAATGCGATCCCCGACCTTGTCGGACTTGCGCACCGAAAGCCCGCAAGCGCCCTTCAAATGTTCCCGCACATAGTCGCGGCCCAAGCCCAGCGCCTCGATGTTGGGCTTGATCAGCCGGTCCTTGCCGGCGTATTGCTCGGCGACCAGCTTCTCGACCACGGCGTGATCGATATCGAGCAGCGCCGCCAGCGCACCGACATAGATCATGTTCTTCAAGAGCTGCCGGTCGCGCGGCAGCTCGTACCGGCTGTTCGCGATTGCCGTCAGCGGCATGCCGATGACGTTGATGTCGGGCCGGAACTTCGACGGCGGCAGTGGCTTCGTCGAATCGTAGAACAGATAGCCGCCCGCATCGACTTCCTTGACGTCCTTCTCCCAGGTCTGCGGGTTCATCGGCACCATCAGATCGACACCGCCGCGCCGCCCGACCCAGCCTTCGCCCGAAACGCGCACCTCGTACCAGGTCGGCAGGCCCTGAATGTTCGACGGGAAAATGTTCCGCGTCGCGATCGGCACGCCCATCCTTAAGATCGAGCGGGCAAAAAGTTCGTTCGCGCTCGCCGAGCCCGAGCCATTGACGTTCGCAAATTTGACGACGAAATCGTTCGTCGCCTCTATCGGCTTTGGCATGGCCCCGCCTGCGCAGTTTCAAGAAGAAATTTTTGCATGTCCCACGCACCCGTCGGGCAGCGCTCGGCGCACAAACCGCAGTGCAGGCAAAGGTCTTCGTCCTTCACCATCACCCGGCCGGTTTTCAACCCGTCGCCGATATAGAGATCCTGGCTCGCGTTCTTCGCCGGCACCGTGAGCCGCGCGCGCAGCTCTTTCTCGTCGCCGTTCTCCGTGAACGTGATGCAGTCGAGCGGACAAATATCGACGCACGCATCGCACTCGATGCAGAGCTTCGGCGCGAACACCGTCTGCACGTCGCAGTTCAAGCAGCGCTGCGTTTCCTTGTAGCCGAGCTCCCGGTCGAACCCGAGTTCGACCTCGGCCTTCACGTCCTTCAGCGCAATCTCGTTCGGCAGATGCGGCACCTTGTAACGAAGGTCGAGCGCGATGTCGTTGTCGTACGACCACTCGTGGATGCCCATCTTCTGGCTCATCAGATTGACCAGCGGCGGCGGCCGGTCGGCGACCGATTTCCCTTGCACGAACTGGTCGATCGAAATCGCCGCGCCATGACCGTGCGCAACCGCCCAGATGATGTTCTTAGGCCCGAATGCCGCGTCGCCCCCGAAAAACACGCGCGGATTGCTCGACTGATAAGTCACCTCGTCGACCTTCGGCATGCCCCATTTGTCGAACTCGATACCGGCATCCCGCTCGATCCAGGGAAACGCATTCTCCTGACCGACCGCCACCAGTACGTCGTCGCATTCGATGAACACCTCCGGCTCGCCCGATGGCACCAGATTGCGCTTACCCTTCGCGTCGTACTCGGCCTTGACCTTCTCAAACGTCATCCCGGTCAGCTTGCCGTTCTGATGCTTGAATTCCCTAGGCACCAGGAAGTTATGGATGGGGATACCCTCCCGCATCGAATCTTCCTTCTCCCAAGGGCTGGCCTTCATCTCCTCAAAGCCCGACCGCACGACGACCTTCACGTCGTCCCCACCGAGCCGCCGCGACGTGCGGCAGCAATCCATCGCCGTGTTGCCGCCGCCCAGCACGATGACGCGCCGGCCGATCTTCGTCGTATGTCCGAACGACACCGACGACAGCCAATCGATGCCGATGTGAATGTTGGCGGCCGCTTCCGCGCGGCCCGGCAATTCGAGATTGCGTCCGCGCGGCGCGCCCGAGCCCACGAAAACCGCATCGAACCCTTCGGCCAACACCGCCTTCAAACTATCGACGCGCTTGCCCAGCCGCAGCTCCGGCTGCAAATGCGTGATGAACCCGACCTCTTCATCGAGTACGCGCTCCGGTAGGCGGAACTTCGGAATCTGCGTCCGCATCATGCCGCCCGCCGCCGGGTCCTGATCGTAGACCACCACGTGATAGCCGAGCGGAAGCAAATCGCGCGCAACGGTCAGCGACGCCGGCCCCGCGCCGATCAGCGCAATCCGCTTTCCGTTCTTCGTTGTCGCCGGCCCCGGCAGCCGATCCCGCACGTCGCCCTTGTTGTCCGCCGCGACGCGCTTCAGTCGGCAGATCGCCACAGGCTCGTCCTCGACCCGCCCGCGCCGGCAAGCCGGCTCGCAAGGCCGATCGCACGTGCGCCCCAGGATCCCCGGGAAAACATTCGACTTCCAATTGACCATATAGGCGTCGGCATAACGCCCCGCCGCGATCAGCCGGATATATTCCGGCACGGGTGTATGCGCGGGACACGCCCACTGGCAGTCGACGACCTTATGGAAGTAGTCCGGATTGGAAATGTCCGTCGGCTTCATGCCCGGCGCACCCGGTGCGTGGATATTCATCGCGCGAAAAGTCTCCTCCGCGAGGTCGCTGATGTTCTTGAATGCCTGAAGCGCAAAGCGATCCCCGGGGCGCCACTATAGTGTCCGCGCCCGCCCGCGCCAGCGAAGATTCAGGGCGATTGTCCCTCGCGTTTTGGGGATTTGCGGCGGTTGCGAACGGCCTGCGTCTGGCGTCTATTCACCCTACGACATCAATGAGATGGGGCACGCATGGCGGAGAAGTCGAACGATCTGGCGAAGCATCCTTTGCGGCTGAAGCCTGCGCGCCTGCGCCGCGTCTGCGATCCGAAGTCGTTCGGCTTCAAGACCACCGCCGAGCTCAAGCCCTTTGACGGTCTGATCGGGCAAAGCCGCGCGTTGGAGGCCCTCGATCTGGGCGCCCGCATCGATAAGCCCGGCTTCAACCTCTTCGTGCTCGGTGAACGCGGCACCGCCCGCCACAGCACCGTGCGCGGCATGATCGATCAATACGCGGCGAAGTTGCCCGCCCCCGCCGACTGGATTTACGTCGCCAATACCGAGCAACCCGATCGCCCCCGCGCGCTGTCGCTGCCGCCCGGCCGCGCGCACCAATTCAAAGCCGCGATGGACCACGCCATCGACGAGTTGTTCTCTCTCGTCCCCGCCATCTTCGAGAGCGCCGAATACCAAGCCCGCCGCCGCACCGCGCTCGAAGACGTGAACAACCAGCAGGAACAGGCGTTCGAAGCCTTGAACGAAAAGGCGCGCGCGCAAGACATCACATTGATGCGCACGCAGGCTGGTTTCTCGTTCGCGCCGCTCGCCAAAGACGGCGTCATGCCGCCGGAAACGTTCAATCAGCTCCCCGAGGCGGACCGCAAAGCGATCATTGGGCGCATCGAAGCACTGCAGAGTGAGCTCGCGACATTGATCGAGCGACTCCCCGGATGGGAGCGCGAACGGCGCCAGCGCATCATGGACCTCGATCGCGAATACGCCCGCCTTGCCGTCGCGGACGTGATGAAAGACGTGGCCCAAGGCGTCGCCGACCTGCCGCAGATCCGCGCCTACGTCGAAACCACGACCACCGAACTCGTCAAGCAGGTCGGCCTCTTCCGGGCCGCAGGGCCGATAAAGCGCGACGACGCCCCGCCGCACCCGATGCAAATGGCCGAAGCGATCACCGAAGCGGACCCGCGCTTTCGCCGCTTCCGCGTGAACCTATTCGTCGGCGATGGCGCAAAAGCTTGCGCGCCTGTCGTCGTCGAAGACAATCCGTCGATCGGCAACCTCATCGGCCGCATCGAACAACAAGCGCAGATGGGCGCCCTGTTCACGGACTTTACCTTGATCCGCCCCGGCAGCCTGCACCTGGCCAACGGCGGCTATCTCCTGATCGACGCCCGCCGCCTGCTGCTCGAACCCTATGCGTGGGAAATGCTGAAGCGCTGCCTGCGCGCCCGCACGATCACGATCGAATCCCCGACCGACCGCATGTCGATCATGGCGACCGCGGGCCTGAAGCCCGACACCATCCCGCTATCGACCAAAGTAATCCTGTTCGGCGACCGTCAGCTCTACTACGCTCTCTTCGAAGGCGACCCCGACTTCGCAGAGCTCTTCAAGATCGCCGTCGACTTCGAAGACACTGTCGATTGGACCGACGCAACTGCCAACGACTACGCGCGCCTGATCGCCTCGATCGCGAGGCGCGAGGCCTTGCGCGCCCTCTCGCCCGCCGCTGTCGCCCTCGTGATCGAAGAACTGGCCCGCGAGGCCGAAGACGCCTCGAAGCTCTCGCTGCGCATCGGCACGCTTGCCGACCATCTGCGCGAGGCCGACTTCTGGGCTGCAGAGGCGGGGCACAAAGTCATCGACGCCGTCGACATCGACCGCGCCAGCGACGCCTGGAAGCGCCGCCACGATCGCGTCGCCCTGCGCGGCCAGGAAATGATCGAGCGTGAGATCATGCTTGTCGACACCGCCGGCGCCAAAGTCGGCCAGATCAACGGCCTCGCTGTGATGTCTTTGGGGGGCTACGCGTTTGGCAAGCCAAGCCGCATCACCGCACGCGTCCGCGTCGGCGCTGGTGAGGTGATCGACGTCGAACGCGAAGCGGCGATGGGCGGCCCGTCCCACACGAAGGGCGTGCTGATCCTAAGTTCGTTTCTCTCGACCCGCTACGCGCTGAACCGCCCGATGTCGCTGCATGCGAGCCTCGTCTTCGAACAATCCTACGGCGGCGTCGACGGCGACAGCGCCTCCTCGACCGAACTCTACGCCCTCTTGTCCGCGCTCTCCGACGTTCCGATCCGCCAAGGCATTGCCGTCACCGGCTCCGTCAACCAGCGCGGCGAGGTTCAGGCGATCGGCGGCGTGAACGAAAAAATCGAAGGCTACTTCGCCCTCTGCAAAACCCGCGGCCTCGACGGCACGCACGGCGTGATGATCCCAAAAGCCAACGAACAACACCTCATGCTCGACCGCGAAATCGTCGAGGCGGTTGAGGCCGGTCAGTTCCACGTCTTCGCGGTCACAACGATCGACGAAGGCATCGCCCTTCTCACCGACGCAACGGCCGGCGAACGCGGCAAGGACGGCCTCTACCCCAAAGACACCATCAACCGCCGCGTCGAAGACAAATTGATCACCTTTGCCGAAATGCGCCGGGAGTTCGCAGCCGTGAAGCCGATCGCCTAACTCTCAACGACCGAAGCGTCGATGTCGGCCACGCGCGACTTACCGATCAGCGCCATGCTGGTTCGAAGCTCGCGCTTCATCGTCTCCAGCACCGCCGTCACCCCGCGCTCGCCCTTGGCTGCAACGCCATAGACCCACGCCCGCCCGATCATGCAGGCCTTCGCGCCGAGCGCCAGCGCCCGCGTCACGTCCTGCCCGGAGCGAATGCCCCCGTCCATCAGCACGGTCGTCTTCGTGCCCACCGCCTCGACGATCTTCGGCAACACCGAAATCGACGACCGCGCCGCATCAAGCTGCCGCCCGCCGTGGTTCGACACGACAAGTCCGTCAGCGCCCGCCGCGACTGCTTCCTTCGCATCCTCCGGATCAAGCACACCCTTCAAGATCAGTGGCCCCTTCCAGAGCCCGCGCACCCATTCAAGGTCCTTCCAGGTCACACTCGGATCGAGCGCCGTTGTCGTCCATTGCAACAACGCGCCCAGCGACTTCGCGTCCTTCACCACGCCCGCAAGATTGCCGAACGTCAGCGGCCGCCCACGCACGCCGACGTCGTAGATCCAGCGCGGCCGCGCTGCGAAACTCGCCGCCAACCGCAACTTCGACACCGCGGAGAGCTGCGCCCCCATGCCATTGCGAATGTCGCGATACCGCGTGCCCAACACCGGCAGGTCGACGGTGAACACCAGCGCGCCGCAGTTCGCCCCCTGTGCTCGTGCCAGAATCTCCTTCACAACACCTCGATCGCGCATCATGTAGAGCTGAAACCAAAACGGTTTCGAGGTCGCGGCCCGCACCTCCTCGATCGGACAAATCCCAACGGTCGAAAGCGTGTACGGCACACCAGCTGCCTCCGCCGCCCGCGCCGCCTGCACCTCCGCCCGCCGCGCCATCATGCCGGCGAACCCAACAGGCGCCAGGATCAGCGGCAACTCCATCCGTTGCCCGAACAACGTCACCGACGTATCAAGTGCCGACACGTCGCGACAAACCTTTTGCTTTAGGCTCAGCTTCGAAAGGTCGTCGCGGTTCGCCCGAAGCGTCGCCTCATCGAAAGCCCCGCCATCGACATAGTCGAACATCAACCGCGGCAACCGCCGCTTCGCGAGTTCGCGATAGTCAAAAACGGAAGCAGGTGCGAGCATAGCTAACCTTTCGCACGATCGAGCCAATCCTCGACGCGCAGACCCTTCACGCGCTTGAACCCGCGCACATTCGCTGTAACCAACGTCAACTTGCGCCGTAGCGCCTGACCCGCAATCTGGACGTCGTACGCGCCTACCGGCGTCCCAGACCTCTCAAGTATTGCGCGCACCGCGCCGGCCGCATCCGCATCTTCCCCGTCAAAAGGGATCTCGGAAAGCCGCGAAAAGAAAACCGAGAGCCGATCCCAGTTTCTGCGGACCTGATTGCTCTTGGCACTTCCGTATTGAAGCTCAAACCTCGAAACTGCAGACACAGCGACCACGTCACCTGCAGAAAGCAAATCGTCCAACCGAATACGAACGCCTTGCGGCCTGTCGTTTAGGATCGAGATGCAGATGTTCGTATCGAGCAAGTAGCTCACTCGATTGGATCGCGTTCTTGCGGGGCCGGTTGATTTCGGCCGTCGAGCATGAAGTCGTGCGGAAACTCATCGAGTGCGGCGAACCATTCCTTTGTGGACATTTTGGTCGGCTCGAGCAGGACGCCAAGTCCAACGCGCCGAATCTTGACCTCCGCCCCCTTAAAGCGGAACTCCTTCGGCAAACGCACGGCTTGGCTCCGGCCCGACATGAACAGCTTCGCCTTGGCCTCCACGAGCACCTCCAATGAGATATATCAATGATATATACCAACTTTCACCGAAGTTCAAGCGCCGTTGTACCGCCGCCCAAGCGTGCCGACCGTCTCGTAGAACTCAGCCACCGTCTCGTCGATGATTTGCTTCACCGGCTTCACGCTGTCGATACGGCCTGCAACTTGGCCGGAGAGCGCGATGGATGCTTCCATGTCGCCGCCGAAGTACAGGTCCTTCGCCCGCGCGAACTCCGCCATCACCGGCGGACCTTGATAGGTCGGCACCAACTCGCGCTCGAGCCGAGCCGTCTTCTCCGTCCGAAGCGCACGCAAGGCCGGCCGCGAGAACTGATTGAGGAACACGGTCCCAGTATCCTCCGCATCGATGATCGCCTGCTTCCAGTTCTGATGCACCGGCGACTCGGCTGCCGAGACCATCCGCGTTCCCATCTGGACGCCCTCAGCACCCAACGCAAAGGCAGCCGCCATTGTCCGCCCGCAGGTGATCCCGCCCGCCGCGATGATCGGCACGCCGACCTTCTCGCGTACGAGCGGCAGCAGCACCATCGTCATCACCGACTGCGGATTCTTGAACCCGCCGCCCTCGCCACCTTCGACAACGAGACCGTCAACACCAGCCTCCACCGCCTTGAGCGCAGCCTTCAGCGTCGGCACGACGTGAAACACGGTGAGCCCCAAGGCTTTCAACTCGCGGCAAAACTTCCCGGGATCGCCGGCCGAGGTGGTGACGAACGTCACACCCTCCTTCACCACCGCATCGTCGACGAACTTCACGATGTTCGGATCCCGCACGAAGGCCAGCGCGATGTTCACCCCGAACGGCTTTGTGGTCAGCCGTTTCATCTTCTTGATCTCTTCGCGCACCGCGTCGAGCTCGCCTGACGAGGTCTCGATGATTCCAAGCCCACCGGCGTTCGACACGGCGGAGGCGAGCTGTGACCTGGCGATCCACCCCATCGGCGCCTGCACGATCGGGTAGTCCACCCCCAGCATCTTCGACAAACGATTTTCGATCCGCATGGCCGCTACCCCTTCCTAACCGTCCGTTTCACCTTGACGACGCGGACTTCCGCCTGACCGCGCAGCACGATAAGTTCAGCCACACTCCCCCGCGGCCCGTCCAACCCGCGCGCGAAAAAGTAGAACGGCGCTGACGTCGCGGAATACGTGCCGTTCAGGGCCAGAATTTGATCGCCAATCTTCACCCCGGCCAACGCTGCCGGACCAGCCTTGTCGACCTTGTCGATCTTCGGAAACGGCTCTGCGTCCGCCATCGTTGCGCCGATCCCATAGAGGTCGTAGGGCGGGGGCACGTCGGCACCGGCCGGAAGCACAACGGCTGCCGAGACGCCGGCAAGCAGCACCAGGAACGCGACAAAGCGCATCATCGTCTCTCCAAAGGTCGAACGCGGGCGGAACAATACCCCGACACGACGTATTTGATACCCGCGCAGCATTGGCACCGACCCGGGCCTCATGCAATCCTTCGCCCATGGGGAACATCGAGACCGTCACGGCCATACTTCAAGGCGTTGCGCTTTACGGAGCCGCAGGGCTGCTGTTCGCACTGCTTTTTCTCAGCCTAGGTCTTCGCCGTATCGACAACGGCGCCAAGGGCGCAGGCGTCGGTTTTCGACTTCTAATCCTCCCGGGCCTCATCGCCCTCTGGCCCGTTATGCTCATCCGCTGGCTCGCCGGCGGACAACCGCACGGATAGCCCATGCGACTCTGGCAGCGCCGTGCTCACCCCTGGATCTGGCTCGCCGTCGCGGCGGTCGCAACCGTCGTACTCGTCACGCTTGTGCAGCACGAACCCGGCCTCTTGGACCTGAGATAGCGCATGGCCGCGACCTACAAACCCGTCCTCTGGAACAAGCACAAGCGCGTCTACGACGCCGTCTTGCTTGCAGGTATTTTGGCCTATCTCGCGATCTTTACCGCCATCGGCTACGCGACAAGCGACAGTGCCAACACGTCGATGGAAATCCTGATCATCAGCGCGCTCGGCGCCTGCGCCTTCTTCATGCTGCACATCGTGCTCGCCATGGGGCCGCTCGCACGACTATCGCCAAAATTCTTGCCACTGCTCTACAACCGCCGCCACTTCGGCGTAGCACTCTTCATCATCGCGCTCGCGCACGCCGCACTCGCCACCGTCTGGTACCATGGCTACGGCGTCATCAATCCACTGGTCTCCCTCTTCGTTTCGAACCCGCGCTACGACGCCATCGGCGCCTTCCCGTTTGAGAGCCTGGGCGTCCTGGGTCTCATGGTTCTCTTCCTGATGGCGGCGACCAGCCACGACTTCTGGCTTAACAACCTGTCGCCGGCGGTATGGAAGACGCTGCACATGCTGATCTACCCGGCCTATGGCAGCATCGTGCTTCACGTCCTGCTCGGCGCCGCCAGCGGCCATGGCGGCAGCCCGCTCTACGTCGCCGCCGTCGCCATCGGCTTTGTCACCATCGCGGGCCTGCACCTCACCGCCGCGATCGTCCAAGCTGGCCGCGACGCCGCGACACGCCGCAAGCCCGACCAAGACTGGATCGACGCCGGCCTCGCAAGCGATATCCCCGAGAAGCGCGCCCGCCGCATCACAACGCCCTTAGGCCAACAGATCGCGATCTTCCGCTATGACGGTAAAGTCTCCGCCGTCTCAAACGTCTGCGCCCACCAAATGGGCCCTCTCGCAGAGGGCTGCATCATCGACGGCCTCGTCACCTGCCCGTGGCATGGCTGGCAATACGACCCAAGAACCGGCCGCTCGCCCGCGCCCTACACGGAGAAAGTGGACACCTTCGCAGTGCGTGTGAAAGACGGCCGCGTCTTCGTCTCACCGAGGCCGAACCCCAAAGGCACGCCGTCCGAACCGGCGGCGATCGGGTGAACCAATGAGCGAGCAACCAAACAATTTCTACGTCGGCTACCTCGCCCTCCCGCGCGGCCTTCGCCTCACCCTCGCAGCGCTCGTCGTCACGCTCTTCGCCCTCGTTGCCTTCGACGCCTGGTTGGTCGCGACACTACAGCCTGATGCGGGCGACGGCCGCTGGGCCGAAACGCCGACCGAGTTCGTCGGTACGCTCACGCGCGATCCCTACCCCACGCTGCGCGTCGTCAAGAACGGTACCGTCAAAACCTATGTCGTGATTTCCGATGAGAAGCGCGGCGCCGAAGCCGCCCTTGCGAAGTTCCCTGACGGCACCTCGATCAAACTGCAAGGCTACGAAATCGAGCGCGCCGCGGTCGGCATGATCCAACTTGCCGCCACCGACATGTCTTCCGCCGACTCCGCACCCGTCGCCGCGCCAGCGCGCGAAATCCACGGCCGTGCCACGCTGAGGGGCGAAATCGTCGATTCCAAATGCTGGCTCGGCGTCATGCGCCCGGGCGACGGTAACATCCACAAGGCCTGCGCCAGCCTCTGCATCCGCGGCGGCATCCCGCCGATGTTCGTAACCCGCGGGCAGAATGTCCCGCCCGTGATGCTGCTCACAACCTTTGACGGCAGCGCCGTACCGCCCGAACGCATCCTCGACCACGTGGCCGATGCCGTAGAACTCTCCGGCATCATCGAAAAGCGCGGCGACATCTCGGTCTTCAAGGCCGACCTCGCGACCTTGAAGCGAACCGAGTAACCATTGACGCGCGCCGCAAAACGCCCGATGTCTTCGCCCATGAAACGGTTCAGCGTCCTCATCGCCGCGTGCCTCGCCTTGGCCGCCTGCGACAATTCCCAGCCGAAGCAACCGGCCGCCGGTCAAAGCCCGCCGGTGCGCACCGCCTGCACCACGCCCGAGCAAGCGGGCCTCAAAGCGCAAGACATCACCAACAAGCTCGTCGAAGCCCGCAAGCAAGGCAAAATCACGCCCGACCAATACGTCGTCTTCAACAACACGATGAGTGACGGCTTCCGCGCCTGGGCCGAACGCCAAGACCTTAAAGCCTACTGCGCAGCCTTGAACCGCGTCGTCACCGACGCCGGCCTCTGAGATTTGACGGCAGTTTGCGGAGTGCGCGAACGCACGCCGCAAGTCACTCATGGCTCACCAATCAAGGAGCCAACGATGAACTTCCAAATCTCGGGCTTGAGCCCCGCACCGTTCGAGCATCTATTTGGACTGAGCGACGAGGAACTTAAGCACTACAACGCCAAACGCTATGTCGCCGAGACGAAACCCGGCTTCCCCTGTCGCATCACGCTCGAAGACGCCGAACCCGGTGAGACACTCTTGCTGGTCCCGCACGCCCATCAAACGTCGGCGACAGCCTACGCCTCCAAGGGACCGATCTTCGTGCGCGAGTGCAACCGCCCCACGGCAAAGCACATGAACGAAATCCCAGATCAGCTGAAGGTGCGCCTGATGTCCCTTCGCGCTTATGACAAGACCGGCATGATTCTCGACGCCGACATGGTCGACGGCAAAGACCTTCAGCCGTTGATCGAGCGCTTCTTCGCCAACCGCGACGTCGCCTATGTCCACGCCCACTTCGCGCGCCGGGGTTGCTACGCCGCACTGATTGAGCGCGCCTAAGCGCTACACGAAGTTCTTCTCCATCCATGTAGCGCCAAATCCGGCGAACGCGGCCGCGCCGATCAACTCGCTCGCCGCGCGGCCAACGACGCCGGTCTGGGCGGCACCTGTTGCCAAGTAAGCTCTAGTGATCAGCCCAAAATAGTCCTCACCTGACCACGCCGCGATGCCTTCGGAGTCATCAAGACACTCGATCCATACATGTTGCGGCCCAGTGGCGCCGGCCACCACATAGTCCCATCGCGTCCGGCGCTTGTCGGGCACGCGCGCAAGATACTCGGCGTAGTGGAGCACGGTGACCGTGTTCGGATCCGCACCGAGCCGCAGGACCTTCCCGCCCCAATCGCAAAGCTTCTGCAGCGGCGAACCCGGCCCGTAGTAATCGTTCCACGGTTGATCGCGCAGAAGCTCCGCGGCACGCCGACCGCGCGCTGCGAAACGGCCGCTCGGATTCTCACTCAACAGCGTCCCTGGCGCGGTGCGAAACTGTTCCGCGAACCACCCAACTTCAGGCAAGACGCTCGCAGTCCGCCCATCAAGCGGTGGCGTCCCGGCGAGCAACCCGGCGCGCTCCTCAACTGGCTTCGTATTGACCCAGTCGTAGGCATAGTCGCTGCCCAAAATCATCATCAGCGTGCCGTCAGAGCCGACCGCGGACTCGAGCGCGCTCAGCAGCAGCGCTGGCCCACCCGCGCCAAACTGACTGCGCGCGAGGCCAACCTTGCGCAGCGAAATGTGCACCATCACCAAATCGCCGCCGCGAACACCCAACGCCGCCAGGTCGCGTTGCAGGCTCGCCAGGTCAATCACGCTTGCCTCCGTCGTTTAGGCGCGGCAGCTTTCGCGAGCGCCGTCACTCCGCCGCTTCCTTCGCGAGCAACACCTTCTTGCGCTTCACGCCAAAAGCATAGCCGCCGACCCCGCCGTCGCTCGCCACCACGCGATGGCACGGAATCGCCACCGCAATTTTGTTGGCGCCGCAAGCGTTCGCCACCGCGCGGGTCGCGCTCGGCTCGCCGATCGCCTTAGCGATCGCGCCATAGCTGCGTGTCTCGCCTGCCGGAATCTTGCGCAGCGCCTGCCACACACGCTCCTGAAAGGCGGTGCCGCGAATATCGAGCGGCAAATCGAGCGCGCCCGCCGGCTCCTCCACCAACGCAACCACGCGCTTCAACGCACCGCCGAGCGCATCCTCCGCCTCGACCAGCCGCGCCTTAGGAAATCGCGCTTGCACCGCCTCGCGCGCCGCCGTCGCACTATCGCCGAACGCGAGCGCACAAAGCCCGCGCTCGCTCATCGCAATTCCGACGAACCCAAGCGAACACCGCGCCACCGCCGCCTTCAGCGTCAACGCAGCGCCGCCGGACTTCACGTCGCGCGGCTTCGCCCCAAGCCGCCGGCTCGCCTCGTAGGCACGGCTCGACGCATTGAACCCCGCATCATAAAGCGCCGCCGTCACCGTCTCGCCGCCCTTCAACCGCTCTCGAAACTTCTCGACGCGCTTCGCGAGCGCATACTGCTTCGGCGACAATCCCGTCGCCTGTTTGAACAGCTTGTGAAACCGCCCCTCGCTGAACCCCGCCGCCTTCGCCAGCGCCGCCACACTCGGCACCTTCTCGTCGCGCTCAAGCTTACGGCAAGCCTCGGTCACCACCTTCGCAATCCGAACCCCCTGCGCCGGCTCATCCGGCTTGCACCGCAAACACGCGCGATACCCAGCCGTACGAGCTTCACCAATCGTATCGAAGAACTCGACATTCTCGCGCTTCGGCGGCCGCGCCGGGCATCCCGGCCGGCAATAAATCCCGGTGGTCTTCACCGCGATAATGAAGTGCCCCTCGGCGCCGGCATCGCGCGTCTCGAACGCCCGATACCGCGCCGCGTCGCTGGCGTAGCTGCTCATTGACTCAGTTCCATGGCTCAACATCTCAAGTCCCCGCTAAACTGCAAGGCTCGAAAATGGCCAAGCGGCGGGCATCGAGCACCCCGCTTCCTGCCCTCAAATCAAGGCCGATACCCCGTCGCCCGCATGCCCGGCGTCCGCAGCGGCGCGGCCAAGTTCGCGAACTCGCACAGCACCGTGCGCGTATCGCGCGGATCGATGATCTCCTCGATCCCGAATTTCTCCGCCGTGCGAAACGGCGAGCGCACGCGGTTGAGCCGCTCGTCGATCTCCGCCCGCAACTTCACCGGATCGTCCGACGCCTCCAGATCGCGCCGATAGGCCGCCTCGATCCCGCCCTCAAGCGGCAGCGAGCCCCAATCGCCCGACGGCCACGCATAGCGAAACGGCAAGCGCGACGCGTTGCTCATCGCGGCACCAGCAACCCCGAACGCCTTGCGCACCAGGATCGTGCACCACGGCCCCGTCGCCTGATAGATCGCGGTCAGCGCCCGCGCGCCGTGCCGGATCGTTGCCGCCTGCTCGGCCTCAAGCCCGATGCGAAACCCCGGTATGTCGACGAAATGCACGACCGGCAGATGAAACGTTTCCGCAAAATCGAGAAAGCGCACAACCTTCAAACTCGATTCCGCCGTCCACGCACCGCCGTAAACGTAGGGATCGCTGGCCAGCACCGCGACCGGCCAACCGTCGAGCCGCGCCAACCCGCAAATCGAAGAGCGCCCATGCTGGCGCCCGATCTCGAAGAACGAACCCTTATCGACGGTCGCCTCCACGATGGAGCGCATCTTGTAAACCTGACGGCGCGACTGCGGCACGATCTTGATCAGCGCCTCTTCGCGCCGCGCCGGATCGTCCGTTTGCGGCCCGCGTGGCGGCACGTCGAAAACCGACGATGGCAGATAGGACAAGAATCGCCGTGCCCGTGCAAAGCCCTCTGCCTCACTGTCCACCTCATCGTCGACCGCGCCGTTTTTCGCGTGGATCGACGATCCGCCGAGTTCCTCTTTCGTCAAATCTTCGCCGATCTGCTTCACGACCGGCGGTCCGGCGGTGAACATCTGCGCCGTGCCTTTGACGATCATCGAATAGTGGCTGGTCACCACGCGCGCGGCACCAAGCCCCGCAACGCTTCCAAGCGCCAACGACACCACTGGCACCATCGCAAGATTGGCCACCACAGTGTCCCACGCCGGATTCGCGGGCACATAGGTAAAGCCGCTCTGTTCGTAGGTCTTGACCGAACCGCCGCCGCCCGACCCGTCGATCAGACGGATGATCGGCAGACGCAGCTCGTGCGCCATCCGCTCCGCGACTTCTTGCTTGCGCTTGCCCGCCACGTCGGCCGAACCGCCGCGCACCGTGAAGTCGTCACCGGCAACAACGACCGGCCGCCCCTCGATCAACCCGCGCCCGAAGATAAAGGGCACCGGCACGAAGCCGGTCATCTCGCCGCTCGGTCCGTACTCGGCCGAACCGGTGATCGAACCCACTTCGTGAAACGAACCCGGATCAAGCAGCGCATCGACCCGCTCGCGCACCGTGAGCTTTCCCAAAGAGCGGTGCTTCGCAACCCGCTCCTCGCCGCCCATCTCCCGCGCCAACGCTTGGCGCCGGCGCAATTCCTCTGTGTCCTTCTCCCAGCTCATGCCGCGCGCTTTTTCTCAGGCGTGAACTTGACCCCGATCTTGCGGATCGCATGCACGAAATTGTTCGGCGCGATGTCGATCTCGCCGGTCCAACGCATATCCGGAAACCGAGTCAGAATCTGGCGATAGACCGCCTCAAGCTGCATGTTCGCGACCCGCTGCCCCAAGCAGACATGCGGCCCGATCCCAAACGCCACATGTTCCTTCCCGTTCGCCCGCGCAGGATCGAAGCGATCGGGATCCGCAAACACCGCCGGATCGCGATTGGCGGCACCGTAGTACATGATCACTTTCTCGCCCTCGGCGATCTTCTGCCCGCGGATCTCGGTGTCGGCCGTCGCGGTCCGCCGCATATACATCACCGGCGACACCATCCGGATCGCTTCATCGACCATCGTGGGCAGCAGCGCGAGGTTCGCCTGCACGCGCGCTTTCTCGGCCGCGAACTCCGTCAGAAGCTTCATCGTCCCTGAGATCGAGTTTCGCGTCGTGTCGTTGCCGGCGAACACGATCAAGAGCCACGACCCGTCGAGATATTCGTCCGGCAACAGATCGCCCGCCACCTTCGCATGCGCGAGCGCCGTCAACAGATCCTCCCTCGGCTCCGCCCGCCGCTTCAGCAACAACGCCCGCCCATAGTCGAACATTTCCTGCACGTTCGACATGAACTCGCCGAAAAAGCTCGGATCGACCGAGCCGAAGTTCTTCTCGGCCATGATGTAGCCCGCCAACTCCAAATAGTGCATCCAGCGCACGAGCTTCGGCCGGTCCGATTCCGGAATGCCTAAAATCTCCGACAGTGTGTAGAGTGGCAGTTCCGCCGACACATGCTCGACCAAATCGCACGCGCCCATCGGCGCAATCGCATCGAGCAGTGTCGTCACCTTACCCTCGACCTTCACCTTCAAGTCGGCGACGTATTTCGGCGTGAAGAACGGCAGGTGCTCGCGGCGCAGTTCGAAGTGGATCGGCTGATCCATGTTGATCATCTGATCGAGCGAGGCGCGATGCAGCACCGGATGGCGCTGCGCCGGATTGCCGTACGCCATCAAGATCCCGCCCTTCTGCGACGAGAAGAGCTGCGGATTCAAAGAGACCGCCCGAACATCGTCGTAACGCGTCAGTGCCCAGAACCCGCCGCCGAGTTCCGGCGGTTCCTTGCACCAGCACACGGGCGCATTCTCCCGCATCGCGCGAAACGCGCCGAACGGCTGCCCGTCCGTGAACGCCGAAAAGTGCGCCAGATCGACCGGCGGATCGAACGCAAAGGTGCGCCCGAACCGCGGGTCGGGCGCATAGGTCTCCAGAATCTGTTCGGCGAGCGGCTTCAACATGAACATGGCTCCAATAGCTAATGCGTCGAACAATAGGCCACGAGCCCCATTGCCGCCACCGCCCCGGCGCGCCAATCTATGGCCCATGAGGATCGGCGTAGCACTTGGCGGCGGCGGCGCGCGCGGTTGGGCCCATATCGGCGTCCTGCGCACGCTGGCACGCGCAGGCTTTGAGCCCACAATCGTGGCGGGCACGTCGATCGGCGCGATCGTCGGCGGCGCCTTTGCGGCAGGCAAGCTCGACGAGTTGGAGAAATTCGCGCTCTCTCTCGATCGCCGCACCATCTGGAAGCTCGCCGACATGAACCTCGGCAAGGGCGGCGGCCTCGTCTCCGGTGATCGCGTCGCCCAGGCGCTGACCGACATCGTCGGCGACCCGGCAATCCCCTCACTGATGAAGAAATTCACCGCGGTCGCGACGGAGCTTCTGACGGGTCACGAAATCTGGATCGAGGAAGGCAGCCTTATCACCGCCATGCGCGCCTCCTACGCGCTGCCAGGCATCCTTGTTCCCGTGACAATCGACGATCGGCCCATGATCGACGGCGGCATCACAAACCCGGTTCCGGTCTCCGCCTGCCGCGCCATGGGCGCGCAGATGGTGATCGCGGTGCCTCTGCCGGCAAGTCAAAGCCCGAACCAACGCTTCGCCAAGCAACCGACAGAGAGCGAAGGCACTGCCTGGCAAAAGGCGATGGCGCTGTTCCGCGAGCCCGAACGTTTCGTAGCGCGCCAACTCTTCGGCGACGAACCCGGCGAGCTCACGACTGCCACCGTTTCGGTTGCGGCCCTCAACATCCTCCTCGACCGCATGACCCGGGTCCGCCTGGCCAGCGATCCGCCTGACGTCACCATCAATTCCGACATCGGCAAAATCGCCTTGCTCGAATTCGACAGGGCCGAAGAAGCAATCGCGATCGGCGCCGCCGCCACGGAAAAGGTCTTGGCCGAAATTGAGGCCCTGGCCAAGGCCTGATTCTACCAGGCGCCGGTTGCGCTGGGACCGCCAGCAGTGGCAAGAATCACCCACGAATGGCGGACGGGACGAACATCGACGGCGAGAAGTTCGATCAGCTGCACCGCCAGCTGCTCGCCGACCCGTCCCTGCAGTTCAGCTTCGAACACACGAAGCCGCCGGAGCTTCCCTCTTGGCTTGAGCCGTTGATCGAGATTCTGAAGTTCCTGTCGCCCGTGCTCTATTACGTATTCTGGGCGGGCGTCTTCGCGGTCGTCGCGATCATCCTCTACACCATCGTCACCGAAGTGCTCCGCCGCCTACCTCAGAACACGCAGCAAAGCGCAGCGCCGGGCGAAACGCCCGTACCCGTCTACCGCCCCGCCGCAACCCGCGCGCACGCGCTGCTCGAAGAAGCCGACCGCCTCGCCCGCGAAGGCCGCTATGGCGAAGCCGTTCGCGTGCTTCTCCACCGCAGCATCGAAGACATGGAAGAGGCGTTCCCGTCCACCATCGTCCCCAGCATGACGAGCCGCGAAATCTCGTTCATCGAGCATCTCTCCGAGCAAGGCCGCGCGACGTTCGTCAAGATCGCCCGCGCCGTTGAATACAGCCTCTTCGCCGGCCGTCCGCTCAGCGCCGCGCAATACGACGACTGCCGCCAAGCCTACCAGGACTTCGTCTTTCCGGCGGCCCCCGCATGAGCACCGCGAGCACCCGCCCGCCCGAAGTCTTCTCCCCCCGCACCGCCATCATTCTCTTTCTGGTCGGCGTCTTCGCGTTCTCAGCCTTCATCACGCTCTCCACCTTCGCGCCCGACTTCCTAGACGGCGACGACGCCCAAGCCCACGCCCTCTCGCATTCGGCAATTGGTTACGCCGGCATTGTTAAGCTCGCACGGTTGACCGGTGCCAACGTCACGGTGAGCCGCGGCGAGCCCGGCGACCGCATGAGCGCACCTTTGGTCGTGCTCACACCCGAGTCGAATCTCACCGTCGCCGACGTCGTCCGCCTTGCCCACACTCGCGCGCTGATCGTGCTCCCGAAATGGCTCCCGATCCCAAGCCCAACGCGCAGAGGTTGGGTCAGCGAGTCCGTTCCCTACGGCGAAAAATACGCGACCGATCTGGTGGACGAACTCCTATCCAAAGCCGAACTCAAACGCGAAGCCAAGCCGGTCGAACCCGTGCTCGCGTTTGAACCGACCTTTGCCGGCAAGGCTCTCGAACTCAAAGCCGGCAAGATCACAAGTCTGCAAACCATCACTGCGCTCAACCTTTTGCCCGTCGTGCAAACAAAATCCGGCAAGGTCGTTCTCGGCAAGATCAAGCGCGACGACGACGACCTGGAGATCTACGTTCTCAGCGACCCGGATTTTCTGAACACACAAGGGATTGCCAACAAGCAAACGGCCACCGCCGCGATCGCGATCCTGAACGCACTGCGCGAGCACGACGAGGCGATCACCTTCGACGTCACTTTGAATGGCCTCGCCCGTACGCGCAGCCTGTTACGCCTGGCCTTCGAGCCGCCTCTGCTCGCCGCAACCTTGAGTCTCGTGATCGTGGCGGCCCTGCTCGCCTGGAGCGCCGCCACCCGCAGCGCCCCATCCGTCCGCGAAGGTCGCGCCGTCGCGCTTGGCAAGCGCACGCTCGCCGACAATTCGGCCGCGCTCATTCGCCTCGCCGGTCGCGATCACATGATGGCCGCCCGCTACGCCGACATGATCCGCACCGTCACCGCCGAGCTGACCCGCGTCTCGCGCGACGGGACGGAGATCACGGCCAACGAACTCGACCGCATCGCCGCAAGCCGCGGCGTGAAGGAGAGCTACACCGCCTTAGCCGCCGAAGCCACCGCCGCTCAATCGGGCGACGCGGCGGTCGCCGCCGCCCGCAAACTACATACCTGGACTGAGGAGATGATCCGTGCAACTCGCTGACCTTCGCACTGCCGCCGATGCGATCCGAAAAGAGATCGCCCGAGAAGTCGTCGGTCAATCCGACACGGTCGACATACTGCTGACGGCGTTATTCGCCGGCGGTCACGTGCTGCTCGAGGGTCCGCCGGGAACGGCGAAAACGCTGCTCGCGCAATGCTTCACCCGCACCCTCGACCTGCAGTTCGGCCGCATTCAGTTCACGCCGGACCTAATGCCAGGCGACATTCTGGGTTCGAACCTCTTCAACTTCCAAACCAGTTCGTTCGCACTCACCAAGGGTCCGATCTTCTGCGACGTGCTGCTTGCCGATGAAATCAACCGGACGCCGCCGAAGACGCAAGCCGCTCTCCTCGAAGCGATGCAGGAGCGCGGCGTAACTCTCGACGGCAAGCGTCACACCTTAAGCCCGCGCTTCACTGTGATTGCGACACAAAACCCGATCGAGCAGCAAGGCGCCTACCCGCTGCCCGAAGCTCAACTCGACCGCTTCCTGTTCAAACATGTGCTCTCCTACCCCAGCGTCGAAGAAGAGACCCGCATCGTCGCCCAGCACGGCACCAGGTCCAGCGACCGCAGCGCGCCCGCAATCGCAACCGTCATGACACAGGACGCGCTGACGGCAGCCGTCGACCTCGCCGCCAAGACACGGCTGCCGGACGAAGTGGTGAACTACGTCGTGCGCATCGTGCGCGCGACACGCGAAGGCACGACGTTCGAATTGGGTGCGAGCCCACGCGCCGCCGCCATGATTGCCTCCGCCAGCCGCGCCCGCGCCGCACTCGATGGCCGCGACTATGTCATCCCCGATGACGTGAAAGCGCTGGCGCTCCCCGCACTGCGCCACCGCGTCATCCTCTCGCCCGCCGCCGAAATCGAAGGCCGCACCACCGACGCCGCCCTGAAGACCATCCTCGAACAAACCGAAGCCCCGCGATGATCGCACCGACCGGCCGCGCGATTTTGCTAGCCGCCGCCGGCGCGCCGATCTCGCTCGTGCTCGCGGCAACGGCGCCTGGAGCGTGGCCGCTCGGCCCGGCATGGGCCTTAGGCGTGCTCGCGCTGACGCTCGCGGACTCGCAACTCGGCCGCCCGAATGATCGCCTGCGCATCGAAACCAAGCTCCCCCGCTTCGCCGGTATTGGCGCCGGTCAAATAACCGCCTGGCTGCGCCTGGTCTTCACGCAAGCCACCCCGCGCACTGCCGAAATAGCGCTTGGGACAAACCAGTTCTTCACCGCATCCCCGGCCCGTCTCTCCGCGGAGGTCGTGGAAGGCGAGGCGATAACCGCCTTCAAGCTCGCGCCCCAGCGCCGCGGTGATGGTCGCGTCGAGCACGCCTATGTCCGCTGGCAAGGCCCGCTTGGCCTCGCTTGGTGCCAACGCGTCGAACCGCTCGACCAAAAAGTCGCGATCACCCCCGACCTCGAAGCCGTCGAGCGCAACGCCACACGCCTCTTCTCGCGCACGTTCGTCTACGGCCTCAAACCCATGAAGGACCGCGGCGACGGTTCCGAATTCGACGCACTCGCCAAGTTCGAGACCGGCATGGACCGCCGGATGGTCGACTGGAAGCAAAGCGCGCGGCACTTGAACCTGCTCGCCAAGGAAGTTCGTGCCGAGCGCAACCACCAAATCGCTTTCGCGATCGACACCGGTCGGTTGATGTGCGAGCCCGTCGCCGGCGCCCCGCGCGTCGACCGCGCGCTGAACGCCGCGCTAATGCTGGCCTATGTCGGCCTGAAGCTCGGCGACCGCGTGAGCTTCTTCGGCTTCGACGCGAAGCCGCATCTGGCCACCGGCTTCGTCGCCGGCCCGCGCGCCTTCACTCTGCTGAAAGCGCTGACTGCCGAACTCGATTACTCGACCGAGGAAACAAACCACACGTTGGGCCTCGCGACCTTGGCCGAGCGCCTGCAGCGCCGCTCGATGGTCGTCGTCTTCACCGATTTTGCGGACACGGTGTCGGCCGAACTGATGATCGAAAACGTCGCGCGCCTCGCCCGCCGCCACATGATCGTCTTCGTCGCCTTCCACGACGAAGAGCTCGAAACGCTGCGCTCCACGATGCCCGAAACATCAGACGATGTTTCACGCGCCGTGATCGCGCACCGCCTGCTACGCGAGCGCAGCCTGGTGCTGGCGCGCTTGCGCCGCCTCGGCGTCTATATCGTCGACGCACCGTCGCAGAACCTGGGCGCAGAGCTCGTACGAGCCTACGACGAACTCCGCCGCCGGGAGCGTATCTGATGGACACTACCCTCCGCTCGCTCCGCTTCCGCAAAGAACGAGAAGAGTCGTGGCGTGAGCTTGACGAGTTGCTCCGCCGCGCCGAACGCAACGCCCTGCGCAGCCTCTCCGACGATGAGATGCTCGCTATCCCCGCCCTTTACCGCGCCGCATTGTCGTCGCTCTCGGTCGCCCGCGCCACCTCGCTCGATCAAGCGTTGATCGATTATCTCGAAGCGCTCTGCGGCCGCGCCTACTTCTTCGTCTACGGCTCCCGCACGTCGTTGAAGGAGCGTGCCGTACGCTTCTTTGCGTACGACTGGCCCGTCGCCATCAAGGAAATCTGGCGCGAGACCGCGATCTCGACTCTCATCACATTTGCGGCAGCGCTCACCGCCTATCTTCTCGTGATGGCGGAGCCCGATTGGTACGGTGCCTTTGTCTCGTCAGACATGGCGAGCGGCCGCGACCCGCAAGCCTCGACCGAATACCTGCGCAGCACGCTCTACGACAGGCCGGACGCAAGTGAAGCGCTTGGCGTCTTCGCCACCTTCCTGTTCACAAACAACGCCCAAGTCGCGATCTTCGCCTTCGCGCTCGGCTTTGCTTTTTGCGTGCCGACATCGCTGCTGCTTGCCTACAACGGCTGCGCGCTCGGCGCCATGTTTGCCGTCTTCGCCTCGCACGGCCTCGGTTTCGAGTTCGCCGGCTGGATTCTTATCCACGGCGTCACCGAACTTTTCGCGGTCATCCTTGCGGGCGCCGCTGGCCTGCGGATCGGCTGGTCGATTGCCTTCCCCGGCGAGCGAAGCCGCCTCGCCGCCGCTGAACACAGCGGCCGCCAAGGCGCCGTCGTCATCATCGGCGTGGTGATCATGCTCTTCATCGCGGGCATTCTCGAAGGCTTCGGCCGCCAGCTCATCACGTCGGATGCCTTGCGCTACACGATTGCGGCGGTGAGCGCCGTCGCCTGGTTCACCTATTTCTACCGGGGGGACCGCCGTGGCCTCTATCGCGCTTGACCGCCAGAACAACCGCGATATTCGCGCGCTGATCACGCCCGAAGGCGTCGACCTGCGCGTACGCCTCGCCGCGGTCAGCGAGCGCGGCATCGCGCTGATGATCGACCTGTCGATCATCCTGGGCACGCTGATTGCGCTGACCCTCCTCGTCGGCGCGCTGTTCACCCAGTTCGACCTCTCGCGAAGCTGGCCCGCCGCCCAGATCATCTGGATGCTGGGATTCTTCATGCTACGGAACTTCTACTTCACGCTGTTCGAATGCGGCCGCCGCTCCGCCACGCCGGGCAAGCGCATCATGGGCCTGCGCGTCGTCGCCCGCGACGGCGCCGCGCTCACGGCAGATGCCGTCGTCGCCCGCAACGCCATGCGCGAGCTTGAGCTCTACATGCCGACGATTTTCCTGTTCTCGCGCGGCGAATCCATCGAAGCTTGGATCATCTTGGCCGGCATCGTCTGGTGCGGCGTCTTCGTACTGTTCCCGCTCTTTAACCGCGACCGTCTGCGCGCCGGAGACTTCATCGCCGGCACTTGGGTTCTGAAGGCCCCGAAGCAAATGCTGCTGGCCGACCTCACGACCGACAAGCCGGCCGACGCCGAATACGCGTTCCAGCCGGCCCAACTCGATGTCTATGGGGTCAAGGAACTGCAAGTCTTGGAACAGGTTCTACGCACGGCCGAGCCCGAAGCCATGTCCGCCGTCGCCGATCAAATCCGCGCCAAGATCGGTTGGAAGACGCGATCATCCGAAAGCGATCGCGCCTTCTTGAGCGCCTACTACGCCAGCCTGCGCCGCCGCCTCGAACAGCGCTTGCTCTTCGGCAAACGCAAACGCGACAAGCACGACCTCACTTAAGCAAACACGTTCGCCAGTTCGGTAACGCCGACGCCGTCTTTGACCTGCCGCAGCTCGAAGTAGACCGCCGCGATCCCGACAGTCGCGATCATCGACGTGACGACTTGCAGAATCGTCAGAAGGAGAATCGCAACGATAGGCGAACCACCGGCCTCGCCGGGCAGCCCCATCATCGCGGCCATGCCTCCGGGCACCGCAAGACCGACGATCGCCTGAAAGACCATCGCTATGATGGCATAGAGAACAATCAGCCCGAGCAGCGCCCAACGATGATTCTGTGTCAGCGCGGTGCTCCGTTGGATCGAAGCCATGATGCCCAACCGCTCGATCACCAGGACCGGCGCTGAAACGAGCCAACACAGCGCCAAGTAAACGCCAGGCACGATCAGCAAGATCATCCCGATGCCGATCCCGAGGCCCATCAGAAGACCAAGGCCGATCATGGGCAACAAGATCGCGAGCCCCGTGCTCAACGCGGCGCCAAGATTGACGCCCTTGCCCGAGAGATCGTCCACCGCCGCGCGCGTCAACGCGCCCTGCAACACCATGCCGGCAACGAGAGAAAGCAACGCGCCGACAAGCGCGATGACACTCGCGCTGGAAGGATCACCACCCGACATCGCGGGCAACGCGAGCATCAGCGCAATGTACGGCAGCCCCGCAAAGATCAGAGAGAGTATCGCGAACGGTACAAAGTTCCGCCCGATGAGTTCAAACGTCCGCGAAGTCACCCGTCCAATGTCGAACCGCGCACCACCCTCAGCCATAGCCATCGTGAAGCCTCCTCTGCCCGAATCAGTCACCGGCTTCAACTACTCGCACCGGCGACCTAACAAGGTATGAACGAGCCGCTCGGCGCCGCAACGAACCCATAGTTGCGCAGGTCCACTGGAAATCCGTGCGAAGACCTGCATATCTCGAAGGCGCAAAGCGTGGCGATGGCGCCGCATCGGCGACGCTGCGGAAGTATGTTGGTGTGACGGGGCTTTCGCACCCGGTCCCTGCCAGAACGAGTGGGGCCTCAACACCAGCCGGCAAGGGGACCGAATGAACAGTACGAACACAGAGCCCGGACGTCTCGTTCGCGTGTTGAACGCCGTGGAACGCGTCGGCAATAGACTACCGGATCCGGTGACGCTGTTCATCCTCTCGATCGCAATCGTAATGGTGCTCTCTGCCCTGTTGCAGGGCATGACCGCCGTGAACCCGGCCACCGGCGCTGAAGTCACCGCGCTCAACCTTCTGGATTCGGCGCAGATTCGGCGGCTCTTCGTCGAGCTACCGCAGGTGCTGACCAGCTTCCCGCCGCTCGGCATCGTGCTCGTCGTCATTATCGGCTCGGGTCTGGCGGAACGGTCGGGGTTCTTTGCCGCCGCTCTGAAGGGTCTGGTACGCGCGGTGCCGCCCCCATTTCTGACGCTGACGATCGTCTTTGCCGGCGTGCAGGCTAACATCGCATCGGATGCCGGCTACGTCGTCTTGATCCCTTTGGCGGCAATCGTGTTCGCGTCGGTGGGGCGCCATCCCGTGGCTGGCCTGTCGGCCGCGTTCGCCGGCGTTGCCGGCGGCTTTGCGGCGAACTTTGCGATCACGCCCGGCGACGGCATTCTGTCAGGCATGACGCAAGCCGCGGCCGCGCTGATCGACAAGAGTTACAAGGTTGAGATCACCGCGAACTGGTACTTCTTGGCGGCGCTGGTGCCGGTCTACACGATCGTCGGCACGCTCGTCTGCGAGCGCATCGTGGAGCCCAGACTGAACGCAGGCCAACCCTGGACGCCGGTCGCCCCGCCGCCGGTCGATGCGAACCAAGACGCGCGCGAAGCGCGGGGCCTTCGCTTCGCCGGGATCGGCTTCTTGATCGTAGTTGCGCTCGTGGCGTCGCTCGCTTGGGCCCCCGGGGCGCCGCTCCGTGGCGACGACGGATCGTTCGAGCCGTTGTTCAAGTCGATGGTCGCGATCATGTTCCTGGTGTTCCTCTCGTGCGGCATCGGCTACGGCGTGGGCGCGGGTTCGATCAAATCCGACAAAGATGCCGTCGCGCTGGCGTCCAAAGGCGTCGGCGAAATCAGCGGCTATCTCGTTCTCGTGTTTTTCGCCGCCGTGTTCGTGGCGCTGTTCACGTGGTCGAACATGGGAACGCTCCTGGCGATCGGGGGTGCCGCGACGTTGAAGGGCGCAGGGCTGGACGGCGCGCCGGTGGTGTTGCTCTTTAGTGTGATCCTGCTCGCGATGGTTTGCGACCTTCTCATCGGCAGCGCGTCGGCGAAATGGGCGATCCTGTCGCCGATCCTGGTGCCGATGTTCATGCTCCTGGGCATCGCGCCCGAGGCAACGCAGGCCGCTTATCGCGTCGGTGATTCCACCACGAACATGATCACGCCGTTCATGAGCTACTTCCCCCTGATCCTGGTGATGGCGCGCAAGTACATGCCGGACTACGGGATCGGATCGATGGTGGCGCTGATGCTGCCTTACACGGTTTCGTTCTTCTTGGCGTCGGGCACGTTCTTCGTGGGGTGGTATTTGCTTGGGCTGCCGTTCGGGCCGGGCGTGGAGACCGTGTACGTGCCGGGAAGCTAGACGGCAGGCCTCTCCACGATCGTCAGCATGTCCCCCATGATCGCATTCAAGTCGAAGTCCTTGGGCGTGTAGATCCGAGCGACGCCCATGGCTTTGAGGTCGGCCTCGTCTTCGGGCGGAACGATGCCGCCGAGGATGACCGGGGTGTTCGTCACGCCGGCCGCCTTCAGTTCGCGCATCACGTCGGCGACGAGTTCTTTGTGGCTGCCCGAAAGGATCGAGAGGCCGATCACGTGGGGCTTCTTTTCCTTGGCGGCCTTCGCGATTTCGGCGGGCGTTAAGCGGATGCCGTCGTAGGCGACGGCAAAGCCGCAGTCGCGGGCGCGGTAGGCGATTTGCTCGGCGCCGTTCGAATGACCGTCGAGGCCGGGCTTGGCGACCAGCAACGCGGGGGCGCGGCCAAGCTTGACGGTGAGCGCCTTCGCTTTCTCACGCAGCGCGCCGATCGCTTCGTCGTTGGAGAGCCGCGGAGATGCGGCGACGCCGGTCGGCGCGCGGAACTCGCCGAAGGCCTGGCGGAGCGTGCCGGCCCATTCGCCGGTCGTGACGCCGGCTTTCGCACAAGCGATCGAGGGTTCCATGATGTTGCGCCCCTCGCTTGCCGCGCCGCGGAGCCCGTCGAGTGCGCCAGCGACGGCTTTCGCGTCGCGGCTTTTGCGCCAGGTGTGGAGACGTTCGATCTGATCGCGCTCGGCGGAGGCGTCGACTGTCACAACCGAGGACGAACCACCGCTCAAACCAGGCTGCGCTGTTTCTTTGTAGGCGTTGACGCCAATGACGGTTTGGTCGCCCGACTCGATCGCCGCCACGCGAGCGGCGTTCGATTCGACGAGGCGTTCCTTGATGTAGCCGGTTTCGACCGCTTTGATCGCGCCACCCATCTGGTCGATGTGGGCAAGTTCGGCCAGGGCTTCGCGTTTTAGGTCGTTGACCTTGGCCTCGATCACCGGTGAACCGTCGAAGAGGTCGCCATATTCGAGCAGATCGGTTTCGAGCGCGAGGATCTGCTGCGCGCGCAGCGACCATTGCTGATCCCAAGGGCGCGGAAGCCCCAGCGCTTCGTTCCACGCGGGGAGTTGCACGGAGCGAGCGCGCGCGTTCTTCGAAAGCGTGACTGCCAGCATCTCCAGCAGGATGCGATAGACATTGTTTTCCGGCTGCTGCTCGGTGAGGCCCAGTGAGTTCACCTGCACGCCATAGCGGAAGAGCAAATCCTTCTCGCTCGTCACGCCGTAGCGTTTGCGGCCGATCTCGTCCCAAAGTTCGGTGAAGGCGCGCATCTTGCACACCTCGGTCACGAAGCGAATGCCGGCATTGACGAAGAACGAGATGCGGCCGAAGACGCGGCCGAGATCCGCGTCGGGAACTTGGCCGCTCTTCTTCACTTCGTCGAGGATCGCGGTCGCGGCGGCGAGCGCATAAGCGAGTTCCTGCACCGGCGTCGCACCCGCCTCTTGCAGATGATACGAGCAGACGTTGACCGGGTTCCATTTCGGTAGTTCGCGGTAGGTGAAGGCGATCGTGTCGGCGGTCAGTTTCAACGACGGCTTCGGCGGATAGATGTACGTGCCGCGCGAAAGGTATTCCTTGATGATGTCGTTTTGCGTCGTGCCTTGTAGGTCCTTACGCGAAACGCCCTGCTCGTCGGCGACGGCGATATAGAGCGCGAGCAGCCAAGGCGCCGTCGCGTTGATCGTCATCGACGTGTTCATGGTGCCCAGCGGGATCGCGTCAAACAGCGCGCGCATGTCGCCCAGATGCGAGACGGGCACGCCGACCTTGCCGACTTCGCCCTTCGCCTTCAGGTCGTCGCTGTCGTAGCCGGTCTGGGTCGGCAGATCGAAGGCGACCGAGAGGCCGGTTTGGCCGCGGGCAAGGTTCTGGCGATAGAGCGCGTTCGAGGCCTTCGCCGTCGAATGGCCCGCGTAGGTGCGGAAAATCCAAGGTTTGTCGCGCATTATTCGCCCGCTTTTGCAGTGCAGCAACAGTCACTTAGCAGGAGCACGGCGGCGGTTCAATTCAGGCTGAGGCCATGCCGAGGCCGGTGCAGCGCTTCGTGCTGCGATCCTAGTGCTCGGTTGCCGGATTGCGCGTGCAGATCTTGCGCCTTACCTGCAACGTGGTGCGAGGCGCGGGCGCACAATTGCTCCCTATCCGGAGTCCTTTGACCGGCTCTTGCGGCGCGTCGCTTTGGGCGGCAGCGAGGCCACATGCGCGAGCCCGCGCTTAAGCCACGTTGCAAGCGCTCGGCGATTGGCAACGATGTCGTCGGGCACGACGACATATTCGCGCATCGTGCGCCCCGGCATCGGTTCGAACGGCCGGCCGCCGCTTTTCACAAGCGCCGCGCGCTGCGCCTCACCGAGCCGCACCATTAGGCTTTCCTGGTGCAGCCCGGTGAACAAGTGCCCGTGCGCGAACGCCGCCGGGTATCCAAACATCTTGCGCCGCTCGACGCTGGCGTCGTCGGGCAGCGCCGCGTCGAATGCGGCGATCAGCGCCGGCGGTGATTTTCGCCACGCCATCGTGTCACGCCGCGCGCGAGCCCCCCGCATACTTAATCTTGGGCTGCCAGCCTGCGGCCCCTTCCGGGATCATGTCGAAGAGGTGCCAGGCGGCGCAGAAATCGTCGTACGGCCCCTCGGCCGTGTCGGAGACGCGTACGATGCCCGCGCTTGCGCGCTCGAACACCGAGATTCCGGGCTGCGGCCGGCCTTCGCCCACATAGCCCATCGCGGCGGCGAATTTCATGCCCGGGTCGCTCGCCATGGGAAAGCGCCAACCGCGGCTCTGCGCGAACTGGCGCTGCTGTGCCGGCGCGTCGGGGCTCACCACCACGAATGCCGCGCGGTCTGCCAGATGATCATAGATGCCATTGTAACCGTCCGCCCACATCGTGCAGTAGGCGCATGTCGTGCCCATGTTGTGGATGACGAAAAGCTGCTTCTTTCCACCGAACAGTTGCGACATCCGAACCTCGCCGTCGCTCGTCAGCAATACGTGATCTGCAACCGGCTCGCCCTCCACCTCGCTTTGCGTCTTGCGCATCTCCGCGCGCAAGGCTGTGATCTGCGTGCGCAGTTCCTTCAGTCGCGTGTTCGTCGCTGCGTATTTCATGACCTGCCTCCTTTGGGTTTGTGTTTGGACGCCGTCCGCGGGCTCGTCTTCTCGAGCCACGCTTTCAGCGTGTCGAACTGTGCCTGCCAGTATTTGCTGTAACGGTTGAGCCAGACGGCCGCTGCATAGATTGGCCCTACGTCGAGGCTGCACCGGCTGATCCGCCCGCTGCGTTCCTGCTTCACGAGGCCGGCGCGCACCAGGACCTGGATATGGCGCGACACCGCCTGAAGCGACATGTCGAACGGCTCCGCAAGCTCCGAAACGAGCAGCGCCCCGCGCTCGAGCCGCATCAAGATCGCCCGCCGCACGGGATCGGACAAGGCGAAGAACACGCGGTCGAGCAGTTCTTCCTGAACGTCGTGATCGGCGCCAACAAGCGCAAGGACGGGACGGGTCATGCCCGCTCTACTATCAACACATCGATTGATAGTCAACTAATGTGTTGATTGATAATCGAGCGCCCACGTCACCCAACGAGTCGAAAAGCGCTCGGCGCACCGGCGTCTTAGGTGCCGCGGACCCACCGGACTTTCGGGTCGTCGAAGTTCACGACGTCGCCGAGTTCGTAGACGTTCTTGTAGCCGTAGCCGTAGAGGTTGATGAAGGTTTGGATGTTCAGCGCGAGTTGAACACTTTTCAACGCGACGGGCGGCGCGTTGTTTTCGAAATTGTTGTTGCAGTAGATCAGGATACGCGCGTTCGGGTTCTTGAGCGTGGCAGCGAGGCTTTGCGCGGTGAAGTCGGGCAGGCTCAGGTTAATGGCGCCGTCGATATGGCCTTGGGCGAACGCCGCGGCGGAGCGCGCATCAAGAATGATCGTGCCCGGTTCGCGCGCCATGGCTTGGAACTGCGCCAGGGTCACCAGGCGCTTTGCGCGATAGACGTGCACTTCCTGCGAGAGGTTCTGGAAGCCCACGAAGTCGATCTGGCCGCCGGTGGTTGCCTGCGACGAGGGCTTAGGCGCCGCGATTGCGAAGGTCATGAGACCTGTGCTCACGACGGCAAACGAAAGCATGGCGACACGACGGTTCATGGGCTCTACCTCTCCAAGATCCGACGCTCATGAAGCGCTCCGTCTGGGGCGAGATTGGGGCAGAGGTGGGGCGGGCTCAAGATCGTTCGTGAAAACGAGTTTAGGTCCGGCGTCTGTCATGGCCTTGATGCTTTGCGAGAACGGCACCCGTCGCAAAGGACTTGGTCGTTCCGTTCGCGCCGAAGGTCGACAGCCAGTCATCCTACTACGCCGTGCATCGACGAGCGGACGGCGCGCGGCCGGAGGTGAAGGCGCTCCTCGATTGGCTGGTCAAGAAGATGGCGGCGTTTTGGGCAAAATATCGCGCGGTGCCCAGCCGCACTTGAGGTGTTGACGTGGCCTGGCGTTTCCGCTTCATCACCTGAACACGATATCGGAGAGCCCATGCGTTACGCCGTTCTCTTGCTCACGACCCTCGTACTTGCCGACTGTGCGAGCAATAGCGCAAGCATGGCGCCGGCGCCCGTGACCCAAGCCTCTGCCCTAGCGGACTGGGAGAAATGGCGAGCGGACGAAAACGCAGCCTGGTCGACGAATAAGTTCGCGATTCTGAAGATCGACGATGCTGTTTATCTCAAGGACGGCCAAACCGCCTATCTCACGAATCGCAAGCAGAAGATGCTTGAGTATCGTTGGACATTCGATCGGCGTTCGGCGCCCTTGGCGCGCATCACATTCAAGGGCGGCAAGGCGCTGGTCTTGGTCGGAAAGCAGAAGCAGAGCTTCACGTTGGAAAAGCTGCAGAACGTTGCGCTCCGCGAAGGTGCAGACCTTCGCTTCGGCTTAACGCAGCTCGACGGCGGCACCGATGGGCTTCGGGTCATGGTCTACAGTCAGGAACATCCGGCGGCGAAACATTTTGAAGGCCTGGAACATTTCCCTTACGACCCGAATGCAATCGTCGAGGCGACGTTCGAGGCTGCGCCCAGTCTCGAAGCCGTGGACTTTCAAACGTCGCGTGGATGGCTGAAGCGGATCAACCGCGTCGGCTATGCGTCGTTCACACTCTACGGCAAGCCGGTCAAGGTCGGCATGTTCTCGGATGAGAAAGATCCCGCGAAGGTGAAGCAGCTTTCGACGTTTTTCCTCGACGAATTGTCGGGCAAGGAAACCTACGGCGTCGGGCGCTATGTCGACATAGACGTTGACGGCCTGCCGAAGACGCTAACGATCGACTTTAACCGCGCCTACAACCCGAATTGCGCACGGTCGCCGCATTACAATTGCCCGCTTGCGATCGACAAGATTCCGCTGGCTGTCAGAGCAGGCGAGAAAATCCCGCCAAAGCACTAGCCGCACGCCCTGGCATCAAGCCAGGCATGAAACTTCCAACGATGACCGAAAAATTGGAGCGGGCGAGGCGATTCGAACGCCCGACCCTAACCTTGGCAAGGTTATGCTCTACCCCTGAGCTACGCCCGCGCTCCGTAGGCCGGGCGGATCAACGACACCGCCAAGCCTCATTTCAAGGCCGTGGGTTATGGCGTAAAGCCGTCCACGATGCAATATGGCGCCGAACCCGGAAATAATCCGTTCATGCGCCTGATCTTGCTGATTGCCGCCACTCTTGTGGGCGTAGCGAGCACAGTAGCGGAGCTTAACGCCGCACCGGCCGCCCCGGAGCCCATCGCCATCGCCGGTTATGGCGGCGAAGCGATGGAACCGTTCGTCTCGCGCGACGGCCGCGTCTTGTTCTTCAACACCCGCAATGACCCGGGCGCCGACACGAACATCCATTTTGCGACAACAACCGGCACCGGCTTTACCTACCGCGGGATGCTGTCGGGAACGGTCTCGAACGATCTGGACGCAGTACCGACGATGAGCGCGGGGGGCCGCTTCTGTTTCATCTCGCCGCGCGCGTACCGCGCGACGCTGGTATCAGTATTCTGCGGCGCCTTCGACGGCACAAAGGTCGCCAAGGTAGAGCCGCAACGCGGCCTCGCCGCCGCGCGCCTGGGCCGGCTGATCTTCGACGTGGAACTCTCCACCGACGGCAACACCATGCTCTTTGCCGAAGGAACCTTCTCCGGTGGTGCGGTCCCGGACGAAGCAGACATCTACATCGCTACGCTAACCCCAAAGGGTTTTCGCCGCTCTCCGGAAAGCGCGCGGATCCTCGCCGCCGTCAACACCGGCGCCCTGGAGTTCGCGCCCGCGCTTGCCGCCGACGGCCGCGAGCTCTGGTTCACGCGCATCACCGGCATCTGGCCGTTCAAATCGCCGACGATCTTCCGCGCCACCCGCACCAGCATCGATCAGCCGTTCGGAAAGCCGGAACATGTCGACGCGATCGAGGGCTTCGTCGAAGCGCCGACTTTCGCGCCCAACGGCGCCATCTACTTCCACAAGCGCAGCGACGACCGCTATCAACTCTGGCGCCTGACGCGCTAACCCGCCCAGGCGTTACTCCGCAAAGCTCTCAAGTTGCTTGATGCGCTTTTCATAGACCTGTGTCAGGCACTTGCCCATCCAAGGACCGCGGCAAGCATCCCGCGTCCGCAGCCAGGCCCGCTGCTGCTCGCGCAAAGCCTTCGCGTGCGCTTCGTCGACCGCCCAAACCATCTTGTTCGCGTAGGCTTCGCCAAGCCGCCGGTCGAGTCGCGCCAGATCACGCGACGAGCAAATCGCGCGTTCGACGTCGCTGCGAGCGTTCGCGCACTCGAACGACGCCGCCGGCACACGCGGGTCCGGCCGCATCACGTCTTTCAGGCGCGACAGCGGAATGTGAACCTCCTGCGGTCCGGCCGCATAGGCCGCCACCTGGTAGGGATCGAAATAGATGACAAGCTCTCCCGGCATCAACACGTAGGCCGCGAAGTTCCGCGCGTTCGGTCCCGCGCCCTTCTTGATCCAATCCATGTCCGACATCCCGTCAGGTCCGCCCAGATCCTGCTTCAGCCGTGCAATCGAAATGTCGCTGATCCGTTGGATGCCGCGCAGCGTGAAGATCTCCGCCAGATCGGCCTTCATCCCATCCGATTTGAAAAAGTTGAACGTCTCGAATGTGCTGTTGGGATGTGCCCCACCTGTATAGCTGTAGTAGGTGAACAAGACCGTCGCCATCACCGCGTCGTTACGTGGAACCTCATAACTGATCTCCGCCGACCAGGGCTGCGGCTCACCCGCCGATTCCTTCGCCGTCTCCCGAAACTCGCGCGCCAGATCCTGTGCCCAGGCTTCGATCTGCCGATCGATCGGCGCAAACCCAAAGCGAGGGTAGGAGACATCAAGGACGTACTGCTTCTTCTCCTCTTTGATCGCCATCTTCTGCGGACCGGCCGGCGCCGCCTGCGCAGCCGCCGCAAAGCCCACACACAACACTGCGGCGATCAAAGACCGAAGCAAGCTCATGACGTCCCCTCAATTTCTCCAAACGTACCAAGGGCTCACATTTCGGGCAAAACAAACCCGCCTCTTGATGACGCGCGAAAAATCGGGCTGAAACACGGCATGAAAACGACGCCCGAACAACTTCTGGCCGAACTCACCCGCTTAGGTATCGCCCATTCGACGATCACGCATCCGCCGGTATTCACTGTCGACGAAGCCAAGGCATTGCGCGGCAAGATCGAAGGCGGGCACACCAAGAACCTGTTTCTGAAGGATAAGAAAGACCGCCTCTTCCTTGGCGTCACGCTCGAAGACGTGCCGGTCGATCTAAAGGCGCTGGCCCCGCTGATCGGCGCGAACCGCCTGTCCTTCGCGTCAGCAGACCTCTTGCGCGCGCATTTGGGTGTGGAGCCCGGCTCCGTCACCCCGTTCGCCCTCATCAACGACCGCGACCACCACCTGACTCCGGTGTTCGACGAAGCAATGCTGGAAATCACGCCGTTGAACTTTCACCCGCTGACGAACACCCAAACGACCGCGATTTCGAACGCCGATCTGATGAAATTCGCCAAAGCCTGCGGGCACAAACTCCTGACCTTGCGCTTTCCGCGGCGCGCCGAGGGGTCTATAAGCGAGCCCGGTCAATGACTTGACCCATGCTTGGAAAGGCGCCGCCGCGCCACCATCTCAAGCGCAAACGACGAACTAAGGGCCACGAGCAACGCCATGCAACCGATCCTAGGACAAAAACCCGCCACCCCGGCCGCCAGCCCCGACGGCCTGATCAAAGACTCCTCCGAACGCACCTTCGTCGCCGACGTCCTCGAAGCCTCGCGCGAGGTGCCGGTCCTAGTCGACTTCTGGGCCCCCTGGTGTGGCCCCTGCAAGCAACTGACCCCGGTGCTTGAAAAGGTCGTGCGCGAAGCAAAAGGTGCGGTGAAGCTCGTCAAGATCAACATCGACGAGAACAAGCGCATTGCTGCCCAGATGCGCATCCAATCGATCCCCGCCGTCTACGCCTTCCGCAACGGCCAGCCTGTCGACGGCTTCATGGGTGCGCTTAAGGAATCCGAAGTGCGCGACTTCATCAAGCGCCTCGGCGGCGATGCCGGCCCCTCGCCCGCCGAAGAACTGATGGCAATCGCCGCCGAAGCGATGACCGCGGGCGACCTCGGCACCGCAGCACAGGCCTATGCGCAAGTCCTGCAGGAAGATCCGCAAAACCCGGTCGCTCTCGCCGGCCTTGCGCGCTGTTACCTGACAAGCGGCGATGTCGAACGCGCCAAGCAAGCGCTCGCCATGGTTCCGCCGGAACACGCCAACCACGAAGCCGTCAAAGCCGTGCAAGCGCAACTGACGCTTGCCACCCAAGCCGAGGCCGCTGGCGACGTCGCCGCATTGCATGCCGCGGTTCAAAAGGACCCTGCCGACCACCAAGCCCGCCTTGATCTTGCCGTGGCGTTGGCCGCGCGCGGACAATCGGAAGCAGCCATCGGCGAGTTGTTGGAGAGCATTCGCCGCGACCGCAACTGGAACGAAGGCGCCGCGAAGAAACAACTTCTGACTCTGTTCGAAGCACTCGGCGGCGCCGATCCCACCGTCCTCGCCGGGCGGCGCAAACTGTCTGCGCTTCTCTTCTCGTGAGGATTTGACGCGTATGCCCAGCGTACCCATACCGAGCCTCGCCGACATGCCCGCGGTGGTCCCGGTATTTCCGCTGACCGACGCGCTGCTCCTGCCGCGCGGCCGCCTGCCGCTGAACATCTTCGAACCGCGCTACCTCGCGATGGTCGATGACGCCATGCGCACGACCCGCGTTATCGGCATGATCCAACCGGCGACGACCAACGACCAGCTGCGCAAGCCGCCGCTCTACCCGGTCGGTTGCCTGGGCCGTATCACCTCGTGGAGCGAGACCGGCGACGGCCGCGTCCTCATCACGCTGTCGGGCCAGCTGCGCTTTCGCATCAAGGCCGAACTGAAAACGACGACGCCCTATCGCCAAGTCGAGACCGACTACACCGAATTCGCAACCGACCTTGAAGAACCGATCGACGACCAATCGATCGACCGCGCGAGACTTGGCCATTGCCTTAAGAATTACCTCAAGCAAAAGAATCTCGACGCCGATTGGCAGTCGATCGAGCGCGCGCCGGCCGAAGTTCTGGTGAATTCGCTGGCGATGATTTGCCCTTTCAACCCCGCTGAAAAGCAGGCGCTGCTGGAGGCGCCCGAGCTTTCCGATCGCGCGCAGCTTCTGACCACGCTCATCGAAATGACCACGACCAGCGGCCCGCAAGGCGGCACCTTGCAATGACCGACGAACCGCACGCCGATCCGAAACTCTTAGAGATCCTGGTCTGCCCGATCACCAAAGCAGCGCTGAAATACGACGCCGCCAAGCAGGAACTGATCTCGAAGGCCGCCCGCCTCGCCTACCCGATACGCGGCGGCATCCCCATCATGCTCCCCGACGAAGCGCGCGAACTCACCGACGACGAGATGCGCTCGTGAGCTGGCCCGTCGACATTCGCTACGCCCGCGCCGACAAGACCCTGACCATCGCCTTTGACGACGGCACATCGTTCAAGCTCCCCGCCGAGTACCTGCGTGTCGAAAGCCCATCGGCCGAAGTTCAGGGTCACGGCGCCGCAACGAAAATCACGGTCGCCGGTAAGAAGAACGTCGCCATCGAGCGCATCGAACCGATCGGCCGCTATGCGGTGCGCCTGGTCTTCGACGACGGTCACGACACCGGCCTCTTCTCTTGGGACTACCTCACCCAGCTCGCCCGCGAACAGCCGAAGCGCTGGTTCGAATACGAATCCCGCCTGAAAGCCGCAGGCCTGACGCGCGATGCTTCCTGAAGTCCCGTTCTTCGATGGCTTTTGGTATTTCGTCTTCGCGATCATCGCGATGATCGCCTGGCGCATCTGGGGCGACCGCGTGATGCGCGCCATCCGCCGCTTCGATCAACACCGCCGCGACGCCGACCTGCAAGCTTACGCCGACCGCATGAACCCGAACGCCCACTTTCGCCAATCGGTCGACCAGATCGGCGATGCGACTCCAGCGATCGAGCCCGCCGCCGACGGCACCGCCAAATGGAACGGCGAAACCTACGCAACCCGCGAAGACGCCGAAGCCGCCCGCTGGCGCCACATCATCACCCAAGCCCGGGATTTCTATCGAGACCTCGACCGAACCTACGGCAACAAGATCCGCGGTCCAAACAAAGACTCACTGAGCTAAAGCACTTCCCCCCGCATGAGCCGCGGCGCATCCCCGTTCCCGCCGCCCGCTTGTTGCATGAAGAAGCGCTTCAACGGCGTGATCGAATCCACGAGGTCGAGCCCCATCCGCCGTACCGCCGCGACCGGCGCGATCGAATTCGAGAACAACCGGTTCAACCCGTCGAACGATGCCGTGAACAGCGCGTTGTCGAAGCGCCGCCACGACTGATAGCGCGTCAGCGTCGCCTCCGACCCGATATCGAGACCAAGCCGCCGCGCCTCCACGATCGTCTCTGCCAATGCCGCCGCATCGCGTAGACCCAGATTCAACCCCTGCCCCGCGATCGGATGCACCCCATGCGCCGCATCGCCGGCCAGTGCAAACCGTTCCGCCACATAGGCTCGCGCCAGATGCATCGACAGCGGATAGGACCACCGCGGCCCGGCGAGCGACAACGTCCCCCACTGATCCCCGAACCGCTGCTCGACCTCCGTCAAGAAGGCGCGCTCATCGAGCTTCACGAATGCCGGCGCTTGCGAACTAGCCTCCGTCCAAACGATCGACGAGCGATTGCCCGTCATCGGCAAAATCGCAAACGGCCCCGATTGGAAGAACAACTCATAAGCCGTCCCGTTGTGCGCCTTCTCATGGCCGATCGTCGCCACGATCCCTGTCTGTTCATAGGACCAGCCGATCGTCTTGATCCCCATTGCCTCCCGCAGCGGCGAGTCGCGTCCGTCCGCGGCGATGCAAGTTGCCGCCTGCAACCAACGCCCGTCGCCGAGCGCGACCTCAACATGCCCCCGCTTCACCGCCGCGCCCGTTACACGCTGCGGCGCGATCAATGTGAGGGCGGACACACCTTCGATCTCGCGCTGCAATGCCATCCGGAAATGCCGGTTCTCGATCATGTGCGCGAGCGGCGCGTCGCCCATCTCGCGATGATCGAAGTGCAGCAGCGCCGCCGATGCACCCGAGCGCACCGACCCATCGCCGACCACAATGTCCAAGATAGGCTGCGCGACATCCTTCAGGTGCGCCCAAAGTCCCAACGCCTCCAACATCCGCCGTGAGGCTGGCGCAAACGAACTCACCCGCCCATCGAATGCCGCATCAACGACAAGCCTTGGATCGAGCCCGTCGACGACGATCGTCTCGACTCCGGCTCTGGCGAGCGCGAGCCCGAGCGTGAGACCGACCATCCCTCCGCCGGCCACCACAACATCCGCCTTACTGGTCATCTCAGCCTCATCGTGACCGTGCCCAAATTAGGGGCAGTTGCCGCAAAAACTGCCGCCACAAGAGGCAATACATTGCACAATTCCGCGGCGATCATTGCCTCCTGCATTCTGAATCATGCGAGGCGAAATTCCCATGAAATTCATCACCGCAATCATCAAGCCGTTCAAGCTCGACGAGGTCCGCGAGGAGCTCACAAAGCTCGGCGTCCAGGGCCTAACCGTCACCGAAGTCAAGGGATTTGGCCGCCAAAAGGGCCATCGTGAGATCTATCGCGGCGCCGAATACGCCGTCAGCTTCGTGCCCAAGATCAAGATCGAAGTCGCCGTGCGCAGCGAAATGGCCGACACCGTGATCCAAGCGATCACCGCCAAGGCCAAGTCCGGCCAAATTGGCGACGGCAAGATCTTCGTCACCCCCCTCGAGCACGTCGTGCGCATTCGCACCGGCGAAACCGACATCGAGGCTCTGTGATGCTGACACCAACCGAAATCTTCGTCACTCGACACCACAAGCAAATGGGGACCGGAATGTTCCGAACCAGGATGAAATCACTCTCCATGACCGCGATGGTCGCGGTCGCACTGGCGATTGCCGCCATGTCGCCATCAATCGCACGGGCTGATGTTGCACCGGAGCCCCCGGCAGCCGCCGATGCTGCCGCACCGGCCTCGCCCGAAGCGGCCCCAGCCGCGGCGGCACCCGCCGAAGTCAGCCCAGCTGAAGCCGTTCCCGCGGCAGCTGAGGCGGCCCCGGCCGAAGTGTTCCCAGCGCACGCGGTTGCGCTTGCGCTCAACACCGGCGACACCGCCTGGATGCTGACCTCAACCGCCCTCGTGCTATTGATGACGATCCCAGGCCTTGCGCTGTTCTACGCCGGCATGGTGCGGAAAAAGAATATCTTGGCGACGGCCGCACAAAGCTTCGCGATCACCGCGCTCGTCACCGTTCTCTGGGCAATCCTAGGTTACACGCTCGCCTTCACGAACGGCGGCGGTAGCCAGGCCTATATCGGCGGCTTCGACCGCTTCATGCTGGCCGGTATGAGCATGACTGCAGCACATGCGCTGGCGGCTTCGATCCCCGAGTCGGTCTTCATGACGTTCCAGATGACGTTCGCGATCATCACGCCGGCGCTCATCTGCGGCGCCTTCGCCGATCGCATGAAGTTCTCAGCCCTGCTCGCCTTCATGGCGCTCTGGCTCCTCTTTGTCTATGCGCCGATCGCGCATTGGGTGTGGGGCGGCGGGTTTCTTGGCGGCATGGGCGTGCTTGACTTCGCCGGCGGCACGGTCGTTCACGTGAACGCCGGTATTGCGGGCCTCGTCTGCGCCCTGGTTCTCGGCAAACGCAGCGGCTACGGCACCGAAAACATGGCGCCGCACAATCTGCTCTATGCCTTGATCGGCGCCTCGCTACTGTGGGTCGGCTGGTTCGGCTTCAATGCGGGCTCCGCGGTCGCAGCCAACGCGCTTGCCGGCATCGCCATGGCAAACACGCAGATTGCCACCGCCGCGGCTGCACTCTCATGGATGGTCGTGGAATGGATCTTCCAGAAGAAGCCGAGCGTCCTTGGCATGCTCTCCGGTGCCGTTGCCGGCCTCGTGGCCATTACCCCGGCCGCAGGCTTCGTCGATCCGTCGGGCAGCCTCTGGATCGGCCTGATCGCGGGCGCCGTTTGCTACGCCGGCGCCGTCTGGCTGAAGCACAAGGTCGGCTACGACGACTCGCTCGACGCCTTCGGCGTGCACGGCATCGGCGGCGCGACGGGCGCCATCCTCACCGGAGTCTTTGCGCTCAAGAGCATCAACAGTCTAGGCAGCGGCGCGATCGACGGCAACGCAGGCCAGATCATGACGCAGATCTACGGCTTGCTCATTGCCGGTACGTATTGTGCGATCGTGACGTTCCTCATCCTGATGGCCGTGAAGTACACGATCGGCCTGCGCGTCACGAAGGAAGAGGAAATCGAAGGTCTCGACCTCACCCAACACGGCGAACGTATTCACTAGGTTCTTTCCTTCTGCCAATAGAAAAAGGGCGCCCCGAAAGGGCGCCCTTTACTTTTTGCGGAAAGCCCCACTCGCTACCGGTTACTGGTGTCCGGATCAGACCGCACTTCCGCTGAGCCCGGTTCCATCGGCAGCGTTAGCGCCACGCGCCACGCCGCCGTGACCCACGGTACCGCCGTGGTAGATTGAGAGTCCTGGCCGACGCCAAGACCGGAATTCTGCCGCGGAGCGTCTTCACCAAGGAGACGATCGTGCCAAAATTTCAATTGTCACCGGAACAGCTCGCAGAGTTCGAACGACGAGGCGTCGTACGTTTGCCAGGCTTCTACCCAAGGCACGCGATCGACCTGATGGTCTCGGCAACCAACGACGTCTCCCCCGCAAACGCCATCGCGGCGGCATCGAACTTGTTCGCGTTCTTGATGAGCAGACGCATTCTGCGGCAATGCAAAGTCCTGTCGTGGCAAACGCCTCAGGCGGGCTCAACATTGTCGCTCAAACGGTGCGCCTTGCGCCCGCCGCGTTCGACCGCAACCGCCGGATCGGTCGCGAGCAGCCGTCTTGCCAGTTCGACCGCGCGGATGGCGAGTTGACCGGCGCCATCGTGCAATTCCTTGGAATCGCGCACGGCCGCCACGTTGTTCTCCATGTCCTCCGCCGACCATCCGCGCGAATGGGCGATGTAGGGAAACTGCGGAAAATGGAAGCCGAGTTCAGCGAAGAAACCAAGCATCTGGCCCGCCACGCCTTGCACATTGTCCTGGCCGCCGACGATGATGAAGCTCGCGACCTTGTTGCGGATCAACACGCGGTCGTGTGTTGTGACTTGATTCTGAACGCAATTGAGCCGCTCTGCCATTTTGAAGTAGAGCGACGAGGCTTGCCCCCAGCGGATCGGCGTCGCAATCAGCACGACATCCGCCCAGTGCACCAGCGCTTCATAGACCTCCGTCAATTCGTCCTTGTCGTCCATTTGGGTAATCGAACACGGCCACGTGCAAGCGCGCGCCGACTTTGAGTAAAAGCCCTCACAGGCGCGGAACTGCAATTGACTAAGCTTGATGAGCTGCGTTTCGCAACCTTGCGCCTTCGCCGCAGCGAGCGCCGACTCCAAAAGGTGATGGGACCCGGAATAACGCGGCGCATCCTTCTGCATCGCCGTCGTTGAGAGCCCGACGACCCTGACCGGACCTTCGGCACGTGACACCGGCCGCGCCAACGGGTGCGGCGTGTGCGGTTTCCTGGTGCGCTTCGTTGCTGCCTTGATGTTGACGAAGACGCGACCGTTCTCGACCTTTACCGGAAAAGCAGGCACGGCGTCGGCTTCGTATCCCGGCTCGCCAATGCCCGTCTGCCTATGAAATTTCCATTGGTGCCAGGGACAGACGATGTAGTCCCCGGCAAGCGTCCCCTGTCCCAAGGGGCCACCGGCATGATTGCAGGCGCTGTGAACCGCCCCGAACGTCCCGCCGACGCAAGATAGCGCAATCGGCACGGCGTCCGCCAAAACACGCTGCAGCGGTCGCTCCGCAAGAGCTTGGGCGCTGCCGACGTCGATCCATTCTCCGTCCATGCTCTGTCTCCTATGCTCATCGAGCCATATCTCAATAGGCTCGTGAGGCTCTACGAAAAAAGTGTCCGGTCGCTCCGGGCAGGCGGACGGTCATTCCGTGCGAGTCTCAGCGGATCCATGATGGCCGGCACCGACCCAGGCACCGACATCGATGACGCCATCTGCCTGGCCTACCTGCTGGCGCAACCGCGATACGAACTGGTTGGCGTGACCACCGTCAGCGGCACGGCGAACGCATCCACGAGGGCCAACTCTCCGGTCCAACGAAGGGGCGCTCCGGTCAACCGAGGCGCCCTCTGCGTTTCAAGAGGCACTAGAATCCATCGCACCGCAGCACAGCGCGCGGTTGCAGCCGTCACCGATCTGACCGCACCCTATTCTCACACCTGCCGGCCTGCTGTTAGCGTGGCGAACCAAACAAAGGGGTTCCGTACATGCTGCTACGCGCCATCGCGTTCGCGCTGACTTTCATCGCCTCAGCAAGCGTCGCCGCCGCGGCAAACTTCCCAGGCTGGACACGAACCTACGAAGCGGACTCGGTCGCGATCATGTCACCGGCCGACAACAACGGCGCCGTGCAGCTTCACCTCACAATCGCCGAACAAGAAATGGGCGACCCGAAGGTCGCATTTCGCAAAGAACTCGACAAAGCGGTTGCCGAGATGGGCGCCGAAATCTCCCTCACGCAACGCTCGGGCCTACGCGAACAAGGCGGCATGATGCTTGAAGCCTTAAAGGTGAAGACCCAGGGCATCGACATCGATATGTTGGTCTTTGCCTATCACACCAGCAACAAATTCTATCAAAGCGGGATCTTAGCCTACCTCTCATCGATCCCCGACACCGACCTACGCGTGAATCATGCGCTCGACTTCATTGCGACCGCCGTGCGCACAAAGTACCGCCTCACAAATCCGCGAGACTTCGACCGCACCGCGCCGTCGGCGCAACAAGTTACTTCCTACAACAACACGCAGACTGCGCCGACGCCTCCCGCCCCGACCGCAACACCACCCGCTCAAACACAGAGTGGCAAGAAGTGCGAGCGCCGCCCAATCTGGGGCTTCCGTGTCTCGTACTGGTGCCAACCCTCAGGTATCTGCCCCGACCGCGTAATCAAAGGCTATGAGGACGTCTGCGAGTAGACATCAACGCGCTTCCCCCAAATCAGGGGAAGCGCTAAATCTGCGACCATGTCCCGCTTCGATGTCCTGCCGCTCTCGCCGTTCACCCGGCTAAACAAACTTCTCGAAGGCGTCACGCCCGGCGCGTCGCCCATCCATATGCACATCGGCGAGCCGCAGCACGCCGTGCCGCCGTTCGTGGGCGATATCCTGGCGAAGCACATCGCCGACTTCGGCCGCTATCCGCCGATCATCGGCCCCGACCACCTGCGCAAAGCAATCGCGGCATGGCTCGGCCGCCGCTACAAGCTTGGGAATTTTGTCGACTCGGACAAGCACGTCCTCCCGCTCGTCGGCACGCGCGAGGGTCTGTTCAGCGCGGCCTTCATCACCGTGCCCGAGGAAAAGCGCGGCCAAAAGCCGGTCGTCCTGATCCCAAACCCGTTCTACCAATGCTACGCGGCCGCCGCACTGTCCGCTGGCGCCGAACCGGTCTACGTCAACGCAACCCGCGACACCAAGTTCTTGCCGGACTTCGCATCGCTCCCGCGCGACACGCTCGCCCGCACCGCGGCGGTCTACATGTGCTCGCCCTCGAACCCCGAAGGCGGCGCGGCCGATGAAGCAACCTGGCGCCGCTTGTTCGAGCTAGCCGACGAGTTCGACTTCACCGTTCTGGCCGACGAGTGCTACTCTGATATCTACGCCGACAAGCCTCCCACCGGGGCACTTAGCGTGCGTCACGCCATGCGCGGAGATTTTTCGCGCCTCCTGGCCTTCCACTCGTTGTCGAAGCGCTCGAACCTGCCGGGTCTGCGTTCGGGCTTCATCGCCGGCGACGCCACTCTGCTCGCGCGCTTTCGTGAATTCAGAAACGTCGCCGGTCCGCAACTCCCGCTCCCTATCGCGGCAGTTTCGACTGCTGCCTGGAGCGACGAGACTCACGCAGAAGAAAACCGCGCGCTCTATGTCCAAAAATTCGAGCTCGCAAAAAACAAACTCGGCAACCGTTTCGGCTTCCGCGTACCAGACGGCGGCTTCTTTTTGTGGCTCGACGTCGAGGACGGCGTCGCCGCCACCAGCCGCCTTTGGAAGGAAGGCGGTGTTAGGGTTTTGCCGGGTCTCTATCTCGCCCGTGACACAGCTGCCGGGAATCCCGGAAAATCGTTCATTCGCGTGGCCTTAGTTAACGACTCCGCAAGTACAACTGAGGCACTTGAAAGGATCGCACGGATACTCTGACCGCAGGCCGTTGGGCGGGCCGCGAGAGATCACGTGCGTGAAGCGGGTGTTGCCATGAGCGAGATGCAATCGGCCTTCGGCATGTATGGCGCCGCAGAGCGCGTGCCGCTGCTGCCGGAAGAGTGGTCGAACTGGCGCCACTGGCTCGTCATCACGACGAAGCGCTTGATCGTGCGCACCTTTGGCCTCGCTATGATGGTGGCCGGCATCGCAACCGCTGTCGCTGTCGCGACCTACGCACCGACCGATCCCAGCTGGAACAACGCCACAACCGCGCTCGCCGAAAACACGCTTGGCACGCTCGGCGCCAATGTCGCCGACACGCTCTGGCAGTCGATCGGCCTTGCGGCGTGGATCGTCATCTTGCCGCCGCTGATGTGGGGCCTCTGGATTGTCGACGGCCGCGTCGGCACACGCATTCTCCGCCGCGCACTCGTTTGGATGATCGCGCTCGTACTGATCGCGATGTTCCTAAGTCTGTTCCCGCCACTCCTCTCCGCGAGCCCGCACACCAGTCTCGGCGGCGCCCTCGGCACACTGAGCGCCAATGCTCTCGCCACACAATTGGAACCGCTCGGCGTGCCCACCCCGAAAGCGGTCGCCGGCATCACCGCCGGCATTCTGGGCGCGATGCTCTACATCTGGACGCTCGGCATCAATCCGCTGAAGCTCACCTTGCCCGTGCTGCCGTGGGATGCGATTGGTGCGCGCCTCGCACGTGGCTTCGGCGTCATCGGACGCACCTTCGCCTCGCCCTTCCGCCGCCGCTCGCGCATCCAGCGCCGCGAACCGCGCGTGATCGACGACAACATCGACGTCGTCCCGGATGATATCGACGAACCTATGCCGCTCGCCCGCGAGCCCCGCGTATTGCGCGCCCCACCGAAGAAGTCGACCGGCCTCCGCGAAGGCCGCGAAGCCCAACCGCGCCTCAAGCTCGAAGTCCAGTCCGAGCATCAACTGCCGCCGCTGAACCTGCTCGAAAAAGGCAAGGCCGGTCAGCCCGTCTCGCGCGAATCCGACGATGCGCTCGAACAGAACGCCCGCATGCTGGAGAATGTGCTCGCCGACTTCGGCGTGCGCGGCCAGATCACGCAAGTTCGCCCCGGCCCGGTGGTCACGCTCTACGAGTTCGAACCGGCCGCTGGCATCCGCTCCAGCCGCGTCATCTCGCTCTCCGACGATATCGCCCGCTCGATGAGCGCCGTCTCCGCCCGCGTCGCCGCCGTTCCCGGCCGCAACGTTATTGGCATCGAACTGCCGAACCAGCGCCGCGAGAAGGTCATCTTGCGCGATTTGCTGTCGACGAACGAATACGACAACGCGAACATCCAACTCGTTCTGGCGCTCGGCAAGAACATCGGCGGCGACCCCGTCATCGCCGATCTGGCACGCATGCCGCACTTGTTGATCGCCGGTACCACGGGTTCGGGCAAGTCGGTCGCCATCAACACGATGATCCTCTCGCTGCTCTACCGCCTGACGCCCCAGCAATGTAAACTGATCATGATCGATCCGAAGATGCTGGAACTGTCTGCCTATGACGGCATCCCGCATCTGCTCTCGCCCGTGGTCACCGATCCGAAGAAGGCGATCGTCGCGCTGAAGTGGACCGTGCGCGAGATGGAAGAGCGCTACCGTCGCATGTCGAAGGTCGGCGTCCGCAACATCTTGGGCTACAACGAACGCATCGCCCGCGCGAAAGCCAAAGGCGAAACCCTGAAACGCACCGTGCAAACCGGTTTCGACAGCCAAACCGGCGAGCCGATGTACGAGGAGGAGAACCTCCCCCTCGACCACATGCCCTATATCGTCGTCATCGTCGACGAAATGGCCGACCTGATGATGGTCGCCGGCAAAGACATCGAAGCCGCCGTCCAACGCCTCGCCCAAATGGCGCGCGCGGCAGGCATCCACATCATCACCGCGACGCAACGCCCCTCGGTCGACGTCATCACCGGCACGATCAAGGCGAACTTCCCGACCCGCATCTCGTTCCAAGTCACGTCGAAGATCGACAGCCGCACAATCCTGGGCGAGCAAGGTGCCGAACAACTGCTCGGCCAAGGCGACATGCTCTACATGGAAGGCGGCGGCCGCATCCGCCGCGTCCACGGACCTTTCGTCTCCGACCAGGAAGTCGAGGCCGTCGTGAAGTTCTTGAAATCGCAGGGCGAACCGTCCTACCTCGACGCGATCACGGAAGAGCCGGACGAGCCCGATCCCACGATGCTGCTCGACGGCGAGGAAGGCGAGGGCTCGGGCGACGATCTCTACGATCAAGCCGTGGCCGTGGTCGCGCGCGACCGCAAGGTCTCAACCAGCTACATCCAGCGCCGCCTGCAAATCGGCTACAACCGCGCCGCCCGCATCATCGAGAAGATGGAGGAAGAAGGCGTCATCTCCGGCCCCAACCACTCCGGCAAACGCGAGGTTCTGGTCGGCGATCATTCCGGGCGCGACGACTAATCCTCGTCACGCCCCATGCGTCGCGTCGAACGCGGCGCTGAGTTGATCGATCAGCGCGTCCGGCCAGCGCACGTCCTCAAACCCGCCGACGCCCAGCAAGTCGATCACATCTTTGAACTCTTTGTTCGCACGCTCGAACATGTCGCGCTTACGCACGACGCGCCGCTCGACGGCGGCAAAGCCCAAGTCTTCCGGATGCGCGGCCTCGTACACCCAATCGCGGATCGCGCGCAGCACACGCATGTAGTCGTTCACCTCACGCGAAAGTTCAGCGGTCAGCGCATAGCCGTACAACCCGGTCAGCGCCGGAACCGCGCGAAACGCATTGTCGACCGCGTCCGCCGCCCGCAACCGCGCTTCGCCCGACGGCGAGCTGACGAAACGCGACAATGCGTCGCCGAATGCAACGTGGAGCAGCAAAAGCTCTTGCCCGTAATTCAGCCGCGCAGGCTTCCACTTCCGCGACTGCCGCGCATCGATCACGACCGGAATCAGAATGGAAAAAACCAGCGCGCCGAGCACGAACCCGGCCAACTCCGCCGCCGCATTCTGATAGAACGCGTCGGTCAGCCCCCACGGCCCATTCGGATCGAACAACAATTTTTGAATGCGCTCGTCCACGATTTCCCCCAATCGGCGGCCCTTTCGCTTTCAACGAATTAATGGCCGCCTCCGTCTTTCATGCTATTCTGGCTGAAACCCCGGCTGTTATGCCAGCCACCCCCGCTAGTTCTTCTTTTTGCCACACTCCATCCGTACAGGCTTTGACCCATGTCCAAGCTCAGCAGAATCGCGCAGATCCTCCTCGTCCTTGTCGGCACCGCCGTCGTCGGAACGCCCGCACACAGCGCTGGCCTCAAGACTCAAGACATCGCCGACCTCAACAAGGTCTCGGCGTACCTCAACGCCATCACCACATTTCAGGCGAGCTTCGTGCAAGTCGGCCCGAACGGCGAGCTTGATCAGGGCACGATCTACGCCAGAAAGCCCGGCCGCCTGCGCTTTGAATACGCACCGCCGAGCCCATATCTCATCGTCTCCGATGGCGTCACGATAGCGGTTGCAAACTCGAAACTGCGCACCGTCGATCGCTACCCGCTGGTCGAAAATCCGCTGAACCTGATCCTGCGTGAAGGCATTGATCTCGCGCAGGATCCGCGTATCTCGCAAATCGAACGCCAAGCCGGCACGCTGCGCGTAACCGCAACCGAGAAATCGGGCGTGATGAAGGGCCAGGTAACCTTAATTTTTGCTTACCCTTCCACCGAACTGCGCCAGTGGATCATTACCGATGCGCAAGGCTTACAGACTATGATTGCCTTGAAGAACACGAAGACCGAGGTGCCGTTGGGGCCCGAGCTCTTCATAGTTCAAGACACCGACAAGTTTCGCCGAAAGAACGAGTAGCTGGGCCCTTAATCTTGCCGCTGTTTGCGGGCCGGTGCTACGCCATGACCGATGACCCGCACAGCCCAAAAGCCGCTCGTTGGAATTCCGTGCGATCACCGCATGATCGGACCGCATCCGTTTCATGCCGTAGGCGAGAAGTACATCGTCGCCGCGCGTGACGGCGCCGGCGCCATCCCGGTCCTGATCCCCGTTCTTGAAACCCCAATCGAGATCGAGGAAATCCTCGCGACGGTCGACGGCATCCTGCTGACGGGCTCGCCTTCGAATGTCGCGCCAAAGCTCTACGGCGGCCCGGCGCCGCGCACAGGTGTCTTGCAAGATGAACGCCGCGACGCCACCACACTCCCGCTGATCAAACACATCGTCGAGCGCAGCTTGCCGCTGCTCGCCGTCTGCCGCGGCTTTCAAGAACTCAACGTCGCCTTTGGCGGCACGCTCCACCAACACGTCGAGGAAGCACCCGGCCGTTTCGATCACCGCGAAGACAAAGACGCGCCGCTCGATAAGCAATACGCGCCCGCCCATGACGTCGAACTCTCAGGCGAGCTTGAACGTATCGCCGGGCGCAAGACGATCAAAGTGAACTCGCTCCACGGCCAAGGCATTGATCGCTTGGCACCGGGCCTCGCCGCAGAAGCAATCGCACCCGACGGCCAGATCGAAGGCGTCCGCGTGAAGGACACCAAGGCCTTTGCCATCGGCGTTCAGTGGCATCCGGAATGGCGCTTCTGGGAAGACGACTTCTCGAAAGCGCTCTTTGCCGCCTTTGGGGAGGCGCTACGCAAATGAGCAAAGTCGTACTCAAAGAATGGTTGAAAGAGCGCCGCATCACCGAGATCGAGTTGCTCGTGCCCGACATGGCCGGCATCGCGCGCGGCAAAATCTTTCCGACCAGCAAGTTCCTGTCCGGTCTCGACAACGACACGCTGCGCTTGCCGGAGAGCGTCTTCGGTCAGATGGTGACGGGCGCCGACGCCGACACCGAGAACCTAACCTACCAAGCACCCGACATGATCCTGGTACCCGACCCGGACACGATCTGTGTCGTGCCGTGGTACCGCGAGCCGACGGCGCAGGTGGTCTGCGACTGCGTCAACCGCGACGGCAAACCGAACCCGGTCGCGCCGCGCCAGATCCTGAAGAACATTCTCACGAAATACGAAGCCAAAGGCTGGCGCCCCGTCGTCGCGCCGGAACTCGAATTCTTCCTCGCGCAAAAGAACATCGATCCCGACTATCCGCTGTTGCCGCCGGCCGGCAAGTCCGGTCGCCCGCAAACCGGCCGCCAAGCCTACTCGATCGACGCGGTCAACGAGTTCGATCCGCTGTTCGAAGATGTCTACGACTACTGCGAGGCCCAGGAGATCGGCATCGACAGTCTGATCCACGAAGACGGCGTCGCTCAGGTCGAGATCAACTTCAACCACGGCGACCCCCTCGTGCTCGCGGACCAGACGTTTCTCTTCAAGCGCACCGTGCGCCAAGCGGCCCTCCGCCACGACATCTATGCGACGTTCATGGCCAAGCCCTACGAGGCCGAGCCGGGCAGCGCAATGCACATCCACCAAAGCATCGTTGACAGCTCGAGAGGAAAGAACCTCTTCGCGAACAAGAAGGGCAAGGACACGCGCCTCTTCCTCGCCTACATCGCGGGCCTCCAGAAATATATGCCGGCGTCGATGCCGCTGATCGCACCTTACGTGAATTCCTATCGCCGCCTCGTGCGCTACCTCTCTGCACCCGTGAACACGCACTGGGGCCACGAAAATCGTACGGTTGGCCTGCGCATCCCGGAATCGGAAGCAAAGAACCGCCGCATCGAAAACCGCATCCCCGGCGCCGACGCAAACCCGTATCTCGCGATCGCCGCCACGCTCGCCTGCGGTTATCTCGGCATGACGCAAAACTTGATGCCGACGAAGCCGATGGAAGGCAACGCCTACGAGTCGATGAAGTACCAGCTGCCGCGCCACTTGCTCGACGCGATCCAGCGCTTCCGCGGCTCGGCCGACATGCGCGAACTCTTGGGCGAAGCGTTCGTCGACCTTTACTCCGATGTCAAAAGCTCGGAACACGACGCCTACCAGCAAGTCATCAGCCCCTGGGAACGCCAGCACTTGCTGCTGAACGTCTAAAGCTCCCAAGGCGCGGTCACCTTGGCGAACCGCTTCCAGCGCTTCTTGAGCAGCCGGCCCCGATCGCGCAGATGCCCGACATGCCACCCGACCACGACGCCGGCGGCATAGCTGACACCTGGCCCCGCCGCATCTGAGTGACCGGCCAACATCTCGCCAACGAGCGCGCGTGCCACCGCCGCATCATTCATCTCACCGAGCACATCCTGCACGTCGCTCAATCGCGACAGAAATCGTACTGTTCGCTTGGCCGGAAACAGCGACGAAAAGAAGTCGACCGCATAACGCAGCTTCTTCAGCCTAATCCGAAGTGCATGCCGCTTTTCGACATCGAGTTTGTCAATCCGCTTGCCGAGCTTACGCGCCCGCGCATAGCGCTGCGAAAGCCGCTCAAACGCGAAGTCGCGCGCCGGCACCATCGCTTCGACACCGCCGATCGGCACCTGAGACCAGGGTCGTGCAAAGGTCACGGCAGCAAGCTCCAGCGCGAGCCGCCGAAACCGCTCAGACTCCAGCGCCTCCAACAGTGCATGCCAGGCAATCCGTCGCCGCGAGCGAACCAACGTCGACAACTGCTGCAGCCGATCGTCATCGCCATGCGCGTCCGCCGCGGGCTTCAGCACTTCGTCCTGAAACACATCGAGATCGCGCGCCACCCCCAACACATCGGCGATCCATCGCACCTCGCGCTCGATCTCTTTCATCGCCTCGCGAAAGGGACCCGCGAACAGCGAGAACGCACTGCGCAGACGCCGCAAGGCCACACGCATTTGGTGCACACCCTCCGGATCACGCCCCGCCATGACGGCCGGCCAGTTGCCGAGCAAATGCCGCAAGCAATGTCCGACGATCCGCGCAAACGCATCGTCCGCGCTAGCGCCGGGCGGCAGCCCCAAGCGCCCCGCCATAATCGGTGTCTCGGCACTCTGGCGCGCAAGCGAATACCCACGCTCTGCCTTGGACTGCAGCGAGAGCGTCAAGCCGCACTCCGCCGTCAGCTCCCGCGCGCACGCAATCAACGCCGGCACGTCGCCCTTCAACAGTTCCAGCTCGAACTCCGAAATCGGCAACCGTGCCGTGCCGCAACGAATGTCGCCAACATCGAACGCAGCCTCGATCTCCGTCCCGCGCTGCGGTCTAAGCAGAATCGTCGTGCGCTTCATCTCGACGCTGAACAGCGCCTTGAGCTCTTCTCCCTTGAGCAACTTAGCGATCCGCTTCCGCAGCGCCTCATCCGGGATTGCCTCGATCTCAGGCAGCTGCTCGGCGACCTCGGCCTTGATCTCCATCCGCGTCGCAACGTTGACACCGTTGACGGTCTTGATCGTTTGAACGAAGCCCTTGCCGTCGTTTCGTACGCGCAGAACGAACCCCGCCTCGCGGAGCGTATGGGTCTCCGTATCGAAATAGATCGCCTTCAGCGCCCGCGTATGCGGCTTCTGTTTGCGGGCGACACGACGCAAAGCCGCAGCCCGCCGCAGACGCGCAAGCGCGTCTTCGGGCCCAACAAACTTGAGCTCCGTTTCTTGTCCCATCAGCCCAACGGCGAACACCGATTCGCCGATCTCTCCCGCCGCAATTGGCAACCACCAGCGCTGGACCCGCAAGCATCATAAATCCGTCAGTGAACTGTCATAAACACAGCATCTAGGCCGCACGCTGAAATACGCTCTATGGGTTGCGAGCCGTCCGCCCAGCTAGGAATCAAAGCCTTGGCAACGTATTCCAGTGTTGCGAACCGGCGACGAACACGTCACGGCCGCATGGCAATCCCATACTGCGCCATATGGGCTTTTGCCCGCGCGATGGTCGCCTCGCCGAAATGGAAGATCGACGCCGCCAGCACCGCGCTCGCGTGCCCCTCACGCACCCCGGCAACCAGATGATCGAGCGTGCCCACACCGCCGCTCGCGATCACGGGCACGCTCACCGCATCCGCAACCGCGCGTGTCAGGGCCAGGTCGTAGCCTTCCTTGCTGCCGTCGCGATCCATCGATGTCAATAATATCTCGCCCGCGCCTAGCGCCACCACCTCTCGCGCATAGGCAACCGCATCGATCGCCGTCGCATTCCGCCCGCCATGCGTGAAAACCTCGAACCGCTCCGGCCCGACGCGCTTCGCATCGATCGCGACGACGACGAGTTGCGACCCGAACTTTTCCGCCGCCTCGCGCACGATCTCGCGCCGGGCCACCGCCGCCGTATTGATCGAAACCTTGTCCGCACCCGCCAGTAAGAGCGTGCGAATATCCTCGAGCGTCCGAACCCCGCCGCCGACCGTCAACGGCATAAAGCAAACGTCAGCGGTACGCCGCACGACGTCTAGTAAAATCCCACGTTTCTCGTGACTGGCTGTAATGTCGAGAAAACAAAGCTCGTCCGCTCCGGCCGCATCGTAGGCGCGCGCAATCTCGACCGGATCGCCCGCATCGCGCAGGTCGACAAACTTGACGCCCTTAACGACGCGCCCGTCTTTCACGTCCAAACAAGGAATAATCCGCGTCTTGAGCATCACCGACCCGCGCTCGCCAACGCCAACGCCGCCGCGGCATCGACGCGCCCGTCATAAAGCGCCCGCCCGCAAATCGCGCCGGCAATATTGGGATGCCCACGCTCTTTCAGAGCCTTGAGATCGTCAAGCGACCCAATCCCGCCGCTCGCGATCACCGGGATCACAACGGAATCCGCAATCCCGGCCGTCTCCGCAATGTTCAGCCCAAGCCCCGTCCCGTCGCGCGCGATGTCGGTGTAGATGATCGCAGCAACCCCCGCATCTTCAAAGCGCCGCGCCAACTCCCGCGCGCTCACGTCGGTCGCCTCGGCCCAACCCTCGACCGCCACACGCCCGGCCTTCGCGTCGATCCCAATCACGATGCGCCCCGGATGCGCGCGTGCTGCCTCGCGCACGAGCTGCGGGTTCTTCACCGCCACCGTACCCAAGATCACCCGCCGTACACCTGCATCCAACCACTGCTCGATCGACGCGCGATCGCGGATCCCACCGCCGAGCTGAACGGGCAGGGCAGTGCGCCTCAAAATCGAAGCCAACGCCGGGGCATTGCGCGCCATCCCCTGGATCGCACCGTCGAGATCGACAATATGCAGCCACGAAAACCCAAGCGCCGCAAACGCCTCCGCCTGTGCCGCCGGATCGTCGTTGAACACGGTCGCGCTCGCCATCTCCCCGCGCAGCAACCGCACGCACTTGCCATCCTTGAGATCGATCGCAGGAAACAAGATCACGACGTGAGCTCCAGTTTCATCCCGACATGCGACGCTTTGAAACCGAGTTGCTCGTAGAATCGATGCGCGTCGACTCGAGACTTATCGCTTGTCAGCTGCACGATCGAAGCGCCCGCCGCGCGAGCGCGCTCGATCGCGAACGCCACGATCTCTTTGCCGATCCCTTGCCCGCGCAGCGCCGACGCCACACGAACAGCTTCAAGCGTCGCGCGCACCTGACCTTGTCGCGACAGCCCATGCGTAACAACGAGTTGAAGGCACGCCACAACGAGCCCGTCTCGCTCGCCGACAAGAATCTCATTGCCACGCTCCAAAGTCATGGCAGCGAACGCGCGCCTGTACCCCTCTGGCAACGGCGGCCCCAAACGCTCGCGTGCCGCCCCAAGCTTATCGTCGGCCAACAGGCAAACGATCGCCTCGACATCGCCCGCCTCGGCAAGGCGATAGCGAACAGCGCTCACGGCCGCCACCGTGCGAAGTTCTGCAACAGCTGCAACCCCACCGCCTGGCTCTTCTCCGGATGGAACTGCGTTCCGATCATATTCTCCCGCCCCACGACAGCCGCGATCTCGCCACCATAGTCGGTCTCGACAATGACATCGCCCGCGTTCGCCGTGCGCAGACAGAAACTATGCACGAAATAAGCATGCGGATCGCCAGCCGCGCTCAAATGCGCGATCACCGGATGCGCTTTGCGTACCCGCAGCGTGTTCCACCCCATGTGCGGAATCTTGAGCGTCGCGTCCGATGGCGACAGCCGCGCGACATCGCCCGCTATCCAATCGAGCCCCTGATGCGTCCCGTGCTCGAGCCCGCGCGTCGCCATCAACTGCATGCCGACACAGATGCCCAGAAACGGCACCCCGCGCCGACGCACCGCCTCGGTCAACACCTCGACCATGCCCGGCACCGCGCGCAAACCGTTCATACAGTCCGCAAACGCACCAACCCCCGGCAGCACGATACGTTCGGCACGGCGGACGGCCTCGGCGTCGCTTGTGACCACAACGCGCGCGTCGATGCCTCCATCGCTGACCGCGCGCGCGACGGCCTTCTCGGCCGACCGCAAGTTCCCGGATCCATAGTCGATGATGGCGATAAGCCCGCTCATAGCTTCATTTCTGTCATGGTCCGCGTATGCGGACCACCCACGTCTTGATCTGCGAAGGTGCGTCCGAAAGTCGTAAGCCGCCTCAAGACCCCAGGCTGCCTTTTGTGCTCGGAACCTGTCCGGCAAAGCGCGAATCCACTTCGATCGCTTGCCGCAGAGCCCGCGCGCACGCCTTGTAGCAGCTCTCGGCGATGTGGTGGTTGTTCTCCCCGTAGAGGTTCTCGATGTGCAGCGTCAGACCCGCGTTTTGCGCGAGCGCCTGAAACCATTCCTTGAACAGCTCCGTGTCCATCTCGCCCAGCTTCGCGCGGCTGAACGATACTTTCCAAATAAAGTACGGCCGCGCCGACACATCGACCGCGCCCCGCGTCAACGTCTCGTCCATCGGGATCAGCGACTGCCCGAACCGGCGAATGCCCTTCATGTCGCCAAGCGCCTTGGCGATCGCGAGGCCGATTACGATCCCCGTATCTTCCGTCGTGTGGTGAAAGTCGATATGCGTGTCGCCCTTCGCCCGCACCTTGAGATCGATCGCCGAGTGCTTCGAAAAGCTCTCGAGCATATGGTCGAGAAACCCGACGCCCGTCGAAATGTCGTAGGTCCCCGTCCCGTCAAGGTCCAAGGTCACGGAAATATCGGTCTCGCGCGTCTTGCGATCGACGCTCGCCTTGCGCATTGGATTTAAGCCTTTCAAGCCCTTTGCGGAGGGGCCTTCGACCGTCATATAGCAGGTGTCCTAATTTTGCGCGAAAGCAGCCCCAACCCATGCTTGATGAGAACGATAAGCCCTTGATTTGGCGCCGAACCACGATCCTAGCCGTCCGTAAGGGTGGCCGCGTCGTTGTGGCCGGCGACGGTCAGGTCAGCCTTGGCCAAACCGTGATGAAGGGCAACGCCCGCAAGGTCCGCCGCCTCGCTCAAGGCAAGGTCATCGCGGGCTTCGCCGGCGCCACGGCGGACGCCTTCACGCTCTTCGAGCGCCTGGAGGCAAAGCTCGAGCAGCACCCCGGTAACCTCACCCGCGCCGCCGTCGAACTTGCCAAGGATTGGCGCACCGACCGCTACCTCCGTCGCCTGGAGGCTATGCTCGCCGTCGCCGACGCGACGACGAGCCTGATCTTGAGCGGCTCCGGCGACGTCGTAGAGCCGGAAGACGGCCTGATCGGCATCGGCTCCGGCGGTAACTACGCGCTCGCCGCCGCCCGCGCCTTGATGCCGTTCGACCTCACCGCCGAAGACATCGCCCGCCGTGCCATGAAAATCGCCGGCGACATCTGCGTCTACACCAACAACGAACTCACGCTCGAAAGTCTGTAATCGCAATATGAGTGCTCTAACCCCGCGCGAAATCGTCACCGAACTCGACCGCTACATCGTCGGCCAAGCCGCCGCCAAACGCGCCGTCGCCATCGCACTCCGCAACCGTTGGCGCCGCCAGCAATTGGCGCCCGGCTTGCGCGAAGAAGTGCTACCGAAAAACATTTTGATGATCGGCCCAACCGGCTGCGGCAAGACCGAAATCTCCCGCCGTCTGGCGCGCCTCGCGCAAGCGCCGTTCCTCAAAGTCGAAGCGACGAAATTCACCGAGGTCGGTTATGTCGGCCGCGATGTCGAGCAAATCGTCCGCGATTTGCTCGAGATCGGCATCTCCTCCTTGCGCGAACGCCGCCGCAAAGACGTGAAGGCCCGTGCCGAAAAGTCCGCAGAAGATCGCGTTATCGACGCCCTTGTCGGCACCAGCGCCGCTGAGTCCACGCGCGACGCGTTCCGCCGCAAACTACGCGACGGCGACCTGAACGAGAAGGAAATCGAACTCAACGTCGCCGACACCGGCGGCGGCATGCCGCAATTCGACATCCCCGGCATGCCAGGCGCACAGATCGGCATGATCAACCTGAACGACATGCTGGGCAAAGCGCTTGGCGGCCGTCAGAAATTGCGCAAGATGAAAGTGATTGACGCGCACGCCCCGCTGATCGCCGAAGAATCCGACAAGCTCATCGACAACGAGGCCTTGATCCAAGATGCCATCCGCTCGGTCGAAAACGACGGCATCGTCTTCTTGGATGAGATCGACAAGATCTGCGCCCGCGAGGGTCAAAGCCGCGGCGGCGACGTCAGCCGCGAAGGCGTACAGCGCGATCTGCTGCCGCTCATCGAAGGCACGACCGTCTCGACGAAGCATGGACCCGTGAAGACCGACCACATCCTCTTCATTGCCTCCGGCGCCTTCCATCTGGCCAAACCCTCGGACCTTTTGCCCGAATTGCAAGGCCGGCTGCCGATCCGCGTCGAACTGCAAGCACTGACCCGCGACGACTTCCGCCGCATCCTCACCGAAACCGAAGCGAGCCTGATCAAACAGTACAAAGCGTTGATGCTGACCGAGGGCGTCGAGCTCGACTTCACCGATGACGGGATAGATGCACTCGCTGATTGCGCTGCCGAGGTTAACGCCTCAGTGGAAAACATTGGCGCGCGGAGGTTGCAAACGGTGATGGAACGAGTGTTGGAAGAGGTAAGCTTCCACGCCCCCGACAGCTCGGGCGCGCGCATCGTTGTGGACAGGACTTTCGTGACCCGAGAAATCGGCGCTTTAGCGAAGAATGCGGACCTCTCCCGCTTCATACTTTGACGCGAGGTCTGTGGATCGCACACCTCACAGGTGAGTTCAGATCATCGAAGAAAAGTGAGCTCTAACCTGTTGAGAACCCTCGCACTCCGAAGGGTTTCGGTGTACGTTAATATCACTGGGTAGCGCCACCGGATCGAATTCCTCCCCCCGGAGTTCACGGCACGGCGCGCGTGTTGGGGTCGCGAGTGTCCAAGCGAAACCTCTTTGTAAGTTTTGCCGAAAGCGACGGCGGCCATTCCTATTTGGCTGCCCGCGCCATGCTCGATCCGGGCAGCATCGCTCATTTGATCTTCCGCAACACCGTTGCGGAATCACTTGAAGCCGTTGCCGCCGGTCAAGCGAACTACGCCGTCGTTCCTTGCTACAATTCGATCACGCAATGGGACGGCGCCACGATCAAAGCGCTCGCCAGCGGCGCCTATGAAATCTTCGGTCAAGTCTGCATGCCGACGAGCTACGTCCTCGTCGCGCACAAAGATTACATCAGCGAGTTCCTGCAGACTTACGCCTCGATCAAGAACGTCGCCGAACTGACGCCGGAAGAAGAAGCGAAAATCTACACCCGCTTCCTGACCCGCATCTTCGTCGGTGCGCAGGCTGACGAACAGTATCGCGGCCGCCTGTCGCGTCCCGACCTCACCGGCGCCAGCATCGAACTCTCGCGCAATCCGCTACGCGTGCTCGAAGAACAATCGCGTTCCGACCTCGTCAAACAAATGATGAAGGCGAACCGTCAGCCGCCGGCGACCGCCATTCCCGGCAACTTGTCGGGCGGAGGTATCCAGGTCTTGACGCAGCCTGCCGTGGTGGTCGATGCAGTCCAAGCCCCGGCGGCGTTGGTGGCGGCCGGCTTGCTCGACGCACCAGGCGATCCTGAAGGCTGGGACCAACCCGGCTCGCTTGGCGAAATGGTCTCATTGTTGCGCAAGCTATTGGTGCTGCTCAACGTGTACTCGTTCGGCTCGCCCGATCTGCCGGAGAACAAGACGTCGTATCTGCTCGTCGGCCGCCGTGGGGCAGGGGCCCCGCCCGCGAGTGCGATCCGTTCGCCTGCGGCAGCACCGACACGCGTCATGACGATGGTCCGCCCGTCGATCAAGAAGTCCAGCGCCGACCAATGGATGAAGCCGCGTTCGATCCTCTCCAAGAAAGCGCGCGAATACGGCTTCGTCTTCGATCGCCCGCCGGTGATGATCTCCCCCGGCAGCCAACGCATCTTCCTGTTCGAAGGCGGTCGTCCCAAAGACGGCTTCAGCGCCTCGCCGACCGGCTTCTTTGAGAACCTGTTCGGCTGGGTCGGTGATCTTTTCAGCCCACCGCCCGACGCCAAGGGTCAACCTGCCGGCGTCAAAGCGAAGGACAAATCCCTTCGCAAAGCGCTCGAGAAGAAGCCCGACAGTGCGAAAGAGATCAAAGACGACGCGCCGGAAAAATTCGACGCGTACTTCCTCGGTCAATATCCGACCTGGTGCCATGGCCTGAGCGATGACGCGTGCTGGTGCTGCGAAGAAGCGCACTCCGACACGCACCACGCGAGCGGTGGCGCGGGCATCGGTCCGTTGGTCCAATTCCTGATCGCGGGCCTCATTGCCTTGACAATGCTGGCGCTCCTCTTCGTACCCGCGTACTGCGCATTGACCGGCGCATCGTGCAATCCGTTCGCAACGCCGAGGAGCGACATCCAACTCCTGCCGCCGCCGGTGACCCCGACGCCACCGCAGGAAACGCCGGCAGAGCCAACGCCACCGCCACCGCCACCCGTCGTGGTCCCGAAGATGACGCCACCGCCGGAGCGCGTCCAAACGCCGTATCCCGGCCTCAACGGAACCACGCCTTCGACGACGAAGCCGTCGGCAACAGGAATCACCCAACCGGCGTCGCCGAAGGTAACGGCAGCGCCCAAGATCGACGTGCAGAAGCCGCTTCCGGTCTTCCACGTCGCCTTCTTCGAAGCGAAGTCGAACCTGACCTACGAAGCGCAGAGTGCCCTTGCCGCGGCGGCGGCTCAGTCGATCCAACAGAGCCGCAACGCGACCGTCCGGCTGGTAGCGCTTGGGCCACGCGAGAGCGACGACGACCTCTGGCGCCGCCGCCTCTACGCGGTGAAGGACGAACTCGTGCGCCTTGGCGTGCCCGCCGATCGTATCCGCTATGAGGGCACAGGACCGTACATCATCACGATCCGCGCCGCGCAATCGCTCCGCCCGGCGACGAGCAGTGGTGGCGGCGGGCGGCGGGCCTCGCTCGACACGGAATCGATCCCCGATCCGCTCAGCAGCGACTAACGCCGCTTGCGCTTCAGATAGACATAGATCGCACCACCGCCCCCATGGCGTTGGTGCGCGGCCTGCACACCGGCCACCGCAGCGCGCATCTCGTTTTCCTTCAGCCATCGCGGCACCTGCACGCGCAAGACACCCGGCGAACCCATGCCGGTGATCACCCGGATGCAACGCGAACCCTTCTCGTGCTCGCGCGCAATGAATGTCGAAAGCCTGAGATGCGCGCGATCTTGCGTCAGTCCGTGCAGATCGATCGTCGCATCAGGCTCGATCTTGCCTTTTCGCAAACGCTCCGCCGTCGAACCGTCCAGCCCAAAGCCGGAAGCCTTCTTCGGCGGCAGCGGCACCACAGGCTTCACGGCAGCCGCGCGCACACGCTTCGGCTCTTCCGGCTTGCGCGACGCCGCGGGCTCCGCCGCCTTGCGCGCACGCGCACGCCGCACATCGCGCATGACCTCGTCCCAAAGCGCGCGTTCATCGTCCTGAAGTTTCCGGATGCGGCTCAAGCAAGGGCTCTCAGTTCAACCGCGCCGCGACGGATTTCGGCAGCAATACGAAGAGCGTGCCCTTGTGCGCCATGCGCCCCGCAACGCTCTCAGGACGCGCACCGGCGCCCCAATAGACATCCCCGCGCACCGGCCCGCGAATGGCGCCACCGGTGTCTTGCGCGATTAAGAGACGGTGGAATGGCACGTCAGGCACTGTCGCCACATCCGCCGGTGCATTCGCATCGACCCACATCGGCGCGCCAAGCCCATGAAACCTAAGGTCCACCGCAAGACTGGCCTCGGGCGTCAACGCCACGCCCTGCGCGCCGTCCGCGCCCAACGATGGATCGGCAATCGGCAGTTCCTTGAAAAACACGTAGGAAGGATTCTCGTTCATCAGCGCCGCAGCCTTCGACGGATTGTCGTTCAGCCAGCGGCGAATGCGCTGCATGGACATCTCTTCGCGTTTCACCTCGCCACGCTCGATCAAGATCCGTCCGATCGCCGTGTAGGGATGTCCGTTCTGCCCGTCATAAGCGACGCGGATCGTTTCGCCGTTCTTCAGTTTGACCCGCCCCGAGCCTTGCACCTGTAGGAAGAACGCGTCGGTCGCGTCGTCGACATAGACAATCGGAGTCGACCGCCCTCTAAGCCCCGCGCCCACGATATCCGCGCGCGTGGCATACGGCACCAGCTTGCCCTGATCGACACGGCCCGCAACCCTCTCGCCCTTCAACGCAGGACGAAACGCACCCAGATCCACCGACACCAAATCGCTCGGCCGCGTAAAGAGCGGCGTCTGAAACTTGCCCTTCGCCTTGCGACTGCCGTTGAGTTCGGGCTCGTAGTAGCCGGTAAAAAGTCCGACCGGCTCAGCGCGGTTCGCCGCCTGCGCCGGCTGAAACCAGGTCTCGAAAAACTGCCGTGCTTCGTTCGCCGACGAAGGTTTCAGCTGCAATGCCGCGTCGCAAGCGCCCCGCCATTCGCTGACCGCGCCATAAGCCGCCGTGCCACCGAACGCGTCGCCGTCACCGCGCGCAACCAGTTTACGGCAAGAGCCGACAAACGCGCCGAACGCCGCGCGCGTATCGCTCGTCGGCCAATCCGCGAGCGCCGAAAAGTCGACGCGCTTCAAAACCAGCTCGTCGGGGACGGTGGCCTTCTCGGCCTCGGGCCGACCGAACGGCGCACACGCCGTTGCCAGAATCAAGAGTACTGCGCCAAACGCTCGTGAGGCATGCATCTCGGGGCGCTAAGCGGGGTTACGCGGCGCCGGCCGTCGCAACCAGCTTCCAGTTGGGGTCGGACGACCGCGTGTCGCGTGCGAACGTCCAAACGTCCGTCACTTCGCGAACGACGCCGGCAGCACCCTCGATAACCGCACCGGCCGCATCGCGCGTCGCACTAATCAATTCGCTGACGAACCGCACCGTCACTTCCGCAATCCGCCCACGCAGGCTCGCGTCTTCCAAGCTCGCTTGCTTCAAGCCCACAAACGAGAAATCCAGCTTTTGTCCGGCCTTCTCGCGCGCGGCGATCGCGCCTTCAAAGCTTGCAAACACCTCGGGCGCCAACAGCGGCTTCAGTGCCGCGCGGTCGCCGTCTGCATAAGCCTTTGCAATCATCTCGTGCGCCATCTTCGCGCCGCCGACGAAATCATCCGGATCGAAGCTGCGATCGGCTTCCCTAATCTGTTCAACGCCAAGCGCCAGCGCCGACCCCGGCGCGACCTTCGCCATCACGCTTTCCTTGACCGGCCGGCCGAAGTCACGCGCGCGCGGCAGCGGCACGACATTGTCTTCTTTCGCTGCAACGGTGCGGCGCGGCTCGATCCGCTCACGTCGTACGTCGACGGGCGGTTGCTCGTTGCCGGTTCGCCGGCCCAAGACCGTGAACAACCGATACGCGATGAAGGCCGCAAAGGCCGCCAATACGAGAATTTCCAAAAGGACCGATCCGGTCATCGACCTCTACCCATCCGGGAGTGCGCACGCCCAATCACAAAGCCCGTCGCCCACCTACTACTGCTATGGCTGCAAACCGGCTCAACGCTGGGGATAAAGCCTACAGCGCCAATCCTTTCCGGTCCATAGCCAACGCCCTTAGACCTGTCACGTTTGCGAGCCATTTCAAGGCACGCGCTGACATTTGCTTGTCTGTGAGGCCTGCCCCGTGATAGCCACCCGCCCGCACAGGGTTTGTGCGCCAAGCCTCAAGCTTTCAAGGAAATCCGATGAGTGACTCGCCAGCCAACGGCCAAGGCGCCGCCGCCGACTTTGCCGCCACCGCCGCCAATGCAGCCCAGATTCAAGTGCTGGCACAGTACGTTAAGGATCTGTCATTCGAGAATCCGGCCGCACCGATGAGCCTGCAGGGCCAAAAGCCGGCGCTGGAAGTCGGCGTCGACGTACAGGCCCGCGGCCTCGGCGTCGATCAGTACGAAGTAGCGATCCGCATCCGTGCCGACGCCAAATCGGCAAACCAAACCGTGTTCGTCTGCGAAGTGACCTACGCCGGCGTCTTCATGCTGAAGAACATCACGCCGGAAAATGTTCAGCCGGTGCTGCTGATCGAGTGCCCGCGGCAACTCTTCCCGTTTGCGCGCCGCGTTGTCGCCGACACCACGCGTGACGGCGGCTTCCCGCCGTTGATGCTCGACCCCATCGACTTCATGACGCTCTACCGCGCCCAACTCGCGCAACAAAAAGCGCAGGGCACTCAGCCGACCGCGTAGCGCTCAGCTACGCCAAATCGCACCGCCGCCGAGTGCCGCCATCGCGGCCTCGTGGCGCGCGAGTTCATCGCCGGTCAGCCGCGCGGGCAGGGGCACCGCCCGCGTCGGAATCGGTTGCTGCACCACCGTCGATCGCCCGTTCGCACCCGCGCCCTGCGCGACCAGTTCAAGGCCCTGCTGCCGACCCCCGGAGAGTTCCAGATAAACCTGCGCCAAAAGCTCCGCGTCGAGCAGCGCGCCGTGGCCTTTCGCCTTGCGTTCGTCGAGCCCGATATTGAAGCGCTTACAAAGCGCATCGAGAGACGCAGGCGAACCGGGAAACTTCCGCCGCGCGATCAGCATCGTATCGGTCGCGCGGTCTGAATTGATCTTCGGCTTGTTCACTCGCTTCAGTTCGGCGTTCAAGAACTTGAGATCGAACTCGGCATTGTGAATGACCAGCGGACTGTCGCCGATGAAGGCCAAGAACCCCTCGACCGCATCCGCAAACAACGGCTTATCGAACAAGAACTCCGTCGCCAAACCCGTAATTCGCCGCGACTCTTCCGGCACATCCCGCTCGGGGTTCAGATAAGTGTGATACCGCCCGCCCGTCGGCGTCCGGTTGTTGAGCTCCAGACATCCGATCTCGATGATCCGATGCCCCTGCGAAGGCTCAAGCCCCGTTGTTTCCGTGTCGAGCACGATCTCGCGCATTTTGATTCGCCGTCCAGATTTTCGCTGGACGATGCTTCAGCTTCTCGATGATCGCAACGACCTGCGCTTCGGCATGCGCAAGGCCTTGGGCACTATCAACAACAAAGTCCGCCCGCTTGCGCTTGTCGGCGTCGGGCATCTGTTTCATGAGAATCGCGTCGAGCTTTTCCCCAGTCATACCGGGTCGCTCCAGCACGCGTTTGCGCTGCAAATCTGCGGGCGCTGAGACGACCACCGTGACGTCAACCCGCGCTTCACCGCCGGTTTCAAACAGCAGCGGAATGTCGAGCACCACCATCTTCGCGCCCGACGCCGCGGTGCGCTGAAGGAAATCGCGCTGCGCAATGGCCACCAACGGATGCACGATCGTTTCAAGCTTGCGCATCTCGTCCGGCTTACCGACAACCGCCTTCGAAAGCCGCTCGCGATCGACCCGCCCATCGACGACCACGCCCGGAAATGCGGCGCCCACCGGCCCCACCGCAAGCCCGCCTTTGTCGTAAAGCGCATGCACCGTCGCGTCGGAATCGCAGACCGGAACGCCATGCCGCGAAAACATTTTCGCGGTCTCGGTCTTGCCCATGCCGATCGATCCGGTGAGCCCAATGATCAACATCAGCCCCGACCTTCAAGCAGCTTGACCAACCTCGCGCGCAGCGCCGACGTCACCGCAGGTTGAACCCCAAACCATGCCGCAAATCCGGGCCGCGCCTGATGCAGCAGCATCCCGAGCCCATCGACCGTCTTGAGTCCGCGCGCCTTCGCCCGCGCCAACAATCCGGTCTCCAGCGGGCGATACACGATGTCGGCAACCACGGCATCCTTCGGCGCCGCCGCCAAATCGATGTCCAACGGCGGCTGACCCTGCATACCCAAACTGGTCGTATTCACGACCAACGCAGCTTGCGCCAAAGCTCCCGGCAACGTTGACCAGTCGGTCACCGCAACCCGATCGCCGAAAAACGCACCGAGCACGCGCGCTTTATCAGCGGTCCGATTCACAAGATCGACCCGCGTGGCGCCTAGCGAAAGCAACCCCGCAACGACAGCCCGCGCAGCCCCACCAGCGCCCAGCACCACAACCACCTTCGAGGCGAGCGACGTCACCCCCTGCTCACGCAGAGACTCGACGAACCCGAACACATCCGTATTCTGCCCAAGCGCACGACCAGCCTCGAACACCACCGTGTTCACAGCGCCGGTCGCTTCGGCCGCCTCATCCCGCTCGTCGACCAAACGGAACGCAGCTTCCTTGTGCGGCAGCGTCACGTTCAACCCCCGAAAGCCAAGCTTCGGCAACACGGCGAGCGCCCCGGCAAGATCCTCAGGCTTGATCGCCAGCGGCACATACGCGGCGTCAAGCTGATGCTCGGCGATCCAATACCCATGCAATGCCGGCGACAAGCTGTGCCCAACGGGCCAACCCGCAACTCCTGCCAACTTTGCGTGTCCCGAAATCATGTCTTCAACATGCCATGCGTGCGCAGAAAATCGAGCAGCGGAAGCAGCGGTAGCCCAGCAATCGTGAACGTATCGCCTTCGATCTTGGAAAAGAGCTGAATCCCGAGCCCTTCAACATGATAGGCACCGACACTCCCCAAGATACCCGCACCCGCGTCCTCAAGGTAAGTCTCAAGAAACGCATCCGAAAAGTCCCGCATCGTCAGCCGCGCTTGCCCCACAACCCGCCATACGATCGAGCCCCCGCGCGCCGCGCAAACGGCCGAGGAAAGAACGTGTGTGCCCCCGCGCAAGCGCCGCAGTTGTCGGCGCGCACCCTCCACGGAGCCCGGTTTCTGAAACAACGCCGAGCCCAGACTCAGCACCTGATCCGCACCAATGACCGTATCCTGCGGATGGCGTCCGCTGATCTTGAGCGCTTTGAGTTCCGCCAACACGTCCGCGATGTCCCGCGGGCTCGCCTTCTCCGCGGCAAGCGACTCAAGCACCGCCGTTTCATCGACGTTTGCGACCTCAACCGTGAACTCGACGCCGGCCGCACGTAGCAATCGTTGCCGCGCAGCACTTCCCGAGGCGAGGATCAGTCCGCTCATTCGACCGGCTGTCGCGCTCGGCTGTGTAGCGCAATGACGGCAGCTGCCGTCTCTTCGATCGACCGCCGTGTCACATCGATCACCGGCCAGTTCTTTTCCGCAAACAACCGTCGCGCAAACGCAACCTCCGCCCGCACCGCATCCAAATCCACATACTCCGTCTCGGCATCTTCATTGAGCGACAGAAGACGGTTCCGTCGAATCTGAATGAGCCGTTCCGGGCTTGCCAGCAGCCCAATCACCAACGGCCGCTTGAGCGTATCCAGCTCCGGCGGCAACGCAATGCCAAGTACGATCGGTATGTTCGCCGCCTTGATCCCGCGATTGGCCAGATAGATGCACGTTGGCGTCTTGGACGTTCGGCTAACGCCCACCAACACGACATCGGCCATATTCAACGTTGCCGCACTCTGACCATCGTCATGTGCCATCGTGAAGTTAAGCGCATCAATCCGCGCGAAATACTTCGCGTCAAGCTCATGCTGCGCGCCGGGCCGATGGCTGACTTCAGCCCCAAGATAGGTCCCAAGCGATCCCATCACCGGATCCAAAACACCAACCGTCGTCTGTCCAAGCTCCCGGCAACGGCTTTCCAGCGCCTCACGCAATTCCTGATTGACCATTGTATGAAGCACTAAGCCCGGCGCGGATTCGATCTCAACCAACGCCCGATCCAACTGCTTGCGCGTGCGCACCAGCGGATAAACATGCTCGATCGGCCGGCCCATATCGAATTGCGCACACGCCGCTTTCGCCACGGCATTCAGCGTCTCGCCGGTCGAGTCCGACACGAGATGCAAGTGGTAGTAGATCGCTGTGCTGCGCTTCTCCACGCAAGTCCTTGAGGATGAGCCTGTGAACGACCACCGTGATAAGACCGGGGACGAAACCTGGATGCAAGCATCATCCGGTTTCTCCCTTTTCCGTGCCCGCCACCCACCACGAGATCTCCACGGCACCGGGCCATCAAGAGCGACTTCTCCCAAGCTTTGAATAACTTCGCTTACCCCGGCTTCGTCCACATCACACGCAACAGAAAACCTTCGCGATTCCTGTTGCATCCATGCACTGTCCCCAAATGTGGATCACGCCGACCCCTGTGCACGACTCTGAGGACGTTCGAGAAATGGCCAATTTGTCCCAATTCTCCACACGCCTATCATCTTCCTACAATCAATCTTCTAACTATAACTAATTAGAAGAATGGGTCTGGGTGAGTGACGAACGGTCTATCCGAAAAGCCGCTTCTGAGCGTCCTTCGCGGTCACGCGGCGGCGAAGCGACCCGTTTGGCTTATGCGCCAAGCCGGCCGATATTTGCCTGAATATCGTGCGATTAGAACCAAGGCGACGAACTTCCTCGACCTGTGCTTCACCCCAGCCCTTGCCACCGAAGTCACCCTGCAGCCCATTCGAAGGTTTGGCTTCGACGCGGCGATCCTGTTCTCCGACATTCTCGTCGTACCGCACGCGCTCGGCCAAAAGGTCTGGTTCGCTGAGGGCGAAGGTCCGCGGCTTGATCCGCTCACGACGGAAAACATCGGTAAGCTCGACCCATCGAAACTGCGCTCGAGGCTAAACCCGGTATTCGAAACCATCTCACGCCTGCGCGGCGAGCTTCCGGCCAGCACAACGTTGATAGGCTTCGCTGGCGCGCCATGGACGGTCGCGACCTACATGATCGCCGGCCGAGGCTCGGATGACAGCACACCGGCCCGCACCTTCGCCTATCGCGACCCGAAAACGTTCGCAGACACGATCGAACTTCTCGTCGCAGCGACAACCGACTACCTGATCGCGCAAATCGATGCCGGCGCCGAAGTCTTGCAGCTCTTTGAAAGCTGGGCCGGCACGATACCGAACGATCACGTGACGGCGTACTCGATCAAGCCGATCAAAGAAATCATCGCCAGCGTTCGCAAACACGCGCCACACGTACCAATCATCGTCTTCCCGCGCGCAGCCGGCGCCAACTATCTGAGCTACGCGGCGGAAACGGGGGCGACCGCACTCTCGATCGACGCGCACACATCGCTAAGCTGGGCAAAGACGGCCTTCAAACCGGGAACCGTTCTGCAAGGCAACCTCGATCCGCTCGCGCTGATTCAAGGCGGCGACGCGCTAAGACAATCCGTTGCGGGCATTCTGCGCGATACCAAGGGCCACCCGCACATCTTCAACCTAGGCCACGGAATCCGCCCCGAAACGCCGGTCGAACACGTCGCCGACATGCTGCGCCTGATCAGGAACGCCGACGCATGAGGGTCGCGGTCGTTCTATTCAATCTCGGCGGCCCGGCTTCGCTTGAGGCGGTTGAACCGTTTCTATTCAACCTCTTCCACGACCCCGCCATCATACGCGTGCCGCAACCGTTTCGCTGGCTGCTGGCAAAGTTCATCTCCAAGCGCCGCGCTCCGGTCGCCCGCGAAATCTACGCCAAGATGGGCGGCCGCTCGCCGATCCTCGGCCAAACCTACAATCAGGCCTCCGAGCTCAAGACCGCGCTCACGAGTAACGACGGCACGCACTTCGAGACCTTCGTCGCTATGCGTTACACTGCGCCGCGCGCCTCCGACATTGTCGAGCAAGTACGCCGCTATCGTCCGAACAAGATCGTCCTGCTGCCGCTCTATCCGCAGTTTTCGACCACGACGTCGCGCTCGTCGCTGCGCGAATGGAACGAGCTGGCCCGCGAGCGCAAAATCGGCGCGCCGGTGGCGACTGTCTGTTGCTATCCGCAAGACGCAGGCTTCATCGAAGCACAAGCCGCCTTGATCGCAGAGACGATCGACAAGCTGCCGCCGAACGTCCGCTTCCGCCTGCTCTTCTCCGCGCACGGCTTGCCCGAGAGTGTGGTGAGCGGCGGTGACCCCTACAAAGCCCAAGTCGAGCAAACCGCCGCGGCGCTCGTGAAGGCCTTAAGCCGGCCGCAACTCGATTCACGCGTCTGCTTCCAGAGCCGTGTCGGCCCCATGAAATGGATCGGCCCCGCCACGGATGAGGAGATCAAGCGGGCAGGGACAGAGGGTCTGGCACTCGTCGTCGCGCCGATCGCCTTTGTGTCGGAGCACTCCGAAACCCTGGTCGAACTCGACATCGAGTACGCGAAGCTCGCCGCCGAAAGCGGCATCGCGCACTACCTGCGCGCCCCGGCTGTCGGAACCCATCCGCGCTTCATCGAAGGCCTAGCCGCGCTCGTCAAAGATGCCGCGAAGGGGCAGGGCACGAAACCCGGCGGTGCAACGCGTACGTGCCCCGCCGCCTGCGTCCAATGCGCACTCGAAAGGAAGATCGCATGAGCGAGACGCTGATGCCGTTCTACCTTTGGCTCAAGGCGTTCCACATCATGGCCGTGATCGCCTGGATGGCGGGTATGCTCTACCTGCCCCGCCTCTTCGTCTACCACTGCGAAACCGAGGTCGGGACCGCCGAGTACGAGCGCTTCAAGCTGATGGAGCGCAAACTGATGCGCGTCATCATAAACCCCTCGATGATAGCCGTCTGGGTCTTAGGCCTGCTCCTCGCCTTCGCCATCGGCGCTTGGAGCCAACCCTGGTTCCACGCAAAACTGTTGCTGGTGACAGGGATGTCCGGCTTGCACGGCATGTTCTCGAGGTGGCGCCGCGACTTCGAGCAGGGCAAAAACACCAAGACCCAGCGCTTCTTCCGGATCGTGAACGAGGTCCCGGCCGTTCTGATGATCCTGATCGTCGTTCTGGTGGTCGTGAAACCATTTTAGGGCGGTTTTCATGTAATTCCGCCGCAAAAAGCCTCTTTCAATCCAGGGACTAAGCGCGCTACATATGGTGCGTCGTTTTCCGACAACGTCCGGAAATGTTCGCAAACGGAGCCGCCGTCATCGCGTCGTAACGCGAGGCGATTAAGGCTTGTGACGAACAAGGCGCCGTATCAAGGCGCCAAACCTCCGAACGCCCTTTTCCCTTTGCAGTCCATGTCCGCCCCGCCTGCCAAACGGGGCCAAAATCACCCTCCCTCGAATCCCCAGTACTGCAACACACGAGAGTAAATTCCAATGTCGCTTCAAGAAGTTATGAAGCTCCAAGACCTGAAGATGAAGTCGCCCGCCGCATTGCTCGAGCTCGCCGAAGAGCTGAAGATCGAGAACGCGAGCGCCATGCGCAAACAAGACATGATGTTTGCAATCCTGAAGTCGCTCGCCGACCAGGAGGTTGAGATCACCGGCTCCGGCGTCGTCGAGGTTCTGCCCGACGGCTTCGGCTTCCTGCGCGCGCCCGAGTCCAACTACCTGCCGGGCCCCGACGACATCTATGTCAGCCCCTCGCAGATCCGCCGCTTCGCGCTCCGCACCGGCGACACCGTCGACGGTCCGATCCGCAGCCCCAAGGACGGCGAACGCTATTTTGCACTTCTGAAGGTCAACACGATCAACTTCGAAGACCCGGAAAAGCAAAAGCACAAGGTCCACTTCGACAACCTGACGCCGCTCTATCCCGATGAGCGCATCAAGATGGAGATTCAGGACCCGACGATTAAGGACCGCTCCGCCCGTGTCATCGACATCGTGGCCCCGCTGGGCAAAGGCCAGCGCGCGCTGATCGTCGCCCCGCCGCGCACCGGCAAAACCGTACTCCTGCAGAACATCGCGAAGTCCGTCGCGGCGAACCACCCGGAGTGCTTCCTGATCGTTCTGCTGATCGACGAACGCCCCGAAGAAGTCACCGACATGCAACGCACCGTGAAGGGTGAGGTCATTTCCTCGACCTTCGACGAGCCCGCCTCGCGCCACGTCCAAGTCGCCGAAATGGTGATCGAAAAAGCCAAGCGCCTCGTCGAGCACAAACGCGACGTCGTGATCTTGCTGGACTCGGTCACCCGCCTCGGCCGCGCCTACAACACGGTCGTTCCGTCCTCGGGCAAGGTTCTGACCGGCGGCGTCGACGCGAACGCCTTGCAACGCCCCAAGCGCTTCTTCGGCGCGGCACGTAACATCGAAGAGGGCGGCTCGCTCACCATCATCGCGACCGCCTTGATCGACACCGGCAGCCGCATGGACGAAGTCATCTTCGAGGAGTTCAAAGGCACCGGTAACTCGGAAATCGTGCTCGACCGCAAGGTCGCCGACAAGCGCGTCTTCCCGTCGATGGACATCCTGAAGTCCGGCACCCGCAAGGAAGAGCTCCTCACCGACAAGAACACGCTGCAAAAGACCTACGTCCTGCGCCGTATCTTGAACCCGATGGGCGCCACGGACGCGATCGAATTCCTGCTCGACAAGATCAAGAGCACGAAATCGAACAGCGAGTTCTTCGACGCGATGAACACCTAACCGGCCGTGCGGCTCGCGACGACAACGCTCGCCGTTCGCACGCCCGGTCCGGGCCTAACCGACATCACCGCCGAGATTGCTCGCTGGCTATCACAAGAGCCGGCGGGCGAGGGACAGGTGACGCTCTTTATTCGCCACACCTCCGCCTCGCTCACCATCCAGGAAAACGCCGACCCCGACGTGCTCGTCGATCTTGAGGCGAGCATGCGCCGCCTCGTGCCGTGGGACGAGCGCCTCTACCGCCACCGCACGGAAGGGCCAGACGACATGCCCGCCCACATCCGCGCCGCGCTAACAAACGTCTCACTGACCATCCCCGTCTTAAATGGCCGCCTCGCGCTTGGCACTTGGCAAGGCATTTACCTCTGGGAACACCGCGCCGAGCCGCAAACCCGTCACGTAATTGTGCAACGCCTGACCACGTGACGCGCTCGCCAGCTGCCGCTAGGTTCCGTCGCGGGCTGAGTGTTGGAGTATCGTCATGATGAGACATCGTCTTTCGGCGGCCGCAATCCTCGCCGCATTCGCATTCGCGGGCTGTGCCCGTGCCGAAGGCGAGGCGAGAACAATCGACTCGAGCGCAGGCAAACTCACGCTCGAAGAACGCGCCAAAGACCTCGATCATCCCTGGGGCCTCGCGTTCCTCCCAGACGGCCGCCTGTTGCTAACAGAGCGCGCCGGACGCTTGCGAACGCTAAGCGCCGACGGAAAACTCTCCGCGCCGTTCGCCGGCGTACCGGCCGTGCAGGCGCGCGGGCAGGGCGGCTTGCTCGACGTCGCGCTCGATCCGGGCTTTGCTCAGAACCGCCTGATCTATATCTCCTACGCCGAAGCCGGCGGCGACGGCGCCTCCACCGCCTTCGCCCGCGCAACCCTTGGCGATAGCCGCCTCGAAAACGTTCAGCTCGTCTTCCGCCAACTGCCGAAAGTTTCCGGCAACGGCCACTATGGCGGGCGCATCGTCTTCGCGCCCGACGGCCACCTGTTTCTGACGACCGGCGATCGGCAAAAGCTCGACCCGGCGCAAGACTTGATGAGCCACTTGGGCAAAGTCATCCGCCTCAACCGCGACGGCACGGTGCCGAAAGACAACCCCTTCGTCGGCCGCGCCGACGCGAAGCCCGAGATTTGGTCCTACGGCCACCGCAACATCCAGGGCGCCGCGATCGAGCCCACGACCGGCCGCCTTTGGACGATCGAATTCGGTCCCGCCGGCGGCGACGAACTGAACCATCCTGAGCCCGGCAAGAACTATGGCTGGCCACTGGTGAGTTGGGGCAATCACTATGACGGCCGCGACATCCCCGATCCGCCGACGCGTCCGGACCTCACCGACGCCGTGAAATACTGGAACCCGACGATCGCGCCCTCCGGCATGATCTTCTATGCGGGCGCGATGTTTCCGAAGTGGAAGAACAACATCCTGATCGCAGGCCTCGGCACGCTGGGCATCGTTCGCCTCGAGCTCAGGGATGGCAAGGTCGTGAACGAGGAACGCATCGAACTCGGCCGCCGTATCCGCGACGTAGCGCAAGCGCCCGACGGCTCGATCTTCGTCGCCACCGACGACACCGATGGCCGCATCTGGCGCCTCTCGAGATAGCGTCGGCCCCGCAAAACCCGCAGGTGATGCCCGCTTTTTCTTGGGCGTGACTGTGACGCCCGCGATCAGCTAGATTTCTCGAAAGCCTATCCAAACCGGACGGACCATGTACGCACTCGCCCGACTTCTCGTCGCCACGTTCAGCCTCGGACTGTCCTTCGCGGCCCAAGCCGAAGGCATCGACCTCTCGCAAGCCCGCCAAGCCTTCCTCGAGGGCGAGTGGAGCGGCGTCTCGACCGACGTCAGCGCCGACAAGCTTTGCTCGGTCCAAGCCCCACCGCCGGGCGCGACAACGCTTGCGATTGAGTTCCTCCGCTCTGGCGGCGTCGCCTTCGCCGACGACGGGACCGAAAGCGCGACCCGCGGTCCGATCACGGCCGCCGACGAAGCAAACGGTGTCATCTCGCTCACCTTCGGCAACGAAGTTTGGCGCCTAAGGCCCGAGGGTGACAAGATCATGTACCGCGTTCGCTCATCGGCTTCGTTGGGAGGCGACGTCGACATGATGGTCTTCAAGCGCTGCAAGAAGCCGGCCGACCGTTCCGCGATCGCGCTCGACGGCGACGCTCTCAAGTTCCTCGCCGCCGATCTGCCCGGCGACGAAGCGTTCTTCATGGACGAACGGCTCGCGGGCAAGACCGGCAATCGCTGTGCCGTGCAGGAGACGCAGTACCTATTCTTCGTCCTGATCGGCCCGGCCGAGTTCCGCCTGAGCCGCTGGAATAGTTTTGCCATCGCCGACAAGCTGGCCGAGAAGAAGCCCGTCAAGCTGCCGCTCGATCCCGTCGCGAATTGGCGTATCGAAAGCGCCCGCGCCGAGGGCGCGAAGTATGTCTTGCGCATGCGTGACTACGACGACGAGAAGGCGAAACCCGAAACCCTCCACATCGAGGTGAAACCCGACACCTCGATCACAATCCCGGAGTGGAAGCGCAATTACATCCGCTGCAAGGGCTTCCAGTCGCGCAGCTAACGCGCGGTCAGACCGCCATCGACGACGACCTCCGACCCGGTCATGAACGCCGCGTCGTCGGACGCCAGAAAGACGACCGCGTTCGCGATGTCCGCAGCGACGCCGAGCCGCCCCAGCGGATGCAGGTTGATCGCGTTCGAGCGAACTTCGTTTGCGCTGCCAGCGCCCGTCGCGACCAGCTCATCCATCACCTTTTGCCCCATCATGGTATCGATGATGCCCGGATGGATCGAGTTCACGCGAATCTTGAGGCCGAGCTGCGCGAACTCCAGCGCCGCCCCCTTGGTCATCAGCCGGACCGCACCCTTCGACGCGTTGTAGGGCACCGCGAATGCGGCGCCGGTCAGCCCCGCCACGGAGGAGAGATTGATGATCGAACCGCCGCCACCCCACTGACCGCCGCGCTTACCGATCGCAGGGCTCGCCGTCTTCATACCCAGGAACACGCCTTCGATGTTGATCGCCTGCATATGGCGGAACTCCTCGATCGTCGTCATCGACATCGGCTTCAGTGCAAAGATGCCGGCATTGTTCAGCAGAATGTCGAGCCCGCCGAAGCGTCGCTCCGCCTCCGCGACCGCTGCCTGCCACGCCGCCTCATCGCGAACGTCGTGCCGCATATAGCCCGCGCGCGCGCCTTTGGAGGCGATCGCAGCTGCCGTCGCCTCACCGTCGGCATCGAGCACATCGGTCACCAGCACCGCCGCCCCCTCCGCAGCCAGGGCGGCAGCTGACGCGGCGCCGATTCCACGTGCACCGCCCGTCACCAGTGCGACCCGTCCCTGAAGTTTCCCGGCCATATTGCAATCCTCCGCGTGTTTTACCGACTGTTCGCGCCTTTGGGGCTCGCCGTCAACGAGATCGATTTGACCTCGGCCAAAAGTCCGGTCACCCTGCGAGCAACGTAAAATTTGGAGTGACACGGCCATGGACGGAGATTCGAACGACCGCGCGAAGTACCACGCCATGATCGATGCCAGCGCCGAGGACTGGCAGATCATCGTCAAGCACGCGGCACCGTTTCAGAAGGATCTTCCGAACCGTATCGTCACCCACCTGAATTTGTTGAAAGGCGACTGCGGCGGCTACCCGGTCGACCGCCTCGAGCACTCGCTCCAAACCGCGACCCGCGCCCACCAAGCTGGCGAGGATGATGAGTATGTCGTTTGCGCTTTGCTGCACGACATCGGCGACACCTTAGGCCCGGCGAACCACGCCGACATCGCCGCCGCGATCGTTAAGCCTTACGTCTCGGAGAAGCACCACTGGATCGTCGAGAAACACGCGATGTTCCAGGGCTACTACTTCTTCCACTTCCTAGGCCTTGACCGGAACATTCGCGATCAGTTCCGCGGCCATCCGCACTTCGAAGCCTGCGCCCAGTTCTGTCACCTCTACGATCAGAACTCATTCGACCCGAACTTCAAGTCGATGCCGCTCGAGGCCTTCGTGCCGATGATCGGCCGCGTCTTTACCCGCCCGAAGAACTCGCTCTATCTGCGCAAGGAGAAGCAGGCGGCGGCCGAGTAGGCGGCTCGCCGTTCGCCTCCTCGTTGATCTCCTGCTTGGCTGAAGCTCGATGAGAGCGTCACGCGACGGCGCCGCCTGAGCCGATCCCGTTGGTCGCAAGCCAGGCGACCAGCACGATCACGCCCAGGAAGCGCGCGATGTGATGGGCGACCGAAGGCCTAAGCCGGAGCGAAACCTGGCTCATGCCGGCAAGCGTAAGGCCCATGATGGCGGGGGTCATTGTGCTTCTCCACGTTAGAATTCGAGACCGCTCGTTGCGGAAGCGGCCATTTTCATATAGTCAGTTTATATGACGAAAATAGACAGAGAAACTGCCTATGACAAGTGACGGCCGACACACCGAGGCCGTTCGCCCGACCTTCGGCTCACTGTTTCGTGAGCCCTATCAGACCTACCTGACCTGGCTCTACCACCGCCTCAAGCGGGAGGGCTTCCCCGACATTCGCGTCACGCACAGCACCGTGCTTCGCCGTATCTCGACCGAAGGGGCGCGGGTCACGGACTTGGCTGAACGTGCCGGTATGACGAAGCAAAGCATGGCCTATATCGTCGATGATTTGGTCGAGCTCGGCTACGTCACGGTCTCGTCGGACCCATCAGACGGGCGCGCCAAGCTGGTCATCCCAACAAAGAAGGGCGAGCGTCTGCTCGCCGCCGCCCGCGAGCTGGGTGACGTCTACGAGCAGCACGTTGCCCAACTCTTGGGGAGCAACGACGCGAAAAAGCTTCGCAGCCTGCTCGAACAACTGAACGTGAAGCTGACCGCGACGCCGCCGCCCTAACCTGGGATCAGCACCAGCGACCCCGTCGTCTGCCGGCTCTCGAGCGCTCGATGCGCCTCTGCGGCCTCGGCCAACGGGAAGCGCTTCGGCTCATTGCGCTTGATCACGCCGCGCGCGACGAGGTCGAAGAGCTCGCCCGCGCCGGCGTCCAGTTCCTCCGCCGTCGTGATATAGTTCGCGAGCGTCGGCCGCGTGAAGTAGAGCGATCCCTTCTGGGCCAGCAGCGATCCGTCGACCGGGGGCACCGGTCCGCTCGCATTGCCGAAGCTGACGAACAATCCAAGTGGGCTGAGCGAGTCCAACGTAGCCATGAACGTGTCCCGCCCGACTGAGTCGTAGGCCACCGGCACGCCCTTACCGCCGGTGATCTCGCGCACCCGGTTGGCGATGTTTTCGCGCGACGAGACGATCACGTGGTGACAGCCGAGCCGCTGGGCCAAGCCGAACTTCTTGTCGTTGCCCACGGTGCCGATGATCGTCGCCCCAAGCGAGCGCGCCCACTGCACCGCAATCATGCCGACACCACCCGCCGCGGCATGTAGCAGGATCGTGTCCCCGGCCTTCACCTTGTAGGTCCGCCGGAGCAGATAGTGCGCGGTCAGCCCTTTGAGCATGATCGCCGCTGCGATCTCGTCGCTGACCCCGTCGGGGATCTTGACCGCGCGAGTGGCAACGACGTTGTGCGCTTCGCTGTACGTGCCGATCGGCCCCGAGGCATAGGCAATCCGATCGCCTTCCTTAAACCGGGTGACGCCGGGTCCCACCGCCTCGACCACGCCCGCCGCCTCCAGTCCAAGACCGGACGGAAGGGGCACCTTGTAGAGCCCCGTGCGGTGATAGATGTCGATGAAGTTGACCCCGACAGCTTTGTGACGAACCCGAACCTCGCCCTCGGCCGGCGCCTTAAGCGCGACGTCATGGAACGACAGCACCTCGGTACCGCCGGTCTTCTCAAAGCGAATTGCACGCGTCATCGAACACCATTTCAAACCGCAACGATCATAAATTGCTCAAGCGCTTGGTGCCGGTTGCCCGCCGTTCGACACCACCCGCGTCTTGAGCATCAACTCGAGCTGGTTCGGGTCCACGATCGGTGGCGAACACGTTTGCCCGCTGCAGAGATACAAGGTCGCTCTGTCGTTGACCTGTCCCTTGCCGCTCGCCGGATGCCCGGCATAAAGCGCTTCACCCGGGGCGACGATCGAAATGACTCTGTTCGGCACGCTCATCCGGCGGAACACTTCACGGAACGCACCGACGGCCGGATCGTTGCGCGCAGCAACGATCACAACCCCCATGGCGCGCAGCATCAGATCGAAGCCGTTGAAGTAGGTCGCCGCCGGCACAAGTTGACGGCGGGCGTCCTCTGCGAACGTCTGAGCCAGCACGCTGAACCGTTCGTAGTACGCGATGTCGCCGGTCACGATGTGAAGCCGAGCGAGCACGTGCATCATCGTTCCGTTCGCGGAGGGCGTGGCACCATCCATCACCGTTCGAACGCGAACGATGAGCGGCTCGCCGTCCGAAGGCGTCAGCGCATAACCTCCGATGTCTGCTCGCCAGAACTTTTCGTTCAGCGTGTGGGTCCAAGCGATCGCCTTTTCCAAGTAGGGCTGATGGCCGGTAACTTGATGGAGCGCGAGCGCCGCGCGCGCCATGTTTGCATAGTCGTCCGCAAGACCTCCCGCCCCATGCTTGCCCTGCCGCCAGCTATGGCTCAACGCGTTGCCGGAGCCCAGCGTATCGGCGATGAACCAAAACGCTTTCACCGCCGCCGCCTGCCAGTCCACTCGGTTCATCGCATCCGACGCTTCCGCCAGCGCGTAGATCATCAAGCCGTTCCAGTCCGCGAGGACCTTGTCGTCGCGGGTTGGCTTCACTCGCTTCTCGCGCACAGAGAAAAGCTTTTCGCGCAACGCGTTCAGCTTGCCTTCTTGCACGGCCGGCAGCGGCACCGGCGTGCGCATCCGGTGGAGAATGTTCTTGCCCTCCCAATTGCCGCCGGTGCGGACGTCGTAGACTTGCTTGAACAGTGCCGCCTCTTTGCCGAGCGCCTCGTCGACCTCGGCTTCGCTCCAAACGTAGAACTTTCCTTCCTCGCCCTCCGAATCTGCATCGATGGAAGAAGCGAACCCGCCGCCGTCTATCCCCATCTCGCGCAACACCCAGCTGACCGTTTCCTCGATGCGTGCGCGATAGGTGATGCTCTTGGTGTCCGACCACACCATCGTCAGCACGCTGATCATCTGCGCGTTGTCGTAGAGCATTTTCTCGAAGTGCGGCACGAACCAGCGGTCGTCGATCGAGTAACGTGCAAAGCCGCCGCCCAAGTGATCGTAGATTCCGCCCTGGCTCATGCTGATAAGGGTCATCTCGACGGCATGCTTGAACTGAGGCATCGAGGTGTTGAGATACGCGCGCCACATCAGCTCGATGACCGGGGCGTTGGGGAATTTGGGTGCGCCCATGAGCCCGCCGTGGAATACGTCGAACTGCTGACACAGCCGCTTCATGGCGGCATCGAGCGTGAACGGGTCGAGCTGCGCTCCCTGTCGGTTCGATTCGAAGGCCTGCGTCAGCCCCGCGCGCAAGGTCTGTGTGTTCTTGGAAACCTGTTCCCCATTGTCGCTGTGAAGTTTCGACACTTCACGCAGCAAATCGGTGAACGCCGGTTTGCCGAACTTGGGCTCCGGCGGAAAGTAGGTGCCGCCCCAATAGGGCTCGCCGTTCGGTGTCAGGAACATCGTCAGCGGCCAGCCGCCCTGTTCGCCCATCATGTTCAGCGCGGTCTGGTAGATTGAATCGATGTCCGGGCGCTCCTCCCGGTCGACCTTGATGTTGACGAAGAGCTCGTTCATGACCGCGGCCGTGGCCTCGTTCTCGAAGCTCTCGTGCGCCATCACATGGCACCAATGGCAAGCGGCATACCCGATCGACAGGAGGATTGGCTTGTTCGCCGCCCGCGCTTCCTCGAGCGCCTCCGGCCCCCACTGGCGCCAATGAACGGGGTTGTCTTTGTGCTGGAGCAAATAGGAGCTCGTCGATTGGCCGAGCAGATTCATGGGCAATGGCGCTCCCTGGGGCGCGTCGAAAGAGGGTGACAAAGACGGTGCTGCGTCCGAGCCCGTCCCGCGCTAAGGTCGATTGCGAAAGCGACTACCAACACCAAGCGGAAGGCCGAACGTTCGAGCGATGAAAATCACAATTGAAGTCGATTGTACACCTGCCGAAGCGCGGGCCTTTATGGGTCTGCCGGACGTCGAGCCGTTGCAGGCCGAAGTCATGGGCGAGATCCAACGCCGCGCCATGCAGGCGCTCGCCATGACCGACCCGCAGCAGCTTCTGAAGAACTGGGTCCCCTGGGGCGCCCAGGGGCTCGAGACCTTCCAGAACTTCATGCGCGCCGCTACCAGCAGCCGCAGCGGTTCCGCCAAGGACGACGACGAGCCCCCGCCCAGCCGCCCGAAGGCGCGCAGCTGATCCGATCCGATGGAGCGCCGCAGTACGATCTTCGCCCTGTCCTCGGCGAAGGGCCGCGCCGGCATCTGCGTGTTCCGCATCTCGGGGCCGGGAGCGCGCGGCGCGATCGGAGTGCTGACAGGAGCGCCGCCACCGGAACCCCGCCATGCGGCGCTGCGTGACATCCGCCAAGCGGACGGCACCGTTCTCGATCGCGGCCTGGTCCTATGGTTTGAGGGCCCCGCAAGCTTCACCGGCGAGGACGTCGCGGAATTCCACTTGCACGGCGGCCCGGCGATCATTGCGGGGTTCACCCGGCGTCTGGCCGAACTCCCTGACCTGCGCCCTGCCGACCCCGGCGAGTTCACGCGCCGCGCTTTCATGGCGGGCAAGCTCGACCTGACCGAGGCTGAAGGCCTCGCCGATCTGATCAATGCCGAGACCGAACAACAGCGCCGCCTCGCGCTCCGCCAACTCCAGGGCGGACTGAAGGAACTCTACGAACGGTGGCGGACCGACCTGGTCCGCGCTCTCGCCCACATCGAAGCCGCGATCGACTTCGTCGACGAGGAGCTGCCGGACGATCTTGCAACCAACGTCCAACCGCGCATCGCGCGCCTGAAGTCTGAGATCGCAGCACACTTGGCCGACGCCCGCCGGGGCGAGATCGTGCGCGACGGCTTCACCGTCGTGATCCTGGGCACCCCGAACGTCGGCAAGTCGTCGCTCCTGAACGCGCTTGCTCGGCGCGATGTGGCGATCGTCTCCGCCGTGCCCGGAACAACGCGCGATACGATCGAAGTCGATCTCGATCTCGGTGGTTACGCCGTCACGCTGATTGATACTGCGGGACTCAGGGACACAGCGGACGAGATCGAAAGCGAAGGCATCAAGCGCGCCAGAGCAAAAGCTCAGTACGCGGACCTTCGCCTCGGCGTCGTCGACGGCAGTGCGAGCGTTCTTGATTCACGTGTGTCGCTGGAGCTCTCCGAACACGACGCCGTGCTGATCAACAAATGCGATGCGATGAGCGCACCCGCATCGCAATCCGTCGCGCTCCCGCTGCACACGATGCGCATCTCGGCGAAGACAGGCGACGGCATAGAAGCGTTGCTGGCGTGGCTCGAAGCGCAAGTCGTGTCGCGCACCGGCACGTCGGAGTCGATGCCAATGACGCGCGCCCGTCATCGCGAAGCGCTTGTCGATTCGCATGCAGCGCTCGATCGTTTTGCCAACGCCAAAGCGCTCGATCTCGCCGCCGAAGATCTCCGCATCGCAGCCAGAGCGCTTGGCCGCATCACCGGCCGCGTCGATGTCGAAGACCTCCTCGATGTGATCTTTCGCGAGTTTTGTATCGGTAAGTAGAGCGCATCGAGTCGTTAAGACTCACATGAAACTGCTCCGCGTACTGAGTTTTGACTCACGTGGGACAACTGCTGTATCGCGTGGGCCATCATGAGCGCGTTCGATGTCATCGTCATTGGTGGAGGTCATGCCGGCTGCGAAGCGGCGACGGCGGCGGCCCGCATGGGGGCCAAGACCGCGCTCATCACTCACCGCATCGAGACGATCGGCGAGATGTCCTGCAACCCCGCCTTCGGCGGTCTGGGCAAAGGCCACCTGGTCCGCGAGATCGACGCCCTGGACGGCGTCATGGGCAGGATCGCCGACGCAGCCGGCATCCAGTTCCGCCTCCTGAACCGCTCCAAGGGCCCCGCCGTCCGCGGCCCCCGTGCCCAGGCCGACCGCAAGCTCTACCGCCGGCACATGCAGGCGGAGCTCGCCAGCTACCCGAACCTGACCCTGATTGCCGCCGAGGCCGATGATCTGATCATAGACCATGGCCGGGCCGCTGGCGTCGTGACACGTGACGGGCAGCGCCATACGTCCGGGGCCGTCGTCTTGACGACAGGCACTTTCCTGCGGGGCGTCATCCACATGGGCGAGCGCAAGATCCCGGCGGGCAGGGTGGGCGAAGCCCCGGCGCTTGGGCTCTCCCGAACATTGGAGGCGGTGGGTCTGACCCTGGGCCGCCTGAAGACCGGAACCCCACCCCGTCTCGATGGCAGGACGATCGACTGGACTGCGCTCGAGATGCAGCCGGGCGACGACCCGCCGGTCCCGCTTTCGTTTCTGACGGCGGCCATCACGACCCCGCAGGTCCGCTGTGGCATTACCCGCACGATGCCGGCGACCCACACCGTCATCAAGGCGAACCTGCACCGGGCACCGATGTACTCCGGCCAGATCGAGAGCACCGGCCCGCGCTACTGCCCCTCGATTGAGGACAAGGTCGTGCGCTTCGGCGCCCGCGAGCACCACCAGATCTTCCTGGAACCCGAGGGCCTGGACGACAACACGGTCTATCCGAACGGCATCTCCACCTCGCTGCCGGAAGACGTGCAGCGCGACCTGCTGGCCACGATCCCCGGGCTTGAGCGCGTCGCGATGGTCCGCCCCGGCTATGCGATCGAGTACGACTATGTCGACCCGCGTGAGCTCGCGCCGACGCTCCAGCTCAAGAAGCTCCCGGGACTGTTCCTCGCCGGCCAGATCAACGGCACCACCGGCTATGAGGAGGCGGGCGCCCAGGGCCTCGTCGCCGGCCTGAACGCCGCCCTGATCGCCGGGGGCGGCGAGGGCGCGATCTTCGATCGGGCGTCGAGCTATCTGGGCGTGATGATCGACGACCTGGTGACGCGCGGCGTCACCGAGCCCTACCGCATGTTCACCTCCCGCGCCGAGTACCGCCTGACGCTCCGGGCCGACAACGCCGACCAACGACTGACCCCGATGGGCCTGAGTCTCGGCTGCATCGGCGAGCGCAGGGGCAACGCCTTCACGGCCAAGATGATCGCCCTGGACGACGCCCGCCATCGGCTCGGCGCCTTGACCGTCACCCCGGCCGCCGCGCGCCGCGAGGGCATCAACTTGAACCAGGACGGCCAGCGCCGTTCGGCCCTCGATCTGCTGTCCCATCCGCAAGCAGGCAGGGAAGAGGTTTTGCGTCTTTGGCCTGACCTCGCAGGCATCCCGTGCGCGCTCCTCGACCAGCTCGAAGCTGATTCGCTCTACCGCGGCTATCTCGATCGCCAGAGCGCCGACATCGCCGCATTCCGGCGCGACGAATCGCTGACCCTTCCTGCCGACCTGAACTACGCCGAGGTCGCAGGCCTATCGACCGAGGCCGCCCAGAAACTTGCCCGCATCCGGCCTGCGACCTTGGGCCAGGCTGGCCGCATCGAAGGCATCACGCCAGCCGCCCTGACGGCGCTTTTGCTCAAGGTCAAAAGCCGCGCCAGGCAGGTCGCGTGACGGACACAACTTCCGCGTATGGCCCTCTTGACTTTGCGCGTGACTCGGGAGTCCCACGTGAAACGCTGAGTCGCTGTTCAAAATATGTGGATTTGCTCCTCGAGTGGAACGAGCGCCTCAACCTCGTAGCCCCATCGACCCTGACGGACGTGTGGCGCAGGCACATGTGGGACTCGGCCCAACTCCTCCCCCTGATTCCCCCACACGCAAGAACGATCGTCGACCTCGGCAGCGGTGCCGGCTTCCCCGGCATGGTCCTCGCCATCTGCCTCTCCCATCCGCCCCCGCGTGCGGGGGAGGACGATCGCGCGAAGCGCGATCCGGAGAGGGGAAGTCTCACCGTCCACCTGATCGACTCGACCCAAAAAAAGTGCCGCTTTCTTGAGGCCGTTGCTGAGGCAACCGGCGCCCCCGTCAAAGTCCATTGGGCCCGGGCGGAGGACCTGAAAGGCATCAAAGCGGACGTCGTGACGGCCCGCGCCGTGGCCCCCTTGGCCCGGCTTTTCCCCCTGGCCCACCCCTTCTTCGGGCCGGCCACGATCGGCCTCTTTCTCAAGGGGAGATCGCTCAACGACGAATTGACCCTCGCCGCCAAATCCTGGAGACTTGACGCAACCCCCATCCCGAGCCGGTCCGACCCCTCGGGTTTCGTCTTGCGAGTAACAGGATTGACCCCTTGGCGCAGGTCCCGGAAACCGTTCTAGAACCGCGCCGCGGCGGCCGGACGGAAAAGACGCGAGTCATCGTGATCGCCAACCAGAAGGGTGGGGTGGGAAAAACCACGACCGCCATCAACCTAGGCACGGCGCTCGCTGCTGTCGGGAAGCAAGTCCTCGTCATCGACGTCGACCCTCAGGGTAACGCCTCGACCGGCCTTGGTATCTCCAAACATCAGCGCAGCGTGTCGATCTACGAAGTGATGATCGGCCACGCCCAGCTTCACGAATCGATCGTGCCGACTCAGATCCCGGGCCTCCATGTGATCCCCGCGACCTCGGAATTGGCGGGCGCCGAAATGGAACTCGTTGGCGTACCGCGCCGTTCGTTCCGCCTGCGCGACGCACTCGATTCCTACCTGCATAAATTTGCCGAACCCGTCGAAAAATCGAGTTCGACGGTGGTTTCGACCGATGTGAATAAATTCACACACTATGATTATATTCTTATCGATTGTCCGCCCTCGTTGAACCTCCTGACGATCAACGCAATGACCGCGGCGAACGGCATGCTGGTCCCGCTGCAGTGCGAATTCTTCGCCCTCGAGGGGCTGAGCCAGCTCTTGCGTACGATCGATCTGGTGCGCGGAAGTTTGAACCCCAGCTTAGAAATACAGGGCGTTGTGCTCACTATGTTCGATAAGCGCAACAACTTGTCCGAACAGGTCGCCGAGGACGTTCGTAAACATCTTGGTGAGAAAGTTTACCAAACGATAATACCTCGCAACGTACGCATCTCCGAGGCCCCGAGTCACGGCCTGCCTGCCCTGCTCTACGATCTCAAGAGCGCCGGCAGCCAGGCCTATATCAAACTCGCAGGCGAACTCATCCAACGCGAAAAATCTCGTAAGGCAGCATGAGCACTCCAGTAAAAAAATTCGCAGGATTGGGTCGTGGCCTCTCCGCTCTTTTGGGCGAGGTCGAATCGGAAGTTTTGGCCGCCAGCTCGAACCCGGAGCTCAAGCCCCATTCGACGCCCGGCTCGTCGGCGGAGCAACGCGCCCCGCGCACCTTGCCGATCGCGCTGCTGCGGCCGAACCCGTTCCAACCCCGCGACCACTTCGACCCCGAGCTGCTCGAGGAACTCGCGAACTCGATCCGCGACAAGGGGATCATCCAGCCGATTGTGGTCCGCCCCGTCCCGGGTCAGTCCGACGAGTACCAAATCGTCGCAGGCGAACGTCGCTGGCGCGCCGCCCAGAAGGCGCGCCTGCATGAAGTCCCGGTTGTCATCCGGGCCTTCACGGATGCCGAGGCGCTCGAAGTCGCCCTCATCGAAAACATCCAGCGCGCCGACCTGAACGCGATCGAAGAGGCCCGGGGCTATCGCCAGCTGATCGAGAAGTTCGAATACACCCAAGAAGCGCTCGGCCAAGTCATCGGCCGCAGCCGCAGCCACATCGCCAACACGCTGCGTCTCCTGCAGCTGCCCCAGACAGTTCAGGACTACATCTACTCCGGCAAACTCTCCGCCGGTCACGCCCGCACGCTCGTCGGTCAGCCCGACCCCGAGCAGATGGCGCGCGAGCTGATCGAAGGCCGCGTCAACGTCCGCGAAGCGGAAGAACGCGGTCGCAAGGCAAAGGGCAAGAAGAAGCGCACGATCGGCAAGGACGCCGACACCCGCGCGCTGGAGCAATCCCTCACGACGCAGCTCGGCCTGAACGTGAACATCGCCCACAAGGGCGAAAAGGGCGGTGAGCTGAAGATCGTATACAAAACGCTCGAACAGCTCGACGACATCTGCCGCAAGCTCGGCACCTCGACTTGAGGTCAGCGGCGCTGCTTCAACGCCGCCGCTTCAATCAAAGCCTGCTGCCCGATCGCCGCGTCCGGAAAGCCGGTGAGCCGCGTCTGCGCCTCGGCCTCGGCGAGCACCCGCATCGCCTTAACCAGGCGCGCGTGATCCCACCCCACAAGCTGCGCCTGCAGCCGCTGCTCGTAGTAGCTGGACTTGCCGCCCCAGCCCGACCCGCCGCCTTCGCCGGCCGCCATCACCCGCTGGAACAGCCGTAAGGCCGCACCCACGACCCCGGTCCAGGACACGCCGGACTCGTTCGCCTTGCCGATTAGCCGGTCGAGCTTTTTCAAATCGCCGGCCATCACCGCGTCCGCAATCTCGTCGGCTTCCACCGCGCCGCTGTCGCCGATCAGCCCGACCGCCTCCGCACGCGTGAGCTTCGCCCCCTTCTCGGGCGCACCCAGATACGAAACCAGCTTATCGAGTTCGCTCCGGAGCAGCCGCCGGTCGACGCTCAACGCGTCGGCGAGGTAGGCCAGCGCATCGCCCTCGATCTCCCAACCCGTGGCCGTTAGCGTTTCCCGAATAAGCCGCCCGGCGTCCTCCGGGCGGTCGTCGTAACACTCGATCGCACCGGCCGTTTTCGCCCCCTCGAACAACTTGCGCAGCGACGATGTCTTGGTCAGCTCGCCCGCCTCCACGACCACGAAACCGTCACCAACCGGATCGGCCAAGAAGCTTTCGAATAGGGCACTCAGCCCGTCGGTCGCATCGCGTACCCGCACGACCCGCCGCCCCCCGAACATCGAGATGGCGCCGACCTCGTCACCCAGCCGCGCCGGGTCCTTGCGCAAGACATCCGCGCCCAGATCGGCAATCCGAAACCCGTCGGAGGTATCAGGCACGATCGCCTTCGCGATTCTGTCCGCCCGCTCGCGCACGAGCCCGCCGTTCGACCCAAACACCAACGCCGCCACCCAGCCCTTGGGCGGAGCGCCGCTAAGCTTGTCCGAATCGCTGGAGGAGACCCGCATCTTCTTCCCTGGGAAGAAGGCTAGCCCTTCGACCCGAACCGCTGTTCGAAATAGAGTCCGAGGCGCAAACGAATATCTTCGCCCACTTCGCGCGCCGCCCGCTCTTGCGCATCGCGTTCGGCCGACTGTGTCGCGAACTGTGAGTCGACGACGTTGTAGGCCGCGATCGCCCGCGCCGTGCCCTTGTCCAGCACCTCGCCCGACACCGAATCGCGCAACTCGTACTTTGCCGTCAGGAGATAATTGTACCGCGTGATCTGCGTGTTCTCTTGAATGGCCAGACCTTCTTTCAGGTCCTCAAGTTTGATGGTCAGCCGATAGGCCGCCGACCCCGGCGTGCCGGCCGGCGTCAACGCGTCCATCAGCTGATTGCGCAGATGCACGCCCTGACGGCCTGGAATGTTCTCGACGAACACCTGCCCGAAATAGGTCTCCATGCCCTCGGGCGTGGTTCCCGTCCCGTAAAGCGGACGGAACCCGCAGGCCCCAAGCGACAACGCCGCGCAAAGCCCGAACACAACGCCAAGAAACCTGCTCATCAGCGCTCCACAACCACGTTCGCGATCCGGTTCGGCACGATAATGACCTTTTTGACGCGCCGCCCGTCAATGGCTTTCACCACCAGCTCGCGCGCCAGGACCGCCGCCTCGACCGTTTTGGCCTCGCTATCCTTGGCCAGATCGATCTCGTCGCGCCGTTTACCGTCCACCTGAATCGCAATTGTAACAGTATCCTGCCGCGTCAGCGCGGGGTCAGCCTTCGGCCAGGGTGCATGTACAACCATGGTTGTACCACCCAAGACCTGCCAGCACTCCTCCGCCAAATGCGGCACCATCGGGTTGATGAGGACGATCAGCGCCTCCAGCGCCTCGCGCAACGCCCAACGATCGCCGGGCCCCTCGCCTTTGAATTCGTTCATCGCGTTCACGAACTCATAGAGTCGCGCGACGGCCTTGTTGAACCGGAACTTGTCGAGATCGTCGGTGACCGCAGCAACCGTTCGATGGGTCACCTGCCGCAAGGCCAAAGCCTCCGGGCCAAACCCATCAGGGGCGACCGAGCCGAAGCCCGGCAGATGCGGCGCCGACTCCGTCACGATCCGCCAAACCCGCTGCACGTAGCGCCAAGCGCCCTCGATGCCCGCTTCGCTCCATTCCGAGTCGCGCTCGGGCGGTGAGTCCGACATCATGAACCAGCGCGCCGCGTCCACGCCATACGTGTCGGCGACGGCCTCGGGCGGCACCACGTTCTTCTTCGACTTCGACATCTTCTCGATGGCGCCGATCGTGACCGCGTGATTGGTTCCGCGCTTCACGGCTACGCCGTCACGCTTTTCGACCTCCTCCGGAAACAGATACTTGCCCTCCGGATCCTTGTAGGTCTCGTGCGTGATCATGCCTTGCGTGAACAGCCCCGCAAACGGTTCGCTCACACCGGCATAGCCCGCGGCCTTCATCGCCCGCGTAAAGAAACGCGAATAGAGCAAATGCAAAATCGCGTGCTCGATTCCGCCGATATACTGATCGACCGGCAGCCAGTAATCGACCGCTTCCTTGTTCGTCGGACCCTCCGCGGTGTTGTCGCAAAACCGCGCGAAGTACCAAGACGAATCCACGAACGTGTCCATCGTGTCGGTCTCGCGCCGTGCGGGCTTGCCGCACGATGGGCAAGCCACGTTTTTCCACGTCGGATGATGGTCGAGCGGATTGCCCGGCCTATCGAACGTCGCATCCTCGGGCAGCTTCACCGGCAAATCCTTGTCCGGCACCGGCACCACGCCGCAAGCGGCGCAATGGATCATCGGTATTGGACAACCCCAATAGCGTTGCCGGCTGCCGCCCCAATCGCGCAGACGATAGGTGATCGTACCCGTTCCCGCCTTCAGCGACTCGAGCTTCTTGATCACCGTGCTTTTCGCATCCGGTACACTCATCCCGTTCATGAAGTCGGAGTTGAAAAGGCGGCCGTCGCCGACATAGGCCTCATCGCCGACGCTGAACGCCTTCGGGTCCTGACCCTCCGGGAGCACCACCGGAATGACGGGCAACTTGTACTTCCGCGCGAAATCCAAGTCGCGTTGATCGTGCGCCGGGCACCCGAAAATCGCACCCAGCCCATATTCCATCAGTACGAAGTTTGCCACGTAGACGGGCAACGTCTGCCCCGCCACGAACGGATGCTTCGCCCGCAAACCCGTATCGAACCCCATCTTTTCGGCGGTTTCGATCGCGGCCTCGGTCGTGCCCATGCGCTTGCACTCAGCCCCAAAATCGGCGAGCGCTTTGTTGGTCTTCGCCAAATCCTGCGCGATCGGATGATCGACCGAGATCGCACAAAAGCTCGCCCCGAACAGCGTATCTGGCCGGGTCGTAAACACCTCGAGCGTCTTATGCTTGGCGTCGGTCAGCTCGAACGCAACCCGCGCGCCTTCGGACCGTCCGATCCAATTGCGCTGCATCAATCGCACCTTGTCCGGCCAGCGTTCCAATCCGCCGATCGCGTTCAGCAACTCCTCGGCCATGTCGGCGATCTTGAAGAACCACTGTGTTAGCTTGCGCTGCTCGACCAACGCGCCCGAGCGCCAGCCGCGCCCGTCGATCACCTGCTCGTTGGCAAGCACGGTGTTGTCGACCGGATCCCAATTGACGTTCGATTCCTTCCGCGTCACGAAGCCGAGGCGGTGGAAGTCGATGAACATCTTCTGTTGGTGCTTGTAGTAGCTTGGGTCGCAGGTCGCGAACTCGCGGCTCCAATCGATCGACAAGCCCAGCAGCTTCAGCTGCGCTTTCATCGTCTCGATATTGGCGTAGGTCCATTTGCCCGGATGAACCTTTTGCTCCATCGCGGCGTTTTCCGCGGGCAGGCCGAACGCGTCCCAGCCCATCGGATGCAGCACGTTAAAGCCCATCGCCCGCTTGAAGCGTGCAACGACGTCGCCCATCACATAATTGCGCCCATGCCCGATGTGGATCTTTCCCGAGGGATAAGGAAACATCTCAAGCACATAGTACTTCGGCTTCGAGCGATCGATCTTCGCGCGGAAGACGTCGGCCGCCTCCCACTGCTTTTGCCACTTGGGCTCGACCTCGCGTGCGTTGTAGCGCGACATGGAATTCATCCGTCAATTCAAGGAAACCGAAGTCTCGACCGAGACCGTTTTGAAGACCTTACCAGCGCAAAAGAATAACCGGGCGAGCGGCATCCGGCCGCGCCCGATCCATGCCAGCAATGTTGGAGACGCCTAGTCGCCGGCCTGGATCTTCAGCGCCCGCGCCTTGTTCAAGATGAGGTTCTCAAGCTTCGTTACCGTTTCCGGATCGACTGTCGCGTCGATCCATTCGCCGGTCGGCTTCTTGGCCTCTTTGAACACGGACACGCGCAGCGCGTCGGCCCTAAGTCGCGCGTCTAGGACGTAGACGGCAACCCGCAGCCGCTCGTTCGGCGTTGCCGCGGGCGTGTACCAGCCCGTCTTGATCGTGCCGCCGAACGGGTCGGCTTGATCCATCGGCATGAACGAAAGTGTGTCGAGGCTGGCCCGCCACAAATAGGCGTTCACCGCCACCCCGCCCTCACGCTTGTCCGTGCTGGCCTTTCCCTCACTGGCTTTGAACCAGTCGAAGACACCGCCGTCTTTGCTTTCGGCTTGCTTGGCCGCTGGCGGCGCCTCAACCGTGGGTTTCGGTTTCTCGGCGTCGGAGGACCCGCAGCCGGACAAAATCAACACGGCGCAAGCGATGGCCAGGTACTTCGTCGTCATGGGGATCACGCAAACCAACTTGGAGGGCTGTGGAACAGAGGCCGCGTTATACGCGAACGAATACAGGCCCGGCAATCGGCGCGGGAGGCGTACCGCCTCTGGAAGCGCATTTTTGTGCGTTTCATATGGTCAAGATGTGACGCGCCAATCCTTTGCCCGGTTTCGCTGAAACGACAGGTTGTGTGACCGTGACGCCCCAAGCCCAACAGAAAGGCCGGCGAATTAGGATTCTCAAGGCCAAACGCTTGACCCCACCAGCTCAAAACCGGATGACTTGGGCGGGGGATCGAACTTCGATTTGTATCAGGCGTGAGAGGTTGTTTCATGAAGCGGTCGTGGCGTGCCCTGACGGCGGCATCTCTGTTTTCTTTGGCCGCACTCCCCGCGTCCGCAGCTGAGCTTACGTTTGCCTACGGTGGGCAGGGCAATCTGTCGGGCTTCGGCATCGACCAAGACGATATTCCTGGCGGCGACGTCAACAACTTCGGCTTTGCCGCCGAAGGCAAGATTTGGGGCCGCGCCAGCTCTGTCACCGACAGCGGCATCGAGTACGGCATTCGCGCACAGCTTCGCTTTCAATCCAGCGAGCACGAGTTCTCGAATGACTTGATTCACGGCGCGCCCGACTTCGTCGACGAGGTTTGGGCTTACGTGAACACCGCCTTCGGCCGCGTGACGGTCGGCTTGGAAGATGGCGCCGGTGACAGCGCCGGGATCTATTCGCCGACGGTCTCCGACATCAATCGCATCGACGATCCCCGCGCCTATGTGCTCCAGGATCCCCGCGCGGGCAGCTTCACCGCGTTTGAGCCGAACGGCGCCCATATGCGCACCGACCTCAACGGCTCGGGCGATGCGTTCAAGGTCATCTACTACTCGCCGCGCATCATCGGCGTTCAACTCTCGGCGTCGTATATGCCGGAACTGTCGCGCGGCCTGAACGACTTGTTCAACAGCAAAGATGAATTCGACGAACAGTCCGACATCTGGGAAGTCGGCGTGAACTACCAAGGGTCGCTGTCCAGCTTCGACGTCGGCTTCTACGGCGCCTATGTCGCCGGTTCGAACGAACGCGAGACGATCGGCAAGACGCTAAGCGTTGTCGCTGCTCGCCTATCCGACGGAGCGCCCACCACATTCACCTCGGCGGCCTTTACGCCGGACGATCTGGAAGAATGGGGCGCGGGCGCCCAGGTCGCCTATGAAGGTTTCAAGGTCGGCGGCTCCTATCGCTCGACGAACATTGCCGGCGGTGCGGGTCTCGCCGACCAGGCGCTCGGATCGCCGTCGGTCGGCTGTAGCACGATTGCGGGCTGTGTACTTCCGGACTCGCAAACGACGATCTGGGGCGCGGGGGTCACCTACGAAACCGGCCCGTGGCGTTTCGGTGCAAACTACGTGAACCTCGAGGAAGAGCTGCCCGCCTTCATCGACACGTCGCTCGGCGGCCCCGGTGTGCGGCGCGAGTTGACGCAGGACGCGCAAGGCTGGTCGGGAACGGTCGGCTACGAGGTCGACGAGAACCTGTCGTTCTCAGTCGGCTATCAGCACTACGATTTCGACGGCCCGGCGGGCGTTTGCGTGGGGGCCGCGTGCGACACGCTGGACGCAAATTTGGGCTTCTTCCAAACGTCTATGTCGTTCTGAACGGCCATTTACCGTGGGTTAGGTCTACAGCCCTAAGCCGTAGTGAGGTATGCTAGCAACGCAGGCGTTCGGGTTGCGACTCTACCCCCGGCGCACCGCAGTGAGTGAGGGACCAATGGTACGGTTAGCTGGCGTCTGTCTCGCCGCCTTGGCGATGAACTGCAGCCTCGCTTATGCCGACGCGTTCGACCGCGTGATCTTGCGCCTCAACGGCCACGCGAGCGCCGTCGGTGCCTATGTCGACCAATCGAATATGGACGGGCTCGACCAAGGCGTGCTGGCCGTCGACACCGGTCTCTTCGGCTCGGTCATCCTGCCCCTCGAAGGTGGCGGCGAAATCGGCGGCCGCGTCGCCCTCGACCTCGACTATGCCTCGAACTTCGACTCGTTCCTCAACGACGCCGGCTCCTCGAACGTCCTCGAGGAGGCTTGGATCTATTGGGACGGCCGCCTCGGCCGCATCCAACTCGGCCTCATGGACGGCGCCGCCGACGTGCTCGGCTTGACCCCGCCCTCGGTCACCAAGTCGATCCGTGTCGACAACGCGGAAGTCTTTTTGCTCGGCTATCCGTGCAAATTATTCTGCGGCTCGGATCCGCAAGATCCGGGGTCGCTGTTCAGCCCGAACGGCATGCAGTTGCGCTCCGACATCCACGGCTCGGACGACTATCTGAAGATCAGCTACACCACGCCGTCGTTCCACGGCCTTCGCTTGGCCGTCTCATTCGCCCCCGACGGCACACGGGACCCGGGCCAACTCTTCGGCGCCGACGAGTTCAACGAGCAAGCCAACATCTGGGACTTTGGCGCCAACTACGTCGGCACGCTCGGCGCGATCGACGTCGCCGCCAGCGCGGGTTACGTCACCGGCGAGAACGTGAACCCGACGTGGAGCTTCTACGGGGATCTCGAGGAATGGGGTGCCGCACTCAAACTCGGCTATCGCGAATGGACGCTCGGCGCCGCTTATCGCCAAACAAACGTCGCGGGCGGCGGGCCTGTTGTGCAGGGCGCATCCAATGTCTTCGACGACAAGTATACGGACATCTGGAGCGTCGGCCTGACCTATGAGACGGGCCCGTGGATGTTCGGTGCGAATTACATCGCTGCGACCGAAGAGATTCTTTTCGACAACGACCAAGAAGGACAAGGCCTTCAGTTCGCAGGCGGCTATACGTTTACCGAGAACTTCCGCGTCACTGCCGGGTACCAGCACTTTGAGTTCGATGGGCCGAACAACGCTTGCGTCACGGACAACGGTGGATTCGGCTGCGACACGCTCGACGGCAATATCGGCTATCTCGAAACGACGTTCAGCTTCTAACCCAGGCGCCGATCACGCCCACACCTGCGATCGGCGTTGCGCCAAGCCGCATGATCGTGTTCGCGTCGATGCCGCCAAGCGCATGGACCGCCACCCGCGTTGACGTCGCCAAAGCGGCGAAGCGTACGGCGCCAAGCGTTCGGGCCCCCCGATGGCTCGCCGTCGCAAACACCGGCGCGACGAAGACGGCATCTGCCCTCAATCGCGAGGCCTGCCGAACGGAACCCGTGTCATGCGCCGCACAGGTGACGATCCAGCGCCGGTTCAGCGCCCGCACCCCGGGCAACCACGAAACCTGACCCTGAGCAAGGTGCAGACCGTCCGCTCGCACCCGCTGAGCCAGAGCGGCATCACCGGCGATGAGGAGCTTCAAGCGCCGCTGGGCGCAAATCGGCCCGAGCGCACGTGCCAAACGTTCTCGTGCGCCCGCATCGCGGTGCCGTACGATGACCGCGCTTCCGCGCGGCAGCGCGCGCACGGCTTCGACCCAATCGACAGGGCGCATGTCGTCGGTCAGCAACGTCAGCGGCGGCAAACCGCCACCCGCGCGCAGGTTGAGCGCCCGCGCCTTGCGTGCGAGCTTCAAGCGCACTTCGTTCAACCTTGTGTCCATGGCCGCCCAAACTCTAGCCGAGATGATTGCAGCAAATCTCCGTGACGTTCACGCGCGCATCGCCAAAGCGGCTGCCGCGGCGAACCGTCCGCTTGCAGACGTGCGCCTGATCGCCGTCAGCAAAACCCACGACGCCGCCGCCATCGAAGCCGCGATTGCCGCCGGCCAAACCGCCTTCGGCGAAAACCGCGTCCAAGAAGCCAAAGCCAAGTTCCCGGCCCTGAAGGCGGCCCACCCGACCCTCGAACTCCATCTCATCGGCCCCCTGCAGTCGAACAAAGCGCGCGATGCCGTCGCGCTCTTCGACGCCATTCACACGCTCGACCGTGAGAGCCTCGCCGAAACGCTCGCCGCCGAACTGAAACGCGAAGGCCGCGCGCCAAAACTCTTCATCCAAGTGAACACCGGTGAGGAACCACAAAAGGCCGGCGTCGCCCCGCAAGACGCACACGCCTTCATCGACAAGTGCCGCACGACCCACGGCCTCACGATCGCTGGCCTCATGTGCATCCCGCCGGCCGAGGAGCCGCCGGCCCCGCACTTCGCGCTGTTGCTGAAACTCGCGCGCGAAGCCGGGTTGAAAGAACTCAGCATGGGCATGAGCGGCGACTACGAAACCGCAATCCGCCTCGGTGCAACGCACATACGCGTGGGCACCGCGATCTTCGGTGCGCGGCCTCAGGTCAAGTGACCGGCCTTCGCCTTCTTCGTCGCGATATAGGCTTCGTTGTGCGGGTTTGACGGGAACTTGTGCGCCACGCGCTCCATGACCTCGATCCCGTGCCGCGACAGGGCCGCCACCTTGTCGGGATTGTTCGTCATCAGCCTGACCGACGCGAAGCCCAGATACTTCAACATCTCCGCTGCCGCCGCGAACTCGCGCTCATCCGCTTCGAAGCCCAAGCGCTGGTTCGCCTCGATCGTATCGAACCCCTGATCCTGCAGCTCATAAGCCTTCAACTTGTTGATCAGCCCAATCCCGCGCCCTTCTTGCGCGAGATAAAGCAGAATGCCGTTCCCGGCCTTCCCGATAGCGGCGATCGCGCCGCGCAGCTGATCGCCGCAATCGCATTTGAGCGAGCCCAACAGATCGCCGGTCAAACACTCCGAGTGCAGCCGCACCAGAACCGGCCCCGGTGGTTCCGGCGCGCCCACGATCAGCGCCAGATGCTCGCGCCCGCCATTGGTCGGACGAAACGCCAGCACACGCGTGTCCTCGGCTCCAGCGAGTGGGAGTCGCGCCCGCGCGGCGATCTTGAACGCCACGGCAGTGTCGTGCGCCTCGATATCGGCCGCACGCACGGCCACGACGCCATCGTTCTTTTGCAGTCGAGCGGCAGTCTTCGCGGTGACCGCCATCTCAACCACCGCCGGCAACAGCGTCGCGATCTTCGCCAAACGCACAGCCGCCTTCGCGCCCGGCAACAGCGGCTCGCGCGACGCCTGCCACGGCCCCAGCATCGGATCGCGCATATCGCGCGTCGGATCCGCAAGCGCCTGTGCCGCGCGCGCCGCATCCTCGGGTGGGAGGGAAACTGCCACCAGTTCGGCGGTATAGAGCCGAATCTTGAGCGTGGCCGCGCGCTGATGAGTCAAAAGAACGTGCGCTGCGGCACCAGCCCACTTTGCCATGCCGGCCAACACCTCGCCGCTCGCCAGTTCTGCCGCTGCGATCAGCGATGCGACGCCGCGCGACGGCATCACCAACACCGGCAGTCCGCGCCGCAACTCCGCTGCGGCCCGGTCAACGGCAACGGCCGGAGCCTGCATTTGCGCGGATAGGGCAGGGCGTGCATTTACCCTCGCGCCCATTTTTGCGCGCACGCCCTTGCCTTTGCGCGCTATCGATTTCATGCCTCTCCCGCACTCCAACTCTGATTTGCTATAGCGTACATAGAGACTGACGCAAATCACGGCCCAAGCCCCAACCCTCCAAGGACGGCCCAATAACGATGACCACGCCCCGACGCGTCCTCCTCGTCGATGACGACAATGCGCTGCGCGAATCCCTCAAGGAACAGCTCGCCTTGCAGCCGGAGTTCATTGTGGTCGATGCGGCAACCGGCGCTTCGGCGTTGGAACGGGCCAAAACCGAGCTTCCCGACCTCATCATCCTCGACGTCGGGCTGCCCGATTTAGATGGCCGTGAAGTTTGCCGCCTGATGCGCAAAGCCGGCATCCGCTGCCCGATTGTTATGCTTACCGGCCACGACGGCGAGGCCGATCAGATTTTGGGTCTCGACGCCGGCGCCAACGACTACATCACAAAGCCCTTCAAGTTCAGCGTGCTCCTGGCCCGCATCCGCGCGCACTTGCGCAGCCATGCGCAAAGCGAAGACGCGGTCTTCAAGATCGGCCCTTACACGTTCCGCCCGTCCGCGAAACTGTTGACCGGCGCCAATAACAGCAAGGTTCGCCTCACCGAAAAGGAAACCTCGATCCTAAAATTTCTCTACCGCGCGGGCGACAAAGTCGTCGGCCGCGAAGTGCTGCTGCATGAGGTCTGGGGCTATAATCCTGCCGTCACCACGCACACGCTCGAAACGCACATCTATCGCCTGCGCCAGAAGATCGAATCCGACCCCACGCACGCAAAACTTCTTGTCACGGAAAGCGGCGGCTACCGCCTCGTGCCATGACGGATGCGCTTGCGGTCGCGGAACGATTTTTCAGCGCCATCGAAAAAGGCGACATCGACGCTGTTCGCGCGATCTACGCCCCCAACGCGCGCATCTGGCACAACCACGACCGCAAAGATCAAACGGTGGAGGAGAACCTGCGCATCCTCTCTTGGATGAGCAAGAATCTCACGAACAAGCGCTACCAGGTGCAACGCCGCGTCGCGATCCCTGGTGGCTTCCTGCAGCAGCACGTCCTCTTGGCCGAAACCGCCGGGGGCCCCTTCGAAATGCCCGCTTGCATCATTGTCGAGGTTAACAACGGCCGGATCGCGCGCCTGGAGGAGTACCTTGATTCCGCCCAAGCGAACCGTTTGACGGAGCTCACGCGCGGCCAAAGCGCTACAGCGACGGGCTTCACCAAAACTGCCTCTTGAAACCTAGCTAAAGGACTACTATACAGTTCATACTATAGTCTGATTACTCATGGGGAGGACCTATGACCAGCCTTGTCGCGAAAGTTGCGTTGGCAGCCATCCTGACCGTGGCGTCCGTAATCGGACTCGTGGGCCTTTCTGGCTTGATCATCTTCGCTGACCTCAAGAGCCCGGATCCCACCGCGATCGCGCAAGAGCGCATCAGCGGCGCCGGGCACCCGGTCACGTTCACAGGACCCAACTAAAATGAGCCTCTTTCTAAAGCTTGGCCTCGTCGGCATTGGCGCCGGCGCAGCCGGTCTCGTCACGCTCGGTCAACTGGCCGACATCCGCGGCCCCGTGGAAATGCCGGCGCTCGCTGGTTTCACGGGACTCATTGGAATCGGTGCGTCCGCAGCTGGAACCGGGGGCCCGGTCGATCAGTCCTTTAACGTCCGCCGCGTCCACATCGACAAGATGGTGGCGCAAGTTGACCTCATCACCGTCCCGCAGCCGGGTCCCATTCGCGTGCAAGCGACCGGCAAACCCGAAACGATGAGGGAGTTCCACGTTCGCAGCGTTGGAGACGAACTCGTCATCCGCCTCGACACCGATGAGGACGAAGCTTGGTTCCCCTGGAATCTCTTCAACATGTGGGGCAAGGATCGCAAAGCGCAGGACTTGCGCCTGCGCATCACCGCCCCAGTCGGCACGCCGTACGAGATTGAAGGTATGATCGGCTCGATCGTCGGCGGCGATCTGGACGCGCCACTCAGACTCGAAGCACACGCCGTCGATGCGCGTTTCGGTCGCGTTCAGAGCGCGAAGATTTCGATCGAAGGGGCCGGGCGCATCAACGTCGGCGCGATCAAGGAAACACTCGACCTCGAAGTTGCTGGCTCGGGCGATTTCTCAGCCGCTTCAATGGCAACTGCACAAGTCCAAATCGCTGGTGGCGGCGACGTGGTGTTGGGCCCGGTCGCGGGTTCTTTCGACGCCGAGGTCGCGGGCTCTGGCGATATTAAGGTCGCGCAGGTGAACGGCGCGGTCGACATCGAGATCATGGGTTCCGGGGGCATACTGATCGAAGCCGGTCAAGCAAATCCCTTCGCGGTAGAAATTGCCGGCTCGGGTGACGTCGTTTTCAAAGGCCACGCGGTCAACCCAAAGGTCGACATTTTGGGTTCCGGCGATGTGACCGTCGGCTCCTACTCCGGCAGCCTCGATCAAGACATCGCGGGTTCGGGCAGCTTCAAGTCGTTGAATCAGTCGGTCCCGCCAGCGCCAGCCGGTCCGACACCGCCGGCAGCGCCAACACCCCCAGCCCCGCCGAAACCGCCGGGCAAGTTCTAAGGCGTTTCACTCGTACCGCAGCGCCTCGATCGGATCGAGGCCTGCGGCGCGTCGGGCGGGGAAGAACCCGAACACGATCCCCACCGCGGCCGAGAACACGAACGCCACCACCACGACCCATGGGCTAAGCACGAACGGCACGCCGATCGCGTAAGCGATCGCCGCCGACCCGCCCAATCCGATCGCGGCGCCAATCAAGCCGCCGACGCACGACAGCAGCACCGCTTCGATCAAAAACTGCAGCAGCACGTCCCGCTCCAGCGCACCGATCGCAAGCCGAATGCCGATCTCCCGCGTGCGCTCCGTCACCGAGACGAGCATGATGTTCATGATCCCGATGCCGCCGACCAAAAGACTGATCGCCGCCACCGCCGACAGACCCGCCGTCAGCAACGCCGCCGTCGAGTCAACGAGGCTCGACACCGACTGCAGATCGCGGATCAAGAAATTGTCCTGTTCGCCCGCGCGCACCCGGCGCCGCTCGCGCAACAACGTGGCGAGCGCGTCCTGCACTGGCTTCACCTGTTCAGCCGACACCGCCGAGAGCTGAATTTGCTGCACGTCGTCGGTGCCGGTCATGCGCCGCTGAACGGCCGCGATTGGCATCAAGATCGTATCGTCTTGGTCCTGCCCGAACGTCGATTGCCCCTTCGCGGCCAAGACGCCGATCACCTCGCACGACGTCGTCGTACCGAGCCGGATCGTGGCACCAAGTGGGGTCTGCTGCCCAAACAGCTCCTTGCGCGGCGTCTCGCCCAGAATGCACACCGAGCGCCCGCCGCGCTCTTCGCTCTCGCTGAAGACGCGGCCCTGCGCCAAACCCCAATCGCGCACGCCAAAGTAGGCGTTCGTCGTGCCGTTCACCGCCACTTGCCAGTTGTTCGAGCCATAGACGGCCTGCGTCTGCTTTACCGTCGACGGCGCAACCGCGGCGACGCCTTGTATCTCGCGTGCGATCGCCACCGCATCCTCGATCTTGAAGGGCGTCTGCGGCGTCGCGGGACCCGCGCGCTGCGGCGTGAACGGCAGCACGAACAACAGGTTGCGCCCCATCGAAGCGATGTCGGCCGTAACCTTCATGGTCAGCCCCTGGCCCAGCGTCACCACTGTCACGACCGCGGCAACGCCAACAATAATGCCAAGCGTGGTGAGCAGCGACCTCAACAGGTTCGCCCTCAGTTCCCGCCACGCGAGCTGCAGCGTCGTCCAGATCATGCGGCCCCCTTCTGCGTCGACACATCCGACGCGATCTTGCCGTCGCGGAAGCGGATCTGCCGCCGCGCATAGGCCGCAATGTCTTCCTCGTGGGTCACGAGCACAATGGTGATGTTCCGCTTGGCATTGAGCTCGGTGAGCAACTTCATGATCTCGTGACTGCGAGACGAGTCGAGGTTGCCCGTCGGCTCGTCCGCAAAAATCACCGCCGGCTCCGTCACCAGCGCCCGCGCGATCGCGACGCGCTGCTGCTGCCCGCCCGACATTTCCGACGACGTATGATCGGCCCGGTCGCTCAAGCCCACGAGATCGAGCGCGCGCAGCGCCAAGCGCTTTCGTTCGCTCGCCGTCTCGCCGCGATAAATCAGTGGCAACTCCAAGTTCTCGCGTGCCGTCGTGCGCTTCAGCAGGTTGAACCCTTGAAACACGAAGCCGATATAGTTCCGCCGCAGCAGCGCCCGTTGCGAGCGCGTTAGCCCACCGACATCGATCCCGCGAAAATAGTAGCGCCCGGCCGTTGGCGTATCGAGACAGCCCAGAATGTTCATCGCCGTCGACTTGCCCGATCCCGACGGGCCCATGATCGCCACGAACTCGCCGTCGTCGATCGAAAGGCTCACGCCGTCGAGCGCGCGCACCTCCGTCTCGCCCTTGCCGTAGACCTTGGAGACGCGATCGAAACGGATAAGCGGCGCACCGGCCATTGCGGGCCTACTTCCCGCCGCGAGCGATATCGAGAATGAACTCCTCGTCCGCTTTCACATTGGTGCTCGTGATCTGCGTGCGCCGCCCGTCCGTGATGCCGAGCGTGACTTGCCGTGCCACGGGTATGCCGTCCTTGCCCAAGGTCCACACGTCGCCCTTGCCCGCCGCGATCGGATCGACCGGCGCCGTGGTAGATGTCGGGATCATCCCTTGCGTCTGTTGTTCCGGCGTAAAGCGCAGCGCCCCGTTCGGCACGCTCATCACCTTCTCGGCCACCTTGACCGTGATGTCGGCCGTCGCCGTCATGCCTGGTTTCAGCAGACCCTTTTCGTTGTCCACGGTCAGCACGCCTTGATAGGTAACGACGTTCTGAATGGTGCGTGCCGCGTTGCGCAGCTCCGTCACCTTTGCGATGAACGTCTGCGCTGGATAGGCATCGACCGTGAACGTCGCGTCCTGGCCCAAGGCCACCTCGCCGATATCGGCTTCATCGATATCGACGGTAAGCTCAAGCTGCTTGAGGTCGGACGCGATGACGAACAACTCCGGCGTTTGGAACCCCGCCGTCACCGTCTGCCCCCGCTCGATCTTGCGGTCGAGCACGATCCCATCGATCGGCGAGCGAATGACCGCCTTCGCGAGGTTGGCCTCCGCCTGATCGGCTTGCGCATCGGCCGTGTTCAGCGTCGCGCGCAGCGCGTTGCGCGCAGCCAGCGCCGCGTCATAGACCGAGCCCGACGCGAACCCTTTGCCCTTCAATTCTTCCGCCCGTCGCAAGTCGTTATCGGCTTTGGTCAGGTTCGCCTGCGCCTGCGCGACGCTGGCACGCGCCTGCACTGCGCGCGCCTTCAATTCGTCGGTGTTGATGCGGGCGATGATCTCGCCCTTTTTCACCAGGCTGTTGAAGTCAACCAGGATCTCTTCCATCCGGCCGGAAACTTCCGCGCCGACGGTCACCTTGTCGATCGGCTGCAGCGTACCCGTCGCGGTCACGATCGCCCGGATCGTCGCGATCTCGGCTTTGCCTTTGACGTACTCGGTTTTCTCCGCGGGCGTCAGCACCCACCACGCCGCGACCAGCAGCACGAGAGCGGCAAGCGCGATCACCCACCAACGCGTCCACAACGGCGTCTTGGCTCGGCCCACACCGAGCGTGCGCTCGATCTCCGAAGATGCGGTCGCCCGCTGGTTACTCATATCGTTCATGTACCGCCGACCAGCAAACGCCGTGCCCCGCCAAAATCTCTATATAGGGAAGCACATAGCCTAGTTCAAACGCGTGTTTGAATTGTGTCGCGCGCGTTGCTTTTTGTTGCTGGTGGTTAATGCGAGTAGGGGTCGAACGCGTCGCGCAGCCCGTCGCCCAGCACGTTGAACGCGAGCACCACCAACACCACAGGCCCCAGCGGCGCCAAAAGCCAAGGATAGAGCTCGACCGCGCTGATCGTCTGCGCCTCGCTCAACAACACGCCCCAGCTCACGATCGGCGGTCGCAGACCAAGCCCCAAGAACGACAAGGCCGTCTCGCCCAGGATCATCCCCGGGATCGCGAGCGTCACGCTCGCGATTAAATGACCGGAGAAATTTGGCAGCATGTGCCGGAACAACACCCGCATGCGGCTCGCGCCCAAAAGTTCGGCAGCGACCACATAGTCCTCTTCGCGCAAGGACAGCACCTTCGCCCGAACCGCGCGCGCGAGCCCCGGCCAATCGAGCAGCCCCAAAATCAACGTGATCCCGAAATAGACCCAGATCGGCGACCAGTTCGCCGGCAACGCCGCCGCCAACGCCATCCAAAGCGGCAACTCCGGCAACGCGCGCAGCAGTTCGATCAAGCGCAACACGCCCGCATCGACCCACCCGCCCAGATACCCGGCCATGCCCCCGAGCAGACATCCGAGCACAAAACTCAACGCCACGCCCAAGAGCCCGATCGTGAGCGAGATACGCGCCCCGTACATCACCCGGCTGAAAATATCGCGCCCCAGCCGGTCGGTGCCGAAGATGTAAAACCCGCTCCCGCCCTCGGCCGGACAAACGATGTGAAACCGCGTCTCGAACAAATCCCAAAACCGGTACGGATCGCCATCGCACAAAAAGCGCAGCTTTTCGACCCTAGTCGTGTCGAGCTTGTAGGTGCGCGAATAGGTGTTGAGATCGACCTCCGACTTCATCCCGTAGACAAACGGCCCAATGAAGGCGCCCTCGTGCAGCCAATTCACATCCGCCGGCGGCGCGAACAAGGCGTCGTTGCTGCGCGTCTCCGGCGCATACGGCGCGATCACTTCAACGAACGGCAGCACCGCATAGAGCGCAGCCAAGAACACGAACGAGAAATACGCACCCTTATGCCGCCACAACCGATCCAGAAACGTCGGCCGCTCAAGCTTCGCCAGCGTGGCGTCGTCGATCGTCGTCATCGCTCAAGCCCCTGGCCCAGCCGCACGCGCGGATCAACCAACCCCAACAGCAAGTCGGAAACGACCGTGCCGATCAACGTCAGCACCGCCGCGAACAACAAGATGAATCCGGCCAGAAACTGATCCTGCGCCTGCAACGCGCGCACCAGAATCGGACCGACAGTCGGCAAGCTCAGCACTACCGAAACGATCACCGACCCCGATACCAACGACGGCAGCAAATTCCCGATATCCGCGATGAAGGGGATCAACGCCAGCCGCACTGGATAGCGTAGAAGCAACCGCGTCTCGCTCACCCCCCGCGCCCGCGCCGCCACCACATAGGGCTTGCGCAACTCGTCCAACAAGTTCGCGCGCAACCGCCGTATCATCGCCCCGACACCGGAAAACGCGATGATCACGACCGCAATCGTTAAGTGCGCCGCGAGCGAAAGCAGCTTCGCCGTCGTCCACGGCTGATCCGCGTATTGCGGGTCAACGAGCCCGCCGATCGACACCCCGAACCAGGAATTTGCATAGACGAGCACGACGAGTGCCAACAAGAATCCGGGTGTCGCCATCGCAAGATAGGCGAACCCCGCGATCGTATAGTCGCGCAGCGAATACTGCTTCGTCGCCGCGAGAATCCCAAGCGGCAACGCGATCAGATAAATCGCAAACACTGCCAGCACGTTGACTGCAATCGTCGGTCCCAGCGCATAGCCCACGACGTCAGCCACCGGCTTATCGAATTCGAACGACGTGCCCCAATCGCCTTGCAGCAGGCCCGAATAGCCCCGCGGTCCTTCCCACACGCCCAGCCAAATCCCGAACTGCTCGATCACCGGCCGGTCCAGCGCATACTGCGAACGCAAGTACTCGGCCTTCGCCGCGCCGTTGGTGTCACCCTGCGCCTTCAGCTCCTGCACCTGGTTCGACAAATAGTCGCCCGGCGGCAGCTGGATCACGAGAAAGATCAGGGCTGCGATAGCAACGAGCGCAGGCACCATCAAAATCAAGCGCTCGGCCGTGTAGCGCAGCATCGTCCCCTCGTGAGGTGGTTTCGCCTATTTGCTGAACCAAAACTCGTCCATGCGGTACATCCCGAACTGCGCGCCCGGGTCCCAGGAGAATACACCGCGTTCCGGCACATTGTGCAGGGACATGTTGACAACAATGGGCTGCATGACGCCCGAAACCGTGCCGATGACGAATTGCTGCTCGGCGTGAATGGCCAGCATCTTGTCCCAAGCCGCCTTGCGCTCGGCCGGCGTCTTCGCCGCTGCCCACGCCGCGTTAAGCTTCAAGAGCTCTTTCGCGGCCGGAAGATCCGGCGCCTCGCCGGCCTTTCCGTTCGCCTCGAAGAACTGCCCCCACTTCGGCCAACTCAACGTATCCTGCCGCGTCGGCGCGAGTTCGTCCGGGCTCATCTCGGCCGTCGCAAGACCGGTGTCCCAGCCCGACCACGCCGTCATCACCGCCTCGCCCGCATAGGCGCGGTTGCGCATCACGGTCCGGTCCGACGGCTTCACGACCAGCTTGATCCCGATCGCCTTGTAATGTTGCGCGATCAGCTGCAGCACGTCGGTCTCTTCCTTCGCCTCGCCGGCGGTTTCGACGATCAGCTCAAGCGGGCGCCCGTCGGCCATCAACCGCGTGCCGTCCGCCCCGCGCTTCGTCAACCCAAGCCCGTCGAGCAAAGCGCTGGCCGTCTTCGCATCGTGCCCGGCGTTTGTCGTCAAGTTGGCGGCGTTGAACAACGGCGAACCCTTCAGCACCGTGTTGTTGCCCTCGGCCGCGAGGCCGAAAAACAACGCCCGATTGATGTCGCCCCGATCGATACCTAGCGAGAGCGCGCGCCGAAAATTCTGCTCGCGCAGCAACTTGCGCCAACCCGGATCGGTGACGTTCAGATTGGGATAGAGCGCAACCTGCGAACCCTTGGCGACCGGCCAGGTCAAAACCTTGTACTTGCCCTTCGCCGTATTGGCTTTGAGCACGGTGATATCCGCAAACGAAAGCCCGCGCGCCTGCAGGTCCGCGTCGCCGGCCGCCGACTTCGCCGCGATCAGGCCACCGTCCGTGATCGCAACTTCCACGCCGTCGAGATAGGGCAACTGCTGTCCCGCAGCGTCGACCCGGTGAAAGAACGGATTGCGCTTGAACACAAAGCGGTTCGCCGGCATCGCCGTCGTCGCCATCCAGGGCTGCAACGTCGGCAAGGCCGGATTGTCGTTGTTGTCCATACTGTCCTTGCGATTGTGCAAGGGCGCCCAGTTGCGCTCCTTCGCGGCCGCGACCTTCGCTGCCAACGCCTTCGCATCGGCATATTTCGTATGGAACTGCTTCAGATAATGCGCCGGCCGGTAGATGTAGGGTTCTCGCGCCTGCGCCAGCGCTGCCAGGAACCCGGGATTCGGCTTCGTCCAGCTGTAACGCACGGTCAGCCGATCGACGATCTCGACCTTCGGTGCCTCGCCCCCGTTCAAGAGCTCGACCGGCGGCCCCTTCGGCGAAAGCTCTTTGTTCGTCGCAATGTCTTCCCAGAAATAGCGGAAGTCCTCCGAAGTGAACGGCTGTCCGTCCGACCACTTGTGCCCGGTGCGCAACCGCATCGTGAACACGCGCCCGTCCTTCACGTCGATCGACTTAAGAAGGTCGGGCTTCAACTCTAGCTTCGGCGTCCACGCAACCAGCCGGGCATAGCCCCACGCATTGAGCAATCGAACGTCCTTCTCCTTGCTCAAGAGAATGCGCAAACTGCCGCCCGGCTTGCCCGGCTCGCGCCCCGCCGCCGTCAGATCGACGACCAGCGGCTCCGCCGGCAAGCGCTCGCCGACGCCCGGCAAAGACTTCGCCTGAACCTGCGCTTGCAGCGACGGCGTTTCTTTGTACGTAGGCGCAGCCCAAGCGACGCTCGCGCTGAAAGCAAAAATCACGGCGCCGCAGATCAAACGCATCATGCGTCCCTCGAAAAAGTTCAGGCGACCGCCACGATATGGCCTTCGCCGACGGTCTCATAGCGCGGCTTGGAGCCCCGCGTCAGTCTATAGGGCGCGTTCCAGGCCTCCGGATCCGACGCCCGGCCTTGCATCAAGAGCCCAAGGTCGAGCTTGCGCTCGGGATCGGGCGCCGGATTCGCGGCCAGAAGCGCCTTTGTATAGGGGTGGCGCGCATTGGCGAAGAGCTCAGAAGTGGGTGCCGCTTCGACAATCCGCCCCCGGCACATGACAAACACGCGCGCCGCAATTGCCCGCACCACCGCCAGATTGTGGCTGACGAATAGGCTTGCGATCCCGAGGTCCTGCCGAAGTCCGTCCAGCAGCCCCAGAATCTGCGCCTGAACCGAGACGTCCAAAGCCGATACCGGCTCATCGCAGACCAGCAAGTCGGGCCCCAGCGCCAACGCCCGCGCAATCCCGATCCGCTGCCGCTGCCCGCCGGAAAAGGCATTCGGATGCCGCATCAACATCCGCCCGTCGAGCCCGACGAGCTCAAACAAGGCGGCAGCCCAACGCAGCCGCTGACTGCTATCGCCAAGCCCGTGAATGATGAAGGGCTCGGTGACGATCTCTTCCGCCGTCAGCCGTGGGTTCAGCGATGCAAACGGATCTTGGAACACGTACTGCACCCGCGCGCGATAGTTCGTCAGCGCGGCACCCGTGAGCGACGCGACGGACGTCATCGCCTTCCCGTCATTGACGTGGATCGTCCCGCTGTCGGGCGTGATGACGCGCAACAGCAACTTCGAAAGCGTCGACTTTCCGCAGCCACTTTCGCCCACAAGGCCCACGCATTCGCCCGCATTGATCGCCAGGTCGACCCCCAACACCGCATCGACCGTATCGCCGTCGGCGGCGACAAAGCCGCGCTTGCGCGCCGTGAAGCGTTTGCTCACGTCCTTGATGTCGATGAGCGGCGTACCCGCCGCCGGCCCGATCCGCGAACTCCACACCGGCGCCAGCGTTTGGATCGCGCTGCTGCTCGCATGCGGCGGGTTCAACACGAACGGCTCGCCATCGAGCCGCGGTACCGCAGCCAGCAGTGCCCGCGTGTAGTCGGTCTTCGGTTGCTTCAGAATATCGTGGACCGGTCCCTGCTCGACGATCGCCCCTTCGCGCAGCACGATCACCTGATCGGCAATGTTCGCGACCACACCGAAATCGTGCGTGATGAAGAGCAAGCTTAAGCCCAACTGATCCTGTAAATCGCCGAGCAGCTTCAACGCCAGCGCCTGCACCGTGACGTCGAGCGCCGATGTCGGTTCGTCCGCAATCACGAGCGCCGGCCGGCACACCAAAGCCGACGCCAACATCGCTCGTTGCCGAAGCCCGCCCGACAGTTCGAACGGATAGCGCTTGAACGCCGCCTCCGGATCGGGAAATCCGACTTGATCCAGCACCTGGACGACGCGCCGCCGCGCTTCGCTCGCTGACAGCCGCTCGTGCATGTTCAGCGTCTCGGTCAACATCGCCCCGACATTGACCACCGGCGACAGCGCCGCGGACGGCTCCTGAAACGCCATCGCGATCCGGCTGCCGCGGAGTTTCTGAAATGCGCTGGGCGCCATCTTCGAAAGCTCGGCATCGAAATCGCCGCGCGGATCGCGGAACAACACGCGGCCCGTCTGCACAGCCCGATGCTTCGGCAACAGCCCCAAGATCGCCGACGCGATCGTCGATTTGCCTGAGCCGCTTTCACCGACCAGTGCCACCGTCTTTCCCTGCGGCACCGTGAGGCTGACCTCGCGCAAGATCGGCGTCGTGCGGCCGCTGCCGTCGCGATAGCCGACCGAAAGCTTGTCGAGCGTCAGCACATCGGCCATCGCGCTAGACCCGCGGCTTCGGCAGAATGCCCGCCGCAATCAAGTTCGCATGGGTCGCGTCAGAAATGCCGAGCTCCGCAACGCGCGCCGCTTCCCAGGCGCGGGCCAACACCTCGTTGAAACGATCGAGCTTGTCGTCGATCGAAATCGTCGCCACGGGTCCTACCAGCTTCAAGTCCATCCATCCCTGTTTGCGGTCGCGGCTCAAAGGGAAGTGCCGCAACTCGAAGCGCCGTAGCTCGCGCCACCGGATCGTCCGCGTGCCGAACAACCCGCCAGTCAATCGCAGACCTTCATCGTCGATCTCGATGATGCTGGTCCACCGCGACACCGTACTCGCAAGATAAAGCCCGAACAGAACCACGAGAACAAGCACCGCAAGAAACGCCAGCGATCCAATCGGCGAAATCATCAACAGCAACAGCGACACCCCGGTGGCGATCGCCCCGCGCAACAGATCGCCCATCAAAGCGCCGGGCGGCCAGCGGTGGATGCCGATCGAGCTCAACGCGCGAACACCGCCTGAGGCGTGAGCCATTCGGCCGCCGGGTGATTCCGCGTCGTTTCCAGCAACCGCACGATGATCCGCTCCTTCTCCGACGACCAATGGGCATGATGCGTGAGCAATCCCAAAGGCTCGCTCGCGCGGGCGCGATGTTCGCGCCGCCAGCGCAGTTTTCGCAACAGTAGCCCCGCGATCAAGCCTTCGTCTTTGATAACCCGCCCGCGCCGCCAATCGATCACATCGAGATGCGTATTCACTTGGGCAAGCCCGGGGACAGGGTTGGCGCGGGCCCGCGGTTTCCAGGTCGAAAGCCCGCGATAACCTAAACGCGGCAGTTCGGCCACTACGGCAGGTGCGATCCGGTTCCACGGCGGCACCACCACCGGCAGAAGCTTTTTCCCGAACGCCTCTCGCAAGATCGCCATCCCACGCGCCAGATCGCCGGTCATCTCACTGAGCGGCCGCGCAGAGCTGAACTCGCGCTTCGCGTGGCCCTCGCGCGCCCGGTTCTCATGTGCAAACCCATGCACCAATATCTGCGCGTGCACCTCGCGCGCGAGATGCTTGGCCAGGCGCGGCTTCAATTTCGCGGGAACAACCGAAAGCCCGATCGCGACATCGAAACGTCGCGCGACCTTCAGCATCGCATCGAGCTCGGGCGACGTATCCTGCGCATCGTCGTCGCGCCACCAGAACTGCGCCACGCGCCGCTCGCGCGCCCACTGGTCGAGTTCGCGGCCGATCCGATCCCAGCCGCCGCTCATCGTGACAGCAACGCTTTGATTACGCGAACGACACCTCCCCGCCCGTCGACGTCGATCATTGTTTGCGGCGGCACGCGCCGCGCGGTCTCGTCGATCGCGCGCGCCAGTGCAGCGGGCTCAAGTCCCTCCGCCCGCACCAAACGTACCAACCCGCGCTTGGCGAACACCTCCGCCCGCATCAGCTGTTCTTTCTCGCGCTCCGTCTCGAACGGCACGACGACCGCGGCTGTTCGCGCCTTCACGGTTTCGATCACCGTGTTATAGCCGGCCTGCGAAACCGACACGGCCGCCGCGGCCAGACGCGCCCGAAAATCCGGCAAACTGCGCACGATCGTGACGCCCTCTCGCGCCGGCAGCGTCTGACCCAGCGGCCCAGTCACGAACGTCCACGGCATCCGCTTCGACCGCGAATGCTCGCGCGCCTCAAGCGCCGTCGCGATCAACCCGCCACCCGCAGCACCGCCGCCCGCCGACACCAACACCTCCCGCCGCTCGCCCTCGAACGGCCGAACATCGGCGCAGATGTAACCTGCATAATGGCAGCGCTCCGCGAGCGCCGCCGTCTCGGCAAAACTCTGCTCCAAACGGATGATGCCCGGATCGCCGTGCACCATCACCGCGTCGTAGCTTTCTTCGGCCCGCGCAACCATCGCCGCTGCCCGCGCATCCTTGCGCGGTCGCTGCAGCACATCGCGCACCGACGCCACGATCACCGGCCGAGGCTGCGCGCGCTTCGCCTCATCCAGCAGCGCCAGCAACTCGAACTCCAGCAGCCGCCGGCCGAACGGAAACGTCTCGGTGATCAGAACATCCGGCTTCGCCGCCCGGAACGCAGCGAGCAACGTATCTCGGCGAGCCTCATGCCAGCGCTGATCGACGGCGTTCCCGTCACCGTCGACAAGCTCGTCGAACAACTCGTCCTTCGCGCGCGCTACCGGCAGCTGCACGAACGCGAGACCTTGCGGCACCGCCTCGGCCGGCGTCGCGCCGCCACTGACGAGCGTCACGACGAATCCGGCGTCACGCAGAGCCTCAGCGACGACGCGCGCCCGTGAAAAATGACCAAATCCCAGAAGATGCTGAACCCAGATAAAGACCCGCGCGCTCAACGGCGAAGCTCCGCGAATACGCTGGCGAGCATCGCACCCGCTGCCTCTACACTGCGCTCGGTCGTTACAAACTTATGCGCCGCCGCGCCCATGGTCCGTCGTAGCGCCCCATCTTCGACCAGCCGCCGCAAGTTCGCCGCATAAGCCGAAACATCGCCGGGCGCACTCAGCAACGCCGTCTCGCCCTCGCGCACCGTGTCCGGCACGCCATGATCCCGGCAAGCAGCGATCGGCAATCCGGCCGCCTGCGCCTCCAGGAACACGAGCCCGTAGGCCTCCCCCAGCCCCGGCCAAGCAAACACATCGCCGCCCGCCAAAAAGGCCGGCATGTCCGCGGCCCTCACCATGCCCTCAAACCGAACCCCGTCGAGCCCTGCAAACATACGTTCAATCTCCGCCCGCATCGGCCCGTCGCCGGCGATACTAAGCGCGATTGGCACGTCAGTGAGCGCCCGCAACGCCGCAGCCAGGAGCGAATAGCTCACCCGCTTGCGCTCATCCCGCATCGTCGCGGCCGTAACTATGCGCGTTTTTGATGGGCCCTTGCCGTCTTGATGGGGAAGGTGGCTCGCGACCAAAGGCTGTGAGGCGGATGGGGAGAAGTCACGAACCTCGATAAACGGCTTCAGGTCCCGCACCCGTCCCGCCGCGATTTGATCGAGACAAAACCGGTCGAATGCGGTCATCGCCAGCAAACGATCAGCGGCTGTCAAAGCCGCCGTCGTCCCCTCGTGCCCAAGCGCCCAAGGCCCCCCCGCCCGCTTCGGCGCATGCGATCCCTCGGCAATCAAATAGGGAACCCGCAACGCCCGCGCGACACGCGGCCCAACCCAATCTGGCGACTTGTAGTAGACGTGGTAGCTGAACCAAGCATCGATCGCGGGGGCAGCGTTCAACAATGCATCCGCCGCAGCCTCGCTCTCGGCCTTAAGCTCCGCCTGGCGCGCAGCATCGCCGCGCCCCTCATAAGTCCGCGGCAGTGCTGGCCGCCAAACCTCGCACCCCGCCGCCCGCAAGGCGCTCTCAAGCAGGGTCCCCATGCGCTGCACCCCGGACGCGGCAAGCGCATCCGGCACGGCGATCGGCGAATAGAATGCGACCCGCATCAGCCCATCCGCTCGTGAAGCAACGCAGCAATCGCATCGTACCCCGCCTCGGCATCGCCCTCGCGCCGCGCACGCTCGAGCCCCGCCGCACCCAGCGCCGCACGCCGCGACGGATCGCGAACCAACGAACCCAAGGCCTGGGCCAGTGCCGCCACGTCGCCGGGCGCGACCAGCGCCCCCGACACGCCGTCCGTAACAACCTCCTCGATCCCGCCCACACCCGAAGCCAGCACAGCGACCCCGCGCGCCTGCGCCTCTTGCACCGCATTTGGAATGCCGTCGCGATCGCCATCGTTCCCGATCACCGCTGGCAACACGAACAAGTCCGACCGGTCGAGCGCCGCAATCACCTCCGCATGCGGCCGCGGCCCATGCCAAGCGATCCGATCCTCAAGCCCAGCCGCACGCGCGCGTTCCTTCAACTCAGGAAGCAAATCGCCGCCGCCAAAATGGTCCAGCCGAAACGCAATGCCACGCGGCAACTGTGCCAACGCGTCGACCAACCGGCGCAGCCCCTTCTTCTCGACCGCCCGCGCGACCGAAATGATCCGCACCGGATCGGGCGCGTCCGAACCATCGCGCGTCTGCTTGGGCGAACGCGCGACGATCAGCGCCCGCGCCAGCCCATGATAGATCAGATGCAACTTCCGCCGCTCGCCCAGCGACGCCAGCCGGTCGAACCCCGCCCTGTTGCACACCGTCACGAACGCAGTGTCGGCGAGCTTACGGCGCAGGTCCCATTCGGGCGCTGTCCATATGTCCTTCGCATGTGCCGACATGCTGAAGCTCACGCCGCGAAGCTTCGCGGCATACCGCGCCACCGAACTCGGACTGTGCGCGAAGTGCGCGTGAACATGCTGCACGCTCGCGGGCATCTGCGCGGCCAGCACGCACGCCTGCCCGAACCGGCGAACCCGCGCACGTGCAAACTCATCGCGCATATCGATGCGAAACGCGGCCCACGCCTGCGCAAACCCCGGCAGCCGGCGCGCCGCAAACAGCGCCCCCGCAACCTCCGCCGGCGCGTCATGCAGATACTCTGGCAAGTACTGCGGCGCGGCACGCACCTTGTTTTCGACCAACGTCGCATCGCCGCCGGGCCGCCGCAGCGCATGCAGTGAGAACGCAATCCCGCGCGCCTCCAACGCTTCAAGCTCGCGCGCCACAAACGTTTCCGACAGCCGCGGAAACCCTTTCACGACGATGGCAAGACGCGGCCCTTCCATCAGCGCCCAAACCAAGCGCCGCACATGGAAACGATCTTTTCGATCCCACCCAGCAACCCCGGCGCCGCGCGAAGCGACGGTAGAGCCTGCCCCGGCAATGCCCGCAGCGCATCGCGCATCACGGTAGGATCGCCGCGCGCCCCCTCTTCCGGTTCGCGCAACATCCGCACGAGCCCTAAGCGCTCCGCCGCTTCGGCGCGGATCGTCTGCTCCAGGCGCGGCACGTGCCGCGGCACGATCAACCCGCGCTTGTCGAACGAGAGCACCTCGCAAAACGTATTGTAGCCACCCATCGACGCGACCGCGAGACACTCGGCCATCAAGTGTTCCATCCGCGGCTCGAAAGTCAGCATCTTGACGCTGGGCACCACCGCAGCCCGCCGCTCGAACGCAGCGCGCAGATCGGCGCGCATGAATGGCCCCACCACGAATAACGCCGGCGGCAGCACGCTCGCATCCGCTTCATACGCGCTCAGCGCCCAATCGATCAGCAGCTCTCCGTCACCACCGCCACCGGTTGTCACCAACAACCGCCGGCTCACATCGTCGATTGCGATCGCGGTCGGAGCGCCCGGTCGCGTACGTTTCAAATAGCCAGTGAACGTCGTCTTACGCGTCACCTCGGCCGAAAGCCCAAGCCCCTGCAACGGATCGTAGATCTCCCGCAGCCCATAAACCCAAAGATCGTCGTAGAGCTGTTCGATCGCCGGCAGCGCCCGCTTGCGCGCCCACTCCTGCGCCAGGATGACGGGCTCGTCGAGCACATCGCGCAGCCCCAGTACAAGCCGCGTCCCCCGCCCCTTCAACGCCTCGAGCGTTCCCTCAAGCTCGCCGCGCAACCCAAGCGGCTCCTTGTCGACGATGAATAAGTCCGGCGCAAACTGCACGGCAGTTTCCGTGATCAACGAAGACCGCAGCGACGTCGTTTCCTGGATCGACCCGAACTCGCCAAGCGGCACATAGTCGCCGTTGCGCAACTTGATGATGCCCGGCACCCGCACAAAGTCGACGCGCGTCTTAAAGTCGAAGCTGCCGATGATCGGCGAGCCCGACACGATCAGGACCTTCAGCTTTGGAAACGCTTCCGCCAGCGCGTGCGCAATCGTCCGGCAGCGGCGGATATGCCCCAACCCAAAGCTGTCGTGGCTGTAGATCAGAACCCGCCCGGTAATGGTAAAACCTCAACGCGTGTGACGGCGCGAGTGTGCCTGAGCATCATGCCCGGCGAAAGGGCGTGGCGTTGTTAAGGCTTTCTCATTAGCTTCAACCGCTCGAATCCGACGGCAAGGCATGGCGACTCACCAATCGCTCTACAACTACATTTGGCAGCATTCGCGCCGCGACCAGCTGGTCATCCTGGTGATCGCGGTGCTGGCGCAGCCGTTCTATTTTCTGACGCTGACGCTCCCCAAATTGATCGTAAACGGCCCGATCCAAGGCAAGGGATTCGAGACTGCAGACGCGACGCAACACCTCTTCCACCTGACCATCCCCTGGCTCGACGGCGGCAGTTGGACCCTCTTCGAAGGCATCGCGCTCGAACGCATTCCTTACCTTGTCGCGCTGAGCATCGCCTTCCTCGCCCTCGTCGGCTTCAACGGTTTTTTGAAGTTTCTGATCAACACGATGAAGGGTCGCCTGGGCGAGCGCCTGCTGCGCCGCCTACGTTACGACCTCGTCGACCGCGTGTTGCGCTTCCCGCCGTCGCATCTGCGCAAGTCCAAGCAGGCCGAGATCGCCTCGATGGTAAAGGACGAGGTCGAACCATTAGGCGGCTTCTCCGGTGACGCGGTCGTCTGGCCGGTATTCCTCGCCGGTCAGGCGCTGACAGCGCTGATCTTCATCGTCGTGCAGAATTTCTGGCTGGGCCTCGTGTCGGGAATCGTTGTGCTCGGCCAGGCTATGGTGATCCCGCGCCTGCGCCGCCCGATCTTGCAACTTGGCAAGATGCGTCAGCTGCAGGCGCGCGAACTCGCCGGCCGCGTCGGCGAAATCGTCGATGGCGGCTCCGACATCCGCGTCCACGGCACGTCGAACTGGGAGCGCGCGGACATCGTCCGCCGCCTCGGCAAAATCTTCGACATCCGCTTCGAACTCTATCAGCGCAAATACTTCGTGAAGTCGCTGAACAACTTCATGGCACAGCTGACGCCGTTCATCTTCTATCTCGTCGGCGGCTATTTCGTGATCACGGGTATCCTCGACGTGGGCCAACTTCTGGCCGTCATCGTGGCCTACAAAGACCTGCCGGGCCCGATCAAGGAATTGATCGACTGGGACCTGCAGCGCCAAGACGTCCAAATAAAGTTCGATCAGGTCATGGACCAGTTCCAACCGGACGGCATGGTCGCGCCGGAAACGCAGAAACCGGCCGAGCGCCGCAAGCTTCCCGATCCGATCGAGCTCAAGAACGTCACCGCGCTCGACGATGCGGGCTTCACACTGCTCGACGATGTGGACCTGACGCTCGCCCCCGATCAAGCAACCGCCGTCGTCGGCCCCGGCGGCAGCGGCAAGGAAGCGTTGGGCCTGCTCTTCGCCCGCCAAGTTACGATCAAGAACGGCACGATCAAAACCGGCGAAGACGATATCCTGTCGCTCCCCGAAAGCGTTGCCGGCCGCAGCTTCGCTTACGCCGGTACTGATGCCTATTTCTTCCCGGTCGATCTGAAGGACAACCTTCTCTACGGCCTGAAGGTCGCGCCGCGCGACAGCGCCGTCGATCCTCACCGCATGCGCGAAGCGCTGCGCGCCGGCAACCCCGGCTTCGATGCCGAGGCCGATTGGCTCGACTACGACGCCTTGGGGTCGAAGGACCCAAAAGCGATCTTGGACCGGATCGTCGACGTGTTGAGCATGGTCGGCCTCGAATCCGACATCTACAATTTCGGGCTTCAGTCGCGTTTCGACCCAAAGGCCAATCCCGAAGCGACAGAGCGCATCGTCGACGCGCGCCACGCGTTGCATGAACGGTTGACCTCGCCCGAACTCGCAAGCCTCGTCGAACGCTTCGACCCAACGGCCTACAACAAGAACGCGTCGATCGCGGAAAACATCTTGTTCGGCGCCTCTGCCGATCCACGGCTTCAGCCGCAAAACCTGCCGAAGCTACCGCACTTCCAACGCGTGGTGGCGGAGGAAGGTTTGGAGCAACATCTCGTCGCCATGGGCCTCTCGATCGCCGAGACGATGCTCGAACTCTTCCGTGACTTCCCGGCCGACCATCCGTTCTTCGACGAGTTCTCGTTTATCCCATCGAACGAGTTGCCGCTCTACGAGCAAATCATGAAGCGCGCCAAGACGGCGGGCCTCACCTACATCGATCGAGCGCAGCTCTCGGTCCTGCCCTTGCGCTACGTCGAGGCCCGCCACCGCTTGGGCCTGATCACGCCGGAGATTCGCGAACGCCTCATCGCCGCCCGCCGGACGTTCGCCGAAACCCTGCCGCAGGATTTGCGCTCGCGCATCGCCTTCTACGACGAGGCGGCCTACAACGCAGCCGCCAATCTGCAGGACAACATCCTGTTGGGTCGTGTCTCTTACGGAGTCGCTCAAGCGCAAGAGCGTGTCAACGCGTTGCTTCGTGAGGTGTTGGACCACCTCGATGTTCGCGACCTGATCATCGAAGCGGGCCTCGCCTTCAACGCCGGCGCCGCGGGCAAGCGCTTGACGACGGCGCAGCGCCAAAAGCTTGCCCTCGCCCGTGCATTGATCAAGGAGCCCGACGTTCTCGTCGTCAACGGCGCGCTCGCGAATCTGGACGACCAACAAAAGACCGACATCGTGGAGCGTGTGCTCAAGCATCGCAAAGGCCGCGCGACGCTATGGGTCTTGACCAAGGACGATCTCGCCCGCTGCTTCGACCGCGTTCTCGCGTTCGATCACGGGCGCCTCGTCGACGATAAAGTGCAGCAAGCCGTGCGCGAGGCCGCGCAATGAGTGGGGAAGGGCGATGAGCATCCAAACCGAAGTCGAACTCCTGCGGCGCATCCCGCTGTTCGCGAACATCGACACCTCGCGCCTGAAGCTCTTGGCCTTCACCAGCGAGCGCCTGACCTTCGATTCCGGTGCCGTGCTGTTTCGCGAAGGTGATCGCGGCGACAGCGCCTATTTGATCTTGAACGGCAAGGTCGACGTGGCGGTGGGCTCGCCCAAAGGCGACGTCGTCGTGGCCCACATCGGCGCGAACAACATCGTGGGCGAAATGGCGCTGCTTTGCGAAATGCCGCGCACCGCTACGATCATCGCCGCCGAGCCGCTCGACACGCTCAAGATCAAGAAGGATCAGTTTTTCCAGCTGCTGCGCGATCTGCCGCAAATGACGCTCGAGATCATGCGCGAGCTCGCCGTGCGCCTCAACAACGTCAACAAGGAACTCTCGGCCGCGCACGCCAAGCTGCGCGCCGCGGGTCTCGAATAATGCCGATCGATCGCGACAACCCCGACAAATACCCGCCGAACATCCAGGCGATCCTGAAGCGCCCCGCCGCCGCCGCCGTCGTGCTCGGCCAAGAATTGATCGACGTCGACAAAGAAGCGGGCACCGTCCGCGTGGCCTACAACGCCACCGAAACCCTCGCAAACCGCTTCGGCGCGATCCACGGCGGCATGACGGCCGCAATGCTCGACGACGTGATCTCGCTCGCCGCAGGCCTCTCGATCGAATGGGGCCAAATCACCCCGACGCTCGAAATGAAGGTGAGCTACATCGCTCAAGGCCGGCCCGGCACCCGCATCCAAGCCGAAGCCCGCACCATCCGCCGCGGCGGCACGGTGATCTTCCTCGAAGCCGACCTCAAAGACGAAACCGGCAAACTCCTAGCCACCGCGTCATCAACGGTGATGATCGCGCAGATGAAAAAGTAAGTCGGTCCTTCGCGACTTCGCGTGAGGCAATCTTAAACCTCAATCTCCGCCACCACCGGCACGTGGTCTGACGGGCGCTTCCAGCCTCGCGCCTCGCGCAAGATTTCGTGCCGCTTCACCGCGCCTTTCAGCGCCGGGTTCACCCAGATATGGTCGAGGCGCCGGCCGCGATCGGACTTCTTCCAATCCTGATTGCGGTAGCTCCACCAGCTGAAGATCTTTTCGTTCAGCGGCACGAACGAGCGCGTGACGTCGCTCCACTCGTGCGCCGCATAGACGCGCGCCAGCCGCTCGGTCTCGACCGGTGTGTGGCTAACGATGCCCAGAAGCTGCTTGTGGCTCCACACATCGTGCTCGTAGGGCGCCACGTTCAAATCGCCGACGATTACGCGCGGGCTCGTGCGCCGGTTCTTCAGCTTCGAAAAATACTGCTCCATCTCGTCCAAGAACTGGAGCTTGTGCGCGAACTTCTCGTTCGCTTTTGGGTCGGGAATATCGCCGCCGGCGGGTACATAGAAACTGTGCACCTCGATCCCGTTCGCGAGTTCGACACGCAGATGCCGTGCATCGCCCTTGCCGCAAAATTCGCGCGCCTCGACATTCGCAAACGGCACGCGCGAGAGAATGGCGACGCCGTGATAGCCCTTCTGCCCGTTGATCGCGACGTGCTCGAAGCCCAGCTTTCGAATCGCTTTATGCGGAAACGAAGCGTCCGCAACCTTCGTCTCCTGCAAACACAGCACGTCGAGCTTCTGCTCGCGCATCAAACGACCGACCAGACCGATTCGCAGCCGGACCGAATTGATGTTCCAGGTGGCGAGCTTGAGGACGGCCATGACTAGCGGGGAACGTGTAGCGGGCGGGAAGGTGCAACTAGAAATGAAAAGACCCCCCGGCTGTGCGTCCAGCCGAGGGGTCAAAACGCGCTTTAACGCGCCACGCGTCAGGAGGGGATATTCTGACGCTTAGATGGCTGATTACCGATCCCGCTAGCGGGGGGGGCAACGCAGAACCGGCGTGTCACCAACCATCTACGAGTCACTATATGCGCCGAAGCAACAGGCGGCAACTTTTTTTTTGGCTCTTACACAATGTTAATGACTATGGCTTGACCGCCACATCGAATCTGCGAGTCGTGGGGAACATGCAACGAGCCGATGCAACTAGCCTGTGGGTAAGCCGAGGTCCTTCGCGGTCAGGTCGAAACAGCGTCTCGCAAGGCGAACAATTTCATCAACTTCGTCTCGTTTGATAGGCAACGGCGGTGCCAAAACCATCGTGTCCCGAATCGCCCGCATGACGAGTCCGTTTGCGAAGCAGTGGGTCCGGCATTGCGTCCCCACGTCGAGGTCCTTCGGAAAGAACGTCCGATTCGCTTTGTCCTTCACCAGCTCGATCGCGGCCAGCAGTCCCTTCCCGCGGACTTCTCCCACCAACGGATGTGAAAGCAACTCGCGAACCTTCGCCTGGAAGTAGGGTCCGATGTCGTCGTGCACGCGTTCGACGAGTTTTTCCCTTTCGATGATCTCCAAATTCTTCAAGGACACCGCACAGGCGACTGGATGGCCCGACCAGGTATAGCCGTGCACCAACTCCTCGTTCGCAGTCGCGATGGCGTCGCCGACCCGCGGCCCCAAAGCGATTGCCGAAATTGGCTGATACCCGGACGATATGCCTTTCGCCATCGTCATAAGGTCGGGCGCGATGCCATAGGTCTGCGCCCCGAACCACTGCCCGGTGCGGCCAAAGCCGGTGATCACCTCATCGAGGTGCAGTAGCACATCGTACTTTTTGCAAATGCGCTGGATCTCAGGCCAATAACTGTCCGGCGGGAACAGCAATCCGCCCGCCCCGTGGATCGGCTCGGCCGAGAACGACGCGACCCGCTCCGCGCCAAGCTCCAGAATCTTCTCCTCCAACTTCCGTGCGACCTGAAGCCCGTACTCGTTCGGGTCTTTGCCTTCGCCGAACATGTACCAATAGGCCGTCGGCACCTTCTCGAACCCGGGCAGCGGCAGGTCGAACTGCGGATGCATCGGCGTCAGCCCCGACAGCGACGCCGCCGCCATCGTCACGCCGTGATAGGCATATTCCCGCGAAATATGGATCTTCTTCTGCGGCTTACCCTGCAGGTTCCAGTAGTACCGGATCAGCTTCAGCGCCGTATCGTTCGCCTCCGACCCCGAATTGGCGAACAAGATCCGGCTAAGACCCGCCGGCAAAAGACTGGCCAACTTGGCGGCAAGCTCGGTCGCATACGGGTTCGTCGTCTGAAAGAACGAATTGTAATAGGGCAGCTGCTTCATCGCCTCGGCGGCAGTCTCGGCAAGCTCCTTGCGCCCATAGCCCACGTTCACGCACCAAAGCCCCGACATCCCGTCGATCAGCCGGTTCCCCTCCGAGTCCCAGAGGTAAATCCCATCCGCCTTCGTAATGACGCGCACGCCCTTCTTGTTGAGCGCCTGCGTCTCCGTGAACGGATGGATGTGGTGCAGGGCGTCAAGCGCCTGCCAATGCTTGGTCTGGTTATGTGTGCTGGATTTGCTGAACATGGATCAATGCTCTCGGATTGGCTTGTGAACGGCAGAAGGGAATCGGAAACGGGCCGTTAGGCCGCCGGCGGATTGAACCCGATCCGTGCGCAGAGAATGAGCAGCTGTTCTTTGCAAGCCATAGGCGAACTCTAGCAAACCGCCGCGAAATCCGCCAGACAGCGGCCCCATGAGAAACGCCAACACCGGCAAAGCCAAGAAAGCCGAAGCCGTTTTCGAGCGCCTCGCCGCCGATAACCCGGCACCCCAAGGCGAGCTTGAGCACGTCAATCCCTACACACTGCTGGTCGCCGTCGTGCTTTCGGCCCAGGCGACCGACAAGGGCGTGAACAAGGCGACCGGCCCGCTCTTCAAAATTGTCAAAACGCCGCTCCAAATGCTGAAGCTCGGCGAGGCGAAACTCATCGACCACATCAAGACGATCGGGCTCTTTCGCGCCAAAGCTAAGAACGTCATCGCCCTGTCGCAGGCCCTCATCCATAACCATGACGGCCAGGTCCCCAAGGACCGCGACGCGCTCGAGGCGTTGCCCGGCGTTGGCCGCAAGACGGCAAACGTGGTGCTGAACATGGCCTTCGGCGAGCCGACCATGGCCGTCGACACCCACGTCTTTCGCGTTGCACAACGAATGGGCCTGGCCAAGGGCAAGACCCCGCGCGAAATCGAGGATCAACTCCTGAAAGTTGTCCCCGCCCGTTTCATGCAGCACGCCCACCACTGGCTGATCCTGCACGGCCGCTATGTCTGCGTCGCCCGAAAACCTAGATGTCCTGTCTGCCCCGTCAGCGATCTATGTCCCCACAAGCCTAAGACAAAGCCCGAGGACCTGCGCTAAGGTCCGCGCCCTGGGGTAGGGCATCTTTATGACCGCGCGCATTCGATTTCTGGCAACCTTGCTTTTCGTGGTCGCCGTCACGGCGATCTTCCTCACGCTCTCGGCCGCGCAGATGAAGGCGCCGAAGGACCCCGGCGGCACCGGCTTCGAACAAGAACAAGCCTTCGCCACCCTTTCCGGCCTCCTGAAAGATGAGACGCCCCACCCGGCAGGCTCTCCCGCCAATGCCGAAGTTCGCAACCGCATCGTCACCGCCTTTATGGCCGCGGGCTACCGTCCGGAGATTCAATCGGCAATCCAATGCTCGCCGCCGGAAAGCGGCACCGGTTGCACGTTCGTCGAAAACATCATTGCGGTTCACAAAGGCACCGGCGCCGGCAAGGCGATCCTCGCGACCGCGCACTACGACAGCGTGCCCGCCGGCCCCGGCGTCGGCGACGACCTGGCGGGCACGGCCGTCATGCTCGAACTCGCAGGCGCCATGGCCGCGCGCGAGACCAAGAACGACATCATCTTCCTCATCACCGACGGCGAAGAAACCGGCCTGCGCGGCGCGATCGCCTTCGCCGAGCGTCACCCGCTCTTCAAGCAAGTCGGTATCGTCGTGAATGTCGAAGCGCGCGGCGCCTCCGGCCCCAGCATGATGTTCGAAACCGGCGAAGGCAGCGCCCGCTTGATGAGCGTCTTCGCGAGCGCGATCCCAAGACCCGCCGCAAACTCGCTGACCTACGAAGTCTACAAACTTCTGCCGAACGACACCGATTTCAGCATCTATCGCAAAAAGGCGAACCTCTCCGGCTTCAACTTCGCCTTCTCGAATTCGGCCTCGCTCTATCATTCCGAAAACGACAACCTCGAAAACCTGAACCGCAACACGCTCCAGCATCACGGCGACAACGCGTTTGCGATCGTCGGCGCCCTCGCCGACGCGGACCTGGAAGCGCTGAAGTCGAGCTCGGACGCCAGCTACTTCGACGTTTACGCCCGCACGCTGATCGTCTGGCCGGCCTGGCTCAACGTACCGGTCGCGCTACTGTCGCTGCTCGCGATTGTCGGCCTGATTTACGTCCACCGCGAAGCATTCACGCTTGGAGCGATCGGCTGGTCACTGCTCGCCGTCGTCGCGACTGGCTTGCTGCTCTATGGGGCGGGCTGGCTTCTGTCCTACCCGCTTGGCATCTGGCCCGGTGTCCACCCGCTCGATCATCCGGCACCTAGCTCTGCGCGCATCGCGCTTGCGGCAACGGGTGTTGCCGTGCCCCTGCTGCTGTCGTTGTTCTTCGCCTACCGTATCGAAACGCGTGTGCTGATCCTGATCAGCTGGTTGGTGCTCGCGCTCCTGGCCTTGGGTGTCGCCACCACGATCTCAGGCGCGGCCTACCCCTTCATGTGGCCCGTCGCCTTCGTGGCGCTCGCCGGCTGGATCGAAACGCTCGTCAGACGCCCCGGCACGCTCGCGATCACCGCCATCGTCGGGTTCGTCATGGCAGCCTTCTTCTGGCTGACGTTCCTGCTGTTCCTCGAACTTGTCGTCGGCTTCGACCTCAGCCAGTACAAAATATTGGTCCTGCTGCCGGTTGCTCTCGCGCTCACGCCCGTTCTGATCTCGGTCTATTCAACGCTCGAAGCGCGCGGTGCCCTGGCAGCTCTTCTGTTCCTGATCGCTGGCGCAGCCTGGAGCGCCTACGGCACCCCCGCCTACGCGCCCGACCATCCGCGCGGCCAGAACATTGCCTACTACGATGACCGCACAGCCGCGCCGCGCTGGCTCGTAGGGTTCGTCGGTGCGCCCGACGAGGCTTACCTCAAGGCAAACGGCTTCCCCGCGAGAGACGAAGACTTTCTCCAAGCGGGCGTGTTCCCCGCGAAGGGGCGCCTGAAGCCCGCCACCGATCTGAAGCTCGCCGCGCCGACCTTCGCGCTGGAGCAACGGCTCGTAAACGACAATCCGCAAGGACCGCTGCTCACCTTGCGCGGCGCAATCAAGGGCGGCCGCGGCGGCTTGCAGCTGGCGCTCGCCCTTCCCGCCAAGTCCGGCGTTCAGGCGATCAGCGTCGCCGGTCAGCCAATGGTGAGTGGCGCGCGGCTCAACGAAGACCGGCCCCTCCTCGCGCGCCTGATCGGCTTCGGCGCGCGCGATGTTCCGATCGAAATCACCTTCGATCCCACCAAGCGCCCGACACTCACGTTGATTGAGCGTTCCGCGCTACCCGACGCACCAGAGGCGAAGGCGCTTGTCGTCTCGCGCCCCAGCAACGCCGCCCCCGTCCACTTCGGCGACAACGCGACCGTGTTGGTAAAGCTGGATCTGGCGGAAATAGCCCAACCGGCAAACGCGCCTTAGGCGGCCTTTGGCGTTTCGTCGTTGGAGGTCTTGATTTGGTGCTTCATCAAGAAGGGCGTCTGCGCCAGCGCGAACAACAGCGAAATCGGGAACACGCCCCAAAGTTTGAATCCGACCCAGAAATCGGTCGAGTAGTTGCGCCAAATGAACTCGTTCAATAGCGCTAGGAAGACAAAGAACCAGATCCAGCGGTAGGTGAACTTGCGCCACGCGTCGTCCGGCATCTGAAACGCGCTATCGAGCAGGAACTTCAAAAACAACCGCCCGCTGAGCAGTCCGCCGATCAACAGCGCTGCGAAGATCGAATTCACGATCGTCGGCTTCAGCTTGATGAAAAGATCGTTGTTCAACCACAGCGTCAATCCGCCGAACACCATCACCACGATGCCGGTCACGATCGGCATAGGCGACAGCTTCTTCTCGATCGAATAGCTGACGCCGAGCGAGAGGATCGTCGCGACCATGAACATGCCGGTCGCCGGCATGATTCCGAAATACGCGTTGCCGGTGAAGAAGACCGCGAGCGGTCCGAGGTCGAGAGCGAGTTTGAGCAGCGGGTTCATGGGCGGGAACATAGTCCCGTTCGCCTGAACGCCGCCACAAGGCGTTCTGTCCAACCGTCACGTTTTTGCGAGCCTGATGCGATTGAATCACGGCGCCGCGCGGAGGAAATCATCCCTAACACCTGGCGAATACGCGAGCTAAGCGTTACGCCGCCACGCCGACCAGCGCCCGCGCGAAGTTCTCCGCGTCAAACGGCTGCAGGTCGTCCGCGCCCTCGCCGACGCCGATGTAATGCACGGGAAGGTCGAACTTCTCCGCGATTGAAACCAGGATTCCGCCGCGCGCTGTGCCGTCGAGCTTGGTCATCACAAGGCCCGTGATTCGCGCCGTGTCGCGAAACACCTCCGCCTGCGCTACGGCATGCTGACCCGTGGTTGCATCCAGCACCAAGATCGCGCTGTGCGGCGCGTCGCCGTCGAGCTTCTTGAGCACCCGCACCACCTTCTCGAGCTCGGCCATGAGCCCCGCCTTGTTTTGCAAACGCCCGGCCGTATCGATCAGCAGCACGTCGTAGCCTTCGGCCTTCGCCCGCTCGAACGCTTCAAACGCCAAGCCAGCCGCGTCCGCGCCGATCTCCTTCGCGATCACCGGCGCGCCGGTGCGCTCGCCCCAAATCTTCAGCTGCTCGACCGCCGCTGCCCGAAACGTGTCCCCGGCCGCCAGCATCACCTTCAACCCGTCGGCGCGGTATTTCTGCGCCAGCTTGCCGATCGTCGTCGTCTTGCCGGAGCCGTTCACGCCTGCCACCAAAATCACATGCGGCTTTAGTTCAGCCCGGACCGTGAGCGGCTTCGCGACCCGGCGCAAAATCTTCGACACTTCTTCGGCCAGCACCGCGCGCACTTCGTCTTCCGCGACATCGGCATTGAACCGCGTGCGCTTGATCTCGGCCACCACATCGGCCGCAACCTTCGCGCCCATATCCGCGCCGATCAGCAACTCCTCAAGCTCATCCAATGCCGCTTGATCGAGCCGCTTGCGTGTAAAGACGCGGGTAATCCCTTGCGTCAGCGACTGCGCCGATCGCGTCAGCCCCGCCTTCAACCGCGCAAAGAGGCCCGGCTTCTTGCCCTCAGTCTCCGACATCACGCCGCCTCGGCGTAGGCAAAGCGAGCGTCCGCGCGCACCACCCGCGCCCTCACCAAACTGCCGCCCGCATAGCCACGCTGCAGCTTGACCGGCGCAAACGTCGGACTGCGCCCCAAATCGCCCTTCTCCACCAGCACTTCCATATCGAGGCCCGCCAGCGACGCAAGGTGGCGCGAAACAGCCTCGGCGCCCAAAGCCCGCAAGCGCGCCGCGCGCGCCTTCACGATATTGCCCGGCAACTGCGGCATCCGCGCCGCCGGCGTGCGCTCGCGCGCCGAGAATGGAAACACGTGCAAATAGGTCAGCCCGCACGCGCGCGCATGCTCCAGCGTCGCCTCGAACATCTCGTCGGTTTCCGTCGGGAACCCCGCAATGAAATCTGCACCGAACACGACGTCGCGCCGCCGCGCACGGATCGCATCGCAGAACGCGACCGCCTGCGCCGTCGTGTGCCGCCGCTTCATCCGCTTCAAGATCATGTCGTGCCCCGCCTGCAACGACAGATGCAGATGCGGCATCAGCCGCACCTCGCTGACGAAGAGCTCCATCAACCGCTCATCGCACTCGGCAACGTCCAGCGACGACAGCCGCAACCGCGCCAACCCCGGCACCAGCGTCAAGATCTTCTCGACCAATGAGCCCAACCTTGGCGCACCCGGCAGGTCGGCGCCATAGGCCGTGATGTCGACGCCGGTCAGAACCACTTCGTTGATGCCCTGCTCGACCAGCAAGCGGATCTGCTGCACCACTTCGCCGACGCCGACGCTGCGCGAGGGCCCGCGGCCATAGGGAATAATGCAAAACGTGCAGCGATGATCGCAGCCGTTTTGCACCTGCACGAACGCGCGCGCCCGGCCGTCGAAGCCCGCAATCAGATGCGAGGCGGTCTCACGCACCGCCATGATGTCGTTCACTTGCACCCGCTCACGCACGGCATCAAACGCGTAAGCATGCGCCTCAAGCTTATCCGCGTTGCCCAAAACCTGATCGACCTCGGGCATCGCCGCAAAGGTCTGAGGTTCCGTCTGCGCCGCGCAACCGGTGACGATCACCCGTGCCGTGGGGTTCGCCTTTCGCGCTTTGCGAATTTCCTGCCGCGCTTGCCGCACCGCTTCCGCCGTCACAGCGCACGTATTGACGATCACGGCGTTGTCGAGCCCCGCCGCGCGGGCCTTGTCGCGAATGACCTCCGACTCGTAGGCATTGAGCCGGCAGCCGAGCGTCAGAACCTCAACGCTCATGATGCCTCGTCTGCGAAATAGCTGTCGGGCAACTCGCCCGAATAGTTCAATTCCGTGGGCCCCGTCATGAAGACGTGGTTGTCCTCGCGCCACTCGATATCCAGTGGCCCACCGTCGAGCACGATCCGAACCTTGCGATCCGTCATCTTCCGCCGCGCCCCCGAAACCGCCGCCGCGCAGGCGGCCGTCCCGCACGCCAGCGTTTGCCCGGCCCCGCGCTCCCAAACGCGCAGCCGGATCTCGCCCTTCGACTTGATCTGCGCCAGGCTGATGTTCGCGCGCTCCGGAAACAGCGGATGGTACTCAAGCATCGGCCCTATCTTCGAAAGGTCATGCGCCTCCACGTTCTCCACGAAGAAGATGCAATGCGGATTGCCCATATTGACAGCCGATGGCCCGACCAGAACCGGCGCATCGATCGGCCCCATCTGGATGTCGAGCGTGCGCGTATCCATGCGTTCGGACAGCGGGATATCCTGCCAGTCGAATTTGGGCTCGCCCATATCAACCGTAACGCGTCCATCTTCCGCGCGCGTGCAGGAAACTAATCCACCGCGCGTTGAGAGCGTCACGGTTGGCCGCTTCGTCTCCTTCAACAGCAAGTCGCCCACGCAGCGCGCTCCATTTCCACAGGCGCCCGACTCGCTGCCGTCCGGATTCCAGATCCGCATGACGAAGTCGCCAGTGCCGCGTGCAGGTTCGATCACCAGCAACTGATCGAAGCCGACGCCGCGATGACGGTCGCCGATTTTCCGCGCAGCGCTCGGGCCCAACCGCAGCGCGCGCGTCCGCGCATCCACAACGACGAAGTCGTTGCCCAGACCGTTCATTTTGAGAAATGCTACGCTCATGCGCGCGTATATAGGCTTTCGCACAACCTCTTTGCCAGTCCGTCCTTCGTTCACGTTTACATCGCTTAGCCGCGTGTTATCGAAGGCGCGCGCGGCTGGGGGCTCGCTCGCGCGCCATGGGCAGGTCTAAGGTGACAAAAATGCGTTGGTTAGCCGCATGCGTGGGGGCGTTTCTCTCGCTTCTAACGGCCATCGCGGCCCTCGCCAGCAACGACGATCCGTTCGCCTGGCTTGAGGAAATCAGAAGCGCCCGCGCGCTCGAATGGGTGCGCGGCGAAAACACCTACACGCTCAAGACGCTAACCAAGGACGCCGACTACAACGAAACGTTTGCCGAAGCCGCCGCCATCATCGGTGCCCGCGATCGCATTCCCTACGGCACGCTCGCCGGCGGTCAAATCTACAATTTCTGGCAGGACGACGCGCACCCGCGTGGCGTCTGGCGGCGCACGAAGCTGAAGCGCTTCCGTGACTCCAGCCCCGACTGGACGCTGCTGCTCGACCTCGATGCCTTGAGCACCGTTCAAAACGAAAGCTGGGTCTGGAAGGGCGCGGACTGTCTGCCGCCGGAATTCGCCCGTTGCCTCGTGCGCCTCTCGCGTAGCGGCGGCGACGCGATCGTGGTGCGCGAATTCGACGTCGCCTCGAAGTCTTTTGTCGTCGGTGGGTTCGACGTTCCGGAAGCCAAGACCGAAATCCGCTGGGTTGATCTCAACACAGTGCTCGTCGCGACCAATTGGGGTCAAGGCTCGCTGACGCGTGCGGGCTACCCGCGCATGGTGAAAGTGTGGACGCGCGGCCGTGCGCTACGCGATGCGCGCACGGTCTATGAAGGCGACGGCAGCGACGTCAACGTCACGCCCGTCGTCTACGCCGCGCCCGACCGACGCGTCGAACGCTTCATTGTCCGCGGCTTCAACACGTTCAACAACGAAGTCTTCTACGTCGATCAAACCTGGCGCACGACGAAGCTCGCCATACCGCGTTTCGCACAGTTCAAAGGCATGCATCGCGGCCAAGTCTTGCTCCAGCTGATGCGCGATTGGCAGGCCTCGGGCCGCACCTATCCGCAAGGCTCGCTCGTCGCCTTCGCGCTCGACGATTATCTGGCCGGCGGTGGTGCGATGCCGGCCGTGCAATCGCTCTTCACCCCGGATGCGACGTCGGCTATTGCCTCCGTTGCCGCCAGTCGCGACGCCGTCCTCGTCGCGGTGCTGGAGAATGTGAAAGGCCGCCTGCACGAAGTGACGTTCGACGGCACCCGCTGGATGTGGCGGCGCGTAGCTTTGCCCGACAACGGCAGCGTCGATATCGCCGCCGCCGGCAGCTTCGACAGCGACGTGCTGATCAAATACTCGAGCTTCCTGATCCCCGACCGCGTCTACCGGTTGGCAAAAGGCGGCGAGCCCGAAATCGTCAAGGAACTGCCCGACCGCTTCGACACCTACGGCCTGATCGTCAAGCAATACGAGGCCGTCTCCGCCGACGGCACGAAAATTCCCTACTTCCTCGTGCGCAAGGAAGACACCGACAACGACGGTCAAACGCCGACCGTGCTCTACGCCTATGGCGGCTTCCAAGTTTCGACGACGCCTTGGTACTGGTCCGTCGCTGGCAAGCTTTGGCTGGAAAAGGGCGGCGCCTATGCGGTCGCCAACGTGCGCGGCGGCGGTGAGTTCGGCCCGCGCTGGCACGAGGCCGCGATCGGCGAACGCCGCCAGCGCAACTTCGAAGACTTGGCCGCCGTTGCGCGCGATATGATCGCCCGCGGCATCACCTCGCAACGCCGCTTGGGCGTGATGGGCGCCTCGCAAGGCGGCTTGCTCGCGGCGGGCGCGTTCGTCGAGAACCCGGATCTCTTCAATGCCGTCTCCGCGCAAGTGCCGCTGACCGACATGCTGCGCTACACGCGCCTGTCGGCGGGTGCCAGCTGGATTGCGGAGTACGGCGACCCGGCCGACCCGCGCATGCGCGCCGTCATCTCGCAATGGTCGCCCTATCAGAACCTGCGCGCCGGCGTGAAGTACCCGCGCGTCTTCTTCATGACGTCGACCAAGGACGAACGCGTTCACCCCGGCCACGCCCGCAAGATGGCCGCCAAGATGCACGCCCTCGGCCAACCCTATCTCTACTTCGAAACCCCCGACGCCCCCCAAGACGCCGCCACCACCACCCGCCAACGCGCCGAACAACTCGCCCTGACGTATACGTACTTTCGCGAGCAGTTGATGGAGTAGTCAGACTTCGATCGCGCGCTCGCCGTTTCGAACTCGGACAGCGACGGTTGGCCAGACTTGATCGAGCCAGATCAGGAGTGCCGGCGTCGTGCAGTTGCCGATTGTGAGCTTGATGGCGCACCCGGATGTCATGCGGTGGGCGATCCGTATGAAATCGTCGTCACTCGACACGACACAGGCGCCCATTTCCAGCGCATAGTTCCAGACTTGCTCGTCGGCTGCGCCTTTCAGCCCAAGCTCAAAGACATGCTTCGCTTCACAGCCTTGCGAAGCAAACCACGAGTCGTGTAGGCAAGTTCTCGTCGATGATCAGTTTCATTCGGCCGCGGCGGGCGTGCGTTCAAGGGCGCTTGCCGCATAGTTCAGGCATGCACGAACATCTTCTGCGGTCAGCTGCGGATAGTCGGCGAGTATTTCAGCCTCGCTCATGCCGGCGGCAAGCCAGCCCAAAACGTTGGACACGCGAACTCGCGTTCCCTCCACGCGGGGAAAGCCGGAGCAGGTCTCCCGGTCGGCGACGATGCGATCAGCGAGCTTCATGGGCGTAGTCTATCGCATTGCCTGCCTTCCAAGGAGTTACAGCCCCGTTGCCCCTCGCCCCTTGGCGCGAAACCAAGGAATTTCTGTTGTCGCACCGCCCCTGGACACACCCGAAAGCCTTGACTTCTCCCCACCCCAATCCCTAGTTTCCGCCCTCTTTTCCAGGGTCGACTGAATGCCGATCCGCCTCGGGGCCGCTCCCCTAGGTCAACGTCCGCCAGCGCGTTGCGCCCGCGGGCGCGATAGGCATTTGGCTAAACGCGTGCGCGCGAAGGACGTAGATGTTTGAGGCTCTGACCAATCGCTTGTCGTCGGTGTTCGACGGCCTTACGGGGCGCGGTGCGCTGACCGAGGCTGATGTCGACGCCGCGCTGCGCGAAGTGCGTCTGGCGCTCATCGAAGCCGACGTCTCGCTGCCGGTCATCAAGGACTTCCTCGTCAAGGTGCGCGAACGCGCGATCGGCGCCGACGTGCTGCGCTCGGTTACGCCGGGTCAGCAGATCGTCAAGATCGTCCACGACATTCTCGTCGATACGCTCGGCGAAGAAGCGCAGGGCCTCTCGCTCGAAGTCGTGCCGCCCGCGGTCATCATGATGATCGGTCTGCAGGGCTCGGGCAAAACCACCTCGACTGCCAAGATCGCGCTGCGCCTCACGAACCGCGATAAGAAAAAAGTTCTGATGGCCTCGCTCGATACGAGGCGGCCCGCGGCGCAAGAACAGCTGAAGGTCCTGGGCGAGCAAACCGGCGTCGCCACGCTTCCCATCATCGCAGGCCAGTCGCCCGCCGACATCGCGCGGCGCGCGCTGCAGGCCGCAAAGCTTTCCGGCTACGACGTGCTGATGCTCGACACCGCGGGCCGCCTGCACATCGACGAAGCGCTGATGGCCGAGATCGCGCAGATCCGCGATCTCTCGCAGCCCGCCGAAACGCTGCTCGTCGCCGACAGCCTCTCCGGCCAAGACGCGATCAACGTGGCCCGCACGTTCAAGGAACGCATCGGTATCTCCGGCATTGTGCTCACGCGCATCGACGGCGACGGCCGCGGCGGGGCGGCACTCTCCATGCGCGCGATCACCGGCGCGCCGATCAAGCTGCTCGGCACCGGCGAAAAGATCGACGCGCTCGAGGATTTCCACCCCCGCCGCATCGCCGGCCGCATCTTGGGTCAAGGCGACGTCGTTAGCCTGGTCGAAAAAGCTGCCGAAACCGTCGACGCCGAAAAGGCCGAGGCGATGGCGCGCAAGATGCAGAAGGGTCAATTCGACCTGGACGATCTCGCCGAGCAGCTTCGCCAAATGCGCCGCATGGGCGGCATGCAAGGCATCCTCGGCATGCTCCCCGGCGTCGCGAAAGCGAAAGATCAGCTCGCCGCCGCCGGCATGGACGATTCCATGCTGAAGCGCCAAGAGGCGATCATCCTCTCGATGACCAAGGAAGAGCGCGCCAAGCCCGATGTGCTGAACGGCTCGCGCCGCAAGCGCATCGCCAAAGGCTCCGGCGTCGACGTCTCTGAGGTCAACAAGCTGATGAAGATGCACCGCCAGATGGCGGACGTGATGAAGAAGATGGGCAAAGGCAAAGGCTTGATGAGCGCCCTGTTCGGCGGCCGTGCCCCGCAGATGCCGCCGGGCGGCGGCCTGCCGGGTCTTGGCGGCGGCGGCATGGGCAGCGCCGGCCTGCAGTTGCCGCCAGGCATGAAATTACCGCCGGGCTTCGGCGGAAAACGTTGATGAGTTTTGGATTTCAAGGAAGGAAGATCGAATGCTGAAAATCAGAATGTCCCGCGGCGGCACGAAGAAGCGCCCGTTCTACAAGATCGTCATCGCCGACGCGCGCTGCCCGCGTGACGGCCGCTTCATCGAGCGCATCGGCCACTACAACCCGCTGCTCACGAAGGACAACGCCGACCGCGTGAAGCTCGACCTCGACCGCGCGAAGTACTGGCTCGGCCAAGGCGCGCAGCCGTCGGACCGCGTTGAGCGCTTCCTCGCGGAAGTGGGCCTCGCCGAGAAGCGGACGAAGTTCAACGACCCGAGCAAGTCCGCCCCGCGCAAGAAGGCGCAAGAACGTCTGGCGGCTGAGAAGAAGGGCGAAGAAGCCGCGGCCTAACTTCCTGGGACCGCGGGCATCCTTGCCCGCTCTTTCTTAGGAAGCCGCAAGCAGCACCGACCATGACGCACGACAAGCAAATCCTCCTGGGCCGCATCCTCGGCCCCCACGGATTGAAGGGCGAGGTGAAGATCAAAAGCTTCACCGCGGACCCGCTTGACGTCGCGTCCTATGGACCGGTGCTCGCCGGCGACGGCCGCCGCTTCACGCTGACAAGCGCACGGCTGCAAGGTGATATCGTGATCGCCGCCATCAAAGGCGTGAACGATCGCACGCTGGCCGAAAGCCTGAAAGGCATCGAGTTGAACATCGAACGCGACGAGATGCCGGAAACCGGCGACGGCGAATTCTACGAAGCCGACCTTATCGGCCTCGCCGTCTTCGACGAAGGCGGCGACCAAGTCGGCGAAGCTTTGGGCTTCCAGAACTTCGGCGCCGGCGATCTCCTGGAGATCAAACGCGCCGGCAATGGCGGCACGGCCTTCGTGCCCTTCGCCGCCAGCATGGTGCCCACGATCGACGTCGAACGCGGCCGCATCGTGCTCTCCGAAACCGGCTTCGCCGTGCTGACCGCCGACGACACGGTCGAGCGAGCAACCGTCGAGAAGAAGGCAGGCGCCCGATGAGCTGGTCCGCCACGATCCTCACCATCCAGCCCGACATGTTCCCGGGCCCGCTCGGCTTCTCGCTGTGCGGTAAGGCGCTCGCCGACAAGCGCTGGTCGCTCGAAACGGTGGACATTCGCAAGTTCGCAACCTCGCGCTACGGCTCGGTCGACGATACCCCGGCCGGTGGCGGCCCCGGCATGGTGATGCGCCCGGATATTTTGGCGGCCGCGATCGACACCGTTGCCCGCGACGACCGCCCGCTGATCCTGCTCTCGCCGCGCGGCAAGCAGCTCACCCAAGCCCGCGCGCACGAACTCGCGAACGGCCCCGGCGTCATTTTGATCTGCGGCCGCTTCGAGGGCGTGGACCAGCGCGTGATCGACGCCCGCGCGCTTGAGGAAGTCTCGATCGGCGACTACGTGCTCTCCGGCGGCGAGATCGCGGCGATGACCTTGATCGATGCGGTCGTGCGCTTGCTCCCCGGCGTCATCGGCGCCGACGCCTCGCTCGAAGAAGAAAGCTTCGAGCACGGCCTGCTCGAATACCCGCAATACACCCGGCCGCAATCCTGGGAAGGGCGCGACATCCCCGCGATCCTGACCTCCGGCCATCACAAGAAAATCAGCGAGTGGCGTCACGCGCAATCGCTAGAGCTCACCAAAACCCGCCGCCCGGACCTGTGGGACGCCCACATGGCGCGGATGGCATCGACGAAACATTGAGACCAGAAAGGACCAAACCCATGAACCTCTTGCAAACCCTCGAAGCCGAGCAAACCAAGGCTCTCGCGAAAAAGAAGAAGTCCGAGTTCCAGCCCGGCGACACCGTGAAGGTCAACGTCAAGGTCGTCGAAGAATCCTTCGACGAAAAGACGAAGCAGACGAAGCGCCGCGAACGTCTTCAGGCGTTCGAAGGCGTCGTCATCGGCCGCCAGGGCCAGGGCCTGAACGAGAACTTCACGGTCCGCAAAATCTCCTACGGCGAAGGCGTGGAGCGTATCTTCCCGGTCTTCAGCCCGCTCGTCGACAGCGTCGAGGTCCTCCGCCGCGGCCGCGTTCGCCGCGCGAAGCTCTATTACCTCAAGGGCCTGACCGGTAAGAAAGCGCGCATCGTCGAGCGTCAGGAAAAAGACAAAGGCGCCGCCGAGGCCGACGCCGCCGAGTGAGCCCACTTACCTTCCGCTTTGCCGGTGCGGCCGACGCACCGGCAATCGCTGCTCTGATCGAGAGCGCCTACCGCGGCGACGAAAGCCGCCGCGGCTGGACGACCGAAGCGCACCTGATCGAAGGCAACCGCACCAGTGCGGCCGAGATCGCGGACAATATCGCCGCCCCGAACAAGCGCTTCATCATGGCGTTCGACGCAGCCAAGCTCGTCGGCTGCGCCATGATCAAGAACGACAACGGCACCGGCTACTTCGGCATGTTCGCTGTCAGCCCCACCCTCCAAGGCGGCGGCCACGGCAAGAAAATCCTCGCCCACGCCGAACAATCCATCATCGACCTGTGGCACTGCCCGACCGTCGCGATGACCGTGATCTCCCTCCGCGAAGACCTCATCGCCTACTACGAACGCCGCGGCTACAGTCGCACCGCGACCAAACCCTTCCCTTTCGAAAAAGAACCCGGCGCGAAACGGAAGGATTTCCATTTCGTGGTGTTGACGAAATCTCTCAAATAACCCGCAGCAGGGAGCCGCACGCATGTCGCTCGAAGACGCTTACTTCATCAGCCAGATCGTCGCCGCCGTCGCAATCGTCGCCTCGCTGCTCTTCGTCGCCATCCAATTGCGTCAGAGCGACAAGACGCAACGTGCCGTCATGCATCAAGCACGGGCCGATCGGATCATAGGGTTCTATTCCAGCATCTCGGGCATGGCGCCCATCATCTCAAAAGCGACCCGCGCGGCCGAGACTCTGGTCGCCGACGAGGTTCTGCAGCTTCAGGGCGTGATCATGAAAATGATCCTGAATCTCGAGGATCAACTCTGGCAGCACAAACAAGGTCTGCTTGACGGCGCGTCGGTTGAACGTACGCGAGCGGCGGCCAGGCGAATCATGTCGCTGCCGGCGATGCGTGCCGCGTGGCTCATTCAACGGTCCTTGATTTTGCCGGCCCAGGCGGAAGTCTTCGAGCGCGAGGCCATCGCCGGACAGCCTCTCGCGCCTAACGCGGACACAGGCAGTGTCTGGCAAGTAGCGCTTGCGGACGTTCGCGCGACGGGCGCACCGGGCGGATAGTTATCCGTTTCTCAGGCCCCTGCAGGCATCCTGCGTCACCTGATAATGCACATGCCGACACAAGGGATCACCGCATGTCACTCGAAGAACTCGCCTTCGCCAGCCAGATCATCGCGGCCGTTGCCATCATCGTCTCGCTGATCTACGCGGCGCTTCAGTTCCGGGTCTATCAAGCCTCCGCGCGAGAATCCCGCCTCGTTACAATCAGCACGGACATTCAGAATTTTCGCGTGCTGCTGATGTCCGATCCGGATTCGGCAAGAGTATTTAGAGACGGCTCGCGTGACATGGAATCGCTTGAGCCCCTCGACCGCTGGCGGTTCGGCACAATGATCGAGCATGCCGTGATGAACTATAGCTTGGCCATCGAGATCGACTCTTCGCCGGACACGGACGCCGCTCAAGCCTTCGTTTGGCTGTGCCGCAATCCCGGAGTCCAGCAGTGGTGGCAAAAGGCAAGAAAGCGCTATTCCGCGCGCGTTCAGGCGAGAGTGGATTCAGCGATCAAGATGGGGTTGCCTCAGGTGGCCGCCAGTGCCACCCCTGAATGAAACTGAGATCAGTCCGTCCGCTTCTTCCGGTACAAAATATGCCGCCGGAGCGCATGCCTCACCGGCAGCCTTGGATGATCGAAGTCCTCCTTGGGGTCGCGCGTCATGCCGAGCCGCTCCATCACCGACCATGACGGCTTGTTCGCCATCACCGTGAACGAGACGATTTGATCGAGATTCAAATCTTCGAACCCGATTCGAAGTGCCGCCCGCGCCGCCTCCGTCGCGTAGCCCTTGCCCCAGTGGGCCGGCGCGAACCGCCACCCGATCTCGACCGCAGGCGTGAACGGCGCCTCGAACGAAACCCGCTGCAGCCCGGTAAAGCCGATCAACGGCGCCACCCCCGGCGCCTCCACCGCCCACACCCCGAATCCATGCGCGCGATGATGCTCCTCGAACCGCGCCATCTGCGCGCGCGTCTCCTCCGCCGTTATCACCCCCGGCATGAAGCGCATCGTCAGAGGATCCGCATTCATCGCCGCAAACGGCGCAAGGTCCTCCTCCCGCCACCGGCGCAGGATCAGGCGGTCGGACTTGAGGGGCGGGTGCGTCATTTCACAGCCGAAGATGCGCATTTCGCGCCGCTTCGCAAGGCGCTATGTAAATCGGCATGACCACCACCCTCTACGACAAGATCTGGGATGCCCACCTGGTCCACGCCGAGCCGGGCGAGGCGGCCGTTATTTACATCGACCGCCACCTCGTGCACGAGGTGACGAGCCCGCAGGCGTTCGAAGGTCTGCGTCTGGCCAAGCGCAAGGTCCGCCGGCCCGAACTCACGCTCGCGGTCGCCGACCACAACGTGCCCACGACCGATCGCTCCCACGGCATCGCCGACCCCGAATCCGCGCTCCAGATCGCGACCTTGGAAAAGAACGCGAAAGACTTCGGGGTCACCTATTTCGCGATGGACGACATCCGCCAAGGGATCGTCCACATCGTGGGGCCGGAGCAGGGGCTGACGCTCCCCGGCCAAACGATCGTCTGCGGCGACAGCCACACCGCGACCCACGGCGCGTTCGGCGCGCTCGCCTTCGGCATCGGCACCAGCGAGGTCGAACACGTGCTGGCGACGCAAACGCTGCAGGCGCGGCCCTCGAAGAACATGCGCGTGACCCTCGACGGGCAGCCGGCGCCCGGCGTCACCGCCAAGGACATCATCCTCGCCATCATCGGCAAGATCGGCACGGCCGGCGGCACCGGTTACGTCATCGAATATGCGGGCGAGGCCATCCGCGCGCTTTCGATGGAAGGCCGCATGACGGTCTGCAATATGTCGATCGAAGCGGGCGCGCGCGCCGGCCTCATCGCCCCCGATCGAACGACGTTCGAATATTTGAAAGGCCGTCCGCACGCACCGAAGGGCGCGGCTTGGGAGGCGGCCGTCGCCTACTGGCGCACGCTGAAATCGGATGACGACGCGAAGTTCGACGTGGAAGTGAAACTCGACGCCGCGGAAATCCCGCCGCTCGTCACCTGGGGCACCTCGCCCGAAAACGTCGTGCCGATCACGGGCCGCGTGCCCGACCCTGCGGCGGAAACCGATCCGCAGCGCCGCGCCGCGATGGAACGCATGCTCGACTACATGGGGCTCAAAGCCGGCACCGCAATGAAAGACGTGAAGATCGACCGCGTCTTCATCGGCTCCTGCACGAACGGCCGCATCGAAGATTTTCGCGAAGTGGCGAAGGTGGTCGCGGGCAAGCGCGTCGCCCCCCACGTCGGCGCGATGATCGTCCCGGGCTCCGGCCTGGTCAAAGAACAAGCCGAAAGCGAAGGCCTCGACAAGATCTTCACCGCCGCAGGCTTCGAATGGCGCGAACCCGGCTGCTCCATGTGCCTCGCCATGAACGCCGACAAACTAGAACCCGGCGAACGCTGCGCCTCCACCTCCAACCGCAACTTCGAAGGAAGACAGGGCAGGGGAGGCCGCACGCACCTAATGTCGCCGGCGATGGCCGCGGCAGCGGCGATCGAGGGACACCTCGCGGACGTGCGCGATCTCGGCTAAGCTTCTCCCCCAGCTGCGGCGCCGATCGCGGAACACAACGAATGGGGTTTGCGATGTCGTTGCTCCTCCGAGTGCTGGGTATCTTGATCGCGGCTTTCGCCGTGGCCGCTCTCATCGTCTGGCTGAACTTCGACTCTGTTCGCTACAACGTGATCATTTGGGTGGCGACGCCCACAAAGCCCTTCGCCGAACCCAAAGGATTCGACTACGCATCAGACGAAGGCTGGATTGCGCGTCCTGCGAACGGCGCCGGAACGGGGCCGGCCGTTGATGTCTTCTTCGTCATCGGCACGACCTACTTCAAGCCGTACCATGACAGTTGGAACCAGCCGGCGGATGATGTTGAGACAAACAAGATCAACACGCAGTTCTTCGGCAAATTGCCGGCATACGCCGACTGTTGCGCTCTCTACGCCCCGCGCATTCGACAAGCAATTCTTGGCGCGTTTGCCCGCGATACCGATGACACGCGCAAAGCGCTCGATCTGGCATACGCCGACGTAGAGCGCGCATTCGACTATTTCATCCAGCACAACAACGGTCGTCCATTCATCCTCGCCGGCGCGAGCCAGGGCAGCAGGCACATATTCGCATTGCTGAAAAGCCGCATTAGCGGGACGGCGCTCAAGGACCGGATGGTTGCCGCCTATCCGCTCATTTGGTGGATGAAGAAAGCTCAATTCGCGACAGAGTCGCCCGACATCCCGATTTGCAACGACGCGAAACAAACGGGCTGCGTCGTGACCTTCAATCCCGTGGGGCCGCATCTGCGCACGGGACTCAATCCGCTATTCGATCAGACAGGTATCATTTGCGTGAACCCGCTAACGTGGCACGCCGATGGCGCGCAGGCAGGGTTCGAACTCAACCTCGGTGCACGCAAACCCGCATCACCCGACAAGCTTGTCCCCGGCGCCGCGGACGCCAGGTGCGATGAAAACGGCCGTCTCGTCGTGTCGGAGATCCGCACCGACATGTACGAGGGAGTTCCGCTTCCGCTTCGGATGATCATGAACGTCTTCGGGCGCGACAATTATCACTCGCTCGCCGGAGGCTTATTCTACGCGAACCTCAAACAAAACGCCGAAGACCGCACCCAAGCTTATCTCGCCGCCCATCCGGCAAAATGAGTAAGGAATAACGCTGTGCAAGATTTCACCGCAGACTTGCGCGAGACCAAGTGAATGCCGACCGTCCTGCGCTGGAATGGTTATCGGTTCTATTTCTTCAGCAACGAAGGCAGCGAGCCGCCCCATATCCACGTCGACAAGGCGGGAAACACGGCCAAATACTGGTTGAACCCGGTGGCCCTAGCGCAGAACATAGGCTTCAGCGCGCGCCACCTGGCCGAAATTGAATCAAAGATTGCGGAGCAACAGGCGCGTTTCTTGGAGGCATGGAATGACCACTTCAACGATCATTAGCGATCCGCGCGTGAAGGACGTGCGTTGCACCGACGAGAATCTCGAAGTGCTGCTTCGTGATGGCCGCAAGATCAGCGCGCCGCTTGCCTGGTTCCCGCGCCTCCTCGCCGCGAGCGCCGACGATCGCGCCGACTGGGAGACAAGCGCCGCGGGCCACGGCATCCATTGGCCGAAGATCGACGAGGATCTGAGCATTGCAGGATTGCTGCGCGGCGAGCGCGCGCCCCAGTGACGATGTCAATCGAAAGGTATCGCGAGCTGGAGGAGGGCACTTGCGCTGGGTGCGCGTGCGTCCTCGCCCGCTCTTCGCTGACCTTAAACGCGCGGTGCGTTAGAGATGTTGCTAAGGGCGGGCGAGGACGCCCGCGCACCCAGCGCGAGTGCCTCCTCATCGACGCACCGATCTACGACTAAGGCAGACGCACAATGCAAAAATTCACCACCCTCACCGCCGTCGCAGCGCCGCTGCCGATGATCAACGTCGACACCGACATGATCATCCCGAAGCAGTTTTTGAAGACGATTCAAAGAACCGGCCTTGGCAAGCACCTGTTCGAGGAGATGCGCTACACGCCGGACGGCAAAGAGCTACCCGATTTCGTGCTCAACAAGCCCGCCTACCGCAAGGCGCAGATTTTGGTCACCGGTCAAAATTTTGGCTGCGGTTCAAGCCGCGAGCACGCGCCCTGGGCGCTCGCCGACTTCGGCATCCGTTGCGTGATTGCGACGTCCTACGCCGACATCTTTTACAACAACTGCTTCAAGAACGGCATCCTACCGATCGTGCTGCCGCAAGAAGACGTCGACAAGCTGATGGACGACGCGAACCGCGGGAGCAACGCCGTCGTCACCGTCGATCTCGAGAAACAAGAAATCCGCGGCCCCGACGGCGGCATGATCAAATTCGACGTGGACCCGTTCCGCAAACAATGCCTGCTGAACGGCTGGGACGACATCGGCCTCACCATGCGCCACGAAAAATCCATCGACGCCTTCGAAGCCAAACGCCGCGCGCAGACGCCGTGGCTCTGAGTAGAAGGCCTCACACAAGGCGCGAAGGAAGGCGCGAATGGGCAACCGCAAAGCGCCTTTCCCAATTCGCGTCTTGCTTCGCGTTCTGCGCGCCTTCGCGTGAGGCCTTCTTTTGAGCCCCTCTGCTGAGGCAATCGGCCCAATGGCGGCATCAGCACCGAAGTTCTATTATTGTTCCAAGTCAAAAGTTGAGGCCTGCACCCACTGAAATAACGCATGCATAACGCACAAAGAACGGATTCATAACGGCAAAAACCGCAGAGATGAGCCAGAATAACGCAGATAACGCTTTTGCAGATGTAATTGAGTTTTCCCAGCAAGAAACGGCCTCCACCCGATGACCAAAACCCTCCTCCTTCTCCCCGGCGACGGCATCGGCCCCGAAGTGATGGCCGAGGTTGAGCGCTTGATCGCCTGGTTCAACGCCAAGGCCGGCGCGAAGTTCGAAACCGCACGCGACCTCGTCGGCGGCACGTCCTACGACAAGCACGACACGCCCGTGACCGAGGCCGCGATGCAAAAGGCACTCGACGCCGACGCGGTTCTTTTCGGCGCAGTCGGCGGCCCGAAGTGGGCGAGCATCCCCTATGCCAAACGGCCGGAGGCGGGCCTGCTGCGCCTGCGCAAGGACCTCGGCCTGTTCGCGAACCTGCGCCCCGCAATCTGCTTTGACGCGCTGAAAGCCTCGTCCACGCTGAAGCCCGAAATCGTCTCGGGCCTCGACATCATGATCGTGCGCGAGCTGACCGGCGGCGTCTATTTCGGCGAACCGCGCGGCATCTCGACCATCGCGAACGGCGAGCGCCGCGCCGTCGACACCCAGGTCTACACGACCCACGAAATCCATCGCATCGCCCGCGTCGCCTTCGAGCTCGCACGCCTGCGCGGCAACAAAGTCGCCTCCGCCGAGAAGCACAACGTGATGACGTCGGGCCTGCTCTGGAAGGAAGAGGTCACGAAACTCCACGCCGCCGATTACAAAGACCTGGAGCTCACCCACATCCTCGCCGACAACTGCGCGATGCAGCTCGTGCGCAACCCGAAGCAGTTCGACGTCATCGTCACCGACAACCTCTTCGGCGATATCCTGTCGGACGAAGCGGCACAGCTGACCGGCTCGATCGGTATGCTGCCGTCGGCCTCGTTGGGCGCCCGCGACGCGAAAACCGGCAAGCAACGCGCGCTCTACGAACCGATCCACGGCTCCGCACCGGATATCGCGGGCCAAGATAAGGCGAACCCCATCGCCGCCATCATGTCGTTCGCCATGTGCCTGCGCTACTCCTTCGCCATGAAGAAAGAAGCCGACCTGATCGACAAAGCGGTCGCCCACGTCCTCGACCAAGGCATCCGCACCGGCGACATCATGCAACCGGGCATGCGCCTGGTCGGCACCAAAGACATGGGCTCAGCGATCCTCGCCGCCCTCGACAAGCTCGCAACATGAGCCAGATATTCGAACCAAACTCTTCGGTGAGTCAGCTCTCACCACCAAGACACCAAGGAGCACCAAGGTTTACGAAGAGGAAAATGAGCTCGCACAATGAAACAATGACGCAATGGGGCGCACGCCCCTCGGCGCGAAGTGCCATCCAACCGTCCGGCTTCGCGCTGGCGCGCGCGGATGAATCACCCATTATTCCATTGTTTCATCGTGTGAGATTTTCTTCCTTCTTGGTGGAACTTGGTGCTCCTTGGTGCCTTGGTGGTGAAAGGCTGACGAGCCACCGCGCAACTCTCAGAAAGTAAGCACATGTCCTGGAAAGTCGCCGTCGTAGGAGCCACCGGTAATGTCGGGCGTGAGATGTTGAACATCTTGGCCGAGCGCGAATTCCCGGCCAGCGAAATCGTCGCCATCGCCTCGCGCAAGAGCGTTGGCCGCGAAGTCTCCTATGGCGACCATACGCTGAAATGCAAAGCGCTGGAGCACTTCGACTTCAAAGGCACCGACATCGTCCTTATGTCGGCGGGCAGCGCGATCTCCGCCGAATGGTCGCCGAAAATCGCGGCCGCGGGCGCCGTCGTCATCGACAACTCCTCGAAGTGGCGGATGGACCCGGATGTGCCGCTCGTCGTGCCGGAGGTCAACGCCAACGCGATCGCGAAGTTCGCCAAGAAGAACATCATCGCCAACCCGAACTGCTCGACTGCGCAAATGGTCGTGGCGCTCAAACCTCTCCACGACGTCGCCCGCGTCAAGCGCGTGGTCGTCTCGACCTATCAGTCCGTCTCCGGCGCCGGCAAGGACGCGATGGACGAACTCTTCAACCAAACCCGCGCGATCTTCGTCACCGACTCGATCGAGGCGAAGAAGTTCACCAAACAAATCGCCTTCAACGTCATCCCCCACATCGACACCTTCATGGACGACGGCTTCACCAAAGAAGAATGGAAGATGGCGGCCGAAACGCGAAAAATCCTCGACCCCGATATCAAGGTGACGGCGACGTGCGTGCGCGTGCCCGTCTTCGTCGGCCATTCGGAGGCGATCAACATCGAATTCGAACGACCCATCACCGTCGATCAGGCGCGCGATCTGCTGCGCGAGGCGCCCGGCTGCATGGTCGTCGACAAGCGCGAAGATGGCGGCTACGTCACCCCGGTCGAATGCGTCGGCGACTACGCGACCTTCATCAGCCGCATTCGCAAGGACCCGACCGTCGAAAACGGCCTAGCCCTGTGGTGCGTCTCCGACAACCTCAGAAAAGGCGCCGCTCTGAACGCGATTCAAATCGCTGAAATCCTGATCGCAAGACACTTGAAGAAGGTCGCTTGATGGGGATCGGGTGATGGAGAATAGGGAATGGGTGATGGGATGAAACTGAAAACCCCAACCACCAATCCCCATACCCCGTCACCTATTCGGCTCAGGCCTCACCACCCGTGGCCCCACCTGTACCAACACCTCGCGCGCATCGAACGCCCGAACGTCACCGTCCTGCCGCGGCGCTTTCAGCATGATGATCTCCGCGGTCGCGGTATAGGTCGTCACGGGTTGCACGTCGTACGAACCCCACGGCCGGTAGAACGGGTCGTGCCAGTCGGGAAATCCGTGGTAGAACCAGCCGCGCCCACCATAGTGATCGACCCAATAGCGATAGGACGTCTTCGCCTCGACGTCGCGCCCGACCAAGATGAAGTGCGAGAATCCGTTCTGAAGCGTGAGCTCCGCGGCGCGGTAGAGCAAATAGTCCTCGACCGTCTCTCGCTTCGTCAGCGAGTTCCCGCGGAACATCACCCTGTACCGGTTCTGGTCGAGCCGCTCTTCCGAGAAGCCGAACCCCCGCGGCGGCGCGGGTTGATAGGGCGTGGGCGAGACGCAGGCGCTGAGAATGCTCACCGCCAAAACCAAAACGATCGCTTGGGCAAATCGGTTCATGACACCCTCCGATTGAACGGCGTTCAGAATATCACTGAAAGCGTCCGCCGCGAAATTGATCTAGCGCACAGGCGCGGCGGTCAAGAGTTGCGGCGGCGCAACGAGCGCCGCTTGGGCCCCGACCAGTTGAAGCTCGTCCGCCCCGGCACTCGCACGCAACACGCTATCGACGGACGAACTGGCCCGCTCAAGGGCCAGAGCCGAGTTGTCTCCCGCGAGTCGTCGCGCCAGATAGAGCGCGGCGAAGAGATCGCCGGACCCGTTCGGAACCTGCTCGATCCGCGCCGCCGCCGTCGCCCAGGCGCCGTCGCGCGTGACCGCAACCGTCCCCACGCGTTCGCCGTCAAACGGCACAGACGTCACGACCACCTCGGCCTTGCCGAGAGATCGCGCAGCGGCCGCGGCGCTCGCCGCATCGCCGACCTTCTGCGAGGTCAGACTGCTCAGCTCGAACCGGTTCGGTGTCGCGATATCCGCGATCGGCAACAACTCGCGCGCCATCGCCTCCGCCACGCCCGGCCGCGCGTAAGCCCCGTCATCGTCACCGAACACGGGATCGCACAGATAAACGGCCTTCGGATTCAGCACCTTCACCCGTCGTACGGTGTCCGCGACCACGCCCGCCTGCTCCGCAGCGCCCAGATAGCCCGACAAAACCGCATCGCACTGACCAAGCCAGCCATTGAGATCGAGCCCCGCAATCAACTCGCCCATCTTCGTGGCCGGCACGACTTCGCCTCGAAACGCCTGGTGCCCCGGATGGTTCGAGAGCAGCACCGTCGGCACCGCCCAAACTTCGATCCCCAGACGCTGCAGCGCGAACCGTGCCGCGCCGTTCCCGACATGCCCGCGCACGACTTCGGACTGAATGGACAAGACCGTGAGTTTACGCATCGGCCGCTTGAGTGAGTCTCGCTTCGACCAGTCTACGCTCCTGCGTGGACATGGAAAGCGCCAGCGCGCGCTGAAACGCCGCCCGCGCCGCCTGCCGCCGCCCGCGCTTAAGCTCCAGATCGCCGATCGTCATGTGATAGGGCAAATAGCGCCCGACGGCCTTCTGTTCCTCAAGTCCATGCAAGGCTTCGAGCGCCGCGTCCGCACCCTTAACCATCGACAGCGCAATCGCCCGGTTGATCGCAACCACCGGCGACGGCGCGATCTCGCTCAACCCGTCATAGTAGGAAAGCAAGCTCGCCCAATCCGTTTGCCGCCACGACGGCGCCGCCGCATGCACCGAGGCGATCCCCGCCTCCAGATGCAGCGCCGTCAAAACCGCATCGTTTCGCGCCGCGGAGAGGTGCTGAAACCCGCGCGCGATCATCGCCTGATCCCAAAGCCGCCGGTCTTGGGCCTCCAGCAACACAGGGTTCCCGTCCGCCGCCACCCGCGCCCGCCGCCGCGCATGCTGGAACAAGATCAGGGCTGCCAGCGCATGCGCCTCGGGCGACGAGGCCACCGGATGCCAAGCAACAAGCTCTGCCAGCCGGAGCGCCTCCTCGCAAATGTCCTCGCGCACCAGCGTATCGCCGTCGCTCGCCGAGTATCCTTCGTTGAACAAGAGATAGATCGTGCGCAAAACCGACGGCATCCGCTGGTTGAGCGCTGCGCCGCTCGGCATTTCAAACGCGATCCCAAGCTCCCGAATGCGCACCTTCGCGCGCACGACACGCTGCGCCATAGCTTCAGGCGTCGCAAGAAATGCCCGCGCGATCTCTTCGACCGAAAAACCGCACACGGTCTTCAACGTCAGCGCCAAACGCGCCTCCGTCTCCAGCGCCGGATCGCAACAGAGCACAATCAGCGCCAACTCCTCATCGCCGATCCCGCTCGTGTCCGGTGCTGTGCGCAAGTGCTCGATCCAATCGGTCACCTTGGGCTCCAACGCACTCATCATCGCGTGCCGGCGCAGCCGGTCGAGCGCGCGATTGCGCGCCGCGGTGAGCAGCCATGCGAACGGGTTGTCCGGCACGCCTCGCGGCCCCCACGTTTCGAACGCCGCCAAGAAGGCGTCCTGCACGCAATCTTCCGCGAGCGACAGGCCAGACGCACCCAGCGTGCGCGTCAACGCGCCGACCAAACGCCCGCTCTCGCGCCGCGACAGGCGCTCGATCAACGAACGAATCTCGGTCGACGCGCCGCTCATCTAGAGCTGATGCACTTCGCGCACTTCGATCCGCCCGCCATACTTCAGATGCGGACACTCTTTCGCGATCTCGCAGGCCTCCGCATAGTCCTTGGCAATGATCGCAAAGTAGCCGCCGACGACTTCCTTGCTCTCCGCGTACGGGCCGTCCGTCACCACGATCTTGCCCGCCTTCGGCCGCAACACCTTTCCCGCGTCCTCGGTCAGCTTCTCGCCACCGGCAAAGCGCTTGGCCTCGCGCATCTTCGTGGCCCAAGCGCTGTATTCCCCGATCACCCGCATCATCTCGTCCGGCGCGCGGTTGTCGAACTGCCCTTGGTTCTCGTGCAAAAACAGCATGTAGGTCGGCATTTGGTTCTCCCCGGTCACATCATAATCCGTCTCAAGGACGAACCACAGGGCTCGAAATCGACGGCAAGGCCCGCTAGGTTGCGCCGAACCCGACAACCGACGGAATTCCGCATGAAAATCCGCCCCCGCCGCAGCGTCCTTTACATGCCCGGCTCCAATGCCCGCGCCCTGGAGAAGGCTGCATCTCTGCCGGCCGATGCCCTGATCCTCGACCTTGAGGACGCGGTCGCGCCGGAATCGAAAGAGCTCGCGCGCACGCAAGTATGCGCCGCAGTCAAAGACCGCCGCTTCGGTAAGCGCGAGGTGATCATTCGCGTCAACGGTCTCGACACACCGTGGGGACATGATGACATGGATGCCGCGGCCGGCGCCGGCCCGGACGCAATTCTGGTGCCCAAGATCAGTGATGCCCACGACGTCGCCCACGCGCATCAGCATCTGGGCGACGGCCCGGCTGCGCTTTGGCTCATGATGGAAACCCCGCGCGCCATGTTCAACGCGAACGAGATCGCAGGCGCCGGCGGCAAGCTCACTTGCTTCGTCATGGGCACGAACGATCTGGTCAAGGAGCTGCGAGCGCAGCACACGCCGGGCCGTGAGGCGCTGCTCACGGCGCTCAATGTCAGCGTGATGGCCGCCCGCGCTCACGGCCTCGTTGCCATCGACGGTGTCTTCAACGAGATCGCCGACACCGCAGGCTTCGAAGCGGTCTGCCGCCAAGGCCGGGCCTTAGGTTTCGACGGCAAGACCCTCATCCACCCCTCGCAGATCGAGGTCTGTAATCGCGTCTTCACCCCGGACCCTGAGGAAGTCGCCAGGGCCCGGGCCATCCTCGCCGCCTTCGACCGCCCCGAAAACAAAGGTAAAGGCACAATCGCCTTGGACGGGCGGATGGTCGAACTCTTACACGCCGAGATTGCTCGCCAGACCGTCGCGCTCGCTGACGCAATCGCGAGCAACAGTTGACGACAAACGGGGCACTTTGCCCTCTTTGCGCCCCAATGGTACTATGTGATTGGAGCGCTGGGCCGGGCCTCGTTAAGGGGTTCGGCTTCGCTTTTTTTCGGACGGGTTCGCCCGTCTACGGTCGAAACAAGACTTTGGGGTTCCTGATGTTGAAGCGCGTGTTTGCCGCCCTCGGTGTGATCACCATTCTCGCGGCCCTGACACTTCCCTCCTTTGCCGTTGAAGGCGTCGGCGAACGCCAAGAGCGCAGGAAGCGCGAAGCGCAGGCCTACCCGCAACAGGCCTACGAAGCTCTGCAGAAGAACGAGCTCGACCGCGCTATCGAACTGTACACAAAGGCGATAGATTCGCGCGCGTTCAAGGATCAACCGCAAACGCTGGGCGAGATCTATTTCGGCCGCGGCAACGCCTACCGTTTGAAGAAGGACTGCACGACCGCGCTCGTCGATTACAATAAGGCCGCCGAGACGCTGCAAGAAGGCGATCTCTATTTAACGATGGCCGCCTGTTATCTGGAACTGAAGCAAGAGGATCAGGCGCTCGTCGCCTTGGACACGGCGGTCAAGCTCGATCCCGATGCCGCAATGTATCGCAGCGCGCGTTGCAAACTTCTCTTCAATCGCAAGGACTTTGCCGGCGCGGTCCCGGACTGTGAGAAGGCGCTCGCGGCAACACCGGATGACAAGTACGTCTTGACCGCGGCATCGCAAGCAGCCGAGCAAACTGGCAACCGGCCGCGCGCTGCGGAACTCTATCGCAAGCTCTTGGCGGTCGACCCCGGCAATCCGATCGCAACCGAAGGGTTGAAGCGCCTGGGCGGCTAGTGCGTTTCGATTGATCGTCGATTTTGAAAGCAAGCGGCGCGCGGTCACCAAAAAATGTCGCGCCGCAGTGCAAGAGGAGTGAAGAAGTGAAGCGAGTTCTGATCGGTCTTTTGTTTGCGATCCTGACGACGCCCGCGATATTCGCGCAGCCAACACCGGCGGCAACACCAGCCGTGCCGCCGCCAGGAACGACGCCGGCACAGCCCTCCGGCAACCCGCCGGTCCGCTACGACTGGCAAGGCAATCACAAGAAAGCACAAGCCGCCCTCGCGGCCCGCGACTACAAGACGGCGATCAAGCTCTTCACCGAAATCTTGGAGTCCGGCCGCTTGCCGAAGACCTGGCTCGGTCCGACTTTGTATTTCCGTGGCAAGTCGTTCCGCTCCACGCGCCAATATGACAAGGCCATCGCTGACTACGTTGCGGCGACCGAGGCGGATCCAAAAATGGATGTTGCCTTTTACGAGCTTGGCGCAACCTACCAAGCAATGAACCAGCACGCCAAAGCCACGCAAGCTTTCGGGCAAGCGATAGCGATCAAGAACAACAACGCCGACTACTACTACGGCCGCTGTGTGTCCTTTAGCTGGCTCGGCAACGTCAAGTCTGCCGTCAGCGATTGCGAAGCCGCGACGCGCCTTCGTCCGGGCAGCGCCGAGATGCTGGGCGTCCTGGGCCGCCTCTATGAGGACAGCGGACAGAAGCAGCGCGCGATCGAAACCTATCGCCGCGCGCTTGCGATCAATCCGAACCAGCCTGAGGCCGCCGAAGGCCTAAAGGCGTTGACGAAGTAAGCGGATGGAAACGAAAGCGGCCGGCGCCGGAAATTTCTTCGAAGACTTCCGCGTCGGCCAAATTTTGCATCATGCCCCGCCGCGGACACTCACTGCCGGCGATCAAGCGCTCTACACCGCACTCTACGGCGCCCGCTTTGCGACCCAAAGCTCGAACGAACTCGCGCGTGGTCTAGGCTTGCCCTCATCCCCGATCGACGATCTGTTGGTCTTCCACACAGTCTTCGGCAAGACCGTGCCCGAAGTCTCGTTGAACGCGATTGCAAATCTCGGCTACGCCGATTGCCGCTTCCTGAAACCCGTGTTCGCCGGCGACACCCTGACCGCCAAGACCGAAGTCTTGGGCACGCGCGAGAACGCGAACCGCGAATCCGGTATCGTCTACGTGCGCTCCGAAGGGTTCAATCAGCGCAACGAACTCGTTCTGACATTTGCCCGCTGGGTCATGGTGCGCAAACGCTCTGCCGCCGCGGAAGTGCCAACCGCGAGCGTTCCGGACCTGCCGAAAGCCGTAGCCGCAAACGCCCTCCACGTCTTTCCGCAAGAAAGACTAGCTCGCGCCCATCGCATCGAAAGCGGCGGCAGCAAATTCTTCGACGACTACGCACCGGGCGAACGCTTCGACCACGCCGACGGCATGACTGTCGAAGAGGCCGAGCACATGATGGCGACGCGCCTCTACCACAACACGGCGCGCGTCCACTTCAACGCCCACACGGAACGCCAGGGCCGCTTCGGCCGTCGCATCGTCTACGGCGGACACGTCGTCTCGGTTGCGCGCGCCTTGAGTTACAACGGTTTGGAGAATGCGCTGTTCGTCGCCGGTATCAATGCTGGCCGCCACGTTTCGCCCTGTTTTGCAGGTGATACGATCTACGCGTGGAGCGAAGTGCTGGAAAAGTCTGCACCTAGTGCGCGCAACGACTGGGGCTTCTTGAGACTGCGCACCATCGGCCTTAAGGATCGTGCAGCCACCGACTACCCGGACAAGCAAAGCGATGGATCCTACGATCCTGCCGTACTCCTCGATCTCGACTATTGGGTCGTCGTCCCGCGCGGCTAGACTTCTGGCTGGCCTAGGGTTGCTTCTGGCGCTCGCCGCGCCCGCCACTGCGTTGGAGCCATTCCAATCCGGCGTCGCCCGCGAAGCCAGCGAATGCGTTTCCTGGGCGCCGGGCCGCGTTGACTGTTTCTCGCGCAGCACGACCGGAAGCCTCACGTGGGCCTATCTCCAAAACGAGCAATGGAGCGAGCCGAAAGATTTGGGCGGCAAACTCGCCGCCGCTCCTAGCTGTGTCGCGCGCGGCCCAGGCGGCATCAACTGTTTTGCGACCAGCGCCAAAGGCGTTCTCGCAACGATCAACTTGAACGGCAAAGCCTGGAGCGCGTGGGCGTCTCTGGGCGGCGACCTGACGCCCTCGCGCCCGGCCTGCGTGGCCCTCGCGCGTGACCGGATCGCTTGCTACGCGCGCGGACGCAGAGGTCAACTGATGTTGCGTCGCTGGAGCGGCGGCAAGACCTGGGACCCGTGGCAGAATCTCGGTGGAGCTCTGAGCGCCGATCCCGACTGCATCGCCGTCGGTGGGGCAGGGGTCGCCTGTTTTGCGCGCGACACACGCGGCGAACTCGCAGCATTCTTCCCTGACGCAACGGGTAAGACCGGCGGCTGGGCAGCACTCGGCGGGCACATCGAAAGCACGCCCTCCTGTGTGCGTTTGAAATCCGGCGAGGCCGCTTGCGCCGCCCAGGGCCGCAGCGGGAGACTTCACCTCTGGCGCGGCATGCCGCTGTTCCAAGGCGAAGACCCGGGCCGCATCATCCCCAGCGATGAAAGCACCATCGGCGAACCAGCCTGCGTCGTGCAACTCGGCGCGCAGGTCTGCTTCCTGCGCAACGAACGGCGCGAGCTCGTGCGCCGCACCTTGAGCTCAGGCGCCGACACCTCGCATGACGGCGTTTTGGAAGACTTGCCGGCCACGTCGGCGGTGAGCTGCCTACCGCTCGACAGTGAAGGCGGCCTGGGTTGTGTGCTGACGGACACGGAGCGAAAACTCTACTTCGCCGGCGGCGACGCGCTGCAGGCAAGTGCTGCGGCTGAACCCGAAGCAGAGGCCGCCGTTGACGATGCCGAAGGCGCATGGTTCCTCTCCAACGTGGACACCGGAGCCGCATGCCGCATTGTTCTAACCGGGCGTCCCGCCTTTGGCGGAAAGCGTTTGCAAGTCGGTCCGCGCTGTCGTGCCGTCGGCCTGGCTGACCGCCCGGCGCAGTGGGATCAAGACGACAACGGTCTATTGTTCCTTGCTCGCGATGGTCAGATATTGCTGCGCTTCAACGCTGCGCATGCCGGTCGCTGGATGACCGCGCGCAAAGCGGCCCCGCTGATGCTCTCGCGCGATCCGCCGGGCGACACCCCCGAAGCGCCGGTGCCGGGCTCGATCGGCGATGCGCGCCTGGCCGAGATGTTTGGCCCCTGGCGCGTCATCAACGATGGTGCAGGCTATCTGTGCACGCTGCAACTGACCAACCGCCGCGTAGGATCAGGTTACGAGATCGCCTGGGACCCTTCCTGCGAAGGCCGCTTTCCAGCCGTGCGCTACTGGACCGAAAGCGCGGCTTCGATCGTTTTCGTGGGCCCAAACGACATTGTCGTCGCACGCTTCGATCAGAACGGCCCCGGCAAATGGCGCTTGCAGGGTCACGTCGGAATCACCCTACTGCGCTGACGATGCCAAATCCCTTCACGATCATCGCCCGCCTCAAGAGCATTTCCTTCGCACTCGCGGGCATCGCGACCATGTTGCGCACGCAGCACAACGCCTGGATCCATCTTGCGGCAACGATCGCGGTCATTGCCGCGGGGCTATGGTTCCAAATCTCAAGTGGCGAGTGGGTCGCAGTCGTCCTGGCCATTGTGGTTGTTTGGATGGCTGAGGGGCTGAACACCGCCTTTGAACTACTCTGCGACGTCGCCTCGCCGCAGTTCCACCCGCTCGTCAAACAAGCGAAGGATGTCGCTGCCGCTGCGGTCCTGATTGCCGCCGTCGGCGCGGTCGTGATCGCTGCCCTGATCTTCTGGCCCCGCCTTTTCTGAGCGTTGGAGGTGGCGCCCGGTCGGTGCTACACCACCCGCCAAACGGCCCTTCGAGGCCATGCGAACGGAGAGAAACTATGGTGCGGGAACTGACCCACTTTATCGCTGGCCGTCATGTGAAGGGAGCATCCGGCCGCTTCGGCGACGTCTACAATCCCGCCACCGGTGAGGTGCAAGCGAAGACCCCGCTCGCTTCCGCCGCCGAGATGCGCACCGCCGTCGAAGCCGCGCTGAAAGCCTTCCCCGAATGGTCGGCACAGAACCCGCAGAAGCGCGCCCGCGTGATGTTCAACTTCAAGGCACTCGTCGAAAAGCATATGGACGAACTCGCTCATATGCTGTCGGCCGAGCACGGCAAGGTCATCGCCGACTCGAAGGGCGACATCCAACGCGGTCTCGAAGTCATCGAGTTCGCCTGCGGCATCCCGCATCTTTTGAAAGGCGACTTCACGGAAGGTGCCGGCCCCGGCATCGACATGTATTCGATCCGCCAGCCCTTGGGCGTCGTGGCCGGCATCACGCCGTTCAACTTCCCCGCCATGATCCCGATGTGGATGTTCGGCGTCGCCATCGCCTGCGGCAACACCTTCGTGTGCAAGCCCAGCGAAAAAGATCCGAGCGTGCCGCTCCGCCTTGCCGAACTCTTCATGGAAGCAGGCGGCCCCGCCGGCGTCTTGAACGTCGTCGTCGGTGACAAGGAAGCCGTCGACGCGATCCTGAAAGACCCGGACATCAAAGCCGTGTCCTTCGTCGGCTCCACCGCGATTGCCGAGTACGTCTATCAAACCGGCACCGCGCACGGCAAACGGGTGCAAGCGATGGGCGGCGCGAAGAATCACGCGATCATCATGCCCGACGCCGATCTCGATCAAGTCGTCGACGATCTCATCGGCGCTGGCTACGGTTCCGCAGGCGAACGCTGCATGGCGATCGCAGTCGCGGTCCCCGTCACCGACAAGCTCGGCGACGAACTCGTGCGCCGTCTCAAGCCGCGCGTCGAAGAATTGAAAGTATCGCTCCCGACCGATGCGCAAGCGAACTACGGCCCCCTCGTCACCCGCGAACATCGCGACAAGGTGAAGGGCTACATCGACATGGGTGTGAAGGAAGGTGCGGAACTCGTGGTCGACGGACGCAATTTCCGCATGCAAGGCTACGAAAACGGTTTCTTCCTCGGTGGCTCGCTGTTCGACAAGGTGAAGCCGAACATGCGCACTTACCAAGAAGAAATCTTCGGCCCGGTGCTGCAAATCTCCCGCGCCAAAGACTTTGAAGAGGCCTCAAGCCTTCCCACGAAACACCAGTACGGCAACGGCGTCGCCATCTACACCCGCGACGGCGACAGCGCCCGCGAGTTCGCCAGCAAAGTCCAAGTCGGCATGGTCGGCATCAACGTGCCGATCCCCGTGCCGCTCGCCTATCACACGTTCGGCGGCTGGAAGCGCTCGGCCTTCGGCGACGTCAACCAGCATGGCCCCGAAGGTGTGCGCTTCTACACGAAGATCAAAACCGTCACGGCGCGCTGGCCTAGCAAAGGCGGCGTCCGCGAAGGCTCCAGTTTCGTCATCCCGACGATGAGGTAAGTGATGTTGCGCCTAACTGCGTTCGTGATTGCTGCGCTCTGGGCAACGATGCCGGCGTCGGCCGACCCGAGCTTCAATTGTGCGAAAGCAAAGAGCGCCGCGGAAAAACAGGTCTGCGAAGTGCCCGATCTGCAGTGGAGCGATCGCCAACTCGCGCGTCTCTACAAGCTAGCGCTTGCGCACAGCGGCGCGTCCAAGAACGTCGTCGTAGACAGCCAACGCGCGTTCCTAGCGCGCCGTGACGCTTGCGCGACCGATATCGAATGCCTCGACGCCGCCTACAAGGCACAACTCAGTTCTCTCGCCCCGCTCGTGAACGTGTACGAGGCCTTCGGCGAATACGAACCGAAGGGCATGGGCGGCTCGATGTGGATCGTCCGCTTCGGATGGGACGCGGCATTCAAAATCCTGACCGTCGGCGGCGGCGGTCACACCTGCACGTTCGAAACCGACAGCGCTCCCGTGGGCGGCAAGGGCGTCATCCGCTACGCCGAGAAGGGTGCCAATGCCTGCCGCATCACCGTCGCACCCGACGGCGGATCGCAAGTGGTTCAGTCGAAGAACTGCAGCGACTATTGCGGCATGCGCGCTGTCCTAGATGGTCGCTTTGAGCGCGCAAACTGACGAGGTTCAGGATTGCGCCCCTCGTTGAAGAACTCGACCTCCCATAAAGCCGCCGAAGGCGCCGGCGACCGCGACGGCCGCGATCACCATCTGAGCAACACTGTCGCCGGTGATCTCGGCTGAGCCTGTCGTCGTCGGATACCGCATCGTCTCGACCGCCGCCAAGACGACGAGAGCTGGCGCAACAAGCGCGGAAAGCGCGCCAACCGCAGCGTAGGCCACTGGCGAAACGACGCCGCGGCGATAGAGCTGCCAGCCGACAACGCTCGCGACCGGCGCGATGGGAAATATCGCGAGAAGGCTCGCAACCATTGCGGTCCAAGTCGCGACCTCAAGCAAGTGTCGAACGAGCCCCTCGTGGGGCCCCAGAATGGCGGCTGCCGCAGCGGCGATGACTGCAGCAGCGGCTATCCCCCATCCCAAACCACGAAGCAGCGCCTTCGCGAATACACGGCCGGACAAGCTAGGTGATGCACCTTTCGGCATGGTCGCTCCTACGATGGCGGCAGGCCTACGCCCAATGAGCCAGATACCGCAAGTGGAGCCAGTTGACCGGCCCACGCCAAACCACGTATCGCCATAGACCTGTGGCTCGCCGTATTCGGCGGGCGTTCTTTTGGACGACGAATGCACCCCGCTGAACGCTATCGCGCGCTGGTCGCCGAAGGGAGATTGACCGGGGACTCGGCGCAAGAACGCGTCGCAGCGGCGCTCGAAGCCTTGGCGAGCAAGCTTGACGCTTATGAGCCGGGCAAGAAGTCGTTCTTCGGATTCGGCGCACGCCAGGCGTCGCCACGCGGCCTCTACATCCATGGCCCCGTCGGCCGCGGAAAGTCCATGCTCATGGACATGTTCTTCGAAACCGTTGATTTCGAGCCGAAACAACGCACACATTTCCATGACTTCATGGCCGGCGTGCACGTCGCCGTAAGGCGTTGGCGCGAGAACGATCCTGGCAATGAAATCGCCCGCCTTGCGGAGGACATCCGCGCACGCGCCGCGCTGCTCTGCTTCGACGAGTTTCAAGTCCAAGACATCGCCGACGCAATGATCCTCGCCCGTCTCTTCAAGGCGCTGCTTGAAGCGGGCGTCATCGTTGTCGCCACCTCGAACCGTCACCCGCGCGAGCTTTACGAGAACGGCATCAACCGCCAGCTTTTCGTCCCCGCGATCGATCTCATCGAAGAACGCATGGATATCGTCTGCCTCGACGGTCCGATCGACTATCGCCTCGCGCGGCTTGAGCGCGCTCGGGTCTTTTTCGTGCCGCTGGGCAAGGATGCCGACGCCGCTCTCGACGGTGTCTGGCACGATTTGACCGGCCTAACCCGCGGCGCTCCGGGCGAGCTTGAAGTGCTGGGCCGCAAGCTTGCTGTCCCCGAACAGGCGCGCGGGGTGGCGCGCTTCACGTTCGACGAACTCTGCGTCGCCGCCTTGGGATCGCAGGACTATCTCGCGCTGGCCGACACGTTCCACGCGCTCGTGCTGAAGGACGTCCCCCAACTCACGCCCGACAAGCGCAACGAAGCCAAGCGTTTCGTGACCCTGATCGACGCGCTCTACGAGCGGTGCGTGAAGCTCGTCTGGTCGGCCGCCGTCCCGCCGGCGGCGCTCTATCGCACCGGTGACGGCGCCTTCGAGTTCGAGCGTACGGCCTCTCGTCTCGTGGAAATGCAAACGCCCGATTATCTCGGGCGCTTGCACAAGCCAAAAATCGAAAAAGTCTGAGCGACTATTCCTGCGGCATCGGCGCCAGCGGCGCAGGCCCACCGGTCGCAGCCGGCGGCGGCTCGTTCGACGTTGCGGCCGCGGAGGGCGCGATCGGCATCGTGGCGGCTGGCGGCGGCACATCGGCAGGTGTCTGCACGGGAGCCGCAGCAGGCGCATCGAGCGACGGCGACGACAGCATCGTCTCCTCGCGCGGCGGCTGGTAGACGTCCTCGGCTGCGTCGCGAATGATCTCAACCTTGCGCGGCGTTGCCGGCTGCGGCTGAACCTTGGGCTTTACGAGCGCCGTGGGAGTTGCCGGAACCGGAGCCGGCGTCACGCGCGGCGTGATCACGGTTTCACGAACGGGCTTAGCCGGCGTGGGCGTGACGACAGGTGCAGCAGCGGGCTTCGTACGCGGGCGTTCGGTCACTTGCGGTTCGAACGCAGCCACGCGCGTCGGCGCCGATGGCAGAACCTGGCGCGCGGGAACGTCGCTGAGCACCGCAAGCGGCGAGGGGGCCGGCGCCGATGCTGTCGGGCGCAGCGGCGGAGTCGTAGGTGCAAACTCTTCCGTTGGCATCGCGCTCGGCTGTGCGGCCGCTGTCGCGATTTCATTCGTGGCAGGCGCGCTCGCCGAGACAGTCGGGCGAATGCGCAAAATCACGACGGGCTCGCCGTTGATCAGCGTCGAAGCAACCGGCGCGGCGCTTGTCGTCGTCATGAACAACGGACCGCCTTCGCCATTACCTTCCTTCGCCGCCTGCAACGACATCGTCAGCGCCGTCTCGTCGATCGCGGGCTGGTCGTTCTCGGGAGCTGTGTGAAGGGGCACTTGCTTGACTTCAACCTTTGCCGCCTTCACGGGCGCCGCCTTGACCGGCGCAGCGTTGACGACCGGGCGCGGGGTAGCGCGCGCCGTCTGGCTCGCGGTCTCGCCGTCCATATCGTCCGTCGAAACCTTCACGCCGCCGGGCAGGAAAGCCAACGACTGCGACGAAAGCGAACCGCTCGCCAGCGCCGCGACATCGATCGACTGCGCCGCGTTCGCGCGCGCAAACTGCCGCTCGGCTTCCTCTTTCGCTTTGGCCAGTTTGATCTCGGCCCAAATCTGATCGGGGTCGTTTTCGTTCTCGCCGGCGCCGACGCTGGCGGGAAGATATTTCGGGGCCGCGTAGATCACGGTGCCGTCCGCATCGATTCGCTCGATGAAAATGCCATGAAAATCGTCGCGCGTGGCAAGCGAGCCTGGCTCTTCGCACACATCGCGGTCGGCACGCATCAAGCCTTCGGAGAACCGGCAGTCCTTGCCCGTAACGATCGAAACGGCATGTTCGCCCAAATCGGCGCCCGTAAAGATCGTCGACGCAAAACCGGCGAAGGAGGAAATCGAACTGAGCGAAACACCGGCAACCGTCCCGGCGCAACCACCCAAAATGGTCGTCGAGGCGAGGATTCCAGCAAGCGCGACTGGACGCATGGAAACTACTCCACAAGGCGCTGTCGAGGCCGGACCTCGCTTCCCCCGAACCGTGGGGACCGGCTTCGAACGATTGGAACTAAGGAAACACTGCAACTTTGATGCCGCAGCGTACCCTCAAAAATAAATTGAATCAATATTTGAGTTGACAGTGGTGTAGGCATCACACGCGCAATCACCGCTTGTGCGCTTGCGATTGAGTCGGATGATGCGCTACCCGTCCCACGGTTAATTGCTACCCCTGAATCGGAACATTGGTGAACGCTGCCGTCTCGCGGTTGCACACCTCCACGGAAAGAAAGATCCAAAATGGCTCGCAGAAAAATCGCCTTGATCGGCGGTGGACAAATCGGCGGAACGCTGGCGCATCTCATTGGTTTGAAGGAGTTAGGTGACGTCGTTCTGTTCGACATCGTCGAAGGTCTGCCGCAAGGAAAGTCGCTCGACATCGCCCAGTCGGGCCCGGTCGAAGGCTTCGATGCGCGCTTCAAGGGCACGCAGTCCTACGCCGACATCGCAGGTAGCGATGTGGTCATCGTGACCGCCGGTGTCCCCCGCAAGCCGGGCATGAGCCGCGATGACTTACTAAATATTAATCTGAGCGTGATGCGCGCTGTGGGTGAAGGCATCAAGCAACACGCGCCTAGCGCGTTTGTCATCTGCATTACGAACCCGCTCGACGCGATGGTCTGGGCCCTGCGCGAGTTCTCCGGCCTTCCGCACAACAAGGTCGTCGGCATGGCCGGCGTGCTGGACAGTGCCCGCTTCCGCCACTTCCTCGCCGACGAATTCAAAGTCTCGATCGAAGACGTGACGGCGTTCGTGCTCGGCGGCCATGGGGACACGATGGTCCCGCTGACCCGCTTCTCGACGGTCGCCGGCATTCCGCTCCCCGAGCTGGTCAAGCTCGGCTGGATCAAGCAGGACCGTCTCGACCAAATCGTCCAACGCACCCGCGACGGCGGCGCCGAGATCGTGGGCCTGCTCAAGACCGGCTCGGCGTTCTACGCGCCTGCGACCTCCGCGATCGCGATGGCCGAAAGCTTCCTCAAGGACAAGAAGCGCATCCTGCCCTGCGCCGCCCACCTCAGCGGCGAATTCGGCTTGAAGGACATCTACGTCGGTGTCCCCTGCGTGATCGGCGCCGGCGGCGTAGAGAAGGTGATCAGCCTGAACCTCCTCCCGGAAGAGCAAGCGATGTTCACCAAATCCGTCGACGCCGTAAAAGGCCTCGTCGACGCCTGCAAGAAACTCGAACCGAAGCTCGGCTAAGTCAAAGGAGCGTGGGAACCCCATGATCGAGATTCCCACGCTCACCGCCGAGCGCCTGATCCTTCGGGGCTATCGCGAAAGCGACGCGCCCGCCATCGCCGCTCTTCACGGCGATCCCGACGTCATCAAGTTCCTGTCACCCACCGGTGAGCCCGAGCCAGGCCTCGCGGACGCCTGGGAACACATCGCCAGACACGTCGGCCACTGGGCGCTCAAGGGCTGCGGCAAGTGGGCGGTTGATGAGCGCGCCACCGGCCGCTTCGTCGGTCGCGTCGGCCTCTACGATCCTCCCTACGATTGGCCGGGCCTCGAACTCGGCTGGACGCTCACCCGCGACAGTTGGGGCAAGGGCTACGCAACCGAGGCCGCACGTGCCGCCTTGCGCTGGAGCTTCGAAGTATTCGGCGCCAAGGAAATCATCTCCGCGATCCACCCCGACAACGCGGCCTCGATCCGCGTCGCAGAGCGCTTGGGCGAGCGCCACCTGCGCGAAGGCGCGATCAACGGCAAACCCTGCCTGATCTACGGTATCTCGGCGGTCGAATGGCGAGCCCAAACGCACTCTTGATAGTTTCGCTCACCTGCGTTCCGATAGCGCGCCACCACAAAGAGCGCCCATGCAACTCGCCCTCTCCGCCGCCGACGAAGCCTTCCGCAACGAAGTGCGCCGCTTCCTCGACGAGAAGCTGACCTCTGACCTGCGCGACGCGGGCAAGAAAACCGGCGGCGTGCTCACCGATCCGCCGGCCACGACGAAGTGGCACAAGGCGCTCCACGACAAAGGTTGGATCGCTCCCGCCTGGCCAAAGGAATACGGCGGCACCGGCTGGACCGAGATGCAGCGCTACATCTTCTCGTCCGAATGTTCTGCCGTGCACGCGCCGCTGCTGCCGGTCTTCGGCATCCGCATGTGCGGTCCCGTGCTCATGAAGTTCGGCTCGCCCGAGCAGAAGGCGTTCTACCTGCCGCGCATCCTCTCCGGCGAAGACTCTTGGTGCCAAGGCTATTCGGAGCCCGGCTCCGGTTCCGACCTCGCGTCGCTCCAAATGAAAGCCGTGCGCGACGGCGACCATTACGTACTGAACGGCACCAAGATCTGGACCACGCACGCGCACTTCGCGAACCGCATGTTCTGCCTTGTGCGCACCGCGCAAACCGGAAAGCCGCAAGAAGGCATCACGTTCCTACTGCTGGAGACGAACACGCCCGGCTTCGAAGTCCGACCGATCATCACGCTCGCCGGCGATCACGAAGTGAACCAGTGCTTCTTCGACAACGTCCGCGTGCCCGTGGCAAACCGCGTCGGCGAAGAAGGCCAAGGCTGGACGATCGCCAAATACCTGCTCGAGTTCGAGCGCGGCGGCGCCTACGCCGCCTCGCTGCAGGCCAAACTGAAGGCCGTCAAAACGGCCGCCGCGACCGAGCGCAGCAACGGCGAGCCGCTCGCCGCCGACGAAGACTTCGCGCGCAAACTCACCGAAGTCGAAATCGAACTCCAAGGCCTGATGATGACCGAACATCGCGTCATGTCGCAGCTCGCCCAAGGCCAAAACCCAGGCCCCGCCTCTTCGCTTCTGAAGGCGCGTGGCACTGAAGTGTCCCAACGCCTCACCGAACTCGGCATCGAAGCGCTCGCCGCCTACATCGCCCCGTTCGAGCCTGAAGCGCGCAAGCAAGGCGCCAACGCAAAGCCGATCGTGCCGGAGCACGGTCTGGTCTTCATGCCGCAATATCTGAACACCCGCGCTGCCACGATTTACGGCGGCTCGTCCGAAGTTCAACGCAACATCATGGCGAAACTGATCTTAGGTTTCTAATGGCGACGCGCAGTATCAGCGAACAGATCGATCTCCCGGTGCCGCCGATGGCGGTGTTCAACCTATTGCTCTCACCGAAAGGCATCCGCGGCCGCAGCGGTGACATCGGCGCGATCGTTATGGACATGCAAGGCCAGTGGGTGCTCGCCTGGGGCCTGCGCGAGAGCGACCCCGACTACGTCGCCGGCGCCCAGATCAAATCCTTCCAAGCGCCAGGCCGCATCGTCCTCGCTTATGACTACTGCCGTGCCCGCGCCGGCGTATTGCCCTTCGGAAACGCCATGACCGCCGAATTCGCAATCACCCAAACATCGGCAGGCTCGCGCCTTCGCGTAACCCAATCCGGCTTCCCCACCACCCCGGACGCGAACGACGTGCTCGACGCCTGCACCCAAGGCTGGCGCGCCGCTCTGCAGGGCATCCTCGCCGCGCTACCCCCGCCGCAGCCGAGCCAACCGAAACGTTGAGCTGGCGCTTCACCGCCCCTCGAACTTCGCCTCGCGCTTCTCGAAGAACGCCTTAACGCCCTCGCGCACGTCCTGGCTCGGGTTCGACACCATCACCGACAACGCCGCGTCGGCCAGCGAGTGATCGAGCGAGTTGGTAAGCCCACGCACCATCATCGCCTTGGCGAGCCGCACAGCGAGCGGCGCGCGTGCGGCTAACGCCCGCGCAAACGCCATCGTGCGCGTCTCAAGCTCCGCCGCGGGCACGACCTCAGTTACCAGCCCCAGATCAAGCGCCGTCTTCGCGTCGTAGACTTCCGCCAGCATCGTCATCTTCAACGCGCGATCCAGGCCCATCGCGCGCGGGAAGAGCCACGCTCCGCCTTCGTCCGGCAGCAGTCCGAACTTCCCCGACGTGTCGCCAAGTTTCGCCGTGTCCGCCGCAATACGGAAATCGCAACTCAGCGCCAGCGTTAGCCCGCCCGCGACCGCCGGCCCGTTGACCATCGCAATCGTCGGCTTGTCGAGCCGGTGCAGCGCCTGCACCACGCGATGCATGCCGTCGCGCATTTCCCGCGCATGGTTGAGCTGCGACTTCATCAGCGCCGCGTGCGCATCGTCCGCACCGGACACGTCGCCGCCAGCACAAAACCCGCGCCCCTCGCCGGTCAGGATCAGTACCCGCAGACTGTCGTCACGCAGATAAATCTTAACCGCCCGCACCAACTCCTCGCACATGAGTGTCGTGTAAGCGTTCATCTGCTTCGGCCGCGCCAGCGTCACCCGCGCAATCTGCGCTTCCGGCCGGTCAAATCTGATGTCGCGAAAGTCCTGAGCCATTGCATTCCTCCTCGGTGCGGTTAGCTTCAGCCTAAGCCAGCCATTGGAGCGCCGCCATGACCTACGAGGACATTCTCTACGACGTCAAAGACCGCATCGCGACGATCACGCTGAACCGCCCGGAAAAGCTGAACGCCTGGACCGCCGCGATGCAAGCCAGCATCAAGCGCGCGCTTGTCGACGCGTCGAAGGACGACAACGTCCGCGTCATCGTCATCACGGGCGCCGGGCGCGGCTTCTGCGCCGGCGCCGACATGGGCGGCCTGCAACAGATTCGCGCCGAAAGTTGGAACGAGCGCGAACTCGCCCGCGCCGACGCGAACATCGCGGTCGACCCGCGCCCCGACTTGGGGCCCGACGTCAGCCACGAATACACCGGCCGCTTCGGCTACCTGATGTCGATCAAGAAGCCCATCATCGCCGCCATCAACGGCCCCTGTGCGGGTATCGGCCTCGTCTTCACGCTCTTCTGCGATATGCGTTTCGCGGGCTCCGAGGCGAAGTTCACCACCGCCTTCGCCCAGCGCGGCTTGATCGCGGAGCACGGCATCTCCTGGCTCCTGCCGCGCCTGACCGGCACGGCGCACGCGCTCGATATCCTCTTCTCCGCCCGCAAGTTCGGCGCCGATGAGGCCGAACGGATCGGCCTCGTCAACCGCACCTTCGCGCAAGATCAATTCATGCCGAACGTCTTAGCCTACGCCCGCATGCTCGCCGACACCGTCTCGCCGCGCTCGATGGCGGTGATGAAAGCGCAAATCTGGAAGTCGCTGTTCCAGAACCTGACCGAAGCCGTCGCCGTCGGCGACGCCGAAATGCAAAAGAGCTTTGCCACCGCCGACTTCAAAGAAGGCGTCGCCCACTTCGTCGAGAAACGCCCGGCAAAGTTCACCGGCGGCTGACGACTCCAACGCGCAACCGTGCCGCAACAATCGGCGGACTGTCCGTTCGCCGCCCCAATCCCGCCCACGTTTCGCCACATTGCACGGGCGCCATGTGCTCCTCTGCGAACGAAGGGGAGTTCTTCGCGAAATGACCTGGCTCTTGTTCTTGGCCTTCTTGGGCTACTACGGCTATCAAAAATACATCGTCGGCGGACCGGCATCGCTCGATCAGCCTTACCTGATGGGTGCCATGCTCGTGCTGTCGATCACCATGATCGGCCCATTCTTCGTCTCCTACGCGCTCACCCGCGCGACGCAATTGACCGGCCGGACGCCGGCCATGCTGCTCGGCTTCATCTCGGCCGTGACGCTGTCCGTCGTCGGTTATTGGATCGTCTGGCGCTACTTCGGCGGCGTTGCCGACATGCGCATGCCGGTCGAGCAAGCGCTCAGACTAGGGCTCGTGCCCGGTCTGGCCATGGGCACAATCCTAGCCTTCGACAGCATTTTCCGCCGCAGCTGACTTGAAGAGCCGACGGCGTGATGGCTGCCACAGGTTGTGGCCGCCATCACTGTTTGTCGCACGCTGCAGCCGCGATCGCGCCCGTTCATCTGGTGTACAGTTCGCCCCGTCTCGAATGAGACGGCTCGATGAATGGAGAGACCCAATGCCCGAGAGCACAGGCGGTTCACGCTGGCGCCACTTTTTTCTGATGCTGCCGTTCTTCCTGATTGGTGTGGCGATCCCGGTCTATTTCTTCGGCTTCTCCGGCGACGGTCCGCCGATCATGCCGAAGTCCGAAAACACCTTCGATCCGGGCGCGCCGGCACCCGATGGAAGCGCCGACGGCTATAGCGCGCCGACGCAGCGCTCGTTCAGCGTGGACCGCCCCGGCATCGTCGCGTTTGCGCGCGATGTGTTCGAGAACGTGGTCGACACCTATGTTTCGCCGAACCTGTCGCCGCTGACGATCAAGCTTGGCTTCCTCGGCGCACTCTTCGTTGGCGGCTTCCTGGCGCTGCGGATTCTGCTCGCGGTCATTTCGGGCACGGTGAGCGGGGTCGTCGGCTTCCTGGTACACAAGGCGGCAGGCCCCATGTTCATGGGTTTCCTCGCTGTGGGCTCCACGTGGGGCATCCACCAGACGATTGCCGAACAATTTGGCGTGCAGTGGGCGGCAACCACCGTCTCACTGACGGCCGCCGTAGCCGCCCTCTTTGCCCTGGCCGGGGTCAAGATTCGCTAGCGCCGTTCCCGTTGCGTGGACCTAGGGGCGCCGCTATACCAGCGAGCCCAAATCGGGCCGTTCGCTAACGCGGGCGGCCTTGGCTTTTTCAAACGAGACGTCCGCATCGAAACCCGCGGCCGACTGTGCGCTCGAAACGTCAGGTCCACTCATGAACATTCACGAATACCAAGCCAAAGCCGTTCTGAAGGAATTCGGCGTGCCGATCCTGCGCGGGATCCCTGCATTTTCGGTCGATGAAGCGGTCAAGGCCGCAAACGATCTCGGCGGCCCGGTCTGGGTCGTGAAATCGCAAATTCATGCCGGAGGCCGCGGCAAAGGCGGCGGCGTCAAGGTCGTGAAGTCGGTGGATGCGGTTAAATCCGAAGCGACCCGTATGCTTGGCATGACGCTGATCACGCCCCAAACCGGTCCGCAAGGCCGCGTGGTGCGTCGCCTGTTCGTGGAAGAGGGCGCTGCGATCGCCCGCGAGCTCTATCTCTCGATCCTCGTCGACCGTGCGACCTCGCGCATCGCCTTCATCGCCTCAACCGAAGGCGGCATGGACATCGAAAAGGTTGCTCACGACACGCCCGAAAAAATTCTCACGATCTACGTCGACCCGGCCTCCGGCATCCAGCCGTTCCACGGCCGCCGCATCTCAAAGGCGCTGAAGCTCGCCGGCGACACGGCCAAGCAAATGGGCGCCCTGATCGACAAGCTCTACAAAGCCTTCGTCGCCAAAGACATGAGCCTGCTCGAAATCAACCCGTTGGTCATCACCGACAAGGGCGATGTCGTTTGTCTCGACGCGAAGATCAACTTCGACGACAACGCGCTCTACCGCCACAAAGAAATCGAAGCCCTGCACGATCCGAACGAGCAGGACCCCGCCGAACTCGAAGCCGCAAAATACGATCTCAATTTCATCAAGCTCGACGGTTCGATCGGCTGCCTCGTCAACGGCGCGGGTCTTGCGATGGCGACGATGGACATCATCAAGCTCTACGGCTCAAGCCCCGCCAACTTCCTCGACGTCGGCGGCGGTGCCTCGAAGGAAAAGGTCACGGCTGCCTTCAAGATCCTGCTCAAGGACCCGGCGGTGAAGGGCATCCTCGTCAACATCTTCGGCGGCATCATGCGGTGCGATATCATCGCCGAAGGGATCATCGCTGCGGCGAAGGAAACGAGCCTCGCGATCCCGCTCGTCGCGCGCCTCTCCGGCACCAACGCCGACCTCGGCAAGAAGATACTGTCGGAATCGGGCTTGGCGCTCATCCCCGCCGACGACCTCGCCGATGCCGCCGACAAAATCGTCAAAGCGATCAAGGGCGCAAAGTGAGAGTGAGCACGTACAACATTTTTCCGCCCCCGCTTGCGGGGGAGGGCGCTCGCCGCGAAGCGGCGAGCCGGAGGGGGGCAGTCATCAGCGACGCGCCACTTCCCCCCTCCGCCTCGCTAGCGCTCGGCTCCTCCCCCGCGAGCGGGGGCGGAAACCGAACGCGCGTTGCGTCAATCAGTGGAGTGTAACCCAGTATGCGTATCGTCATCGCCTTCACCGCCATCCTCGCCTCCACCATTGCCGCCCACGCGGCACCGTTCGACGTCTACCGCAGTGCCTGCCTCGATTCCGGCGTCGACCTCGTCCGGATTCGCGCGAACGCCGCCGCGCAAAAGTGGCTCGCGCTCTCTGACGCCGAACGCGATCAACTCGCCCCAGGCAATCCCTCCGCAGTCGAAGGCTGGGCAATCGCAAAGGACGGCGGCCGCTACGTCGTCTCGATCGCCAGCAACACGGTCGGCGGGGGCGCGGGCGACCGCTCAGGTTCAAGCGTCGCCTCCTGCAGCGTCATGACGCCCAAGGCCGACGAAGCCGCAGCCGCCAAAGCCTACGGCGCCTACCTGAAGCGCAAGCCGTCCAGCGAAGATAAGGCCGACGGCATCTCGACCTACACCTGGTCGGTGCAAGACACCCAAAACCTCACGCTGCACTACCTCGTCGCCGGCGGCTCGCTCCCCGGCCTGTCGTTGTCCGTCAGCTCCATTCGCAAATAGGAACTCGCATTTCTCATGGCCGTTCTCGTCGACAAGAACACGAAAGTCATATGCCAGGGCTTCACCGGCAACCAAGGCACGTTCCACTCGGAGCAGGCGATCGCCTACGGCACCAAGATGGTGGGCGGCATCTCGCCCGGCAAAGGCGGGACCACGCACCTGAACCTGCCGGTGTTCGACACCGTCGCTGAAGCGGTTGAGAAAACCGGCGCGACCGCGAGCGCGATCTACGTGCCGCCGCCGTTCGCCGCCGACGCGATCCTGGAAGCGATCGATGCCGGCATCGCGCTCGCCGTTTGCATCACCGAGGGCATCCCGGTTCTCGACATGGTCAAGGTCAAGCGCGCGCTGCAAGGCTCCAAGACCCGCCTTGTCGGTCCGAACTGCCCCGGCGTCATCACCCCCGGCGAATGCAAGATCGGCATCATGCCGGGCCATATCCACCAACGCGGCAGCGTGGGCATTGTGTCGCGTTCGGGCACGCTCACCTACGAGGCCGTCGCCCAAACAACGGCCGCAAAGCTCGGTCAAACGACCTGCGTCGGCATTGGCGGCGACCCCGTGAACGGCACGAATTTCATCGATGTGCTCGAGATGTTCCTTGCCGATCCGGAAACGAAATCCATCATTATGATCGGTGAAATCGGTGGCTCGGCCGAAGAAGACGCGGCCGAGTTCTTGAAACGCTCGAAGGTGAAGAAGCCGGTCGTCGGATTCATCGCAGGCGTAACCGCACCGCCGGGGCGTCGCATGGGCCACGCCGGTGCGATCGTCTCCGGCGGCAAAGGCACCGCCGAGGGCAAGATCGACGCGATGCGCTCGGCTGGCATCACGGTCGCCGACTCGCCGGCAGCGCTCGGCACGACGCTCTCGCGCGTGTTGAACGGTCACTAGTTATTAGCAGCCTCGCTCTACAACAGCGCGAGACATGTGAGACGTTTTGAAATGGCAACGCCCCAGCCCAAAGGACCGCGCACGAACGAGGTCTTTTCGGAATCATCGTTCCTCTATGGCGCGAACGCCGCGTTCATCGAGCAGCAACTCGCGCTCTATCTGGAAAACCCGGCCTCGGTCGATGAAAGCTGGCGCGGCTTCTTCGCCGGTGTCGTGGAGCAGGGCGATGGCAAGCGCGGCGCCTCTTGGGCGCGCACCGACTGGGAGCCTGCCGACGAAATCACCCGCGCATTGACCGGCACGCCGGATGCGAAGCCGGCCGCAAAAGCGGCCAAGCCCGCCATCGTCCACGAATTGCAGCAAAAGATCGCCGCGATCGCACCGACGCTCTCCAGCGACGAAGTGCGCCGCGCCGTCGTCGACACCGTACGCGCGATTCAAATGATCCGCGCCTATCGCGTCCGCGGTCACCTCGAAGCGGATCTCGATCCGCTGCGCTTGACCGAACCGAAGCCCCATCCCGAACTGCACCCGGAAAGCTACGGCTTCGGCCCTGGCGATCTCGACCGCCCGATCTTCATCGACCGCATGCTCGGCCTCGAAACCGCCACCGTGCGCCAGATGCTCGACATCTTGCGCCGCACCTACTGCGGCAAGATCGGCATCCAGTTCATGCACATCGCCGATCCGGAAGAAAAGGCGTGGCTGCAGCAGCGCATGGAAGGCGCCGATAAGGAAATCACCTTCACGCCTGAGGGCAAGAAAGCGATCCTCCAGAAGCTGATCGAGGGCGAAGGCTTCGAACGCTTCTGCTCGGTCAAATTCGTCGGCACCAAGCGCTTCGGTCTCGACGGCGGTGAAGCCGTGATCCCGGCGCTTGAACAAATCATCAAGGTCGGCGGCAAGCTCGGCGCAAAGGAAATCTCGATCGGCATGCCGCATCGCGGCCGCCTAAACGTGCTCGCCAACGTCATGGCGAAACCTTACCGCGCGATCTTTCACGAATTCCAAGGCGGCTCGTCGAGCCCCGAGGACGTCGCGGGTTCGGGCGATGTGAAGTATCACCTCGGCGCCTCGTCGGACCGCGAGTTCGACGGCAACAAAGTTCACCTCTCGCTCGCCGCCAACCCCTCGCACTTGGAAGCCGTCAACCCGGTCGTCCTCGGCAAGGCGCGCGCGAAGCAGCATCAATTCAAAGACAAGGTCGAACGCACCACCGTCATCCCGATCCTCATGCACGGCGACGCGGCGTTCGCGGGGCAGGGCGTCGTTGCCGAATGTTTCGCGATGTCGGGCACGAAGGGCTTCCGCACCGGCGGCACAATTCACGTCGTGGTGAACAACCAGATCGGTTTCACCACCGCGCCGATGCACTCGCGCTCCTCGCCGTATCCCTCCGACGTGGCGTTGATGGTGCAGGCGCCGATCTTCCACGTGAACGGTGACGATCCCGAAGCGGTCGTCTACGGCGCGCGCGTCGCGACCGAGTTCCGTCAGAAGTTCCACAAAGACGTCGTCCTCGACATCTTCTGCTACCGCCGTTTCGGTCACAACGAGACCGACGAGCCGATGTTCACGCAGCCCTTGATGTACAAGGCCATCAAGGCGCACGCCTCCACGCTCGCGCTCTATGAAAAGCGCCTACTCGACGAAGGTACGATCACCGCCGACGAACTCGGCCAGATGAAAAAGGCGTTCGAAGAGCGTTTGCAAAACGCGCTTGAAGCCGCCTCCGCCTTCAAGGCAAACCGCGCCGACTGGCTCGACGGGGCCTGGGCCGGCTTTGGCCAAGCCGAAGGCGAAGAGCGCCGTGGCGACACCGCCGTCCCGATGGTGCAACTCAAGAGAGTCGGCGCCGTGCTTGCGCGCGCGCCGGCCAGCATCAACCTCCATAAGACGATCCAACGCCTGCTGCAGCAAAAGCAGCAGATGATTGACACCGGCGCCGGCATCGATTGGGCCACCGCCGAAGCCTTGGCGTTCGGCACGCTGCTCGACGAAGGCTTCCACGTCCGCCTCCAAGGCCAAGACGCCAGCCGCGGCACGTTCAGCCAACGCCACGCCGCCTTCGTCGATCAACAAACCGAGGAACGCTACCACCCGCTGCAAAACATCTCGCCCAAGCAAGGCGAGTTCGAAGTCGTGGACTCGTTCCTCTCCGAGGAAGCGGCCTTAGGCTTCGAGTACGGCTACACGCTCGCCGAACCGAAAGCGCTGGTGCTGTGGGAAGCGCAGTTCGGCGACTTCGCCAACGGCGCGCAGGTCTTGATCGACCAGTTCATTGTCTCGGGCGAGCGCAAATGGTTGCGCATGTCCGGCCTCGTGATGCTGCTCCCGCATGGGTATGAAGGCCAAGGCCCGGAACACTCCTCCGCCCGCCTCGAGCGCTTCCTGCAACTCTGCGCCGAAGACAACGTTCAGGTCGGCAACATATCGACGCCCGCGAACTACTTTCACGCGCTGCGCCGCCAGATTCACCGCAACTTCCGCAAACCGTTGATCCTGATGACGCCGAAGTCGCTGCTTCGGCACAAGCGCTGCGTTTCCCGGCTCGATGAAATGGCCGAGGGCACGTCGTTCCACCGCCTGCTGCACGACGATGCGCAAACCTATCCGGGCTCGACCGTCAAACTCGTACCCGACGACAAGGTCAAGCGCGTAATCCTCTGCTCCGGCAAGGTCTACTACGACCTTCTGGAAGAGCGCGAGAAGCGCGGCATCACGGACATCTACCTGCTGCGCGTCGAACAGTTCTATCCGTTCCCCGCGCGCTCGATGGTGACCGAACTCGGCCGCTTCCTGAAAGCCGACATGATTTGGGCCCAGGAAGAACCGAAGAACATGGGCGCCTGGACGTTCATGGAACCGAACATCGAATGGGTCTTGAATCGCATCGGTGCGAAGACCCAACGCGCCCGCTATGTCGGCCGCAACGCCTCCGCCTCCCCCGCGGCCGGCCAAGCCAGCCGCCACCAAGCCGAACTCAAAGCCCTCCTCGACGACGCACTGAACCTCTGAAAGACCCCCGCATGACGACCGAAATTCGCGTACCAGGCCTCGGTGAATCGGTGACGGAGGCAACCGTCGCCAAGTGGTTGAAGAACCCGGGCGACGCCGTCCGCGCCGACGAACCTTTGGTCGAACTGGAAACCGACAAGGTGACGGTCGAAGTCCCGGCCCCAAGCGCGGGCGTCCTCGCCGAGATCCGCGTCCAGTCCGGCGCCACGATCGCCGTCGGCGGTGTGCTGGGGATGATCGGTGAAGGGGCAGGGGCCGCCGCACCCCCGCCACCGAAGCCGCAACCATTGCCTTCGACCGCACCCAAACCAGCCACAGCCGCGCCGGCGCCTCAGCCCCCGCGCGCGCCGGTCGCCAACGCACCGGTCGCCCCGTCGGCACGCAAAATGGCCGAAGAGGCCAACATCGCGCCCAGCAACATAGCCGGCTCCGGCCGCGATGGCCGCGTGATGAAAGGCGATGTCCTCGCCGCTATCGAAGCGCGCGCCAGCGAACCGCGCCCGGTCTACGTTCCTTCGTCCGGCCCGCGTCCCCACGCTAGCCGCGAAGAGCGCGTACCGATGACGCGCCTGCGCCGGACGATCGCGCTGCGCCTGAAGGAAGCGCAGAACACCTCGGCCATGCTCACGACCTTCAACGAGGTCGACATGTCCGGCGTGATGCATTTGCGCGCTGCGCACAAAGACACGTTTGAGAAGCGCTACGGTGTGCGCCTCGGCTTCATGAGCTTCTTCGTGAAGGCCTGCCTAATCGCACTGAGGGAAATACCGTCAGTCAACGCGGAGATCGAGGGCGACGACATCGTCTACAAGAACTACTACGACATCGGCGTCGCCGTCGGCACGGAGCGCGGCCTCGTCGTGCCGATCGTGCGCGACGCCGATCAGCTGACGTTCGCCGACATCGAAAAGAAGATCAACGATTTCGGCCTGCGTGCCCGCGACAACAAGCTTAAGCTGGAAGAGCTGCAAGGCGGCACGTTCACGATCTCGAACGGCGGCGTCTACGGAAGCCTCATGTCGACGCCGATCCTGAACGTGCCCCAGGCAGGCATCCTCGGCATGCACAAGATCGAACAGCGCCCGGTCGCCATCGACGGCAAAGTCGAAATCCGCCCAATGATGTACGTCGCCCTCTCCTACGACCACCGCCTGGTCGACGGCAAAGAAGCGGTAACGTTCCTCGTGCGCGTCAAAGAATGCCTGGAAGCACCGGAACGCCTTGTTCTCGAAGTGTAGTCGCGTCCAAAAAAGTTCGTCATGGCCGGGCTTGACCCGGCCACCCAGTGCGCGCACGTCTGTGCGCGCGAGAGACTGAGACCGATGACCAGCCACTCACATCGCAATAGATTTCCCCGGCGCTGCCGTGCCGCTTCCTGGGTGGCCGGGTCAAGCCCGGCCATGACGGTGTTGGCATGACCGACACATACGACGCCGTTGTCATCGGTGGCGGCCCCGGTGGCTACAACGCCGCGATCCGGTTGGGCCAGCTCGGCAAGCGCACGCTCTGCGTGGAAAAGCGCGGCAAGCTCGGCGGCACCTGTCTGAACATCGGCTGCATCCCGTCCAAGGCGCTGCTCCGCGTCTCCGAACTCTTCGAAGAAACGAAATCGCACTACGGCGCGCTCGGCATCAAAACAACCGGTGTCGACTACGACCTGCCAACCATGATGGCGCACAAGGACAAGACCGTCGACGGCCTGACCAAGGGCGTCGAGTTCCTGTTCAAGAAAAACAAGGTCGAACACGTCTACGGCACCGGCGCGTTCGCCGGTGGCAACCGCGTCGACATCAAGGCGAACGACGGCACGACGCGCACGGTCGAAGCCAAGGCGATCATTATCGCGACCGGCTCGGAGCCGACCCCGCTCGCCGGCGTCGCCGTAAACGAGAAGGACGTCGTCTCCTCCACCGGTGCCCTCGCGCTAACCACAGTGCCCAAGCGCCTGCTCGTGATCGGCGCCGGCTACATCGGCCTCGAAATGGGCTCGGTCTGGCGTCGTCTCGGCAGCCAAGTCACCGTCGTCGAATATCTGGACCGCATCACCCCCGGTCTCGACGGTGAAGTCGCCAAAAACTTCCAACGCATCCTTGCCAAGCAAGGCATGACGTTCAAACTGGGCGCCAAGGTCGTGGGCGTCGAACGCAAGAACGGCGCACTGCATGTCGCGATCGAACCCGCCGCCGGCGGCCCGCGCGAGACGATCGAAACCGACATCGTGCTCTCTTCGATCGGCCGCCGCCCCTACACGGAAGGCCTCGGTCTTGAAAAAGTCGGCCTCAAATTCGACGCCAAAGGCCGCATTCCGGTCGGCCACCACTACGCGACCGCGATTGCCGGCATCTACGCCATCGGCGACGTGATCGAAGGCCCGATGCTCGCCCACAAAGCCGAAGACGAAGGGGTCGCCATCGCCGAACGCATCGCAGGCCAAGCGGGCCACGTGAACTACGAAGCAATCCCCGCCGTCGTCTACACCGCCCCCGAAGTCGCCACCGTGGGCAAAACCGAAGAAGACCTGAAGGCCGCCGGCATCGCCTACAAAGTCGGCAAGTTCCCCTTCAGCGCCAACTCCCGCGCCCGCGCGAACGCCAGCACGGAAGGCTTCGTCAAAATGCTCGCCGACGCCAAAACCGACCGCGTCCTCGGCGTCCACATGATCGGCCCCGAAGTCGGCAACATGATCGCCGAAGCCGCCTTCGCGATCGAACTCGGCGCCTCGTCTGAAGACATCGCCCGCACCAGCCACGCCCACCCAACGCTAACCGAAGCCGTCCGCCAAGCCGCCCAAGCGGTCGGCGGCTGGACGATGCAGATGTAGGCCTGGGAGCGCCGGCATCCTGCCGACCCTGTCTTCTCCGACAGTCGAATCCCTTCAGCCACCGTTCAGCCACAAAATGCTCATATCCCAGCCTTCGAAAGTGAGGCTTAGGGGCAGGACACATGTGGCAACCCAGAATGTTCGGTATCGCGGTCGGCTGGCTCGCGGTCGCGGCCGTTGCCGTCTATTTCCTCCAAACCGACATGGTTCAGGCTGGCCTCTTCGGGGATAGCTGCCGCATTTTCGGTATGTCGTCTTGGTCTTGCGGTGTGCTGCCGAATCTCGCGGTCGGCGCCTCGAACGCGTTCGTCTACTTCATCGAACTGCCGTTCACCTACGAACCCGGCAACGACTGGATCGGCGCCACCTCCGCCATCATGTGGACCGGCTCCCCCGTCGCCTACTGGCTCGCCGCCATCGCCACGAACTACTGGGTCTGGAAGCTGAATCAGCTTTGAATCATGGTCTTTCGGTGAAGCGCATTCGCGATCGCCGGACGGTCACCAACGCGCCCCGAGCGAGCGATGCCTCGTGTAGCGCGATCACGCGACGGACGATGTCGAGCTGCTCCGGCGGAGAAACCTGCTCGACTCGGATGAGGCCGGATGAAACCAGCGGTGCGCTGGAAGATGTGCGTTCCGAAATCGGTGTCTTCCGTCAGCACCACGCGTGCGTCCGCGGCTGCCATCACCAAGACTTCTTGATCGGTCGGGTTGCGCGCCTCTGCGACGAGCGAAAGCACATCATGCCCGTCGCTCCGCAAGCCCTCAATCGTCAGCCGTCGCCTTACTTCCGCGCCCGCGGGTGCGCGCTCTCGTAGACCTTCAGCAAATGCGTCTCATCGACCGCCGTATAGCGCTGCGTCGTCGAGAGCGATGCGTGCCCGAGCAGTTCCTGAATCGCGCGCAAATCACCGCCCGCTGCCAGCAGGTGCGTCGCGAACGCGTGGCGCAGCGCGTGTGGGGTCGCGCTCTCCGGCAATCCCAGGGCTCGCCGCAAATGCTGCATCAGCCCCTGCACGATGCGCGGGTTGAGCCGCTTGCCGCGCGCGCCGAAGAACACCGGGTCGTCACGCGTCGCGCCGAATGGGCACATCTTCACGTACGTCTCGATCGCATCGCGCGCTTCCGGCAGCACCGGCACCACGCGCTGTTTGTTGCCTTTGCCGGTGATTACGATTGCCTCCGGCAACGGCAGCGCGCCGCGGTTCAGCCCCAGCGCCTCCGAAATGCGCAACCCCGCGCCATAGAGCAGCGTCAGCACGGCGACATTGCGCGCCGCGATCCAAGGCTCCGAGCCCAGGATCTCCGCCTCGTCGAGCAGCATCTGCGCGCCTTGAACCGAGACCGGCTTCGGCACCGAGGCCGGCAGCTTCGGTGGCCGCACGCGCCGGATCGCGATGTTCTCGACCAACCCCTGCTTCTGCAAGAACATGAAGAACGTTCGAAGCGCCGACACCGCCCGCGCCACACCGCGCGGGCCTAAGCCGTCTTCGCGCCGCGTCGCCAACCACCCGCGCACATCCGCCGCCGAAACATCTTTCAGCGCAGGAAGATCGACGGTCTCCCCGCGGTGCGCCCGGAGGAACCCCAAGAACCCGCCGACATCATGCGTGTAAGCCTCGACCGTCTTCGGCGACAGCCGGCGCACATGCATCATCTGCTCGCGCCAAACCTGAAACGCTTGGGCGCCGTCCATTTCGCGACGACCCAAAAATAGTCGTCATGGCCGGGCTTGACCCGGCCACCCAGCTCTCGCGCGATAGCACGACGAAAACTCAGCCTCACCACAAAGAGACGAAATCCACGAAGTTGCACGAAGGCCTTGGTGAGCCTTCGCGACCTTCGTACCTTCGTGGTGAAAAAACTGAGTCTCCATCGCGCTATCGCACGAGAACTGGGTGGCCGGGTCAAGCCCGGCCATGACGAAATTAGAAGTCACTTCCGCGGCACCGTTTGCCCCGTCTTCGCCCAATCGGCCAAGAACGCGGCGAGACCTTTGTCCGTTAGCGGGTGCTCGATCAGTTGCTTGAACACGCTGGGCGGCAACGTCGCCACATCCGCGCCCGCTTTCGCCGCCTCCGTCACATGCATCGGATGGCGAACCGACGCAGCCAGGATCTCCGTCTCCAGCCCCATGTAATTGTCGTAGATCGAGCGGATATCGCGGATCAGCTGCATCCCGTCCTCGCCCACATCGTCGAGCCGCCCGATGAACGGCGAGATGAACGTCGCCCCTGCTTTCGCCGCGAGCAGCGCCTGGTTCGCCGAGAAGCACAACGTCACATTCACCATCGTGTCTTCTTCGGTCAGCGTTTTGCACGCGCGCAATCCCGCCCACGTCAGCGGCACCTTCACCGCAATGTTCTCCGCGATCTTGGCGAGTGCGCGCCCCTCGGCCAGCATGCCGTCCACGTCGGTCGCGGTCACCTCCGCGCTCACCGGCCCTTCGACCAGGTCGCAGATCTCGCGAATCGCGTCGACGAAATTGCGACCCGATTTCGCAATCAACGTCGGATTCGTTGTCACCCCGTCGACGAGTCCCGTCGCGGCCCAAGTTTTGATCTCAGCCACATCGGCGGAATCGAGGAAGAATTTCATGGGGTATTGACCTTCTGTTCGCAATCGGGCGGACCATACCGCATGGCGCTGGAAGCCGAAGCACAAATTGAAGCGGGGCCTGTGGAAGGCGACGTCGTCGGCGTCGTCGTTCCGCGGCCGCTCAAAGGCGCGCTCGACTATCGCGTGCCTGAGGGTCTGCGCCTCGCGCGCGGCGATATTGTCGAAGTGCCGCTCGGGCGCGGCGGTGACGCCACCTTGGGCGTCGTGTGGGGAAAAGGCGAAGGCGGCTTCGACCGCGCGCGCCTCAAGGAAGTCACCCGCCGTTTCGCCGTCCCGCCGCTGAAAGAAGAACTGCTGCAGTTCGCGACCTGGGTCGCAAACTACGTCGTGGCCCCTTTGGGCGACGTGGTCAGTCTGCTGCTCCGCGCGCCCGACGCGCTGGAACCGGAGAAGGACCGCAAAGCAATCCGTCTTGGCGCCTACAAGCCCGACAAACTTACCGACGCACGCGCCCGCGTGCTGGACGTCGCAAGTGACGGCCTCGCCCGCCGCCTCTCCGAATTGGCCGAGGCTGCCGGCGTAACCACCGCCGTCGTCGGCGGCCTCATCAAACTAGGTGCGCTCGAGGAGGTGAAGCTCCCACCCTACCGCCCGGGCCCGCCACCCGATCCCGCCTTCGCTGGCCCCACACTCTCGGCCGCGCAATCGAAAGCGGCCGCGCACATGATCAAGGCCGTGAACGCGCACCGCTTCGAAGCGATGCTGCTCGACGGCGTCACCGGCTCCGGCAAGACCGAAACCTACTTCGAAGCGATCGCCGCCGCGCTCCTGAACGGCAAACAGGCGCTGATCCTGCTCCCCGAAATCGCGCTCACCGTCCAATTCCTCGACCGCTTCACGAAACGCTTCGGAGTGAAGCCGACCGAATGGCACTCGGACCTGACGCAAGCCCAACGCCGCCGCAACTGGCGCGCCGTCATGCTGGGCGACGCTCGCGTCGTCGTCGGCGCGCGCTCGGCGCTCTTCCTGCCGTTCAAGGAGCTCGGCTTCGTCGTCATTGACGAAGAACACGACACCGCATTCAAGCAGGAGGAAGGCCTCATCTATCACGCGCGCGACATGGCGGTCGTGCGCGCGCGCATGGAGAATTGCCCGATTGCCTTGAGCTCCGCGACGCCCTCGCTCGAAACCTGGGTCAACGCCGAAAGCGGTCGCTACGCGCGATTGCATCTCCCCGAACGCCACGGCAAGGCGACGCTGCCTAAAGCCGCGTTGATCGACATGCGCAAAGAGGAAACCAAAGCCGGCGAATACCTTTCGCCCACGCTCACGCGCGCAGTCGAAGAAACGCTGGCGCAAGGCGAACAGGCGATGCTGTTCCTGAACCGCCGGGGCTTCGCGCCGCTCACGCTCTGCAAAGCCTGCGGCCACAAGCTGGGTTGCCCGCGCTGCACCTCGTGGCTGGTGGAGCACCGCTATAAGCGCAAACTCGTCTGCCACCACTGCGGCTACGATCGAAACGTTCCGCCAGCCTGTCCGGAGTGCAAGACGGCCGGCGCCTTCATCGCTTGCGGCCCCGGCGTCGAACGCGTGGCCGAAGAGGTCGCGCAAAAATTTCCGAACGCGCGCACGAAGATCGCCTCCAGCGACACGATGGGCGGCCCGCGCCAAGTGCAGCTTGCCATCGACGCGATCGCCAACCACGAAATCGACATCCTGATCGGCACGCAAATCGTGGCCAAGGGCCACAACTTCCCGATGCTGACCCTCGTCGGCGTCGTCGATGGTGACCTTGGCCTCGAAGGCGCCGACCCGCGCGCCCGCGAGCGCACGTTCCAACTCCTGCACCAAGTCTCGGGCCGCGCCGGCAGAGCCGACCGCAAAGGCCACGTGCTAATCCAAACCAGCGACCCGAACCACGCGGTGCTGAAAGCGATCGCCTCCGGCAACCGCGACGCCTTCTACGCCGCAGAGTGGGGCAAGCGCGAAGCCGCAGGTCTGCCCCCCTTCGGCCGCATGGCGGCCCTCATCCTCTCCGGCCGCAAGGAAGAACTGGTCAACGAAGCGGGCGAAACGCTGGCGCTATGCGCCCCCAACGCCAAAGGCGTCCAAGTCTGGGGCCCGGCCCCAGCTCCCCTTGCCCTCATCCGCGGCCAATCCAGACTGCGCCTCGCCGTCCACACCGACCGCACCGTGAACCTGCAAGCCTACCTCCGCGCCTGGCTCGACCCGGTGAAACTCCCGTCGTCGGTGTTCCTCACCATCGACGTCGACCCGCAGAGTTTCTTGTGAATCTTGAAATGGCACCATAATGGTGCCATTATACTGCTGACGCCATGGAAAAGCTCAAGCCGACGTTCAGTCTGGAGTCATTTCAGGCGGCGTTTGCCAGCGCCGAGGCTCTGGTCGCAACGACAGTCGCGCTGAAGGATGCGGCGGCGATCGGTTTCGACAAGACGGAGATTGTGGAGGTCATCCAATCGATGACGCGCCGGCACTTCTACAAGTCGATGACGTCATTCGCTGATCATCGCGAATGGCAAGACGTGTATCAGGTCCCGTACTTCGGGTTGGTAATCTACTTGAAGTTCACCGAGCGAGCGCTGACCGGATTTCAACTGCTCTCGTTCAAGGAGAAGTGAGATGAAAAAACTAAAGCCCAATCAGCGCTTGAGCCCCATCACGGGGCAAGTGCTGACCCGCGGCGTCCGCAAGGTGAAGATCACTTTCGAAGGTCAATCTGAGACAGTCGCTCTGCCGGGTTGGTACCCGCGCGGCCGCTCGTCAGATGACGGGTTGCATACCGGCAAGGACATGGAGGTGTCGGACGCCGCGCTGGGCCGACTGAAAGCCAAGGCCCTTGGGGCCATGTCGCCTGCCGAGGTCAGGGCGGTTCGCGCCAAGCTCAAGCTCTCGCAGCGCGAAGCAGGAAAGGTGCTGGGCGGCGGCCCGCGCGCGTTCCAAAAGTACGAGTCTGGCGAGATAACGGCCAGCGGCCCAATGAGCCGACTGTTACGCCTGTTAGCTCGCGACCCAAAACGACTGAAGGAGCTTCGGGATTGAGAGGGCCTATGTCTTCGCAGCCCTCGCAATCGCCTCAACGATCAACCCCTCTGCGTCTCCCACGTCCACCCAATCGCCGAGCTTCGTCCACTTCCCCTTCTCCAGATCCTTGTAGTGCTGAAAGAAGTGCGCCGTTTGATCGCGCAGGATCGGAGGCAGGTCGCGATAGCTCTGCACGCCCGTGTAAAACGGGTGCAGCGCATCGACCGGCACCGCGAGGATCTTCTCGTCCGCCCCGGCCTGGTCCGTCATGATGAGCGCCCCGACCGGCCGGCAGCGGATCACCGCACCCGCGACCACCGGCACAGGCGCAATCACAAGAACATCGATCGGATCGCCATCCTCCGACAGCGTGTGCGGAATGAACCCGTAGTTCCCCGGATAGTACATCGCCGTATGCAAGAACCGGTCGACGAACAGCGTCCCCGATGCCTTGTCCAACTCATACTTCACCGGCACGCCGCCGAACGGAATCTCGATCAGCGCATTCACGTCCTTCGGCGGATTGCGCCCGGCCGTGATCTTGGAAAGGTCCATATGCGATAAGCTCCTTTAAGCGGCGCGAACAGTCACCTTGCTCCGGGCGTCATGCCGCTCGCGATGGACGATCTCGACGTCGCGTCCGAGCGCGACTAAAATCTCAAGCAATTTGCCAACCGAAAAGAGGCCGGGCCTGCAGCGCATAAGGACGGACACCTGTGGTTGATGCAAGCCCAGCAACTTTGCCGCCTGCGCCTGCGTGAGCTTACGCCGCTTCAGCTGCTCGTAGATCGCATACGTCAGCTGCGCTTTCAAAAGCTCTTGCTCCGGATGGGGCAGTTCGAGGTCGGCAAAGACGTTGCCACTACCCCGGACAACTTTCTCACTCTTGCGTGTTGCCATCTCAGGTCTCCTTCGCGGCTTGAGCAAGCCGGTGCTCGGCCTCTGCCAACTTCAGGCGCTTCTTGATCATTTCAATGTCGGCTGCGGATGTGGCGATCCCTTTGCGGGATTTCTTCTGAAACGCATGCAACACATAAATCGCTTCCTCGAACCTCACCGTGTAGACCGCCCGATAGGTCCCGCCGGTGTCATCGGCGATCACCTCCACCACGCCGCGCCCGCCGAATCCGCTCAAGGGCTTGGCGCTAGGGTCGATCCCGCCGCGCTGTGCGGCGTAGAGTGCGTAGCCAATGTCGCGCCGAACCGGTCCCGAGAACCCGCGGACCGCATCATGCGACGTTCCGAGCCAAACCACCGGTTTCATAACAAAAGAAGTATAACGATATACAACGCGAAGCAACCGACTTGCTCCCCCGCGTCAAAGTCGCGCTTTTCCGTCATGTTGCGCCGCAATGGGGGCTATGCTAGACCCCCGGCCGCGGCGTCGCCGGGGGTGGATTTCGCGCCTGCCCCAAACGCAAAAATTGTCGCAAATTCAATAGCTTAAGCCTCGCCAACCCAACGGCGACCAACAGGCTTGGGCCAGCTTTTGTTTGGAGCCTCATTCGTGGCAAGCGAAAACGTTTCCGTTGCGGGTCTGGCGGGCCGGTATGCGACCGCTTTGTTCGAACTCGCGACCGAGACCAAGTCGCTCGACGCCGTGGCCGGCGATCTGACGCGCTTGAACGCGCTGATCGCGGGCAGCGCGGACCTCGCCCGCCTCGTCCGCTCGCCGGTGTTCAGCCGCGAAGAGCAGGGCAGGGCGATCGACGCCGTTCTGACGCGCCTCAACGTCAACCCGCTGACCAAGAACTTCATCGGCCTGCTCGCCCAAAAACGCCGCCTCTTCGCGCTCACCGGAATCGTTTCCGCCTTCGAAGCGCTTGTCGCCCGCCAACGCGGAGAGATGACGGCGGAGGTGACCAGCGCCCAACCCTTGAAGGCCGAACAGCGCACCGCGTTGCTCGGCACACTCAAAGACGCGATGAAGCGCGAGATGCGCCTCACCGAACGCGTCGATCCGTCATTGCTTGGTGGCCTTGTCGTCAAGGTCGCCTCGCGCCAAATCGATTCATCGTTGAAATCCAAACTCGTGCGCCTCGAACGTGCGATGAGAGGGGCTTAAGAGAACGCCAATGGACATCCAAGCCGCAGAAATTTCCGCGATCCTGAAGAGCCAGATCAAGAACTTCGGCGCCGAAGCCGAAGTCAGCGAGATCGGCCAAGTGCTTTCCGTCGGCGACGGCATCGCGCGCATCCACGGCCTCGACAAGGTTCAGGCCGGTGAAATGGTCGAGTTCCCGGGCGGCATTAAGGGCATGGCGCTCAACCTCGAAAGCGACAACGTCGGCGTCGTGATCTTCGGCAACGACCGCGACATCAAAGAGGGCGACACGGTCAAGCGCACGGGCTCGATCGTGGACGTACCGGTGGGCAAAGGTTTGCTCGGCCGCGTCGTCGATCCGCTGGGCAACCCGCTCGACGGCAAGGGCCCGATCGCCTCGACTGAGCGCCGCCGCGTCGACGTGAAGGCGCCCGGCATCATTCCGCGCCGCTCGGTGCACGAGCCGATGCAGACCGGCCTGAAGTCGGTGGACTCGCTCATCCCGATCGGTCGCGGCCAGCGCGAGCTCATCATCGGCGACCGCCAAACCGGCAAGACCGCCATCGCGCTCGACACGATCATCAATCAGAAGTCGGTCAACGCGACCGGCGACGAAAAGCAAAAGCTCTATTGCATCTACGTCGCCATCGGGCAGAAGCGCTCGACCGTCGCGCAGATCGTCAAGACGCTCGAGCAATTCGGCGCGATGGAATACACGATCGTCGTCGCGGCGACGGCATCCGACCCCGCGCCGCTCCAATTCCTGGCGCCGTTCGCCGGCTGCACACTCGGTGAATACTTCCGCGACAACGGCATGCACGCCGTCATCATCTATGACGACTTGTCGAAGCAAGCCGTCGCTTACCGCCAGATGTCGCTGCTGCTCCGCCGCCCGCCGGGCCGCGAAGCGTATCCGGGCGACGTGTTCTATCTCCACTCCCGCCTGCTCGAGCGCGCGGCGAAACTGAACGACGCGAACAAGGGCGGCTCGCTGACCGCGCTCCCCATTATCGAAACGCAGGCCAGCGACGTCTCGGCCTACATCCCGACAAACGTCATTTCGATCACCGACGGTCAGATCTTCCTTGAGACGGAATTGTTCTATCAGGGCATTCGCCCGGCGGTGAACGTCGGCATCTCGGTCTCGCGCGTGGGCTCGTCCGCGCAGATCAAGGCGATGAAGCAGGTCGCGGGCACCATGAAGTCCGACCTCGCGCAGTACCGCGAAATGGCCGCCTTCGCGCAGTTCGGCTCCGACCTCGATGCGGTGACGCAGCGTTTGCTCAACCGCGGTTCGCGTTTGACGGAGCTGTTGAAGCAGCCGCAATTCGCACCCTTCCCGGTCGAAGAGCAGGTCATCTCGATTTACGCGGGCACGCGCGGCTATCTCGACAAGTTGCAGGTCAGCCAGATCGGCAAGTTTGAGCAAGAGTTGCTGCAGAAGATCCGCGCCAGCCACAAGGACCTGCTCGACGGCATCCGCAAGGAAAAGGCGCTGACGCCGGACCTCGAAGGCAAGCTGAAGTCCGTTCTGGAATCTTTCTCCAAGAGCTTTGCGTAAAGCCAGATGCCAAGCTTAAAGGACCTTCGCAACCGCATCGCCAGCGTTAAGTCGACGCGCAAGATCACGCGCGCGATGCAGCTCGTTTCGGCCTCCAAGCTGAAGCGCGCGCAAGAAGCGGCGGAGGCAGCGCGCCCCTACGCGGAAAAAATGCAGGGCGTTCTCGCCAACCTCGCGGCGGGGATCGCGGGCCAAGCCGGCGCGCCGAAGCTGCTCGCCGGTACCGGCCGCGACGACAACCATCTGCTCGTCGTGATGACGGCCGATCGCGGCCTTTGCGGCGGCTTCAACACGAACATCGTCAAGCTCGCGCGCCAGCACATTCTCTCGCTCCAGCGCGAAGGCAAGAAGGTCAAAATCCTCTGCGTCGGCCGCAAGGGCCGCGATCAGCTGAAACGCAATTTCGCCGGCCTCATCATCGGCACGGTCGAACTCGGCGGCATCCGGCGCTTGGGGTTTGCCCACACGCAGCCGATCGCCAAGCAAGTGCTCGACCGCTTTGATGCCGGCGAATTCGACGTCGTGACGCTGTTCTACGCGCGCTTCAAATCGGTGATCAGCCAGATCCCGACCGCGCTGCGCCTGATTCCGGCCGAAGTACCGAAGGGCACCAAGACCGCCGACCTCAAGGGCGGCGCTTACGAGTACGAGCCGGACGAACAAGACATCCTGACCGAACTCCTGCCGCGCAACGTCGCAATCCAAATCTTCCGCGCCCTGCTCGAAAACCAAGCGTCGGAACAAGGCGCGCGCATGGCCGCGATGGATGCCGCGACCCGCAACGCCGGCGACGTGATCGCCGCGCTGTCGACGAAATACAACCGCTCGCGCCAGGCGCAGATCACCAAAGAACTCATCGAAATCATTTCGGGCGCGGAAGCGCTCTAAGAGGCCAACATGAACGCTCCCACCAACATCACCGGCAAAGTCACCCAGGTTATCGGCGCCGTCGTCGACGTGCAGTTCGAGAACGAACTCCCGGCGATCTTGAACGCGCTCGAAACCAAGAACGGCTCAATCCGCCTCGTTCTCGAAGTGGCGCAGCACTTGGGTGAGTCCACCGTACGCACGATCGCCATGGACTCGACCGAAGGTCTGGTCCGCGGTCAGGAAGTGAAGGACACAGGCCGCCCGATCTCGATCCCGGTGGGTCCCGGCACGCTGGGTCGCATTATCAACGTCATCGGCGAGCCGATCGACGAAGCCGGTCCGGTAAAGGGCATCGAAATGCGCCCGATCCACCAGGACGCGCCGAAGTTCACGGAGCAATCGACCGAAGCGCAAATTCTGCTGACCGGCATCAAGGTCGTCGACCTGCTGGCACCCTATGCCCGCGGCGGCAAGATCGGCCTCTTCGGCGGCGCCGGCGTCGGCAAGACGGTGCTCATTCAGGAGCTCATCAACAACGTCGCGAAGAAGCACGGCGGCTATTCCGTGTTCGCGGGCGTGGGTGAGCGCACGCGCGAAGGAAACGACCTCTATCACGAGATGATCGAGTCCGGCGTGAACAAGGACCCGAAGAAGGGTTCGACCGACGGCTCCAAATGCGCGCTGATCTTCGGCCAAATGAACGAGCCGCCGGGCGCCCGCGCCCGCGTCGGCCTGACGGGCCTGACGGTTTCGGAGTATTTCCGCGACCAAGGCCAAGACGTGCTCTTCTTCGTCGACAACATCTTCCGCTTCACGCAAGCTGGCTCGGAAGTGTCGGCGCTGCTCGGCCGCATCCCATCGGCGGTGGGTTACCAACCGACGCTCGCCACCGACATGGGCGCGCTGCAAGAACGCATCACCACGACGAACAAAGGCTCGATCACCTCGGTGCAGGCGATCTACGTTCCCGCCGACGACTTGACCGACCCGGCGCCCGCGACCTCGTTCGCCCACTTGGACGCGACGACCACGCTGAACCGCGCGATCTCGGAAAAGGGCATCTACCCGGCGGTCGACCCGCTCGACTCCACGTCGCGCATCTTGGACCCGCGCGTCGTCGGTGACGACCACTACCGCGTCGCCCGCGAAGTGCAGAGAATCCTTCAGAAGTACAAGTCGCTGCAGGACATCATCGCGATTTTGGGCATGGATGAGCTGTCGGAAGACGACAAGGTCCTCGTCGCCCGCGCCCGCAAGATCGAACGCTTCCTGTCTCAGCCCTTCCACGTCGCCGAGATCTTCACGAACACGCCCGGCGTCTTCGTCGACATCGCCGACACGATCAAAGGCTTCGACGGCCTTTGCCGCGGCGACTACGATCACCTGCCCGAGCAAGCATTCCTCATGGTCGGCACGATCGAAGACGCCGTGAAGAAGGCTGAGCGTTTGGCGGCGGAAGCGGCTTAGTAGGGAATGGGCATAGGGATTGGGTTTTAGAAGCCCCATCCCCCAACACCCAATCACCAATCACCGAGTAACTCATGGCCAAGCTTCACTTCGATCTCGTCTCCCCCGAACGCCTCTTGATCTCGGCCGAGGTCGACCAAGTCGACGTGCCGGGTTCCGAAGGCGACTTTGGCGTGTTCGCAGGTCACGCCCCGGTGATGACGACGCTGAAGCCCGGCGTGCTCTCGATCGTGTCCGCCGGCAAAGGTGCCGAAAAATTCTTCGTCCGCGGCGGTTTCGCCGAGGTCACGCTGCAAGGCCTGACCGTACTCGCGGAAGAGGCGATGCCCCTGGCCGAACTCGATGCCGCCGCGCTCGATCAGCGCATCAAAGACGCCGAGGAAGACATGGCCGACGCCAAGGACCCGGCCATCCGCGAACGCGCCCAGGAAACCGCGAACAACCTGCGCCAGCTGCGCAGCGCCCTGGGCTAACCCCCGGCGTCAAGGCCCGAATTCCATCAAATCGGGCTGCGGCGTGATCGCCGCCCCATTGGAATGACAAGCGCGCATTTGGTATGGTCCCGCGCAATCAAGGGCCGCAACAAAACCATCGCGGCTGAATGGTATTTGGAATTGGGAGCGGCCGCCGATGCGCGACCATTGGACACTCGACACGATCGCTTGGGACAAGTTCGACCGCACGAAGTTGCAGCCGGAATTGGTGCGCCTCGTGAAGGCAGCCGCGCTCGTCGAATACAACGCGACGGACTATGTCGAATACTTGCGAGCCGTCTTCAAGAACGAGCCCGAGATGATGAAACATCTCGATCGTTGGGGCACGGAAGAGGTCCAGCACGGCTCCGCCTTGGCCAAGTGGGCAGAGATGGCCGATCCGACCTACAATTTCGAACAAGCCTTCGCCCGCTTTCGCAAGGTCTATCGCCCTGAGCACTTCATCCACGCCGACGGTTCCGTCCGCGGCAGTCGGGTGGGCGAACTGATCGCGCGCTGCGTCGTCGAATGCGGCACTTCCTCAAGCTACACAGCGTTGCGCGACGCCTCGACCGAACCTGTGCTGAAGCAGATCGCGGGTCTCATCGCCGCTGACGAGTTCGCGCACTATCGCCTGTTCCACAAACTGATGGACGTGCAGCCCGAGCAGAAGCCCGGCTTCTGGCACCGTCTCTACATCGCCGCGACCCGCATCTCGGAATCGACGGACGACGAACTCGCCTCCGCGTATTACAGCGCGAACTTCCCTGAAGGCGCGCCCTACGACCGCAAGGCCTGCAACGCCGCATATCAATCGTCCATGATGCTGCTCTACAAGCGCCCGCACATCGACAGCGCCATCGGCATGGTCGGCAAGGCGATCGGCATGAACCCCGACTCGCGTGTGCTGAAATGGACCTCGGGCGCCCTGTTCAACTTCATCTCCTGGCGCTGGACGAAGCCGCAGGCGGCCTAATCCTCGGCGCGCTTGTGCGCGGCGCGGACAGGTGTTGCGCGCCTACGTCTCGCGCCAGCCATTGAAACGTGGCGGCCTCATTTCGGCGAGAATTGGCGACCGCGGTAATAACCTCTTAACCGAAACAGACCCATCTCGGCGTGGTCCACTACTGACGTGTCCGTCAGTTTCCTGTCCGGAGAGAATCTTCATGTTCGGTCGTATTCGCGCCACTCGCTTTCTAATGCTTGTCGCCGCCGTCATCGGCGCCGGCCTGTTGGCGCTCATGGCCATCAACCAGACCGCGCTGAGCGAATTGAGAGTGGGTGGCCCGGCCTACACCCGCATCGTCCTGGGCAAGGACCTGATCGCCGACATCCTGCCACCGCCGGCCTACGTCATCGAAGCCTATCTGGACGCAACGCTCGCGCTGAACGATCCGTCGAGCGTCGGCACGCATGCCACGCGGCTCGTCCAGCTGCGCAAGGACTACGATACCCGTCGCGAGTACTGGAAGGGGCAGGATTTCGACGCCGAGACGAAGGGGCTTCTCCTCAACGAATCGGACAAGCACGTCCAGCGCTTCTGGGCGGAACTCGATCGGCGGTTCCTGCCCGCTTTGATCAAGGGCGATGTCGAGGCAGCACGCGCTTCGTACGCCTCTCTGGAGGCAGCTTATGCGGATCACCGCAAAGTCATCGACGCCATTGTGGTCCGCGCAACAAAGCTCGCGGCCGATTACGAAACCGGCGCGCATGAGGACAGCGGCTTTTACACCACCCTGCTCTGGACCGCGTCCGCGGTCGTGCTCCTTCTCACATTGGGGGCCCTCTGGGCGATCGGCTACGGCGTCGTAACGCCGCTGACCGTGATGACCGGCGTGATGAAGCGCTTGTCTGAAGGCGTCGCCACGCTCAACCGCGACAAGCTGATGGTCGACGTCCCGCATGTGGGTCGCCACGACGAGATCGGCGACATGGCCAGCGCGCTTCAGGTCTTCAAAGAAGGCGCGGTCGAAATGGACCGCTTGCAGGCAGCCAAGAAGGCGGCCGAGCGCCAGGTCGAAATCGACAAGCGCACGGCAATGAACGAACTGGCGGAATCCTTCCAGCAGAGCATCGGTCAACTTGTGACCAGCATCTCGTCCGCCTCGGGCAAACTGCAAGCGACTGCCGAGGCCCTGACCGCGACCGCCGATGAGACGACCCGCCAGTCCGTGACCGTCGCCAGATCGTCGGAAGAAGCCTCGCAAAACGTGCAGACGATCGCCGCCGCCACGGAAGAGCTCTCCGCTTCGGTTACTGAAATTTCGCGTCAAGTGGTCGATGCAGCCAACGTCTCGACGCAGGCCGCCACCGACGCCAAGAAGACCGACAACACGGTGCGGAGTCTTGCCGAAGCGGCCGTGCGCATCGGCAAGGTGGTCGAACTCATCAACGACATCGCCAACCAAACGAATTTGCTCGCGCTGAACGCGACGATCGAAGCGGCGCGCGCCGGCGAAGCGGGCAAAGGCTTCGCCGTCGTGGCCTCGGAGGTCAAGAACCTCGCGACTCAAACCGCCCGCGCAACCGAAGAGATCGCGGGTCAGATCAACTCGATGCAGTCAGTCACGACCGAAGCTGTCGGTGCCATCCACAACATCGCCATGACGATCGAGCGCATCTCCAACATCTCCTCTGCGATCTCAAGCTCGGTCGAGCAACAGGGCCTGGCTGTGAAGGAGATTGCGCAGAACGTCGAACTCGCGGCCGGCGGCGCCCAAACGGTGACCCGCAGCGTCGACGGCGTTAGCGCCGCCGCATCGACCACAAGTCAGTCGGCCAATCTCGTGTTGGGCGCGACGCACCAGCTCTCGCAATCGGCTGCCAGCATGAAGCAGCAGGTCGAGGAATTCCTGAGCAAAGTACGGGCGGCGTAGCGCCGCAGCCCGGTCGTTGGATTGCGCCGGCGCCCACTTTCGCGCTGCGGCTACCCGATAGATGAACGAAGCGTCATGCGGGCAGCGGTTCAAAGGCGCCCGCATTCGCACTAAGGTTCTCTAAGTGGTCGATCCAACAAAGGAGTCTCGATTCCCATGTCCTCGCTTTCCAAGATCGGTCTTGTCGCCTCGCTTGCACTGATCGCGGCGTTCCCGGTGTCGGCCAACATGGCCCCGCCTGAGCCGCCGACAGCGACAGACCCCGCGTCAGTCCCGGCCGACCCGGCTGCAGCTCCCGTGGATCCGGCCGCGCCGGCAGACCCCACCGCGGCGCCGGCCGATCCGGCGGCTGCAGCCCCGGCCGATGCAGCCCCGCCGGCAGACGCTTCGGCGCCTGCAACCGATGCTGCACCCACCACCGACACAGCAGCCACCGATCCGGCCGCGACCGATGCGACGGCGTCGGCGGATGCTCCGGCTGAAGGCGGCGGCATGAGCGGCGGTATGATCGCTGCCATCATTGGCGGCATCGTTGTCCTGGGCGGCGGCGCCTATTGGTTGATGAACCGCAAAGCTTAGAAGTTGTGCCATGCCCAGCCTTCGCGCAGCTGTCGATGGCGCGAAAGCTGAGCGATAGAGCGGCATACGAGCGCAGTGCCATCCGCGGTCACTCGCTCTATGTATTCTTTTGGTCGATCCAACAAAGGACCCCGAGTCAAATGTCCACCTTTTCAAAGCTTGCTCTTGTTTCTTCTCTCGCTCTGATCGCCGCGATGCCGGCTTCGGCCGATCCGGCGGCTCCTGCTGCCGCTCCGGCGGCTGCGCCTGCCGCAGCGCCGGCGGCGCCTGCCGCTCCGGCAGCGACACCGGCGGCCGACGCAGCCGCGAAAGCCGCTGACGCTGTCAAAGACGCCGCGACCGGCGCCGCGACGGCCGTCGACAAAGCCGCTGGCGCAGCGACTGACGCCGCCGCTGGAGCCGCAAACACGGCGGCTGGTGCGGTTGACGCCGCTGCTGGTGCAGCAACGGATGCCGCCGGCGCTGCGACCGACGCGGCCGGTGCCGCGACCGACGCCGCCGCCGGTGCGGTCGATGCCGCCGCTGGTGCAGCCGACGCTGCCGCCGGCGCGGTGGGTGACGCCGCCACAGCGACGACGGATGCAGCGACCGACGCCGCGACCGCTGCCACGGATGCGGCAACCGACGCGGCCGGCGCCGTCGCCGACGCGGCGACGCCTGCTTCCGAAGGTGGCATGGGCACCGGGACGATCGCAGCGATCGTTGCCGCGCTCGCAGCCGCCGCTGGCGCGGGCTACTGGTTCATGACCCGCAAATAAGCGGTTTATCGAACAACAAGTTCGAAGGCGCAGGTGGGAAACCACCTGCGCTTTTTTCTTTGCGGCTGGGCGTCAATGCCCGTGTGCGGCTGCCGCTGCGGGCTCGTGGCCGTCGGCGTGCGGCTCTTCCGTTTTGGCCGCCGGCGATTGCCGATAGGGATCAAGCCGGTCGAATCCACTCAGATCTTCAACGCCACCGTTCAAGTCCATCAACAACAGCTGCGTGCCGAGCGTCGGAAATTTTGCATTCGTTTGGTCTCGAAGCTCGCGCAACAGCCCGCGGTGCAGGTTCGTTTCGCGCGTCCGATCGGCAATCGAATCCGGCCCGTAGACGATCTTGAAGGCGCCGCAATCGCGGTGATCGATCACAATGAGATCGCTGATGTGGTGCAGCTTGATCGCCGTATCGACGTGCTTCCAGAACGTAGCCGCCCACTCCGGCCCAAGCTTTCCCAACGCACCCGCTGCCGCACCAGCCAAGACCACGTGATCGTATTGGTTCTCAAACCCGCGCCCATGCATGTACTTCACCGCGTCATCGACCAAGCGGTAATCCATGCAGGTCAGCACCAGCGCTTTCGCGCTGCCCGCCCGCGCCATCGAAGCAAGCGCAAGCCCCGCCCCGGCAGCGCCCACGACGCCGCGCAACAATTGACGGCGCGAGAGACTATAGCAACCGCATGCGATCTGGGGCGTCGAAAAGTGGCTCATGGCAATACTCCGGCTGACCGAGTTATTGCCCGGACGAATGAACAGCCTCTTAACTACCCGCCGCTGAGCGCACCGAAGACGTGAACCTCGCCGCGCGCAGAGACATCGGCGCTGATCTCCCGCACCCGCTCCCCATCGACAAAGATACGCATGTGCTGGCGAATGCGCCCCTGCTCGTCGATCACGCGGAAGCGGATGCCGGGATAGCGCTTGTCCAAATCGTTCAGCACGTCGTCCACGGTTGCGCCGGCCACCTGCACGCTTGCCGCACCGCTCGTGTAGTTCCGCAGCTGCTGCGGCACGAAGACGGTCACCGTCGGTTTCACAACCGCTCCACCGCGACCACGCTGTAGATCTCCGGCAAGTGCCGCGCGATCGGCGTCCAGCGCCCGCCTTCGTTGGCGCTTGCCCAAACCTCGCCACCCGTGGTCCCGAGATAAAGCCCCACGGCCTTCATATCGTCGCGGCAGAACGCCTGTCGCTTCACCGTGAGCCAGCCCTGTTTCTTCGGAAACCCCTTGTCCTGCCGCTCCCAACTCTTGCCCGCATCGCGCGTGCGATAGGCGGCGGGCTTGCCCTCCGGACTCGTGCGCGGCCAAACGGTCGTGCCGTCCATCGGAAACACCCACGCGCAGTCCGCATCGCGCGGATGCGCCAGAATCGTAAAGCCGATATCGCCGACCGCCTTCGGCATCGCGTTGCCGATCCGCTCCCACTTCTCGCCCGGCCGGTCCAGCCGGTAGATACCGCAATGGTTCTGCTGCCAAACCCGGTCCGGGTCCGAAGGTGACAGCGCGATGAAATGCGCGTCCTGCCCATACTCGGGATAAGGATCGGGATTGAAATTCGCCTCGACGTTCTTGTTCAGCGGACGCCACGTCCGTGCGCGATCCTTGGACTCGAACACGCCGCCCGTCGATGTCGCGATGTACATATGGTTCGCATCGCGCGGATCGATGACGACTTGATTGAGCAGTGCCCCGTCAGGTGTCCCCGCATCGCCCGGGCACCACTTGTCGTACATTGCATTCCCATTGAACCCCTCGACACTTTCCCACGACACGCCGTCGTCCGTGCTCACGAAGAGGCCCGGCGGCGAACCGCCGGCCCACCAAACGCCGGGTTCGTCATTATGTCCCTGAGAAAGCCAGAACGTATGATCGACCGCGCGCCCTTGGCCAGACGCGACCGTCGGAAACGCCGGCGGCTTCGCCGCCTCTTTCCAGCTCCGGCCCTTGTCGGTTGAGCGAAAGATTGTCGGCCCCAAATGCCCGGTCTTCGCCGCCATCAACAGCGTGCCCGACCGCGTATCGCGCACGAGATGGTTCACCACCTGCCCCAGAAAGTGTGGCCCCTCCATCCGCCATGTCTTGCGGCGCGAATCCGAGTGCAGAAACCAAGCCCCCTTCCGCGTCCCCACCAGAAGCGTAACTCCTTTTGGCGCCTTCTTTTTTGAACCGCCCCGCACCGTCGCCTTAACCATCGAGAGCCTCGTTTTCTCCAAGAAAGCGAATCTGCCCTAGCGTTCCCGCCAGGGTCAACACACCAACCATAGCGTGCAGGCGGTGCGGCCGGTGCGCATGTTCGACCCATAACACCATGAATGGGGTGCAAACCAGACACTACTGGCAGGATATTACAACACGCACCGTAGGATTTTCTGGAGTTTTGTCCTGCCGAAATTGTCCACTCCAGACAAGAGGTCGGGGGACCTCGTCGTGCCGGGGGGAAATCATGTCTGTAAGGGAAAATGCACCGCTAATCGCCACGAGCGGCAACTCTAGGTTGGTATTCAAACGCCGCGCGTTGATTGCCGCGTTGCTGGCTTCAACAGCCTACGCCGGATTGAGCACCTCACCGGCCTCAGCCACGATCTACACGCCGCCCGATGACACGACATACGACAGCAACGTCGGCACGTTTGCGAACGGCGACACAATCAACGTCACCGTGCCTGTAACGCACAACGGAAACTTGTCGCTCATCACGAACGGCATCTTGAACATCAACGCGGGCGGCAGCATCACGAACGACACCGGAGGCCTTTGGGGAACAGGCATCGCTCTGACAATCTCCGGCGGCACGTCGGTCACAATCGACGGTTTCGATGCCTCGGGAACCGTCATACCGCTGCTCGGGATCGTTGACACGTTCGGATCGCTTGCGGGGGCGGGCACGCTGAACGTCACCGGCGGCGGAGTCGTCTTCGGCGGCAACAATGCGAGCACTGCGTTCAGCGGCACAGTTGTCATGCCGACTCTGAACAATTTCTTAGGTAAGACGGGAACCGGTAGGTTCACCATCAACAACATGACGATGGCACAAGGTGAGTTGCTGGACGGCAGTACCGGTGGCGGAGGACTCACCCTCACCAGCGGAACGGCAAACATCAAGTCGATTGCGGTCGGTACAGGCGTTGGCAACAACACGATGCTCATGTCCGGTGGCATCTTGAACATAACCGGCACCATCAGCGGACCGCCGTGCGGATCGGATTGCCCGGCCCTGCGCATCGGCGACTTCTTCGGCACTGGCGTGCTGAACCAAACGGCAGGCACCATCAACGTCGGCGCTGCCGGTGTGGCTGCCAGTATGAACATCGGCAACCAAAGCGGCAATGGCACCTACACCATCTCGGCCGGCGCCACGCTAAACCTTGGCGTCCTCGGCGATGCGACCAGTGCCGGCCTTTACGGAATAGCGCGCCAAGCGTCGGGGAGCGCCGCGCACATTGGTCAGACCACGACCGGCGTGTTCAACATCTCCGGCGGCACCGTCAATGTGAACGCCGGCGAACTGATCAACGGCGACCGCGACGCCGGCGGAGCTGCGGGCGTCATCACCAGTTCGACGATCAACCTTTCGGGCGGCACGCTCAGCATCAAGAACGGCGCCAACCTTTGGCTTTCCGCCGCAAACAACGCCGCTGCCACGGACAGCATCTTCAACCTAACGGGCGGCACGCTGGAGGTCGGCGACGGCCGCCTGAAAGACAACTATCTCGCCGGCGCCACCTATGAGTTCAACCTTGGTAACGGCACGATCAAGGTCATCGACAGCGATCTGACCACCACGGTCCACGGCACGCTGACGGGTCTAACCGCCGGCACCGGCGTAAAGATCGACACGAACGGCCTCATCGCGAACTGGAACGGCCTCCTCGATGGCGCCGGCTGGCTGGTGAAGACGGGCGCCGGCACGCTGAATCTCGGCGGCCTCGGCAACACCTACACCGGCGGCACCGCGTTCAACGGCGGCGTGGTTGTCGTCGACGCGACCGCAGACCTCGGCGCAGTTGGTTCGGCGATGTCGTTCAACGGCGGCACGCTGCGACTTGATGCGGGAGGGGTCCTCTCTCCCAAGTCTGGCGGCGTGACGATGGCAGGCGCCGGCACGATCGACACGAATGGTTTCAACGACGCCCTGACCACGACCATCACCGGTAGTGGAGCCTTGACCAAGGTTGGTGCTGGTGCTTTGACCCTCAGTGCTAACAATAACGCGCACACGGGCGCGCTCAACATCAATGCGGGTTCAGTGAACGCGCATAACGGCAATGGCATCGGCGACACGAGCGCGCTAACCGTAGCAGGCGGCGCAACGCTGAATGTCGAATTCGGCGTGACCGAGACGATCGGCTCGTTGGCCGGCGCAGGCAACGTGCAAATCAGGGACAGTATGACCCTGGTGACTGGCGGCAACGGCGCCTCGACGACCTACAGTGGTGTGCTCTCGGAAGGCTTCGGCGTCGGAAAGTTGACCAAGACCGGCACGGGCGTGTTCACGGTGAACGCGAACACAACCTACACCGGCCTGACGACGGTGAACCAAGGCACGATGCTGCTGAACGGCACGATGGCCGACGGCTTGCTGGTTGCGGCGGGCGCAACGTTTGGCGGCAATGCGACCGTCACCGGCAACGTCGCGAACAACGGCCACATCGCGCCCGGCAACTCGCCCGGCACTCAAGTCTATCTCGGCAACTACACCGCCGGCGTGGGCGCGATCTTCGACATGGAAGTGGTCTTCAACAGTGCGAACGCGCCTGTGAACGGTACGACCCACGACTTCGTCAACATGACGAACGCGGGCGCCACGATTACCGGCACGACGCTCTTGAACATCATCCCGTTTGCGCCTTCAGGTGCGCCGCAACCCACGACCGGCAACGGCATTGAACTCGTTCGCGTCGCGGCCCCAGTGGCGGGCAACCAGTTTGCGCTGGCCGCACCGGTCTTCGTTGGCGGTTACCAGTACGTTTTGACCTATGTTCCTTCGGCAGGCCCCGACAGCTGGTACCTGCGCTCGCAGGTGGGTGAAGGCGTGTTCGGTGCCGCAGCGATGTTCTCGGCCGGGCAAGCCATGACGGGCAGTTGCTTTGGTGCCGGCGAAGAACTCGCTTTTTCCGACAACAGTCAGAGTAAGCGCGTCTGGGCGAAGGGCACGATGGGCAGCCGCGAGACCGGCGCCGACACGGGCCTAACCTCCGAGCAAGACTACACGTGCGGATCTGGCGGCGCCGACCTGCGCGCCGGCGACGGCGACGTACGCGTCGGCATCATGGGTGGCTTCGGCAACACGGACGTCGACGTGACGACCCTGGCGGGCATTGGCACGCTCGAGGGTGACGGCACGGCGGTTCAACTCTACGCCGTGTATCTCCACGACCATGTCTATGCGACCATGCAGTTGGGCTACGGCAGCTACGACTGGACGTTCGACGGACCGCTCACGGCACCCACCGCCGCCGAAACGAGCGGCATTCTTGGCGCCTTCGAAACCGGCATGCGCTGGCCGCTGAGCGAAGCATGGCGCATCGGCCTTAGCGGCGGCATCGCCTATGACGGCATGTCGTGCGACTCGAGCTGCCTGTTGACGGGCTTGACCGACGATCCTGCCGAATGGTCTGCCAAGGGCGCGCTCCGGCTCGACGGCAACATGGGCTCGTGGAGAACGTTCGCCGCGCTCGGGCTTTCCGATCGTTTCGGTGAGAACAACGTCACCGTGGGTACCGCGACCACCACGACCGATACGGACTCCTCAATGCTCGACCTAAGCGCCGGCCTCGGTGTGCGCCTTGCGAGCAACGTCGAGTTCTTCGTGGGCGGCCACTATGGCGAAAGCTTGGACAAAGACGTCGATCAATTCGATGGCAACGGCGGCATCAAGATCGCCTGGTAGCCCTCAAGTCGAAGCGAAGAAACGCCCCGGCCCAACCGGGGCGTTTTTCGTTGCGACTTACGCCGCCACGCCGGCCGTCACGTTCGCCACCCACTCGCGCACGAAGTTTGCGGTCGCTTCCCAGCCCGGTTCGCCGATCAGCCAGTGGCTGGCACCCGCGACCTCGAAATATTCGCCGCGCTCGCGATAACGCCTGGCGATCGAGGCGACCGTCTTCGGCGGGTTCACCCGGTCGAATTCGCCGGCCACGCACAGCACCGGACACGCGACCTTCGCCGGATCGACATAGGTCGCGCGCCTGGCGTCCATCGCCCAATGCAAAATCTCGAACGTGGCGAGCCCCGACTCCGGCACGAAGCGCGCGAACGTCGCCTCGCGCTCGCCGGCCGGCATCAGGTCGAGCGCATGCGTCTCCGCGATCCAAGACTCCGGCCACAGCGGCTTGTTCCAAAATTGCCCGGCGAGATAGAGCCCCTGCGCCGACATGATCTCCCATGGGCTTGTCGGCAGCGTCCCCCAGGGCGCCGATGGTGCGAGCAACGCCAGCGCCTTCACCGGCACCCGCGTCGCCACCATCTGCGCGATCAGCCCGCCCATCGAATGCCCGACGATCACCGGTGGCGCGGGCAGCGCGCGCACCAGCTCTTCGATATCGTTTGCATAGTCGAGCGTCGAGGTAAGGCCCAACTCGCGCGGCGCTCGCACGCCCGGCGCCAGATCGTGATGGCGCAACGTCGGCACGATCACCCGCGCGCCGTGCGCCTCGAACAGCTTGGCATAGCGGTCGAACGCCCACCCGGCGCAGAACGCGCCGTGAACCATGATAACCGTTTGAGTCATAGGGTCATTCTAGCCGGGCTTGGCGAGATGGCGAAACGCTTCGACGACCTTAGCGTAAACCGGCCGCTTGAACGGCACGATCAGGCGCGGCAGTTCGTCAACCTCGACCCAGCGAAAAGCGTCGAATTCGGGCGGTTTATGGCGGTTGAGATCAATATCGGCGTCGCTTCCCTCAAAGCGCATCGCAAACCACTTTTGCCGCTGGCCGCGATACTTGCCCTTGAGCGCCCGGCCGACCGCCTCGGGCGGAAGGTCATACGTGAACCACTCGTCGGCCTCCGCCAGCACCCGGACCTTCGTGATGCCGGTCTCTTCTTCCAACTCGCGAAAGGCCGCCGCGCGAATGTCTTCGCCCGCATCGATCCCGCCCTGCGGCATCTGCCATGCTTGCCCCAACTCCTGGATGATCCGCCGCCCGACAAAGACCAGGCCCGCGCGATTCAACACCATCACGCCGACACAGGGCCGATAGGGCAGGCTGTTCGGATCGACGTTCATGGATGCGGCGCCGGTGTTTCGAACGCAGGTTCCGGGTTCGTCGGCAGCTGCTGCGCTGGCGTTGGACGCGGCTTGGGCGGCGCATGCTGCGGCTTCGGTGCGCTATGCGGCGCTGGCGCCTCTCCCGCGGGCGCCGCCGCGGCGACGGCCTGCGTTTGCGTCAGCGCCGAAACCGGCACCAGCGCGATGCCACGTTCCTCAAGCCCCGCCGCCCAAGCCGACGCGCGGTCGATGGTGACCGGAATCGCACCCGCGAAGCCAACCGCGATCCCGCGTTGTTTGGCCAACGCCTCAAGCGATTCAAGCTGCTTCTCGATCGCCTCGCGCGTTGGCGTCGCATCCACGTGCACATCCGCGCGCGCGAAAGCGACGCCCGCCGCTTGCGCCGTCTCGCGCCCGATCGATTGCTCGCTCTCGCCGGAGTCGACGAGATAAAGCCCGCGCCCCTTCGCTTCATCCGCCAGAAATCGTACGTCTTCGCTGCTCGACAGAAACTTGGCGCCTTGCGCGTTGATCAGTCCCGCATAGCCCGCCACCCGCGACATCACCCAGCGCAACCGCACCGGATTGTCGGCCGACGATGTACCGGTGAGAAGCGTGTTCTGCCCCGGATCGTTGTCCGGATAGTCGTAGGGCTCCAACGGTACTTCAAGCAGCACCTCATGCCCCTTCGCGCGCGCCGTCGAGACCACGGCCTGCAGCTGCGATCCATAAGGCGTGAAAGCCAGTGTGACGCCCGGCGGTAATCGGTCGACGGCCGCTGCCGTGACCGCTTCGCCAAGACCAAGTCCGCCCACGATCAGCGCCACCTTCGGCCGCGGATCGGACCGATCGAACGCCCGTGCGTAAACGTCCATCGGTTTGCGCCCGTCGCCCGCGATGCGGGGCAGCGGTCCGTCGTTCGAAGTTTCCAAGAGTGCCGGATCGCTGATCACGATGCCGTTCACCGCCGTCAATGCGCCGACCGCGACGGCTGCAGGCGTCGTCGGTTGCGCGACCAAGGGCCCGCCTGTTCCTGGTGACGCGACGGCATGATCGATTTTGATGACTTGCTTGGGCTCTGCGTCCTCGGCGCTGCCGAACAATGTAATGCCGACGAGCGCGCCGAACACGATCACGCCACCGCCCGCCGCCGCCATCAACGGCAGATGCTTCCTGTCCAAGGAACCAAATCTCTTGGCGAGCGCGGCGGGAATGGCAGGCAATCGCATGAAAGGCGCAAGGCTCTTCGTCGTGACCGAACTGGGCAGACAATGTGCCCAGTCCGGTTAATGACTTACAAGCGTGCGCAAGGGCTCGAAACCCTTACTTAGGCTTCGTCACCGGCGTGTTCGAGACGATTTCCTGGCCCCGCAACAGGCGCATCGCGTAGGTCAGCTGGAAGTCGTCGAACTTTTCGCCTGCCTTCGGCCTCACCACCGGACCCACGTGGGGCTTCTTGCCGCCCTCCTGCGCGTCCAAATGCTTCGGCAGATTGGCTTCCAGCAAGCGGTCGTTGGCTTCCTTTTCGCTGTCGGCGTCGAACGCCTGTTCGACCAGGATGTCCGGATCGATGCCCGTGGCTTGGATCGAACGTCCCGACGGCGTGAAATACTTCGCCGTTGTGAGACGCAGCGCACCGTCCACCCCGCCCGAGAGCGGAATAACCGTCTGCACCGAACCCTTACCGAACGAACGCGTGCCGATTACCCGCGCGCGCTTCTGATCTTGAAGCGCACCCGCGACGATTTCCGACGCGGATGCCGAACCCTCATTGATCAAGACAACGACGTGCACGCCGCCATTCATGACCTGACCGGAGCGTGCATTGTAGCGCTGTGTATCGCCCGCGCGCCGTCCGCGCGTCGAGACGATTTCACCTTGGTCGAGGAACGCGTCCGACACCGCGATCGCCTGATCGAGCAACCCGCCAGGATTGTTGCGCAGGTCGAGCACGATGCCCTTCAAGCGGCCGCCGATCTTGGCTTTCGCCTGATCGATCGCATGCTCAAGCCCGTCTTCGGTCTGTTCCGTAAAGCTGGTGATGCGGATATAGGCGACGTCGTTTTCGGCGCGGAATCGCACGCTCTCAACCCGGATGATCGCGCGCATCAACGTCACGTCGATCGGTTTCTTCTCACCTTTGCGCAGGATCGTGATGCGGATCTGCGTGTTCGGAGGCCCTTTCATTTTGTCGACGGCTTCCGAGAGGGTGAGACCCTGAATCGCTGTGCCATCAATCGTGGCAATGAGGTCGCCCGACTTAATCCCAGCCTTCGCAGCCGGGGTCCCATCCATCGGCGTGATAACTTTGACCAGGCCTTCTTCCATCGTGACTTCAAGGCCAATTCCCCCGTACTCGCCGCGGGTCGACACCTGCATGTCCGAGAAGTTCTTCGGGTTCATATAGCTCGAGTGCGGGTCGAGTGCGTTCAGCATCCCGTTGATCGCGCTTTCGACGAGCTCGCCGTCTTTTACTTCGCGCACGTAGTCGTTTTTCACCCGTTCGAACACATCGCCGAACAGGTTGAGCTGCCGGTACGTGTCCGTGCTCGCGAAGGCATGCGTCACAAGCAAAGTCGCAAACGCACCGCCGACCGCCGAAAGAACTCCAAGGGTGTACTTGTTCATGGAACTATCCGCTGACCTTTTCTCTAAGCGCCGCAAACCAAGGTGCAGGATCAACCGGCACGCCGTTGCGGCGGAATTCGATGTAGAGCTTTCCGCCCCCGCTCCCCTGTTGGCCGGCGCCCATGCGCCCAACCGGTTCCCCGGCTAGCACGACTTGGCCTACCACGCCGTCAACATTCGAAAGACCTGCAAGTAGAACATGATAGTCACCCTTCGCGGCGATGATCAACATGCGCCCATACCCGCGGAACGAGCCGGCAAACATGATTTTCCCGTCACACGGAGATGTGACCTGCGATCCTGCCCGGGTTTCGAGGTGAATTCCGGCCAAATGCCCGCCCATGCCGTCGGCTGACCCGAACCGCGATTTCAGTTCACCGTTAGCCGGTAACGTCAACAAACCGCGCATTTCATCGAGCGGCACACTGCGCGCAGCCCCCGCCGAGGCGATCTGCCGGGTGACCAATGGCGCACCGGTCGTCGAGCCCGGCCGCTTCGCATCGTCCTCAAGCGTTGCAATTAGCGCGCGAAGATCACTGGCCTGCTCGGCAAGCGTGCCGATACGTGCCTGCGTGGCCTTCAAGCGCTGATCCGTCTGCACCGCCAAATAGCGGCGCTGGGTCAGCAATTCGCTGAGCACGTTGCGATCCTTCTCCAAGGCTCCAGCCGCCGCGGCGACGTTGAGCCTTTCGTCCGCCGCTTTCTGCCGCAGTTTTCTGAGCTCGACGAGACCTTGCCCCAACTCTTGGGCTTTTTTTTGAATGGCCGGAAAGACGGCTGTGAGCAGCATCGCAGATCTGGCCGCCGCGGTCGCATCGTCCGGCCGCACGATCAAGGCCGGCGGCGGCTCGCTCCCCATCCGCTGCAAAACCGCGAGCAAGGAGGTGAGCTTTCCGCGCTCGCCCGCGAGCGCTCGCATTGCCAGTGCCTCGCGCGTTTCGAACACAGCCAGGCGCTGTTCCACTGAATTGAGCTCGCGCTCGCGCGTCTGCGCATTGGCCGCGGCTTGGATCAACTGCACGCGCAACCGCTGCTGATCCGCAGCCAGTTCGACCGCAGACTTGCTCAGCGTTTCGACATCGCGCTTGTCCTGGCCAAGCTGCTTTTGAATGGCGTCAAGCTTATCCGTGGGGTTCTTCGCCTGCTCGACCGCGCTTTGCCCAAAGACCGGCGCGGCGACGAGCAGCCCGGCGGCAATCGCCGCCGCACCTGTCCAGACCCCTAGAGACCGACCTGCCACCGCACACCCGCTGCATTCACGAAGCGGTTACGAATCTATCAGGCTTTGGTGGCTGCGGTCACGAATGCTTCGTCTGATTCGCGACTGTCGCAATACGCTTGGCGATCTCATCCGCATCGCCCAGAAATGCCGTCGACGCCGCCAGAAAGCGATCGTTCAGTGTGTAACCTTTCGGCACCCCTGTGGGCAGATTCACACCCTCGATCTCGCCGTCGGAAATTCCTTCCAGGTGTTTGAGCAGCGCGCGCAACGAATTCCCATGCGCGGCGATGAGGATTCTCTTCTTCTGTTTGAGAAGCGGCACGATCTCCGCCTGCCAATAAGGCAGCACGCGCGCGACCACGTCCTTCAGGCTCTCGCTGCGCGGAACATCGGCGTCGGGCACATCGCGATAGCGCCTGTCGAACTTCGGATAGTCCTGGCTGTCGAGGTCGACCGGCGGCGGCGGCGTTCCGTAGGCGCGCCGCCACTGCTGCACCTGCGCCTCGCCGAAAGTCTTCACGGCTTCGACCTTGTTCTTGCCCTGCAGGCTGCCGTAGTGCCGCTCGTTCAGCCGCCAATGCTTCACCACCGGGATCCACATCAGATCCATTTCTTCCAGCACCAGCCACAGCGTCTTGATCGCCCGGCTCTGCAGCGACGTGAACGCGATATCGAAGGAAAGCCCGTCCTTCTTCATCTGCCGTCCCGCCGCCCGCGCCTCGCCGATGCCCTGCTCCGACAGCGGGCTGTCGCGCCAGCCGGTGAAGATGTTCTCCTTGTTCGCCTCGCTCTGCCCGTGGCGGATGATGACGAGATCGTAAGTCGATTTGGCGGTCATGCTTGAGCTCATTGCAGGGTCGTAAACAAAAGCGCGACGTACGCGAAAACCGCGCCTGCGGCAACCAGGGCCGAGATCTTGTGAAACGTTTCGCTCGTAAGCACCAGACCGGGAATCACCCCCGCGATGAACCCCGCGTGGAAGGCAAGATCCGGCGCCGCCGGCAGCCGCCCCTCAAGCGCGAACGTGCGGGCCAAGCTCGTCAGCAAGAGGGTGAGCAATATCCCGAAAAACCAACGTGCCTGCGCATAATAATTCACCCGCAAGTCCAGCGCGTCGTCGCGGTCGAAATCCGGCAGGATCAGCGCACTCAAGAAGAACAAGAAAATCGGCTGCATCAACGTCAAGCTGAACGCCAGAAACGTCCACGTCTCGATGTTGCGCAACCCGAACATGCTCCACCACGTCTGCACGTGAATGACGAGCAGCACCAATGCCCACAAGATAGGCGGCCAGTAGATCTTGACCCGCCCCCGCATCTGCACGATGCGCGCAAGCCCCATTAACACGTTGGTGATCCCCAGACCGAGCACGATCGAGATCAAGACCGAAAGGTGAGCAAAGGCGTCCATCGTCGCTTTGTGTCCCCGCGCGGAGCCATCCCGGCGCGGTGGTCAGCTTAGGGCGGAACGGCGGGTCATAACAACACGCAACACCCTGCAGTATGCTATCGCGTTACGAGGCACCGGCCGGTATTTTCGCCCGACACGACGTGGACCCTGCATGCCCGACGCCGCACTTACCGCCGAATTTATCCTGCGTGGCATCGCGATTGGCGCCCTCGCGGCGACTGGCGTGGCCTTCTTTCGTGCCGGCGCGAACCCATCGATGCGTATCGCGGGATCGCTGTTTTTCCTGAGCACCATTGCCTATGTCGTGAACTCGTCGCACCAGCTGAGACCGATGCTGGGCCTCTACGATGCGCCGTTGACGCTTCTTTCGCTCGGCGGCGGCGGTTACTTCTGGCTTTTCATGATCACGCTGTTTCAGGACCGCCCCATCTCGATCCGGACGCTCGCTCCGGCGGCACTTCTGACAGCCGTTGGCATCTTGGGTCTGGCGACCGTGCCGCCGGTGCGCAATGGTGTGTGGATCGTTCACAATCTGATTGAAATCACGCTGTCACTGCACGCGCTTTACGTCGTCTACGACAGTTGGCGCGGCGACCTCGTCGAAGCGCGCCGCCGTCTGCGGGGCCCATTCTTGGGTGTTGTTGCGCTCTATATAATCGCGATGTCGGGCATCGAAATCGGCGAGAGCGTTGGTATCCAAGCCTGGTGGTACAGCCTCGTTGGCGGCGGGGTCATCGCTCTGTTCTGCCTCGCTGGCTGCTTTGTCTTTCTGGAAACGCGTGCGGCGATCTTTGGTCGCGCGGTGCCCGCGGCCGCAGCGCCGATAGGCGCACCGCGCATCGACCCCGCCGACCGCATCACGCTCGATAAGCTCAGCGAAGCGATGGACCGGGATCGCGCCTGGAAGGACGAGAACCTGACCATCGGCTCCCTTGCTGAAAAAGTAGGCGTGCCCGAACACCGCCTGCGCCGCCTGATCAACGACAATCTGGGCCACCGCAATTTCGCGGCCTTCGTCAACACGCGCCGCATAGAAGCGGCCAAACTGACCCTGGCCGACCCGGCCCAATCCCGCACAACGGTTGCCGCCATCGCCTTTGAGCTCGGCTTCGGCTCGCTCGGCCCTTTCAACCGCGCCTTCAAGGAGGCGACCGGCAAGACCCCGACCCAATGGCGCCGCGACACCCTCGAAGCCGCCTCGCCGAAACCCGAAAACGCTGGCTGAATCTGAAAACAACCAAGCTTTTCCGCCATCGGCGAGACGGTCCCGTCAGTGATCGCCACCTTGCGCCCCACGTCCAACGCAAGGAGACACACATGGACCCGTTCATCGCCGCGCTCGCCGAACAATGGCTCAAGAACATGGCGACCGACATCACCCGCTACGCCGTCTTCGCGATCGCCGTATGGGCAGGCCTTTGGATCATCCTCGGCGGCGTTTTGAAGGGCCGCAAAATCCGCCCTGACACACCCCCGGCGCGCCAACTCGCGACCGAGTTTCTGATCTCGCTTCGTTCGATCGCGATCTTTTCGACCATCGCGCTCGTACCCGTGATCCTAAACCGCTTCGACCTCTTCCACGGTCACGAGATCGCCGTGTCCTGGGGCCCGGTTTGGTTCTGGGTCAGCCTCGCGCTGATGATCGTCGCCCACGACGCTTATTTCTATTGGGCGCATCGCCTGATCCACGATCCGCGCCTGTTCCGCCGCTTCCACCGCCGCCATCACAAGAGCCACAACCCCTCGCCGTTCACGGCCTACAGCTTCGACCTCGGCGAAGCCGCACTCATGGGTATCTTCGTGCCGATCTGGGTGATCCTGGTGCCCACACCGTGGCCGGCGGTCGGCCTCTTCGTGCTGCATCAAATCGTGCGCAACACGCTCGGTCACTCCGGCTACGAAGTGATGCCGGCCCGGAGCAATGGCCGCCCGCTGATCGACTGGCTGACGACGACCACGCACCACGACCTGCACCACGCCCAAGCTGGCTACAACTACGGCCTCTACTTCACTTGGTGGGATCGCTGGATGGGCACCGAGCATCCGAACTACTACGCCCACTACGCACTCGCCGTCGGCAAGACGCATGAGTTCGTGGCGAGCGGCAAACACGAAGGAGCGGCTTGAGTAGAGATCACGCGGTTTCGACGGCCAGCGCCCGCATCAAGTTGGCCGTCGACCAGCTCGCAACCCCAGTCCCTGCGAAGTCGCGATCGAAGCTCCAGATGTCGGCGTCGAACGCCCAGGCGCATGCGAGAATGTGGGCGTCTACAGCCGACCCGTTCTGGCTGGCGACGGCATCTCTCAACCAGAGAGCCGCGCGGTCAATGACGGTCGTTTCAGCATCGACAAGGTTCATCAGCGCGACGGTCGCGTGCAAGCTTGGGAGGCGATCTGGCGCCTTCAAGCCGAGTTCGATTCGACGCGCCGCATCGCTGACGCCGGTACTCGTAACGAGCAGCTGTCGCCGGTTGGCGGCAGTTTTCAGGGCTTGAACGTTCCGACCGCGAACGGCCGCGATCAATACAGAAGTGTCGACGACCAGCGGCGCACGCGGCAATCTCATTTGCGGCGCTTGATATCACGCTGGACCCGGCGCACGGCCGCCGCATTCCAATTCGTCTTATCGAGCGGGCCAAACCGCTCAAGCGCCACGTCGTCGGCGGAGACGTCACGCGTTTTGCCCCAAAGCTCCGCCTCGCGGAGCGTTGTCGCCAGCTTCTTTGGGTCGGTCTTCTTCAGAGGAAAGAATGCGCCAAGAGTCCGGTCGCCCGACTTTACGGGCGTGGGCTCATCAAGCGCCTCGAGCCTCTTGGCCGTCATCTTCTGCAGATCGCGGATGCTGATGTTCTTGTTCATGGAAGTTTACATACACCTGTATGTAACAAAAATCAACTTTCACACCCGATGATACGGATGCCCGCCCAGGATCGTCACCGCGCGAAAGAGTTGCTCCGCCAACATCGTGCGCACGAGCAGATGCGGCCAGGTCTGCGTCCCGAACGCGATCGTCAGCTGCGCGCGCCTCTTCACCTCGGCGGGCAGGCCGTCCGGCCCGCCGATCGCAAACAGCGCACGTGTCTCACCGACATCGCGCCACTTGGCGAGTTGCTTGGCGAACGCTTCGCTGGAGAGTGAGTTACCCCGTTCGTCGAGCGCGATGAGGAGCACCGGCCCTGCGCACGCATCGATCAGCTTCTCCGGCTTGCGCTCGTCCCACTCTGTCAGGACGAACGACGAAAGCCCTAGCGCGCGCCCGCCGTCGCGCGCGCGTTGCAGATAGCTGAGCGCGAGTTCTGTTTCCGGCGCGGCCTTCGCCCGGCCGCCGGCGAGAATGTCGATCGCAAGGGCCAAGCGAAAATGCCTACACGGCCTCGGCGACCGACGCGCCGTCGCCCCACATCTTTTCTAGATTGTAGAACGCGCGCACTTCCGGCCTGAACACGTGCACGATCACGTCCATCGCATCCACCAGCACCCAGTCGCCTTGCGGCAAACCCTCGGCGCGGCCGTGGATGCCGTGCTTTTTCAGCTCTTCCGTCAGGTGCTCCGCGATCGCACTGACATGCCGGTTCGACCGTCCGCTGGCCACGACCATGAAGTCGGCCATCGGGCTTTTGTTCGAAAGGTCGATCGAGACGATGTCCTCGGCCTTGTCGTCGTCGAGCGTTTTCAGCACGACATTGAGCAGTTTCTGGGCCGCATCGGATGCGCGTTGCTTCGCCGCTTTAGGAGCGGCAGCCTTCTTCGCCGGAGCTTTGCGCTTGGCCGGCGGTTTAACTGGTGTTTTCGCCCGCGACACGCGGGTCGTACGCTTGGCTGTCAGTGGGGCACTCCCTCGGTTGTGCGGTTGAGCGGACAGCGCCAATCCACCGACAACACCCGAAACTCTTTCCGATGCACCACGTGGTTCAGAGCCAAAATCCTCAAAGATCGAAGACCCGCGCCGGAGCTTGCCGCGAAGCATTCCAGCGCCGTCAGGCTAACATGGTTTGCTGAGCGGAACGATCAAGAAACCCGCAAACTTTCAAACAAAGTGAACATGTTGCCGTGGATTCTGGCCGAATCACAAACCGCCCGTTGCGACTTTACCGCCACACACCACGCTGGCGCAGCGCCGTCGCCGACGTCGGGTCGAGCCGCTCGCGGATGAATGTCCAAGCCGGCGCCTTCATATCGGCAAGGCTTGCCGACTTGTCGTCGGCCACCCGCGCGTTCTCAAGATAGAGCGCGGCCGGGCTCGCGAGCGCGCGCACTGTGAACCCCGGACGCGCGACCACGGCGATCGGCAGCAGCTTGACGATCGCCTTCCAGCGCCGCCAATGGTGGAACGAAGCCAAGCTGTCGCCGCCCATCAACCACACGAACCGCGCCTTCGGAAACTGCCGCACCAAGGCCTCGATCGTGTCGATCGTAAAGCGCGTACCCAGCGCCTCCTCGGGTGTCCCGGCGTGGATATCGGGATGGGCGGCCACCTCGCGCGCCTTCGTCAGTCGCCTCTCGAGCGGCGCCATGCCGACCGTGCTCTTCAAGGGGTTCTGCGGCGCCACCAACCACCAAACGGCATCAAGCTTCAATCGCCTCAGCGCGATCATCCCGATGTGCCGATGCGCTTGATGGGCAGGATTGAACGACCCGCCAAGCAGCCCGATGCGCCCGCCCGCGCGCGCGAGCGCCACGATCGGTGGCGGAAACGCATCAGGGTCGAGTTTGTCCATCGCCCCGCACGACATATTTGAACGTCGTCAACTCGCGCGCGCCCACGGGCCCGCGCGCATGCAAGCGTCCGGTTGCGATCCCGATCTCCGCGCCGAAACCGAACTCTGCCCCATCAGCAAACTGCGTCGAAGCGTTGTGCAGCACGATCGCACTATCGACCTCGCGCAAGAATGTCTCTGCGGCGGCCTTATCTTCCGTCACGATCGAATCCGTATGCGAAGAGCCGTACTTGCCGATATGGGCGATCGCGGCATCGACGCCCTCGACCACTTTCACCGCCATGATCGCGTCGAGATACTCCGTGTACCAATCGTCCTCGTCCGCGGGCTTCACCCGCCGATCGACCGTCTGTGTGATCCGGTCGCCGCGAATCTCGCAGCCCGCATTGAGCAGCGCCAGCACCAACGGCCGAAGCAACCGCCCGGCGCCGGCCGCGTCGATCAGCAGCGTCTCCGCCGCCCCGCACACCGACACACGCCGCATCTTCGAATTCATCACGATATCGAGCGCCTTCGCGAGATCCGCGCTTTTGTCGACATAAACGTGACAGTTCCCGTCCAGATGCGCGAGCACCGGCACGCGCGCGTCCTTCTGCACCCGCGCGATCAAGCTCTTGCCGCCGCGCGGAATAATCACGTCGATCCCGCCGTCGAGCCCGTTCAACATCCGCCCGACAACCGCACGATCGGTGGTCGGCACAAGCTGGACCGCGGCTGCTGGCAAACCTGCGCGCTCAAGCCCTTCGGCAATCGCCGCCTGAATGGCCCGCGCCGAGCCGGTCGCCTCCGATCCGCCGCGTAGGATCACGGCATTGCCGGATTTTATGCACAAGGCCGCCGCGTCCGCCGTCACATTTGGTCGGCTCTCATAGATGATCCCAATCACCCCGATCGGCACCCGCACGCGCGCGATCTTCAGCCCGTTCGGCCGCGTCCACTCGGCTTCCGCATCGCCCAACGGATCGGCAAGCCAGGCAACCGTCTCTATCCCCTTCGCCATCCCCAGCACGGCGGCAGACGTCAGCCGCATCCGATCGATGAAGGCCGGCGTCAGCCCCGCCTTCGCCGCCGCTTCGATATCGCGCGCGTTGGCGGCTAGGATATTCTTCTCGCGCGCCACGATCGCGGTCGCCATCGCGTGCAGCGCCGCCGCGCGCTGGCTCTTGTCGGACTTCGCGAGCACGCGCGCCGCCGCTCGCGCTTGCGACCCCATGCGGGTCAGCGTCTCGTCGGCATCCTCTGTACACGGAGCATTCATAAGCGTCCGATTGCCATGTCGTCGCGGTGGATCATCTCGGCCCGTCCACGGTAGCCGAGGATCGCTTCGATTTCACCGCTTTTCGCGCGCGCGATCTTGCGCGCATCGTCAGCACCGTAGGCAACAAGCCCGCGCGCGACTTCGCGGCCGCTCGAATCCTTAACGGCGACACAGTCGCCGCGCTCGAACGCACCCTCGATCGCGACCACACCTGCCGGCAGCAAGCTCTTACCTTGACCAAGCGCCGCGACCGCACCTGCATCGATCGTGATACTGCCCGCGGGTTTCAACGTGCCCGAGATCCAACGCTTGCGCGCGGCGGCAGGCGTCGCCGCCGCCAAGAACCAGGTGCAGCGGGTGCCCTCTTCGATGGCGCGAAGCGGTGGCCGAAGCGCGCCGTTCGCGATCACCATGTTGGCGCCGGCATCCGTCGCGATCCGCGCCGCCATGATTTTCGTCGTCATGCCGCCAGAGCCCATGTCGGAGCCCGCCGCCCCCGCCATCGCATCGATCTCGCTTGTGATCTGTGGCACCTCGGCGATGAAACGCGCATTCGGATCGCTCCGCGGGTTCGACGCGAAAAGCCCGTCGATGTCCGACAGCAGCACCAAACAATCCGCTTCGATCATACCCGCCACGCGGGCCGCAAGGCGGTCGTTGTCGCCGAAGCGGATTTCGGCCGTCGCCACCGTGTCGTTCTCGTTGATTACCGGCACGCTGCCCAACGACAGCAACGTCTTCAACGTCGACCGCGCATTCAAATAGCGCCGCCGGTTTTCGGTATCGCCGAGCGTCAAGAGCACCTGCGCGACGGTGAGCCCGTGCGCCGCCAAAGCCTCGCTCCAAGCCCGCGCCAGCGCAATTTGTCCAACCGCGGCCGCCGCCTGCGCTTCTTCGAGCTTTAGCGAACCGGACGGCAGCTTCAGCGCCCGCCGCCCAAGAGCAATCGCGCCCGAGGACACCAGCACGACTTCTTGGCCGCGCCCCTTCACCCGCGCGACATCGGCCGCGAACGCCGCGAGCCATTCGCGCGCCAGCGTGCCCGTCGCCGCATCCACCAGTGTTGAAGATCCGATCTTGACGACAAGGGTGCGGGCGGATGTGAGCTTCCCGCTCACGGCGTCCAGCCCCGCTCGGTCGGCAGCCCGTCCGCCGGCGCCTGGCGCTCTTGAATGCGCACGCCTTCCGGATCTGAGTGAAACGCGGGCGGGTTCTCCCGCCGCAATTGATCCAGCGTTCCCGCTATCGCGCGCAACACCTCGGTCACGCCTTCGCCTTGCTCACCCGACATCATCATCGGGTTCACACCCGCGACCTCGGCAAGTGCCCGGCGCTTACGCTCGAAGTCGCCGGGACTCATCAGATCCGCCTTATTCAGGCAGAGAATCTCGACCTTGTTCTCAAGTCCCTGGCCATAGGCCTCAACCTCGCGCCGCACGGTCGTATAGGCCTTGCCCAATTCGGATGTCGCAAGCGAGCCGTCGATCAAGTGCAAGAGCACGCTGCAGCGCTCCGCGTGGCCCAAGAACCGGTCGCCGAGACCCACGCCCTCATGCGCGCCCTCGATCAACCCCGGCAAGTCGGCAATCACAAATTCCGTGTCGTCGACCGCCGCCACGCCAAGCTGCGGATTGAGCGTCGTGAACGGATAGTTCCCAATCTTCGGCCGCGCACTCGTAACGGTGGCGAGAAACGTCGACTTGCCGGCGTTCGGTTGTCCGATGATGCCGACATCCGCGATCAGCTTCAGCCGCAGCCACACCGTCTTGTCTTCGCCCTCCGTGCCCGGCGTCGACTTGCGCGGCGCGCGGTTCGTCGAACTCTTGAAATGCGCATTGCCGAGCCCGCCTTCGCCGCCGCGCGCGATGATCACCTCTTCGCCGGCCTTCGTCAGGTCATAGAGCAGCGTCTGATTGTCTTCGGCGAAAACCTGCGTCCCCACCGGCACGCGCAGCACGACATCGTCGCCGCCGGCGCCGGTGCGGTTCGCGCCCATGCCGCCGGTGCCCTTCTTCGCCTTGAAGTGCTGCTGATAGCGAAAGTCGATCAGCGTGTTCAGATTGTTCGTCGCCTGCAGCACGACATGCCCGCCGCGCCCGCCATTGCCGCCGTCCGGCCCGCCGAACTCGATGAACTTTTCGCGCCGGAAGCTGACGCACCCGGCCCCGCCGTCACCCGCCTTTATGAACAGCCTGGCTTGATCCAAAAACTTCATGACGGCAAAGGCACCAAAGGAGATCGGGGTTGCGCGCGTGCCCCATGTTTCAGAAGGGCCTCAGCGCCTCAACTAAGTAGTACGAATACCGTGCCTTCGCGAGTGCCAATTCGTCCAAAAAGGTGAAGGCGCAGGCGGATTCGAGCCCGGCGGCGGCTTTGAGCTCGTTAAGGACCCTGCGCCGCCTCAGATCAGTTCGATTTTCGCCGTGTGCCCGGGGGCATTGGCGAGGCGGGCGTCGTGGGTAACGAGTGGAATGTCGAGCGCTTCGGCAAGAGCAACGTACACCGCGTCATACGCAGATAAGTTCTGGCGGAGCTCCCAGATGCGCGGGAGAAGCACGTTGTGGGGGTAGCGTTTGACGGGAACATCCAGCCAACGGTCTAGGATGACCCGGCAGTGTTGTGCATCCATCTGTTTGGCGGCCACGATCCGCCGGAGCACTTGAGCTATTTCGACATCGACAGCGTGGGGCACGTGCAGGGTCTCGTCCAAGTCGAACAAGCGAGCCTCGATTGCTGCTGCCGATGGCGTCCTTAGCAAGAGTTCAAGCAGTGCCGACGCGTCAACGACGATCACCGGCTGTCTCGTTCCGCTCGCAAAATCTTGGTCGGCAAGAGTCCGGGCGGTGCAGCTGGTAACTTGGCCAATCGGGCCCTGATCTCATCCATCGTCGGCTGTTCGGCCACATGACGGATTTCGTTCAACAAATAGTCCGACAAGGACATGCCCGCCAAGGCGGCCCGCGCCTTGAGACGCCGGTGGAGCGTATCGGGGACGTTTCGAATCTGGATCATCGTTGACATGTGCGGAGCATGCAACCATGCGCCACACATGTCAAGTGTCTTGGCAAGGCTTAAGACGCAACCGCCTCGCAGGCGCGACCGCCCGCTAACGCGAGCCACCTTTCCCGGGGCAGCACCATATCCAGGCACTTCACGTTGGCGCCGCGCGCCAGGCAGTAGCGCGGCGTCTCCTTCGTGTAGCGAAACCCGAGCTTGGTCAGTATCCGCCCCGACGCGTGATTGTCTGCGTAGTGCCCTGCGACCACCTGTTCGAGCTTCAGCCCGCAGAATGCATAGTCGCGCAGCGCGACGGCCGCCTCGCTGCCATAACCACGGTTCCAATACGGCTCGCCCAACCAATAGCCGAGCTCCCAGTCGGCGTGATCGCGCACCCCGACGCCGATACCACCGATCAACTCGTCGCCGATTGTGATCGCAAGCGCCACCGTCTTACCGCCCGCCCACAGCGCCTCTTGCTTGTCGAGCCAATCGGTCGCCGCGGTATCCGTATAGGGATAGGGCATCGTCGAAAGGTTCTTCGCGACGCGCCAATTATTGGCAAGGGCTACGAGACGCGCATGGTCGCGCTTCTCCAAGGGCCGCAGCACCAAACGTTCGGTCGCAATCGGTTCGAACTTCGACACGGTTCACTCTCCATGAGAGAGGGAGAAACAAAAAAGAGGAAGATGGCGGACCATCTCCCTCTCAAATCTTGGACCGCCGTCCCGTTCTAATCCGGGCGCGGTCGATATGTAGGACCGTCCCTTAGTGCGCCGTAGCCGCTGCCGGCTTTACCCAAATGACTTGGCGGCCGCGCGCATCAAGCTTGAAGGCAACATTGCCGCCCACGAGCGCATAGAGCGTGTGATCGCGGCCCATGCCGACGCCCGCGCCCGGATGGAACTTGGTGCCGCGCTGACGCACGATGATGTTCCCCGGCACGACGGCTTGGCCGCCATACAGCTTCACTCCGAGATACTTTGGATTTGAATCGCGTCCGTTCCGTGACGAACCGCCGGCTTTTTTGTGCGCCATGACGCCCTACCCTTTGATCGACGTGATCTTGACCGTCGTCAGATCCTGACGGTGACCGCGTGTACGATGATAATTCTTGCGACGGCGCTTCTTGAACACCTTGATCTTGTCGCCGCGCGAGTGGTCGACGATTTCGGCTTCGACCTTGGCGCCCGTGAGCACGGGCTTGCCGACCGTCATGGTGGCGCCGTCGACGAGCATCAGCACTTCCCCGAGCGCGATCTTCGCACCCTTCTCGCCCGCCAAGCGGTCGATGGTCAGCTGATCGCCCTGCGCGACCTTGAATTGTTTGCCTTGGGCCTTGATGACCGCGAACATTTGAATTCGTCTTTCGTCTGCAATTGATCAGGGCGGCCGCCGGTGCGAAAACCAGCGCCGCCCAAGAGGGGCGCACTTATGATGATTGCCTTTTGGCCTGTCAAGCCGGAAAGCCTTGGAATTCGGCCAAATTCATGAACTACCGCCACGTCTATCACGCCGGAAACTTCGCCGATGTGCTGAAGCACGCGGTGCTTTGCTGGATCGTGCGCTACCTGCAGCAAAAGGAAGCACCCTTAAAGCTGCTCGACACCCATGCCGGGGCCGGCATTTACGACCTGACCGGTCTAGCGGCCGGAAAGACGGGCGAGGCCAAGGACGGGATCTTGCGCCTGGTCAACCGAAGCGACCTCCCGCCGGTGCTTCGCGCCTACCTGGACCTGGTGCGGGCCGCCAACGGAAGCGCTCAAACAATCAGCCTCTACCCAGGCTCCACCGCCCTGATGACCGCGCTGGCCCGCAAACAAGACAGCGTCATGGCCTGCGAACTCCACCCCGAAGATGCCGAAGCGTTAAGTCGCTCCGTCGCCAACCCGCGCCTGCGCATCGTCGCCGGCGACGGCTACCGCACGCTACTCGCCAACGTTCCACCGCCGGAAAAACGCGGCCTCGTCCTCATCGATCCGCCGTTCGAAGAGCCTGACGAATTCGAACGCCTGGCCGCCGGCTTCATCGCCGCCCACCGCAAATGGCCGACCGGCGTTTACATCTTGTGGTTCCCGCTCAAACACGCCGACGACGCAAACCGCTTCAAAGCCGAGTTGCAATCGTCGGGTATCAAGAAACTCACCCTCGTCACTCTTGATGTCGCCCGCGCCGAAGGCCTAAGCGCAACCGGCCTCATCCTCTGCAACGCCCCCTTCACCTTCGAAGCGGAATGGCGACCGGCGCTCGCATGGCTGGCGGAGGCTTTGGCGCAGGGTTCCGCACCACAAATCAACACTACCCGGCTTTCAGGGGAATGACCTCGCGGCCGAGCCCGGCCTACGGAAAATGGGCGCACGCCACCCTTCCTTGCAGTCAGCCAAGCCCTCGGCTATTCATCCCGCCCTTGTAAAGGGACCACGCCCTCTTATGGACACGGATGGGTGGCAGAGTGGTCTATCGCACCGCACTCGAAATGCGGAGTACGGCAACGTACCGTGAGTTCGAATCTCACCCCATCCGCCACCCTACGCCCTGACGGGCTTCGGGTGGCAGGCCACCCGGAGCCAGGCAGGGCGAAGGGTGATCTCCCGAAGCTCCAAAGGAGCGCAGGGAGACCGCCGACGCTGCGGGAGCGCGCAGCTCGGCACCGAACAAAAATAAGCCAAATTTCGGACCGAGAACCCGTACCCATGTGGTACGTCTACCTTCTCCGCCTCGCCAATGAAGACATCTACGTCGGCTCAACCAACGATCTGCGACGCAGGTTCTCAGCGCGCATCAAGCTGGACAAGTGCGTTCGACGCGAAAGCTCGTCCCTGCGACGCTCATGTCATATGTCGCCGCTCGCTCACGCGAGAGCGCTCGAAGACTACTTCAAATCTGGTTCGGGGAAAGCAGTCGCGCTGAAACGGCTTGTTCGCGAGCCGACCAAGCCGAAGCCTCAAAACACCGTCGACAGCACGAAATAGACCCCGGCCCATGATGCGGCGGCGAGCACCAGCCTCGCCGGGATTCTGGATCGAAAGCTTGTCTCGCGCATCGCCGCACCCACTCACCTCCTGCCTCCGGCAAAGTTAGATCCGCGGCAGCCACATGCCCATGATCGCCATCGCTATGCCGACGCCCATGGCCAGGGTTAGCGCGATCAAAGCGAGCGCCATAGCAAGCCGGTCAACGGCGTCACCCCGATCTTGCGAGCGCAGATAAATCTCCAGAATGCCGAGCGGCACGAGGTAGCACGCGAAACTCAAGATCGTCGGAAACGGCCCGTCAAAGTTCTCGCCGAACCCGGCGGGGCCATGGTTCAGAAGGATCCACAACATCAATGCCACGCGAAAAAACCAGACCCCGTTGACCGCAATGAACAAGCGAAGCGCCCAGCGGCGATGAACGCCGATGTTGCGGGCAAGCGCGTGGCGCAAGGTCATGGCCGCAAAGTACATAATCAGCAACCCATTCAGACTGATTCCGGCGCCGAGGTTGACACCCCCGGCGGTGCCGCGAGTCCAAACGGCGTAAAGGCCGGCGAGGCTGATCAGGAAAGCCGTCAGCACATAGAGGCGGCCGTTCCAACGATGCAGCGGCAGCGCGCGCGCGCGAATTTGGGGAATGAGTTGAACCGGGCCGCCGACCGTGATGATGACCGCAAGAAAAAGATGCGCAGCCAACACCACGTTTCCAAATAGCCCGCCAGCCACCCAGCCGCCGACGAGCACATCGTTCCAACGCTCATACTGCCCTTCGAGGGCCGACCGGCCATAGAACGCGACGACATAGCCGGCGAAAGCGAACTGACCCGCTGCGGCGACGACGAACCAAAACGCGCCCGATGCCCGCAACGCCTTGTCGGCAAAGGAGTTCAGCATGCGTCGCGGGCCTCGAATCGTGGATGATGGGCACGGCTACCGCCGACGCGCGGCTGCCGTTATGGTCTCGGCATAACCGCCCGTGATCCCAAGGCCCATGACGGCAGCAATCAAAAAACATGGCTTTCGTATACGCAGCGCCATGCCCTCTGCGCCGACCGTGTCGGCGGGGTACGCCAACGATCTAATGCGTTTCGCGATCGCGCGCGGTGCGGATGCGGCGCGGCTTTCGGAGCGCTCGGGGATCGATCCTGGCTCATTGCAGGATCCAGACGCACGCATCCCCTTTGCCCGCTACATCGATCTGATGGCCGCTGCAAAAGCGCTGTGCGGCGATCCCGCGCTGGCCTTGCACCTCGGCGCGCGGCGGGATTTCAAAGATGTCTCGGTCGTGGGCCTCATTTGCTACGCCGCTCCAACGATGGGCGATGGCCTGATGGAGCTAAACCGCTTTGGTCGCTTGGTCGTTGAGGTGGACGTCCCTGCCGGTGGCGCGCGTTTTCAATTGCAGCGGCGCGATGAAGAACTGTGGTTGGTGGATACGCGCATCGATCCCAATAGCTTTCCCGAAATGACGGAGTCGACGTTCTCCCGCTTCATTTCCGAAACGGCGCGCCACTTTCCCGATGCGCGCTTTGCCAAGGCGGTGCACGTCACCCATGCGAAGCCTGACCACAGTGCCGAGTACGATCGCGTTTTCAAGGTCCCGGTCACATTCGGTAGCGAAAAGAACGCGATCATGATCGATGCGACGTGGCTATCTATCCCGCTCCACAGCCCAAACGGTTACGCCTTCGGCGTTCTTAGCGAGCACGCGGATCGATTGTTGAAGAATCTGTCGAACGCGAAGACCGTTCGCGGGCAGGTCGAGAGCCTATTGCTCCCCATGCTCCACAAGGGCGATGTGAGCATGCAGCATGTCGCCGAACGGCTGGGCTTAAGCCGGCAGGCGCTATACCGTAAGCTGGCGCAAGAAAACGTCAGCTACGAGCATCTGGTCGACGACTTGCGACGCAGAATGGCACTCAATTACGTGAGTGGTAGGAAAACGTCGGTAAACGAGACCGCCTACCTTGTAGGCTTTTCCGATCCAAGTTCCTTTTCGCGGGCCTTCAAGCGGTGGACTGGATCAAGTCCGCGCGGCTGGAAGTCGGACGCGTGAACTAAAACACCAGCGACACAGCGAAATAAACCCCGGCCCACGACGCGGCCGCGAGCACCAGCCACGCCGGGATGCTCCAGGTCAGCGGCACGAAGTCCTCTTCCGGCGCGGCGAAGGCCTCGACGGTCATGGGCATTCTCGATTGGAAGCTTGTCTCGCGCATCACCACACCCACTCATTTGTGTGATCCGTCTAACGCGAATCATCACGAGAGCTAATCTACCAGAAGCGCTGCATGCTCAGCAGCAGAACAGGAAAGAAATCCGCAAGCCATTCGCTGTCGTTGCTGCCAGTTCGAAGTCTCGCAGCAACCACACGTTGGTTGCGCTCGCGCATACCGCGCAAAGCGACTCAATTGATGGTGACGAGCGCCGATCCGACCGCAAAGCTCGCGCCGAAGCCGATCAGCAACGCGTTGTCGCCTTTTTTTGCCCGGCCTTCCGAGACAAGTTGGTCGAGTAGCAACGGAATGCTCGCACTCGACGTATTGCCGGTCTCCGCGAAAGAGGCACAGAGCCGCGAGGGATCGATCCCTGCCGACCTGCACGCCGGTATCAAAATGCGGGTCAGGTTGGCCTGATGCGGGATCAGCCAATCGATGGTGTGCCCCTCACCCTGATAGCGGCGGATCTCATCGACCAGAATGCGCGTAGCGCCGACGGCGACCGGCGGCCCGGCCATATACCAGCGCACGTCTTGCGGCACTTCGAGCGAAGGATTGCTGGCTTGCATGCCCGCGCCCTTGATCAGCCCGATCGTCCCCGCATCGATCATCGACGTCGCGCGCGTGGCTTTGAGGCTGGCAAGCCCATGCGCACCCGGCTCCAGCAGCACCCCCGCCGCCGCATCGCCGAACAGGGTCGAAATCCCAAACGCCTTCGGATCGTAGGCGATGCAGCGCGACGAAAACTCGACGGCCAGACACGCCACCCGCCGATACCCCATCGCCTGGATCAGGCTCTTGCCGACCGTCAGCGCGTACATGAAGCCCGTGCAAGCATTGCTCGACATATCGAGCACGAACGGATGCCCCAACGCCCCGTGCCGGTCGCGCCCCGCGGCCACCACCTGCTGCGAGATCCCCGGAAATCCTTGCGTTGACGACGACGACACGATGATCGCGTCCAGCGTCGCCCACGCATGCTCGTCCATCATCTTCTCGAGCAAGGTCAGCGCCACCTCGACCGGCGTCTCCTCCGGCGCAAAGAACCGCCGTGCGCGCAAGCCCGTCTTCTGCTCGATGAGCTCCGCGCGCGAGCGTGCTGTTTCTTCCGCGTCGGCATCGCGCACGTTGCGCGCATGCGCGCCCGCAATCAGCCGCTGACCGATGTCGCGGTTGGTGACGATCGTGTCGGGCAGAATGCTCGCCGTTGCGACGATGGAAACGTCTTGCATGAAAACCCCAAATCCGGGCTGCGTCTTCCTTCAGGAACGCTACCCGCGCCCATACTATCGGAAACGAGCAGGGCGTTTGTCCAGAAAAGCTTGCACGGCTTCCTTGTGTTCGGGCAGTGCCCAACATTCGCGCAGATAGTCGGTTTCCCGCTTTTGCGCGAGTGTCATGTCCTGTTCGCATGCATTCTTGGATAACAAGTCCTTGGTCATCCGCAGCATCGGGTCCGGATTGGCAGAGATGGCCTTACCCACCTCGAACGCTTTCGGCAGCAAGCCCTCCGGCGACGTGACAGAGTTGGCAAGCCCCATCTCGACCGCCTCGCGCCCGTCGATCAGCCGTGCACTGAGCATCAGATCGCTGGCCTTCGCGAACCCCACGCGGCTGACCAGGAAATGCGAAGACGCCAATTCCGGCACGATCCCCATCTTGACGAACACCAGCCCGAACTTTGCCGCCTCCGACGCGACAATGATGTCGAACGGCAAGATCATCGTGACGCCGATCCCGACCGCGGGCCCATTCACTGCCGCGATCAAGGGTTTCGACGAACGCACCAACGAAATCCAATCGAGCCCGCGCGGCAACCCGCCCTGACCGCCGCCCGTGTCCGCGCCAGGATCCCGCCCATCAAGTCGCGACTTGAACGTGTGCTCGATATCCGCCCCTGCGCAAAACCCGCGCCCCTCGCCCGTGACGACAATCGCGCCGATTCCGTGATCCTTGTTCGCGTGTTCGATGGCATCCGCCATCTCCTCGCTCATCTTCGGCGTCCAAGCGTTAAGCCGCTCCGGCCGATTAAGCGTGATCAGCGCTATCGGCGCCTGCGTCGTATAGCGAATGGTCGAGTAGGTCATGCGGAACAGCCCTTGCGAATGTCGTTCGCAAAGACTGTGAACCGCTCACGCCCCGGATGACAAGGGCAGCCTCAAGCCTAAGCCGGCACGATGCTGCCGTTGCCGTTACGCCATTCGGCCGGCACCGCGAAATAGGTCGACGGCTTGGCGATGTTCAACCGCGCCCGCGCCTGCTCCAACGGTTCCGACAGCAGCGCGATGTAGTCCTGGCCGGGCAGCCACTTGGCATTGCGCCCATTGCGATAGGCCTGCCAAACCGCCTTCAGCATCGGCTGGCCGGGCAATTCCTTCTTCAGCTTCAGCGCGCCGACCAATCCGATGAAGCCGAAGCCCAACGACTTCGTCTGCGCATACGAAAAGGCAACCAAGCATGTCTCGCCGATCGCATCGCGGCCATAGCCCGTCATGACGTGCCAAAGATCGTGCACGTCGCGCAGGCGCCGGCCGTACCAAGCGAACGGATGCGACCGTTCGACGTCCTGATTGTTCGCGCGCATGCTCTCTTCGATCAGGCCCTGCGCCGAAATATTCTCACTGGTCGTGAAATCCAAATAAGCGCGACCCACACTGCCCGCGGGCAGGCTCTCCAAAAACGCGCGGTCCGATAAGATAGCGGCCAGCTCCTCGCGCCGGTAGGCGATCGCGCCGCCCTCGGGCGTCTCAAGCAACTTCGCATAACCGTTCGGAATCGACTTGCCCGACAAGGCGCGCATGATCTCGAACACCTGGGCGGTGTCTTCTTTGTCCTTCAGCAGTTTCCCGATGGCTCGAATAGCGGTCAGCGGCCGGTACCCTAACTTCTCGAACATGATACCGTTCGAGGCCGCAGTTTCGTTTTGGTAGGTTGGGGCGGTCGCCATCAAGTCTCTCCGTCAGCTGTTCCGGTCCTATACCGGTAAACTGACAAATTGTCATTATTGATCTGATTTCAAGTCCGCGGCAGCAGGTCGCCCGCAGCCTCCGCTGTTGCAAACACGTCATCCACCCGTGGCAACCGTGCCTCATTGCCAAGATACTGGACCCCATAGGCCGACGCCGCACGGGCAAACCGGAAGTGAAACCCCCAGTCCTGGGCCGGCCATTTCAGCCGCGAAAATACATAAGCGCCATGGAAAAGGTCGCCCGCGCCGTTGGTGTCGACCACCCGCTCCGCCGGCACGCGAAGCGCGGGTGTCCGCTGCGCAGGCCCTTCGCCGTCATACCAAACCAACCCCCGCTCGCCCTGCGTGACGCCGCCGACCTTGCAGCCCTTCGTTCGAAGCAAGCCCAAAACCTCGTCCGCGCTCTGTCCCAACTGCTCACAGAACCGCTCACTCACGATCGCAACATCGACATAGTCGAGCAACGCCATCGTATTCGACCGCACGCCGCCGCCGTCGAGCGAAACCAGAATGCCCCGCTCGCGTGCGATCTTCGCATACGCCAGCGCCGCATCGCTTTGGTGCCCGTCAAGATGCAACGCTTTGCACCCATCGAGGTTCAACTGCGGAAACGGATGCAGATAGTGATCGTCGCGGCAGCGCACGATCGCGCGCTTGCCGTCGTTGGGCATGATGAAGGAAAGCGAAGACCGCGCCACTTTGCGCGCGTGCAGCGGAATGCGATAGACCGACGCCATGTCCATGAACATGCGCCCCAGCCAATCATCCGCCATCGTCGTCATCAGATCGGGCACGATGCCAAGCTTCGCGCACGCGAACGCGGCCGTCACCGCATTCCCGCCGAACGCGACCGCATAGTCGCGCGCGACCGTCTTCTCGTCGCCCGTCGGAATTTCGTCCGTCAGAAACGTGATGTCGATATAGGTCTGGCCGATAAAGAGAGCTTGCAAGGCAACGGTTCCTAAAGGCGCGCGAACCCTCTTAGCACCCAAAGCTTGCCCATGCATTACGCGGCGTGGCTAGGCGCGGGAAACGTCTCGCCGCGCCGCCGTACCCGTCAGATGCCGCCGCAGAAAATCGCCTGCATCGCGGACGGCCCGCTCGCTCTGTTCATTGAACAGGCGCTCGAACACGTGTCCGCCGCGCGACCAAACGCGCAGCGTGGCATCGACGCCCGCCTCGTGCGCGCGCTCGGCCAAGCGGCAAGCGTCGTCATGCAACACGTCGGTGCGGCTGGTCTGCACCAGCATCGGCGCCAGGCCCCGCAGGTCGCCGTAGACGGGCGACGCCGCCGGGTCGAGCGGGCTCATCCCTTGCAGATAGAGGTGCGCGCAGATCGCCATCGACTCCATGCTGATCGGGCTTTCGCCGGTTACGCTGCGCGTCGCCGCCGACGGACCGGTCAGCGCCAGATCCGTCCACGGCGAGAGGAAGCAGTACGCCCCCGCGCGAATGCCCTCGTCCCGCAGCCTCAGTGCCGCCGACAAGGCAATCGCCGCGCCTGCAGACTCCGCGACGATGCCGATGCGCTCCGCCGCTTGACCTTGCCGCACGACTTCACGCACGGCCCCAACCACATCATCGACCGCCGCCGGGCACCGATGCTCCGGCGCCAAGCGGTAGTCGACCATCAACGTCCGCACGCCTGCAGACTTCGCAATCCGCGCGATCAACGCCGTAAGCCGCGGGCTTCGCGCCGCGATGAACGAACCGCCGTGCACGTAGACCAGCATGGCGTGCTTGTCGAACTGTGGATGCTGCAGAACGGCTGTGCCACCGCGGGGCTCGTCTACGATCTCAAGCTCGGTCATCGCCGCGGCCATCTGCGAAGCGCTCGGCGCGCTGAACCGCATATGCAGCGCGCGCGCACGTTCCATGTACGCCGCAAAGCGGGCTGTGTCGCCCGATTCCCGTGCGCGTACCGCACCGGCAACAACCCCGCGCTCAAACGCGCGGCTGATCGCATTGCCGGCGCGCCGCGCGAAGCCCGGCAAGATCGGCGCGCGCGCCGCTACGCGTTCGATACGCAAACCGCCGTGCATTGCCGTGATCATTGTCGCCTCCGGTGTGCGGCTGTCGGATGGTAATGTAGACACGCGAAGTGATTCGCGTCACGAGGCCCGTGCAGAGATGCCCACAAGCCCAACACTCTTTGAAGTCATCGAATCACATCACCTCTCGAGGGTGCCAATCTACGAGTACGCGCGTACCTACCCCGACGTGCCGGACCGCCTACGCGGTGTCGTGGACTGGGTGGACAACAATCTACGCGTCGCAGGCTTCGCCTTCATGCTTGAGCGCATCGACGCGCGCGTGGCCGAAATCGAAGACAGCTGGGCGCAAAAATACGCGCTAACGCCGGCCGAAATGCGCTTGACCGCTCATCTCGTCATCGGCGGCACGATCGCAAACTATGCAAAAACGCATGGGCTGAGCCGCAACACCGTGCGCAATCAGCTGCAAGCGGCCTATTGCAAAACCGGCACACACCGCCAAGCGGAGCTCGTTTCCCTGCTTCTCAAGGCCTAAATCGCACATTCTCATAGTGCGTTTGCATCATGCGCGTAACCGCGTGTGCACCCACCCTGATTCTCGTAACGCGAATCGCTTGCGGTTCATTGAGGGGATTGAGGGAACATGCGTAGAAGCCTTTTGCTGGCATCGATTGCGTTCGCCGCCATCACGCCAGTCGTTCTGGTGACGCCGCCAGCGCAAGCCGGCGGCCTCGAATGGGTTGACCGGCGAGCCAAGCTGCAAGCCGATGCGGCCCAACTCACGATCCGCATTCACGACTATCAGCTCAGCCGAAGCTACTGCAGACCCACACATCCAAGGGACAAAACCTTCGACGAGGTAAGTCTGAACCAGCTTGAGGAGGAACTCGCGCTGCTGGGCACCGAATTCGAAGCTATCAAGACAGGCACATTGGCGGCGACCCAAGGCACGTCCGGCGGCGGCATCACGCAGGATAGGTTGATGACCCCCGGCTATCCGACATATCGCGGCTTCGATGTTCGCGACGACAAGCATTGGGTGAATATGCGGCGCGACACGTTCGATGACGCGCGCAAACTTCTGGCGGCGAAACGGGAAAAACTGGCCAAGGCACCTGAGGAATTCTGCGGCGAGCCGACAAAGAAAACCACAGGCATCATCGGAAGCCCGCCGGCCCAACCCGTCGATGAGCCGGTTCCCGCGCCGACCTACGCCCCTATCAACATCCCGGGCCGTCCCACGCGCTTCTGCTCGATCGACGAAAAGGATGCCTGGCTGGCTCCGCTCGCCAAACAAATGGAAGACGCGATCGAGAACGAAAAGCTCGCGTGGGGCTGGGCGCAGGCGTTGAAGCGCGCCATGTCGAAGCGGCGCGATAACGCGGCGCTGCAAGCCCTCGCCACCACCGCGATCGCCCAACGCGATGCGTATCGCGACCTGAACATCAAGGCCAACAGGCTCTATGTCGACGTGCGCGACAACGTGCCGGTCGAAAAGTGCGGCGGCGATACCCCGAAGGAAGTCGGCGTCGTGCCCGGCAACACCGGCACCTCGGTCGGCGTCGGGGTCGGTGTCGGTCGAATCAGCATTCCAAGGCGGCTCTATCTCGCACTCGAGAACGCCGGCGAGTTGCGCCTCGGTGCTGCCGACACGTTGCGCCGGGAAACATTCGCGGCTCTATTCGTCACCATGATGTACGACCTGGATTTTCTGCCGAAGCTCAACCTCGCCAAGGTCTTCGGTCTCGGCGACTCGCGCAGCCAACGCACCAGGCTCACCGGCGAACTCGAAACCTACGACGTAACGCTAAAGTCGTCGGGCGGTTCGGTCGTCACCACGACTGAAGGTCTCGGCATTCCCGGAACCGGCGATCCCAGCCACCCAAGCCCCGCGGGTTATTTCTTGGCCAACCCTGCCCTCAACGACGTGATGGACATTTCGCAGCGCTACTCGACGAGTTACGATGGCCTTCACATCGCGATCGAGCAGGAAGAGAGTTGCGAAAACATGTCCGGTTCGCTCGCCATCGGCGGACGCTTCGGGCGCCTCGAAACGTCGGACCGGTTCTCCGGCTCGATCCCGGGCTTCGGCAGAGGCTTTGCCTACCAGACCGATCTCGAAACCGCGATCTGGGGTCTCTTCGTCGCGACGGAGGCAGAAGTTTCGCTCGACAATGCTTGGGATGGCGCCTTGCGCTACGCGGGCGAATTCTCAGGGTTTAGAGTGTCCGCCGGTGCCCGCGCAGGCGTCAACTTCGTTTCGGCCGACGGCACCGACCGGCTCGACTTCACCGGCTTCGCGCCGCAAAGCGTGCGCTTGTCGAAGGACGAGACCACCTTCAGCTATCAGCTCAAAGCCGGCCTGCACTACACACCGCCGGCCGCACCGGGCTTGGATATCTCAATCAGTGGCGTCTACAACCTCGACGGCATCCACAATTCCGTCAACCGCACCGGCGAAACCGGCGACAGCTCTCAATTGAAGATTGAGAACCAAGAAATGTACTACGGCATCGTACGCACAACCTTCACGTTCTGACGCAGACAGAGGTCAGGCGCGAACAGCCGAAATGCACGAAGCCGCTCCGCTCGAGCTGCCGGACACCGAACCCCGGCCTCACGAGAGTCCAAGAGCCCTTCGTGCATTTCGTGCTGTCAAAATTTGAGCCCCGCGCAACTGCGCCCGTGCACCAACGCCGTCAATAGGGCAGGGCATTCTCCTCTGGACGAGCGCGCAAAGAGGATCAAATCATGACGACGTTGGCGGAGCTGAAAGCGAGGTCGTTCAAGAACCCAAAGGTCAAGGCTGCCTACAACGAGATGTCGGACGAGTACGCCTTGGCCGGTGCATTGATCGACGCGCGAATGACGGCCAAACTCACCCAAAGCGAACTCGCGCGGCGGATGGGGCCCAATCGGCGATCGCGCGTCTCGAGAGTGGTCGTGCGGTTCCCTCAGGCGCAACTTTGATCAGGTTCGCAAAGGCCGTTCGCCGTACGCTGCACGTTCAGTTTCGGTAGTGAAAGCGTCTACAAACTCGGCTTCGACGGATAGTCCGAGCGCTTGCGTGCCGTCGCCTCCAGCATCTCCATCGCCGCCAGCGCCACGTGCTCGCGCCAAGGCCGCGCGATCACCTGCACGCCGAACGGCAATCCCGCGCCGCCGTTGACGTTGCGCCGTTGCGCGGGCGTCAGATGCTGCACCTCCGGCCCGCGCTCTTCGTTCGGCCTGACGCGCGTCCACGGCACGATACCGGCCGGATAGCCGAGCACGTTGTAGAGAATGGTGTGCGTCCCTAAGAACGCGGGATCGGTGCTCGCACCGTGTGGCGCCGCGGGAACGGCGAACCCCGGCGCTAAGATCAGATCCATCCGGTTCGCGTCGTTCATGGCCTTCGCGAACGAATTGCGGAAGTCGACGACCTGCCGAGCAACATCCCAATAGGCGGCAGTATCGCGGTTGCCGAATGCGCGCAACACCCGCGCCGTCTCCGCTTGTCCCGTCAGCCCTAGGAGCGTGGCCAGCCATCGCGCCCGACGGTTCGACATCGATGCGGTGCCGAGTAAAGCGGCAATTCGTGGATCGGCCTTGTTGCGCCCAAGAATGTCTTTGAACGCGCTGCCGCCCGCGGTCATTGCGGCGAAGTAAAGTTCCTGCGCAGTGGCAACCGTTGTCGGCTTCCACTCGAACACGCTGGCACCGGCCGCGCGCAGCACGTCGGCGGCCTCGCGCACCGCGCGCTGCCCTGTGGGACAAACAGAGGTGACCCCGTCGTCTGCGTAATAGCCGACGGTCAACTTCGAGAGATCGACGGACGCCGGATCGCCCAGCGGCGCGTAGACGCCGTTGTCGTTCAGATTGGCCCGATTGATGACGTCGAGGCCAAGTGCAATGTCGCCGGTCGAGTTCGCCATTACGCCGACCTGACTTTCAATCACCTGCTGACCGATCGGGTAGGAATAGCGCCCGGCATCGGGACAGCGCCCGGCGGTCGGCTTGATCGATACGATGCCGCAAAAGTGGGCCGGGATGCGCACGCTGCCACCGATGTCTGTGCCGAGCCCCAAGCATGAGCCACGCGCCGCGATGATCGCGCCCTCGCCACCGCTCGAGCCGCCGGTGGTCCGCGTCACATCCCACGGATTATTCGTGCGCCCATAAAGCGGATTATCCGTCTCGACGAACAGCAGCATCTGCGCCACGTTCGTTTTGCCAAGCACGATCGCGCCCGCCTCGCGCAGCGCCCGCACGTGCCGCTCGTCGCTGGTCGCCATCGTCTTCGCCCGCGACGGCAACCCAAACGTCGAAGGTGTCCCCTCAAGGTCGAGACATTCCTTCAGCGTGATCGGCACCCCGGCCAGCGGCGGCAGCTTCGCCCCCTCGCGCCGCTGCGCGTCGACCTGCGTCGCTTCCGCCTCTGCCTGCTCGAAGCGCTTCCAAACGACGGCGTTCAACTTCGGATTGACGCGCTCGATGCATTGAATGTGCGAGCGCACGGTTTCGGCCGCGGAGAGCCGTCCCTCGACGATCGCGCGCGCCGTCTCGGCCGCGCCCAAGTCCAACAATGAAGCCACAGCGAAGTCCCACCCCGTCGGCCCGTCATTAGCATGCAGGCGCCGCAATGCGCTATCGTCGCGCCACTCGTTATTCGCCATTCAAGGAACGATGATGCGCAACGAACGCACCTACCGCTGGGCCGACCCGGCCGAGCTCACGAAGGCCGCCGAAGGTCTCTCCGGCCTCGATCTCTTGAAGGCGATGTGCGAAGGTAAAGTCCCGCCGCCGCCGGTCGGCAGCCTCATCGGGGTCGACGAATTCGTGGCCGAGAAGGGCAAAGTCTCCTGCGCCTTCGACCCGGCGGAGTTCCACTACAACGCGCTGGGCACCGTCCACGGCGGCGTGATCGCGACCGTCATCGACATCGTCATGGGCTCGGCAGTCCACTCGACACTAAAAGCGGGGCAGGGCTTCACGACCCTGACGCTCGAACTCAAATACCACCGCGCCGTCACGACAAAGTCGGGCCGCCTCACCGCCACCGCCGAAGTCATCACCCGCGGCCGCGACATCGTCACCGCCGAAGCCAAACTCCTCGACAAGAACGACCGCCTCTTCGCCAACGCGACATCGACGTTGATGATCCTGCGGCCGCCCGCGGGCTCACGCGCCGCCGCTGAAGCGCTTTAGGTCGGCGAACAGCGTCTGATCGTTGATGATGCGCGGCACTTTGTTCTGGCCGCCCAGCCGCCCGCGCGACTTCATCCATTGCGAGAACGTACCCGGCGCGACCGCGCGGACTTTTGGCGCGTGCATACCAAAGCCTTCCGCCCGGTGCGCGCGATAGTCGTCGTTGCGCTCCTGCAGCCGCACGTCGATTGCGCTGGCGAACGCTTGAACCACACTCTCGGCCGGCACGCGCTCGAACTCGACGACAAACAAATGCCCGCCCAGGTCTCCGGCGCTCGCCGGAAAGACCGCGCCCATGGAAAAGTCGTTGATCGTCAGACCCTTCGATGCCGCGGCAAACGACACCGCATCCTCGACCTCTTCGCCGATCAAGTGCTCGCCGAACGCCGACATCGAATAGCTCGTGCGTCCGGTGATGAAGAGCCGCGGCGGTTGACGCGACGCGAACCGCACCGTGTCGCCGATCACATAGCCAAAACAACCCGAGCACGTCGAAAGCACGATCGCATAGTTGACGCCGGTTTCGACAGTCTTCACCCAATGCCGCGTCGGCCGGGGCGAATCCAGTTCCTCCAGCGGCACGAACTCGAAGAAGAGCCCGTTGTCTGTGATCAACCTCAAGCCGTCTTCCGGCGTCTCGTCCTGCAGCGCGATGAAGCCTTCCGACGCAGGATAGACTTCGCGCAGCTCGGCACCGCCCGCTAGAAACGTCTCGAATCGCGCACGATACGGTTTGAAGTTCACCCCGCCATGCACAAGCAGATCAAGCTTCGGATAAAGCTCGCGCGCGCTAACCGCGCGCCCGGCATTCGCCTGCTGCCGGTCGAAGAGAATGAACAGCCACGACGGCGTCCCGGTGATCACGCGAATGTCGGTCTCGACCGCCAGTTTGGCGAGCTTCGCGACTTTTTCCTCCCAATCGGTGAGCAGTGCATACTCGATCGGTGGAAACGCGAATTGGTGCGCCCACCACGGCAAGCGTTTGATCGCAATCCCCGAAAGATCGCCCGACCACACGCCGTCCGCCTGCCGCACCAAATCGGTCGACCCGCCCAGCATGAAGCTCTTGCCGCCGAAGACACGCGACGCCGGCCGATGCGTCACGTGATGCGAGAACAGGTCGAGCCCCGCCTGCGTGTTCGAGCGGTTCATCGCTTGCGTCACCGGAATGTACTTCGATGCACCCGACGTCGTTCCCGACGTCACCGCGAAGTATGGCACGCGCCCCGGCCAAGTGACGTTCTCGATCACCGGAAACTTTGGCTGCCAATACGCCTTCCAGAAGTCGTCATATCGGCGCAGCGGCACAGCTTTCTGATAGTCCTCGACCGTCGTGATCGAGCCAAAACCATGCTCGCGGCCGAATTGCGTGTTCGCCGCAGTCGCCAACAAGCGTTGGAGTTGCTGCTCTTGCGCCGCCGCCTCGTCAAGCGCGCCGAGCTTGCGCCGCCGCCGCCGCGCGTAAAGCTTGAGCAACGGCGTGAAGTCGGTCATCGCGCCTTCAGAACGCTCTTCCGCGCAAACGTCGCGCGCACGGTCTCGATCTTCAGCGGCACCTGATAGCTGTGCCCGGTCATGAACGCATCGACTTGATCGCGAAACGTGGACGAGTTGTACCAGCCGTCGTTCCCGCCCAGCATCACGAACCAGTTCGCGTCCGGGTTCGAGAGATCCGACACATGCCGCGCCTGCGCGCCATAGCGCGTATCGTGCCGCTCCGCCGAGGACTCGTGATCCGTCTTCAAGATCGTCTCCGACGATCCCGCGGCCGGCACGTTGTCGAACTGATAGCGCGACCCGATCACTGGGATCGCCGCAAACTGCGCCTGCACCGAAAGGCGATGCATGTCGCCCCAGGTCGGGTAGTCCACCGTCGCCTTCACGGCCACGTCGAGCGCCGCAATCGTAGCTGCGCGGAACGCCTCGGCGTTCAGCGTGGCGACCCGCGGCGCAAGTTGGCCATAAGGACTGCCCGCAGCGTCGAGGGCGATGATCTCGTCCGCCGGAAACATAGCCGGCAAAAACGACGCCATCACCGCCTCGAACGCCACAACACCCGCACTGTCGCGATCGTAGCGACCGTTCCAGTCCTCGATCGCCCGCGCCAGCCGCGCCTGATCGGCGCTCAACGTGAGCGCGTCCGCCTTCAGGCGCTTCACGAACGCGTCGCGCATCATGACCGACGAACTCGAATACGTATCCATCTGAATGCGCTTCAGATCGGCCGCCGAAACCCGCTTCGCCGAACCAAGGATTGCTTGCATGCGCGTCACGCGATCGTCGGCGGAAAAGAAATAGCCGATCGGCACGCTCGCATCCGCGCCACGGTTGTTGGCGGAGGCAACGAACCCTGTCGACGGATTGTAGACCGCGGGCAAATCGCGCGAAGTCAAAATCTCGTTCCACGCCGCCGCATCGCCGATGGGCCGGACGAGATCGCCTGGCAGGGCCTTCGACCGCTTCGGCAAATGCGTCGCCGTCACCTGCCCGATGTTTCCCTTCGCATCCGCATAGACGAAGTTCTGTGGTGAAATCGAAAAGCCTTCGAGCGCCGTGCGGAACGCCTGCCAATCGCGCGCCCGATTGACGCCGAGCATCGCGGTAAACTCGTCGCTTGGGTTATGCCCGATCCAGCGCAGCGCAAACATCTCGCCCTCGCGTTTCGGAAAGATCTCGACGTCCGAGAGAATGGGCCCGTAGGGCGTTTCGCGCACCGTGATCTCAGAGTCGAACCACCACCGCGTCTTCACGCTCTCAGTTCGAGTGCTGATTTTCTCGGCCGGCAGCGAACGCACGTCGATCAGGTCGCTCCCCGCTGAGCGCATGTTGGTGCCGCCCCAGGCAATATTCTCGTTGCGCCCAACCGCGACGAACGGAATGCCCGGCACCATCAGCCCGACCATGTGATAGGACGGCGACTTCACGCCGGCCAACACCCAAAGGTTCGGCAGACTGATACCGAGGTGCGGATCGTTCGCGATCATGGCCGCGCCCGTGCCGGTTTTGGCCGCACCGACCGCCATCGAGTTGGAACCCGTCCGGCTCGATGTCGAAAGAAGCCGCGAGAACTCGTTCAGCGCGTGGTTCGAGTTTGCCGTGAAGCTCGGCGCCGAGTTGATGCCTTCCTCAAGCACTTCCCGCCACAGCTTCGGCCACTCCGGCCGGTCGCGGTACTGCATCAAGCGAAACCAGACCAGCCACGACACGTCGATCGAAGCGAGCCGCCCGACGGTCAAAACCTCTTCGGCCCGCCACGGATCGCGATCGAGCCCGAGCAGCGCATACTCGTGCGGCAACTCTTTTGCCGTCGCTTGGTAGTGATTGACCCCTTCGACGAACGCGTCGAGCCACGCCTTCGTCTCGGCCGGCATCGATGCGTAGACAGCCTTGGACGTCTTGCCCAAGTTCACGGTGCGCAAAGCCTTCTCGATGTCGCTGACTTGCGGGATCGGCCCGGCGACCTCGCTCAAGCGGCCTTGGCTGAGCCGCCGCGCGACCTCCATCTGCCCCAGCCGCAAATGCGCATGCGCGAGCCCCAAAGCAAAAGCCGCATCGCGATCCGTGCTCGCTTCGATGAAGGGCACCTGCTGCTCGTTCCAGTGGATCGTGACCGGCCCGCTCAGCGGCAAGCCTGCCGTCGGGAACATCGCAAGCCGCTCGTCTAAACTCTTCGGCTCGGGCAGCGACGTGAACACCGCACAACTGGCCAAACCAAAAACCGATATAACTACAAACGTCAGCTGTGCAATTGCACGCATGTTGGACCCATCACTCTCGCCAGTTCATCAACGAACATACAGTAGTGCGAGGCGCCCGGATTGGAAGGGCTCACCACGGCAGCGTCACCCGATACGCCAATACCCTGCTGTCGTGTTCGAGGCCCGAGTCGTAGTCCCCGTCGGGCATCATACCGTCGCGTGTCGCAAAGTCGTTGTCGTTGCCGACGAAGAGCAGCCGCTCTTTGCCCACGATCGGTTTCGCCTTGCGTAGGAATCTGCTTGAACGAAATCGCGCGCGCCCGAAGCAGACCTTGCCATCGACATGCGGCACGAACGCCGCGGGCGGCGCGATAACACCTGTCATGCGGCATCGGCGGCGAAGCAGTAGATGTTGGCCGCAAACTCATCGCTCACGAACATCCGCCCGTCCCGCGTGGCGGCGGGCAGGCGGCCTAAGGCCAACAAGCGATAGGGCTTTTCGGTTTGGTTCGCGTTCATGGGCACGGCCATAGCCCAATTCGGACGCTACGGCACTTGACGGCGCCGGGTCATTTGCGCGTGAATGATACCCGCGTGAGGGGAATTGGGGTTCCGCCCACGCAACGGGGTGGGGACGTGCCATGTGGGGGCGCATTTCTCTGATCGCTGTCCTTTGGACGGCCGCAAGCTTCATCGCGACGGCGCAAGCGCCGGGCGAAGCCGTGACGATTCCGCTGGGCGCGCCGAAGCCCGCCGCCGAGCCGATCGCGCCCTTGGCCATGCAGACCCCCGAGCCAAAACCCAAACCGAAAACCGAAAAGACGCTCGAGCCTGGCGAGATGATGCCCGTCAACGACGTGCCGAAGAACGCGGTGATCTCGGCCCGCGACGGCAAGCCGCCGTCCTTCCGCTGCTTCGTGCGCGACGTGATGGCGTTCTACGACCGCACGCACGTGCGCTGCTATAACAAGGTCAACAATCGTATCAACTTCTTCGCCGTCGACACCGCCCAGCCGATTGCGGCCACGCTGCTGCAAAAGTCGTTGAGCGCGATGCAAACCGGTAAGCCCATCATCATCACCTTTGCCCCCGCAACCGACCTCAACCCCTCGAACTGCGACCGCAAAGACTGCCGCCGCCTGATCGACGTGGTGAACTGAGCGAATCCACGGACCGACTTGCCTCCCAACCACCCGCAGTCCATTCTTGCGGTGCCTTGCGCCCCCAACCCCGGCAAGACGAGCTCGACCACGTGACCAACAACAGGCCGAACCTCCTTGTGCGGGCCGCAATATGCGCCGCCATTTCACTGCTGGCGCTAGGTGCAACCCAAGCCGACGAAACATCGCCCAACGCCAAACAACTCGAGGCCCTCGCCAAAGCCTTCGCGGCACAGGATGCGAAGGATTGGGCCGGCGCGAAGGCGCTCGCGGAAAAGCAACCCGCCGTCGTTCGCGAGCTCGTGCAATGGCGCTACCTCTCGTCGCCAACCTCCGGCGCCAAGTTCGACGAGATCGATGCCTTTCTCTCCGCGCACACGAACTGGCCCGGGCGCTCGGCGATCGTGCAGCGCGGCGAGGAAACGCTAATCACTGAGGCATTGGTCGAAACAAAAGGCCCTGCCTGGTTCAAGTCCCGTCAGCCGCGCACCAACGCCGGCTGCCTCGCCTGGTCGAAATTCCAATTCGCGCACGAGCAAAAGCCGGAGGCTCTCTCCGGCATCAGACGCTGCTGGCTGGCGCTCACGCTGAGCCTCGCCGACTACCAAGACTGGATCAACACGACACAGACGCCGCTCATCGAGAGCGACCACCTCGCCCGCGCCGACACCGCATTGTGGAACCGCAATGTTGTCGCGGCGCGCGAACTCGCCGTGCTGCTGCCGCCGAAGCTGCAGTCCCTGGTGACCGCCAGAGCCGACATTCAAGCCGGCAAAGAGATCGACGTTGACGACGCCGTCGATGACGCGCCCACGCCCGCCTGGGCCGCGAGCCTCCTCTACGATGAAGCCGTGCGCCTGCGAAAGGCCGGCAAGACGGATGACGCTTGGTCGATGCTGATCAAGGCCGACAGGACCGCGGCGCTCCCGCCCGCCTACGCGCAAGCTTGGTGGAGCGAACACAATCTCCAAGCCCGCACCGCGCGCGACGCCGGCGAACTAGACACCGCCTACAAAATCGCCTCGCGCTCGCGCCTCACCCCCGACGTCAACATCGCGGCATATCTGGACGCGGAGTTCCTCGCCGGTTGGATCGCTCTCCGTGATCTTGACGCGCCGAAGAAAGCGCTCACCCACTTTCAGAATCTGGAAGCGGCGGCGAAGTCGCCCATCACCCGCGCCCGCGCCGACTACTGGAAAGCGCAAGCGCTCATCGCGCGCGACCAGGACGCGAAGGCGCAACAAGCACTCGCCGAAGCGGCCGCGGAACCAAACGCGTTTTATGGCCGCCTTGCGTTTGAGTCGTTGAAAGAGCCGCCACCCGCTGCGAGCCCCACGCCCAAGCCGTCCGCCACAACGGCTAGCGAGAACGTCGAAGAACTTCTCCAAGCCACGGCGACGCTGATCCTCATCGGCGACATCCGTCGCGCCAACGCGTTCGCGAATGCCGCGATCGACGGCTGCCAATCGACCGCCTGCGCCACGGCGCTCAGTGAGCGCTTGACCAAACTCGGCAACACCTACGGCGCCGTGCGCAGCGCGAAGAAGGCGCAGACGCTCGGCGTCGTGCGGCCGGACCAACTCTATCCGCTGATCGACTTGCCAGCCGCCTGCACCGCGTCCGGCGTGCCGCCCACGCTCATCCTCGCGCTAATCCGCCAAGAGAGCGAGTTCGATCCCGCCGCCGTCAGCAACGCCAACGCCCGCGGTCTGATGCAACTCTTGCCCTCAACCGCGCAAGACGTCGCCCGCCGCTATGCCATCCCCTTCGCCGGCGCGAACGACCTGCACAAGCCCGAAACCAATCTGGCGCTCGGCTGCTATCACGTGAAAGACCTGCTCGATGCGCTGAACGGTTCCTGGCCGCTCGCCATCGCGGGCTACAACGCCGGCAAAGCGCGTGTCTTAAGCTGGGTCACCGCCCACGGCGATCCGCGCGATCCAAAGACGAGCGTCATCGACTGGATCGAAGCCATCCCCTTCGACGAAACCCGCAACTACGTCATGCGCGTCCTCGAAAACCATCTCGCCTACAAAACCCGCCGCGCCGAACCGCTCCAGCCGCAAGAGCTGAACCAGACGCTGCGCCGCTGAGCAGGCCTACGCCGCCAGCAGCGCGTCCAGCGCGGCTTCGTCGAACGCTTCTGCCGGCATCGTGTCCGGGCCGGCGATCGGTGCCAACAACAGCCCTGTTAGCATCGGGTTCGTGAACGCGCTTTGCATCAGCTTCATTCGCCGTTCGCGGGCGCGGGAGTCGAACTCGCAGTCGCGCGCCGCCGTCAACTTCGCCGAAAGCCGCAACCGGCGCAACAGCTCGCGCCGCGCAATGCCGTAGCTCGCAAACGCTTCGACCGACCAATCGCTGGAGCCCTTTAAGATGTCGCTCACCATGCGCACGTCGCGATGCGTGATCGACAAGCCCTGCCCGATGATCGGATCGTTGTGTCCGGCCGCGTCGCCGATCGCGACCACGCCCGCCACGTAAGGCGCATCGCACCACGTGTCGTTGTTCGGATAGACGAAGCAGTTGCTCGCAGGTCTGGCGTTCGCGATCGCCTCCGACTGCGGCACGCAGGCCAAGCGGAACGCGTCGACGAAGCGCTGCTGCGCCCCGTCGCCCATGAAGCGCTCCTTGTCGTCGAGTGCCGCACCCAAATAGAGCCGCGCCTTGCCGTCGCCTTGCGGGAAGACGAAGAAATTCACGTTCCCGGCGACGCCGATCGTCTGCTTCTCGGCCGGCCACCCATCGATGCCATCGACCAGCATGCCCGAGAACCAATGATGCACGGGGTCCGCCTCGTGATGGATCCCAACCTGTTGAAGCGTCTTGCCGTGCCGCCCATCTGCCGCAACGACAAGCCGCGGCTTGAGCTCGTGCGCCACGCCTAGATGCTCGAACGTCACCACCGGCTGAGCCCCCGCCGTCACCCGCGTCTTGCGCACGCCGCGCAAAAACGTGGCGCCCGCAGCGACCGCCGCGTCATCCAAAATTCCGCACAGCCGCGGATGCCCAATCGCAAGTGCGCCGCCGCTGCCCGGCGCAAGCGCGGTCAGGTCGATCGGCATCGCCTCCGCCATCTCGATCGGCAGATCTTCGTCGTAGCTGACATGCCGCGTGATGTGATGCGCCCCGTGCGACCGATAGAGCTCGTAAAGGCCAAGCTGCTTCGCTTCCAACACGCCCCACGGCGACAGCCACTCGCCGCGCACGACGTCGCGATGCTCCTCGGTGATCTCGATCATCACGACCGAGTATCCGGCGCGCGCCATCACCGTCGAAAACGCCCCACCCGCAATCCCGCCCCCCACAACGACCAAATCCGGGTTCTGAATGCCGCCCATAACGTCCTCGCTCGTATAACGGGGCGACGTTATCTCTGAATCATGGGCGACGGCTAGACCCGGCAGAAGGGTTCACCACAAAGCGCAAGTGTGCGCGAAAGGTTCACGAAGAAGGGGTCTCACACGATGCCACGATGTGGTGCTGCCTTCGGCGCGAAGCGCCAGTCCGACTCTGATTGCGCGCTAACTTCGCCGCTTCGCGGTGAGAATCTTCCTTTGCCACAACCCCGAGCTCAATCGGGATCAAGCTGCGATTCGAAATCCATCCGCTGGTGAAGGACGCGCACGACCGATACGCCCTCGCTCGTGCGCTTGAAGAAAATGACATGCCCCCCGACGTTCTGACGCCGGTAGCCTTTTCGAATGTGATCGGCGGTTCGGCCGTGTGAAGGGTTCTCGGCCAGAATCTCCATCGCATCGATCAGCCCGGATTTCTTCCAGGTCGCGCTCTGCGCGCGGCGTAAGCCGATACTCAGCCATTGCGGCGCTTCGGCCGCCGCTTGCCCTTCATCCGCGCCTTGAACGCGTCTCGATCAAACGATCGCGCCGCACCGCTCGTCTCACCCTCGACAAGCGCCGTGCGCAGCGCCGTCAGTCTCATACTGCGCTCCTCAAGCAGGCGCAGCCCGGCGCGGACGACTTCGCTGGCCGAGCCGAACCGGCCCGACGTGACCTGGGCATCGACAAAATCGGCAAAGTGATCGCCCAGTGAAATCGAAGTGTTCTTGGCCATGAGCCCGATAGTACCAAGGTACTTTGGCAAGACCGCCCTCACGCCGCCCAAAGCGCCAGCTCTTCGCCGATCGCACGCGCGACCGCAGGCCGCGCCGCCAACACCGCGCCACTACTCTAGACCGTGATGATCCGCTCGTTCAGCGCCTTGGTGATCGCTTGGATCCGCGACTTCGCGTTGAGCTTCGTTTTCGCGTTGTCGATGTGGAACCGCACCGTACGCGCGCTGATGCCGAGCCGGCCGCTCGCCTGGCCATCGGTTTCGCCGCCGGCGATCGCACGCAGGCATTGGACTTCGCGCGCCGACAACGCGTAGGGCGTCATCGGCGCCTTGTCGCTCAGCATTTCCCTGTAGCGCGCGAACGCCGCGTGCGAAAGAACTTGCAGCATCGCCCGTGTGAGCGGCGACGTGTCCGGCTTCAAGCCGCCGAAGATAAACCCGGCGAGCGGCTCGTCGCCGCTATAGACCGGCACGATCAACCCGTCCCCCCGCTTCACGACATCCGCGAACAGATCGGTCCACTTTCCGGTCGTCGCCGGATTGTCGCGCAACTCGGAGAGCAAGAACGTTTCCGGCGATCGCAGCGCCCGCTCGACAAACGGCGCTGAGGCATAGGTGTAGGTCCGGTCGATCACGGGCGCCACGTGCGGCGCGTCGGTGTAAAACGTCGCGTCTGTTGCGCCGCCGGCAAGCCGGGCGGCGTCAACGCCGGCCAAATGCGTGTAACCGAACGGCGCGGCGAAAGTCTTGAGGCAGACCCAGATCTCAGCAGCCGTGGCCGCGTTTCTGATCTTGCCGAGCGCATCGGCAAAGCGCAGATTGATGTCACTCATGTGCTCCATCCATCATCGCCTAGCCATGAGCCTACGCCTGCCGTCCCGCGCTGTCACCGCCAATAATTGGCGCCGTCGCGTGAAATAACTCTAAACCAACCGCCTCTCCAGTCCGGTCCGAACGGCCGCCCACTCCTCGGCGAGCACGCTGAAATAGACCGTGTCGCGGACATACCCATCGGGCATGACCATATGCCGGCGCAACGTGCCCTCCTCGCGCGCGCCCAGCTTGGCGATCGCTGCCCGCGAGCGCAAGTTGCGCGCGTCGCACTTGAGCTCGATCCGGTTCAGCTTGAGCGCCTCGAACCCAAACTGAAACAGCAAAAGCTTGCACGACGGGTTGACCGGCCCGCCCCACGCCTCACGCGCGTACCACGTGTGCCCGATTTCGACCCGCTTGTGCGCGAGTTCGATGTTGAGATAGCGCGTCGATCCGACGATGCGCGCATCGCTAAGCCGTCGCACCGTGAACGCCAGTTCGCGTTCGCCGGTGCTCACCGAAGTCGTCCAGTCGAACCACCGGTCGAACCCGCTACCGCTGATATCGGCCGGCATATAGGCAAAGAGCGCCTGATCCCCCGCCGCCGCCGCATGCAACCCCTCGCGATGCACCGCCGCGTGCGGCTCCAAGCGCACGAATCCATTCTCAAGCGTTTTGGCTTCGATCCGCATTGTCGCTCCCAATCAGGCGCACCTTCAATTCAGGTTCTTCATCGCGGCTTTGCGTGGGACATCTTTCTCACGCCGCGCGCAGAGCCTTCTTCAAGACGTCGGTCAGCCATGGCTCGTCCTCGCGTCGACTGCTGTACGCCATGACCCACATGATGCCCACGAGCGCTGCCGGCACGGCAAGGCCGATCAGTGACTCCGCGCTCGGGTGCGCAACGACAAAGCCCAACACGCTAGCAAGCATTGCAAGGGCGACGGCAAACCAAGCCAGCACGAAGATCGTCATCACAGCGCCAAGGCCGATCGCACCCGACACACGCGTTCCTTTGCCCTCCGCCGTGAGTTTGGCAACAATGTACGTCTCGAACTGGCTCCCCGAGAACAGCTGCCGACGCCGGCGAAACCAAAATCTGTCGCCTCTAACCCGGCCATGAACGGTGAGATCGAAGCGGAACAGCGTCATCAACGTGCGCTGCACCTCTGCGACCGGTAGCGGCGAGTTCAACTCGAGCCGCCGCCGCATCAGCATGATGTCCGAGAGATCAATCAGCCAGCTTGGCATTGGAGAGGCTTGATCGCGCATTGACTCTTGCCACAGTATGTTCTAGTATTGTTCCAATGCTGAAATCGCTCGCCCGCACGATCTCGATCCCAGAACTGAGCGAGCCCCATTCCCGTAACAAGTTACATCCATGTAGCGGCCGAGTTACGCAATTTTTGGCTCAAATCGGCCACTGTTACGCTGTTTCGGGTCAGTTTATGCTGTTTTCTGCGCCATTCGTGGCTAAGCCTCAGAAATCGCTGACGATTCCCTTGCGCTCCCAGTCGCCGAAGCGCGTCGGCTCCGGCCCCGCCGGCCCGCCGATTTCCTTTGGTCGCGGCTTTTCGTTTTTCGCCTGTTCGGCGCGCCGCGCCTCAGCCTCCGCAAGCGCGCGTTGCGCGGCGGCGGCAATCCGCTCGGCGATTTCCTTCTCGCTCATAACAAACAATATGGCGCGCGAACTGCTGCATCGCAACAGCGCTCACGTCCGCGTGAAACGCGCTTTGTCGCGCGACGTGCGCGCTGTGTCCCCATATGATCCGCGCAAGCTTGTGGGGGGCTCATGTTAAAGCGCGTCAGTTTTTTCTCGATCGTTCTCTTGTCGATGTTGGCCGCCGCCGCGCACGCGTCGGACTTCGATCCGAAGGCCGCAACCGAAGCCTATCTGGCCACGATCACCGGTGAGGCCAAGGCGAAATCCGACGCCTATTTCGAAGGCGGCTATTGGTTGATCCTCTATGACGCCGCCATTTCGATCGGCATAGCGCTTCTCCTCCTCTTCACGCGCGTCGCGTCCGGCTTGCGCAGCCTCGCTGAGAATCTTCCGTGGCGCTGGCTGCAAACTTTCGTCTTCTTCGCGCTCTTCATCGCGCTCACCACCGCGCTGACCTTCCCCTACACGATGTATGTCGGGTTCACGCGCGAGCATGCGTTCGGACTGTCGAATCAATCCTATGACGAATGGTTCGGCGAATACTTGATCGGCGGCGCTGTCGGCCTGGTGATGGGCGCCGTCTTCTTCACGATCCTCTACGCCATCATCCGCCGCGCGCCGAACACGTGGTGGATCTGGGGCGCCGGCGCGACGTCGTTGTTCTTCGCCTTCGCCGCATTGATCGCCCCGGTCTTCATCTCGCCGCTGTTCAATGAGTATAAGCCCATGCGCGACGGCGAGCTGAAACAAGAAATCCTGTCGCTTGCCCGCGCGAACGGCATCCCCGTCAACGACGTCTTCGAAGTCGACGCCTCAAAGCAAACCAAACGGATCAGCGCAAACGTCCAAGGGTTCCTGGGCACGACGCGCATCTCGCTGAACGACAACCTCTTGAACCGCGGCACGCCCGCCGAAGTGCGCGCCGTCATGGCCCACGAGATGGGCCACTACGCACTCGGTCACGTGAACGAGTTGATCGCCTATGCCTCGATCCTATCGCTCATCGCCTTCGCGATCGCGCATTTCGGTTTCCACGCGCTGACCGGATCCTTTGGCGGCCTCTGGGGTATCCGCGATATCGCCGATCCTGCCGGCTTCGCCGTCCTCTCGCTTATGCTCTCGATCATCGGCCTGGTCGGGACGCCGATCACGAACAGTGTGATCCGGATGAACGAGGCCGAAGCCGACATCTACGGCCTGAACGCCGCCCGCGAGCCGGATGGGTTCGCGACGATCGCGCTCAAGCTGGCGGAGTACCGCAAACTCGACCCGACGCCGTGGGAGGAGTTCGTCTTCTACGACCACCCGTCCGGCCGCTCGCGCGTTTCGATGGCCATGCACTGGAAGGCCGAGAACCTTAACGAGCGTTCATCCGTGCCTGTTGCAGCGCAACCGGCCGCGCAGGGCGCGCCGCCAACCGCGGAAACCCCGCCGACGGCGGCAGCACCGCCTGCGCCATAGAGTTCCTTGATGGAGGCCCTCATCGCACCTAAATCTCTGCCCATGACTCGGATGCAGGGCCCCTATCGATGAACTGGACCAAAACCGCGCTTTTGCTCGGCGTGATGACGGCGCTGTTCGTCGGCATCGGCGGCATGATCGGCGGCTCGACCGGCATGGTCGTAGCCTTCCTGATCGCTGTCGGCATGAACGCCTTCGCCTATTGGAACTCGGACAAGATGGTCCTGCGCATGTACGGCGCGCAGGAAGTGGACGAGCGCTCGGACCCCGACCTTGTCGGCCTCGTGCGCGAACTCGCCCGCCGCGCCCAGCTGCCGATGCCGAAGGTCTACATCGTGCAGAACCCGCAACCGAACGCCTTTGCGACCGGCCGCGATCCGGCGCACGGCGCGGTCGCCGTGACGACGGGCATCATGCAGCGCCTCTCGCGCGAAGAGCTCGCTGGCGTCCTCGCCCACGAACTCGCTCACATCAAGAACCGCGACACGTTGATCATGACCGTGACGGCCACCGTCGCCGGCGCGATCTCGATGCTGGCCAACTTCGGCATGTTCTTCGGCTCCGGCGACAACCGCAACAACCCGCTCGGCATCATCGGCTCGCTCGCGCTCGTGATCCTGGCCCCGATGGCGGCATTACTGGTGCAGTCCGCGATCAGCCGCACCCGCGAGTACGAGGCCGACCGCATCGGCGCTGAAATCGCCGGCCAGCCGCTCTGGCTCGCCTCGGCGCTCGAGCGCATTCAATCGGGCGCTGAGCGCGTGATGAACACGGACGCGGAGCGTAACCCCGCGACCGCGCATATGTTCATCATCAACCCACTGGCGGGGCAGGGGATGGACAATCTCTTCTCGACGCATCCGTCGACGCAAAACCGCATCGCGAAGCTGCAAGAGATGGCCCAAGGCATGTACGGTGCCGCGCAAGAAGCGCCGCGCCGTGGGCCTTGGGGTTGAAGCCGCGCGCGAAACCGGCCGAGACCCAAGGCCTAGGTGCGCGCGGCGCGGCTCTTGCGACGCTATCGTCCGTCTTCTTCAGCGAACGCCCGTTGACGGAATCGCTTGAGCAAGCACTGGCCAAAGCCGGCCTCGAACCGCGCGACGCCGCCTTCGCCCGCGCCATCGTCACCACCGCGCTCCGCCGTCTCGGCGAAATCGATCACGTCATTGCAAGCTTCCTGCGCGAACCGCTTCCGGTGCGTTCGGGCCCTGCGGAGTTAATCCTGCGTCTGGCCGCCGCCGAACTTCTCTTCCTCGACGTCGCCCCGCACGCGGCGGTCAGCTCTGCCGTCGCCCTCGCCGATAAAGATCACCGCGCCCGCCACTTCAAAGGCCTGATCAACGCCGTCGCGCGCCGCATTGCCGGCGAAGGCAAGGCGATGCTTCCGACGCTTGATGCCGAACGCCTCAACACGCCGCCCTGGGCCTGGGACAACTGGGTCGCAGCCTACGGCGAAGACGCCGCGCGAGCGATCGCCAAAGCGCACGCCGTCGAACCGCTGCTGGACATCACCGTTAAAGACGACGCCGAAGCCTGGGCGCAAAAGCTCGACGCGAAGCTACTCGCGAGCGGCACCCTTCGTCGCGCCGCCGGCGGACGCATCGAAGACCTCCCTGGCTATGCCGAAGGCGCCTGGTGGATCCAAGATGCAGCCGCTGCGATCCCCGTGACCCTGCTCGGCAATGTCAAAACCAAAACCGTCATCGACCTCTGCGCCGCCCCCGGCGGCAAGACCGCGCAACTTGCTGCAGCTGGGGCGAAAGTCACCGCGGTCGATCACGCCTTCGAGCGCATGAAGCGCGTGATGGCAAACCTCGCCCGCCTGAAGCTCACGGCCGAGATCGAAGTCGCCGACGCCCTAACCTGGCGCCCCAAAGCTCTGGCTGACGCCGTCCTCCTCGACGCGCCCTGCACCGCCACCGGCACCGTCCGCCGCCACCCCGACGTGCTCTGGCGCAAAGACCTCTCCGACGTCATGGCCCAAGCCGACCTGCAACGCCGCCTGCTCGACGCCGCGGCGGAGATGGTCAAGCCCGGCGGCACGCTCCTCTACTGCGTCTGCTCGCTCGCCCCCGAAGAAGGCGAACACATCGTCGACGCCTTTCTGGCCAACAACAAAGCCTTCACCCGCGACCCCATCATGGGCGAATTCGCAACCAAGGCCGGCGACCTGCGCACACTCCCCAATCAGTGGGCAGATATCGGCGGCCTCGACGGCTTCTACGCCGCCCGCTTGCGGAGCCGCCCATGAACCCGCTAAAGCCCCGCCCATGAAGAAGCTCCCGAAGATCGCCCCCTCGATTCTCGCCGCGGATTTCGCCAGGTTGGGCGAGGAAGTCCGCGCGGTGACAGAGGCCGGCGCCGACTACATCCACGTCGACGTGATGGACGGCCATTTCGTGCCCAACATCTCGATCGGTCCGCAAATGGTGAAGGCGCTACGCCCTCACACAAAGCTGCCGCTCGACGTCCACTTGATGATTTCCCCGGTCGATCCCTACATTAAGGAATTCGCCGATGCGGGCGCCGATATCATCACCGTTCACCCCGAAGCTGGCCCGCACGTCCACCGGACGGTGCAATTGATCAAGAGTTTCGGCAAAAAAGCCGGTGTCTCGCTCAATCCGGGTTCGCCGATTTCGCTAATCGAGCATATCTTGGGCGACATCGATCTGATTCTCGTGATGACCGTCAATCCGGGATTCGGGGGGCAAAGCTTCATCGATGGGCAGCGCGCCAAGATGCGGGACATCCGCGCGCTGATCGATCGATCGGGCAGGGCGATTGAGTTGGAGGTCGACGGAGGTATCAATGGGCAAACCGCTGCCCTCGCTGTCGAAGCAGGAGCCGACGTCCTCGTCGCCGGAACCGCCGCGTTTGCAGGCGGAGCCGCCCGCTATCGCGACAACATCGCAAAACTCCGTGGCGGCGGCTGAACAAGCGGCGGCGGACGAGAAGCCGCCCGTCTACAAGCTCAACGTCGGTGCCCACGCGCGCGAGTTCATCGAAGGCGCGCGCGCCGGCGCCCGCGAGGCGATCGCGCGCCGCCTGCACAAATCGGGCTTTTGGCAACGCGGCCTAAACGGCCCGGCCCCCGACCGCGTCCTTGTCCACCCGCGCTCGTTCTACCCGAAGAGCATCGCCGAGGCCGAGCTTCTGCTCATGGGCCGCTTCCGCATGCCGGGCGGTGACGCAACCGCGCGCGACGGCTCACCGTTCTTCATCAACCCGCCCAGTGAACTCTGGAGCGAAAGCCTGCATTCGTTCCATTGGCTCCGCCACTTTGATGCTGGTGGCTCCGAGCCCGTGCAAGAACACCTGCGCCAGCTGATCGCTCATTGGGTCCGCGCACACGGCAATTGGCATGACGTCGCCTGGCGCCCGCACGTGATCGCACGCCGCCTGATGACGTGGGCGAGCTTCGGCAAGCTGATCCTGCAAAACGCCGACGTGTTGTTCAGAAGCCGTGTCCTGCTCTCGATGTCGCGCCAAGCGCGCCACCTCGCCAAGACCGCTCAAGCTGCGCCACCCGGCATCGACCGTATGACGACCGCGATCGGCCTCGTGCAGTCGGGTGTCTTCCTCCCCGGCGGCGATGGCCGCATGGCCAAGGGCCTGCACATGCTCGCCGAACAACTCGGCGAACAAATCCTCCCCGACGGCAGCCACATCAGCCGCAATCCCGAAACGGTCCTTGCTGTTGCAAGCGACCTGCTCTCGCTCGTCGACGCGATGGTCCAGCGCGATCTGATCGTGCCCGTCACGATCCGCCGCGCGCTCGACCGCATGATGCCCATGATCCGCTTCCTGCTGCACGGCGACGGCCGCCTCGCACTCTTCAACGGCAGCACCGAAGGTGTCGGCGGCTGGGCGCAAACACTGCTCTCCTACGACTCCGGCCGCAGCCGCTTGGCGCCCACGTCGCTCGGCGGCTATCAGCGCCTCACCGGCGGCGAGACGCTCGCCATTGTCGATGTCGGCCTCATGCCGCCGCCGGCACTCTCGACCGGCACGCACGCGGGCTCGCTCTCGTTCGAACTCTCGGCCGGCGACGAACGCATCATCGTCAACTGCGGCTCGTCCTACACGAAGGGCACCGAGTGGACGCAGGCGATGCGCGCGACCGCCGCGCACTCGACCGTCACCGTCGCCGACACCTCATCCGCCCACATCATGAGCGGCCCGTGGGCACAGCGCCTGCTCGGGCCACGTCTTGTCGATGGTCCGACCCGCGTCGAAACCAAACGCAACGAAAACGAAGACGGCGTCCTACTCGAGACCAACCACGACGGCTACGCGCGCCCGTTCGGCATCACGCATGAGCGCCGCCTGTTCCTCTCCCATGACGGCAGCGACATCCGCGGCGAAGACCGGCTCGTCCCGCGCATAGGTGCCGAGCGCCGCTTCGCCGTGCGCTTCCACCTGCACCCCTCGGTGAAAGCCGCGCGCAGCGCCGACAAGCGTGCCGTGATCCTGACGCTCCCTTCGGGCAACACCTGGCGCTTCGGCAGCGACGCCGACCTCGACCTCACCGACGGCGTCTATCTCGGCACCGGCGACGCGATCCGCAAATCACAGCAGATCGTGGTCCTGGGCAGCGTCGCAGGCGAGCCGACAATCGTGAAATGGGCCTTGAAAAAGGCCACAAACGCGAGCGCTGAGACGCCTGTGAATTGAGACATTCCGGCGCTTGGGGGAGAGTGCCTTCGCGTGCTATTGCGCCCGCGCCAACGATGGAACAGGCGCCCCCATGACCTTTGAGAACTTTCGTCCCGTTCGCCGGGCGCTCATTTCCGTTTCCGACAAGACCGGCCTCATCGACTTCGCCAAGGGCCTCGCCGCCCTCGGCGTCGATTTGATCTCGACCGGCGGCACGTCAAAGGCGATCGCCGACGCAGGCCTCAAGGTCACCGATGTCTCAACCGTCACCGGCTTCCCGGAGATGATGGACGGCCGCATCAAGACGCTGCACCCGCGCGTCCATGGCGGCCTGCTCGCGTTGCGCGACGAACCCAGCCACGCCAAGGCGATGAAAGAGCACGGCATTGAAGGCATCGATCTGCTCGTGTGCAATCTCTATCCGTTCGAAGCGACCGTCGCCCGCAAAGCTTCGTTCGAAGACACGATCGAGAACATCGACATCGGCGGCCCCGCGATGATCCGCGCCGCGTCCAAGAATCACGGCTACGTCGCCGTGATCGTCGATGTCGAAGACTATGCAACGACCTTGGGTGAGCTGAACGCGAACAAGGGCTCGCTCTCGCTGGCCACCCGCAAGACGCTCGCGGCCCGCGCCTACGCCCGCACCGCGGCCTACGACGCCGCGATCGCAAACTGGTTCGAAGGTGAACTCGCGGCGAACAAGAAGGTCGAAGATCGCACGCCCCCGCGCCGCTTCGCGATCGGCGGCAAGCTGAAGCAAGGTCTGCGCTACGGCGAAAACCCGCATCAGCAGGCGGCGTTCTACGTTACCGGCGAACAACGCTACGGCGTCGCCACGGCCGAACAAGTCGGCGGCAAGGAGCTCTCCTACAACAACATCAACGATACCGACGCAGCCTACGAATGCGTCGCCGAGTTCGACCCGAAGACGCCGGTTGTCGCCATCATCAAGCACGCGAACCCGTGCGGCGTCGCAACCGCGCCGACGCTGGTTGAGGCCTACACGTTGGCCCTGCGCTGCGATCCGGTGAGCGCCTTTGGCGGCATCATCGCCTGCAATCGTAAACTCGATGGCGCCACAGCCAGCGAACTCGCGAAGATATTCACCGAAGTGATCATCGCTCCTGACGCCGACGAAGATGCCAAGAAAATCTTGAGCGCAAAAAAGAACCTGCGCCTGCTGCTTGCGGGCGGGCTGCCCGATCCCGCCACGCCCGGCATGACGCTACGCACGGTGGCGGGCGGCTTCCTCGCTCAGTCGCGCGACGCCGGCCGCATCACCGAAAAGGATCTGCGCGTCGTAACGAAGCGCAAGCCCACCGACCGCGAACTCGCCGATCTCCTTTTCGCCTTCCGCGTGGCCAAGCACGTGAAGTCGAACACGATCGTCTACGCCAAGAACGGCGCTACCGCCGGAATCGGCGCGGGCCAGATGAGCCGCATCGACAGCGCGCGCATCGCCGCCTGGAAAGCGCAAGAAGCCGCGAAGGCGGCGGGGCTAAGCGAGTCGCTTGCAAAAGGTTCTGCCGTCGCCTCTGACGCCTTCTTCCCGTTTGCCGACGGCCTACTCGCCGCGGCCGAAGCGGGCGCGACCGCGGTCATCCAACCCGGCGGCTCGATCCGCGACGACGAAGTCATCGCCGCCGCCGACGATCGCGGCCTTGCCATGGTCTTCACCGGCATGCGCCACTTCAGGCATTAGCAGACGACGCGTCGCGATGGTCGGTGCTGCAGACCCAGCGCTTCCGGAAATACAGACGCAGCGTTGCGCAATTGCGCGACGCGATTGGCGCTTCGCACTGATGCACAGAAGACTCACTGCACACATTGATTGCCGCGGCGCGAAAGCCGTCGTTGTCTGAAGAACCCGCTCTCTCGATAGTCTTCGTGATGTGCGAATCGAGTCGGCCATTGGGCGCCGGCACTCACGACGGATTTCCGGGGAGATAGCTTATGCGTTTCAAGACAACCTTGTTGGCTTCGGCGGCCGGTGCAGCAGTGTTGGCCACGGTTCCGGTGGCCCAAGCGGGCGGCACTTACATCTCGCTCTTCGGCGGCTGGAACCGCGCCAACGATCTCAAAAGCCACTCTGGCTCGGGCACTGTCGCGGTCCCAGTTTCTGGCAGTCACGGGACAACGAATACGACCACCCACTCGCACGCCACGACCTTCACGTTTGCGTCGAATTTTTTCAACAGTGGCGCGAAAGCTGAAGGTGGCTTCGTGTTGGGAGCCGCTGTCGGTGGTGATCTCAGCCAGGTGTTGAAGGGACTGCGCGGCGAGCTGGAGCTTGCCTACCGTCAGAACAAGTTCAAGAGCGGAAACCAGGTCGTTACAAATCCGGGAGCAACAACCCGAACGGCTACATTCCCAGATTCAGCCGGCACTCTCACTCTCACTGGAACTTTTGCAGGGGGGACATCCGTTGCATCAGGCCGCGGCGAGCTGCAGACGTGGACGCTTCTGGCGAACGCCTGGTATGACATCGACTTGGGCAGCGACTTGACGCCCTACATCGGTGGCGGCATCGGCTACGCCGACAACGAACTGAAGCACGGCGCGTTGGCTGACGGTTCGGGCGACGACTTCGCTTGGCAACTTGGCGCCGGCATCAACTACAAGATCGGCGACAAGACCTCGATCGGTGTCGGCTACCGCTATGTCGATGCCGGCGACATCAAAATAACGCTCGCCAGCCGCCCCGGCGGTTCGCCGCCGGAAGGCACCTATGACTATGACGTTCAAAGTCACGCGGTCATGGCGAACATCAACTTCCAGTTCGGCAAGTAAAGCGAACTCGAACGAAGCCCGCCTCTCGAAGTATGTGAAGTCGAACCCGGCCGTCTACGCGAACGCGTGTGACGGTCGGCGTCGGCGCGGGCCAAATAAGCGACAGTGCCGCGGATCGCAGCCTGGAAGGTCCACGCTCGACACCGGCATGCGCCACTTCAGGCTCTGACGAAGCTCACGCCACCGCCACCGCGCGTTCGTTCTTCACGAACAGCATCATCGCGAAACCGATTGCGAGCAAGAACAAGATCGAGCCAAGCCCGATCGCTTGGCTTTGCGACCACTCCGTCGCGCGCGCGACGACAAACGGCGCGAGGAATGCCGTCGCCGTGCCCGATAGCGCGTAAAGCCCAAAGAATTCCGTCATCTTCGACGCTGGCGCAATCCGTGCCAGCATCGTGCGGCTGTTCGCATAGGACGCCGTGATGAAGATCGCGATGATGATCACAATGATCAGATAGATCAATTCCGGCCAGGTGTTGAAGAACGGCAGGCTATGCACGGGAGGCAGGGTCGTGTCGTACGGGATCACGAACAAGATCGTGTCCGGCGCCATCGAGAGCGACAGGACTAAACCGACCATCGTGCCCCCAACCGAGATCATGATCCCGCGCTGCGAGCCGAACGTGTGGTCGAGCCAGCCGCCGAACACGCCGCCGAACGTCGCGAAGATGCTCAAGACGACGCCGTAGACCAGCATATCCAGCGGCCCCCACGCGAACGTCGTCGACGCATAGATGCCGCCGAAGATCAGGATCGCGTTGTTGCCGTCGTTATAGATCATCCGCGCGACCAGATAGGTCGTTACATTCTTATAGTTGCGAAGGCCGCGCACGGTGCGTAGCAACGACGTCACGCCGCGGTCGATCGCAGCCAGCGGCCCGAGCGCCGTCTTCGGCTGGTCCGGCGTAAAGAAAAACATCGGCAACCCGAAGATCAGGAACCAAACGACGAAGAGCGGCCCGACCATCCGTTCCGGCTCGTGCGCCGCTTGGTCGATCCCGAACCAAGGCGCGGCCGGCACGAACGGCCAATCGACCACGCCCGGCAACACGAAGAAGATCAACATGAAGACAAGCAGCACCACGCCCGAGAGATTGCCGAGCGCGAGCGCCAGCCCGGACAACGCACCGACCTTCTTCTCCGGCACCAGCGTCGGAAGCATGGCGTTGTGAAACACGGCTGTGAAGTCGAAAGACACGAACGTTGCGATCAAAAGCGCGCAAATCGCCACGAACGAAAGCCCGCCCTCGTTCGGCAACGCATACCAAAGCAAGCCGGCGGTCGCCGCCAGCGACACCGACCAGACGAACAGCCAAGGCTTGCGCCGCCCGCCGGCGTCCGCGATCGCGCCCATGAACGGCGCCACGATCGCTATGATAAACCCAGCGGCGGAGTTGAGATCCGCCCAGAGCGCCTGGCCCTTGACCGCGTTGCCGACCAAATGCTGCGCGAAGTAAGGCGCGAAGATATAGATCGTGATCAGCAGGACGTGCGGATTGCGCGCACCTTCAAACCAAGCCCACGCCCATTGACCCAGTGGTGAGGCGCAAGCCCCGCCGCTCGCTGACACGCCGGACGGCGCGGTTTGCCAACGCTCAAGCGTCGTCGGTTTGGCAGGCGGCGCCGTCTCGTTCATAGGACCCTGGAACGTTGCAATGGCGTGGTCGCCAAGCTTACGCATGAACCGGCGCGACAAGCGAGTGCCTTGACGGAACCGTGAGCGCCAAGCTCCAGTGCATCCGTGCGTCACCCCCATCGATCGATTAACGAATGACCATGCCATGGGAAGCCGTCGCCGCCGCGCTGGCCGCGGCGGTGATGCACGCGACCTGGAACGCAAGCTTGAGGGCCGGCAACGACCGCCTGCTCGACGCGACGCTGCTCTTCGCGGTCGCGGGGACCATCGGCCTCGTCGTCGCGCTGATTGCGGGACCAATTGACCCGGCAGCGTGGCTCTGGATCGGCGTCACCGCCGTCCTCCATCTGCCCTACGTCTACTTCCTCGCCCGCGCTTACGAGAGAGGCGAACTCAGCCACGTCTACACGATCGCCCGCGGGCTCCCGCCGCTTATGGTGGCGGGACTAGCGGTCGTAGCCGTCGGCGAAATCCCAACCCCAGCGGCCCTCGCCGGCATCGCTCTCATCAGCATCGGCATTTTGACCGTCGGCATGAGCCCCGGTGCCCATCGCCAAGGCACGCTGCTCGCCGCTGCCGTCGCCGTCTCGATCGCTCTCTACACGATCTCCGACGGCATCGGCGTCCGCGCCTCCGGCAACGCACTCGCCTACAACGGCTGGGTATTCTTCGTGGTTGCCCTCGCAACGACCGCCATGGCGCTCATCCTGCGCGGTAACGTCATCATGACCTACGCCAAGCAAAACTGGCGCCGCGCCGTCATCGGCGGCGCTCTCTCGTTCGTGAGCTACGGCCTCGTCCTCTGGGCCATGACCTTTGCCCCCATCGCCGCCGTCAGCGCCTTTCGCGAAACCTCTGTCGTCTTCGCGGCTCTCATCGGCATCGTCTTCTTCGCCGAAAATGCCGCCCCCCGCCGCCTCGCCGGCGCAGCGATCGTTGCGCTCGGCGCCGTCGTTCTCAAATTCGGCTGATCCCTGATCCCTGATCCCTGATCCCAGATCCCAGATCCCAGATCCCTGATTCCTGATTTCCTGATCCCTGACTACGCCAACAAATCCCGAATCTGGCTCGCCGCCAAGGTCAGCCTCGCCACCGTGAACGTGCCGGAGCGCTCCAAGTCGCCGATCAGCGTGCCGACGCGGTCGACCTGCTCGCGGTGCCCTTGCGCCCACGTATCGACGGCGGCATTGCCCGCCTTGCGATTGTCGCCGGTCGTGCCGTTGCTAAGCGCGCGCGCCGCCAGTTCGCGTTGGTGCACGAAGAGATCGTCGATCAAGCGTCTGACCGCCAAGCGATCCCAGTGCTCCGGCAGGTTCATCCGTTCTGCCGCAAGCCTCAGCCGGTCGACGCCGATCGTGCGCGCCGCCGCGAAATAGGCGCCCGCCACCATGTCGAGCGGCTTCTTCGTTTCCGTCGAGAGCCGCGTGATGTCGGGCGTCGCCCCGATAGCAGACAGCGCGCCGATGTCGTCGGCCAAATCGTCCGGCACGCCGGCCGCGCGCAGCTCCGCAATCGAATCCGAAATCGCCTTGCCCTCGGCGTCCGATACCAGCGTCGAGAACGTGCCGCGCAACTTGTCGATGCCTTGCGCATAGGGCGCGATCGCGTCTGCGATCGGCGTCGTCGCCGGCACATGCCGGAAGAACCAAAGCGTCTGGCGCAGCAACTGCATTGCCAGCCGCGCGTGCATCTTCAGTTGCACCTCTGCGGCAATCTTGTTGTCCAGCGCATTGATGCGCGCGACCAGCTTGTCGGTGCCGAACGCCTGAGACGCGATCGTGTAGGCGCGGGCGAGGGCAGGGGCCTCCGCCGCGCTCGCTTCTTTCAGCCGGTGCATGAACACAGGCCCGCCGCGATTGATCATCTCGTTCGTGAGGACGGTCGCTACGATCTCGCGCTTCAGGCGGTGCAGGCCCATGCCCTTGGCGTACTTCGCGGCCTCGCTCGGGAAGTAGGCCTTCAACGTGCCCGCATAGAACGGATCGTCCGGCAGCGCCGAGGAGTTCAACTCATCGAACAACTGCAGCTTCGCATAAGCCAGCAGCACCGCAAGCTCCGGCCGCGTTAGGCCCTCGTTCCGGTTTGCGCGCTCGCGCAGATTGTCGTTCGACGGCAAGCCTTCGACCGAACGGTTCAACCGTCCTTCGCGCTCGAGCGCCCGCATGAAACGCCCGTAAGCGTCGGACTCCCACGCGCCGCCCAGCTGCGCCACGCTCAGCGCCAGCGACTGATTGTAGTTGTCGGCGAGCACCAAATGCCCGACCTCATCCGTCATCCGCACGAGCAACGGATCGCGATCGGCCGCCTTCAATTCGCCCGCACCGATCGAGCCATTGAGCAGAATCTTCAGATTGACCTCATGGTCCGACGTATCGACGCCGGCCGAGTTGTCGATGGCGTCCGTGTTCAACCGTCCGCCGGCATGCGCGTACTCGATGCGTCCGGCCTGCGTCATGCCCAGATTGGCGCCCTCGCCTACAACCTTGGCGCGGATGTCCTTGCCATCGACGCGAAGCGCATCGTTCGCCTTGTCGCCGACATCTGCATGCGATTGCGCCGACGACTTCACGTAAGTCCCGATGCCGCCGAACCACAGTAAATCGGCCGGCGCCTTGAGCAGCGCCTTCATCAACTCCGCCGGCTCCGCAGAATCGGCGGTCAACCCCGTCAACGCCTTCACTTCCGGCGACAACGGGATCTTCTTCATCGAGCGCGAATAAACGCCGCCGCCCTTCGAGATTTTCGCCTGGTCGTAGTCCGCCCAAGACGAGCGCGGCAGATTGAAGATCCGCTGCCGCTCCGCAAAACTCACCGCGGGATCGGGCGAGGGATCGAGGAAAATATCGCGGTGATCGAACGCCGCGACCAGCTTCGTTGCCTTCGACAGCAACATCCCGTTGCCGAACACGTCGCCCGACATGTCGCCGACGCCCACCACCGTGAACGGCGTCGTCTGAATGTCGGTGCCGATCTCGCGGAAGTGACGCTTAACGGTCTCCCACGCGCCCTTGGCCGTGATGCCCATCTTCTTATGGTCGTAGCCCGCCGACCCGCCGCTCGCGAACGCATCGCCGAGCCAGAAGCCGTAGTCCTTCGAAATCCCGTTCGCGATGTCGGAGAACGTGGCCGTCCCCTTGTCCGCCGCGACGACGAGATAGGGATCGTCCGGATCATGCCGCACCACATCGGCAGGCGGCACGATTTTGCCGTCCGGCGCGATGTTGTCCGTCATGTCCAGCAGCGAGGCGATGAAGGTCTTGTAGGCGGCGATCCCGCCCGCCATCCACGCTTCGCGGTTCGACGGTGGCGGCAACTTTTTCGGATAGAACCCACCCTTCGAGCCGACCGGCACGATCACCGCGTTCTTCACCTGCTGCGCCTTCACCAAGCCCAGCACCTCGGTGCGGAAATCTTCGCGCCGGTCCGACCAGCGCAGCCCGCCGCGCGCGACCTTGCCGAACCGCAGATGCACGCCTTCGACCTCCGGTGAATAGACGAAAATCTCGAACATTGGCCGCGGCAACGGCAGGTCCTCGATCTTCGAGCTGTCGATCTTGAATGCGATCGACGGCTTGCCCTTCTGGAAGAAGTTCGTGCGCAGCATCGACTGAATGACATTGCGGAAGCGGCGCACGATACGATCGTCGTCGAGGCTCGGCACCTTGGCCAGCGCCTCGTCGATCTCGCCGTTGATCTTCGCCTCAAGCTGCGCGCGGTTCGCGGTCGCCAGATCGAACCGCGCCTTGAACAGACGCACCAAAGCCCCCGCGATCCGCGGATTGCGCGCCAGTGCCTCTTCCATCAGGGCTTGGCTCGCGCCGAATGTCGCTTGCCGCAGATACTTCGCAACGGACCGCAGCATCGCCACATCGCGCCACGGCAGGTCCGCAAACAGGATCAACCGGTTGAATCGGTCGCTCTCCGCGCCGCCATTCCAAACCGTTAGGAACGCGTCCTCGAACAAGCGCATCGACGCCTCACGCTCCGGCGTAAGCTGCCCTTTGAGCCTGAGATCGTGGATGGTGACCGGCACGCCGGCCCGTTTGACCGGGTAGTTCACCTCTTCGATCACGCGCAGCCCGAAGTCTTCCAAGACCGGCAGCAAGTCCGAAAGCTCGATCACCGCGCCCGCGTGATAAATCTTGAAGTGGATCACGCCGTCGCTCGGGTCCTTACCGCCCGATGAACGCAGCGCCAGCGCACCGGCGCCCGCCGCCGCAACCTCTTCGATCTTCGCAATGTCGAGGATCGCCTCCGCCGGCCCAAACGCCTCGCGATAGGCTTCCGAGAACGCGCCGGCATACTGCGCAAAGATCGCGTCCGCGTGCTCTGGCGCCATCGATTGCGTCAGTGCATCGGCAAAGTCATCGCTCCAAAGTCTGACCGCCTGGGTCAACCGCGCTTTCAGCGCATCGTGATCGTACGAAGCGGGCCTGCGATCGGGAAACACGATCATAAAGTGGATCCGCGCCATCTGCCCTTCTTCGGTGTGCGGATAGGCGCTGGTCACTTGCCCGCCCAAAGCATCGGTCAAAATCCCGCCGAGTGCCCGCATCAACCCGCCACGAAACTTGTCCGCCGGAAAGTACACATGCACGGAGGCAAACCGCTCGAAAGTATCGAAGCGAATGAACACGTTGGTGTCCGGTCGATCGCCCAAATAGGCGAGCGCCGGCCCCATCTTCAATAGATCCGCCTCCGACACCTGAAAAAGTTCGTCGCGCGGAAGGTTTTCAAGCACGACGGCCAGCGCCTTCGCGTTGTGGCTTCCCTTCGCAAAGCCCGACTGCGCCATCACGTTCGCCACCTTCCGGCGCAAGAACGGAATCTCGCGCGGGCTATCGTGATAGGCGGTCGACGTGAAGAGCCCAATGAAACGCCGCTCGCCGACCAGATTCCCGGCCTTGTCGAAGCGCTTGACGCCGATATAGTCCTCTTGCACCCGCCGGTGCACCGGCGATTTCTCCAGCGACTTCGTGACGATCAGCGGCGACGGCTGCATCATGAAAGCGCGCACTTCCGGCGTCATCGTCGCGCGGTCTTGGCCGCGCCGGATCACCCGCCGCTCCGGATCGCGCAACAACCCAAGTCCCGTCTCATGCAACGGCGTCAGCTGCCCGTCGCCCTTCGGATCGAACGCATAGTCGCGCGTGCCAAGAAACGTGAAGTGGTTCTGCTTCAGCCACTGCAAGAAGGCGAGCGACTCGTCGAGTTCGTCTTTCGGTATCTTCGGTGGGTTCTGCCACAGTTCCGCAATGGATTCGTCAAGCCGCGTCAGCGTCGCCTTCCAATCGCCGACCGCCACGCGCACGTCACGCAACACCTGCGTGACGCCGCCCTCGACCGCGCGCATCCGCTCCGCCGTGCCGAGCCGCGAGACCGCCACGCAAATCATACTCTCGGAAGCCGCTTCCGAACCGTCGAACACGAAGCCGCGGAACACACCGTTCGCGTCGCGCTTCACCTTGAAGATCGGGTGGAACACCGCCTTGACCTTCAACCCGCGCTCGCCGAGTTCGCTCAAGATCGAGTCGACCAGAAACGGCTTGTCGTCGTTGATCGTGGCGAGCAACGTCACCGGCGCCGCGAATCCGTCGACCGAAGCCGCAGGCGTAAACACGCGCACGAACATCTCGCCCGGCTTGCGCGCTTCCGCCGCCTGCCAGAACAAGCGCGCGATGCCGCTCTGAATATCTTTCGAGAAAACGGTTAAGTCTTCCGGCGCCGCACCGGCGAAGAAATGTTTGGCGAACTGCGAGAACCCTTGCGGATCGGCTTCCAAGGCAGCTGTCATGTCTGGCCAACGAGTAGAGGCCGCAAGCGAGCGCGCGGCCGGGTGGAGAGCGGCGCGATACTAGCCACAAATCCCGTTCGCGTCCGCTTAATGCCAGGGCTTGCACCATCGCGCCTGTGCATGCAACCACACCCATTCGCATCTGCAGCAAGGGCCAAATGCCTGACGAAGTCGTCATCTTCGACACCGAGTTCACGGCCTGGAAAGGCTCGATGGAGCGCGGCTGGACCGGACCGGGCGAATACAAAGAAGTCGTGCAAATCGGTGCCGTCCGCATCGACGCGACAACGCTTAAGGAAACCGCGTCGTTCTCGGTGCTGATCAAACCCGTGAAGAACCCGATCCTCTCCGATTATCTGATCGACCTCACGCGCATCACGAACGAACGTTTGGCGAGCGAAGGTGTCGATCTCGCAACCGGTATCGGAGAATTCTTGACCTTCGCCGGCGATCGTTCGCTGCACAGCTATGGCCGCGACGATCTCATCATCGCAGAGAACGCAGCGCTGCTTGGGCGGCCAAACCTTTGGCCCGACCGCAAGTCGACGAATCTGAAGGAATGGCTGTTGACCGTTGGCGTTCCGCTCGCCGGCATTCACTCCGGCATGCTGGCCAAACATGTCGGCGCCGTTTCGCAAGGCGTGTTGCATGATGCGGTCGCCGACTCGCGCTCGCTCGCCGAAGCAGTGCGCTTCCTCGTCAAGAAGGGCGCGCCGAATCCGTTCCGTGATAGCGGTAGTGCCCGGTGATCGTCAGCCCAAAGAGCATATCTTCGATCTGCGGCCCCCAGCCGATATTGTGCATGACCAAGGGCCGCTTCCCGTCGCTGGAGCGCCGCTCCGTCACCATCCCAATATGCGGCCGGCCGTCCGCCAAAGCCCACGCCACGACATCGCCCGGCTTGTAGTCGTCGCCCTTGTCGCTGATGGTCAGCGACGTGCCATGCCGTTTGAAGAACGTAGCTAGGTTCGGCACCCTGCGATGATCGATGTTCGCATCCGGTGCCTTCAATCCCCAACGCTTCGGGTAAACCGCAAACGCGCGCTTCATGTCCTCGTGCACCAACTTCTGCAGATCGATGCCGAGCAACCGGTACGCGCGCACGATCTCGTCGGCGCAAACGCCCTTCTCCGGCGCCACATCCCCGTTCGGATAAGGGATACTCTGATAGGCCGCGTCGTAAGTCACCGAATGTGTCGCCCGTTCCTCGGCAGCAGCAGCCAGGCGCAACCCAAACCCTAACCGACCATTCTTCCAGTCCCTGTTGACCGCCGGATCGGGCGGCGGCCCCAGAACAGCGTTCGCCGCCGACTTGAGCGTCTGCGGAATCTCCGGCGCGGCATCGCAGGCGGCGACCAACCCTAAGCAGGCAAACAGCAAAATGAAGCGGATCGTCCTCATTTCGCCACTCCGCCGCAGAAATGCGGCCCCAGTGCGGCGCAACAAGGGTTGAGTCGAGGCGGACAAGCAAGTCCAGCAAATGAGCCAGTTTCTTGGCCCCACCGCCGCGACCGCAGGCAAAAGCGTGGCGAATCTGCCTCACTTCCAGGCAACCTGTGACCCCTTTGTCAAACCGTCATTGACTTGTGCAGCCTAGACGTGTGCTCTTAGCGCGGGGTGCTAGAGATGGGGGCCAAGGGTATGACAATGCCCGTTTTTTCCCTGTCGACAGCCAGAAACTTAAATGGTGGGTCAGGAGGGAATTGCGTCATGACGAAAACTAAAGCGGTGCGCACCGGATTGTTGGGATCTGCGGCCGCACTCGCGCTGCTCTGCGTGTCGACAGCTCAGGCATACGAGACAAAGTTCGGCAATGTGCAAATCACGTTGGATACGACGGTGTCGATGGGCGCGAGTGTTCGCACAGCGGCGCGCAACACGGCGTTCCTTCCTGAAGGCAATGGTGGCCCGCAGGATCCGCGCGAACTTGGCGTTGTGGTCACTTCCGGCCCGCGGATCAGTCTTTGCTCGGATGTCGCGTTTTGTGGCGTTGGACTCATTCCAAACACCGGCAGCCAGAGGATTACAAACAATCCCGGTATCTACTCCGGCAGCATCAACGGCGACGACGGCCGCTTGAACTTCGACACTGGCGATCTGATCGGCGGCAACGTCAAGGCTTCGCACGACCTTCAAGTCAGCTGGAACAATTACAAGGTATTTGTTCGCGCGGTCGGCTTCTACGATGCGGTGTTGAACGACAAGAACGTAGGTGCGCGGTCTGAATTGACCGACGCGGCGCTCGGCGACGTCGGCCGCAACTACGAACTTCTCGACGCGTTTATCTCTGCGGACTACAGCGTCCTCGGCAATCCGGTGAACGTGCGCGTCGGCAAGCAGGTGATCAACTGGGGCGAAAGCACGTTCATCCAAGGCGGCAATAACGTCTTCAATCCAATCGACGTCGCCGCTATTCGCCGTCCAGGTTCGGAAATCAAGGAAGCGCTCGTTCCTGTCGCCGCCGCCCTCGTTTCGGTTTCGCTGCCGTTCGATGTGTCCGTCACCGGCTATTACGCGCTGGGCTGGGATCCGATTGAGATCGATCCTTCGGGCACGCCGTTCGCGGGGTCGGACATTGTCACGCTCGGCAGCGGCGCCGGCGGCAATATCAATCGATACTCGTTCATTTCGGGGAGCCCGCTCTCCGGCGAGCGCCGGAACTGTGCTGCGACCGGCGCAACGGCTCGGGTCCAGGCACCGTACGTTCCCGCGAACGTGGGATCGGGCCTGCTGCCCGACCCGACCTTGTCGACGGCGGGCAGGCTGGAGTGCGGCGATAGCCCGCTGGTAGCCGCGACCGTGAAGTTCGCGCAGGGCCTCGCCGAGACGCAGAAACTCAGCCTAATTAATGCTGCAACCGGCTCGACGCTGGAAACCAGCGCAATCATTGAGCGCGGAAACGATCGTTTCGCGGACGAGACTGGCGACTATGGTATTTCGTTCCGTTACTTGGCGGATTGGGCGGAAGGGACGGAGTTCGGCTTCTACTTCCAAAATTATGCCAGCCGCTTGCCACTGGTTTCCAAGCGAACCGCTGCCAGCGGTGTGTTGGGTCACTCGACTTTTGGTCAAAACCAAGGCACCTCGTTCTCTTCGGCCGCTGGGCCTAACGGCTGCGGTTATTCCGCGGCAATCACCAATCCGACCAACGCGGCGGCCACGGCCAGCGCCACGATCGCTGGCGTTAGAGGCATTGCCCTTGCCGCCAATGGCACGGACATCGATCAAACGCTTATCGCGGACCCGCATAACTTGCTCAACGGATCCACGGACACAGCGTTGCAAAACCTTGCCCCTGGATTTGCATTGGTCGCGGGGCCGGGCGGCAGCTTCAAGACAGTTGGAAATGCGTTGCGCTTGAACTGCGCTCTGCACTTCATGCAGTCTGAATTCGCTACGACTGGTGGGCTCGCGGTCATCCCGATGCTGGGCGCGGAAACGGTAGCGCTCAACCAAGACACCGAGTTGTTTGTTGAGTACCCGGAGAACATTGACGTCTTCGGTCTCAGCTTCAACTCGACCATTTTCGGTTGGGGTGTGCAGGGCGACTTTACGTACCGTCCGAATGCCCCGTTCCAAGTCGACACCGACTCGTTGACGATCGCGGCCGGCGTGAATCGCTGCGCGCTTGAAGTGGCGACCGGGGCGAGCACGGACCTCGGCGGCGTTCGGTCACTGCGTCTCCTCTTGACGCCGGACGGTACCGGCGCTGACCCGCGCTGCGGCGGTTCGGGCAACATCAAGGGCTATTTCGACAATGAAATGGCGACCGCTCAAATTGGTACGACGGCGACGTTCACCGGTTCTGAGTGGTGGGTTGCCGACATGGGCGCCGACACGGCTGTCCTCGTGACGGAAGTTGGCATGGTCTATGTGCCGGGCGTCGAAGATACGTGGATTGATAAGACGCCCACACCGTCGTACCTCAACGCGGTCACAGTGCAGAATCGGCGCAAGATCCAGTACCAGAACATCGGCTGCCAAGGCACCGACTTGCCGATCGGCGGACTGCTCGCTCTCGACAAGAAGAGCAGCAAGCAATGCCGTCCGACGGACCTGTCCGGTGGGCTGGTGGCGTTGCTCCGCTGGGAATACAGCAACGCCTTCAACACGGGCTTCCTTGTGGCACCTCAGATCGTTTACTCGTACGACTTCTCCGGCGCCACGCCCGCCCCGTACAGCAACTATCTGGAAGATCGCCAATCGATCGGCCTCAGCGTAACGGGCACGCTCAACAACAACTTCCGCTTGGGCGCGAGCTACTCGAACTTCTTCGGCGGCCACATCATGAACAAGGCCAAAGACACGGACTTCGCGTCGTTCACCGCCAGCTACACGTTCTAAGCATCGCAGCGCGCGCCCCGGTTCTAAACCGGGGCGCGTTCTTGTCTTGAAAATCGGGCCGCCGAACGGACCTTGGATAAGTGGAGGAATGGAGTGATGAATCGGAAGGTGTTGTTATTGGCCTCGGCGGTAGCGGTCATGTTGACCGGATCGGCTTGGGCGAAGTCGTCGCCGGACCAGGTTGCCCGCTTGGGCAAGGATCTGACGCCGATGGGGTCGGAACGGGCTGGTACGCCTGATGGGATGGTGCCGGCGTGGGATGGCGGCTTGTCGGCGCCGCCGGCGGGTGTGAAGTTTGACCCGAAGAAAGAGAATCCGCCGAACCCGTTTACGGGCGATGCGGTGAAGTTCACGGTGACGGGCGCGAACGCGGGTCAGTACGACCAGTATCTGACGGACGGCTACAAGGCGCTGCTGAAGAAGTACAGCTCGTACAAGATGAAGGTTTACCAGTCGCGCCGGACGTGTGCGCTGCCTGAGTATGTGTACGCGGCGATCAAGGCGAACGCTTCGAATGCGACGCTGACGCCGGACGGCGACGGGATTAACAACTTTGTTGTCGGCATGCCGTTCCCGATTCCCAACAACGCCATGGAACTGATCATGGACAAGCGGTTCTCGTACCGCGGTTATAAGTCCACACGTCAGTTTGCGGTGGCGCCGGTTCAATCGAACGGTTCATTCAACCTGATCTCGGTTCAGGACGAGGCGATTTTCCGTTATGCGAACCCGGCGGTGAAGTCGTCGGACGAGCTGAACAACATCGGCTTGCTCTATATTGCGAACACTATTGCCCCGGCGCGTCTGGCCGGCAACGTTGTGTTGGTGCATGAGTCGATCAACTCGGCGGTTGAGCCGCGCAAGGCCTGGGCGTATTCGCCGGGTACGCGCCGCGTCCGCCGCGCGCCGGACATTGCCTACGACAACCCGGGCACGAACACGGACGCGATGTCGACGTCCGACTCGTTCGACGGCTTCAACGGTGCGTTGGATCGTTACACCTGGAAGTTGAAGGACCGCCAGGTGAAGTTCATCGCCTACAACTCGTATGACATTCTGCATACGAAGTATGCGGATTTCGTCAAGCCATCGCATCTGAATCAAGATGTCATTCGTTATGAGCCGCATCGCGTTCACGTTGTTGAAGCGACATTGAAGGCCGGCACGCGTCACGTTTACGCGCGTCGCGTGATGTACCTGGACGAAGACTCGAAGACGATCAGCGCGACCGAAAACTACGACGGTCGTGGTCAGCTGTGGCGCGTCCAGGAGCTGCCGACAGTGAATGCGTATCATGTGCCGCACTGCGGTACGGCCGCGATGGAGGTGCAGTATGATGTACTGTCGGGTCGTTATCTGGTTGGTGGTATGCGTGCGGAAGAGCCGCCGGTGAACTACTTTGCCGACGAACTCAACGAAGCGCGTTACACGCCGGAAGCCATTCGTTCGCTGGGCGTCCGCTAATTGGCGGCGGCCTGAAGGCTAAGTGAGTGCGGGCCGGTCTCCGAATGCGGGGGCCGGCCCTTTTTTCAGGGATCAGGTATCAGGGATCAGGAATCAGATCCCAAACCTTCTGATCCCTGATCCCTGATACCTGATCCCGAGGGTTAGTCTCATGCGTTTATCGTCGAAGCTCCTAGTCGCAGCCGCCGCAGCCGCTTTGTCGGCCGCTCTAGCGCCTGTGGCGTTGTCGATTGTGGCGCCGCCGACGAGCAGCGAGGCTGTGAAGTCGAAGTTTGTGACCGAGGCGTTGCTGTTGGGCGTGACGCGGGCGGGCAAGCGCTTGGTGGCGGTGGGCGAGTACGGCGATGTCGTTTTGTCGGACGACGAGGGCAAGACCTGGCGCCAGGCGCAGAAGGTGCCCACGATCGTGACGCTGACGGCGGTGCACTTTATCGACGACAAGCAAGGCTGGGCCGTGGGCCACGACACGCTGGTTCTGCACACCGAGGATGGCGGCGAGACCTGGGTGAAGCAGGCGGGCGGCGGGGCGAGCGACAACGCGCTGCTGTCGGTGTACTTCAAGGACGCGATGAACGGCCTGGCGGTGGGCGCGTTCAACTACACGACCGAGACGAAGGACGGCGGCAAGACCTGGGTCGAGCGCAAGACGCTGATCCCCGAGGGTGCGGCCCCGGCCACGCCCAAGCCCGGTGCGGCCGCCGATCCGTATGCGGCCGCGACCGGCGATGAGAACCACTTGAACCAGATCTTTGCCGGCCCCGATGCGAACACGTTGTTCGTGGCGGCTGAGGCGGGCGCGGTCTACCGCTCGCAGGACGGCGGCGCGACCTGGACGAAGATCTTGACCGGTTATGCGGGCTCGTTCTGGGGCGGCCTGACCGCCAAGGACGGCTCGATCTATCTGACCGGCATGCGCGGCAACATCTGGCACTCGACCGACAAGGGCACGACCTGGACGAAGCTGGACACGCGCGGCGCCGACCAATCGATTGCGCAGGGCGTTCAGCTGGCCGACGGCAGCTTTGTGTTTGTGGGGCTGGGCGGGCAGGTCCTGTACTCGCCCGACGGCAAGGCCTTCACGCTGACCTACCGCCCCGACCGCAAGGGTCTGAACGCGGTCGCCGAGGATGGCGACAAGCTCCTCGTCTTCGGCGAGGCCGGCGTCCAAACCCAGTCCCGCACCCCCATCGAAGCCGAAATCGATGTCCCCCTCCCAGCCGATGGTGGCAGCAGCGGCCAACCCTAGTCCTGTCGCTACCATCAGGACAAAGCGCTTTGCACCCACCCTGAGTGGTGCAGTGCGTGCCGTTCTACAGCGCCCCAATTGTGGCGCAAATGATTCAGCACGCTAGGTGCAGTAGCCAAATTCCTCTTCGAATCGCAAAGTTAACCTCTTGTTAACCGCTTTGCCGCGTTCATGGGCCGGAAGGTTCAGGAAGCCGGAAGCAGCGGTGAACGGGCAGTTCGTTCGCGACCGCGCGTCTGGTCGGTTTCGCCGGGGCGCCGGCACTGCGAACACCAAAAGCTCGAGCCATCACCGTATGGCCGCGCGACAGAGGGGAAACAAATGTCGACCAAATCCAACCAGCGCGTCAGCCTGCTGGGATCCGCCGCCGCTCTCGCGCTGTTAACCACGGCACCAGGCGCCCAAGCCGTCGAAACCAAATTCGGCGACGTCACGATCATGTTCGATACGACAGTGTCCGTTGGCGGGTCGGTGCGCACCTCCGATCGCGAAACGGCGTTTCTCGCGGAGAGCAACGGCGGAAGTAACATCGACACGCGGTTTCTGACGGGCTTCAACACGGCGGATGTCACCTCCAGCGGGGGGCTTCCGGGAACGATTGGCCTGAACGGCCTTCCTTCAGGCGTGAACCGCGAAGGCAGCGTGAACGGCGACGATGGCCGCCTCAACTACGACAGCGGTGACCTGACATCGGCCAACATCAAAGCGAACCACGATCTACAGATCAGCTTTGAAAACTACAAGATCTTCGTTCGCGGCGTTGAATTCTACGACGTGATCCTCAATGACGGCAGCCACACCGCGCGCAGCGATCTCGCGGACAACGTGACCAATGTCGTTGGCCGCGACGCCCAATTGCTCGACGCCTTCATCAGCGCCGACTACACAGTTGGCGATCTGCCGCTGAACATTCGCGCCGGCAAGCAAGTTATCAGCTGGGGCGAGGGTACGTTCATCCTGAACGGCATCAACGTCGCCAACCCGATCGACGTAAGCGCGTTCCGCCGTCCGGGCGCCGAAATCAAGGAAGGCCTGCTCCCCGTCAACTCGCTCTTTGCTTCGATCGGATTGCCGATCGACGGCATGTCGGTCGCGGGCTACTACATGTTGGATTGGGAACCGTTCAAGATCGACCAACCGGGCACGCCGTTCTCGGGCAGCGATGTGTTTGGTTCGTCGAACCTGCTCAACACCGACCCGCGCGGCAACGTTCTCGGAACGAGCTTCCTTTCCGGCAACGCTTACAGCGGCACGTTCCGCCGGAACTGCAACACCGACAACCTCGGAACATTCAAGCAGTCCGCGGCACGTCAAGTGGCCGCGCTCGCCGCTTTCGACGCCGCGTACGATGCCGTCATCCATGCGAACTGCGCCGTGGGATCCGACCCTATCGACTTCGACTACAAGATTCCGACCGGTCAACTGGAGTTCGTGAAGAACACGTTTGGCTCGGAAGACATCGTGACCCACGACCCGCAACGCGAAGCGAGCGATGACGGTCAATACGGCATTCGCCTGAACTATTTCGCTGAAGAATTGAACGGCACCGAGTTCGGCTTCTATCACCAAAACTACCATAGCCGGTTGCCGTTTGTTGGCTTCCGCGCCGGTGCGCCAACCGTCGGAATCTCGACGACTGCGCCGACGTCGAGCGTATCGGGTCGTGCAACGGCGCCGGTGGGCTTCTTGTACAATCCAGCCTCGGTCGCCGCGGTGTTATTGAACGGTGCAGTTATCGCGCCGAACGGTTATGCCGCGACCGGCAATCCATTGACGCTTTACGCAGGGGGAGCCACAGAGCGGACGCTGTTCCAGAACACGCTCGCGGGCGATCCAAACAACTTCGAAGGCCTCATGGCCAACGTTGCCGCTGCAATCGCGACAAATCTTGGCGGTCCGTTCGCGGCGGAAGCGGGATCAATCGTAGCGGCGGCCGCCGCGTCGGGCGCAACCCAGGCCGACTTCGATAACTTGTCGCGCATCAATGCACTACTTGTTGCCGCGTCAATCTCCACCGACCTGGGTGGAGCCCTACTGATGGACGGCTCGGAACTTCTCGCCGCAACGAACCCAATGTCGGATTACTTCGAGTATCCGGAGGACATCGAGCAGTGGGGCTTCAGCTTCAACACCACGATCGGATCGTGGGGCTTGCAGGGTGAGTTCTCGTTCCGCCCGAACGCGCCGTTCCAGCTCGACACCGACCAGCTCACGATCGCCTCTGCCTTCTCGCAGTGCGCGTCTTGGGGCGTCGGCACGGCGGGCCTTGCCTTGCAGCTGATCCAAACGCTGAAACAGTACAACTGTCCCTACAACGACGACCTGACTCAGACCGCGGCACAGAAAGCGGCCGCCGGTTTGGCGCCGGGTCTGCAGGACCTGCAGGGCTTCATCCGCGACGAAATGTACACGGCCTCGATCGGCACGACGGCGACGTTCACGCAGTCGGATTGGTTGATTGACAAGCTCGGCGCCGACCTCGGCATCCTCGTCACGGAAGCAGGCATGGTCTTTGTACCGAACGTCGAAGACACCTGGGTCGACAAACTTGCGAGCCCGCTTCTGGCCGGCCCGCAATTTCAAAACACCGGTTGCCAAGGCTCCGACTTGCCGCTCGGCGGCTTCCTTGACTTGCGCGACGCAACCTCGAAGCAATGCCGCCCGACCAACTTCTCGACCGGCCTCGTGTTGCTCTATCGCTTGGACTACAACAACGCCTTCGACACCGGTTTCGTCGTCAGCCCGCAGCTGACTTACAGCTGGGACATCGAAGGTACGACGCCGGCGCCGTATGGCAACTTCATCGAAGACCGTCAGGCGGTGAGCCTGGGCGTGACCGGCACCCTGAACAACAACTTCCGCTTGGGCGCCAGCTACACGAACTTCTTCAGCGGCCACGTGAACAGCAAATCGCGCGACCAGGACTTCGCGTCCCTGACCGCCAGCTACTCGTTCTAGTAAATATCCCCAATTTCGGCCCATCCCGACCCTGTCGGGATGGGCCGATTTGCGACTGCGACGGACTAAGAGTAGAGTCCGCCGTGAGCGCAATGCGAGATTGACGAATTGTGTCTCGGGCGGGGGCGAAAAACCGCGAACGGACCTTGGATAAGTGGAGGAATGGAGTGATGAATCGGAAGGTGTTGTTATTGGCCTCGGCGGTAGCGGTCATGTTGACCGGATCGGCTTGGGCGAAGTCGTCGCCGGACCAGGTTGCCCGCTTGGGCAAGGATCTGACGCCGATGGGGTCGGAACGGGCTGGTACGCCTGATGGGATGGTGCCGGCGTGGGATGGCGGCTTGTCGGCGCCGCCGGCGGGTGTGAAGTTTGACCCGAAGAAAGAGAATCCGCCGAACCCGTTTACGGGCGATGCGGTGAAGTTCACGGTGACGGGCGCGAACGCGGGTCAGTACGACCAGTATCTGACGGACGGCTACAAGGCGCTGCTGAAGAAGTACAGCTCGTACAAGATGAAGGTTTACCAGTCGCGCCGGACGTGTGCGCTGCCTGAGTATGTGTACGCGGCGATCAAGGCGAACGCTTCGAATGCGACGCTGACGCCGGACGGCGACGGGATTAACAACTTTGTTGTCGGCATGCCGTTCCCGATTCCCAACAACGCCATGGAACTGATCATGGACAAGCGGTTCTCGTACCGCGGTTATAAGTCCACACGTCAGTTTGCGGTGGCGCCGGTTCAATCGAACGGTTCATTCAACCTGATCTCGGTTCAGGACGAGGCGATTTTCCGTTATGCGAACCCGGCGGTGAAGTCGTCGGACGAGCTGAACAACATCGGCTTGCTCTATATTGCGAACACTATTGCCCCGGCGCGTCTGGCCGGCAACGTTGTGTTGGTGCATGAGTCGATCAACTCGGCGGTTGAGCCGCGCAAGGCCTGGGCGTATTCGCCGGGTACGCGCCGCGTCCGCCGCGCGCCGGACATTGCCTACGACAACCCGGGCACGAACACGGACGCGATGTCGACGTCCGACTCGTTCGACGGCTTCAACGGTGCGTTGGATCGTTACACCTGGAAGTTGAAGGACCGCCAGGTGAAGTTCATCGCCTACAACTCGTATGACATTCTGCATACGAAGTATGCGGATTTCGTCAAGCCATCGCATCTGAATCAAGATGTCATTCGTTATGAGCCGCATCGCGTTCACGTTGTTGAAGCGACATTGAAGGCCGGCACGCGTCACGTTTACGCGCGTCGCGTGATGTACCTGGACGAAGACTCGAAGACGATCAGCGCGACCGAAAACTACGACGGTCGTGGTCAGCTGTGGCGCGTCCAGGAGCTGCCGACAGTGAATGCGTATCATGTGCCGCACTGCGGTACGGCCGCGATGGAGGTGCAGTATGATGTACTGTCGGGTCGTTATCTGGTTGGTGGTATGCGTGCGGAAGAGCCGCCGGTGAACTACTTTGCCGACGAACTCAACGAAGCGCGTTACACGCCGGAAGCCATTCGTTCGCTGGGCGTCCGCTAATTGGCGGCGGCCTGAAGGCTAAGTGAGTGCGGGCCGGTCTCCGAATGCGGGGGCCGGCCCTTTTTTCAGGGATCAGGTATCAGGGATCAGGAATCAGATCCCAAACCTTCTGATCCCTGATCCCTGATACCTGATCCCGAGGGTTAGTCTCATGCGTTTATCGTCGAAGCTCCTAGTCGCAGCCGCCGCAGCCGCTTTGTCGGCCGCTCTAGCGCCTGTGGCGTTGTCGATTGTGGCGCCGCCGACGAGCAGCGAGGCTGTGAAGTCGAAGTTTGTGACCGAGGCGTTGCTGTTGGGCGTGACGCGGGCGGGCAAGCGCTTGGTGGCGGTGGGCGAGTACGGCGATGTCGTTTTGTCGGACGACGAGGGCAAGACCTGGCGCCAGGCGCAGAAGGTGCCCACGATCGTGACGCTGACGGCGGTGCACTTTATCGACGACAAGCAAGGCTGGGCCGTGGGCCACGACACGCTGGTTCTGCACACCGAGGATGGCGGCGAGACCTGGGTGAAGCAGGCGGGCGGCGGGGCGAGCGACAACGCGCTGCTGTCGGTGTACTTCAAGGACGCGATGAACGGCCTGGCGGTGGGCGCGTTCAACTACACGACCGAGACGAAGGACGGCGGCAAGACCTGGGTCGAGCGCAAGACGCTGATCCCCGAGGGTGCGGCCCCGGCCACGCCCAAGCCCGGTGCGGCCGCCGATCCGTATGCGGCCGCGACCGGCGATGAGAACCACTTGAACCAGATCTTTGCCGGCCCCGATGCGAACACGTTGTTCGTGGCGGCTGAGGCGGGCGCGGTCTACCGCTCGCAGGACGGCGGCGCGACCTGGACGAAGATCTTGACCGGTTATGCGGGCTCGTTCTGGGGCGGCCTGACCGCCAAGGACGGCTCGATCTATCTGACCGGCATGCGCGGCAACATCTGGCACTCGACCGACAAGGGCACGACCTGGACGAAGCTGGACACGCGCGGCGCCGACCAATCGATTGCGCAGGGCGTTCAGCTGGCCGACGGCAGCTTTGTGTTTGTGGGGCTGGGCGGGCAGGTCCTGTACTCGCCCGACGGCAAGGCCTTCACGCTGACCTACCGCCCCGACCGCAAGGGTCTGAACGCGGTCGCCGAGGATGGCGACAAGCTCCTCGTCTTCGGCGAGGCCGGCGTCCAAACCCAGTCCCGCACCCCCATCGAAGCCGAAATCGATGTCCCCCTCCCAGCCGATGGTGCGGCGCAACAATAAGCAGCCGTAACAGGCTCTGAAAGGCCGCGACGCGGTCGTCCTATGACGGCCGCGTCATCTTTTTCTTGAATCGTTGACTTTTGTGCCTACCATTATGGCGACCAGAGCAACCGAGGCGCGCCCCATGACCGAACTGACGAACATCACCAAGGACCCGGCCTACAATGCCGTCGATCCGACCGATTTCGCGTCGATGATGGAGGTGCACCGCTACAACGACCGGACCACGGCGTTCGACAAGATCATCTCGGCGACTCACGACCACTTCTGGGATCCGCTCGACAAGAAATATATCGACTTCACCGAGCCCTTCGACATCGAGAAGGACTACATGGTCGATCCGCAGCTGATGGTCGAACTGCGCACGGCTGTGGGCGACAAGCTCGACGAACGCGGCAAGATCAAGCTCACGAACCTGAACACGCTCTGGTCGTTTTCCTCGATCTTGCACGGCGAACAAGGGGCGCTGTCGCTCTCGGCCTCGCTCTGCCACATCCTGCGCGATCCCGGCGCGCAAGAATACGCCGCCAACCAAACCCGCGAAGAAGCCCGCCACGTCACCGGCTTCGCAAAGTACATTCAAGCCCGCTGGGGCAAGCCCGCGCCGGTCGGACCCGCGCTCGGCAATCTGCTTACCGAACTCGTGCTCTCGCCCTACGTCTGGAAGAAACTCGTCGGCATGCAGATGCTGGTCGAGGGTCTCGCCATGGGCGCCTTCGCGACGTTCTACCAAAAAGGCAACGACCCCTTGATGGTCAAGCTCTGCCAACTCGTGATGACGGACGAGGCGTTCCACCACAAGTTCGGCAAGATCTGGGCCGACCGCACGATCCCGCATCTTTCGAAGGGCGAAGCGGAAAAGATCGAAGACTGGGCCTGGGAAGTTTTCCAAGTTCTGCTCTTTAACTTGGCCAGCCCCGATCAAAAGTCCTGGATCTACCGCGAAGTCGGCCTCGACCCCGTCTGGGTGCAGCAGGCGTTCATGGAAGCGCTGACCGACGCCGAGATCCGCAAGGAACTGCAGGACACGACGAACATTTTCCGCGTCTTAATCAAGACGCTCCTGAAAGCCGGCATCATCACCGACCGCACGCGCAACAACTACGCCGCCTATATCGACATGGCCGAACTGCATGCCGAGGGCGACCGCATGGTCGGCGACGACATCGCCGAAGAGGGGATCAAATATTTGATGCAGTTGAACGGCGGCAAAATCCTGCGCACGCCGTCCAGCATCGCCGCCGAATAACAAGCAACGGAGAAGACCAGTGGGGAATATCACCAAGGACATCGCCTACGACGCCGTCGCGCCCGACGACTTCCCGTCGATGATGGACGTCGATCGCTACAACGCGCGCTCGACCGCCTTCGACAAGATTATCTCGGCGACGCACGACCATTTCTGGGACCCGCTCGACAAGAAGTACATCGACTTCACGACGCCGTTCGATCTCGAGAACGAATACGTGATGCCGCCTTGGCTCAATCTCGACCTGCAAACCGAGATCGGCCAGAAGCTGACCGAAAAGCAGAAGATCAAGCTGGTGAACTCGTCCGCGCGCTGGGGCATGTCCTCGATCCTGCACGGCGAGCAAGGCGCGCTCTCGCTCTCGGCCTCGCTCTGCCACGTGCTGCGCGATCCGGGCGCGCAGGAATACGCCGCCAACCAAACCCGCGAAGAGGCCCGCCACGTCACGGGCTTTGCCATGTACATCAAGGCCCGCTGGGGCAAGCCGCTGCCGGTCGGCCCGGCACTCGGCAGCCTCCTGACCGAAATGGTGCTCTCGCCTTATGTCTGGAAGAAACTGGTCGGCATGCAGATGCTGGTCGAAGGCCTCGCGATGGGCGCCTTTGCCACGAACTATCAGTACACGAACGATCCGCTCTTGAAGCGCCTCTGCCAGCTCGTGATGACGGATGAGGCCTTCCACCACAAGTTCGGCAAGATCTGGGCCGACCGCACGATCCCGCATTTGGCGCAGGCCGAACGCGAGATGATCGAAGACTGGGCGGCGCAGGTCTTCCAGGGCCTGCTCTTTAACCTGGGCAGCCCCGAACAGAAAAAGCCGATCTACGCCGAGTTCGGCATCGATTGGGAATGGGCGCAATCGGCGTTCCGCGAAGCCTTCACGAACGCCCGTGTGCGCGAGCGCCTAAAGGACCCGACCTCGATCTTCCGCGTGCTGATCAAGACGCTGCTGAACGCCGGCATCATCACCGACCGCACCAGAGGCACCTACGCCGCCTTCGTCGACATGGCCGAACTCCACAAAGAAGGCGACCGCATGATCGGCGACGACATTGCCGAAGAAGGCATCAAGTACCTGATGCAACTGAACGGCGGCCAAGGCCGTACCCCGATGAGCCTTGCTGCGGCGGAGTAGTTGGTGCGGCGCGCTCAGTTTTCCAAGACCGGCGCACCGCTCGTTTGTGCGTTGGCGCTGACCTCTGCGTTGGGCGTTGCCACGGGCGCGGCCGATGCTCCGCCTCCTTTCGGCGCGCCGACTGACAAAGTGATCCTCGAAAACCCGATTAGCCAACCACCGCCAATTTATCCGCAGGCCGCGTACGAAGCGGACGTGGAAGGGTTTGTGACGGTAGAGGTCGTGCTCCGGCCCGATGGAACTGTCCTTAACGCGACCGTGCTCAAAGCCGAGCCGCCTGGTTGGGGGTTTGAGGAGGCAGCCCTTGGGGCCGTTAGAAAGTGGCGGTACATGTCGTCGGGCCGCGAGGTTAGGTTCGAAACGATCGTGGAGTTTAAGATCCCGCCGGAGTTCCGGGTGCCACCGGTGCCGATTGATAGGAAATCTGATTGATGCGCATCACGCTCATCATCGACGAAAATTTGTTGGCGCAGGCGGTCAGTATTTCCGGCGTCACAAGCCGAAGGAAGTTGGTGCACCAAGCATTGAAGGGCCTGATTGAGCGCGAAAGCGCCCGCCGTCTCGCGCGCCTTGGTGGAAGTGAACCGAGCTTAAGGGCACTCGTGCGACGCCGACCAGCAGGCCTCAGGCAAGCTGCCCGCCCGTGATCATCGAATCCATACAATCCAAGCATTGGAAGGCGGCAGGCTCGGCCGAATAGGTTTGCGGCAACTCTAGGAGGCCGCCCATGCAAACCTATCTTCAATGGACCAGCATCATCCTGTTCCTCGCCGTCAGCGCGTTCCTCGTCGCGTTCGGCCTGCTCTATGCCAACGTCAACGACCTGCTCTGGTTCCACGCGGCCGCCGTGCCGCCCGACGCGTTGGAGAAAGTCCGCCCGCTCTACTTCGCGCTGATGAAGCTGGTCGGCGGCGCCTCCATCGGGCTCGGAATGCTCGGCGCCTACGTCATCATGGGTCCGATGCGCCAAGGCACGCGCGGCGCGGCCACGCTCGTCGCCATTACTTATTGGATCGCTTTCGGCGTCGCTGGCTACACCGCCATCCGCCTTAACGAACTCACCGGCGCCCCGGTCGCCTGGTACAACATGGCGATCCTCTCCGCGTTGACGGCCGCGGCTTACGGGGCCCACGCGATGGCGCCGCGTCGCTAACCAAAGCTCTTTACCACACAGCGTCGATGCCGTGGACAAGCGGCGTCGATCTCGCAAATATTGTGGGGCAGGCCCTGCGTTTTGTATGGGGGAGTCGAGCTATGCCGGTCACGCCCACGATGACGAAAGAATCCGTTCGCGCTCTCATCGACGCGGTCGAGAACGATCCGTTGGCCGGCCTCGGTTGCTTCTCGAAGAAAGACCTCTTGATCGACCGCATCCTCGCGCACAGCCGCGTCACGCAACCGGGCAGCACCCCCGCCACGCCGCGCCCCATCCTGAACGAACCCAGCGCGAACGGCGAATAGCTGAAGTCCGCAGAAAGCGCCACGGGCGCCTTTGAGGAAATGGTGATCCGGCAGCCTTTGTGCCATATGAGGGCACGAAGGAGCCGCCCCATGGACTACTCGCACTACGAACGCCTCAAGATCGCGCGCGACGGCCGCATCCTGACGCTCACGCTCTCGAACCCGGCGAAGATGAACGCAGTCGATGGGCGCATGCATCGCGAGCTCGCGGACATCTTCTATGAACTGCAGGAAGACGAAAGCGTCGACGTCATCGTGCTGACCGGCGACGGCAACGCGTTCTCCGCCGGCGGCGACATCGATTGGATGAAAAGCGCTGGCGAAGGCAAAGAGAAGGGCCCTTCGATCATCGAAGGCCGCAAGATCGTCTTCGGCCTGCTCGATCTCGAAAAGCCGATCATCGCCAAAGTGCGCGGCCCCGCGATCGGCCTCGGCTGCACGATCGCACTCTTCTGCGATGTGATTTTCGCGGCCGAGACCGCGCGCTTCGCCGACCCGCATGTAAAGGTTGGCGTGGTCGCGGGCGACGGCGGCGCTGTGATCTGGCCGCAGCTCGTCGGCTACGCGCGCGCCAAGGAATATCTCATGACCGGCGATCCCATCTCCGGCAAAGAGGCGGAGCGCATCGGCCTGATCAATCACGTCGTGCCCGACGCAGAACTCGACGCCCGCGTCGATGCGTTCGCAAAGAAACTTGCGGCCGGCGCACCCCAGGCGATCAAGTACACGAAGGTCTCGGTCAACCTGCGTCTGAAAGAGATCGCCCACACGATCCTCGACGCCTCGATGGCTTACGAGATGCTGACCTTCAAAACGAACGACCATAAGGAAGCGGTCGCGTCGTTCCTCGAAAAGCGCAAACCGAACTTCACGGGCAAATGAGCATGCTGTTCGCCGAGCTCGAGGAGAGACTGCCGGAGGGCGCAAAGCTCTTCCGCGGCCGCCTCACGCGCGACGAACAACTGGCGATCCTCGACGACGTCGCCGCGATCATCGAGGAGGCGCCGCCCTTCCGCCCGCAAATGCCGACCGGCCCCTACATGATCAACAGCCTTACAAATTGCGGCTCCCTCGGCTGGATGTCGGACAAGCTCGGTTACCGCTACGAGCCGGCACACCCCGTCACCGGAAAACCCTGGCCACCGATCCCGCCCGCGGTCCTCGATCTGGCCAAGCAAGTCGTCGCTGACATGGGCTACGCATTCGAGCCCGACGCCTGCCTCGTCAATATTTACGCCCGCGACGGCAAGCTCAGCTTGCACCGCGACTACGACGAAGCCGACTTCGCCTGGCCGATCGTCTCGCTCTCCTTCGGCAACGACGCGGATTTCCAGCTGGCGGGCCTAAAGCGCTCCGGTCCCAGCCAAACCCTCACACTCCATTCCGGCGACGTCTTCGTGCTCGCGGGCGAAAGCCGACTGCGCTATCACGGCGTGAAACGCATCCGCCCCGGCACCTCGCCGATCGCCCACCAGGCATTGCCCGAAGGCGGCCGCATCAACTTGACGCTAAGGCGCGCACGATGACCGACGAAGATATCCGCCTGCTCCGCGACAGCGTCCGCCGCTTCGTCGATCAGCACATGCCCCGCGAACTCGCGCGAAAGTGGGACAAGGAAAACATCTTCCCCCGCGAGGTCCACAACGCGCTCGGCCAGATGGGCGTGATGGGCTTGACCATCCCGACCGAATACGGCGGCCAAGGCGTCGACATCCCGGCGACCATGGCCGTGATCGAGGAACTCGCGCGCCGCTCCACCGCCGTCGCCTGCCCCTACATCATGGCGGCCTGCTACGCCGGCATGAACGTCGTCGAGTCCGGCTCCGAATCCCAAAAGCGCGCGCTTCTGCCGAAGATCGCCAAGGGCGAACTTCTCTTCGCCTACGGCCTCTCCGAACCGAATGTCGGTGGAGACCTCGCGACCGTCGAAACCACCGCGCGCCGCGAAGGCAACCGCATCCTGCTCTCCGGCACGAAACGCTGGTGCACCGGCGCGCACATCGCCGACTACGTCTTCTGCCTCGCCCGCACGGGGCCGAAGGAAGACCGCTACAAAAACCTTACAATCTTCCTCGTGCCGCCGAAGTCGAAAGGCGTCACGATCCGCCCGCTCGATCACCTGGGCATTCGCGGCGTCGAAACGAACGACGCGATCTTCGAGGACGTGGAGCTCGGCGAAGACGCCATCCTCGGCGGCCCCGACAAGTGGAACCAAGGCTGGAAGCAACTTGCCGGCCGCGCGCTTGAAGTCGAAAAGCTCGAGCTCTCCGCTTGTGCACTGGGCTTGGCGGAGGCCGCCTGCGCCGACGCGTTCGAGTACGCCGAGACAAGAATTCAGTTCGGCAAACCGATCGGCGCCCACCAGGCCATTCGCCACGCCATCGCCGACGCCAAGACCAAAACGCTCGCGATGCGCCTCATGCTCTACAACGCCGCGCAACTCGTCCAAGACCGCAAACCCTCGGCCCTCGAATCCTCGATGACGAAGCTCTTCTGCTGCGAAGGCGCCTCCGAAGTGACGCTCGTCTGCCAGCGCATCATGGGCGCCTACGGCCTCTCGGACCTTATGGACATGGAACGCTACGTCCGAGACGCCATCTCATTGCCCATCGTCGGCGGATCGTCCAACATGCAAAAGAACAACATCGCCAACAGATTGAAGCTGGCTGAGTGACCATGACCGACCTCATCTCGATCGCCCGCAGTTTCCAGGACGAACTCAAAAGCCGCGCGCCTGAAATCGAGGCCGCGCGCCGCCTGCCCGCAGATATCGCGAAGAAGTTCATGGACGCAGGCTTCTTCCGCCTGTTGGTCCCCACCGATTACGGTGGCCTGGAGTCCGACCCGCTCACCTTCGCCACCCTCGTCGAAACGTTGGCCGAAGCCGACGCCTCCGCCGCGTGGGTCGCGATGATCTGCGGCTCCACCGGCGTCACCGCAAGCTGGGTCCCGCCCGAAGGTGCCCGCGAAATCTTCAAAGCCGACGCCGCTGTCTGCGGCGTCTTCGCCCGCCGCGGCAAGGCGCACGACGAAGGCGACCACTACCGCGTCGAAGGTCGTTGGCAATGGGGCTCGGGCAGCGACGTCTCCGACTGGATGACGGCCGGCTGCGTCCTCTACCGCGACGGCAAACCCGTCATGGACGGTGAAACTCCGGCCAACGGCGCGATTTTCGCCCCGACCCGCGAGATCGAATTGCAAGGCAACTGGGACACCTCCGGCCTCTGCGGCACCGGCAGCCAAGACTTCGTGATGAAGAACACCCGCGTCCCCAAAACCCGCGCCGAGTTCGCGGCCTTCAAGATTCACATCGAACGCCCGCTCTACTTCTTCCCGCCTTTCGGTCTTCTCGCCTGCGGGGTCGCCGCCGTGATGATGGGCGCCGCCCGCGCGTCGATCCGCGAACTGACGGCGCTTGCGAGTGTCAAGATCCCTGAGGCGCACCGCCGCGTCCTCGCGCAACGCACACAGACCCAAGAGCACCTCGCCGAAGCCGAAGCTCTGCTCCGCTCGGGCCGCGCCTTCTACTACGAGATGATGGCAAAAGCCTGGGACGAAACGAAGGCGAAGGGCCGGGCCTCGACCGAAACCCGCCGCGACCTTCGCCTCGCGATCACAAACGCCGCGCGCTCGTCCGTGCGCGCGGTCGACCTCATGTACAATCTCGGCGGCGGCACCTCGGTCTACAAAACCTCGGCCCTGCAACGCATCTTCCGCGATGTTCACGTCGCCACGCAGCACATGCAGGTCGCGACCCCAACCTTCGAAACCGCAGGCCGCCACATGCTGGGCCTCGATGGTGACTACAGCCAACTGTGAGATCATGAGCGACATTAGGTTAGTCATTGCCGGCGCTGCCGGGCGCATGGGCAACGCCGTCATCCGCGAAGCCGCGAAGACGCCGGGCGTCAAACTCATCGCCGGCCTCGAAGCTGCCGACAGCGCGGCGCAAGGCAAGGACCTCGGCGCGCTCGTCGGCCTTGCCGATGTCGGCGCGCGGATCGAATCCGATCCATTGCCCGTCATCGCCAAAGCGAACGCGCTAATCGACTTCACCCGCCCGCAAGTCAGCTTGGGCCTTGCCGATCTGGCAGCCCAAGCCCGCATCGTGCACGTGATCGGCACGACCGGCTTCGCCGAAGCCGATGACGCCCGCATCAAAGCGGCCGCCCGCCACGCAACGATCGTCAAGTCCGGCAACATGAGCCTCGGCGTGAACTTGCTTGCAGGCCTCGTCGAGCTCGCCGCCCACGCGCTGGGCGACGGCTTCGATATCGAAGTTTTGGAAATGCACCACCGCCACAAGGTCGACGCCCCCTCCGGCACCGCGTTGCTGTTGGGCCAAGCCGCAGCTCGCGGCCGCGAGAAAAAGCTCTCCGAACTGCGCCTCAAACCCTATGACGGGATCACCGGCGCAAGGCCTCCCGGCGGCATCGGCTTTGCGAGCCTGCGCGGCGGCAGCGTCGTCGGCGATCACACCGTCTTCCTCACCGGCGACGGCGAGCGCATCGAATTGATCCATCGCGCCGAAGACCGCACAATCTTTGCCAAAGGCGCGCTCAAGGCCGCATCGTGGGGCCAAGGCAAAGGCCCCGGCCTCTTCGACATGCAGGATGTTCTGGGCCTACGCCGGAACGGGTAGAGCCCTCGCGTCGCGCAACGCACCGCGCAGCGCCTCCGCAAACGACTGCCGCTCGAACGGCGCCAGATACGCGCCCACCTGCAACGCGCGCCCATGACAGCGGAGCGTAACGGTGCCCTGCTCGTCATCGCCCTCAAACCAAACGCTGACCCAATAAGCTGGGAACTGCCACTCGCGCTTGAGTCCATGCTGATCGACGCGCTCAACCACCAACGCTTCGCCATTGATAGTCACCCGTTCGAACGCCAACGCTTGCGCATAGCTCAATCGAAACGCGACGGCGACGGCCAGAACGTCAAGCCCCATAAATCCCGCAACCGGCCAAGCGCCTTGCGAAATCATCACGGCCGCAAAGGCGACGTTTACGACAACCAAAGCCCCAAGCAGCAGCTTGAACCCAAACGCCCCAAGCGAGCGATAGGGATGGATAACGGCTTCAAACGAAGGGCTTGGCGCGGCGTCCATGCCGCGATGCTAGCAAAGCGGACCTACGGCGTCATCTGCACCGCAACGGCGCCCAGCAGAACTTTCGACCCCGGCTTGGCCAACACCGTATCGGCGGTCTGCTGCAGCATGCCGGTCACCGTGTTCAGATCCGCTGCGCGCCGCGGCCTGAGCGTGGTTGCGGCATAGAGGTTCAGCGCGCTGAGCCATGAATCGCGCAACCGTGGCATCATCAACTCGGCCCGTTCGCGCAGCTTGTCGTCCGGCACATCCATCCCGAACGACACAGTCAGTCGCCCGCGCAGGCGTCCGTCTTGAATGATCGTAATCGTGAAAGGGTCGACCATCACCCATGACGCGAGCGATGTTGAGGAGCGTTGTTTCTTCGGCGCCTTGGCTTTCTCGCCCTTCTTTTTGTCGCCGCCGTGCCCGCCACCGGAGGCGTACGCGTCCGGCACGCCCACGGCAAACGCCAGGCTGAGCGCGACCAACGCCAAGGAGAGCTTCATGCGCCAGGAAACAAACATTCCCAAAGCTTGGCACCGGAGTGGTGAAAGCTTCGTTGCCCCCGCCCTCAAGCCTGAGGTTTTGCGGGTCGTTAACACGGGGAAAAAGGGGGCGCATGGTGGAGCTGAGCGGAATCGAACCGCTGACCTCCTCATTGCGAACGAGGCGCTCTACCAACTGAGCTACAGCCCCATACGCCACTGGCGCGAAACGGCACCCGCCCCGCGCGAAGGCGGGGTTGTAGGGTTGGGCTCGCCCCAGTGTCAAGGCGCTGCCTTGCCGCCCCAATCCCCGGCGGCTACATGTGCTGCCGAGCCCCGACGATTCCCAAACAAGGCGCGCAGAAATAGCGATGAACCTCCTCATCTATGTCTTCGACCAGCTGCTTTACGTCTACGTCTGGATTGTCATCGCGAGCGTCATTTTGTCGTGGCTGGTGAACTTCAACGTGGTCAATCCCTACAACCCCGCCATCCGGGCCGTGCAGACGTTCTGCTACCGCGTGACCGAACCGCTGCTCGCCCCCATCCGCCGCATCATGCCCGATCTCGGCGGCCTCGACATTTCGCCGATCGTCTTGATCCTGGGGCTGCAGTTGTTCCGCGATGTCGTCGTGCGCGGGTTCACCGGCAACCTGCTGACCTAAGGGGTTCGAATGACGGCTCAAGTGATCGACGGCAAAGCCTTCGCGGCCGCGCTCCGTGCGCGCATCCACACCGCCGCCGATGAATTCAAGAAGAGCCAAGGCAAGCCCGTCGGCTTGACCGTGGTCCTCGTCGGCAATGACCCCGCGAGCGAAATCTACGTTCGCTTGAAAGTCGCCGACGCTCGCGAGGTCGGCATCGACTCCCGCGACGTCAAACTGCCCGCAACCGCAACCGAAGCCGAAGTTCTCGACGTCGTGCGCAAACTAAACGCCGACCCGTCCGTGCACGGCGTGCTCGTCCAATTCCCGACGCCCAAGCAAGTGCGCCAGGAAGCCGTTCTCGACGTCCTCTCGCCCGACAAGGACGTCGATGGCTTGACCACACTCAGCGCCGGCCGCCTGGCCAGCGGCCGCACCGGTCTCGTCTCCTGCACGCCACAAGGTTGCTTGATGATGATCAAATCCGTGCGTCCAAACCTCGAAGGCTTGAACGCCGTCGTGATCGGCCGCTCGCAGCTCGTTGGCAAGCCGATGGCCCAGCTTCTGCTCCAGGAAAACTGCACCGTCACGACGGCCCACTCAAAGACGCGGGACCTGGCCGCGACGGTCCGTCAGGCTGACGTCCTGGTAGCCGCCGTCGGCCGGGCCGAAATGGTCAAGGGCGATTGGATCAAACCCGGTGCAATTGTGATCGACGTCGGCATGAATCGTATTGATCTGCCGGACGGAAAGTCGAAATTGCTGGGCGATGTCGCCTATGCTGAGGCGAAGGAGCGGGCCAGCGCGATCACGCCGGTGCCCGGTGGCGTCGGCCCCATGACCCGCGCATGCCTGCTCAGAAACACGGTGCTGGCGGCCTGTGCCCAAGCCGGCATTCGTCCGCCAGCGGAGCTTTGAACGATGGACATGGAAACGCTACCGCCGCTGTGGCTCGACCACATCAACATCCCGGCGCAGGATCCCGAAGTGCTGGCTCAATGGTACGCCGACCGCATGGGCCTCGAACGCCGCGGTAAGATGGTCGTCGGCCCCGGCATCTCGATCTTCTTCCGTAAGGGCGAACCCTTGAACGCCGGCGACAACTTCCACTTCGGCTTCCGCGTCGAAACGAAATCCGCCGTCGAAGCCTGGGCCAAACACCTCGGCGTCGCCATCGCCTTCGACGAACACGACTTCTTCGCCGCAAGGGTCACGGACCCCGACGGTAACGTGTTCGAGGTGTATTGGGATAAGTTGTAGGCGCGCCTACTTCTTCACCGACTGATTCCGCGCCGCCAGCAACCTGAGGCGCAGCGCGTTCAGCTTGATGAACCCCGCCGCATCCTTCTGGTCGTAGACGCTGTCCTTCTCGAACGTTACGTAGTCTTGGCGATAGAGCGAATACTTCGACTCCCGCCCGACGATCGTCGCATTGCCCTTATAGAGCTTCAGCCGGACCGTGCCCGCGACATATTCCTGGCTCTTATCGATCAACGCCTGCAGCATCTCGCGCTCCGGCGTGAACCAGAAGCCGTTGTAAACGAGCTCCGCATATTTCGGCATCAGTTCGTCTTTGAGATGCCCGGCGCCGCGATCGAGCGTGATCGACTCGATCCCGCGATGCGCCGCATAAAGAATCGTGCCACCGGGCGTCTCGTAGACGCCGCGGCTCTTCATGCCGACATACCGATTCTCGACCAGATCGAGCCGCCCGATCCCGTTCGCCCGGCCGAGCTCGTTCAACCGCGTCAGCACCGTCGCGGGCGACAACGCTTTGCCGTCGATTGAGACCGCATCGCCGCGCTCGAAACCAATTTCGACATAGGTCGCTTTGTCCGGCGCCTCTTCGGGTGAGATCGTCCGCTGATAGACCATGGCATCGGCTTCGAGGGCGGGATCCTCCAGAACCTTCCCTTCGCTCGACGAGTGCAACAGGTTGGCGTCAACCGAGAACGGCGCCTCGCCGCGCTTGTCCTTCGCAATCGGGATCTGGTGCTTTTCCGCAAAGTCGATCAGCGCGGTGCGGCTGCCCAACTCCCACTCGCGCCACGGCGCGATCACGCGGATATCTGGCTTAAGCGCGTAATAGGTCAGCTCGAACCGTACCTGATCGTTGCCCTTGCCCGTCGCCCCGTGCGCGACCGCATCGGCGCCCGTCCTCTCCGCGATCTCGATCTGCTTCTTGGCGATTAGCGGCCGCGCAATCGACGTACCCAGCAAATACTGCCCCTCATAAAGCGCATTCGCCCGGAACATCGGAAACACATAATCGCGCACGAACTCTTCACGCAGGTCCTCGATGAAGATGTTCTGGGGCTTGATGCCCAGCATCTCCGCCTTCTTGCGTGCCGGCCCCAACTCCTCGCCTTGGCCAAGGTCAGCCGTGAACGTCACGACCTCGCAACCATAAGCTTCCTGCAGCCACTTCAGAATGACGGAGGTATCCAACCCGCCCGAATAGGCGAGCACGACCTTCTTCACGCTACCTTTGCTCATCGGAGGTTCCTTCAATGCGGCATGCGCGAGAGTTCTTTCGACCGCATCTCCGCGATCCGCTCGCTCGCGCGTTGTTTCACGCTTTCGCTTTTCAGCTGCCCGCAGGCCGCCATGATGTCGCGCCCGCGCGGCGTTCGGATCGGCGAGGCATAACCCGCGCGATTGACGATCTCGCCGAATTCCTCGATCCGCTCCCAGTCGGAGCACTCGTACGGCGCGCCCGGCCACGGATTGAACGGGATCAAATTGATCTTCGCCGGAATGCCCCGAATGATCTTCACCAGCTCCCGCGCGTCCGCGTCGGAATCGTTCACGCCTTTCAGCATCACGTACTCGAACGTGATCCGCCGCGCATTCGACAAGCCCGGATACTCGCGGCACGCCGCCAGCAGTTCCTTGATCGGATACTTCTTGTTGAGCGGCACGATCACGTCGCGCACCGCGTCGCGCGGCGCGTGCAGCGAAATCGCGAGCATCGCCCCGATCTCTTCGCCCGCCTTCTGAATCATGGGCGCGACGCCCGCCGTCGACAGCGTGATCCGCCGCTTCGACACCGACAGGCCCTCGCCGTCGGCGATTACGTTGATCGCATCGCGCACGTTGTCGAAGTTATAGAGCGGCTCACCCATGCCCATCATGACGATGTTCGTGATCTGGCGCTCTTCCGAGTTTCGCCCCGCGCGCGGCCACTCACGCAGATCGTCGCGCGCTACCAGCACCTGGGACACGATCTCGGCTGCCGTCAGATTGCGAACCAGCTTCTGCGTGCCCGTGTGACAGAACCGGCATGTCAGCGTGCAACCGACTTGGGACGAGATGCACAGCGTGCCGCGATCCTCATCCGGAATGAACACGGTCTCGACTTCGACACCGGGCCCAAAGCGGATCAGCCACTTGCGCGTGCCGTCGGACGATACCTGTGCCTCCACGACCTCCGGCCGCGTCATTGAGAACTTGTCGGCGAACTCGGCGCGTAACGGTTTGGCCAGCGTGGTAATCGCGTCAAACCCGGTCGCGCCTTGCACATACATCGCGTTCCAAAGCTGGTTTGAGCGCATCGACAGATGCCGCGCCTCGACGCCGGCCTGACCGAGCGCGGCCTTCAACCCGTCGCGCGTCAAGCCGATCAGACTTGTCTTCGAGGAACCCGTCATCATCCGTCCAAACGAAAAGGGCGGCTGAACCTTCAGCCGCCCTTTGAAACAGGCCCTGAATTCGACCGCTAAAACGTTCTATTTGCAGCCTTCCGTCATTTTGTCGAGTGCGGCTGAGAGGCCCTTCAGCGAATACGTGTCCGTGGTCAACGTGCCGCGCTTGGAAAAGCCTTTAACCGTCATATCCGCCGCGCCCCGCATGGCCGTGATCAGCCGTTGTTCGTCCGGCTTCGTCTGCAGCCAGGCGCCATCGGCCTTGGTGAAGAAGTTGAACTTGTCGGAGCCGACCTGAACCGTGGCCTCCGATGCGTCCTTGAACTGGTAGCCGATCACGACCGAAGGCTCGTTCGCGATCCCCTGCTTGGGCCAGGTCGTGATCAGGAAATAGATCGCGTCGCGCTTGGCGGTCGCAGGCTCTTTCGTCTGCGGCTGCGTCACCGCCCAGCACACGGTGCCGCGCGCGTCCGACGTCTTGTAAGCCTCCCAGGCATCGAACGTGCCGAGCAATGTGGGGCCCGTCTGGGCAAATGCCGCGGCTGCGCCAAGACACGTGGCAACCACCGCAAGCGTGATCCGACCAAGGGGAAGGAACATCGAGAGCACCTTTGCTTGAAACCAAAATGGCCGTTCTGCGGCCCGCCGCCTCGAAACGAAGCAGCACCCCAAACGACAGCCTATTGTGTCGCCTATCTGGGGCAACTTTGTGAAGCCCCTTCCTGCAACCACTGCGGCCGAAAGTTCGATTTCCGCCACCTTAACGGGTTTGCTAGGTTGCCCCCTCCATGCAGCCTGCTTCGGCCCAAGACACTGCCGCCACCGACCCGGACCGGGAAGCCCTCGCCGGCTTCGTGGAGGCTATTGCCGTCAAAGCCGACAAGGCGGCCTTCGCGGCCCTGTTCAAACACTTCGCGCCAAAAATCAAAGGCTATCTGGTCAAGATCGGCACTGACCGCGGGCAGGCGGAGGAGCTGACACAAGAGGTTATGCTCACCGTTTGGCGCAAAGCCGCGCAATTCGACCGGACCCAGGCGTCGGTCTCGACCTGGATGTTCACGATCGCCCGCAACCGCCGCATCGACGCGGTGCGACGCGAAAAGCGGCCGGAGCTCGATCCCTCCGATCCGATGCTCGTTCCCGAGGAGCCGGTCGCCGCCGACGACCGGCTCGACGCGCTCGACCGCGAAGCGCGCATCGCACGCGCGATCAAAGCCTTGCCGCAGGAGCAGGCGGACCTAGTTCACGAAGCCTTCTACCTGGCGAAATCGCATAGCCAGATAGCGGAGGAAACAAAGATCCCGCTCGGCACCGTCAAGTCCCGCTTACGCTTGGCCTTCGGCCGGTTGCGCAAAGCCATTGAGGGCGAAGAGGGCTTATGACCAACGCGAACCCGCTCCACCATCCGAGCGCCACGTTGCTGGCGGCAGTTGCCTCAGGTCGCCTTTCACCGGCTGTGACACGCATTGTGGGCGCACACGCGAAACTCTGCCCGCGCTGTCGCGCTTTGATGGCCGAGACCGAGACCATTGCTGGTGCCGCACTTGATCTGGATGAGGGTGTCGACCTCGCGCCGGACGCGCTAGACCGCGCGCTCGCTGCCCTGACGAACGAGCCGCAAGCCGTCGCCTCCCTGCCGGAAGCTTTGTCCGCTTTGCCTGAAGAAGTGCACGACCTGGTGTCGTCGTCGATTGGCAAAGCGCAGTGGCGCTCCGGCGGGATGGGTTTGCGGATTCTCGACCTCGATCTGCCCAAAACGGCCGAGGGCGAGTCCTTCCAGCTGTTCCGGATCGAGCCCGGCTACGGCCCACCCCGCCACACGCATGGTGGCCAAGAGTTCACGCTGGTCTTGACCGGCGCCTTTAAGGACGAAACCGGCACCTACAAAGCCGGCGACATCGAAATCGGCGACGGCAGCATCACGCACCGCCCGGTGGCCGAACCCGGGGAAATCTGCTTTGCTTTGGCCGTCACGACAGCACCGCTGAAATTCACCGGGCCGCTTGGCGTGTTGCAACGCGTGCTGAACTTCGGCCGTTCGAAATGAACCCCATCCTTGTCGAAGTCACCCGCGGCACTCGGGTCGAAAGTGCCCATCGCGGCGCCATCGCCGTCGCCGATGCCTCGGGCAAGCTCGTCGCCAAATGGGGAGACATCGACGCAGCCGTCTTCCCCCGCTCAGCGTTCAAATCGCTGCAAAGCCTGCCGCTCGTCGAAACGGGCGCCGCCGACGCGCTGAGCCTCGGCGAGGAAGAGCTGGCCCTCGCCTGCGCCTCGCACTCGAGCGAAGCCATGCATATCGAACGCGTCGAAGCCTGGCTCAACCGCATCGACTGCGCCGAGAGCGACCTCGCCTGCGGCCCGCACCTGCCGTTCCACGAGCCGACCGCGCACGCGATGCTCCGCGCCGGTGAACGCCCTTGCCGCCTGCACAACAACTGCTCCGGCAAGCATACCGGCTTTCTTACCGTCGCCCGTCACTTGCGCATCGCCGTCGAAGGCTACGAGCGCCCCGATCATCCGGTGCAAGTCTTGGCGCGCCAAGCGATCGCCGATCTTTGCGATCTCAAACCCGACGCCCTGCCGATCGCTATCGACGGCTGCGCGGCGCCGAACTATGCCATCCCGCTCACGAACCTCGCCCGCGCGATGGCGCGCATCGGTGATCCGGCGAAGCTGCCGCCCGACCGAGCGAAAGCCGCCCAACGCCTCGCGAAAGCGTGGAAGGCCCATCCGCTGCTCGTCTCCGGCACCGGCCGTGCTTGCGCCGATATGATCGAAGCCACCCGCGACCGCACCGTGGTGAAGACCGGCGCCGAAGGCGTGTTCACAGCGGTGTTGCCCGGTAAAGGTCTCGGCATCGCGCTCAAAATCGACGACGGCGCAACGCGCGCCGCCGAAGCCGCGATGGCAAAACTTCTGGTGTTGTTGGGTGTCGCGGACGAAGCTGAGCTGGCGAAACACATTCGCCCTGCCATGCGCAATTGGCGCGGCGACGTGGTGGGCGAGCGCCGCACGACGGCAGCGCTCGCGAAACTTCAGTAGGACGCCTGGGACGCCGGCGCTTTCGGCGGCAGCTGCTCGATCGTGTTGATCACGCACCGATCGGCGAAGCCATGCCGTCCGACGACGATCTTGTCGCCGGCACTCAGGCAAATGCCCGGCCTTGCCTCGACACGCGCGAATAGCGCCCAGCGCATCTCGCGGCAGCTGTTGGCGAACGTCACCTTGTAGCGCCTGCTCGGTCCCGTCTCGATGATCGCCGAGTAATCGTCGATCTCTTTGAAGTTATCGATTTGGCTGACGAACGGGCAGGGGCGGGCAGGCGGCGGCGCATCCGCTATCGCGGGCGCCGTCGCCGCCAACACGAGCGCGACCGCGAACGCGCGCTTCCAGACTGGGGAGTGAACCATCGCTGTCTCCGGGGGATAGAGAACGCCCCATCATAGCCGATAAAGGCCTGAACCATCCATGAACGTGTTCTCACGAAGACGAGACCCATCTCTTGGCCTTTGCGAACGGCTCGCCTAACGTCGCGCCCGAAAACACATTGCCCCTTGGAGAACCCCATGAAAGCCATGCTTTGCAAAGAATACGGGCCGCCGGACAGCTTGGTCCTGACCGAACTGCCGAGCCCCAAACCGGAGGCCGGCCAAGCGCTGATCTCGGTCAAAGCCGCAGGGGTCAACTTCCCTGACGTGCTGATCATTCAGAATAAGTACCAGTTCAAACCGGCGCTCCCCTTCGCCCCCGGCGGCGAGGTCGCGGGCATCGTCAAGGAAATCGGCCCCGGTGTGACAAACGTCAAAGTCGGCGACCGCGTGATCGGCTCGACCGGCTTCGGAGGTTTCGCGGAAGAAGTCTGCGCCCCTGCCGCGCGTTGCATCCCGTTCCCGTCGAACATCGACTTCGTCGAAGCCTCGGCGTTCGTGATGACCTACGGCACCTCGCACCACGCGCTCAAAAACCGCGCGGACTTGAAGAAGGGCGAAACGCTGCTCGTCCTCGGTGCCGCCGGCGGCGTCGGCATTGCGGCGGTTGAGATCGGCAAGATCATGGGCGCGCGCGTCGTGGCGGCCTGCTCAACTCAAGAAAAAGTCGACTTCTGCATGGCGCACGGCGCCGACGCGGGGATCGTCTATCCGGAGAATCCGCTGAACCGCGACGCCCAAAAGAAACTGTCGGAAGACTTGAAGAAAGTCCTCGGCGGCGACGGCGCCCATGTCATCTACGACGGCGTCGGCGGCGACTACGCCGAACCCGCACTCCGCTCGATCGCCTGGGAAGGCCGCTATCTTGTCGTGGGTTTCCCCGCGGGCATCCCGTCGATCCCGCTGAATCTAACCTTGCTCAAAGGCTGCCAGGTCATCGGCGTCTTCTGGGGTGCCTTCACCGCCCGGGAGCCGAAGCGCAACCAAGAAAACCTGACCGAGCTCATGCGCTGGATCCAAGAGGGCAAACTGAAACCAACAGTCTCCAAGACCTACCCCTTGGCCAGAGCCGCCGACGCCCTCAACGAAATCGCCGACCGCAAAGTGAAGGGCAAAGTCGTCATCACGATGTAGCGACCCGCCCTCCCGCATGGGGAGGGAGACCGTCGCGAATCGACGGTAGAGGGGGAGGTCACCCTCCAAAAAAAGAAGGGCCCCGCTGCGGGGGCCCTTTCTTCGTCTCGGCCATTCGGTCGCTTAGCGCGTTCCGAACAAAACGCCGAAGAACCAGCTGAAAACACCTTGCTTCGATGAGGTGTGCTCATTTCGCGGTGCAAGATACAGCGGATATGCCTTATACATTGGAAGCCTCGTTTTTCTCGTTGAATGACTTATCTGAGCCAAAATATGGCGTTTGCCCGACGTTCATTCAAACGAGGACTTTTCATTGCTAGAATGAGAATTTCTCATATAATTAACGTATGCGGCGTCGCCTTCCCCCCTTGAATTCGCTCCGGGCCTTCGAATCCGCGGCCCGTTTGCTCAGTTTCACAAGGGCTGCTGATGAATTGACGGTCACCCAAAGCGCCGTCAGCCATCAGGTAAAGGCATTGGAGGATTGGGCCGGCATGCCCCTGTTCCGCCGCGACGGCCGCCACATGGCCCTGACCGAGGCCGCGCAGAAGTATCTCCCCGCCGTCTCTGCCGCGCTCGACCAGATCGCGCTGGCGAGCCGCAAGCTCCAAGCCGTCGACCCCGGCCAAGGCTGGCTCACGGTGGCCGTGATGCCGTCCTTCGCGGGTAAGTGGCTGGTCCCGCGACTCGCCGCCTTCCGCGCCAAGCACCCGGAGATCGACGTCTGGCTCGCAACGTTCGAGCGCCAAACCGGCGCGCTCGACGCCGATGTCGACCTCGCGATCCGCTATGGCCGCGAAGAGTGGCCGGGCCTGACCAGCATCAAGTTCCTCGGCGAAGAACTGTTTCCCGTTTGCGCACCGAGCCTTGGCCCCCAACTCAAAGACCCAACCGACCTCGGACGCGTGACGCTGCTGCACGACGAGCTGCGCGAAGACTGGGGCATGTGGCTGCGCGCCGCCGGCGTGACCACCGTCGATCCTTCCAGAGGCCCCGGCTTCGACGACTCCGGCCTCCTCATTCAAGCAGCCATCGAAGGCCTAGGCGTCGCCCTCGGCCGCAGCGTCCTCGTCAAAGGGGACCTCGACGCCGGAAGATTGGTCAAGCCTTTCCCGACCGCCCTCGCGAGCGAAAGTGCCTATTACCTCGTCTATCCGCCCGAACTCGAAAACGCGCCGAAGGTCAAAGCCTTCCGCGAATGGTTGCTCGCCACCGCCGGTGCGCAAGAAAAAGGGACATAATAATTTCTTCGGGAACCGCCTTGGCAACCGCCGCTGCGCTTCTTAGAACACTCGAAACCCAAGGACACGCCCATGCCATCGCTCTATCGCATCTTCGGCGCCGAGATGTCGCCCTACTCGGTGAAGGTCCGCGCCTACGCCCGTTACAAGCAGTTGCCGCACCAATGGCTGAACCGCGGCGGTGACAACGCGGCCGAGTACGCGAAATACGCGAAGATCCAGATTGTGCCGCTGGTGGTAACGCCGGAAGGCGAGGCCATCCAAGACTCGACCCCCATCATCGAACGGCTTGAGCGCGATCACCCCGAACCCTCGATCTATCCGCAGGACCCTGCGTTGAATTTTCTCTCTGCCCTTCTCGAGGAACTCGCTGACGAGTGGGGCAACAAGTGGATGTTCCACTACCGCTGGCGTCGCGACATCGATCAAAAGGCTTGCGCCATGCGCTTGGCGCTCGCCATGAACCCTGCCATGGATGAAGCCACGCAGGGGGCCTTCGCGGAACAAATTCGCACCCGCATGGTGAGCCGCGTCTGGTTCGTGGGTTCAAGCGACGCAACCGCGCCCATTATCGAAGAAACGTTCCACGCAGCGCTCGCCCAACTCGACGCGCATTTGAAGGACCGCGCCTATCTCTTCGGTGCCAGACCCTCCTTCGCCGACTTCGCGCTCTGGGGCCAGATTTACAACATGTGGACCGACCCGACCCCAGGCGCGATCATCGAAGCCCGCGCGCAAAACACACTCGCCTGGATCCAGCGCATGCTCTGGCCGAAGGCCGAAGGCGAATTCGAAACCTGGCGCACGCTCGAGCCGACGCTCTTGCCCATCATTCGCGATTGGGCCGGCGAACTCTTCCTGCCCTGGAGCATCGCCAACGCCGCCGCGCTCAAAAACCCCGACGAGGAATTCGAAGTCACACTCCGCGGCAAATCGTGGCGCCAGAAGCCGCAAAAGTACCACGCCAAGTCGTTGGAAGCATTGCGCGCCAAACTCGCCGCCACGAAAGACCGCTCCGCCCTCGACGCCATCCTGAGCAAGGCGAATGTGCGGCTACTCTGAGGAACCCCGAACCACGATCACCGCGTCGCCGTCTCAATCAGCAGCGCCCGCCGTGCCGCATCGCGGTGCTTCTCGGTGATATGGGCCCCCGCAATCGCGATCGCCGTTGCCAGCACCGTCGCGTCGTCGCTGAACCCAAGGCCCGCGATCGCGTCCGGGATCACGTCGATCGGCAGGATGAAATAGGCGACGGCGGCCAGCAGGATCGCCCGCGCGTGCAGCGGTGTCGTCCCGTCGGTCGCACAGTAGAACGCGGCAACCGCGTCCTCCGCGAACGGGATCCGTCCGATCGTCCGGCGCAGCTTGCGCCAAAAGCCTTCGCGCACGATCCGCTCGTTGCGGATGACGCGCGCCGGCGCCAAAATCTCGCCTTCAAGCGGGGGCATCTGTGTCGTCATTGGCGGACCATCCAAATCCCTAGCGTCAATACCGCGCTGATATGGTGATCGCAGTATAGAGGCGAAAGCCCCGGCGCTCCATGGCCATCTCGGCGCTCTGGCCTCCCGCTCTTGCCGCCGCTATGTAAACGCCGCCTCATTTCAGCAAAGGAAGCCGTCTCATGCAGCTCAATCGTTCAGTCACCGCCGTCGTCACCGGCGGCGCTTCGGGCCTCGGCGAAGCCACCGCCCGCGAACTCGCCGCCGCCGGATGCCGCGTCGCCATCTTCGACCGCGACAAGGCAAAGGGCGAAAAAGTCGCCGCCGACATCGACGGCGTCTACTGCGAAGTCGATGTGACCAGCGAGCAAAGCGTGCTCGACGGCTTCAAGAAGGCTCGCGCCGCGCTCGGCCAGGAACGCATCCTCATCAACTGCGCCGGCACCGGCATCGCGATCAAGACAGCGACCCGCAAGAAAGAGACGAACGAAATCGTGCCCCATCCGACGGAGCACTTCGACCGCATCTTGCAGATCAATCTCGTCGGCTCGTTCCGCTGCCTCTCGAAATCGGCTGCCGGCATGCTGTCCCTCGAACCCGTGACCGAGGACGGCGAGCGCGGCGTCATCATCAACACCGGCTCTGTCGCCGCCCAAGACGGTCAGATCGGCCAAGTCGCCTACTCCGCCTCGAAGGGCGGCATTGTCGGCATGACGCTTCCGATTGCCCGCGATCTGTCGCGTGACGGCGTGCGCTGCTGCACGATTTTACCAGGCCTCTTCAACACGCCGTTGATGGCGGGCGCGCCGGAAGAGCTGAAGAAGAGCTTGGGCGCGCAAGTGCCGTTCCCCTCCCGCCTCGGCCATCCTTACGAATACGCCAAGCTCGCACGCCACATCTGTGAGAACTCGATGTTGAACGGCGAAGTCATCCGCCTCGACGGCGCGATCCGCATGGCGCCGCGCTAAGCGCCATGAGCGATACCGACGCCAGGTTCGCGAACTCGTTGCCGGGACTCTTGGGTCTGGAGTTTTCGGACTCAGAGCCCGGCTACGTTCGCGGTCGGATGGCGGTGAAGCAGCACCACATGGCGCCGAACGGTTACCTGCACGCGGCGAGCGTCATCGCGCTCGCCGATTCCGCCTGCGGTCGCGGTGCCTTCATCTCGCGCCCGGAAGGCGCGACCGGTTTCACCACCATCGAACTCAAGACGAATTTCCTAGGCACCGCCAAGGACGGCGCGATCGAGGTCGAAGCGCGCCTCGTGCACGGCGGCAGATTGACCCAGGTGTGGGATGCTGAGGTCCGCCGCGAAGGTGACACCAAGCCGTTGGCGCTATTCCGCTGCACGCAGATGATGCTCTACCCCAAGTAGAGTGCCCGCAAACTTGCCCCCTGTCTGAGCCGCCGGTAAGTTCCGCGCCGCAGATTCCTGCTTCGTAAAGGGGACTATCGAATGAATCGCAACGTTGTGATCGGTGGCGTCGCAGCCGCCGCCTTGGCTGTTGGCGGCGGCGCTTGGTACTTCCTGGGCGGCAGCCTCAGCGGTGGATCGGGCTCGTCGACGACGAACGAACCGCAAGGTCCGATCGCGCTCAACGTCGTCAACGTGATCACCGAGCACGGCGCGACGCAATCCGACGATGGCCGCAAGCTCAACGTCACATTCCCGAAATTCGAATTGATCGCCAAAGGCGGCGAGACCACCTCGTCGGTCTTCTCGACCACGTGGAATTTGAAGGTCGGTCCCGATGAGCGCGTCCTCGTCGCGGCAGCAACCGTCAGCGGCTACATGAAGTCCGCCTCGCCCGGCATGACCGCCGCCCCCGCGCCGGCACCTGCCACGCCGGCGGCAACGCCTGCCGATCAACCGGCAGTCGCGGCAGCACCCGCAGCGGACGGAACCACACCGGCCGCACCCGCAGCGACGCCCGCTGCCGAGCAGCCGAAGCCCGCGGCCCCCGCGCCCGCCAAACCGGTCGCCGGTGACGGCGTCGCCCGCCTCGTCATCAGTGTCGGCGGTGAAACCTCGGTGACCGAGTGGCACGACGTGACAGGCGAAGGCGCCGATCGCAAGGTCGCTAAAGCCGTGGCGTTCACGACCGCAACGAAGGATCTGCGCGAAGGCGCGACGATCCCCGTTACCGTGAGCCTCGAAGTCTCCGGCTCGAACGCGAACGAGACGATCGCCCGCGTCAACGCCATCGATCTGCAACTCTTCGCCGAGAACGCGCCGCTGCCGAAGCCGGAAGTTCCGGTCGCCGCAGCGCCCACCACAACGGACGGCACCACGCCGGCAACCACCGACGGCACCACGCCGCCGGCCGCTACCGATTCGACGACACCGCCGGCAGCCGCACCGGCCACGCCGCCGGCAGACGGCACGACCACGACTCCACCGGCAAACTAACGCCGCGCCGCAAGCTCCATGGCGCGGGCGAGTTCGACGTCTTTCATCGTCAGCCCGCCCGCGTCATGCGTCGTCAGCAGCACGTTGACGGTCTTGTAGACATTCGACCACTCCGGGTGGTGGTCCATACGCTCCGCCACCAGCGCGACCTGGGTCATGAACCCGAACGCCTCCACGAAATCACCGAACACGAACGTCTTCACGATCGCATCCCGCGAGGGCTCCGCGCGCCAGCCGGGCAATTCCTGAAGCGCCGCAGCGCGTTGCGCCTGATCGAGTTTTGTCGTCACAAATGCTCTCCACAAGATGAGCAAGCCTAGTCTATCTTCACCCGAAATCCGTTCGCTTGGCGAGGGCCCCAATATGACAGCCGAAACACTCTACGAATTGACCGCCCCGTCTCTCGACGACATCGAGTACCTCGCGCGCGACACGTTCGAGCGCCTGCCGGAGCAGTTCCGCGCCCGCTGCGGCAACATCGTCTTCCGCGTCGAAGACTTCCCCGACGACGATGTGATCGAAGAAATGGAACTCGAAACGCCCTATGACATTCTGGGCCTCTTCCAAGGCGTCGGCGCGACCGAGAACCTGGAGAGCGATCCCGCGCCGCGCGAACCGAACATCGTCTTCCTTTACCGCCGCCCGATCCTCGACGAATGGAGCGATTCCGAAATCACGCTCGGCGACATCGTGACCCACGTGCTCGTGCACGAGATCGGTCACCACTTCGGCCTCTCCGACGACGACATCGAACGCATCGAAGCCGACGTCGCCGAAGGCTAATCGAGCAGCGGATAAGTCCGCTCGGCGCGGTACAAGCTCCCCCGCGCCGACGGATGACTTGAGTAGAGCGCAAACTCTCGCGCGCGAAACGGCCCGCTGTCGAACGCCGCATGCGCCGCCAAGAACTCGCGCACCTTCGGCAATGGCGCATCGCGCAGCCTGGCCAGGGTCACATGCGGCGTGTACTTGCGGCTCTCGGCTTCAAGCCCCATCCGCTGCAGCGCGCTCTCGACCTTGGCGACCAGATGATGCAGCGCCTCGTTAGGCGCGACGCCGACCCAGAGCGCATGCGGATCGCGCCCGCCGAACTCGCCAGCGGCCTTCAGCGTCAGATCGAATGATCGGGCCCGCAAGCTGCTCAGCACGTCGTCGATGTCGTTCGCCACGGCCTCGTCGACCTCGCCGATAAACCGCAACGTCAGATGCAAGTTCTCCGGCGGCGTCCACCGCGCGCCGGGCACGCCGCCCTGCAGCAGTGAAAGCCGAAGCCGCACGCTCTCCGGTATTTCGATCGCGGTAAAGAGGCGGATCATCTACGGCGCGGGGTTCGGCTGCGCATGATGCGCCTCATCGACCGCCTTCTCCAATTCGGCTGTCCACGCCAATTTCACGCTGTCGATGTTGGTTTTCAGCTGCTCCATCGTCGTCGCACCGATGATGTTCGAGGTCACGAACGGCCGCGTCGTCACGAATTGCAACGCCATCTGCGCCGGATCGAGATCGAACGTCTTGGCGATGGCGAGATAGCGCTCGATCGCAGGCCCCGTCTCGGGTTTTTCATAGCGCTGCAGCCGGTTGAACAGCGCCTTGCGCGACTTCGCCGGCAGCGCGCCCGCCTGATACTTGCCCGTCAGATACCCTTGCGCGAGAGGCGAATAGGCAAGCAACCCGACCTGTTCGCGATGCGCGATTTCGGCTTGGCCCATCTCGAACGTCCGGTTGATCAGGCTATACGCGTTCTGAATCGACTGTACCCGCGGCAATCCCGTCGCCGTCGCGTGATGCAGGAACGACATCGTGCCCCACGCCGTCTCGTTCGAAAGCCCGATCCAGCGGATTTTCCCCGCCTTCACCTGATCCTGCAGCGCGCCCAGAATATCGGCGATGGGCACCGTCGGCGCGTCCACGTGCTTGTAGCTCAGCCCCATCGACCCGAACATCGAGACCGGGCGATCGGGCCAATGCAGCTGGTAGAGATCGATCCGGTCGGTTTGCAGCCGCATCAAGCTGGAGTCCACCGCCTCGGCAATCTGCTTGGGCGTCTGCTCCGTGCCCGAACCGTCCTTGCGCAACCAGTTCATCGGCGAGCGCCCCGCGACCTTTGTCGCCAAGATCACCTTGTCGCGCGTGCCGCGTGCCTTGAACCAAGAGCCGATGATTCGCTCGGTCGAGCCTTGCGTGTCGGGCTTCGGCGGCACGGCGTACATCTCGGACGTATCGAAGAAGTTGATTCCGGCCGCGAGCGCATAGTCCATCTGCGCATGGCCCTCGGCCTCGGTGTTCTGCTCGCCCCACGTCATGGTACCCAGGCACAGAGCCGACACCTTGACGCCCGTGCGCCCAAGTTCGCGATATTCCATGAAAGTTGTTCCGTTCAGTGAGTGGCGGCCGGCTTGGCCTTGGCGCGAATCTGGGCGATCAGTTTTTCCGCATAAGGCAGCATAGCTTTGACGATCACCTGGGTACCCTGCTCATTGGGATGAATACCATCGGCTTGGTTCAGCTTCGGGTTCGCCGCCACCCCTTCCAAGAAGAAGGGATAGAACAGCACGTCGTGTTTCTTTGCGAGGTCGGGATAGATCGCATCGAACGCTGTCACGTATTCCGGCCCCAGATTACGCGGCGACTTCATGCCCGTCAGCAGCACCGTAATCCCGCGCGCCTTCAGCTTTGTCAGAACCTGATCGACATTCTTGCGCGTTTCCTCGACGCTTAGACCCCGCAAGGCATCGTTCGAACCCAATTCCACGATAGCACCGACGACATCATCGCTCAGCGCCCACTCGACGCGCGCCAGACCGCCGGCCGACGTGTCGCCGGAGACGCCCGCATTGATTATTTGGGCATCGAACCCCTTCGCCTTCAATTGCGCCTGCAAAACCGCCGTAAAGTCCGTGCCCGGCGGTAGGTTGTAGCCTTGTGTCAGGCTCGTCCCGATTGCCACGATCTTGAGCGGTTTCGCATCCGCGACCGCAATTCCATTGATTCCAGCAACAAAGATAGCGAGAATCAGCCAAATCGCGTTGACCCGGGACCGGAACCTCCCGTTTCGGGTTGATTCCCTCCCCCAGTTTGGTAGCCCGTTGCGCATGCAGCGCTCGCTCAACACTGACCCGATCCTCCGGCTGGAAGCCGTCCGGCTCACACTTATGAGTCAGGCGGGTCCCGTCAATATCTTGAATGGTATCGAACTTGTGATCCGTCAGGGTGAGGCTGTGGGTTTGGTCGGCCCATCAGGCTCCGGCAAATCGACGCTGCTCATGGTGATGACCGGGCTGGAGCGCCCGACTTCCGGCAAAGTGACCGTCAAATCACAAGAACTATCGGCCTTCTCCGAGGATGAGTCCGCCCGCTTCCGCCGCGGCAATGTCGGCATCGTCTTTCAATCGTTTCACCTCATTCCGACCATGACCGCGCTGGAAAATGTCGCGGTGCCGCTTGAACTCGCGCTGGTGCCCAACGCCTTCGAGAAAGCGCGAGAAGAGCTCGTTTCTGTGGGCCTTGAGTCCCGCCTGCACCACTACCCCAGCCAGCTCTCCGGCGGCGAGCAGCAGCGTGTGGCGCTTGCCCGCGCGCTCGCACCGCGCCCCAGCCTGCTTTTCGCCGACGAGCCGACCGGCAACCTCGATGGCCGCACCGGCGCCGAGATCGTGGAGATGATGTTCAAGCTGCAGCGCGAACGCGGCTCGACGCTGATACTGGTGACGCACGACGAGTCGCTGGCCCGCCGCTGCGACCGCATTGTGAAGCTGCGTGACGGTTACATCGAATCGATCGAGGACGGCGGCCATCACCCTGCGACGCCCGAGATTCCGGTCATACCCATCACGCCGATCGCACCCGTCGCCGACGTCGCCGAATGAAACACGCGATCCTCGCCCTGCGCCTCGCGCGCCGCGAGCTCAACCGCGGCCTGTCGGGATTCCGCATCTTTCTCGCGTGCTTGATCCTGGGCGTGGCCACCATCGCGGGCGTCGGTTCGCTGAGCGAAGCGTTGCTCGAGGGCCTCTCGAAGCAAGGCCGCAACCTGCTCGGCGGCGATATCGAAGTGCGCATGAACCAGCGCGAGGTCGCAAAGAAAGAACTCGAGTGGCTGAAGAAGAACGGCGCCATCTCGATGGTTGCCGAACTGCGCGCCATGGCGATCGCACAGGGCCGCGACGCGCGCGCGCTCGTCGAACTTAAGGCCGTCGACCACGCGTATCCGCTCTACGGTTTCGCCGACGTTTCGCCGCGTGAGCCGCTGGGAGAAGTTTTCGCCAACCGCGCCGGCGTCTTTGGTGCGGCCATAGATGAGCGCCTGCTCGCCAAGCTCGGCGTACCGCAAGGCTCGGTCGTAAAAATCGGCAGCGCCTTGTTCGAGTTGCGCACCGTGATCCGCCAGGAGCCCGATCGTGTCGCCGGCGGCTTCTCGCTCGGCCCGCGGGTCATGATCTCGGAGTTTGCACTGCGTGCCACCGGGCTGGTGCAACCCGGCAGCCTGATCAACTTCAACTACCGCGTCGCGCTGCCGCCGCAGCAGGCCTCGCGCCAAGCCGTGACGCAATGGATCGATAAGGCGAAAAAGGAGTTCCCCGACGTCGGTTGGCAGATCCGCGACCGTTGGAACGCCGCGCCGGGCGTGCGCCGATTCATCGAGCAAGTCGGTGCGTTCTTGACGCTGGTGGGTTTGACCGCGCTCGTCGTTGGCGGCGTCGGCATCGGCAGCGCCGTCACCGCCTATCTCGATCGCCGCCGCGACGACATCGCGACCTTGAAGTGCGTCGGCGCCAGCGGGCGTTTCATTTTTTTCATGTTCTTGGCCGAAGTCATGGCGCTCGCCGTCATCGGTGTAGGCATCGGCCTCCTTCTCGGCGCATTCTTGCCGCTCGTCGCGCAATGGGCGTTGAACAGCGTGCTGCCTTTCAAGGCCGAGTTCAGCCTCTACTGGCGCCCGGTTGTCTCCGCTGCCGGCTTCGGCCTCGTGACCGCGCTCGCGTTCGCGATCTGGCCGCTGGCCCGCGCGAAGGAAGTCTCCCCGGCGGTCATGTTCCGCGACCTGGTATCGCCGACGCGGCACTGGCCGCAGCCGGCCTATATCGTTGCGACGATCTTGGCGTTCGGGCTTTTGGCAAGCCTCGCTCTGGTGCTCACGCCGAACGTCCAACTCGCGGCGGGTTTTGCCGTCGGCGCCGCAATAGCGTTCCTGTTGTTGCGCGTGACCGGCTGGGGCCTGATGTGGGTCGCGCGCAATGTGCCCCGGCCGAAGTTCATGATGGCCCGCCTCGCGCTCTCCAATATCTACCGTCCGGGCGCCCCGACCCCGGCGGTGATCCTTTCACTGGGCCTAGGGCTGACGCTGCTCGCCGCGATCGCGCTCGTCGACACGAACATCCGTCGCGTCATGAACGACGAGATCCCCGCTGAAGCGCCGAGCTTCTTCTTCGTCGACGTTCAGTCCGACCAGGTCAAACCGTTCGAACAACTCGTCAAAGGCATCAAAGGCGTCTCGCAGTTCGAGATGGTGCCCATGATCCGCGGCCGCATCGTCAAGCTCAAAGACGTACCCGCGGACAAAGCCGTCGTCGCTCGCGAAGCCAAATGGGCGCTCAACGGCGATCGCGGTATCACCTACGGCAACCCGACCGGCGCGCGCGATCAGGTCGTTGCCGGCAAATGGTGGCCCGCGGACTACAAAGAAAGCGAGGGCCTGGTTTCGTTCGCGGAAGATCTGGCAAAGGGTATGGGACTGAAGGTCGGCGATATGATCACGGTCAACGTGCTGGGCGTTGAAATCCCGCTTAAAATCGCCAACCTGCGCCGCGTCGATTTCTCGAACGCGCGCATGAACTTCATCATGGTGGTCTCGCCCGGCAAGTTGGAGCGCGCGCCGCATGCTTACCTCGCAACCGCTCGCGTCACCCGCGAAAAGGAAGACGAAGTCGAGCGCGCGGTGACGAACAAGTTCCCGAACGTCTCCGTCGTGCGCGTGCGCGAGACGCTGGAAACCGCCAATGACCTGCTGCAGCAACTGGCCGGCGGCATCCGCTCGGCGAGCTTCGTGACGCTTCTGACCGGCCTTCTCGTTTTGGCGGGCGCGCTCGCCGCCGGCCACCGCCACCGCCTGTTCGACGCCGTCGTGCTGAAAGTCTTGGGCGCGACGAAGGGGCAGGTGATGACGACCTACCTGATGGAGTTCGCGGTCCTGGGCGCCGGCGCCGGTTTCGTCGCCGCGATCCTCGGCACGATCGCAGCGGCGGCCGTCTCTATATGGGTTATGGAAACGACCTTCGTCCCCTCCATGCCGACACTATTCGCGGTCGTGGCCGGCGGCGCCATCGCCGCTATGGCGCTTGGAATCGCCTCCACCTGGACGGCACTCTCGACCCCGGCGGCCAGAACCTTAAGAAACGCTTAAAGCTGGGCGGATTTGGGGCTTTTGAAATACCCCCAGCTTCGGTGGTACCATTCGGCAGTTGGTTCCCGGCCCTCTGTCGGGATTGAGAAAGGTCGAACCTATGGCTGACTTCGAGAATCCGGCATACCGCACAACAAGCGACGCGGCAGCGATCGATCAGGGCCTGCGCGCCCACATGATCAGTGTCTATCAGTTCATGATGTTGGGCGTGGCCGTCACCGGTCTGGTCGCCTACTTCGTGTCGTCGACTCCGGCCATCTACACTGCGATTTTCGGCTCGCCCTTGAAGTGGCTGGCCATCTTCGCGCCGGTCGGGCTCGTGATGCTCCTCTCGTTCGGCATCAACCGGATGAGCGCTGTGACAGCGCAAGCGGTCTTCTGGCTCTACGCCGCGCTGAACGGCGTTTCGCTAGCAGTGATCTTCTTGGTTTATCCTGTCGCCGACATTGCCCGCGTGTTCTTCATCTCGTCCGCCGCCTTTGGCGCGCTTAGCCTCTATGGCTACACCACACCGCGCAGCTTGAGCGCCTGGGGCTCGTTCCTGTTCATGGGCCTCGTCGGCATCCTGATCGCCTCGATCGTCAATTTCTTCCTCGAGTCGAGTGCGATGACGTTCGCAATCAGCGTGATCGGCGTGCTGGTGTTCGCAGGACTCACCGCCTACGACACGCAGAAGATCAAGGAGATCTATTTCGCGGGTGATGATAGCGACACCGCCGGTAAGAAAGCCGTCATCGGCGCCCTCAATCTCTACCTCGACTTCATCAACCTGTTCCTGATGCTGTTGCGCCTCCTGGGCTCCAGCCGGGACTAAGAAACCACAGCTTGGAAACGCTAAACCCCGGGGCAAAGCCTCGGGGTTTTTTGCGTTCTACGCGCATGGTGTGGAGAAGAAGTCGTTAACACACGGATTTTCTGTTGTTTGCGAAGGATTTGCGGCCAATTTCCTTGAAGCCCGAAGCCCTTGAAAAGCACCGCCATTGAGTCGATATCCCTCCAGCATTTCTCCCGAACGGGAGCTTGGAGAGGAAACCAATGTCCGACTACGAAAACGTCGCCTACCGCGGTCGCGCGATCCCCGGCGCCGAAGCGCAAGCCTTCGACCAAGGCCTGCGCACCTACATGCTGGGCGTCTATCAGTATCTCATGCTCGGCATCGCGCTCACCGGCGCCATGGCCTGGGCGCTGTCCACGCAACCCGCGCTGATGCAAGCGATCTGGGGCACGCCGTTGAAGTGGCTGGTCGTTCTGGCCCCGCTCCCGGTCGCGCTCTACGCGCAGTTCCGCATTGAACGCCTAAGCCCCGCGACCGCGCAGGGCCTCTATTGGCTCTACGCGGGCCTCGTCGGCCTTTCGATGTCGCTGCTGTTTGCGGCCTATACCGGCTCCAGCATCGCCAAGGTGTTCTTCATCACCGCCGCCGCCTTCGGCGCGCTCAGCCTCTACGGCTACACGACGCAGCGTAACCTGTCGGCGTTCGGCTCGTTCCTGTTCATCGGCATGATCGGCATCTTGATCGCGATGGTCGTGAACATCTTCCTGCAATCGCCCGTGATGCAGTTCGCGATCAGCATCATCGGCGTGCTCGTCTTCGCAGGCCTCACCGCCTTCGATACGCAGCGCATCAAGCAGATGTACTACGAAGCCGCCGACGAAACGACGGCCGCCCGCTACTCGATCTTGGGCGCGCTCTGGCTCTACATCTCCTTCGTGGCGATGTTCCAGTTCCTAATGTCGCTCTTGGGCGACCGCGAGTAACGCCACCAGCCGCCTCTCGAACCCCGGTACCGCAAGGCGCCGGGGTTTTCTTATGCCTTGCGCGGCACGCGGCGTCGCAGCACGATAAAGCCATGCCGCGCGATATGTACGACCTGGAAATCACCGGCGCCGCGCCAGCGACGGTTGCGGCGCTCGACCTCTTCGGCCGCGCGTGGATCGGCTATGGCACCGAGTTCCAGCCGTTGCTCACCGAGGCTGAGCGCGACCGGGCCTGCCCGCTGGCGCAGGCCTACGCCGCGATCCTGCACATGTCGCTGGAGGCGGAGAGCGGCTACCGCGCCGCTGCCCCATTCCTCAAGCGCCTCGACACCGCGACCGTCACCCCGCGCGAGAGCGCGATCATCGCCGCCGCACGCCATTGGGCCGCTGGCGATCCGCGCGCCGCCCTCACAGACTTCGCCCGCGCCGTCGAGATCGCGCCGACAGATCTTGTCGCCGCGAAGTGGGGCCAGTACCTCGCCTTCAACTTCGGCGACGCACCCGCGATGCTCAGCCTCGCCGAACGCACGCTCCCCCATCACCGGCACACGCCCGAGGCCTGGGGCATGCACGCCTTCGCACTGGAACAGTCGCACCGCCTCGACGAGGCGGAAGCCGCCGCCCATCGCGCGCTCGAGCTAAAGCCAACAGAACCGTGGGCCCAGCACGCGCTGGCGCACGTCTACGAAACCCAAGGCCGCCTCGACGAAGGCGTCACATTCCTGGAACGCGCGGCACCCGGCTGGGCCGATCGCTCCGTCTTCATGCGCGAACACAATTGGTGGCACTTGGCACTCTTCCGCCTCGACCGCGACGAACCCGCGCGAGCGCTCAAGATCTACGACGACCACCTCTGGGGCGAGTGGCCGGAGTTCGCGCAAGAACAAATCGGCGCAATCGCATTGCTCTGGCGGTTGGAGCTACGCGGCGTCGATATTGGCAATCGCTGGCAACCGGTGGTCGCCAAGGTCGAAGAGCGCGGCCACGAACATCTCTGGCCGTTCCACGACCTGCACTACGCCTACGCCAGAGCGCACGGCAGCACGGCAGACGCTTTCTTAGAGTCGCTGCGCACACACGCGGAGCGCTCGCCCGACAAAGTCTGGTCCAAGATCGCGCACCCCGCCGCCGAAGGCCTCATCGCCCACGCCCGCAAGAACTTCACGGAAGCCACCGCGCGCCTAACCCCGCTGATCGACGATCTCTACCTCATCGGTGGCAGCCACGCCCAACGCGACATCTTCATCCAAACCTGGCTCGACGCCGCAACGCGCTCCGGCGCGCACAACACAATCATCAACGCCCTGAAAGAGCGCGCAGCCGCCCGCCCTACCGTCGCCATCCACCACCGCGAGTTGGACGCAGTTCTGAAACGGTGAGCGCGCGTCGCGTCAGCAAGGCTCACCACGAATCCTCAAAGGTGCTCGAAGGTTCGCGAGGAAGGACTCACACAATGAAACAATGACACAATGAGAGAGCACTTGCGCGCGTCAGCGCGCAGTCGGACTCAGATAGGCGCTTCGCGCCGACCAGCGCCCACCCATTGTGTCATTGTTTCATTGTGTGAGAACTTTCTTTGCGAGCCTTGGTGCTACTCGACCAGCGAGACCCGCTTCGGTTCCAACACGCGCAGCACCTGCACCAGATCGTGTCCACGCTTCATCACCAGCCCGCCAGCCGCGACGACGGCATACAAGCCCTGACGACTGCGCAGCTTCGGCCGCTTCTCGATGCGGTAGAGCGGCATCTCCGACGCCCGCCGGAACACCGCGAACGTTGCCACCTCGCGGCCCGCGCCGATCGCATAGTCGCGCCATTCGCCCGCCGCGACTTGCCTGCCGTACACACTCAAGATTGTGCCGAGTTCGCGCCGGTCGAACATCACCTGTTCATAGCGCTCGCGCGCTGATGCCGCGCTTTCGCCCGTCTCGTTCGTCCGTGGCGCGGGGCGCTCGCCACGGAAGAGTTCTATGGGTTCGTCAACCATCTCCGGTCGAAAGTGTCCACCCGTATCGGCCGGTTGGCAAGGCCGATCAGCGTTTCCGGCACATGAAAATGCCGTCCGCAATCGGCAACAACACCGTTTCGACCCGCGGATCGCCTTTGATCTTTGCGTTAAGAGCCCTGAGTGCCATCGTGTCCTCCGACGTGTCGGCCGGATCGACCACGCGTCCGAACCACAGCACATTGTCGATCGCGATCAGCCCGCCGGGGCGCACCAGTTTCAGCATCTGCTCGTAATAGGCGTCGTAGCCGGTCTTGTCCGCATCGATGAACGCAAAGTCGTACGTACCCGCGCGACCTTCCTTCAGCAGTTTGTCGAGCGTCGCCAGCGCCGGCCCCACATGCCCGGTGATTTTCTTCGCTTGTCCCGCTTCCGCCCACGTCGCCCGCGCGCGCGCCATATATTCGTCGCTGATGTCGAGCGCATCGACATGCCCGTCCTCCGGCAGCGCCAGCGCGACGGCAAGCGCGCTATAGCCGGTGAACGTGCCCACCTCGATATAGCGCTTGGCGCTCATCAGCTTGGCGATCAGGCCCATGAACGCGCCCTGCTCCGGCGCGATCTGCATGATCGAGAGCCGGCCTAACAGCGCCGCTGTCTCGGTGCGGCACTTGCTCAACACCGGATGCTCGCGCACCCCGACATCGACCGCATAGTCCAACACCGCAGGCGTAAAATTCAGCGATTTACTCATGACCGTCCCTTGCCTCGTTCGCGAGGGGATATTGCATCTGCGCGCCAATCGCGCCATGTGATTCCTATGGCATCGACGAACTTGACGACCTACCCCTCGAATCGCGGGCTGACCGCCGCCTACGATGCCGTCAAAGACGCGGCGAGCTTCGTTGCTTGCACGCTGCGACCGCCGTGTGCGCCGCCGGTTGAGAACGTGCCCAAGGGCGACGGCCACGCGGTGATCGTGTTCCCGGGATTCCTGACCGGCGACTGGGCGACGAAGGAGTTGATCGCCTGGCTCAAGGCGGTTGGCTACAACGCTGTGGGTTGGGGCCACGGTCTAAATGTCGGTCCAACGACGACCGCGCTCGAGCGCTGCGAAACACTGCTCGACGAAGCGGCGGAGCGTACCGGCCGCAAGGTCACTCTGATCGGCCGCAGCCTCGGCGGCCTCTACGCGCGCGAGATCGCGAAGGACGAGCCCGATAAGGTTGTGCGCGTCATCACACTCGGCACGCCGATCAAGTTCCCGATCGCAACCCCGCTGTCGCCGTTCGTGGAAATGCTGTCCTCGAACTTCGATCCGGCCTTCGTAAAACGCCAAGGCGACCTCACGCGCAACCCGCCGGTGCCTGTCACAGCGTTCTATTCCCGCAAAGACGGTATCGTTCCGTGGCGATCCTGCTTGGTTGAAGAGAGCACGACCGCGGAAAACATCGAGATCGACAGCCCGCACACAATCATGGGCGCAAACCGAACGGCAATGCGATTTATCGCCGAACGTCTCGCTTCCTGAAGAAACGTTCATCGAAGCCTCGCTCAGGCGTGATTGCGGGGCCACTTTGCAGCCTCATTTCGGCCTAGCGAGCGCCGCTTTGCGCGCCCATCTTCATGCGTACCGGTTGGCTCGAAGTGAGGCGAAAGTCTCGGACCATCAGCCCCCAGCCCCCTCGCGGCTTTTCCAAGCTTCGGGCCAACCGCCTAGCTCCCCAATTCGTAGTGTGTAAGAACTCCCTCAACGAGAAATCGCTGAGGGAGTTTTTTTCATGCGCTTGCAAGGCAAGGCCGCCATCGTCACCGGCGCGGGCTCCGGCATCGGCCGCGCCACCGCGGAACTCTTTGTCAAGGAAGGCGCGAAAGTCCTGACCGTTGATCTCCCCGGCAAAGGCACGGACCTTGAGATCGATATCGCCGCCGACGCCGCCCCGAAAAAGATCGTCGAGGCCGCGGTCGCCAAGTGCGGCCGTCTGGACATTGTCATGAACAACGCCGGCGTCGCCTCGAACGCCCTGGCCGAGGAATTCACGCGCGAAGCCTGGGACCGCACGCTCGCCGTGAATCTGACCGCCCCGTTCCTGATCTGCCAGGCGGCGATCCCCCACCTGCGGGCGGCCGGCGCCGGCCGGATCATCAACGTCGCCTCCGTGATGGCCGAAGGCACGGACTACGGCCTGTCCGCCTACTGCGCGTCGAAGGCGGGGGTTGCGGGCTTCACCCGGACGCTGGCCCTCGAACTCGGCAAGTTCAAAATCACAGCGAACTACCTGCTACCGGGCGCCATCCGGACGGGCATGACGACCCCGCTCTGGGACGCACGGCCCGACGTCGCCGACATCTGGGCGAAGAAGTCGGCGCTCCGCCGCCTGGGCCAGCCCGAAGACCTCGCCAAGGCCGCCCTCTTCCTCGCCTCCGACGACGGCGCTTTCGTCACAGGGCACGGACTGACGGTAGACGGCGGTTTGATGCTGCGCGTGTGAAGTCTGAACAACTCAACACTTGCGGTTGCACTGCGATTCCGCGTATTGCCTTGCCCCGCAATTGAGCCATTTTCTGTCCCATGATTGAACTCGAAGGCTTGGTCCGGCGGTTTGGAGCCTTAACCGCCGTTGGTGGCATCTCGCTCAAGGTGGCCAAAGGTGAAGTCCTAGGATTTCTCGGCCCGAACGGCGCCGGCAAATCGACAACGATGAAAATGATCACGGGCTTTCTCGCGCCAAGTGAGGGCCGGATCACCGTCTGCGGCCACGACGTGGTGGAGCAGCCATTCCAGGCGCAAAGCGCGATTGGCTACCTGCCGGAAGGCGCGCCCGCGTACCCCGACATGACGCCGGTGCAGTTCCTGCACTTCATCGCGCAAGTCCGCGGCCTCGTCGGTGACGCCGCAACGAAAGCGGTGGACACCGCGGTCGCGCGCACCGGCCTGCAAGGTGTTCTGGAACAACGCATCGAGACGCTGTCGAAAGGCTTCAAGCGCCGCGTTGGTCTGGCCCAAGCGATCCTGCACAACCCGCCGGTCTTGATCATGGACGAGCCGACCGACGGCCTCGACCCGAACCAAAAGCAAGCCGTCCGAAATCTGATCCGCAGCATGAGCGCCGAGAAGGCGATCATCATCTCGACTCACATCTTGGAAGAAGTCGACGCCGTCTGCACGCGCGCCGTGATCATCGACAAGGGCCGCATCGTCGCCGACGGCACGCCGGCGGATCTGCTGGCGAAGTCGCCGACCAAGCGGCTCGACGACGTCTTCCGCGCGCTAACGACACCCGACGCCGAAATCAAAGCGGAGGCCGTGTCATGAACTTCGGCAACGCCACTTACGCGGTCTTCCGTCGGGAGTTCGAGGGCTACTTCGCCACTCCGCTCGCCTACGTCTTCATCGTGATCTTCCTACTCGCGATGGGTTCCTTCACGTTCTACTTCGGCCAGTTCTTCGCAACCGGCCGCGCCGAACTTGATGTGTTCTTCGGCTTCCACCCTTGGCTCTATCTCTTTCTGATCCCGGCGATCTCGATGCGCCTGTGGGCGGAAGAGCAAAAGTCGGGCACGATCGAGCTTCTGCTCACGCTCCCGATCCCGGTCGCCGCCGCCGTCGTCGGCAAGTTCTTGGCCGCCTGGGCCTTCGCGGGAATAGCGCTACTGCTCACCTTCCCGATGTGGTTCACCGTCAACTATCTGGGATCGCCGGATAATGGCGTGATTTTCGCGAGTTACATCGGCAGCTGGCTGATGGCCGGCGGTTATCTGGCGATCGGGTCGTGCATATCGGCCATGACGAACAACCAGGTCATCGCCTTCGTCGTCACCGTCGTCGTCTGCTTCCTGTTCACGATTGCGGGCCACGACATCGTGCTCGACTTCTTCCAAGGCTGGGCGCCGCTCGCCATCGTCAACGCGATCTCCTCGTTCAGCTTCCTCACGCACTTTGCCGCGATCATGGAAGGCGTGATCGACTTCCGCGATCTCGTCTTCTTCGGCTCGCTGATCGGCTTGGCGCTCTTCATCAACGTGGTCGTCATCGACCTGAAGCGGGCAGGGTAACCGCCATGCGTTGGACTAGATCGAAAATCGCCGCCGCCGCCATCGCGCTCGCCGTGGTGCTGTTCTTCGCCGTCAACATCATCTCGGACGTGTGGTTCTCGGCCGCCAAGCTCGACCTTACCTCGGCCGGGCTCTACACGGTCAGCGACGGCACCAAGAACACGCTACGCTCGATCCCCGAGCCGATCACGTTGCGCTTCTTCTTTTCCGAGAGGCAGTCGGTCAAATACGCCGGCATCCGTGCCTACGGCGCCCGCGTGCGCGATCTCTTGCGCCAATACGCCAGCCTCTCCGGCGGCAAGCTGAAGCTCGAGATCATCGACCCTGAGCCTTTGACCGAGCAAGAAGACCAAGCCGTCGCCCAAGGCGTGACCGGCGCGCCGACCCCCGCGGGGGAGAAGGTCTATTTCGGCCTCGTCGGCACGAACATGGTCAGCGGCCGCGAGGTCATTCCCTTCTTCCTCGAAGATCGCGAGAAGTATCTCGAGTACGACATCACCAGCCTGATCTACAAACTGATCCGCGAGAAAAAGCCGAAGATCGGCGTCGTCTCGAACATCCCGTTCGACACCGGCGCTGGCGGCATGATGGCGGCGATGCAGGGCAACTCGCGCCCGTTCATGATCTACGAGCAGCTGCGCGAATCCTTCGACATCCAGTTCTTGGAGCAAGACTTCGACCGCGTGCCCGCCGACATCGACGTCGTGATGATCGCGCACCCGAAACCGCTCAACGATAAGACGCAATACGCGCTCGATCAGTTCATCATGCGCGGCGGCCGGGCACTTGTTTTCCTCGATCCCTGGTCGGAGATCTCGCAACAAAGCGCGAGCCCGACCGGCGAGCCGCTTGAAGGCTCGACCGCCTCCTCGGCGAAGAGCATGGACCGGCTGATGCAAAGCTGGGGCGTGTCGATGGACGCAGCCAACATCATCGGCGTGCGCGACCGTGCTCAGCGCGTTTCCTTCGGCGGCGATGTCGTCGACTACGTCGCATGGATCGCGTTCTCGGCACTCGACATGGACCGCAAGGACCTGGTCACAGGCGAACTCACCGACTTGAACTTCGGCACCATCGGCGCGATCACGCCGGCCAAGGGCGCGACAACGACCCTGACCCCTCTGCTGCAGACCACCGACGACACGATGCAAATCCCCATAGCCAAGGTCAAAGGCAGCCCGAACCCCGACGAACTGCTGCGCGACTTCGTCAAGTCCAAAGACAAGTACATCGTAGCCGGCCGCATTCAGGGCTCGATCAAATCGGCCTTTCCGGGCGGCCCGCCGGCGGCGTCGTTGCTCCCAGCCGCCCAAGGTCAAACGAAGGAACCGCTGCCCGCCTTTATCAAGGAGACGAAGGGACCGGCGAACATCATCATCGTCGCCGACACCGACCTCTTCAACGACAGCTTCTGGGTCCAGGCTCAGGAACTGCAGGGGCAGCGCGTCGCCGTACCCGTCGCCGACAACGCCGTCTTCGTGTTGAACGCGATCGAGAACTTGACCGGCTCCAGCGACCTGATCTCGCTGCGCTCACGCGGCACTTCGAACCGCCCGTTCACGGTCGTCAACAACATCCGCCGCCGCGCCGAGCAGCAGTTCCTTCGTCAGGAGCAAGCGCTCCAGGAACAGCTGACCCAAACGCAAACGCGCCTCGCCGAACTGGAAGGCCGCCGCGCGGCCCAAGCGAGGCCCGGTGCGACCCAGCCTCAAGAATTGCTGACGCCGGAACAAGAAAAAGAAATTGAAAAATTCCGTACCCAGCTCGCCGAAACTCGCGGGGCGCTGCGCGACGTGCAGTTCAAGCTGCGCCGCGACATTGACCGTCTAGGCACCTGGCTCGCGGGCATCAACACGTTGCTGGTGCCGCTGATGTTGGGCGGCACCGCGCTGGTGCTTGCCTTCCTGCGCCGCCGCAAATCCAAAAAACCCGGAGGTGCCGCATGACCGACGCCGCCGCGAAAGCGCCGTTGATCCCCGTCCTCGAGCGCCGCATCCGCTCGCTCACCTATCTGGCCGGCGCGACCGCGCTCGCCGTTCTGCTGGCGTTGCTCGCGCTCTGGCAGCGCGCCTCAACCGGCGAACCCGCGTTCAAGGCCGTGCGAATGTTCCCGGCCCTTGAAGCCAGGGTCGACGACGTCGCCGCGATTCAAATCGAAACCAAGGGCGCGGCGTTCAACATCACTCGTGATGCGAAGGGCCTGTGGCACCTGCCGGACAAGGCCGGCTACCCGGCCGATTTCAACACGATCCGCAAAACGATTTTGGGCTTGTCGGAACTCGATCTGATCGATTTGCGTACCAGCCGCGCCGACTGGCAAGACCGCCTCGGCCTCGGCCTGCCGAAGTCCGGCGGCAACGGCACGCAGATTACCTTGAAGAACGCCAAGGGCGAAGAGATGGCGAGCCTCGTCGCCGGCAGCGCCGTCGAAGGCGCCGGTGGCGGCGGCAAGCAGGCGCTCTATGTCCGCCGTCCCAACGAAGCCCAAACCTACGTCGCGCGCGGCAACTTCCAGGCGCAAGCCGATCAAGCCCAATGGCTCAACAAAGCCTTCATCGACCTCGCCAAGGAGCGCGTAAAGACGGCCACCGTCAAACCGCCGAAGGGCAAGCCCTACAGCGTCACCCGCGCCACCTCAGCGGACGCGAACTTCCGCCTCGTCGAGGCGATCCCCGCCGGCCGTATGCTCCGCACGGAGGCCGAACCGAACGGCGTCGGCAATGCGCTCTTGGGTCTTTCGTTCGACGACGTGCAGCCGCAAACGAAGTTCGACTTCACGACCGCATCGAGCGCGACCTATCAAACCTTCGACGGCCTGACCCTGTCGTTGAGCTTGATTGAAAAGGATCGCGAGTTCTGGATGACCGTCAACGCGGCAGCCGATCCGAATGTCCAACCGGAAAAGCCGGGCGCGACGGCGCTCAAGCCCGACGTCCCGAAGGAAGCTAAAGAGATCAACGCCGTCGTCGGCACGTGGGCCTACAAGATCCCGCGCTACAAGGGCGTGCTGCTGTCCTCCCCCATGGAAGACCTCCTCCGCCCCGTCGGCGGCCCAGCGTCGGGCCCGTCGGTGAATCCATAACGGCGGGAGCGACCTTTCCTGAAGTGGAGCGGCTGGGTGAAACGCTGAATCGCCTAGAATCTACCGCCCAGTCACGCGCGCCTGCGCCGCGCCGAGGACTGGGCCGTTACCGTCGCCTTGCACCCACACGGCCACGCCGTCGTTGAGTTCGCCCTCTTCGGCGCGCGCCGGTAGCGTCAGCGTCACGGCTTCCCCGGTCCACTTGCCGACCGCCGAGAACCCGCGCACGACATTGTAGTAGGTGACGACCTTGCCGCCATTCTCGCCCTTGGCGATGTTGACCGCGCGCGAGGACAGCGTATGCGCCAGCCAAATCGTCGCCGCCTGTTTCGCGCCCGCGCCGATGCGCAGCTGAACCGTGTCACCCGCTTGCGCGATCGCGATGAAGAGCCGCTTGCCGCGCGTTTCGCCAAGGCGCCGTTCGATCGCCTGCACCACGTCGCGCCGCGAATTGCCGACCACGTCGTGCTGACCGTCCACGACCATCTGCGGCGTGTACACCCGGTGCGACGGCAGCACCTTTTCATAGGACTGCTGGCGCAACGTGTTCGCGTGGCTGGCCAGCGTGTCGCGCCAACCGATGTAGTCCCAATAGTCGACGTTGAACGACAGCGCGACCACGTCGTCGCGCTTCTGCAATTCGCCCATCAACTGATCGGCCGCCGGGCAGGAGGAGCAGCCCTGGCTCGTGTACAACTCGACGAAGACGGATTGCTTCACGCTCTCCCCCGCTTGCGCTGGCAAAAAAGAAAGCGCGCCGAATGCGGCAAGGCATCCGGCGCGCCAGAATATCGAGAGGGCGTTCAAGTTCATGGCCGCAAACTTAATCCGCGACGACCCTCACTGCCTAGTCACGAACCGGTGTCCATGGGCCAAATGGTTTATGCCGCTTTCGCGAGGCCCCGCAGCACGTAGTGCAGAATTCCGCCGTTCCGGAAGTACTCGATCTCGTCCAGCGTATCGATCCGGAGCATGACCGGCACATCTTGGCGTCGGCCGTCACCATGCGTGATCTGAAGATGCAACGTCTGACGCGGCTTCAGATTGTGCTCAAGCCCTGGGATATCGACCACTTCCGAGCCGTTGAGACCCAGCGCCTTCCACGTTTTGCCGTCCGTGAACTGCAACGGCAGCACGCCCATCCCGACCAGATTGGACCGGTGAATGCGCTCGAAGCTCTCCACGATCACCGCCCGCACGCCGAGCAACCGCGTCCCCTTCGCCGCCCAGTCACGCGACGATCCGGTGCCGTATTCCTTGCCGCCGAAAATGACCAGCGGGACGCCTTCTTTCTGATAGCGCATTGCCGCGTCATAGATCGGCATCTGCTCGCCCGACGGCTGGTGCTTCGTCACGCCGCCTTCGACGCCGGCCACCATTTGGTTCTTGATCCGGATGTTGGCGAACGTACCGCGCATCATCACTTCGTGATTGCCGCGCCGCGCGCCGTACGAGTTGAAGTCGTCCTTGCGCACCTGGCGTTCCTCGAGGAACACGCCGGCCGGGCTTGACGCCTTGATGTCGCCGGCCGGACTGATGTGATCGGTCGTGATCGAATCGCCGAAGAGGCCCAGAATGCGCGCACCCTTCACGTCCTTGATCGGCAGCGGCTCCTGCGTAATCCCGTCGAAGTACGGCGGCTGCTGCACATAGGTCGAGCCGATGTCCCACGGATAGGTCAGCGACTTCTTCACCCCGATCTTCTTCCACGCCGCGCCGCCGTCAAACACGTCGGCATAGCGTTCGCGGAACAGCTTCGTCGTCACCGCCTTGCGCACGGTCGTCGCGATCTCCGCGGCGGTCGGCCAAATGTCTTTCAGATAGACGGGCTTGCCCTTTTTGTCGTGCCCGATCGGATCGCTCGTCAAATTGACCGTCATCGAACCGGCAAGCGCATACGCCACGACGAGCGGCGGCGAGGCCAAGTAGTTCGCGCGTGTTTGCGGATTGACCCGGCCCTCGAAGTTCCGGTTGCCCGACAGCACGGCCGCCGCCACCAGATCGCCCTTCGTGATCGCCTCCGACACGTTTTCCGGCAGCGGTCCCGAGTTGCCGATACAGGTCGTGCAGCCATAGCCCACGACATTGAAGCCGAGCTTGTCGAGATCCTTTTGCAATCCCGCCTTCGCCAGATACTCGCCCACGACCTGGCTTCCCGGCGCGAGCGACGTCTTCACCCAGGGCTTCACCTTCAAGCCCTTCTTCAACGCGTTACGCGCCAACAAGCCGGCGCCAACCATCACGAACGGATTCGACGTGTTCGTGCACGACGTGATCGCCGCAATCACCACCGCGCCGTGACCGAGCTTAAGGTCTGTCCCCGGCAGACCGGTGGTCTCGCTTTCCTTGCCGGCCTTGCCGAACGTCTTGGCCAGCGACTCCGCAAAGCCCTGCGCCGCCGTTGCCAACGGCACGCGATCCTGCGGCCGCGCCGGGCCCGCCAAGCTCGGCTCGACGTCGTTCAGATCGAGGCTCAGCGTGTCCGTGAACTCGGGATCGGCATCCTTGTCCCCGCGCCACATCCCCTGCGCCTTCGCATAGGCCTCGACCAAGTCGACTCGTGCCTTCGCCCGGCCGGTAGCCTTCAAGAAGCGCACGGTCTCCTCGTCGATCGGGAAGAAGCCGCACGTTGCGCCGTATTCCGGCGCCATGTTCGCAATCGTCGCTCGATCCTCAAGCGGCAGCTCGTTCAAGCCCGGCCCGTAGAATTCGACGAACTTGTTGACCACCCCCCTCTTGCGCAGCATCTGCGTAACGGTGAGCACCAGGTCCGTCGCCGTCACGCCTTCGCGCACCTTGCCCGTCAGCTTGAACCCGATCACTTCCGGGATCAGCATCGACTGCGGCTGGCCCAGCATCGCCGCCTCCGCCTCGATCCCGCCGACGCCCCAACCGAGCACGGCCAGCCCATTGACCATCACCGTGTGGCTGTCGGTGCCGACGAGTGTGTCGGGATATGCGACCTCGACCGTCTTCTTCCCCTCTTTCGTCTTCGCCGTCCAAACCGTTTGCGAGAGGTACTCCAAGTTCACCTGATGACAGATGCCGGTACCCGGCGGCACCACGCGGAAATTGTCGAACGCCGACTGCCCCCAGCGCAGGAACGAGTAGCGCTCGCCGTTGCGTTCGAACTCGCGCGCGACGTTTTTCTTCACCGAATCTTTCGTACCGAAATAGTCGACCATGACCGAGTGATCGATCACGAGATCGACCGGCGCCAGTGGATTGATCTTCTCCGGATCGCCGCCCAGTGTCTTCATAGCATCGCGCATCGCGGCCAGATCGACGACCGCGGGCACGCCGGTGAAATCCTGCATCAACACGCGCGCCGGACGAAACGCGATCTCGCGGTCCGACGACTTCGTCTTCAGCCAATCGGCGCAGGCCTGAATATCTTCCTTCGTAACGCTGCGCCCGTCCTCGTGCCGCAGCAAGTTCTCAAGCAGCACCTTCATCGAATATGGCAGCTTCGAGATGCCGGTGAGGCCGTTCTTCTCCGCCGCCTTCAAACTATAGATCGTGTAGGACTTCGTTCCGACTTTGAGCGTCTTCTTCGATTTGAAACTGTCGATGGCGGTCACGGGCGATAGGCTCCTTGAAGGGCGGGTCGCGGGAAGGGCAGGGAAGGGCAAACCGGAAAGGTTAAGCGGCGCGGAAATTAATAAGTTTTCCTCACCCGCGCTACCGGACTAATCTCACATTATCAGTTCTCATTGGGATAATGCGGCCATGACCACACCTGCGGTGCGCACCGAGCGCAACGGCCCCGTCACCACGGTGATTTTGTCGCGCCCCGACCGCCGCAACGCCGTCGACCGCCCGACCGCGGACGCACTGGTTGAGGCGTTCCTCTCCTTCGACCGCGATTCCAACGCGGCCGTGGCCGTGTTCTATGGCGATGAAGGGGCATTCTGCGCCGGTGCCGACCTCAAAGCCATCGCCGAGAACAAGGGCAACCGGGTCGAAGCCCCCAAGCCCGGCGCCGATATCCGCAGCGATCCCGGTCCCATGGGCCCCAGCCGCTTCCTTCTTTCCAAACCAGTCGTCGCCGCAATCGCAGGGCCCGCCGTCGCCGGCGGTCTCGAACTCGCGCTCTGGTGCGACATGCGCGTGGCCGAAGACGACGCGGTCCTTGGCGTGTTCTGCAGGCGCTGGGGCGTGCCGCTGATTGACGGCGGCACCGTTCGCCTGCCGCGGCTCATCGGCATGGGCCACGCGATGGACATGATCCTGACCGGTCGCGCTGTCAGCGCAAGGGAAGCCCTGGCGATGGGCCTCGTCAACCGCGTTGTGGCCAAAGGCACCGCGCGCCAGGAGGCTGAGAAGCTTGCCGCCGAACTCGCCGCGCTGCCGCAGGCCTGTATGCGCCACGATCGCCTGTCCGCCTATCAGCAATGGGACCTCGACTATCCGGAAGCGATGGCGAACGAGTTTGCGCACGGCGTTGCTTCAATGGCCGGGGGTGCCGCCGTCTCCGGCGCAGCGCGCTTCGCCTCGGGCAAGGGCCGCGGCGGCTCCTTCGCGGATATCTGATTCATGCGGGTGGTGGCGGAGGGGCTGGCAGCGTTGCGCGGAGAGCGCATCGTGTTCCGCCATGTCAACTTCGATCTCGCCCCCGGCCAAGTCTTGGTCCTGCATGGGCCCAACGGCAGCGGCAAGACCACACTGCTCCGCGTGCTTGCGGGCTTACTCGGTACGATGGCAGGCCGGCTTCGCCTTCTCGGCAAAGGCGACAAGCCGCTCGTCGACGAACGCCGCGATCAGGCGCTGCACTTCATTTCCGACCACGATCTGATCCGCCCGCAGCTGCGCGTTGATGAGACCTTGCGCTTTCACGCCGCCGTCTTGGGCGCGCCGGCAAAGAACGTCGCGGCCGCTCTTGAAGCGTGGGATCTAACGCCGCTGGCTGAAACAAGCACCGGCCTCCTCTCCGCCGGTCAACGCCGCCGCCTTGCGCTCGCGCGATTGTCGCTGCAGGAGCGCGATCTCTGGCTGCTCGACGAACCGCTGGTCGCGCTCGACGCCGACACCCGCATCCGCCTAACTGATATCTGCAACGCTCACTTGGAGAAAGGCGGCCTGATCGTCGCCGCAAGCCACGAGCCGTTCTTGAACGATCCGCACACGCTGCACTTCGGGTCGCGCCCATGAGAGCTTTCTGGGCGCTGTTCCGGCGCGATCTTGTCCTCGGCATTCGCAACAGCGGCGGCGCCGCGCTCTCCGCCGCGTTCTTCGCGCTCATTATCGTGCTCGCGCCGCTGGGCCTCGGCCCCGATCAAGCAAATCTGAAGGCAGCAGCCCCTGGCCTGTTCTGGATCGCGGCCCTGCTTGCAACCTTGCTCGGCCTAGAGCGTATGATTCAACCCGACGTCGAAGACGGCACGCTCGATCTGCTGCGCCTCTCGCCGCTGCCGCTCGAACTCGTCGCCCTCGCGAAAATCTTCGCCCACTGGATGACGTCCGGCCTAATCATCAGCTTGCTCGCGCCATTCCTGGCCCCGCTGCTCAGCCTGTCCGTCGACGCAATCCCGATGCTGACGCTCAGTCTCTTCGTGGGCACGCTGGGTCTGAGCGCCATCGGCGCAGCCGCAGCCGCACTCGGCGCCAGCGTGCAGCGCGGCGGCATCGTGCTTGCGATTCTGGTCTTGCCGCTCAACGTGCCATTCCTGATCTTCGGCGCTGGCGCTGTCTCCGCCGCGCAAGTGGGCACCGATCCCAGCCAACCGTTGATGTTTTTGGGCGCAGCCTCGTTGCTCGCGCTTGTCGTCGGCCCAATCGCCGCCGCCGCGGCATTGCGTCTCAACGAGGACTAGCCGTGGCAGACCTCAAACCCCGGAATTAGATTGCGCCCTATGCAAGCTTACGCCAATCCGACGCGCTTCATACGCCTCGCCCGCACGCTCACGCCGTGGACGTTGGGGCTCGCCGTCGCGCTACTCGTCATCGGCCTCTACTTCGCGCTCTTCGTCGCCCCGCCCGATTATCAGCAGGGTGAAGCCGCGCGCATCATGTACGTACACGTGCCCGCCGCTTGGATGGCGATGTTCGTCTACGGCTCGATGGCACTCGCCAGTGCCGTCGCCTTCATCTGGAAACATCCGCTGGCCGATATGGCCGCGAAAGCCTCCGCGCCGATCGGCTGCGCGTTCACCGGCCTTGCCCTCATCACCGGTATGCTCTGGGGCCAACCGATGTGGGGCACGTGGTGGGTTTGGGATGCGCGGCTCACCTCGGTGCTGATCCTCTTCTTTCTCTACATCGGCTACATCGTGCTCTGGAGCGCGATCGAAGAACCCACGCGCGCCGCCCGCGCCGCGCGCGTGCTGGCCTTGGTGGGCGCAATCAACATCCCGATCATCAAGTTCTCGGTCGATTGGTGGAACACGCTCCACCAAGGTGCGACCGTCTTCCGCACCGACGGCCCCAAAATGGCGGCGTCGATGCTGGTGCCGCTGCTCATCATGGCGCTCGCCTACACGGTTCTCTACCTGGCACTCCTGCTGATCCGTATGCGTACGGAAGTGTCGGCACGCCGCCTGCGTACGATCCGCCTCGGCCTGGAGCCCCTCCCCGCATGAGCGATTGGAACACCTTCTTCGCCATGGGCGGCTACGCCGCCTTCGTCTGGCCCGCCTACGTGATCAGCGCTGTCGTCCTGACCGCGCTCTTCGTCCAAAGCTGGCGTGCCATGAAACGCGCCGAGCGCCTCGTTGAGCTCAGCGAAAGCAAGCAGCCGCCAACGGCCGCCGTTAAGGCGATTTGAACCATGCGCGCGGCAGGATCGCGCCCATGGACATCAAAGGCTCATCGCTCCAGAACGCCGCTCTTGCGTTCCTGAATGAACGTCAGCCCGTGCTGCGCAAGCTTGGTCTCGGCGACTTGGCCGATCTCGCCGCGCAAAAGACAGCCGCGCCCCCGGAGCCGCTGCCCAAACCGGAATCCGCGCCGCAAGCCCTTCCCGCACGCCCGCAACGCCCGGGCTCGCAACTCGATATCAAAGTGTGAAACGATTTGGCCGCGCCACTGCGCCCGCGTCTACCGGCGCTTGCGGCTCTTCGCGTTGTCGCCGTCATCGTCGTCGGCCTGTTTCTTCGCCTGCGCCTGAGCGATCAGCGTCAGGCACTTGATGAACTCGTTGCGCGAACGCGCCGGCAGCGCGTCCAGGATTGCGGCCTCCGACGCCTGCATCGCCGGCATCGCCGCCTTCAATGCCCGCCGCCCTGTTGTCGTGATGCGGACCGAGTTCGCCCGCTGATCTTCCTCAGTCCGCTTGCGCGCCAAGAGATCCTTCTTCTGCATGCGCACGATCATGTCGGCCAGCGTCGAGCGATCGATACCCGTCTTTTGTACCAGCACCGTCTGGCTGACACCGTCTTCCTGATCGACCGCGTAAAGCACCGCGAGTTGCCGCTGCGTCAGCCCGCCGGGCTCAAGTTCGTCCGTGTACGAATCGTTGGCGTGTTGGCTCGCGCGACGAAGCAAGTGGCTGGGCGATGTGTCCAGGTCGAAGGTCTTTGCCATTTCAAGAGCCCGATGGAATAATCGCCGGAGCGGCGTGCGGAAAATCTAAATTGCTCCGTGTCCGTATCACATTCATTTGCCACACGGAAGCGACACAACCGGCGCACGCGCGACCGACAAACGAGGCCCCAGATGAGCGAACGACTCCCGCCGCCCCGAACGTGTTGCGCGTTCGTGCGCCGCGTGCCTGAGGGAGACAATTTGGAACGCGATGTATGCGCCAAATGTGGTCACGTCCATTACGTCAATCCCAAGATCGTGGTGGGCGCCGTTTGTTCTTGGCACGGACGAATTCTCCTGTGCAGAAGGGCGATCGAACCGCGCAAAGGATTCTGGACGATCCCGGCGGGCTTCATGGAAGAGCGCGAGACGCCCGCCGAAGGTGCCGCGCGTGAAGCCTACGAAGAAGCGACCGCTCGCATCGATATCGATCGCTTGTTGGCTGTTTACGCGGTGCCGCGCATCTCGCAAGTTCAGTTGATTTTCCGCGCCAAACTGGCCGACGGCACATTTGCTCCGGGCACGGAAAGTCTGGAGACGTCGCTTTTCGCCTGGGAGGAGATTCCTTGGAAGGACCTCGCTTTCCCAAGCGTGTACTGGGCCCTCAATCACCACCGCGAAAGCGGGGACAAAGCGGACTTCGCTCCGTTCGGCAATCCGGCGTGATCAGCTGATAGGCTTCAGCGACGGCTTTCCCGCGGCCTTGGCGCAGGTCGCGAGCGCCGCTTCATCGGTGCCGCCGGGTAACGCCTCGGCGTGCGACACGGTCATCGCGCCCGCAGCGCCCGGATAGAAATAGACCAGCAGCGTGCAGCTTCGCCCGCTGCCATATTGCCAAAGCTCAGCCCCGCTCTCGGTGCGCTTGAGCGACGGATCGCCCCACGCCGAGCGCAACGCATCGCTGTCCATTCCCACCAAACCGCCCGACGACGCCGGCGCAGCCGTGACCGTCGTCACACTTGGCGCAGCGACGGCGGGCGCGATGGGCGCTGCTTCGTCCTTCGAAGGCCCCGTGACCACGCTCGCCACGTCGTTCATCGTCTGACAGCCAGCCAGCGAAACGGCCAGCAGTGTAATCGCGGATACGCTGCGCATCAGGAACTCCGGGCGAGCTTGTTGTACTCGTGCGTCATCATCGCGGCCCCGAACAGCGGCACGAAGAAGTTCAGGAACGGGATCATTGCCAGCAAGGATATCAAGGCCCCGCCGAGAAACAACCTGACGCGATGGCGGCGGCGCAGCGCCTTGGCATCCCGCGATGGCATGTGCCGCAACGCCGCCAACTCGAAGAACGTCCGCCCGGTGAGATAGCCGTTGACGAACAGGATGACCGCGGTGCCGACCCCTGGCGCCGCGAACTGCAACGGAAAGGCGAGCAAATTCAAAACGACGCTGACCGCGGCAAAGCTCAACCCCGCAAACATCAGCTCTCCGACCGAAGCGCCTTGCTGCTGTTTGACGTGCGGGTAGTGCTTTGCCTCGACCGCATCCGCCACACGATCGATGAACACACTCGCAAACATCTGCGCGACCGGTGCGCCCATGAACACAAAGGCGATGCTGAGCAGAAACCCCGAAATGATCGCGAGCGCATCGTGCATCCAGCTCAAGCCGAAATCCGGCGCGTAGCGCACGACCCATTGCAATCCGAACAACAGGACCAAAAACAGCAAGATCGTGAAGCCGACGCCAAGCCACAGCACGCCGCTGAACTTGCGGTCGAACATCTGGCTCAAAGCGGCTGCGGCACTTGAGAGCATGCGAAAGCCCGATCCGGCGATTGTGGAAGCCCGGTCCCTGCCTATACTGCCGCGCCCCAAGGGAAAAGGACCACTTCATGCGCGACGCAACGTTCGACGTTTTAGGAATCGGCCACGCGATTGTCGATGTCCTGGCGAGCACGAGCGACGCCTTCTTGACCGAACACGGCATCGGCAAGGGCACAATGACGCTGGTTGACGCCTTCCGGGCCGAGACGCTTGGCCGCACGATGAAAAACACGGTCGAAGCTTCGGGCGGATCGTGCGCCAACACCATGGTCGGAATCGCCTCCTTCGGCGGCAGCGCCGCCTTCATCGGCAAGGTCGACGACGACCGCTTGGGTCAGGTTTTCGCCGAAGATATCCACAAGTCCGGTGTGCACTTTGACAGCACCCGGTCGAAGGGCGGCGCCGCCACCGCCTCCAGCCACATTGTGGTGACACCCGACGGCCAGCGTAGCATGAACACGTTCTTGGGCTGCGCCTCCGCGATCACCGAAGCCGATATGACGGCGCAAAAGATCGGCGCCGCGAAGGTCCTCTACGTCGAAGGCTATCTTTGGGACACGCCCGGCGCGAAAGCTGCGATCCGCACGGCGATCGCCCGCGCGAAGGCCGCCTCCCGCAAAGTTGCGTTCACGCTCTCCGATCCGTTCTGCGTCGGTCGTTGGCGCGATGAGTTCAAGGCTTTGCTCGCCAACGACGTCGACATTCTCTTCGCCAATGAAGCCGAAGCCAAAGCGCTCTACGAAACCGAAATCTTCGACGAAGCGTTTCAGTCGATCCGCAAATGGGGCAAGACCGCCGCGATCACACGCTCCGCGCACGGCTCCGTCGTGGTCGAAGATTGGCGCGTTCACATCCTCGACGCGGAACCGGTCGCTCATGTGGTTGACACCACGGGCGCCGGCGACCAATACGCCGCCGGCTTTCTCTTCGGCTACGCCCGCGGCCTCTCGCTCGACGTCTGCGGCCGCCTGGGCGGCATAGCCGCGGCCGAAGTCATCTCCCACATGGGCCCCCGCCCAGCGACGTCGTACAAATCCTTGGCTGCGGCAGCAGGGCTGCTCTAGCGCACAATCCCCTTGCGCGCGGCTTTGTCGTCGAGGCCGGAGCGGCCTTCGCGGGCGGTGATTTCGGCATAGACGTCGGCGGGATTAACCCCGGTCGCCGCCCATAGCACGCACAGATGATAGAGCAGGTCGGCGGACTCACACACCCGCTCGCGGTGGTCGCCGGATAGCGCCGCGACCGCGACCTCGACGGCCTCCTCGCCCACCTTTTTGGCGCACTTCGGCACGCCCTCGTTGAAGAGCTTGGCGGTGTAGGATTTTGTCGGGTCGGCTGTCTTTCGCGCCGCGACCTGACTGAACAGCCGGTCGAGAGGATGCTCGCTCATAGGTGACTCACTACTCACTGGCCGCAAGAATCGGCCAAATTCAGGGTATCAGCCTTCAAGCCTCTGTGGCAAAGCCGCTCGCGGCCCGACGCGATCTCGTAATATAACCCGCCCGTGTTCGACCTTGATCTCTTAACGATAAGCGGCTGGCGCCGCGCCGCGCTCGCCGCGTGCGTGCTGGCCGTCCTGTGGCTGGGAACGGTCTGGGCCCTCGCGTGAGCAAAGGCGTCGCACTCCAGCTCCTCGACGTGATCGTGACCTACCGGCGCGTGCCGGCCGTGCACCACGTCAGCGGCACGTTCGCTGCCGGCTCGCTAACCGCGATCGCAGGCCCGAACGGCGCCGGCAAGAGCACGCTGCTCAAAGCACTGATGGGATTGCTCCCGGTCAGCGACGGCCGGATCGACCGTGGCGGTCTCACCCCACGTCAGTTCGCCTATCTGCCGCAGCTGCCCGAGATCGATCGCACGTTCCCTATTTCCGTTCGCCAAACGGTGCAGCTCGGCGCCTGGCCGCGTACCGGCGCCTATCGCGCGATCGGCAAAGAAGAGCAAGCGCGTGCCGCCGACTGCATCGCGAAGGTGGGTCTCGGCGGCTACGCCGACGCACCGGTCGCGGCCCTGTCAACCGGCCAATGGCACCGCGTTCTGTTCGCGCGCCTGATCATGCAGGACGCAGCGGTGATCTTGCTCGACGAACCGTTCGCCGCCGTGGACGAGCGCACCACATCGGACCTAATGGCGCTCGCGCGTGGCTGGCAAGACGAAGGCCGCACCGTGATCGCCGTCCTGCACGATGTCGCCTTCATCCGCCAGCACTTCCCGCAGACGCTGCTTCTCGCACGCGAGATTGTGGGCTGGGGCCCAACCGCCGAAGTCTTATCTGCCGAAAATCTAGACCGCGCCCGTGCCATGACCGACCGCTGGGCGCGCGGCGAGCGGCACCACCACCATCACGACCACGCGGCCCATACATGACCGCGCTCTACGATCTCTTCATCGGCCCCTTCGCCGACTTCGAGTTCATGCGCCGGGCCCTGATCGCGTGCCTGGCGCTCGCAATTGCCGCCGGTCCGCTCGGTGTTTTCTTGGTCCTGCGCCGGATGAGTCTGATGGGCGACGCGATCGGTCATGCCGTGCTGCCCGGCGTCGCCATCGGTTATCTGCTGAACGGCTTCTCTCTCGTCGCGATGGGCATCGGCGGCGTCTTGGCCGGTCTGATCGTGGCACTACTCGCCGGCCTCACCTCGCGCGCGACCGGCCAGAAGGAAGATGCCAGCCTCGCCGGATTCTACCTAACCAGTCTCGCGCTCGGCGTGATGATTGTCTCTACCACCGGCTCGTCCGTCGACCTATTGCACATCCTATTCGGCTCGATCCTTGCCGTCGACGACAACGGCCTGCTCTTCGTTGCCGGTGTCGCCACGTTGAGCACTGCCACTCTCGCCGCAATCTATCGTCCGCTGGTGATCGAGTGCTTCGACCCGATCTTCGCCCGCAGCGTCGGCGCACACGGCGCGACTGCGCACGCGATCTTCTTGGGGTTGGTGGTGCTGAACCTCGTCGCCGCCTTCCAAGCGCTAGGCACGCTCATGGCGGTTGGCCTAATGATGCTCCCGGCTCTCGCCGCCCGCTTTTGGGCCGATGACGTCTCGCGCATCGTTCTCATCTCCGCCGCCTTTGCGGTCGCCGCCAGCCTCTTCGGCCTCCTGCTCTCGTTCCACCTCGAGATCGCCTCCGGTCCTGCGATCGTCCTAACAGCCGCCGCGCTCTACCTGCTCTCGATCGTCGCCGGCTCCCGCAGCGGCCTCATCGCCCGCTGGCTGCGCCGCCCGCACTACCACGAACCGAAAGAGGTCAAGCATTGACACGCCATTCCTGGGTCCTCTTCGCAGTGCTCGTACTTTCACCGTCGATTGCGGCAGCGCCCGTGAGGGTCGTCGCCTCATTCTCGATCCTAGGCGATATGGTCCAATGCGTTGCAGGCGATCGCGCGCAAGTTAAGACCCTCATTGGTCCGGATTCTGACCCTCATCTGTTCGAGCCGAATGCGTCTGATGCACGCGCAATGAAGAAGGCCCAACTCGTCGTCGTGAACGGAATGGCGTTCGAGCCCTGGCTATCGCGGTTGCGAAAGTCTGTTGGTGCGGGTTCGCCGTTAGTTGTCGCAACGGACGGGATCAAGCTCAGGATTTCGCGTGATCCGCACGCGTGGCTACACCCAGCCAACGCCGCAGCATATTATGAGGATATTCGCAGCGGTTTGGCCGCAGTAGACCCAGCACACGCAAGTTCTTACGAAAAGAATGCGGCTGAGTGCGCGAGAAAACTCGACGATCTCGACGCTGAGATTCGCGCTGGATTGGCATCGATCCCGAAAGAGAAGCGCCGCGTCATTGTAGGGCACAGTTCCTTTGCATATTTCAGTGCCGCCTACGACGTGCAGTTTCTATCGCCTGTCGGGGCGTCGACCGAAATGCAGCCGTCTGCCAAACGAGTTGCTGACCTGATCACCCAAATCCGGCGCGAAAAGATCACCGCCGTCTTCGTGGAGAACATTTCCGACCCGCGCCTGATCGAGCAAATCGCCCGCGAAACCGGGGTGAAACTCGGCGGCAAGCTCTATGCCGACGCGCTCTCGAAAAAAGACGGCCCCGCCCCCACATACCTGGCCCTGATGCGCCACAACGCAAAGCTCTTGACTGCCGCCATGTCAGCGGGTTTTTGAGCGGCCTCTTTCGGAGAATTCGATGTCTCAAGTCCCCGTGACCGTGCTCACCGGCTATCTCGGCGCCGGCAAGACCACGCTGCTCAACCGCATCCTGACCGAGCACCACGGCAAGAAATACGCCGTGATCGTCAACGAGTTCGGCGAGATCGGCATCGACAACGACCTCGTCGTCGACACCGACGAAGAAGTCTTCGAGATGAACAACGGCTGCATCTGCTGCACCGTGCGCGGCGACCTGATCCGCATCTTGGGCGGCTTGATGAAGCGCAAGGACAAGTTCGACGCCATCCTGGTCGAAACCACGGGCCTCGCCGACCCCTCGCCCGTTGTCCAAACCTTCTTTGTCGACGACGACGTGAAGGAAAAGACGAAGCTCGACTCCGTTACCACCGTCGTCGATGCGAAGCACATTCTGGAGCGCCTGAAAGACACGCACGAAGCCGCCGAACAAATCGCCTTCGCCGATCAGATCATCCTGAACAAGACCGATCTCGTCTCCGCGGAAGGCCTGGCCCGTGTCGAACGCCGCATCCGCGAACTGAACCCGCTCGCCGTCATTCACCGCACCGAGCGCTGCGCGGTCGACATCGACAAGGTGCTGGGGCAGGGCGCCTTCGACCTCTCGCGCATCCTCTCGCTGGAGCCGAACTTCTTAGGGCCGGAAGGCGACGATCACGAACATTCCAGCGACATCGCCAGCGTCTCGCTCTCGACCATGAAGAAACTCGACGGCGACAAAGTGACGAAGTGGCTGCAGAACTTGCTCGCCGAGCAAGGCCAAAACATCCTGCGCGCCAAAGGCATCCTCGACATCAAGGACAAGGACGAACGCCTTGTCTTCCAGGCCGTGCACATGGTCATGGACGGCGACTTCGGCCGCCCCTGGAAGGACGACGAGAAACGCTACAGCCGCATCGTCTTCATCGGCCGCGGCCTCGACGAAGCCGAGCTCGAGCGCGGCTTCAAGGCTTGCGTGGCCTGATGGCGAAGCCAAAAATCACCGCGGGCCACCTCTGGCACTTCGACGCGCCGGTCGTCGCTATCGCGTTCGACGCTGAAGGGAATGGCGCCTTCGCGCTCGGCGATGGCACGCTGCGCATGTTCGGCGCGCAAGACGCCGAAACGAAAACGATCGAAGCGCATCAAGGCGCGATCCTCTGCCTGACCGCGCACCCGGAGCAGGGCTTCCTGACCGGCGGCGACGACGGCCGTCTGGTGCACACGCGCGTGGGCGAACCGCCTCGCGAGCTCTTCGCGCACAAGGGCCGCTGGGTCGAAAGCGTCGCCGCAACCAGCGAAACCGGCCTCATCGCCTGCACCGTCGGCAAAGTCGCGCATGTGTTCAGCGGCAACGAGCGTATGTCGTTCACGCACGCGAGCACCGCATCCGGCGTCGCGTTCGACCCAAAAGGCCGCCGCCTCGCCGTCGCGCATTACAACGGCGCCTCCTTGTGGTGGACGAAGTCGGCCGATCAGCAAGCCAAGACGCTTGAATGGAAAGGCTCGCACATCGCCGTCACCTGGAGCCACGACGGCCGCTTTCTCGTGACCTCAATGCAGGAAAACGCGTTGCACGGCTGGCGCGTCGAAGACGCCGCCGACATGCGCATGTCGGGCTATCCGGCGAAGATCAAGTCGGTTGCCTGGGACCGCCGCGGCCGGACGCTGTTCACGGCCGGCGCCGACCGCGTCGTCGGCTGGCCCTTCACGGGCCGCAACGGACCGATGGGCCGTGAGCCGCTGCAAATCGGGCCCTCACGCGAAGCGCTCGTTCAAGTCGTGGCCGCCCATCCCGAACAAGACATCGTCGCCGCCGGCACCACCGACGGCGCCGTCTGGTTCGAAGAAATCGCCGACCCCGGCACGAACTTCGTCATGCTGAACGCCGCCAAGATCGTAGCCCTAGCCTTCAACCCCCAAGGCACCCACCTCGCCATCGGCGACGAAGAAGGCAACGCGGCGGTGGTGCCGGTGGTTTAGTCCTTCGCGTCCCCGAAGAATTCCTTCACCTTCGCAAAGAAGCTCGTCGTCTTGGGCGAGTTCTGCGCCGTGCCGGCCTTTTCGAACTCGCGCAACAGTTCCTGCTGCTTCTTCGTCAGATGCACCGGCGTCTCGATCATCACCTCGACGATCAGATCGCCTTGCGGACCCTGGCCACGCAAGCTCGGCATGCCTTTGCCGCGAATGCGAAACTCCTTGCCCGACTGCGTGCCCTCCGGAATGGCGACGCGCACGCGCCCGCCGCCGAGCGTCGGCACCTCGACATTGCCGCCCAGCGCCGCCGTCGTGAAGTTCACCGGCACCGCGCAGTGCAAATTCGCATCCTCGCGTTTGAACAACTGATGCGGCGCGATGGAGAGGAAGATATAGAGATCGCCCTTCGGTCCGCCGCGTAACCCTGCCTCGCCTTCGCCGGCCAAGCGAATGCGCGTACCGTCTTCGACGCCCTGCGGAATGTTGACGTTGAGCGTCCGCTCGCGCTGCACGCGCCCCGCGCCGCTGCAGGCCTTGCAGGGATTCTTGACCACGCGGCCGAGGCCCTGACACGTCGGGCACGTCCGCTCGATCGTAAAAAAGCCCTGCTGCGCGCGCACCTTGCCGACGCCGGAGCACGTCGAGCACGCCTGCGGCTTAGAACCTGCTTCCGCGCCCGAGCCCGCGCACACGTCGCAGGCGACGGTGCCCGGAATGCGGATCGTCGCGGTCTTACCCGCGTGCGCATCCTCAAGGCTGATTTCCATGTTGTAGCGCAGGTCCGACCCGCGCGAGGCGCGATTGCCGCCGCCTCCGCCGCCGCGCCGCGTGCCCATAAATTCGCCGAACAAATCGTCGAACACGTCGGTGAACGAGGTCGAGAAGTCGAAGCCCTGGCCGCCCGGCCCGCGGCTGCCTTGCGGTCCCTCGAACGCTTGATGCCCGTACTGATCGTAGGCCGCGCGCTTCTGATCGTCTTTCAGAATGTCGTAGGCTTCATTCAGTTCCTTGAAGCGCGCCTCGGCCTTCGTGTCACCCGGATTGCGGTCCGGGTGCAGCTCCTTCGCCTTCTTGCGATATGCGGCTTTCATCTCGTCGGGCGTGGCACGCCGCGATACGCCGAGGATTTCGTAGAAGTCACGCTTGGACATTCGTCTCGCCGGAAACGCTCAAGGAAGAAAGGCAGACCACCGCCGCGTAGGCGCGCGCGACTAGCGCGCGCCGCCCTTCTTCTTCTTTTCCTCGTCGACCTCTTCGTAGTCGGCGTCGACGACATCGCCTTCCGCCGCACCGCCCGGCGCTTGGCCCTCACCGGCACCGGCTCCAGCGCCGTCGGCGCCACCGGCGTTCATGCCCTTGTACATAGCCTCGCCGAGCTTCAGCGACGCTTGCTGCAACTCTTCGGTCTTGGAGCGGATGAAGTCCGCGTCCTCGCCTTTCAGCGCGTCCTTGACGGCGCCGACCGCGGCCTCGATCGCCACGCGCTCGCTGGAGCCGACCTTGTCGCCGTGTTCCTTCAGCGCTTTCTCGATCTCATGCACGGCCGCATCCGCGCGATTGCGCGTTTCGACCAACTCGCGGCGCTTCTTGTCTTCGCCCGCGTGCTCCTGCGCCTCGCGCATCATCTTTTGGATGTCCGCTTCGCTAAGACCGCCCGAGGCCTGAATGCGGATCGTCTGTTCCTTGTTCGTGGCCTTGTCCTTCGCCGCGACGTTTACGATGCCGTTCGCGTCGATGTCGAAGGTCACCTCGACCTGCGGCATGCCGCGTGGCGCCGGTGGGATGCCGACGAGATCGAACTGGCCGAGGAACTTGTTGTCCGCCGCCATCTCGCGCTCGCCTTGGAAGACGCGGATCGTCACCGCTGTTTGCCCGTCTTCGGCCGTCGAGAACACTTGAGACTTCTTCGTCGGGATCGTCGTGTTGCGATCGATCAGGCGCGTGAACACGCCGCCCAGCGTCTCAATGCCCAGCGACAACGGCGTCACGTCAAGCAGAAGAACGTCTTTGACTTCGCCCTTCAGCACGCCCGCCTGAATCGCCGCACCGATGGCCACGACTTCGTCCGGGTTCACGCCCTTGTGCGGTTCCTTGCCGAAGAAGTCTTTGACGATCTGCTGCACCTTCGGCATGCGCGTCATACCGCCGACGAGCACGACCTCGTCGATGTCGGCCGGCGTTACGCCCGCGTCCTTCATGCAAGCCTTGAGCGGCGCCAATGTCCGCTGCACCAGATCGTCGACCAGCGACTCAAGCTTCGCCCGCGTGAGCTTCGTCGTCAGATGTTTCGGTCCCGACGCGTCTGCCGTGATGAACGGCAGGTTCACTTCCGTCTGCATCACGGACGACAGTTCGATCTTTGCCTTCTCCGCCGCTTCCTTCAAACGCTGCAGTGCCAGGCGATCCTTGCGCAGGTCGATGCCCTGCTCCTTCTTGAACTCGTCCGCCAAGAAGTCGACGAGGCGCATGTCGAAGTCTTCACCGCCCAGGAACGTATCCCCATTCGTCGCCTTCACCTCGAAGACGCCGTCGCCGATCTCCAGGATTGAGATATCGAACGTGCCGCCGCCAAGGTCATAGACCGCGATCGTGCCGGATTGCTTCTTGTCGAGCCCATAGGCGAGCGCTGCCGCCGTCGGCTCGTTGATGATGCGCAGAACCTCAAGCCCCGCGATCCGCCCCGCGTCTTTTGTCGCTTGGCGCTGCGCGTCGTTGAAGTAGGCCGGCACCGTGATAACGGCTTGGGTGACTTTCTCGCCCAGATAACCCTCGGCCGTCTCTTTCATCTTCTGCAGCGTGTAGGCCGAGACCTGCGACGGCGAGAGCTTCTCGTTGTCGCGCCCCTGGATCCACGCGTCGCCGTTGTCGGCCTTGATGATCTTATAGGGGACCATGCCGATGTCTTTTTGCGTCATCGGATCTTCGAACTTCCGGCCGATCAAACGTTTGATCGCGAAGAACGTATGTTCTGGGTTCGTGACCGCCTGGCGTTTTGCCGACTGGCCAACGATGCGTTCGCCGTCCTTCGTGAAGGCCACAATCGACGGCGTGGTGCGAGCGCCTTCGGCGTTCTCAAGCACCTTGGGCTGGGCGCCCTCCATGATCGCGACGCAGGAATTGGTTGTGCCGAGATCGATCCCGATAACTTTAGCCATAGTCTCAATACCTTTCTTCCAAGGCGGATGGGCCGGGGCCTTCTGGACTGACGAAGCGCCCGCCGCCATCCCCACGCATATCAGTTGCAACGTAGGATTATGCCGCGCGAAACCGCGGGTTCGAGCCCACATATAGGGGGGCCCCCTGACCACCGCAACTGGCGTGCGACGCCGAAAAACGTGATTTCTGCGCCCTGCGACCGGGTGTAAGCTCGGCATCGTCCAAAATCAGGACGAATGGAGGCCACCATGTTCCGTAACCTGGGTTGGGCCGCGTTTTTGGCTTTAGTAGTTCTGCTCCTCACAACCGTGAGCGGTGCCGCGCTTGCGAATGGCGTCGGCCCCACCTACGCCTGCTTCTCTCCCGACAACGCCTTGGCCGTCGGCCGTCTCGGCGCTGATGATCCGTCAGTTCGCATGGGGTTCGAGGCTGGGGGTTGCCTTGCCTTAGGACCCGGCGTGCCTGTCTCCGACGTCGAGCGTTTCGGCACGCTCTGGCGCTTCAGAGCAATGGGCGCGAAACCCCATCTGTTTGCCGCCGACTGGGCCGCGGGCTTTCAGCCGGCACGCCCGCCCCTTCGAGGGTTCGAGCGCTATCTCGCCACGACCGCATGGTTGATGGAAAGGGGCCACGCCTTCGTCCGCTGCTATGACGACTCGAACGTACTAGCCGGGCGGTTCGCCGACTTCGACCGTCGCTGGCTGGCCTACAACGGGCGCCCGGCTACGAAGGCAGGGATGATGTACGTCATCTACTTCGGCGACACCCAGTACAAGCTGGCGATGGAGCGGGAGCAATTGATGAGCGAGGCCGCATCCCTCGAGAGCCGGTGCCAACCGTACCAGCAGATCAATCTTGATAGAGACTTTATGGTGTTTCTGCGAACCAGCGCCCGTACATGAGGTTATTGGCGGCGATGCCACTCTTCGATGCGGCGCTGAGCCCGCCGCATCGATCACATTGTGTGACGGCCACACATTCGCCATCAAGGCACCCCATATGAAAGCTCGCTCTGGAGAGGGGCATCGTATGACTCCAAGTCGATTCTTCGCGCTGCCGGTGACGGTGGCGTTTGCCGCGTTCCCGGCCACGGCCTTCGCGCAAGCGACCGCCCAGACACCCACGATCACCGGCAATGCTTGGGTGGCGTACGGCATCATCGGTTTATTCGTGGGCACGATCTATGTGTTGATCATGGGCGTGTTGCACGTCGAACGCCGGGACGCGTGGCTTGGGCGTGAATCCCGCGGCCATGGTGGCTTCTTCGGCTTTGTCTCAAACGCTGACGACGACGACGAGCCCGGCCATCACGGTCACTCGAACTGAGTCCGCCGCTTAGGCGCTCGTATCGATCGCCGAGCCCGCCGGCGGGTACCCGCCATTGCCGTTGTTCGCCTGCGCCGGTGCTTGCGTCGTGACCACGACAATCGCCTCGCGCAGCAATCGCCCGCCGATCATGTAGCCCTGCTGCGCCACGTTGATGACGGTGCCGGGGGGATGATCGGCGCTCGGCACTTCGGCGACCGCCTGGTGCAAATTGGGATTGAAGCGCTGGCCCATCGCCTCGATCCGCTTCACGCCGTGGCGCTCCAGGATCGTGAACATCTCACGCTGCGTCGCCTCGATCCCTTGCACCACCGCATGCACGTCGGCCGGCAAGTTCGCCCGCGTCTCCGGCTTCAGCGAATCGAACGCGCGCGCGAAATTGTCGGTGACGTTGAGCAAATCCTTCGCGAAACGCCCGAACGCGTACTGCGCGGCGTCCTGCTTTTCACGTTCCGCACGCTTGCGGACATTCTCGACCTCCGCGACCGCGCGCAGATAACGATCTTTGACCTCGGCGAGTTCGGCATGCAGGCCCGCGATCTGTGCCGCCTCGCGCGCGATGTCGTTGCTGCCGAGATCAAGCGTATCGTTCGCCGGAATCTCCATGCCCGCCTCGGGGGTGCCGTCTTCGCCGTTCTTCGGTCTGTTCATCACTTTCAACGTCCCGTCTTACTTCTGCTGACTGATCAAGCGGCTGATCACACGCGCCGTGTAGTCGACCATTGGCACGATCCGCGCATAGTTCACGCGCGTCGGCCCGATCACGCCGATCACGCCCACCACCCTGTGCGACTGATCGGAATAGGGCGCCGCAATCACCGACGACCCCGACAACGAGTAGAGCTTGTTTTCCGCGCCGATAAAGATGCGCACGCCGTCCCCTTGCTTGGCAAGCTCCAGCAGCTCGATCAAGTCGTTCTTGCGCTCGATGTCGTCGAAGAGCTGGCGGATTCGCTCAAGCTCTCCGGTTGCGCCCACATCTTCCAACAACCGTGCCTGGCCGCGCACGATGAGCGACGGCGTAATGCTCTGCAGCCCGCCCCATTCGGCAAGCCCCGCCGACACCAGCTTCGCAGCCAACCCGTCAAGCTCCGCCTTCTGCGCCGACAGTTCCGCCAAGATTTCCGAGCGGGCTTCTTCAAGCGTCCGCCCGCGCATCCGCGCGCTCAGATAATTGCCGGCTTCAATGAAGGACGAAGGCGGCAGCCCCAGCGGCGTCTCGATCACCCGGTTCTCGACGGAGCCGTCTTCGCCGACCATGATGACGAGCGTGCGCTGCGGCGCCAGCGAAACGAATTCGACATGTTTCAGTGCCGGATCGCGCTTCGGTGTCACGACCAAACCCGCGCACTGGCTAAGCCCCGACAGCAACGCCGACGCCTGCATCAGAACGTCTTCGACCTTGCGCCCGCTCGCCGCGAGTTGCGATTCGATACCCCGGCGCTCGTCTGGCGCCAGATTGCCAACCTCAAGCAGTCCGTCGACGAACATGCGCAGGCCCAGTTGCGTCGGTACGCGCCCCGCGCTCGTGTGCGGCGCTTCCAACAGTCCTGCTTGTTCCAAGTCCGACATGACGTTGCGGATCGACGCCGGCGACAAGGACAGCATCCCGCGCTGCGACAGCGTCCGCGAACCGATCGGATCGCCCGTCTCCAGATAGGCCTCGACGATCGTGCGGAAGATATCGCGCGACCGCTCCGACAGTTCGCCGATCTGACCCGGCGGCAGAACTTTCGAGCTGGGGACCTGGCGTTCGTTCATACCGATTTTCTTGCCGTTTTGGGCCGCAAACGCCACGGCCGTTGCGCGCCCTGCGAGCGCCAGGCTAGGTAGCGCCTAAGCCCCCAAACTTCAAGGCAAGGAACACCCCATGCGCCCCTCAGGCCGCCGTCCCGACCAGCTGCGCGAAGTGTCGCTGGAACCAGGCGTTGCCGCCCATGCCGAAGGCTCGTGCCTGGTGAAATTCGGCCGTACGCACGTCTTCTGCACAGCCTCGCTTGAAAACACGGTACCCCCATTCCTGAAAGGCACCGGCAAAGGCTGGGTGACCGCCGAATACGGCATGCTCCCCCGCGCCACCGGCGATCGCATGCGCCGCGAAGCCGCCCAAGGCAAGCAATCCGGCCGCACGCTCGAAATTCAGCGCCTGATCGGCCGTGCCCTGCGCGCCGTGACCGACATGCGCGGCTTTGGCGAGCGCCAAATCATCGTCGATTGCGACGTCATCCAAGCCGACGGCGGCACGCGCACGGCCGCGATCACCGGCGGCTTCGTTGCGCTCCACAAGTGCTTCGAGATGATGAAGCGCGATCAACTGATAAAAACGATTCCGCTCAAGGAGCACGTCGCCGCGATCTCCTGCGGCATCCACAACAACGCCTGCGTCCTCGACCTCGACTACGAAGAAGACTCAAGCGCAGGCACCGACGCCAACTTCGTCATGACCGCGACCGGCGCTCTCGTCGAAGTCCAGGGCACGGCGGAAGGCGAACCCTTCAGCGAATCCTCCTTCCTCGAACTCATGCGTCTCGCCAAAACCGGCATCGGCCAGCTGGTGGAGATGCAGAAAGAAGCGATCAACCGCAAAGCATGAGCGAGAAACGTCCCAACGCCAGTCGTTTGACGACATGCCTTCCCCCCTTGCGGGGGAAGGTGGATCGCCGCGCCTGCGGTGCGCCAGCTTCCCCCGCAAGGGGGGAGGCCTTGTTTCTGGCTTTGCTCTAAATGCGAAAACTCACAAGCCGCCGCCTCGTCGTCGCGAGCCACAACCCCGGCAAGGTGCGTGAGATCGCCGATCTCATCGCGCCCTTCGACATCGAAGCGATTTCCGCGGCGGCGCTCGGCCTCGCCGAACCGGAAGAACCCGAGCCCACCTTCACCGGCAATGCGCTGATTAAAGCGCACGCCGCCGCAAAAGCATCGAGCATCCCGGCGCTCTCCGACGATTCCGGCCTCTGCGTCGATGCGCTCGGCGGCGACCCCGGCGTTCTCTCCGCCCGCTGGGCTGGCGCCAGCAAGGATTTCGCGCTCGCCATGCGCAAAGTGCACGAGCGTCTCGCCCTTCTGCCTAGCGCTTCCCCCCTTGAGGGGGAAGCTGGCACGCCGCGAAGCGGCGTGACTGTTGGGGGGATGTCGCGCCACTCCGCCCACTTTGTCTGCGCGCTCGCCGTCGCCTGGCCCGATGGCCACGCGGAAGTCTTCGAGGGCAAAGTGCACGGCCACCTCGTCTGGCCCGCGCGCGGCACCAAGGGCTTCGGCTACGACCCGATCTTCGTGCCCGAAGGCCACGACATCACGTTCGGCGAAATGGATCCCGCGAAGAAACATGCGATGTCCCACCGCGCCCGCGCCTTCGCCAAGTTCGTGGAGGCGTGCCTTGAATAGCGCCGCCCCCGCTTGCGGGGGAGGGGGACCATCGCGGAACGCGATGGTGGAAGGGGGAAGTGAAATTGCCCTTTACGTCCACTGGCCGTTCTGCCTTTCGAAGTGCCCGTACTGCGACTTCAACAGCCACGTCCGCGCCAAGATCGACGACGAAGCTTGGAGCGTAGCGTTGCGCCGCGAGATGCAAACCATCGCCGCGCGCCTGTCATCGCGCCGCCCACTGCAATCGATCTTCTTCGGCGGCGGCACGCCGTCCCTAATGTCCGGCAAAACCGTCGCGCAAGTCTTGCAAACCGCCGAGCAACTCTTGGGCTTCTCCCCAAACATCGAAATCACACTGGAAGCCAATCCAACGAGTGTCGATGCCGCGCGCTTCCGCGACTACCGCGCCGCCGGCGTGAACCGCGTTTCGCTGGGCGTGCAAGCCTTGAACGACGACGATCTGCGCGCGCTCGGCCGCCTGCACACCGTCGACGAAGCGATGCGCGCCGTCGCCCTCGCACAGGAAACGTTTCCGCGCGCCTCGTTCGACCTGATCTACGCCCGCCCGCGCCAGACACCGGAAGCGTGGAGCGCCGAACTCACCCGCGCGCTCGCCCAAGGCTGCACGCACTATTCGCTCTACCAACTGACATTTGAAGAAGGCACGCCGTTCCACGCCGCCCTCCAACGCGGCACGATGAAGGAACTCGACCCCGACACAGCCGCAGCGCTCTACGAACTGACTCAGTCGCGTATGAACGCGGCCGGCATGCCCGCCTACGAAGTCTCAAACCACGCCAAGCCAGGCGAAGAGTCGCGCCACAACCTCGTCTACTGGCGCTACGGCGACTACGTCGGCATCGGCCCGGGCGCCCACGGCCGCCTCACCGTCGACGGCACCAAGGTAGCAACTTCCACCGAACGCCAACCCGAAGCCTGGCTTAAATCCGTGACCGCGAAAGGCCACGGCCTAGACCGCTGGGAAACTGTCGCGCCGGAGGAGCAGGGCACCGAAGCGCTCCTAATGGGTCTGCGCTTGAGCGAAGGCGTCGATCTCGCCGAGATCGAACGCAAACTCGACCGTCCACTCGCAATTGCCAAACTCGAAGCCCAAAACCTCATCACGCAACACCACGGCCGTCTCCGCGCCACCCCGCAAGGCCGGATGGTGCTGAACAGCGTCCTGAAGCAGTTGGTCGCTTAGAACCCCTGGCTCTGGAACGTCGAAGCCGCCGGGCTGATCACGGACTGCGCGCCGTTGCCGACTTCCATGACTGCAAGGCCGCGCTCCGTCATGCCGTCGGAGCGGAAGCGGAAGATGCCGTCGATCCCGGCAAAGCCGTTCGGATCGGCGATTGCGGTCCGCGTATAGCGCCGCCCAGGCGTACCGCCCGCCAGCGTCGCCGACAACGCCACCGCGTCATAGCCGAGCGACGCGATCCGCGGCGGCTTGCCGCCATAGAGCTGCTGATAGCGTGTGCTGAAATTCGCCCGTTGCTCTTGCGGCGGCACCGCATACCACCCGCCCATCAGCGACGGTTCGCGCGCGACCGCCGGATCGTCCCAGAGCCCCGTGCCCAGCAACTTCACCTTGCGCGAATCCACGCCGTTGATCGTCAGGATCGGCCCGAGGCTGCGCAGCATTGTTCCGCCTTCCGGCAGGAAGATCGTGTCGAAGCCCATCTTCGCGATCGCCTTCACCGCGGGTTCCAACGACTGCGGCGTCGGCTGATAGTTCTGCACCGTCACAACTTCGCGCCCGCTCTGCATCACCGTGTTGCGGAACGCCTCTTCCACGCGCGCGCCATAGGGCGTCTGCGGGACCAGCGCCGCGAACTTGCCCCGGCCTTGAGCGGCCGCATACGAAATGATCCGGCTGACCTCTTGCTCCGGCAGGAAGCTGAGCAGGAACACGCCCTCGCCCGCGACCGTCCGGTCGGTCGAGAAGGCGATCACCGGCACGTTGCGGGCCCGCGCCACCGGGCCGACCGTCCGCACATCGTTGGCGAGCAGCGGGCCTAAGATCAGCTCCGCCCCCTTATCGATCACGTCGTTTGCGGCCGCCGCAGCCGATTCTGGAGTTGCCCCGGTATCGCGCGGCAGCAGCATCATCGAGCGCGCGCCCATGTCGAACATCGCCATCTGTGCCGCGTCAAGCAGCGCCTGCGCCGTCCCGCGAATGTCTTTCGACGGATGCGACAGCGGCAGCAAAATCCCGATCCGGACCTGCCCCGCGACCGGCACCGGCGGCTGGGGCTGCGTGTTCGGCGAGGGCACGATCGTGACCTGCTTCGGCGCTTCGGTCGTCACGGGCCGGGGCTTGTCCCCGAACAGGCCCATCCCCTCGCACCCGGCGAGCATGACCCCCATCGTCAGGAGCATGAGGATCGTCCAGAATGTCCGCGCAAGACGCGCTGAGCTTGTCGCTAGCAATTGCGGTGTCACGGGCGTAGGTCCCTTCAAATCGGCAGAAAACATGGCAGCTGAAGGCGCTAAGACTAACGACCGGACCCCACGAAGTAAATCCGAGGGGCCGTTATCCCCAGGGCTGTACTTGGTCGCAACCCCGATCGGAAACGCCAGTGACATCACATTACGCGCGCTTCATGTCTTGCAAGCGGCAGACGTGGTTTTCGCCGAAGACACCCGTGTGACGGCAAAGCTTTTGGCGATCCACGGCATCGCGCGCCCGTTGCACTCCTACCGCGAGCACAACGCCGATCACGCGGAAAAGGCGATCTTGCGCGAGCTCGAAAAGAATCACGCCGTCGCCCTGGTCAGCGACGCCGGCACCCCGCTCGTCTCCGATCCGGGCGAACGCCTCGTCGAATCGGTCGCAGCCCAAGGCTTCGCCGTCTTCCCAATCCCCGGCGCCTCTGCCGTGCTGGCAGCGCTGACAGCCTCGGGTCTCGCGACCGACCGCTTTTTCTTCGCGGGCTTCTTACCCGCAAAAGAGAACGACCGCCGCCGCGCCATCCGCGAGCTCGAAAACGTCCCTGCGACGCTAATCTTCTTCGAAGCGCCAAGCCGCATCGCCGATGCGCTCGCCGATCTCGCAGCGGTGCTTGGCAACCGCCAAGCCGCCGTCGCGCGCGAACTCACGAAAGTCTACGAGGAGATCAAGCGCGCCCCGCTGAACGAACTCGCACAGCAATTTGACGGTGAAATCAAAGGCGAAATCGTCATCGTCGTCGAAGGCCCGCAAGCCGGGGTCGCAACCGCCAACGTCGAAACGCTCGACGAGCGCCTAACGCAGGAACTGAAAAACCATCCCGTCAAAGATGCCGCCGCGATCGTCGCGGCCGCGCTCGGCCTGCCGCGGCGCACCGTCTACGCCCGCGCGCTCGAACTGAAAAAGGCCGAGGAAAAATGAGGCTCGAACGCGAGAAAGCGCGCGCCCGCGGCACTGCCGCCGAATGGGTTGCAACCGCTTTCCTCGCAGCGAAAGGCTACCGCATCTTGGCGCGGCAATTTCGCGCCCATGGCGGCGAACTCGATATTGTCGCGCTTTCGCCGTTCTGGACTTCACGAACAATCGTCTTTGTCGAGGTCCGCGCAAGGGGCACAGTGCAAGACGCGGTCGAATCGGTTGGCGCCGAAAAACGCCGGCGGGTCGAAACCGCAGCCGCGCAATTTTGCGCACGCAAGCCAAAGTTGAAAAAACTTCCGCATCGCTTCGATCTTGTGCTTCTGGCGCCGGGACGGTGGCCGCACCACATGATCGACGCGTGGAGGCAGTAAAAGGAGTTCCCCCCAATGTTGTTCCGCCCCGTTCTCGTTATTGCCGCGGCCTTGTCGCTCAGCGCCTGTGTCGGTCTCTCGCTCAACACCCAAGAGCGCCCGTTCGGAAAAGCCCTCGACGACTTCAATGCACAGACCGAACTCAACGCCCGTCTGCTCGGCGAAAGCCCCTCGCTCTATGCGAACGTGAACACGACGATCATCGAAGGGCGCGTGCACCTCTCGGGCACCGTACCGACCAGCGAGCAGCGCCTGACCGCAAGCCGCCTCGCCTGGGAAACCCCGCACGTGGTTGAGGTGGTCAACGACATCGAGGTGACGGAAGACACCGGCCTCATCGACGTCGCCCGCGACCGCTGGATCAGCACGCAAGTCCGCACCCGCATCCTGACCGACGGCGCGATCAGGGACGTGAACTACACGATCGACACCCAAAACCGCGTCGTCTACGTGCTGGGAATCGCGCAAAGCCAAAGCGAACTCGACCGGGTTCTGGCGCATGCCCGCTCGGTGCCGGAGGCCCGTCGCGTTGTGAACTACGCTCTGCTAAAGGATGACCCGCGCCGGTCGTTCGAACCGCCCGGCCACTACGAAGACGACACGACCACACCTCCGCCGGAGCCGGTACAGAACTAAATGGTGGCAGAGCCAACGGACCGCATCTTGGAAGCGCTCCACGCCGTGGGGCAGGCCGAAGATGCGGCGATTCCGTTGGCCGACACCGCCTTGCGCTTGGCGGCGCTCGATCACGTCGGCATCGACCTCGCGCCCTATCGCGATCACCTGACCCAAGTGGCAGAGCAAGCGCGCGACAGCATGGCCTCGCTCCGCCGCGGCATGTCGGAGCTTGAAGCTGCCGCCCGCGTACTCGCCGACACGATCGGCGTGCGTCACGGTTACATGGGCGACAGCGCGACCTTCGACGATCCGCAGAACGCCGACCTCATCCGCGTCATCGATCGCAAGCGCGGCCTGCCGGTCTCGCTCGGCATCGTCTACATCGACATCGCCCATCGACTGGAGATCCCGGCCTGCGGCTTGAACACGCCCGGCCACTTTCTGCTCGCTCTCGGTCAAGGCGAACACGCTCGCATCATCGATCCGTTCAACGGCGGTGTGATCCTCTCGGCGGAGGAATTGCGCCCCTGGCCGCAAGTGCCGGAAAGCGAAGCCCCCGACTATGGCCCCGTCGGAAGGCGTGACGTGCTGCTCCGTCTCCTGAACAACATCCACTCCCGCGCGCTTGCCAGCCAAGACAAAGTCCGTACCCTGACGATCGTCGAGCGCATGGTGCTCATAGCCCCGCGCCACCCCGACCTCTGGCTCGAACTCTCAAAGGCCTGCGAAGCCGTAGACAAAATGAACGGCGCCATCCGCGCCGCCCAAAACTGCATCTCGCTAGCCGGCGACCAGTCCCCCCTGGGCCGCCAAGCCGCATTCGTCCTGCAAGGTCTGAAGCGAAGGGTGAACTGAAGAAACGCTTGCATTTCAGCCAAGTAATGATATGTATATCCCAATTGGATATACACAGACATGACCAGCTCCACCGTCTTTAACAGCAACAAGAGCCAAGCCGTCCGCCTGCCCAAGGCGGTCGCCTTCCCCGATGACGTTCATCAGGTCGACATCCTCAAAATCGGCCGTGGCCGCTTGATCGTCCCAAAGGGCCGGCGGTGGGACGAACTGTTTACCATCGGACCGCGCGCGAGCGATGATTTCATGGTCGAACGTCTGCAGCCAAAGGCTGAGGAGCGCGAGCCTCTCTGATGCTGGCATACATGCTCGATACGAACATCTGCATCTATGTGATAAGAACTTATCCGGCTGAGTTGCGCGACAAGTTCAACACGCTGGCCGAGCAGCTTTGCATCTCAAGTGTGACGTCGGGTGAGTTACACTATGGCGCAGAAAAATCGGCACGGCGCGCCGAGAATCTCATCGCGATCGAACACTTCACAGCGCGCCTTGAGGTTCTCCCTTTTGCCGACAAAGCCGCCGCGCACTACGGCCAGCTACGAGCCGAGCTCGAACGGGCAGGGACACCATGTGGCCCCCACGACATCCAAATCGGCGCCCACGCACGCAGCGAGGGTTTGATCTTGGTGACAAACAACGTCCGTGAGTTCGCACGAATGCCGGGCCTGCGTTCCGAAAACTGGGTCTAGATTTATCGGCAGCCTAACGGACCGAATAACGGCAAGGGTCTTGCCGACAAACTGCCGACAACAACGATCGCGTTCTCGTCAAATTCGCGGTGCCAGGCGCCGCCGGTTCCCCCCACACGCGAACCGCCCCGCAGAATTTGCTGCATTCGCGCCACACTCTCGGCACCTTGGTTACCTGGTCGCGCATGACGCGGTGCACACTGCGCGCGTTGCGCTACTCTCAATGCCTTGCTGTGGGGGCAGCATGGAACTGGCATCGCTCATCGAACCTTTTGAAAAAGCGCTCGACGACCCGAGCTATTGGCAACCGGCCACGATCTGGTTGCCGCAGAGCCCGGAGTCATGGATCGTGACCGTCGTCCCGCTGGCGCTCACGCTGGCGGCGATCCTCGTTTGGCTTTTGACCAACAGTCCTGGCCGCTCCTTCAACGTCAATCTAAGGGACACGGTCGATACGAACGACGACTGGAACATCGTGCGCATCCGCAGGTCCACGGCGCAGAAATTTTGGAATGTCGACGCCAAGACCGGTTTGGTCGATGAGCCGATCCGCTTCGCTGTCAACGGCCGCGCCCAGACGGGCCGCCTGCTCATCAACCAAGCCTACGATGAAGACGGGTTGGGCATGAGCCACCGCATGGCGGCGGCCCTCGGCATCGTCATGCTCGACGAGTACGGCAAACCGCTGCCTGGCCAGATTGCCGAAGCCCACGTCCGCGTCGCGTTCCCGGCTTGGCGCCTCGACCTGCGCACCTGGCGCAACCCGAACCCGGACGTCCGCCTGCAATGGAAGCTCGGCGCGGTCTTCCTGGTTGCCGGCATCCTGATCCCTAAGGCCCTCGCGTCAATCGGGTTCTAACGGTGCGTTGCTTTCCGGCGGGCGGGGACCGATGATCGGGCGCATAACGCATGGAGATTGGCAATGCGCCACGGCTTCGCTCTGACGGCGGCAACGATTGCGCTTCTGACCGCCGCAACGGCATCTGCGGTCACGATCACAAACCACGATCAGACCAGCGTCCGACTGATGGTCTGCGACGAAAAATGCGGGCCATCGCATGGCGACGATTGGGGTTCGGCCTTCGACTTCTGGCTCCAACCCGGCGAGGCGCGCAGCTTCGACTGTACCGGCACCTGCTTCGTCGGCATCTACTACGACGATCATTCGCCCACATTGGGCGACATGGCGGTGGCGGACGACGACGAAATGTTCGAGGGTAACGAGGCCGGCTATATCCGTCGCGGCATCGCGACCCACAAACCGAACTGACGCTCACAGGGAGTCTGCGGATCATGGGCGACGGATCCACACCGATGTCACCGATGGAGTGGATGCTGCTGGCGGCGGTCGGTGGCGTCGTGGGCAACGCCGCGTGGGTCGTGTGCGTGCTCATGTATCGCGGCCTCGCGAACGGCGCGCAGGCGGCGGCCGGAAGATTGACCAGCTACTTCAGCGCCCCGGTCACGAACCTCGTCGTCATGCCGCTCGTGATGCTGATCGGCGCCGCCTTCGTCGGCGCATTCTTGCATTTGGCGTTGCTGCAGCAAGGCGTGGTCGGCGGTCTGGGCGCGCTCGCGGGCTACATCGTGCGCGGGTTCGGCGTGATCAAACTTCCGGCCATTCCGATGGTCGTCGAACTGATCTCCCTCTGGGGCGCCTGGATCGTTGGCGCCGTCGTCGCCGCCATGGGCCTGCTGATGCAGCGCGCCTCACACGTGCTCGAGCGCATACCGCTCAGGACGCCTATCGTCCGCGCGATCCTCGCCGGCATCGCGGCCCTCACCGTCTCGATCCTTTTCACGCTCGTCGCCTGGCCCTACGTCGCGGCGTTGTTCGGCGCGGGTTAGACACCGATCACGCCGCCAACCCAAACGTCCGCGCATAGACGGCGGGCTTCATGAACGCCAGGTACTCGGCCTGCATCTCTTTCGTCAGCACCTCGAGCAGAAACGCATTCTCGACCCAGAACTCGATCACATGAAAGCACCCGCCGCGATCGCAGACCCGCGCACGCCAGCCCTCGCGCTTGGCGAGCGCCAGCACCTCGGCCTCGCTGAGCGGCGTCGCGATCGCAAAGTGGCAGGCGGAGCTTCCGTTCGCGGCCGCGTTCGTGCGCGTGCCGACCTCGGCGTCGCCGATCACGTTTTCCTGCGTATAGGGGCACACCTCGATCTCCGTCCCCCGCTCGTCGCCCGCAAGCGCGATGAAGCTCTCCGGGAACGGCGGGAACGGAAACGCCACGCCGCGCCAAAGTTCGGCGATCACCTTCGCGACGTGCTCGGGGTTCTTCGCCGGCATCGACCCATGAAACATCATGACCCTTCTCCCTATTTGTCGCGCGCGCGTTGGCGCGCCGCATCGAACATCAACTGCAACACGAACGACGAAGCCTTGCCCGCTTCCTCACCCGAAAACCCCCAATAGTCCTTCATCGTCTGCCAGGCCGCGCCCGAATAGAGCAGCTGCGCCGCCGCCGTCACCCAGCGCGCTTCGTTCGCCGGCAGATCCTTGACCGCATCGGCCACCGCCTTGCGGATCGCGACCTTGCGCTTGTCGTTCACGCGCAAACGGAACTCGCGCCCCTGCGGCGTCGACCAAAACGCGCGCATAAGATTTTCGTTGTCGTCGAAGGCGGGAAACACCCGCCGCGGCGCCGCGACGAGGTCGCTCTCCGATTGCGGAAAGCTCGCCGTACCGATCCGCGGATCGAGCGCATCCCAGAGCGCGTCCAGAAGCTCGCCCTTGGACCCAAAATGCCGATAGACGGTGCGCTCTTGCACGCCGGCCTCGCGCGCCACCGCACCGAACGTGATCTCGCCTAATTCCGCATCCTGCATCAGCCGTTCCGCCGCCGCCAAAATCCGCCGCCGCGTCTCCGCCTTCTGCTCCTCCCGCAGCGGGCTCTCGTATTTCGCCGTCGAAGTGCTCATGTCGCGCCTTGCCAAATCGCGATCAAAACGACGGTCGCGAACATCGCCCCAAACCGGACGAAAACCGCGCGGAACAGGGAAGGGTTGTTCTGAATGGTATGCATGGGTCGCCTCCTTCTCCCTCCTATGACGCGCCAGAAGCAGCCGTTGTGACAGGATTAATGTCACGAACCATTATTGATGTCAGTGTATATGACATTAACTCGGGAGGTCAAGAGTAAGGCCCGAGGTCCGTCCTGGCCCCGTCCCAACGACCGGGCCGACAAGGAAGTCAGCGAGGTGATCAATCTCACTCTGCCTTGAATTTCGGTGCTGACCTTCGCGATCGCCCAGCCGCGGTTCTCGCTCATCTGCTAACGTTGGAGCGGTAACCGCAGACGTTCTGCATAGCGCAGGAGGCAAGATGCCCTCGTGGTTCGAAGATCGCATGTGGCTGGAATCGCCACGCCATATCGTGAGCGCCGCCGTCGTCGCGACCGATGATGCCGGTCGGCTGCTTCTCGTGCGCTCGCCGCGGCGCGGGTGGGAGATGCCGGGCGGTCAAGTCGAAATCGGCGAGTCGCTTGAAGCTGCAGCGAAGCGGGAGGTGATGGAGGAGTGCGGCGTTGAAGTCGGCGACCTCAAACTTTGCGGCATCTTTCAAGCGTTGGAGAAAAGCGTCGTCAATGCGCTGTTTCGCGGACGTTACATTGCCGGCACGCCGCGCCCCAGCGACGAAGCGATCGAAGCCGGCTTCTTCGAGCGCGAGCGAGCTCTCGAAATGGTCACCCACGCCAACTTCCGCGACCGCATCCGTTTCACCCTTGATGAAGCCCGCCACCCGTTCTTCATCGCATCGTGAGCTGCTGCGGACAAATCGGGGTCAGGCCAATTCTCATTCTGACACCGGTTTCCGCGCTCACCACCCGTAGAGATAGTGCCCCGGCTTCAGCGCCGCCTTCTTCATCCAGCTTTCGAGCACGCCCTTCTCTTGCTCGCTCGGCCGCCGGTTCGCGCGGCCGCGCGCTTGCACGACGGTGCGATTGGCATCGACCTCAATGGTGAGCACCGGCTCGCGGCGCCCCTCGTCCGACGCGATCCGGCTGTCGAGCGACCAAATCGAGCACGCCCCGCGCGCGCAGCTATGCGCATAGCTCGCCACGCAATGCCGCATCGCGCGCCCGTTGTCGGCGAGTTCCTGCCCGCTCAAAAGCTCGCGAAACGTCCACAGCGTCAGCCGGTTCGGATCGTCGCGTGAGCCGGTTTGCACGGTAAGCCCCTGTATCCCCGAGGCCTTCCAGAACCGCTGATCGTTCGCGCGCACCACGCGAAGCTCGCCGTGCCACGCCTCCACTTGCCGCAGCAGACTGTCGACCGTGCGCCGCGACATCGTGAGGTTCGGCTGCGGCGGTGGGCGCGTCTCCGCGCGGCCTGGCCCCACCATCACCTCTTGCGTCTCGAACTTTTGGGAGTTCAGAAAGTCGACGATCGGCCCGGCGTGCCGCAGGTCCAACATCGGATTGGCGATGAAGAAGCGATAGACCGAAAGCCAAAACGCCCGCCGCTCGTCGTCGCGCTCGATCCGTTGGCCGAGCCGCGTTCCCATCAACGCCGCCGCAAGCCGCTCCCCGCCGCCCAGCGCCTTGATGTCGGCCAGCATGAGCGCCCCTTCGATCGAGAAACTCTCCGGCGCGTCGACGAAGTGATGCGCGATCATCTTCGTCATCGGATAAGGCGTCTTCGCGGTGCGGATGTTGAACCCAAGGCCGATATGCACGAACCAATCGCGAAACTGATGTGCCCCGCGGTCGCCACGCAGCCATGCGCTGTCCAGGAACCGCGGCACGTCAAAGCGCGCGAACAAATGCCGAAGCAGCGACGAGAATTGCCGTCCCGCATTGTGGCTCGACGGCCGCCACGCGAACGGATCGCGCAACCACTGCCCGCGTCGTTCGTGCAAACGGACCAACGCCTCCAGATAGAGCATCGGCGTGTGCAACACCGTGACGGTCTCGAACACCAGCGTCGACACGCGCTCGAAATGCAAAAGAAACGCAGCCAAGCTCTCGCGTTCGCCCTTGCCGTCTTTGCTTCGCGCGATCGCCTGCGCCACCTCGCGCCAGCCCGGCCGGTCGACGCTCGCCGGATCGATCCGCCCAGCACAAGCTTCGTTGATAAATCGCCGCGGATTGCGATGCAACTTCGCCCGCGCCTCGACCGCCGCCTTCTCGGCCGCGACAATCGCCAACTCCGCCTGCCGCGCGTCCGCCGATTTCTCCAGCGACGCCACAACCCCATGCCGCGAACACCATTCGAAATACGCCGCAACACTCGAAACCTGAAGCGCCCGCAAATGCCGCCCCATCACCGGCCGCAGAACCTCAACCTCCTCCGATACCCGCCGCGCCATGCTCGTCCTTCCTGGGACCGCCGGCTTCCAACCGGCCCTTCCTTCAATCCTCCCGCGGCACCTGCCGCGCAAGGTCCACGATGCGCGGTGCCAAGGTCCTTGAGGCTCTGGTTGAGTATTTTCTGATCCGCGAGATAAAGCGACGCGGGCGACTTGGGCACATCAAGCCAATCGACTTGCATTGGGATTTGCAAGGTGACGACGACTAGCGCGAGGCATTCGAGATCAGAAAGCGCTCTTCAAGATCAGAGAATCTCCTTCGCGACGGGCACTCGCAACTCTCCGCTTGCATTTCCATCCGGAATGTTCCATATTTGTTCCAACCAGTCCTTCAGCTGCTTGGATACGCCTGTGATGCCCTCTTTCGCTCCTCACACCGCACGCCGGTCAGAAGCCCTCCGGACCCTCGCAAGCCGCGGAACCCGCCGCACCGCGCCCGGCGCCAGCCCCGTTACAAGTTACATCGATGTAGCGGCGAAGTTACGGGATTTTTGGCGCAAATCTGCGGTTGTTACGGAGTTACGGCAAAGATTCGCAGCGTTTTCGCGCCACAGCGCCGAAATTCACATCACGCGGCCCGGAATTCGAAGATAGAGGGACATAATACCAACCGCGCAAACCCGCTATAACCCATGCCCCACACCCCAATCCCCAACACCAGGACCCTTCCATGCCGCTGACCGTCGCCATTCAGATGGACCCGATCGATCGCATCGACATCGGCGGCGACTCCACGTTTGCCTTGGCGCTGGAGGCCCAAGCCCGCGGCCACAAACTTTGGTACTACCTGCCCAAACATCTGGCCCAACGTGACGGCAAGACTTCCACCCGCGCCCACACGCTCGCCGTCCGCAATGAGCGCGGCAACCATTTCACGATTGGCGCGCCCGAGCCGCTGGATCTCGCCACCGTCGACGTGGTGCTTCTGCGCCAGGACCCGCCGTTCGACATGGGCTACATCACCACGACCCACATGCTGGAGCGTCTGCCCAAAAGCGTGCTCGTCGTGAACGATCCCTATTGGGTCCGAAACTCGCCGGAGAAAGTCTTCGTGACCGAGTTCCCGGACCTCATGCCGCCCACGCTCATCACCAGCGATCCGGAAACGATCAAAGCCTTCCGCGCCGAGCATGGCGAGATCGTGATCAAGCCGCTCTACGGCAACGGCGGCTCCGGTGTCTTCCGCGTGCAGCCGCAAGACGAAAACCTGAACGCCATGATGGAGTTCTTCAACGCCTTCGTGCGCGAACCGATGATGGTGCAGCGTTATGAGGCGAAGGTCCGTCAAGGCGATAAGCGCATCATCCTGGTCGACGGTGAGGCCGTGGGCGCGATCAACCGCGTGCCTGCTAAGGGCGAGGCGCGCTCGAACATGCATGTGGGCGGGCGGCCGGAGAAAACCGAACTCACCGCGCGCGACAAGGAAATCTGCACCCGCATCGGGCCTGAATTGAAACGCCGCGGCCTCATCTTCACCGGCATCGACGTGATCGGCGATTACCTCACCGAAATCAACGTCACCTCGCCCACCGGCATTTGGGAAATCAAGCGCTTCTCCGGCACCGATATCGCCTCGCTTATCTGGACCGCCATCGAACGGCGGCACGCGACGCGCGCATGACCGTCGCACACATCTCGACTGTCGCCTTCGTCGGCATTGAGGCGCGCGAGATCGACGTGCAAGTGCATATGGCGGAGGCCGGCAGCAAAGAGATCATGGCGATTGTCGGCCTCGCCGACAAAGCCGTCGCCGAAAGCCGCGAGCGCGTCCGCGCCGCGCTCCATGCGGTGGGCTTGGCCCTCCCGTTCAAGCGCATCACCATCAACCTCTCGCCGGCCGACCTGCCGAAGGAAGGCAGCCACTACGACCTGCCGATTGCGCTTGGGCTGCTAACCGCGATGGGCGTGCTGCCCGCGCCGGAGATGGCGGGGAACATGGCCGTCGGTGAACTCTCGCTCGACGGCGCGATCGTGCCGGTCGCGGGCGTGCTGCCGGCCGCGATCAAGGCGCTCGAACTCGAACGCACCTTCATCTGTCCGGAAGGGTCGGGGCCGGAGGCGGCTTGGGCCGGCGGCTTGGAAATCATCGCCGCGCCAAGCCTCGTCGCGCTGATCAATCATCTCAAAGGCGTGCAGGTGCTCGCCGCGCCCACCGCGAAACTCGCCGACGAAACCTGCACCATCGCCGATCTGCGCGACGTGAAGGGGCAGGAGACGGCGAAGCGCGCGCTCGAGATCGCCGCCGCCGGCGGACACAATCTGCTGATGCTGGGCCCGCCTGGCGCCGGCAAGTCGATGCTCGCCGCGCGCCTGCCGGGCCTGTTGCCCCCGCTCGACGCACGCGAAGCCCTCGAAGTCTCGATGGTGCAAAGCCTTGCCGGCGAACTGAAGAACGGCGCCATCGGCCGCAGACGTCCGTTCCGCGCCCCGCATCACTCGGCCAGTATGGCAGCGCTCGTCGGCGGCGGCATCCGCGCGAAGCCGGGCGAAGTCAGCCTTGCGCATCTGGGCGTCCTCTTCCTAGACGAGCTGCCGGAGTTCCAGCGCACCGTGCTCGACTCGCTCCGCCAACCGCTCGAGACGGGCGAGACGCTGGTCGCCAGAGCGAACGCGCACATCCGCTACCCCTCGCGCGTTCAACTCGTCGCCGCGATGAACCCCTGTCGCTGCGGTTACCTCTCCGACGCCGAACGCGCCTGTACCCGCGCGCCCAAATGCGCCGGCGAGTATCAGTCGAAACTCTCAGGCCCGCTGATCGACCGCATCGACTTGCACGTGGAGGTGAGCGCCGTCAGCGCGCAAGATCTCACGCTCCCACCACCGGCCGAAGGTACCGCCGAAGTGGCGGCTCGCGTCGCCGCCGCGCGCGATAGGCAACGCCAACGCTACGCGGGAACGCCCATCCGCACCAACGCCGAAGCCGACGGCGAGTTCCTGGAATCGGTGGCCAGGCCCGACGCCCCGGGCCTTGCGCTACTCTCGAAAGCCGTCGACACGTTGAAGCTTTCCGCGCGCGGTTATCATCGCGTCCTCCGTGTCGCCCGCACGCTGGCCGACCTGCAGGGGCACGACTCGGTCGCCCGCCCCCACATCGCCGAAGCGCTCAGCTACCGGAGACTCCATGTCACGAACTGACGGAAATTCCGCACTTTCCTCAAGAAAACTGACGCCCGTCACAGCTCGGCTTTGGCTGCGCCCTGGGGCCGCCCTGCATCAGGTGCCCATGCTAGGATCATTCCCGCAAATCACCGCACGAGGACGAACATGCTGCGCTACGTAATGTATCTCTTTCAGCCGGGTGTCGTGTCGACCGGCCTCATGGGCACGCTGATGCAAGTGGGCCTTGCCTTCGCCAACACGATGAACATCGGCGGCGCCGCCGACATGATCGCGAACTACGGCCTCAGCGGCCAACTCGCCTCCGGCGGCCTGATCGCAGCACTTACCGGTGCATATTATTCGATGACGCAGCGCAAGACCGCGCACGCCATGGCGACGGGTGCGGGCGCTGTTGCGGGCGGTATCTCGGGTACGCTGGGCACCGCCATCACGCAAGCGGTGGGCTGGACACCGCTCGCGGAGGGCGCGAGCCAGTTGGTCAACTTCAGCGCGCTCGCCACTCAGTTCATGAGCATGCTGGGCATGGCCGACGCGAGCGCCGTCACCGATCCGATGTACGATCCAAACACCCTGACTCAGATTTTCGCCTCGACCGCGGCCGGCGGCGGCCTTGGCGCCTTGCTCGGCCGCTCGATGTTTGGGAGCAAGGAAAGATCGCACGCTTAGAGAAGAAAAGGCCGCGCAGGTACCTACCCGCGCGGCCTTCGACTGAATTTCAGGGACAGATTACATCCCGGCTTTGATCTCGACGGTCACTTTCTCGTTGTTCGCGTCCATCTGCTCCCACTTGTCGCCGGCCTTATGCGGGCCCTTGAACTCGGAGCAGGCTTCCTTCGGCGCCGGTGTCTCCTTCGGCGCATTGGCCGGCAGGTCGGGCGTCGAGCAATACTGCTTGTTGCCGTCCTTGAGCGCCCACTTGCCCGTGAACTTCTCACCCTTGGCGTTCTCGCCCTTCAACGTACCGTCCTTGTTGATCCAAAGCTTGGACGTCTCGCCTTTGGCGTTCGTCACCAGCACCGTGTTGCCGTAGGCGCCCGCCATCGGGTCGTCCGCTGCAAGGGCCGCGCCCGCAAAGCTGGCCGCGACGAGGGCACCAACGCCCCAAAGCGCAATCTTCCGCATCCGTAGATACCTCCGTTAAGTCCCTTGGGTTCTTGCCAAAGGGCGCGGGCTTATACCGTTAAGCCGCACTGCTCCGGAAGCGCGCGTTTGGACCCCGGTGATGAAAGTTAAGCAATCTTCAAGCCCTGGCTGCGAGGGTGGGGAGTCGCAATCGTCCGCGCACCGCCTTGGGGTTGAACGCCGCGTGATCATTCCTCGTCTTGCACGAGTGTTCTTGGTACTGCTGTCGCTTGCAGCCATCGCCATGGCTGTGGCCAGCCAGTTCGTGCCTGCGGCTCGCCTGATGCCCGCCCCCATGATCGTCGCTTTGGTTGCCGTCGCGGGCCTCGCCATCCTCTTCAGCGCCCTGCTCGATGCGCGTCACCGCGTCCAGGCGCTGGATCAACGCTCCGGCGAACTCGCCCGTGTGAAGCTGGAACTCGAAACCACCGTCCGTGCGCTGCAACAACGACACCGCGAACTGCAAACCAGTGAGGCCCGCTACCGCGGTCTCGTCGAGCAGCAAGGCGACGTCATCTTGCGCAAGATGCCGGACGGCCGGCTCACCTTTGTGAACGACGCGTTCTGCAAGACCTTCGGTGCAGTGCGCGAGCGCGCGCTCGGCCGCCACTTCACGCCCGAGTTGCACCCCGACGAAAAGATCATGCCGCCGCCGATGGTGACCGGCAACACGACCGTGCCCCGCGTGCGCTACGACCAGCGCCTGAACACGACGATCGGCTGGCGTTGGTTCGCCTGGGAAGATCACGTCATCCGCAACGACGCCGGCCAAGTCACGGAAATTCAAAGCGTCGCCCGCGACATCACCGATCAAAAGCAGCTGGAGTCCGCGCTACGCGATGCCCGCGACAAGGCCGAGGACGCCAACCGCGCCAAGTCGATGTTCCTGGCCACCATGAGCCACGAAATCCGCACGCCCATGAACGGCGTGATCGGCATGGCCGGTCTCCTGCTCGACACGCCGATGACGCCCGAGCAGCGCTCCTACGCGAACGCCGTGCGCGAGTCCGGCGAAGCACTCCTCGACATCATCAACGACATCTTGGACTTCTCGAAGATCGAATCCGGCAATCTCGAGATGGAAGAGACCGCCTTCTCGGCCCGCACGCTGATTGAAAGCGTCGCCGAACTCTTAGGACAACGTTGCTTCGAGAAAGGCATCGATATCGCGACATACGCGCACCCGCGCCTCTCCGGCCAAATCCTCGCCGACGAAGGCCGCGTGCGCCAGGTGCTGCTCAATCTCGCTGGCAACGCCGTCAAGTTCACCGACGCCGGCGGGGTCCGCATTGTCGCGACGCCCGACTCGGACCCGCGCTTCATCCGCTTCGAAGTGGTCGATTCCGGCATCGGCATCTCCGAAGAGGCCCAACCGAAGATCTTCCAGGAGTTCACCCAGGCCGACTCATCCCTTGCCCGCAAATACGGCGGCACCGGTCTTGGCCTCGCGATCACCCAGCGCCTCGTGAAAGCACTGGGTGGCACGATCGGCCTGAGCAGCCAACTCGGCAAAGGCAGCCGCTTCTGGTTCACCCTACCCATGAAGCGTGCGCCCGGCGTCGAGACCTCGGAGTCCATCTTGACCGGCGCCCGCGTGCTCGTGCTCACCGCCTTCCCGGGCCTCTCCGAATTCCTCGTCCGCCAACTCTGCGAAGCCGGCGCAGACGCCTTCGCCGCCAAAGGCGCAGCCGCCGCCGAAACGGCGCTCGCCGGTGGCTCGTTCAATGTGCTGCTGATGGACAATCGCTCCGGCAGCGCCCCCGCGGGCGAACTCCTCGTTCGCCTCAAGGCGCGCTTGCAAGGCGTAAAGACGATCGTGCTCCTGCCGGCCCACGAACGCGCATCGTTGCCGGCGCTGAAAGCGGCGGGCTTCGACGGCTATCTGATCAAACCGATCCGCCGCGCCTCGCTCGTGCAGCGCGTTGCCGCCGTCTTGAACGGCGAAGATGCGGAACGCAACGACCCCTTCGTGCCCGACGAACAAGCGGCAGATCCTTCGCCGAACCAAGGGGGCTTGCGCGTCCTCGTCGCCGAGGACAATCGCATCAACGTCATGCTGGCGACTGCCCTGCTGACAAAGATGGGCCATCGCGTGGACACCGTGGCGAACGGCCGCGAAGCGATCGAAGCACTGGCCCGCGCGCCCTACGATCTCGTGCTGATGGACGTTCACATGCCCGAGATGGACGGCCTCGAGGCGACGCGACGCATCCGCTTGGCCGAGTCGACGGGCCGCCGCCGTGGCCGCTTACCGGTCGTCGCCCTCACCGCCTCGACGCTCGAGGGCGACCGGCAAATCTGCATCGACGCCGGCATGGACGAGTTCCTCGCCAAACCGCTAAACCCCGATGCCCTGCGCGCAACGCTGGCCCGCTACTCCCAACCGCCGCAGAACACGGCCAAGCGCGCCTAGCGCGCCCCGCCCGAGCGCGCTTGTCTGATCCACTCGATCGCACAAGCGACGACCGCGATGCCGCCAAGCCACATCGTAAAGATGAAGACGGATGCATAGCCGTCGGTCTTGATCATGTCGCCGAGCGCCCCGCGCCCCAGCGTCCCGATCAACATCGTTAGCGACGTGAACACGGCGAACTGCACGGCACCGTGCAGCTTGCTCGCAAGCGACGACAGATAGGCAATGAACGCGGCGCCGGCGAAGCCCGCCGCAATGTTCTCGCCCGCGATGGCCGCCATCAGGCGCGCCATGCGGTCGTCGAGGCCGAACAGCCCGAACAAGCTGGAGAGCCCCGTTCCATTCAGGAATGTGTTCACGTACGTGCCGCCTGTCGCAAGGTCGGCATAGAGCAAGTTGGTGACGGCCGCCGTCACCGCACCGATGAACACCGACGCCATCCGGCCAAGCCACAACAGCGAGAGCGCGCCCAGCGCCACGCCCGCAATGGTCATCGCGACGCCCCAGATCTTCGAAGCAAGCGCCACCTCGGCCTCAGTGTACTGCAACTCGACGAGATAGAACGGGCCCGCGAAGGGTCCCCAGACGCTGTCTGTAATGCGATAGCTCAAGATCACCATGAGCACGATCAGCGACGCAAACCCGAGCCGGCCCATCAGTTCGACCAGCGGTTCGACGATGGCTGTGTAGAGCCGGTCAGCCTGCTGCGACAGGAACCCGGCGGGCACGGCCGATTCTTCGACATCGACTTTGGCTCTCGCAAGCCAGGCCCCAAGCCCGCAAGGAAAGATCACTGTCGCCACCACAATCCATGGTCCATAGGTCGCCGTGAACGACGATGCGCTCGGCGCCGGCACGGCGGTGACCGCGACGACCATGAAGGAGATGATCTCATAGCCGGCCCAAGCCCACGCAGCGAGCACCGCCCCGACCGCATAGAGGCGCACCTTGGCGCTCACGCGATAGACCTTTGCCCCGCTGCCGATGATGTCGCGAATGGGCGACTCCGGCGCGGCAAGCGTCGCCAACGACGCCAGCAAGAACACGATCGCGGCCGCGCCATAGGTCGTGCCCCACGATGTCACGCTGGCGAGGAACAAGGCGCCGGCGCCGCCAACCAGCGTCGCCGACCGGTAGCCGAACTGATAGATCGCCGAAAGCAGGTCGATCGGCGTGGCTTGATCGGCTTCCTCGATGCGCCATGTATCGATCGAGATATCTTGAGTGGCGGATGCGAGAGCCGCCGCAGCCGCCGCGAGCGCCAGAATGCCCAGCCCGTGAGCCGGGTCGGTGGTGGCGATGATCGCGATGCAGATCGTGATCACGATCTGACAGAGCATGATCCAGCCCCGCCGCCGCCCCAACTTGTTGAACGGAAACGGCGGCATCAGATTCACGGCTGGCGACCAAAGGAACTTGAACGCATAGGCCAGACCGATCCACGACAGCACGCCGATCGTGGCCAGATCGACCTGCGCCTTGGCCAACCAAAAATTCAAGGTGCCGATCAGCATGACGTTCGGCAACCCGGCCGTGAACCCGAACACCAGCATGGAGGCCGTCTTGCGCTGTCCCAAAACGGCAACCGCCCGCTGAAACCAATTGCCGGGGGTCGATTGTGCTGGACCTGATGTTTCTGCCATGGGCGAATCCTGACTGAACGAGCGGATTTGAGGCTTGCCCGCTTGCTTAAGCGAAGTCCAGTATCGGGTTTGCCACCATGCACGCGGTACCCTAGATTACGCGGCTCAATCCAACGCCGCAGGCCGCCTCCCGCGGCTCCCGGCCTTACTGAACGATCGACGAATGGCGCCGCACGACGCGGAGTTGAGCAAGAGTTCTGACAAAGGCGATCACGTCCTGGACAAGTCGGGCACGCTAGAGGTGCGCCTGGCGACAACGGCGGCCGAGGTCGAAGCGGCTCAGCGCCTGCGCTACGACATCTTCTATCGCGAGATGAGCGCACAGCCGTCGCCGGAAATGGCCGCGACCGGCCGCGACTTCGATGAGTACGACCCGATCTGCGAACATTTGCTCGTGATCGACAAGGCTGAGGGCGACGCCGTCGTGGCGACCTACCGGCTGATGCGTGAATACGCAGCCGCCAAGTCCCCGAAAGGTTTCTACACGGCGGGCGAATACGACATCTCCGCCATGCTGAAGGCCCGGGCTGGCCAACGCCTGCTCGAACTCGGCCGCTCATGCGTGCTGAAGGACTACCGTACCGGTCCGACCATGCAGCTGCTCTGGCGGGGGCTGCTCGTCTACCTCATTCGCCACGACGTCAGCCTGATGTTCGGTTGCGCCTCGCTGCCGGGAACCGATCCGAAAGCCCTCGCCCTGCAGCTGTCCTACCTCCATCATTTCTGCTTGGCGCCCGAAGCCGAGCGCGTGCGCGCGCTGCCGGAACGCTACTCGGCCATGAACCTGCTTCCCAAGGAAGCTGTCGATCAAGCGGAGGCGCTGCGCGCACTGCCGCCGTTGGTCAAAGGTTACATCCGCTCCGGCGCGCGCATCGGCGACGGCGCGGTGATCGATCACCAGTTCGGCACCACCGACGTCTTCATCTACTTCCCGGTGGCCAACGTCGATCCGCGCTGGATCAAGCATCTGAAGAAGAAAGTCGCCGCCGGCGCGGAGGGTTGAGGCCCCATGCATCTCGACGCCGCCGAACTGCAAGACTTCTATGACGGCGAACTGGGCCAGATTTCCCGCCGCTTCATCCGCTCACGCTTGCGCGAAGTCTGGCCGAACGTCCGCGGATTGAGCGTGCTTGGCGTCGGCTATGCGACGCCGTACCTCCGCCCCTTCCAGGCCGAAGCCGCACGCGTCATCGCCTTGATGCCGGCACAGCAGGGCGTCGCCGCATGGCCGTCGCAATCCGCAAACGTGACGGCGCTGACCAACGAGGGCCAGTTGCCGCTCCCCGATGCCTGCATCGATCGCGCGATCATCGTCCACGTCGTCGAAACATCGGAGGAATTGCGTCCGCTCTTGCGTCAGATTTGGCGCGTGCTAACGCCGTCGGGCCGCATCGTGGTCGTCGCGCCGAACCGCACCAGCCTGTGGGCTCAGTTCGAAACGACGCCGTTCGGCCATGGTCGCCCGTTCTCGCGCTCGCAGCTGAGCCGCCTGCTCGTCGACGCGATGTTCACGCCCACGGCCTCCACCACCTGCCTGCACATGCCGCCGTTCGGCGCGCGCTGGCTCGTGCGCAGCGGTACGCGATGGGAACGCTGGGGTCAAAAGATGTGGCCGCAACTCGCCGGTGTTCACCTCACCGAAGCAACCAAGGAAGTCATGGCGCTCGCGCCCGACAAAGGCTCGCGGGCACGCGTGCGCAAGCCCGTGTTGGTTACGAAGCCGGCCGGGTCAACAAGAAGATCGCGCCCTCGGCCGTAAGATTATCCCAGTAGCCTGGCACCGAAAGCTCCCGCACGTCGCCGCCCTCTTCGACCGCGAGCGACCGCTCTATCGAAGCGCCCACATCGCGCGTTAGCATCACGAAGTCGGCGATCGTGCACAGGTGAATATTCGGCGTCTCGTGCCAGGCATGCGACAACGCACCCGTCTGCGGCATGCGCCCGGTGAGCGCGAGTTTCAACCGCACCTTCCAAAATCCAAAATTCGGAAACGAAACGATGACCCGCTTCCCAATCCGCAACAGTTGCTCCAGCACATCCTTCGGCTTGCGCGTCGCCTGTATGGTCTGGCTCAGGATCGCAAAGTCGAACGAATGTGGCGGGTAGTCGCCAAGATCGGTATCCGCGTCGCCCTGAATCACCGGCAGTCCCATGGCCACGCAAGCGTTCACGCCTTCCTGGCTAAGTTCGATCCCGCGCGCGTCCGCGCCCTTCACGCGCGCAAGATGCTCGATCAACTCGCCGCTGCCGCAGCCCACGTCGAGCACGCGCGCCGATGCCGGCACCATGTCGGCAATGCGCAACAGTTCTTTGCGCAGGATCGGTGACTTCGCCAGCATCACGCCTTCCCCGGGAGCCCGCGCGCGGACGCTGCCGCATCGATGAAGCCGCTCAAGGTTTCGAACATCTCCGGCACGTCGAGCAGGAACGCGTCATGCCCCTTGTCGGTTGCGAACTCGACGAAACTGACGTTCGCGCCCGCGGCATTGAGCGCATGTACGACCTTCTTGCTCTCCGTCGTCGGAAACAACCAATCGGACGTGAACGAGGCGATGCAGAATCGGGTGCTCGTGCCATTGAACGCATTCGCCAGCACACCGCCGTAATCCGCCGCCAGGTCGAAATAGTCCATCGCCCGCGTGATGTAGAGATAAGCGTTCGCGTCGAACCGATCGACGAATGCGAGCCCCTGGTGTCGGAGGTAACTCTCGACCTGAAAGTCCGCGTCGAAGCGATAGGACAACGCCTCCCGGTTCTGCAGATTTCGCCCGAACTTGCGATGCAAAGCCGCTTCGGAAAGATAGGTGATGTGCGCCGCCATGCGCGCGACGGCGAGCCCCTTCTTCGGGTTCGTGCCGTTTGTGATGTAGTCGCCGTTCGCCCAATCGGGATCGGCCATAATCGCCTGACGCCCGACCTCGTGGAACGCTATGTTCTGCGCCGAGTGCCGCGCCGCCGTCGCCAAAGGCAGAGCCGCAAAGACGCGCTCTGGATAGCTGGCCGCCCACTGGAGCACCTGCATGCCCCCCATCGATCCGCCGGCGACACAAAACAGACTGTCGATGCCCAGATGGTCGAGCAACACCGCTTGCGCCCGCACCATGTCGCGGATCGTGATGACGGGGAAACTCAGACCGTAAGGCTTGCCCGACGCCGCATTGACCTCATGCGGCCCCGACGAGCCCATGCAGCCGCCGATCACATTGGCGCAGATCACAAAGAAGCGGTTGGTGTCGATAGGAAGCCCAGGGCCCACCATCGTCGCCCACCAGCCGGGCTTACCCGTCACCGGGTGGGTCCCCGCCGCATACTGATCGCCGGTCAGCGCGTGGCAAAGCAAAAACGCATTCGACTTCGCCGCGTTCAACGTTCCATAAGTCTGCCAAGCGATCGTAAACGGCGCCAGCGCCTCGCCCGAGTCCAGCTTCAGCGACGCGAATGTGCGCGCCGGCCCGAGCGCATCGCCCGGAATGCCGTTGGCCGCCGACAGTGACTGGAACAAGGTAGACATGAGGCTTTGAGTCGCTCCACCGGGAAAGCGCCGGATTGAGGGTCCCCGTTCAGGCCAAGTCAATGTTTTCTTTGCAGCATCCCAAAGCCTTGGCCTAAAGAAGCAACCATGAAACCGGTACCCGGAATTTTGGACATCGACCCGTACGTCGGCGGCCGCGCCAGTGCCGGCGGGGCCACGCGCATCTTTAAGCTTTCGGCGAACGAAACGCCCTTGGGGGCAAGCCCGAAGGCTGTGGCCGCGTTCAAGGCCGCCGCCGATAACCTGCATCTTTACCCTGAAGGCAGCGCCGCCGAACTCCGCCGCGCGATCGGCGAGGTGTTCGACCTTAGCCCCGACCGCATCGTCTGCGGCAACGGCTCCGACGAGATATTGCACTTACTCCCGCAGATCTATGCCGGCCCCGGCGACGAAGTTCTGTTCAGCGAGCACGGCTTCTTAGTCTACCGGATCGCCGCCCTCGCCGCGAGTGCGACGCCTGTCGCTGCGCCGGAGCCCAACCTGGTCACCGACGTTGACGAACTCTTAAAGCGCGTGACCTCCCGCACGAAGATTGTCTTCGTCGCCAATCCGAACAACCCGACCGGCAGCTACAACACCCGCGCCGAGTTGCATCGCCTCCACGCGGGTCTTCCGAAAGATTGCCTGCTGGTGATCGACGCGGCCTACGCCGATTACGTCAACCGCAACGACTACGACAGCGGTCTCGAACTCGCGGCAACAACAGAGAACACTGTCATGACGCGGACGTTCTCGAAGATCCACGGTCTTGCCGCGTTGCGCGTCGGTTGGGCTTACGGATCGGATGCCGTCGTCGATGCGTTAAACCGCATCCGAGGGCCCTTCAACGTCTCGACTGCCGGTCAAGCCGCCGCCATCGCCGCCATCGGCGACAAGGCGTTCGTGGCCGAAGCCGCAGCCTATAATGAGAAGTGGCTGCACTGGCTGGCGGAACGCATCACAGCCACCGGTTTGAAGGTGCGCTCCAGCGTCGGGAACTTTCTCTTGATCGAATTCGATGCGACCGGCGCCAAGACCGCGCCGAGGGCCGACAAGCTTCTGATCGAGCGCGGTGTGATCCTTCGCGGTGTCGGCGCCTACGGCTTGCCGAATTGCCTACGCATCTCCGTCGGTACCGAAGAAGGCAATCATGCCGCCGTCGCCGCCCTTGAAGAGTTCATGAAATGACGACCCGCACCGGCCCGCTTTTCACGAAGGTAGCGCTGTTGGGTCTGGGCCTGATCGGCTCGTCCATGGCCCACGCGATGCGGCGTGGCAGCCTCGCCGGGCACATCGCCGGTCATGCACACACGGAGGCAACCCGTAAGCGCGCCGGCGAGATCGGCTTCTGCCACTCGATCCACGAAGATCCGAGAGAGGCTGTACGCGACGCCGACCTCGTCGTGCTCTGCACGCCCGTGGGCGCCTTTGGCGATGTCGCTCAGGCAGCAGCTCCTGCGCTGAAGCCCGGCGCGATCATCACCGACGTCGGCTCCGTGAAGATGGCCGTCGTTCGCGATGTCGGCCCACACGTTCCCGCCGGCGTCCATTTCATTCCCGGCCACCCGATCGCAGGTACCGAGCACTCTGGTCCAGACGCGGGCTTCGCGGAACTGTTCGACGGCCGCTGGTGCATCCTCACGCCCCCGGCAGGCACCGACGAAGCAGCGGTCGAAAAACTCACGGCGTTCTGGCGCGGCCTGGGTTCGCGCGTCGAGGTGATGGAGCCCAAGCACCACGACCTCGTGCTCGCGATCACCAGCCACGTGCCCCACTTGATTGCCTACAACATCGTCGGTACCGCGAGCGACCTGGAGCAGGTCACGCAAGGCGAAGTGATCAAGTTCTCGGCCGGCGGCTTCCGCGACTTTACCCGCATTGCGGCCAGCGATCCAACCATGTGGCGCGACGTCTTCCTGAACAACCGCGAAGCCGTGCTAGAAGTTTTGGGCCGCTTCTCGGAAGACCTCTCCCGCCTGCAGCGCGCGATCCGCTGGGGCGAAGGCGACATGCTCTTCGATCTTTTCACGCGCACCCGCGCCATCCGCCGCGAAGTCATCGACGCCGGCCAAGACACCGCCGCCGTCAACTTCGGCCGCGACAAGAAGAAGTAGTCGGTCTTAAGGCGTCGCCGGCTCGGCCGGCAGCGCGGGCTGCGCCACAACAGGCTGCGGCACAATCGTCGCGACCTTTGCGGGGCCCAGATAAACCGCACCTTGCTCGATGCGCATTGGCACAGACACGCGCCGCTGTGCGTCGCCGCTCATGAAGGCCAGTACGTCGAGCACCTTCTTCGTTAGAGCGTGGGTCTCCGTGTTGATCAACCCCTGCGCCTCAAGCAATTCCAAGATGCGCGGATGATTGCCGAGCTTCAGGTTGAACCGGCCCTCGGGCAGCGATTGCTGATCGAGCTTGAACTCGCCCGTCGCCGCAACAGAAACGCCACCCCATTCGAGCTCAAACTTCCGGATCTCAATCGGTGTGCCTGTACGCCGCCATTCGGCAAACAGAATTGCCGCCGATGCTTCCGGCACGTTCGCCGGCAACTTTGCCGCCGCGTCGATATTGATCAAGGCGATCGTTGGTCCGAGCGGCAGGTCCAAATTGCCCTGCAGCGCCACGTTGTTAAGCCGCAACAAAAGCTCCACCTGCGGCAGCGGCTCCCCCTCGTTCGCCTCGGAAACGTTTAGGCCACCCGACGCCTGATCGACGATGAAGTTAACATCTGTCGCATCGAGCTTGGCTTTGCCGGTCAACCGTTCGATCTCGACGCCGATCCGTGTCTCCGCCGTGTTGAGACCTTTGACGTTCACCAGCGCTTTGTCGGCCCGGACGTCGGTCTCGACCCAACGCTCGCGCGCATAAAAGAAATGTTGCTGACCCTCGAGCGACACTTCGACCTGGCCCAGCGACAGCGGATGCACGTTCACGACAACGCGCTCGCTGTCCCACGCGGTCGCACGATCCGGCGCTGTGAAGTGCAACGCGCCCACCGTGGTCTCGACGCGATAGGGAAATCCGTGCGTGGTAAGCGCATCCCAGCTCAAGTCGCGCCCGGCTTCGCGCTGCGCGGTCTGCAGCTGGCCGATCTGGTCGCGCACGCCGTCGGCCACGACGCGCCACCACCAGCCGTAACCAGCCAGCACAACCGCGATCAGCACGATCGGCGCAATGATCCATAGGACGGAGAGATGGCTGCCGAGGCGAGCCCGAACCCAATCCAACGCCTCCCGCAGTTGACCCAGAATCCCGCTCACATCGTCCGTAACCCGGCCGCCCCCTTCAGCTGCACCGCGAGTAGCCGCAGTTCATGCACGTATCGCAGCCCTCGATCCGCGTCAGACTCGGACTCGAGCAGCGCGGGCAGAACTTGAACGACTGGCCCAGCGACCCGCCGGTCTCGCCGCGGCGTTCCTCAGAGCCGCCAGCAGGCATCCGTTCAGCAATGCTCGCGACCTTTTGTTGCGGCCCATAGCTCGGCGTCGGTTTGCTCAAGAAACCGATCGCAAGCATGTGCTCCTCGATCACGCCGCCGATCGCCGCCAACAGCGACGGCACATACTGCCGGTTCACCCACTGCCCGCCGCGCGGGTCAAAAACCGCTTTCAATTCTTCGACGACGAACGACACGTCGCCGCCGCGCCGGAACACGGCCGAGATCATGCGGGTGAGCGCCACAGTCCAGGCATAGTGCTCCATATTCTTGGAGTTGATGAAAATCTCGAACGGCCGCCGCCTCCCCCCTTCGACGACATCGTTGATGGTGATGTAGATCGCGTGATCAGACTCCGGCCACCGCACCTTGTACGTCGTGCCGGGCAGCGCTTCCGGCCGATCGAGTGGCCGCGCGATATAGACCACGCCACCGCCGTCGCCACTTGACCGCGCGCGCGCCGGTGCCGGCGCAAACACTTCGGATGGCGCCGTCGCCACGGCCTCAAGCTTCGGCGCAGGCTTCGCCTCATCCAAGCTCAAAATGGAACCTGTGATGTCGTTCGGCCGCCATGTCGTGCAACCTTTGCACCCGCTCTCATACGCGCGCAGATACACATCCTTGAACGTGTCGAACGAAATGTCGGCCGGGCAATTCACCGTCTTGGAAATCGAACTGTCGACATATTTCTGTGTCGCGGCCTGCACCGCAACATGCGCAGCCGGCGTCAAGTCTTGCGCGTTGACGAAGTAGTCGGGCAGGGGGCCATCACCCACCCGCTCGCGGTAGAGCCGGTGTGCATAGTCCTCGACCGCCTCTTCCGCCTTTTCGCCACCCGCCTTCGTGATCTTGCGCTTATAGGAATAAGCGAACACCGGCTCGATCCCGCTCGACACGTTCTCCGCCAGAAGCGAGATCGTTCCCGTCGGCGCAATCGACGTCAGCAGTGCGTTGCGCACGCCGAATGCCGCGATCTGATTGCGCACGTCCTCGTCCAACCCGCGCACTGTCTCGCCGCCCAGGAACTTGTCCCGGTCGAACAGCGGGAACGCACCTTTCTCCGACGCAATCTCGCTCGACGCCAGATAGGCGGCGCGCCGCATCGTCCTGAACCAGCGCTCGATCAGCGCAATCGACTCCGGCGCGCCATACCGCGCCCGGCACATGATCAGCGCATCGGCAAGGCCCGTGACCCCAAGCCCGATCCGCCGCTTCTGCTTCGCCTCGCGCTCCTGCGCCGGCAACGGATAGTTCGAAACGTCGATCACATCGTCGAGGAAGCGCACCGCCACCCGCGTCAACGCGTCGAGTTCTTTCTCGTCGAGCGCGGCCTCCGCCGTGAACGGATTTTTGATCAACTTCGTCAGATTGATCGAACCCAGCAGGCACGCGCCATAGGGCGGTAGTGGCTGCTCCCCGCACGGGTTCGTTGCTGCGATCTCTTCCGCGTACCACAGATTGTTGCGCTGGTTGATCCGGTCGATGAAGACGACGCCGGGCTCCGCGTAAGCATAGGTCGACGCCATGATGCGGTCCCATAGCCCGCGCGCCGATACCGTGCGGTAGACCTCTCCGCCGAAGACCAGATCCCACGCCTGATCATCCTTCACCGCCTGCATGAACTTGTCGGTGACAAGGACCGAGAGATTGAAGTTGCGCAACCGCTCCTTGTCGCGCTTGGCCTCGATGAACGCTTCGATGTCCGGATGATCGCAGCGCAGCGTCGCCATCATCGCGCCGCGCCGCGAGCCCGCCGACATGATCGTGCGGCACATCGAATCCCACACATCCATAAACGAGACCGGGCCGGACGCATCCGCACCCACACCCTTCACCGCGGCGCCGGAGGGCCGCAGCGTCGAGAAGTCGTGCCCAATGCCGCCGCCCTGCTGCATGGTCAGCGCGGCTTCCTTCAGATTGTCGAAGATGCCCGACATATCGTCAGTGATCGTGCCCATCACAAAGCAATTGAAGAGCGTAACTGAGCGGCCGGATCCCGCGCCCGCCAGCACGCGCCCCGCCGGCAAAAACCGAAAGTCGCTAAGCGCGCGCACGAACTCGCCGCTCCACCGCGCGCGATGCTCGGGCTTCTCGGCAAGCGCAACCGCACCCGCGACCCGCGCCCACGTGTCCTCGACCGTCTCGTCAGGCCGCGCAATTCCCGAGCCCTTCAGCCGGTACTTCAGATCCCAGATCTGACGCGAAATATCGGCAAGCTCAGCCATCGACGGCACGCACCCTCACCAGAGTTTTCTTGGAGGATGGAACTCTAGCGCAACCCCAGGTGTAGGGCAACGAATCGTTCTTGCTGCGTTCTATGCGTGTTTAGCGAGCCGTCTTAACCAGCAGCGGTGGGCTGAAAGCCGCCCTCGGCAAGCAGCCGGTTCGTGCCTTCTTCGAGCCGCCGCTGCAACTCCGTCATGAATTCGTGCCGCTTCAAGCCCGCGGGGATCGGCGGCAAAAACTCAACGATGATCCGCCCGGGCTTCCGCCAGAAGCCACGCCGCGGCCAGTACAGCGCCGAGTTATGCGCCATCGGTACGCACGGCACATCAAGCGCGCCATAGAGTGCCGCAACGCCGGGCTTGTAGTCGGGCTCGGCACCCATCGGCCGGCGCGTCCCTTCCGGAAAGATCACGATCGAGCGGCCCTCGGCCAACCGCGCTTTCGCGGCGGCCAGCATCGAGCGTATCGATTTCACCCCCGCATCGCGATCGACGATGATCATCTTTGCCTTACGCGCGTACCAACCGTAGCCGGGGATCATCAAGAGCTGCCGCTTCATCACGGTCGCCGGATGATGAACCAGCACGTGTGCGGCGACGGTCTCCCACATGGAGAGATGTTTGCCGGCAATGATCGCGGCACCTTGCGGCAGGTTCTCGCGCCCGCGCACTTCGTAGTCGAGGCCCACGATGTGCTTCAACAGCCAAAAGCTCACGCGCGCCCACGTCTCCTGACCATCCAGCACAACACGCCGGTCGAGCAGCAGCGCCGGGATGTAGGCAAGATTGATGATTGTCGAAAACGTCCAGAAAGCGGCCTGGAACAAGTAGGAGCGGAGCGCGACCAAGCGGATACTCGAGCGTCGTTGCAAGATCGGATGAGTTATCGCGACCGCGCCCCGCGCGCGCAAGCCCGCACTACTGGGCGACGCTCGTAGCGGCGGATTCGACAGGTTTCGGCGCCCCTGGTGCCGGTTCGATCGTGGTCGGGCCGACCGCCGGTGCCGGTTTGCTCCAGAACTCGGTAGCAAACGCCACCCGGACCGTCGAACCCAAGAGCTTCACATACTCCCACGCCAGCACGCCGGTCGTCAGCGGATCGTGCCACCAGCCGTCAAGCTGTACGCTTTCCGGAAAGACCGGATAGGCCACCAACTTCACGTCAGGCATCGTCGCGTGTAGTTCAAGCAAGCTACGCGGCATGTGGTAACTCGCGGTCACCACGATCAGCGACTCGTAGCCATGCGCTTGCGCCCACGACGCAGTCTCGCTTGCGTTACCGATCGTGCTCTCCGCACCGCGGCCGAGGTCGACACAACACGCGGCGCGCTGCGCGGGCTGACCAACGGCCTCCAAGAGTTCCTGTCGCGTCGTTTCCGCGTGTACGCCGGAGATCAACAGCCGGTCGCCCTTGCCGCGATCGAGCAACTCCAGCGCCGCGCTTAGCCGTTCCGCGCCGCCGGTCAAGGCGACGATCGCTTCGGCATTCTCCGGATCAATCGATGTGCGCGCGAGGCTCCACACGAAAATCGGAAAGCCAAGCGCCGCGACGACGAACGTCGCCACGGCTACGCGAAACGCGAAACCGATCAACGCCAATCCTCCCGACTGCTCGGAATGCACTGCATTGTTGCTCCGGCATAGTTCAGCGATCAGCCAGCAAGGCCTCGACCGCAAGGGCCGCTGAATCATAAACCGAGACCGGCAAAATGTCCTGCGGCAGACCCTGAGCTTGTACCAGGGCGCCTTTACCAGTTCTAACCAGGATTGGCGCCACCTGGGCCGCCCGCGCCGCCTGAAGATCGCTCAATTGGTCGCCGATCATCACTGTTTCGTGCGCGGCGGCGCGAAAATGCAACAGCGCCTCGCGCAGCATGCCGGGCCCGGGTTTCCGCCGTTCGCTGGCCGCCCACGGCGCATCGGTGCAGGTCAGCAGCAGATCCAACCGCGCCCCGCCGTCGGCGAGTTCCGATCTCAGTTTCGCGTTGATGCGCTCCATCATTTCGACCGATATTATTCTGCGACCGACCGCCGATTGATTGCTGACGACCGCGACCTTGATCTGTGCCGCGTTGAGCCGCGCCACCGCTTCCGCGGCGCCCGCAATCATCACCAATTCGCCCGGATGTTTGATGTAGTCGTCGCGATCTTCGCTCAGCACGCCGTCGCGATCGAGCAGCACGACCTTCATGGCATGCGGCCGAGAACGCGTAAGACCGTGTACCGTGCCGTCCACATCGCAATCAGCCCGATCGCCAGCGGCACACCCAAGAGCCACACGTAGTGAAACGGCGAACTCACAAGCTGTGGCAGATACTGCGCCCCAACGGGAGCTTCGCGGCTATCCCAAAAGAAGCTGCTACCGACGAGCGTCGCCGCCGCCAGCAGGAGCCCGATCACCCCGCCGCGCAGGCCCAGCCACAAGAAGTGCCGCTGAAATTCGTTCGCGATGAACACGTCCCGCGCACCGATCATGTGCACGACCTCAACGATCTCGCGATGCGCCTGCAGCCCCGCTTGCGTGGCGAAGATCACGATAGCAAAAGTCGCGAGCGCAATCAGCAACAACACCGCCCACCCGACCGCTTCGGACGACGCCGCGAACGCGGCTAGCTCTTGGTTCCACCGTTGGTGGTCGTCAAGCACGGCTCCCGGAACACCGTCCGCCAGCGCTCGTCCAAGCCCCTCAAGCTCCACCGGCCGGCCCGGCGTCAGGATCACTTCGATGAGCTGCGGCACCGGCAGATCGTCCATCACATTGCCGCCGCCGAGCCATGGCTCCAGCATCTTGGCCGATTCCTCGCGGCTGATCGCGCGGGCGGAGAAAATGCCCGGCCAATTGCGCACCAACCGCAGGGCCTCTTTCACTTGATCGTCGGGCGCAATTTGCGCCGAAGGCAGCAGTTGCACCGTCACCGAGCCCGACAAACCGTCGGTCCACTCCGTCGCCAACCGGCTCAACGTCAACACGAACCCCAGCGCCAAGCAGGCAAGAAAGCTCATCACCGCCACGATCGTGTGCAGCGTCGTGCCGGACGCACTGTCCGCCGGCATCAATCCCGATGGCGCTCCTGGGTTCACGCGCGCTTGGCCTCCGCCATGACGTCGCTGGCTTGTGCCTGCGAGAGCCGGCCTTCCGCAAGCTTATAGATGCGCGACGCCGGCAGTCGCTCCATGATGCGCTGATCGTGCGTGGCGATCATCACGCACGTGCCGAGCTTGTTGAGCTCGATGAAGAGCCGCATGATCCGCCCGCCGATCTCCGGATCGACGTTGCCCGTGGGCTCGTCCGCAAGCAGCAATTCCGGTTTCGCAACCACGGCTCGCGCGATCGCCACGCGTTGCTTCTCCCCACCCGACAGCGTCGCGGGCTTTGCGTTCAGCCGGTTGCCGAGCCCGACCCACGACAGCAGCTCCTCGACCTCCGCCCGGTATTGATGCTCGGGCTCCCCCGTCACCCGCCGCGGCAGCGACACATTGTCGAACACGGTAAGGTGCTCCAGCAGGCGGAACTCCTGAAACACCACCCCGATCCGCCGCCGGAGCGCCGGCAGCTCGTCACGCGGCGTGGTTGCAGTATCGCGCCCGAACATAGAGATCGCCCCGCGCGATGGCCGCTCGGCCAAATAGATCAATTTCAGGAGCGAAGTCTTGCCCGCCCCTGACGGGCCGGTCAGGAGATGGAACGAGCCCTGCTCCAACGTGAATGAAATGTCACGCAAGATTTCCGGCCCCAAGCCATATCGCATTCCGACATTCTCGAAGCGAACCACCAATTAATCCTTTTCGGTTAATGGGTTAGGCGCCATCGCTCAAATTGCGCTTGCTTGCAGGCGCGAAGGGGTTGTGCGAAAACGCTAGAATCGAAACGGGCTCAAGCCTGGAATGATAATTACCTGCCCCCGCTGCGCAACACGATACCTGCTTGAAGCCGGAGTGGTCCGACCACCCGGGCGTCAGGTTCGTTGTGCGCGTTGTGCGCACGCATGGTTCCAAGACGCAGCGCCCGATTTACCGCCGACGCCGATCCCGGTGCCTGTGGAAGAACCGCCGATGCCGTCCGGTCCGGTCACCGATCGCTCGCGCATGTTGCCGGCGCCGTCGATCCCAGCACCCACCCCGCGTTTTGAGATTCCGCAGCCGCAGCAGATGTCGCCGCCGGCGTCCAGCGATCGTCAGCGCGCCCGCTCGCGCAGCATGGCCGGTATCTTGGCGCTCGTCGCCTTTGTTGCAGGCATTCCGCTGCTCTTCTTCTCCGCGCCCGAATCCATCGTGAAGCTCTGGCCGGCCTCGGCCAGCCTCTACAACGCGCTCGGTATGCCCGTGAACACGCGCGGCTTCAAGATCGTGGCGACTCATACGCAGGAGATGAACAACACTGTCCCCGTGATAGCGATCAAGGGTGAGATCATCAACGAGACCGATCGCGATCTGCCCGTACCCCGCGTGCGCCTCGCCGTGCGCGACCAGGCGGGCAAGGAGCTTTATCACTGGACCGTACTCGCCGATCAGCGCCATCTGGGCCCAAAGGAAAAGGGCACCTTCGCCGCCCGCCTCGAGAGCCCGCCTTCCGACGCCTACGACCTTGAGGTCCGCTTCGCGAAGAAGGACGAATAGCGTGGCTCGGCTTGAGCCGCTCTATCCCTCCGATCAAATCGCCGAGCGTTTGGAAACCCTCGCCGCCGATATCGCCGCCGGCATGCCGAAGGATTTCGCCGCCGTCGCCATACTCAAAGGCAGCTTCGTTTTCGCGGCCGACCTGATTCGCGCCCTCGCCGCCCACGACATGAATCCCGAGGTCGACTTCATGACTTTGGCCAGTTACGGCGCCGCGACCGTCTCGTCCGGTACCGTGCGCTTGCTCAGGGATGTGGAAATCCCCGTCGAAGGCCGCGAGGTTTTGCTCATTGATGACATTTTAGACAGTGGGCGGACGATCGCCTACGCCCGCCGCCACATGCTGGAACGTGGCGCAAAAGCGGTAAGAGTCTGCGTTTTGCTCGACAAAACGGCGGCCCGCGGCGACATCGCCGAACACGCGGATTTTGTTGGATTTGCGTGCCCCGACGGATTTGTTGTGGGTTACGGCATGGACGCCGCCCATAAATTCCGTGGACTGCCCTTTATAGCTATTCTAAGCCAGTCGTGATCGTAGGTCAGAGGAAATGGCGAAAATCCTGATCGCAGAGAATGAACTGGCGCTCAGGGAGTTTATCGCCCGCGGGCTCGAACAACGACGCCACAAGGTCACCATGGCCCCGGACGGGTCCGAGGCGTTGGAGCACCTCAAGAAGGGCAAGTTCGACCTCCTCCTGACCGACATCGACATGCCCATCATGGACGGCATAGCGCTGGCGCTCGCCGTCGGCCGCGACTACCCGAAGATGAAGATCATCATCATGTCCGGCCACGAGCATCAGATCGAGCGTGCCCACGGCCTGAACGACCTAGTCTATCGCGTGGTCTCCAAGCCCTTCACGATCGCCGGCATCTGCGCCGTCGTCGACGAAGTCATCGGCACGAAAAAGCCGAAGGGTGCCGAGTAATCCCGCTGTCTCACATCGGACCGGTTTCTACCCCAGAAACGGCCGCCCTCAGCCATTTGAAACGAGACAACTGAGACAGCGAGACACTGTCTCATATCCTTGTCCCGCGAACCCGAATAAGCGCGCGACCATCACGCCCGTCGCGGCATCACCCGCGAGGCGTCGGTAATCAGTCCCAGTCAGTTTCAAGTTGCAGCCGACACACCGCCAAACGGTGCCGGAAGGTATGGAACAAAGATAGAACAAACTGAATCGTTCGTCAAGCGCTGTATGATCGTTCTCTCGGAGCGGGCGGCACAAGCGTCTCCAAATTGGCCCATCAAGTCTGCATCGCCGCCTCACTACCGTGTAGCGTCTTCGTCGCCGGTTACATCCAAGAGGTCGGCGGGCTTGCAAGCCAGTTCAGCGCAGATCTTGGCGAGCGTCTCGAAGCGCACGCCCTTTACTTTGCCCGTCCGCAACAACGACAGGTTGGCCTCAGTGATGCCGATGCGCTCGGCAAGATCCTTCGCCTTCATCTTCCGCCGCGCCAGCACGACGTCGAGTGTAACGACGATCCGCATCAAACGATTTGGTCGTGCTCGCTCTGAAGGTCTCGCGCCGCCGCCTCCAGCAAGCTGCCGATGGTCAGCATACCGGCCGCGAACATCATGATGCAGAGATCGAACACATGCGGATTCAACGCGATCCACAGTGACGAACCGCGAAGCGCCGCAACGGTGATTGGCACCACCATCACGTTGAGCAGCAACGCGACCAGCGCGCCCAGGCCGACCCACTTCAAGCTCCGACTCGCTCTAAGCGACAGGTAGCGCCCTTGCCCGTACTCCACGAGGACGCGCAAGACGCCATACATCGTCCACGACAGAATGAGGGACGGCAACGCTTCCACGACGTGGACGGCGACGTTGGTCCAGATCGCCTGCGGGTCCGGCACGGCTGGCTCGAAGATCGCGAGATAAACCCGCCCGATCAGCGGCAGCACGATCGCCGCCAGCAACAGCGGAATCGCGAATGCCACGCGCCCGACCATCGTTGCTGCCAAACTCGTCACTTTTTGCATACCCATCACTGCCCCCACTCCGTTCTCTCCAAGAAAGACAGAAAGAAATTATCGCTGGACAATAATTCTGTCAAGAGGCCGCGGCGCTTTTGCTACCGCGCCGGAACCGAGAAAATGCTCCCGACCCAAGGCAGCTGCACCAACGGATGGTTCACCCAGTGCGTCCAATCGTGCACCAGAAACTGCGACACGTAGATCTCGCTGACGAGGCCGAACCACACCGCAAACACCACCGCGCTCGCCATGAGCCCTGTCGCGAACGATCGGGAACCGATCGCTAGCCGCGCGAGCCCGCTGCGTGCCGGCGCCTCTCCGCGCCCCAGCGACAAGCGATCGAGCAACCCGCGTTCGCGCGCCGCAAAGGCATCGGTGCCGGCCTTGACGGCAAGCCTTGCCGCCGCGCGGGAGTAAACGCGCGCCGCCACAAGGCGCAGCGCCACATAGAGCGGAAACAACACGCACGCGACCAGCAACGGATAGGCCTGTGCCCAGCGCAACGCCTCCTCCGGCGTTGCGGCGGCATTGCCGAGGCCCAGCGGCACAACCTTCAGCGATGCAACGATGAAGCCCGCCGTCACGAACGCGACCGCAAGTCCGATGAGCCCAAGCCGCGCCTCCCGCGCCGCCCGGCGCAAGAACGCGACATCGAAGAACGCGCGCCAAGAATTGTTGATCGCCTGGCGAACCTCCGCGAACGGCAGCAACGACATTGTCACGATGAAATAGGCAATGCCGGCGAACGCGACCGTCGGCCCGACCCATGCCTGCTCGTAGCCCTTGTTGAAGGAGTTGTCCCAGCCGGCCCACCACGAGAAAAGCCAGAGCAACCCGGCCGGCGCCAACACGATCGCAATCGGCAACAACGCGCTGAGCCCCGCGCGCGCATTTGCCCAGAGCGACCCGAACAACGCCCGCAAAACCAGCGCACCCGCGCGCAGCGGTCCGCTGCGCCGCGCCTCTGCAAAGAGGGCGCCCGCATCGTCCGCCATGATCCACCGCGGCCAATGCGCCAGGCTGGATGTCTCCTCGCTCGCCCGCGCGAAGGCGGCGAAGTCCTTGTCGGCATTGCCCGCCTGCGCGTGCCAGCGCCGCGCCACCGCGCGTGCCGTCGCGCGCTGCGTCCAGCCGACGACGAGAACTGCGGTGACCGGCGTCAACGTGAACAACGCACCGAGCAGATACCGCCAAAGAAAAGCGCCCAGCGTTCTCATGCGAACACCTCCTGCAAGATCGGGCTCTCGGCGGAGGCGGCATTGAAGCCCATCACCTGCGCCACCGTGCGCGCGACCGCAATTTGCTCGACCGTCTTGTCGACGACGGTCCCACGCGCAATGCCGCGGCCGAACGCAAGCGCCCACGATTCATGCGCCGACTTCGAATTGAAATGATGCTGATATGGCACCTGCATCATCGCGTTGTTGTCGCGCCCGCAATCGGGCGTGACGAAGAACACCGTGTTGCCGCGATAGTGCGGTTCCGCTTCGGCCGCCTCGACGATCTGGCGAATACCGTCGTCGATCACGCCGATCGCGCGCGTGTAGTGGCTGGCGTTACCCCAATGCACATAGTCGGGGTCCTGATAGTTCACCAGCATCAATTTCGGCTTGAGCTCCTTCATCGCCCGCAACGATAGCGCGGTGAGAAGCCGATCCCCGCGCGGGTTCTTCAATCCGCTGTCGCCATAGTCGCGCCGCCACCCGTCCCAAAATGTCTCCAACGTGGGGGAGGGGCGCACGATCTCGCGCTTCATATCCGCGGCTTCAAGTTGCGTGAGTTGCAGCTGCGCCTTGACAAGTTCGTCGCCTTGAAACGCGCCCGCGGCGATCCCGCGGCGCAAGAGATGCGCCTTGAACTGCGTCAGGCTGACGACCGATGAATGATAGCGAATGCCGTAATGCGGATCGTTCGAGTACACCAGAATATCTTCATCCGGCCGGTTCTCGCCGTTGACGATCAAAGCCTGGTGGGCGGGCACGTCGTAAGTCGCGCGCAGATACTCGAACAGTGTCGGCGCCTTCGCCTCAAACCGCTCTTCGCCGAAGCGCGGCGCGATGTTCTCATAGCGGTCGTAGCGTCCGGTCAGGATGTTCAGCGTGCCTTGCGCGTGGCTGGTCACGACGCCATCGCGCGCCTCGATCCGCATCAAGGGATAAAGCGTCCCCTGGGTCAGCAACACCTTCGCGAGATAGGGGCTGAACGAATGCTGCGGCTCGATCGTCTCGCGCCGCCTGACGCCGCCGCCATAGCGAATGATGACAACGTTCGGCCCGGCATAAGGGCGCCGAGCCGTCGCGCCGACCGCCGATCCCGGCAACGCGGAGACGGCGGCAAGACCAAGGGTGGAAAGAGCGAAGTCGCGGCGGCTGAGCTTCATCTGGCAAGACCCTCATGCACGAAGGCGTGAGGGTAATATTTGCGCTGCCGCCGCGCGGCCACAAGGACCACGGCATTGAATTTACGACGCCGCGCGCGAGCTCACGGCATTGTGCAACCGGATCACGGCTCCTTCGGCGTCAGCTTCTCCCGAAGGTCGCGCACCCGGTCGAGCAGCGGCTGCAACCCATCAACCTTGGCGCCGTGATCGAACGAGACCGTCTTGGCCGCGCCCGCACCCTCAACCGTCAGAGACTCCGCCCCACCGTCGGCACAGTCGGGGCAGCCGATAACGGCAGGTAAGCCGTCGAACTTCGCCGCCCCGGCAAGACGCACAACCTCCTGCCACTCGCCGGCCGTAAGCGGCGATTTGAACGTCTGCGTGGGCAGCTCGACCGCCCCGCGACCGCCGCGGCTCTCGCGCACTAGGACGGCCCCGCCCTCGGTGATCTCAAGCTTCGTCGTGCAATAGCCTACGCACATGCCGAACGAGGTCGTCGATACGACGCGCGTAACACCGCCCGCCGCCGTCGTCCCGCCCTCGCAGGCCGCAAGGCCCAACGCGCCCACAAGGGCAACAACCAATCCAAACCGCGCTTGAAGGCTCATCATCTGCTCCTGAACTGCTGCTTCGCAAGCTTAGCAATACCCACCCGCCGCCGTCCGCTCACTCTTTCTTGTCCACCATGTTCATCACGTCGAGGCTCGCCCCGGCAGGCGCCGCGACCTCCACCACGCGCTCATCCACGTCGTCATACTCAAGCCGCAGCGCGCGCGACATCGTCGCATGCATCTCGTAAGTCGTGGTGATGTAGGTCAGTTCCAGTATTTCTTCGTGCGAGAGATGCGCCTTCAGCGCATCGAAAATCTCCTCCGGCACCCGCCCGCCCATCAACACCAGGCAATCCGTATAGGCCAGCACCGCGCGCTCAACCGGGCTCCACACATCCGCAATCGCCCAATAGGGAATGGCCTTGATCTGCGCCTCGCTGAAACCGACATCGCGGCAAGCCTTGCAATGCTGAGAGAACACGAACTGTGAGCCTCGTGCCCAGCCGGCGCGGATTTGTCCGAGCTCGCGCAGCTTCGGCGAGATCTTCCGCTTCGGGCTGCGATAGAACTGAAACCCTTCCGTCGTGTGCTTGAACGCGTCCGGCACCAGCGCAAACACAGTCCACCAATTCCCCGGCGTTCCCGTCGCCGTCCCAGGCGCCGCCACCGGATCGCGCGCCCCGAACAACACGTTGTAAATCTGCTGCGCAAACGGATCGGCATCGGCGCGCGAAACTTGGCGAAGTCTGGGCATGGTTCGGGTTCCTTGATGGCTGCGACAATCAATATCACAGCCCGCAAACAAACCGATTCAGAACCGCCGCAGCAGCCGGTCGATATACTCGAGTTCGTTCACCGGCCGCCCGCGCTCGCCGGCGCGCCGTTGCAACTCTTCCAGAATCTCGCGCGCCTTCTGGATGTTGATCTTGTCCGGCACTTTGACCGAGCCGCCGAACGACGGCCCATAAGATGCTTGCGGCCGGCCGAACGGATCTTCATTCTCGCCCTGGCCCATGCCTTGGCCGGGTCCCATCGCACCTTGCGCTTGCATCTGTTGGATGAGTTGCTTGGCGATCGCCTCACCACCCTTGCGCAGCTCGTCGATCGCCTTCTGCTGGTTGCCGCCGGCCGAACCCAGCTTCCCCGAGCCCAGCTGATCGGCCGCCTCATCCATCGCATCTTGCGCCCGGGTGAGTGCGCGCGAGGTTTCTTCCGCGCCCTGTTTGGTCTGTTTGATGATTGCGGTCAACTCGTCGCTCAGCTTCGCTTGATCGCTCTTCAGCGCCGAAGGCTTGTTGGGCTTTCCGGCCTCGTCGTTCGCCTGGTTCTCGCGGAACGTCTTGTCCATCAATGCCCGCTGCCGCGCGATCATGGAGCCCAGCTTCTCAAGCGCTTCCGTCGCCGACTTCTGCTCCGGCGACATCTGCCCTTGCCCCATCGCCTGCATGTTCTCGAGCAAGTTCTGCAGCTGCGACAGCATCTGTTGCGCCGCCGCGCGCGAGCCCTGCCGCGATAGGTTCTGAATCTGATCCAGCATCGACTTCAGATCTTGCGGCCGCACCATCTGACCGCTCATGCCGGGCATGCCGCTGGGTTGACTTTGTGCCTTCTCGGCCATCGCCTTGATCGCGCGGTCGATCGCCGCGCGCAGTTGCGCCATCAGTTGCTCGATCTCGTGCTCAGGCGCGCCTTTCGCCAGGGCCTCCATCAGCTTCTGCTGGATATCGCGGAGCTCGGCTTGCGCCTGCGGCGTGTCGCCCTCCTCGATCCGCAGCGCCAAGTCCCACAACAACTGCTCGACGGCGGCGACCTCTGCTCCGCCGCGCGCCCGCGAAACCATGTAATAGGCCGTGCGCAGCGCCAGATAGATCCGTTGATCGGGGATAAAGCGCTCCGGCGCAATGGTCAGCGCGTCGAGCGCCTTGGCCACGACCGGCGCCGATGAAACATCCCGCGCAAGGCTGCGCCGCTGCTCGATCAATGCGCGCGCCAGCGGATCCTTGAAGTGCCTCTCCGGCAGCACCAGCCTCACCGGCTTCGTTGTGCCCGTCTGTCCGTTCTCGTCGCGCGCAACCAAGGTCACCGTCACCGGCAACCCGGCCCACACATGCGCGGTCAAGTCCTTAAAGACAGTCGCATCGCCCTCTTTCGCAGGCGCAGGCGGCAACGGCAGCTCAAACGAAATCGGCGGCGGCGCTTTGCGGTCGGAGGGGCTCGACGAGTGATCAAGCGCGATCCGAGCGGTCGCCGCCGTCACGCCGTAATCGTCCTTGACCACATAGTTGAACCGCAACGACGCGGCCGTGGTCACGGCGAGCGGCGTCTTGAACGCGATCTTGGGCGGCGTGTCCTTTGTAATCTTGAACTTCCAGATCGCGGTCTGCGACGCGTTCAACGACAACCGCACCGTCATGTCGGTATCGATGGCCAGCTTCGCATCGCGCGCGTCGCCGCCCGCAGGCAGGAATTCCGGCCGGGTCTGATTGGGCACCGAACTGCCCAGCGAACCCACCCGTAGGCTCGCCGAAGCATCGCCGTGCGTGCGCACGGTCAGTGTCGCGCCGCGCGGCACCGGGACCGCATCCGCGGACGTAGACGAGGTGGTCGAACTCAGGTGCCGCGGTGCCTCGCCGGTATAGGCAGGCGGCGTCACCCAAGCTTCAAACGTCGCGGGCACGTTACCCTGCGCCCAGCCCGGCGACACGGCAGCCGCAAGCCGCGCCGGAACCTCAGACCAATTGGCGACGGTCAGCGCCACAAGCACAAACGCGATCAACACGCGCAGCGCATGCGGATCGCGCGCCGCCAGCGACAGCCGCGGCCACGCCACCGTCAGCCGGTCGATATGCTTGAGGACCCAGCGCCGGTGCGCGTCCCACAGATGCTTCGTATCGTCGTCGCCCGCCGCCGGATGATCCTCCAGCGTGCTCAACGGCCGGTGCTCAAGCCCGCTCGATTGCTCCAAATGCCGAACCGCCTGCGCCCGCGTCGGAACCGACGTTTGCCGCATCGAGTACATGACCGCCCAAACGATCGCGCCGATGAAGCCCATCAGGCTAAGCAGGTGCAGCCACTCAGGCAGATAGACGAAGAGGTTGGCCAGCGCCAAAATCAGAAAGAGCCCGACGACCCCGCCCACCGGCCACAGCAACGGCCACAGCCGCTCGACCGAGAGCGACGCCCACGCCAGCATGATGCGCTGCTGCACGGTCTGGGGCAGCCCATCCCGCGTCTCAACGCTCTTCTGTTCGCCGTCAACGCTCAACTCGAACCACCCGTGCGGGCGCTAGAGCCAATCCGGCCAGCGCTCCAGTGCGATCATCTCTTCCACAGTCTGCCGCGGCCGTGTGACCGCAAAATGGCGCCCCTTAACAAGCACTTCCGGGGCCAGAGGCCTCGCATTGTAACTGGACGCCTGCACGGCGCCATAGGCACCCGCCGAAAGTATGGCAACCAAGTCGCCCGCGGAAACGGCCGGGATTTCACGATCCCGTGCGAACAGGTCGGCACTTTCGCAGACGGGCCCGACAACATCGTAAACCCTGCGTTGCAGGTCGCTGTGCCGCACCGGCACGATTTCGTGCCAAGCGTCGTAAAGGGCAGGGCGGATCAGGTCGTTCATACCCGCGTCCAGGATAAGGAATTCCTTGCCCTCGCCCCGCTTCACATAGAGCACGGACGCGACCAATACCCCCGCATTCGCCGTGATCAGCCGCCCGGGCTCCATGATCAGCTGCACGTCCAGCGCAGTGGTCGCCTCCCGTACGACGGCGCCATAGCTCTCCGGGAGCGGCGGCGCCGAGCGATCGTCGTAAGGTACGCCCAACCCGCCGCCGAGATCGACACGCGAAATCGTATGTCCGTCCGCGCGCAACTCGCGCACCAAGCCAGCGACCTTCGCGAACGCCTGCCGGAACGGGCCAAGGTCGGTGATCTGGCTGCCGATATGAACATCGACGCCAACGACTTTGATCCCGGGCAGCCGCGCCGCATGTGCGTACGTCGCCTTCGCGCGCGACCACGCGATGCCGAACTTGTTCTCCGCCTTGCCGGTCGAAATCTTCGCATGCGTCTTCGCGTCAACGTCCGGATTGACTCGCAGCGCAATCGCCGCCATCGCGCCTTTCGACGCGGCAACCTCGCTCAAAACGTCGAGTTCCTCTTCGCCCTCGACGTTGAACTGATAAATCCCGGCGTCCAGCGCCAGCGCCATCTCCTCGCGCTTTTTGCCGACCCCCGAAAACACGATCTTCGAAGCCGGCACCCCGGCCGCCAGCGCCTTCTTCAGCTCCCCGCCCGAAACGATATCCGCCCCGGCGCCCAGCTTGGCGAGCGTCTTGATGACGGCCAGACTCCCGTTCGCCTTCACCGCATACGCGATCAGCGCCCCTTTGGGCATAGCCTCGGAAAACACGGTGAAGTGCCGCTCCAGCGTCGCCGTCGAATAGCAATAGAACGGCGTCCCCACCGCCTCAGCAATGTCGGCAAGCGCAACGTCCTCGGCGAAAAGCGCGCCGTCGCGAAAGTCGAAATGGTTCATGGCATCCGGTCACCTAGCCCTTCTCCCGCCCGCGGGAGAAGGTGTCGCGCCGCGTGAGCGGCGAGACGGATGAGGGGACGCTGCGCTAACGCTTACCGCCCGCAGCGTCCCCTCATCAGTCGCACGCCTTCGGCGCGCGCCAGCTTCTCCCTAAAGGGAGAAGCGCTAGAGCGCCTGCTGCGCGATAGCCTTCGGCGGCTCCAGCGGCCCCTTCTTCCCGCAGGCCGAGACGCCCAAGCCGGCGATCAACGCCGCGACAACCAACACCCGCATGATCATTTGAGCTGCTCCTGCCAAAATCGCACCTGTTCGCGGACCCGCTCCGGTGCCGTGCCGCCGAAACTGGTGCGGCTGGCGACGGAGGAGTCCAAACTCAAGACGGACTGTATATCGGCCGTGATGCCGGGCTCAACCGATTGCAGCTCGGCCAGTGTCAAATCGGCAAGCCCGCATTTGCGCGCCTCCGCCAAAGCAACGATCCGCCCGGTTGCGTGGTGCGCCTCGCGAAACGGCTTCTTCAACACCCGCACGATCCAATCGGCGACGTCGGTCGCAGTCGAGAACGCGTCACCCGCCGCGCGGCGCATCTCTGCCTCGTTGACCTGCAGATCCTCGACCATGCCCGTCATCGCGGCGAGCGCCAGCGCCGTCGAATCGGCTGCATCGAACACCGCCTCTTTGTCTTCCTGCATATCCTTCGCATAGGCGAGCGGCAGCCCCTTCATGACGCCAAGCAATGTGACGAGCGCCCCCGTCACCCGCGCCGACTTCGCCCGCACAAGCTCCGCCGCATCCGGATTGCGCTTCTGCGGCATGATGGAAGAGCCGGTCGAGAACGCGTCGCTCAGCCGGATGAAACGAAACGCCGGCGAACTCCAGAGCACGATCTCTTCAGCCAAGCGTGACAACTGCGTGCTCAAAATCGCGCACGCGCTCAAGAACTCCAGCGCAAAGTCCCGCGACGAAACCCCGTCCAGCGAGTTGCGCATCGGCCGCGCGAACTTCAGCCCCTTCGCCGTCGCCTCCCGGTCGATCGGAAACGATGTCCCTGCGAGCGCCGCAGACCCCAGCGGCGACTCGTTCACCGACGTCCGCGCCGAGGCAAAGCGCGCCCGGTCCCGCGCGGCCATCTCGACATAGGCAAGCAGATGGTGCCCGAACGTGATCGGCTGCGCCGTCTGCAGATGCGTAAACCCCGGCATAACGGTCGCGGTATGCGCGCCGGCCTTGGCCACCAGCGCACGCTGAAACGCTATCAGGCGCGCCTCCAAGCTGTCGATCGCATCCCGCACCCAAAGCCGAAAGTCCGTCGCCACCTGGTCGTTGCGCGAACGGGCCGTGTGCAGCCGCCCGGCCGGCTCGCCGATCAAGTCCTTGAGCCGCGCCTCCACGTTCATGTGGATGTCTTCCAGCGCCCGCGAAAACGTGAATTTCCCTTGATCGATCTCGGCCTTGATAGTGTCGAGGCCGCGCTGAATGGCGGCCGCGTCGGCCTGCGCGATAATGCCGCGCTGGGCCAGCATCTCAGCATGGACTTTCGAGGCGGCGATATCTTGGGCATAAAGGCGCCGGTCGAAGTCGATGGAAGCGTTGATCTCCTCCATGATCTCGGCCGGGCCCCGTGCAAAGCGGCCGCCCCACATTTCGTTCGTCGTCATCGTCTCTCGCGAAAGTCGTTGAATGACCGCAACCTGGCGGATCGTCGTGATAATGTTGATCGGGGCCATATTGGCCGCCGTGGGCTTCGCCGTCTACCTCAAGTCGGGCCTTAACGATGAAGAACCGCCGACCAAACTGGGCGGGATCGAGAACTTCATCCCCGCGCGCGAGATCACGCGCGCACCGATGGCCGAATTCCTCGACGCGAGTGGCGCGAAGATCAATTTGGAACGCTTCCGCGGCAAAGTGGTCGTGCTCAATCTCTGGGCCACCTGGTGCACGCCTTGCGTCGCCGAGATGCCGATGCTCGATCGCCTGCAGCAACAACTCGCACCGCTTGGCGTCGTTGTCGTCGCGCTCTCGATAGACCGCGGTGGTCCGCCAGTCGTCCAGGATTTCTTCAACGAGCATGATATCAAGCACCTCGGCGTCTACGTCGATCCGACAATGCGCGCGCAAAGCGACTTCAAGGTCATTGGCCTGCCGACAACCGTCCTGATCGACCGCGACGGCAACGAACGCGGCCGACTCGTCGGCCCCGCCGAGTGGGACGACGCCAAAGCCGCTGACCTGGTGCTCAGCGCCAGCGCCCCGCCCCGCTGACGATGGCCGCCAACGTCACCCAATCGATCTTCGACGTGACCAGCGCCGCCGGCGCGCAATTCCTCGCCATGATCATTGGCGCTTTCTTGGCCAGCACCGGCGGCTTTCTGGTGACCTGGCTTCTCGATCGCATGGCGCGCAAACGGCAGGAACGCTCGATCGCGCTTGTTTGCCTTGATCTATTGTCGTCGCTCAGCGTCCTAACGAACTTGGCAAAGGACGCACGCTCCCGCGGAACGCCCTATGGCCCCTACACGATGCGCCTCGTGCGCAGCTGTATGCGCGACCTGGATGTCTATGAGCGGAACCGCGAGCGCATCGCCGACATTTCCGATCCGAACGCGCGCGCCGAAATCTATCAATGCATGGCACGCATGACGCTCGCCATCGAGGGTGTCTTGGCCGAGTCCGAGATGATCGCGAGATCGGATGGACTGATTGAGGCTGCGCGCACCGTTGGAGATTTGGCAAGGGTTGAGGAGCTGACGCTCGAAAGCAAGGAACGACAAGGTCGCCGCGACATCTCGTTCGGATTTATGGTGGACACGACGGAAGAGCTCTGCGGGCCGCTGTCCATAAAACTTCGCGCGATCGCAAAGTCGGAGCAGCAGAATCTCGCCGCCATCGTTGCCGCGAACGCTCAGGCCGCTTCAAGCGTTCCAGAGAAGCTGGACGACTGACGATTGTTCGGTTCAAGGCCTTAGGCCCTGCTGTCAGCCGCGAGCGTTCCGTGGCGACGCGCCATACGCGCGCAGAAATGCCTCGACACCGTTCTTGACCGCGCGGTCGATGGCCGCCTCCGGCACGTCCTCGATCAGGCCGCACAATTGATGCAGATGGAACGGCGCCTTTACGATCGACATAAACATGAACGCCGCGTCTGTCGGATCATCGACCTTAAGCTTGCCCTCGACGGTCGCTTGGGCAAGGTAGTCCGCGAGCTTCGTGATATGCCGCTGCGGTCCATTCTCGAAAAATATGCGGCCGACTTCCGGCAACCGCTCGACCTCGCGGAAGATAACGCGCTGCATCGCGACCGCGCGCGCCGACGTGATCATCCGCACGAACACGCGCCCGAACTCTGTCAACACTTTGCGCGGGTCGTGGCCGGTAGCGTGGTCGGGCAAAGCAATCCCGCCCATACTGTTGCAATGCGCGATCATGATGGCCGAGAACAAAACCGTCTTGGTATCGAAGTAGCTGTAGACCGTACGCTTTGATACGTCGGCCTTGGATGCGATGGCATCCATGCTGACGGGCTCGTAGCCACGCTCGAGAAAAAGCTCCGCCGCCGCCAAAAGTATGGCGTTGCGCTTGGAGTTTTCGCGATCGAACGGCTCGCCGAAAAGGTCGTTCCGCGATTGCGAGCTTTGTGTGCCTTGACTCCGGGCCATGTCTTCCTAAACTACACTGTGTAGTGTACCTATGTGATGGCGCGTTTGTAAAGGGCGCGTCCGGGGGCTTGATGGCAAACGAACAATCCAACGCGCGCATGTCGGTCTCGGATCGCATTGTGACAACATACACTTGGCTGGTTCTCAAGACGCGCTGGCTCGTTCTAATTCTCAGCATTGCATCTGCCCTCGCCGCCGGCTACGGCGCGCAGTATCTGACGTTTTCCAACAACTATCGCTATTTCTTCGGCGCCGACAATCCGCAACTCCAAGCGTTCAACGAACTCCAAAACGTCTATTCGAAACGCGACAACCTTCTTGTCGTCATCAAGCCGAAGTCCGGCCGCGTCTTCGAGCCAAAGCTGCTGCAACGAATCAAAGAACTGACCGAAGCGGCGTGGAAGTTGCCCTACGTCATCAGGGTCGACTCGATCACGAACTTCCAGCACACGACGGCGCAAGGCGACGACCTGATCGTGGCCGATCTCATCGGCGACCCGGCGAAGTTAACGCCTGAAGAGCTGGATCGCGCCAAGTCGGTGGCACTCAACGAACCGCTGATTTTGCGTCGGTTGATCTCTCCGGATGCCTCAACGACCGGCGTGAACATGACGATGCTCATGCCGGATGACGACCCGAAAAATCCGGAAGCGCGCCTCGCGGCGGCGAAAACGATGGCGGCGGTCGGGGCTGTGGTCGACAAATTCCGCGCGGACATGCCGGATGCGACCGTTGCACTCTCGGGCTCCGTGGCGCTCTCGAACGCGTTCAGCGACGCGGTCGCCCAAGATCTTTCGACGCTCGTGCCGCTGATGTACGTCGTCGTTGCGCTGCTAACGTGGTTGCTGCTGCGGTCGGTGAGCGCCATGATCGCCGTCATCCTGGTGATCGGCCTCTCGACGATCAGCGCGATGGGATTGGCCGGCTGGATCGGGTTCACGCTGACGCCACCGTCATCGCTGGCGCCCATCATCATCCTGACCCTCGCGGTTGCCGATAGCGTTCACATCTTGAACTCCGTCTTCTCGTACTTGCGCCGCGGTTACTCGCGAGAGCAGGCGATCATCGAGTCGATGCGCGTGAACTTCCTGGCTGTGTTCCTGACCAGCTTCACCACTGCGATTGGCTTCCTGTCGCTGAACACCTCAGATGCGCCGCCGTTCCGCGATTTGGGCAACATCGTGACGCTCGGGGTCATCACGGCGTGGATCTATTCGATCACGTTCATCCCGGCGTTCCTGTCGGTGATCCCGTTGAAAGCGTCGGGCCACGCCGATACCGAGCAAGCGCCCGGCATGGCAATACTCGCGAACGTCGTCATTAAGCTTCGTTGGTTCTGGCTCGTCGCGATGACGGCACTCACGGTCTATCTCGGCATGCAGATCCCGAAGATCGAACTCAACGACCAGTTCGTGCACTGGTTCGACAAGTCAACGGAGTTCCGCCGCAACGCCGACTTCATGATTGAAAACTTGACCGGCATCATGACGATCGAATTCTCCGTGAAGTCGGGCGAGGAAAACGGCGTCACGAGCCCTGAGTTCTTGAAGAAGCTCGAGGGCTTCCAGGTTTGGGCCATGGCGCAAAAGCACGTGGTGCACGTCCAGTCGATCACCGACGTGATGAAGCGGTTGAATAAGAGCATGAACGGCGACGACCCGGCGTTTTATCGTCTGCCGGATAACCGTCAGCTCGCCGCCCAGTATCTGCTGCTCTACGAACTATCGCTGCCACTAGGGCTCGACCTCAACGACCAAATCAACGTCGACAAGTCGTCGGCTCGCATCGTCGTCACGATGGGCGACGTGACCAGCAATTACACACGCTGGTTCAAGACAGAAGGTGACAAGTGGGTCAGGACGAATATCCCGTCATCGTCGGCGACCGAAGGCGCAAGCCCAGGCGTGATGTTCTCTTACATTGCTCAGCGAAACATCGAGAGCAACATTCTGTCGATCTTCATCGCCTTCACGCTGATCTCGTTGTCGTTGATCATTCCGTTCCGGTCGTTGAAGCACGGGCTCGTGTCGATCGTTCCGAACGCGGTTCCCGCGATCTTGACGTTCGGCATCTGGTATTTCTTGCAAGGTCGCGTCGGCATGGCGTCCGCCGTGGTCACTTCGTCGAGCCTAGGCATCATCGTCGATTCGACGATCCACATTCTGAGCAAATACTTGCGCGCGCGGCGCGAGGAGGGCGCCTCGCCCGAAGACGCGGTGAGGTACGCATTCTCGACTGTGGGTCCGGCACTTTGGGTGCTCACGTTGATGCTCGTGATAGGCTTCGGCATCTTGGCGCTCTCGCCGTTCGAAGTGAACAAAGCTCTGGGTCAGATGACCGCGCTCGCCATCGCCTGCGCCCTCATCGCCGACTTCTTCCTGTTGCCGCCGCTCTTGATCGCGATCGACCGGATGTCTAGCCGGAAGACGGCGCAACCCATCACAGCTCCAGCGGAATGAGGAAATCCATGCGAACACTGACACTCACACTCGCCTTTGCCGCGACGCTGCCGCTCGCAGCGCACGCGGAAACGCCCGAGCAAAAGGGCCTTGCCATTGCCGTCGAGGCGCAGAAGCGCAACGAGGGTTGGGTTGACTCGAAGGTCGACGCCAAGATGATTTTGGAGAACAAGCAGGGCGAAAAGAGCGAGCGCAACATGCGCTTGCGCGCGCTGGAAGTGATCTCCGACGTCGACGGTGACAAGTCGCTGACCTATTTCCAGTCGCCCGCCGATGTCCAAGGAACGGCGCTGCTCTCGTTCACCCACTTCAAGACGCCGGACGATCAATGGCTCTATTTGCCCGCGTTGAAGCGCGTGAAGCGGATCGCCTCGGCGAACAAGTCGGGCTCGTTCGTCGGCAGCGAATTCGCCTTCGAGGATCTACTTGCCCAAGAAGTTCAACGCTTCACGTACAAGTACCTACGCGAGGAGCCCTGCCCGACGGACGAGGCAAAAGGCCTCGTGTGCTTGGTCAGCGAGCGCTTCCCGGCCTACGAAAACTCCGGCTATACGCGCCAGGTTAGCTGGGTCGACAAGAAGGATTACCAAGTCCGCAAGCTCGAGTTCTTCGACCGCAAGGCGGAACACTCGAAAACGCTGATGTTTACGGGTTACAAGCAATACCTAGGCAAGTACTGGCGGCCGCACGTGCTTTCGATGGAAAACCATCAGACGGCCAAGAAAACCACACTTTCCTTTGGCAGTTACGAGTTGAACGCCAAAGTTGACCAAACCGAGTTCGACCCGGACGCGCTCGGCCGTCTGCGCTAGACTGAGGACGGGGTAGGGACCGCATGCGGCGTTTGGCGATCATGGGCATTCTTTTGGCGTGTGCGGGAGCCGCGCGCGCCGAGCCGATTGAGCTGTCCGGTTACGTCGCCGGCGAAGTCCGCATATTCCCGGCAGAGCCCAAGTTCCCCGCGCAACACGAAAGCACCTTCAGCCCGTCGCTGGCGCTGCAGCCGGAACTGCGCTGGAAACTCGGCGAGCAAAGCACGCTGACGTTGATTCCGTTCGGCCGCGTCGATGCGGACGACGACGAGCGCACGCACTGGGACGTCCGCGAAGCGAACTGGCTCTACAACGCCGGCGACTGGGACCTTCGCGTCGGCCTCGGCAAGGTCTTCTGGGGCGTCGCGGAGTCGCGCCATCTGGTCGACATCGTCAACCAGACCGATCTCGTCGAATCGCTCGACGAAGAGGATAAGCTCGGCCAACCGATGGTGAACCTGAACGTCATCACCGGCTTCGGCACATGGAGCGCGTTCGTCCTACCCTATTTCCGCGAACGCACATTCACAGGCCCCGAAGGCCGCCCTGGTCTGCCGCTGCGCGTCGCTGAGGATCTCGCCGTGTTCGAGTCGGACGACGAGGAGCGCCATATAGACTTCGCGCTGCGCTGGCAGGAGCGGGTGGGGAACTTCGACGTTGGCCTCTCGCACTTCCACGGCACGGGTCGCGAACCACGCCTCGTGCCGACACTGGTGCCCGGCGGACCCGTCTTCGTCCCGCACTACGACCAGATCGACCAAACAGGCCTGGACGTGCAGGCGACATTCGACGCCTGGCTGTTGAAGCTCGAAGTGATCACGCGCTCCGGTCAAGGCGACACGTTCCTGGCCGCAACGGCGGGTTTCGAATACACGCTCTACCAGGTCTTCGAAAGCAGCGCCGACCTAGGTCTGATCGCCGAGTACCACCACGACGGCCGCGATGACTTTGCGCCGTTCTCAATCTTCGACGACGACGTGATGGTGGGCGCGCGGCTTGCCCTCAACGACCAAGACGACACGAGTTTCCTGGGCGGCGCGATTGTTGACGTCGAAACGCAAACGACGTTCACAACCGTCGAATTCGCGACGCGCATCGCCGAAGGATGGAAGCTTGAAGTCGAAGGTCGCTTCCTGCCGTACGTCGCAAACGGCACGAACGAATCGAATCTGGAGCGCGACCACACAATGGAAGTCCGCGTGCTCCGTTACTTCTGACGGCCGCTTACGCCACCTTCATAGCTGTGTCGAGCGTGTCCCACATCGCGGTACAGTCGACGACTTGACCCAAAGCAAGGGCCTTATCGATCGCCATTACGGTGAGCCCCGCCTCGATCGCCTGAAACGGCGACACTGGAAATTCCGCCTCGTCCTCAAGAGCCGCGATCAGGTCGCGCGCCATCGCGAAGTCGGCGCCGTTGTGATCGCTCTCCGACACCTGAAACTGCTTTCGGAACGGCGGCCCCAACTCCAGGTTCCGCCGCCACATCAGCGTATTGCGCACCAGATCGGCGATCAGCGTGCCCTCGGTCCCCGCCACATACCAGCGCCGCTCGCGCAACGCCGTGCTCGTGTTCGCGTGGAACGACAGCTGCACGCCGTTCAAGTACTCGACCAACGCCGTCTGATGATCGGTCACGTCCATGTCGCTCGAGAACGCATCCGCGTCGGCCGCCCAGCCGCCGGGCCAAACCTCGAACGCGGGACTGCCGTCCGAGTAGCTGCGCGCGCCAGGCTCCCGGTCGTGCCGGAAGATGCCGCGCCCGCCAAAGCTCACAACGCGTTGTGCGCGCGCGCCGGCAATGTCGCTCAAAATATCGAAGTCGTGACACACCTTGTCGAGCAGGAACGATCCGCCCCATTCCCGACGGCGCCGCCAATTGCGCGCCAGATAGGCGCCGTGCTCCGGCGGCAGATGCTCGGTCGCGTCGATCGACACGATCTGCCCCAAATGCCCCTCTTGGATGATCGACAGTATCTCGCGCACGATCGGCGCCGACCGCAATACGAGCCCCACGTAAAGCGATGGTGTCGCTTCGTTCGAAAGCCGTTGCGCCAATGCGTAGGACTCGTTCTCTGTCCGCACGATCGGCTTCTCCGCGAACACCGGCGCCTCGCCGTAAAGCGCCAGCATCAAGTGTTCGGCATGCAAGTGATTGGGCGAGCCGATCATCACCAAGTCGTGCTTGCCCGCCGTCAGCAATTGCTCGACGCTGTTCAGCGCCTCGCCGACCTTGATCCCCTCGCGCACGACGCGTTCCAGACCGACAGGCTCGGGGTCCACATAGCGAGTGATTTCGAAATCGGCGCCGGCGGCTTTAAGCGCCGACAACACGGCGGACATGCGCTGGCCCAAGCCGATGACGGCGAACCGCATCACGGCTTCACGTTTCCATCCGCGGGCAGCCGACGCGAAGCATATTGCCGTTGACGTCGATGAGCGCGAATTCCGGCACGCCCCAGGGCTTCTGCTCGATCGGCATCAACCGGCCGACTTTCGCCGCAGCAAAGGCGGCGTAGATGGCTTTCAGGTCGTCGGTGTAGATGTAACAGGTGTGATCGCGGATCGTGCCGTCGATCCCCGGCGCTTCGAAAAACTGAATCTGCACGCCGTCGCGCATCATGAACAGGAATGAATCCGGCGGGTCCTGCTCATGCGCGCAAATGAAGCCCAGCTTTTCGTAGAACGCGCGCGTCTCCTTCGAGTTGCGCATCGGCAGAGTTGGGACCGCGAAATCGCTCATCAGCGCGTCGGCACCGGTTTCTCGCCGCGATAGTCGTAGAACCCGCGCTTCGTCTTCTGTCCAAGCCAACCGGCCTCGACATACTTCACCAGAAGCGGGCAGGGCCGGTACTTCGAATCCGCGAGTCCTTCGTACAGCACCTGCATCACCGACAAACACGTATCGAGCCCGATGAAATCGGCCAGCTGCAGCGGGCCCATCGGATGGTTCGCGCCAAGCCGCATGGCCGTGTCGATCGCCTCCACCGTGCCGACGCCTTCATACAGCGTGTAGACGGCCTCGTTGATCATCGGCAACAAAATGCGGTTGACGATGAAAGCTGGGAAATCTTCCGAGTTCGCTGACGTCTTGCCAAGCCGCTTGACCAGCCCCTGCACCGTCAAGAACGTCTCTTCTTCCGTCGCGATCCCGCGGATCAGCTCGACGAGCTGCATCAGCGGAACCGGGTTCATGAAGTGTAGTCCGATAAACCGCTCCGGCCGGTCGGTCACGGCGGCGAGCCGCGTGATCGAAATCGACGACGTATTCGTCGCGATCATCGCCTGCGGCGACAGCTTTGGACAAAGGTCGCGGAAAATTTGCTTCTTCAGCTTCTCGTCTTCCGTCGCCGCTTCGATTGCAAGGTCGACCTTCGCGAACTCGTCGAGCGACGGCGCTGCATGAATATGCTTCAGCGCCTTGTCCTTCTCCGCATCGCTGATCTTGCCGCGCGCCACCTGGCGCGAGAGGTTGCCCGAGATGATCTCGAACGACGCCTCGATCCGCTCGCGCTTCACGTCGTTGATCAACACGTCATAGCCCGCAAGCGCACACACATGGGCGATCCCGTTGCCCATCTGCCCTGCGCCGATTACGCCAATACGTTGGATTTCCATGGCACCTATCTCAAAGCCGTTTCGCGCGTACATTCCCGCGCGGTTTAAGTTGCTTGTGGTTTCGCCGGAGTTCGCCCTAGTAGCCCTGCTTCTTCAGCTCGTCGTCCAATTCCGGCACCGCCTTGAACAGGTCGGCGACGAGGCCGTAGTCGGCCACTTGGAAGATCGGGGCTTCCTCGTCCTTGTTGATCGCGACGATGACCTTCGAGTCTTTCATACCCGCCAAATGCTGAATGGCGCCTGAAATGCCGACAGCGATGTAGAGTTCTGGCGCCACGACCTTACCGGTCTGCCCGACTTGGTAGTCGTTCGGCACGAAGCCCGCATCGACCGCGGCCCGGCTCGCGCCGACGGCGGCCTTCAAGCGGTCCGCGACTTTCTCCAATAGGTGGAAATTGTCCCCCGACTGCATACCGCGCCCGCCCGAGACGACGACGCGCGCCGCCGCCAGTTCCGGTCGCTCCGACTTCGAAAGCTCTTCGCGGACAAATTCCGCGACGCCAGGGCCTTTAGCCGCGCCAACCACTTCCACCGCCGCCGCGCCGGTCTGCTCCGCCGCCTTGAACGCGGTCGAGCGCACGGTGATCACCTTCTTCGCCCCAGCCGGCGCCTGCACTTGCTGCATCGCGTTGCCGGCATAGATCGGCCGCGTGAACGTATCGGGCGCATCGACCGACACGATCTCCGATATCTGCGCCGCATCGAGCGCCGCCGCGATCCGCGGCATGAAGTTCTTCCCGCTGACCGAAGCCGGCGACAGCACCGCGTCGTACTTGCCGGCAAGTTCGACGACGAGGGCCGCCATGTTCTCGGCCAGCTGGTTGGCATACTGCGCGTCGTCGGCGAGCAGCACCTTCGCGGCACCCGCGATCTTGGCCGCCGCGTCGGCAATGCCGCGCACATTGTGTCCGGCGACCAAAACGTCAACCGGTCCACCCAGTGCCGCCGCAGCCGTCATCGACTTCGCGGTGGAATCCTTCAATGACTTGTTGTCGTGTTCGGCAATCAGAAGAACGGCCATATCAGATAACCCCCGCTTCGTTCTTCAGCTTTTCGACCAGCTCCTGCACGGTCTTGACCTTGACGCCGCCCTTGCGCTTCGGCGGCTCGCTGACCTTCAGCACCTTCAACCGCGGCGTCACGTCGACGCCGTAATCGGCAGGCGACTTCTCGTCGATCGGCTTCTTCTTGGCCTTCATAATGTTGGGAAGAGACGCATAGCGCGGCTCGTTCAAACGCAAATCCGTCGTCACGATCGCCGGCAGGTTCAGCTTTACCGTCTGCAAACCGCCATCCACTTCGCGCGTCACTTCCGCCTTGCCGCCTTCGATAACAACCTTCGAAGCGAACGTACCCTGGCCCCAGCCGAGCAATTGCGCGAGCATCTGGCCGGTCTGATTGCAATCGTCGTCGATCGCTTGCTTGCCCAGAATGATGAGCTGCGGCCCCTCGGCCTTCGCGATCGCGGCCAACACTTTAGCGACCGCAATCGGTTCGACCTCGTGCGGGACCTTCACCAGGATCCCGCGGTCCGCACCCATGGCGAGCGCGGTGCGGATGGTCTCTTGGCACTCTTGCGGGCCGACGGACACGGCAATGATCTCCGTCGCCACGCCCTTTTCTTTGAGCCGGATCGCTTCTTCGACCCCGATCTCATCGAACGGATTCATCGACATCTTCACGTTGGCAAGATCGACGCCCGTTTGGTCCGCCTTGACGCGGATTTTCACGTTGTAGTCGACCACGCGCTTGATCGGGACAAGCACCTTCATCAGGCTGGTTCTCTCCAGTGGGATTGGGCGGTGCTGTGGGCGCGGGAGCGCACCGGCAGCCGGAATGTCATTCCTGTAATTGTGCGGTGCACAAATTACGTGCAACCGCCAATCGTGTCAACGAAACCGGGGTTTGAGCCACGGAATAAGATTAACGGGCTTTGGGAGGCCGGAGCCCCCCAACCCCTAGCGTTCCGGTGCCGACCCAAACAGAGGCTGGTCAGCCCGTTTGAAAATCACGACCAGAAGCACCCCTGCCACGAACCCACCCACATGCGCCCACCAAGCGGTCCCATCTTCGACCTTGGTCAGGATGAAGAACGCTTGTGTCGCCAACCAAGCGCCGATGACAAGGTAAGCCGGCAGCTTCAGAGGGATTCGCATGAACGCCAGCGACCACATCCTGACCCGCGGGTAGAGCATCAGATAGGCGCCCACCACCCCACCGATCGCACCCGATGCGCCGATCAACGGCGCCTCCGATCCGACATTCGCATAAGCATGCGCAAAGCCCGCCGCCACCCCGCACAGCAGATAGAAGATCAAGAAGCGAAACGTCCCCATCGCGTCTTCGACGTTGTCGCCGAAGACCCACAGAAACAGCATGTTTCCGATCAGATGCCACCAGTCGCCATGCAGGAACATATAGGTCAGCAACGTCGCTTCCGGCGGCAAGAAAGCGAACTCCGCCGGTAATCGCGCGCCGCCCAGCAGCGTCGTCGGAATGAGACCCGCCGACATCGCGACCTTGACCGCGCTGGTCTCGCCCAGCGTGTCCTGCCACATGAAAACGATGGTGTTGATCAGTATGAGCGTGACGGTCGCGTATTGGAACGAGATGACTTTGAGCGGATTGTCATCTTTGAGCGGCAGAAAAACCATGAAGTCCTCAAGTGTCGGAGGTGCCAAACCGGTTGGCACCTTAGCCGACCTTGCGGCGTCGCGCGATGGCCCCCGAAACGCCTGACTTCCAAGGGGGCTTGCTAGACCTTAAGCAGCGCCCGCACGTCGTCCAGCACGCGCAGCCAGTTGTCGACGTGCCGCTTCATGTTCGCCGTCGAGACCCCGTCCTTGATGTTGATCGAGTAGTCGAACATGAACATCTTGCCGTCCTTGCTCAGGTAAGCCCGGCCGAAGACGAATTTTTGATTGTATGAGTTTGCGGAATCGACACCCGCGTTCTTCGTTAGCTCCCACTGCGCCAAGAATTGCAGATTGCTGCAGCGCCGCCCCTCAGCCCCGTCGCCCGCGCAGTCATACATATTGACGTAGAAATCCGTGCCTTTCGCCGTACGCGCCGAGAGCCACGGATCGGAATCCTTCGTCGTGGCGTCTTTCACGGTGAGCCCATAGGACGACAGGAGAGCGATCAACTCGATTCGCGTCACGCCTCGATCAAGCAAGGCCGGCGCAACGGTGGGAGCGGTCGGTGCAGCCGCCTGCGTGATGGTCGCTGACATCAAAAGCAGAGCGGCGCTGAGAAGCATGCGCATCGTTCATCTCCCACAAAGGGTATCTTGAGGTCCGGGAAAATAGCGCCCCGAAGGCCGGTTTCAACTGACGTAAAGCTTAGGACCTGTTGGCACCGGGTACCCACAGGACGTCACCGCGGCTCAAATTCGCGAAACGAGCTGCGACAAAAAGGAAGTCGGACAACCGGTTCGCATATTTCACCGCCGCCGCACTGACCGGCTCGCTCTCACCAAGCTTCACGATCAAGCGCTCCGCCCGCCGACACACCGTGCGCGCCACGTGCAGATGCGCCGCCGCCGCCGTCCCGCCCGGCAACACGAAGGATTTCAGCGGTTGAAGCTTCTCGTTCATCGCATCGATCTCGTTCTCAAGCCGGTCAACCTGCGCATCGCTGATCCGCAGAGCCTTCGCCGCGATCTCGCTCCCATCCTCCGGGATGCAAAGATCGGCGCCCAAATCGAACAGGTCGTTCTGCACCCGCGCGAGCATTCGATCGAGTTCGCCCTCGGCCGAGAGCCGTGCAACGCCGACGCACGCGTTCGTCTCATCGACGGTGCCATAGGCCTCAATCCGCGGATCGTATTTCTGCACGCGCTTGCCCGTGCCGAGCGCGGTATCGCCTTTGTCGCCGGTGCGCGTATAGATGCGGTTCAAAACAACCAAGGCCTCTCTCCGCTAGTTGGCGCCCGGGCCGCGGCCCCAGAAATAGAGCACCGCCATGATAATCACGATCGCCACGAACTGCGCCACAATCCGCAGCCTCATGATCTTGTTCGAATAGCTGCGCGCAAAGTCGCCGCCGCGATAGAGGCTGTAGAGCCCCACGATCAAGACGACTGCGACCACGCCCACGGCGACCGTCACCAGGATTTGACCCATAAGCATGGCGATCGATAACCCGGACTTGAAGCCGCTTCAATCGACCTTGATGCCGCGCGCAGCCAGTTTTCTTTCAAAGACCTTCATATCCTTGGCCAGCAACGGCAGAATGTCCGCCCGCATGCGCTTCACGTCCTTGCGCAAATCCTCCGCCGCCGGCCGGGAAGCGCCCGAACCGCTGACCATGTCGCGCACACGCAACTGGGTTATCCGATAGAAGCGCCGCACCTCGGTCAGAATCTTAGGATTAAGCTCCAGCGTACTGTCGTTCACCTTCATCGCTTCCCAGACGTAAGTCTGCAGCGGATAGTCCTCGGGCTTCTCCTCGAAGCGCCACGCATCGCCTTCCAGAAAGTACCCCGTCCACTTCTCCGCCTCGGCGAGATTGTCGCTGAGCTCATCGCTGAGCGCGCGGCGCATGTAGAAGCCTTGCTTGTCGCTACGCAGATTTTCGAAGGACACCGCGGCGTCGTAACCGGCGCTCGCCGCCAGATAAACGCCCAGCACCGTCGACGCCAGAATGATCGCGTGGGAAACCCAGAACTCCAGATTGTCCTTCTCGCGCACGCGGAGCAGGTTCAAGAATCCGGAAGCCATGGGGGACCTCGACTCAAGGAGCGGGAAACACGCTATCGCTTTTGCCGGAGAGCGCATACGAGAGCAAGCCGATCCACTCCTTCGCCGCAATGTCTGTGCGCCGAAGTCCCTCGCCGACAAATCCAAACGGTCGTAGCAGTGACACGTTACCCGCAGTGCGATAGTCGACGGGGTAGGGGACGACCGCGAACCCGACCTTCGCGAACACGCCCATCGTGCGCGGCATATGGAACGCCGACGTAACGACGAGCCAGCGCTCGGCGTCTTTCGGCGCCGCCAACATCTTCGAGTAGAGCGCGTTCTCATAAGTGTTCAGCGACTTACGCTCGAACTCGATCCGCGACCGTGCGACGCCCAGGCTCGCAACCGTGTTCTCGACCAGCGTCGCCTCCGGCGTCGTATCCGGCGTGAACTCGCTGCCGCCGCCCGCGTAAATGATCCGCGCTTGAGGGTAACGACGCGCCAGATCGCCGAGCGCGAACAGCCGCTCGCCCGTCTCGTTCAGCGCCATCTGCCCGTGCACGTTCGTGGCCTCGGTATCGAACGTTCCACCGAGGACGATCACACCTGCGACCGGCGTCCCTTCGTCGACAAAAGCCGGAAATCGCTCCTCCAGCGGCAAGATTAGCGCATTGCCGAGCGGCGACAGACCAGCGATGAGAAGGCCCACACCACCCACTACCGCCATCCGCTGTCCCAACACGACGCGCCGCGTCCGCATAAGAAACAACCCCAGCAGCACCAACGTCACGAGCGAATTAGACGGTGTCAGAAAGAACCAAACGACTTTGGAGACGTAGTAGAACATGAGATGCCCCGCAGCTTGGCAGAGACTTGCGACCGACGATGAGAGGCGCAAGCGATGGTCGTCACATGTTCACTTGACAGCATATCCCAATTATGGGATAGACGGTCATGGCGCGCCAATCTGTCCCGGGCGAGCGACCGCTCGTGTGGGTCGGTTCCTCGAAGGCCGATCTTCTGAGCTTTCCCAGTCCGGTCGTTACCGAGTTCGGCAACGCGTTGGGCGTCGCTCAGTTCGGCGGCACGCATACGTCCGCAAAGCCCTGGAAGGGTGAAGGCGCAGGCGTCTTCGAGATTGTGGAGAATTTTGATGGGAACGCGTACCGGGCCATCTACACCGTTCGATTCAAGAAGGTCGTCTATGTCCTCCACGCATTTCAGAAGAAGTCGCACCAGGGCATCAAAACGCCGCTTGCCGACGTCAACTTAGTGAAGCAGAGAGCCAAAGTGGCGAAACAGGACTATGAGGTGACCTATGGCAAAAGCGAAGAATAAGCCGACCGAACAGATCATTCGCGGCAGCGCCAACGTGTTCGTCGACCTGGGTTTTCCGGACGCTGAGGAGCGGCAGACCAAGCTCCGTCTTGCCTACACGCTCAACGAAGCTTTGAGGCAGCGCAAACTGACGCAAACTCAAGCCGCCGGAGTTCTAAGTCTCGGCCAGCCGAAGGTCTCGGCGCTATTGAACTACAAGCTCGACGGCTTCTCCGTAGAGCGTCTGATGACGCTGCTAACAGCGCTCGATCGAGACGTCCGGATCGTCGTGACGCCGAAGCGTACGCGCGGTCCGGCGCGCATTACCGTCGCCGCAGAATAGGATCAGTTCGCGTCTTCCAAGAGCCGCCGCGCGATGACCTGCGCCTGGATCTCCGCCGCGCCCTCGAAGATGTTGAGAATGCGCGCGTCGCAGAGCACGCGGCTCACCGGGTATTCAAGCGCGAACCCGTTGCCGCCATGGATCTGCACGGCGTTATCCGCCGCGGCCCAGGCCACGCGCGCCGCCAAGAGCTTCGCCATCCCCGCTTCCAGATCGCAGCGTCGCCCAGCATCCTTCTCGCGTGCCGCAAAGTAAGTCAGCTGGCGCGCAATCATGATCTCGACCGCCATCGATACGATCTTGTTGGCCACGCGCGGGAAGCCGAAGATCGCTTTGCCGAACTGCTGCCGCTCCAACCCATAGCGCAGGCCGAGATCCATCGCCGATTGCGCCACGCCGATCGCGCGCGCCGCCGTCTGAATGCGCGCCGACTCGAACGTCACCATCAACTGTTTGAAGCCCTGACCCTCGTCGCCGCCGAGCAAATTCGCGTGCGGCACCTCGAACCCGTCGAAGCCAATCTCGTATTCCTTCATGCCGCGATAACCTAGCACTTCGATCTCGCCGCCTGTCATGCCCTTCGCGGGGAACGGCTTGCCGTCGTTGCCCCGTGGCTTCGGCGCCAAGAACATCGAAAGCCCCTTGTACCCCGGCGCATTCGGGTTGGTCCGCACCAAGAGCGTCATCAGGTCCGCGCGCGCCGCGTGCGTGATCCAGGTCTTGTTGCCCGTGACCTTCCAAACGTCGCCGTCACGCACCGCGCGCGTGCGCAACGAACCGAGATCGGAACCGGTGTTCGGCTCCGTAAACACCGCTGTCGGCAAGATCTCGCCCGACGCCAGCTTTGGCAGCCAGTGCTTCTTCTGCTCCGCTGTTCCGCCGCCCAGGATCAGCTCAGCCGCGATCTCCGAGCGCGTGCCGAGCGAGCCGACGCCGATATAGCCGCGCGACAGTTCCTCGGAGACGACACACATTGCCGTCTTGCCCAAGCCCGAGCCGCCAAATTCTTCCGGGATCGTAAGCCCGAATACGCCAAGCGCGCTCATCTCCTCGACGATCGGTAGCGGGATGAGCTCGTCCTTCAAGTGCCACTGATGCGCATGCGGCGCGACGCGATCGACCACGAACTTGCGGAACTGATCCCGAACAAGGTCCATCTCCTCGTCGAGACCGACTTCGCCGAACGTGACCGCCCCGGGGTTCGCCTCGATCAGATTGGCAAGTCGCGACTTCACGTCATGGTCGTATCCCTCGACCATCAAATCCGCGATCGGACCCGAAGAAAAGCGCGCGCTGTCGGCGCTCGATACGCCGAGGTCGGATAGCCGAACGATCTCGCCTTGGCTCATCGGAATGCCGCCGGCGATCTGTGCACAGTATTCGCCAAAGGCAGCCGAGAGCAGCAGCTGCTCGATCTCGCCGAACTTTTTTTGGGACGCAAGCTTCTCCGCCCAGCGCTGCATCTGCCGCAGCGCCTCGACGTAGGTCGTCAACCACGCAAAGCCGTGCGCCACGTGTTGCGCCCGATCGATCCCTCCGGCCGCCACGATAGCGCCCCGCACACCGGTTTTCGCTTTGGCTTGCAGCGTCTCGGCGCCGACGACGGCGGATCGAACAAGCGACAGCAGTGAGTTGGAATCGTACATGGCAGACCTTGAGTCGGAAGATGAGCGGCTCGCAACAAAGCGGAATAGCTCCGGCCGTGCAATGGCAGTTCAGCCAAAAATCATCTGCCAGTTCTCGTTCACGTGCAGCCAGATCCAGGGCAAAACTTCGGTGATCACCAGGTGCAGACCCAGATAGCCGATATAGAGCGCGAAAAACGACCCCAACACGCCCAGCATGACGAGAAGGCCGTCACGCTCGATGATGGCGATGGACATGAATGCGATAGCGACGCCCGGTGGAAAATTCGTGCCCGGGCCGGGCGCGGCGATGACGATTGCCAGAATGAACACGAGCAACCCAAGCAGTCGCTCGCCGGTCCTTCCGATCAAGAACTGAAGTCGCGGCCGGCAGATCCTCTCCACCCACCGCATGGCGGGAACGGCGCGCAAGATCGTCTTCTCAAGATCGGCCTTTCCGAAAGAACGCTGCGAGATACTGCGCGGCAGCCACGCTGCGTGAAAGCCGGCCAGCATCTGCAAGCCGAACAGCATCAATGGAATTGCAAATATAGTGGCAAACCCGGGCGGCGCGATGGCGCACGCGATCCCGAAGATCAACAGCAAGAACCCAAAGCTCCGCTCGCCCAAACCCTCGATCAAATCGGCAACCTTCATCCGCTCGCCCGGAAACTCCCGCACGAGCGACAGCAGAACGTCCGACGTGGAGCGGTGGTTGGTCTCGGTCATCAGGGGTCAAAAGCTCAAGCGCAACAGAGGTCGCTTCGCGTCGTCGCGCACCACCGCAAAGCCGAGGCGAAGGTACGTCGATTCCGCACCGTTCCACAACTCGCCCGCGTCGTGGGCCCCGCGTTTCGGAAACGCATCGATCGAACGTGCGCCGCGCAACCGCAAATCGGCGACGATCCTCGTCAAAGCCTCGCGTGCAACGCCGCGTGCTCGAAATGCAGGCAGTATCAACACGCACCCGATCATCCACGCATCGTCGCTGGCAGCAACGCCAAACTGCGCGGTCAGCTTTGCAAACGCATCGCGCTTCCAAGCCTGGACCCAACCGGCGAGTTTCCCTTCGGCGTAGATCAAGTACCCATCGTGCACGCCATCGCGAAGCAAACGTTGCCGCAACGCGGCGTTCGCTTCCGCCGATCGCTCGCCCCAGCCGTCCCAGCTCGGCACCCACCACGCGACGCAGTGACACCATCCGTTCCCGGTAGCGTCGCAGTGCAGGCGCGCGAACTCGGCCTCGGTCGCCTGCGAAAGCCGCATGACCTTGACGCCGCCCATCGCACTCACCCCGGCGGCGCCATCGACGCCAGGAACTCCGCGCCCGTCAGCTTCTTCGTTTGGTTGGAAAACGCGTAGTTGCCCGGGTTCTCGTCGATGAAGATCTCGCTGACGAACTGGAACTGCCCTGGGTCGTCGAACGCCTGCGCCGACACGACTTGATGCGATCCGTCGCGCATCCGCCAAAACAGCGTCGTACCGCAGGTCTTACAGAAACAACGCTCGCCCCAATCGGACGACGTGTAGACGCCGAGCGCCGCTTGGTTCTCGATCTTCAACGACGTCCCGCACTCCACCGCCATGAACGTGCCGCCGGACCACTTGCGGCACATCGAGCAATGGCAAACGCCCATCGCCATCGTTTCCGGGGTGGCTTCGAAGCGAACGGCGCCGCACAAGCATCGACCCGAAAGTGTCTTTCCCGTCATGGCGTTCTCCCAGGCTCTATGGACCTACCCGAGAGAAAGTAGTGGGTGGACCCAAAGGTCTCAATGCCCGCTTAGCGCTTTCCGGCCTCGATCGCGTCGTCCAGCGTCCGCATGCCGGTTTTCACCGCGTTGACGAGCACAGCCATATTCCCAGGCAGATGCTCGTTCTTCCACATCTTCGTATGCGCTTTCGGAATGTCGTGCCAGGAGAAGACTTCCGACATGCATGGATCGATGCGCCGCTCCAGCACGAGCCGGTTTGCTTGGGAGGCCTGCTGCAGGTTCGCAAAGTGCGACCCCTGAATGCGCTTCTGGCGCATCCACACGTACCGCGCGTCGAAGGTGATGTTGTAGCCGGTCGTACCGGCGCAGAAGACCACCATGCCGCCGCGCTTCACCACCAAGCACGAGACTGGGAACGTCGACTCGCCGGGATGCTCGAATACGAAGTCGACGTCGTTGCCCTTCCCCGTGATGTCCCAAATCGCTTTGCCGAACTTGCGCGCTTCCTTGGTCCATTCGTCATAGGCGGGCGTGCCGACCTGAGGCATCGCCCCCCAGCACTTGAAATTTTTCCGGTTGATAACGCCTTTGGCGCCCAAACTCATCACGAAGTCGCGCTTCGTATCGTCAGAGATAATGCCGATCGCATTCGCCCCCGACACGGCACAAAGCTGCACCGCGAACGATCCCAATCCGCCCGACGCGCCCCACACGAGCACGTTGTGACCGGGCCGCAGAATATGCGGACGATGACCGAAGAACATGCGGTAGGTCGTGGCCAAGGTCAGTGTGTAGCAAGCCGACTCTTCCCAGGTAAGATGCTTCGGCCGCTCCATCAGCTGCCGGTCCTGCACGCGGCAGAACTGTGCGAACGAACCGTCCGGCGTTTCGTAACCCCAAATACGCTGCGACGGCGAGAACATCGGATCGCCACCGTTACACTCTTCATCGTCGCCGTCGTCTTGATTGCAATGGATGACGACTTCGTCGCCGACCTTCCATCGCTTCACCTTCGAGCCGACCGCCCACACGATGCCTGACGCATCGGAGCCGGCGACATGAAATGGATTCTTGTGCCCGTCGATCGGCGAGACCGGTGTGCCGAGGCCCGCCCAAACGCCGTTGTAGTTCACGCCCGCCGCCATCACGAGAACGAGCACGTCGTGGCTGTCGAGTTCCCATGTGGGCACGACTTCGATCTGCATCGACTTCTCGGGCTCGCCATGCCGTTCCTTGCGGATCGCCCACGCGTACATCTTCGAAGGTACGTAACCGAGCGGCGGAATCTCACCGATCTCGTAGAGGTCCTTGTAGGCGGGTTTTGCTTCTTTCACCGCCGTCGTCGCCGCTGCCATGGGTTGCCCTTTTGCACGCTACGGAAGGGGGCCCGAATAACACCCCCGTTTGTGCACTGCAATATGGCGCTTTCGCAAGGAAGCCCAAAAAATCCACAGACTTCTTACCAAAAATTACCAACTGCGGCAGTGTGGACTACTTTTCTGACCGACACGCTGCGCCGCAGCAGCTCCACGCGGCAGCGATTCTGATGCTTAACAAACCCGTGCGCAGCAGCGCCAAGCGCCAGGCCAACGTTTCGAATTGCTCGAACCGGGTTCAATCCGTCTTAAAGCGCGGCGGGCCTTGATGCGCGCCCGCCGTTTGTCTTCTTGGAGGCCGCCATGAAGCGCCGATCGCTCGCCGCCGCCGTGCTTTTGTCGATCTGCTCAAGCCTGCCCGCAGACGCCGCGCCACGCTTCACGCAATTGGATTCCACCATCGTGCGCGTCTACTTCTCAACCAAACCCATCGTATGGACCGGCGTTCCGATGGAACTCGCCAAAGGCTTCGCACCCGGCAAGCCATTACCGCCGTCGCTCCCGCTGGAGGCGCTCCCGCGCGACCTGCTGGCAAAGCTCCCCGTCCATCGCGGCTACGTGTACTACCGCGTCGGCGAAGACATCGCGCTTGTCGATTCGACCACACGCATCGTCGCCGACATCATCGAGAACGTTTTCAGCTAGCAAGAAACAATCCACTGTGGTGGCGTCGAGCGGCGCCATCGAAATTTCAACTTGTCGCCCCAATTTGATCACAATTGCCGGAAGTGCAGAGTTTTCGTGTGCTCCGAACAATCGATGCTCAACGCAAGCGCCCGCGAGTTTTGCCAGGTCGACCTCGAATAACCTTACCTGCCCTGATTCCGTCACAGTCATGGTCCAAACGGAGGTTGGGCCTAGGCGTTCACTAAGGCCATTCAATTCTTCCTAGGGGACGACGACGATGGCCAAGCTGGGGATGTCGAAATACGACGCGAACGAAAGCCCGACCGGGCGTGCCTACAACTGGGGTCACCGCGGCGTCGAAATAACGGGGACGCTGCTCCGCAACTGGTTAGGCTCCCACACCGAGAACAGCCTTCAACTTCGCGCTGAGAATTTGCGCCGCCGGGTCTACGGACCAGGCGCACAATTCCATCACTGGACGGCCGTGTTGCTCGGCGTCGGCATTTTTCTGACCGCCATGTTCGTCGATTACAACATCATTCACGAGTTTTGGACGCGCGCCCTTTCCAACGAATTCGGCGAAGTCCCGCCGGCGATGGCGACGACCGTGGCGGCGAAATCGCTGCAAGTCGTGTTCGCGACGCTCGCCGTTCACTACCTCATCTCCAACATCGGCCACGGCGGCCGCGTCGCCTATTCGTTGCTGATCTTCCTGATCACGGCCTTCATGGTGATCGGCATCGGCCTGCTCTGGGCGAACAACAGCTTGCCGGCAGGCGCCAAGGTCTTCGGCTTCGACGTCAACCAGTCGGCGCAATCGATCGACCAATTCCTCAAAGGTCTCGGTGTGAAACCGCCACGAGCCGCCGCCGTGCCGGCCGAAGTGAAGGCGCTCAAGAAATACGAGCTCATCATCTGGCTGTTCTCGCTCGGCGTTATCTTCCTCGTCGTGGCCTCGATCGGTGCGATGGCGTTGCACAGCGCGATGCGTGGCTTCACCGGCATCACCGGCGGCGCCCTTTACGACAGTCACAAGGAAGCGGTGCGCGGCAACTTCGTGCGCGACGGTCTGCGCCAGGCGCAACTCGACCTGGCGCACCTCAAGCGCGACCCGGAGGATTTCAAGCAGGCGAAGCTGTCGGAGTTCTTGACCGTCTATACGGAAGGCGTCGTCGCCGGCCGTTTTGGTAATTCACGACAAGGGTACTTGCTGCGACGGGCCAACGAGGCCGCCGATGAAGTCGGCGACAGCTTCTCGTTCGGCGGATCGAACGCCAACATCGACAACCTCGATGACTATCGCAACAAAAAAGTCGCTTCAGCTTGAGGTCTAGAACGGTGTCCATTCTTCGCACGCTGCTGTTGTTGCCGATGCTCGCCTTCGTGGGCGGCTTGGCGGCCATGATCAATGCCAACGCCTATCCGAACTACGGTGCGCCGAACCCGCCGCGTACGCTTGTAATCGGGATTGACCTCTCGACCTCAAATCCGTTGATCCGCGATGAAGCGTTTGCCTATCGCGTCAGCGAGCGCATTCGTCCGCTGATCGCAAACCTCGCGCCGCACTCCCGCGTCCTCCTGCGGTCGTTTGGCTCCTATAACTCGGCGGCCAACTCGCCGTTGACCTTGGACATCGTGATCGCGCCCAAGACGGCTCGCGCCGAGGACATGGCAACCCTGATCGGCAGCGTCGTCGCGGGCGTTCCGCAAATGGTGCGAAAGGGCAAGATTCAGGCACAAAACGCGACGAACATCGTGCCGTTTCTCTTGAACGTCGCCAACGTCGTCGACTGTCACGCCATGCCGACGCAAGTGATCTTGGCGAGCGACGGTGTTGAGGATTCGCAGGTCGCGAACCTCTCGCGCCGCTCCTCCACGCTGCCTGCGCCGAACGTCGCGCCGTTCCCCGGCTGTGAGGAACTCACGATCCTCGGCATTGGCCGTGGTCTGAATTCGCCTGGCGACACCGAACGCCTGCGCGGCGAATGGGCCTTCTGGGCCCAGGCCGCGGGCTTCCAGCGTTTCAGCGGCCTCAACGACTGGTAAGCCCCACCGCTTTTCGAATCCGCGCGGGCGTCCAGCCGCCCGCGCGTAGCGTTCTCAGCGTCGTCGCCTGATCGCGCTTGGCCAGCCGCTTGCCGGTCGCATCGCAAATCAACCGGTGATGCGAATAGGCGGGCGCCGGCAGCCCGAGCAGCTCCTGCAGCAACCGGTGCAGGCTTGTCGCCGCAAACAAATCGTTTCCCCGCGTCACCATCGTTATCCCTTGCAAGGCATCATCGACAACGACCGCCAAGTGATAACTCGCAGGCGCATCCTTGCGCGCCAACACAAAGTCGCCGAATGCGTCGACACGTGCCGCGATCGTGCCAGTTTCACCGTTCGGACCCGACCCCAATTCCTGAAACTCAAGCGTGCTTCCGACAGAAGCGAACGCCTTCACCACATCAAGCCGCCACGCATGCTGATCGCCGCGCTGAAGCCGTGTGTCGCGGTGTTGCGCACTGAGCGTCCGACATGTTCCCGGGTAGATCGGCCCCTCGGGT